>NZ_AP022839.1:355000-3225000 GCF_011764505.1 Legionella antarctica
AGGAGGTTGGCTTAGAAGCAGCCATCCTTTAAAGAAAGCGTAATAGCTCACTGGTCGAGTCGGCCTGCGCGGAAGATTTAACGGGGCTAAACTAGTCACCGAAGCTGCGGATGTGCACTTATGTGTACGTGGTAGGGGAGCGTTCTGTAGGCCGATGAAGGTAGATTGAGAAGTCTGCTGGAGGTATCAGAAGTGCGAATGCTGATATGAGTAACGATAATGAGGGTGAAAAACCCTCACGCCGGAAGTCCCAGGTTTCCTGCACGACGTTAATCGGAGCAGGGTGAGTCGGCCCCTAAGGCGAGGCTGAAGAGCGTAGTCGATGGGAACCAGGTTAATATTCCTGGACTTTTTATAAGTGGTGATGTGGGGACGGAGAAGGCTAGATGAGCCGGGCGTTGGTTGTCCCGGTATGTGTATGTAGGCGGGGAGACTTGGCAAATCCGGTTTCCTATTAAACGCAGAGGTACGACATGGTTCTGACATTTCGGTGTACAGAGAAGTCATTAATGCCAGGCTTCCAGGAAAAGCTGCTAGCCATAACTTATAGAGAACCGTACCGGAAACCGACACAGGTGGACAGGTAGAGAATACTGAGGCGCTTGAGAGAACTCGGGTGAAGGAACTAGGCAAAATGGTACCGTAACTTCGGGAGAAGGTACGCCCTTGCTGGTTAGTTGCCTGCGCAACAAAGCTGGTGAGGGCCGCAGAGACCAGGTGGCTGCGACTGTTTATTAAAAACACAGCACTCTGCAAATTCGTAAGAAGACGTATAGGGTGTGACGCCTGCCCGGTGCCGGAAGGTTAATTGATGGGGTCATCTTCGGAGAAGCTCTTGATCGAAGCCCCGGTAAACGGCGGCCGTAACTATAACGGTCCTAAGGTAGCGAAATTCCTTGTCGGGTAAGTTCCGACCTGCACGAATGGCGTAACGATGGCCACACTGTCTCCACCCGAGACTCAGTGAAATTGAAATCGCTGTGAAGATGCAGTGTACCCGCGGCTAGACGGAAAGACCCCGTGAACCTTTACTATAGTTTTGCACTGGACTTTGATGATAACTGTGTAGGATAGGTGGGAGGCTATGAAGTGAGGACGCTAGTTCTGATGGAGCCACCCTTGAAATACCACCCTGTTGTTATTGAGGTTCTAACTTGGTCCCATTATCTGGGATGAGGACAGTGTATGATGGGTAGTTTGACTGGGGCGGTCTCCTCCCAAAGAGTAACGGAGGAGCACAAAGGTACCCTCGGTACGGTCGGACATCGTACCAAGAGTGTAAAGGCATAAGGGTGCTTGACTGCGAGAGTGACGGCTCGAGCAGGTACGAAAGTAGGTCTTAGTGATCCGGTGGTTCTGTATGGAAGGGCCATCGCTCAACGGATAAAAGGTACTCCGGGGATAACAGGCTGATACCGCCCAAGAGTTCATATCGACGGCGGTGTTTGGCACCTCGATGTCGGCTCATCACATCCTGGGGCTGAAGCAGGTCCCAAGGGTATGGCTGTTCGCCATTTAAAGTGGTACGCGAGCTGGGTTTAGAACGTCGTGAGACAGTTCGGTCCCTATCTGCCGTGGGCGTAGGAAAATTGAGAGGAGCTGCTCCTAGTACGAGAGGACCGGAGTGGACGAACCTCTGGTGTACCGGTTGTCACGCCAGTGGCATCGCCGGGTAGCTAAGTTCGGAAGGGATAACCGCTGAAAGCATCTAAGCGGGAAGCCTCCCTCAAGATGAGTTTTCCCATGAAGCCCGTTGAAGACTACGACGTTGATAGGCAAGGTGTGGAAGCGCAGTAATGTGTGAAGCTAACTTGTACTAATTGGCTGATTGTCTTGACCATATAATCTGAGTTACTTTGGGTTATGTACCGTAAGTATAAAGAGATAGAGAGAATAGTTTGTGTTACCTCAAGATTTACCAGACCTTTTGGCTTGGTGTGATTTATTAATCCCCCCTTACCAAACGGTATAACAGTTTTCCTGGCGACAATAGCGGTTTGGAACCACCTGATCCCTTCTCGAACTCAGAAGTGAAACGAACATGCGCCGATGATAGTGTGAGGTCTCCTCATGTGAAAGTAGGTCATCGCCAGGGTTTAATTAGTGGCTGGATACTGAAATAAATCAGTATCTTAGTTACGAAAGTAGTTTTACAACAATAAGTAAAAACAAAAATGCTGGCGTAGCTCAGTTGGTAGAGCAACTGACTTGTAATCAGTAGGTCCCGGGTTCGATTCCTGGTGCCAGCACCATCTAAGTAGAAGTGGTCGTTAACTAAGTAGTTGACTTTCCTTTGATCTTAAAAGACAATAGCGTTCTTTTTGGAGGGGTTCCCGAGCGGTCAAAGGGATCAGACTGTAAATCTGACGGCTCTGCCTTCGAAGGTTCGAATCCTTCCCCCTCCACCAGTTAAAAGAAAAAGATAAAAGCGGGTGTAGTTCAATGGTAGAACTTCAGCCTTCCAAGCTGATAGCGTGGGTTCGATTCCCATCACCCGCTCCAATAATGTAGTATAAATATTTGCTTGTTCATCGTGAGTTAGCAAGCTGATATGTTAAGCCCACATAGCTCAGGCGGTAGAGCACTTCCTTGGTAAGGAAGAGGTCGTTGGTTCGAGTCCAGTTGTGGGCACCATGTAAATATCAATTAGCAACGGGGAGAAATTCCGATGGCGAAGGAAAAGTTTGAACGTAAAAAGCCCCACGTAAATGTGGGTACAATTGGTCACGTAGATCATGGGAAAACGACACTAACAGCTGCGATTACAACGATCATGGCGAAGAAATTTGGTGGCACTGCAAAAGCGTATGATCAAATTGACGCAGCACCAGAAGAGCGTGAGCGTGGTATTACTATTTCTACAGCACACGTTGAATATGAATCTTCAAATAGACACTACGCGCACGTAGATTGCCCAGGACATGCTGACTATGTTAAAAACATGATCACGGGTGCTGCACAAATGGACGGGGCGATATTAGTTGTATCAGCTGCTGATGGTCCGATGCCTCAAACTAGAGAGCATATTCTATTATCACGGCAAGTAGGCGTACCTTATATTGTTGTGTACATGAATAAAGCGGACATGGTTGATGATGCTGAGTTGCTTGAATTAGTAGAAATGGAAGTTCGTGATCTGCTGAGCAGCTATGATTTTCCAGGTGATGATATTCCTATTATTGTTGGATCTGCGCTGAAAGCGTTGGAAGGAGACACGAGTGAAATTGGTGTCCCTTCAATTGAGAAACTGGTTGAAACATTGGATTCTTACATACCTGAGCCGGTTCGTAATATTGACAAACCATTTTTGTTACCAATAGAAGACGTGTTTTCTATCTCTGGCCGTGGAACAGTTGTTACTGGTCGTGTAGAAAGTGGAATAGTTAAAGTTGGCGAAGAAGTTGAGATTGTAGGAATTCACGACACTCAAAAGACGATTTGCACAGGCGTTGAGATGTTCCGTAAATTGCTTGATGAAGGTCGTGCTGGAGATAACGTAGGTGTGTTACTGCGTGGAACCAAACGTGATGAGGTTGAGCGTGGTCAGGTATTAGCTAAACCAGGCACAATTAAACCGCACACTAAGTTTGAAGCAGAAGTGTATGTGTTGTCTAAAGAAGAAGGTGGTCGTCATACGCCATTCTTTAATGGATATCGTCCTCAGTTCTATTTCAGAACAACAGACGTAACAGGTACTTGTGACCTACCATCTGGAATTGAAATGGTAATGCCAGGAGATAACGTACAATTAGTTATTAATTTGCATGCACCAATCGCGATGACTGAAGGTTTACGTTTCGCAATTCGGGAAGGTGGCCGTACTGTAGGCGCCGGTGTTGTTGCGAAAATAATAGAGTAAAGGGTAGCTGTGTTGGCATAAATTGTTATTTTATGCCAATGAAATTTAGGCCAGTAGCTCAATTGGCAGAGTGGCGGTCTCCAAAACCGCAGGTTGGGGGTTCGATTCCCTCCTGGCCTGCCAACTTACCAAGTAAATATGAATAGTTCAAACGATAACCAAAGTAACATAAAAGATATATTGTCATGGCTGGCAGTAATTATAATTACTGTGGCAGCCTTTTTCTGTACCTATTATTACGCTTTTTCAGGTCCAATTCAGGCTATGATATGGCTTGGCTGGTTTGTTTTAACTTTATTCTTTGGCTACTTGACTACTAAAGGTAAGCAAGTATTTTTATTTGCCCAGGAAGCAAAAGTTGAGATGCTAAAGGTTGTTTGGCCTACACGGCAAGAAACAATTCAAACAACAACTATAGTAATGGTAATGGTTACATTGACAGGATTTATACTCTGGGGAGTTGATTCCATGATGATGTGGGCTATTGCTAAAATAACACATTTAGGGTGAATACGGTGGACGAACTCAAATCTAAACAGTGGTACGTTGTTCATGCCTATTCAGGATATGAGAATTTTGTAATGCGTGAAATAACTTCACGCGCACTTCATCATAGTTTACAAGATAAAATTGGTGAGGTAGTCGTGCCGTCTGAAGAAGTTGTGGAAATGCGTTCAGGTCAGAAGCGCAAAAGTACACGCAAATTTTTTCCGGGATATGTATTGGTCAACATGATAATGGATGATCAAACTTGGCATATGGTAAGAGCAATACCCAGAGTATTGGGTTTTATTGGTGGCACAAGCCAAACGCCATCACCAATTACAGATAAAGAAGCCCAAGCTATTATGCAACGAGTTGAGGATGGCGTAACTAAACCAAGACCAAAAGTACTTTTCGAACCTGGCGAAGTTGTCAGAGTAAAAGAAGGGCCATTTGTTGACTTTAATGGTGTTGTTGAAGAAGTAAATTACGAGAAGAGTAGATTAAGAGTCGCTGTTCTTATTTTCGGACGTTCGACACCTGTAGAGCTTGAATTTAGTCAAGTAGAAAAATCATAACTAAAAAATAGATAACAGCAGTTTATAAAAACGGGGAGCCGGTTTTTTATACGATAGATACTCTAGTTATCGCTATAAGCTGGTGCATGACCCATAAGGAGTAGAAATGGCAAAAAAAGTAGAAGCATATATTAAGTTACAAATTCCAGCAGGAAAAGCTAATCCAAGTCCGCCAGTTGGTCCAGCTTTGGGTCAGCGTGGTGTAAATATTATGGAATTTTGTAAAGCATTTAATGCGGCGACACAACAAATGGAACAAGGGTTACCTACACCAGTTGTGATTACTGTATATACCGATCGTAGTTTTACCTTCGTTACTAAAACACCTCCTGCCTCAGTATTATTGAAAAAGGCTGCAGGTATTCAAAGTGGCAGCGGTACACCTAATACTAAAAAAGTAGCTAAGCTAAACGTCAGTCAACTCGAAGAGATTGCAAAGACCAAAAAACCTGATTTAACTGCGGCAGATCTTTCAGCAGCAGTTAGAAGTATTGCAGGTACGGCGCGTAGCATGGGTATTGACGTTGAAGGTTTGGAATAAGGGGTTACCATGTCAAAGTTATCTAAAAAGCAAAAAAAAATTGTAGAAACGGTTAAACTGAATCATTTATACAACGTGCAAGATGCAGTAGTGCTTTTAAAGCAATTTGCTTCAACCAAGTTTCGTGAGAGTTTGGATATTAGCGTCAACCTAGGTGTAGATCCACGTAAATCGGATCAAGTTGTGCGCTCTTCAACTAATCTCCCAAAAGGTACAGGAAAAGTTGTACGAGTAGCTGTTTTCGCTCAAGGTGATAACGCTACTAAAGCAAAAAATGCTGGCGCTGATATAGTGGGTTTTGAAGATTTAGCAGAGCAGATAAAAAGTGGCAACATGGACTTTGATGTTGTTATAGCAACACCTGATGCAATGCGTATCGTTGGTCAACTAGGACAAATATTAGGCCCAAGAGGTTTAATGCCTAACCCTAAAGTTGGTACTGTAACTACAAACGTTGAAGCTGCTGTCAACGATGCAAAATCAGGACAGGTTCGCTATAGAACAGATAAAAATGGTATCATTCATTGTTCAGTTGGCAAAGCAGATTTTCCTGCAGATGATGTACTGGAAAATATAACTGCATTAGTCAATGATCTTAAAAAAGCAAAGCCTGCTTCTTCTAAAGGTCAGTATCTGAAAAAAATATCATTGTCGACAACTATGGGCCCGGGAATACCTATTGATATTTCATCAATACCTGTGTAATATGTCCACCCATTTCGAGAATTCACGGCATAGATTTGGTTCCATGCCGTCGAAGACCGCAGGTGCTAAAGCTTAATTTCCTGCGCAGACGGTGAACCGGCTCCGAATATAATCTGAGACGGCCACCATAACTGTCAAATCCTTGTGATTTGTACAAATTAGGAGGTCAGTAACGTGACATTAAATTTAGCTGCAAAAAAAGCCGTTGTTGAGGAAGTGACTGCTGTCGCCTCTAAGGCTATTTCAGCAGTGGTTGCTGATTATCGCGGTTTAACTGTTAATCAAATGACGCAGTTACGTAGTGAAGCACGAAAATCAGGTGTTTATCTTCGGGTTGTACGAAATACTTTAACAAGAAGAGCTTTTAAGAACACTGAATTTGAATGCTTAAGTGACTTACTTGTAGGTCCACTGTTCATTGCTTTATCACTAGAAGCACCAAGTGATGCAGCGAGACTACTTAAAGACTTCATCAAAACATTTGATAAACTTGAGATTAAAGCCTTATCTGTAGGTGGTAAAGTATACAACGCAAATCAAATTGATGTTGTTGCAAGCTTGCCAACTCGTGATGAAGCAATAGCCAAGTTAATGTATGTGATGAAAGCGCCAGTTGAGAAATTTGTCCGTACTCTTGCAGAGCCACATGCTAAACTAGTGAGAACTCTGGCAGCAGTAAAAGATAAGAAAGCAGGATAACCCCGCTTAATCATTAATTTATTTTATAATTAGGAGCTAGTAATGGCTGTGTCAAAAAATGAAATTCTAGAAACAATATCAAACATGTCTGTTATGGAAGTTGTAGAATTAATCGAAGCAATGGAAGAAAAATTTAACGTATCTGCTGCTGCTGCTGCTGCCGTAGCTGTTGCTGCACCAAGTGCCGCTGCCGCTGCTGCTGAAGAGCAAACAGAATTCAATGTTGTAATGACAAGCTTTGGTGCTAATAAAGTTGGCGTTATTAAAGTAATTCGTAGCTTAACTGGTCTTGGCTTAAAAGAAGCGAAAGACTTGGTAGAAGGTGCTCCTTCAACTGTTAAAGAAGGTGTATCAAAAGACGAAGCTGCTAGCATAAAGAAAGAGCTTGAAGAGGCTGGTGCTACAGTAGAAGTTAAATAATTAAGATATAAAAGTACTATTTGACCCAGTCATGTTTACATGGCTGGGTTTACGCGTTTGAAGTCATCAATAATTTACAGAGGAAACACCATGGCCGTTGCAGAAGCTAAACCTCAATATTCACATGCTGAGAAAAAACGATTTCGCAAAAGCTTTGGTAAGCAGACTGATAAAATGGCAATACCAAATCTGCTTGAAATTCAACTTAAATCCTATAGGGATTTTCTCCAGGCTGATAGTAAGTTAAGTGAACATCTTAATACCGGGCTGCATGCAGCATTCTCATCTGTGTTTCCTATTGAAAGTTTTTCTGGTAATGCAAGGCTTGAATATGTTGGTTACAAACTAGGTGAACCAGCATTTGATGTGCGTGAGTGTAAATTACGAGGTTTAACCTATTCAGCACCATTACGGGTTAAAATAAGACTTGTTGTTCTTGATAAAGAAGCAAGCGATGATCCTAAACCAGTTAAAGATATTAGAGAGCAAGATGTATTTATGGGTGAAATCCCCCTAATGACAGATGTAGGTACATTTGTTGTAAATGGAACTGAGAGAGTAGTTGTTTCACAATTACACCGTTCTCCAGGGGTTATATTCGAACATGATAAAGGTAAGACCCACTCATCGGGAAAACTCCTTTATTCCGCGCGCATTATACCTTATCGCGGCTCATGGTTGGATTTTGAATTTGATCCCAAAGATTGTGTTTATGTTCGTATTGATAGAAGACGAAAATTACCCGTTAGTATTTTGCTAAGGGCTTTAGGATATGAAACAGAAGATATTCTCGGCGAATTTTTTGAGGTAACCAGCTGTCATCTCAAAAATGGCGAGTATCATATTGATTTAATTCCACAAAGGCTGCGTGGTGAGATTGCATCGTTTGATATCCTTGTTCCTGAAACTGGTGAATTAATAGTAGAGCAAGGTCGAAGAATTACTGCGCGACATATTAAGCAGATGGAAAAATGTCAAATGCAAGACTTGGTTGTACCACGTGATTATTTAATTGGTAAAACTTTAGCTAAGAATGTTGTTGATACGCTAACCGGTGAATTTGTCGCTAACGCTAACGACGAAATTACCGAAGAATTATTAGATACAATGGCCAGCAACGGAATACTTCAAGTTGACATGATTTACACTAATGATCTGGATCATGGATCATACATCTCTGATACTCTAAAAATTGATCCTACTTCAAGCCAATTGGAAGCCCTGGTTGAAATCTATCGTATGATGCGTCCTGGTGAGCCACCAACCAAAGAAGCTGCTGAAGCATTATTCAAAAACTTGTTCTTTGTTGATGATCGATATGATTTATCTGCTGTCGGTCGAATGAAATTCAACCGACGTGTCGGAAGAAAAAATGATGACGGCCCAGGTACTTTAACGAAAGAAGATATAATGGCTGTTATTAAGACACTAATCGACATCAGGAACGGTATCGGGATGGTTGATGACATTGACCATTTAGGGAACCGTAGAGTTCGAAGTGTCGGTGAAATGGCTGAAAATCAATTTAGGGTTGGTTTAGTCCGAGTAGAACGTGCTGTTAAGGAACGACTCAGTCTTGTTGAATCTGAGAATTTAATGCCACAGGATTTAATTAATGCTAAACCTGTATCTGCGGCTGTTAAAGAATTTTTTGGCTCCAGTCAGCTGTCTCAGTTTATGGATCAGGTTAACCCCTTATCTGGTGTAACACATAAACGAAGAGTATCAGCATTAGGCCCAGGCGGTTTAACACGTGAGCGAGCAGGATTTGAGGTTCGAGACGTTCATACAACTCACTATGGTCGAGTCTGCCCTATTGAAACTCCAGAGGGTCCAAACATTGGATTAATTAATTCTTTGTCTGTTTATGCCAGAACAAACGATTATGGATTTATTGAAACACCATGTCGTAAGGTGGTTAATGGGCGTGTTACAGATGATATTGAGTATTTGTCCGCTATTGAAGAAGTTGACCAATATATCGCCCAGTCAAGCGTTGCGCTTGATGAACAAGGTAATATTTTGGCAGACCTGGTTCCTTGTAGGCACCAAAATGAATTTTCTTTAACGACTCCAGATAAAATTAATTATATGGACGTATCTCCTAAGCAAATCGTTTCTGTAGCTGCTTCATTAATTCCCTTCCTTGAACATGATGATGCGAACAGAGCTTTGATGGGATCGAACATGCAGCGTCAGGCAGTTCCCACCTTACGTTCAGAAAAACCATTAGTAGGAACAGGAATGGAGCGTATTGTCGCTTCGGATTCAGGCGTTTCCGTTGTTGCTAAACGCGGTGGAATAATTGATTTGGTAGATGCTTCACGTATAGTTGTTCGAGTAAATGATGACGAAACAACAGCAGGTGAAACAGGGGTAGATATCTATAACCTTACAAAATACTTCCGCTCAAATCAGGATACATGTATTAACCAGCGCCCAATTGTCTCTACAGGTGACTACATCCAACGCGGTGATGTTCTCGCAGATGGTCCATGTACAGATATGGGTGAGCTGGCGTTGGGGCAAAATTTATTAGTCGCATTTATGCCTTGGAATGGTTATAACTTTGAGGATTCGATTTTAATATCGGAACGAATAGTTCAAGAAGACAGATTTACAACCATTCATATCGAGGAGTTAACCTGTATCGCGCGTGATACCAAGCTGGGTACTGAAGAAATTACTGCAGATA
This sequence comes from Legionella antarctica, assembly GCF_011764505.1. Classification (NCBI taxonomy): domain Bacteria; kingdom Pseudomonadati; phylum Pseudomonadota; class Gammaproteobacteria; order Legionellales; family Legionellaceae; genus Legionella; species Legionella antarctica. The sequence continues at coordinate 364,981 of NZ_AP022839.1, forward strand.
TTCCTAATGTTGGCGAGTCTGCATTATCTAATCTGGATGAATCTGGTGTTGTTTATATAGGTGCAGAAGTAAACGCTGGCGACATATTAGTAGGTAAAGTAACCCCTAAAGGTGAAACACAGCTCACACCAGAAGAAAAATTGCTACGCGCAATATTCGGTGAAAAAGCCTCTGACGTAAAAGACTCGTCCCTTCGTGTGCCATCTGGAATGAACGGGACAGTTATTGATGTACAGGTATTCACCCGAGATGGGCTCGATAAAGACGCTCGGGCAAAAAGCATTGAAGAAGAGCATTTAGCTCGAGTACGCAAAGACTTAATTGATGAGAGACGTATCCGTGAAGAAGATATTTATCATCGTGTATCTAATTTGCTCTTAGATAAAGTTGCTAACGGTGGCCCCAATAATCTAAAGCCAGATTCAAAAATTACTGAAGTTTACTTACAAAAATTAGACAGAGAAAAATGGTTTGATATTCGACTGGATAATGATGAGGTCAGCCAACAGCTAGAGCAATTGGCAAAACAGCTGGAACTCTTATCAAAAGAAATGGAAAAGCGTTTTAATGATAGTCGTAAGAAGATTATTCAGGGCGATGATTTGGCTCCTGGCGTATTAAAAATTGTTAAAGTTTATTTGGCAGTCAAACGACGAATTCAGCCCGGTGATAAAATGGCTGGTCGACACGGTAACAAAGGCGTGATTTCAATTGTTGTTCCAGTTGAAGATATGCCCCATATGGAAGATGGAACTGCAGTTGATATAGTTCTCAATCCATTAGGCGTACCTTCACGTATGAATATTGGACAGGTATTGGAAACTCACCTTGGATTGGCAGCGAAAGGGCTAGGTATCAAAGTGTCGCAAATGCTCGATAGTAAAAAAACAGCAGAAGATATTAAGTCATTCCTGCATCAAATTTACAATCATGATGAAATTAAAAGAGTAAATCTTGATTGTCTGAATGAAAAAGAGTTATTCCGTTTAGCTGATAATTTACGGGCTGGCGTTCCTATGGCTACACCGGTATTTGACGGTGCATCAGAGGATGAAATCAAGAGAATGTTGCAATTAGCGGATTTACCTTCTGATGGAAAGACTACCCTGATAGATGGAAGAACTGGTAACAAATTTGATAATCCGGTTACTGTAGGATATATGTACATGCTGAAACTAAATCACCTGGTTGATGATAAGATGCATGCTCGTTCCACTGGTTCATATAGTTTGGTAACCCAGCAACCGCTAGGTGGTAAAGCCCAGTTTGGTGGACAGCGATTCGGAGAAATGGAAGTTTGGGCATTAGAAGCTTATGGTGCAGCATATACCTTACAGGAAATGTTGACCGTGAAATCAGATGACGTTGGAGGTAGGACAAAGATCTATAAAAATATAGTCGATGGAGACCATCGTATGGACCCAGGCATGCCTGAATCGTTCAATGTATTGTTGAAAGAAATTAGGGCGTTGGGAATTGATATCGAATTAGATCACGATTAACTGTTCAGCGATACATACTGACTAACCATTTTTTGGAGGCATAGACTTTGGCTACTCTAAGCAACAACGACCCAATGAGAAAAGCACCTGTAATGAGTGACCTATTAGGCATCCTCAAACAACAAGGGCAAAGTGAAGAATTTGATGCTATTAAAATCGCATTGGCTTCTCCCGAGCTAATACGATCCTGGTCTTATGGTGAAGTAAAAAAACCGGAAACCATTAATTATCGCACCTTTAAGCCAGAGCGAGATGGTTTGTTTTGTGCTAAAACATTCGGACCCGTAAAAGACTACGAATGTTTGTGTGGAAAATACAAAAGGCTAAAACATCGTGGCGTTATTTGTGAGAAATGCGGTGTTGAGCTGGCATTAGCAAAGGTTAGACGTGAGCGCATGGGTCATATTGAGCTTGCCAGTCCAGTAGCTCATATATGGTTCTTAAAGTCTCTTCCATCCAGAATAGGCTTGCTCCTTGATATGACTTTAAGAGATATTGAGCGCGTTCTCTATTTTGAAGCCTTTGTTGTTGTTGATCCTGGAATGACTGAACTAGAGCGTGGTCAATTACTAAATGATGAAGTCTACCTTGATGCAATGGAACAATATGGTGATGAGTTCGATGCACGCATGGGCGCAGAAGCTATCCGTGACTTGTTACGTCAAATTGATTTAGAAGATGAGATAAAAAACTTACGTGAAGAATTACCTACAACTAATTCTGAAACCAAGATTAAAAAAATTACTAAACGATTAAAGCTTCTTGAGGCATTCTATGAGTCGGGCAATAAACCCGAATGGATGATTATGGATGTCTTGCCGGTCCTTCCACCCGATTTAAGGCCATTAGTACCCTTAGATGGAGGAAGATTTGCCACTTCAGATCTTAATGATTTGTATCGCAGGGTTATTAATCGTAACAATCGTTTGAAGCGGCTGCTTGACTTAAACGCTCCAGATATTATTGTTCGAAACGAAAAAAGAATGTTACAAGAATCTGTCGATGCGTTGCTTGATAATGGACGCCGTGGACGTGCTATTACCGGAACTAACAAACGTCCGCTTAAATCTTTAGCCGATATGATTAAAGGCAAGCAAGGACGTTTTCGTCAGAATCTGCTTGGTAAACGAGTGGATTATTCAGGACGTTCCGTTATTGTTGTGGGACCTACTTTAAGATTACATCAATGCGGTTTACCAAAGAAAATGGCTCTCGAATTGTTTAAGCCATTTATATTTAGTAAGTTGGAGTTCAGGGGCTTAGCAACTACTATCAAAGCAGCAAAAAAAATGGTAGAGCGTGAAGAATCAGTTGTCTGGGATATTCTTGATGATGTTATTCGTGAACATCCTATCTTATTAAATCGTGCTCCTACACTGCACAGGTTAGGTATTCAGGCATTTGAGCCGGTATTGATCGAAGGTAAAGCGATTCAGTTACATCCATTAGTATGTACTGCATATAATGCAGACTTTGACGGAGACCAAATGGCGGTGCATGTGCCACTAACCTTAGAGGCGCAGCTCGAAGCACGTTCGTTAATGATGTCGACAAATAATATTCTGTCTCCAGCAAGTGGTGAGCCAATTATTGTCCCTAGTCAGGACGTGGTGCTTGGTCTTTATTACTTAACTCGAGAGAAAGTAAATGCTTTAGGCGAAGGCAAAATATATGTAAGTGCTCAGGAAGCGCAGAATTTTTATGAATCAGGACATCTTGATATTCACGCTAAAATTAAAATTCGCATGCTTAAAGAAGAGGAAGATTCAACAGAGCATCATCTGGTTGAAACTACGGTAGGTCGTGCGATACTTGCTGAGATATTACCTAAAGGAATGCCCTTTGCTAATATTAACCGTACGATGACCAAAAAGGTTATATCCAAGGTAATCGATAATTGCTATAGAAACTTTGGTCTTAAAGAGACCGTTATTTTTGCTGACCAGCTGATGTATACTGGTTTTAAGTATGCAACTCGCTCAGGTATATCTATTGGAATAGAAGATATGGAAATACCTGAAGATAAGGCAACTATTATTGAACATGCCGATAACGAAGTTAGAGAAATTGAGTCTCAATTCCGTTCAGGTTTAGTAACTAATGGTGAGCGATATAATAAGGTTATCGATATCTGGTCACGAACTAATGAGTTAGTTGCTAAATCGATGATGACCAAGATTGCCACAGAAGAGGTAATTAACGCTAAAGGTGAAAAAGTTCGACAAGAATCATTTAACCCCATCTTCATGATGGCTGATTCCGGTGCCAGGGGTTCTGCAGCGCAGATACGACAACTGGCTGGAATGCGCGGATTGATGGCGGCGCCTGATGGCTCGATTATTGAAACTCCAATTACAGCTAATTTCCGTGAAGGATTAAATGTATTCCAGTACTTTATTTCGACTCATGGAGCAAGGAAAGGTTTGGCAGATACCGCGTTAAAAACAGCGAACTCTGGATATCTGACAAGACGTTTGGTTGACGTAGCTCAAGACGTTGTGATTACAGAAGATGATTGTGGTGTAGATACAGGTATATTAATGCAACCTTTGATTGAGGGTGGCGACATAGTTGAACCATTACACGAACGAGTTTTAGGGCGAGTAGTAGCAGCAGATGTCTTTATCCCAAACCAAAGTGAACCTGTTGTAAAAGCAGGTACTTTATTAGACGAAGAGTGGGTTGAGCGTTTAGAAAAACAAGGCGTTGACCAGATTATGGTGCGCTCACCAATTACATGTCAAACCCGTTTTGGTTTATGTGCGGCCTGTTATGGTCGTGATTTGGCAAGAGGACATAAGGTAAATACCGGTGAAGCTGTAGGTATTATAGCTGCTCAGTCAATAGGCGAGCCTGGAACTCAGTTAACGATGCGTACCTTCCATATCGGGGGAGCTGCATCGAGAGCCACTGCTGCGAATAATATTCAGATTAAAACCAAAGGGGTTATTCGTTTACATAATATTAAAACGGTAACTCACGAGAATAAAAATCTGGTAGCCGTATCCCGTTCGGGTGAAGTAACCATCGTTGATGAGTTTGGTCGTGAGCGCGAACGTTATAAACTTCCATACGGTGCTGTAATATCCGCCCAAGATAATTCTGCTGTTGAAGCCGGGCAAGTAATTGCTACATGGGATCCACATACTCATCCAGTAATTTCGGAAGTGGCTGGTAATTTGAAGTTTGTCGACTTAATTGATGGTATGACCATGAACAGACAAACAGACGAGTTAACGGGCTTAAGTAACATTGTAATCATTGATGCGAAGCAACGTGGTACTGCTGGTCGTGATTTAAGACCGATGGTAAAGTTAGTTACAGATACGGGCGAAGACATATTCCTAGCCGGTACCAATGTGCCTGCACAGTATTATTTGCCTGTTGACGCTATTGTTAATTTTGAAGATGGTGGTTTAGTTGGTATAGGCGATGTTATTGCCCGTATTCCACAAGAAAGATCTAAGACACGTGATATTACAGGGGGGCTGCCAAGAGTAGCGGATCTCTTTGAAGCACGTAAACCTAAAGATTCAGCGGTTATGGCTGAAGTTTCAGGATTAGTTAACTTTGGTAAGGAAACTAAAGGTAAGAGAAGATTGATTATTAATGTCTCAGAAGATCAATGTCATGAAGAATTGATTCCAAAATGGCGTCATATATCAGTTTTCGAAGGAGAACATGTTGAGCGCGGAGAGTTAATTGCTGAAGGTGCACTTAATCCTCATGATATTTTGCGTTTGCTTGGCGTGGGTGCATTAGCTAATTACATCGTAAACGAAGTACAAGACGTATATCGCCTACAAGGTGTAAAAATTAATGACAAGCACATAGAAACAATTGTCAGGCAAATGCTACGTAAACGGGTTATTACATTTGCAGGTGATTCAAAGTTCCTCGTTGGAGAGCAGATAGAAGAAAGTGTGATGCTTGAGGAAAATGACAGACTTATTGCAGAAGGAAAGCAAGTTGCCAGAGGAACACCAATTTTATTAGGTATTACCAAAGCATCTTTGGCTACAGAATCATTTATTTCTGCAGCATCTTTCCAGGAAACAACAAGAGTTCTGACTGAAGCTGCTGTAAGTGGTAAAGTCGATGATTTACGTGGTTTAAAAGAAAATGTGATGGTTGGTCGCTTGATTCCGGCAGGAACAGGTTATACCTATCATCAGAGCCGAAAGGCAAAAAGAGCAAGGGCTGCAGCAGGTGGTGACCATGCAACGCATACAGTTACTGCAAGTGATGTTGAGCACGCGTTAAGTGAAGCACTGAACGCGGATAATCATGATCATTAATCTGGATTCAAATTCGGCAGGTTTAAACTTGACAAATCTGCCGTACCTATATAGAATCCGGCCTCCTTATGCATTCGAAATATTCACAAGAGACAGATCGGAGTTAAGTACAAATGGCTACTATTAATCAGTTAGTAAGAAAGCCTCGTGTGGACGTAAAGAAAAAAAGTAACGTACCAGCACTAGAGTCATGTCCACAAAGACGCGGAGTATGTACACGCGTTTATACTACTACACCTAAAAAACCTAACTCAGCTATGCGTAAGGTTGCCCGTGTACGGTTAACTAATGGATTTGAAGTTTCATCATATATTGGTGGCGAAGGCCATAACCTACAGGAACACTCTGTTGTTCTAATTAGGGGAGGTCGTGTTAAAGACTTACCTGGTGTGCGTTATCACACAGTTAGGGGTAGTTTGGATACATCAGGAGTTAACGATCGTAAACAAGGTCGTTCTAAGTATGGTACAAAAAAACCTAAAGATAAAAAATAACTGATTGTAGGAAATTGAGATGCCAAGAAGAAGAGAAGTTCCCAAACGTGAAATTTTGCCAGATCCAAAGCATCATAGTGAATTGTTAGCAAAATTTATTAACGTATTAATGGTCAGTGGTAAAAAATCAACTGCTGAGAAAATTATTTATGGTGCTTTGTCTGTAATGGAAGAGCGCGTAAAGAAAACTAAAAAATCTGATGAAGAAGGTGATTCAGGTACTGGAAGTAATTCTGGTTCCGTTCTTCGCTATTTTGAAGATGCCTTAGATAATGTACGTCCCAGCGTGGAAGTTCGTTCACGTCGAGTTGGTGGTGCAACATATCAGGTGCCTGTTGAAGTTAGAAATGACCGTAGCATTGCATTGGGAATGCGTTGGATAGTTCAAGCAGCCCGCGGACGTGGTGAGAAAGGTATGATGCTACGTTTGGCCGGAGAACTGATGGATGCGTTCGAAAGTAAAGGCTCTGCAGTGAAGAAACGTGAAGACACACATAAAATGGCAAAAGCTAACCAAGCGTTTGCACATTTTAGATGGAACTAAGAGAGAGAACCGCCGTGCCAACTACTCCATTAAAACTGTATCGAAACATAGGAATTGCAGCTCACGTTGATGCTGGAAAAACCACAACAACTGAGCGTGTACTTTATTACACCGGTATGTCTCATAAGATTGGTGAGGTTCACGACGGAGCTGCAACTATGGACTGGATGGTTCAGGAGCAGGAGCGCGGCATTACCATTACCTCAGCTGCAACAACTTGTTACTGGTCTGGTATGGACAAGCAGTTTGAATTACATAGAATTAACATCATTGATACCCCTGGGCACGTTGACTTCATGATTGAAGTTGAGCGTTCATTACGTGTTCTTGATGGAGCCGTAGTTGTGTTTGACTCAGTATCCGGGGTAGAGCCTCAATCTGAAACAGTATGGCGTCAAGCAAATAAGTATGGCGTTCCAAGAATAGTATTTGTTAATAAAATGGATCGAATGGGTGCAAATTTCCATCGGGTTGTTACTCAGATTAAGCAACGTTTAGGTTCCACTCCTGTTGTAGTACAAATTCCTATTGGCGCAGAGGAAGAATTTAAAGGTGTTATAGACATCATCAAAATGAAAGCCATTCATTGGGATGAAGACAACAAAGGGATGACATTCAAGTACGTAGAAATCCCAAACGAATTAAAAGCGGAGTGTGAAGAATATCGTTCTCTTGCTATCGAGGCGGCTGCAGAGGCTTCAGAAGACCTGATGGGTAAATATCTTGAAGGTGAAGTGTTCTCTGAACAAGAAATTAAGCAAGGCTTACGGGAACTTACTGTTACCAATAAAATCGTTCCGGTATTTTGCGGATCTGCCTTTAAAAATAAAGGCGTTCAGGCTGTTTTGGATGGTGTAATTGAATATTTACCTTCTCCTATTGATATCCCTGATATCCAGGGAATAGATGAAGATGGTGAGGAAACTCATCGTGCAACCAGCTACGATGCACCATTCTCAGCCTTGGCATTTAAGATTGCAACTGACCCGTTTGTTGGAACACTAACCTATTTCAGAGCTTATTCAGGAGTATTAAAATGTGGTGATACCATTTTAAACTCTGTAAAGGGTAAAAAGGAGCGTATTGGCCGTCTACTTCAAATGCATGCCAATTCGCGTGAGGAAATAAAAGAGGTAAGGGCTGGTGATATCGCAGCGGCAGTAGGTTTGAAAACTGTAATGACGGGAGATACTCTTTCCGATGTAAACAATCCGGTTATATTAGAAAGAATGGATTTTCCAGATCCGGTGATTGCAGTAGCAGTTGAGCCTAGAACTAAGGCAGACCAGGAAAAAATGGGTATCGCTTTAGGTAAATTGGCTCAGGAAGATCCTTCTTTTAGAGTTCATACTGATGAAGAATCAGGCCAAACAATTATTGAGGGTATGGGTGAACTCCATCTTGAGATTATTGTCGATCGCATGAGAAGAGAGTTTAATGTTGAAGCTAACGTGGGTAAACCCCAAGTGGCTTATCGTGAAACATTGAAACAAGCAGTAGAGCAAGAAGGTAAGTTTGTAAGGCAATCAGGTGGTCGTGGTCAATACGGTCACGTATGGTTGAAAATTGAGCCGCAAGAATCAGGTAAAGGCTACGAATTTATCAATGCGATTGTAGGTGGTGTGATTCCTAAAGAATACATTCCCGCAGTAGATAAAGGAGTTCAGGAGCAATTACAAAATGGTGTTATTGCTGGCTACCCGGTAGTTGATGTTAAAGTCACTCTGTTTGATGGTTCATTCCATGAAGTAGATTCTAGTGAAATGGCATTCAAAATTGCAGGTTCTCAGTGCTTCAGGCAAGGTGCGTTAAAAGCTAAACCAGTCCTGCTTGAGCCTATTATGGCTGTAGAAGTTGTTACTCCCGAGGACTACATGGGGGATGTTATGGGTGACCTTAACAGACGCCGTGGTTTAGTACAAGGTATGGAAGATTCACCAGCTGGTAAAATTGTTAGAGCAGAAGTGCCACTTGCAGAGATGTTTGGTTATTCAACCGATTTACGTTCTGCTACTCAAGGAAGAGCAACATACACGATGGAATTTTCTAAGTACGCTGAAGCACCAAACAATATTGCTGAAGCAATTATCAAGAAACAATAAAAGTTAATGAGGTTATTGAAATGGCGAAGGAAAAGTTTGAACGTAAAAAGCCCCACGTAAATGTGGGTACAATTGGTCACGTAGATCATGGGAAAACGACACTAACAGCTGCGATTACAACGATCATGGCGAAGAAATTTGGTGGCACTGCAAAAGCGTATGATCAAATTGACGCAGCACCAGAAGAGCGTGAGCGTGGTATTACTATTTCTACAGCACACGTTGAATATGAATCTTCAAATAGACACTACGCGCACGTAGATTGCCCAGGACATGCTGACTATGTTAAAAACATGATCACGGGTGCTGCACAAATGGACGGGGCGATATTAGTTGTATCAGCTGCTGATGGTCCGATGCCTCAAACTAGAGAGCATATTCTATTATCACGGCAAGTAGGCGTACCTTATATTGTTGTGTACATGAATAAAGCGGACATGGTTGATGATGCTGAGTTGCTTGAATTAGTAGAAATGGAAGTTCGTGATCTGCTGAGCAGCTATGATTTTCCAGGTGATGATATTCCTATTATTGTTGGATCTGCGCTGAAAGCGTTGGAAGGAGACACGAGTGAAATTGGTGTCCCTTCAATTGAGAAACTGGTTGAAACATTGGATTCTTACATACCTGAGCCGGTTCGTAATATTGACAAACCATTTTTGTTACCAATAGAAGACGTGTTTTCTATCTCTGGCCGTGGAACAGTTGTTACTGGTCGTGTAGAAAGTGGAATAGTTAAAGTTGGCGAAGAAGTTGAGATTGTAGGAATTCACGACACTCAAAAGACGATTTGCACAGGCGTTGAGATGTTCCGTAAATTGCTTGATGAAGGTCGTGCTGGAGATAACGTAGGTGTGTTACTGCGTGGAACCAAACGTGATGAGGTTGAGCGTGGTCAGGTATTAGCTAAACCAGGCACAATTAAACCGCACACTAAGTTTGAAGCAGAAGTGTATGTGTTGTCTAAAGAAGAAGGTGGTCGTCATACGCCATTCTTTAATGGATATCGTCCTCAGTTCTATTTCAGAACAACAGACGTAACAGGTACTTGTGACCTACCATCTGGAATTGAAATGGTAATGCCAGGAGATAACGTACAATTAGTTATTAATTTGCATGCACCAATCGCGATGACTGAAGGTTTACGTTTCGCAATTCGGGAAGGTGGCCGTACTGTAGGCGCCGGTGTTGTCGCTAAAATAATCGAGTAATTATAATGAGTAGCAATCAAAACATTAAAATAAGATTAAAATCCTTTGATCATCGGTTGATAGACATATCAACCGCTGAAATCGTTGAGACAGCAAAGCGTACTGGTGCACAAATTCGTGGACCAATACCGTTGCCTATCCGCAAGGAAAAATTTACTGTATTAACCTCACCGCATGTAAACAAAGATGCGCGAGATCAATACGAATTACGTACTCATAAACGCCTGATCGTTATTGTTCATCCAACTGAGAAAACAGTAGATGCATTGATGAAGTTGGATCTGGCTGCTGGGGTTGATGTTCAGATAAGCCTTGATGACTAAACATTAAGGTGAAGGATATTAAAGAGGTGCTACAATGATCGGTTTATTAGGCCGTAAAATCGGTATGACACGTGTCTTCACGCCAGAGGGAATTTCTGTTCCTGTATCGGTGGTTGAAGTGCATCCAAATCGTATTTCTCAGATAAAAACTGAAGAAGTTGATGGTTATTCTGCTGTTCAATTAACAGGCGGAATCAAAAAAGCAAGTAAGGTGAGCAAACCTATGACAGGTCACTTTGCTAAAGCAGAGATAGAAGCAGGTGATATGCAAGTTGAATTTCATCTTGATTCTGAAGATGCTTTCAAATTAGGACAAGTAATTTCTGTAGCGGATATATTCACTGCAGGACAGCATGTTGATGTATCTGGCGTCAGTAAAGGTAAAGGATTTGCGGGTACTGTGAAAAGATATAATTTTAGAACTCAGGATGCAACTCACGGTAATTCGAGATCGCACCGTGTTCCAGGTTCTATCGGTCAAAACCAGACCCCAGGGCGTGTGTTCAAGGGTAAAAAAATGGCTGGACACATGGGTAATGCTCGTTGTACGGTTCAAAGCCTTGAACTTGTGCGAGTTGATGCTGAAAGGAACTTATTACTTATTAAAGGTGCAATTCCTGGTGCCCCTGGTACTCGAGTAGAAGTTAAGCCTGCAGTAAAAAAGCAAGCAAGAGGTGAGTGATGGAAATTACTACTATAGATACAAACAGCCAACTACAACTTAATCAAGATGTATTTGCTTATGCTTACAACGAAGGTTTGGTTCACCAAGCTGTTGTAACATACATGAATAATGCGCGAAGTGGTAATAGTGCGCAAAAATCCCGCTCTGAAGTCAGAGGTGGGGGTAAAAAACCTTGGAATCAAAAAGGTACTGGTCGAGCAAGAGCAGGTACTATTCGTAGTCCTCTGTGGAGAAGCGGTGGAGTAACCTTTGCGTCTAAGAAACGAGATTATTCACAAAAACTTAATAAAAAAATGTACAAACGTGCATTACGTAGTATAATCTCCGAACTTTGTCGTACCGGGAACTTAGTTGTCGTGAGTGATTTTCAATGTGAAACCCACAAGACAAAAGACTTTATCAGCAAGATGAATCAGTTGAACATTAAAAATGCACTGATTATTATGAACGAAGTTGGTGAAAGTGAGTACTTAGGTTCAAGAAACTTAATTGACTATGATATCTGTGATGTTACAACTATAGATCCTGTTTCGTTACTCAGATTTGAAAAAGTTGTTGTTACAGAAGCTGCAATTAAAAAAATTGAGGAACAGTTACAATGAATGCTGAGAGATTGATGATGGTTCTGCGTGAGCCACATACTTCTGAAAAGGCTACTGTCATGGCCGATAAGTTTAAACAGTTCACTTTCAAAGTACTGAAAAATGCAACTAAAACTGAAATTAAAATGGCTGTAGAGCATATATTTAACGTTAAAGTTAGAAATGTATCTGTAATTAATGTGAAGGGAAAATCAAAACGTTTTAAACAAACTTCTGGAAAACGTAGTGATTGGAAAAAAGCTTTTGTATCTCTTCATGCTGATCAAGATATAGACTTTACAGTTACCGAATAAGGCAGATTAAGATGGCACTATTAAAATCTAAACCGACTTCGCCTGGAAAACGTGGCGAGATTCGCGTTGTACATCACCATATCCATAAAGGTAAGCCACATGCTGCCTTAGTTGAAAAACTAAAGAAATCAGGTGGACGGAATAATCAGGGCCGAATTACTGTAAGGCATATAGGTGGCGGTCAGCGCCAGAAATACAGACTCGTTGATTTCAAGCGTGATAAAGATGGTATCGCAGCTAAAGTAGAACGTATTGAATATGATCCGAACAGAACCGCTCTTATAGCACTGATAAGTTATATAGATGGTGAAAAAAGATATATAATTGCACCTGCTAATTTAGAGGTCGGTGCTACTGTCATTAGTGGTGCAGATTCACCTATAAGTGTTGGTAATTGTTTGCCATTAAAAAACATACCGGTTGGTACAACCATACACTGTGTTGAGATGAAACCTGGTAAAGGTGCCCAGATGTTACGAAGCGCCGGATGTAGTGGACAAATTGTTGCCAAAGAAGGAATTTATGCAACGTTGAGATTGCGTTCAGGTGAAATGCGTAAAATTCTAGTGTTGTGTCGTGCTGTAATTGGCGAAGTTAGTAATAGTGAACACAGTTTACGTTCACTAGGAAAAGCGGGAGCCAAACGCTGGAGAGGAATTCGTCCAACTGTTCGTGGTGTTGCAATGAACCCTGTTGATCACCCACATGGTGGTGGTGAAGGTCGTACTTCTGGCGGGCGTCATCCTGTCTCACCATGGGGTATGCCAACTAAGGGATATAAAACCCGAAGTAATAAACGCACTGATAGCTTCATTGTCAGACGGCGAAAAAAGAAATAATTATTGAGAGGATATCAAGTGTCTCGTTCTATAAGAAAAGGTCCATTTATCGACCAACATTTGATCAGCAAAGTTGAAGCTGCTATCGAATCTAAATCAAAAAAACCAATTAAAACCTGGTCTAGACGTTCGACAATCGTTCCTGAAATGATTGATTTAACGATAGCTGTGCATAACGGTAAAGACCACATTCCTGTTTACATTACAGATAATATGGTTGGTCACAAACTAGGTGAGTTTGCCATGACTCGTACATTCAAAGGCCACTCTGGTGACAGAAAGGCTAAAGGCAAGTAAGAGGATATGATGGAAGTTACAGCTAAGTTAAAAGGCGCTCCTTTATCCGCTCAAAAGGGCAGATTGGTGGCCGATATGATACGAAATAAAAAAGTATCTGGTGCGCTTGATATTCTCAAGTTTACGCCAAAAAAAGGTGCTCAATTAATGCTTAAATTGTTAGAATCAGCCATTGCTAATGCTGAAAATAATAATGGAGCTGATATTGATGATCTTAAAGTAGGTATGGTCTGCGTTGATGAAGCAACAACTTTAAAACGTATTAGTCCCAGAGCTAAGGGTCGTGCAAATAGAATTTGTAAACGTACCTGCCATATCATGATTAAAGTTTCTGACGAGGAATAGCAATGGGACAAAAAGTTAACCCAATAGGCATACGCCTTGGAATTATCAAAGACTGGAACTCTAAATGGTTTGCAGGTAAACGTTATGCTGAGTTTTTGATTCAAGACATTAAATTACGAACTGAACTAAAGAAGAAACTAATGGCAGCTGCTGTTAGTAAGATTCTAATAGAGCGGCCGGCAAATAATGCTGTAGTAACCATACTCTCAGCTAGACCTGGTGTGATTATTGGAAAAAAAGGTGGCGGCATTGAAACTTTGCGTAAGGAAATTTCTGCTAAGTTAGGTGTTCCAGTTCACTTAAATATAGAAGAGATAAAAAAGCCTGAATTAGACTCTACTCTTGTTGCTGAAGGTATTGCTCAACAGCTGGAACAACGCGTGATGTTTAGAAGAGCTATGAAGCGCGCAGTAACTTCAGCTATGAAATCAGGGGCAAAAGGAATAAAAATTTGTGTAAGTGGTCGTCTTGGTGGAGCTGAGATAGCCCGAAGCGAGTGGTATAGAGAAGGTCGCGTACCATTACATACATTTAGAGCTGATATCGATTACGGTACTGCAGAGTCTAAAACTACCTACGGAATTATTGGTGTTAAAGTCTGGATCTTCAAGGGCGAAATTCTCCCTCAAAAGAAAAGATTGTCAGACAGCGCCCAGTGAGTGAGGATTAAGAATCATGTTACAACCAAAGCGTACTAAATACCGAAAACAGATGAAAGGCCGAAACAGAGGTTTAGCTTTAAGAGGCAGCAAAATTAGTTTTGGTGAATTTGGTCTGAAGGCACTAGAGCGTGGTCGTCTAACCGCGAGACAAATAGAAGCAGCACGACGAGCTATGACACGTCACATTAAGCGTGGTGGTAAAATTTGGATTAGAGTATTTCCAGATAAACCTATCACACAAAAGCCTTTAGAAGTGAGACAAGGTAAAGGTAAAGGTAGTGTTGAATATTGGGTGGCTCAAATTCAACCAGGTAAGGTTTTATTTGAAATGGAAGGCGTAACAAGAGAACTGGCTATTGAAGCGTTTGATCTTGCCAAAGCAAAACTTCCTTTCAAAGTAATATTTGAAGAACGGACGGTAATGTAATGAAAAAAACAGATGAATTGCGCAATTTATCAATTGAAGAATTGCAAACTGAATTGCTTTCATTACGTAAAGAACAATTTAATTTACGAATGAAAAAAGCAAGTGGCTCACTAGATAAAACACATCTCATTACTATGGTGCGTAAATCAGTGGCAAAAGTAAAAACAATGTTGACTGAAAAGGCAGGTAAGTGACATGTCTACTAATGAATCAAACGCCAGAACAATGGTTGGAAAAGTAGTTAGCGACAAAATGGACAAGACTATAGTTGTGATGATTGAACGAACTGTGAAACATCCCAAGTATGGAAAAATCATGAAACGTAGAACAAAAATTCACGCTCATGATGAAGAACAAGTATGCCAGATTGGTAATACTGTGAAAGTCCGTGAGTCAAGACCACTCTCTAAAACGAAAAGCTGGGTATTAGTCGAAGTAATTTCTTAATCAACTGAGTTGATTTACTTTTAAAACCCTAAAAGGCCTGATATAATCAGCAACCTTTTTCTGGTCGAAATTAGAGCTGGAGAATAAAATGATCCAAATGCAGACAGTGCTCGAAGTGGCTGACAACAGCGGAGCACGAAAGGTAATGTGTATAAAAGTACTTGGTGGCTCACATAGGCGGTATGCCCGCGTAGGTGATGTAATTAAAGTAAGTATTAAAGACGCAATACCAAGAAGTAAAGTAAAAAAAGGTGCTGTAATGAAGGCCGTTGTAGTACGTACTGCTCAAGGTGTTAGAAGAGACGATGGTTCGCTAATCCGCTTTGACGGTAATGCAGCTGTACTTTTAAACAACCAAAACGAGCCAATTGGTACTCGTATATTTGGCCCCGTTACTCGCGAGCTACGAGAGAGATTTATGAAAATAATATCTCTGGCTGAAGAAGTTTTGTGAGAAGGATTAGATATGAAACGTATTAGAACGGGTGATGAGGTGATTGTCATCGCTGGTAAAAGCAAAGGTCATGTGGGCAAAGTTCTGCGGGTACTTGTTGATAGCGTAGTGGTAGAGGGTGGTAACTTAATTAAGAAACACGTTAAGCCTAATCCTCAAAAACCTGAAAATAAAGGTGGAATAATCACTCGTGAGGCTCCACTACACGTTTCAAACGTTGCTCATTACAACCCCATAACTAAAAAAGCAGATAAAGTCGGCTTTAAGTATCTTGAGGATGACGGCGTTAGTAAAAAAGTTAGATATTTTAAATCTAACGATGAAATAATTGACCGCGTTTAACTAGGTGATTGAAATGGCGAGACTTAAAGAATTTTACAAGAAAGACGTCGTCTCTATGATGATGAAACGGTTCAACTATTCCAGCGTTATGGAAGTCCCTAGAGTACTTAAAATTACTCTAAATATGGGGGTTGGTGAGGCTGTAGGCGATAAAAAAGTGATGAATCACGCTGTTGAAGACATGACTCTGATTTCTGGACAAAAGCCAGTTGTTACCAAAGCCAAGAAATCAATTGCCGGATTCAAAATTAGAGAAGGTTGGCCTATAGGATGTAAAGTAACGCTTAGGCGCGAACGGATGTATGAGTTTTTAGATAGATTAATTTCTGTAACTTTACCTCGTGTAAGAGATTTTCGTGGTTTAAATCCAAAATCTTTTGATGGAACGGGTAACTACAGCATGGGAATACATGAACAAATCGTATTTCCAGAAATTGATTATGATAAAACTGATGGTATACGAGGTTTAGACATTTGTATTACTACAAGTGCTAAAACAAACGAAGAAGCAAAAGCTTTATTAGAAGCGTTTAATCTTCCATTGAAAGATAGAGATAGAAAATAAAAGGGTGAAATTGTGGCTAAAAAATCAATGCTTGTGCGAGAGTTAAAGCGTGGAAAACTTGTAGAAAAATACAGAAAACGCAGAAACGAATTAAAACAATTGATTAAATCATCTGATGATTTCCAAGTTATTATGGACAGTCAGGCAAAACTAGCAAAATTACCAGTTAATTCAAATCCTGTTCGTCATAGTACTCGATGCCAGCAATGTGGAAGACCACACGCAGTTTATCGCAAGTTTAGTCTTTGCAGAATTTGTTTAAGACAACAGCTTATGGTTGGCAATGTACCTGGCGGTAGAAAGTCAAGCTGGTAAATTTTTTTGATTGGAGAACGATTGTGAGTATGCATGATCCAGTTGCTGATATGCTGACCAGAATAAGAAATGGTCAACAAGCTAAACATCAGCAGATAACATTAGTTTCTTCTAAGTTAAAAGAAGAAATTGCACGTGTTTTAAAAGAAGAAGGATATATTGAGAATTTCTTTGTGGAAACTTTAGATAATAATCTTAAGTCGATCACTGTAAAACTTAAATATTATCACGGAAAGCCAGTTATTGAGCTAATTAAACGAATTAGCCGACCTGGTTTAAGAGTGTATAAGTCATACAAAGATTTATCCTCTATTCCCGGTTGTGGTGTGGCAATATTATCTACATCAAAAGGTATAATGACTCATATATCTGCAAAATTAAAAGGTGTTGGTGGCGAAGTCATTTGTGAAGTGGCTTAATACTTGCGAGGAATGATATGTCTAGAGTAGCAAAAGCCCCAGTTGTTCATTCGGCAAATGTTGAAATAACTATTGTTGAAGGTTCGATTACTGTAAAAGGGCCTAAAGGAACACTAACCCAAAAAATTAATAGGTTAGTTAGTATAACTAAGAGTAAAGAGGCTAACCAATTAGAGTTTGCCCCTGCAGTTAATGAACCAAAAGCCTGGGCTCAGGCAGGTACTGCACGAGCATTGGTCAATAATATGGTTCATGGTGTTACTGAAGGTTTTATAGTAACTCTGGAACTGGTTGGTGTAGGTTATAGGGCGCAGGCTAAAGATAAATCTATTACCTTATCTCTCGGATTTTCGCACCCAATTGAGTACGTTTTACCAAATGGTGTTACTGTTGAAACTCCAAGTAATACTACAATAGTGTTGAAGGGTGTTGATAAGCAAATTTTAGGGCAAGTTGCTTCTGAAATTAGAGCTTTTAGACCCCCAGAACCTTATAAAGGTAAAGGAGTTAGGTACGCCGGTGAAGTAATTGTTCGTAAAGAAGCGAAAAAGAAATAAGGTATAAGTTATGAATAAGCAAAACTCACGAGATAGACGTGGATTAAAGGCTAAAGCTTTAATTCGTAAATCGGGTAGATCCAGATTAGTTGTTTATAGAAGCGGAGTACATATCTATTCTCAAATAGTTAAGTCGGACCAACTCGGTGATAAGGTATTAGTAGTCTGTTCAACTAATGATAAAGAATTAAGAGGCAGCTTGTCTGGAAAATGCAAAGTAGAACAAGCCAGTCAGGTTGGCAAGTTACTTGGTAAGCGCGCTAAAGAGCAAGGCATTACCCAGGTTGCATTTGATCGTGCTGGTTATAGATATCATGGCCGAGTGAAAGCCCTTGCTGAAGGTGCACGCGAAGCTGGATTAGATTTTTAAGGAACGATTATGGCATTCGAAGATTCTCCTAAGTCAGATGGATATCAAGAAAAGTTGGTATCAGTAAATCGTACCGCTAAAGTAGTTAAAGGCGGACGTGTTTTTGGCTTTGCTGTTTTGGTCGTTGTTGGTGACGGAAAAGGTAAAGTTGGTTTTGGAAGAGGTAAAGCACGTGAGGTTCCAATCGCAATTCAAAAGGCGATGGATCAGGCTAAGAAAAATATGGTTTATATTCCCCTTTCCGGTACAACTATATTCCATGAGATTACCTGGAATTATGGTGCTTCTAAAGTATTTATGAAGCCTGCTAGTGAAGGTACTGGAATCATTGCCGGTGGTGCCATGAGAGCCGTGCTGGAAGTATTAGGTGTACACAATATTTTAGCTAAAAGTATTGGTTCTACTAATCCAAGTAATATTGTTCGTGCAACTATCGGTGCACTAACTAACATCGGTACTCCTGATTACGTAGCAGCCAAACGTGGTAAAACTGTTGATGAAGTAATGGCGGGCTAATTATGGAAAAGAAAATAAAGATAACTTTGGTTAAAAGTCTAATAGGTAGAAAACCAAAACATGTTACTATAGCGAAGCAATTGGGATTAGGTAAAACAAACTCAAGTGTATCTCATAATGATACACCTGCAATTCGTGGACTAGTTAATATGATTAATTATCTATTGCTAGTTGAGGAGACTGTATAATGAATTTAAATTCACTATCACCAGATCCCGGCTCAAGACCACCTAAGAAACGTTTAGGTCGGGGTATAGGCTCGGGACTAGGTAAAACTAGTGGTAAAGGGCACAAAGGACAAAAAGCCAGAGCTGGAGGATATCATAAAATTAACTTTGAAGGCGGTCAAATGCCAATCCAAAGACGTCTTCCTAAAATGGGTTTTAAGTCTCGTATAGGCAGAACTGTTGATCAAATCTGTTTAAGTGAGCTGGTCAATCTAAAGGCAGAAGTTATTGACCTCCAGGTTCTTCGTGATGCTGGTTTAATTAACAGCTCAATTAAGCATGTTAAAGTCATTCTTTCTGGTGAATTAACCGGTGCTGTAAAGCTTAAAGGTTTAAGAGTCACTAAAGGGGCACGTTCAGCCATTGAAGGTTTGGGCGGCAGCATAGAAGAGTGACTATGAAAAACCAAAAACATAATGGAAGTCAATCACGTGGTGGATTGGCGGAGTTAAAATCCAGGTTATTATTTGTGATCATTGGAATTTTAGTCTATCGTTTGGGGGCTCACATACCAGTACCTGGTTTGGATCCCACCAAACTGGCTAACTTCTTTAATGAACAGCAAAATACAATCTTTGGGTTGTTTAATATGTTTTCTGGTGGTGCTTTATCGCGTGTAACGGTATTTGCAATTGGTATCATGCCCTATATTTCAGCATCGATTATAATCCAGTTATTTTCAGTTGTTTCTCCGAAATTAGAGCAACTTAAAAAAGAAGGAGAGGCTGGCCGTAGGAAAATAAATCAGTACACAAGATATTTAACCCTCTTGTTGTCGGTATTTCAATCTTTAGGAATGGCACGGTGGTTGGCTGGACAACAAATTGCTCTGCAGCCGGACTTTTCTTTCTATTTCACAGCAGTTGTTACCTTAGTAACTGGTACTATGTTTTTAATGTGGCTAGGTGAACAAATCACTGAGAAGGGGATTGGAAACGGTATATCTCTGATTATTTTCTCAGGTATTGTTTCAAGTATGCCTAGTGCTATAGCTTCTGTACTTCAGCAGGTAAAGGAAGGGCAGATGCAGGCCTTAACCTTGATTATAGTGGCTGTTGTTGTGGTTGTAGTTACGGGTTTTGTTGTGTTTATGGAACGAGCACAACGGCGCATAAGAGTTAATTATGCACAAAGAACCCAAGGCAGGAAAGTATATGCTGCCCAGACAAGTCATTTACCTTTAAAGATAAATATGTCTGGAGTAATACCACCAATATTTGCATCCAGTATCATATTGCTGCCCGCAACTTTAGCTCAGTTCTTTTCACATACTAAAGGAATGGGCTGGTTGTCTGACGTTGGAATGGCGTTATCACCTGGCCAACCTTTGTATTTAATTGTTTACGCACTGGCTATACTGTTTTTTGCTTTCTTTTACGCGGCATTAGTGTTTAATCCTAAAGATACTGCAGAAAATCTAAAAAAATCTGGAGCGTATATTCCAGGAATTAGACCGGGAGAGCAAACAACTAAATATATTGATTCAGTAATGACTCGTTTAACTTTGGTTGGCGCACTATATCTAGTTCTAGTTTGCCTGTTGCCCCAGATTTTAATGTATACATGGCATGTTCCCTTTTATTTCGGTGGAACATCATTGCTGATTATCGTTGTAGTCGTGATGGATTTTGTAGCTCAAATACAAGCTCATTTAATGACTCAACAATATGATTCTTTAATGAAAAAGGCTAATTTTAAAGGTACAAAACTACCTGGTCTACTATGATTTTTATCGGAGTTTAGTAATGAAAGTGAGAGCATCAGTAAAACGAATTTGTCGCAATTGCAAAATTATTAAAAGAAGTGGCACTATACGAGTAATTTGTAAGGATGCCCGACATAAACAAAAGCAGGGTTAATATCTGCTTGATTTTATTTTATAAAAATAGTATTCTTCTGTCCCTTTCGACAGAACAAAATAACGTTCGGAGAAGCTAATGGCTCGTATTGCGGGAGTGAACATACCTGATCACAAACATGTGGTGATTGCTTTAACAGCTCTATATGGTATTGGTAAAACTACATCATTAAAATTATGTGCAGCAGTTGACATTGATCCTGCTGCCAAAGTTTCACAGTTAACGGATGCTCAATTAGAGTCATTAAGAACTGAAATTGCAAAAATAACTGTGGAAGGTGATTTGCGTCGCGTAGTTACAATGAATATTAAGCGACTGATGGACTTAGGCTGTTATCGTGGGCTAAGACATAGAAGAGGATTACCCTTGCGCGGACAACGTACCAAGACTAATGCTCGTACGAGAAAAGGCCGTAGAAAAGGCACAAGTAATTGATTTTTCATGTAGGAAAATAAGATGGCAATAACTAAGTCAAAGCAGCAAAAAGTAAGAAAAAAGGTAAAACGTGTCGTATCTGATGGTATAGTTCATGTTCATGCTTCTTTTAATAATACTATTGTTACCTTTACTGATAGACAAGGTAATGCATTATGTTGGGCAACATCAGGTGGATCAGGCTTTAGAGGTTCTAGAAAAAGTACCCCTTATGCAGCTCAAGTTGCAACTGAACGTGCTGCGACTGTTGCAAAAGAATATGGTATGAAATCTGTTGCAGTATTTGTTCATGGTCCTGGTCCTGGTAGAGAGTCCACTATTCGTGAATTAATAACCCAGGATTTTAAAATTGTTGAAATAACCGATGTTACTGGCATACCCCATAATGGATGTAAGCCACCTAAAAAACGTCGTGTGTAAGACTCAGGAGTAATTAATGGCTAGATATCTTGGTCCAAAATGTAAATTATCACGTCGTGAAGGTTGTGATTTATTACTTAAAAGTGGCGTTCGTGATCATAAGTCCAAGTGTAAATCTGAAAAATTGCCAGGACAACATGGTGATAAAAAACCACGGTTAAGTGGCTATGGAATTCAGCTTAGAGAGAAACAAAAAATTAGAAGGCTGTATGGTGTTCTCGAAAAGCAATTCAGAAACTACTACAAAATGGCTGCTCGTCAAAAAGGTTCGACAGGTGAAAATCTGATGTCCCTATTAGAAAGGCGCCTGGATAATGTTGTTTTTCGTATGGGTTTTGCAAGTACACGTGCTGAAGCCAGACAATTAGTAACCCACAAGGCAATACTTGTTAATGATAAAATTGTTAACGTTCCCTCTTTTTTAGTTAATCCAGGGGACACTATATCTGTTCGTCAAAAAGCTAAAAGTCAAGGTCGTGTTGGCGCCGCTTTAGCATTGTCCGAACAAAGAGCTCCATGTGATTGGATTACTGTAGATTCTGCTTCCTTTAAAGGTACGTTCTCTACAGCTCCAACGTTAACGGACTTATCTTCAGACTACAACGTGAATCTAGTTGTAGAACTTTACTCTAAGTAAGCTCGGAGAAATAGCTGAATGTATACTGAAATCAATGAAATGCTGACGCCCAAAGTGCTCAAAGTACAGGCTGAGTCACCTTATAAAGCTAGAATAGTTCTAGAGCCCTTGGAGCGAGGTTTTGGTCACACTCTCGGCAATGCTTTGAGACGTATATTATTGTCATCTATGCCCGGAAGTGCGATTACTGAAGCATCAATAGATGGTGTTCTTCACGAATACAGTACTATTGAAGGTGTTCAGGAAGATGTGGTTGACTTATTGCTAAACCTCAAATTGGTTGCCATCAAACTCAATGTTGGGGAAGAAGCACTAATTAGCCTGGATAAACAAGGTCCTTGTCAAGTGACAGCTGGAGATATTCAATTAACTCATGGTCAGGAAATTATTAATCCTGAGCTGGTTATTGCCAACTTGAATGAAAAAGGCAAATTGAATATGACTCTTAAAGTTGAGAGAGGAATAGGTTTTCATAATACTGATTCTTTTATTAGACATCTAGACGATGAAATTGAAAAGAAGTCAGTAGGTAAACTCAAGATTGATAATAGTTTTTCTCCCGTTAAAAAAGTTGCCTATTTTGTTGATAGTGCAAGGGTAGAAAATCGTACTGACCTTGATAAGTTAACGATAGAATTAGAAACAAATGGAACAATTGATGCTGAAGAAGCGATTCGCATTTCTGCAAGTATTCTTCAAAGACAGCTTCATTCTTTTGTTGATATGAAGTTTGAAGAATCACGTGCTGATAATAAAGAGCGCAATGACTTTGATCCTGTTCTGTTACGTTCTGTTGATGATTTAGAGTTAACTGTTCGTTCTGCTAATTGTTTAAAAGCAGAAAACATTCATTATATAGGCGATCTAGTTCAAAGAACTGAAAATGAACTGTTAAAAACACCTAATCTAGGTAAGAAATCTTTAACTGAGATTAAAGATGTTTTAGCATCTCGTTCATTATCGCTGGGAATGAAACTTGAGAATTGGCCGCCGGCAAGTCTTGGCGAGTAATATTTAGGAGTCTTTGTTATGCGTCACCGTAATTCTGGCCGTAGTTTTAGCCGCACAAGTAGTCACCGTAAAGCCATGTTTTCTAACATGTGCTGTTCTTTAATTGAGCATGAGTTAATAAAAACTACTCTGCCTAAAGCTAAAGATCTACGTCGCTACATAGAGCCTTTAATTACTGTTAGTAAAGCTGATTCAGTTGCATCACGGCGTCAGGCTTTTGATGTTTTACGTTCAAAATCCGCTGTGGGAAAGCTGTTCTCTGATTTAGGCCCACGCTTCGTTGAGCGACCAGGAGGATATGTTCGTATTATTAAATGTGGCTTTAGAGCAGGCGATAATGCGCCTATGGCTATTGTTGAATTACTCGATAGACCAGCCGCTAATAGTGCAACAGAAGAATAATCAGTCTCGTTTAAAAGGCCCGCTTTATAAGCGGGTTTTTTTTATCTTTATTTGAGCTCAGATTGACTTAGCTTGTTTTGGGTCTCAATTTTCATTTTACATAAATAAAAAAGCCCATTAGGTTATGGGCTTAAAACCAAATAATCAATACGTCACTCATGCATTTTCTTAGAATGGGATATCGTCATCTAATTGATCAAACGCATCTTGGGCTGTTGTTGATGGTTGTTGTTTGCTTGCATTTTGGCGTTGTTGTGGTTCTGTAAACTGTTGCGCTTGCGGCATCTCATCATAATTAGATGAGCCGCCGTTGCCTTTGCTGTCAAGCATCTGGATATCAGCGGCAATTATTTCAGTTGTATATTTGTCTTGACCCTGTTGATCTTGCCATTTTCGTGTTCGTAAGCTGCCTTCAACATATAATTTTGAACCTTTACGTACATATTCTCCTGCTATTTCACCTAAGCGATTAAAACAAACAACGCGGTGCCACTCAGTTCGCTCTTGTTTTTCACCTGATACTTTATCTTTCCATGACTCACTAGTTGCTATTGATAGTGTGGTTACTGCATTGCCGTTTGGTAGATATCGAACATCAGGATCCACACCTACGTTACCAACCAATATGACCTTATTAATTCCTCTAGCCACTTATTATCTCCTGTGCAAAGTTAGACAGAGATTATACCTAATTTATATAATATTGCGTAGCAACTGTACTAAATTAAATATAACTATCTCTTAAATTCTCGTCGTAGCGCCTGTTCTGCGCCACCAGTTTGGTAATGTTCTTCATCTACACGCAAGAATAACGTGTTTTCGTCTTTTATCAGTGCGACCTCTTTAACTCCAGGAACTTTTAGAAGTGTCTGAATAATGACCGAATCTTCTAAATCAGAAGCAGTATTATTTATAATCAAAGAAGAAAGGGAAACATTTGGCTTCATAAAGCAGGCCACTACAAACCAAATAGTCCCAATAAATGCATTAGCTATAAAAATACCATAGCTACTGCTCCATTGGTAAATAATGCCGGCAAGTGAGCCACCTGCAAAAATTCCCAAAAACTGTCCCGTGGAATAAATCCCCATTGCGGTGCCTTTATTATTGGGATTTGCTTGTTTTGAAATCAATGAGGGTAAAGATGCTTCGAGTATATTGAATGCAACAAAATACATAAACATGAGCAGGCAAAGACTTAACCAATATAGGTGAATAAATGCCAGCGCTCCCTGAGCGACAGTAGTTACAAGTACTGAAGCAAGAAATACGGATTTCATCCGTTTTTTCTTTTCAGCTAATATTATAAACGGGATCATAAAAATAAAAGAACCTACCATTAACGGTAAATAAAAGTGCCACTGTTGCGCTAAGTTCCCAGCCCTAACCTGTTGACTCAAAATCATGGGGATTGCAAAAAACGTCGCGGTTAAGATAAAGTGTTGGCAGAAAATTCCCAGATTTAATCGTTGTAAATGAAGATTATTGATAACTGATTTAAATAAGACGGGATTGGTTTCACTGTCTGCGTGAAATCGTTCTTTTAGCGGATTTGGAATAACCAGGTGTAGTATAAGTATACCCAAGATGGCTAAAACAGTTGTTAAATAAAAAATACCAGCCAGCCCAAAACGATGAGAAAGAGCAGGACTAATAATCATTGCCAGGCTAAAGGATGTGCCGATAGTCATGCCGATGACTGCCATTGCTTTGGTACGATGTCTATCAGAGGTTAAATCAGCAAGTAAGGCAATAAGTACCGAGCCTATTGCTCCCGTACCCTGCAGTGTTCTAGCTAATATCATTCCATATATTGAATCGGTGAGTGCTCCGATTAAACTTCCAGCAGCAAAAAGTAATAAGCCCAGGGTAATGATCGGTTTTCTACCCACTTTGTCTGACAACATTCCAAAAGGTATCTGCAGTAAACCTTGGGTTAATCCATAACCACCTAATGCAACACCAATCAAAGTGGGTGTTGCACCCTGAAGGTGAGCCGCATAAATCGTGAATACGGGGATAAGGAGAAATAATCCCAGCATACGAAAAGAGAAAATTGCGGCAATAGGGAAAACAGTTTTAGACCATGAATAAGTCATTACTTCTGTATATTAATATGAGGGTGTGCAGATGGTACAAAGTTTGGGCTGCGGAAACAAGACAATTTGAAAAATAGCAAGTAGTGGCACAGTCACTTAACGTATTGATTTAGAATTTTTGGGACTTGAAGTATTGGTTTATGAATGGGATACCTCCAAAATGTGAGATGCAAGTCGCTTAAAACCCCCTGGTTAAATAAATACTCCTGCGCCAGTTTAATATTGATTGGGGTATACCTATATAGAAAGAAGAGTACTTATAATATCATTGACAGGTTAACATAATCACGGTAGTTTGATGCCTTTTTATACTAAAGGATTACTCTATGAGTTTGATTTTTGCAGGTAAAGTAGGATTAATTACCGGAGGCGCGCGTGGCATAGGCAGGGCTACAGCGCTGAAATTAGCACAAGCAGGATGTGACATTGCGATTGTCTATTATAATAGTTCTGATCAAGCGAAAAATCTGGTTCAAGAAGTTCAGGATATGGGACGCAAGGCAGTTGCTCTGCAGGCGAATGTTGCTGATCATCAATCTGTAAAAGAGATGTTTACTCAGTTTCGAGAATATTTTACCCACCTTAATTTTCTAATTAGTAATGCTGCAAGTGGGGTGTTAAAGCCAGCATTAAAGATGTCTACCAAACATTGGCGCTGGTGTATGGAGACGAATGCTCTGGCCTTAAATCACCTGGTTGCAGAAGGGTACGAGATGATGCCCAAGAATAGCCGAGTAATAGCTTTATCCAGTTTAGGTGCCTCCAGAGCGATACCTAACTACGCGTTTATAGGCGCTTCAAAAGCGGCATTAGAAGCTTTGGTCCGATCTTTAAGTCTTGAATTAGCCGTTCATGGCATTACGGTGAATACCGTTTCAGCCGGCGTAGTTGATACGGATGCACTCAAACATTTTCCTAATAGGGAGCAATTACTAGACGAGTATCAGGCCCATGCTTTGGCGGATAGACCCTTGAACCCTCAAGATGTTGCTAATGCCGTTTATCTGCTTTGTCTACCTGAAGCATCAATGATTAACGCACATACTTTATTTGTTGATGCGGGATATAGTCGGGTTGGATAGGTTAAATATTATCCTTTTTTCCGTTTTAGATGATTAAAGAAATTTTTATGATATAATCGGTAGCTTTGTAATCTAGGTGAGCTCTGAGGACGAATTATGAATGTGGCTGGTGTTTACCCTAAAGTTAGGGAAATTATTGCTGATGTATTAGTGATTGATGAAGAGGAAGTATCGTTAAACAGCCGTTTAATTACGGATTTAGGTGCAGAATCCATTGATTTTCTTGATTTGGTTTTTCAACTGGAAAAAGAATTTAAAATTAAAATCCCCCGTGGTCAATTAGAAAAAAATGCGCGTGGTGATTTGGCAGAAGATGAATTTGAAAAAGGTGGTTCATTGACTCCAGCAGGTCTTGAGGCATTAAAGGATTATTTAAGCGAAGTTCCAGCGGATCAGTTTAAACCCAATATGAAAGTTAATGAAATTCCTATGTTATTTACTGTGGAAACATTTTGCAAATTAGTAATCGCTGCAGTGACTCAACAACAATCTTTGGAAACTGTTGCCTAATGCGGTTTTTATTTGTTGATAGAATTGTTCAGCTATCCCCGGGTGAGTGGATCCGGGGATTGAAGCATGTGACCAGGGACGATGTTTATTTAACTGTTGATGCGCATGGTAAGCTCTGCTTTATTCCTTCTTTAATTGGTGAAACCCTCGGGCAATTAGCCGCCTGGAATGTGATGCAGCATAATGGATTTACTTCAAGGCCTGTTGCTGGAGTTGTTAGCTGTTCAAAATTAAATCGACCTGCTTATGTGGGGGAAACCTTATTGCTTGAGTCCTATATAGATGTAGTTGATGACAGAGCAGTTCAGTACCACAGTGTGGCCAAGGTGGGAGAGGAGCTGATATTTAGTATCGAGGGGGCATTGGGCCCGCTACTGCCAATGGCTGATTTTATCAGTTTTGAAGAAGTCAAACGTCAATTTAGTGAAATCTATAATCCTGGTGATTGGTCCACAATAAACACCTTGAATGCAGAACCTATGAGTTTTGAACTTGAACATCGACCTGCGTCAACGGTAGCGCCTATGATGTTTGATAGAATTCTTTCTTGTGAACCAGGCGTAAATCTGGTCGCTGAAAAGCGGGTCACTAAAGCGGCTGCGTATTTTCCCGATCATTTTCCAAATAAGCCAGTTTTACCCATGACGGTTTTATTGGAATGTAAATTAAATTTAGCACAAGATTTTGTTGCACGGGGGGGGTATGCATCTAATTTCCAAGTCAGTGAGTTACGTAGAATAAAAATGAATGAATTTATTTTGCCGGGTGATGTAATCGTTTGCCATGTAAAAGTAAAGCAACAGACTGATGAAGAATTAATTTTGACTTATCGTAGTGAGGTTGAGGGTAAGCGAGTATGTATTGTAGACGTAGTGCTTACCTCTAAAGGTAAATAACATGAAGAAAAGACGAGTAGCAATTACAGGATTAGGAGCAGTTTCAGCAATAGGTCATGATGTCCAATCGATTTGGAACAATTTGATCGAAGGGAAATCGGGAGTTGCGGAAATTACACATTTTGATGCCAGCGCTTTTCCCACGTTTATTGCTGCTGAGGTCAAAAATTTTAGTCCAAGCCCTTTGATAAAAAATAAACACACGCGCTTTGCGATGTCGTTTACTTATTATGCCTTGGAGGCAGCACGCCAAGCATTTGATGATGCAGGAATTTTACCTACACAGCAAACCTCATCACGATGGGGCGTTGTAACTGGGAGCGGTATGATGACCGCTGAATTTGAGTATCTAAATAGATTTCAACAAGCTTGTGCTCTAAACGGTGAGACAGATTGGGGACAATTAAAAGCCAATACCAGAGAATTTTATAAACTGGTTGATTTTGGTAAAACCACCTCAAATTCGGGTTTGTCTTTGTTAATTCAACAATTTGGTATTACAGGATATGCCTCTTCGGTTCACACTGCTTGTGCCTCTGGTGGTCAAGCTCTTGGATTGGCTATGCAAGTCATACGGCGTGGTGAAGCTGATTTCATGCTGGCAGGAGGATTTGATTCCATGATTAATCCTTTGGGTCTATCCAGTTTCTGTTTGTTAGGCGCATTGTCTACTTATAACGATACTCCAGAAACAGCTAGTCGTCCTTTTGATGCAACACGTAACGGTTTTGTATTGGGTGAAGGTGCTGCATTTTTAATCCTGGAGGAATGGGATAAAGCAAAGGCTAGAGGTGCTCATATCTATGCTGAGTTGGCTGGTGAGGGAAATTCTTTAAGTTCTTATCGAATCACTGACTCACATCCAAATGGTGATGGAGCGATTCAAGCAATAGAGCGTGCACTTCATGATGCAGGAGTGACGCCCAGAGATGTGGATTATATTAATGCTCATGGCACGTCAACAAAGATGAATGATTTGAGTGAAACTAATGCGATTAAAGCGGTTTTTGGCGATACAGTTGCCAATTTGCCGTCCAGCTCGACTAAAAGTCAAACCGGACATTTAATTGCTGCGGCCGGGGCGCTTGAGGCGGTGCTCTCGGTTAAATCTATAGAGCACGCCCAAATTCCCAAGACAGCGAATTTAACGACACCGGATCCTGAGTGTGATTTGGATTATGTCATCGATGGACCTCGTGAAAAATCCTTGGGCGTGGTTTTATCAAATTCTTTTGGATTTGGCGGCTCAAATAGCTGTTTGTTATTTAAGCATCCCGAATTTGAAGGAGCAGATAAATGAGCAGTTTCAATAGAGTATTTATTACCGGTCGTAGTGCATTAACCGCTTCTGGACCTACGGCGGATGAGACTTGGAAGGCTGTACTTGCTGGCGAAAGCGGCATTGATGAGATTAAACAATGGGATTTGTCGCAGTGGTCTCACCGCCTGGGAGGCGAATTAAAAGATTTTCAACCGGCTAAAATGCTACCTGACCGCAAATTAATCAAAGTCATTTCCCGCCAGGATGTAATCGGTTTGAATGCAGCTATCCAGGCTGTTGAGCACAGCCAAATGATCCCTTATCGAGATGCTCTTGATTGCCCGGATCTATTTAATGAGCAAACAGCTATTTATGTTGGTTCACCAGGCAATAAATATTTTCAACAATACGATTTTTTGCCTTTACTAGCGAAAACACAGGGTGATATGCGGGGTTTCGCCAATCACTTATTTGATGAAGTACATCCCATGTGGTTATTACGTATTTTACCTAATAATGTTCTTGCTTATACCGGCATCACTTATGGTTTCAAAGGGCCAAATCACAATGTGACTAATCATGCGGTGGGTGGAACCCAGGCTATTTTAGAAGCTTATCATGCAATTCGTACAGGTCAGGCAGACCGAGCCGTTGTAGTAGCTTACGATATAGGTTTAGAGCCCCAGGCTTTATTTTACTATACCCAATTGGGTGTAGTGAGTGAGCGTCATTTAAAACCTTTTGATAGAGAGCATGATGGCACCCTCTTGGCCGATGGTGCAGCTGCGTTAGTTTTGGAAAGTGAAGCCAGCGTCCGGGCGAGATCAGCGGCTTGTTATGGCGAGCTTCTTGGTGGCTTAGCTGCCAGCGAAGCAGCAGGTTTGTTCTCCATTGAGTCTGATGGCCAGCATTTGACTAGTTTAATTGATCGTACACTTAGTATTGCCGGGTTATGTAAGGACGATATAGGTTTAATCGTACCCCATGGTAATGGAAACAGTAAATCTGACGACAGTGAAGCACAAGCAATTAGAACGGTATTTGGCCAAAATGAAGTTCCAATTACCGGATTTAAATGGTCAGTGGGTCACACATTGTGTGCCTCTGGTGTCTTGGATGCCGTAATGACTACCTATGCTCTTGAAACACAGTGTGCACCCGGTATTGCTAATTTACAGCAAATTGCCTCAGCGTGTGAACCCTTATCTGTCAGTGCAAATCATCAGAAAGTTAATGCCAATAGCGCGGCGTTGATGATTAACAGGGGTTTTTCAAGTATGAATGCCTGTTTGGTGATTAAATCCTGTGACTAAGATAGCACAACAAATTAAAGCCTTACCTGTCAGTTTCGCAGGTCGCTTTTTATATCATTTTCTGCCCTACCGGCGACGCCTAATCCTGGCTAACATCAACCAGGTTTTTGGTAATCAACTGGATGATAGGCAAAAAGAATACTTGGCTAAATCTTATTACTCGCATTTGATAAAGTCCGTCAAGGAAACCTTGCAATTACGATTTATGAGTGAAAAAAAATTACGTGATTGTGTTGAGGTTAAAGGTCATGAGCAGATGTTATCTGTAGTGGCCCAGCAAAAGGGGGTTCTAGTTGTCACGGGTCACTTTGGTAATTGGGAGTTTGCTCCCTTGGGTGGTGTTCTGAGCTTCAAAGAGTTCAAGGGACAATTTCATTTTATCCGGCGTACATTAAGATTCAAAACCCTTGAGCGAATCATGTTCAAAAACTATTATCAAGCAGGTTTAAACGTGATTCCCAAAAAAAACTCATTAGAGCAGGTTTGCGTTGCTTTAGAAAAAAATCATGCGGTAATTTTCGTATTGGATCAGCATGCCTCGCTGGTTAATCGCGATGGTATCGCCGTAGAGTTTTTTGGAAAAAAAGCAGGAACATATCGCAGTTTAGCAACTTTAGCCCGGTATACAGGGGTTCCTGTTGTACCGGCTGCTGGTTATAGACTACCCAATGGCAAGCATGTTTTGGAGTTCTATGAGCCTATTCCCTGGCAAGACTGTGGCAATACGCATGAATCTCTTTACCAGAATACTTTAGCCTACAATCAGGCATTGGAACGTATCATTTTGGCTCATCCAGAGCAGTGGAACTGGATGCACAAGCGTTGGAAACTATAAGTGTAGAATAAACGTTTAAAAACCACTTTATATCCTTTGCAGAAGAGCATTACAAGACGCTTTAAGTTTTTTACAGGTCTGTCTATAAATAATGTTGAACAGGGTAATAATTTACTCAGAGGTCATATTTTGTTCATTTCTTAAATTTTTTAGTACCAACAACAGCTTATCCCTCTCCTCGTCCTTTTTGAAAATCAGGACCATGGTGTATTCCTCTTCTTTTAAAATTTCATAGCTAATATTCATTAAGAAGTTATGGATCGTTAATTCCAGTAGCCTATGTTTTGTTAGATACTGATTTTTTTTATTAAAACACCGGTTGCTGATATATCAATAACATCTAAAGTGTTCTCAGCTACTTTAGCAAGTATTTTTAATCCTGAAAAACTGCCTATTTTCTTCCATTAACTTACCAGCAACAAAAAGTTGATTGTTTGATTGTAGGTTCATTTTTAAAGAAACATCAAGGAAGAGTCTTCCATTGATGTGATAGGGATTTGAACCATCACTTCTCTGGATGGTTCAATTTGATTTGGTTTTCCATTCAAGTTGTAAGCAGCCTTTTTGATATTAAACAACCAATTCCGTCGTACCGGTTTCCTTGGAAGAACTCTGGGTTAAAGGACTACTGTGGGGATTAAAAAAAGTTCCCAGTCCGTCTTTAGCCCAATTTATTGCACTGTATGCCAACTCCGAAGTGGTTTCTAAAAGAGTTGACTCAATAACCGGCGGAATAGTCAGTGTTGTAGTTTTTTCCTCTTGCTGCTCAGGGAAGACATCGGTCAGTTCAAGAGTAATGTGTTGGAAGTGAGACGAATCTTCATTGATTTTTGTTAATAAAGAGGCAACTGCTGATTGAGGGCCGTTGATCAACGTTAATTCTAATAAGCGATAGCAATTAACAGTCACATGATGTTGATTATTAATTATCCAGTCAGTAATTTCTCTGTTTTTTTTGTTGTTACTAATCAGCTTATGAAACAAAACCTGTACTTTTTGTCTAATCTCAAGCTCATTATTTGATTTTTCTTTTAATGAAAAAAGATTAAGCGCTTCTATTAATTCATCGAGACTTTCTAGTGTTAATGGTGATCTCATTTCGTTTAATAAACGCTGTAAATTCGGTTCGGTTTTATAGGGCAATGATTGCACAGCCTGGTTGGTTTCAGCAACTTGATTTTGTCCGCCATGCGATGACACTGGAGCAACGTAAACAGGTAAGTTGGGGGAAAAAAAACCGCTCCACCCTGAGACCCAGCATCGCTTTAAATGCATGAATAAAGATGCAAAAAAACCATTACCTTCATTGAAGCTTAGTTCAAGCCTGGCTTCGGAGCGAGCAGTTGCTGCCATATTTATAATTTCCCGATGCTTATCAGGGTCTAATTTGCTTAGTGCCAAAGTGCATAAATCTATTACTTGGGTATAGTTCTGCTTCCCACCTTTCAGGCCAAAGTATTGAATGATTCGTTTGGCATCAAATAAAAATAAAGTCAAACTGATTTGCTCATCATATAAGTTAGGGTAACGTAAAAAAGAAATGAAGATCTCCTCTCTAATCGTATGCTCCAGATCAGATCTACCTATTAAATCAGCAAGCGGATATAAAGATTGATATCGACTTACTTTACCTTGTTCATGTACAAAATAGCTTAAGTAAGCATGAATTAGTTTAGTGATTCTAGAATAATCACCATTAAAATGGATTAAAAAATAAACAATAGCGATTGTATGTTTTTTACGCTCAGCAAGTTGTTCAATCAAAGGATGTTCGGGAATAATAGGGAGAACTGCTTGTTCAGTGACCTTGTCAGGTTGATTAGCACTTAATAAGTTAGCAAAAAAACCTTTTGCTGGAAGTGCTGCTTTAGGAGTCCAAGCTTTTAAATGGATCCGTTTCGTCATGGCATCGATATTTATTCGAGCAGACTGGTAAAATAATTCTGTTTCTCCAGCTTGGGCATTTGTCCTTAAATAGTGATTTATTAAACAGGTGGTTTTATTGGTTAACTCAGTAAACTCTTGTTTGCCATGCAGGGAAAGTAATCCCTGAATGGCTGGTAAGGAAAATTGATGATTTTGAAGTACTAGTTTATTAGCTAACCGATGAATATAAGTTACATAAGTTTTATTCTGATGACCATTAAGGAAAAGGCGAATTGCCAAAATGAGATGTATTTCTTCATTTTGCTCGTATAATATTTTAGGGACAGGATCAAATAACTCCAAATGCTTTATCATGTTTGTAATAATAGCCTCTCTTTTAATATTGTTCATTTTGGTTAATTGGGTGCTGATATGAGTATCAGCCACTTTGAGCAAATGAGCGAGAGTGAAAGAGGCATTAGGCATAGAGGAGTAATGATTTAACCAATAAAGAATTACCTGAGGATAGGGGTATTTTTTAATTAAGTTGTTGACCTGCTCTTCGCTTAACTGGTGAAAATGGGGAACCGAGCAAAGAATACTCACTGCTGTTTCGGGGGGTAATTTATCAATTACCGTTTCAGACAATATTGTTATGTCTAATTGATGAACTAAGGCATTTAAGCGTGAAGGGATGAACCTCTCGGCGTTGGCCAATCGAGCTAAAACCGACTCTCCCTTTAAGCTCGTCAGATATTCTTGTTGACTTAATAAATGAATAATTAATAACGATCGAACCTGTTCATTTCGGGTGAGCGTCATAAGCTCAAGTATCTGTTGACAGGTTAACTTATTGTTGCCCAGCATAATAAGGAAGTCTAATTGATTTTTTTCATCCTCAATAATATTTCTTAGATAAACTTTATTTCCCATTGCTGCTTTTAGTAATTCAAAATCCTGCAGTGAACCTTTTGTCATAGAATTCTCCAGCCAGCTAAAGTTAATAAGGGGGAAAACAGGTCTGGCAGGGAGTTACTCTCTTGTTTGATATTGGATAAACAAAATTAATCACGTGATCCTCCTTGACCATGACTTAGCAGAAGTTCTTATCTACTCTTCATCCTGAAAAGTTTTTTACCCCTGCACTTATTTTTTAGTTGTCTCGTTATAAGTCTACTGTCGAACAAGGAAAAAAAATAAGAATTAGCTGTAATCAGAATAACGGTTTGAAAAAAAAACTCAATAGTTGTTTTAATTTTGTCAAACAGCTATAAAAGCAGAGTTCCTTCATAAACAAAGGTGGCAGGTCCGGTTAATCTGATTGAACCATTGATTTCTGGCCAATCAATGACTAGATCACCACCCGGTAAGCTTACGGTAATTTTATTGGCGAGGCGGTGGTATAAATGACCGATTGCAGCAGCTGCAACAGCACCGCTTCCACAAGCCAGTGTCTCTCCACACCCTCGTTCGTAGACACGTAGTTTGATTTGATGACTATTAATTATTTGCATGAAACCAGTATTGGTTTGTTCGGGAAATCGGGGGTGGCGACTAATTTGTGGCCCCCAAACGTCCACTGGTGCTGTGGTTATATCGGATACTAATAATACAGCATGTGGGTTACCTACACTGATGGCGTGCATTGAAACGGTTTTACCAGCAGGTAGTTCGAGAACATATTCTGGTAGTCGCTTTTCTGCCAGAAAAGGAATATTTACTGGCTGTAGCTCAGGAGTACCCATATCTACACTTACGCTGTTATTGTTATTAATCTTTAAATCCATCTGAGTGGTTTTAGTGGCAATAGTTAATTGATTTTTTGTGGTTAAGCCATAATGTTTGACAAATAATGCCAAACAACGAGCCCCGTTTCCACATTGGCCAACTTCCTGGCCGTCTGCATTAAAGATTCGGTAATTAAAATCAATCTCGCCTTTAACACTGCGCTCAATGAGCAGGCATTGATCAAAGCCAATTCCAGTGTTGCGTTTGGCAAGATGAGCTATTTTCTCCGAGGTTAGGTTTATATTTTGGTTAATGCCGTCAACAACCATAAAGTCATTACCTAAACCATGCATTTTTGTAAATCGTATGTTCATCTTTGCTCTCTCTTCCTATTCACTATTCATACCAGTAATAAATATTATGGTGCTTTGGCAGGGACGGTTTTTCCAGGTGAAGGAAGATATAAAGGGCCTTTTTGGCCACATGAAGATAAAAATAAAAAAGTTAAAGAGGCAAGAAAAACGCAGCAAACAGATTTCATTAAGATTAGCCAAGGGTTAAAATTTAATTATATGAAATTTAATCTGGAAAAAGCAATTCTTAGCTGTATTAATACAGCTAAGAATTGCCCGGCAATTGAGATAAACTTTATGGCTTGATGCGCATTAAATTGTTGGCATTATGCTCATCAGCATCCATTTCAGTAGATGAAGCTATGTCCCCTGCTTCTCGTAACAGGGCAATGGATTGATGCATGCTTTTGGTAAGACGGAAGTGAGATTGTGGGTTAATGAAAAAGACTTCGTTATGTTTTTCATATTCCCCATTTAAATCACATTCAATCCAGTCAAGAGTGTAAACCAGAGAGTCCGGAATTAAACGTTCTTCACTGTAGATTGGTTGCACATGAATATGGATTTGATCCGTTATTTCGTCCATGAGTTTGTCTTTGATAAATAGCTCAATTGCTTCAAGGGTATTATAATTTGCTTCAGCAGTAGAAGGGATCAAATTAATAACTTCTTGCTCAGGGTCTTTAGTAAGAATGTCCTGCGGTTCGGCAAGAAAATGAGCAATGAGATGTGCCCAATGTTTAAAACGGCTGTGAGCGGGAATAATGGCTATTCCATGTGCTCTGAATACATCTGCAGCACTAGCACCTGCTACTGCGCGTTGCGTTTGTCTTCTCACCATCCCAGAGCGCTCGAGAATAGATTCCAGGTTTGCAATATATTTTACAGGTTCAGCTCTGCCAATTCGTAATCGAGGGAGGTTTTCAGCAATCTGCTCTTGTGATACGTCTTGAATATTCACTCTACATTTGATCGGGGTCAAGTGTGTAAATAAAGTGCACCGAGCTGTTGTGAAAACAGGTCTTACTTTAGTTCCACCAGGAGTCTGCTTGACAATAGGATAACCTCTTTCTGGAGTTGCTGGAGATAAGGGGGGGACAACTCTGACTCCGGTGGCCTCGAGTTTATCTTCTAAATCAAGATTTTTAGTAAGGCTTTGGAAAATTAAGGGATTGACACCGAAATCCTCTCTGTAGGGATGGAAAACTCGTTTACTAGATATTTCCTTATCTTCAGGATGTTTTCTTTTGCTTTTACGAGCAGGCTGCTCCCTACTTAAGGCGGCGTTTAAATTGTCAACGCTGGTTTTTTTAATAGCACTTAATGTGGATAGAAAAAAACTCTGAGTAACATGTGCTCTGTGTTGTTGTTCGAATCGGGTAATTAGTGTATTCCATTGGGCTCTTGAAATGGATAAGCTGTCCAAGTCCATGTTTTTGAAAATCTGGTGTTGTTGAAAATCATTGATTTTTAATGTGGTGGTTCCTTGTGCTTTTTGAAGGCGGGTATGTATTTGTTCTTGTTCTGCACGGGATAAAAAATTATTATTTAGCGAAGCAAAAGCTGCCTGAACTTGTACAATGGGTACCCCGCTGTGAGCAGAAAGAGCTCTAATAAAGACAGTACGTTTTAACTCATCAGGTTCTTTCGCGAAAGCATGGCTTAATTTATGCCACTCAGCCTTGTCAATCTCTGTGAAACAGTTTTGTAGGGCAAGGTCTTTAATGATGTCATCTAGCATGGGTAAAAACTCATAAGGCTAAGGTATATGGTCAATAGGATTGAATGCTTTTTTGAAAAATACTCAAACCATTATTACTAAATACCCAAGTGTGTTAGTGCTTAAGAGAGAGATTATACCATAATTTTGTTATTTTTAATAATCAACCCGATAAGAATTAAGACAATAAACTGCGCATTTGTTTGGTTGGCGTTATTCGTGAGCACTGTATAACGTATACTAAAGTGCAGAGTAATTATGCTTTTAGATTTATTTAATCATTACGACAAAAATTTACTAAATGTTTCGATACGAAACTTGCACTGCTCTCTCGCATTGGCGATAATTTGTTTTTTTTTGTGGAGACCCAGCCTTGAGCGTTTATATGAAAGAACCACAAGAGCAGGCACAAGCATGCGTTATCTGGATGCATGGATTAGGTGCTGATGCTTCTGATATGGCCGGCTTAGCCGATCAATTGATGGTCAATGATGTAACTTTACGACATGTATTTATTGATGCCCCATCACGACCTGTTACCTTAAACGGAGGAATGGTCATGCCTGCATGGTATGATATTTCAGGAATGGAATTGGTAGACAGGGAAGATAAACAAGGAATAGAGCAATCGGAAGTATTAATTCGCCAAGTGATTGAATCTCAATTAAATGATGGCTTTGGATTGGAGCAAATTATTCTGGCAGGATTTTCTCAGGGAGGGGCTATGGCTATTCATACAGGCCTTCATACGCAAGGCCGATTGGGCGGTGTGATTGCTTTGTCTGGTTATTTACCCCTTGCAGGTGAGACTACTCCTGTTTTAGATACCAAAACGCCATTTTTTATAGGTGCTGGACAATTTGATCCACTTGTTCTGCCGAAGTGGACGCAACAGAGCAAGGATTGGTTATTAGACAGGGGATATGAGTATTTATCCTACCATCAATATCCAATGGAACATTCCATTTGTTTTGAAGAAATAAAAGATCTTGGTCTTTGGCTCAGTACGCAGGTTCTGGGAGTTATGCAATGACTATAGTAAAACGATCACGAATTGTAACATATTCATGTGAGCAAATGTATGGTTTAGTGAATGAAGTTGAACACTATGCTGAATTCTTACCCTATTGCTCTGAAAGTAAAGTGCATCATAGAAATGGAGATGAAGTTCAGGCTACTCTGGTCATTGGAGCTGCCGGCATGTGCAAATCCTTTACTACTCGTAATTTGCTCCAGGCGAATAAAATGATCGAAATTCGCCTGGTTGATGGTCCATTTAGTCATTTGGAAGGATTTTGGCGTTTTGATGAAGTGGGTGGAGGATGTAAGATTTCTTTTGACCTGGAGTTCGAGTTTGCTGGAAAAATATTTTCTATGCTTCTGGGGCCTGTGTTTGATCAGGTAACAGATAAAATGGTTGATGCATTTTGTGATAGGGCTGTAACTGTATATGGTAAAAATTGAACTAGTCTATGTACCCAAGCATGGAACCACCTTGCAAGTCAGGATGGATTTAAAACAGGGCTCAACAGTTTCCGAGGCATTAATTCAATCAGGAATATACGATTTATATCCTGAAACCAAAAAGCTTTCGGTCGGTATTTACGCAAAGCAAGTGTCCTTGGATACCGTACTCAAAGAAGGAGATAGAGTTGAGATATATCGATTTCTGGTCTTGGATCCTAAAGAGAAAAGGCGTCAACGAGCCCGTTTAAAGCGATAATCTGCCACCAATTTCATACCGATCTTCAATGCGATTGATTTCATATCTAATCCTTGTTAGATGATGTCCCAATCAGTAGACCGCTTCGCTAAATTATAATTTTTTATAAGAGTAGGAGCATTAATGCTAAGTACAACCGCTCTGGTCGCTACGGTGATTGGTATAGCAATGTCACAAGAACAATATGATCTTGGAACTAGCTCTGTAGAAGAGACACTAGTAACTGCCGGCGTTGCTAGTCACAGTTATAGGTTATGGATTATATGACTTTTTTATACCAGGTCAGCACCTAAAACTCAAAGAGAATCAGAAGTAGTGCAGGATCTCTCTGCTCATTTGTCAGAAAAAGAATTTATTTAGTGAGTCCTAGCAGATAAACCGCCAGGAAAACAGTTTGACTTGTTTTATCTCGTAAGGTTAATCAATTAATGATAAACGTAAATTAACCTTACGAAATATAATATTAGTTAGGGGTTATGTTCTATACGTGCTAAAGAACCTCTAACAAAATATAAACTGGCGTTGCGGATTTCCATAGGCCCGCTTCCCCTGCGCCATGTGTAAGCATAATCCCAGCGGTCGTTATTGAATGTCGGACTCATAATGCTGCTACCCATTAAGATTGCTGCGTCTTCTTTACTCATTCCGACTTTTAAACGCGCAGTTTTTTCTTGGGTTAGTAAATTTCCTTGTTGAGCGATTCGTCTCGAAAAATCATAAGAAACGCATTGAGTTAATGTTAATGTTATGATGATACTTAAAAGCAGGGTAATTATTCGCATTGTTTTGCCTACAGTGAAAAATTTCGCCATAATAACATGCCATTTATTGAAAGACACCTGCAAGCAGGTCAAATTCATTTCTGTTAAGGAGTGTCCAGTGGAAGAAAGTAAGCAGTTAAAAAATGCCGGATTAAAAATTACTTTACCACGACTTAAGGTTTTGCAAATTTTAGAACAGTCCCCTAATCACCATTTAAGTGCGGAGGGTGTTTATAAATCATTATTGGAAACTGGTGAGGATGTAGGTTTAGCTACCGTTTATCGAGTACTGACTCAATTTGAAGCGGCAGGATTAGTTTCACGCCATAACTTTGAAGGCGGTCACTCCGTTTTCGAGTTGAGTCAAGGCGAGCATCATGACCATTTGGTGTGTGTCAAATGCGGGCGTGTTGAAGAGTTCGTTGATGAGATAATCGAGTTAAGACAAAAAATAATTGCAGAGCGTGCGCATTTTAAAATGACAGATCACGCGCTAAATATTTATGGCATTTGTCCAAATTGCATTTAAATATATCGTTCAGGCGAGTTGTGATTTTTGGATTATACTTAACATATTTGGTTTACAAGGATATTACTCATGTATGACGACCTGCGTATTCCCTACCATGTAGGTAGTTTTCCCTCTTTATTAGTCGGTGGAATTATAGTCAAAGATCAGTTGATTGCCGATGCACCTGTTAATTTGGTTTTAAAGTCGTTCAATAGACATGGCTTGATTGCTGGAGCTACAGGTAGTGGTAAAACAAAAACCATCCAGGTTTTAAGCGAACAACTTTCATTAGCGGGTGTACCTAGTTTAGTCATGGATATTAAAGGGGATGTATCAGGGTTGGCCATGCCAGGCGAGGCAAATGAAGCAATCGAGGCACGAGCTAAATCTTTAAATCTGACTTTTAGCCCTCGAAGTTTTCCTGTTGAATTTCTAACTTTAAATGACGCTCATCCTGGAGTGCCTCTTCGCTCCACCGTATTTGCTTTTGGCTCGATATTATTTTCGCGTATGTTAGGGCTAAATGAGACTCAGGAGGGAGCTATAACAGTCCTTTTTGAATACGCAAAAGAAACTAAATTACCTTTAATTACTTTGACCGATGTCAGGAGTTTATTACAGTATCTGCAAACTGATGAGGGAAAAGAGAAAATAGAAGCTCGATTTGGTAGTTTGGCATCCTCTTCTGTTGGCACAATCATGCGTAAAATTTTAGAGTTGGAAGCTCAAGGCGGAGATGAGTTTTTTGGAGAGCCGGCGTTTGACGTAATGGATTTAATAAAAATTAATAGCCAGGGGCTGGGGGTTATTTCTATTTTGCGATTATTAGATATGCAGGATAAGCCTAAATTATTTTCTACGTTCATGTTGAAATTATTATCTGATCTTTTTGCAAAAATGCCAGAGTCAGGCGATCCTGAAAAGCCGAAATTGGTTCTATTTATCGATGAAGCCCATTTGATTTTTTCTAATGCGAGCAAGGCTTTATTGGGGTTATTGGATACTATGGTAAAATTGATTCGTTCTAAGGGTATTGGCTTAATTTTTTGTACACAAACCCCTAATGATATTCCTGAGAATATTCTTAGTCAGTTAGGATTAAAAATACAACATGCCTTACGTGCGTTTACGGCAAAAGACCGAAAGGCCATGAAACTGGTGGCTCAGAACTTCCCACCATCGACTCATTATCAAACAGAACAATTATTAACCGCTCTAGGTATAGGCGAGGCTTTAGTCAGTGGATTAGATGGTAAAGGACAACCTACTCCTTTAATCCAATGCATGATAAGGGCGCCGGAATCAAGAATGGGTGTTTTGACAGAACAGGAGTTAGCGCAAGTTATTGGCTCATCTGCTCTTTATCCACGCTATAGTCAAAGACAGGAACGCCCTTCTGCCAAAGACGTTTTAGCTGCTCAAAAATCTGCTAAAGCGGAATCACAGCCATCAACCAAGGCAAATCAAAAGAGCTCAAATGAGCCCTCTATAATTAGTGTCGTGACTAAAAACACTTTGTTCCGCCAAATTGTGCGGCAAGTGATCCGAGACATGACACGTGCAGTGATGTCTGCTTTGGGAATTAAGAGGCGTTAGCTCTTGCCCTGCGGATCTTAACAGAATAGGTCAGCACCTTAGTTTGACGGCACTAATGTCGACCTGATGAATATCCGTTTCATCAGGTGCTGTTTTTTTAGAGAAAAATGAAGCCATCCCCTTTTTTGTGGGTTTTTTTAATGGTGCGACATGAGTGGTTGCTTTCGAGGGAGGGGTTAAGCAATGAGCGATAGTATCTTTCAACGCAGATAAATCCTGCCTCAATAATTTAGTCTCTTCGTCCTTTTTTCTGACTTCGGTTTCTAACAAAAATACTTTTGAGCTAAGTTCTTCAATTTGTTTTGCATTTAGGGATGATTCCTCCAAAAGACCTGAGTTTTGCCTCGTTACTCTGTTCATGGCAATTGATGCACAGACTACTAGATGCTCCGTTTTGGCCATTGTTTGACGAATAGTTTTAGTACCCTCATGTACACTGGTTTTAAGTGATGGTTGAGCATTGTGTAATCTGGATTTTCGGGTGGAAATTTCACAAGATATCTCTTTGCTAGCTATTTCTTTTAATGCCGCAAGAAAAGTCGTAATTTTATCGTCAACAGGATTATCCCTGCACTCATATATTTTACCTTTAATTGATAAGTCATATATTTGATTGCTATACAGGGTTGCTGTGGATTTAATATTTTTAACATCCCAGGTTTGAATGTCCACCTGATAACGTAGCGTTAGGGATCGAGCAAATAATTCAGCCGCTTTTTTGGCATGATCTGGATTTTGGATTACTTCTAAAAGGTGTTCCGCTTTTTTATTTTCAAAATACCCTATAACGGCTCCACCTGCTTCTTTTAAGGCGAAAGAGGTAATGGTATCGAGTAACGGTCCAGCAAACGGTACGCTCCCCAAAAGGCCGCCTATTAGAGAAGAGGAAAGCTCCACCGTTTTATCCGCAAAACCTGCCTTTTTTTCAACCAATCCACTAAATACTGATAGAAATCCAGTTACTTTTGCCCAAAAGACGGTATAGCTCGTATTATAAAATAACCTGGTTTTCTCATCGCCTTGAATTTTTTTAAGCTCAGCCAGCTTTTTTGTTTTGCCTTCCAAATATTCCTGGGTTAATTCATCCTGAAGAGGCATTCTTTCTTCTAGTTCAGCATGTAATGTCTCTTGCTCTTTCTGGATAATTTCAGTGAATTTTACTTCAAGCTCGCTGGTTAAGTTCGAAAAAACGTCTCCGTCCAACAGTTGATTAAAGAGCTCAAATATATTTTCTTGAACCAGCAGGGTTTTTTCATTAACTTGTTTTTCTATTTCGACAGAAATCTCTCCAGTTTGTTGTTGTAAGCAAAGCTCCAACTCTTTCATCTTAAGATGCAGAAAATTAATTTCGGGAGTTTCTGCTATTGTGATGGCACATGACTCTAATGCATCTGTATAGAGTAGGGTCTGCTCTTCTTTTGCAGCTGTTTTATTCAACCAATCAGCTAAGGAAGAGTTCTCATTTTGCAAGAGGATATTATTTTTTTGGAGGAGGGTGACATTTGTATTTAACAGCTGCTTACTTTCTTCTGTTAAAGTAAGTTGTTCTTTTATTAATTTAAGTTGCTGTCTCAAAACAGAGTTACTGATGTTTAATTGCTCATTATCTCTTTTTAATAATTCAATTTCTTTTTGAAGACATGCATTGACCTCAAGCTCTATTGACTCAGGGGTGTCAAAAACTGAATCATACGTAGGTGGTTCGTCCAGTAATTCATTAATTGCTTCATCGGACAGCATACAACAATCTCCCTTTGTTGAGTACGAATTAAATCATAATAAATAAAGGGCAAAAAATATATAGTCATCAAATGATACGGATTTTAGATTTCAGAGGAGCAAAACTGCAGAGGCAAATTAGGACGTCAAGGAGTAATTGTTGGGCTTTCGCCCAACTAAATATGTTAGCGACCTGCAAGAACTTTGTTGCAGATTAAATCTTAATCCATGTTTATAGAATAAGAATAGCTGCCAAGGCCATCGTAGGTGGTATTGACATAACGCATACCGTTACAAGAAGCACTAACAGATGGGTGGTTCATAAAAGGGCCGTCCTTAATATCCAGTACGCACCAATGTTCTTGGTCATAAGCAACTGTAACATGAGCATAACCTGAGCGGCAGAAATAGGAATCTCT
This sequence comes from Legionella antarctica, assembly GCF_011764505.1. Lineage (NCBI taxonomy): Bacteria > Pseudomonadati > Pseudomonadota > Gammaproteobacteria > Legionellales > Legionellaceae > Legionella > Legionella antarctica. The sequence continues at coordinate 408,973 of NZ_AP022839.1, forward strand.
TATAATGAAACTACGTGGTCCTACTATTTGTAAAATAACATCCTGCTCACTAAAACCACTAACAACATAAATACCTGGGTGTGACTGATCACTTAAATGGAAGTAGTCTTTATAATCACAATACATTTTATTATCATTGGCATACGCATTCATTATAAAAACACTGCTTGCTGCCAGCAATATCCATTTTTTCATTTGAGAGTACCTTATTATTGTTAGAGTCAGGAGAGAATTATAGGCAAACATTGTCTACGAAACAATCGCTGCCAGCCAAGGAAGCGAGGAACGAGCGAGGCTGGTAGTCCCTGGTAGCCTTAGAGCCGGATGTTTTGCCGCAGGCAAAATATAAGGCATCCGAAAAGGCGTCAGTCATTGGGGTAGCGTTGTTTTTGAACCCCGAATGGGGTGAAAAAACAAGCGGACACAGGACGGCCAGGGCCGCCGGAGGCATACTTGTCGCGTTTGCGAGTCGATTTCAGCCATGGATGGCTAAAATCAATCACGAGCTTAGCGACACTATCGCATGTTGTTCCTTTTATTTCTGTTTTTTTTATAAGTCTTCTTGCTTCTATTTATTTTGCTAAATGGATTGCTCAGAAAAATGGGTTTAGCAAAACTTGATTTTTATTCCTAATCGCACTACAACCGCAATGGTATTAAATTCTGGAGACTAATAATGAGCATTAATGATGATTTTTATAAACTGATGCTGGAAATGGGAGAGCACTTTAAAGCGATGGGGTTGGAGTTGGAAATGCCGCCGAATTCTATTAATCCTCATGGCACTGTAGACACCTATCAAGCCATGCGGGAACAAATCGAACAAATTCAAAAACATGATAATTTTAACGAAAATTACGTACTCTTAATGATGAAAAGACAAGGATTGCATCAGAAATTAAACAATTAAATAAAAGATGCTAATTTTAAAAAGGGACAAGAAATCACTATTAAATTGAAAGAAAAAGATTAAGCAAGCAACGACTAGCGATATAAAAAAATTATGTAAATCAGGGCTCCTCAATCCATCACGTCTGGAAAAAGTTGCTACTGCCATTTTTCCTTTAAGAGTCATAATCGATTCATCCTCTCTTTAATGACCAAATTAAGAAGACATATTTTTGTCTGCTTAATAAGCAGTTTGATATAATGACCATTCCTGCCGATGAATTTCGGATTTGATTATGGACAATGAGTTAAAACAATTATTAACTGCGACTTTGGTAATGATATTGCTTTTTTGTTCTCTGGATAAAATGGGGATAAATAGGGGTTATTGTGTGTGATTATTAATGCAGTACCAATCTATGTTTTTCTTCGGATACGTGATCAGGAGTAGTCTGCATCCGCTGAATAAAGACGAGCATATTTTTTCGGCTTTTGGTATCCCCTTCGTTGGCAAGATTTCTATTTGCTTTCATCTCAATTTGATCAGTATTAGTTTCAATGTCTGGCTCTTTAGTATCTACTTCAAGCAGGGGGAGCTCCTCAGTAGTACTTGAGGCTGCAAATAAACCAAAGCGTTTGGTGAGCTCATTAATTTTAGGCTCATTATTTACTGCGCTCCTCAAGCTGTTAAAAAGGGCTTTTCGTGTAGGCGTATAGAGGTGAAGGATTTCTAATAAAGAAATAAAACACTGTTTGAGGTAAATGAAACTAAAATAATTTTCTTGTTTATAAGCCAGTACTATTCTTTCAAAGTTAGGGTTTCTAACGTGAACTATTATTTGTTTGAAACGCTCATCAATGCTTAGTTTTTCGTTATTTGCAATGGTAATCAGGTTATTTATATATTCTGATTTTCTTTCCAAAGTCGCTTCGTTTTCAAAGACAGACTTCTTATTTTCAATGGCTGAATTAGAGAGACTAAAGTAGTTTTTAAATTGGGCTAAAGCAACGCGTACTGTGTCGAGGTGATAATGTTGAGCAAAGTTATCTTTTTCAAACAGGCTAATTTTTTCTTTCAGTAAATTTCTGATTGTGAGATTAATATCTTCAGCAGTTCTTGAGTCATTGATGATCTTGTCTTTGAAGGTTAGTAAATAACGTTCAAGCTTCTTGCAATATTCCTTATCAGTATATTGTAAGCCTATATGACGGTTACATAATGCGTCGAGGTGCTTATTAAATGACTTCTGGGTATAGTTCTCTACAAAAAGAGGATTATAAAATTTCTCTTGTTTTTCTTTTAGCTTGTTGAGATACGTTAACTTTTCCGTACCAGTATTTAACTGCATTTGATAAGTGGCGTTTATTCCTAAATAATAATGATGGCTTGCGGTTACCAAGGTTTTTATTTGAGTTAATTTTGGCTCATATTCAGAGATTCCTGAATTGAATAAGTCATCTAATTGGTGGTCAGTGACTTTTTTACTTGCTTGTATGTCCATTTTTTTTTGTAGTCTAACTAATTTGGGTAAGGCTTTTTTATAAGTTTCGAGCAAATCGTCCTGGGTTAGAGCTAAAATTAAGGGGGATGAAGGAATCAGGCCTCCTTTAAAATTTTCATATTTGGAGATGAGCTCATATAAGTTTTCTACATGTTTATAATTTTTTTCCAATTTAGCAATGTGTTGGACTGCACTATCAATCTTTTTATTAGTTATGTCTATTCTTTTTTCTATGGGGGCTTTATCACAAACCAGTGCAATATGAGTTGCAGAATTCAAACTAAGAGAATCGAGTAATCCTTCATAATAATCATCGGTCATTTGCTTTAGGGGCTTAGATAAAGTGCCTGGTTTTAATCCTAATTTATCTTCCCATAAATCAGCTTCAAGAAGCATTGGCGTAATAAATTCAGCTCTGAACTTATCTAAATTATCCATCATTGTATCATGAGAGGTACTGATGAATTCATTGAGTTTATTGGTGAGGTCTCGGTATAACCGATACATATTCGGTGTTTGTAGGAACAATTTAAAATAGGAGTTTGAGCTACTAATTATTTTTTCTATTCTTACAGCCGAGTTTTTAGCACTCACATGTAACGCATCAAGTTCCTCTGTAGTAAGATAATTACTATTGTTTAAGGCTCTAATATGTTTGGGAATGATAAAGAATGCGTTAAGTGCATACCACAAGCCACTATATTGTACGGTTCCCTCAGTAGGTACTTCATCAGGTGAAACCTGATAGGGATCACTGTGCTCCTGGATAGTAGCAAAAATAGTTTGTGTTTTTTCCAATAGCTCACGGCCTATGAGTCCAAAATGAGGGTCAGCAGCAAGTTCCTCAGTTAATTCCTTGATCTCATTAATATGTCCATAGGCTTTTAATAAATGATAGACATAAACACTTTCATATTGACGATTAGTCAGTTCTTCTAATTCACGAACTATGCCTTCAACATGATAAAGAGCATTGTATATTCTTTTTATTGCTACAACCTGCTTACTTTGAGTCAATGTCTGGTTTTTATCTTCTAATTCAGGAAAGGGTATGGTATTGATCTCATCGTTAATAAATTTATTAAACGCTTCAATCAGCTCCTCAACAGGAGTTGCAGGCTTTGGATAAAGAGGTATATTTTGCTTGGGGGTTAACTCTGTTCGCATTGCTTCGTTAAATGTTGCTGTCTTCTCAAACAGTGTGGTTCTGAATTTTTTGATAAATTTAGAGTATTTAGTATGGGGAATTAAATGGTATGCTCTATTTTCCGTATTGGTTTCAGATTCTAGTGGAGACGCTTGATTTTCACTTTCAAATTTTTCTCTCGCACATCTTAAGTAAGATCGACTTTTTTTATTCCAATTTATATCAATCTGAGTAAAATACACTTGAAAATGTTCATTCATTTCCACAAACAGATTCACGGGAGGAGCAGTAGTAGAGAAAGCTTTATTCGACAAGGAGTGAACCAGATAGCTATCAAAACTTAACGCGCAAGCGCGACGTTCTTCGGGCATTCCATTAATGAAATAAGGTTGGAAGAGGTTATATAAGTTGCGACATTTAGCTTTTACCGCGTCATCAAGATGATTAATATGAAGAACATCACTCTGAGTTTGCGGATGTTGCCTTAACAAGGCAATAAATTCATTATAAGCATTTCGTGCGATCATAAATTTACTGTGTTTATTTCGATACCATTGGTATAAATCAAGGGCGTGATCAGCACGTAACTGTTCTGGATTACTCAGTAAATTATGTCCTTCTTCTTTTTTAAATTGCAATAAAGAGGTAGGCTCATTGGCTATTTTTTCAGAGATTAAATCCTGTAAATTATTTTTTTGTTCTAAAATATAACTGACATGGTCTGCAGGAAGTTTGGTTTTCGTCCACGACCAGGTTTTGGAGAGAAAAAAAACCCAGCTTTCTTGTTTAAATAAAATCTGATTGATCAATTTATTGAGATTTGGATCAATCTGGATAATATAAGGCTCAAGAACTTCAAAATGCTTAATAAGTTGCTCGTTTGTTCCCGGAGGCAAGTTATAAATTGTCTCGGTTCTATACTGAGGATCATTGAGTATCAGATAAAAGGCAGCCAAAGCTTCTTGTGCTTTTTTATGTTGGAGCAGAGGTTTAAAATTTAGCGCGGTTGATTCATCAAGAGTAAAGACATTTGTTTTTTCACTGTAAGGGAATAAAACTAAATTGGTTTGTTTTTGAACCGAATCAATCAAATCCTTATTCAAGGCAATATGAAATTCCTGAGTTGCTCTTTTTTGGGAGATTAAATTCTGTACTGCATTTTTCTTTTCTAAAACAAAACTGACATGGTTTGCAGGAAGTTCCCCTTTTAACCAACGCCATTGTGCCGATAGAAAAGAGGTGATATTTTCCTCTCCAAGTCCCTGGAGACTTCGGAGGATAAGACTATTAAAATCCCCATCAATTTGCATCATATAAGGTTTAATCAGCTTATAAAGTTTAATCAGTTGATCTATGGTTTCCTGAGGGAGTTGATGAAGCGCCATATCCCTGAACTGGGGATCATCAAGGATTAAATAAAAATCAGTTAAGGCGTCTTGGGCTTTGTTGATTTTAAACAGGGCGTTATTGGATTTATCAATTCGTTTGAACGTGTCTTCTAATCTTAAAGCAAGAAAACGAGAGTCTTCTATACTGAGTAATTCTTCGCCTTTTTCCTGAAAATTAACCGGCTTGGATGCATAATAGATCAATAATTTATAAAGAGGTTTGATTTTCTCCATTAAGGGAGTAGAAAATGTGCCAGGTCTTAGCATGGCATTGTCTTCAATTTTATCGACCAGACCAAATAATGCAGGTAATACAGAATATTTTAACTGAGCTAAATTATCACGAATGACATCTTGAGAGGAGTCACTTAAATTCCCCATTTGTTCCAGGGAACTCATGGATAAAGTAATAATATTGCGAATGATGTGAATGTAATTTAAAACTTTAAATGAGAGGAACAGTCTGTTGCCCTTTAAATTTTCCAAATCATTTAATAACTTAAACGCTGCATCTTGCAGCTCTTCTATTTTTTCTTTACTAAGTGGTTCTTTCTCTATGATTTGAGAGGAGTATTTGGAGATGTATTGGGTTAATTTGTCTATATGCCCAGGTAAATCAGCGCTGAACTGAGTCAGAAAATTATAATCCAAATCCCCGCTATTGAGTTGCATTTGTTCTATAGCAATTCCGGTAACTTCTCCGGCTTTATAGCTTAAAGGGTAAACTTTAGATTTTTCGGCCATTTCTTTGGGAGTAACTGAATTTTTCTTTGCGAACGCTTTAAGCTTATGAATATACTTACTAATGAGAGACTCTTCATTAGACATGTCTTCAATATCAACATCTACCAGTGTCTCAGCGATTTCTTGTGTCGTCGCCGACTGCCTTTTTACAAAGGCGTGAAAGTGATTAATATGAGGAACAATGAGGGCAAGTTCTTCGCTAAACATGTCTTTAATATCAACGTCTAAATGGGTTAATAAATAACTTGCTTCATAAGCCTCATGGATTGTTTTGCCATAGAGCAATTTCAAATCAGCACTAGTACGTGAAGGGTTTCTTAAATCTACATGCTCTAAGTCTAAAAAAGTTAATCGAGCATGATATAAAGCATTGATGATCTTTTTTATTTGAGAAATATTAACCGGATCAAGTCCAAAATCAGTAAAGGGAACCCCTTCTTTATTTCTATTTTTGAAATATGGCGCAATTCGAGGATTAAATTTAGGGCTGTCCAGGGTTTCTAATATTTTTGCGTTAATTGTTTCAATTATCTTGGAGATCTGATTTTTCTTAAATGATTCAACCAGCTCTATATATTCGGAAACATAGCCGGATTCTAATATGTATTCTAGAATATGTTTTGAAAAGATTTCTGAAATCATCAAATTACCGAAAGCATGAAGTGCTGATTATTCTAATAGAACTTAATTAAGTTAATATTAACATATTAGTTTTAATAAGCTAATTGTTAAAATATTTTTTAAAGTGTCGAGATTTTGAGTGTTTTGGGTTAATTCCTGATTTGCCTCCACTTCAATTCCCAGGTATTGTTCGCTTGTATAGACCTTTCTCATCATGCTAGTGAAACCATCACTCACCCCTCGATAGGGGTAATTCATTCTAATTTTGTATATCGGAGTTTGGGTGTGGATTTCTTTTTTCCACTGACTGGCCAGAGTTTTTTCTGGAGAGCGTTGCGGATCATACAGTAATCCTATATCTGTATTGCGGACAATGTTATGTAAAACAGGAGTAAAGCTATGAATGGACAAATGCCACACTTGTGAGCCCAGATCAATATTTTTTTTAATCAAGGCCATGACCTGTTGGCGAAACGGCCAATAATACAGGTCCATAATTTTTTGTTTTTCTTCAGGCGATAAATCTCGGGTAATCTCAGAGAAACAACGGGGGTGATTCATACTTTTGTTGCAATCGACAAGAAGTCTTGTGGTCGTCGCCTGAATAAAATCACAGGAAAGCTTTTTTGATAGATGCTCTGCTATGGCTAAGGCACCAAAGTCAACACCTCGATGACTGGCTAAAAGGTTTTTAAACGGAGCAAATAAAGTATGGTACGGTTCTGGTACGATATCAACAGCATGCTCACAACTGATTATTAAAGCTATTTTTTTCATCATGGCATAAATTGCTGATTGGAAATAAGGCAGTGAGTCAGTTGATAATATATTTTTTGTAACAAGTTTTTATCCATATCGTTACCAATAGCACGCAGAATACGCTCGCTTAAACTCCCTTGACTTAATATCAGCTCAAGAGCTAACTGTTGTTTGTGTTCTAATTCAGAACAGATTTTTTCTATCAATTGTGACCATATCTCTCTAAGAGTCAGAGCACGATGAGGTAATTGCCACTGAGTCATTAGTTCTCTGTCATCAACTTTTACCGCCAGTCCTTTTGTTATGCTTTGATCAAATACCTGTTTTAAACGCTCAGTGTCACAAGGATTATCGAGATAGTATCCAGAGGAGGCTTGCCAATACTTTAAGATAGCATTGATGGCCGTTGCTATGGCAATATCAGCATCTACACATTCCTGGCTGTCCAAAATACGAATTTCTATGGCTTTATGATCAAATTTTGGAATTGCTGCCCGTGAATTTAACCATTGGTGTTGTAATATCTTGTTTGGATCATGCGGGTTAATATCTTGATACATCGGAGCAAGAATTTTTTGATGGTATTCCTCTTCTGTACGAATAAATTCAGGAATAATGTCCCCACTTATGGAGGGAATGCGTCTTTGGTTTCGACAATAGAAATACAGCCTTGAGTCCAATAATCCGGTAGCTTTTCCGTCAAGTAAAGGAGAGCTCGCTGCAAGGGCCGGCAATAAGGGTAGGAGAAGGCGAATAATATTATGCAATTGACAAAATTCCTCCTGATTGGAGTAGGGAAGGTTAACATGCATGCTTTGTAAATTCGCCCAGCCGTGGCCTTGACAGTCAAATATAGTGTCAAATTGATTATAAATAGCGTGACTACCATGTGGCCAGCGCACTGTTTCAGAATGTGGGTTCATCCAGGGATGGGTTCCAGTAGGTAATAGTAACAGGTTATGTTGCTCAAGAAGAGGTTGTAATCTCAAAATGGTATTTTGAAAGGATTCGGCAATGGGTGTATCAGGGGATTTGGGACCATTATTTTTTAGTTCTAATACATGCATCACCAATTCATTACTAATAGCAATGTCGCCTAACTCTACTTGATTGACCAGCTCCCCAGCTAAAGCACTTAAAATCAAATCGCTTTTAGGTTGAACATTTAAAGTGTCTCTATCAACTAACATATACTCTATTTCTATACCCAATACAGAAAAAATAGGGAAGTTAGACATAACCGTGTTTCCTGCGAATACGTTGTAAAAAGACGTTCATAATTTGGTGGTATATATTTTCACCCAAAATTTGATCTTCAAGACCGTTGTCTATATTGGGATTGTCATTGACCTCTATGACGTAATGCTTATTACCATGACTTTTGATATCTACGCCGTATAAGCCATTTCCAATTAAGCGTGTACTTTTTAAAGCGATTTTAAGAATTGCCTCTGGTACTGCATGGATGGGAAGTGTTTCATGATCCCCCTCCTTTTGTTCCTGTGTACCGTGCCAATCATAGATCTGCCAATGCCCTTTGGCCATAAAATAACGGCAGGCAAAAAGAGGTTTATTATCCAGAATACCAATTCGCCAATCGAATTCAGTAGGAATAAACGGTTGGATTACAACTAAATCTGATGTTTTGAAAAATTGGCCTAGTGATTTTTGTAAAGATTTTTCATCGTCAATTTTAACGACTCCATGGGAAAAGGCGCTGTCTGGTTTTTTTAAAACACAGGGGAATTCTATTTTTGGCAATTGTTCATCATATTTACTAATAAACAGGGTGTCAGGGGTCATGATTTGGTGGCTGCTTAACAGTTCAGCAAGATATACTTTATTGGAACATTTGATGATCGATTGGGGATCATCAATAACCACCAGATTTTCCTGTGCAGCACGGCGTGATAAGCGATAAGTATAGTGGTTTACCGAGGTGGTTGCTCTTATAAATAAGGCATCATATTCTGCAATCGACTTACTTTCATTTTTATCAATAATATCAACGTTTAATCCTAACTCTTCACCACAAGAAGTAAAGAATTCCAATGCTTTTTTATTTGAGGGGGCATTGGGTTCTGTTGGATCTACAAGGATAGCCAGATCGTGAAAGCGTTGTTTTTTGCGCCATTGGTGGACTCTTTTTTTCGATAGATAATTTTCAGCAGCTTCACGCATAAATTCCAAATGTTGTACTGGAACATCGGATAGAGATAACGGCGTTAATGATTTAATTTTCCATTGTTTTTTCTTTTCCAGTGTAAAGCGAATCAAGGGCAATGGAAATAGACCATGTAATTGTTTGGCTAGAGTGGCGTATTTTTTGGCCATATTTTGACCAAAATACAAACTTAAGGTAAATTCATTACCCTTAAGATCGTGTAAACTATGCTGAATTTCTTCATGAGTATCTTGCGAGATTAATTTGGATAGACTGACATTTAAAACATCCTGAATGCTGTGAACAGAAGGCAAAGCTTTATGATCATGGGCCTGTGCCAACAGCGATACGTAATAACCTATAGTTTGATAATTATACGATTGGCAAAGATTAATGACTCGAAAAGATTTACTCTGGTGGTATTCATCGCCACTAAGGTAGTCTCTGGCATGTACTATAGGAGCAAGTTCACTTAAAAAAGACCAACTTTTAAGATTATCAGTAACTATAACTGTTTGCATTTATCTCTCTTTGGGTTCAATGATGAGTAAATTGGCATCGTAAGTTAGTACACCAAGCATTATCGAGTTAATCAAGCGATTTATACTTACTTTATAATAATTATTATGAAAAAGTGGGTTTTTTGCATGAGGGTCAGCAATCACTACAAGTCGTTTTTTTTGATCGTACCCACAAAGCACTACAAAATGTCCACACGGCGTGCCACGAATGTCATCGTAAACTGATTTACCTTCCGGAGTAAAGTATTCCCGTGAACTACGATATAAGTATGTGGCACTTAGAGCAGTTAAAATGGGGATACCTTTTTTAAAGTATTTTTTTAATAAATCCACATTGAGTGAGTTCATGCTAATTTTGCCGTCCAACTTTAAATAATCAAGGTAGGCCAGGGTTTCTTCTTTCATGTAGGGATCAGTTTTGTATTCCATTTGGGTGCCAAGTTTTTCTATTAAAAATTGATTATCGGCCTGGCCGTGGTGAAACCAGGTGGGATCAAAAAGATTTAAATTATAAATATAAATACGGGTTTGAAAGCCATTTAGTAAGGCATGCTTTGCTAACATGGGTGTTAATGTGCCACCAGAAAGGGAGCGATCAGTGCCGTGAATAATTTCGTCCAAGGGTATATTGACACCATAAAATTTATAGATAGCATGCAAGCTTGTTGGACCACAACTCTCATCATCAGGTTGGGTTTGGATTATAAGATCTATCATATATTCCGGCCTCAAGGAGGTGAAAATAAAATTTCACCATGATTTTAAATTAGACTTGCTTGGATATTTTGTCAAATTCAGTAATGCGGCGGAGTACGTGTTATTTTTTTAGCGTCAGGATAAATTCATTGTATTACTTTAAGTGAAAGCTCCAGAGTAAAATTGGCGACCTCTTCTGGTTGATTGTAATAATTAATATAGGCTTTGATGTCAATTGGTTTATTGACTCGTTCTCCTGAAACCTGAGATTCTGCTATCATATTTTTGACTGTTTCTCCGGCAGTGCAGACGAAATAAACATCAGACTCCGGTCGGCGCAAAAATTGGGCTTGAAATGATTTAAAGGCTAAAGATACTTTGCACTTTGCCAGATCAGCATAATAAAATCCATGTAATCCAGCAGCTAAATCAGCACCTACAGCCAAAGCACCAAAATACATTGAATTTAAATGATTACGGCTACGTTTTCTTAATGGGATGCGCAGTACTAATTCGTTATCCGATAACTTAATTAAACGGGGTTTTAAATAACCGATTAGGGCTATTTTGAAGTGGCCAAAATACCATAAGAACAATTTAAAACGAGTCAAGAGTTTCATTTATTATCCTTAATTTCTAAAAGGGTAATGATTTTCTTGACCCCCCGTATTGCATTGACTCGTTTTATAATAAAGGTAACCGATTGAGCACGGATAACATTCCCAGATAACGTCACTACGCCATTGGTTGTTGTTGCGTTAATTCCTACCAGAGGGATGGATTCATCGTCCAATACTTTGGCCTTGAGTACCGCAGTTTCAACCTTTGCGGTAATGAAAGCATCGGTAAATGCAGTATTAACTTTTTTGATATACAAAGTATTGGCGCGAACTGATTTCACCCCTTGAGTGGTTTTAGCTATACGCAATGCCTCAACAAATGCTTGCCTGTCTTTGACATGGCCACGTAACCGAACCACTCCCTGCGATGTTGATACCGAAACCTTTAATGGATTGATGTTTTTATTTTCGGTAAATTGGGCAGTAATTTTAGTAGTAATTAAAGAGTCACTTAGGTCTTGTTCTATTTTTTTAAGATTATTGGCTTGAGTCTGACTTATAAAGGAAAGTAACGTGAGAGAAATAAAACAATAAAGGATATAACGCATTGTGCTCTCCACTTAATATTCGTTCGTTCGTTCGTTCAGATTTCAGATTAGTATACTCGTATAGTTACTTATACCCAATGCCCATTTAACGAGAGTGACCAAAAAATTAAGCATTGTCTGTAATTGTTAATAGTCACTTTTTATAATATCCATGCTTTGAATAACATAGGGTTCCTCACTATCGGCACTTCTTAAAAGAACTATGATTGAGAAAAAAAGCTCTATTTTTAATTCGGGCAATACCACTGCTTGATTAACGCGCCAGAAATGGATGCCTGATGATAACCCTTGGCCAACTACGATGGGCTCGTCTTTTAAATAAGGATGTACAATGAGTTGCTGCTTGCGTGAGGTATCGATATAGTTACTCAGAAATCCGAGCAGGGCATTCCAGGAGTCGTAGGAATAATTATTACGAATTGGTGCCAAGTTATCTTGTTTTTGCTCAAAATATATTGAGAGAGTATCTGACAGAGTTTGCTTTACCCATTCACCTACATCGGGATTTGGATTGGCATGTGAAAAAGATGAATACACCAGGAGAGTTATACTAATTGCACGCAAAAGAAATTTCATCTTTAAATTCCTTTTTTCAGTAGAATGACCGTTTGTCTTATTAGTATAGCAGAGCTATACTTGTTTCTTTTTAAATCAAAATATGAACTATATGCATACTATCAGTATTCGGGGCGCAAGAACTCACAATCTTAAAAATCTGGACCTGGATCTCCCGAGAGATAAATTAATTGTAATTACTGGCTTGTCTGGATCTGGAAAATCTTCCTTGGCTTTTGATACCTTATACGCTGAAGGACAGCGACGTTATGTAGAATCTTTATCTGCTTATGCAAGACAATTTTTATCCATGATGGAAAAACCAGATGTAGATTCTATTGAAGGTTTATCTCCTGCTATTTCTATTGAACAAAAAGCAACCTCACATAATCCTCGTTCTACGGTGGGAACAATCACTGAAATTTATGATTATTTACGCTTGCTTTATGCTCGAGTTGGTGAGCCGCGCTGTCCAACTCATCACATAAGTCTGCATGCTCAAACTATTAGTCAGATGGTCGATCAGGTTTTAACTTTACCCGCTGACAGCAAGGTAATGATTTTAGCCCCTGTAGTGCGCGATCGCAAAGGAGAACATGTGCAATTAATCCAACAATTGCAAGCTCAGGGTTATGTTCGTGCCCGGATCGACGGTGAGCTTTGCGAATTAGATTCCCCGCCCAAACTGGGTTTGCGCACCAATCATACTGTTGAGGTTGTTGTAGATAGATTTAAAGTGAGACAGGACATTGCTCAGCGCTTAAGTGAGTCTTTTGAAAATGCGTTGAATTTAGCAGACGGTATAGCCATCGTTTCCTCAATGGATGCTGAGTTTGGAGACCTGCTTTACTCCTCCAAGTTTGCCTGTTCCGAATGTGGTTACAGTTTAAGTGAACTAGAGCCGAGGTTGTTTTCTTTTAATAATCCTATGGGAGCCTGCTCTGCCTGTGATGGTCTGGGTGTGGATCAGTTTTTTGATCCTGGGCGAGTGGTTCATAATGAAACCGCCAGTTTAGCGGAGGGAGCCATTCGAGGATGGGATAAGAAAACCAATTACTATTTTAGTATGCTTGAATCACTTGCTACTCATTATGAATTTGATATCAATACAGCTTTTTGTGATTTATCTGCAGATACGCAGCAAATTATTCTTTATGGAAGTGGTCGAGAAGTAATTGAGTTTAATTATCACAGGCCTAATGGTGGTTACATGGTGAAAAGGCATGCTTTTGAAGGAATAATCCCAAATATGCAGCGTCGTTACCGTGAATCAGATTCCAGCATGATAAGGGAAGATCTTGCGAAATACTTGTCGTCGCGGCCTTGTCAATCTTGCTATGGTGCAAGATTGCGTGAAGAAGCTAGAAATGTTTTTATTGATAATAAAAATTTACCTGAAATTTCCGCCTATTCTATAGAAAAAGCGCATGAATTTTTCAAAAACTTACAGTTAACCGGTTATAGAGGCGAAATTGCGGCAAAAATAAATAAAGAAATTATTGAGCGTTTAGGTTTTTTGGTGAATGTCGGTCTAGATTACCTTTCATTAACTCGAAGTGCTGAAACATTATCAGGAGGTGAGGCGCAACGCATTCGTTTAGCCAGTCAAATAGGCTCTGGATTGGTTGGGGTGATGTATATTTTGGATGAGCCCTCAATTGGTTTACACCAACGCGATAATGATCGATTACTGCAAACACTCATGCATTTACGCAACCAGGGCAATACCGTCATTGTCGTAGAGCATGATGAAGATGCAATTCGTAGTGCCGATTTTGTGCTCGATATAGGCCCCGGAGCTGGCGTGCATGGGGGAGAAATCGTCGCCAGCGGCACTCCAGGGGAGGTGATGCAAAATCCAGCGTCGTTAACCGGGCAATATTTATCTGGCAAGCAAGCCATAGTAATTCCTGATACACGCTTAGCGATTAATCCAGAGAAGATGATCCATTTGAAAGGGGTTACATGTAATAATTTGCAGGAAGTTAATGTTAGTATTCCCTTAGGAGTATTGACTTGTATTACCGGGGTTTCAGGGTCGGGTAAATCCAGTTTAATCAACGATACCTTATACCCCTTAGCTGCGAATACGCTTAATCGAGCCAGTTTATTTATGCCTGGTGCGGTAAAAGAAATTTCAGGTTTGAATTTATGCGACAAAGTAATAGACATTAATCAAAGCCCAATTGGGCGCACACCACGTTCAAATCCCGCAACTTATACCGGCTTATTTACCTTTATAAGAGAGTTATTTTCCGGGACACCTGAGTCTCGGGCTCGTGGTTATCAGCCTGGACGATTTAGTTTTAATGTGAGAGGGGGGCGTTGTGAGGCCTGTCAGGGTGATGGTCTTATTAAGGTAGAAATGCATTTTTTACCTGATATTTATGTTTCCTGTGATGTATGTCACGGTAAGCGTTACAACCGGGAAACTTTGGAAATTCAGTATAAAGGTAAAAACATCCATGAAATTTTAGAAATGACGGTGGAAGATGCTAATGCTTTTTTTGCCGCGATACCCTCACTTGCTAAAAAATGCAAAACGCTGATGGATGTTGGGTTGTCCTATATAAAATTGGGACAAAGTGCTACAACGCTGTCCGGGGGCGAAGCTCAACGGATTAAACTAGCTAAGGAATTATCGAAAAGGGACACTGGAAGCACTTTATATATTCTTGATGAACCAACAACCGGGTTACATTTCCATGATACCAAGCAGTTATTAGCAGTGCTGTTTCGGTTACGCGAACAGGGTAATACGATTGTGATCATTGAGCATAATCTGGATGTGATTAAAACTGCTGACTGGATTATTGATTTGGGTCCTGAAGGTGGAAGTAAAGGGGGGCTTGTTATTGCAACTGGAACTCCTGAAGATGTTGTTCAATGCAAACAGTCTTATACCGGACAGTTTTTAAAGCCAATTCTGGCTTCTTGCCATAAACAACTTCAGTTTTTATAAAATACATTTTATTAATTTAATGGCCATTATATTTCCCGGTTACAGCGCTAGTTTTCTACCGGGCTAGATGACGATCCAGCAGGCTAGTTGCACAGAGCGTCAACTTCCAGTCGTTTTTCTTAGCAAGAATAGTTTTATTATTGCCCGCTGTCATTTTTATTAATTTCAAGCTATAACTTAATTAGGAAATCTTTGCATAGGATAAAAAAATGGGTACATTTTTTATAGCTATTTTAGTACTGGTCGCGCTGTTATTTATCTGGGCTATTAGTATTTATAACACCTTAATTGCTTTAATAGAGGCGATAAATAACAACAAAAAACAAATTGATATACAGCTGGATCGCCGATTTAAAGTATTTGAATCTTTGATTGCGGCAGTTAACCAATATATGGATTATGAAAAAACCACTTTAAAAGATGTAGTGGCTTTACGTAATCAGGCACAGGCAGCCAAAGCCTTAGGGGATGAACAAGGACGGATCGCTGCAGAAAATGGAATCTCTCAGATTGCATCGGGTTTAAATGTTGTTTTTGAGCAATATCCTGATCTAAAAGCCAATCAAAACGTGTTGCAATTACAAGAAGAAATAGTGAACACGGAAAATAAGTTAGCTTATTCCAAACAGGCTTATAACGATGGTATTGAGCGTTATAATGCCAAGAAAAAATCTTTTTTTGAGTCCATTATTGTGTCTCTTTTTGCTTCTTCGTTGGACAAGGAATTTGTTTATTGGGGGCTTCCAGAAGATCAAATTCAAGCTAAGGAAGATTATACGGTTAAATTCTGAGTATAAACTATGGCCATCGCAGAATATCACGCCTCAGCAGGGGATTGGCGTGAACAATTAAAAAAAAATGAGCGTAAGACTCGAGGGGTCATTGCGCTCTTTTTTTTAGTTTATTTGCTTGTTGGTCTGGTGGCTGATACTTTTATTTTACAGTCTGCTTATCCTCAAGCACATCTTTCTCTGGAACAATGTTTTCTTGCTTTAGTTACCTTTAAGGTGGTTCCTTACGCCACATTGCTCATGGTGGGGTTGGCTGTGATTTCTTTATGGATTACCTATGCTTTCTATGACCGGATTATGCTACTAGGCACCGAATATCACGAAGTCACCCCTGAAAAAGCTCAGTCATTGCAAGAAAAGCAACTGTATAATGTCGTTGAAGAGATGAAAGTTGCAGCGGGATTGCAGTATATGCCCAAAATATTTATTATCGAAGCAGATTATATGAATGCTTTTGCCAGTGGCTATAGTGAAAAATCAGCTATGGTAGCGATTACCCGTGGTTTAATGAAAAAATTAGACAGACCAGAACTCCAGGCGGTAATGGCTCATGAGTTAAGCCATATCCGTCACCATGATATTAAATTAACCTTAATGGTGGCTGTACTAAGTAATATTTTATTGATAGTTATAGATATCTTGTTTTATTCAGTAATTTTTCGCCGTGATAAACGTGGGGATAATCGATTAGCCATGGTAATCATTGTCCTACGTTATGTTTTACCCATTATAACAGTATTATTAACCCTGTTTTTGAGTCGAACCCGAGAGTATATGGCGGATTCGGGATGTGTTGAGTTAATGCGTGATAATGAACCCATGGCTCGGGCTTTGCTTAAAATCAACGATGATCATCAACAAAATGCAGAAGAATATGCGCAGCAATACGGTAATACAGCTCACGAGCAAGTAAGGCAGGCTTCTTATTTGTTTGATCCTTCCGGAATTGATCCCGTAAAGTCTTTAAGTAGTGCCTTTTCTACCCATCCATCAATCGATCAACGTTTAGCCGCTCTGGGGTTTAAGCCAAAATAAGGTTCCTGATAGTAAAAACCAGTAAAATAATAAACTATTATTCACGCAGTCCGACTCCTTTTTTCAACAAAATCATATTAAGCACGGTTAGAGCGACAAACATGAGGCAAATAATACTCATAGCCAACGTCATATTTACCTCCTCTTGACCTATCATGGCATGCCTTAAGGCATTCACCATGTATAAAATTGGATTTAAAAAAGAAATTTTCTGCCAAAATACAGGGAGCATACTCGTACTGTAAAATACTCCGCCCAAATAGGTGAGTGGTGTCAAAACAAAGGTTGGGATTAGCATAATCTCATCAAAATTACGAGCCAGCATTGCGTTGGTAAATCCCGCCAGGGAAAATACCGCAGAGACGAGTAAAACCACCAGTAAGGTCATGGGTAAATGATCTAACTCCAGCGTCAAGAAAAAGCTTGCGATAAAGAAAACGAGGATGGCAACAATTAACCCCCTAAAAACCCCCCCCAAAACATAACCCAGTAATAACAAACCATTATGCATGGGGCTTATCAGCATTTCTTCTATACTCTTTTGAAAGCGCACACTAAACAGTGATGTGGAAACATTACCATATGAGTTTACGATAACCGACATCATGATTAAGCCTGGTGCGATAAACATCGGGTAGCTTACCCCCTGTATCGTGCCAATCCGAGGCCCGATCAGACTCCCAAAAATTAAAAAATAGAGTGTGGTGGTAATCACGGGAGGTAAAAATACTTGACTGGCAATACGAACCATACGAACCAGCTCGCGTCTGACCAGAGTATA
Organism: Legionella antarctica; assembly: GCF_011764505.1. Classification (NCBI taxonomy): domain Bacteria; kingdom Pseudomonadati; phylum Pseudomonadota; class Gammaproteobacteria; order Legionellales; family Legionellaceae; genus Legionella; species Legionella antarctica. The sequence goes on from NZ_AP022839.1 coordinate 426,695, forward strand.
AAGGGCTATGAGTTGTTGTTTAATGACCATTTTTGATGAGATCCAGAAAAAGCTCTTCCAAGCGGTTGGTTTTATTACGCATACTGTGAACATTAATTTTGTGTTGTGTTAATACTGAAAATACTTCATTTAAGCTTAGATTATTATCAATTCGTAATTCAAAGGTATTTGCGTCAATAAGAATGGTTTTGAATGGGCTCAAATCAGGTAATACTTCTATAGGTTGCTCGGTATTAAAAATAAAAGTCTGGTGATGTAAGGTCTGTAATAATGAACTCATCGACGTATTTTTAATGATTTGTCCTCGATCAATGATGGCAATATTTTTACAAAGTTGCTCGGCTTCCTCCAGATAATGAGTGGTTAGAATAATAGTCGTTCCCTCCTCATTGGTGCGAGTTAAGAATTGCCACATGCTACGCCTGATTTCTATATCAACTCCGGCAGTAGGTTCATCAAGGATGAGTACTTTCGGTTGATGGATCAAAGCTCTTGCTATCATGAGCCGACGCTTCATACCACCGGACAGGTGGCGTACTATAGAGTGTCGTTTGTCCCAAAGTCCCAATTGCTCCAGTAATGATTCAGCTCTGGCTAGGGCTAGTTTTCGAGAAACGCCGTAATAACCGGCTTGGCTCAACAAAATCTGGATGCAATTTTCAAAAATATTGAGGTTTACCTCTTGAGGAACAAGACCCAGACAGGATTTGGCCTTTTCTGGTTCATTATCTAAATCATAGCCATGAATACAGATGCTACCGGACGTTTTATTGACCAAAGTAGTAATTAGGCCAATAGTAGTCGATTTTCCGGCACCATTCGCACCTAACAAAGCAAAAAAATCCCCTGTTTTCACTTTTAAATCAATGCTTTTCACGGCATCAACTCCATTGGCATAAGTTTTAGATAATTGTTTAATGTCTAAGGCATACATAAAGGCTTTTATGAAATAAAAATATCATTATACACGATAATATTTATTCTTCAGCTGAATAAGATATTGAAAAGGCAATCCGGAGCCTACTCCAGTAAGAGAGTTCCTCCCAAAGCTAATCGTCTATGGCTGCGCAAAACAGACGAACGCAGTTTTTTAGGATCTGAATCTAGTCAAAGTTATTTCGTATCATGGTATATTAATAATATCCAGCTGATATTTCAGGATATTGTAGTGTCTCTAACTCATAAAAGTAACACCGATTTATTTAACCCCACTCAATTAGGTGACCTGACACTTTCTAATCGAATTGTTATGGGACCTTTGACTCGCTCCCGTGCTGGAAAAGGAGATGTCCAAGGCCCAATGAACGCAGAATATTATAACCAGCGAGCCTCCGCTGGATTAATTATTTCAGAAGCCACTCAAATTTCCCAACAGGGTAAAGGGTATGCATTCACCCCGGGCATTTATAATGAGCAGCAAACTTTAGGTTGGAAGCTGTCTACAGATGCAGTTCACGCAAAAGGCGGGATTATTTTTGCTCAATTGTGGCATGTGGGTCGAATCTCGCATCCTGATTTGCAAGTAGATAATCAGCCTCCGGTAGCCCCCTCTGCTATTCGCCCAATAGGAAAAGCTTATACTGAGACAGGTTTTCAAGACTATGTCACTCCTCGGGCATTGGCGATCAGCGAAATTCCTAATATTATTGAGCAATATGTTCACGCCAGTGAGTGTGCCAAACGAGCAGGTTTTGATGGTATAGAAATTCATGCGGCAAATGGGTACTTGATTCACCAGTTTCTAAGTGATAAAACCAACAAACGCAAGGATACCTATGGAGGCAGTATTGCTAATCGAGCGCGTTTTCTATTGGAATTGGTCGAGGCATTAATTGCGGTATGGCCAGCAGAACGTATTGGTATTCGGCTCTCACCAGTTACTCATTCAAACGATATTGATGATCATGATCCTATGGCCACTTTTTCTTATGTTGTGAACCAATTAAATCATTTTGGTTTGTCTTATATTCATTGGGTGGAAGGTGAGACCATGGGTCCTCGTACTATTCCTGCTCATTTTAGTTTTGCTGCATTGCGGAAGTTGTTTAATGGTATTTACATAGCAAATAATGGTTATGACTTGCAGTTAGCAGTCAAAGCACGTGAAAATAATTTAGCCGACTTAATTTGCTTCGGTCGTCCTTATATTGCAAATCCTGACTTGGTAGCATGTTTAGAAGCCGGAATAGAATTAATACAGGCACCAAAAGAAACCTGGTATGGTAACGGCACCAAGGGGTATACAGATTGGCCTGCACGCTGCTCGAGATGATCGCAGACTTGGAGCAATACTATAGAACCATCTCAGACATAGAGCGAGTTTTCATCCACCCTGCAATACTGTATCGTGGTTGATGGGTTAAGCACACCTCGTGAGGTAATTCACTCTTAAAACAGATAAAGCGGTTTGCCAGTGGGGAAACTTTTTGTATAAGTTGCTGTTCTTTATCATAGAGAGTCAGTTCACCCCCAAACTCTTCCCGCCAGTCTTCATTAAGATAATAGACACATGAAATTTTTCTGGTTTTTTTCGTTGCAAACTGGTCAATATGTTTTTTATAAAAAGCGCCGGATTGATAGGCTGCGAAATGTGTTTCAAATTCAATCAAACCCAAAAATAGAAATTGATTTAGGATGTTTGCAACTTGGGTCGTTTGTTTTAAATAGGCATGCACTGAAGGTTCCACCGAACCTTCATCCAACCAATAAATTTCATCAGTTCTAATCGTTTTATCATGTTGAACATGAACTAAAGGACCTACTCTAGCGCTTTTAAATAAACCCTGATGATGCATTTCTTTAGCTAGTTTGTGTAATGACCGGCAGTGTTGTACTTCAAGAAAATCATCAATGATGTGAAATCCATGCATATGGAGATTATGGGTCATGAGATCGCTATCAATCAATGTAAGTACCTGATAGAAAAATGAGTCAAGAATGTTACACTAAGACGAAATTCTTGCAAGCGGTTGTTTGGTAGAGAGTCTCACCACGCGATGAAACTCATTTGATTAACTAGCGTAAATTTCTAATCATTTCAGATGTAGCCAGAGCTTTAGGGGGTGGTGCATCCATAATTGGAAATGAATGATGGTGGGTTTGCTCCAGTAAGCGATTTGTCCATGCTATGGCTAAAGCTGAAATGATTAGAGTTAGATGAATGATCACTTGCCACATGACGGAATAGTTGCTTAGTTTAGTAGGGTCAATAAAAGTTTGTAATAAATGAATGGATGAGATACCTATCAAGGAAAGGGCTAGTTTGATTTTCATCGCCCCAGCATCTAAATGATCCAGCCATTCAGGGTTGTCGGGATGTGAGCCTAAATCCAGATGCGATACAAAGGTTTCATATCCCCCCATAACTACCATAATAAGCAGGTTAGCTATCATGACCACATCAATAAGATCCAGAACCCCAAGCATAATATGTGTGTCATCAAACCCATTTAGATGAATAATCAAGGAAAATAACTCACCGATAAATCGATATACATAGGCTGCAAGTATTAGAATAAGGCCTAAATATAAGGGGAGTTGAAGCCATCTTCCCATAAAAATTACTCTGCTGATGTTTTTTCTTACGTTGTTCATTTTATCCTCAGTAAGATATTATGAGAGCGGGAATAGTAACCCTTCTTCATCCAATTGTTAATGCCTGGTTGGCCACTGTTACCAATTTGTGATCATTTAATTGAGATTTTATTCCAAATGCTTCTCATCTCCACAACGTTAATTTTTTTAAATTTTGAAAATAACTCATATTTTGTTATAAAGGTGAGACTCGTGAAGTACGGATAGTAATACTTATTACTTAAAATGTTTATAACGAAGGATTTAAAGATGGGATGGAGAGATCGATTGTGGTCAGCTTATGGTGTGGTTGTCGATACAACTATTGAATCCGTGTCAAATACATTTAATGCAACGGGCTCGCTTGCTTGCATTGCAGGAGGGGCTGTATTTGCTATTTCATTTAAAATAGATGAAGCATTAAACGCATCGTATTATGGAGCTGTCCATGCGATGGGCACAGTTATACTCAGTGCTGAATTTAACGAGTTTAACTACAGAGTAAACGAAACCATACCCTTTGAGGATTCTTTGCAAAAGAGTGGTGGAGTTGCTTATTTAATGAGCGATTATCTTCATAAAGATGTTGTATACACTACAAGTGCTCTTCTTATTTCTTCTGGAACCGTTTTAAGGGCCTTAGGTGCCAATATAAAACAATGGCAGCAGGGAAGGACTGATAAAGCTTATTATAACACTCATCATGGAGTTATGATTTCAAGTCCTGCGGTACAAGAATTTTTATACACCAATGCCGAGTCCTTGTCTGGCTCTTTAGCTTATACCTGTTTAAGTGCGGCTATCGCGGGTACTTTTATTAGTTCTCAAGTAATTAGCCCACGTCAGAGTCTTACTTATCCTTGCGAGGGAGAGTTTCTGGTAAATGAAACAGATTATAATGGCCCTGTAACTGGGGTATCAATCCCGTTGGCATTTATGGTTACTCGTAATATAACGCTTGATTTGTTGGGAGTGGCTTTGATTAAGGCTCAAGTCGAAGGATTGGCTAACGCCACTTATGGCGGGGGGTTGTTCCTTAAACCTGCTGACAAGCCTTCCGACAATGCTTCGGAACCGCCGAGCACGCTTCCTGCAGTGATAGGCGTTAGTGCTTATCTGGCGAATAGTTTTTTTACAAAGAAATTAGTGCACTTACGTGATGAGAGGATTATGCAAGAAACTAATTATAATCAAATTAGTATTAATATCAGTTGAGGCTAAGGGTTATTCGCAATTTATTTTCTTGAGTGTTTGCCCTCAAGTAGATATTGATACTCTCGCCATTGCGGCATAAATTGAGTCATTAAAGTATAAAAGCGTTTATTGTGGCTTGCTTCTACTAGGTGAACTAACTCGTGAACCAGAACATATTCAAGACAGAGCACAGGTTTTTTGATTAGGTTCAGGTTTAGCCAAATCCGACGTGCACGAGTATTGCATGAACCCCAACGAGTTTTCATTTTCTTAATACCCCATTGAGCTACGGTAACACCTATAACTGTTTCCCACTGCTTAATTAATTCAGGTATTAATGACTCCATTTCTCGCCTGTACCAGCGTTCAATAAGCATTTGTATTTGCATTGGGGATGGATTTTGTTGGATATAACAATGAATGAGTTCGTCTTTGACTTTAATGTGGGAAGGGCCATTGTGTTCTTCAATAAGTAACAAATAGCTTTGTCCTTTAAATTTTATCGTAGCCCCTGTTTGGAATACTTCTTCCTGATAAGAGGAGCGCTCTCGAATACGATTGCGTTGGTTGCGAATCCAGTCATTTTTTTCCTGCAAATACTGTCGGATGAATTGTTCACTAAAGCTCAAGGGTGCACTAACCTTGACCAACCCGTTTGGGGGGTAAATACGTAAATTCATATTTTTAATTGGTTTTTTTATAATTTCTATGGAGATGCCATCAATTTCAATAATCATAATAAGGGGGAGTATTGGGCAATTAGCCCGATTATATAGGACAAAATGTTTGGGATATAGGGTTTTACCGCATATCCAGCCAAACTGGCAATGGGCTAAATATGCTTCAGAAAATGTTATCTCAGCTGGACACTCGATTCTTCAACTATTTTATTTCCAGTATCTTGGGGATCAGTATTTAAATTTCCAAATAATGTTTTTTCAATTCCTGTAATAGTTGCCTCAACGACTTCAAAAGATTTAAATCCAAGGGTATATTTTGTGATATTTTTAATACCCCGATGGTCTTGTTCAATCCTATTGTTCCAATATTTTATGCACCTCTCTTCAATCAATAAATGCCATAATCCGCGAATAAAAAGTAAGGTTTTAATTCGCTCGAGAGCTGCGGGATTGGAGCCGGATTTATCAATATTCACCTTCTCTGAAAGCCCACTAGAACCAATGGCTTTTTTGAAAAACTTCAAGACAGCAGGGCGGTCTCCCCTATCTGAAAGCATAAAATCAATGGTCTGACCTTCTCTATCTACTGCCCGATAAAGATAAACCCACTTACCATTCACTTTGATATACGTTTCATCCATTTTCCAACTGCTGATGTAGCCTTAAACCACCACAACCACGGTGAGGTTATTATTCATTTTGGTCTAATGCCGGAATGATTGTAACTATGATATCAATTTCATAGTGTTATTCTCCAGACCAGAAGATAACCGAATGGGTCGATACCCCAAATAGTGTCCATAGGTTATAATTCCGAATCGCTAATAACGGATTGGTTTTACAAAACGGCATTTTACAAATTCAACTAACATACGCGACAACAACGCGGCAGAGGGAAGATTTCAATGAAAATTATTCATGATGGTGACGCGGCATTTGATGATGTTACAGCATTATGTCTTTTACTATGTAGTAAAAACGTAAGTGTAGAAGCGATTACTGTGTCAAATACTGGTGAAGCACATGGGCTTAACGGAGCAGAAAACATGGCAAAGGTATGCTTCCTGCTTGGAATACCAGAGATTCCAATTGCTTATGGTAGTGAAGAGTCATGTGATTCCTCAGGAAAACCCTTTCCAGAGTATATTCGAACAGAGGCTGATAATCTTTTTTTAGGGATCGAACTCCCAAAACATCCTAATCCTAACATAACTAATTCTGCGGTTGATTTGTTGGTTAAAACCCTTGAGGATAGTAATGAAAGAATAGCTATTCTAGCCACAGGACCGCTGACGAACATTGCTGAACTTATTAAAAAATATCCTCAGCTTGCAAAAGAGAAAATTGAAAAAATTGTTATTATGGGTGGAGCTGTACACATTGAAGGAAATATAAAAGCGCTTGATACCAAATCGAATAATACCGTTGCTGAATGGAATATTTATGCCGATCCAAAAGCCGCAGATATTGTTTTCTCATCAACTATACCAATTACGCTTGTACCGCTTGATGCGACGAACCAGGTGCCTATGACAAAAGAATTTTTTGATTCGTTAATCCATAAACAACAACCGGCTTTGAAGCTTATATATCAAATGCTTAAAAAATTGATTGATGATTTGAGTATGGAGACCTTTCTTCAGCAATTTTGTTTATGGGATCCACTAGCAGCTATGATTTGTATCGATCCTCAAATAGCGATTACCGAGCGAATGTTACTGGCCGTGGATCTTGAAACGGCTCAGACCAAACATGTAAGTGGAAATGAAAAAAACTCTTCAACCATAGACGTTGCAATTAAAATTCCAGACGCTGATTTGATTTTAAGAAAACTTATAGACCAAATTATAGACTATTCTTTACATGCTCGACCGAACATAGCGGATACGAATTTCTTTAGAAAATCAGTCAAAGAACGTGTTTTTATGCGAGATGATGGGCTTCAGAATCTATACAATTAAAATTAGCTGAATTTTAAGTTTGTGATGGATAAGGTACCGACCTGTTGTAAAAGATGCTAACGCTTTACACAACATGTAAAAAATGATCTAATTCCGCTAATTTCAATTGATAACTATTTTTGGTGCATTAAAGATGCATACAAATCGTTTCTATTGGAAACAAGCTGACAGGTGAAACGTCAACTTCATCAAGTAAGCCCAGACAAAAAACTAATTATCATTTTAGACAATGGTTCCATACATAAAAGCAGAAAAGTACGGGTTTTTGTTAAGAAACAAGGATGGGGAGAGTTGTTTTTTCTACCACCATACTCACCAGATTATAATTCTATTGAGCGTTTCTGGCTTTGATTAAAACAGAACGTTTATGGCTGTAAATCATTTAAAAAAATGGAAGATCTGATCCAACGATTACGAAAATAAATATGGCATTTTCATGAGGGGACGACTGTTTCGACAATCAGTTTTAATTATGATGCTTATGCTACATTGTTATAGATACTTAATGAGGTCTGATTATTTCCATATCAGGGATTAGCGTTCAGCCCCTTCACATGGACTATCAACATATTCCCCATTAATATCCAACACCATATTCACACTGGCACGTTGATAACGAGTTAAAACATCGTATTGTTTTTTTGTGATATAGCCATAGGAGTTCCCGCAATAAACCAGGGATGAAGCCGACGGCTTTGCTCTTACCTGGACTGGAATATCGCAGTCCCAACGGAACTTACTTAAGTCGCAGTTTGCAAAAACCATAGTGATCGGTAAAAGAAATAAGATCAAGGTGATATGCCATTTATTATTCATTTTATTCTCCACCTGTTTTTTTTATTTATTTTAAGTATAGGATAACAATTAAGGAGATGATGATGTTTCACGTGAAATAAATTCCAATAAGATTTATAGTATGATTTATGATATAAATTAGACAGTTAGATTCCAGAAAGGAATTGATATGCTCTCTTCCACTAAAGAATACGTGCAAGCTCTTCGTGAAGGAAAATATCTTCTTTTTTTAGAGTGGCCCCAATTTATCGCAGAGCTTTATAAAGACGGTGATAATCCTCAAGATGCCGACGACACTATAAATTTATTGGTTTTTGAATGGTTAAATAATGGTTTTTGTTATGAGGATGCAAAAAAAATAGCCCTTTTATTCGCAGTCTCTGATCATTCATCAAGACCGTTAAAAAACAATTTATCTTATGCCATAACTGCTATAGCAATAGCTGTTTTTCAGTGCATGCTCTACCAAGACAATAACTTACAAGGCCATTTTCTGTCTAATGAAGAAAAGAGCAGAGCAGAGATAATAAAATTGATGAATAGTCCCATAGCATATTCGCATGAATCAACTTTAGTTAATTTGGATGATTTAACTTTTCAGCATTTATTAGCAAAGCAACAAGCTATTTTTTTTAGCTGGGTTGAGAGCATGCCAAGCAAAGAGATAGAAGTTGCTCGTAGCTTAATCAGCTCTCTGGCAAATTTGAGGTATCTTGTTGAGGAATACAGTACTCAATTAGAATTAAGTGAAATTTGTGATGAGCTTAAGTCTTCTCGGCTGAGCGTGGCAAAAAGACTTGCTCAGTATTTAAATGGACAATCAGAGCTAAGCGCCACAGTTACAGCAGAAATTAAACTTTATGTAGATAAAATAATGAATATGCAACCTACTGATTTTGAGAAACAATATTTACTGACCCTCTCACCCCAGTCGTTTGACAAAACCTGGCGAATGATAACCAGCATAGGGATAAGTTTTTTTAAAATAATACAACCAATGTCTCCAACTATCATACCGATTGAGTCAGCTCGATTATAAATACATTGCTAATGTATTTTTTTATGCAATCAGCTAAACCTCTTAATGTATAGTGGACCCCAAAAATGAGACAGTGGTGTAAAATAGAAACCATTGTTAAACGGGGTACCAAGTGGCTAAAAAAAAATTTACATCTGACTTCAAAGCAAAGGTAGCAATTGAGGCATTAAAAAGTCACAAGACGACCAATGAATTGGCATCTGAATTTGAGGTGCATGCAACACAAATCAATCTGTGGAAAAAACAATTACTGGATGGAAGCAAGCAATTGTTTAGCGGCAAGCATGACAAAGACATGGACTCCATCATACAAGAACGAGATCGATTATACACGCAAATAGGCCAGCTAGCGGTTGAGTTAGACTGGCTTAAAAAAAAGACCGGTCATCTAAGTTGAGCGTGCGGGAGAAGCGAGCCATGATTGATGTCAATCACCCTACACTCAGCATCGTACGCCAATGTGCATTGGTTAATTTGTCACGCGCTAGCTACTATCGCACTGCTGGCGAAGGAATATGTACCGAGAGCCCAGAGAATCTGGCTTTGATGGTCTTGATTGATGAGGAATACATGCGCCATCCTTTCTATGGAAGCAGAAAGATGCGTTCTTATTTACGTCGCCTTGGCCATGACGTTAACCGTAAGAGAGTGCAGCGTTTGATGCGGATCATGGGTCTGGTTTCAGTGGCACCAAAGCCGAATACGAGTAAAAAGAACAAGGAACAAAAGGTTTATCCCTACTTGCTACGTGGTTTAGTGATTGATCGACCCAATCAGGTTTGGTGCACCGATATTACCTACGTTAGGATGCAAGGAGGCTTTGTATATTTGGTGGCAATAATGGACTGGTATAGCCGCAAGGTGCTCTCTTGGAAGGTATCAAACAGCATGGATGATGACTTTTGTGTAAGCGCGTTGGAGAGCGCCATCAGGCTCCACGGCAGGCCTGATATTTTTAATACGGATCAAGGCTCCCAGTTTACCAGTAAGGCGTTTACCGATGTTTTAAAAGACCATGACATCAAAATTAGCATGGACGGGAAAGGTCGATGGATGGATAATGTGTTCATTGAACGGCTATGGCGTTCAGTCAAATATGAAGATATTTACATAAAAGAATACGGAACAGTTTTAGCACTACGAAATGGTTTAAGGGTGTATTTCAAGTTTTATAACGACGAAAGACCTCATCAATCATTTGGAATATACACGCCGTCAGAGGTTTATGCTGGCCTATATGAGGCTGCAGCGTAATGGAATGCCTGTGGATATGTGGACGCGTCCTGCGGATCAGCCATCGCCCTTCGGGACATGTGGACAAGCCATGGATAACAAAAAGACGTTATCCACCGCTTGACCACACTCGATGGCTTCGCGCCCACATACCCACAGGCTCAATAACAGGTGTTTCATTAACTGCTATTGTGGTTGACTCGTGTGCTACGCACCCTCGTCAACGAAAGAAAGTAGAATTAAAGTTATATCTTAAATTAAACGGATCGCTGTCTTGACAATGGGGTCCACTGTAATGCTTTATGCAGTAACATCTTAATTTTCGTAGCGCAATTATTATATTTGTGCTTCATGAGTAAGCAATGATTCTTTATAGAATAGGGCTTGAGGATTTCCCATATATCCACCTAAATCATTTTGTCCCACCACTCGATGGCAGGGAATAAATAAAGCTAAAGGATTGCGTTTGCAGGCTTGTCCGATAGCTCTCGGGCTGCTTTGCAGTTTTAGAGCCAGCTCCCCATAGGTTAAAGTTCGTCCTACAGGAATTACTAATAAAGCACTCCATACCTTTTGCTGGTAAGCACTGCCTTGCGGCTTTAATGGTAATTGAAAGCGGTGATGTGGATCTGCAAAGTAAGTATTTAATTCGTAGGTAATTAACTGAGTGAGGCTATTTGGAGAAGATTTGACTGCTTTTTTAGTAAAGGAAGAATTATAAATAAAGTGCTCATCATGTACTATCTCAAGCATACCAAAAGGGGTAGTAAAAATAGACACGATGAGCTTTTCTTTCAAGAGTTAGTCGCCTTTTTTCCCAGCTAATTTTTCTTTAATTCGAGCCGCACGTCCAGCCAGGTTACGCAAGTAATACAGTTTGGCACGACGAACATCCCCACGTCTTTTAACAGTGATGCTATCAACAATCGGGCTATAGGTTTGGAAAACACGCTCAACGCCAACGTTGTGGGAAATTTTACGTACAGTAAATGCTGAGTTTAGGCCACGATTACGTTTTGCAATAACAATACCCTCAAAGGCTTGCAAACGCTCACGGGTACCTTCAATTACTTTTACTTGAACCAGAACAGTGTCGCCTGGATTAAATTCAGGAATTTCCTTGCCTTGCATCTGCTCGGCATTTAATTGGTCAATTATATTCGTCATGGACTACTCCTCAAATTGGTTTATCCTCAACAGGAATCACCGTGTTCGCATTTAAACTCAACAAGCAATTGCCTGTCTGTTTCACTTAACTGTATGTGTTCAAGTAAATCCGGGCGTTTAAGCCAGGTTTTACCAAGAGATTGTTTTCTGCGCCATCTCTCAATATCCTTATGGTTCCCTCCTAACAAAACGGGGGGGACTTCCAGCCCTTTGATGGTTGCAGGTCGGGTATAATGAGGGCAGTCGAGCAAGCCATTCATAAACGAATCCTGCTCTGCTGAACCAAGATGCCCAAGACTACCCGGTATTAAGCGAATGATCGCATCAACAAATACCATAGCAGCCAATTCACCACCGCTTAAAACAAAATCTCCTAACGACCATTCTTCATCCACATGATGGCTAATGATACGTTCATCAATTCCTTCATATCGCCCTGCAATAAATAGCAAGGACTGTTTTTCATTCGCCACTTTACTTAGGTCATGCTGGCGAATTACCTTGCCCTGAGGACTTAGGTAAATCGTTTTGCAGCTGCTGGGCAATTGACTTCGTGCATGCTCTATAGCTGTATGCAATGGCTCATACAGCATAACCATTCCTGGTCCACCACCATAAGGCTTATCATCGACCTGTCTGTAAGGTCTTAATGCCCAGTCTCGTGGATTCCAACAATCAATTTTAGCTAAGCCTTGCTCAATTGCCCTGCCTGTTATACCAAAATTTAAACTTTCCAGTATTTCGGGAATTAAGCTGATTACTCCAAAACGCAGCACCACTAAAAATCCAAATCCCAGTCAACGGTAATTATTTGTTGGCTGTCGTTAATATCAATAATAAACTGGCCAGGTAAATAGGGAATTAAATGTCTCTTTTCACCTTGCACTACCAGCACATCATTTGCACCAGTAGGCATGACTTCAACAACGGCTCCAAAAGAGTCTCCTTTTTGGTTAACCACGTTCATGCCAATGAGCTGATGCCAGTAATATTCACCGGTTTCAAGTTCAGCAAGCTGATCTTTTTGTACGGCGATTTCAGTGTTAGTCAAGCGAGCTACTAATTCACGATCCGGGTATCCTTCAATCTGAGCTACAATAGCCTTATTGTGGACTTCGATACTTAATATCTTTACAGGTTGCCATGAACTGCTTAAAAAGGCATGCCAGTCAGTATAACGCAAGATATTATCACGAGGCTCTGTAAAGGAATGAACCGTTACAAATCCTTTGATACCATGAGGTCGGCCAAAACGGCCGATTACTATCCAGTTCGCTTGATTACTCACGTGCTTAAGCAGCTGACTCAGCTTTATTAAATTCTTTAACTAATGCATTAACACGATCGGATAATTGTGCACCAACATTTTGCCAATGGCTCAATTTTTCCAATTCAACGTGAAGACGCACTTCTTGTCCACGTGCTACAGGGTTAAAATAACCAATACGCTCAATGTAACTACCATCGCGACGCTTGCGGCTGTCAGTAACAACCATGTGATAAAAAGGACGCTTTTTTGCGCCGGCTCGTGATAAACGTATAACGACCATTGTTTTCCTCTACTTTAGAGTGGTTACATAAAAATGCCGTGTATTGTACGAAAATTAACTCGACATGTGAAGTAATTCTTGCGAATTATTTTACTAACTATTCAGCACACCCATTTGAACGCCTATACTGGGTACTTCCTGAGAGGTTGTTATGCATAAAAAAGCCTACATTACAAACTGGTTACGCAACATCTCTTAGTCTGCACTCAAATCTGAACGTTCATCAGGACTTTATATTCGTGATGAATAAATACTATTTTAAATCATCTGGAAACATACCCTTCATCCCAGCCATACCGCCAAGTCCTCGCATCATTTTTTGCATTCCGCCAGGCTTGGTAAACTTTTTCATCATCTTTTGCATTTGCTCAAATTGTTTTAATAATCTATTCACATCCTGGATTTGAGTTCCTGATCCGAGAGCGATACGCTTTTTACGTGAGCCAACAATTATTTTAGGAATACGTCTTTCTTTCGGTGTCATTGAGTTGATAATAGCTACAGTTTGAGCCAATGCTTTGTCATTTACCTGTTGCATTGCCTGTTGCGGCATTTGGCTTATACCAGGCAATTTACTCATCATGCCAGCAACTCCTCCCATGTTATTCATTTGCAGGAGTTGTTGTTTAAAATCTTCCAGATCAAAGCCCTTACCTTTTTTTAATTTGTTAGCTAATTTTTCACTGGCCTGTTTATCAGCCTTGCGCTCAACTTCTTCAATGAGAGTGAGAATATCGCCCATACCAAGTATTCTAGAGGCGATACGCTCCGGATGAAAAGGCTCTAAAGCTTCTACTTTCTCACCGCTACCTATAAATTTAATCGGTTGACCTGTAATTTGTCTTACGGAAAGAGCTGCTCCACCCCGAGCATCACCATCGGTTTTCGTAAGAATTACTCCAGTTAAAGGTAAGGCTTCGTGGAAGGCTTTAGCGGTATTCGCTGCATCTTGCCCTGTCATGCTATCTACAATAAACAGAGTTTCAATTGGATTTACTTCATGATGCAGTGCTTTAATTTCATCCATCATGTCTGAGTCGATGTGCATGCGGCCTGCAGTATCGATGATTAGTATGTCCATATACTGCTTTTTGGCACTGTCTAATGCTTTTTGCGCAATAGTTATGGGCTGTTCACTGGACTCTGCCGGGAAGAACGCTACATCAATCTGATCGGCCAGTACTTTAAGTTGCTGGATGGCGGCTGGTCGATAAACGTCAACACTGACCAGCATTACTTTCTTGTTCTCGGTTTCTTTTAAATAGCGGGCAAGTTTCGCGGTGCTGGTTGTTTTACCCGAGCCTTGTAAGCCCGCCATCAAAAATACAGCGGGCGGCTGTGTTTTAAAATTAAGCTCGGCGCGTTCGTCACCCATCACATGGATTAATTCATCATGGACTGTTTTAATAAATGCCTGATCAGGATTTAAGCTGGTTAGGACATCTTTCCCCAGGGCTTTTTGTTTAACTTGTTCAATAAATTCTTTAATAACAGGGAGCGCTACATCTGCCTCAATTAGCGACAGTCTTACTTCGCGCAAGGCTTGTTGGATATTTTCTTCTGTTAAACGACCCAGCCCTCGGAGGTTTTTAAAGGTGCGGGTCAAACGTTCGGTTAAGTTGTCAAACATAAATAGTACCCGAAAAAAATAGGCACTATAGCACAGAGAGATAAAGTTATGCCACTTAATGGGATTGGGAAATAATACTTTAAATTGATAAGATGAACTTTTTAATACAGGTAGCTTGAATAAGCGTTACTTGGTGAGGTTATGTACAACTTAGACCTGTAGATTTATCTTGATTGAAAAGCTGAAGAGATGAGGGGTATTTGATGGTGAGGGTGTTAATCCATTTTTTTTGTCGTTATTTTGGTTTATCCTAGGCCTCAGGCTGATAAATGTCATGGGTTTATTTTTTAAGGAAGAGTGATGAACAAAACAATGAATTGTTTCTTCTTTTCTATTGCCTTCTTGGTTAGTACCAAAGGCGTTACAACGAGTGAGCCATTTAAAAAATGGATGTTAACCAGTTATGAGTTATTTCCTGGTAAAGCACTCATGCTGAGGAACTCGCTACCTAACACCATTACCTCACTATGTCATATGAATGTTGTTTCAAGCCAGAGTCATAATATTTTAATCAAAGTCCTAAGTGGGAGCGGTCAAATCAATGGCACCAGTGTAGCTAAAGGGCAAACTTTAGTGCAGACGGTTCAGAATATGCAGGTTATTCCTGTTACTGCCAATTCAGGAGCAAAAGCTGAGTTGACTAATCTGGGACCATATACAGTAACTGCTTCTTGCGGCTAAAATTAAAAAATACAGAGTATCGGCGTTATCGATTAAATAATCTTATACTCAGGTTTGCTATGAATTGTATGCGAGCGATCAGACATGAATGTTATTCTGCTTTATCTTTTGGGAATTTATATAACATTCATTTTAACTCTGCTTCGGATAATGCCAGCTAAACCCCCAGCTCCCGACGCATTGACTCATGATGCAATCACCACCATTTTAAAAAGTTTGGGACATCCAGAGTTTGAGGGAGTGTGTTATGGTTTTACTCTTAATTGGGCACTGGCAGCTGCCACTCATAAGGAAAAATTATTTTATCGTCAAATCCACCTTCTCAGAGTCCATCAAACAAATCTTCCTGCTGCCATAAAGCGAGTGCAAGATAAAAAACTACATAATAAATTTTTGACAGCAGACGAGAAAATCATCGAAACCCTGCCTGCATTATGTAAACGCATCTGTGTTGCCCAAGAGCCGTTAGATTATAAAAAAAAATATCGCAAACTCGTTTGGCAATCTGATGTATCGACTATTTTGGCCACAATCAGTTCCGCACCAGCCAGGCCCAAACAAATTTTCTATAAAACCCATACATTTGCTTCCAGGAAGGAGGCAGAGGCTTATTTCAATCTATTGAAAAACATAGGAATTAATAGCAAGATAGCCGTGATGATTAGCTCGGATGATCATGCCATGGGATTTAGGCGTTCCGGCAATTTATGGCGATTTATCAATATCAATGATTTATATGAACAACAGGTCAAACAACCTTATTTTATGTTCACCTCAAAACAATTGGTGAATGAACTGTATCGGGTGAGTACTTCAGAGCCAGCAATACAAAGACTTACGGTGAGTACCGATTTTATTGCCTTAAAATATGATGGTCAATTGTTCCAATTATTACTCAACGTATTTCCATCCTATCCCGTGAAGTCTAGGATTTCCTACCCTGAAAAAATATCGTTTTTTACGATGGCCGCTTTACAAGGTGATGTTTCAACCGTGAAAAAATGTCTGAATGCTGGTTGGTCGATTTCTTTAAATTGCAAGATAAGCGATCACTCACCTCTATTGACTGCTGTACAGCATGGCCGACGGGAAGTAGTTAAGGAAATGATTTCATTAACTCATTACCGCATTAATCAACGGCGCAAAAAAGATGGGGCTACCTTGCTTCACATAGTCTGTAAATTCGGAGGTACAGATATGGTGGAAGATGTGTTGAAGATTAAGGAGATTGATATTAACTCCCGGGATAAGAAGGGAAGAACTCCTCTAATGATTATCTGTAAATCAACAATTATTACTAGTGAATCCAAACTGTTTGAACTATTGCTGGGCAAAGGTGCCTCACTTCGTATTAGAGATAAAGAAGGGCGTACTGCTTTGGAGCATGCTGTTAAGTACAACAATAAGGTTGCCATCAAAGCGATCCAGACTCAACTTAAAGAGAAAATAAGCGTTTCCAAAGCAGCTTTTTTTAATCAAATGCATCAAAAATTCTCCGTTACCAACTCTATTGGGCACCATCCGAATGAACAGGACTATGATCAAAATGGCTGTTGTACACCTGCTAAAAACATCAGTTTGATGCATTTAGCTTCCTCTAGGAACCTGATATGATGCCGATGAATAATTTTATTAGATAAGGATCTCTATGGAAATACAATCTAACACTCTATTGAAGGACTAATAATGACTAGGCCCGCACGATTCTCTTATTCCTTTCTATTGCGCAAGCCTCTGTAGATTTTAAGTTTGGCCTTATTTGCAATCTAGTATGCCTACCTCACTATGTGGGCAAAGTATAGGCCGATAAGTTTTAAAAGCTGATTAAGAATAATGTAGTATTTGCCTATTTTTTATGCGATTATTAAGATTTACTTAAGCTTGTTTCTATATAATAAGCATTTGATCTGATAAAGACTGTATTGAAGGAATGAAATGAGTAATAAAAAACACTCACTTACAATTTTTAGCTTGACTATGATTACAGTCGGTTCTGTGGACAGTATCCGTAATTTGCCCGCCACGGCTTTATTTGGTAGCCAATTAATATTTTATTTTGTTTTAGGCGCCTTATTTTTCTTAATTCCTACGGCTTTAGTCTCAGCCGAGCTGGCTTCAGGTTGGGCAAAGCAAGGTGGTATCTATATTTGGGTAAAAGAAGCTTTCGGGAAGAAATCTGGTTTTTTAGCCATTTGGCTGCAATGGATTGAAAATGTGATTTGGTATCCGACAATATTATCTTTTGTTGCTGGAACAATTGGTTATTTGATAAATCCTGCTTTAACCAGTAACCCCTATTTTCTTTGGGCTGTTATTGTCAGTTGTTTTTGGGGGGCAACCGCTCTTAATTTACGTGGTATGAGTTCTTCAGCCCTCTTTAGCAATGTCTGTTCTTTAGCCGGTTTATTATTGCCTATGTCCCTGATTATTGGTTTAGGCGTGGCATGGATTACCCAGGGTAATCCCTTGCAAATTCAATTTGACATCCCAAGCATTGTTCCCCACTTGGCCGATAAATCGGTGTGGGTGTCGTTAACTGCAATTATCATGTCTTTTTGTGGAATAGAAATAGCTACGGTACATGCTAATGATGTCAAAAATCCTCAGCATGCTTTTCCAAGGGCCTTAATTTATTCTGTAGGTATTATTTTAAGTACCTTGATTCTTGGTTCTTTGGCCATTGCTGTGGTTTTACCCGGAAAAGATATCAATTTAGTCGCGGGAATTATGCAGGCTTTTGAAGCATTTTTTACTAGTTACCACATGCATTGGATGATGCCCGTTGTGGCTGTAATGTTGGTATTAGGGGGGCTTGGAGGGGTGAGTAACTGGATTATTGCTCCTACAAAGGGGTTATTAGTCGCGGCTGAAGATGGTAATTTACCTGAGGTTTTCCAGCGTACAAATGCTAAAGGCGCACCGGTGATGATGTTGGTAACCCAAGCAATGATTGTTACCATATTGTCAGCTTTATTTTTATTTATGCCCAGTGTTAATGGATCGTATTGGTTATTAACTGCTTTAGCAGCGCAATTGTATATGCTGATGTATTTTATTATGTTTATTGCGGCAATTAAATTGCGACTAAGCCAACCCAATCATATCCGGGCATTTAAAATTCCTGGAGGAATGCCAGGCATGTTATTTGTAGCGGGCATCGGTATTGTGGGTGTGGTTTCTACTTTAGCAGTTAGTTTTATTCCACCAGAAGGTATTAATGTAGGAAGCACTGCTCGTTATGAATTGACTTTAATTGTAGGCTTAATATTGATGTGCTCCCCTCCATTTATCAGTGCCTGGTTAAAATCAAGAAATACTGCTCTGGAACCCGCGACTTAATATATTAATTCAACAGACAGGGCTGTCAACAACTCATGAATGACCTATGAATTACATTAATGAACAGTTAGCGGAGTTAACTTCGCGCTTACCAGAACTGGAATGGAAAATCAGTGGATTAAGTTCATTAATCTCAAGGCAGAGTGTACCTAGAGGTTTATTTCGTTCGAGTAATGAGCTAACTGCCACCGTCTGTGTTGATGAAATTAAAACGGATATTAATGCATTAGCTCACCAGAAAAATGAGCGTAGCGCCCATTATCTTGCCAATCGTATCAAACAAAAGGTAAATGTTTTAGTAGCTCTATGTCAAATAGAAAGTCGAAAAAATAAGGTAGGGGATAAGCCACATTTTGGCGTAAAAATGCTTAGTACACGGCAGCAATGGATAGAAACCCTTGAAAGGGAGGTGTCTGTTCTGGAGAATCAGCAACAAGCAATTGCAAAAGCTTTATCTCAGATGAAACAGGGCAGTAATGCTGCGGCAATTTTAAGTGTACAGGGTGAGTTGGGTGAAGTTCAAAGACGATTAACATTAGCAAAAGAGGCATTAAATCAAGCCATTTGCTAAGAGACGGAAAGAAAGAGCAAACAAAAGCCTGCTCATTCACCAATTGTCCTTTTGTAGAATATAATAATACGTTAAATTAACGTGAGTTATGGATAAGGAACTCAGATTTTACCATGCTCCGTTCGGCCTGAGGAGGGCTTTAGCCCGTCTCGAAGGCTAGGCACTGGGCCAAAACCCTTCGAGACGTCGCTAAAGCGACTCCTCAGGGCGAACGGATCGAGGTAGTGACTGGGTTTAATAAGCTTCTTATCCATAACTGAAGTTAAATTAGGAACGCTAATTTCATTAATCAACAAGGAGCTTACGTTATGTCAGATAAATTTTCTCATATCACCAAGGATATAAGTACCCAATTAGCTAAAATGCGCAAGGAAATGCCCGAGGTTATGGCTGGTTTTTCTGCTTTATCACAAGCGGTAAACAAAGAGGGAGCATTAGATAAAAAAACCAAAGAGCTTATTGCTATGGCTTTAGCTGTTTCTAAACAATGCCCTGGCTGTATCGGCTTTCATTCCCAAGCTCTGATTAAATTACAAGCGACAAGAGAAGAACTACTGGAAACATTAGGTATGGCTGTGTATATGGGGGGTGGTCCTTCTTTGATGTATGCAGCAGAAGCTTTGGAAGCTTTTGAAGAGTTCAGTAAGTAGTTGGTTGGTGGTAAAACGTCAGTTAATAGGAGTAATCTCGCAGTCTTGGTTTAAGCGAGCCCAAGACTGCCGAATAAGATGAGATATTTATTTACCTAATAAGGAGCTGACATGAGCTACTTGATTGCTGCTATTTTGACATGAATATCGTTTACTGACTCCCAACCAGGCTATTTGGGACACCGTCATTTTATCTTTATCACTTTGCTGACTGGAGATTTCTTTGTAGGTTTGTTGAATCAACTCATTTAGGTTCGCCGAATTCAGCTGCGTTCCCGCTGGCAAACAAAAAATGGGCTTTCCTAGGCTTTTGGCAGTTTCGTTAGCTTGTATCATTGTCTCTGCAATGCTTTCGCAGGTTATTGTAAGCACATGATGAGCTGATCTGGCCCATGCTTGAGCTTGTGGATCCGCTTTGATCTCCATTTGTGGAATATTATTCGCGATACTCATGTAATTATTAATGGTATCGGCATGCAGAAAGCTACAAAATGAAATTAAACTGAGCAATAACAAGCGCATAATGAATCCTTAAAGTCTCAAATGGATACTTAAAAATAATATTGAGCAGGGTTATCAGGACAAGTATATGGTCCACATAATATGAATGTACTGACTCCATTCACAAGAATCAAGAAAAGAAATAAAGCAACTAATCCCTTGAACCAAGTATTTTGGATTTTATATTCAATATTAAAATCCTAATAGATGTAGTCTTCCTTGTTTGTTCATAGATTTACCAAATGACTGTGACAGTTGAACTGTAAAGAGAAAAAACAAGGCAATAAGGAATTGCAATGGGATGGTTTTACTGGGCTTAAAAATTATTTGTAAGCCAATCATAAAACAAAACAACATTTATACACTCATTAACATGTATGCTCCCTTTCCTTTAGGAATTGAAAATCCCAACCATGGTTGGTTGTATCCATTTTTTTCATGCTCATCAGTTCAGCAGACTATTAAATCCCATGAGGCTGAATCAGTCCTAATTTAAACGCAATAAATAAAAAAATAAATAAACTCAGTGAAATAGTTATTCTTATAGTTAATGCTTTAACCGTTCGTTTTGAGTTTCCCGTATCTCGAACAAGAAAAAACAAGCCACTTGCCAGGGAGCCTGCGATAATAATCATGATAAAAATGATGAACAGCTTAGTGATCATTTGTTATACTCCTCAAATTGCTACCCTCAGTCAGGAGCTAGCTAACTTACAGAGCAATGAATAGACGATGCCTAGTTTAACTTGTTTTAATTTTCGTTTCACCCCAAATTGGTTAATGATTATACTCACAGGGGTATTTATTTCGTTATTTATACGCCTGGGTTTTTGGCAAATACAACGAGCTGATGAAAAAACAAAGATGGTTGTGGCTGAGAAGGCTCTCGCCAAGAAACAGCCTCTAGTTTGGAAACCAAATCAAAAATTACCAATGCAATACCAAAGGATCACATTACAAGGTACTTATTTGTCATCAATTTTTTTGCTTGATAATCAGCATCATCAACACCAGTTTGGTTATGATGTATTGTCACCGTTGCTCCTTGCAGAGGGCTCAGTTGTTATGGTTGATCGGGGGTGGATACCTGGAGATACCACAAGGCAATCTTTTCCTGCAATTCAAAGACCGAGTGGACTAGTGCAATTGAAGGGTAGTGCTTATTTTCCCAGCAAAAAACAATGGGTTTTAGGGCCGGGGCTTGAAGAAAAAGAAAATGGGATTACTATTCTTGAGCTTTTGGACACAAAAATGATAAGCCAAATTTTGCAAAAAAAGGTCTATCCGTTTATTATTCGTCTCGGTAAGCAAGACGCATATGGATTTGTGCGTGAATGGGCGATAGTATCCATGCCACCGCAACGTCATTTAGCCTATGCGCTACAATGGTTTGCAATGGCATTGGTTATTTTGATTATATTCGTTGCATTAAATCTGAAGAAAAAAACATGAAGAAACAAGTATCTAAATATTATATTTTATTGCTCTTGGCTACAATGTTCGCCGCCCCTGGAGTGGCTGCTTACTTATTATACCAACACCCAACCTGGATAGGTGCTACCAAAGTAAATAAAGGGACTTTGCTCACCCCACCAGTTCCGTTAATCTCTATGAGTAATAAAACAAAATGGCAGCTCGTACTTTGGAGTCCGGGTGCATGTAACCAGAGTTGCCAGAAGCAACTTGATATGTTGGCAAGAGTACGCCTGGCTTTGGGGCGTAAATTGTATCAGGTTGATCAACAGTTGATTCTAGGTGATGAGCTTAATTCAATAACCGATAAAATGAAGTCAGTGTTCCAAGAGCGAGATTTCAATGTAGTTCAATTATCAGCAGACGATATGAAGAAGTTAAATACCATATCCCCTGGCACAAAAATTTTTATTGCGAATCCCGATAATTACCTGATTCTAAGTTATCAGTCGCAGGTCAATCCAGATGACATATATAAAGATCTGAAGCTTTTACTAAGTACAACTGAAAAGAAGAGTGGTTAAATTGATGCAGAACAATTCAATACGTAGAGCGGCAACGATTGCCATTCTATTGGCTTTATTTGTAGTGATGCTTGGAGCTTATACTCGTTTAACTGACGCAGGTCTAGGTTGTCCCGATTGGCCTGGCTGTTATGGAAAAATGGTACTCCCGGGTGCTCATACTGGTCTGCAGGAAGCTCAATCAAAATTTCCCCAGATTCCTATTGAATCGCGAAAAGCATGGACAGAAATGGCGCATCGTTATGCCGCAGGTACTTTAGGACTCTTAATTTTTTTTATTGGTTTTAGTGTACTACGAAAAGGTTTTCAAGGGGTTCAGCTACCTTGGCATTTGCCTGTAGCTTTATTGATACTAGTGGTTTTTCAGGCTGCTTTAGGAATGTGGACGGTAACTTTAAAACTGTTACCAGTGGTGGTGATGGGACATCTTTTAGGGGGAATATTAATTTTCGCCTGCTTAAGTCGATTCCGTTTACAACTGAGCAATATTTTAGGACAGAACTTACCTCAGTGGCGGCCATGGCTAAGATTAGGTGTCCTTATTGTTTTCTTTCAAATTGCATTAGGTGGTTGGGTAAGCTCAAATTATGCCGGCATCTCTTGCATTGGATTTCCTTTGTGTAATGGCGTTTGGTTTCCCGAACTGCAGTTTACCAAGGGGTTTAATCTATTTTCATCAGTTGGTGCCAATTATCAAGGTGGATTGCTGGATAATGAAGTTCGGGTCACTATTCAATTCATCCATCGCATTGGAGCAGTTTTGACTGCATGCTACGTTCTGACCCTTTCCTCGCTCATTGTATTGAAAGCACACTCAAAATATTTAAGAGCAGCAGCTTGGTTATTAGCTCTATTAGCGGTGGTGCAATTTATATTAGGCGTGATGAATGTGATTTATTTATTACCCATAAAAGTGGCCGTCGCTCACAATGGAATAGCGGCGCTCTTACTAGCTGTCATTTTCAGCATGTTGCATTTTACTCGAGGAGAGCAGAAGCATGCCTATTGAAATGGTTTCGCGCTTACCGGTTGACTGGCGCGATTATATAGAGCTTTGTAAACCTCGAGTTGTTTTGCTGATGCTATTGACTGTAGTAGTTGGAATGTATTTAGCAACATCAGGCTGGATAGATTTATCTCTAATTAGTTTTACATTGATAGGTATAGGATTATGTGCCGGGAGTGCCGCGGCAATTAATCATTTAGTTGATAGACACATCGATTCTATTATGGCCCGAACTAAAAAAAGGCCAGTGGCTCATGGTAGAGTTTCAGTTATCCAAGCTCTATGGTTCGCCCTGATATTAGGGATTATAGGTTTAACGATCTTGGTTGTTTTCGTAAACAAACTGACAGCTTTGCTTACTTTTGTCACTTTAATCGGATATGCTGGTGTTTATACCGGGTATTTAAAGCGAGCTACGTCACAAAATATTGTCATCGGTGGATTAGCAGGTGCCGCTCCACCATTATTAGGTTGGACTGCAGTTACCAATCATTTGGATCCCCAGGCTTTACTCCTGGTATTGATTATTTTTACCTGGACACCACCTCATTTTTGGGCCTTGGCGATTTATCGTTTTGAAGAGTACCAGCATGCACAAATTCCCATGTTACCTGTGACCCATGGCATCCAATATACGAAATTAAATGTTTATTTATACACTATTTTATTGATAGTAGTTAGCGCTCTGCCATTTACTGTTGGTATGAGTGGCTGGTTTTATCTGGCCGGTGCTTTAGGACTGGGTTTCAGATTTTTGTTTTGGGCACATAAACTATATCATACAGATAAACCGGTAATTGCCATGCGAACTTTTAGATTTTCAATTGTGTATCTGATGTTATTATTTGTATTCCTGTTAGTAGATCATTATTTGTAAGGAGATTTAGAATGAGTATAAAAATAAAGGGTGTTACTTTAACCGTTACCATTTTATTGGCCCTTGCTGGATTATTTGCGGGTATTTTTTTGTCACAACATCTTCATTTTAAGAAAAAAATAGACCCCGCAGTATTTCATGGGACATATCTTGAAAATCCTCGGACGGTAAATCAATTCAGTTTGACGGGTATCGATCAAAAACCATTTGATAACTCCAGCTTACAAGGCCGCTGGACTTTAGTCTTTTTCGGGTTTACAAATTGTGGCTATTTATGTCCTACTACTATGGCGGAAATAGGTAAGATGTATCGCATTCTTGATGAGAAAGGGCTTAAAAATTTACCCCGTGTGGTAATGATATCTATCGATCCGGATCGAGATAGCCTGGAGAAATTAGATCATTATGTTACTTCCTTCCATCCTGCTTTTTATGGAGCCAGCGGCGAAGAAGATGCAATTAAGTTAATGACCCGAGAAATGGGTATCGCTTATGGGAAGGTAGCTAATAAAGACAGTACAGATCCCCAAAACTATGATGTTCAGCATAGTGGTGCTTTAATGTTATTTAATCCACAAGGTGAATTAAATGCGTTCTTTACTACCCCGCACCATGCTGATTTATTGGCTAAGGACTATTTGTTACTGGTTTCTTAGCTTCGTTCATCACGACTTTATTTAGATTGATTCATCAGTAAAGTTGGGTACGCTTATAATTCTTTACATGCTTTGTTATTAAACTCCTTTATTTCGATAAAGTGGGATGAGATTTTATACTTTTTAAACTAGGCTTTACTTAGAGATAGAAATAATAATTGAGGAACTATTCATTCATGAAAATTGCAATATTAGCCACTAACCCACATTTGTATTCGCATAAGCGTCTGAAAGCCGAAGGGGAAGCGGCTGGCTATGAGGTTAAAATTATTAACCCTTTGTATTGTTATATGAATGTCGCCGCTTCCAATCCCAAGGTTCATTACCGGGGAGGTGCTCCTTTGCCTTATTTTGATGCAGTGATACCAAGAATTGGCGCCTCAACTACCTACTATGGCACCGCTGTATTGCGTCATATGGAAACCATGGGGATTTATACTGTAAACGAGTCTATTGCTATATCGCGCTCAAGGGATAAATTTCGTTCGTTACAACTGTTGGCGCGCAAAGGCATCCCTATGCCTTTAACCAGTTTTGCCCAATCTCCGGATGATACAGAAGATTTGATTCATATGGTTGGCGGGGCACCGTTGGTGATAAAACTTTTGGAAGGAACCCAAGGGAAAGGGGTGATTCTTGCAGACAGCCATCAATCTGCTGTTAGCATTATTAATGCCTTTAAAGAAATGCATGCTAATATTTTAGTTCAAGAATTTATTGAGGAATCAAGAGGAACTGATATTCGTTGTTTTGTAATTGGTGACAAAGTTATTGCGGCAGTGAAACGCCAGGCAAAAGATGGCGAGTTCCGGGCCAACGTTCATCAAGGTGGTAAAGCAATGAAAGTAAAACTGTCGCCTCAAGAACGAGCTATTGCTATTAGTGCTGCTAAAACCATGGGATTAAAAGTTGCTGGAGTGGATTTGATTCGATCAAATCATGGTCCCTTAGTTTTAGAGATTAACTCTTCACCGGGCCTTGAGGGTATAGAAAAGGCAACGGGTATTAATATAGCTGGAAAAATTATTGAATATATTAAAAAAAATGCAAAACCGATTAGTCTCAATCATCGCTTTCACGGATAACGCTTTAGTGGGCATCTGATTTAGAGTCCGTTTTACCTAATAACCAATCAGCATTAACCTCTAACTCCTGAGCTAAAACAGTTAATAATGTCGCATCCGGAGTAGTGCTGCCATTAAGTAGCGCTTCTGCTTTAAATTTAGGGACTTTAATGAGCTTTGAAAGAACCTCTATTCGTTCTGCAGTGGTTTCTGGAGCCCCGATGCTATCCAGTTCTTTATTTAGTCGTTCTGAAAACCGTTTATTAAGCATCTGTTGCTCCTAAAATGATCTTGAGTTTAAGGTCATAACGAAATAAATACATATTATTTGATATAGCATAAAAATGGAGTTTTGCAATGTTCCTTTTTTGGTAACTGTTACGGGAGAGCATAAGGTTAATATGCTGCAGTGATGTTATGGTATTGAGTATGGATAAGATGAACGATAAAAGAACTTAAAGTAATAAATACCCCTAAACCTAAGCTCAGATAGAGAGAATGGAGATAATTTATGTTGTTTAGTTCACCAATTCTCGAAGGAAGTATCGATTCGTCTATACGGCTAAGAAGATAGGCGATAATAACCAGACCATAGAAATAGGGTGAGTAGATGGTTAATTTGTATATAATCGAATGCATGGAACTACTTTCAATATAACCAAGAGGAAAATTAATAAGAAATAAAGAAAGTACCCATGGCAACACCACGTTATTTGATCTTAATTTGTCGTGATTAAATGACTGCCAGATTATGGTAAGGGGCATGATCAGCAATGAAAAATAGTAAAGCCACCCTAGTGGGCTCATTAGTAACATCATGACCAGCGTCAGGCAAAATGCGCGATGATCTGATTGAGGATTGGATTTTGTTGTTTTTCTAAAGAAATTTATCGTATAACCATACCAAATAGATAAAATAATAAAAAAGAGAAGAAAAATTATCTTGATCATCTCCAAATTCTGATACGACTTAATATTTACAAAAAGACGAAATATAAATCCATAAAGAGATCCATTCCAATTATCCCCAAACCATAACATACGAGTCAGCATGTTAAAATAAAGAGAGTAAAGTTCGGGCCTATCGAACAATGGCAAAAGAGATGCCAATACAGAACAGATGGCGGTGATAAAAAAAACCAGGTATCTTTTTTGACTCAGCATAAATATAAAAAGTAACGCGGGGAATAATTTTATTGCAATAATAACGCCCCAAAATATCCCCGTAATGCAATCCTGTTTTTGCAGGTAAAAATAATAACCGGCCATGACAAAAAACAATAAAAAACCGCCGATTTGTCCAATACCAGTATTCATCACAGTGGAATACATCCCTAAATAAACAAATACTAAGAATAGTCGGTTTTTTTTGAAGAACTCCTCAGAACAAGACAGCTTGAAACACAATAACGCTCCTATATTGCCGAAAATAAGAGAGCAGAGGAACCAAAGTGAAGAGGCCCATTTAAAATTCAGGTATGTAAAAGGACTAAATAGTTGCAAGAAGAAGGGGGGATTTAAATTTGCAGGCAATTTAATCGGTATTAGAAAATAGGAGGCTACTATTGAGTGATAAGGATTAGTTCCTTGGGTATATGCTAGAGCAGAGGCATAAAAAGAAGAAAAGTCCATTCTAAGCTGTGCTGTCAATAAAAAATAAAAAAGTAAACCATACATCGATAAAAATATAACTGACAAGATTATTTTTTTTGCAACGTTATTCATGATTTTAGACTTACAGAAGAGATTAGGTTGGTAATATACAAGGGCTCACCTAGTACTGCAGACATGAAGTACTTTTGAAAAAAAGCCGGAGACTTTAAGGCGCATTCATCTGCCAATGAGTATAAAAACAGCGGCAGCTAAAGCAACGATACCAATAACTGCAGAGGGTATAAGTGCACCCAGGGCAATAAATGCTACCAGAACTAAGTAGACTGCAAGAAGTATAAAACCAATGTTATTAATTACTCTCATCTAATCATCCTTGAAAAACTCTAAATTTATTGGTTCTATAAGAGCAATTATTATGCGCTATAGTATGATACCTTACCTTGTTTTGAAAAAATGAGCAAAATAAAATATTGGATATCTATGAGGTATGACAAATAAGAATCATTTAGCCAAATAAAAAACTTGTTTGAAATTTTTGTTGAAATTTGTAAATTTGATTGACGCTTAATTAGGGTCATGTAAAATCGAAACAGTTTTGTTATAAAATGTTTTTTTTCATATTAATAATGTTGTTTTCAGGGCGCTCAAAAACACAGTAATTAAGGTTGGAGTTAACGGAACAAAGAATGTTTAGGATAAAACATGCTCGAAAAAGCAGTCTCCAAATATCCCTGTGATATTATCTTGTTCGGCACTTTGGGTGATCTATCCTGTCGTAAATTATTGCCCGCGCTATATCAATTGGAATATGCTCAACTTCTGCATCAAGATACCCGAGTTATTGGATGTGCTCGAGAAGATTTAACTCAATTTGCCTTTCTTGATTTGCTTCAATCTAAAGTTCAAAGTTTTTTATCAGAGCCGATTGATGAAACCGTTTGGTTACGTTTTATCGCTAAAGTGACCTACCGCCAATTGGATTTGACTCAGTTTGATGATTATCAAAAATTAGCTGAGTATGCTAATCCTGCTGAGCGGATAGTGATTTCTTATTTTGCAATTCCTGCTTTTTTATATGCTCAGGTTTGTCTGGGTATTTCTCAGGTGGGTTTAAATAAGCAACCTGCCCGTGTTGTTTTGGAGAAACCTATTGGTCATGATCTGGCATCTTCAAAAGAAATTAATAATCAGGTGGCACATTTTTATTCTGAAGATCAGATCTATCGTATTGATCATTATCTTGGCAAAGAAACGGTATTGAATCTTTTAGTACTTCGCTTTGCTAATTTAATCTTTTCCTCAAATTGGGATAACCAATTTATTGATAAGGTAAAGATAACTGTTGCTGAAGAAATTGGTGTTGAAGGACGTTGGAATTACTATGATCAATCGGGTCAAGTCAGAGATATGCTGCAAAATCATTTATTACAAATCCTGTCTCTAGTTGCGATGGAGCCTCCGTTGGATCTCTCTGCAGAAAGCATCCGTAGTGAAAAGTTAAAAGTACTCAAATCATTGCGTATGATTAGTAAGGCTAATATTCAGGATCACGCGGTGCGCGCTCAATATGCAGGTAACGTAATAAAAGGTAAGATAATTCCCGGATATTTGGAAGAAAAGGGAGCGAATCAAGGTTCAAAGACCGAAACTTTTGTTGCCATTAAAGCATATATCGATAATTGGCGGTGGTCTGGCGTTCCCTTTTATTTATTAACCGGTAAAAGACTGGAAAAAAAGCAGAGCGAAGTGGTGATTTATTTTAAATCACAGCCTCATAATATTTTTGCTCACATCAAAAAAGAATTATCTCCCAATCAATTAATTATTCGCTTACAACCCGATGAGGGACTTGGAGTAAAAATTATCAATAAAACTCCAGGACTAGGTGAACGAATGGAGTTGCGGGAATCTAAGTTAGATTTGAATTTTAATCACCTGTCTCATGCCTTGAGAAGTCCTGATGCCTATGAGCGATTACTTTTAGAAATCATGTTAGGAAACCAGTATTTATTTGTAAGTCGAGATGAAATAGAGCAGGCATGGACATGGATCGACAGTATAAAAACTGCATGGGAAGTTGAGCAATCCCCTCTGTACACTTATGAGTCTGGAGCATGGGGGCCAGTGGAAGCCCTTCGTTTATTGAGTGAGGAGGAATATGCAGGGGATGAGCAAAATGCAATTTCATAGCTTTGGTGATGCCCAGATATTAAACAGTATTTTGGCTGAACAAATTAAAGAAATTTTAGAAAAAGCCGTGAACCAGCGAGGGCAGGCATATCTGGTGGTATCGGGAGGAAAAACTCCTGTTGATTTATTTGGAATTTTAGCAAAAAAAAAGCTGCCGTGGGATAAAGTTACAATTACCGTAGCTGATGAGCGTTGTGTTGGTGCTGACGATATCGACCGGAACGAACTTTTGGTTAAGCATTTTTTATTACAACATGAAGCAAAAGGGGCAAAATTTCTTAGCTTGTATGACGAGCACACACACCCTGCCGATAGTCTAAAAAAGACAGCCGGTGTCATAGCTTCGTTACCTATTTTTGATGCAGTAATTTTAGGGATGGGAGAAGATGGTCATACCGCTTCATTATTTCCCTGTAGTAATGAGTTAGCTCAAGGTCTGGATGATAACAGCGAGGCGGTGCTTTACGTTACTCCCCAAACGGCTCTTCATCAACGAGTGAGCTTATCAAAAAAACGACTACTTGATAGTCGTATTATTTTTTTACATCTGGTCGGTCAGAAAAAACGTTCTGTTTTTAATCAAGCATTGGCAGAGGGTAATCCGATGTTCATGCCCGTGAGTGCCATTTTAAATAATCAGAATACAAATGTGCAGGTGATGTATGCACCATCGTGAGGAATAAGTATGCACCCAGTTGTAGCCCAGGTTACAGATAATATCAGTAACCGCAGTAAGGAAAACAGATTATTATATTTAGAACATCTTGCGAAAGCGCGAGTGAAAGGCCCTCAGCGGGGTAGTCTTCATTGCGGTAATCTGGCTCATGGATTTGCAGCGTGTACCAAACAGGATAAACTCAATTTACGTGGTGAAGTCAAAGCAAATATCGCTATTATTTCTGCTTATAACGAGATGTTATCAGCACATCAACCTTATCTCGCCTTTCCGGAGTTGATCAAAGAAGCAATATATAAAGCTGGAGGTGTTGCCCAATTTGCTGCTGGTGTTCCAGCTATGTGCGATGGTATTACTCAGGGTCAACCTGGGATGGAGTTAAGTTTATTAAGTCGTGATGTCATTGCTATGTCAGTGGCTATTGGTTTGTCTCATAATATGTTTGATGGCGGCTTGATGCTTGGTATTTGTGATAAAATCGTTCCCGGTTTACTAATGGCGGCACTGAGTTTTGGCCATTTGCCCTTCATTTTTGTTCCAGCAGGTCCTATGCCTTCAGGCATATCCAATCAAGAAAAAGCTCGAGTTCGTCAATTGTATGCCGAAGGTAAAGTTGATAAAAACGCATTATTAGATGTAGAGGCTGCATCGTATCACTCTGCAGGAACTTGTACCTTTTATGGTACAGCAAATTCAAATCAATTAATAATTGAAATCATGGGATTACAATTACCAGGTTCTTCCTTTATTAATCCCAATACCTCCCTTCGGGATGAGTTAACCAAAGCTGCCGCACGCCAGGTTCTTTCTTTAACTGATTTAACCAGCGGTTATATGCCAATTGGTCAGATGATTGAGGCAAAAAGTATTGTGAACGGTATTGTTGGTCTCCTGGCGTCAGGAGGATCAACCAATCACACGATGCATCTTATCGCTATAGCAGCCAGAGCCGGATACTCTGTTAATTGGGATGATTTCTCCCAATTATCAGCAGTAACCCCGTTGATTACTAAAATTTATCCCAATGGACAGGCTGATATTAACTATTTCCAAAGAGCTGGCGGTATGGCCTATTTTATTCGAACCCTATTGGAAGCAGGATTATTACATCAGGATGTGAATACTGTTATGGGCTTTGGTTTGGATAAATACACGCAGCAACCCCTGTTAGATAATAATAACCTGGTCTGGGTTGAGGGGCCTGTTGCCTCTAGTAATCCAGATGTTTTAACCTCAGTTTTGACCCCCTTTAAACAGCAGGGGGGATTGCAAGTATTAAGCGGTAATATTGGTCGAGCGGTAATTAAAACTTCTGGACTTGCTGCGGGCAAAGATGTGATTGAAGCACCAGCCGTTGTCTGTGCCAGCCAGACTGAGTTTGAACAGATGTTCCAAGCGGGATTGCTGGATAAGAATTGTGTTGTTGTTGTTCGTTTTCAGGGACCGAAGGCCTGTGGTATGCCCGAGCTTCATCAATTAACCCCCAAAATTGGGGTGCTTATGGACAGAGGATATCAAGTTGCTTTGGTAACGGATGGTCGCATGTCTGGCGCATCAGGAAAAATTCCTGCTGCAATTCATGTTACCCCAGAAGCATTAGATGGTGGTTTAATTGCCAAAATTGAACAAGACGATATGATTTTAATAGACAGTGTTCGAGGCATTCTACAGGTTTTAGTTTCCGAGGATGAATTGGCAAAACGTAACTGTGCAACAATTCAGAGTGTGGTCCATGGGTATGGAATGGGGCGTGAACTTTTTAGTAGTTTAAGAACTCACTTCAGTGGGGCAGAACAGGGCGCATGTAGTTTATTTATGGGGAAAGAGTCTTATTATGATGGATTATAAGATGCCGCACTATGCCATTGTCGCTGACATTGGAGGAACTTTTGCTCGTTTTAGTCGTGTGAACCTGGACAATTTACACTTGGATAAAATTGAAATTTATCCCTGCTCGGAGTTTATTAGTCTTGAATCTGTTTTAATGACCTATCAAACGCAGCATTTGTTGCAAGATGTCAGACAAGTTGCCATTGCTATCGCTTGTCCTGTGATTAATGATGTTGTTTGTATGACTAACTGCCACTGGCGTTTTTCTATTCAAGCGTTACAGCATCGCCTTGGCTTATCTAAATTAGCAGTTATTAATGACTTTACAGCAATTGCCATGAGTCTGCCTGCTTTGGAAAATCATGAAGTGATTCAAATAGGAAATGGACACGCAGATGTAAGTAAAACCAAGGTTGTTTTAGGTGCTGGAACTGGTTTGGGTGTGGCTTATCTCCTTCCGGAAAAGCAAGGTTACAAATCTTATGCGGGAGAAGGGGGGCATGCAGATTGGGGCGCGAAAACAGAACAAGAGTGGTTTATTTATTCTTATTTAAAAACTACATACGATCATATCTCCCATGAAAGGCTACTCTCAGGGCAGGGATTAGAAAATTTATATCAGGCAATAGCGGCCTTTCACAAGAAGGGAGTAGACCCATTATCCGCAGCACAGATTATTTCTTTAGCAAAGCAACAATGCCCTATTGCCCAAGCCAGCATAGGACAATTTTTTGCAAGTTTAGGGGCTTATGCAGGTGATTTAGCGTTAACCTTAGGCGCATTTGGAGGTATTTATATTGCTGGGGGCATTGTGCCACGCTTACTTTCTCTTATTCAACAAAGTGATTTTAGAGCTCGATTTGAGAGTAAAGGACGTTTTAGTGATTTTAATAGATTGATTCCAACTTATGTCGTTACAGCAAAGCAGCCTGGAATACTAGGTGCTGCGGTATATTTAAAACAATCCTTGGTGGGAGAATTTGATGTCGTTTCCTGATTGGAGCTTGCAACCTGCGACAGTTTTTTCTACTTCGCCTGTAATACCAGTTATTGTGATAAAGGATTTGGCGCATACCATACCCTTAGCTACAGCTCTATTGGCTGGTGGAATCAACGTTCTTGAAGTAACTCTGAGAACAGCTATAGCTTTAGATGCTGTAAAATTACTTACTCGAACATTTCCTCAAGCATTAGTTGGGGTGGGTACCGTGTCAACTCCTGACCAATTACAACAGGCTATTGATGTTGGGGCAAAATTTGCAATTAGTCCTGGCCAAACTAATGCTTTATTAAAAGCAGGACTTGAAGGAGACATTCCTCTGATCCCAGGAATAGCCAGCGTTTCAGAGTTGATGGCGGGTTTGAGTTTAGGTTATACCCATTTTAAATTTTTTCCGGCTGCAGCAGCTGGTGGAGTGCAGATGTTAAGGGCAATGTACGGCCCTTTTCCCCAAGCAAGATTTTGTCCAACTGGCGGTATTAATGAAGAAAATTATAGGGATTATTTAGCATTACCAAATGTATCTTGTGTTGGGGGATCATGGATAGTTCCTGATGAAGCACTAAATAAAGAAAATTGGCCATTAATCTCAACATTAAGTCAGTCGGTACAAAAAGAATTACCCAATATTCGGTAGTTGAATTAATTGAGAAGTAAAAGTAGAGCGATTCTAATCAAGGAGTGAGCCATGGCATGGATAGTAGCGATAATTGGGTCTGTCGCAGGGTTTTTATTTGGTTACGATGAAGGCATTATTGCAGGCTCATTAGATCTGGTTAAAAATCATTTCGATCTGACGGCAACCCATATTGGAGTTATGGCATCTGCTTTACCTTTCGGTGCTTTATTTGGCTCTATGCTGATTGGGGCATTTATGGCCTCACACGGTGTTAAACGTTTTGGCCGAAGATCATTATTGTCCTTTGCAGGCTTTCTATTTTTCTTTGGGGCATTAGGTGCCGGTTTTGCTGACTCAATACTAATATTGATCGCATCAAGGCTAATTCTTGGTCTTGCTATTGGGATGGCCTCGGTGCTAACTCCCTTGTACTTAGCTGAAACAGCAACTATCGAAGCTCGAGGAGCTGTAGTTGCTATTTATCAATTGGCAATGACTATAGGTATCGTTTGCTCTTATTCAATGAACTATCTTCTTATTGAGCATCATGCCTGGCGGACTATGTTTGCTTCGAGCGCATTGCCTGCGTTGATTTTAAGTATTGGCATTTTATTAATGCCTGAATCACCAAGATGGTTATGCAGCATCGGGCGACATGATGAGGCAGTTAAATCGTTAAAAAAATTACGTAAGAGTCAGTCGGTGGAACATGAATTGCAGGATATTGAAATGACCTTGGCTAATGAACCTAAGAAAGGTAGTTGGCTCTTGTTATTCAAAAAACCCTTATTGCCAGTACTGATGCTTGGAATGGCATTGTTTTGCCTACAACAATTAAGCGGGATAAATGTGACAGGGCTATGCAGTTGACTAACCCAACCACTATATATAGTATTCGGCCACATGAATATCTACCCCAAAAATGTGGTTGAACTGATGGATCTTTTTCCAACTGAAGAAGCTTGTTTAGAATATTTAAGCCTTATTCGTTGGCCTGATGGCTATGTGTGCATGCGTTGCGATGGAAAGGATGTTTGTAAAATGAGCAGCGGGTTATACCGTTGCCAAACGTGTCGGTATGCCGGATCAGTCATTTCTGGAACGCTTTTTCAAGATACACACAAACCTCTTCGGCTATGGTTTCAAGCCATCTGGTATGTAGTGAGCCAAAAAAACGGCGTTAGTGCACTTGGGCTGCAGAAGGCACTTGGACTGGGTAGTTATCACACGGCTTGGGAGTGGTTACATAAACTTCGTAGAGCTATGGTGCGGCCTGGTCGTGATAAGTTGAGTGGTATTGTTGAAGTAAATGAAACCATGATTGGTGGCGAGCACGCAGGCACACGGGGTCGTGGTGCGGGCGGTAAAACATTAGTGTTGATAGCAGCAGAAGACACAGGCGGTGGCATTGGACGCATTAGGCTTTCTACTATCAGTGATGCATCCGGTGGCGTATTGACCGACACTATTCAGAAAATGGTTTCACTAGGCAGTACAATCCGAACAGATGGCTGGAGTGGATACAGTGGTTTGAGCAGTAACGGGTATACACATTTGTCGATTAGTAATAATAACGTGAAAGAGACCGATGCAATTCAGATTGCTCATCGTGTTGCGTCGTTACTTAAACGCTGGTTGGTTGGCACACACCATGGTGCTATTAACCACAAGAATTTACCCTACTACCTTGATGAATTTACGTTTCGATTTAATCGAAGGACATCCACATCAAGAGGTAAGCTTTTTTTGCGATTAATACAGCAGGCGCTTGAAATTGATCCAGTGCCAGCAAAATCGCTAAACACTATATGTAGTGGTTAGGTTAGTAAACTGCATAGCCCTGAAATGTGATTATATATTTTGCTCCTGAAATTTTTAAAAATTTAGGATTAGATAGCACTACGGGCCAAATATTGGCAACAATGGGAATTGGTCTGGTTAATTTATTGGTGACTGTGATTGCCATTTTGTGTGTTGATAAAGTAGGTCGTCGTAAATTATTACTTTTGGGCTTTTCCGGGACTTGTTTAAGCTTATTCGCTTTGTGTTTATTCTCATTAAATCATGTGCCGTGGCTACCCATTTTATCGGTAATTTGCTTAACCGTATATATATTCTCCTTTGCAATAAGTGTCGGTCTAATATAGGCGCGGTTTTCTGGACACAAAAAAAGGTTTTTTAAGAGCTATTCTTCTTAATACAAAGAGGAGAATAAAATGTCTAAAAAGCGAGCTTATTATACGGCGGCCAAGAAGGCAAAAATAACGCTAGCTGCGATTGAGGGGAAACTCACACAAGCGCAAATTACCAGTGAATACGGTGTTCACGCAACGCAGGTAAAAACTTGGAAGCAATCGGCCATCAAAGCCATTAACGATTTATTCTCTGGGGCTAATGAAAAAGAAGCCAAGTCCCAAGAGCAGCTTGTTGAGGCATTATATCAAGAAATTGGTCGACTTCAAGCGCAGCTATCTTGGCTAAAAAAAAAGCATGAACTTTAGTCTGGATGAAAAGCGCGTCATGATTGATCCTCTTGCCGAGCTCACCATTCGTGAACAATGCTTGCTATTAGACTTGCCTGTTTCAAGTTATTATTATAGTGCCAAGCCCATTTCTGTCGAAGATGAAGCGCTTATGGCGCTACTTGATGAGCACTATCTGCAGTATCCATGTGAAGGTAAAATTAAGCGGGCAAGATGGCTGTCAAAAGAAGTAGGCTATCCTGTTGGTAAACGTCGAGTAAAAAAGTTGATGGAAATGATGGGGTTATCGACTGTTTACCCAAAGCCAAATACAAGCGTTCCCAATAAGGAGCATGAGGTGTTCCCTTATTTATTAAAAGAGGTGGATATCACCAAACCAAATCAGGTTTGGGCCGCAGATATCACCTACATCCGCATGAAAGGAAAGCATGTGTATTTAGTAGCTATTATGGACTGGTATAGTCGTTATGTGATTGGATGGGCTATTTCACCTACTATGGAGGCTGAATTTTGTATTGAGGCGCTTAGAAACGCTTTGCTGCATTCGCGTTGTGAGATCTTTAACACGGATCAGGGTTCTCAATTTACCTCAAAAGATTGGATAAATACGCTAAAATCTCACCACATTTCTATCAGCATGGATGGGCGAGGACGTTATTTAGATAATATATTTATCGAGCGATTGTGGCGTAGTGTTAAGCAAGAAAAAATCTACCGGTATGATTTTGATACAATTGAAGAGGTTGAGCTGGCCTTAACGGAGTATTTTGAGTATTATAATAACCGAAGGCTTCACCAGTCCTTTAATTATTTAACGCCCGCAGAGGTGTATTATGGCCGGAAAAGACCATAAACCCTAAATGAGAGCGTCATGACTTACCCACAAGGCCCACAGGCCTATACGAGAAAGTGAAGCTCTCCTGACCTGTGGACTTGTGGATAAGTCATTCTGATAGAGTTGTGGTAAAATGACCTAAGACAATTCGTAGTAGCAATCACTATTCATACGGTATTGAGTAGGTTTAAATAGGTTAATTTGAGTGAATTTTTAACTATAAATGATGGATGAATAGCTCTTATTTTTCCTTAATTTTGTTCCAGACATGCGGACCCATATCAGTCCTATTCCTCATATTTCAATGGCAGAAATTTTCCCGCTCCATGTTCGTGGAGCAGGAATGGGTTTATCCTCCATGAGTAATTGGACTTTCAATACAGTAGTAATCTTTAGCTTTCCTTTATTACAGAGTTCGATGGGAATCGAGTATACTTTTGCCTTATATGCTGCAATCTGCTTTGTAGGTTTAATTTACACTTATTTTTATATGCCAGAGACAAAAAATATTAGTTTGGAGCAGATTGAAAATTATGTGATGTCCGGTAAACCATTGAGGTTTTTAGGTCGTGAGCGAGAGAGTATGGTGACCGGTAGTGTTAAACCGGATTCATCATTAGTGCCTTCAATTAACTAATAAAATTAGGGCTTCTACTGAACGCATCAATTATTACAAACCTGGGTGGAGCGAGCTGCAATACGAGAGAAACATGAAAATTCCATCGTGTTCTAATATTACGAGCGGGCCGCAGCAATCCAGTCTGGTTTTTTGTTAAAAATCGTACTTGAATTGCTTCGACATATTGGCAACGGCAGTTAGCCGCTTTCTTATGGCTGATGTCTGCCGTATTTTGCATATCCATCTTAGCTTAATTTTTCCGTGTACCCCTGCCTTGATGCTGTTCTTGGTAACCCAATTTCTTTTCCAGCTTCTCTCTTATATCTATTGCTTGCAACAAAGATACATAACTCCATGTTAGTGATGCTGCACCCTGCTGGATGCCTGTGTTTAAATTAATCTGCTCGCTTAAATGCATTTTAGGAGCATATTTTTTAATGAGTTTCAGATAATTATCACCCAAGTACAGGTATTTCATTATAAGAGGCTTATTTTCTGTAGTTAAGGCTAATTTTTCAGCTACTGTGAAATAATATTCAGCCATAGTTGCAGTTAAGATAAACCAGGGATTACCCAAACCATCATTGCGATATCCATCATAGGTATCCCCTGGATAACGACCAAACAAGATTGCACCGGGGTTATTTTTATTAATAGGAAACATTAAATTGAACTGTTGATGTAAGGCGTTCACTGTATTTTTAACCAAGATATTTTGAGGTGAAAAGAGGCCATCGGCTTGTTGATTAATCAATATTCCCAAGATGACTGATGAGTCAAGCTCCAATGTTTTTTGTGGACCCGCATGAGGGGGTAAAGTTGCTTGGATCAAATTATGAATGGGATCAATATGCTGTTTTAATCGGTTATTAATCAAGTCCGCTTGAGTTATATAAAAAACAGCGGCTTTATGATCATTAAGACGACGTGCAAGAATTGCCCCCTCAGTTAATGCCTTCGCTTGGGCCATCGCGGTAAAAAAGTGATGGCCAAATACTTCTTCCCAAAGATCGTAATTTTCATCTTGCCAATGGTGTGCTGTATATTCCAAATCCATTTTTATGGCACCCATAGTGTTGGGGTTCATATCACCGTTATAAAGATGGTTGTGAACGTAATCATCCTCATGATGGTCTAATAGTTGATGAGCAAAGCGAATTAACACCGAAGCACGCAGAGCTGGCCCATCATTTTGAGGTCTGCCCCATGCTCCATCAAATGGATATCCATCGACATAAAACTTAGGTTCCCCCAAAATATCCTGTCCTGGAAGAGGATTATTTTGATGTTGGATCTGTTCTGTCCAGGAGACATAATGAGACAAACTATTTTTATAGTGAATTGATTGGGTGGATTCATACCAGGCTTCTACTAATCTCATCGCTATGGCTGAATCACGTATCCAGTCATAATAATAATTAGGATTTTGTTTTGAAGGAGAGGCGACTATGGCTCCATTAGAGAGAACATTGGCAAAAAATTGTTGTTTTAAAAGAGTCACGTCTTTATGATTGAACACCGAACTCGTTGCTTGCGATACCATAAAAATCATTAAAAAAAAGATCCGTTTCAACATGGCCTCCATAGGATTAAAAGTGATAAAAAACAAAAAGATTCATAGTACAGCAAATAAAAACAGCAAACCATAGTGTCTGAATAGCAACTAGAGCGCACCTTGGGAGATAAATAATGCCTTTTATACTTGATGACTGACTCGCCAAAGAGCCAATCAATCGGGCTAAATGCTCTCTAGCTCACAATAATTGCGTTCCGATCATTCTTTAATAATGGTTGTAATTGCTTTTACCCACAATGGGTGAGCATTTAAACAAGGAATCATGGTGAGTTGTTCCCCACCAAGCTTTTCCCATTGCTCTCTGGCGCGTATTCCGATTTCTTCCAGGGTTTCTAGACAGTCGGCAACAAAGGATGGACATGAAATGATCAGTCTCTTAATTCCCTTTGTGGCCAGTTCAGTAAGCACTTCTTCGGTGTAGGGCTTTATCCACGGTGTTTTACCAAGTCTGGATTGAAATGAAGTACTGTATTGGTTAGAACTCAATTTTAATTCGGTCGCCAATAATAAGGAGGTTTGGTGGCATTGTGCTTTATAGCAGCCTTGATTATGCTCAGATATTGGTGGGCATATTGATGAGCATACCTTCTCACATCCTGCTTTTTGGATTTGGCGCTCTGGTATTCCATGATAACTAAATAAAAGATGATCGTGTTCATTAAGATGCGTTTTTATAATTTGTGCTTGTGAGGAGATATAAGCTGGAAAGTGGTAGAAATCTCTAATGATATGAAGAGAAGGAATAACCTCTTGAGCAGCTATTATCCGCATTACTTCGTCTATTGAGGAGCCAGTAGCTGCTGAAGAATATTGTGGATATAGAGGAAGAATAGTAATGGATTCACAATCTTTTAAATCATGAATAGCACTGGCTAAAGAGGGATTCCCATAACGCATGCCCAAGACAATTTTATATTCTGCACCAATAGCCTCTTGAAGATGCCTCACCAAATTTTTACTATGGACTAATAAGGGAGAGCCTTCCTCAGTCCATATCGCCTTATATGCATGAGCCGATTTTTTTGATCTAAAGGGTACAATCAAGGTATAAACCAATAAGTAGCGCATGAGGGCCGGGATATCGATAACTCGTTTGTCGCTAAGGAATTCGCGCAAAAAAAGGCGTACATCAGACACATCCGTGCTATTAGGAGTGCCAAGGTTAATGAGTAATAAACCGCGTTTCATCAATAAGGCCGATAAATTAAAAATACCATTATATCTGAAGAAAGCATGCGCAGCAGCACAATTATTTATTGGGATGCTGCGTATAATAGCGTATTACCATATTTTGATTAAGCCGTTTCCGCTTCGGCGACCTCGGTAAGAGAAACTACGTTAGAGGCATGAAGTCCTCTTTCGCCATTTTCCACATCATAAGTGACCGCTTGCCCTGGAGTTAGTGTTTTGTACCCAGTGCCGTGAATGGATGAGAAGTGAACAAAAATATCTTCACCACCACCCTCTGGAATGATAAACCCCCAACCTTTGGCGTTGTTAAACCATTTGACTTCGCCTGTAGCCATGACTCCTCCTTTTGCTAAAGCTTATCAATCGTCGACTGGTATCTACTACCAGCAGATCAATTGCATTCGTCCTTAAATGACAATTGTTAATTCCTATTTTATAATAGGATATTCAACATAACGCAAAATAGGTTCATTACTCAATAGGTTTATTAAAATTTATCCAATAGGAACTTAAATATCAATTCAACGGTTACATTTACAGTAAACTGAGAATGATGAGTATGACTTGTTCACTACAATTGATTGACGAATTTAAATTTAATAAAAGTTAATTTTGTTACACCACTGTAATATATTATTTTGGGGTCTGTTTTGTTTTGTATTGATGAACGAATTCAATCCACGTGTTTTTCTCTTGGTGATTGGCCTTTGTCCCGAGTTTTGCTAAAGAATGAGGGCTGTTATCCTTGGTTTATACTGGTTCCCAGAAAGGAGAACATTCAGGAACTATATCAGCTGGATAAACCAGACAGACATAGGTTGATAGAAGAAATCAGTCATTTGTCTCTTTTGGTGAATACCTATTTTAAACCAGATAAGCTAAATATAGGGGCACTAGGTAATGTGGTTCCGCAATTGCATGTGCATGTGGTTGCGCGATTTAAACATGATGATTTATGGCCACAAGGGCTTTGGCAAAAGTCCCTGCAAACAACTCCATATGATAAAAAAATAGATGATTTACTACCGATTTTACGAGATTTAGTCCTATCTAAGGAGCCAGATATCAAGCTAAGACAGGCTTAGGTACCCATTGCTTTATTCAGAATGAAAGCCTTACTTTCTGTTCAATATACTAAAAAGTGATTGGATTTTATGCTTGGTGAAATCGCCCTGATAAATAAATAAATTGTTTATTCTTAATAATTCCTTAAGTTGGGTATGTTATCGTGATTATATAGAAGTTTCGTAAGGGGTTCAGATGACTATTCATAGTAGTTACTCGAAAATGTTACCAAGAATGGATGGAAACAGTAACTCTAAAATGACTGATAAAGTTGACACGATCACCCCTGAGACTGAGACTGAGACTGAGACTGAGACAAAGGAGCACTTGCCAAGAGAGTTTACTAAACCTCAATTAACTCCTTCTATGGAAATGGGAAATCTTCTTACAAAAATTCTTGGACCTTCTGCTTCAAAAAAACATTCTCCGATGGATTAATGTTCGGCCCTGAATCGGATACAACTCTAATTTTTGTTAAAAGTATTCAAGAATCTCAGGTGCTAAAGGTGGTTTTTAGGTATATACTTTTTTTATGAACATTTTTTGCTAAAGGTTTGGATATGGCTGGAGAATTTGCCTCGACAGCGCATTGGCGTGATTCGGCTCGAAGTGCTCGCTTTTTTATCGTTGATGCTCGAGCTGCTTTTCCGATTTTTTTATTTTTAATGCACATAAGAATATGGACTGGAGTGTTGGTTATAGTGTCAGCTATATTTTTTGGCATTATTGAGCATTATGGCTTTACGGTGCCTGTCTTTTTACGTTGGATCAGAAGTTTTTTAGCAGGATCTGTCAAGTCTTCGCAACCGTGGTGGAGATAAATGGAACGAGATATAAGTAAATGCATGATAACAATTGCAAACAATATGAATGCCAAATTTTATCTCAATGATAGATTTGTTAGTTTTGAAGAGGTTTTCGTAGATACAGGATTGTTGCCTGCTATAGCGAAACGAGCCGATCAATTGTGTTCCTTGTGCCTGGGTTATGGATTAGGGGCAACATTCGATGAAGCTGAGGGGGCATTATTAGGTATACGAGTTGTATTTGATGAGGTAACTCCAAATGTTTTGCGCTTATTGTGTATGACTGATGTTTTGAATGAATTAATTCAGGGTGGTCCCAGTAAAGATTATACTCCCCTGGATGAATTAATGTATGACTAGGTACTTTTTAAGTTTATTGTAAAGAAATCGAAAGATATGCAAAAGTTTAATCAACTGGTGATTTAATTTGTTACACTTGTTAAAATAAAATAACAATGTTTTGGAGTTGTAAATATGTCAAGATCTGGTGATGATAGTGCTTCAAATAGATATGGTTTTCTAAAGCCCGCAGGCCAGTCTACCCTGAATCACCCAGGTGTTAATTCAGAGTTTGCTCATCAAATACATGATCGCGTAAAGAGTTTAGTAAACAGTATAGTAACTGTTCAAAAATCTGGTACTAGATATGACGCAACTGAAAAATCTGATTCGATGAAGGCACAACTTGAAATTCTAAAATCTGAATCTACCGATCCTAAACAGGAAGCTCGTGAGGTTTTAAAGGAATGTCTCTTAAAGATAGAAGAAGTAAACAATACAAACCATAAATTGACACTCTAAGGTTTATAAAATATAACCAATTTCTGACGTCGCTTTTGATAAATACTGTTATACTTTCTATATATCCTTCTTAATTTGGGGTACTGTACCCTATGACTATAAAGTATTAATGTTATGAAAGATCAACTCTCTGATGAACAAAATGAGGCTATTTTAAAAGCATTAAACGATGCTATAGAACAAGGACCATGGGAGAAGTCAACTTTTCTAAAGGTAATTGGTAAGAATTTAATTGAAATACGTGATGATTTCTTAAAGCAATTAGGTGCCAGCAGTAAAGCCCAATTAAAGGCTGAGTCTCATTTGGCTAATCGAATTGCCTTAAGGAGCGGTCAGCAAGAAGTATTTATTTCCTTGTATTCATCAGATGGAAGTAATATGCAGTCCTGGGAGCGAATCGTTGCCAATTTGCCAAGACAAATGATTTCCCGACCCATTTATGCAGATGAAGAAGACGTAAAAGCAATATTGAAAACTAAAGAAAACAAACAAAATGAAGCTTATGTCGCCATCTATATCAATCAATTGGATATTCTGCCTCTCTCGCAGGATAAAGCCTCAGTAGATAAATTAGGTAAAGTGCTGCTAAGTTTAAAAGATAAATCGTTGAATTTGGATAATATCAGTCGTTTTGTGCATTCAAGCGGTGTTTATCGCTATGCCAGCGGACGGTTAAATAAAAACTGATCCTATTTTTTCTTTGTGACTCGGATCTTAATAATTGCTCAAAATGTTTTATTATTTAAGAATTCCTGGCGAAAATATCGCAAAAAGACATCAGAGCAGTATATACTTGAATTAATTAATCTTATTAAAAGTTTTTTACGATGGCTCAGCAACAGCAGGCACAAGGTTCAGATAATGGGATGGCTCCGGTATGGATTATCATCCTGTTATTCTTTACTGGATATATT
Organism: Legionella antarctica; assembly: GCF_011764505.1. NCBI lineage: Bacteria > Pseudomonadati > Pseudomonadota > Gammaproteobacteria > Legionellales > Legionellaceae > Legionella > Legionella antarctica. Next base: position 471,078 of record NZ_AP022839.1, read on the forward strand.
ATTTGGGTGACTGGCCATCAACATATCGTGAAATTTGTTTTTTTTATTAATATCTGGCAAGCCAAGTTTCTTAATTTATTTCTAAACAACCAAGTGTTAAGCAATCAAATTAATTTGATGCAAACCATAGATCCCAGAGCCGTGGGATGGAATGATTTAGTGGATGTGACTCGAAGTGTTGGTGATTTCATGCGCTATCCTGTGGTGGTTGTCATGGTCATTTTGGCTGTAGTTCTTTATAAATCTAATATAACTCTAAAATTTCGTAAAGCTCATGACATGAAAAGTTTAAGAGCCCAGGAGCAATTCAACTGGCCTGCCATCATGCCTATTGTTAAAGAGGATTTAGTGAGCCAGGATGTGAATAAAGGCCCTTGGGCTATGGCTTTAACACCCATGGAGTTTGCTCGTAAGTATAAACTGTTAAAAAAAGATGATGTCTTACTGGACAATCCCGTACCTGGCCAGGAGATGACTGCTGGAGTGAGGCGTGGGGATGCAAAACGTGTTTTTACCATGCAATTAGGACCCTATTGGGATGGGTTTGAGCATTTGTCACCTCAGGCTTATGCATTGGCTTCTGTCTTTATGGCGCGAATGAACAGGGACAGGGATGCGGCAAATAATATTTTAAAAGTATTGGATCAAACCTTTGTGACTGGCAAACCTGATTTTTCCGTAGCTAAACCCACAATGAAAAAATATCAAAACAGTGAGTTGGTGCAAGAAGTAGTGGCTAAACATGCTTATGTACTAACCGTAATGGGCTCCTTACTCGTGGCTGCTCGTAATGACGGGGTTGTTCCCAGCTCGGAATTTTTATGGTTAAAGCCCATAGACAGGCGATTATGGTATATGCTTAATTGTATGGGGAGACAAACTCCTTATGCAGAAGTTGGCGGACCTTTTGCTCATTGGCGCGCGGAGAAAGAAATGGGACGACGATGTTTGGTGCCCATGATAGATGAAGCAATCAGGGCTTTAGAAGTTGCTATTAAAGAGATTAAATTAACACCACGTCAGATGGAGGAGTTAGAGCCATGATGCGCGGTATTGATACTCGTCATGAATTAGATCCAACCCTTCTTTTAAGGGATACGAGAAGCATGACTCAAAGGATGGCAGATTTTTTTGCTGATCCTACTAATATTTCGATTATGCTGTTTACCCTGGCAGCCGTTGCTTATTACTTTTCTGAATCCGCTACAACACTCATGATTCTCGGCTGTTTGTTTTTTGCGTACAGTTTTACTCGCAAGCAAAAACTCCCTTTTCGTCTTCCGCAAATTGCGCGGGTTAAAGATTATAATGATTTAAAGCCTGGCATCAATAAACCTAATATCGCTCGAGGTATTGCTTTTTTTGGTAATGATCGCAAGAGTGGAGAAGAATTGTGGTTCGCAAATGATGATATGCGTACCCATGCGCTAATCTTTGGTTCTACCGGTAGTGGTAAAACAGAAGCACTGGTATCGCTGGCCTATAATGCATTGGTTCAGGGAAGCGGGTTTATTTATGTGGATGGAAAAGGAGATAATTCGCTGTATGCTAAAGTCTTTTCTCTAGTAAGAAGCATGGGGCGTGAAGATGATTTATTGTTAATCAATTTTATGACTGGTGCACGAGATATAGTTGGGCCTCAGGAAAAAAGATTATCGAATACGTTGAATCCTTTTTGCCAGGGTTCTTCCAGTATGTTAACGCAGCTCGTTGTAAGCTTGATGGGTTCTTCTCAAGGTGGCGGCGATGGAGATATGTGGAAAGGCAGAGCCATTGCATTCGTTGAAGCATTAATGCGCTTGTTAGTATATATGCGAGATGATGGAGCTATTCTTCTTGATGCAAACTCCATTCGAAATTATTTTGATTTGCAGCGATTGGAATCAATCGTTATTGATAAAGTATTTCCACGTGACGATATGGAAAGTATCAACATAGAGCAGGTCCCTAAACTGGTAACAGACCCATTAAGGAATTACCTTAATACCTTACCCGGATATAACAAAGAGAAAAAAGGAAAGCAAGTATCGCAAGTTTTAGAACAGCACGGTTTTATCACGATGCAACTTGTAAGAAGTTTCTCATCACTTGCTGATACTTACGGCCATATTATTCGTACAAATTTAGCAGAAGTAGATTTTAAAGATGTCGTATTGAACAGAAGAATTTTAGTGGTTTTATTACCGGCATTGGAAAAATCCCCTGATGAATTGTCTAATCTGGGCAAGATTATTGTTTCTTCATTAAAAGCGATGATGGCTGCAGGTCTTGGTGAGGAAGTTGAAGGAGATTACCGCGACGTAATTTTGAGAAAACCAACAAATGCACCAACACCGTATATGTGTATTCTTGATGAGTACGGATATTATGCAGTTCAAGGCTTTGCTGTTGTTCCTGCTCAAGCAAGGTCTCTAGGATTCTCCGCTATATTTGCCGGACAAGATTTGCCGGCATTCCAAAAAGCATCAAAAGAGGAAGCTGCTTCTATTGGCGCCAATACAAACATCAAGATTTGTATGAAATTGGAGGACCCTACTGAAACATGGGACTTCTTTACGAAAACGGCCGGTGAAGCATATGTGACCAAGGTGGATTCATTCCAAACAAAAGAAGGGGGTATTTCAAATAATTATATGGATACCAAAAGCTCTTCTTTTGAAAAAAGAGCTCGTGTAGATCTTCTTGATTTAAAAGAGCAAACGGAAGGCGAAGCTCATATCTTTTTCAAGTCAAAAATTGTCCGCGCTCGGATGTTTTATGCAAATCCCAAGCCCGTCAAACAATTGAAAATTAATCAATTCTTGAAGGTAGAGCCACCTCCGGATGATTATCTAATGAAGTTACAAAAACAATTGGCCTCATTCCAGAGGATACTCGATAGTGGTGATTTAAGCATCAATAAAGTGGTGGAAAATGAAGAAATCACTCTAATTACCAAGGTATTGCATGAAACAAATATAGAAGAGCCTATTGAGCGGGGAGTAGCTGCTTTAATCGCATTTCATGGGCATAATGCCCCTGAGCCTGTTGAGGATTTAATTGAAGAAGAGGTTGAAGGTGCGTTAACTATATTCAGTGCACTCCGAATGACTGCTAATTCTCCGCCAATTTTAGCTACAGACAAAGCAGCATTTGCTGAGTCCCTGCTACCAATTAATGAAACTAGAAATCAGATGATGATGATCGAGCGATTAGCTGGAGCCAAAGATAAGTATGCCGGAACCGTGGCAAATGAATTGATTAAAGACTTCCAAATGGCAACGAGCTATCCTCCGGAGGAAAGAGATGCAATCGCTCCTCAAGAGTTGACTGATATAGTAACAAGTTTATCAGCAAAAATTGCAGCAGAACGTGAGAAAGCAATAAAAAAAAGCGAAGAGCAATTGACGTAATGTGAATATTAGTTGCGCTTCAATTTATTTCCCCTCTGAACTACTGTTAGAGCAATATCAAACATTTGAGAAAATTGTTCTAAAATTCAATAGGGTAGTCAGACCTGTCAGTTACAACCCCTCCATTAATGTGGTTAGACTCTGAGCACACCCCATAAATAATTATTTTAAAAAAATAGCAATTTTGTTAAATTCATTGTAACGTAATGATTTGTATGTTTTTATTATTGAATCAATTAAAGATAGTTAGACAGCGATAAAGCAAAAAGTCTATTTTTGGTATATGGGGATGACGGTTGAGATCAGTGCTTATTAACTACATAATCGCAATAAGCCGTATTCTGGGTTTAATTGCTTTACTTCAGGTCAGTGCTTGTCATCGTGGTAATGAGTACATCCCTGAAAAAGAATATCCTAAATTACCGTGCAAGGTACGTGGTGCTTGTGACGCCACCGTAATGAAATATCTAAAAAAATTCAACAAAAGAGGTATAAGAGTAGTCACCATTGGACAAGATTATCTAATAAGTATTCCAGCCAGTGCATTATTTGAAGATCAAACGCCCCATTTAAAATGGGCTTCTTATGGTTTGTTAAATGAAATAGTAATATTTCTTAAGCAATTTCGTAAAGTTGCAATAAATGTAACGAGTTACAGTAATAAATATATATCAGTACATCGAGAACGCGCATTAACATTAGCAAGGTCGAGGGTGGTTGGTGAATATCTATGGTCACAAGGGATTGATAGCCGTTTTGTCTTTACACAAGGATTAGGTAGTGATAAACCTATAGTAAGTTTTACTCAGGGCGGTGATACGTCACCAAATGCTCGAATAGAAATTACATTTAGAGATGCTGTTGCATAATAGAGGAAGAAATGAGTCGTGAAACCTGGGCTTTAATTAAACATAAAAAAAACTTCAATGTCCATGTTTATAGGCGCGGATTGTTTTTGGTTATGATTTCTCTTTCATTGAGTAGTATCATTGGTCTATTGATGTTTTATATCTATATAAATGAACCTGAAAGAGATTATTATGCGACTAGTGGGATAACACCCCCAATTAAGCTTAAACCCATGTTGGCACCTAATGCATCATCAAATGCATTGCTTCCTCCTGATCCACCAACGGATGATGTACAAAGGTTTATTCCGCAATAATTAGAGGATACTATGGCTGAAGATGCCTTAACTGTTGTTGCCTTACGAAATAAATTTTATAAAGATAGTCAGCGTAAGGTTATATTCGCGCTTTTGATCGCTATTGTGGTTAACCTGGTTTTGGGTTCGATGTTGGTTTACATAATTACTCATCCACCAGCACCCAAATATTTTGCGACGAGCATTAATGGGCGCATTACACCGTTATTTCCATTGGATCAGCCTAATCAATCTGATTCAGCTGTGTTGCAATGGGCTAATCAGGCAGCTATAGCTTCATTTACCTATAACTTTGTTAATTACAGAGATGAATTACAGGCTTCATCCGGATTTTTCACTCCAGAGGGTTGGGATCAATTCCTTAGTGCATTGCAACAATCTAATAATCTCGATGCTGTGAAGGCCAAGAAATTAATTGTTTCAGCCGTAGCAACACGTGCTCCGATTATCCTCCAAAAAGGAGTCTTAAATGGTAATTTTTCCTGGCGGGTGCAAATGCCTATTCTGGTAACTTATCAAAGTGCCAGTGAGTTTACTCAGCAGAATAATGTGGTTACCATGTTGATTACTCGAGTTTCAACTTTAAATTCACCTAGAGGAATAGGTATATCACAATTTGTAGTTGGACCTGCCAGTGGTGGGGTAAGCTGATGATGCGTTGTAACTTATTTAAATGGTGCCAGTTTTTTGCATTGGTTTCTTTAATAGCAGGTAATGCCTATGCGGCAAATCAGGCAGATGATGCCCAACAAGCATTACAGCAATTACGATTACTGCAACAACGTCTTTCTCAGAATCAAGGCCCAGACTCACAATCTCCCAACGATGCAAATGCAGCTGGAGCAGGTTCAACTGGGCCTGGCAAATCTCCGGCACCTGCACAGCCCACTCAAAATACTTCCAATTATCAAGGTTCTTCTGGTAACGAAGAGCAAGTAGTCAGTCAAAATGATGCGGAAGTTATTGATAACAAATCATTTAAAGATATGATCCGTAGTTTATACCCGCTAACCCCTGAGCAAATTGTACGTTTAAAACAAATCTATCAAACCAATGAATATGCTCAGGCTTCCACCCCGGGCACACCACCAAAGCCAACCGCTACGTCGCAATTTGTTAATCTCTCACCTGGATCTACACCTCCAGTGATTCGTTTATCTCAAGGATTTGTTTCTTCTTTGGTTTTTCTTGATTCTACAGGTGCTCCCTGGCCCATTGCTGCATATGATTTAGGTGATCCTGCGGCATTTAATATTCAATGGGATAAAACCAGCAATACATTAATGATTCAAGCGATGAAATTATATAATTATGGCAATTTGGCTGTCCGGTTAAGAGGTTTGAATACACCAGTCATGTTAACTTTAATACCTGGACAAAAAGCAGTGGACTATCGAGTGGATTTAAGGGTTCAAGGATATGGTCCAAATGCTAAAAGTATGCCTCTGGAAGAAGGAATCCCCCCCTCGGCGAATGATTTGCTTCTTCATGTTTTAGATGGAGTGCCACCTCCAGGAAGTCAACGCTTGATAGTGAGTGGTGGAGATGCTCGTGCCTGGCTTTTTGGTGAAAAAATGTACGTGAGAACCGGTCTTACTATATTATCACCAGGCTGGTTAGGCAGTATGACCAGTGCAGACGGAACGCATGCGTATGAAATGCAAAAGTCGCCGGTGCTCTTAGTGTCCTGGCATGGTAAAGTGATGCAACTCAAGGTAGAAGGTTTATAAACAATGGCAAGCAAAAAAGAAAATATAAAGTCACTGTTTTCCAATACTCGAACGCGAGTAATTATCATTTTTACAATGATACTTTTAATAGTTGCGGTAGTAATTGGATATGTAAAACTGCGAAGTGTTTCTGAAGGCCCTGAGGGAACCTCTCAGCTTCCTCAAGGCCCTACCGGGATTCAGTCCATTCCAGGGGTGCTTGATCCCACAGCTCAGTATGCAAAACTACAAGAGCAGCAAAATATTAGTCAGGCAAAACAAGCAGAAACCACAGGCGGTAGTGCCATTCCTACAATTATAAGAACTCAGGCATTAGGGGAAGGAGTAGGTGTTGTTGGCTCTAAAGATGGTCAGAGTGGCATAGGATTTACAGCCCTTGCGCGTGAGGAAGAAGAAGGTAGTCAAAACAGTTTATGGATTCAAGCTTTAAAAGATGGGAGTTGCAGTAAAAGTATAGTTGCTCAGGTTGTAAGCCAGGGAGCTCAATTAAGTGATTTAAAAGCAGGCTGCACCTGCGTTCAATTAAAGGATAATGGCTATACACTTCAGGATTTGGACCAAATATGTCAATGCAAGGAATTAAGAGCGGCTGGCTATAATGCCAGGCAGTTAAAGGATGCCGGGTATTCCGCAGGTCGATTAAGAGAGTGCGGCTTTGATGCATGCGAACTACGCAATGCAGGTTTTACCGCTCAGCAGATGAAAGATGGTGGATTCTCTGATGGTGAATTAAAAGGTGCAGGATTTTCTGATGCTGAAATAGCAAAGGCAAGTGGTTTACCAGATGGCATTACTGCGGCAGATGTTAGAAATGCAGGGTGTAGTGCCGCAGCATTAACCAAGCTTCGTAATGCAGGAGTAAGTGCTTCAGCAATAAGACGCATTAGTGGGTGTAGTGCAGAGCAATTAAAAGCAGCAGGCTTTACGGCTGCGGAATTGAAGGATGCAGGTTTTAGTGCTGCAGATTTAAGAAAGGCAGGTTTTACCCCGGAAGAGTTAAAAGCAGCAGGTTATAGTGCAAGAGATTTGTTGAATGCAGGCTTTAGCCCTGCGGATCTGGCTAAAGCAGGCTTTACAGCTGCACAGATTAAAGCGGCTCAAATGGAGCTCCCACCGGGTATTACTCCCGCTGATGTAAAAAATGCTGGTTGTGATGTTGATGTATTAAAAAAAGAAAGAGCTGCAGGGGTTAGTGCGGCACTTATCAGGCGATACGCTGGCTGTAGTGCCCAAGCTTTGAAAGCAGCAGGTTTTAGCGATGCAGATTTAGCTAATGCTGGCTTTACTCAACCGCAAATTAGTGCTGCAACTCCTCTTTCAGATGATGATATTAAAGCAGCAGGTTGCGATCCTGATAAACTAAGAAAACTAATGGCTTCTGGTGTTTCAGCCAAACGAATTAAGGACTTAAACGGTTGTAGTGCTCAAGCCCTTAAAGATGCAGGATTTGATGCACAATCATTATTGGACGCAGGATTCACACCTGCACAATTACTGGCGGCGGGCTTTACCCCTAAACAATTAGAAAATGCAGGTTTAAATCCAGCGGCAATAATTGCCGCTGGACGTGTTACTGATTGCAGTGTGGATTCATTAAAAAGAGCCCGGGCAGCTGGTATGTCCGCTTTAACTATTAAACAAACCTTGGGTTGTTCTGCACAAGCTTTAAAAGATGCAGGTTATAGTGCTAAAGAATTAAAAGATGCAGGTTTTACCGCCGCAGAATTAAAAGCAGCAGGCTTTAGTGCGAATGATTTAAAAAACGCCGGCTTTACTGCAAAAGAATTACATGATGCAGGATTTAGCGCCGCAGAGTTAAAAGCGGCAGGCTTCAGCGCCAAAGATTTAAAGGATGCCGGTTTTTCAGCAGCGGAATTAAAAGCGGCTGGCTTCAGCGCAGCGCAACTCAAGGCGGCTGGTTTTAGTGCAAAAGACTTGAAAGATGCCGGCTTTTCAGCTGCTGATTTAAAAGCTGCAGGATTTGATGCCAAAGATCTTAAGGATGCCGGTTTTTCGGCTGCTGACTTGAAGGCTGCAGGATTTAGTGCCAAAGATCTTAAAGACGCAGGTTTTTCTGCGGGCGAGTTAAAAGCTGCCGGATATAGTGCCAAGGATTTGAAGGATGCTGGATATAGTGCACAGCAGCTAAAAGATGCTGGATTTACTGCAAATCAACTTCTTAATGCAGGATTCTCTCCACAGGATTCTGCTGTAGCTGGATTACAAGGTCCTAATCTGCAGCAAGATGGATCAAGTCTTAGTGGAGTGCCCAGTTTACCAAGTGGAACCCAACCTACAGGCGCTTCACTAGCGGCTGCAAATAATGACAAATTACAAGCAATTTTGAATAAACAAAATGACCAAATGGCCGAGCAAAAATATCAACAAAAAATTCAGCAAAGAACAGCTGATATGTTATCTGCAGCTAACCAATCGGTCCAAGCATGGAAACAAGTATCAACTCAGGTTTATACGGAAGGTAATGCCGAGACAGTAGCGGCAGGTGCTGCTGTTCAGGGAGTAAGTTCTGCTACGATGAATAATCAAAGTGGAGCGGTTACAGATGCTACTCAGAAAGGAAATATGATAAAAACAGGGGATATCGTTTTTGCTGTAATGGATACCTCCGTTAATAGCGATGAACCGGGCCCCATTTTAGCGACTGTAGTTTCCGGTAGATTGAAGGGCTCCAAGTTAATTGGAAGTTTCAATTTGCCGTCTACAGCAGACAAAATGATTATTACTTTTAATACCATGTCTATTCCAGGCGCCGCAAAAACAATATCGATATCCGCATTTGCTATTGATCCAAATACAGCCAGAACAGCATTGTCCAGCCGTACTGATCATCATTACCTGATGCGATATGGCTCTTTATTTGCTTCCTCTTTTCTACAAGGCTTTGGTAATGCGTTTCAATCAGCAAATACTACTGTAACAATTGGGGGAACTGGTGGTGGCAATAATATTACAGTTTCAAATGGTATTGGTCGTTCCGCTCTTGAAAATGCTGTAATCGGGTTAGCACAAGTCGGTCAAAACTGGAGTCAACAAGCACAGCAATTGTTTAATACACCAACTACAGTTGAAGTGTATTCCGGCACAGGAATCGGTGTTTTATTTACACAAGACGTTCAATCTATTTAATTTGATGGCAGATAATGATGGCAGACAATGATCAAAATAATGATGAGTATCAATTCGCAGAATTAGATGCTCTTGATAATGAATCCATGCAAGATGAATCCAGCTTAAACAGCGCAACATCTTCAACTCAAGGTCGTTATTCTGAAAGTAAGAATGTTAAGCGTAATGCACTCATCGCTGTTGGTGTACTTGTCTTGGCGATGGTTATTTACAAAATAGTAGGTTGGATTTATTCCGGAAAAACTGATGTTGATTCCAGTCAAACTACAGTTACGCCTATAGCCCAGGTAACACCTCAGCCCGTCCAAACCACTATTACTCCTACACCTGTCCCAACTATTCAACAGCCACAACCTGTCGTAACTAAAAGCGATACTGAATTAAGACAGAAAGTATCTGCCATTGAATTATCGCAACAAACCGTTAGAGCGGAAGTAAGTTCTGTCGGTCAGCAAGTCGGAACCGTCAATAACAATATAAATAATTTAAATGCGCAAATTGCTAATTTGAACCAGGTCATTGGAAATCTATCAACTCAAGTAGCTGAACAATCAGCAGAAATCAACATGCTAATGTCTCGTTATAAGCCCAAACCTGTTAAACGAGTAACTCCACATATAAGAGTTCAACGCATTGTTTATTATATCCAGGCAGTAATACCCGGTAGGGCATGGCTAATTGGTTCAAATGGTTCTACACTTACAGTAAGAGAAGGGACGAAAATTGCAGGGTATGGGACAGTTAAATTAATAGACTCCATGCAAGGTCGAGTATTAACTAGTTCCGGGCAAGTGATAAGATTTAGTCAAGAAGATAGTTGAGGTAATTATGGCTGCTGGAACTTGTACGGGTGGTACAGTCGCATGTTGGATAGCTAGTCAGGCGAATCTATTAACAAATATAAGTAATTCTTTAGCTCCTGTACAACGTCTGATTACAGGCGGAGCTTATCTGATTGGTTGTGCTTTTATATTTAAAGCAATTTATAGTTTGAAAGTCTATGGGGAAGCTAGAACCATGATGTCCAATAGTGCTAGCGTTAAAGAGCCTATTGTGTACTTAATGGTGGGTGCTTTGTTGATATATTTTCCTACTGGCTTTGCAATACTGATGCAAACAACTTTTGGTTATCAAAATATACTTCAATATGCTCCAGTGAATAGTGGCAATGCGGCTCTGGATACACTTTTTGGTTCAGGTAGCGTCGTAGGTAAGCCTTTAATGATGTTAATTCGTGTTATTGGTTTAATTGCATTTGTCCGGGGTTGGGTCTTAATTGCTCGTTCTGCTTCACAAGGACAACCTCCCGGAGGTACAGGGAAAGGATTGATGCATGTTTTTGGAGGAATATTAGCAATCAATATTGTAGGTACTCTCAATATGATTAATAATACTTTATACGGTACGTAGTGAAAAGAAATTAAAGTAGGAGAAATAAGTGAAAGGCACTATTAATATTAACAAAGATTATAAATCCTGGCTCATTTTTGCAGCATCGGCTAGTTTAATTGCGTTGGTGAGTCAAGACGCGTCGGCTGGAGCCCTCACATTGGGGGGAATGGCATCCTCAATTACCAAGTCATTTACTAACTTGGCTAAATTAATCACAGCCGGTTCTTATTTGGCAGGTTTGGGATTCTCTATAGGTGCTATTATGAAATTTAAGCAGCACAAAGATAATCCAACCCAAATACCCATAGGTACTCCTATTGCTTTGGTTTTTATAGCGGCAGCTTTATTGTTCCTGCCAACAATTTTAGGAGTAACAGGACAAACTATGTTCGGTGGAGCTGGGAAAACAGCTGGTCCTACAGGAAGCGTTTTCCAATAATAGTTTCACTTTAAAGGTCGATGGATCGACTCAAATGCTGCAGATTCTAATGGGAGAAGGTATTTAGCTCATAAAATGTCGATTGGCACATCAATAAAAAATATTTTATGGGCTGGATACTTAAATCCAGGATTATAGGTAATATTGGACTAATGTATTAGTATCAGGAGAGTACAGTGAACTATAAAAGCTTCAATCAATCGGATAAATTCTGGCTGATTTGTGTTGCTTGCATTGGCTTTCTTGCTATTGTGTGTCAAGAAACGGCAGCGAGTCCCTCCGTGGGAAAAATGGCCTCTTCTATTACTAGTTCTTTTACCAACGTGGCTAAATTAATAACTGCAGGTTCCTATCTGGCTGGTTTAGGATTTTCTATTGGTGCCATTATGAAATTCAAACAGCACAAAGACAATCCAACCCAAGTTCCTGTTGGTACTCCAATAGCCTTGGTTTTCATAGCGGCGGCCTTATTATTCCTACCTACTATTTTAGGAGTAACCGGTATGACTATGTTTGGCGAGGCAGGTAAAACTGCAGGTCCTAGTGGATCTGCCTATACGTCAGGTTAGTTTTATTTTGTAATAGATGTTTTTTGTTGCGCAGTTTGATTAAGGAAAATTGACGATTTTAGCTATGATTTTAAAAAATATTGAATGTTTTTTAATCTATTTAAGTGTACTGATTGGAGCTATTTTTTGTGTAAATAATGGAACAGCATCAGTTAAGGAGAGATATGGTGAATAATAACTTTATGAGTAAATCTGATTATAAATCATGGTTAATCAGTGTGGCTTGCATCAGCTTAATAGCTCTGGTAAGCCAGGATGCGGCCGCGAGTAAAAGTTTAGGAAATATGGCCTCGGCAATGACTGGTTCATTTACGAATGTTGCCAAATTAGTAACAGCTGGTTCGTACTTGGCGGGTTTAGGGTTTTCAATAGGTGCCATTATGAAATTCAAACAGCACAAAGACAATCCGACTCAAGTCCCTATTGGAACACCCATAGCGCTCGTTTTCATAGCGGCAGCTTTATTATTCCTACCCACTATTTTAGGGGTGACCGGTACGACTATGTTTGGTGAAGCAGGAAAAACAGCAGGTCCTACAGGAAGTGTTTTTCAATAGTTATTGTTTGTTGCTAATGTTGATGGTGATGGTAGAGTTTTTCTTGCTTTACCATCACCATTATTTTATGGTTCAAACTGACTGATGAGAAATATAATAGTATCATAGTAAATAGATGGATTTGATGTTGTTGGGTCTATTGAGATAGATTTATTATGAGACAATGCCCCAATTAATCAGGTTAGAGTGAGCCAAGAATATGGCGGAAAATCAAGAACATTGTAAGTTGAAATTAAATGCTACACCGGGTTCCTGGCGTCTGTATTCATCCAGGAAGGTTGATGAGCGATTTAGATCATATGAACAGAAAATATTTCATAGGGATAGGTACACCTGCCAATTTTGTGGTTTTCAAGCCCGTTTATTTCAAGAAATAGTTAATCTTGATAATGATTATACAAATAATCGATTGTCAAATTTAGCAACAGCATGTTGTTTTTGTGCTCAATGTTTTTTTATCGAGTCAGTGGGCGTTGGTGGTTATGGCGGAGGAACATTAGTCTATCTTCCCGAAATGACTCAATCAGAATTGAATAGTTTATGTCATGTATTATTTTGTGCAATAACTAATGATACGGGTTATAAATCAAGTGCTCAAAACATCTACAGATCATTTAAATTTCGGTCACAAGTAGTTGAAGAGAAATTTGGAGAAGGAACCAGTGACCCTGCAATATTTGGTCAATTAATGATTGATGCAGGTATTAACAAAGAAGAAACCCGAGTGCAGCTGTTCAAGAATATACGTTTGTTGCCTTCAAGAGCTAAATTCCGCAAGCAAATCGAGAAATGGGCTGCCAGTGCATTAGAAGAAATTGCAGATTGAATAAAATTAAGATACATCATTCAGATTGAGGATATGGGATGGCAAAATGGTCAGAATCGTTTTTTGAAGGTATAGATACCTTCTTTGCCTGGTTAAGTACGTCTTTGCGACAAACGACAGAGTCTTATATTGATTTGGAAACAGCCGATAGCCCTACTGTATTAGTTAACCATGATGGAAGTTTAATATCGATATTAAAAATAGAGGGGATAACTGCCCTTGCTGGCTCAGATGAATTCGATCATCTGGTTGAGGGATTAAATAATTCATTTCAAGCTGCTATGGGTAGGCCAGGACACGCCTTACAAGTGTATTTCAGTCACGATAAACAAAATATTAAAAAACTGATTCAGGATATCTATTCCCCAGCAGAGGCATCAGCTGAACGTCTGGAACTTAAATTGGGGGATTTGTTTGAAGAGCGAGTTAATTATTTGTCACAATATTGCGCGGAGGAGCGCTTGTATTTTGTATTAATTACTCGACCATTCAATTTAACCAGCGATCAATTAAAGGCTGCTAATAAAGCTAAATTGAAGATGTTGAAGGATAACAAAGCCCCTCCATTTAAAAACAGTCAGACAATTTTTGCAGCGGTTCCTGAATTACGAGATACGCATGATGCTTATGTGCGCGCCATTATTAATGATATAGACTCATTGAGTATTTTTGGCAGGTTACTGGATGTTCATGAAGCAGTTCATGCAATACGGATGACTGCAGACCCTGATTATACTGCGGATGATTGGAGGGCAACCCTGCCTGGAGATAAGTTGCCTGTACGTGAGATAAACAGTTTTGAGGGGGATGCTTCTGACTTGCTATGGCCGTCACTGGCAAAACAGGTGATACCCAGAGATGCTGAAGCCATAGATTTGCGTACAGTAAGAGTCGGGGATAAGATTTATTCCTCAACTTACATTGATTTATTTCCCAAAGATGTCAGACCTTTTATTAATTTGTTTTCACGCATTCTCCCTTCCCATATACCATGGAAAATTTCTTTTCTAATAGAAAGTGAAGGGCTTAGTACGATAAAACTCAAAGGGCTGTTAGCGGCAATTTTGAGCTTTAGTTCGGCACAAAATCGTTTAATAAGTGATTCAGTAAATTTATTAAAGTATTTACAGCTAAATACCGATGAAGCGATAGTTCGTTTGCGTGTAGTTGCTGCAACTTGGGCTCCTGAAGGCAATCTACCCTTACTCAGACGCAGGAGTTCTGAATTAGTTAAAGCAATTCAAGGTTGGGGATCGACCGATGTGTCTGAAATTTGTGGTGATCCATTTGCAGGTTTTGTTTCAACGATGCTGGCTACAACGCTTAACAGTGCAGGAGTACCCAGTGTTGCACCACTGACTTCAGTTATTTCGATGTTACCTATTACACGTCCAGCATCACCATGGAAGACAGGAGCGTTACTTTTTAGATCTCCGGATGGTAAACCTTGGCCATTTCAACCTGGTTCAACAGAACAAACAACCTGGATTGATTTGGTCTATGCGCGCCCAGGTTCTGGTAAATCAGTATTATCCAACGCTATAAATCTGGCTTTATGTTTATCAGGCGGATTAATACGCTTACCACGTATCGCAATTATTGATATAGGACCATCCAGTAGCGGTTTAATTTCACTATTAAAAGAAGCATTACCTGCTTCCAAGCGCCATTTAGTGGCATATCATCGCTTAAGAATGACTCCTGAATATTCAATAAATCCTTTTGACACTCAATTAGGATGTCGTTATCCAACTGCTCTGGAACGATCCTTTCTAGTTAATTTTATGACTTTATTAACTACTCCATTAGGTGCAGAAAAACCTTACGATGGTATGCCTGATTTGGCCGGTATGGTGGTAGATGAACTGTATAAAAGTATGGCTGATGAGTTTAATCCTACTCCTTATGCTCCTGGAATAGAGGAGTTTATTGATGGCATTTTGGAAGAAATAGGCTTTGTTCGTGATTCAAAGTCTACTTGGTGGGAAGTTACTGACTCTCTTTATTCTGCAGGGTTTATCCATGAAGCATTGCTGGCACAGAGATATGCTATGCCCCTGTTGGCCGATGCGGCCTCAATTTGTAGAACTCCCTCTATTGAGGATCTTTATGAAAAAGTGACCGCACCCACCGGAGAGTCATTGATCAATGCATTTTCAAGAATGATTTCCGCAGCGGTTCGAGAATATCCTATATTGTCGCGCGTCAGTAGTTTTGATATTGGTGATGCCAGAGTAGTTTCGCTGGATCTTGATGAAGTAGCTAAGAGTGGTGGTGATGCTGCGGACAGACAAACCGCTGTTATGTATATGCTTGCTCGCTATGTCCTGGCCAGACATTATTATTTAACTGATGAAAGCTTGAGCAGTATTCCAGAACAATACAAAGAATATCATAAAGAAAGAATTATGCAGATTAGAGAAGATCATAAACGTATTGTATATGACGAATTCCATCGTACTTCCAAATCCATGGCAGTCCGTGAACAAGTCATTATCGACATGCGAGAAGGGCGTAAATGGAAAGTGCAAATTGCGTTGCTGTCCCAATCAGTAGATGACTTTGATCCTGTGATGATAGATTTTGCAACTGCTATTTACATTATGGATGCAGGCCCATCCCAAGCAATTGATAAAACAACAGCGATTTTCGGACTTTCTGAGACTGCAAAAGTAGCCTTACGAACCAGAGTACATGGTCCCCGGCAGGGGGGAGCAACATTCCTGGCGCAATTTTCTACTAAAACAGGGGTGAACGTTCAATTATTAACTTTGACCTTAGGCCCTGTAGAATTATGGGCATTTAGTACAACCGCTGAAGATGCGACCGTACGAAATCATCTATACAGACATCTTGGCCCATCTGAAGCAAGACGTCTCTTAGCCGCGTTGTTTCCTAATGGTTCCATAGCCAAGGTAATAGAAACTCGTTTATCCGGGATGAAAGAGAAAGGTGGCTTGATTGAAGAGGAAGACAAAGAGGGGATTATTGATCAGTTGGTTAACGACATTCTGGAAGCCTACTCTAAAGATCCTAATATTAAAAGTTTACCTGTAAAAGTTTAACTATTATTCCCCGCGGCTTGCCACGGGGTTGTGCTTGAGGTAGGTTCCAGGGGGTGTCAGCCCCTAAAATAAATTTCTTCTTCAGTGAAAGCCACAACAACAACTTGGGCAACTACCTATATTATCTATGAATAAAGCAATATTTTCTAATTTTGTTCCGTCCTTAACTACAGGTGCGTACTTAGCATCCAATTCATGTGCTGTATAAGTTAAAGTATTCGCTTTTTTGTCATAAATTGGATTACTAAGTACCATCACCACACTAATTGGTTGACTACGTGAAAATGCATTTAATTTTATACCTTCTATTCCTACATTAGGCGCATCTTTTTTAAATCCGCTCGTTACATTACTCTGCCACTCTTTTAAAAAATTATCGATAGACATCAAACCTGTGATTCGATTTGGACGGTCTGAAAAGTAAGTTACATAGGGTTGTACATTGGTTAGTATTAGTTGGTAAATACCCTGCTTTTTAGTTGATTTTAGTATCCCTAATTTTGCGTTTTGCAAAAACATATAGTTAGGAGGTACAGAAACATCTCTATGTTTGCTACTAGCGAATGCAGTGCAACTAATTAAGAAAAAGACTAAAACAACACTATTAATAAGCAAACGTTTATAATATAAAATCGACATAAGTTTTCCTTTCTAAAACTATTAGTTATAAACCATCAAAAATGAAGAGTATTAAACGAATGGTTGTTGGGTATCAGTTTCTACTTCGGTTGTGATAGGCAAGGTACTCGCCTTTCCGCTCGAATAGCTAAACACAGGAGAGTTGCTTGCTGTACTCGTTATTAAACGAGACATTTCTGGTTTGTTACAGCAATTACTGGTTATTGTATCAACCATTGTGGCTACTACAGGACCCACTAGTACAGCAGAAATGACAGCTGCCGCATAATCATGGCTTAATAATTGTTTTGCCTCTATAGCTAATCCACCAATATAGAGGATATTTCCAATAAAGCGTGTATGCATACTGATAGTATCCCAGTTTTGTTTGACGGTATTCATCATTGATATAGCCGTATCCCTATCATACCCTTCCTCTGCTTGGGATTTGATTATCGACGGAATTATTATCCGAGCCATGCCAGCAATTACCCCTACTGTTGCCTCTAAGATTAACATGTATGGACCAAAAGTTTCATAAGAGGGAGGATCCATATTCATTTTCAGCAAACGATCAATTTGGGCTATGAAACCGGCTGCCGTAACACCGGAAATCATACCATTAGCCACATCCCGACGTGTAATCATTGTTAATGGATTCACCTCACTTTTTGTTCCTAAATGCGTTAGAACTCCATTAATTAATGAGACTGCAAAAATACTACCAATGAGACTGAGCATTGCAGCATTATCTGGCAACCTAGGGGCAAAATCGCCCAGAGTCTTAAAACAAAGCAACATAGTATAACTACAAACCGGAGCACCATTAGGTGATTTAAGAAAATCAACAAAGGATTTAAAACTACAATATTTTTGAGAGTCGGTGTTCTTGTTGCTATAATTTTGCCATGCAGTAATGAGCGAGTTAGCTAGTGATGCTGCCAGCGCAGAAGAGGCACTGGCTGATAGACGATCCTGGGGGGATACAAACTCTGGGAAAATACTTGTTGAAGTATTCACAGGCACCAGACAAGCAATGGAACTGTTGGTATTATTTTCAAACTTTCCCAATATGTCTATTAGTTTTTCATAAATTCTGCTTGCATTTTCTAATTGCATACTGGTCAAGTCTTCATTAGTCTCTTCGTTTGACTGTATCAATGGAGTTGATTCGGTGGGGGCTGGGGTTGATATAGGCATAAAGCTTCTCTCTATAATTATTTTAGAATTAATATGATAAATAGGTTAAAATTTTACCATTTAAAGCTTAAATAAATATTAAGGTTTGAATCAGGCACAAAACCCTTCTTTTTGCCGGACAAAAAATGGGAATAGAAAAGAAGGAATAGAAATAACTCGCTGATTTACAATGTATTTTATATGCCCAGATTAGTATCCTGTCAGAATCGCCGGGTAAGTGTCTGCCACTGAGCCCGGACTAATCCGAGCCGCGCGCGTCAGCAAGCGGAATTATCTCGAGATGCTTATGTGGTGCATGGAACCTGCCGCACTTTAAGTAAGATTAATTCAGCCAATGATGGCATTTCAAATTTTTTAGTCACCCTATCGTAAATATACTGATAAACGTTAACTTTCAGTTTTCTGGCCGTCTGTACAATCGTGGCAAACGTATCCTTTGATTTGGTGCCATTTTGGGAGACCGTTTGGAGATTGATGTCGCGTATCCTTGCTTGAAACCGTGTCCCTAATTCAGAGGCATTGTTGTGCAATGGCAGAAATGGATGGTCTAACACCAATAATAACGCTTGTTTTTTAGCACGTGTCTTTGCAATGCGTTGATCTAAAACATCATAGCCTGTCGTGGTTGCGAACAAAGTATCAAATTGCATTGATAGTTGTTGGGCCATTGATTGAGATGGAGCCGTCTTGTAAGTCAATAATGCATGGTAGAAATCCCATAATTGCTCAAGAAATACAGCCAATATATTCTGATTCATATCTGAGAATGGAGTGAGTTTTTTATAATGACGACCTTCATGGATCCAGCACAGCGCATGATGTAGGGCCAATTTATTAAACTGAGGCGCATCATCTGTCATTAAATAATGGATGAAGTATTTCGAGTGCTGATAATAGGCAAGAGCTGCTGACTCAAGAATTATGCGTCGATTCGTGCTGTGTTTTTTTGGATTTGGAAAAAGTGTTCCCATCAAACTATCGATTGATTCACGTGTGAGGGGTTGTGCATGCAGCATTGGTTTAATTTGATCCAACCATTTTTTTGCGAGACCAAACTCATCCATTAACTCATAAGCCTCCTGATTAAACATAAACTTTAATTGGTCTCGACACAGCAACTCCAATAAGGTCAAGCGATCTTTTTTACGACGAGTGAAGTATGCTGTAAAAAAGTCATTACATAAAACATGGGTGTAGTGATTTTTGCCGTTAACACGACTGCCTGTGTCATCCATCTGCTGGTACAAGCCTGCGTTGCTACCGGCATCGACAATATCTTCTTTTTCCTGATGAAAAATATCATTGCCTTCTGTCAGCATGGAAGCAATTTTACCATGTGATATTTGAATACCACATGTTTTTAAAAAGCGCTCAATGGCGCTCTCCGTCATCCCTGCATCACGGTATAATGTGATGACCAGCGCTTTAACCCCAGGACCAAATTCACTGCCCTTATATTCGCCAGGAATCGGCGCAATAAAGGTTTTTTTCAAAGATGGTGAGTAATACGTTTCCAGCTTGAATTCAACATTATCCGTGATGATTTTTAGATCCTGGATGATTCGAATCTCAAAACCCTTGAACTTGGCGTCATCTGGCAGCGTTGCTTTGTCCAGAGCAATCGTAACACGTCTATCAATACGTACGTTTTTTTTGTCTTTGCCTGTGTTTTTATTGTTCCCTTTACCACGTTTATTGCGATCTCCTTCAGATGAATGATTGGAATTGCCTGTATTATCGCCATTGCTACCTTTGGATTGACCGCGAATATTAGGTTTGCCCTGTTCACCCTTAAGGCGGTTTATCTCATCACGTAATACTTGGTTTTCCTCTCTGAGCAAAGCATTTTCTTCGGCAAGCATTTCGACCAAATTAACCAATACCTTAATGATAGTCACGGCCTTTTTGTCGGCAAGACTATCGATATCTTTTGTTAACTCATCTAAAACTTGTTTGATTTCTTGGCGTTTCATCATCTACCACTGCGTTACTAATGCTGATACGGCAATCATAACATGACTTTTTTTGAACGCATTTTTCGAGTTTTAACGCCACTAAGGGCTAAGAAAAAATCTGACCTCAGGAGGGAGATGTTTTATTAGTGAAAGGGGCTACATTGTGATCTTGGGGATCTTAGGGCATGCATATTGCATGACTTACGTTTGATATGGAAAAACATCAGTTTTACAGAAAAACCGTGTCAATAGGTATTTTGAATATTTTTAAAGAATTCCGCTTGCTGACGCGCGCGGCTCGGATTAATCCGGACTCAGTGGCAGACACTTACCCGGCGATTCTGACAGGATACCCAGATTAGATCAAAAAAGGAGCATGTGTGAAGTATATCAGCGAGTTAAGTGGGATTTTAAGCCGGCAATTAAATTGGCACAAGTCACGAATAGACTGTTTTGCACAAATGTTGTTGGCTTTATTTATAGTAAGAAGTGTTAATTTAAGTGAAGTCGCGGTTGCGATGGATGGTAATAAAGCAAGCATCGATTCAGGTTGTAAAAGAGTGTATCGTAAAGGTGGACTGAATAAATAACCTAGAACCATGATGACATGGGTACGCTTGTAAATATAGAATTAAATCATAATCATCAGCGACACAAGTTAAATCTAATGATTTTGCCATTGCAATGCTTGCTCTAGCCATCGCTGCTGTTTTGGAACCTGATTTATCAATGTTAACTTTTTGAGGCAGCCCGCAGGATCCGATGCCTTTTTTGAAAACTTCAATACAGCAGGGCGATCCCGTTTATCTGACAACATGAACTCAATGGTATATCCTCCTTTGTCTACAGCTCTGTTTTCTAAAAGTATTTTCAAGGTAAGGGGCATAATGAATAACCCATTTTTGTATGGTTGAATAGTCTAGCGTAGCACCACGTGCTTCCATTAGTTCTTCTATGTTTTGATAGCTCAGTGGATAAGAAAGCATCCATCTCACCGACATGAATATCATGTCTTTGGGAAAATGCCGGTCTTTAAAACTGATCATTACTCAACCTTGATTCTTATTTTTGGCTGCACAGTATAAATCACGTCTTCTATTTTCGACAGAGCCTAGAGCACTACACGGTCATAGATAATGAAACTGGAGTATCCTTAGATTCTGTATTCAGTTGATTTATTTCTTTCTCCATTGTTTTGATTTTTCTACTGCAGAAAAAAGATGTCCCCATGCCACAACCCACCGTACCAATTACAGTACTCATACCAATACAGACTCCATTAGCTCCTAAATAGTTAGCAAGTGGAAATATAGACATTGTGGAAGGTAGAGCTACTGCAAGAGTGAGCAATACTCCTAAATTAAGAGCTTTGTCCTCATTAGTAGTAGCGCATTGATTTAAACACAGATTATCGTCTAAACATTTTTCTTTAAATTTATAAGTAATAGTATTTTTCAGTTCCAAAAGTCTTCTTTCTTTCGTGGTGATTAAATCTAATTTTTTGATGATTTCAGAATACGTTCCTGGTATTGTCTCTTCTACACCATTTTTTTTTGAAAAAATGAGCTCATACTTACTAACATTACGTTTTACAATACTATTCATTTTGCTACTAACTTGGGCTAAATTAGCAATTCCTTTCAAATCAAGATGTGAAACGACTCCAGAAATTAAAGGTTCGGGAAGGTGACTTAACTTATCTAACTTATTACGCGATATTTCGTTTGATTTCATCCTGAAAGTCCATATTTTCTATCCAGTTAAGATAATACCATATATTACAATCATACTACGGCCTCATTTAAAGTGAACCCATTTAAGATCCCCGGGGTAAAGGGATTAATCTGGTTATTGGTTTTTAATAAGTATCGACCGGAGTTACTATTTACTTCAAATAGGATTTGTAAACTGGAACTGTCTTGTTCATCTACCAAAACATTAACCTTCTCAAGTAGTTTAAATAGAGCCCAAGTGCCTTGTTCGGCGAGCTCGTAGTGGTTTCCCTCAATAGAATTCAGGGACAATCTGGCATTGTTTTGTGGCCAGGTAAAACGAATAAATGAATCGCTTCCTTGGGTATCAGTCAATTTTTTCTCGCCAATCTCAAGATTTAAACTGGCGACAACAGGATCAAGGCTTATTTTTTGTAAGCTGAAATCAATCTTACTTTTATCACCATGATCTGGAAAAAACATATTGGTTATAATATTGGCACGTATAATTTCATCAAGCGTTTCTGTCGAGATAGGCAAAACAAAATCATTAACAGCTTTAGGCTTCCATTCGGCACTTGAAACATCCAGGAAGGGTTTTATATAGTGTTCACTAAACGTATTTAATACGCCATGGGTTGCAAAAAAACGGTTGAAATCAACGATCGAAATTTCTTCTTGCTTAGATGAGTCAAAAGGATAGCGTTTGGCTATGGTGTTTTGGAATTCCCGGTAAACTGTCTGTTGCCATTGTTGGTTGATATACTGGCGGCTGTCTTTAATCAGAATAATCCAGGTATCCCCTGCTATTTGTTTAGTCCATGAGCTTAAAGGCTCTGGTAACTGGCGTGCCTGGCCGAAGAGTAAACTGAGCGGATCAGAAGAATTTTCATTAATAAATCGTGATTTGGTAATGGTAAATGCTGTTTTCCCTCCATCATTGATTACAGATAATGTGGAAATAAACTGCTCCAATTCTGCCATTTTGATGCTTAACTCTCTAGTGCTGGATTGACTCATAAGATTTAAATCAGTAAATTTATTTGCAATAAACTGATTAAAGGTAGAGAGGTTGTCGCTTAAATCGGGCTTTGTTTCCTGCTGTATTAAATTCACTAATATATTGATAGCGTTGGATTGTTGCAGCAGCTGAGTTACTTGTTTTCCTTGCTGATAGTCTTGATAATGTACCGGCTGTGACTTGCGCATAAAAGTTTGCCACCAGGTTACATAATCAAAACAGTACGCCTGGGTTAACATATTTTGTAATTGCGATAAGTCCTGGCGAGCAAGTACCCAATTTTCTGTTTGTAAGGTGCTGCTGATTTTAGGAATATCCTGCATGACTTCTAGAAAGCCAGTTTTTGTAAAATAAACAGGTAATTCATCAGTTGCCAGATTAAATCCTTGAATAGTAATTTTTTGTTTATTTAAAGGAAAGAATTCTTTCGCTATGGAATAATATAGGTAACTGGTGGGGAGTGCATTTAAATAATTTCTGGCATCGCTAATTATTTGTTGTTTAACAAGTACACCTTGTAAAGGTTTGCTTAAGGCATGTGTTAGCAGAGTCAGTTGGTTTTGGGAGCGATTAGCTGGCTCTCCTTTCCATTGATTTGTAAACCAATTCTGAACTTCCGTTGCAACCAAATGCTCAGGCTGAGCAAGCATCAAGTATATTTTAAGCGCTTTATAGCGAACTATAGGAGTATTACTGGGATTAGTAATGGCTTGTTCCAACTCATTCGTTAAAGAAGGTATAAATTCACCTTGTAAACGATTCTGGGTGTTATGTTGGAGATTTAATTTTAATTGATGAACGGTAGGAAGTGATATGGAGTTACTCGAAATGTGGTCAACTTTATTTGCAGCTTTTGATAAATGATAGAGGGCTTGAGCTCTACTGTTCCCCTGACTATTCAGTGCATCATAAACAAGTAACTCTTTGCTTGCTTCGTCCAATAAATGAGCTGTTTTGTAATGATTATAACTTAGAACGAGCAAACTAACTCCTGCGATGCTTGCGACAATTGCAATTAGCGGTTTTTGAGAAAATTTTCTTAGCTGAGGCACCTGGCTGCATTGTTCTTGTATTTTTTTTAAAGCACCTTCAACAAAGTATGCTCTAAAGTTAGTTGCTTGAGGAAATGTGTCCTGCACGACTAGCGCATATTCATGCTGAATTTTCTTATTCAATCGGTCAATACTTACTCCACCTTGCTCAGCGCTGGTAAAATAAATGGAGTGCAGATGAAACAGTTTTGTAGAAACACCTTGAATCAAAGCTTGAACTGGTGCACGTAAACTGGCTAATTGAAGAGGAAATTCGCGTATTAAACTGCGCTTAATAGTGGATCGTGCGGGATGCATTTTATTAATGACCTGCTGGGCGAGAACTTCGATTAACTGATTAAATTGAACCTTGTATGCTTCAATTTTTTTGTGTGACTGATTCATGCAATCCAAAGAAAACCCCAGAGGTTTAGATAAATCGGTAACATGATCCATTTGACAAAACTCAGTAAAACCTGCCAAAGTATCCATTTTAGTAAATACAATTGCTAACTCAGCTTGATAGCCCAAATTAGAGCCTAAACGATCCAGTAATTGTAAATGAGCCTTTTTTTGTTCTGTAAACTGGGTGGGTTCAGATATCAACAGATCATTTACATCCATACACAAGATGAGTCCGGTGATTTGGAGGTGGCGGTTGCATCGATTTAGTTGTTTTAGCGTATTCTGTAATAATGTTTTGCTGTTAGTAAGCCAGGTTTCACCAAGTTCGACAAGGATACCTTGCTGATTAAAATAAATTTTTGCATGTTGCTCACTAAAGACAGGCATCTCTTCCATGTTACTCTGTTTTAAAAGAGCTGATTTACCCTGTTCATTTTTACCTGTAACTACAATAAACGACAGCTGATTCACCTGGGGCTTTAGTTGAGATAGTATTTTTTTAATAGCATCACATAATGCCCGTAAAGAATTGTCCATTAGTTATCCAGCATTGCAAGTTGGGTATGTCCAAATAAAACGGATTTAGCTTTATTTTCCAATAATATCTGACTGGTCAAGAAAGCACAAACTACGATACTCGCAGCGATCATTGTACACACTATGGCTGCTTTATAATTTTTCTTAATTGTTTTAGGTATGGGGTTTTCGTTAAATAACCGATGGGGTTTATTAAAACGATATTGCTGGATTATTTGATATAAATCTTCAATAGTATTGTCAAGAACCTGTCGCCCATCCGCCTTCAAATGATATTCCCCTTCAAAGCCTGCAATAAGACAAAAATAGATTAGTTCTATTAAATCAAGGGACTGATTAGGTCTTTCTCTAAGGTAATTAAGAATTTCAAAAAAACGCTGTTGGGGTTGAGCCCCATCACTGGTTAAGGGAGTAAAGGATTTAAATTCTGCAGCCAGGTTATATATACGCAGATAGCTTTTTCCAAGTATTTCATCGATGGTCGCAGAGAGAATATAGTGAGCAATGCTCGTCAGATCTGCGGGATATTTAGAGGCCGCGAGTTTACTGTGAAAAGCCCTCAGTTCATGGTCAATGTTCTCCCTTATGTTTTCAATGGGAGGTAACGATGGACTCAAACAGAGCCTTTCTAATAAAGACAACAATGGTCCTGCTGCTGCGACCAGGGTATTTGTTGTAAAAGGGGTAATGAATAATTTGGAACGATAGTATCCTTGCGGTGCTAATGGAGTACCGGAAATAGCAAGACGACTGACAAGTGAGGTCGAATAGTGTTCAGTTGTCATTTATTTGCTCCAAATGATTTTTTATTGCGCACAACTGCATTGACAAAAGCTTTAAATTAAAAAGAAGATGATATGTTATATACCGCTTTTTGTTCAAGTGAGTCAAGTCCTCATTTCGTATCAATTCAGAGCATAATTGAGGCTAGTGTTTAAAATGACGCGTACCAGTGAATACCATGACCAGACCATGTTCTTCCGCACATGCAATTATTTGTTCGTCCCGGATTGAACCTCCTGGCTGGATAATGGCTGTAATACCTGCTTGTGCTGCGATTTCAATTGTATCAGTAAACGGAATAAAGGCATCGGAAGCCATCGCCGCATCCGTAGGGCTAAATCCCATTTGCTGCATTTGCAAAAGGCCAATACGTGCACTCATCACCCTGCTGGTTTGACCCCCACCGATTCCGATAGTCGCGGAATCTTTAGCATAAACGATAGCGTTAGATTTCACATGTTTTGCTGCTACCCAGGCAAAGATTAGATCATTCATTTGTTGTTCTGAGGGTTTTTTTGAGGTAACAGTTTTTAAGTCGCATGTGACAAGAGAAAGAGAGTCGTGTTCCTGGACCAATAAACCTCCGTCTACTTTTCTCATATTTAATCTAAATACGTTATCTTGTTGCCAGACTCCTGTACTCAGTACACGAATGTTTTCTTTATTAGCAAGAATTTTTTTTGCTTCTTCGCTAATGCCTGGGGCTATAATGACTTCGACAAATTGTTTTTCAAGTATGGTACTGGCTGTATCTGCCTGTAACGTTTGATTAAAGGCAATAATTCCTCCATAAGCGGATGCAGGATCACTTTGAAAAGCCTTTAGGTAAGCATTTAAAGTTGTGTCACTCAAGGCTATCCCACAGGGATTGGCATGTTTTACAATGACGCAAACGGGTGTATTGTTTGGATAGGATTTAACACAATCAAGTGCAGCATCCGCATCCAAAATATTGTTGTATGACAAGTGCTTGCCCTGAACTAAATGGGCCGAACCCAGAGAGCCGGGTGCATTATTTTTATCAGCATAAAAAATGGCCTGTTGATGTGGATTTTCTCCATAGCGAAGATCACTTATTTTAATGAATTGGCATGTAAGCACATCAGGGAACCCACTTGGGGTATAATCATCATCCAGAGTGGTCAGATAATTGGCTATTGCTGCGTCATAAGCTGCAATCTGGACAAACGCTTTTTTTGCCAGGGTAAATTTCCAGTCAGAGGGTGCTTTTTTAGTTTGCAGATATTGCATGAGTTCGGAATAATCATCAGGAGTAACCACAACATAGGTATGGGCATAATTTTTTGCTGCCGAGCGGACCATGGCTGGGCCACCAATATCAATATTCTCAATGGCATTGTTGAAGTCACAGTCGGGTTTACTTATAACTTGTTCAAAGGGATATAAGTTTACTATGAGTAAATCAATAGGCTGTATGGCATGTTGTTCCAAGGTTTTGCTGTCATGTTGCCCTCGAGCTAACAACCCTGCGTGAATCGCTGGGTGAAGTGTTTTGACCCGACCATCCATCATTTCAGGAAAACCAGTACATTCGCTGACATCGGTTACAGGTAGTCCGTGTTCTTTAAGTAAGGCTGCAGTATTACCTGTTGCAATTAACTCTACACCCTGTTGATGCAGAGCTTGGGCAAGTTTGTTGATGCCCCTTTTATCGGACACGCTAAGTAATGCTCTTCGTGGCTTAAAAGAAACCAGTTGTTTAGCCATAATAATATGCCTTAGTAAAGATAATTACGCTCGTATAAAAACTAATAGAGCCCACCCATCACGAATTTCAGTAGAAATGGGGGTGAATGTCGTTTGGTAAGCATCGATAAGGAATGGGGCTTGTTCTTCGAGTAAGCCGGATACGACCAAGTATGCATCGTTATAGAGCAATTGGTGAAAACGATCTTTTAATGAGATTAATGGAGCTAATAAGATATTGGCGATAATTAAGTCTACAGGATCCTGTAAAGATTCGGGCATGCTTATAAACAACTGCTTATTAATATTGTTTGTGATAGCATTGTTTTGGGTGGCTAATAACGCTTGATTATCAATATCCACTGAATGAACACCTTTGGCACCTAATTTTAATGCCGCCAAAGAGAGAATTCCCGATCCACAGCCATAATCAATAACTGATTTATTATGGAGATCTGCTTGTTCCAGCCAGGTTAAACATAATGAGGTTGTTGGGTGCGTTCCCGTACCAAAAGCTAATCCAGGATCCAGCATTAAGTTCACGGCCTCAGGTTCGGGGGGAGTCGACCATGTAGGACATATCCAAAGCCGTTTGCCAAAGCGTTGTGGTTTAAAGTCATCCATCCAGGCTCTTTCCCAATCCTTGTCAGCCAGGATTTCCAAATTAAATTCTAATTGCGGCCTGGTTAGAGCTAATTGTGTTTTAGTGTGCTGGGCTTGTGGAGCTTGTGCAAACAAGGCGTGAATGATGACCTCTGGCCATAAGGGAGTAGTACCGGGTTCTGGTTCAAGAACAGGATTGTCATTTCTATCAGTAAGCATGATAGATAATGCACCAAACTCCTCCAATTCTTCGCTAATTGGTTCTACCTCTTCACTTGGACAATGTTCTATTTTTAATTGAAACCACACAGTATTAATCCTTCAGGATTTTTTCTAAATAATGGATATTAGTACCGCCGTCGATAAAGGATTTGTCATGGAGAATGCGTTGATGTAGTTCAATATTGGTTTTTATACCATCAATAATAATTTCATCGAGGGCATTTCGCATTCTGGCAATAGCCTCAGCACGATTTTCGCCATAACTAATGAGTTTGCCTATCATTGAATCATAATTTGGGGGGACGGTATAACTGCTGTAAATATGAGAATCAAAACGGATCCCTGGCCCGCCTGGTTGATGTAACAATTTTATCGTTCCTGGAGAAGGCATAAATGTTTTTGCATCTTCTGCATTAATTCTACATTCAATGGCATGTCCGCGAAATGTGATGTGATCCTGAGTTAATCCAAGAGGAATATCACTGGCAATTTTGATTTGTTCTTTAATCAAATCGAGACCGGTAATCATTTCCGTTACAGGATGCTCCACCTGAATACGCGTATTCATCTCAATGAAATAAAAACAACCGTCCTGATACAAGAACTCAAAGGTTCCCGCTCCACGGTATTGCAAATCGCTACAGGCTTTGATTACAGAGTCACCAATTTTATTTCTTAATTCAGCGGTAATTCCTGGCGCTGGAGCTTCTTCTACAACTTTTTGATGGCGTCTTTGCATGGAGCAATCACGCTCACCTAAATGGATGGCATGACCTTTGCCATCTCCAAGCACTTGAAATTCAATGTGCCTTGGGTTTTCCAGGAATTTCTCCATGTACACAATTGGGTTATTAAACGCAGCTTTAGCTTCACTTCGAGTAAGTGCTATGGAACTCAACAAATTAGATTCGGTGTGTACCACACGCATACCACGCCCACCGCCGCCACCAGCCGCTTTGATAATGACCGGGTAACCAACTTTACGGCCTATTTCCA
Organism: Legionella antarctica; assembly: GCF_011764505.1. Classification (NCBI taxonomy): domain Bacteria; kingdom Pseudomonadati; phylum Pseudomonadota; class Gammaproteobacteria; order Legionellales; family Legionellaceae; genus Legionella; species Legionella antarctica. The sequence goes on from NZ_AP022839.1 coordinate 500,150, forward strand.
GATTGAGACTGTCATCATCACCTAAAGGGCCGTCTGAGCCAGGAACACATGGCACACCTGCTTGTTTCATTGCAGCTATGGCAGATACCTTATCACCCATCAGGCGGATGGTGTCGCCTCTTGGACCGATAAATCGAAAGCCACTTTGTTCTACTATGTCTGCAAAGTCAGCATTTTCGGATAGGAACCCATAACCAGGATGAATGGCTACAGCATCTGTAATTTCAGCAGCAGAAATAATGGCGGGGATATTGAGATAACTTTTTTGTGCAGGGGCTGGTCCTATGCAAACGGTTTCATCAGCTAGACGAACATGCAACAAATCTTTGTCGATATCAGAATGAACAGCGACAGTCTGAATGCCGAGTTCCTTACAAGCACGTAATATACGCAGTGCTATTTCACCTCTATTTGCAATAACAATTTTACTGAGCATAGACACTTATCCCTATTCTATAATAAATAAAATTTGGTCATACTCAACAGGCTCGCCATTTTTAACTAATATATCTATGACTTTACCTGCACGATCGGATTCAATTTCATTGAACATTTTCATGGCTTCAACGATACACAAGGTATCGCCAACTTTAACTGATTGACCAATGGTTACAAATGCAGGCGTCTCAGGAGATGGCGAAGTATACATCGTTCCAACCATAGGGGAGCGAATTTTATGCCCTGAAGCTATAGGCACCGCTGGCTTATTCTCATGATGGGCAGGGATCGTATTGTTGGGTTCAGGATTAGATGCAGGTTGTTGCGCAGGCGCAGATACATAACGAATTTGTGGTGCTTCCATCGAAACACTACTATGGCGACTTAATCTTAGTGATTCCTCACCTTCTTTAATTTCAATTTCAGAAATGCCGGTTTCTTCCAACAGTTCTATTAGTTTTCTAATTTTTCTGATATCCATTGTTTATTCTCTCTACTTGAATTCTTCAATAATTGCCTGTAATGCTAATAAATACCCTTGGACACCAAGACCACTGATTATGCCTTTGGCAATATCAGAAAAGTAGGATTGGTGGCGAAAGGATTCACGGGAATAAATATTGCTGATATGTACTTCGATAAATGGGATTGCAACAGCAGACAACGCATCACGTATTGCAATACTGGTATGAGTGAATGCTGCAGGGTTCAGTATAATATAATGAACTTTATCAATACTTGCCTGATGAATCGTCTGAATTAAATCACTTTCTGAATTACTTTGGTAGCATGTTAACTGTATTCCTGCTTGGTTGGCTTCTTTTGCTAAATTTGTATTAATTTGAGTTAAGGACGAAGAGCCGTATATGGATGGCTCACGCGCACCTAAGAGGTTTAAATTTGGACCATGTATTACGAGAATTTTTTTCATTAAACTGGTGTTTATTAGGATTTTTGCAGATTTTGCCTCATCTTAAAGAATATGTCCATATATCTGCGAGGATATCGGCAAGATCAGGACAATTTAGCTTCACAGTTTCAGAATTGAGAGTCACTGGATGCCGTCCCTTGCCAATAAAAATGAACTACCCCACAATCTAGAAGATCAATTACAGGTTTGAATGATTCGGATTTGCATAACAACTACCTACAGTGCTGTGGACAAGTCAACGAACGCAGGTATAGGATTATAAAAAAATCCGGATAAAGTATGAATAAACAAAATCCATGGGTGTCCAGTGGTTTGGATTATGATATTGTTTTCAGATACAAAAAATCAGGGATAGCTTTATGGTAAAAACTCTTATAACGGATGTTACTCTGCGTGATGCTCATCAATGTTTGATCGCTACTCGATTACGAACAGAAGATATGTTACCCATATGCAAACAAATGGATGAAGTTGGCTTTTGGGCTATGGAAGTATGGGGTGGGGCGACTTTCGATTCTTGTTTGCGTTTTTTGAAGGAAGATCCCTGGAGTCGACTCCGTCAACTCCGCCATGCTTTGCCTAATACACCTTTATCCATGTTACTTCGCGGTCAGAATTTACTGGGTTATCGGCATTATGCCGATGATGTGGTGAAGACATTTATTCAGCTGGCAGCAAATAATGGCGTAGATGTGTTCCGAGTGTTTGATGCGTTGAATGATGCACGAAATATCAAGGTTGCCATAGAGGCGGTTAAAGCAAATGAAAAACATGCACAAGGTGCAATTTGCTATACCACAAGCCCAGTGCATACTTTAGAGGGTTTCCTGGATTTGGGAAGAACGTTGGCCGATATGGGTTGTGATAGTCTGGCAATTAAAGACATGGCAGGCTTATTAACTCCTGCAGTGACTGTTGAATTATTCACCGGTCTTTCTAAAGCAACAAATTTACCCATTCACTTACATAGTCATGCTACCTCTGGTTTGGCTAATATTTGTCATTATCAGGCAGTTCTTGCTGGATGCCATCATATCGATACGGCCATTTCGTCATTTTCTGGCGGCGCCTCTCACCCGCCCACTGAAGCCTTAGTTGCAGCTCTTGCCGGTAGTGAATATGACACAGAGCTGGATTTGAATTTATTATTGCAAATAGATGACTATTTTAAAACTATTCGTAAAAAGTATTATCAGTTTGAAAGCGAGGCGCGCGATATCGATCCCCGTGTTCAATTCTATCAAGTTCCTGGAGGGATGATATCCAATTTATACAATCAACTTAAAGAACAAAACGCATTGGATAAAATTAATGCAGTCCATCAAGAAATTCCTCGTGTTCGTAAGGATTTGGGATATCCTCCTTTAGTAACCCCCACTTCTCAGATAGTGGGAACGCAAGCCGTAATAAATGTGTTAACCGGGGAGCGCTACAAGACTATAACAAACGAGGTAAAACTTTATTGCCAGGGCAAGTATGGCGCGGCTCCTGGTAAGATAAGTCCTGGCCTGCGTAAAAAAGCAATTGGTCATATCGATGCGATAGAGGTAAGACCTGCTGATTTGTTACCTCATGAATTGAAGCAATTGCAGCAAGAAATTGGTGCACTTGCCTTAAGTGAGGAAGATGTACTTATTTATAGTATGTTTCCTGAAATTGGTCGTCAATTCCTGGAGCAACGTCAAGACGATTCTTTGATCCCTGAACTGTTACTACCTGAAACTACTTCAACGGAAAATAGTGCTCTATCAGAATATGAAATTACGCTTCATGGGGAACATTACCGTGTGAAAGTCGCAGGATTCGGCACTCCTGAACATGGAAAACAATCTTGTTTCTTATGGGTTGATGGCGTTCCAGAAGAGGTCGTGGTTCATCGAGCTGAATTTGAAGACTCTTCCCCCATAGTCGCAGCCAGATCCAGGGGCCCTGGTGATATATCGGTCTCTATGCCAGGAACGGTTATAAAAATTGATGTCACTGTTGGTGAACGGGTAAAGAAAGGACAGACATTATTGGTTCTTGAGGCAATGAAAATGGAAACCGAAATACCAGCACCTGCAGACGGAGTGGTGGGGGAAATAGGGTGTAACAAAGGAGATAAAGTGACGTCAGAGCAAGTATTGATTCGACTCGATTTAAATAATAAAGAAAAACAATGATGGAATTATTAATTTCAAAAAAATTAAAACTATGCTAATTTTGTATGGTTTTAAAAAGATCTATTTGTATTTTATACACTAAAAAATTGGTTCTGTGCCTATATGCAGTTAGAATAATACGATTTCATCGTACTATTTATTAAAACGGGCTGGTACTCAGTGTGGGGATACTTATATTGAGACTAAGCTAAATTTTGGATTGTCCTTAATTCGAAAGCTGATATGGTAGTATTCATTCAGGGTCGTTAAAAATTAATGGATAATATAACACTATGGACACTCCAGGAAGAGTCGTCTCATGCGAATTACGTCTAAGGAGTTACTATCAATGCATCCAAATTATTATCTGTCACCTTTAGCTTTAGCTTTAGCTTTAGGATTAGCATCACCAGTAAAAGCAGCAGCACCTGTGTTTTTACAAAAAGCATCCTTTGCTGAATTAACGCAAAAATTTCAATTGTCTCTACCTGGTGTTATGAAGAGCGCTACTTTTTCTAAGGATAGTTTGCAATTCTTAAGACAACATACAGATAGCAATAAAGTAACTCACGTTCGCATGCAGCAACAATATGCTGGTTTTCCTGTTTTTGGTGGTTATGCCATTATGCACAGTAAACATAGTGCAAAATTGCTTGCTACGGCCCGCGCTGATGTCCAGATGAACGGTATAGTTTATGAGGGCTTAGACGCAGAGTTAGGGCAACCCCAAGCTTCCTTTGTAAATAACGCCGATGTTGCTTTGCAACAGTTTAAAGAAAAATATGCCAATAAACGGGTTAGCGAAGAACAAGTAATGCCCATGGTTTATATAGATGATAAGCATCAAGCACACTGGGCTTATAAAGTCAGCGTATTTGTAAGTCATGATGATAAAATTCCTGAACGCCCAACAGCGATTATTGATGCGCAAACTCATAAGGCCTTTGTTCAATGGAATGATGTGAAAACCGAAAAAGCAGTAGTGAAAGGAACTGGATTTGGCGGAAACGATAAAACAGGCGAATTTCAGTATGGTAAAGAACTGCCTTTACTGGATTTAACTCGGGATACTGATAAGCAAATGTGTTTCATGGAAAACACCGATGTTAAGGTAGTGGACATGTTACATAGATACAGTTCAAAAAATGCTGCAATGAAGTTTTCTTGCAAAACCACCCCTGATAATCAGTCTGACACTACTTTTTATACCGGATACTCTTCAGACGGTTACGATAGGGAAAATGGCGCCTCTTCCCCGACTAACGATGCCTTATATGCTGGTTACGTGATTAAACATATGTATCATGATTGGTATGGCCTAGAGGTTTTAACCAAATCTGATGGGTCACCAATGAAATTGGTAATGCGCGTCCATTATGGTGAGGGTTATGAAAATGCTTATTGGGATGGAAAGCAAATGACTTTTGGTGACGGTGATACCATGATGTATCCATTAGTTTCTCTTGGGGTTGGCGGTCATGAAATCAGCCATGGCTTTACTGAGCAGCATTCTGGTTTGGAGTATTTTGGTCAATCTGGCGGAATAAATGAAGCGTTCTCGGATATGGCGGCTCAAGCGGCTGAATTCTATTCAGCCGGAAAAAGTAGCTGGCAAATCGGCTCTGAGATTATGAAAGAAGATAGTGGTTATGATGCTTTGCGCTACATGGACAAACCCAGTCGTGATGGTGAGTCTATTGACACAGCTGATGATTATTATGGTGGTTTGGATGTACATTATTCCAGTGGGGTTTATAACCATTTATTTTACATACTATCCAATCAGCCTGATTGGAGTATCCGGAAGTCATTTGATGTAATGGTAAAAGCCAATATGGATTATTGGACTCCTTATGCCAGCTTTGATGAAGCAGGTTGTGGCGTACTTAGTGCAGCCAAAGATCTGGGATACTCGCTTGATGATGTTAAAAAATCTTTAAGTGATGTAGCAATAGATTATCAAACCTGTCTTATTGATATTAACAGTTAGTTATAACGAAAGATAAAAATCAGTCAGGAGTTTGCAAACAACTTCTGGCTGCTCCATATGAATATGATGCCCCCCATCCAAATGCTTGATTTTCAAATGATCAATCGCTTTTATTCGTCCTTGCATAAGTTTTGAGTTAAATGAAAATCCTTTGCTTGCCCATATTAACAAGGTTGGAGCACTAATTTGCTCTAGGCAAGAAATAATTTGCCTTTCTGTCATACGTAAAGGGGAGGGTACTAATAATCTCCGATCATGTCGCCAGTAAAAAGAACCCTGTTTTTCTATGAGACCTCTTTCGCATAATATTTTAGCAATATCCAGAGAGACGTACCCTTTTAAAGAGCGTGCAAGTGCGGCACTTTCAAATTGACTATACCCTTTGGCCTTTTTAGTATTTGTTTGGGTAAGGTGTTTTAAATAGGCAGATAACTGTTTGCATGCAGTTTTTTCAGGATGAGAAAATGGACCTAAACCTTCAATCAAACTAAGGGATAAAAAACGATCCGGGGCTATTCCGCCTATGATACTTGCTAAGCAGGCCCCCATGGAATGGCCTAATAAATGAACTTTATCTAGTTTTAAGGCATCAATAATTTGAACTACAGTCAATATTCCGTCAATGAAATGGTAATTACTACTTTGAGGGATATGGGAGGAGTGGCCATGACCTGGCCAGTCTACTGCGATAAAATAATAATTATTTTCTAAAAATGGTGCAAGCGGAGCAAAGCTGTTTGCATTATCCAGCCAGCCATGAAGTGCAATAATGGGTGGGTTCTCAGGATGCCCCCAAACTTTGCAGGCAATGGATAAACCAGAGATGTTTAATTCTTTTGTGCTCATTTTAGTGGTGACTGTAGTGAAGACGGTTACTTATTAGCGCATGTGTAGTTAGATAAATCCAGTTATTTAATTGATTTTGTTAGGTAAAAACGCTACTTAATTAGGGTGATGTGTTAATAATAAATCAGGTTAATGCTATGCTTAACAGACACCTGGTAAAGGTACAAAGAAAATGCATAAAGCTGTGAACAGCATATCGCTGATAACATACAACATCCATAAAGGATTTGGTGTGGGCGCAGTGCGTTTTTTACTTCCCGAAATGCGTGCTGCCATTACCGGATTAAATCCAGATTTTGTTTTTTTACAAGAAGTGCAGGGGAAACATAGGAGAAGAGCAAAACGAATAGACTCCTGGCCGGAAGCTCCTCAATTTGAATATATTGCTGAAAACATATGGCCGCATTATATTTACGCCAAAAATGCGGTATATCAATCTGGACATCATGGAAATGCTATTTTAAGTAAATATCCTTTTGACAGTTTTGAGAATATAAATCTATCAAATATTAACAGAGCTTCCAGAGGAATATTACACAGCCAGTTGAAAATAGATAACGCCACAATTCATTTATTATGTGTGCATCTGGGGCTTTTTAAGGCAGAGCGTGCTGAACAATGTAAAGCATTAATGAAACGCATCAAAGATGTGGTTCCTCAAGATGAGCCGTTGTTAATGGCTGGTGACTTTAACGATTGGCGTACAATTATTTCCAAAACTCTGGCTGATGATTTGAATATAGAAGAAGCTTTTGTCACGGTTGAGGGACAGCATGCCCGTTCTTTTCCGGCAATCAGACCTGCATTATGTGTCGATCGAGTCTATTTCCGGGGGATGAAAGTACAAGCGGTTGCCTGTTTGCATGGTAAACCCTGGCGTATGTTATCCGATCATTTACCTTTATATGCCCGTTTTGAGTTGCTATAATGTTCGCAAGCCTCTCGTCAGTTTTCAATCCAGCTCAAATCATGGTTCACAATAACACCTATCCCGTTGTCTCTATGAAGATGTTCTGTCAGTAATCGATATGACGTATGTTCATCAAGCTCATTCATGGATTTATCTAAAGTAAGAAAATGTGGACTACACATCATTCCGGAACCATCTGATTGTGCTATAATAAGTCATTATGTTGATAATTAGAGCATAGATTGTCTTTAATGCTTAAAAAATTATATAAAAATAAATTTTTTAGAAAGATACTTGCATGGAGGGCACTTTTTTATTTTGTTGAAAAATCACCGAATGAAATCAACACGATAAAGTATCTGTACTTTTTGTCAGACTCTAACAAAATAAGAAAAAATAAAATGGTATCCTCTATGAAAGCCGATGAGCATTGTCGCGCGTTAATTGATGGGCGCAGAAGGCTGGAATGTTTTTCGGATACAACTCAATTAAAAAATTGCAATGAAAATACACTTGGATTTTTATACGCAAAACATCTGGAAGAAAATAACATAATTGAAGTAGTTCCAATGAATCAAAGGATATTCAGCGATTATCAATATATTGTGCATCCTATTATTACTACGCATGATATTTACCATGTCGTGCTGGGGAGAGGTGTAAGCTTTAATGATGAAGGCGCGGTAGCTGCTTTCACGGTGGCCCAGATACCACACTATATGCCAGCAAACTTCCACATTGCAGCTGGCATTTTAAGAGTGGTCTGTAAGGAAGATTTCGATTTATCCGTGTCTTACAGTGTCATGTATGATGCTGTGATGCAGGGCAGAAAAGCCAAGCAGCTATTTTCAGTGAACTGGGATGAATGGATAAATACAGATATTATGGAGCTGCGTGCATTTTTAAATATTGATAGGTTTGATTGATAGCCATCGTTTCAATCAATTTTTAAATCCGGTTCTAAGAATAAACAAGTCAAAACATGGTAACATCTCATGCGCAATTTTCTTGTGAGGAAGTGGGCGCAGAGAATTAAGGATATGTGTTAACTATGGGGCCTGTTAGATATAGGCCTGCCCTATAGGAGCAGGCCATTAATTTGGGATTTATTCCAGAGTGCTCTCATAGTCACCAAAACATGCCATGCTGTTTAGGCGAGCACGTTTTAGTAATGCATCTTGAGCGCGGCTATTATTTTCTTTCTTCCCACCCCAAGCTTTTAAACAATCTTCTTGCAAGGCTCTGCCAAAAGAAAAACTTAATAACCAGGGTTGATCTCCAATAGTATTCATGGCATTGAGATTAGCTGTGGCTTGTTGTGGCGATTGTCCGCCAGACAAGAAATTAATGGTTGGAACAGATGCAGGTACATTATTGCGGAATACGCTAATAGTGTAGTCGGCTACTTCATCTGGCTCGCTAAAAGGTGTTGTCTCTTTGCCGCAAGTCACCATGCTTGGCTTTAGTATAATATGTTCTAGCTCAACCTGATGGATAAATAAAGCATGGAATAATTCGTGTAAGATCATTTCACTTACTTCAGCACATAGTTCCAGACTGTGGTTACCATCCATCAGAACTTCGGGTTCAACTATAGGAACGATACCTACAGACTGGCATGTTGCGGCATAGCGAGCGAGATTTTCAGCCCCCGCTTTAATCGCTGTGATACTGGGAGCATGTTCTGATATAGAATAGACATTACGCCATTTGGCAAATTTTGCCCCTAGTTTTTTGTATTGAAGCAGGCGATCAGTTAAGCCATCCAAACCTTGAGTGACCTTCTCTTGTTCTGTGTTGGGTAAATCAACTAATCCCTTGTCTACTTTAATCCCAGGAATGATCCCTTTTTTGGCAAATAATTCTGCGATAGGAACTCCATGGTCATCTGTTTGATGGAATGTTTCTTCAAACAAAATGACTCCATTGATATACTGCTCCAGATCAGGCGTGGTAGCGAGCAATAATCTGTAGTCTCTGCGATTTTGTTCCGTGTTTTCAGTACCAATTGTTTCAAATCGTTTGCCTATAGTGCCATTGCTTTCATCTGCAGCTAAAATTCCTTTCCCATTTTCCAGCATATGTTCCATAATTTCTGATAATTCTTCGTAATGCATGATTTGTTGCTCTCCTAATTTAGATTCGGCTGTTATCGGGAAATATATTTTTCACGGATAATTTGTTGCATAGCAAAACCCTGGTCTTTTAAATAGTTAAATGAGTCATCGATCATACCTGGATTCCCACATAAATAAACAACATCTTTTTCAGGATTAAGATTAAGTTCAGGGAATGAGTGCTGAACGTATCCACAGTATTCATTAGCGTGTAACTCATGTGGTAACTCACGACTTAAATGGGCTCTAAAACTTACCTGAGGGTATTTTTGAGCAAAGGCACTGAATTCCTTGGCGTATAGAATTTCATCTCTTTTTTGTACTCCTTGAAGAATGACTACCTCCAGATGTGGATTCTGCTCGATACGCATAGCTAATTCGTTGAGCATCGCTTTGTAAGGTGTTATTCCCGTACTGGTGGCGACTAAAATATAACGTCCCGGAATTTCGTCTTTAAAAATTAATCGACCAAATGGACCGTTAATATAGATTGTATCACCTGGTTTTAAATTAAAGAGTAGTTCGGTACCAGGACCGTTTTCAAAATATCCTGCTGCGAATTCAATTCGATTATCCAGTTTCGGTTCGTTAGCTATACTATAACTACGCTTTAAAGTTTTACCATTGTGTTCAAAATGAATAGTAATAAATTGACCTGGTAAAAAATTAAAGACAGGGGATAATTGGCAACTAAAAACAAAATGTTTCACTTTGGGAGAAATCATGAAAGATTCTATTAAGGTGATAGGAAAGGTATTTACGAGCATGACGAATATCAACTTTTATTATAAAGTGCCTAATATAGGGGAAATATTAGGCATTGCAAGTGCTGAGATAATATAATTAATATATGACTACGATTGATTTTGTAACAATTATAGGCAATGTAAGCCAATCTTTATATCCCATACAAAAACTAATATCGGGAGTCGCTTATCTATTGGGGATTTTATTTTTTTTAACTGCCATTGGCAAATTAAGAAAAATAGGTGATAAAAGAGCCCAATCTTCTTCTCAAGAAAAAATGTTCACGCCCCTGATGTATATGCTGATGGGGGCTATGTTACTCTATTTACCTTCAGTCCTCCATATCATGGCTAACACGGCTTTTGGCGTAGGCAATGTTATATCCTATACCACCTATAATCCAACTGATATTTATAGCTCTATGGGCCTCTTGATTCGAACTGCGGGCATCCTGTGGTTTGTGAGGGGATGTGTTTTGGTTGCCCATGCTAGTGAACCCGGAACTCAGGAAGGACCTAAGGGGTTGGCTTTTATCTTTGCGGGTATCCTGGCCATGAATTTCGATAATACTATTTCAGTAGTCAATTATATTATGAACTCTCTGGTTACTTGGACTGAGGCGATAAAAACCAGTCAAGGATATTAGTAACTATGGGGAGGTTTTGTGTTGTAAAAGATATCAATGAACTATTCTTCCTCACCGCAAATCCTAAGATTGTTCGTTTTAGCAAAATCCAGGATGGATTGATATACTTGAGGGCTTGATTCTTTGAGTTTGGGGTCGAGTAATACGCAATGATATCCTTCACTATTCACGCTAGGTTGAAGTAGTGGAGAGTAATAAATTCGGCTGTTTTTAAAGCTCGCTAGGGAACCACTCATGCGTTCCGCCCAGTCGCGAGGCCTGAATGTTTTACCTTGGGCGGTTATTCCTTCAATAACGATTGTTTTACGGGTGATTGTTTTATTTTCTGGTTCAGACATAATTCCATGCATTTTAAATACAGTATGACAATTATAGCATCATCATGGTCCCTCTGTATGGAGATTTAGCAATTTTGGAGTAATATATTTATAATATACGGTTAAAACTGGTTTTCAATAGTAGTTTTTGTTGCGATTATGTTAGCATATCGATGAATTAGATATTGTGAGGCTTGATAGCGAATGGAAAAAGAAAGTCATTCTGGGATTTATTTGTTGCCCAATTTATTAACAACTGCCAGTTTGTTCGCAGCGTTTTATTCTTTGGTTGCCTCCATGAAGGGGCAATATGAGGCTGCTGTTGTAGCAATGTTCATAGGCATGATAGCTGATGGTTTGGATGGACGAATCGCTCGGCTGACAAATACACAAACTGAGTTTGGCGCCCAATATGATAGTTTGTCAGATATGGTTACATTTGGTGTAGCGCCCTCATTATTGCTCTATAATTTAACTCTAAGCTCTCTAGGGAAGTTGGGCTGGTTAGTTGCGTTTGTTTATACAGCCGCAGTTGCATTACGTCTTGCACGTTTTAACACTCAGCTCGAAACAGCTGACAAAAGATTTTTTCAAGGACTTCCTTGTCCGCCTGCAGCAGCAATAATGGCTTCTTTTGCCTGGCTATGTTATCAAAATGAATGGCAGAATATGTTTGTTTCCATATTAACAGCCGGTTTGGCTTTATGTGGCGCGGTCTTAATGGTCAGTAATTTACGCTATTACAGCTTTAAAGAAATAGACTTCAAAGGAAAGGTACCGTTTTTATATGTATTAGTTATGATCATTTTATTTGTAGCCATAGCTGCAAACCCGGCTATCGTTTTGTTTGCAGGTTTTATTCTGTATGCCTTATCTGGGCCAATACTCACTTTAGTTTATTTACATAAGATGAAAAGAGGACGGGGCAAGAAATAGTTCTACAAAGGCGTAACTACTCACCTTCACCAAAGAAGTTATTGATTAATTGTACTAAAGCCTCATTCATAGCTTCTTCATCTGGCCCGTCAATCTCCAGGGTGAGGTCACTTCCTTTATTGGCCGCAAGCATCATCACACCCATAATGCTTTTTCCATTAACGGTTTGCGAGTCTTTGGTTACATCAATATGACTTTGAAATTTTGCTGCGGTTGAGACAAATTTCGCAGAGGCACGTGCGTGTAAACCTAATTTATTTATTATCTTAATTTGAGTCTTTATCATAACCCGTACAATGTATCACGACTCCTGGGTAAGGTATAGAGGTATTGTGCTTAAAAGGTGGTATTCATCGCTGCATAAGCTGCGATGAATACGGTAAAGAATAACTAATTATTGCCTGTCGTCATCTCGAAGTGCAAGAAGCTTTTCTTTATGCTTTATGAGTTGTCGATTGAGTTTATCAACTAAAGAATCTATAGCCGCATACATATCTTCTGATTCAGAACTTGCGTGTAGTTCTCCTTTAGCAACTAAGACAGTTGCTTCTGCAATTTGTCTTATTTTTTCAACATCAAAGACTACATTAATAGCAGTGATGTGATCAAAATGACGCTCAAGTCTATCGAATTTTTCTTCGGTAAATGCTCTGAGTGCAGGAGTAACATCCAAACGATGTCCAGTGATGTTGATTTGCATAAGGCTCTCCTTTATTGCTAATTAATAATTAATTTCGAATAGCTTTTCGCTCGTTAGATGGGGCAATTCCCAAGCCTTCGCGATATTTTGCTACCGTACGTCTGGCTACTTTAATCCCTTGCGCAGCAATCAACTCGGCAATTTTGCTATCACTCAAGGGTTTCTTTCTATTTTCCGCTAAAATTAACTTTTTTATTACAGCACGGATTGCGGTTGAAGAGCATTCACCCCCGGTATCGGTATTAACATGGCTGGAGAAAAAATATTTGAGTTCAAATACGCCACGAGGTGTATGCATAAATTTTTGGGTAGTCACCCGGGAGATTGTTGATTCATGCATATCCAGTGCAGTAGCTACATCATTTAAAATTAAGGGTTTCATGGCCTCTTCCCCAAACTCAAGGAATCCTTGCTGATATTCGACGATGCATGTAGCTACTTTGAGTAACGTTTCTTGTCGACTTTGAATGCTTTTTAAAAACCAGCGCGCTTCTTGCAGGTTATTTTTTAAGAATTGATTATCAATACTGTTATCTGCACGTTGAATTAGTGCTGCGTACTGGTTATTGATACTTAAATTGGGAAGTACACTTTGATTCAGATAAACCTTCCATTGATTATCTGTTTTTTTTACAGTGATATCGGGAATAATATATTGTGTTATGTCTTGGTGAATCAAATTGCCTGGCTTGGGATTAAGTCCTTGAATAATTTGAAGGATGTCATCAACTGTTTTTTCATTAATTTGATGATTTTTCATTAATTGTCGATAGTTATGTTGTCCTAACAAATCAATATCTTCAATAATGATTTTTTTGGCTATTGCCAAATGAGCAGTGTTTAAAGGAAGTTGTTCCAGTTGAACGAGAAGTGTTTCTGCCAAGTTTGCAGAGCCACAACCAACAGGATCAAAAAGCTGTAGTCTATGTCTTACTGCCTCTATCTCTTCCAGGTCGAGGGGGAAATCCTCGCTGTTTAAGCTTGTGTATAATTCACTTACAGGTATGGTGAGAAAGCCATCATCATTAATGGCATCTATAATTGTAGTGGCGATTACTCTATCTATATCGCTCATAGGCGAGAGATCAAGCTGCCAGTGTAAGTGGTCTTGTAAGTTAGTGGTGGTGCAGTGTAAATTATCAAAATTATAATCGTTATCTTCATAATTATTGCGTTTGCTCAGATTATTATAGAGTTGTGACCATTGAAAATCAGCAAACTCGTCATTATGTTGCTGTTGACTTTCAGTTGGATGTTCTTCTTTATCTTCACTGGGTGTTGCTTCAAGCATAGGATTAGATTCAACCAGCAGTTGAATTTCCTGCTGTAAGTCTATGGTTGATAACTGCAAGAGTCTTATTGCTTGCTGTAGCTGTGGGGTTAGCGTTAAATGTTGACCAATACTGAGCTGCAATGATGGTTTCATTCAAATCCTCTTTGTTTTCACTGCTATTATTTATCAGTTTAAACGATCCATGAGGATTATCCAGTATTTACAAGGGTAAATTTGAATTTAACAGAGAGTAAATTTTTATTTTTTAACAAGAATAAGGGGTTGAAGTATTGAATAGGAACGAAGTCTTTATTTTAGCTAAATATGAAGAAATAAGCCCCAAATTATTTAGGGCTTATTTAATTATTTTACTTTTTTCTCTTTAAAAAGCACATGCTTACGTACTCTTGGATCGTACATCATAAGCTCCATCTTTTCAGGATGGTTACGTGGGTTTTTAGTAGTGGTTTTATAGTATCCAGTTCCTGCTGTGGATTCCATTTTCACTTTTACAGTAACAGCTGCCATGGCTTATCCCCTTGAATTATACTTTTTCGCCGTTAGCTCTGATTTTATCCAGAACTGCTTTTATGCCTAATTTGTCTATAATACGCATACCTTTGGTAGTGAGTTTCAATGTGACAAATCGGTTTTCTTCTTCAACCCAGAACTTATGGTTCTGAATGTTAGGCAGAAAGCGTCTTTTAGTTTTATTGTTAGCGTGCGACACTTTATTACCAGTCATGGGTCGCTTGCCAGTTACCTGACATACTCTAGACATTGTGTTACTCCAAAATAAGTTTTATATCGTGTTCGTCTTTGTAAAAATTCGGGGCTTTCGTTAAACAAAATAGCCGGATGTGTAATACAAGAGCGGTTTTATAACAAAAAAACTCAAATATTGCAATATTTTTACGTTGCTTTCCTAAGAAAGATGCTCATCAAGGAAAAATAAGAAATACCGAAAGGCATAATTTATCAAATAATTGCTCCATATGGAAGCTTGGGTATGATAATAAACCGGAACGGGTGGCGGGTTTTAGTTAAAGACAATAATGACAGCAAAATAGCCTATCAATTTTTATCCTTTAAAGGTATATCGGCAGTTATACATTGAGAACATTGTTATTTTACAGCGATCTATTAATTTCGTTCTGGGTTTTCGTAAGTCCTGCGTTAATGTGCTTATAAATAGACTTGCTCCATCAAGAAGCAAGTCTATATCCATGTAGTGCTAAACAGTAAAGCGAATCCCCCGACACCCATGTTGTAGTGTTGATCCCCTAACTTTGCATTCCAACTGCTAGTTGGTACGTGAGTCGGATAAACTGTAGAGCCATCGATATTCGGCAAAGAGACTTAAATGTTCACTAAAGGCAAAATTCAATCCAACCTTAGTTGGAGCAGCAAAAGTGGCTACCGTATCATTGGGATTACTATTATAGTGATTCATATTTGCTTCAAACGGAGCCGTTTGTAATAAATCTGCATTTGAGATGGATAAAACAGCTGCACCAATTAATTCAATAGCAGGTGACAAACTGGTTTGATCATTGAGTGCGTTTAAAACATACCTCCCATTGATAACCAACGTGTCCACCAATAATTCCAACATTTCGACTGTTTGAATGGCCAAAGGCATTTACGGCTAAAGGACCACCACTTTCTTCGGGAGGAAAAGCGGTGCCATACTGGCTAATGTTTAGTTGGTTGGATGATCCCCCCCGCCAAAAATACTGAAGTAAACCTTTTCAGTGGCTGTGACTTGAGCCGGTCCCATTGCACTCGCCCGTATTTGAGCACTAATTAAAGCTAATAAAGCACCTAAAAGTGAAGCAGAGTAATTTGTACTATTTAATTTCATTCAAGATCTCCTTTTGATAATTTTAACCCCAGTAAAACCTACAGAATTGCTCTATCAAAGCGCAACGATTTTATCTACAGGACTTACCAATTTTTATCACTTCATAAATCAGCTTAACTTGGTCAGTAATTTATTTTGTTGATGGGTATGTGTTTTGCTCCATATGGGCATTACCTCTTCGTTAGTCCTGTATCCTTTAGTCATAAAAGCTCGATGACAAAGTACATCCTGGACTAGTACTTCATAAGAATGTGACAAATTTGTCAGCAAATAGGGCGCTAAAAAAAATTCATTATCCATTACACAGTTCTTTAGTAGAAACTTTAAGCAAAACCAGTATAATTTAGGGCTTTGAAATTTGAGTAATTATCATGCAACGTCGGATTAAAAGTTATGTTTTACGTGCCGGGCGAGTGAGTAACCGACAGCAGCAAGGGTTAGATCTTTGGCTTAAGGATTATGAATTGGTGATCTGTGATGAGCCTTGGTCTTTTTTAAAGGAATTTGGTCGCACTGCTGAAACAGTGGTTGAAATCGGTTTTGGTATGGGGACTTCTTTGTTACGCATGGCTAAAGACAATCCGCAACTGAACTACATTGGTATTGAAGTTCACCAGGCAGGGGTGGGAAGTCTGGTAGCTGATTTGCGTGAGTATCAGTTATCTAACGTACGGATAGTGGCTCATGACGCTGTGGAAGTATTTCAAACTCAACTGGAGGATAACTCCTTAGGGGGAGTGCAGATTTTTTTCCCCGATCCCTGGCATAAAAAACGTCATCATAAAAGACGTTTGATTCAACCTGATTTTATCCACTTACTAGTTAAAAAAATCAAGCAAGGTGGTTTTATTCACTGTGCTACTGACTGGCAAGGATATGCTGAGCATATGTTAGAAGTATTATCTGAAGAACAGGCTTTAGATAATCAACAATTAACTGGGGGCTATTCACCAAGACCTGAGTCAAGACCCCTTACCAAATTTGAACAGCGCGGGGAACGCTTAGGGCATGGCGTATGGGATTTAATTTTCATTAAAAAATAGAAAAAAGGACTGATTAGAACAGTATCCTTAAGAATATTTATTCGGTAAATTAATACCGGACGTAACCCAAAAGGAAGTAATATCATGGATTTTACAACTGAGATGAATGAAGCAATAAACAGGGGATTAGAGGGTTTTAAACTTTTTATTCGCGATAAAATTAATGAGAATTCAGACTATCTGAGCCAATTTTTTTGGTCACCTCCAGATGGCCTACAAATGACCGTTATCAATTTTTTGGTTTCTGCTCATCATGAGCAAGATGAAGATGCACCAACGAATGAATCTAGGAACGATTTAACTGCATTCATTGATTGTGTATTAGAGTTATCTGAGGATAAAAATGTTGGCGAGCCGTTACATCAAGCAATTTTAGCTGGAAAACTGCAATTAGCATTACATTTGTTAGGTATTGAACGAGGTGTGGAAGAAAAAACCAGCTTCGATGTGGTTACTTTATCAGAACCAGTTAGTACAAAAATTAAAGTCAGTAAATATAATATGGATAGACGAGATAACGAAGGCCGTACCTTATTAGCAATAATTCTAAATATAAAAAACATAGAATTATTAAGAGCAATATTAATGATTAAACCTAACGTTCATGCAACAACCTCCATGACTGATTTTCGGGTGATGTTTCAACCCATACACCAGGCGGTAGTAATGGATTTTGCTGAAGGGGTAAGAATGTTGGCTGCTCAAGGAGCTCAATTGGCTAACCCTCTGGGGCCAATGAAAGATACGCCATTAATCTTGGCTGCTCGTTTAGGTAAAATCACTGCTATGGAGGCTTTGTTAGATTTTCCTGGAGAAAATCTGCTGCTGGAAGCGACAAACAATAATTTCCTCGAAGATACAAAGACTGGTCATACTGCTCTGGAGGAGCTGTGTAATCGTATAGCCAATAGTAAGGAGAAGGTTGACGCAATCCGCGGAGTAGCAATGTTATTGTGCCAAGGAGCAGAACCTCCTGTTGGAGAGGAAATGCGTGAATTATTAAGCAGGAATCGTATTGCTTTATTAAAAGCGATTGATAGTTATCTGGAAAAAAAAACTGAGCTTGTCGATGCTTTTGTAAATCGTTGCCATGTTACTGAAAGCCCTTTGCACAATATAGTCTATGCCGATCATTCATGGGGTAGTTCTATTCGTCATCTATTTGGCAAGCCTAGCGATGCGGCTTTTCTTATTGAAAATATGGTAACTAGAAAATATAACAGGCCATATGTTGAACATTCACATGGAACTCCTCTGTCGTCTGCAACAGCCGAGAGTTTATTAGGAGAAAAAAATTATCTTAAATTATATGCTGAGTTTGTCAGACGCTATACTCAGGCATATGATAGCCAAATATTTACTAACCGTTGGAGTACGATGAGATGGATGATCGCTGAAGGTCGTTGCGATTGGGTAACGGTTGTCAATTATGCGAGAAATCACCCCACAAGTCGCACACGAATTATCTGGGGCGAAATGTTCCACCCCATGCCTAAGCTCCATGAAGATATTGAGGACCGAGTGGATGAAACTTTTGAAGACACCCGTCCTGAAGGCTCTCAAAGGCAATCTGCAATGAACTGATTTCCATAACCCCTTGTGAAATTAGAGAACAAGGGGTGTTTTCTTATTCCAATTAATTTGCATAGTTAAACCTCAAAGCAGTATCTACTTGCTTAAACTCAATATACCCCATAGAATTCTAGCTTTCTTAGAAATTATCAGGAGTAGTAGATGGGGTGGAATGAGCCGGAAAAAGGCAAAGATCCTTGGAAGGGTAAGAATCAGCCTCCAGATTTAGACGAAGCTTTTAAACGTATCCAGGAAAAATTGAAAAAAGCTTTTGGTGGCGGAACTGGGCAATCAGGTAACAAATCATCCAGCAGTTCCAATGGTGGTTTGTTAGCTGGAATGGTGGTTTTAGCCGCATTCGTTATTTGGGTTCTGTCAGGTATCTTTATTGTTGACCCTGCAGAACAAGCCGCGATATTGCGTTTTGGCAAATATGCAGAAACGGTTGGACCAGGCCCCCATTGGATACCTCGATTTATTTCCTCCAAAATAGTAATGAATGTGGATAGGGTTTTAGATTACTCCTACTCAGCTCAGATGCTTACTCGTGATGAAAATTTAGTAGCTGTTTCATTAGCAGTACAATATCGCATTAATGATTTGCAACAATATTTATTTAACGTAGCGAATCCTGAAGAAAGTCTCCAGCAGGCAACTTCCAGCGCATTGAGACAAATTGTAGGTACCACCACGCTGGATCAAATCATTACTGAAGGACGTGAAGTCTGGGGTAACAGTGTACAAGATTCTCTTATAAAAATCCTGGGTATGTATAAAACGGGTATTTTAATTGTCAATGTATCGCCCCAGCCCGCACGTGCACCCGAGAGTGTGCAGGATGCTTTTGATGATGCAATTAAAGCTCAGGAAGATGAAAAGCGCTTTAAAGAACAAGCATATGCCTATGCTGCTAGAGTAGTGCCTATTGCCGAAGGAAATGCAAGCAGGATAAAACAAGAGGCAGAAGCGTTTTCTAAACAAGTAGTTCTGCGTGCACAGGGTGAAGTTGCTGAATTTTTGGCATTGCTTCCTCAATACATGATCGCACCAAAAATTATGGTTGAACGTATGTATCTGGAAACTATGGAAAAAGTATTAAACAGTACCAGTAAAATCATCGTTGACGGTAAAGCAGGAAATTTGCTGTATTTGCCGTTAGATAAATTATCCATGAACCAGCAAGATTCTCAAAGTGATTCAACGGTGAAAAAAGACAGTGCTGCTGATAACAACGATGGAGATAATGGGACATTAATTGGACGTGATCTCACCAGACCTATTTATCGTCAAGGGAGGGATTAAGAATGAATGCGACTAAAACAACCCTGAGTATCATCACCTTTTTTATATTATTGCTGTTTTTTTCCAGTGTCTTTACAGTGACACAAGGACAGCAAGGTATTATTTTGCGTTTAGGGCGATTAATAACTGAAGGTGAAACCCAACAGGTTAAAGTGTTAAATCCTGGATTGCACTTTAAAACTCCGTTTATAGAAAGTGTCCGTATTTTTGATACCCGTATTCAAACGATGGATATCAAATCAACGCGTATTGTTACTAAAGAAAAAAAGGATGTTATGGTTGATTATTACGTTAAATGGCAAATTGCTGATTTAGCGCAATATTTTAAATCTACAGGTGGCAATGAGTTTAAGGCGGAAACATTGCTTGAGCAGCAGTTAAATACTTTGTTGCGTGCTCAATTTGGTAAACGGACTATTTCCGAGGCAGTTTCAGGCGGCCGTGATGATGTGATGGAGATATTACGTAATGCGGCAGAAAAGCAAGCCAGTGAGCTGGGGATTAATGTAGTTGATGTGCGTCTTAAAGGCATAGAGTTACCAGCAAATACCAGTAATGCAATTTATCAGCGTATGAGAGCTGATATGCAAAAAATTGCTAATAGACATAGAGCTGACGGGCAGGCCGCTGCAGAGGAAATTCAGGCCAAGGCAGATGCTGATGTTATGGTATTATTAGCTAAAACCAAAAGTCAGGCACAGCGTGTGCGAGCCGTAGGACAAGCAGAAGCAGCAACCATTTATGCCAAAGCGTATAGTCAAAATAAAGATTTTTTTGCTTTATATCGCAGTTTAATTGCTTATGAAAATAGCTTTCATAGTAGAAAAGATATTTTTGTTTTAGACCAAAGCAGTGCTTTTTTTGATTATTTCAAACAACCCACACCAAAAAATGATGGTGTGGTTTTGAAAAAGTAATTATAATATTCGATTTTGCTGAAATTGGGTTCAAATTCAATCAGCACTTCGCAAATTAAAGAGTGGATCATGGGTAAGAATGTTGTTGTTATAGGTACACAATGGGGTGATGAAGGCAAAGGTAAAATTGTCGATTTGCTAACTCAGGATGCGCAAGTTGTTGTCCGTTATCAAGGCGGTCATAATGCTGGGCATACTTTGAAAATTAAAGGGGTAAAAACTGTACTTCGTTTAATTCCTTCAGGTATGCTTAGGCCTCATGTGACCTGCTACATTGCTAATGGTGTAGTGCTTTCGCCGCAGGCTCTACTTTCCGAAATAAAAGAACTTGAAGAAAAAGCCATCAGCGTTAGGGACCGTTTACGTATTAGTTTGGCTTGCCCCCTGATTCTTCCCCATCATGTGGCTTTAGACAAAGCACGAGAAGGGCACATGGGAAATTCTGCTATTGGAACGACAGGGCGTGGTATTGGTCCGGCTTATGAAGATAAAATTGCCAGACGTGCCCTAAAGGTTAGTGACTTGTTTCATCCTAAACGTTTTGCTAAAAAATTGACTGATCTTTTGGACTACCATAATTTTGTTTTAACGCAGTATTATAGACAACCCGCTGTAGAGCTACAGCCTATACTGGATGAAGCATTACTTTGGGCTGAAGAGTTGAAGCCTATGGTTTACGATGTATCTGCATGCCTCCACGAGCATAGAGAAAAAGGCGATAATATCTTATTTGAAGGTGCTCAGGGTGTATATCTTGATATCGATCATGGAACTTACCCTTTTGTAACTTCATCGAATACCTGTGTAGGTTCTGTAATTAACGGTGCAGGGTTTGGTCCTAAATATCTTGACTACGTTTTAGGTATTACCAAGGCCTATACCACACGCGTAGGCGGTGGTCCTTTTCCGACAGAGCTCACTGATGAGATTGGGGAAAAAATCGCGGAGCGTGGCCAGGAGTTTGGGGCTGTTACGGGTAGAGCCAGACGATGTGGTTGGTTTGATGCGGCTCTATTGAAGCGCTCAATTGAGCTGAATAGCATTACGGGGCTTTGTATCACCAAATTAGATGTACTGGACGGTTTGGATGTTCTTCGCATTGCGATAGCTTACAAAGATAGCGAAGGTAATCTTTTATCTCGCCCTCCTCAGGCTGCGGATGATTTCGCAGGTTTGGTCCCGATTTATGAAGAAATGCCAGGATGGCAGGAAGATACAGCTGATGTTACTGTGATGAGTGACTTGCCTGCTAATGCTATAGCGTACTTAAAGCGAATCGAGCAATTACTGGGTATTCCTATTGATATGTTGTCAACAGGACCAGAAAGAGATTCAACTATCATCTTACGTGATCCCTTTACCGCTTAGGGTTTCTTTTTGTTAATTCAATTACTTGCGTGGGGCTGTACAGATCAGCCCTTACCAAAATATATTCAATGGCTTTCTGCAGGGCGCTACTCATTCTCAACTAAGGTAAATTGGTCACTAAGAGCGCAGCGAATTGATCCATGAAGACGTGTCTTTGATTTTACAATTACGAGAATGGATACATCACCAGCATAACCATAAAGGATTTTCATGTCAATTAGTATAAAAAAAGAACAATTAATATCTCATTCTGTGACCACTCAATCAGTTGAAATGACCATGCAAAAGATTGCAGCCAGGATAAAAAAGCAAGGTGATAAACCCCACGCAACAGTAACTCTTCAATTAAAACTGCTTGAACAACTCGGTGAATTTGCGTTTGGTCGCTATTTAATTCTTAATCAGGGAATCAATGGTTACTGGACCCATTATATGTTAACTCATCCTTGGTATGGCCGAAAAACCGGACAGAGCACCTCTGGTGCCCCTCTGAAAGAACTAGAGATTTTTCTTCTTGATAAGGCGCCATTGATTCTTGCCACACAACAACGTTTTGGTATTTTTCTTCAAAAAAATCAGGAGGTAGTTAAAAATGACGCTCTTCTCGCTTGTATTCCTTGTGGCATGATGGGGGAGCTTTTGTATCTTGGTTTCGAAGACATTACCAATATTAAATTAATGGGATTAGATTATGATCCGGCTACTTTAGAAGAGGCTAAAGAACTTGCAAAAAAACAAGGGTTGTCTCATTTTGTAGAATTGAACCAAGGTAATGCATGGAAACTGGATGTAGATAGGCAATTTGATTTGATTTCCAGTAACGGGCTGACTATATATGAACCAAATGAAAAGAAAGTTACGGAACTTTATCAGCTATTTTATAATGCTTTAAAACCTGGCGGAAGATTAGTTAGCAGCTTTATTACTCCACCACCTTCTTTAACCATTAAATGCGAATGGGATATGGAACAGCTCAATCAAAATGATTTACTGCTCCAAAAAATTATATTTACAGATATTCTTGAAGCAAAATTTCAATGTTATCGATCGACATCACAAAGCAAACAGCAACTGGAGTCGGTAGGTTTCAAGGACTTTGAATTTATTTACGATAAGGCCAGATTATTTCCTACCGTTATTGCCTATAGATAATCTAGGGTTTGATTGCCTTTGAGCGCAACCAAAATAATCGTTTTTTATTTAATAATTTGCTCAGCCATGTTCTTCTGACATACCATTGCATGAAGTTTACAATGCATCCTCATAGAGCCAGACTAGTTAAGAATTCTGTGATAGCCTTAATCCCCTTGCTTTATTCAGCTGTTTTTCTTGACCTGGCACAACGCCATTAACAGTACTGCAAGCCCTTACCGTATGAAGTTACTTATATGTATTAAAACTACGTCGTAATGTTTTCCTGTCAATCTGGTTCTATCAATTCCTGGGGCTTCTAGTTTTTTAAAAGGTGTCAGTAAGTCTGCTTGCATGTTGCCTCTATAAAAAAACATTTGATCCTGTCTGCTTTAATTGGTCTCCTACATAATGGTTGATGCTTTTTCACAAGAAAATTGATTTATAAATGGTTTAACGGATTAGAATATTCAGGCAGTTGAGATGAATTAGAACAAGCCGCATATTGTTAGGTCTCTTACCCATTCATCGCACCATAGCAATAGTTTTCCATGTATTTTTAAAAAAATTTTCATGAGTCCTCCTGAATAAACAAAGAATCAATTCCTGCGTCCAAGAGCGGAGAACTGATTAGACTTTGATGATTTCGATAATTCTATGGAAAAATCGATGTTTATAAGCATATATCAAGGTTTTTTTTGCAGCGGCTCTTAACTTTGACTATCCTTAGTGGTGTGCTAATATTAATTAAATTGGTCTATAATTGTTACGTCTGGAGTTCACGAGGACTTGATTAAATGGGTATTTACAGTCAAACAGAGCTCCATTTAGGGAGTGGCTATGATAGATTTAGAGCTTTTAGCACTACATGAAATCGATAGAAATGGAATGAGCGTACACTTAAAGCCTAATACAACGGCGATGATGACGCCCAAACTAGTTGACGAAATAAGGGCACTTCAAGATTCTCTCGCTAAAAAATACATGAATCAATCTTTCGATAATTATTATGTCATCTGGTATCTTAATAAAAATATAAATTTTTCCTGCTGTGGTCTCGATTTTCGATTTGTTCATGATTGCTTTAAATACAACAAAGAGCACGATCTGGAGCATTATATCGATCGAATTTTTAATATAATTTTTCTTAATTACATTGGCTTGGGGCTTCCTATTATTAACTGTTCCATATTGACGAAATATTTATCCGGACTCTCAAAAGAATTTTTTTTAATGAGCAAGATATGTTTTATCTATCAAAGAAAATATAAGGGATTAAGTAAAATAGAGATCTGTAACGAAATAGCTAATTTGACCTTTAAAAAAGAGCATTATTGTAAAAATGACTATTATTTTTATAACCCAATCCATATTGGACAAATGAAAGAAATTATAGAAAATACAGTCTATGAAATTCCAACTAAGCTCACTATTGAGGCAGCGAAAATTGAGTTTGATGCCTTTAAAGAATTAATGCTTTTAAGACTTTATAAAATTGCATCGAGAGATATTAAAATTTTAGACCGCTTTGCCCGTAATGATATAAAACGGATGTTTCACTGATATTCTTTAGCTGATGCCTGGTGCAAGAAAGGATCTATTTTAGATGGATGGATCGCTATCTTTTTTGATTAATCAAGGAGTCATAATGGGTATAAAAACTGAGTCAATTGCTGCTGACCAGTACAAGCTCTCTAACAGAGTGATCTTGTACTGTTTAACCTGAGGGTATGGAACCAAAACCAACCTATATTTTTAAGCTGCATTTTATATCAAGACAAGTTGCTAGCTGTATCGATTTTCAAAGGAAATTAATTTTCGCTCCAAATTCCATTGCAGTGTCGCCTTTTCGTTATTGTTAATAAAGTGCTTACAGCTATTACTATTTAAATCCTTGCACTCTTGAATAAGTTGGCCCTTGTTTGCATCTGCCCATATACTTTTTCCAGGAAGAAATGAATACGTTAAGGTATTTCTGTTGACTTGCTTTAACTCTGCGTAGTCTAAACCGTGTCCGATAACCGCCTCAACATACTGACGGGTTAGGTTTGTTCTCAATACCCCTTCATCATCGGTAGATAAAACTACTGGAACATGATGAGAAAGATAGGACTTAAGAGGGTGATTGCGACCTGAAAGATTAAGTATCTTTAAGTTGCTGATGAGATTAATTTCAACGGGTAAATGATGTTCTTCCATGTACTTTAAGGTGTCATCAGCTTTTTTTTCATGGGCTATAGCAGCACCATGTCCGATTCGCTGAGCATGGCCGGTAAATAGGGCATCACGAATATGATAGCCTAAATCTTTAGCTACAACTTTACCTGGCTCCAGTTCTCCTGCGTGCAGCGCAATGTTTACATTAGGATATGCTTGGTGAAGATACTGAAAAATAAGCATTTGTTGGTGGTAATCACGTAAAGAAATAATACCATCTTCTGGTTGCACTAAATTAACACCTACCAAACTTCCTTTTGAGCGTGAAACAGCTTCAAATGCATTGAGTGTTTGGGCAAAAAGGTTATCATTTGATTGTTCACGAAGGGAGTAGTAAAGAAATTTTATGGTCACTTTGCAGCGTTCAGCCTGAGGAGTAATATGACATCCTAAATGCAGGCGGGCTTGGTTAATTATTCGATCACTTTCTTCAACGGTCTTGGTGATATTGTTTTGAAAATCCTTATTAGCCAATAATATCTGCCTCTTTTGGGCATAAGACGAAATATTGTTTATTAAGGTTCCAAAGCGTGTTGATTGAGCATTATCAGGGATATCCATAACTTCCAGATACTGTTCCTGTTGTGCTGCAGCTCTTTGGATAACATTTGCCAGCAATTCTGGTCGATAATCAAACACGATAGGCATATATTTCATAAATCCATTGAAAAAATGATCGTGGCCTGATTCTTTTCCGGGAATAAAATCCTTCATGGACCAGTCTTTTATAATTTGAGAATAAAGTTCTGGTTGATTCACGATGTCTTTAGATTTAACCCCATTGCAATTGGGGGAGCTGGGACTCAATACCAAGGTTTTTTTATTTAAACAATAGTCGCCCTTGGACGCTAGCAATAACATAGTTTCTGGGTAAGGGCCTCCTGCTAAATGATAATGCAACTCTCCTCCTTTAGGCATTATTTTAAAAAATGCATAAAGTGCCTTGGGATCCTTTTTTATTTCATTAAAATACGCAGTGACATTTGCTTGCAATGAAGAAATAAAGAAAACACAGAACAGAGATAAAAATGGTCTAATAAAGATCATAGTGGCCTGTTGTCTATCATCAAAAAAGAAATTATCGCATAATCTGTACGGATTCCCAACAGTTTTGAGTATTAAATTACGCTTATATCCCGATTATTTACGAAAAACAACAAATGGTGCATTGATAATGTATAGAAAAGCGATGAATAGTTATAATCGGTTCCTATATCTAATAATGATTGTATTTATAAACTATTCATAGCAGAATATTTATCATGTTTATTACTCTGGTGAAAGTAAATATGATACGAATACTGCTAAAATCTGCCCCGACATTCTCCAGTTTTATTTTATCACTCTGGTTAACTGGTTTACATGCTGCTGGCCATGATAAAACGATGGATAAAGACCAGGTTGATATCAATATCGGGATTTATGCCCCGTTTTCTAATCAGCATGCCTTTATTGGCCGGAATATATTAGGCGCTATGGAGATGGCACGCGATCAGTTAAAGCCTTCGAGAGTCAAGTACTCGTTTTATACCTTGGATAAAGTACCTGAAAATCGTAATCCAGTCAGTACTCTGCAAAAATTTATCAAGGCGCATAAGATTAAAGTACTTCTAACCGAAGGTTCGGTAAATGGAAGATTATTAGCCTCATTTGCAAAAAAAAATAATCTTATTCATTTTAGCATGGCTAGTGATCCAAAAATTGCTGACGGTAAGAATAATTTTCTTGTCTGGAGTCCAGCTTACGAACAAGCCTCTGTTTTAGTAAAAACTCTCAAACAAAAAAAAATTAACCAGTTAGGCATCATCACCACAAATCACCCATCGGATAGAGTGTTGACCCAAACTGTTATGAAGCAATTAAAAACTGATTCGTCAATAAAAATTGCTGCCTATGAGAAATACGAAGTTGGGACCAAGGATTTTTCTGGCATGATTGATAAAATTAAAGGGAAAAACTCGGATCTGTATTTTATTATGGCTTCTCCTGAAGATATTGAGCTAATCCAATCGGAAATGAAGAAGGCTCATATTAATAAACCGGTTACAAGTATTGTAGAACGAGTAACTCCTAAGGTGATGCAGGTTTTTAATGGCCAATGGTACATAGATACTCATGAAATGAAACCTGAGTTTGTAAATCAATATCAAGAGACCAATTTAAATTATCCAGTCACTGAAGCAGGCTACGCATTCGATGTGTTTCATCTACTGAATCAAAGTGTCATCATGGCAGCTAAAGTCAGATCTAACTTCACCAGTCAGGATCTTGCAGAGCAAATTAATAGTTTGGCATTCGGCACAGGGGTAATGGGGCCGTTCAATCTGGATAAAAATGGAGTTTTATACACTCAATCTCAGGTGAAGCAGGTAAACAAAGGGGTGATACATACCGCCTGATAGTGACCTAGTTCATATCATAAAGTCAGCAGTTCAGTGAACTGCTGACTTTAATAAGCAGCACTATCATTATCTGTTTGCCAAAGCCATTCCTTCCAATACAGTTAATGCCGCGTAGAGCTGATAATCCTCATGGATTAAGTCTGTAGTTTTAAAATTTGACTTTTTAAGGATTGTACTCTCAGGGTTGTTTTTGTTAAGTAAATGTCCGCTAAGTTCGGCTTCACTGAATCCTGTTACATCCACTTTTTTGTTGGCATCTTTAGGCACATCCAACTCTTCTACCACGATATCAGGAATAATTCCCTTAGCCTGAATAGAGGTTCCAGAGGGGGTGTAGTAGAGAGCAGTAGTTAGCTTGATCCCTGTTTTACTATCCAAAGGCAAGACAGTTTGAACAGAACCTTTGCCAAAGCTTTTCGTTCCCAATATGATGGCTCTTTTATTATCTTTAAGGGCCCCAGCAACTATTTCGGAGGCGGAAGCGGAACCATTATTGATTAAAACGACTATAGGAGCACTGTCTACTGCATCTATAGGGTGAGGTTTAGCCAAAGCTGTAAATTTTGATCCAGGCTGACGTCCTTCGGTATACACGATCATTTCTGGTTTGCCTGATTTGTCATTACCAAGAAAGGCATCAGAAACTTGAATGGCGGAATCAAGTAGACCTCCTGGGTTATTTCTTAGATCTAATACCAGTCCTTTTAATTTTCCATTTGACTGTTGCTTTAATTGCTCAATTGCCTGGATCATATCTTTGCCAGTTAAAGCCTGAAATTGAGTCAGGCGAATGTATCCATAGCCATCACTGAGCATTTTACTTTGCACACTTTTAATTTGAATGACTTCACGTATTAGGTCAAAAGTTAGCGGTTTGCTTACTCCCTTGCGTAAAACAGTCAGCTCAATAGTGGAGCCTGCTTTACCACGCATTAAATTAACTGCATCTTTAAGAGAAAGACCTTGCACAGACTCCTTTCCCAATTTAATGATGTAATCACCGGATTTTATTCCAGCTTTGAAAGCCGGAGTATCAACCAGAGGAGTAATGACCTTTACTACGCCATCTTCCATAGTGACCTCTATACCCAGTCCACCAAATTCACCACTGGTTGACGTTTGCAGTTCTTTAAATTCTTCTTCGCTCAGAAAGCTTGAATGAGGATCCAGACCGCTTAACATACCACGAATGGCATTATCAAATAGTTCTTTGTCATCGATGGGTTTTACATAATATTTTTTTATCTCACCGATAGCATTAGAAAATCTTTGTACGTCTTCCAATGGAATTCGCTTTGTATTAGAGTTACTAGTATTCGTTTCATCAGCTGAAAAAGCAGTTAAAGGAAGCATTAAACTAAATGCATAAACAACTGCTAAAGTGCGTGGAAATATTTTCTGAATAACCATAGCGATCTCCTCGGATGCAAGGCCACAAAATCAGCCGCTTCTTTTTTGTTTTTGTTAAATATTGAAATGCAATTTGAGTGCCAGAGGCAAAACCTAAGACAACCAGCCTAGCGGGGATACCGCTTTTCCTCTAAGTCTTATTTCAAAGTATAGACCGTTTTGTTTAATTCCACCGCTATGACCTACACTGGCGATTTGCTCTCTTTGGTGAACCATTTGTCCTTTACGTTTAAAGAGTGATTGATTGTGAGCGTATAACGTCATAAATCCCTGCCCATGGTCAATGATAAGCAGTAAACCATAACCTTTTAACCAGTCACTAAACACCACTTTACCAGGATAGACGGCAGTAACTACCGTTCCTTCATCGGCAAAAAATGTCACCCCTTGATTCATCTTCTGCAGGGATCTGTGTTCAGTTTGTATTGGTAACGGCAATTTTTTGCGCATTTGGGCAAAGGGTTTGCTGCTTTGGACAACACTTTGTTGTGTTAATGACTTTAATAAGCGCGATAAATTGTCTTTATCTTTTTGAAAGTCTCTTAAGGTGAGTTGATTTGTTTGAATCTCATGATTTAGGGAATCAATTAAAGTAGTATGATAGCTTTTACTTTGCTGCAGTTGTTGTTGATGCTGTGTCAGTTGTTCTTGTAAGTGTTGATTTTTAGCTAATTCGTTATGGAGCTTATCTTTATTTTCATTGATTTTTTTACGTGTTTCATCAATTTGATCGATTAATTGCTGACGGGATTTAATCAGATATTGATAATAGGTCAAAATCCGGCTGACTTTGTAGGGATTATCCTGATTCAATAGCCATTTAAGCGGTTGATACTCACCCATTTGGTAACGTGCTCGTACATGGCTAGCCAATAACTGTTGCTGTGTCACTAACTGCTGATTCAAAGTAATAACTGAAGCTTGCAATTCGGTAATTTTACGCTCTTTAGAACTCATATCATGCTGGATTAAGCGAAGTTTCTGTACACATTCTCCAATTTGCTTCTCTGTTTCGGATAATTCTTTGTTTAATACGCCACGTTTATCATGAGCAGAGTTCAAAGTTTGTCGAAGATTATGAATTTTAGTATCTAACTGTTTAAGTTTGCTCTGAGTCTGAATCATGGGGGATGTTGCTTTTGCCTCAAGACAAAAATAAAACATCATACTTAGTATTATTCCATAGAGGTAAATGACATGCCTGTTTGAAATGAGATAATTTTTACTACGCAAGGACATGGTTTTTTTCCAATAGAACATGGCCAGTCATATCTTTTGGTGGGGAAATTCCTATGAGGGCAAGCAAGGTTGGTGCTATATCGATTAAACTTCCTGCTAATTGAGTAAAATGCCAATCACCGCCCACGAAGACAAAGGGGACTGGTTCGCTCGTATGTGCTGTATGAGCTTGATGAGTAATGTTGTCGAACATTTCTTCGGCATTGCCGTGATCGGCTGTAATTAATAACATACCCCCCTGCATAGTGAGCGTTTGCCAAACTTGGCTCATGCATTGGTCTAAACATTCAATGGCCTTTACTGTGGCTGCAAAATTACCACTGTGGCCGACCATATCGGCATTAGCATAATTACAGATTATGACATCGTAAGACTGGCTGTTTATGGCTTCTATTAAGGCAGTTGTTAATTCAGGGGCGCTCATCTCTGGTTGTAAGTCATAGGTTGCAACTTTGGGTGACTGGATCATGATCCTTTGCTCATTAGGAAAAACAAGTTCGTTTCCACCGTTAAAGAAAAAAGTAACGTGAGCATACTTTTCTGTTTCTGCAATACGAAGCTGTCTTAGACCATGCGCTGATAATATTTCTCCCAAGGTATTATTGAGAAGAAGAGGAGGAAATGCATTGATGGCAGGCAAATTTTTATCGTATTGAGTCATAGTAACAAAGCAAGACAATTGAGGGCAAACTGTCCGTTTAAATCCATTAAATGAGGGATCAAGAAATGCTGAGGTTAATTGTCGTGCTCGGTCAGCACGAAAATTAAAGAATAAAACAGCATCCCCATGTTCAATTGGTTTCGTATCTCCTATTCGTGTTGGGGGAATAAATTCATCCGACAGGTTTTGCTGATAACAGAGTCTTATTGCGGTTTGTGCATCAGTTGCATGATCTTTACTTTGGCCTTGGGTTAATAAGGTATAAACAGGTTCCACTCGTTCCCATCGTCTATCCCTATCCATTGCATAATAACGGCCACTAATTGAGCATATTTTACCTACTGGATGGGTTTGGAGTACTTTATTTAAACGCTCAATGCTTTCAAGAGCGCTTTGTGGAGGGGTGTCTCTACCATCGAGAAATAAGTGCAAACAAACTGAGTTAAATTGTTTGTTATCGCAAAGAGCCAGGAAGGCAAATAAATGTTGTTCATGACTATGAACGCCACCCGGGGATAATAAACCCATAATATGTAGCGATTTACCTGTTTTTTTTAAATTATCCAACATGCCATGGAATACAGGATTATTAGAAAATTCGTTTTTGACTATAGCTTGATTAATTCGGGTAAAGTCTTGTTGGATGACTCTTCCTGCACCGATGTGCATATGCCCTACTTCTGAATTACCCATTTGTGTATCCGGTAAGCCAACGGGCAATCCTGAAGCTTGCAAAAGAATATGAGGGACATTCTCCCACCATTCATCCCATTGCGGGGTATGAGCCTGAGCAATGGCATTGTGCGTGTTAGTTTCATTAAAGCCCCAGCCATCAAGAATCATGAGCACCAGGGGGGCATTTTTTGTCATGGAAGATAATCCTAAATGTATCAATAGATTGGCTTTTCAAGATTATACCTATGCTGATCAAAGAGGTATATAGTTCCCGCCCACTCAATCACAAGTTTGAGTGGTAATGCAATTGCCATTGGGGTTACATTGTTGGATTTGGCAATTATCATTATCATTTGCTGGCTCTACTACAACGGTTGGTGATCCCCAACCGCTTCCTGGTACGTAGTTGCCAATATTTGGAGCGGTATAATAATTAAGCTCATCAGTGCTTTGATGATAGCCGTAATTTGGACGGTATCCACCATTATGATTGTATCCGCTACTCAGATGGTTACCTGCATCTTGATGATATCCACCAGCACGTTCGGCAAAACATACCGAGCTGCTAGAGAAAATTAGTGCAAGAAAAAAAAGGCGGTATTTTGGATAACTCAATTTTGATGTATTCATAATCACTCCGTTTAACATGTCCAAAGACTATCCTTTTTAAAAGTATATTCTTTGATAATTAGTTTATTTAAAGGTTGGTTATTTTTCTGACTAAGTCGTGGTTAATAAATGTTTTGAATTGCTGGCCATTCATTAATAAAATGTTTTCTCCCAAGGGTAGTGAGATAGCTCCTAATAGCGGAGCTGGGGCATAAGATAACGAAGCAAAGACTAAACTATCGGGCTGTTATCAAACTCTTCAGGTTTAAATTGTGACAGGTATTTAGTTAAACTGAGTTGTATGGTTGAGGTAATTCCATAGTGGTTTTTTAATAAAACCAAAGTACTCCAACCCCACCAGCTGCTCGTAACTTTTTTATCATAAGGATTGGACAGATCTGTTCTTCTATAGAGTTGTTTATTCACATCGTCCCAGAAAAACATCGGCGTAATGTCTAAATTATTTTCATCAGTCAACAGATCGACTTGAGGGAGCATTTCTAACACTCTGCTCTGCTCTGGTATTGCTCCAGAATTATAAGCATCAAATACTTCATCAGCTGATTGTTGCAAAGTTTTTAATAGCATTTGTTGGTTTAATTGATTCATTGGGTTGAAATAGGAAAAATCACCATAGACTATCCAGTGGTCGCCCAAGGCATTGTGTACGTGTAAACCGTATTTATTTTCTTCGTTATGCATGTAGCTGGCTAACAAAGATCCGAGTACTGCAGGACTCACCTTATTTTTTAATTCTCCTCTAGGGGTTCTTAAATGTCCTGCTGCAAAATGATCTGATAAATAATGAGCAGCAAAAGCTTCCATTGCATAAGCAATCTCCAAGTCAGAACGGTCCCCTGTTTTTTGAGCTTTTAAAGCCTGTTGCAGGGCAACTTGATGTCCAGCTTTATAGGCATTAATATCATTGGGCGAAAAGTGATCGTAATTTTCCATTGCCAAGAGTAAATATCGACCTGGATAGAGCCACCATCCATAGGTTGTGCATCCTCCGCCAGTAATACAGTTCACTTGTCGACCGATTTCGTTTCCTAATCGCTTATATATTTCTTCAGCAGTTTCACCTTTTTCGATACTTGCTTCAATTTCACGTATTTCGTTCTGGATTACCAAAGTGAGTTCCGTAACTTCACCGACGGCAGCAAAGCTTTTTGCAAATGTTTTAAAGGCCTCTTTAAATCGTAATTTTTTTTCATTTTTATCAAGACCATAACTGATGGGTTTTCCCAAAACTCCATAAAGATCCCCTAAGCTGATAATGTCGCCAAAGGTCAGGATTAAACCATTTTTTAAATGTAAGGGAATTGCCACTTGAGATGGTTGGGTTACATCAAATTTAAGTGCTATTTGTTGTCCTATAGCCCAATGTTCTGATAATGCAAAGCCTGATGAAGAGTAGGCATGAGTTATTGGGGAAGAGCATAATCCCCAGCAAAGTAACAAAATGGAGTTGAAAGTTGCAGCCAAGGATAAATATGTTCTCATCGTGTGCCTCATTAGAAATAAGATAAAAATTGAACCAGTTTTTTTACCTTGCTGGAAAACAGCTTGGGTGTATAAAACTGACTGGCTACTCGTTTACTTAGTTCACTTAACGTTGGGTAAGCAGCAGTGGTGTCAGTAAACGTTCTTAACGTTTTCCCTTCTCGAATGGCTATTACCCATGGAAACAATAACTCTCCTGCCCCATGACCAACTATGGTGACCCCAAGTATTCTACCTTTGGGAGTGGCAATGACTTTAATAAAGCCTGTGGTGTTTTGATCAGTTTGTGCTCTGTCATTACTCGAGTAATCTGACTTTAATACGATATGACTGATACCGGTTGCAGTGCACAATGACAGACTTTTACCTACATGTGCCAGTTCTGGCTCCGTGTATGTTACCCAGGGGATTGCTGTTTCGTCCATCTTTGCGGGGAGCTTAAATGCTATATTGCGCAATACAACACCCGCATGACTATTAGCTACATGAGTAAATTGAAACGCTCCGGCAACATCCCCAATGGCATAGATTTGTTTATTTGTAGTACGTAATCGCCGATCAACGATGACTCCTTTTTTATTGAGCTCTATCCCTGCCCGTTCGCAATGAAGCAATTCTGTATTCGGTTTTCTGCCGGTTACAACAAGCAAGTGAGTTCCTTTGAAATTCAGTTGTGTTCCTTCCCGGTTAGCATGGATCATAATGTGACCCTCGCCATCAGAGCTAATCTGATTTACAGTGACCAACTCATTAAGATGAACGCCAGTTTGAATTAACGCCTCTCGGACAATTTCCACAGCCTCAGGATCATCATTCCCTAAAATACTGAGCTCTTCAACTAAAGTGACTTTAGAACCCAGCATAGCAAATGCCTGTGCCAACTCGCAACCTATAGGTCCACCACCTAAAATGAGTAGATGAGACGGCAGAGCATTGATACTAAAAATGGTTTCATTGGTGTAAAAGCTAATTTCTTTTAACCCGGGAATAGATGGAATATTTGCAGACGAGCCAGTAGCAATGACAAAGTGTTTTGCTTTAATTTCTTTTGTTCCTGCCCTCAAGGTAGTCTGATCGATAAATTGACCTGTTTCTTGAATTACCTGGACGCCAAGATTTTCAAATCGTTTAACAGAGTCATGAATGGCAATAGTGGCGATGACTCCTTTGACATGTTGCATCACTATTTTGAAATCAACGGAAGTATCAGGTGGCGATATGCCAAAAGTCTTGCTATGGCGGACTTGCCAATTTGCTTTGGCTGCTGCGAGTAATGATTTTGAGGGAATACAACCGTAATTCAAGCAGTCACCCCCCATTAACCCTTTTTCAACCAAGACTACATTAAGACCTAATTGTGAAGCACCTGACGCCAGGCTCAAGCCCCCTGAGCCGGCGCCAATAATTGCCAGATCACACCGAATTAATTGTTTCATGTTGAACCCTTGATTTTTTTATAGAGTACTGGTGACAGGGAAAGTAGTGCCAATCCAAGCAAGGGTAAAAATAGTTCCGGTGAAAAAATAATTTTTAAATCGGGTGTTTGTCCCCTTTCGAACAGGTAATTTAAACTCCCTCCAACAGATGAGTAAATCAAAGAACCAGGGATGATACCAAGGAAGGTAGCAAGGATAAAAATTTTTGTTTCAATACCGAGTAAGGCGGGTACTATGTTTACTACCCAAAAGGGAAAGAGAGGAATTAAACGTAATATGAGCAGGTAAGAAAAAGCATGATGTTTAAAACCACGACGCATTCTATTTATCCATTTAGTTGCTCGTTTCGCAACCCAGTCGCTAAAAGCGAATTTCACCATAAGAAATACAAGGGTTGAACCGATAGTCGCACTAATGACTACGTATACAGTCCCCCAAATCGGCCCGAATAGAAGGCCGCCAGTCAGGGTGAGAAAGAGGGCGCCGGGTATAGAGGCTGCAATACAAAGGATGTAGCCAACCATAAATATCAGAACTGCATAGAAATAGTGGTTATTCGTCCAGGAGATTAATTGTTTGTGATGTAATTTTAAACTCGAGAAGTTTAGATATTGATTTACTCTGAAATAATAGAAAATAAATATTATCAAAGGTAATAGCAGCAATGGCCAAATACGGCGTAGGACACTAAAGGTCATTAGTTTATCTCCCTGACGCTATTTATTGACGAGCAGTGATCAATCATTTTGATAATGATTAGCTACCAATAATGGAGTTTTTAAACACCAAGGTCAATCGATTTATTAGCAGCACTTAAATTTTAGTATTAAAAGGGGTAGACTATGGACCATTTTTGAATGTTGGAAGAGTAGTCTTGGATCATAAATTACCTCAGCATATTGCCATAGTTATGGATGGCAATGGACGTTGGGCTGAAAATCGTGGTTTGGCGCGCATTGAAGGGCACAAAGCAGGTGTTGAGTCAGTTAAAAAAATGATTAGTTGTTGTTTGGAAAAAAAAATCCCCTGCCTAAGTTTGTTTGCTTTTAGTTCTGAAAATTGGTCGAGACCTGCTGATGAGGTTAGCTTTCTAATGGAACTATTTTTAGAGGCGTTGAAGAACGAGTTGGCAGAGTTAAATCAGCACGGTATCCGAATGTATTTTACAGGAGATAGAAGTCTGTTATCTGCCTTACTGCAAAAACAAATGCATGAAGCGGAGAAATTGACTCAGAACAATCAGCAATTAATTTTGAATGTGGTAGTTAATTATGGTGGGAAGTGGGATATAGTTACTGCTGCAAAAAAAATGACTCAAGCTGTAGTTAACGGTCAGCTTACTATGGATGATATTAACGAAGAAGTTTTTGCTCAATTCCTGGATACCAGGGTTTTGCCAGAACCTGATCTCTTTATACGAACCAGCGGCGAATTACGAATTAGTAATTTTTTTCTTTGGCAACTAGCTTATACGGAGCTTTATTTTACAGAAGTACATTGGCCAGACTTTAGTGAACATGAACTTGGTTTGGCATTAGCATCTTTTAGTAAACGGAAAAGACGTTTTGGCCACATTTCTTTATCTAAATAGCAAGGGTACGCTTATGTTTATGCAACGTTTAATCACCTCACTTGTTCTCGTACCCTTGGTCTTGTTACTTCTTTTTTTTGCTCCCGCCTGGTTTTTAGGGGGAGTTACCCTCGTTATTCTTTTGGCTGCTGGCAGAGAATGCTGGGGTTTAATACCGTTAAATACACTGGCTGTTCAAATCGGTTATCTCGTTCTTATCATAGTGGGTTTGTGGGTTTGCGGTTCTCTGTTTCCTTATTGGTTGATTCTGGGATTAGTGGTTTGGGTTTTCAATTGTATTGCCATATTAACCTTTCCCAATTCACAGCGTTATTGGGGCAATCCCGCTGTAGTGGCCGGGGTTTGTTTCCTGCTATTACCTTTGTTTCTTCAAACTCTTATTCATCTCTATTATCTACCTCAAGGTAAAACCTTGCTTGTTTACTTGCTTTTTTTAATTTGGGCTTCCGATATAGGTGCCTATCTCACTGGAAAGCGTTTTGGAACACATAAATTAATTCCGCAAGTTAGTCCTGGCAAATCATGGGAAGGAGTGTTAGGGGGCTTTATTTTAGCGATGGTTGTTGCGGTAATCGGTCTTATTTATTTTAAACCGAACTGTATTGTTTGTTGGCTTGGCTTAGCGATGGTGACCGTGGTCATTTCGATTTTTGGTGATTTATTCATCAGTATATTAAAACGCCGTTGTCACTTAAAAGATACAGGGACTCTTATCCCGGGCCATGGAGGTATCCTTGATCGTTTGGACAGTTTGATTGCTGCTCTGCCTTTATTCTATTTTGGATTAACTTATATACCGTTAGGAGTCTAGTCTCTTGTGTATTAACTTTGGATAGTATGATGCTTATAACCCTTTTGTATTTTCTATTAGCTTTATTATTGCTGGTTATTGTGCATGAGTATGGCCATTTTCAGGTTGCACGTTGGTGTGGTGTCAAAGTATTACGTTTTTCTTTTGGCTTTGGAAAGATAATTGCTCGCTGGCACGATAAAAGAGGAACTGAGTATGCCTGGTCGCTGATTCCCTTGGGTGGCTATGTTAAAATGCTTGATGAATCTGAAGGGGAAGTCGATGAGAAAGAAAAGCATTTGGCATTTAATAATCAATCCGTATGGGTGCGCATCGCCATTGTATTGGCAGGTCCTTTGTTTAATTTTATTTTTGCTTTTATCGCATTGTGGTTGGTTCTAGTTATTGGAATGCACTCTTTAGCGCCGATGATTGAGTCGGTGAAGCCCAATAGCATTGCTGCAAAAGCTGGTTTGACACCAAAAGAAGAAATTATTGCGCTTAACGATGTCAAGATAAACAGTTGGCGAGACTTTCAGTATGCAATGATGCCTTTAGTTGGTTCTCGGGAAACAGTTCGTTTAACGGTTAAGTCTTTAGTCGATGGGCATCAAACGACAGTCTCTCTTCCTTTAGTTAACTGGAAATTGGATGATAAACGACCTGATCCCCTTAACAGTTTGGGAATAGAACCATTTATTCCAAGTGTCCCCCCGGTGGTTGGTGAAGTAGTACGTGACTCCCCAGCTGAAAAAGCCGGATTGCAGGTTGCTGATAAAATTTTAAGCGTTGATGGTAAGTCTTTTGATGATTGGCTGTTTTTAGTTGATTATGTTCGACAACGTCCTAATACCCTGTTAACTCTTCTAATCAAAAGAAATGGAGCTGACCAGACCATTAAATTACTTACTGGCAGTCAACAAAATAAAGGTAAGCATGAGGGGTTTATTGGGGTTCGTTCACAGAAAGTAGATTGGCCAGCCCACTGGTTACGTTTAGAGCGCCAGGGCCCCATGGAAGCGATTGGTACCGCTTTTAAGCAAACCATCCATCTTACAGGAACAACATTTACTCTAATGGGTCGACTGGTAACTGGGAAATTGGGTTTAAACAGTATTAGTGGTCCAGTAGGGATAGCTCAGGGAGCAGGTGATTCAGGCCGTGGTGGATTAGTATCATATCTGTTTTTCCTGGCTTTAGTAAGTATCAGCCTGGGAGCTTTGAATTTATTGCCCATTCCTATGCTGGATGGAGGACATCTGTTGTATTATGCGTTCGAAATTA
This sequence comes from Legionella antarctica, assembly GCF_011764505.1. Lineage (NCBI taxonomy): Bacteria > Pseudomonadati > Pseudomonadota > Gammaproteobacteria > Legionellales > Legionellaceae > Legionella > Legionella antarctica. The sequence goes on from NZ_AP022839.1 coordinate 539,156, forward strand.
TCAGACGCAAACCGTTATCTGATGGAGTAAAATCCATAGGTATTTATATTGGTATATTTCTCTTGGTCGCCTTAATGTTTGTAGCACTTACTAACGATATCTCGAGATTAACGGGTTAGGACTCTGGAAAGAATGAAATGACTTGAGTTTTTTTTGCCCTTTTGGCTGTAAGTTACTCGTTTTTGATTGAGTAATAATGGGACATTTATTGGCTTATTGACCTGTTGCAATTGAAGCGCGTGTCAAGGTCGCAACTGGGTTTGGAATAAGGGTAATAAGGTGATTAAAATAGCATATTAGGGATAGAGAAACTTGACAGCTGTTTCTACTTCCTATAAAAGGGTTTCAATTTTTGGCGTGACTGAATCGATTTTCAATTCAGGAATGCACGTAGTACTGGACGTAAAATAATAATGAAAAAAGTTGGTAATAAATTAATTTTAGGTGTTTGTTGTTCTACTCTTTTAGCATGGTCTGCACAGACTATAGCTGAAGGTGGATTTATTGTTCGTGGTATCAAAGTTACCGGCTTGCAAAGAGTATCCACCGGAACAGTATTAAATTACATCCCTGTTCAGGTTGGTGAGGAAATTAGCCCAGGCTCAACTGGACAGATCATCAGAACTTTATACGATACAGGCTTTTTTCAATCTGTGACGCTGGAACGGCAAGGCAACGTATTAATTGTTAATGTGGTAGAAAGGGCGACTATCGGAAGTATCACCGTAGTGGGAAATAAAGAAATTCCCGCTGATAAAATGAAAGCTTTTCTCAAAGAAATGGGATTAGCTAAAGGTCGAGTATTTCAAAAGTCTTCTTTAGAGCGTCTGGAGAAAGAGCTAAAGCAAGCTTATACCGCCAGAGGAAAATACAATTCACGTATTGAAACCAGAGTGAACTCTTTAACTGACAATAGAGTAGGTATAACGGTTACTGTTTCAGAAGGAAGAGTCTCGCGAATTAGAGAGATAAAAATAATTGGTAATCACGATTTTTCAACTAACGAACTACTTCCTGAATTTGCATTAACAACGAGCAATGTCTTTACGTATTTCACTAAAAAAGATCAATATTCCAAAGCAGGGATGGATGCTTCTTTGGAAGCTTTGCGTTCCTTCTATTTGGATAGAGGCTATTTAAAATTTAATGTGGTTTCATCACAGGTATTATTGTCTCCGGACAGAAAAGACGTTTATATCAATATCCATATTGAAGAAGGACCTCAATACCGTTTTTCGGGCTATGCATCAGCGGGTAAAACGATATTGTCCAAAGAAAAAATAGACTCTTTAGTTCAGGTTAAAAAAGGGGATGTATTTTCCCGTAAAAAAGTGACTGAATCAATTTCAGCGATTGGTCTGGCTTTGGGAGACGTAGGCTATGGTTTCCCAGCAATAAGTGCTGATCCTCGAATAGATGAGGACAATAAAACAGTATTTATCACGTTCATGGTAGAGCCGGGTCGTCATGTTTATGTTCGTCGAATTAATTTTCATGGTAATACCAAAACGGGTGACTTTGTTTTACGGAGTATGATTCGTCAGGATGAGGGTGGATTATTATCATTACATAATATTAAAGAATCAGAACGACAATTACGTTTACTGGGTTATATAAAAAATATTGATGTTAAAACAAGTCCTGTAGCCGGAACGAACAATCAGGTTGACCTGGATGTACAGGTAGAAGAGGCACCTTCTGCCGAGGCCAGCGCCTCGATAGGATATGGTACTAATGGTTACCAATTTAACACATCAGTGACTCAACATAATTTCATGGGTTCAGGTCGCTCCATGGGGGCTTCTTTTAATGCCACCAAGTGGGGACAGGATTATTCTTTGAATTACTATAATCCCTTTTATACAGAAACCGGCATTGGTCGCGGGGCAAGTCTGTATTACTCTAAGATTGATCCTCAAAACCTTAATGTGAGTACATTTAGTTCTGATCGTTATGGTTTTGATGTCAGTTATAATTTTCCTCTTGGAGAAGCAAGTAGTTTTCAATTAGGTTATGGATATCAGGATGTAAATATCAAAACAGTCGGTCCTGTAATCCCCATTCAAAATTTTGTTAATTTATTTGGTTCGCATTTTCAAGAGGTTCGCTTGACTTCTGGTTGGAGTAGAAACAGCTATGATCAACTACCTTACCCAAACCGAGGTATAAATCAGCAAGCGATTGCAGTTGTTGCCTTGCCTGCAGCATCACAATCATTAACTTATTATAAAGGTTCTTATCAAGCACACGCTTATTATCCTTTGGGTCGCGGATGGATATTTTCTATTTTAGGGAACATAGGTTATGGAAATACATTCGAAAGTAACGGCCTTCCATTTTTTGAAAACTACTATGCGGGTGGAACGGCGACACCGGGTCAGGTTCGCGGCTATGACAGCTTCTCTTTGGGTCCAATAGATAATTTTGGGAATGCTATTGGTGGTAACTTCCTGGTTAATGGAAGTGCGGGTCTTATTCTACCTTTTCCATTAAGCCGAGATAATATAAGGACTACAATTTTTGCGGATGCGGGTAACGTCTTTTCCAGAGCGACTCCTGCAGCTTTAACTGGAGTTTTCGAAGGTCCATTACGATATTCAGCGGGTGTATCGCTAGAGTGGCGCTCTCCCTTTGGACCACTGGCATTTAGCATTGCCAAGGCCTTAAATCCACAGCCTTTAGATAAAACTCAATATTTCCAATTTGCCTTATCTTCAGGATTTTAGAAGCGCTAAAGAGGTTTCTGAAAACAACTGCTTCATCCTGAGGCAAGAGAATCTGCAAAAGCTCATTTGCTTATTTTATAATCAGCTTTTGCAGATATATTTTTTTTAAGGTGCTTGTCAACAGAACCAATATAAGCAACATTATTCACAAATAATTTACAGTTTTTGGTAAGTTTTAGGGAATTGTTGAAAACTAACGCTGTACATATCGCAACCTTTTTCGAATTGTGCTAGCATCACGATCTTTACATTAGGAGATAATTATGAAGCGTATTAGTGCGGTCTTAGTCGCATTGGTTATTAGTTTATTTGGCACAAGTTTATTTGCTGATTGGGCAAAAATAGGCGTGGTTGATTTACAAAAAATCATGCAGACTTCTACCCAAATGAAGGCTATTCAACAAAAGCTGGAAAAAGAATTTAAGCCTCGTCGTGACAAATTGGTTGCAGTGGAAACAAGCCTGAAAAGCGATATGGAGAAATTCAAGCGCGACAGCACTATTATGAGTGCTACTCAAAAGAAAGAGCTGGAAAAGAAAATAGTTGCCTCACAACAACAATTTGAACGAGATGGACAACAGTATCAGCAAGAATTAAGTACTGCTCATAATGAAGCAATGGAAGGTTTGTATTCCAAAGTTCGCGGTGCGATCGGTAAAATTGCCAAAGATGAAAAATACGACATTATTGTTCAGAAAGATGCTGCTCCATTTAGCTCTGAAGCTCTTGATGTTACTGATAAAGTTATCAAAGCAATTAACTAGTCTGGCGAAGATGAGTTGCTGACTTTAACGCAATTAGCAGATTATCTGGGGGGCGTGTGGCATGGCAGTGCCAATCACGCCATTTTCAGTTTATCCTCCTTGAGCCGTGCCACCTCTAAAGATGTTGCTTATTTCGATAATCTAATATTACAAAAGACGTTAGAAACTACTGCAGCAGGTGTAGTTTTATTAAAATTGGAACATAAATTTTTGTGCCCTGTGAATTCCATAATCGTACCCAATCCGCTAATGGCAATGAATGAAGCAGCAAAGTATTTAACCTGTGCTAAAAAAAATAGTTCGGAAATACATCATAGTGCTCAAATTCATCACTCCGTACAATTAGGTCAGCGAGTTTCCATAGGTGCGAATACTGTGATAGAGGAGCAGGTTGAACTGGATGATGACGTTTGCATCGGTTCTAATACTGTTGTTGAATCTTATGTTCGTATTGGAAGAAACAGTCAAATCGGTCATGGGGTGACCATTCACTCAGGTAGTCGAGTTGGACAAGATGCATTATTCAATGATGGATGTATCATTGGTGCTTCACCTTTTAATTACTCAAAATGCCATGGTACTTGGCGACAAGGAGCAGCTGTAGGGGGGGTGGTTATTTCGCATGGCGTTCATATTGGTGCGAATACGGTCATTGACAGGGGGGCATACAGCGACACTTATATGGCTGAAGGAGTTTGTATCGATAATCTCGTCCAAATTGCCCATGATGTGGTTATAGGATCGAATACTGCAATAGCAGGTTGTGTGGCTATTGGTGCTCATGCTCAGATTGGTTCTGATTGCATTATTGGTGGTGCAAGTTGTATAGCAGCAAATGTTCAGTTATCCGATGATGTAGTGATTACCGGAATGTCTACCGTTAGTAAATCAATTGCAAAGTCAGGGATTTATTCTTCAGGAACTTTAGCCCATGAACATCAACGCTGGCGTCGCAATGCGGCACGTTTCAGACGTTTAGATGATTTCATAACAAGGCTTGGAGTATTGGAGAGGAAAATAGAGACTTCCTAGCTCCATAAAAATTGTGTACTTCGTTATTTGTATTATATTATTGTTGACATAGCTCGATTCTAAATAACGATGATGTGATAAATTTTGAAATTTACGATTGATTAGAGCTGATGAAAACAAGATAATGCTCTTTCTTTAAAGAAATTGATGATTAAATGAGAAACAGTGTATGAGTGAACTTATAGATATAAATCAGATTTTCAAATTGTTGCCACACCGTTATCCATTTATTCTGGTTGATAGAGTGCTGGAATATAAAACATTGGATTATTTGACAGCAATTAAAAACGTTACCATCAATGAGAATTTTTTTACAGGTCATTTTCCAGGTAACCCAATAATGCCTGGAGTACTAATGCTTGAAGCTCTGGCCCAAGCCTGTGCTATTCTATCCAGTTTATCTCGTGAACCTACAGAAGGACACGATGTGTTGCATTTTTTTGCTGGCATTGATAATGCGCGATTTAAACATGTCGTTACTCCGGGCGATCAATTACGCCTGGAAGTGAAGTTGACCGGAAGAAAAAGAGATTTTTGGCGTATGCATGGCGAGGCTTACGTAGGTGATAAACTAGCGTGTTCCGCAGACTTATTAAGCGCAGCAAAGGAAATTAAAAAGTGATAGATGAAAGAGCGATGATTCACCCATCTGCAAAATTGGCAAAAGGGGTATCAGTAGGCCCTGGAACAGTAATAGGTGCGGACGTTGAGATTGGTGAAAATACCTGGATAGGTCCCCATGTAGTAATCGAAGGTCCTACCACCATTGGTAAAAACAATAAAATTTTTCAATTTGCTTCAGTAGGCGATGAGCCTCAGGATATTACCTATAAAGGAGAGCCAACACGACTTGAAATTGGCGATAATAATGTGATACGTGAGTATTGCATGATAAGTCGTGGCACCGTGAAAGGCGGAGGAGTCACTCGGGTTGGTAATGGTAATTTTTTAATGGCTTACTCGCACATAGGACATGATTGCATGGTTGGCGACCAAATTATTATGGTAAATTATGCAGCTTTGTCAGGCCATGTAACTGTTGATGATTATGCAATTATTGGTCCTTACGCCGCGATTCATCAATTTTGTCATGTGGGGGTTTATGCTTTTATTGCAAGAGCTACTTATGTGACTAAAGACGTTTTGCCTTATGTAATGATCGCAGGGCACACAACTTCCGCGTGTGGTATTAATACCGTAGGTTTACGAAGAAGAGGATTTTCGTCTTCAGCAATCGATTGCTTGCGACGCGCCTATAAAATAATTTTCCGTAAGGGACTGACAGTACAACAAGCCGTTACTGAGCTGGAGTTGATGCAGCAGGAATGTCCTGAAGTAATTCCTATGATTGATGCATTAAACAAATCCACCCGCGGCATAGTGAGATAAGCAATGATTGCCACCTATCTGGCGGTAGCCCTTGGTGGATCTATCGGGGCAACGGCACGATATTCCGTAGTGATTTTTGCACAGAAGGTATGGGGTTTACAATTCCCGTATGGTACTTTAATAGTCAATACAGCAGGATCTTTGCTGGCGGGTTTTTTTCTTACTTTATTCGTTGGACGTTTTAATGCAGAAATTTATTGGCGCTTATTCTTTTTTACCGGTTTTCTGGGTGCTTTCACTACTTTTTCCAGTTTTGCAGCTGAAACCTTGGTGCTGTTTGAGCAAGGACAATGGCTGAAGTTGCTTGTGAATATATTAGTAAATAATGTTGGTTCATTAGCGATGGTGTTGATAGGAGCTGGATTGGCACGCTATTTAGTTTTAGCTTATTTGGATCAATTTTAATTATTTGAGTGGTAGCATAATGTTAGATAGTCAATTACTACGAGACAAGACAGAATTTGTAGCATCTCAATTACTAAAACGTGGTTTTAAATTAGATGTTACTGCCTATACTTCTTTAGAAGAAAGACGTAAAGCCTTACAGGTGGCCACCCAGGCACTTCAAAATGAACGAAATATGCGTTCAAAATCTATAGGCGAAGCAAAATCCCGGGGTGAAAATATAGAGCCTATGCGCGAAGAGGTAAACCGTCTTGCTATTGAGCTTGAGAAGAATAAAACAGCATTAGATTTAGTACTCCAACAAATTGAAGCTATAGCATTAACTATGCCTAATATTCCACATGAATCGGTACCTGTGGGTAAAGATGAACAGGATAATAAGGAGATAAGAAGCTGGGGAGAGATCCCTGTCTTTGATTTTCAGGCCAGATCTCATGATGAATTAGGTGAATCTTCAGGACAAATGGATTTTGCCCTGGCAGCAAAGATTACCGGCAGTCGTTTTGTAGTGATGAAAAATCAATTAGCCAGGCTACATCGTGCCTTAATTCAATTTATGCTGGATATTCATACGCAAGAGCATGGTTATCAGGAAATATACGTACCTTACATAGTCAATGCTGACAGTCTGTATGGAACTGGACAACTGCCCAAATTTGAAGATGATTTATTTAAATTGACTGGCGATAATGCTTATTATTTAACGTCAACGGCGGAAATTCCAGTAACTAATACGGTGCGTGATACTATTCTGGCAGCAGAAACACTTCCTGTTCGTTATACGTGTCATTCACCTTGTTTCCGCAGCGAAGCCGGTTCTTATGGCAAAGATACCAAAGGAATGATCAGACAGCATCAATTTGAAAAAGTGGAGTTAGTCTGGATCACCAAACCACAAGATTCATATGCCGCTTTAGAGCAATTAACTGCTCATGCTGAAACGATTTTACAGCGTCTGGAATTACCTTATCGAGTACTTACCCTTTGTACAGGTGATATGGGGGCTAGCTCTGCCAAGACCTACGATCTGGAAGTATGGCTACCCAGTCAGAATACCTATAGAGAAATTTCATCTTGCTCTAATATGGAAGCCTTCCAGGCACGTCGCATGAAAGCTCGCTACCGAAATCTGGAAACGAATGAGATAGAGCTGGTTCATACTTTAAATGGCTCTGGATTGGCCGTAGGTAGAACCTTGGTGGCTATTATGGAAAATTATCAAGACAAAGACGGTACTATTCGTATACCTGAGGTCTTAAAACCGTATTTACCGGGCATGGGAGTAGTTTCAAATTCTTTAGGTATAGGTCCGACATCTTAATCAAATTCTTGATAGCTACCATTCCCTGACCGTTCATAGGTTCTGCTACTTGCCATATGCATTCAATGCAGACCGGGTGTCGTGAAACCTATCCCGGGATCAGATTGCTTGGGTTGGAGTCCCTCTTTTCTTTACACCGAAGCCTCTGGCGAGATCCTTCGTTCGCTGGTTGCAAACTCTTCGATCTTTACCTAAGATTTAGGTGGGATAGTATAAAAGCCCTCTTACTGTTGACAAGGAACAACATGCGGGTACCAAAAATTTATGCTTTTATAACAAATAATCACAAATTTGTAAGGACTATTTTTATTGCCCTGGCGATCATAATACCTTTGCTGGTTTATATATTTATCCCCCGAATTCCACAATGGAGCAGTTATCATCAATTCGTTGATGTACGTAAAACATGGGGAATCCCAAATTTTTGGAATGTTGTTTCGAATATACCTTTCTTTTTAGTCAGTATTCTGGGGCTCATATCAGTACAGCAGCAATGGAAAAATAATAATTTAACAATAAAAGAAATCATTGTTTTTTTAATATTATTTATGGGTATCTTACTTATCAGCATTGGATCATCTTATTATCATTGGTCGCCAGATAATAATAGATTAGTATGGGATAGAATTCCGATAACGATTGTTTTTATGTCTCTGTTGGCTTTGACTATCATGGAGCGAGTCAATTTTCACTTGGGGCTTTGGCTTTTAATTCCACTTATAGCCTTGGGAATTTACTCTGTTTTATATTGGCATTGGACTGAACTATCAGGACAAGGTGATATAAGACTTTATGGTTTAGTGCAGTTTTATTCGATTTTTTTAATTTTGTTTATTCTACTTCTCTTTCCTAAACCTTATCCTCCATTATATCTCTATATATGGATGTTTATTTTCTATGTCCTGGCAAAATTATTTGAATACCTTGATCCGATAATGGATGGATTGCTAAGCGGACATACTTTAAAACATCTTTGTGCCGCAATAAGCACATATTTTATAGTGGTCATGGTAAATGTTCATCAGAGAGACAAAACAGGAAGTTACCGGGTTAATTAATCTTAAGTTTTATTTGGAGTACTGAGCTACTGTTATTAAATAGATTAAATCAATCAACCGGAAAAGAAAAATAATCTTCACTAACCTATGGAACACTGATACATTGATCTTATCTCATTTCCTGGGGCTGTGAATAGTTGATTTTGAAATCCCGACTGTACGGGGTAGACCCAACACTCGTACAAAATAGAATCATTGGGCTCGATGAGAGTGAAGATCTCTCGAACAAGTCGCGGGACATCGAAGATTAATTATCAATAGACCTGGAAGGATGAGTGATAAAGTAAGTAAATTAAATTAGATAAGGATTATTTAATTAATATTTTCAATGGAAGCTGTCTATGACATGCTCAGGGCGACACAATAAAAACACCTGGTTTTGGAAGCCATTCTGCTGGTTGACGACGCTAATCAAATTTCTCTTTAAACTGGGCCTCATCGTATGGGCTGGTTTGGCCATTTATTATTCCAATCTGCCATGGATTGCTGTGCGGTTTAGCCTATCGATAACGTTTACTCTATTTGGAATTTGGACTTTATGGTTTGCAGACAAACCACGTATGCTTATGATTTATATGGCATTATACATGGGGTTGCTTGTATGGTGGAGCACTATCTTGCCTTCCCATGATCGTATATGGCGCCCTGAAGTTGCCGTAATGCCAAGAGCTATCATCACTGGAGATAAGGTACGATTTACTGGTTTTCGTAACTTTGACTATCGAAGCAGAGATGATTTCACGGTCAGATATGAAGAGCGTGAGGTATCTCTGTCGCACTTAATTGGACTGGATCTCTATATTTCTTATTGGACCCCAGGGCCTGTAGGACACACATTCCTGAGCTTTATCTTTGATAATGCAGCACCTGTTAGTATTTCAATCGAAACAAGGCCAGAAGTCGGCGAAGGGTTCTCGCCAATCGGCTCGCTTTTCAAGCAATTTGAACTGATTTACGTAGTAGGAGACGAGCGTGACCTGGTTCGTGTTCGTACGAATTTCCGGGGTGAGAAGACCTACCTCTACCACATCAAGATCTCATCCGAAAATCTTCGTAAACTCTTTATGGTCTACCTCAAGCGGATCAATGAACTTGCTGATAAACCGGAGTTCTACAATTTGCTAAGTAACAGTTGTACTATAAATATACTACGTTATGCAAACAAGGCGGGAAGGGTTGGACGCGTAGACATCCGCCATTATTTAAACGGCTGGATCGACACATATCTCTATGCTAAAGGATGGCTGAAAACCACAATATTTTTTGAAGAGTTACGTCAACGCTCTCTGATTAACAGGGCCGCTAGAGCCGCTAATAAAAGTGTGAGGTTTTCTCAACGTATTCGCGCTTCGCTGCCACTAAATGATTAATGCTGTTTTCTTTAAATTTGCAGTCAGACCAATGAAGTGGCACCTAAAAATATGAAGCAAATATTTTTTTTTTATTGCTATGGGGTATTATTATAATTTAACAGATTTTCCTCCGTTTAAAATTTATTGAGGACAAAAATTTGAAACAGTGATACATAGCTTTGTTTTGCGCTTAAAATTAGTAAAAAAAAGTTAATTAGATTCCTGAAAATTAACTTGACGGCGCCCTTACTTAGGATTGAATTAGGTTCTACACTAATATTATAAAAATATATGTATCCTGTCAGAATCGCCGGGTAAGTGTCTGCCACTGAGCCCGGACTAATCCGAGCCGCGCGCGTCAGCAAGCGGAATTATCTCGAGATGCTTATGTGGTGCATGGAACCTGCCGCACTTTAAGTAAGATTAATTCAGCCAATGATGGCATTTCAAATTTTTTAGTCACCCTATCGTAAATATACTGATAAACGTTAACTTTCAGTTTTCTGGCCGTCTGTACAATCGTGGCAAACGTATCCTTTGATTTGGTGCCATTTTGGGAGACCGTTTGGAGATTGATGTCGCGTATCCTTGCTTGAAACCGTGTCCCTAATTCAGAGGCATTGTTGTGCAATGGCAGAAATGGATGGTCTAACACCAATAATAACGCTTGTTTTTTAGCACGTGTCTTTGCAATGCGTTGATCTAAAACATCATAGCCTGTCGTGGTTGCGAACAAAGTATCAAATTGCATTGATAGTTGTTGGGCCATTGATTGAGATGGAGCCGTCTTGTAAGTCAATAATGCATGGTAGAAATCCCATAATTGCTCAAGAAATACAGCCAATATATTCTGATTCATATCTGAGAATGGAGTGAGTTTTTTATAATGACGACCTTCATGGATCCAGCACAGCGCATGATGTAGGGCCAATTTATTAAACTGAGGCGCATCATCTGTCATTAAATAATGGATGAAGTATTTCGAGTGCTGATAATAGGCAAGAGCTGCTGACTCAAGAATTATGCGTCGATTCGTGCTGTGTTTTTTTGGATTTGGAAAAAGTGTTCCCATCAAACTATCGATTGATTCACGTGTGAGGGGTTGTGCATGCAGCATTGGTTTAATTTGATCCAACCATTTTTTTGCGAGACCAAACTCATCCATTAACTCATAAGCCTCCTGATTAAACATAAACTTTAATTGGTCTCGACACAGCAACTCCAATAAGGTCAAGCGATCTTTTTTACGACGAGTGAAGTATGCTGTAAAAAAGTCATTACATAAAACATGGGTGTAGTGATTTTTGCCGTTAACACGACTGCCTGTGTCATCCATCTGCTGGTACAAGCCTGCGTTGCTACCGGCATCGACAATATCTTCTTTTTCCTGATGAAAAATATCATTGCCTTCTGTCAGCATGGAAGCAATTTTACCATGTGATATTTGAATACCACATGTTTTTAAAAAGCGCTCAATGGCGCTCTCCGTCATCCCTGCATCACGGTATAATGTGATGACCAGCGCTTTAACCCCAGGACCAAATTCACTGCCCTTATATTCGCCAGGAATCGGCGCAATAAAGGTTTTTTTCAAAGATGGTGAGTAATACGTTTCCAGCTTGAATTCAACATTATCCGTGATGATTTTTAGATCCTGGATGATTCGAATCTCAAAACCCTTGAACTTGGCGTCATCTGGCAGCGTTGCTTTGTCCAGAGCAATCGTAACACGTCTATCAATACGTACGTTTTTTTTGTCTTTGCCTGTGTTTTTATTGTTCCCTTTACCACGTTTATTGCGATCTCCTTCAGATGAATGATTGGAATTGCCTGTATTATCGCCATTGCTACCTTTGGATTGACCGCGAATATTAGGTTTGCCCTGTTCACCCTTAAGGCGGTTTATCTCATCACGTAATACTTGGTTTTCCTCTCTGAGCAAAGCATTTTCTTCGGCAAGCATTTCGACCAAATTAACCAATACCTTAATGATAGTCACGGCCTTTTTGTCGGCAAGACTATCGATATCTTTTGTTAACTCATCTAAAACTTGTTTGATTTCTTGGCGTTTCATCATCTACCACTGCGTTACTAATGCTGATACGGCAATCATAACATGACTTTTTTTGAACGCATTTTTCGAGTTTTAACGCCACTAAGGGCTAAGAAAAAATCTGACCTCAGGAGGGAGATGTTTTATTAGTGAAAGGGGCTACATTGTGATCTTGGGGATCTTAGGGCATGCATATTGCATGACTTACGTTTGATATGGAAAAACATCAGTTTTACAGAAAAACCGTGTCAATAGGTATTTTGAATATTTTTAAAGAATTCCGCTTGCTGACGCGCGCGGCTCGGATTAATCCGGACTCAGTGGCAGACACTTACCCGGCGATTCTGACAGGATACAAATATATTTACCTTGTAGTGGAAGTAATTAGATTAGGTTAGCTGATATGGACTAATTTAAAGGACTAAAATATGAAACCCATTCTTTTCCTCCTCTTCGTGCTCACGGTTTCTCAATGCTATGCACATACGTTACACGTAGGCACTACCGGTCAATTCCCACCGTTTAGCTATAACGCGAATAAAGAAAGTAACTTATTTGGTTTTGATGCAGAACTAATAGAAGAAATATGTAAACGGTTAAACACAAGGTGTATATTCGTTATAATTCCTTATAATGATCTATTCACTCAATTAAAGAATGGAAAAATTGATCTTGCTGTTTCCGCTATTATCAGCACCCCGGATAAAGAGAAACAATTTCTCTTTAGTATCCCTTATTTAAAGAGTCATGGAAGATTTTTGACAACCAAGAAGTCAAATATTAAAACAATTAAAGATATAGGTTCTAAAAAGGTGGGGACTCGTATAGGTACTCCTTTTGAAGATGCAGTTCTTCAGTTATTCCATAATAAAGTACAGGTTCAAGTGTATCCTATGTTATTTGATCTGTTAGATGCACTCAAACAAAAGACTGTCGATGTTGTTTTTATCAACAATGAAGCAGCAGAATATTGGCATGCTAACGGTGGTGATCTGTTTATACTGCTCGGGAATGAGATACCAGTTGGCAATGGTTATGTCATAGTGGGCAATAAGACACAAAAAGGACTGATGCAAAAAGTTAATGAAGCCATTCGCAGCATCACTGCGGATGGAACATTTTTGAAAATTTACAAACGCCATATTAAATAAATCCATTGATTTATATGGTCGGAGTGACAGGAATTGAACCTGCGACCCCTGCCTCCCGAAGGCAGTGCTCTACCAGGCTGAGCTACACTCCGTTGTGTGATGGTAGTTTTCGCTGTTATATAAAAACTTTCTCTAAATATTTAGCCAAAATTCAAAGACAGGTGATTTTTTCGTTTTCTAGCGAGTTATATTAATAACTCCTTTCCAATGCAAAATTAGCCAGATCGATTAAGGCATTTTTGTATTCAGACTCAGGAAGTATGGCCAGCGAAGTTAAGGCAGAGTCAATTTCCTGAGCGGCAGTTCTTTTAGTAAATTCAATCGCTTTTGTTTCTTCAAGTGCTACAAGAATTTCCGGTAAAAAAATCAGACTGCCTAATTGTAAGCTTTCCTTGATTTGCATTTTTTGCTTTTCGCTGCCGTTCTGCAAAGCGTGGATAAGAGGAAGAGTAGCTTTTCCATCGGCCAAGTCATCGCCTATATTCTTACCTATGGTTTTTGCATCGGAACAATAATCCAAGGCATCATCGATAAGTTGAAAAGCATTGCCTAAGTGTAAACCATAAGCATACAGGCTGTGTTGTATTTCCAGTGATGAGTTACTAAGAATGGGTCCGATACAGGCTGCCGCAGCAAATAAAAGGGCAGTTTTAGCGCGAATGACATCAAAATAGTCATCAAAATTCAAGGCAGGATTATGCCGGTTAGCCAGTTGTTTTACTTCACCACAACTGATTTGATGAGAGGTCCTGGCCAAGAGGTTAAGAATCTCCGTAATACCCACTTCTACCATTAATTGCACGGATTGAGTAAAGAGATAATCGCCAACGAGAACACTGGCTTTTGAACCCCAAATACTGTTGGCAGTTTGTCGACCTCGTCTTAAGGTAGATTCGTCTACTACATCATCATGTAATAAGGTCGCGGTATGAAAAAACTCAACCATGGCCGCCAGGGAAATATGATCTCTGCCTTTATAGCCACATGCATTACTTGCCAGAAGAACAAGTAAAGGGCGTAATCGTTTTCCCCCGCTTTCAACTATATGTTGGGATAAATCGTGAATTAAACCCACTTCAGATTGGATTTTATCAATAATTAAATTATTAACCGCGTCAAAATCTTCACTTACCAGAGCGCGTATACGGTCAATAGTCATTCGATGTCCTCTCTATTTAATCTACGAATGCTAAGGTGGGTCATGCTAATTGTCAAGGGGAAGCTAGGAACTTGTTGGCTAGCGAGGGGGCCTACTTAGTTTTGCTGATTAATCTGGTATTTCAATTTTTTATTTTTATACATGGCTTCATCAGCGATTTTTAATAATTCATCCGAATACGCAGCATCTGATGGATAATTTGCTTTACCCACGCTGATAGTACATTGTATTTCCAAGTCTTTTATAATAAAAGGCTGCATAAATTCACTTTCTATCCTCTTAGTTAAATCCTCGGCTATAGAATCGTGCGGTTTATGGTTAATTACGGCAGTAAATTCATCCCCACCAAGTCGTGCAATAAAGTCATTTTCTCGAAAACACGATTGGAGGCGTTTGCTTGTTTTCAATAAAAGACTATCACCAATTTCATGTCCGTATATATCGTTAATTTTTTTAAATCCATCCAAATCCATAAAATAAAGGGTGATTGTGTTTTTTGTCGTGTTAGTCGAATCCAGGACGCTTTGTAAGTAGTGATTAAAATAGGCACGATTAGGTAAATTGGTTAAAGAGTCATGATTTGACAGATAGTGAAACTTTTGTTTGTCAGCATAAAGTAAATAGTTCTGTTCAGTTAAAAGTGTTTCATACAGTTTATTTTGGGTTAAGAGATTATATAGGGTGGTAAAAATGAGCAGAAATATAAAAATATAATTGAAGCTATTTATAATCCACAAGTAATTTTCTGGAAGAAAGTAAATTGTATCCTGTCAGAATCGCCGGGTAAGTGTCTGCCACTGAGCCCGGACTAATCCGAGCCGCGCGCGTCAGCAAGCGGAATTATCTCGAGATGCTTATGTGGTGCATGGAACCTGCCGCACTTTAAGTAAGATTAATTCAGCCAATGATGGCATTTCAAATTTTTTAGTCACCCTATCGTAAATATACTGATAAACGTTAACTTTCAGTTTTCTGGCCGTCTGTACAATCGTGGCAAACGTATCCTTTGATTTGGTGCCATTTTGGGAGACCGTTTGGAGATTGATGTCGCGTATCCTTGCTTGAAACCGTGTCCCTAATTCAGAGGCATTGTTGTGCAATGGCAGAAATGGATGGTCTAACACCAATAATAACGCTTGTTTTTTAGCACGTGTCTTTGCAATGCGTTGATCTAAAACATCATAGCCTGTCGTGGTTGCGAACAAAGTATCAAATTGCATTGATAGTTGTTGGGCCATTGATTGAGATGGAGCCGTCTTGTAAGTCAATAATGCATGGTAGAAATCCCATAATTGCTCAAGAAATACAGCCAATATATTCTGATTCATATCTGAGAATGGAGTGAGTTTTTTATAATGACGACCTTCATGGATCCAGCACAGCGCATGATGTAGGGCCAATTTATTAAACTGAGGCGCATCATCTGTCATTAAATAATGGATGAAGTATTTCGAGTGCTGATAATAGGCAAGAGCTGCTGACTCAAGAATTATGCGTCGATTCGTGCTGTGTTTTTTTGGATTTGGAAAAAGTGTTCCCATCAAACTATCGATTGATTCACGTGTGAGGGGTTGTGCATGCAGCATTGGTTTAATTTGATCCAACCATTTTTTTGCGAGACCAAACTCATCCATTAACTCATAAGCCTCCTGATTAAACATAAACTTTAATTGGTCTCGACACAGCAACTCCAATAAGGTCAAGCGATCTTTTTTACGACGAGTGAAGTATGCTGTAAAAAAGTCATTACATAAAACATGGGTGTAGTGATTTTTGCCGTTAACACGACTGCCTGTGTCATCCATCTGCTGGTACAAGCCTGCGTTGCTACCGGCATCGACAATATCTTCTTTTTCCTGATGAAAAATATCATTGCCTTCTGTCAGCATGGAAGCAATTTTACCATGTGATATTTGAATACCACATGTTTTTAAAAAGCGCTCAATGGCGCTCTCCGTCATCCCTGCATCACGGTATAATGTGATGACCAGCGCTTTAACCCCAGGACCAAATTCACTGCCCTTATATTCGCCAGGAATCGGCGCAATAAAGGTTTTTTTCAAAGATGGTGAGTAATACGTTTCCAGCTTGAATTCAACATTATCCGTGATGATTTTTAGATCCTGGATGATTCGAATCTCAAAACCCTTGAACTTGGCGTCATCTGGCAGCGTTGCTTTGTCCAGAGCAATCGTAACACGTCTATCAATACGTACGTTTTTTTTGTCTTTGCCTGTGTTTTTATTGTTCCCTTTACCACGTTTATTGCGATCTCCTTCAGATGAATGATTGGAATTGCCTGTATTATCGCCATTGCTACCTTTGGATTGACCGCGAATATTAGGTTTGCCCTGTTCACCCTTAAGGCGGTTTATCTCATCACGTAATACTTGGTTTTCCTCTCTGAGCAAAGCATTTTCTTCGGCAAGCATTTCGACCAAATTAACCAATACCTTAATGATAGTCACGGCCTTTTTGTCGGCAAGACTATCGATATCTTTTGTTAACTCATCTAAAACTTGTTTGATTTCTTGGCGTTTCATCATCTACCACTGCGTTACTAATGCTGATACGGCAATCATAACATGACTTTTTTTGAACGCATTTTTCGAGTTTTAACGCCACTAAGGGCTAAGAAAAAATCTGACCTCAGGAGGGAGATGTTTTATTAGTGAAAGGGGCTACATTGTGATCTTGGGGATCTTAGGGCATGCATATTGCATGACTTACGTTTGATATGGAAAAACATCAGTTTTACAGAAAAACCGTGTCAATAGGTATTTTGAATATTTTTAAAGAATTCCGCTTGCTGACGCGCGCGGCTCGGATTAATCCGGACTCAGTGGCAGACACTTACCCGGCGATTCTGACAGGATACAGTAAATTGGAGTTAAATAACCTGAAATAAAAAAAGCAAGAAATGTTGCGGAGAGAATGCTGTAAATAATCAGTCCGTGTAAACCAATAGTCGTTGCGGCAAGGATTGGCGAGACATAAAACCATCCTACATAAGAATTTGCTATTCCGCCTAACCATAAATTTCCTAAAAAAATAATTGATAAAGCAAGTAAGTTAATGATATGTCCACAGAGCAAGAAATTGTAATTTTTTTTTAGGAGGATTAAATTTATTGACGCAATAATAAGTCCAATAATTAATAAACTGGATATAAACCAAAAATGCAGATAAATATGCACACACACAAGTATGGTGCCCAAGATAAGTAGTTCAAAAGTAATTGTGTTGATCAATTCACGTTTTCTATTCTGTTTATCAGAAGATAACAGGTGTTCATGTCCCCATGCCCAGAGCTTTTTAAATAGTGACATTTTATACCTCAATGTTATCTTGGATGAGAGGTTTTAATTGGCTCATAATAGTTGAATTATAGAATAAAAATGAACCAAAAATATTTTTATAACGCAAAATATATCTTATAGTAAATTCGCTGTGAATCTGAGAGGGGCGATAGTATACCCTGATGGGGTTCATGCAGTACTAACTTGAGAATAGTACCTCTCCAGTTAGCACAATAAGAATTTGTGGATGTAAGAGATAGACTTGAGCAAGACGTGTTACACGTTAAAACGAAAATGCATTACATCTCCATCACATACGATGTATTCTTTACCTTCAAGGCGTAATTTTCCTGCTTCCTTGGCTCCTTGTTCACCGTGGCAATTGATAAATGCTTCATAAGCTATGACTTCTGCACGAATAAAACCTTTTTCAAAATCGGTATGAATAACCCCAGCAGCTTGAGGTGCCGTTGCCCCTTTGTGAACAGTCCAGGCTCGGACCTCTTTCACTCCAGCGGTAAAATAGGTTTGTAAGCCTAAAAGCTCATAGCCCGCTCTGATAACTTTGTGAAGTCCGGGTTCGCTTAAGCCCAGATCCGCCATAAACTCCAGCCGATCATCATCTTCTAATTCAACAAGCTCCGCCTCTGTTGCCGCACATAGGGCAACGATGCTTGCATTCTCTTTTACTGCAAGAGTCTGTACTTTCTCGAGAAGAGGATTGTTTTCGTAACCATCATCATCCACATTGGCGATATAAAGTACGGGTTTTGCTGTAAGTAAAAAAAGGCGACGGGAAACTTGCGTTTCTTCAGGGGAAAGTTCCAAAGTACGTACTGGGTGCCCTCCATCAAGATGAAGTTTAATTTTCTCCAAGGTTTTCATTTCAAAAATGGCCTCTTTATTACCACTTCTACTGTTTTTTCCAGCTTTGAGCATTGCCTTGTCTAAAGTATCCATATCGGCTAAGGCCAGCTCAGTATTAATGACCTCAATATCGCTGATGGGATCTACTTTACCTTCCACATGAATGACATCTGTGTTTTCAAAACAACGGACAACGTGAGCAATAGCATCTGTTTCACGAATATTCGCTAAAAATTGATTACCCAAACCCTCCCCGCTAGACGCTCCCTTGACTAAACCAGCAATATCCACAAACTGCATGGTGGCGGGAAGCACTTGCTGTGGTTTTACTATTTCGCTTAAGGCAACCAGACGTGGATCGGGAACGGTAACTATTCCTACATTGGGCTCAATGGTACAAAAGGGATAATTGGCTGCTTCTATACCGGCTTTAGTCAATGCATTGAATAATGTTGACTTACCTACATTGGGCAAGCCCACGATTCCGCATTTAAATCCCATGAGTAATACCTCTGTTAAGTGTTTAATTGATTCATTGCCCTGGCAATATCACCGGACAATATGAAAGGCATTACTGCTATGCCTCTGTCTATAGCGTCATAAATCTGCTGTCTGTCATACACTGCGGGCTTTGTTAGTACGTATTGATGCACTAAGTCCCTATGTCCCGGATGACCTATGCCAACGCGTAAACGGTGGAATTCAGCGCTTCCCAATTGAGTCGTAATATCGCGTAAGCCGTTATGACCTCCATGCCCACCACCTGTTTTCAGTTTGATACGTCCGACCGCTAAATCCAGTTCATCATGAACTACTAACAGTTCTTCTGGTTGAATTCGGTAAAATTGGCTAATTGCTCTGGTGGGTTGGCCACTATGATTCATAAAGGTTAATGGCAAGGCTAATTTGCACGCATTATGATCAGCTAATTCTGCCTGCATTTTCTTATCGACTTTGAAATGAGCGCCATGTCGTTGTGCTAAAGCAATAACTAGCCATCCACCTGCATTATGCCTGGTTTGTTCGTAGGCTGAACCGGGATTACGTAAACCAATGATTAGTTTAATGGTCATGGACTGTCAATTCTTTGTTTTAGATTAAATTGTTTGCGATAAACCAGACATATCTATCGGGATATTGTAACTGTTATTCACATTTACCCAAGGTACAATCCCGGCTGCATGCAGCCGGGTTATAGCCTGAAAATTTAAAGGGGAAATTTATTCCTCGCTCTTCTCTTCAGTGGCAGGGACATCTGATGCTGGAACAGTTTCGGTTACTTCTTCTACTGCTCCGAGTTTAGGTGCATGAATACTAACTACAGGAGCGTCATGACTACCATCTGCCACATCAACGGTCAGGTGAACGCCTTTGGGTAATTTCAAATTAGATAAATGAACTATATCATTCATACCTACTTTAGCCATATCCACTTCAATAAATTCAGGTAAATCTTTAGCTTGGCAACGAATTTCCACCTGAGTCATTGTATGGTTAATCAGGCCACCTGCTTTCACTCCAACAGATTGCTGTTCATTGGTGAAATGAAGAGGCACTAATTTAGTCAGGATGTCTTTTGCAGAAACACGTTGTAAGTCCATGTGCATTACAATTGGCTTGAAAGGATGACGTTGTAACGCTTTTAAGATGACATGCTCAGTTTTTCCATCTACAGAAATATCAAAAACACTGGAATATATACTTTCTGTTTCCAAAGCTTTAACAACTTTATTATGTAAAAAATGGATAGACTTAGGTTTTTTATCTCCGCCGTAAATAACTGCAGGTACTTTATTTTCAAGACGACGTAGGCGGCGGCTCGCACCTTTCCCCATATCCGTTCTTGATTCGGCTTCTAAAAGAATAGTTGACATGATAATAAACTCCAAAAATTTAAGGATCCCTTATTTAATCCGCGACCAGATTAAACACCCGAAAGGCATAAAAAAATCGGGAAAGGGTGGCGAAGTATACAATATTTTAAAATGAACTTGAAGTCATAGCCATAATTTCATAGAATATGGCACTTTGTTGCAATTGTAATAGCCAATCAGGCGAGTTGGAGAAGATTTATGTATGCGGTAATTAAAACAGGCGGTAAGCAATATACCGTAAAAGAAGGTGATGTGCTCAAGATTGAATTGCTGCCTGAAGATGTTGGCAACGTAATCGAATTTGCAGAGGTGTTGATGTTGGCAGATGGTGATAAAGTCGTTTGTGGCACACCCTTTGTAGCTAAAGCACTGGTTAAGGCTGAAGTGCTGGATCATGGACGTCACAAGAAAGTTAAAATTATCAAGTTCCGTCGTCGTAAGCACCACATGAAACAAATGGGGCATAGACAATATTATTCGCAAGTTAAAATTACTGCGATTAGCAAGTAAGAGGAGATAGCAATGGCTCATAAGAAAGCAGGTGGTAGTACTCGTAACGGCCGCGATTCGAATCCAAAGTTTCTTGGTGTAAAACGTTTTGGTGGTCAATTTGTTAATGCTGGTGAAATTATTGTAAGGCAACGTGGTACACGTTTCCATCCTGGAACTGGTGTTGGCTGCGGTCGCGATCATACTTTGTTTGCCTTGGTTGAAGGTTTGGTTCAATTTACTGTTAAAGGTGCAAAGAATCGTAAATATGTAACAATAGTTGCAGAGCAAAAAGAAGAATCTGCAAGCTAATTTGATTGTTATTAAGTAGTTAACCCCGGTAACGGGGTTTTTTTTTAGGTTTAAGGTTTGTTATGAGATTCGTCGATGAAGCAATTATTAAGATAGATGCCGGTAATGGTGGAAATGGTTGCTGTAGCTTTAGGCGTGAAAAATTTATCCCTCGGGGAGGTCCTGATGGCGGTGATGGTGGTGATGGCGGCAGTATCTACTTTGAAGCGTCCAGCGATCTAAACACTCTGGTTGATTTTCGATATATGCGTCATTACAAGGCTCAGAATGGTCAACAGGGTATGGGTAGCAATTGCAGCGGGAAAAAAGGCGAAGATTTAATTCTTAAAGTTCCAGTCGGTACAATGGTTTACGATGTCGACACTGGGGAGTTACTTGGAGATATAAATAAGCCTGGTGAGCCGGTGCTTATTGCTCAAGGTGGATTTCATGGCTTGGGAAATACCCGTTATAAAAGCAGTGTTAATCGCTCTCCCCGACAAACTAGTCAGGGAAGCCCTGGCGAATCAAGGCATTTGCGTTTGGAGCTTCGTGTATTGGCTGATGTTGGCTTACTTGGACTTCCTAATGCTGGAAAATCCACTCTGATTCGGGCGGTGTCGAGTTCAAAGGCTAAAGTAGCCGATTATCCTTTTACAACCTTGCACCCAGGTTTAGGGGTGGTTAGTGTTTCATCCCATAAGAGTTTTGTGATGGCTGACATACCTGGCCTGATTGAAGGGGCTGCTATGGGGGCTGGACTCGGCCATCGGTTTTTAAAACACTTATCACGTACTTGTGTTTTATTGCATGTGATTGATGTGGCTCCATTAGACGATAGTGATCCGGTTGCTAATGCAAAAGCAATTATTAATGAGCTTGCTGAGTACAGTCCTGAGCTGCTAAGTAAACCAAGATGGCTGGTCTTGAATAAAATAGATATGTTACCTGATGAAAAAACCAGGGAAGATAGAATTCAAGCGATAGTGAAAGGCTTGAAATGGAAGGATAAAGTGTTCGCCATTTCAGCTATAAGTGGCCAGGGAACCCAGCAGTTATCCTACTCATTGATGCAGTTGATTGATGAGATGAAAGAGTCTGAAGCTTAGCCATTCAACAGCATGAAATAAAACAGAGGGGCTGCGATAGGGGATCAAGTGAGTCTCTCTACCTTGCTTGATGTGATTATTGAACTGGATAGTTAATTGTGTCTGAGCTTTTACCGGTTGTTGAGACCAGTATTCTGCCAAACCACTAAGATGAAAAGATAAGGTTGACTTGTTAGTGGAGTGAAAATTTAAAAGATGGTGGACCTCTGGTCTTGTGAGAGTATATTGTAACAAGCCTCCGGTGGCCTCATCGATAATGCTTATGGGCTCATTAGAACTTAACACAAGATCACGTAATTTATCAGAAGCTTTCTTTTCTGTTGTAGCAATAACATGAGGCGCTAAAATAGGATCTACAATAGTTCTTGCCTCTTCAACTAAATCGCTGGTACAACGTACTTTAAACTCAATATAAGGCGTATCCAGTCTGTATCCTGTTTGGCAGTCCAGCTTGGCCAGGGCATTCTCTAGAGTTTGTCCTATTTCACTTTCTGCAACACCAAAAATTCGCCATTTGAGAATTTGTTTATTACTGTGTTGGGTGTTTTGGAGTAAAGGAAGTACGTAATTATTAAACATGGGCAGGCATTCACGAGGAGGGCCGGGTAATAATATAAATAATTTATCATGCCAATGGTAGTAACAACCCATTGCTGTACCATTAGGATTTGGTAACAGTGTTGCCTGGTCTGGAAAAAGACATTGTTGCAGGTTGCCTTGGTTTATTATCACTTGTGCGTTATACAGACGATTTTGAATGTGAGTTAACGCCTCTGCATGCTCAACCAAAGTTGCCCCAATAAATTGAGCTAAAGCGAAACGGGTGAGGTCATCGGTTGTTGGCCCAAGCCCACCAATCAATATGATGATGTTGTGCTTCTCAGCTAAAAAGTGTAAACAATCGATGATGTCTTTTTCTTTATCGCTGCAGGATAACTGAAACCCTAGTGATAAACCTTCAGAGCTGAGGGCATGGGCAATTTCATGGCTATTTGTATTAAGGGTATCACCATGTACTATCTCATCACCCGTCGCTAAAATGGCTATTGTCATTTTTGATTTTCCTATAATTAGGTTTATGAACTGAATTCTATAGCAGAATTTGAAAAATCAGTAATAATTAATATAGTGAATATTGACATTTAGTACGTCGTTGGGTAATTACTTGAACTAAATTTTATTATCCGATATGCCAACTTTTGATTTATTTGAGTGAGGGGAGTTTTATGCAATTTTCTAGTAGTTATGTAGCACATGTACCCGACACTCAAGGATTTGTTAATTATTCAACAGAAGAAAACAGAGTCTGGACTATTTTATTCGAAAGACAGATGAACCTATTACCTGATAGAGCCTGTGATGAATTTATATCCGGCTTGCAGACCTTGGGTATTACGGCGGATGCTATTCCCCAACTACCTGTGTTGAGTCAACGTTTAATAGAACGGACTGGGTGGCAGGTAGCGCCAGTGGAGGCTTTAATTTCCGCTCGAGAATTTTTTGAATTACTGGCTAAAAAACACTTTCCGGCTGCTACCTTTATTCGTCGAGAGGAAGAGTTGAACTATGTTAAAGAACCCGATATTTTTCATGAGCTATTTGGCCATTGTCCGATGTTAACTGACAAGGTCTATGCAAATTTCGTTCATGATTTTGCATCTAAAGTATTAACCTTTCCTGAGTCAGATTGGGCATTGTTACAAAGAATGTTTTGGTTTACGGTAGAGTTTGGTTTAGTTAATACCCCCAATGGATTAAGAGCTTATGGTGGTGGGATATTATCTTCTATTAGCGAAACAGTATATTCCGTAGAAAGTGATATTCCTGTGCGCATAATATTCAATCCTGTTACAGTATTCCGAATGCCTTATCGAATTGATAAGTTACAACCTGTATATTTTGTTATAGATGACTATCAGACGTTATATAATTTTGTACTTTCTAATATAGAGGATTTACTAAAAAGAGCACGTGAGATTGGTGAGTTGCCTCCATTTTTCGCGGTTGATCCTGATAACCCCAATATTCACATCAGAGCATGTTAATGTAGAAAACTGCATTAATCGACAATAGTAGAGCATTTTAGGTCTAGTGGGAGGTACCATGTATTGTAAAGACAGACGACTCTTGTTAACATCGACCAATGCGCTTTGTTCATTGGCTGTTAGGTCAAGGAGCATCATTTGATTAAAGTATTAATTGTTGATGACCATGCATTGGTTAGAATGGGTATTCGACGATTGCTTGAAGATATGTCGGACGTAGATGTTGTTGCTGATGCTGAAAGTGGTGAGCAAGCTTTACTATTAGTAAAAACACATGCACCTGATGTAGTCCTTTTAGATATGAAAATGCCTGGTATTGATGGATGGGAAGTCACTCGTCGATTAAAAAAGTCAAACCCGCACATTAAAGTAATTGCCGTTACAGCAATGTCCTCTGACCCTCTCCCAACTCGTGTTTTGCAATTAGGTGCCATGGGCTACCTGACAAAAGAATCAGGGGCTGAGGAGATGGCTGCTGCAATACGAAAAGTAGCTAAAGGTGAAAAGTACCTCAGTGCTGAAATTGCCCAAAAAATGGCAATTAACAGTTTACAAGAAGCCCAGGACTCCCCTTTTGATATGTTGTCAGAGCGAGAGATGCAAGTCATGCTAATGATTACAAGTGGCATGAATGTTCAGGATATTGCAGATAGACTGTTTTTAAGTAGTAAGACAATTAATGGATACAGATACAGGATGTTTGAGAAGTTAGGAATTAAAAATGATGTCGAACTTACTTATTTAGCGATGAAACATCGCATCATAGAGCGGCCTTCAGATTTAACGCAAGACGAGTAATTTTTTATTCCATGAATAATCAATATCCTTCTGTTGAATTAGCTTTATTTCTTTCCAAACTCCCCAGTGAGCCTGGTATTTATCGCATGTTGGATGAGGAAGGAATTGTTCTTTATGTTGGCAAGGCTTCTAACTTAAAAAAAAGAGTAACCAGTTATTTCAATAAACAAAACACCGGTGCTAAAACCCGTTCTTTAGTCAATCAAATTGCCTCCATTGAAATATCAGTTACCAGAAGCGAGACTGAGGCTTTACTTTTAGAAAGTAATCTGATTAAAGCCTTAAGACCAAAATATAATATTTTACTAAGAGATGATAAATCTTATCCTTATATTCATCTTTCCAATCATCCAGAGTTTCCTCGCGTTGAACTTTATCGAAGTAAGAAAAAACCCCTCTCTGGAGATTTTTTTGGTCCATATCCCAGCAGCATGGCAGTTAAAGAAACCATAGTGACTATTCAAAAGGTGTTCAAAATCCGAAATTGCCGTGATAGTTATTTTAATGCACGATCACGTCCTTGTTTGCAATATCAAATAAAACGATGTACCGCACCCTGTGTGAACTATATTACCCCTAAGGATTATCGGCAATCCATAGATGATGCAATGCGTTTTTTACAAGGTAAGTGTCAGGCAATTCTGGATGAATTAACCCAGCGCATGGAGACGGCGGTCAGGCAATTAAATTTTGAAGACGCTGCAATATTACGTGATCAGATCAAAAATTTACGATTAGTGCAAGAACAACAAGCTGTAGTACAGTTACGGGGTGATGCCGATGTAATAGCTATAGATGTACGTCCGGGTTTTGCATGTATTCAATGTGTCACTATTCGAGAGGGACAAGTATTAGCCAGCCAAAGTTTTTTCCCTACGGTTCCTAATCAAGGACTTGAAGCTCCTGAAGTTGAAGAGTTATGGCAACAAACGTTTGAAGCATTCATTGGATTTTATTATCTAGATACTCCCGAAAGGATACCAGCTTTGATAATTACTAATCAATCGCTGATGGACCATCACACCTTAGAGGCGGCTTTGTCGCAGCAGCGTGCAAAATCATCTAAAATTCAGGTTAATCCTCGTGGAATAAAGTCACGCTGGATGGATTTTGCTCTAAATAATTTACGTATTTCCGTAGCGGAGCATGTAAGCAAACATGCAACCATCAGGGCTCGTTATCAGGCATTAGAAAACGTATTATCCCTTCCTAAAAGCATAAAGCGGATGGAGTGTTTTGATATTAGTCATACCCAAGGAGAGGCGACAATAGCCTCTTGTGTTGTGTTTGATGATCAAGGACCTTGTGCTGGTGAATACAGGCGTTTTAATATTGAAGGCATTACTCCAGGAGATGATTATGCTGCCATGGAACAGGCGATAACACGGCGATTTAAACGTTTGGTAGAGGTTCAATCTCTTCCTGATGTATTGATTATTGACGGTGGGAAAGGTCAGGTAACCGTAGCACAAAGAGTTCTTGCCTCTTTAAATGTTTCTGATGTGACCCTCTTGGGAGTCGCAAAAGGGCCTGCGCGTAAAGCAGGTTGGGAAAAGCTGATCCTGGTAAATGAAGCCCGGGAGTTTACCTTACCGGAGGATTCAAAAGCGCTGCATCTATTACAACACATTCGCGATGAAGCCCATCGATTTGCTATTACAGCCCATCGTAAAAAACGGCAGAAGGTACGCCTTGATTCTACCCTTGAAAGTATTGAAGGGGTAGGAGCAAAGCGAAGACAGGCATTACTACATCGTTTTGGTGGGTTACGTGAGCTGGCAAAAGCTTCAATGGAAGAAATTGCAAAAGTTCCAGGAGTTAGTGATAGTTTAGCGCAACGTATCCATCAGCATTTCCATAGATTATAATTGAATCTCTATTCGGATATATCGCTGCTTTATAATCAGATGAAACTCTGAAGTTAGTTAGGGAGCTCATTTTAAAATAAATCAGTGAGATTTTTCGCTTTGATAGTTAATCCAACCTGCAGATTGAACTTCTTTGCCAGCTTTAAATTGTGAATGAACTGTTGGTGTCCCTAGGTATAATGCTCCATTTTTGCCAACCACGTACATATAAAGTTTATCAGGAAGCAATTTATTGGAGTTAATATAGCTATTTCCGGGTTGAATCGTTCACCCTTTTTTGCAGTAAAGTGGCGGAGAAATATAAAGACAGGCAAAAATTAGTCGAAAATGTCATAAAATAACCGCTATGTGTTATTTTAAGGTATTAGTCGTTTCAAGTGATCATTCCATTATTTGACCTAAAGAAAATGCAATGTATTTTGTGCAAAATTCATAAAAGTTAAGTGTATTTCTTCATTATTTATCATAGTATTAGACGTAAGGGGACCATTAAATATGGCCGTATTGTTCGTTCAGAAAAGGGGTCGATGTTTGTATTTATCAGCCATGATTTATCTGGGTGCCTGGATGTTTTGAAAATAAGAAATTTAGATTTAGAAGAATTTAGTTAAATGAAACATCTCATAATTTCTGGGGAAAAAATCACTTCGGTTGAGAAGATGTTTCCTGGTTTTCATTGAGAAGATACGTCAAATATCTAAATAGCTGAAAATTATGATTTTATTTTTATTCATTCGAGACATGTTTTTTTTAAACCCGTTAAATTTTTTTAATCCAGTAATAGCAACTAAATTTGAGATTCGAGCTAAACTTATTATAAAAATGACCGACAAAAGAGAAGAATAAGAAATTTAAATTTAAGCACAAATCTTGCATGTAATTATAAAAATAGGCATGAGGGGGCTGCACCATGAAAAAAATATTTCTAACAGCATTCATGATGTCAATGGTGACTGTAGTTAATGCTGCAGGTTTCTACGGGACTGCATTATGTGGCTATCCTCAATATGATTGCATTAAAGTAAGCAGCGGGGAAAGTTGGGAAAAATTATTTCCTGATCCGGAAAAAAGGGATTTAGTGCAGAGAGTTAATCGCAGCTATAACAGTTTATGGACTGGAAGGGTAATTGCTGTTCCCAAAAATCTAGCCCACATCAATATTTATGATATTGCACCTTTCCCAGTTAAATTAGAGGGGGAGACGGAAAAACAAATTATCATCGATCAGGAAAAGTTGGCCTGGGGTGCCTATGATGCTCAGGGTAATTTAATGTGGTGGGGTCCTATATCCTCAGGAAGAGATAAATGTTCTGATTCTAATCACTCGTGCAGAACATTAACCGGGATTTTCAGAATATTTAGTAAAGAGAATTCTAAATGTACCTCGAATGTTTTTCCAATAGGAAGGGGTGGTGCCAAGATGCCTTTTTGTATGTATTTCCATAAAGGATTTGCCATGCACGGTTCTGACGATATCCCCGGACAAAGAGCAAGCCATGGATGTGTTCGTATGTTTGTTGAAGATGCCAAATGGTTAAATCTAAATTTTGTTGAGTTGTCTAGTGAGCGTAACAATTTTACGGGTACTAAAGTGATTGTCCGTCCATTAAACGATAGTGAGAAAAGAATATGAATATCATAACTAAAAAAAGGTCACTCACGATATCATTAGTTCTTCTGGTTGGGTTGCTTAGTACGCATGGTCTAGCGGCACGTCAAAAAAATAGCGATGATCAAGCCCAAACAAAGGATAATGCTCGTTTTCCTATTGGCTGTAGGGCTGTGGGGTATCAGCAAAGTTTAAAAATCATCTCCCTGTTTCCTGGTAAAGAAGGGGCTCTGCAATCGATGTATTTTTTCTTTAATAAACTACCTGAGACAGTAAGCTTATATCAAATGAGGGAGAAAAACAGTGAGTATTCTACGCGCTATAACCACACCATCAGAGGAAACTCCTGGGCAGTTTTGGCTACTGGTGAACCCTTAGTTAAATTTATCTGCACCTTGGGTGATGGCAAATCATCTTATGGAAAAATCGTTGATTGTGCAGAAACAATTAAAATTTGTGAATACGTCAATGTAAAATTTGGATTGAATAATAAAGGTAATTTCTGGATAGTAGATAGTAATACAAGAAACGGGGCCGTCAATCAAGTAGTACATTATGGCATAATACCCGGAGTATAAAACGCCATTGCAAGAGGGGAATCTTCATGAAATCATTAGTACCTTGGATTTGTTTTGTTGTGGCATCAGCGAGTCAGCAAACTTTTGCTGACGACTATTTTAACGCGTACCGCCTAGGCAATTATAACAAAGCTGCTGAGCCTTTACTGAGTAAAACAGGAAAAAATGCAATAGCCGATTATTATTTAGGTCGATTGTTTCTTTATGGCTACGGTCAGTTAAAAAATAACGACTTGGCCATGCGATATTTCGTTAAATCTGCAGAAAAAGGCTATTTACCAGCTGTTCAACTTATGGCTAAATACAGTTTGTTTCGGGATAAAAACTCCGAGCAAGCAATTCGTTGGTTCAAGCAGGCAGCTTCTATGGGCGATGTGAATGCGCAACTTTTTATGGCAGCTGCTTATTTGTATGGCATTGGCGTAAAGCCCAATGCTGACATTGCCAGACGCTTTTATATCGATGCGGCAAAAAATGGTAATGCCACCGCTCAATTTGCACTCGCTGAGAATTTTATAAATAGCCGTCACTCATCAAATAATAGATTAGGTCTGATCTGGTTAAAAAAATCGGCTAATAATGGTAATCCCCGCGCACAAACAATGCTCGGTCGCCTTTCTATTGAAGGAAATTTAGTAGAGAAAGATAAAGTTGAGGGAATAGAATTATTAACAAAAGCTGCATCACAAAACTATACACCTGCAATGGTAGCTCTGGGTGATGCTGCTCTGGTAGAAAATAATCCAGAAGAGGCGGTTAATTGGTACAAAAAAGCAGCTGGTTTGCATAATCTCTCAGCTTATCTGCATTTAGCTAATGCCTATTTACAGGATAAAAGCCCTATTTATGATGCACACTCAGGTTTTTTATGGACTCTCAAAGCAGCTCAGGAAGGATTAACAAAAGCAAAAAGTGAATTAGCCAATTTATATCAAAAAGGAATTGGAGTAAGTGCTGATCCGGTTTTAGCCAAACAGTGGTCTGATCTAGCGATTGAAGATGCCAAGAAAAAGCCCCAAATATCCTCATTAGCACAGGCCGCATTATGGCTGAGCAATGATTTAACTGATAAATTGGAAGAAACCAGCTATCAGATGGATGGGATATTTAGTCCTTGGAAAAATCCTGCCGTATTAAGAAATAACACGTATAATCAGGCACCTCAATTGGAAGTGATTACTCGCCAACAGATTTTTAAGCCTCAATTCGAGCTGATTCAACCAAATGGAATTCCTATCAATAATTACTATGACGCACTCGGCACTAAAAATGCTGATTTGCCAGCAAATCAATGGTCTTATCCCAACTATCGTTTAAATCCTCAAATAGAAGCATTAGAAAAAGTAACCAGTTCAGTTGTTGCTAGAACTAATTTGCCAGCACCTTATAAAGATGCCAATTATTACCTAGACCACGATTTTTCTAATGCCAGTTTAATGGACATATGGACGCAAGGCTGGCAACAACAAGTTAATTATATGTCTGTGTTCAATCAAATGTACTTCAAAGCGATCTTGGGTGATTCTAAATCCCAGTTTGAAATTGGACAGATGTTTCAATTTGGTCTAGGCGTGGCTCAAAATGATGAGGCAGCGATTGCGTTCTATCAAAATGCTGCAGAACAGCAACATTTAGCTGCGCAATATAATTTGGGTATCTTATATCTCGAGCGTGCCCAAGATGAAAAAGATTATCAAACCGCCTTAAACTGGCTTACTGTTGGAGCCTTTAAAGGGAATAAAAGATGTCAATATGTCCTTGCCAGAATTCTTAATGAAGGAAAAGTAGGACCGGATGGAAAAGAGTATATTAAACCTAATCATGAACAAGCGTTATCCATGCTTTACCTTTCCGCGGCGAATAATTATGGGCCTGCAGAGTATGAATTGGGTGAACATTTGGCTCGAGAGCTTAATAGTGGTTTAAGTGTTGACGTTAAAAAACATAAACGAGCTTTAGTACGTCAACTGTATCAAGGAGCCGCTGCAAACGGAGTCGCTCAGGCCTTGTTACCTCTGGCGTTTTATAATGCGATGGATGGGGATAAGCAAAGACAGGCTAATGCCTTTACTGTTGCTGAAGAACAGGCACAAGCAGGAGATGATAAAGCAGCATTATTATTAGGATTGCTTTATGATCGGGGAATAGGTGTGCCCAGTGATCCTGCTAAAGCCATGTATTGGTATCAGCAATCAGGCCAAAATCCGGTAAGTCAGTTTATCCTGGGTACTTATACTACTGAGGGAAGAGGTATTTCTAAAGATAGAGAAAAAGGCATCGAGCTTCTTCAACTCGCTGCTGAGGCCAAATTCTCATACGCTGACTTTAATCTAGCTGCACTCAAGCAACAGGAACAGCAGGATTTCTTACCTAACTTGATTAAGGCTTATAGTTTAGGTAATAGCCATGCTGGTATCGTTTTAGCGGATTATTATTTATCAGAAAATAATGATCCGGAACATTCGGATACAAATAAGATGATGCAAGCAAAACAAATTTATGAAGGTCTCGCAGAAAAAGGAGATCAGTACGCTCAATTAAAATTAGCTTACATGCTGGAAAAAGGATTAGGTGCTGCTCCTGATCCAACCGCAGCTCAACGCTGGTATACTGCTTCAGCAGAGCAAGGTAATCCAGTAGCGCAATATTTGCTGGGACAATTCTATCAACTTGGATTAGTTGGGCAACCTGACTATACCTTAGCGAAAGAATGGTATAACAAATCTGCAAGTCAGCTCTCCAAAGCATCAGTAGCTTTAGGATTCATCTATGAGACTGTAGAGGATAACTATGCTGATGCCTTAAAAGCTTATGAACAGGCAGCAGCTAAGGGAGATGTATTGGGTGAGTATAATCTGGCATTAATGTATGAGTACGGTAAAGGCGTGCCAGTTGATTACACTAAAGCCAAGTCATTATTTATTGAAGCGGCCAATAAAGGGGTTGATGAGGCGATGAATCAACTTGGCGGTATGTATTTTTATGGCTTGGGTGAGGAGCGGAATGAGCAGCAAGCTTTGGCTTGGTACAAAAAAGCGGCTGCTTTAGGGAACGGGAACGCTTTGTACTCTTTAGGATTGTTATCAGAAACAGGAGTCGCTACTAAACTTGATTTCCCTGATGCTTTGAAATACTACCAGCAGGCATCTGACCAAGGAAATGAAAAGGCAATGTTGGCTTTGGCACGAATGTACCATTATGGTTTGGGGGTGGAAAAGGATAATAAAATGTCAGCGAGTATTTATCAGAAATTAGCCAATAGACAGAATGCTTACGCTCAATATCAATTAGGTACTTATTATTTGGAAGGTACAACAGGAGAAAGTTTACCTGAAAAAGCAAAGCAGTTACTAAAGGAAGCTAGTGAAAATGGTAGTCCACAGGCACGCCAGATATTACAGCGCCTAGAGGCTCAAAATCAGGATCGAGTTAGTTTTATAGAGCCTGTAATGATGAATCGTGTACGTGCATTATCAGGTAAGCCGGCTGACTTGATATATCTTGATGCTTTGAATGAATGGAATAGGGGGGATGAAGTTTTATCCAGAATGATTTTACATCGATTGGTGACTCAATACCCCAACTTTGTTCCTGCTAAACGTGTTTATCAGAAATTGATAGAGGCAAAGAGACTCAGTAACTACAGTTAACCAAGTGCATTAAAAAAATGGGTGCCTTGGTGCACCTAATTTTTCAGTTTGTTTACAAAATATTAAAGAATTCATACACGATGATAAGAATCCTCATTTAAATCCAATTAGATAATTCAGCAAAAAGAACCGAACCGGGCTATGCCGGTTCGGATGTTTTCGAACTTAGAGCGACGGAAAACACAGGATTAAGCAGCCATCGCCTTAACTCGAGCGACCAGACGGCTTTTAATACGAGCAGCTTTGTTTTTATGGATTAATCCTTTACTGGTAGCTTTATCAATAACTGGTTGCGCTTTAACGAAGGCAGTTTGAGCAGCTTCTTTATCACCAGCCTCAACTGCTTTAAGCACATTTTTAATATAAGTGCGGAACATGGAACGTGCACTGGCGTTGTGTTGGCGCAGTTTCACGTTTTGACGAGCACGTTTGATCGCTGATTTAATATTTGCCACTTAAAAATCTCCACTCATTCAGATAGTACAAAAGATGTTGATCATGCACAATGAGTTAGAATTTGTCAATATAGTCCTTGATGTAACTTTAATAATTTCGGTATATCATAGGATAAATCCACTTTTTTCAATGAAAGATATGTCAGCGACGGATATTATGGTACCAAAACGACAAAGTTTACTACGTTCAACCACTCTTGTTTCAGTAATGACCTTTATATCTCGTATGGTGGGATTTATTCGCGATATGGTCCTTGCTAATTTTTTTGGTGCTCAAGCCGGAATGGATGCTTTTTTTGTAGCCTTCAGGATTCCTAATTTCATGCGTCGTCTTTTTGCCGAAGGTGCTTTTGCTCAAGCTTTTGTTCCTGTTTTGGCTGAATATCAGAAAACGGGATCTGCAGAGGATGTCAGAACTTTTATTGCACGAATTGCTGGATATTTAAGTTCCATTCTCACCCTGGTAACGATAATAGGAATTATTGCCTCTCCATTGATTATCTTTTTGTTTGCCCCAGGTTTTAGTCATGACAGTATTCGTTCTGATTTAGCCACGGTGATGCTTCGAATTACCTTCCCGTTTTTGATGCTTGTTTCTTTAACCGCAATGGCAGGAGCCGTTCTCAATACATATGGATATTTTGGAGTGCCTGCTTTTACTCCAGTGCTGCTTAATATCAGTATGATTTTAGCTGCTATTTTTTTGTGTCCTAATTTGCCACAACCCGTTGTAGGTTTAGCCTGGGGCGTTTTAATTGCAGGAATAGCTCAATTGCTTTTTCAGTTACCCTTTTTATATCAAAAAAATCTGTTAATCAGGCCTCGAGTAGTCCGCGATGACCCTGGTGTTAATAAAGTACTAAAATTGATGATACCCGCGTTGTTTGGTGTCTCAATTGCCCAACTTAATTTAATGGTTGATAGTATTTTTGCTTCTTTTTTGAAAGTAGGAAGTGTGTCCTGGCTGTACTATACAGATCGATTGACTGATTTTCCATTGGGTGTTTTTGGCGTAGCTATTGCCACTGTAATACTACCTCATCTTTCAAGAAAACATGCTGAACAAAGCGATGTGCAGTATTCTCGAGCCTTGGATTGGGGCTTACGATCCATTTTATTAATAGGAATACCAGCTGGTTTAGGTTTGGCTCTTTTTGCCATGCCCTTAATTGCCAGTTGCTTTGCTTACGGTAAATTTCACGTTTATGATTTAATGCAAACCCAAAAAAGCCTTATCACGCTTGCATCAGGGGTTCCTGCTTTTATGATGGTAAAAGTTTTGGCTTCTGGTTTTTATGCTCGTCAGGATATCAGTACTCCGGTTAAAGTAGGTGCTGTGTCGATGATAGTGAATACGATATTGTGCTCCATTTTTATTGGTTTTTTTGCTCATGCAGGATTAACTTTGGCTTCGGCACTTGCAGGTTACGTCAATTGTGGCCTGTTACTCTATTTGTTGGTTAGACGCGGCGTATTTCAGCCATCCCCAGGATGGCTGAAATACGGTGTGCAATTGATGATTGCTAACGGAGTAATTACTGTATATTTATGGTTCATGAGCGGAACAGTAAATTATTGGTTGAGTTTCCCTCCTGTAGCGCGCTTAAGCCTATTATTAACTCATGTTTTAGCAGTTGTGGTACTATATGTACTTGTTTTAGGTCTTACGGGACTTAGATTCAGTCATTTACGCGGTCAGATGAAGGAATAAGAACGATGCAAGCTGATGTATTTTATGAAACACATGGTGATAGAGCGGTCCCACTTTTTTTAATTTCCCAACATCAATGGGAAAAACAAATTCAAGCTATATCATCGGTTGAAAGAAATTGTCTTGCTGTGCGCCAATTCAAGGGGAGAACAGGCGATTATTGTTTGATCAACAATGCTGACGGCTTGGTAGATAAGGCCTATGTGGGCTCTGGTTCTGGCAATCAGGAGTTAGCATTAGCCAATGCTGCGCTGTCTTTACCGCCAGGGAGTTATCAACTACAAGATAAGTTAACCCAGGAAGGAGCAGTGGCCTGGGGATTAGCACAATATCGTTTTGTTACTTATAAAAAATACGATCTGCAGCCGCGACTTTTAGTCGTTAATGGAGAGGAATTACCCAATTTAATCGCGTTAACCCAATCCATCTATCTAGTCCGTGATTTGATTAATACCCCCGCTAGCGATATGGGGCCTAAACAAATGGCTGAGACGGTAGAGCAATTGGCTAAAACCTATAAAGCTCAATTTAAGCAATGGATTGGTAATGAATTACTTATCGATAATTTTCCAGCTATTCATGCTGTTGGCAGGGCCTCTGCTTCGGCCCCGCGATTATTGTCTTTAACCTGGGGTGATGAGCGACATCCGCGTATTACTTTAGTAGGAAAAGGAGTGTGTTTTGATAGTGGCGGATTAGACATTAAACCTTCCTCCGGGATGCGCTTGATGAAAAAAGATATGGGGGGAGCTGCTCATGTAATCGGTCTTGCCCAGTGGATTATGATGCGCCGTTTACCGATTCGATTGCAAGTGCTTATTCCTGCAGTTGAAAACTCTATTGGCCCTGATTCATTTAGACCAGGTGATGTTTTAAAGATGCGGAATGGCTTGACGGTAGAAATTGATAACACCGATGCTGAAGGACGTTTAGTTCTGGCAGATGCTTTAGTGAATGCCTGTGAAGACCATCCTGATCTGATTATTGATTTTGCCACCTTAACAGGTGCAGCTCGTGTTGCATTAGGTACTGAAATTGCTGCGGTGTTCTCAAATAATGATCAAGTGGCAGCGGAGTTAACTGCTGCTTCTTCTAGAGCAGGGGATCCGATTTGGCGACTTCCTCTATTTGCAGCTTATGAGGACTTATTGAGCTCAAATGTTGCAGACTTGGCAAACTCCAGCACTTCAGCATATGGTGGTGCCATCACAGCTGGGTTGTTTCTGCAGCGTTTTGTGACTCCCGCAACTCCCTGGGTGCATTTTGATGTCATGGCTTGGAATACAAGTAGCAAGCCAGGTAAACCTGAGGGTGGGGAAGCTATGGCCTTGCGTGCGGTTACGGAGTACTTGTTGCACGTTTATAATAAGTAAACACAGTTAAAGAGGGAGAATTGTAATTGATTACATTTAGTTCGGATGCTTATGAAAACATTTCTTATTTTAGTGATGTTGCAAAAAGTTTATTATCTTTAATGGGGCATAGTGGCACTGTTCCCGGTGCGTTTAAGGCAGCAGAGGTTCCTCATGCTTTATCTAGCCTGCAGCAAGGTCTTGGACAGGATAAGAATAAAACAAGTCCATATCCACAGGACAATGATGATGAGAGTGAGCCACAAATCGGTTTGGCAAAACGAGCAATTCCTTTGATTAATATGTTACAGGCTGCTATAAAAAAGAACTGTGATGTGATGTGGTCATAGTATGTTTGCACATCTCTCCTGCCTTTAAGCGCGAGATGGGAAATACGATAGTAGTGACGAGCGGTCACTACCGATTACTCTATTTGATGCGTATTGAGCTCACAGCCTTGGGATCGATATTCTTTATAATGAGTTCTGCTTTGTTCTTTCTCTTCTTCCCGGTTAGAAACCAACTCCATGATCCTTTTGAATTTAGGATAAAAAGAGGGAATTTCTGGAGCAAGATTTAGCAATATGTCATTAAATCCTCTAGGCTCTTTTCCAAAACCTATTTGCACTGGTGGGGGTGGTTCAGGACCCTCACCCAAAAGGTTATGGGGAATAAAGCTATCGTCTCTAAATGACCACAACAAATCATCTAAAAGCTCAGCATCTCCTCGATTAGCACAATGTACATATACTCTATGGCCACGGCTGTAGGCTTTCTCCAGGAGACGGCAAGCAATCAACCAGCGTGCATCAGGTTGGTCGCTTGCCAGTAAATAAAAATCAACGCGAATTGGCGACATGGCGTATTAATTGGGTGAGTAAAGGGACAGGTCTACCAGTTGCATTTCGTTTTTTACCGGAAATCCATGCAGTACCGGCAATATCTAAATGAGCCCAGCGGTATTTTTTGGTGAAGCGGGATAAGAAGCATGCAGCAGTAATACTTCCTGCACTCCGATCGAAACCTGCATTAATCATATCTGCCAAGGGGCTATCTATAGCATCTTGATACGCCTCTTCCAGTGGCATGCGCCAGATTTTATCTTCGCTTTCCTGGGCCGCACGCTCAAGAAGTTTTGCTAACTGGTCATCATTAGTCATAAAACCTGTAGCAACATTCCCCAGAGCCACAATTATGGCACCTGTCAAAGTGGCAATATCAATCACAAACTCTGGGCTATAACGCTCCGCATAAGTAAGGGCATCGGCTAATACCAAACGGCCTTCTGCGTCGGTATTAATAACCTCAATTGTTTGGCCTGACATACTGGTGATGATATCACCGGGTTTAATGGCTGCACCACTTAGCATATTTTCAGCGCTGGCAATAAGACCAATTACATTAATCGGTAATTTCAGCAGTGCGCAGGCTTTCAATATTCCTAAAACACTTGCCGCTCCTGACATATCATACTTCATTTCATCCATAGCATTAGCAGGCTTAATAGATAAACCTCCAGAATCAAAAGTAATTCCTTTACCCACCAGAATTATAGGCGCAGTATTTCCTGCTCCTTGATATTGAATATCTATAAGTCTTGGTGGTTGTTCACTACCTTGGGAGACTGCTAATAAAGCCCCCATACCCATTTGGCGTATTTCCTCAGGACCCATAACCTTACAATGAATAGCCTCGAACTGTTCGGCTAATTGTGTTGCTTGTTCGCCCAGATAGGTAGGAGTGCAGATGTTCGCTGGCATGTTGGCTAGATGACGAGTCAACTCAACACCTTGCGTAATCGCTAATGCCAACTCCAAAACCTTTTCAGTTGCCCCGGGTAAATAAAATGTAATTGATTCCAATTTATGCGGTTTTGAACTGTTCTTTTTAAAATCAAGAAGTTGATAACGTAAATTGTCTATCTGGATTATCATTTGTTCCAACTGCCATTCTGCAGTATGTTTCATTAATAGGGGAAGACAAAGGGTTGCTGAGCTAAAGCGTTGTTTGAGCAAAGATTCAGTTATTTCCGTTAGTCTTTTTTGTAGCCTCGCAGGAGTGAAATCCGCTTTTTCCCCACATTGAATAATTAACAGGCTATGTCCCTGAACATCTGTTTGCCATACTGCATCCCCAGGTTCAGTCGCTCGTTTAGCTAATTTTGAAATGATTTGATGGTGTTCTTTGTCTAGAGTATGTGCAAATTCAGGCAAGTCTGTATCTGAGAAAATGCCCAGTACCAGACATTCACTGTGATTTAGTAAGGGTTTTTGAGTTAATCCATAATTCATTCTATTGCTCAAGAGTACTAAAAGAGTTTAGTTTACCTAACCATCATGAGTGGCGCAAATTAATAAACCCTTAATTTTAGGAAATTCGGAATATAAATCAGTTTGTGGAACAAATGGTATTTTTAATTTAGCCCATCATGAATTATCATGAGTGAATGTCTTTTGTGTTATTCTGAATAAGCAAATTTAGTAGTTGAATTGAGAATAGGTAACTTTTCAATAAGTATCGGGAAACGTCATCTTGAATGCGAGAGAGTTTTACCAGATTGGAACTGTGCCTGCAACTGGAGCTCCTGCACTTGAGATGATAGCCCTCAAAAAGGGCTTGTAGGCTCAAATCATTCAACCGCCCAGTTCAGTAAAAAAGTGAGTCAGCATGCAGCATCCTCATGACAGGGGTATTGAGTGATAATTTTTCGTTATTTGGCTAAAGAAGTGTTTTTCACCTTAATTGCATTAACTGCGGTACTAATGTTAATTTTTTTGAGTAATCAGTTCGTCCAATATTTAAATCGCGCTGCATCCGGTAAAATACCGGGCATGATTATCATGAAACTGATGATGCTGGAATTACCCAATCTGATGGGATTACTCTTGCCCCTAGGGTTTTACATGGCCTTATTACTTGCATACGGGCGTTTGTATGCTGAGAACGAAATGACTATCTTGCGTGCTTGCGGTTATGGTCCAAAGCAATTATTAAAACATAGTTTTATTATGGCAGGTTTTGTGGCTGTTTTTGTTGGGGTGGTCATGATTTGGGTAAGCCCTTTCATTGCAGTAGAACGGGCTAAATTGTTACGCTCTACAGGGATACAAACACTGATTCAAACCATTATGCCGGGACGGTTTCATGCGATAAACTCAGGACAACAAGTTTTTTATGTCCAATCCATGAGTCGTGACCACAGCAAGGCGGAGCAGGTGTTTTTAGCAAAAAAAAGTAATAAGGAGGAAAAAATACAATGGGATATATTATGGGCTGATAAGGCATATGCTGAGACTGATCCTAAAACCCTAGAAGAATATATCGTGCTGCAAGATGGAAAAGAATACCAAGGGACTCCAGGGAATGCTGATTATCAGATAGCTCAATTTGCTGATTATAAAGCACGTTTGCCTCATCCAACGGTCAGAGATCTCAACGAAGATTTGCGTACGGCCAGTATTACCAGTCTATGGCCGTTAAATAATTCTGATCCTCAAAAAGGGGCTGAACTGCAATGGCGTTTATCTATTCCACTCATGGTTTTTACCTTAACTTTTGTTGCAGTTCCATTGAGTCGAGTTAATTCTCGTTCGGGAAAGTTTGCCAAATTATTACCGGCTGTAATCCTTTATATTCTTTATGCTAACTTTATGTTCGTAGCTCGTGATGCAGCAGCTTCAGGAAAAATTCCTTTATGGATAGGAATGGGGTGGATACATCTTCTTGTAGTAATTATCGGTTTGCTTCTGATCTGGCGTAATCAGGTGAAATTATCATGAGTATGAGAATACTCGATCGTTACATTGCTAAAACTGTCCTGTTGGCAATTGGTCTAGTAACTTTAATGTTGGCTGGATTACAGATTTTTATTTTGTTTGTAAGTCAAATGGACGATTTGGGTAAAGTTGATTATGGAATCACCCAGACTACCTTATTTGTCTTGCTACAACTGCCCTACCAGGTGTATTTATTTTTTCCCATAGCCAGCTTATTAGGATGTTTAATTGGTTTGGGCGTTCTGGCCAATCATAGTGAGCTAATTGTAATGCGTGCCGCAGGAATGTCGATTGGGCAGATAACCTGGGCTGTTTTAAAAGCATCGGTAGTTGTAATTATTCTGATAACTACGATGGGCGAAACTTTGGTTCCCTGGATGTCTCACTATGCTAACGATTATAAAACAGCAGCATTAACCGGTGGACAAACGATACGAACAGCTCACGGCATCTGGTTGCGGTACGGTAATGATTTTATCTCCATAGGTACCATTCTTCCTGATAACGTGCTGCAAAATGTATATCAATTTCGCTTTGATGATCATCATGAATTAAAAGTTGCTCGTGAAATTCGTGAAGCAAAGTATGTTGATAATTCATGGATTGCTTATGATGTGAAGCAAACAGAATTTCAGGTAGACCATACCAAAGCAATGAAATTCGCCTCCCTGCCTTGGGATGTTTTAGTTAAACCGCACATTTTAAAAATTAGCGGTACAAATCCTGATGAAATGACTTTGCATGAGCTTAATCGTTATTTGCGGGAGCAAAAACGCAGTCAACAAAATGCTCATAGTTATAAATTTGCTTTTTTACAACGGATGATCCAACCCTTTACGACTATGGTAATGATGGTATTGGCCATTCCTTTTATATTTGGTCCTTTAAGATCTTCTACCATGGGATCAAAATTATTAGTAGGAACAACTGTTGGTTTTGGTTTTCATATTGTTAATCGTTTTTTTGGCCCTGTCAGTGCCGTATTTCAATGGCCTCCGGAATTGGCTGCTTTAGGCCCTACAGTTATATTTGCTTTAATCGGACTTTTTTTAATGAGACGAGTAAGATAATGGCTTTTCTAAGACATGTGATTGAATTCGTAATTAACCCTTATTTTTTGTGCCTGCTGATCTTAGGACTATGTATCTTTTTTTTATGGCGCCGGACTTATCTTGTTTTTGTTCGGGTCATGTTGAGCATGGTCTTTATATTATTAATGGTTATTAGTACAGGTTGGTTACCAAATTATATAACCAACAAATTAGAAACACAGTATCCTATAGTGCAGCAAATTGATCCCAGGATTAATTGGGTCGTTGTTTTAAGTGGCGGCCAAAATCCATTGGAAGGGATGCCAGCAAATCTCCGATTATCGTCTGCTAGTATCAAGCGTTTGGTAGAAGGCGTACGATTATTTAGAGCACTGCCGAGGGCAAAATTAGTATTATCAGGAGGAGGTTCAACGGGTGAACAACCCGAAGCCTTACTTTTAGCTCAATTAGCAAAGTGGTTTTCTATTCCAGAGCAAGATGTGGTTCTTGAATTGAAATCGATTAATACAGCTGATCAAGCACGAGAATTAGTTTCAATAGTTCACAACCAGCCATTTTATTTAGTTACTTCGGCAATTCATATGCCTCGATCTATAGCTTTATGTCGTCAGCAAGGACTCCATCCAATAGCCGCTCCTACTGATTATACTTTTTTTTGGAGTACCTCTGACAAGGTAAAAATGATTATCCCTAATGCTTATAATTTATCCTATTTTTCAATTGCTATGCACGAGGTTCTTGGTCGAATTTGGGCTGTTTTAACTCAGAAGTTATAGATAAACCTCAGGCTGTGAGGAACTCTCGGGAGCAAGTAGCGGGAGTTTGCCAAGTTAGCGGTCAACAACCGCTAATGCCCATTCAACTCCTTAATTGGGAAAGGAGGTAGTTCGGAGTGTGTCTTTAAAAAGGCAGTTATTTGAGTTACATCATTTACAGTAGCTGAGGAATAGATTTTACTAGTGCATGATGTTTTATGACGGCCATCTGAGACAATCACATAATTACCTTTGTTTTTCACTAATGAACAAATACAGGATGCTTTGCTCGAGTCATTGGGATTAACGACACAAGGACTGTCGAGACAAAAAGCCCAGAGTCGATCATTGGCGCAATTTTTATATGCTTTAATGGGGAAGTAGCGAGAACTAACTGCTTTTCCGGCTTTTGTTTTGATGATGCCAGTACATGGTTTAGTACCTGCAGAATAGCCTGTTTTGACCTTACATGCACAGGTTGCGAACCCTGCTTTGCCAGGTAGTGGTTGGCAAACTGCCGTGGTACATAATGCGTAAGTACTCTTGCATAGAGTAAAATCAGACGATGAAGCGCTGGCATGCAAATGAAGGCATAACATTAAAAAAGTAGAAAGAATTTTTTTCAATTTAAACTCCGTGTAATATCTTTAGCTTTCGTTAGTGTAACACATGAAAATAGAGTGTTTACCAAGTAATTATACCGCTTGACCTGCCGCCCAACCAGAGGACCAAGCCCACTGAAAATTATACCCTCCTAACCAGCCTGTAACATCCAAGGCTTCGCCAATAAAAAAAAGACCTTGGATATCATTAGCTTCCATTGTCTTTGATGAAATTGCATTGCAATCTACGCCACCGATAGTAACTTCTGCAGTTCGATAACCCTCCGTACCATTGGGTTTTACAATCCAGGATTGCATTTGATGACTAATGGCCTCTATATCGCGATTGGAAATTGCTGCCAGCTTTGTTTCTGCAAGTTTTTTGGGAATAAAAACGTCAATTACTCGTTTGGGTAAATACAAGGAGAGGATTGAACTTAATTGTTTTTGGGGTGTATCCATACGGGCTGATTTTAGTTCTTCCTGCAGATTTTGCTCCGGTAATAAATTAATGCTAATGGCTTCTCCGGGCGTCCAATAAGAGGACAACTGTAAAATTGCTGGACCACTTAAGCCTCGGTGAGTAAATAATAGATTCTCGCGAAATTGATTTCGTTCATTTTGAACCTGGCTATCGACGCTAATACCAGACAGCACGGAAAGTTTTTCTTTTTCAAGAACATCCAAAGTTAATGGCACAAGACCTGCGCGGGTTGGCCAGATTTTTATTCCAAATTGTTCTGCTATCTTATAGGCGAAAGGACTGGCACCCATGGTGGGAATTGACAGGCCTCCGGTGGCAATCACTAATGATTCGCAATGGATTGTACCTTTGTTGCTATAAATTTTAAACTGCTGATCCTTGGTTCGTTGAATTTTTTGAATAGAGGTATCTAAATGAATTAATGCCCCTCCTTGATGACACTCAGCCAAAAGCATATCGACAATATCTTTTGATTTGTTATCACAAAATAATTGACCTAACGTTTTCTCATGAAATGGAATAGCATGTTTCTTTACCAGTGCTATGAAATTCCATTGGGTATAGCGTGTTAAAGCGGATTTAAAAAAATGGGGGTTATGGGAAAAATACTTACCTGGTTCAATATAATAATTTGTAAAATTACAGCGTCCTCCACCTGACATGAGAATTTTTTTACCTACTTTGTTCGCATGATCCAGAATCAGAACTTTACGTTGGCGTTTGCTGGCTTCAATAGCACACATCAAACCTGCAGCACCAGCTCCTATAATAATCACATCAGCTTGTTCCATATCAAATACAACTCTTTAAAAAGCAGCGGGAAGACTGGGTCTAAGGTTAAACTAAA
Source organism: Legionella antarctica (assembly GCF_011764505.1). NCBI lineage: Bacteria > Pseudomonadati > Pseudomonadota > Gammaproteobacteria > Legionellales > Legionellaceae > Legionella > Legionella antarctica. The sequence continues at coordinate 583,077 of NZ_AP022839.1, forward strand.
ATGATCAATATTTAAATGCCTTGATTATTGATGAAGCTCCTGATTCAATCTTTATCTTCAACAGAGAAGAACCCAAAGATGGTCAGGGATTTTTTTGACATGAACAGGTTGACTTAATCGCTATTTTTTTGTACATTTCGTTACTCAATAAAAATAATTCCTAAGTGTACATATGACTTATCTGCGGCGTTTAATCGCGATGTTTTTTGCGGTTACTGTATTACCTCTTCGATCACTTTATCATAGCTTGGAATTTGGAATCGCTGCACTTTGTGTAGGTGCTGTATCGTTGATAGGCGCGCCTGTTTTAGCTGCATATTTATTTTACAGAGGTGGTTTCTCATGGCCTGTGAATCTTCTACTTAATCTTTTTGTAGTGTTTCCAGGTGCAGCTGTTTTGGTTTCATTGGGTCTTGTTGTTGCGGCATCTTACTTGGCCTATACCACTGTGGTAAATACCTTTAAGGTTGCCTGGGTTGGTTTAAAGAATGGATTTAATGATGGCATGGAGGGTTTTTGGCGCACATGGAATAATCAAAGCTCGCCTCTAGACCTTGTTTCCAATCATCTAAGAGCTTATAGCAATAGAGTTGGAGTTGAAAATCAAATTAACAACGAGGATGATTTTAGTGAACTCTACCTCTCGATAGAAAGAGAACCAATGGACAAAGCAGAGTTGAATGAACTAGATCCAATGAGCCTGTTAGATGCATCAAGCAAGATGCCTCAAGCCCCTGACTTGCAAGATTCAACTAATAAATTGTTATCTTTTGAAGAAGAGAAAGGCGCTGAAGATTTGATAAATGAATGTTCAGCCCTAACTCTTCCTTTGTCCTCAGGCTTAAAGGAGCAAGTTCGACTCCTAGCAACAAGAACTGATAATTATAAACAGTTATATAAATACATGAGCCAAGTTCAGAAAGCATTAACAGCCAACGATCTTTCTGAAGTAGAAGATCAACTTATAGTAGGTTTAGAGGTTACCAACCCTATTATTGTGATGAAGCAATATCAAACTGCTAATAGCAGATGGCATTGTGTTCCAGCGAACAGTTATATAAGCGATAAAGAAAACTTTCTCACTTGGCTAAAAGAAAAATCCACCCATCCTCTGAATAATGATGTTTTGAAGAAACCTACTCCTTATGAGGGGAATCCAGCTCGTTATAGATGGGGTTTACTTACTACGAACAACTGTTTTTTAGTGCAAGAATTGCATGAAGGGGCGTCAATAGTTCGTGATTTGTTAAGTACACTACCTGCCCAATTAAACGCAGCGAAAGAAAACACCTCTAGTCCCGGCTCTTCTTCCCATGCTCTTTTTGGAAGGGGCTTATCGCAAAAAAATCAGGAACAACCTGTTGGGGATCAAGTTGTTGAGTTTAACCTTTTTAACCAGCGTGGTCTCGTTTAAGTTCTGATTTTCTGATCTTGCTTGCGAAAAAAATTCAATCGTAACAGCATTTATCCTGGTAGGTCTAAATTCCCAAGTCGGAAATGGGGGGGTACGGTTGTACTTGAGGTTCTATTGATAGATTTTCCGGGTGAGCAATGATAGCCATTTTTTGTTTTCTGGAGAGTTTTTTAATCTCTCGCTCCAGCTGCATTGCTAATAATTTATCATTATTGATTTTCCAGCATTGGGCAATGGAGAGGGGTTTAAAGCTTCGGGTGTATTTGCACCCCCCCGTTCCATTAAGGTGCGAACGGTAGCGCCTCTCAAGATTATCAGTATAACCAGTGTAATAACTTTGATTTTCACAAAGTAAGATATAAACCCAATAATCTTTATTATTCATAGTAGATATCCTTAGATAGTACCTGTCTTGCTAAATTGATAGCGAAGTAAGTTTAGGAAGAAATAAGGGATTTCTCAAAAGGGAGATAGTACCACTATATTTTAAAGTAAAATCAATACATCTGTCCAAGTTAAATAGAGATACTTTCAAACACGTCTTTTGCAAGCGAAGTAAACCCATGGACCTGATAATCCCGACTGTGCTCATCAGGTTCGTAATAACAATAATCAATGCTTATCCCACTGACTATTTAGGCAGGGGCATAAACTGGCCTTTAACAGGCTGATAGTGAACTATGTTCAAGGCGCGTTATTGAAGGTCTTGGTTCCATCCTTGTTGACTCTAAATGAGGAGCCATCGACATTAGTGATTATTTTTGAACCATCAGGGTTTGTCGTTATCAACGAGCCGTCTCTATTTCTGACAACAACAGTCCCATTGGGACTAGTCACAACTACTGAGCCGTCATTTTTTTGAGTGATTGTTGTTCCATCGGGATTGGTCTGAACAGCTGTACCGTCGTTTCTATAGAGAATTTTAGTTCCATCTGACTGGGTATGGATAGATGTTCCATCCGGATTTTTAATAATGACTCGCCCTTCAGAAGGGACATCAACAGGATTTGACTGGATTGGCAGGTTTGGCGCGGGACTATTAACGGCAAAGAGTATGGTGCTCATAGGGAGTTCTATTAGTAATATTCCTAGAATTAATAGAAACAATTGGATTTTTTGAGACGAGATGAATTTGTTCATTTCTTAATTCTCTCCATGTAATTAAATTGTAAAGGGAAACTTATACCTAATCCAAGGTATGTGTATATTATATTCCAGCTGTTCATTTAATTCCATATTGATTTATTTTTGGATATTAACCGGGTGTTTATCTGTCCGCAGATAATTCCAACCTGTCCTTTTCCCAACTCAATTAGCAGCAGGATACTTTCTTTTTGTTTGGATATAAGGGGTTACAGATAAGGTAGATGCTTTTTAATATGCAGCAGAGATTATCCCTGAATAAGGCGCTAATTTTAGAGTTACCTCAACCGAAATTAAAAAAGAATACCAAGGCTATGGCAAAGAGAAATTCCAACATAAACAGCAATGGGTATGCTTTTAATTAGTTTATAATTATTGTTCATAACATTCTCCAGTTTTTGAGAATAAAGATCATTCAAAATTTGTGCCTGATTTGCTTAATTTTAATAAAAAAATCGATGTGCTTAGTAGCAGGTGTTGGCAGTTGGTATCTAGGATAAGGATTATTTTCCTGAGCCAACCTCCAAAATTATAATCATGAGTTGCGGTTTAGGTTTATACACAGCACATTTTTGCCGTCATTACGGCAATGCATCAAACGGATCCTAATGCTGGCATAATTTGGCAGCTTTGATTCATCAAAAGCTAGCTCAATTTACCCGCATGGAGCGTTAGTTTGAATTTAAATTTTACGAAGGCATCGTTTTACCCCATCAGTAGGGCAATGTGCTACGGAATTGGCGGTAGGGATAGTACCGATTAAGCAAATAGCTGCCATAATTAAACGTTAATCAAATCCAGGTCGAACATTGTCAAGCTTGGCATTTTCCTCTACCACTTGATTTACAAAGGTATTCCCATAGCCTATCCAGGCTCCTCGTTTAATAGTAGTTCCTGGACCAATAATCGTCGACATGCCAATAAAAGCATCATCTTCAATCACTACTGGTGCCAAATAAAGTAAACTTCCAACATCCGAATGGCAACTCACGGACACTTGGCTACCTAATGTGACTCCTTTGCCAATAGTAATCAAGGGACAATCCACAAAATCTATATCATATGCATTCATTATCTGAAAAGAAACCTTGGCCCCTAATGCTCGCCAATATAGAAATTTAAGCGTATTAAATGATTGTAATATAGGGGTAAAACCAATGATTTTAGCGGCACGGGACAAGGCAAAATGACAAAACCAGGAGAACATAGCTTTATTCAATTCACGTTTATAACGCCCTGGCTTTAGAGTAGGCAAACAAATTCTAATTAATGCGATAATAAAGATAAAACTGAGAAACAAAATAAATGGGGCCAAAGGCAATACCCACCAAGTATGAGTATATCCGTGGTAAATAAACATACCGGTTAAACAAAATGCAATAACCCCAGGCATCAGACTAAAAAAAAGTGAGAAAACATCAAGAAAAATAAGCATGGGTATACTTAATTGCTTATTTTTACGGGTTCTTTTTTTCTCTTTAATTTCGGGCTGCTCTGCCATCATTTAGGATACCTTATGTACAGTTACTTGGTGCACGTTTTTTATTTCTGGGTAATAACGTGCTGGGAAATTAACTTAGGTTTACTTTGCGCATGATGTTCCGCCAATAACACCTCTTTGGGTAATTGTAATAAGACCATGGGCAATATTTCCTTAACGGTAATACCATGAGCATAAGCCTGATTGATTTGACCTAATCGTTCATGCATTTGCATTAGTAAAGAATCAGAGATGCTTATATTTTCCTCAGTGACTAAAACGACGCAGTTACCCAGACTATTACGTGCAAAGTACCAATAGGACTCCATATTAAAAGATAAGTCATCAATCATTTGTTGCAGCTCTTGGCCTGCGATAGCACAATACTCTAATTTTAATTGTTGTACTTTATAGCAAAATACCAGTCTGGGTGATTTATTTAAAAATCCAAGACAATGCACTACATCCTTTAGCTGATAACGTACTAGCCCCATGGCTGTAGTCAAAAAAATTTCATAATTCTTCCCTGTCTCTAATTCCCAGGATTGGATGATATTTTCTTTACAAATCTCTTTACCTTCTTCTATAAACTCAGCAATATGCCCCCCTGGGTGTAAGTAACCCCCTGGATTGGTATCGACGGGGACGGTCATCCAACCCTCGGTTGCAGAATAAGTGCCATCAATTACTGTAATCTTTGTTCCTAGTAATTTCTTTAACAACTGGGCAGGATATTCACAGAGTCCAGAAGTCCAGCATCCGACAAAAAGCAAAGAGGGCCATAGTTCTTTAAAAGAATGTGGGGCATTTTTAGCTAATCCACTCAAATATCTCCGACGGCTTTTGCTAATTTGAACGGGGGGTAACCATTCAGGAACAGATTGTTCACCTAATAAATAGGGCAAAAAATGGGAAAACCTATCAACACACCGCCTGTAAAAAATATCGATGACCATCGGTGTTACCGAAAAAAAGGCATTAAGATCAGAGGCTAAAGCATAAAGAGGAGCCCATTGTTCGTAGACTTCGATGTTAGTAAATACTTCATCTGGCAGGGCATAGGAACGTTTAACAAACCCAGGTAAATTACGATAATTAAAATTACTTACCCATCCCAGAGGAATACCTGCAGGAGTTGTTTTTGTTGGATTTATGGCTACTAAATAAACTAATTTTTTTTCAAAAAACTCTGGGAAAAGTTGCGTAATACCATAAATAAAAGGAGGCATGGTGCGCTGAAACTGCTTTTGAAAAGATCGGGTAATAGGAAAAAATTTTCTAACACCCGAAGTTCCAGAGGTCTCAGACCAAAAAATTATTTGTTCCCCATTTAATGGTTGAGTCTGGTTTTCCTGAGCGAGCAAAAAACTTTTTTCGTAATCTTGATATGTAGTGATAGCAAAATTATTTAAACTCTCGTAATGCAGTTCTTTAAGTATTGGCGGCCAATAAACAGATTTTTTCAGTAAGGGTAAAATTTCACGTTGCCATAGTCTTTCACGGGCTATTTCGGGATATTTGGTGTCCTCAAGAAAGGCTTTGTACTTCTTTTTTGTTATAGCCTCTATAAGTATTCTTTTCCAATTCATTATTTAATATCTCAACACTTAGGTATTTTAGTTGGTAACATGGAAAACATAATATTTTCTTCATAAAAAGCAACCAATTGTTCTGCCATAGACTCTTGTAATAGATTGTCTATGTTTGAAGTCGCCTGTAATTTATTAAGAATTAATTGAATTGCCAAAGTAATCCAATCCGAATTCCGAAATAATTTAGACAACCGCTCTCGATTATAATGCCAAAAGTGTAAACAGCAACTTGCTGCAAAAATCCAACAATAGCGCTCTGCCAAACGAAAAGCGGTTAAACTGCGTGGTTCGAATAGTTTCTGCTCTTTCAAATACAGTACTTGCTTATCCAGTTTCTCAATTTCCGCTTGAATTGCAGTAATTAACGGATTAATGGATTCACATTTCAGGTATGCCAGACTGCCGAAAATATCATCTTCAGAATGGGTAAATAATCCCAATCCTGTTCCAGAAAACTCAGGGCAATCTATACTAAGATTAAAAATTTGCTCTATTTGAGGCAAACTATCTATTGAAAAAGTGGCACGCATTCCTACTTGTGGCAATAAATTGCCTGAAATTAACGATAAATTTACCTGGCTGCTGCCATCAAATAAACCTACTACTTGAACATCGCGCTTGATTTTTTGAAACATGGCCCATTCAGTAGTGCGAAGATAACCACGAGCACCCATAACGATCCCACATTGTTCGACAATATTTTCGCAGATTGTGGGAATAATCGATTTAAGGATCGCTGACCAGAAACTCAATTTTTGAGGCATTATGGAGCATGCTCGAATCATGGCTAAAGTAGTACAGTCAGCAATCAATAATTGCGTAAACTGCTCACCCAAACGTTGTTTTACCACAGGAATATTATAAGCAGTATTACCATATAATTGTCGTTGCAAACTAAAAGAAAGCGCCATACGCAACGCAGTGTCCGTACAACTAATAGCAAAACCAGCACATAACGCTCGTGATACTTGTAATGTTTTATAGGCGATTTCCAAACCACGTTTTTCTTCACCAATCAGGGCCTCAGCAGGCAAAAAAACATCTTTTAAAGTAAAACCGCTAATATCCAAACCTCTTACACCATACGTCTTAAGTTTAGGAATGGGAGTCAACCCAGTTATCCGAGACTTGTCCAGGGTGAATACGGAAAAACCTAAAGGACCTCCCTTAGGATGAGTCCGGCATACAATCGTTGCAAAATCACTCAAAGTTGCAAAATTAATGCACCATTTTTTACCTGATAACTGCCACCCGTTATTGTAGGGCTTAGCGTTTACTTCATTAGCAGCTACATCCGAACCATGTTCTTCTTCAGTTAAGGCAAATGCGCCGATTTCCCCCCTGCGTAAACAGTCAGCCATTTGTTGTTTCTGCTTCGAGTTTCCTGCAATCCAAACGGGAAGAGTGGCAAGATAGGATATGCCTAAAGCAATGGCTGTAGTCAAATCACGTCGGCCTATTGCTCTGGTTATAAAAACAAGCTCATTCAACGAATTAAGTTTTCCACCCAACACTTGAGGAATTAAATACTCCATAAAGCCCCATTGCTGAATAAATTTGATCTGTGGCCATGCAAGTGAATCTTGCTCATCGCAGCGCAAGCTTTCTTTAAAACTCATCGGTGTTTCTTGAGTTGCAGGATTTCCTAAATAAGCCTCAAAAGAACCAGTTAGTTGCAGCAAATCATTATAGGACGGCATTATAACCCTTAAACGATAGAATGTTTCGCGGTCGGTAAATTATCCATTTTACGGTACATATATTCCAAATGCTGAGCTAGGCGCCCACGCATTTGTTGTATTTTAATAATTTCATCAATTAATCCCGAAGAGTATGCGTCTGCCAAAGATTCATCAATACATGAAGAGTCATTTGCTGTCTTTGATTCTATCTCAGCAGATACTTGCCTATCCGAACTTTGCACTTTTTTAGTGGTTTCTTTCCCCATAACACCCAGACTTGCTGTTTCTAAAGCTAAGACTAAATCACCTTGTTGTGACGTAGTTTGCATCATTAAAAAAGCAGCTGCCCCATAACATTTACGAACAATGACACTAAGCCGTGGAACTCGAGTTTGCATAGCAGCACATAAGCGAGCTCCATGCTGTAATAAGCCTTTTTGTTCTTCTCGTTTTCCGGGCATAAAACCAGGAACATCAATTAAAGTTAGGATAGGGATAGAATAAGCATCGCAAATGCGTATAAATTTAGCTGCTTTTTGTGCCGCTTCTGAGTCAATAGCGCCACTAACTCGAGTGCTTTGATTAGCTACTATACCTACTGCATAACCATGGATGTGTACAAAGGCACAAATCATGGCCTGTCCATATGCAACTTTGTATTGCCAGACATCGGAATTATCCACAATACCCTTAATCAACTCGAGCATATTGAATGGTAATCTGGGGTTTACCGGTATCTCAGGTAAAGCATGCAAAGGCTCTTGCACAGGATGTAGTGGAGGTTTTTCACCTTGATGCGCTGGAAAAAAGCCCAGCATTGATTTTACATGGTTAATTTGTGCTGCCATGCTGTCATTCACAAAATCTGCAATACCCGTAGTAGTGGCATGCATGGTGGTGCCGCCTAATTCACTCATGGTCACCTTTTCACCTATAGCCTGTTGAACCACCATAGGACTGGTGACCATAAGGTAACTACGATGTTTATTAAAAAATAATAAATCCATCAATACTGCTGAATAGGCTGGAGCTCCTAACGTAGGAGCAGTAATTAGTCCAAATTGGGGAATAAATCCTGATAAACTAATGTTGCGCGCAATGATTTGGGTGTATTCATCACCACTTAACATATTTTCTTCCAGGGAAATACCCGGAGATGCTAAAAATGCAATAATCGGGATGCGTAACTCCCTGGCTCTATCCATTAAACGCAGGATTTTTCTGGCGCCTTGGGTCGTTACATAACCTCGATTAATTGCGGTATTGTGCGCATAAATTGCCACAGGTCTTTTATTGACCTTAGCTAAACCGCTAATAATTTCAGCGCCAAATTGCAGCTGCGGTTGATTTTCTGGAGAATATTCGGCGAGTAAAGGTAGAAAACTATGCTCATCAATAAGACTTTCTATCCATTTCATTGTGCTTTTATCGATAGATAATGAAGACAAAATATTCTCTTTTTTTTTGAACAAGGAATATGGTAAAATATACACCCTGACCCTAACAAGGTCAATTTCAAGAGTTGTTTTAGCAAAACTAATGATCTAACCGAGAGGCGTGAAAATGCCGTACTGAACGAAGATGTTTTGCGCCAGGTGCTGTGTTAATTGGTCTTCCTGCATTTCTCCAGGCTCTCCTTATGCAAAAAAAGCAACCTATGGACATTTTACAGCCCAATATACGTTTCAACATTCTCGCAGCTTCTAGAATAGTACCCAACTCGAACTCTATTACAAATTTCGAGATTCTGAAAAACTTTCCAAGAACATCAGAACATACAGACGTTTTTTTAGAAAAATTTGCCGAGAAAATAAGCGAAGAATTTGGTTTTAACACGCGCTATTGGTGTCATAAACCTTGGGAATCGTTGGAAGCATCAAAGGACTTTACTGCCGAATCTTTAGCTATTTCTGCCGTGCAAAAATTATTGGCAAACCCGAACTCTAAACCCCCTCAAGCTTTTTTACTTGGTTCTACTACCAATAAACGCTTCACGGGTTCACAGGCTGCTGCTGTTTTAGGCGAATTAGGAATAGATGCTCCCGCTTACGATTTAAAAACTGGTTGCTCCACTTCACTGTCTACCCTGCATATGGCCTATGCTTTGATGGCTTTAGGTTATGGGAATGTCCTGGTAAGCTGTGCTGAGACTTTATCGAAAGTTATTGATCCTGAAAATGAAAAAACCTGGATAGGATTAGCTGATGGCGCAGCTGCGTTACTTTTGGAATACCATACAGCGGGTTCATTTACTGTAGAAAAAACTTTTTTTTCTACAGATGGTCAATACGTTGATGCCTTCACAACTCATGGCATTTTCCCACCGACTCATGAGCAAATCAGTAGCGTGGGTTATCATTTAATCGGTGATGAAACCCTGATGAAAGAGCTCGCTTACATCAAATACAAACACATGTTAACCCATTTATTACCTAATGAAGAAGAAAGAAACGCCATTACCTGGGTTATCCCACATCAAGTCAATCGTAAGTTAACGGATCAAGTGCTTCAAGAAAATCAGATAAACAATAAAACGATTATTTGGGATGCGGACCGCATCGGTAATATTGGGGGAGCTTCAGTCCTCTACTCATTAGCCAGAGCGGTAGAAGAAAAGATTTTTGACCGTCCTGGAAAAATACTCTTAATGAGTGTGGGCGGTGGCCTTTCTTATGCGGGGCAAGTTCTTCAATTTCACCAGTAAGATTAGGAGGTAATGATGCACGCAGAGATCCATAATTGCCCATCATTGGTTGATGTAGTTCAACTTCGCGCCTTAGAAAGTCCTCAAAAAGTATGTTGTCTTTTCGTAAATAAAGAGTCAGAAAACAAAATGACTTATGCTCAATTGGATCAATATGCCAGAGCTACTGCAGCACAATTAAAAGCCCAGGGCGTACAAACTGGAGACCGCGTTCTATTATTGTTTTCACCTGGATTGCCACTCATACAGGCATTTTTTGGCTGCTTATATGCAGGTTGTATTGCCGTGCCAATTTACCCGCCAGCCCAGGAAAAACTATTAGAAAAAGCACATCGTATTATTGCTAACTCAAAACCGGTAATCGCTTTTATGAGTGCCGAGCATGTGCTGAAATTTGCTACCAACGATAAGCTTGGTTCGCCGTATTTTAATGATCTCCCTTGTTTGGCAATAGAAACTATAGAATTAGCCATGAGCGTCCTTTGGCAATCAGCGAATATCAGCAAAAATGATGTCGCTTTTCTCCAATACACTTCAGGATCTACCATGCACCCCAAAGGCGTGATGATAAGTCATCATAATCTGATGGATAACATGGATAAAATTTACAATGCTTACGCCATGAATGAAGAAACAATTATCTTTAGTTGGTTGCCGCCACATCATGACATGGGATTAATTGGCTGTATCCTGACACCTATTTATGCTGGTATCCCAACGGTTATGATGTCCCCCTTTTCCTTTTTACAAAATCCGCTTTCCTGGTTACAAAATATTAGTAAATACAAAGCAACTATTAGCGGCAGCCCTAATTTTGCCTATGATTACTGTGTAAAAAGAATCAGAGAAGAGAAAAAACAAGGACTGGATTTAAGCTCTTGGCGTATTGCGTCAAATGGTGCCGAACCTATTCGTAAAGAAACTTTGGAAAAATTTTACCAGGCATTTAAGGATTATGGATTTTGTAAGGAAGCATTTTATCCTTGTTATGGATTAGCTGAGGCTACGTTACTGGTTACAGGGAGTACACCAGGAACTCAATATCGAACGCTTAACATAGCCAAAGAACACTATCAGGATCATCGAGTGCATTTTGCTGAGGCCAACAGCCCCCATAGTCATAATTTAGTTAGTTGCGGTCGATTAATACAAACTGTGAAAATCGTCGATCCTGACAGTTTCACTCTTTGTGAGCATGACCAGGTAGGTGAGATTTGGGTGAATAGCAATAGTGTCTCTCATGGATACTGGAATCAAGAGGAAGAAACCAAACATGCATTCAACGTGAAAATAGCAGGCAAAACATCATCTCAACGGTATCTGAGAACAGGCGACCTGGGATTCATTCATGAAAAAGAGTTGTACGTTACCGGTCGAATAAAAGATTTGATTATTCTCTACGGAAAAAATCATTATCCTCAAGATATAGAATACTCAATCTTACACGCGCCAATTCATACTCAATTAGGAAAATGTGCTGCTTTTATCATGCAAGTGGATCAGGAATATCAGCTGGTAGTGATGTGTGAAGTAAAGAATCGTTTTATGAAGCCTGACGAACAAGAGGTTTTATTCAATGAAATTTTTGAGTTAGTTTATCACTCCCATCAATTGGATATTCATCGGATTGTTCTTGTACCACTTAAAGTGATGCCTCACACTACCAGTGGAAAAATCCGCCGGAATTTTTGTCGTAAATACTTGTTAGATAAGTCACTTCCTATAGTTGCAACTTGGCAATTGACTAAGATTGAGGAAAGATGATGCAACTCTTATCACCTCGCTTTGCTACAAATACCGCATTAAGCAGTGCAGATCAGAATCTTAGTTTTGCACAATTAGACGATGCTATAGAACAGATGTCTCAACAACTAAAAAAACTTCCTGAAGGGATCCTGATTTTAAAAGCAGCGGCTACTCCACTATTTGTAATCCAGCTTTTAGCAGCGTTTAATATTGAAAAACCTGTTGCCCTAAGTTCAGAACAGGATCTGGAACAAAGAAAGCTTCTTTTAGGCACATGCATGACCGTAAATTTCAAAGGTGAATTAATAAATCTGTATGAAAACAGCAACATGAATCATCATCCCCAATTAGCACTGGTTCTTTTTACTTCAGGCACTACCGGACAGGTTAAGGCAGTACAATTATCTGCACAGAATATTTTAGTTAATTGCCATTCTGTGATGAAGGCATTAGAATTCTCCAGGGTGCAAAATCAACTATTATTTTTACCATTGACTTACTCCTTTGGTTTGCTCGGTCAATTACTTCCAGGCTTAGTGGCAGGAATCACAACAAAACTTATCTCCCAATTTACAGACATTAAAATGCTTTTGGAAACAGGAGAAATCCCCCAAATGTGGAGTGGTGTGCCTTCGCACTGGGTAGCTATCAGCAGAATGGCTAGCTTTTATCCAGAAAGCGCGGCTCAAATCACTGCAATTATTTCTGCTGGCGCACCGTTAGTCACCCCTTTACGTGCCAGCTTAAAACAAACTTTTCCTAATGCCGTACTGTATAACAATTACGGTTTAACTGAAGCTTCCCCTAGGGTCCTCACTTACTCCAGCAAAGATCCTTTATTTTTTGATGAATATGCCGGATATCCTGTAGGCGATTGGCAAATTAAGCTCTCAGAAAATAATGAGTTACTTCTCAAAGGCAAACAGGTGATGCTGGGCTATCTTGGTGAGGAATCACTGACGCGAATACAAGACGGGTGGTTGCATACAGGTGATCAAGCAGAAGTGTTGCCCTCTGGACTGGTCGCAATTAAAGGAAGGCAGGATACATTAGTCAATATAGCTGGCGAAAAAGTAAACTTGACGGAAATAGAGCAGAAATTTTGCCAAATTGACGGCATTAAAGAAATGATTATTTTACCCTTAAAAGATAAACTTTATGGTGTGCGTCTGCTGGTGTGCCTGGAACAAGATCCCCTTACTGCTGTACAAACAGAGCAGGAGCTTGCTGAGCAGTTGCGAATGCATCTTTTACCTAAAAAATTACCCATTCGCGTCCAGTTTTTCGAAGAACTTCCTCGCACTCAACATGGAAAACCAGACCGAAAAACCCTGCTTTTAAATTATAAGGATAAAGACCATGCTTCTTGAACGAATTCAACAAACGATAGGAAGGATTGGGCTTACCGACTTTCCTCAAGATGTTCATGCACAACTGGAACAGGGAGGTTTGGACAGTTTGATGCTTGCCTTATTAATTATCGAACTTGAACGGGAGTTCAAGATCAAAATCCCGGTGATGCCTTTAGTAAAAAAACACTATGAATCGGTAGCAACCATAGAAAAATACTTAATTGATTTGGGAGCAAAATGAATATCCTCATCACGGGCGGCTCTTCAGATATAGCTCAAGCTATAGCCAAGCGACGGCTGCAGCTCGGAGATAAAGTCACGATTACCAGTTCTAATGAAGACAGTCTAAAACAAACATTGGCTCGTTACTCACAACAAAACCTGCCGGTTACAGGTTTTGTATACAATTTTTCTAATCCAGAAACCTCCCAAGATCGACTACAACAATTAGTGCAGGAGCCCTTGGATGGGATCGTTCTTAATGCATTTACCCGAGTGAGCCAATTACGCAAATTACACGCGCTATCTTATCCTGAGCTGCGTACTTACATTGATAATAATTTACACGGCAATATTTGGCTCATCCACCAATTATTACCTGCTCTATTAGGAAATAAATTCGGACGTTTGGTTCTAATTTCGAGCCTTTCATCAATTACTGGAACCAGTCGTTACAGCGCTTATTGCGCTACTAAAGCAGCATTAGAAGGATTGTTTTTAAATTTGGCCGTTGACTACAGTGCTCATAATATCTTGTCTAATATTCTCCGTGTCGGGTTGATTAAAACCTCCAGAACTAAACAGTTTTGGTCCAACTCTACTTATCGAGATAAAATGGCTCAAATTATCCCCCAAGGTATGATGGGGGAGGCAGCGCAGGTTGCAGAAGCAATGGATCCCTTGCTGTCCCCCACCACATTCATGACTGGTTCAGTAATTACAGTAAGCGGTGGTTTACCCCTTATGCGCTCTGAAGGACTTTTATCATGAATTTCCTGTATGCGGAAAAAAATATTTATTTGAAAGGTCCATATGCTGCACTTCCAGATAAAGTGATGAACAATCAAGGTGTTCTGGATTGGATGGGCAGCACCCAAAATCCCGCCATAATCAGTTTTTCAACGGGTATTAGAAATCGACATTGGGTGAATGAAGATCAGGCTTGTAGTGATCTGGCTGTGCTTGCAGCAGAAAAATTGTTTGCTGAGAAGCCTCTAGAAAAAAACAGGATAAATCAAATTATTCTGGCTACAATCTCGGGGGACTATGTTTCGCCACCAACCAGTCCTTTTGTTCAATATCGACTGGGTTTGCAAAACACCGGGGCATTTGATGTAGGGGCTGCTTGTGCGGGTTTTGTTGTGGGATTACATACCAGCGCTGCCATCAATCAAGCCAGTATGGGGTCTGTGTTACTAATAGCTAGTGAAGTACGCTCAAAATTTTTAAATAAAAATAATTTCGCAACCAGCGTGTTATTTGGTGATGGAGCGGCAGCTTGTATTGTTTCCGCAGATAAAGAAAATGCGGAATTTCGTTTTATCGCCTCAGCATTATTTGCTGATGGTGAAGTCAGTGACACGGTATCAACGCCTGCTGGAGGCTCACGGCTACCTGCTGCACAGTGCATGCTCCCTGAGCAATTTTATATTACTATTAAAGAAAACACGGCCCTTTTTGTCAAAGCAGTGCACGGTATGGTATATGGTGCTGAAGATTTTCTTAAAAAATTAGAACTAACAGTTGCTGATATCCAATGGCTGGTACCTCATCAAGGTAATAAAAACTTGGTTTTGTCGGTTGCCAGCGGTTCCCGCTACCAGTTTCTCCCCACCGATAGGTAATAGAATATTCCCTATCTATTCCTCATGGGCAGCAACAAGCAATTCACAAATCATCTGATTGCAAAACAAGCACTAATCGTTATCAAAACTCAAAAACTCATTTAAAACCAAAACAATAGCCGTGTTCAAAAATAAGATGCTATGAGGTATTAATGGGATTAAGTTTGATTTTCTCCTGCCCATGAATAATTGCGTTAAATAAATCATTCCAATTATCAACAAAATATTCACTGAATAGGCGTTTCATTTTATCCCAGAGACCAATTTTTGATTGGCGCATTTTTAGTGCTTTTTGGAACATATTACAACAAAGCTCCTGAACCTGATCAACAAAGAAAGCGAGCATCATCAATAAGGCTAGCATGGTCGAGAGATTTTTATATCCATGTCCAAAATTATGACCAAAGTGGTAGTTTAGGTTTTTGAGTGTATTAAATATGGGATTTTCTATTTTCCAGTTCGCACGTCCTCCTCGCATAATGTCATAAGCATTGTTATTGGTAATCGTTATGTCAGTGACCCAGCTAAAATGTTGCTTGCCACCCTTTTTATTTGTTTCCCAGTACTCCATGAAATTTACTTTAAAATCATAATGGCTTGTATTGAGTGGTGCGCCATTAATATAACGGTAACTGTGCGTCACCCCGTCTTCTGTTTTGTGCTCATAAGTAATACACTCATGTTCGTTGAGCCATTTAAATAGTGCTTTGTGATCCCCTTCTTTAGCACCCGTTATGAACTGCATATCCAGGTTTTTAAGCTCATTGAGGTGAGGGTAATTTGAAGCCAAGCTGTCTTCAACGACAATGACTTTTAAGTGTGGGTGTTCTCGTTTCAAATCCCTATATAACCGTTTGGAAGCGTTGCGTTCACAGTCGTTTTTAGTATCGCCATCTTCTTTCATGATAAGTTCTGGTACAAATGGAATAACCACTTTTTTATCCGGGTGAACTATGGCTGCGCAATACATATTGTGGTAATACGAGACCTTCTCGTCAGGAAATCGAGCATAATGATAGGATTTGATGGCCAGCTCTATTTCCGCCTTAACTTCTTTTGATAATTCCTTATACATTTTTTTATCATGCAGCAATGTAGGCAAACTATCGATATCTTTAATTGGAATCAAAGTAATTTTTTTGTGGTCATCTATATACCATAATGCAAAATATGTTCGTAGTGGATTAGCTAAAATATAACTACGTGCTTTCAGAGATAGGTCGGTAATAGATTGCTTTGTGGTTAAAACTACAGATAATTTGTGATCATGCTTAATACAACATTGGTCGCAATGAATTACATTGGATGCAAAAAATCCAGTTCCATCCCCAGCCAGTAAATAACGACCGTTTAGGTAACGATAAGATTCCAGGGATTTCCCTCTTTGAAGAAAGGCAAATAACCGCTTATAGACTTTACGCAGAGTAGATGGGGCTCCTTCATCCAATCGCTCGCGCATGTACGTATCACTAGGGATCTGTTCAATGCCATAAAGAGTTCCTAAATTATGTTGAACTTGGGGATCCAGTCGGTGACTCCTATCAAATTGGAGTAATGAAGGGTACTTGAGATTAAACATCGCAAAGGCAGACATCAAACAATCCGTCAACGAAATAACATTTTTCCCTGGCGCAGCATCACGGGGAGATTTGATTTTCTGAAACTCTTTACGAACTACAGTGATCAACCCAACTGCAGACAAAAATTTTCTTATTGGTAACATCTTTGGACATTCTATCATTCAGTTTTAAATTAAAGATAAAATAGCAAAAAAGTTTACGAAATAAAATAGTTGGGATGCAGTACTGGCGCACTGTTGAGTAGGTTACGGGAACTGCTGGTCGGTTGCCAAACAACTGGGTTTTCCTAAGGAGCAGGTAATTAAAACAGTAGAAGAAACTGGAAATACTTCGGGATCAAGTGTTGGTATTGCTCTGGATTACCTAAGAGAACATGCTGAAATTAAATCAAAGGACAAGGTGCTTCTTGTTGCGGCAGGTGGTGGTGGTATTGCTGCGTGCGCACTACTGGAAGTACTTTAATATGCTTGAAGGTTGGAGAGGTCCAGGGGCATGTAATTATGTCTCAAGCAGTTTGCAACTTTAGGCGTGCGCAATATAATAAACAGCTTACTGCTGTGTAAAATCCAACAAATCTTTATAGGTATGAAAATTCATCGCATCTTCTTCACTCACAGTCAAGTTATACTCTTCACTTAGAATGGCTAACAACTCTCGCTGCCAGCCAAGGAAGCGAGGAACGAGCGAGGCTGGTAGTCCCTGGTAGCCTTAGAGCCGGATGTTTTGCCGCAGGCAAAATATAAGGCATCCGAAAAGGCGTCAGTCATTGGGGTAGCGTTGTTTTTGAACCCCGAATGGGGTGAAAAAACAAGCGGACACAGGACGGCCAGGGCCGCCGGAGGCATACTTGTCGCGTTTGCGAGTCGATTTCAGCCATGGATGGCTAAAATCAATCACGAGCTTAGCGACACTATCGACAATTCTCAAGGAGTCCAGATGTAAATCTTCGATTAAGGCGGTGTCATACTGAATTTCAGTCACTTTGGCACCAGACAATTTACTTACAATTTTTTTTAATTCACCTTCACTAATTTTCATATAACCTCTTGCTCGTTTCGAACACTTAAACTCCAGGCTGCTAAGGCACCTAAACCTAAAATGAGAAGTGCTATTGCTAAAGAATATTGATCATAACCTTTGAGAGCAGCAATAATACCACTTGTCAACGCAGCACTTAAATCCTGCATGGTGGCATATAAAGCCCCTACTGTTCCTGCAATTTGCGGAAAAGGATGAAATGCTCCAGCAAAAGCATTAATAAAAGTAAAACCTGCTCCCATACTGAAGAAAGCAATAGGAACCATAATGCTAAGAATGTGTTTGATTCCCAACAAGGTAAAAAACAACATACTTGTGCCGCCTATAATCATGAAGAACACGCCAACGAATACCATGAAAGCTATCCCCTTGTGCATTACTAATTGACTGTTGATAATTCCGCTAAGGCAAATTGCTCCAGCAATAAAAACTGTCAATTGACCAAACTCAATGGGGCTTAGTCCCAATACATCTTGAAACACAAAAGGGGCAATAGTAAAGTAAGAAATGATACCTGCGTATGCAAAACAAGCACACAAAGTGTAGCCTAAGAAAATTTTAGATCGCAGCAAAATAATATAATTTGCTCGCATCACCTTTATTTTAGTGGCCTTGGGATTAAGATTTTTGTTTGTTTCAGGTAAAATTTGAAGCGCCATTATCCAAATTATTATGCCGAAACAGAATAAAAATAAAAAATTAGCACGCCACCCAAAATGCTCCTGAATATATCCACCTAGAGTAGGTGAGGCAACCATAATGAAAATACTCACTATGCCCACATAAGAACCTATCTTGGCTAAAATTTTACCGGAAAAAAGATCGCGAACTAGAGAGCGGCCGACAGAATTACAACAACCTATGCCAAATCCCTGAATAAAACGACCAATAATCAACACCAAAACTGAGGGCGCGAGAACACAGCATAAGCTACCCAAAATACTTAAACCTATCCCAAACATTATCGGGGGTTTACGGCCAATCTTATCGGATAAAGGACCATAAAAAACATGGGATATACCTAATCCCAACATAAAAAGTGACAATGTAAGTTGAATGGAAGCGTTATTACTGTTAAACACTTTAGTGATGGCCGGTAAAGACGGTATATACAGATCAGTGGTGGCTTGCATTAAGACCATCAACATCAAGATCAAAAAAATTAATAAACCCGATACTTTTTGGCTGTCTTTTGGAAACATTAAAACCCTTACAAATCTTCAAAATCAATTTGCCACACAAATTAAAAGGAGCCAAGTCTGGTTATCTATATTAAAGAAACCTTTAGGAATTCGGATCATAACGTTCAAAACGATATTTTCAAAGTTTATTCTAAAGATTTAATCAATCAATTCGTATTTTTTTATAATTTCCCTAAGGAAATAATTGTCTGATTGAAGTTCAAGCGCGGCAAGTCTCATTAGGAACATACATCTTGGATTATGTATGCCTGGAAAAACACTTTATATTGGTGCTATCCTTTATTTTTTTGACTGACATTCTGATTTAATCGCTATTTAAAGTTACAAAAACAAAGTTTTCACACCCTAGTGAAGGATGGGACCAAACACTTTCCAGCCAATAATAGCTAATAAGATGAATAACATGAAATGACCGCCAACAATTCCATAGCTGCCCCGTGTAAACTCATTTCTATGCCAATAAATGCCAAAAAGTAACCAAATAATCATCA
Organism: Legionella antarctica; assembly: GCF_011764505.1. Classification (NCBI taxonomy): domain Bacteria; kingdom Pseudomonadati; phylum Pseudomonadota; class Gammaproteobacteria; order Legionellales; family Legionellaceae; genus Legionella; species Legionella antarctica. The sequence continues at coordinate 602,345 of NZ_AP022839.1, forward strand.
ACACCCAAAATAAAACTCCAATAGGCATTTTGCTCTCCTTAGTGGTTTAGCCAGAATTAATCTGGTGTTATTTTAAAGCAAGAAGACTAATATCAACTGCTGCTATTGCTCTAAAAATAGTTTATTAACAAAGTATAGCGTAGGTTATAATAAATATGGGGAAATAATTAGAATAATGCGGCCAGCTTTATATAATCGAAACAAAATAAAAAGAAATTAATCTATAATATGAATAGCTCGGTATTTTTTAATGGAAAAATTATGAATGAAATGGATATTTTGAAATTATTTTATGATGAAATGACGGTTAAAAGTATGACCCGCGATATGGTTTTTTTGAGTATTGAGGAAGAGGCTGCAGCAGAAATTTCCCAAAACTTAGGCACGAATATCCCAACAGAGGTAGTGCAAAAAATGACGGATCTTTGCATTGCAAATGAATGGTTGGAACGGACTACTGCAGATCCAAATTATAAGTATCTCTCTTTAACTGAAAATGGGCTACAGGTTCTTTTAAATTACTTATACAGGTAACCTGCTGATCATTTGCATTTTATTTAAAGATTTTACTTCATGGGGTATAATCTTTAGGCAAAAATCGGTAAAATACATCACTTTATTCTTTTTTTGTTGTTACCATGCCAAGACGAACTGATATTAAATCCATTCTTATCCTGGGAGCCGGCCCCATAGTCATCGGACAAGCCTGTGAGTTTGATTATTCAGGTACTCAAGCAGTGCGTGCATTAAAGGAAGAAGGTTATCGGGTGATATTGGTCAATTCAAATCCAGCAACCATAATGACTGATCCTGAACTTGCTGACGCAACTTATATTGAACCTGTGCAATGGAAAGAAGTGGCGCGAATTATCGAGATAGAACGTCCAGATGCCCTTTTACCCACCATGGGCGGTCAAACTGCTTTAAATTGTGCATTAGATTTGGTGCGGGAAGGGGTTTTGGCTAAATACTCAGTGGAAATGATTGGTGCCACTCGTGAGGCTATAGATAAAGCAGAAGACAGAGAAAAATTTCGCCAATTAATGATTCAAATTGGTTTGGACATGCCGCGCTCTGCTATTGCTCATAGTTTGGAGGAAGCAATACAGGTTCAAGCTCGATTGGGTTTTCCCGCCATTATCCGTCCTTCCTTTACGATGGGGGGGAGTGGAGGTGGCATTGCATACAATCGAGAAGAATTTGAAGAAATTTGTACTCGAGGTTTAGAGCTATCACCCACCCACGAACTTCTAATTGATGAGTCGGTTCTTGGTTGGAAAGAATTTGAAATGGAAGTTGTGCGGGATAAAAATGATAACTGCATCATCATCTGTACTATAGAAAATATTGATCCTATGGGGGTACATACCGGGGATTCTATTACAGTTGCCCCAGCGCAAACTTTAACTGACAAAGAATACCAACGCATGCGTGATGCTGCAATTAAGGTGTTAAGAGCTGTTGGGGTGGATACAGGTGGCTCAAACGTACAGTTTGCTATCAACCCCGAAGATGGCCGAATGCTGGTAGTTGAAATGAATCCTCGAGTTTCTCGAAGTTCAGCGTTGGCCTCAAAGGCTACTGGCTTCCCTATAGCCAAAGTTGCCGCTAAATTAGCGGTGGGTTATACCCTTGATGAATTAAAAAATGAAATTACTGGGGGTAAAACTCCCGCATCCTTTGAGCCTAGCATTGATTATGTAGTCACTAAAATACCTCGATTTAATTTTGATAAATTCCCCCAGACCCCGACTACCCTGACCACTCAGATGAAGTCAGTGGGAGAGGTTATGGCTATTGGTTCTAATTTTCAAGAGTCGTTACAAAAAGCGATTAGAGGATTGGAAATTGGCCGCAGCGGCTTACACTCCCTTTTTGAAAAGGGTGGTGATATGGCACGATTAAGGGGCCACTTGCGTGAGCCTACTCCTGATAGATTATGGTATATCGCCGATGCATTCCGCCAAAAACTATCTTTGGAAGAGATTCATGCGGAAAGTCGGGTTGACCCTTGGTTTTTGGCTCAGATAGAGGAGCTGGTTCTTTTAGAGCGAACTGTATTTGGTAAATCCATTCATGAATTAGATACATCAACATTACGTTTGTTAAAGCGACGAGGGTTTGCAGATAGTTATTTGGCCAAGCTCATGTATTGCACTGAATCTCAGGTGCGTACAAGGCGTTTGGAATTGGGTATTATTCCCGTTTACAAACGCATTGATTCGTGTGCAGGTGAGTTTCCCAGTGACACCGCATATCTATATTCTTGCTATGAAGGCAGCTGTGAAGCTCGACCTGAAAAGGGTAAGAAAAAAATTATGATCCTGGGTGGAGGGCCTAACCGTATTGGTCAGGGAATCGAATTCGATTATTGTTGTGTTCATGCTGCCATGGCGCTAAGGGAAGCAGGTTATCAGACTGTTATGGTCAATTGTAACCCGGAAACTGTATCAACAGATTTTGACACATCCGATCGCTTGTATTTTGAACCGGTAACTTTGGAGGATGTTTTATCAATAACTGATATAGAACAACCAGATGGAGTGATTGTGCATTATGGCGGACAGACTCCATTAAAATTGTCTCGAGCCTTAGAGGCCAATGGTGTAAAAATAATAGGAACTTCACCTGATGCTATTGATCGAGCTGAAGACAGAGAGCGTTTTCAGCAACTGGTTACCGAGTTGAAGCTTCATCAACCCGATAATGGCACTGTTAGAAGTGAAGCAGAGGCAATTGAATTAGCCAGCCGTATTGGTTATCCTCTGGTTGTTAGACCTTCCTATGTCCTGGGGGGGCGAGCTATGGAAATAGTCTATCAGGAAGAGGATCTACGCTATTATTTATCGCATGCGGTATCCGTTTCCAATGATTCACCGGTATTGCTGGATAAATTTTTGAATGATGCTATTGAAGTAGATATTGATGCGATTTGTGATGGTAAAGAAGTATTTATCGGTGCCATTATGGAACATATTGAACAGGCTGGGATTCATTCAGGCGATTCTGCTTGTACCCTGCCACCTTTTAGTTTGAGTGTGGTAGTACAACAGGATTTAATGGAGCAAATGCGCCAAATGGCATTGAAGTTAGGTGTGGTCGGTTTAATTAATGCGCAATTTGCAATCCAGGCTGATGATATTTATGTGTTGGAAGTAAATCCTCGCGCTTCACGCACGGTTCCTTTTGTTTCCAAAGCTACGGGTTTACCTTTGGCTAAAATTGCAGCTTTGTGCAAAGTAGGTATCAGTTTAAAAGATCAGGGCTTAACTCAGCACCATCATATGCCCTCATTTTATTCCATAAAATTACCGGTATTTCCATTTGTGAAGTTTTCTGGAGTAGATTCCATTCTTGGGCCCGAGATGAAATCCACGGGTGAAGTAATGGGTATTGCCAAGCGGTTCGGACAGGCTTATGCTAAAGCTCAGTTGGGTGCTGGTTGCCATATAGCTAAGCGACGACGAGCTTTTGTTTCTGTTCGTGATGCAGATAAAACACGAGTAGGAGAAATAGCCAAAAGATTAATTGAATTGGGTTTTGAAATTTTTTCAACACGTGGAACAGCTCTGGCATTACAAGCGGCGGGTGTAGATTGCAGAAGAGTCTTTAAAGTCGCTGAGGGACGGCCGCATGTGTTGGATTTCATAAAAAATAATGAAATTGATTTTATTGTGAATACGACCGAGGGCAAGCAAGCTATTGCGGATTCTTTTGCGATTAGACGCAATGCATTACAGCATAAGGTTAGTTATACTACGACATTATCAGGGGCTGAGGCAGCTTGCCTTGCTATGAAATATGAAGATAGAGAAACAGTAACTCGATTACAAGACTTACATTAGAGGTGGATATGAGTAAACATCCGATGACAGTATTGGGTGCGGAAGCACTAAAAGAAGAATTGCAACGCTTGAAATTTGTAGATCGTCCTCGCATTGTAGAGGCGATTGCTGTGGCGCGGGCTCATGGTGACTTGAAAGAAAACGCTGAATATCACGCTGCTCGTGAACAGCAAAGTTTTAATGAAGGTCGTATTCAAGAGCTCGAGGCAAAATTATCTAATGCTCAAATTGTTGACATTAGCAAATTACCAAATAATGGAAAAGTCGTTTTTGGTGCCATAGTTACTGTATGTCATCTTGCAACTGATGCGGAACTGACTTACCAAATTGTCGGCGAAGATGAAGCAAATATTAAATTGAACAAAATATCATACAGCTCACCTATAGGCCGTACTTTGATAGGCAAACAATTAGATGATACCGTTACAGTAAATACACCAGGCGGTTTGGTGGATTATGAAATTATTGATGTGCAGTACAGCTAATTTAATCATACTGGGTTGTAAAACCTGAGGGCTCGTCATATTTAAATTGTTTTAATTTAATAGAAACCCCCTTGTCCCGTAGCTTGTCTCTGAAGAACGCTCCTTCACACAAAATTTAACGGCCTGCGTACTGCGTTTTGTGCGCAGTATCCAGAGGAAATTTATCAGTGCACAAGGGCTACTTATTAATTAGAAACATCGTAATGGATACCGCGCATGAAGCGCGGTATGTAGGGATATGAAGAGGGATGTATTCAGGTGATTTTGTTCTATGGGCGAACGACTTCTTGCTGGATTCCGCCAACAACCCATTCTTTAGTGTTTCCAAATTGACGAAAATGCCAAATTTCATCTAACTGAGTAGAGGGTTCGTCATTTTCTTTAATAGTTCCAGTAAAGCGAACACTGGCAATAGTAGAATCAAATTGTTTTGAAACATCGAGTAACTCTGCATTCAAATCGATTACCTCAGTCTTATTTGGTGCATCACCCCGTTCATCAAGTTGCATCTTAATTTCCCCAAATACTTCCGGTGCAGTAAAAGCAGTTAAGTCGTGCAGATTTTTTTGATCATAAGCCGCTTGAAGACGGATAAAACTTACCTTGGCATCACGTAAAAAATTATCGGGAGTAAAGCCTGCTGGGTATTCGGAACTATTGCCATAGTTGTTGCTACTGCTGTTAGCAAAAGGTTGAGTGAAATTGTTAAACGAGTTTTGTCTGAATGCGCTGGAGCTAGCCGTTTGCATTCCTGGCTGCATCCTTCTTCGAATAAAACTGACCACAAAAAATAGTACTGCACCAAGGATTAACCAGGTTATTATTCCAGTACCTAAGCCATGTCCCATAAACAGACTCGCAAGTAATCCACCTACTAATAGTCCACCGAGCATCCCACCCCATTTATTTCCAGTAGAACGTTGTCCTGGTGATGCAGTTTTTTGTGCTTTGGGAGATGAAAAAAGACTGCTTTGCGAACGTTGGACACCAAAGCTTCTGCCCCCGCCGAAGCGTTTGGCTGATGCCTCATTGATTACCAAACCGAATGACAGTAATGCAATTAATAAACATGAAAAAAGATTACGCATTTGACAAGCCCCCTTCTTTAATTAGTAGCCAAAGTATACCCGAATCCAAACGAAGTTGCTTGCAATGGATTATGAAAAGGAATTTATTTATTGGGAACTATCAGCATGAATATACCCAGGCTTATATCTTTGGCGCAAGCTGAACACTAACCGTTTATAAACAACACAGCTAATCCGGGTTTTATAGCAGGGCAAGAGGCCGGGGGCCTCTTGGTTGTGAATAAATAGAGATTAAAGGGATTTATGAAATGCAAATAACTCTTCCTCTTCTTTACTGCAATCCGGTGGAGCTATTGGAATTGGCTGGAAAAGAGTATTGGGTTTAGGGCCTGTACCCATTGGATGGTATCTAAGGGGAAAAGCAATAAAGCGGATCATTTCAACAAAAAGTTTATCATTAAGTTGCGGTCCTGCTTCCATAGATAGCAAACGTGTTAATCCCTGTTCTAATTTTCCAAGAAATAGCTTGGCATCCTCGCCTAACATCCCCTTAAACTTCAAAACCCTGGACTGATCATCATTCATTAAAAGCAAGAATGACTTCACAACATTCTTATATGCGGCGGCATCTTTAATAAACGCGTCTAATTCGTTTATTGTCGCGAAATATTCCAGCAGGCTGTTTAATTCAGCGGTAAACTCCTCTAGTGAAGGATTTTTATTGATAAGTTGCGTCACTTGCTCTATCCCCGTTTCGAGTACTATGGGGTAACGTGTATGCGGATAACCTTTTGTATGATCCATGCTGTAAAACACGTCTGTTAAGGTAAAGAGCAAGTCAAGTTTTTTAGACAAAACCTCAATACACTGGGTATCGTCAAGTTTTAAATTTTCAATAGATTGCATAATTGCCGCAAAACTGATCTCTGATTGATTTAAATCTGGAAAACCCTTAAAAAGTAAATTGTCCTCCTTGATAAGGATAGAAAATTTGATTAAATATGATGCCAAGGTATGGTATTTTTCAAAATACTTAGAATCATTAGGAAACTGCCCAATGATTGCATTCTCGGAAATTTCTGTAGCCCAATCATTAAAATCTTGGGAAAAGTTGTCTTTTAATGAGAATACATTCTTAAATTGATCGAATAAATTACTTAACTCTACCATGCACTTAAACTGCTGATTAAATACGTGGGCGGCTAAAGGTAATTGTTTTGCCCATTGGGTAAATTGCATCTTTGATAGGAGCTTAAGGGAGCTAGTCAAGTGCCCAAGCAGGGATTCATCATCGTCTCTAACCTGAATACTTAAAATAGAGCTGACATTGTTTTTAAACGTACTAATTTCCTCGCAAAATGATTCATCTATTACAGTCAATTGGATAGGCAATTGGTTTAGATATAGGTCAAAAAATTTCTTCCACGTCTCGTTTAAGGGATAGGGCGCTCTTAATGGCGCAGTGAGTTGCTCGTTACGAAGCAATAAACGAACACAGGCGTTATCATCGTATTCTTCGATTAAATTAAAACGCATTAAATCGTGAATATATCTGCTGCGAACTACCGGATTTTTAGAAGGTATGGGATTAGCTTCCGCGCTCTTCAATAAACACAATTCCCGATAGCGTTTGATCCATACTTTGATAGTCGTTCCTTTATCCAGTCCGAGCTTCTCGTCTGTTGAGATTCGATGCTCCAGTTTATACTCTACCCAGTGTTTCAGAGCTTCAGCGTCAACTTCTACTGTTTTTGAAGCAGGGCTGCTTCTTTTTTGCAATAAATCCGGGGTGTTTTTTTGAACGGCAAGTAAAATTTCTTTAAATTCATTTAAGGCTTCATCGCGAGAGATTCGTTGGCTTCTGTCATCAGTGATCATCCGCCCTATTAAAACAATCAAATTCTTTTTTGTTATTGGATCAAAGTCCATATGGTCAAAAATACCGATAAGATCAGGATTTTTAAAATCGTCACGCTTTGTATATGATGTTCGGGATGGGGCACCAGCAAGTTCGGCTATGGTTATATACAAAGCATATAAATCAGTTTGAGCATCATAAGTTATTGGAGTTTGTTTCAGGGAGTCATAGAACATCCGGGTATCCCATACTTTCTTGTTTCCCTGACAATACCAGGAGCTGTATCCATTTCCCTGCATTGTTTTAGCTAAACCCATGTCAACTGCAGTGACCGTCCATTTATTGTTTTTCCATTCCGCCATAATATTTTCAGATTTCAGATCACAGTGAACAATTTGTTCTCCTTGATGCTTTCCTGATCTTACTGTTTGGTGAATCTGTTGGGGAATTTCTTCTAATAAAGTACAAGCAAGGGACAAAAACTGTTCTGCATTTAGACTGTTTACATAAGCCTTAAGAGGTAAGCCTGGAGCGCGATTCATATGTAAAAAAGATACCTTTTCTTCTCTTATTAATCCGTAGTGCATCCCTAATGTGGGCAGCTGACTTCCCAGATAATGCTCTCTATTTGCTGATCGAACAAACCAGTTGGGTTTGTCAGTTTTGTCAGAAAGGCCCTTTTGATTTGCAATAATTTTTTTGACCACGTAAGAGCCCTCTGATATGGGTCCGCATGTCTGGAACAAAATTAAGGAAAAATAAGAGCTATTCATCCATCATTTATAGTTAAAAATTCACTCAAATTAACCTATTTAAACCTACTCAATACCGTATGAATAGTGATTGCTACTACGAATTGTCTTAGGTCATTTTACCACAACTCTATCAGAATGACTTATCCACAAGTCCACAGGTCAGGAGAGCTTCACTTTCTCGTATAGGCCTGTGGGCCTTGTGGGTAAGTCATGACGCTCTCATTTAGGGTTTATGGTCTTTTCCGGCCATAATACACCTCTGCGGGCGTTAAATAATTAAAGGACTGGTGAAGCCTTCGGTTATTATAATACTCAAAATACTCCGTTAAGGCCAGCTCAACCTCTTCAATTGTATCAAAATCATACCGGTAGATTTTTTCTTGCTTAACACTACGCCACAATCGCTCGATAAATATATTATCTAAATAACGTCCTCGCCCATCCATGCTGATAGAAATGTGGTGAGATTTTAGCGTATTTATCCAATCTTTTGAGGTAAATTGAGAACCCTGATCCGTGTTAAAGATCTCACAACGCGAATGCAGCAAAGCGTTTCTAAGCGCCTCAATACAAAATTCAGCCTCCATAGTAGGTGAAATAGCCCATCCAATCACATAACGACTATACCAGTCCATAATAGCTACTAAATACACATGCTTTCCTTTCATGCGGATGTAGGTGATATCTGCGGCCCAAACCTGATTTGGTTTGGTGATATCCACCTCTTTTAATAAATAAGGGAACACCTCATGCTCCTTATTGGGAACGCTTGTATTTGGCTTTGGGTAAACAGTCGATAACCCCATCATTTCCATCAACTTTTTTACTCGACGTTTACCAACAGGATAGCCTACTTCTTTTGACAGCCATCTTGCCCGCTTAATTTTACCTTCACATGGATACTGCAGATAGTGCTCATCAAGTAGCGCCATAAGCGCTTCATCTTCGACAGAAATGGGCTTGGCACTATAATAATAACTTGAAACAGGCAAGTCTAATAGCAAGCATTGTTCACGAATGGTGAGCTCGGCAAGAGGATCAATCATGACGCGCTTTTCATCCAGACTAAAGTTCATGCTTTTTTTTTAGCCAAGATAGCTGCGCTTGAAGTCGACCAATTTCTTGATATAATGCCTCAACAAGCTGCTCTTGGGACTTGGCTTCTTTTTCATTAGCCCCAGAGAATAAATCGTTAATGGCTTTGATGGCCGATTGCTTCCAAGTTTTTACCTGCGTTGCGTGAACACCGTATTCACTGGTAATTTGCGCTTGTGTGAGTTTCCCCTCAATCGCAGCTAGCGTTATTTTTGCCTTCTTGGCCGCCGTATAATAAGCTCGCTTTTTAGACATTTTATTCTCCTCTTTGTATTAAGAAGAATAGCTCTTAAAAAACCTTTTTTTGTGTCCAGAAAACCGCGCCTATATTACTCTTTATCAAAGTCAGGTTCACCATTTTTGAAAATAATTGATTTAATTACTGGCAAAATTTGGCCAAATTGACCCTTACCCTCAGAAGTAGGCTCCACTACATCCAAGCGAAATTCAGGTGTTGGATAGCCGGGTACAGAATCCTTGACGAATTGCAGTACAGGTAGTGTTAAGGAAAAGGACAATTTTTGCCCCATGCCATCATCTAATGTGTAGACTTCATAGGGGTGTAATTGGCCAGTTTTTACCCCATATTCAGACTTCATTAGGGCGACAACAGTTGGAATGTTTTCTGATAAAGTTGGATTAATTAGATGGACTTCAGGCATGGTGCTCACTTATTGTTGTATATAAAAAATTAATAATGGGCAATATAATATCATGTATGTTCGTTTTAATCGATTTTTTTCAAACTGAAATTAATCAGTTAAAAATACGAAAAAATGGAACAATTTTAATTTATTGCATTTACTTTGACTCTTGATATGATTCTTGAAGGTGTTTAAATTAAAGGGATGTAATATATGAGTAAATTAATTAAAATAACAGTATTCTCCTTATCTTCTTCGCTTGCTTGTGCCAGTCACGTTACTTTAAAAGGTGAAGTTGATGTCAATATCACTCCTAAAAACCAGCAGGGTGTGGTGCAACAATTGAAATTTCGCCTGCCAAAATATGCGTTATCTGACAGCGCCAAATCTTATTTGCATGATCAATTAGCACAATACCCTAAAAACTCAATAAATTCGGCTTCATTTTCTTCTGAATTACCATCAAAAATTAAAGTAGGTATGCAACTGACTCCCGTTTTGGATCAGGGATATCACGGAAGCTGCGTCACCTTTGCAGTAACTGCTGCATTAGATGCAGCTTTGGGTGCGGGAGATTATATTAGCCAACTATGTAATCTTGAATTGGGTAGTTATTTGGCAATTCATGACAAAATAAATGCAAGTGGTTGGAATGGTTCTTCCGCTCCCTGGGTTTTGCAACAAATCTCTGATTACGGCATTATCAGTCAGAACTATCAAAAACTAAATGGTTGTGCTGGAGTAAGACAATATCCGTTACATAGCGAGACTGACGAAGGAACACCCATGTCGGAAAGTGAGTTCCTTTCACACAGTATTCCATTGTCTAATTTAATCAGCTGGGAAGCTTTATTATCTGATGAGGAAGCATTAACTACTCAAGCTAATATGGATGAGGTTATCTATAAAATTAAAGAAGAACTGGCAAAAGGTAATCGTTTGAATGTAGGTATGTTGCTGGATATTAATTATGGAGATGCTGGAGCAGTAGGTACTAATCGGGTATTGAATGATACGTGGATGTTAACTCCTGAAATCATAATCGATGCGATGAACGGTGACATTGATGCGGGGCATGAATTAATCATCACAGGATACGACGATAATCTGGAGGTAACCGATGATAACGGTCATATTAATCGCGGCGTATTTACCTTGCGTAACTCCTGGTCCCGGTTAGCTGGTGATTCTGGTGATTATTATGTTTCTTATGATTATCTGAGGTTTTTAGCGCTGGAGGTAATGGCCATTCGGATGAAAGCTAAGGCTGCTTAATGAGAACGAATTGGAACAAAGCGGGGGCTAAGCCTGTAAAGCCTGATGTTAGATGTAGCCTGGGTGAAAGCGCAAGCTGTAGCCCGGGAGCGGGAGACTACGTAATCCCAAATGTAGGTCGTCATCTTGGATAGTACACCTTCATCCGAATCTCACGGCTATTTGTTAACGTGAGTTATGGATAAGGGACTCAGATTTTCCTTGCTCCGTTCGGCCTGAGGAGGGCTTAAGCCCGTCTCGAAGGCTAGGCGCTGTACGCAAAACCCTTCGAGACGTCGCTAAAACGACTCTTCAGGTCGAACGGTGGGTTTAATAAACTTCTTATCCATAACTCACAACTTAATGGCAGTGAGGGTTGGGGATGGCCTATAACACATCTTGTGTTTAGGCTTGCACGATTCTCAGGGTAAATAATAATAGGGGTTAGGTAACTTAAATCCTTTTTTGGCATACCCGCCATGAATATCACTAAACTGATCGCCAATTGATGCAATTATTGTAAAACCTTGTTTACTTATCATCGCTCGTGTTTGCGATTTAAAGGGAATAATGGATGGGGACGAATATTTATCAGGGCGTACATAGAGACCAGCCCAATTTTTGTATCCAGCTTTCATTAAATTGCGCTTTGTTGCAGCACGTTCTGATTCACCTCTTCCTGTGACGAAAAATACGTTAACCCCATGTTTTATCGCATCCTGATAGAGAGCCAACATCGGCTTTATGACAGGAGAATCTGCACCTAGAATTTCCCTATGGATTTCTGCGCGAGTGCCAGTAAAACCATGTTTCACCATTTTGTCATAGTTTGATAAGCTGGTTTCATCAATATCTAAAACCAGTGCCAGTTTCTGTTGCTCTTTCTTTTGGTCATTAGCTAATGCTTCTCTAATAATGTATTGATGGGCCTGTTGAATCTTTTTCGTTAGCTCTTGTTGATATAAACCTGAATCATGATAGTGAATCAGTTCTTTTTTTACCAAAGAAAGATTAGGTGGTTCAGGATATATAGGGTAAGAAAAAAAAAGAGAAAGACCGAAGGTCATTAGAACTAGAGGTAATACTGTTAATCGGCGCTTCATTGGCCATCCATAAGTAGAGAAATAGAAGCATTATATAAGGTTAAGTCTGTTTGTCAATTGCTCATGTTGGCTTTAACTGTTGCAAAAAATCCGAGCACCTACTGTAAAATAGTCATCCATCACATCATCAGTTATAATAGGTGATTATTATTCCTGTGTCGCCATCAATATGCATCTGAAGCAATTGAAATTAGCTGGTTTCAAATCTTTTGTTGATCCCACCGTGGTTCACTTTCCCAGTCAATTAGTAGCAGTTGTTGGCCCTAATGGTTGTGGCAAATCAAATATTATCGATGCCGTTCGTTGGGTTATGGGTGAAAGTTCAGCTAAAAATTTACGTGGCGAGTCGATGATAGATGTCATTTTTAATGGGGCCTCTAATCGTAAACCAGTAGGTCAGGCATCCGTTGAGCTTGTATTTGATAATAGTTTGGGACGCATAACCGGCCCTTTTGCCAGTTATGGTGAAATTGCGGTTAAGCGGATTGTCACTCGGGATGGGGATTCTTCGTATTATTTAAATGGCAGTCGATGCAGACGCAGGGATATTACCGATATTTTTCTTGGGACGGGAGCAGGGGCTCGAGGTTATTCAATTATCGGTCAAGGTACTATTTCACGTCTTATTGAAGCCAAACCTGAAGAGTTAAGAGCATTTTTAGAAGAAGCAGCAGGGGTTTCAAAGTATAAAGAGCGACGTCGTGAAACCATCCAGCGCATTTTGCATACTCGTGAAAATTTAACCCGGGTTGCAGACATTCGAGAGGAATTAGATAAACAATTACAACGTTTAGAGCGGCAGGCAAAATCTGCTGAGCGATATACTCTGTTTAAAGAGGAAGAAAAAATATGTCGTGCGGAAATACTGGCGCTTAAATGGCAGGAGTTTACGGCGCAACAATTAGTGAAACAACGTGAGTTACAGGATTTAGCTCTACGCTATGAACAACAACAAAGTTTATTGGCGGGATCTAATAGAGAACGAACCTTGTTAAATGAAAAACTGCAAGATGCAAACCAAGACTTGCAGCAAATCCAGTCCTCCTTATATCAGTCAGGTACCGAGATCGCCCGCATGGAGGAGACCATTCAACAACAAGATCGCGAAAAAAAACGTTTAGAACATGATAGACAACAAATGCAGGAAGATTGGCAGGCGGCTGAAGAGCAGCTAAAACAAGATAAAGAGGCGTTGCAAAACAGCCAACATCATGCGCAGCATTTGGAAGAACAAGTACAACAATACAGAGTTAAATTTGAAGAAAGGGACTTACAATGGCAAGAGACTCAAAAACAACAGATGCAATGGGAGCGGCATTGGCAAGAGGTGCAAAGCGCTACCAACACGGTTAAAAGTGAGTATCAGGTCGCTCAGATTAAATTGCAGCATCTAGAGCAAAGACGCGAACAGACCCTGTTAAGGCTTGAGAAGTTGAATTTAGAACGAAATGCCATTTCTTTAAAGGATTTGCAGCAAATCAAATATAAATTAGAACAAAAACTAATTAAATTAAAGGAAACGCAACAATTTAATGAGACTCAGTTAAAACAAAGCAACGAGAGTTCGAATAGACTGCGTACTCAATTACAGGAAACAGAACAAAAGTTGCATCAATTGCAGGATGAATTTCATCATTTAAATAGTGAGTATGCAGCATTAATCGCTTCCCAAAAAGCCGCAAGACAAGGCACCACACTCAATAAGCAAGAGATTAAAGCGTGGGAGGATAAACCGAGACTTATGGATATACTTCAGGTTGAATCAGAATGGCAATCAGTGTGTGAAATGATCCTTAATGATGCGCTGCACTCCTATGTTCTGGATGATTTCGATGAATTATGGCCTCAATGGCCTGCTTGTGAAAGCCAGGGGGAAAGCATTGTCACGATGCGATCGGTGTTAGGTGAACAGCAAAAATACCCGAGACTGGTTGATAAAATCCAAGGAAACATACCTGCTTCAGTACCTAATCTGGAGCATATATACATTGCAGAACATCTGGAACAAACAAAAAATTGGCTGCCTTTTCTGGCAGAGCATGAGTCTATAGTTACTGCTAATGGTTGTTGGATAGGCAAAGGTTGGGTGAAACTCGCTAATCCAGGAGAGCAGAATGAGCTGGGTTTGCTAAGTCGACAACAAAAGATTGGTGCGTTAGCAGGCATTGTCGACGAGTTGCAACAAAAAATTGAAGAGGTAAGATTCCTAAGAGATGAATATCATGTGCAATTACAGCAAAATTTAAGTAATACAGAACTCTTTCAACTCAATCTTACTTCAGGCAATGAGGCATTAAGCAGTAATATTAACGCACTGAATGGCAACGAGCAGTCTCTTCAACATGCTGAAAAACTTTTAGCGACTATGTCCCTGGAAATTGATGAATTACATCTTGTGTTGGAAGAAACAGCAGCAGAGCACTTGGAAATTAAAGAAAAGCTGGGATTTCTTGAGAGTCAGACTAAAGTTTATGAGCAGCAAAGAAATCAATTTGTTAAAGATAAGGAAGTCTGGCTTGAGGACTTGGAAACCCAAAAAAAAGAATTAGAAGAGGGCCGTACCGTACTCCATCAATCTGAAATGGAGTACGGTAAAGAGATGAGCAAAAAACAACAATTGACCGACAGAACTAATAGAGAACAAGAGCGATTGGATGTATTGCAGGAGCGCTTAGAACACCTAGCACTTCTCTGTTTGCAATCCACCACACCCGAAACGGAACTTCGTGAGCAACTCGCAGAGCAATTAACGAAGCATAGCGAAGTGGAGTTGCAATTAACTTTAAGTCGTGAACAATTAACGCAATTAATGAAAGAACTGGAACACCTTGAGCAATTTACCTTAAACTACGACATTGAAGTCAAGCGCGTACAAGAGGTTATTGCTCAAACGAGAATGCAAGAGCAAGAGTTGGCTGTCCGAGCAAGTTCAGTGCAAGAGTCTCTTGATGAGTCAAATTTGCGTGCTCCGTTTTTATTGGAGCATATTCCTGAAGGTACCACTCAAAGCATACGCGAAGATGAGTTAATTGGCATTACAGAGAAAATCAAACGTTTGGGAGCAATTAATCTTGCTGCTATTGAGGAATTTGCGACAGAGCAGCAGCGTAAACTTTATCTGGATGAACAATATGACGATTTAAGCCAGGCTCTGGCGACTTTAGAAACGGCCATTGAAAAGATGGATAAAGAAACTCGAACACGGCTTGAAAATACCTTTGATGAAGTGAACACTTCTTTTAAAGCACTTTTCCCCCGTCTTTTTGGGGGTGGAAGAGCACAGCTTGAATTAACTTGTGATAATCTATTGGAAGCTGGTATTGTAGTAATGGCACAACCCCCCGGAAAGCGAAACAGTACTATTCATTTGTTGTCCGGGGGTGAGAAAGCGATGACTGCTGTTGCGTTGGTGTTTGCGATTTTTCAATTAAATCCCTCACCATTTTGCATGTTAGATGAAGTAGATGCTCCTTTAGATGACGTAAATGTGGGGCGGTTTTGCGCTTTGGTAAAAGAGATGTCACAATTCGTACAATTCCTTTTTATTACACATAACAAGGTGACTATGGAATTGGCAGATCATTTAATTGGGGTAACTATGCGTGAGCCTGGGGTGTCGCGTTTGGTTACGGTTGATGTGAAAGAAGCTTTGACTATGGAGTAAATGATGCAGGCAAATTGGAGTTTAATTCTTAATGTCCTGTTGTTAGTTGGCGTTATAGTAGCTATTGGTCGCATAATGAAGGCTAGAAAGCAGAGCTTTAATACAGATCGATATCAACCTTCTCTTGGCCAAAAAGAAAAGAGTTATGACGTGCAGCCATATAACGATGATATTATTGCGGTTCGCAAGGTGAACATAGATAATTTGTTTAATATGGAAACTGATCCTGAGTCCGGACTTGACGCCCAATTATCTATAAAACCAAAGGCAACATCGTCCCAACCAAAACTAGTACCGGAAGATGATCGGGTAGCGGAATTGCAAGAAGAGTCTAAAGCAATCGCTTCTTCAACTTTAATGATGTTTTTATTAGCAAAGGAAAACCGACAGTTTGCCGGGTATGAACTATTACAAACCGTACTTGCTGCGGGATTGCGTTTTGGAGAAGGGCATCTATTTCATCGCCACCAATTTGCCAATGGTCAGGGCCCGGTTTTATGTAGTTTGGCTGCTGCAACACCAACAGGGGTTTTTGATTTGCAAAATATAGGTGCTTTTAGTGTGCGTGGCTTATGTCTGTTCATGCAAGCATCCAAGAATCCGAGCATTGATGAAGAACGTTTTTCTATTATGCTAGAAACGGGAAGACAATTAAGTGATGGACTGGATGCCTACTTGCTTGATGATCAACGAAAACCGATAACTGAAGAACGCATTTCTCGTTATCATCGCTTGCTTGAGATAGATGAAAAGGCGCTGGAATTTGCTACAGCGTAAGTCATCAATTGTTGTATATTGTCTAATTAGTTAGATGGTCTGGTACTTGCAACCGGGATAGAGCCTGTGAGAATCTTATACACAAACCGAACATCAAAATTCGGGTTGCATGTAACAAACATTAGTTACAAATTTCAACTGGAAAGTTTGATTTGAGTTTAAGTTGAAAGAAAATGCTTCACAAAAACGTGCCTCTGGACTTAGGACTTTACCAAGCTAATAGTGTAAAACGTATATGCAGGTCCTGGTGAACTTCGTTCGTAAAGACGACTGTTTTCGCCATTTTTGAAAAAACCTTGTTCCTATTTTACCTCGTCTCAGGACTTATCAGCGCTCTTTGAATACTTGCTCTATACAAATTAAATCTTTCTCATAGCGATTCATCTTGAACTATGAGCGTGAGTGTTAGTACACTAGACTTTTAGCCTTGTCTGAATACTATGAATCTAAATACCATTGCATCGCTTCTTACCCAAACGTGTCAGATAAATACTGATGTTACCGGTATTTGTATTGATAGTCGTCAAATCAAACCCGGAAATTTATTTATTGCGCTTCAAGGGGAACATTTTGATGGCCATCATTTCGTTAAAGAAGTAGAGGCAAAAGGAGCTTTGGCGGCTGTGGTTAATCATTTTATTGAGGGAGTTCAAATCCCTCAATTTATTGTTGCAGACCCTTTGCTGGCTTTAGCAAAAATTGCAGCGGCTCATCGACAAGATATTACCTGTCCCGTGATTGCCTTGACTGGATCTAACGGCAAGACAACAGTCAAAGAAATGATTGCTGCTATTCTGCCTCCTCCATCACATGCTACCAAAGGAAATTTAAATAACCATATCGGTGCGCCTTTAAGTGTCCTGGAGTTAAATCATCAGCATCGTTATGCAGTTTTTGAATTGGGCGCGAATCATGTAGGTGAAATTGCCCATACGGTGGCAATAGTACATCCTGATGTTACTTTAATTAATAATATCGCTCCGGCGCATGTGGAAGGTTTTGGTTCAATCGATGGGGTTGCTCGTGCCAAAGGAGAAATCCATCAGGGGTTATCTTCTGCTGGAATTGCGGTAGTTAATGATGATGATGCCTACGCTCATTTTTGGGATGAACTCCTCGCAGATAAACGAGTACTCCGTTTTTCTGCATCCCACTCGGCAGATGTTTATGCTCAGGATGTCAGATTAGACTCTCATGGTTGTGGCCAGTTTTCTTTAGTATTACCAAATGGTCGTGCTGACGTTGAGTTACAGGTTCCCGGATTACATAATGTTCGCAATGCATTAGCCGCAGCAGCATGTTGTCATGCCGTAGGGATTTCAACTAGGGATATTCAAAGAGGACTAAGTCATTTTGGTGGCGTAAAGGGCCGTATGACCATTCTCACTGGCAAACATCAAGCAACGATTATAGATGATACTTACAATGCGAATTTACGCTCTGTCTTAACTGCTCTTGAAGTATTGGCTGCTCGTCCAGGAAAAAAAATCTTTGTGTTTGGGGATATGGGGGAGTTAGGTGACTGGGCAACGAAACATCATCAAGAGGTAGGGTTGGCTGCTCGTCAATTAGGAATTGACAAGATATTGAGCTGTGGTAACTACAGTGCATTAACCACCGAAGCATTTGGAATAGGAGGCCAGCATTTTTCGAGCCAAGAGGATTTAGCCCAAATTGTACTCAAGGAGCTGTCCTCTGATACTACAGTTTTGGTAAAAGGCTCACGTTCCAGTGCTATGGAAAAAATTGTCTATAAACTGCTTAATTGATGTCGAGTGAGTATGATATGCTTGTTCGCTTTTTGCACCCATCATGGTGCGCTTGATTTGTGAATTGACCACAGGCTTTATTAACAAGAGGAACAATTATGCTCTATTGGCTAACGCAGTTATTTCAAGGACAGTATCATGCGTTAAGAGTTTTTCAATATCTAACCTTTAGATCCATTTTAGCATCATTAACTGCACTTATGGTAGGTTTATTATGTGGTCCACTGATGATCCGATGGTTACGTGGATTACAAATTGGTCAGATGGTCCGGGAGGATGGTCCCCAGACCCATTTGTCAAAAGCAGGAACTCCTACTATGGGTGGAGTTTTAATTCTATTGGCTATTACCGTCAGTTGTTTACTTTGGTGTGATTTACGGCAATCAAGTTTATGGCTTGTTCTTTTGGTCACCTTAGCTAATGGTTTGGTTGGTTGGGTCGATGATTACCGTAAGCTCGTATTAAAAAATAGCAAAGGCTTACCCGGACGCTGGAAATACTTGTGGCAGTCAGTGATAGCAATTACTGCAGTAATATATCTTTATATGAATGCAAGTTTGCCCGTACATACCCAACTTGTCCTTCCTTTTTTTAAAACAATAACCTGGGATCTTGGCCTTATATTTCCTGTTCTTGCCTATTTTGTTATTGTAGGATCCAGTAATGCTGTTAATCTGACTGATGGTTTAGATGGCTTGGCCATTATGCCAATTGTTATGGTTGCAGGTGCTTTGGGTATTTTCGCTTATGCCTCCAGTAATGCATTATATTCTAATTATTTGGCTATACCTTTTGTACCTAATACTGGCGAATTAACTATTTTTTGTTCTTCTATAGTAGGCGCAGGTTTAGGCTTTCTTTGGTACAACAGTTATCCGGCGCAGGTTTTTATGGGGGATGTAGGCTCCCTGGCCCTGGGGGCTGCTCTTGGCATAGTGGCTATAGTAGTTAGACAAGAACTTGTGCTATTAATAATGGGTGGGTTGTTTGTCATTGAAACCATTTCCGTTATTTTGCAAGTAGGCTACTTTAAATATACTCATGGTAAGAGATTGTTTCGTATGGCTCCCCTACATCATCATTTTGAATTAAAGGGATGGTCAGAACCTAAAGTAATAGTCAGATTCTGGATTATTACTGTTGTATTTGTGTTATGCGGATTGGCTACTTTAAAACTTCGATAGGCAAGGTGCATTCATGAATCATTCTTTATATTTGGTTGCGGGTCTAGGTAAAACTGGGCTTTCTATAGCTCGCTATCTGCATAGAAAAAATAAGTCATTTATCGTATTTGATACACGTAAAGAAGCACCTGGTTTAGCAGAGTTTAATGCTGAATTTCCTGATGTTCCGGTCCATTTGGAGCACATACCCGCAGAAGTGTTAAATCAACTGACTGATGTAATTGCTAGCCCTGGATTGCCGCTGGATACTCCTTTCCTGAAACAGGCACGGCAAGCAGGGGTAGAAATCTATGGGGATATAGAGTGTCTGGCCAGAGAGATTAATGCCCCTATAGTCGCGATTACTGGGACTAATGGCAAGTCGACGGTAACCACATTAGTGGGGGAGATGGCCAAAGCGGGGGGATTTCGTGTGGCTGTGGCGGGGAACATTGGCACTCCGGTACTGGACCTTTTGGAAGATGAGCACCAATATGACTTGTGGGTTTTGGAGTTATCCAGCTTTCAGTTAGATTTAACCCTCTCTCTATCCCCAGTCGTCGCCACTATTCTGAATGTGACGTCCGATCATTTAGACAGACACCATACTTTAGAAGCTTATACACAAGCCAAGCAGCGCATTTATCATCAGGCAAAAATTGCGTTATATAATCGTGATGATTCTTATACTGTTCCAACGGAACATAATTCCAATCAGCAGCGCGTCACTTTTGGTGAAAGTAGTCCTTCAGCCGGAAACTGGGGGTTAATTAACCAAGACGATAAAATTTTTCTGGCCAAAGGCCGCGATTGCTTGTTGCCGGTGGATTCTCTATTAATCAAGGGAGTGCATAATTGGCTAAATGCGCTTGCCTCATGTGCTTTAGCTGAAGCCGCAGGGATATCTATTGAGCATATAATTAAGGTTTTAAAAGCTTTTGGAGGATTAGCGCATCGTTGTCAATGGATAAGAACTTTGGATGATGTAGATTGGATTAATGATTCAAAAGGAACAAATGTGGGGGCAACAATCTCAGCCATAAATGGAATAGGAGGCTCTATGCAAGGAAAAATTGTACTTATCGCCGGTGGACAAGGAAAGGGGGCAAATTTTCAGGAGCTTGCCCAACCGATTGCAGATTTTGTTCGTACCATAGTACTGATAGGTGAGGATGCTGATCAAATGGAAGCAGTGCTTGCTGATGTTGTTCCTGTTGTGCGTGCATCTTCTCTGGAAGGAGCCGTTACCATGGCAAGATCTGAGGCTAAACCTGGTGATGTGGTTTTGCTATCTCCAGCCTGTGCCAGTCTGGATATGTTTCGCGATTTTAATCATCGAGGTGACGTGTTTACGTCCTCAGTTGTTGGATTATAAACACTATGCGGCCGAGACATTTAAATCAACGAGGTAAACCCGTCAGTAAACCGATCTCACTCTATGACAAATGGCTAATTGGGGCAGTTATAGGTTTGTTAATTATTGGTTTAATGATGGTAGCTTCCAGCTCGGTTATGATTTCTACAAAATATTTTCATCAACCGTTCCATTTTTTGATTCGACAGGCCTGTTATTTATTTGTAGGTTTGATGGTCGCCTTAGTTGTTATTCGAACAGACAGTAATTTTTGGGAAAAAATAAGTGTTCCGATGCTTATCGTCTGTTTGTTTATGCTTCTCATCGTATTAATTCCAGGAATTGGGCGATCTGTGAATGGTAGTCGAAGGTGGCTGGCGTTTGGCCCTATAGGGATTCAAGTATCAGAAATGGCTAAGTTGACGATGATATTTTATCTTTCTGGTTATTTAGTTCGTCAACAAAAAGCCGTAAGTGACAGTATTTTGGGCTTTATTAAACCTATGATGATACTGGGTATTGTATCTATATTATTGCTTCTTGAACCTGACTTTGGTGCAACTGTAGTCATTTCTGGGACTGTCATGGCTCTGCTTTTTTTAGCAGGGGTAAAATTACGTTATTATATTGGCTTAATGTTATTGGTAGTCTGTGCACTTGCCTTATTAGCAGTGTCTTCTCCTTATAGGGTTGCTCGCTTAACCGCATTTCTAGATCCTTGGGCTGATCAATACAACAGTGGCTACCAGCTTACCCAGTCTTTGATAGCTTTTGGACGGGGCGGCTGGTTTGGCTCTGGTTTGGGGGAGAGTATACAAAAATTATTGTACTTGCCTGAAGCACATACAGATTTTTTATTTGCAGTACTAGCTGAAGAGCTAGGTCTCGTTGGAATTTTAGTTGTAATGGCTTTATATAGTATACTTGTTATTAGAGGACTTACAATCGGATATATTGCCCATACTCAAGAGCGCTTGTTTGCATCGTTTACTGCCTATGGTCTGACCTTCTGGCTCGGTTTGCAAGCAGCGATCAATATGGGAGTAAATGCTGGTTTGTTACCAACAAAAGGATTAACGCTGCCATTACTTAGTTATGGTGGTGCCAGTATGGTAATTAATTGTGTGGTCATCGCAATTTTATTGCGTATTGATCATGAAAATCGTTGGCAGTCTCTTGGATTGAGGACGCTGGCAGCATAAGGGGGAATTGTGAATAATTCAGGACAATTTGTATCTCCAAGGATGGGGCATGTTGAGCAAATTCATTTTGTTGGTATTGGTGGGGTCGGGATGTGTGGTATTGCTGAGGTATTGCATAATCAGGGCTATCGTATCACAGGCTCTGATGTTGGTGAAAGCAGTACGGTGCAGCGCTTAAGAGCCCTGGGAATTGAGGTTTATATCGGTCATCGAGTGGAAAATATCAAGGGTGCCGATGTTGTAGTTCGTTCTTCAGCTGTTGATATGAATAATCCTGAAATTTCAGCTGCTCGAGAATTAATGATTCCAGTACTTCCAAGAGCTGCAATGCTTGCAGAGTTAATGAGATTCCGACATGGGATCGCTATAGCGGGAACTCATGGTAAAACAACAACGACCAGTTTAGTCAGTAGTCTACTCGCTGAAGGCGGGCTAGATCCCAGTTTTGTGATTGGTGGGAAATTAAATAGCTGTGGTGCCAATGCTCAATTGGGTAAATCGGCTTATTTTGTGGTTGAAGCCGATGAAAGCGATGCCTCCTTCTTATTTTTAAAACCCATGATGGCAGTAGTTACTAATATAGATGCTGACCATATGGATACTTATGAAGATAATTTTGATAAATTAAGAACCACTTTTGTTGAGTTTCTCCATCATTTACCATTTTATGGTTTGGCTGTAGTGTGCATTGAGGATGAAGAAATTTGCCGAATCCTTCCTGCTATTCAACGACCCACTCTAACCTATGGATTCAAAGAAGAAGCACATTATCGTGCAGTAGACTGGACTCAAAATGAAATGTTAAGTCAGTTTACAGTCATTAGACCCGAACCGCACTTACCATTAACTATCGAGTTTCAGTATCCTGGCCGTCATAATGTATTGAATGCGTTAGCTTCAATTGCTATTGCTACGGAAGTGGGTGTTGATAATAATTCTATTATCCGTGGTTTGAAAAAATTTCAGGGTGTGGGGCGCCGTTTCCAAATGTTAGGAGAAAAGCAGTTTGAGAAGGGCTCTGCTATCGTTGTTGATGATTATGGACATCATCCGCAGGAAATATTATCTACCATTGATGCATTCAGAAGGGTATGGCCTAATAAACGTTTAGTACATGTGTTTCAACCGCATCGCTATACCCGAACCCAGTCTTTACATAGTCAGTTTGTTGACGTGTTAAGTCTTGCTGATGAACTATTACTGTTTGACATTTATGCTGCAGGTGAAGTAGCCATTCCTGGTATTAGCAGTGAAAGTCTGGCGGTTAAAATCAGGGCTAACGATAAAAATGTGATTTTGGTGAATGAACAATCTCTAAGAGAAAGACTTGATGAGTATATCAAAGATGGTGATGTTATTCTGATGCAAGGTGCTGGAAGTATTGGTCAAATGGCAGTGAACCTGATGAGCAAAATGTGAGAATGAACATGAGCTCAATGGAGAAAGGTAATGTTGCAAATCAGTGCCAAGGTACTTTGCTTTTTAATGAACCTCTGGCAGATTACACCACTTGGCGTGTAGGAGGGCCTGCGGCCAAGCTTTATAAGCCAACAGATGTTGGCGATTTGAGCCTGTTTCTTCATCAACTTCCTCCACACGAGCCCTTATTGTGGTTGGGTTTAGGTTCTAACTCTTTAATTCGAGACAAGGGATTTGCAGGTACGGCTATTCTTACCCAGGGTTGTTTAAAAGAAATTACCTTGTTAACGGATCAGACGATCAAAGTAGAGGCGGGGGTATCCTGTGCCAGCATGGCTCGTTTTGTTGCGCGAAATAATTTGTCTGGAGGCGAATTCTGGGCCGGAATCCCCGGAACCATGGGAGGTGCCTTGCGAATGAATGCAGGCTGTCATGGCGGGGAAACATGGCAATCGGTAGTTGAGGTGCAGACGATTAATCGTCATGGTGAAATAACAATACGCAAACCTGAAGAGTTTGAAATAGGGTACAGACATGTTTTTGGGCCAAATGATGAGTGGTTTGTTTCTGCTACTTTCAAATTTCAACCCGGTAGCAAAGAGACCTCTTTGCAAGCGATTAAAGAATTGCTGGCACATAGAGCAAGTACACAACCTACTAACGAGTATAACTGTGGGTCGATATTTAGAAACCCCCCGGGAAATTTCGCAGCACGTCTTATTGAATCCTGTGGTTTGAAGGGGTTTAGCTTAGGTGGGGCTATGGTATCTCAAAAACATGCTAATTTTATTATAAATCAACAGGGTTCTGCATCTGCTGCTGATATTGAGGCATTGATTTATTTGGTGCAAACTAAAGTTCGTGAACAAACAACTGTTGCGATGATTAACGAAGTACATATTATTGGAGACTGTTAATGTCTAAATCGGTCAACCTCGTTTTGTTGTACGGTGGTAAATCCGGAGAACATGAAATTTCCTTAATTTCAGCTGCATCAGTTCTTGCTTATTTGAATGCAGATAAATACACTATTATCCCAGTAGCAATGGATAAAAGTGGCCAGTTTCATCTGCATGACTATCATGATTTACTCGCTTATAAAGATAAGCTTCCTGTAGTAACAGAGCTGTCCAGGCCTTTGGAGAGTTTGCTAATTAATGGTCGTTTGTCCGTTGAAGCTGATGTTGTTTTCCCCGTAGTCCATGGACCTTTATATGAAGATGGGTGTTTGCAGGGATTACTTGAGCTGGCTGATGTTGCTTATGTAGGTTGTGATGTATTGTCTTCTTCTATCAGCATGGATAAGGATATGGCAAGAAGATTAGCCTGCATTAATGGACTTAAATCTGCGAGGTATAAATTACTCTCCTGGCACAAAAGCGCGAATGAGAGACACCAGTTTTGTAGTGAGGCCGCAGCTGAATTTGGATGGCCATTATTTGTTAAACCTTGCTCTTTAGGTTCCAGTGTTGGTATTCACAAGGCAAAAAATATAAATGAATTAATTGTCGCAGTTGATGATGCCTTAAGATATGACGAAGAAATTTTAATTGAAGAATTTATTCAGGGTCGAGAAATTGAATTGGCCGTTCTGGAAAATACAATACCTTCCGATGAGCCAAGAGTATCAAATGTGGGTGAAATTCGAGTACACCACCCCGATGGTTTTTATTCTTATACAGCCAAATATTTGGAAAGTGGTCAAACAGATTTAATTATCCCAGCTTCTTTGAATAAAAGTATGAATGAGCGATTAAAACAGGCTGCGGTGGATATTTTTACCCGCCTAAAATGTAAGGGTATGGCCAGAGTTGATTTCTTTGTCAATGATGAGACAGAAGAGATTTATTTTAACGAGCTTAACACTCTGCCGGGCTTTACTTCCATTAGTATGTATCCTAAATTATGGCAGGCCACGGGTTTGGCTTATCCAGATTTGCTTGATGAGTTAATTCGTATTGCTAGAACCCATCATCAATGCCGTCAACAATTAGTGACTAATTACTTGTGAGTGAGCATACTAATAAAAGGGGAAATAAATCAAGTGGCCTGGGCTATACAGGGGTATTGCTGTTATTAATTGTGAGCGCCTTGTTTTTAGCTGGTCGATTGGGTTATTTGTATCTGGCAGACTCGGATCTTTTCCCCATCACTACGATTAAAGTGGCTGCAAGTTATCAGCATGTAACTCACAAAGAATTAGAAACAGTATTAGCTAAGTACCTGGATGCAAGTTTTTTTTCTTTACCTGTTAATCAATTACAAAACGATTTAAATTCCATTAACTGGATCGATACGGTTTATGTAGAACGGGTTTGGCCAGATACCTTGAAAATAAAGCTTGTCGAGAAGACCCCTGTTGCGGTTTGGGGTGAATCTTTAATGACAGAGGATGGCAAATTATTTAATCAAGGGGTAATTCCAGCCGATTTGAATGTACCCAGACTAAAAGGTCCACTATCTCAGCAGCTAGAGGTCTTACAAGTTTATGAAAAATTGAGTAAGATATTATCAGCGTATGGATTAAATGCATCTGGATTGCACTTAAGAGACAATCAGACGTGGATATTAATTCTAGGTAATGACATGAAAATATACTTGGGAAAGAAAGAGTTAGAAGCACGATTGCAGCGTTTTTGTAAAGCATATCCTGCAGTATTTGCTGAAAAAGCAGATCAGTTGGCTAGCGTGGACTTACGATATTCACGTGGAATGGCAGTGCAGTGGAAACAACAAACGGGACAATAATGGCTAAAAAATCAGAAAAAAATATTATCACTGGATTGGATATTGGCACTTCAAAAATTATTGCCTTAATTGGTGAAGTAACTACCGATGGAGCCATTGAAATCATCGGAATTGGTCGGCATCCTTCTCGTGGATTAAAACGCGGGGTTGTTGTCGATATAGAAGCTACAGTGAACTCTATTCAGCGAGCTGTGCAAGAAGCAGAGTTAATGGCTGGCTGTGAAGTAAGAACGGTTTATGCAGGTATTGCTGGCAGTCATATTCGCAGTTTAAATTCACACGGAATTGTAGCAATCCGTGATAAAGAAGTTTCTCCAGCCGATGTGGAGCGGGTCATTGATGCTGCTAAAGCAGTCGCGATACCTGCTGATCAAAAAATTCTCCATATCTTGCCACAGGAATTTATCATTGATCATCAGGGAAGCATTCGTGAGCCAATAGGGATGGCTGGGGTGCGACTTGAATCTCGAGTACATATTGTCACAGGGTCAGTAAGTTCGGCACAAAATATAGTTAAGTGTGTAAGACGCTGTGGATTGGAAGTGAATGACATTATTCTTGAACAGTTGGCATCAAGTCATGCCGTGCTCACTGAAGATGAAAAAGACCTGGGTGTTTGTTTAATTGACATTGGGGGTGGGACCACAGATATAGCCATATTTTCTGAAGGAGCAATTCAACATACGGCAGTGATACCAATAGCTGGGGATCAAGTAACTAACGACATCGCTATGGCTTTACGCACCCCTACCAAAGCCGCAGAATCAATTAAGATCAGTCATGCATATGCTCTGCCTGAGTTAGCCAATGCAAATCAAATGCTGGAAGTTGCCAGTGTTAACGACAGACCCGGAAGAAAAATTTCAGCTAAGGCTTTATCTGATGTGGTAGCTGCGCGATATGAAGAGTTATTTTCTCTGGTGCGTAATGAGCTGCGGCGGAGTGGGTTTGAAGATCTAATGGCGGCAGGTATTGTTTTAACTGGCGGAGCTTCAAACATAAGAGGCGTAATAGAACTTGCTGAACTTTGTTTCGAGATGCCGGTAAGAAAGGGATGCGCTCACTATGTATCCGGTTTGTCAGAGGCTACTGAAAATCCTTCTTTTGCCACTGGTGTTGGATTATTGCTTCATGGATTTCAACAACAGTATGAAGGGGGGTATAATGTGCCTGCAATGAGCGATAATAGCAAGGGCATTTGGTCTCGAATGAAAGAATGGTTTCAAGGCAATTTTTAACGAATCATCTATATTTTTACCAACAGTTTGAAATATACTCAATTGCTATGAGTACAAGATCTGGGGTTGCATCATTTTGCAACAAATAACGTATTAAGCAGAAAAAAGCAGCACACTAGGGGAGACAGGGGTATGTTTGAATTAATGGAAAGCAGCCAACTAGATAATAATGCCGTCATTAAAGTAGTTGGAGTTGGCGGTGGCGGAGGAAACGCTGTTGAACATATGGTTGCTGAAAACATAGATGGCGTCGAATTTATTTGTGCCAATACTGACGCACAAGCATTAAAAGCGTCTAATGCCAAAGTACACATTCAATTAGGTGATGAGCTGACTAAGGGTTTAGGAGCTGGCGCTAATCCGCAAATTGGTCGTGAAGCAGCAGAAGAAGACAGAGATCATATTAGAGAAATTCTAAGCGGTGCAGACATGGTGTTTATCACAGCTGGAATGGGTGGAGGTACCGGTACAGGTGCAGCTCCGGTTTTTGCTGAAGTAGCAAAAGAGCTTGGTATTTTAACCGTGGCTGTAGTGACCAAGCCATTTTCTTTCGAAGGCAAGCAACGTGCATTAGCCGCTGAAGAGGGTATTCGTCGCCTGGCAGACCATGTTGATTCACTAATTACCATTCCTAATAACAAACTATTAAGCGTTTTGGGTAAAAATATCAGTCTACTCAATGCATTTAAAGCAGCTAACAATGTATTACTTGGTGCGGTAAAGGGGATATCTGATTTAATTACTCGTCCGGGCTTAATTAATGTTGATTTTGCTGACGTACGCACTGTAATGTCCGAAATGGGCATGGCAATGATGGGTACAGGTAGTGCAGTAGGTGAACAACGAGCTCGCCAAGCAGCTGAAGCAGCGATTGCATCTCCTTTACTAGAGGATGTGAACTTCTCCGGTGCTCGTGGAATATTAGTTAATATTACTGCTGGCCTTGATATGTCCATTGGTGAATTTGAAGAAGTGGGTGATGTTGTTAAAGAATTTATTTCTGACGATGCAACTGTAGTTGTGGGAACGGTTATTGATCCTGAAATGACAGAGGAGATGCGTGTTACGGTGATTGTCACTGGACTAGGCGACTCAAGACAGCGTCATCAGCAGCCCCAGCAGCAACATAGAACGCGTATGGTTGAATCTATACGAAGTGATGGCTCTTTGGATTATCACCAACTAGACAGACCTGCAGTTACTCGTAAACAGGCACAAGCCGCGGTCACATCTTCCAGTAGTACAGCAAAACAGAACAGTGATGGTGTTCCTGATGTGGATTATCTCGATATACCTGCTTTTTTACGTCGTCAAGAGGAAGTTGAATAAACTGGCCACGGTTTTATTGAGCAATTTGAATTAATAAAAACGAGATATTTTTTATTACTCAAATTGCTTAACTTACACCAAGCCTATTGTTGATGATACTGAATAAGATTCTACCAGTTCTTAAACATTGTATCTTTGATGAGCACTTTAATTGATTTAGGATAATAATAAGTCAAGTACTGTGGAAAAATATAAAAAAATTAGACTAATCAATTAATTGTTGCTAAAATCAGGAAGTTTTTGCGTGCAAAATAAATACAGGAAAAAGGTGAGCACTGAATGATAAAACAAAGAACTCCTAAAAAGGTAATCCAGGCTACGGGCGTTGGATTGCATTCCGGTGAGAAAGTGCTTTTAACCTTACGTCCAGCACCTGTGAATACAGGTATTATTTTTAGAAGAGTAGATCTGTCGCCAGTAGTAGAAATTCCCGCATCTTATGAGTATGTTGGTGACACCATGCTGTGTACTACCTTACATCATGGAACGGTTAAAATCGCTACAGTAGAGCATCTTTTATCTGCCTTAGCTGGCTTGGGCATAGATAATGCCTATATCGATGTCAATGCCCCCGAGTTGCCCATTATGGATGGCAGTGCGGCTCCTTTTGTATTTCTTATTCAGTCTGCGGGGATTAAAGAACAACATGCCGCCAAGAAATACATTCGAATTCTCAAACCCATTCGTGTCGAAGAAAATGGAAAATATGTCCAATTTAATCCTCATAATGGATATAAAATTTCGTTCACTATTGATTTTGATCATCCTGTGTTTAATGACAAGCCGCAAACAGTAAGTTTTGATTTTTCTGGCACCTCTTATGTGAAAGAAGTCTGCCGGGCAAGAACATTTGGATTCCTTTCCGATTATGAAAAATTACGTGAATGTGATTTAGCTAAAGGTGGTAGCCTGGATAACGCCATAGTGGTTGATGATTATCGTGTTCTGAATGAAGATGGTTTACGTTTTGAATCAGAATTTGTCACTCATAAAGTGCTCGATGCTATAGGCGATCTCTATCTCTTGGGTTCCAGTTTAATTGGAGCATTTGAAGGGTATAAATCAGGCCATGAATTGAATAACAGGTTGTTGCGTGAATTAATGGTGAGACAGGATGCTTGGGAATATACTTATTTTGATACAGAAAATTATTTATCTATTCCACAACCTGATTTTTATCCTGTTGAGGCCTAGTGTTGTTAACACAACCCCGCTTTTAAAAACTCTACGCGTCGCGATTTGTTCGCGAAATTAAATAAGAACTCTTTTATGAGCAAAAAGTCTGTTTTTCGAATGGATTTGTGGATGTCGCGAACAAGACATGGCACCTGGATTTGTTAATACTAATTGTCAACTGCCTCAAGAGAAGCAAATTTTATAATTAGGAAACACTGCGAATATATCCAAATTAAATATTTAAAAAACAATAAATTAGAAGCCAGGGAATTGCCTAATGAAAATCAATGTAAAACTTTTGACCCTTAGTTTAATTTTTAGTTCTTCTGTAGGTTCAGCAAGTCCTGCTAAAAATACTAAAGCCATTGATCCACTCCATCTGGATTGGTTAAATAGCAGCGTATCGCCTGCTCAAGATTTTTATGCTTATGCTAATGGTAATTGGCAAAAAAAACACCCTATTCCAGCCGAATACTCCTCCTGGGGTACATTTAATCTGGTCAATGAGAAAGTCCTGGATATTATTCATCAAATGCTTATAAAAGCTGCGAAAAATACCAAAGCTAAACCAGGAAGCATAGAGCAGAAAGTAGGCGATTTTTACTATAGTGGTATGGATGAAGCGAGTATTAATCGATTCGGCATTACTCCGTTGCTCGCTGAATTTATTAAAATCGATGAGGTTTATACTTTAGCTGATTTGCAACATGAACTAACCCATTTACATCAAATTGGTGTGGATGCTTTGTATGGTTTTGGCAGTATGCAAGATTTTAAAGACAGTAATTCAATGATTGGCGCTTTGGTGCAGAGTGGATTGGGATTGCCAGATCGTGATTATTATTTGAAAGATGATGCTAAATTCAGGCAGATTCGTGAAGCATACCTCAATCACATCGCTAAAATGTTTGAGTTGTTAGGAGATGAACCAGATAAGGCAGCAAACGAAGCTAAAATTGTAATGGATATTGAAACCAAATTGGCTGCTGCTTCTATGTCCCAAATTGATCAGCGTGATCCGCATGCGATTTATCATATGATAACTCTCTCTGAACTGGATAAAATAACGCCGAATTTCTCTTGGCCTCAGTTTTTTAAAGCTTTTGGTCAAGAAAAAAATAAAAATATAAATTTGGCTATGCCAGAATTTTTTAAAGAGGCAAATAAACTCTTAAAAACAATTCCCATTGACGAATGGAGAATTTATTTGCGTTGGCACCTGATTGATGCCTTTGCTTCTTACCTTTCAAAACCCTTTGTTGACCAGAATTTTAAAATGGTTACTGCAATAAGCGGTGCAGAGAAAATATTACCCCGCTGGAAACGGGTAGTGAGTGTTGAAAATGGTGCTCTGGGATTTGCAATTGGAAAATTGTATGTTCAAAAATACTTTTCTCCTGCTTCGAAAGAGGCTGTCCTGGATATGCTAAAGAACATCAGAGCGGTTCTTCGTGAGGATATAAGTACTTTGAGTTGGATGACCCCGGAAACTCGCAAAGCCGCACTTAAAAAACTGGATTTGATGGAAGAACGAGTTGGGTATCCTGCCAAGTGGAGGGATTACTCTGCTTTAAAAATAGATAGAGGTCCTTACGTATTAAACATCATAAGAGCTAATGAATTTTTGATTAAGCGCGATGTGAATAAAATTGGTAAGCCTATAGATAGAAGTGAGTGGGCGATGACACCACAAACGATTAATGCCTATTACGATCCCTCTATGAATAATCTAAATATACCTGCGGGTATATTGCAAGCACCATTTTTTGATCCCAATGCACCTGCAGCGTTGAATTATGGTTCGATAGGTTTTGTTATGGGGCACGAAATGACTCATGGTTTTGATGATCAGGGGGCAAAATTTGATGGACATGGTAATTTAAAGGATTGGTGGACTCCAAGTGATTTGGCCAAATTCA
The DNA here is from genome assembly GCF_011764505.1 of Legionella antarctica. Taxonomy (NCBI): domain Bacteria; kingdom Pseudomonadati; phylum Pseudomonadota; class Gammaproteobacteria; order Legionellales; family Legionellaceae; genus Legionella; species Legionella antarctica. The sequence continues at coordinate 634,170 of NZ_AP022839.1, forward strand.
ATAAAGCCACTCAATGCATTGTCAATCAATTTTCCGGATATGTAGTTGATGGTGATATGCATGTACAGGGAAAATTGGTTGTAGGTGAGGCTACGGCTGATTTAGGTGGCATTATTCTGGCTTACCAGGCGTTTCACCGCTCAAAGGAATATAAAAACGCCAAAACCATTGACGGGATGACTCCTGATCAGCAGTTCTTTTTAGGTACAGCACATGTCTGGGCAACGAATATCAGACCTGAGCGACTTCGGAATCAGGTAACTACTGATCCTCATCCTCCTGCTCAATTCAGGGTGAATGGAAGTCTGGCTAATATCCCTCAATTTCAACAAGCGTTTCATATTCCGGACCACAGTCCTATGGTCAATGAAAATAGATGTATTATTTGGTAATTTTGACTTTGTATAACTTAGAACATATAACATATAACATATAACGGCCTCGGGAGACGTTACAGTCTCTAAGTTTCTTCGTCAAGACCGCTTCAAGACAATGTTCCAACACTTTGTAAACCTGAACGGATTGAGGATTGAAAACGGCAAAAACTCCTTATCTTAAAGCTATGTTGTTTGCTATAGTTATAATGAACAAAACCAGTCATTAATGGAGCTGACAAGGAACCTAAAGTAGGGAGCCATTATTATGTGTCGAATAATTGCGTATTTAGGACGTCCTGCGGTACTACAAGATATTTTGGTTACTCCTAAAAATTCTATAGTAATGCAGAGTCTTCATGCCCGTGAGACTAATTTGCGTGTTAATGGAGATGGCTTTGGATTGGGCTGGTATGTACCGGAAATTAGTTCTGATCCTGCTTTATTTACATCTATTTCTCCCGCCTGGAATGACAGAAATCTACTGAATATAACAGCAAAAACCCAATCCCCATGTTTTTTTGCTCATGTTTGTCAATCAGCATCCAATTTTGACCCTCAAACCGCATCCAAAATTGACCCTCAAAAACATATCACATTGATTATTTACTTTACTGTTTTAGCTTCGATTTTTAAAGCGATAACTTTCATTTCCAGTCTCAACAATAGAGCAATGATGAGTCAATCTGTCCAGCATGGCTGCGGTCATTTTTGTATCACAAAACACCTTTGGCCATTCACCAAAATTTAAGTTTGTTGTAATGATTAATGATGTTTTTTCATATAATTTGCTAACTAAATGAAACAACAGAGCTCCGCCCGCTTCAGAAAATGGTAAATATCCAAGCTCATCCAGGACAATAGCATCAAAATTTTGCAGGCGATTAGCTAGCCGTCCTGTATTAACTTGTTTTTTTTCTTGTTCTAATTTGTTGACCAGATCAACAACATTATAAAAACAAGCCCGCTTTCCTTGCTTAATTAAATTAGTTGCTATAGCAATAGCTAAGTGCGTTTTACCAGAGCCCGTGCCACCCACAAAAATAATATTGCGCCCAGCATCAACAAAGCTCCCTGCGTGCAATAAACTTATTTCTTCTTCATTAACAGGATGTTGCGTAAAATCAAATTGGCTTAAATTACGATTGACCGGGAATTTTGCGACACTCAGTTGATAATTAATAGCACGCGTTTTGCGTGTTATTTGTTCTGCTTCTAATAGCATAGATAACCACTCATAATGAGTTAGTTTCACCAAAGGCTTCGACTCTTCATAGGCTAGCAACCTATCTAACATGCCTTGTAATTTTAATATCTTAAGCAACTCAGATAATTTAGTGAATGGCATGATTTGCTCCCGTTAAGAGTAAATTATATTTATGACAATTACTTGTGGGTTCTTCCTTTAAGATTAATCCAGCGGGCATTGTCGTTGCTTGAGGAAGTGCTGTAGGCCGTAATCGATGCAACGCATTAAGAATATAATCACGGCTAACCACCTGCTCTGTTAGCGCTAATTCACAGGCTACACTCACCGCCTCAATGCCATGCTCACTCATTGCCAACAGCACCTCAACGCATTCTCTGTCACCACCACGGCGCTTCATGAGAATGCTTTTGATTTTTAAAATGGCTGGTGGTAATTGCCAGTCTTTGAATGGAGCACCATTGCGTAATGCCCCTGGCTTGCGCTCCAGTAAAGGTAAATAATGCCATGGATTAAACAGTGTTTTATTGCGGCCAAAGGTGCGTTGGTGGCAACCGATGGACTCATTACCTGAAAATACCTCTATAGTTAATGCGTATATCCTGAGCGTCACCATCTGGTTGGCATAGGCACAATCAACGCTATAACGATTTCTATCGCAATGAATCAAGCAGGTTGAATGTACTAGAGTTGAAACTTCTTTATACCCATCAAATGGATGATTTAACGCTCTAAAATGAGTTCTTTCTTCTTGAAATACAGCGTCAACAGTTAGTTCTTGTTGTTCTGGGTGATGCCTTTTCTCGGCCAATAATTGGCATTGCTGCTGAAGATGTTCATTTAATAACGACAAGGTTTCATATTTAAGACGTGGTTTAAATACCCAGTCACGTACATTATCAACTTGATTTTCAATCTGCCCCTTTTCCCATCCGGCTGCGGGATTGCAGGCTGTAGGTTCAATTAAGTAATGATCCATTAATGCCAAAAATCGCCGGTTAAAAGCACGCTCCTTACCCTTGAAAACACTATCTACCGCCGTTTTCATGTTGTCATAAATACCTCTTAGCGTTAAGCCACCAAAAAATTTGAAGGCTAAATTATGCGCATCAAATAACATTTCTTGAGTTTCTCGAGGATATGCTACAAGAAAAAATTTACGGCTGTAGCTTAAACGAAATTGAGCTACTTTGATTTTTTGAACAACGCCTGCAAGCTCTACAGTTTCTTCACTCCAATCAAACTGATAGGCCTCTCCGGGATGATAGTATTGTGGAATATAGGCTTTTAATGACTCTCGACTCGTACAGCGCCATACTTTAACAAAACGCTGGACACTATCATAAGAACCGCAATAGCCACTTTCTTTTAGTTGAGTGTAGTACTTCATTGCACTACGGCGTTCCTTTTTCGATAACTTGTGGTCGTTGTTCAACCATGATACCAACGTCTCTTTGAAGATATTCAGTGCAGGTAGTGGTTGAATGGAGCGTTGATAATTTTTCCCAGACTTTTCTGCTCGGATTACCCGTCTAACTGTATTACGCGATAATCCTGTTGTGCGAACAATTTCCGCAATAGTTAATTTTTGCACATGAAACATGCGCCTAATTTTTGCTTCTGTTTCCATGATCAACATCCTCTAATTCCCTCTAGATTATTAAAATCTAGAGTACACGTTTTACTCGATTTTAGAGGGTCAAAATTGGATGCTGATTTACCCTAAAAGGGGGTCATTTTTGCATGCTGATTTACACATGTTCGCTCAGCGAGTTCCGGTGGAGTTACCAAATTCAATTGCCACCCGTTTATTCATGGGGACTGGATGTTTATGCATAATGGAGAAATAAATAATTTTATTTCCGTGAAGAGACACATACGCCATTTGTTAGATGATGATGTTTATGATTGGATTCAAGGAGAGACCGACTCGGAACATCTCTTTGCTTTATTTTTACAACTGGCAAAAGGTAGAGATTTAAACCAGTTATCTGTTGTTGGAGATGTGTTACAGGAAACCTTGCTAAAAATTGGGGATATAATTAAAAAGTTTGGAAAAAAAGGGCCTTCCTATTACAATATTTGTATGACTGATGGGCAAAGAATTATAGCAACGCGTTACTGCACCCATGAAAAGAAAAAAAATCTCACTTTTCATTTTCTTGAAGGCTATGTTTTTGCGAAGGAGGGTAAGTGGATAAAAGAAGAGGGGCCGCCTTCGTTCATTATCGTTTCCTCTGAAAAATTTAATGATCTTTCCGAAGGTTGGGAGGATATCCCCCCTCAACATATGATGTTAGTTGACGAAAACAAAATGATCCAATTGCGTCCTTTATAAACATTAGGTTAGACTACGCAATTAAATAAAATTGAGAAACGATGATGACTAAAGAAGAAATGATATGTAAAATTGTTCGGCACATTACTCAAAAACCTAGTGCTAAAAAATCCTGTTGTAGATAATGAGTCTGGATTTACCCGCTCTGCTTCAGTATAAAAATAAGCAGGTAGTGACTCATTTCTACCACTCTCATTCTGGATTTTCCTTCTGTGATGCACAGCAGCTGTTTGAAGATTTGTTAGCCTGGATGGGGCTTAGCTGGCAGAGAAGTTTGCTGGAAAAAAAGACTTATCTTTTTGGTCCGCTAATCATTTTGGATGAGATGTGGCATACCTTCATTTTACATACTCAAGATTATTACCACTTTTCAATTACTTATTTTGGTGAGTATTTTCATCATCATGTTGAACCTATTGGTTTAGAGCATGTCCTGGAAGAAGATGAATTATGCGATTTTCTAGAGGATTGTTTTAAATATTTAAATCCTGAATGGGTTGAGCGTCGTTTTTCCGGAGCGCTCACTGATATTATTTAATAGGATCTTCATCTACCTCCCCCTTGGCTAAATGAAGTAATGCCTTTTGAAGCGGCTGGTAAGTGCAGTTTTGACTTTCGCTAATGATCGTGGCTTTTGCTTTTTCTGATAACTCGTGGGTTTTAGGTTGATCGGTTTTCTTGTAGGGGTTTGGAGATTCGGTAATGTTTATTTTTATTGAGGAAAGTTGATACATGCCTGCTTCTTTTCGCAAACGGTCTCGTAATTCAGGAATTGCATAGCGTAATTGAGATGCCCAGGCTGCATCAGTGGTTGTTAAAATCAAACAGCCTTTGTTAAAACTGCCAACGTGACAGACTAAAGCTAAATTAGCGGGAAGCAATTGAGTGACCTTATTAGATAACTCTTCCAACTGCACCGAACGCTGACAAAGGTCAGCTAGTTGTTTATTCAGGCAACGACTAATGGAACGCATTATTTTTGCCTTTTATAGTTTTCATGCACTCATGACCAAAAGTTAGAGCTATCGTTAAATACTGTTTTATGTATAGAATAGCAAATTATCGCTAAGTGCAATATCATATTTTTTTAGGATATCTTAAAGGTGAGCAATGACTGTAACTAAAAAAGACAATATAATCGATAACAATACGATTTATTTCACAAGACTACACCGGGTGATATTTTTTTGGCCCTTGGTGTCTTTATGTTTTGCTTTTGCTATATATATATACATCGATCAACTTCGACAAGCCAGCATGTTTTTAGCTCTTTTTTGCCTTCTTTGGATAGCAATGACCTGGGTAACTTATTATTTTTCTTCAATAACGATAAAAAGAAAACAAGTTATTTTACGGACGGGTCTTATAGTGAGACAAACTGTTGATATTCCCTTAAGTAAAATTGAAACCATAGACATCCGCCAATCTATTTTGGGTAGCCTTATGCGTTATGGAGCTTTAGTGATAACCGGGACTGGGGGGACACGTCATTTAATCAATTATATCGATAGGCCTCTGACATGCAGACGTTATATCGAGCAGATGATGAACGAGCAGCCACATTAATCCCGATGCGAGACTTTAATTCGAAGACTAAAGTCGCATGCATGGTATTTATTCTTCGTTGGTAGAGTACCCACACCCATCCTGTGGACAAAGAGTCTTGCGTCCAAACTTCTTGCTTTCCTTAATTGTTAATATAGGCCATGCGCACTTAGGGCAGGGTTTATCAACAGGTTCATTCCATAAAGCATAATCGCATTTGGGATAGTCGCCGCATGAATAGAAGATTTTCCCTTTCCTGGATTTTCGTTGCAGGATTTTTGCATGATTGCATTTGGGACAAATCACCCCTGTATCTGCTGGTTTTTCTAAAGGTTCCATATGTTTGCATTGCGGATAACTACTGCAACCAATAAATCGACCGTAGCGACCTGTTTTAATATGCAAAGCGCTAGTACAGAGAGGGCACCCCCTGCCTTCAATTACTTCTGGTTCTGATTTTTCTTTGTCTGGACCACCCATATCCTGGGTGTAATCACATTCAGGATAACCGGTACAGCCTATAAAACGTCCTCGCTTCCCAAGTCTAATAGATAGTGGTTGTTGGCATTTGGGGCATTGGGTGTCCAATATTTCGGTAGTCACATCTTTGCGTTGCACTTGCTCGTCAGTATTTTGAATTTGTTGAATAAAAGGCTGCCAAAACTCTTCCAGAACCGGAATCCATTCTTTTTCCCCACGGGCAACTGCATCAAGGGTGTCTTCAAGTCCTGCAGTAAATTTATAGTCTACATAGCGAGTAAAATAACTAGTTAAAAAACGATTGACTATGCGCCCCACATCTGTTGGAAAAAATCGTTTCTTATCCACAACAACGTACTCTCGTTGTTGTAAAGTATGAATGATGGAGGCATAGGTCGATGGTCGGCCAATCTCATATTCCTCTAATGCTTTAACTAATGTTGCTTCTGAATATCTTGGCGGTGGCTCAGTAAAATGCTGATTAGCCAGGATATCCAAGACCTTTACTTTTTCCCCAACTGTAAATGCAGGTAAAAGAGTTCCATCATTATCTTCATCTTTAGAATCATCTCGCCCTTCTTCGTAGACTGCCAGGAATCCAGGGAAAGTAATTGTTGAGCCATTAGCACGTAATAGATTACCTTCGCCGCAACTAAAATCTACAGCAACGGTATCCATTATGGCATCTGCCATTTGACAAGCCAAAGTACGCTTCCAAATTAAACTGTACAGCTTGAATTGGTCAGTGGTTAGTGCTTCCTGTACCATATCTGGTGAACGTTTAATGGAGGTAGGTCGGATAGCTTCATGTGCTTCCTGTGCGTTTTTTGATTTTGTTTTATAGAGCCTTGGCGTTTGGGGACAATTGTCTTCGCCATAACGTTGCGTAATGTATTCTCTTATTTCATCAATTGCTTCGGTAGCCAAGTGCACCGAGTCAGTACGCATGTAACTGATCAGACCCACCGTACCTGTGCCTATATCGATACCTTCATATAGCTGTTGGGCAACCATCATTGATTTGCGTGCGGTAAACCCCAGTTTTCTGGCTGCCTCCTGTTGCAGGGTCGAGGTGATAAAAGGGGGGGATGGTTTTCGCTTCCGTTGTTTTTTTTCAATTTGGGTAACAGATAAGAGGCCTTGAGCTTGTTGAAGCAGGTGATCTTTTACCTGGTGGGCTTTTTCCTGGTGATTAATAGTGAACTGTTGTAATTTCTCGTCTTTATAATGAGTTAAGCGTGCTTCAAAAGGGGCACTTGAATGAGTGCATTGAGCAAGTATTTTCCAGTATTCCTGGGAGACAAAACGTTCAATTTCTTCTTCCCGTTCCACGATCAACCTAAGGGCAGGGCTTTGAACCCGTCCTGCTGAGAGTCCCCTTCTGATTTTTTTCCACAGCAAGGGAGAGAGATTAAAACCTACCAGATAATCCAAAGCACGTCTTGCTTGCTGTGCGTTGACTAAATCCATTGAAATGGTGCGTGGGTTGTTTACGGCATCCTGAATTGCAGACTTGGTAATTTCGTTAAAGAAAATTCGATGTACCGCTTTTTCTTTAATCAGATTTCGTTCCTTCATCAACTCAAAAATATGCCATGATATCGCCTCACCTTCTCTATCAGGGTCAGTTGCCAATAAGAGTGAGTCGGATTTTTTCAGGGCTTTTGCTATGGTTTCGATATGTCTTGCATTTTTTTCAATAGGTGCGTAAGTCATATGAAACTGCTGATCTGGATTAACTGAACCTTTTCTGGGCGGTAAATCCCGAACATGACCATAAGAGGCGAGTACTTCGTAATCGTCACCAAGGTACTTTTGAATTGTTTTAGCTTTTGCGGGTGATTCAACAATCACCAAGTGTTTACTCATATGAAATAAACCTTATTCTGTAATGGTTGTATCGATTCATCGTCATTCAAGTTAATGTTTAAATCGATACCTGGTTATCAATGTATGGACAGTTCATCTTCTGTTCGGTATAGCATCCACTCAAGAAAAGTCAATTGCTCATCATCTAAATCGGTTGCTAAAACATTCCTGATAGTCCATTTAGTTTCCTGTAACGTTACAATTCGTGATTCAGAATATTGCAATTGATTGAGGATAGTTTCAAAAGCGTCTATGTCAATTATATTCCATAATTTCATGCGCATGAGAAATTGATAACTGGCTTTAGTCAATTTCATTTGCTCTTCGTAGGTGAAAATTCGTGTTGATTTTTGTTGAGCGGATCTGATAAATAATGCCTGATCTTCAGCGTGTAGGATATCTTCATCGTTGATGTGCTCTGCTGATTCTGTATCAACGGATTTATGGCTTTTTTGAAGTTGAGTCAGACTTTTTTCAAATAAATTTAATAACATTTCAAATAAGTTATCTTTCATATTAACACCTCATATAGCCGCCAGGGACCGACATAATTGTTCCCAGTAATTCTAATTTTGCAAGCTCACCAGTGACTTGTTCCACACTGCACCCACTGCGCATTATGATTTGATCGACACTTGTCATTTCAAAGCCAATGAACTTTACTAGGTTTTCGTTCCCGCTGGCAAGGGAAAAAATAGGTTTATCACTAGTTAACTGGTGATGTTCTATTCTTAGTTCGTCAAGAACGTCTTTAACAGAAGTCACAAGTTTAGCTCCTTGCTGTAACAAGTGGTGACAGCCACGAGCTAGAGGGTTATGAATCGAACCGGGAATAGCTAAAACATCTCTGTTTTGTTCCAAAGCCATTCTTGCTGTAATTAAGGAACCGCTCTTAATTGCCGCCTCAACAACCAAAATGCACAATGATAAGCCGCTTATTATACGATTTCTGCGTGGAAAATGTCCAGCAATTGGTGGGCTTTTTAACGGAAACTCAGATATCAACAAGCCATTTTGGGCGATTTGCTCAGCTAGTTTTAAGTGGCGACGTGGGTAAATGCAATCTATTCCTGTTCCTAAAACGGCTATAGTTTGACCATATGCCTCCAAACACCCTATGTGTGCCTGGGCATCAATACCCAAAGCTAAACCGCTTACAATGGTAATAGGGTGGAGAGAAAGCTCTTTCGCAAACTGTCGTGCATTTTCACTTCCGGTCACTGAGGGATTACGACTCCCTACAATAGCTAATTTGGATTGATCCAGACAAGATAATTGCCCCTTGGCGTATAGAACTACCGGTGGGTCAGCAATTTCTTTTAACAGATCCGGGTAGTTTTTGCAGTTCCAGGTTAGTAAATGATGATCATCTCCTTCCTCTAACCAATTTAAATCAGCATCAACTTGATTTAAATCAAAGCGGGTTATCGTTTGAGCCAGTAGGGGAGGTAACCCGGCACTTTCCAGTTCCTGGGTTGACAGTTGAAACATATTGTACAAATCAGGCCAGCGTTTTTCCAGTTTAGCCACTGTGCGCGGACCAATTTGATTCATTCTGTTTAAAGCGAGGTAGTAGCGTAAGTTTTTCATGGGTTAGACACAACATCATGTAAGTAAACGGGGCGCGTGGAGCGAACAATCAAAGCAAAACTGGTCTTGGTGAACACTCGAAAAATCATTGCCTCACCAATACGTTCTGGAGGAAGAACTATCGGGATAAGATGATGTTTGGAATCTGGGATTACTCGTTCTTTTTTGAATATTCCCAATACATCTCCAGATTTAAGACCAGACTCGGCACCGATACTAATTATCGCCACACTGCCAATAGCTGATTGGCTGTTCCCGTCTGGCATCCCATCGGGAAGCTCAATAATATACCCTTTTACTTGATTTGTAGGTGTTGCAGGCTCGAAAGTGAAGTCAAATTCAGGACTGTCATTAATCAGTACCTTATCATCTATTTTTATGCCAGCTCTGATGTTAGTAAGTAGAACAGTAGCAGGTTCGCCTCCAGCTATTAGCTCACCATAACCAACCAGAGCGGCTTTAAAACCTAATATTTTTTTGTTTATCGGATCAACGTAATTTTCCCCTCCTCTAAATAAGGAGTAGGCAATAGTCCCGCCTTGTGGCAATTCTCTGGAAGGATGTAATCCTTTAACATACACCTCATCACCCTGGCCTCCGAGCATGCGTTCTCCCATATAGGCAACTACGTAGGGGGCGCGAAAAAGAACATCTTCATCCAGAATTAATGACGCGTCTAGAAAAGGCCTTATCTGATTTAAGGGGATTGGTGGTATGGCGTCATCAAGAGGATGAGCGCGAATATCAGGAGACAATTTAATCGTGCCATTAGATAACACTCTGATATAAGGTGTGCTTTTATAGTAATCCAGAATAAGGATTGCCCCGGGATACAGGCGATTAGGATTTTTTATGTGGGGGTTTGCATGCCACAATGCTTTCCATTCCCAGGGGTTTTTCAGATACCGACTGGCAATATTCCACAAAGTGTCTCCATTCTGAACTACATATCTTGGGGGAAAATCTGCTCTAAGACTTAATGCATGGTTTGCGGAGGATAATGTGAAACAGAAAAAGAGGAGAAAAAATCTCATGCACCATTCCTTTGTTAAGCAGTGACATCTTGCAGCATTACTGTATATGAGGGATAATATCATGATTATAATGTGGAGAACCAGACACCCGATGGCTATTCGTAAGATTCTTTATTTACCTGACGAACGATTAAGAAAAATTGCAAAAAAAGTCGAAATTTTTGATGATAATCTGCAAACTTTAATCGATGACATGTTTGATACTATGTATCATGCCAGGGGAGTTGGCCTTGCTGCGCCCCAAATTGGTGTCAGTATGCGTTTATCTGTAATCGACATTATTGGGGATAAAGCAGAACAACTGGTGATTATTAATCCAGAAATTACATCTTCCTCAGGTCAGAAAGAGTTTGATGAGGGATGTTTATCTGTTCCTGGAGCTTATGACAAAGTGATTCGAGCGGAGAAAGTTACAGTTAAAGCGCTGGATCGTCTTGGCAAGCCTTTTGAACTCAGTGCCGATGGTCTGCTTGCTGAATGTTTGCAGCATGAAATTGATCATTTAAACGGAAAATTATTTGTTGATTTACTATCTCCTCTAAAAAGAGCCATGGCACGGAGAAAATTGGATAAATTCAAGCGACATCAAGCTACTAGAAAATCATGAGTGGTTTGAATATCATATTTGCAGGGACTCCTGAATTTGGTTTACCTTGTCTTGATGCCTTATTGCAATCGTTACATCAAATTAAGGCCGTTTATACTCAACCGGATCGTCCGGCAGGTCGCGGCCGTAAATTGCAGGTTTCTGCTGTAAAGGAATGGGCATTGGAGCATCAAATTCCTGTCTATCAGCCTCTTAATTTTAAAACCCCAGAATCTATTTCCGAACTTGCTCTTTTAAAACCTGATGTTTTGCTGGTCATTGCTTATGGATTGATTTTACCGCGAGCTGTTCTGGAAATTCCCCGATTAGGCTGTATTAACGTCCATGCCTCTTTACTTCCTCGATGGCGCGGAGCCTCACCCATCCAACACGCTGTTTTGCATGGTGATTGTGAATCAGGCGTCACTTTGATGCAAATGGATGCAGGGATGGATACGGGCGATATGCTTTATAAAGCAAAGTGTCCGATTAGTACCTCAGATACTGCCGGCAGTCTGCATGATCGTTTAGCCCTGATTTCAGCAAAGCCATTACTGGCTACCTTAGACGCACTTGCTACTAATCAGGCTCTACACGAGGTACAAAATAATGAGTTGGCAACTTATGCGGGTAAAATAGATAAAAAAGATGCGCATATTAATTGGCAAGACTCTGCCTTGAGAATTGATAGACAGATTCGTGCATTTAATCCCTGGCCTATTGCTTATGCTGTTATTGGTGAGGATATACTTCGTATTCATCAAGGCCAGGTAATTGAAATGGAGTGCTCGCAAGCACCAGGAACTGTTATAAGCATAGACAAAAAAGGAATGTTGGTCGCTACAGGAAATGACGGTTTGTTAGTAACAAAGATTCAGTTTCCAGGGGCTAAAGCAATTTCTGTAGCAGATTGGTTAAACTCCGGTAAAAAACAGTTGCATACCAACTTGGTATTGCAATGAAAAGTAATGAAAGACTTCATGCCCTGAAAATTCTTACGGGGTTACTAGTAGATAAGGTTTCTCTATCTCAGTTGATGCCCCCATCTGCAAATGTATCTCCCATGACCAAAGAAATTTGCTTTGGTTTTTGTCGCCATTATTTTCGATTGCAGGCTATAGCCAATTGTTTACTAGAAAAGAAACCTAAAGAGACAGAGGTTTGGATCGCTTTGTTAATTGGTCTTTATCAACTGCATTACATGAATATACCTGATTATGCCGTAGTTAAGGAAACCGTGGCCCTACTTGAAAAAATAAAAAAAGGATGGGCTAAGGGCCTGGTTAACGCTGTTTTAAGAAATTTCTGTCGCAAACAACAGGAGATTCTGGCAACTCTGGCTAATAATAAAGCGTTTGTATATGGCCAACCCCAAGGACTGCTTAAACATTTAAAATCGGATTGGCCAAATGACTGGCAGAACATCGCGCAGGCCAATGATGCTCATCCACCAATGACCCTAAGGGTCAATCTTAGAAAAAATTCAGTAGCTGAGTACCTGGATGTCTTACAAGAGGCTGATATTGAAGCTGAGACACATCCTGTAGCCACAGCGGGTATTACTTTAAAGTCTCCTTGTGATGTATATAGTCTTCCGGGCTTCAAAGAGGGGCAAGTATCAGTACAAGATGGGGCTGCGCAACTAGCGGTGTCTTTATTAGACTTAAAGCCTGGCCAACGTGTATTAGATGCCTGTTGTGCTCCAGGAGGTAAAACCTGTCACATTTTGGAGTCTGAACCCAATCTTGAAGCGTGTCTAGCTCTGGATGTTGATCCTAAAAGACTCAAAAGAGTCAGCGAGAATTTAGAGCGATTGCATTTGGCAGCCACCTTGTTACAAGGGGATGCTTTATTTCCTGAGCGCTGGTGGGATCGAAAACCTTTTGATCGTATTTTATTAGATGCACCTTGCTCTGCCACCGGAGTGATTCGGCGCCATTCAGATATTAAGCTGTTACGTACTGACGAGGAGATTGTAGCCGTTTCTAAAATTCAATACTCTATGTTGCGTTCCTTATGGCCCTTGCTCGCTCCTGGTGGTTTGATAGTCTATGCTACCTGCTCAATTATTGCTGAAGAAAACGAAAAGCAAATAGCTGGTTTTGTAGCAACACAAGCCGATTGCACGTTGATAAAAAATAAGGGATCGTGGGGGAGGCCAACAGGCCATGGTCAACAGATTTTACCCGGGGAACATGGGATGGATGGATTTTTCTATAGTGTGTTACTTAAGGACAAAAAATGATAATCAACTGGCCATTAATTATTGTTTTATTTGGCGTTTCTTTGCCTGGTGCATTTATTGCAATGAAGCGGCTAATGTATTTTTTGTTGTCCAATAATACGGATGAATTAAAAAAAAGAATGAGTCGCTTTGCGATTCTGCAAACCTTGTTTATGGTATTTGTAATGAGTCTAGCTGGAACGGCTCTATCGTTACGCACCGGTTTGCATGCTCCTTTGCTTGAAGCTCTTTTACTGGGAAAAGCAGGATTAGGAGCATTTTCCCATATTTTATTGCCTACCTTATTATACTCTCTGTTGAGTTTAATCGTGTTTTTAGGTCTTTATTATGGTGTTGTAGCAAGTATTTTGGATGATCACAGTTTTAGAGTAATGGCAAATCTTCGTCACGCTTTGGGTATAGATGGTTGTGTCCTCTATGGTGTTGTCGAGGAAGTAATCGCACGCTGGGGCTTAATGAATTTAATTGCTTTTTTTGTCCTGTTTTTTTCCCAGCAGCATAATCAAATTATGATTTGGATATCCATAGTATTTAGTGGCGTGGTGTTTGGAGTAGGGCAAATTCCAGCTTATCTCGCGGCAGGATGTTTGACTACGCGACGCTTGGTTTATTCCCTTTTATTACTTTATCTATGGCCGTCATTAGTGTTTGGCTTTTTATTTTGGCAATATGGGATACTCTCAGCAATATTAGCCCATATGTTGTTCCATTTAGGCTGGTCGTTTTACGATAATCGCTGGAAGTAGCAAAACAATTAAATATCCCTCACTGGACTTTGGCCATTTTCCAAAACCTGCTATGAGATAATTTAAAACCTCAAGCAATATATCGAACCCAATTCTACTCACCTCGCCTCAACCATAGCATGGAATTCGAAATGATAAATATAAATTCACTATGTACTTTTTTTGTGATACTGGTTATAATATGTGAATTATTATTAAGAGAGAATGGGTATGAAAAAATCAATCTACGATTTACCTTCAGAGATAGGAAAGGAAATTTCGGGTCACCTACCTTCGATAAAAGCCAAAACGAATGCTATATTAGATAAACATACCCGAACCTTATTTCAACCCCCTGCCATTTTATCCAAATTCCTGGAGTTTGTGGCTCATGGAAAGCAAGACCATGCAGAAAAAATATTTACAATAAGGAAAAAAAATCCCCACCAGCTCCAGGAGTTATTACTTGAACGAGGCACAGTGACCGACTATTCAGGTCGAACCTTTACCAATATTTCAGCGTATGAATACGCTTATTGGGCAAAGGACAAGCATATGTGCCGGATGCTTGAATCGCATATGGACGAGAATACAAAAGCGGCGATGCTAAAGCGCTGCGAAGCGATAGAGAGCAATGGGTTAACCTATAAGCAACATGGGGTCGAGGTTAAGAATTCAAAGCATTTTGACTTAACCCCACTCAAAACAGCACTGAACAATTATATTGATGGTTATGATAACTGGGAGAGCTCCCAGAATTGTGACGCCATGAAGGCGGCATGGATGGAGGTTGGAAAAGAGCAGCGCGATGTTCCAGTCCATGTGGCTAATGAATATTGCCGTAAAGACCGCTCGTTTGACCCAACACCTCAGTTTAATGAGGACAAATTACCCCGTAAGTTAGCGTTCCACAATTATAATACAAACAAAGGCGAATCGTGGTTCCCCTTGGTTATTTCTGATTCTTCCGGGCTTGCGGTTGATTTTGCATTAATTAGGGCGGGGCGTGGGGTGGGCGCGGCGGGGCCGTGGGGGTTGGACGCTTTCGGCGGCGCCGGATGATTTGGCGGCTATAATCCGCCTTGATGAAGTAAGAACATTAGATCTCACGCAGTCGCGTAAAAACCTGGAGCCGACAAAACCTGGGCTTGAGATTGATAACCGTATTTTTTAATGGCGTGCGTGAGCAGACCGGCGGCATAGGCCGCCGGGCTAAAATCCCAGCACACATTTAAAAACCATTCAAGTAGCTCCTGGTACTGCCAACTTTCTGTTGTTCTTACCCACCACATGACCCAGAGATGTAGGTACCTTCTGATCTTTTTGGGAGACACCCCATCTTTGACCATAAGATTAATCTGCTCTCGTGCTTTTCGTAACGTCCTTGCGTGCGGGACAATAGTGTCAAGCCCAGGCGTTTGATGATTAATTGCAATCTCTGTACCCCCCCCCACAATGAGGTTAGATTTTGCGCAGTACCCGCCGGGATAACTGCTCTATCATTTGCCTGTATCACATGGGTGTTATCCTGGGTTTGCGTCCCAGGATAGTGTATTCCGAGAAAGTGGAATCCTTTCTCAATGTTGCCTATGCGTGTCTTTTTGCGCGATAAACTGAGCCGTCTTTCATGCAACACCTCCATCATGCGCTGTTTGCAACGGTTAAGCTGACGGCTGGTTTGGCACAGAATAAGAATGTCATCCTGATACCGGATATAGGTTACATCCATCGAATTGAAGGCATCATCCAATGGCTTTAAATAAATGCCACTAAAAAACTGAGACAGCGGCCCACGTAGCGCAATTCCCTGATCGGGATTTTTATATCCGCGAGGGGTTTCAATGGGATTGATAATAATTTGTTCTAGCATGGATTGGACATTGAGATCGTTATAGTGCTTTTTGATATCTTGAATCAATTGGTGATGCGGGATGGACTTGTAAAACGATTTGATGTCAGCGCGGATGATGTATTGTGGTTTTTTTTCCAAAAGCACTTGCCGGATACGCCGCGTGGCAAGCCGTACACCACTTGGTCCATGAAGATGGTAGCAATTGGGGTTCATCACGTAAGGGAAGGTAGGTTTTATTTGTTTGAGCAAAATATTTTGGAAAATCCTGTCCGATAAATGCAGCTGATCAACCATTTCATCTGGAAAATAATGGCGCTTAAGATGGCGCGGTGTATAGCTGCCATTCACCATGGATTCAACACCCCGCACCAGCCAATCATCTATTTCTCGTGCCATGAAATGCACGTCGTGATTAGGGTTTGCATGATGTTTTTGTTTGTGAATTTTGGCGAACAACTTGCGGCCAATATTCACCATGTCGGCAATACTCCATCGTTTCATGTTGATTTTTGTTCTGTATGTTCGTGGTGTGAGGCCAAGAGCGGGATGACTCCTATTTAAAAAAATTGCTAAAGCGGATAAAGCGAGTATCTTGATGTTCGCAAAAACAATAAGGTACAAGGAGTTGCTCAACAATGACACCCGAGATTATATCCGTTTTAGCTGCTTTTGCACCTTTATTTACACGTCCTACCTGGAACAATATCAATACGCTTTTCATTGGTGCCATCCTTTGTCGAGGGGCAAGGCGTATTACGAGTATTTTACGTGTTATGGGCTTAAGCGAGGTTAAAAATTTCTCAAAATATCATCGTGTATTGAGTCGTACACAATGGAGTGGTTTAACTGCCAGCAAAATTTTATTTGGTCTTTTAATCACACTGCTTCCTGAATCATGGCCCAAGATTGTTGCTGTTGATGAAACACTGGAGCGCCGACGCGGAAAGAACATCAAAGCCAAAGGAGCATACCGTGATGCTGTTGCGTCCAGCCAATCACGGGTGGTTATTTGTTTTGGTTTGAAATGGGAATGCATGACCTTGATAGTACCGCTTCCTTGGTGTAAAAGACCATGGGCTTTGCCTTTTATGGTTATCCTTTCACCATCAAAAAAGTCAGATGAGGCCTCAGGAAAAAGACACAAAACATCGATAGACTGGACCATACAAATGGTGCGTTGTGTCAGCCGATGGTTGCACCGTACCCCTTGGATTTTGGTTGGTGATGGCGCCTATGCTTGTATGGCCCTTGCAAAAGTCTGTATAAAAAATGGTGCAACACTCATATCCAGAGTACGAATGGATGCGCAGTTATTTGAATTTCCTGAGGTCAAGCCAGCGGGAAAGCGTGGAAGAAATCAAATTAAAGGACAGCGTATCCGGCTCAAGGAATTACTAGTAGATACTAAGACATGGGATACACTTCAGGTAAAGTGGTATGGTGGTGAACAAAAAACTATTGAGTGCTTAACCTTTGAATGCCTATGGTATCATGCAGGCGTTCCACCAATAAGGCTACGCATAGTGCTTGTTAAAACACCCGATGGTAAGAATGAGGCGGAGACATTTTTCAGCACCAATACGGAAAATTCACCGACACAAATTATTGAGTGGTTTGTTTTACGCTGGAACATTGAAGTTACCTTTGAAGAAACCCGTGCCCACTTAGGCATTGAAACACAGCGTCAGTGGTCAGATAAGGCTATTGCAAGAACTACCCCTCTGCTTATGGGACTACTTTCGATATTGGTACTGGTTGCCATTAAAATGCATGAAACTAAAAAATTGTTAGTGCAAGAAACTACATCATGGTATGACAAAAAGGGCGAGCTCACCTTAGTCGACATTATTACAGCCATAAGAAGATCAATCTGGGTGAAGATGTATTTTTCAATGTCTAAAAATTACGAAAATAATACGGATTCTTTAAAAATAACCGAAAAAACTGCTAACTTATTGATTTATCAACTGGCTTTGGCTGCATAATTGGCTAAAGTCGAGCCTCATTAATTTGCAAAAACAAAAATAGCAACTATATTAAAAACACCATTTAGAAAGGACTATTCAAAATTATTTCAGGAGGCATTTAAGTGCTTCATCTGTTGTTTTGATAGGAATTCATGCTTATTCCGTTTTAACAAAGCCGAAAAAATTAAACGAAAGTATCGCCCTTAGAGTGTAAAAAAAATGTAAAACTGTCTCAACTTAATCATGCCTTAATCTGGATTATTTATTCTGTGAATAACAAAAACTATAGGGGAAGGTGGAGATATGGCGAACCTATTAAATTCAAGTCATGAATTTGTTACTTTAGTGACCCAGTTACATCAGTCGCCTGATGATTATGCGTTGAAGCAAGCCGTAGTTGAAAAACTACCTAAAATGAGGGCTCTCGCTAAGGCGAATCCCTTGGATTTGTATCGCTTAGCGCAAATTCATGCCCCAACATCACCTCAGTATAAACAGATGATGAGACAAGCTGCTACCATGGGTTGTACTAATGCGATGTTAGCCGCAGCTGAGATTTTAGTCAATTCGAAAGTGCCTGCTGATTTACAAACCGCAGCTCATTATCTGTCAATGATTGCTCGCTCTAAAGATTCTTTTATTATCGCTCAAGGTAGAACTTTATTGGAGTCATACCCCCAAGTCGCAGCACTTATGAAAGCAGACTCTAAAAGTGATTCTTATAATACCAATATTCGCTTTTTTACTCAGCCAGACAGAGGTACACAGGCTGAAAGTTGCGCTAAACAAGAAGTCGAAGAACCAAGCCAGCGTTTTTGCGGATAAAGTTGTGGTGATAGCCCCGCATTAGCACAACGGAGTATGGGGCATTTGTATTTACCCCTGATGCTGCTTTATTTGGAACTCGCTGTTAGAGGTAATAAAATGCTATGAACTCACCAATTAAAGAGTTAATCCAGGATCGCTATACGAGGTTAGTTCTATGTCTGAACTCTTCGCAGATTATGGAACGATGAAATTAATCAATAATAATCCTTTTTCATCAGAAATTCTTAAAAAAATAGCTTCATAACTTACCTGACGCGGGTTTACTAATGAAAGATACATGTTGATTAAGGGTTACAATAATCGCAATGCGTAGAATCTGCTGTAAACAAACCATCGTGTCGCATTTTATATTCCTGATGATCACACCGAATACACCCCCATACCTCTTCTTCATAAAATGAGGTTGGAGAACCACAAAGAGAACAAGGCAGTTTGCCTCGAGTCGCTTTAAATCCAAAACCTGGACAGGTACATTGAACACACAAAGTAGCAATCCGCAGCGCTAATTTTTCGGCTAACTCAGCAATACCTTCCATTCGAGTGGGATTCATCATAGCCCTCATATCCGTTGCTAAAAGAAGTTCTTTTTCAGTTTTAAAACCAATAGTTAAATGATGAATCAGGGTATCTATATCGTTAATGCCTTTAGCAACAACACGGTTATCAGAATTTGCTTGTACAATAAGTGCATGAGGAGGAAATTGAGCTCGCTTAAGAAAGCTATCAATCTCAGTCTGCTCATTAATGGTTATCATTGCATAGTTTGTTTTTGGGCTAACTGACTGCTCTGCAATCACCCAATTATGCTCTCTATCAATAAATACCATCAATTCATGAGCGCTTGGTAGAAGGGGAAAGGCTGGATGAGGTCCAAAACTTCCTTCAGAGGCAACCGCTAGCACACAGTCAAAGTGCTCTGCTGCCGTTTTTGCTTTTAAGAGGCAGGTTTGATAGGGGCTTAAGGTTCGCGCAATCTCTCCTGTAAACGTGCCAAATTGGTCGGTGTCAAAATCGCGCACCTTCAAGGTGCACGATAGTTTATTCATGAAAGGCTTAGCAATAGCTTGTTCTTTTTCATGTTTCGATGCTAATAAAACGCTCTGATCTTTATAGTACATGATTAAGAATTCATAATATGAAAATAGTCAAGCCTTGCAACCGAAACATCGGAAACAAACATGACTCCAGACTCGTTTTGAAACAAGGTTTTCATGCCTAAAGCAAGGGTCACAATCACCTCTTCAGGTGCGACTGCAATAAACAACACTAAAGAGGATTTGTCATTAAACATCATTTTCCCTTCATGAAAGCCATGATGCCCTTTTCCAGAGACATTTCTTATCAGTGTATATCCTGTAACCGATGCTTCGTCCATCATGGAAATAATCAGGTGCTCGTGTTCTCCAGCAACAATAATCTCAATTTTTTTCATTGGATGTAAATTAATCCCAATATCTTTTTTCTCTTGAACTTTAATCACACTCATTTTTTTATCTCCTAGTTAGTATTCTACTAAACTCCAGTCACCTGATTGGTTTAATTGATAAGAAACTTGATTCATGGGATCGATAACTACCAGATGCACCCATTGGTTAAAAAATAAGTTTTTTAAGATGGGGTGTTTGTCAATCGCTTGAGAAACCATCTCTCTGGGTGCATAAACAACCGTCAATAAACGCTGTGGTTCATGATAGGCTTGGTCATCAGAGCTCATAACTGATTGAAGGGGAAGACCGTGCAAGAGGTCGCTTCCATTGCCTTGCATTACCCCAATGGTTCCAACCACATTTTGGGTAATTTTGCTACCACTTCCAAAAGCGACGTTATTTAAGGTAGAAAACAAATATTGTGTATTTATCCATTCAGCGACCACCATAGGTGCCGTCAAAATCGTCTCGAGGAATGCTCCTTCGAGATCTTGCTCAAAACGATACGAATGTAAGAAACAACGACCATCAAGAGAGATGTTTTTTGTCAAATGACGAGGGGCCACAATAAAGGCAGCATTTCGTGCCAAGCCCCATTCAGGACGTGTTTCAGACCAGTCCAAACTTCTTCGTGTGATGTCTTTATGAGAACTACAACTATGTAAGTTTGCTGCCCGTTCTTGATTAGTTATAATCCTGGCTTTTTTTAAATCATTGTGAAGTTGATTTATAAGTTCAGGATAAATCGATGTTGTTACCTCTTCTGTATAAAGTTCTATGGAGTCAGTGGTTGTATTGTGTAAGGCTCCGTAAAATCGGGTATCTAAAGGAATGTGCATGCCACAGTCTTCCAGGCCTCTTCGAACCTCTGGTTTATTGAGAATGGATGCTAATAATCGAGCATTAATACCGCCATGATTTCCGCCACAAGCACCGCAATCTAGAGCAGAAGCGTAAGGATTATTTTCGGTACTACTTCCATGGCCGCAGAGAATAATGAGTTTGGCAAAACCGGAAGTCAGCCCCATGAGACGTAATACCGTTTCGGCGTAACTAATCTGCTCTTGCAACGATAAACCTTGCTCCGCATCGTTTTCACTTAACTCATAAGCCACTTTGGTGAGGAGAGGAGGTTTTAACCAATTTTTGATTGCTGATCGTGAATTGTTACTTAATTTTGGTGACAAGGATTTTAAAGTCATGTTCAAACCATACCAAAACCCTAAGGATTCCACTAAGGCAAATGGTGTGGATACATTATTTTTGAGTTGTGTATAAAGGCTTTTACAACTACTAATCAAAACTTGTCCTCTTCGATAACGCTCAAAATCGTCTTTATTTGCAGCCGATATTTCTTTGATTTTATATTTAGGTTTTAATAAAACCGGGCAACACTCTTTGTTTTTATTGCTATCTAATTCATTGATAAGAACAGGAAGGCCAAAAAATCCGGCAAAACCAAAGGTTTCATATGCTCCTAATGACTCGATGGCGCGACGAAATGGTTCGGAACGAACATCAATGCAAAAAACCAACTGCGCATTTCTTCGCAAGGAATGAGAGGCTTCTTTTTTTACCTCTGGCAAAAGCAGATTTAGTAGCTTTTTCCGGTAGGAGGCCTCATTGCTTTCTAATTGTGCCAGCATTTTTTTAACTAAAGTGCCATCTTCGGCGCTTTTTTTTTCTTTGGCTGCATCGGGCCAAAGTAAGCAGGTCAGCACTAAGCGCACTGCAAGAAAATCAGTAAGAGTGACTGGAGTTTCTCCTTGCTTCTTTACATTCTGCCAATCGGTCTTCCATTTCACAAATCCTGCCCAGCCAGGTAAATAGCAAAATGTTTGTGAAAAAAAAGTCTCTTCTTGTCCTTGAGGAACATGAAGCCTTAAAAGGCATGTTTTAATGGCTTCTTCTGCAGACTCTGGTAATTTCTGCAAAAAATCTTTTGCTTCTTTTTTATTGTTGTGCAATTGCTTATCAAAATATGCTAATTTTAGGAATCCAAAATAAAAGCCCTTGTCGCGATGAGGCATGTCAATACTGCCTTGTCCAGCATCAAAAAAGCCACCACACCATTTAATCATCTGAAGATTAACCTCTTCCAATTGCAGGTTGCGTTCGGCTCTTTGGCGCCTAAATCCCCCCTGAGCGAGCGCTTCTTCAAACGTTTGTGCTTCAAACCCTTGTAATGGATTACAAGCAATAAAAGTTTCAAGTGGCCAAACCGGAGCGATGCATTTTGCAGCGTTGTGCACCAAGGCTTGTAGTTCAAGGCCTATGCTTTTACCTGGATGGTAGGTCACCTTTGCCTTTTTAATTTCTGTCCTTGTCATATCTTGTTTAGTTAACATTTTTGCACCAGTCATAAATACTCCTCAATACCATTAGTAGTTGTAATCGTTTCGTAAAGCAGTCATTGTTTTTCTAGAAGGCTGGCTTGAATTAAACAAATTCATATAAAGCCAACAGCCCAGTTTTGATTGGCTCATGGTTTTATGCGATCCAAGATTAAATACAGCCCAAAAGACACCAAACAAACTCATCATGGCCCAATGGATTAAAGATAAGTGGGGTGCTTGTAGTGTTGATAGTCCTGGAATCAACCATTGAATAAGTTGGATGCTTGCGCCATACATAATCCCGGAAAATGAAGCAAGAACAAGCCCTGAGACTCGACTTAAAACTGTTTGGTGAACGCGAATCCAAGTGAGCATGAGTTGCGCACCAGCAATGAAGGCAAAAAACAAGACGAAAGCACTTGCTTGATACAACGAGATGGTTTTATTGGTGACAAGAGCAAAACAAAACATTGCGGCCATGCCACCGACAAGAGAGGTGATGAGCATCATCGGTGATGCTTTCGAAAAACTGGCATCTGATTTTTTTTGTTTCACTGCAGAGCCTGAGCTTAGAAACAGATAAGCTTTGAACAAACCATGCCAACACAGATGGGCAATGGCTGCAGCAAATAAACCCACACCACATTGCATCATCATAAAACCCATTTGCGCCATAGTAGAGCAGGCCAACATTTTTTTAATATCATGTTGCATCAGCTTCCAGATAGTACCAAGTAACGCTGAGATGGAACCGACTATAAACAGTACAGATAATAATCCTGGATAAAGCATCATCAGTGGTGCAAATTTCACGACGAGAATTCCTCCTCCATTCACAAGACCTGCGTGCATTAATGCAGAAACTGGAGTTGGCGAATTTAAAGAGCTGATAAGCCATCGATGAAAAGGAAATAATCCAGACTGGATCATCGCTGCAACTAAGATTAGGCTCATGGAAAGAGGAAACAATGAGGCGTGACCAAGATTGGATAGTTGAGTCAGGGCTGAAATAGATTGAGTAGAATAAGTTAAGTTTAAAAGAGCAAATGCTACGAGTAAGCACGCACTGCCTGAAGCCAGGGTATAAAAAGCCAAAAGGCCAGAATTTTTCGAGGCAATCCACTCTTGTTTATGCACCATCAATAGTACTAGCAATACATTAGAAAGCGACCAAGCAGACCAGAACAAAAATAAATTATCGGCAAGAACCATAAGTAGTGCCGTCAATGTGAGTCCTGATAAAAGAAGAAAAAAGCGCCTGTAGAGTTTGTCCCCATACATGTATCTTAATGAAAAGCGATGCACGACAAAACTGACCAATAAAACCAAACTACATAACAACAAGCTCAGTGTATTAAGGCTGATTAACAAGTATACTGTAGGATTTTGTGATAAGGATAAATATAAAAGTAATCCCACCCCAATCAAAAACCCTACCCCAATACAATATCCTGCGAAACGCGCTGCAACGACTTGTCGAGAAATTAAAATGCAGTTAAATACAAGTGCTATAACCGGACAGGCTAACATGAGACATAAAAAAATTTGAACTATTGTATTCACATCATTCCCCATTAGAAATTGTTTTGATACAATGAGAATATATTAGATATTCTGATATAAGTTAAATTAAAAATATTTATGTTTATTATTAGGGATTCTAATGTCACTAGATACAGTAACCTTACAATGCTTTTTAGCTGTGGCTGAAACTCAAAGCTTTACAAAAGCTGCCTCTCGTGTGGGCCGAACTCAATCCGCTATCAGTCAGCAAATTGCTAAACTTGAAAATCTAATTGAAAAAAAATTAATTACTCGTGGGCGAGAATTATCGTTAACTCCAGATGGAGAGCTTTTTTTAAGCTATGCCAAACGAATTTATGAACTGCACCGCGAATCACTTGATCGATTTAAAACTCCTGAGCTTAAAGGTGAGCTTCGCTTTGGTCTACCTGAAGACTTTGCATCGATGATGCTCTCCGATATCTTGGTTGAATTTTCAAGACTTCATCCCAGAGTAATGCTTAATGTGGAGTGCGATCTAACTATGAACTTAATTGAACGATTTCAACAAGACGAGTTTGATTTGATTTTGATAAAAACGAATGAAAAAAATCAAATATCTGAAGGCGTCATGGTATGGAATGAGCCGGTGGAATGGGTCGGCAAAAAAGAGCTATTACCAGCTCTTAATGAAAAAGCCATAATTCCTTTAATTCTCTCACCGATTCCTTGTGTCTATCGGGGCGATGTGATTGAGTCACTAAATCAACATCATCTAAAATGGCGCCTGGCGTTTAGCAGCCCCAGTTACGCGGGTAAAATGGCAGCGGTTCAGGCAGGTCTTGGGATTACAGCCATACAACGCAGTATGATTCCTAGCTACTTAGATAGGCTGGATGATTATTTTCTACCTTCTTTAAAAGAGGTCCATGTGTCCTTAATTAAAAAGGAAGTGGCAAATAAAGCAATTGATTCTCTGGCGTTTTTTATCATGGATAAATTAAAGCATTAACCAAAGGATATGAGGAACTTGATGAAGAAAAAATGAACTCAATTGTTGAGGTTTGAATAAGGCCACATTTCATCGATAGTAATGGTCAAAGTGATAGTGAGCCTACTTATCAAGTCTTTTATTCTATGGAGTGAAATTAAATTTGCAGTTGTTTGGTTTAATTTGGATTCTTTTTATCATCCACTCTTTCTCGTATTTCGCGGATTCATTGCATTAAGTATTATTTTGATTGTATTTTTATCTTATCGTAAAGCAATAGCAACTGACGAAAAAGAGTGTACTGAAACAAACATCAAAATGGCTTTAGCTGTTTCTTTTTTTTACGAATTGTGAAACAATTATTTGTCTAATTATCAGGTAACTTCTTCATGCCAACCGAGTTTATATATTTACCTATTGAATGTTTGCAGGCTGGTCAATATCAGCCCAGGCAGGATTTTAATTCTGTCGCCTTACAGGAATTAGCACAATCTATAGCGGCACAGGGATTAATTGAACCATTAGTGGTCCGTTCAATTGCTAAACAGCTTTATGAGATTATTGCTGGAGAAAGACGCTGGCGAGCTGCTAAATTAGCGGGATTGCAGGAGATTCCCTGTTTAATTGGTGAGTATACTGATAAACAGGCCTGTGCCCTGACCTTAATTGAAAATATTCAGCGGCAGGATTTAAACTTAATTGAAGAGGCCAGTGGGTATCGACGTTTGATCGACGAGTTTCATTATCAACAAGATGAAATTGCTGTTTTGGTTGGGAAATCACGCAGTCATGTTGCTAATATTTTACGTCTACTCACCCTGACTGAATTAGTTAAATCATTTATTCGTGACAAAATTCTGTCTTTGGGCCATGCCCGAGTTCTTGTTGGCTTAAATCCAGAGCAGCAAGAATGGTTTGCCAATCAATCTAGACAAGAACAGTGGTCGGTAAGACAGCTGGAACACGCGATAAAATCCTATAAAAAGAAACCTCTGGATGTCCCTAAGAACGCTAAAAAGGACAGAGATATTGAGCGGTTGCAAACCATATTATCAGAGCAAGTAGGTGCTCCTGTACAAATTATAAACGATAATGAAGAAGGCGGTTGGTTAAACGTTAAATTTTTTGATAATGATACCCTCGCAGGGCTTTTGGAGCGATTGGGCTTGAGATATGATTAATCATTAGAAATATTATTTGTTTCATATTTAAAGGAATCTACCTCGATGAAAAGGACATTAACAGGCATTTGTTTGTGGGTGTTAGGGTTCATGTCATCGTTTGGTGCAAGCATGCAGATCAGTGTGGACAGGCTAATTAATCGTCTCAATCCACACGTCAATCTAGGAATGGTAGTTGTCGATTTGTCCTCGGGTCAAACTCTTTATAGTAGAAATGCCGAACGTTTGTATATTCCTGCCAGTAATATGAAACTCTTTTCTGAGGCGGCTACTCTAATGGCGCTTGGCCCAGACTATCGATTTAAAAATCAGTTGAGTACCAGTGCCAGTCAGTTACAACAAGGAGTTCTTCAAGGGAACCTTTATTTACATCTAAGTGGCGATCCTTCGTTCACCAGTGATGATTTAAGAATTTTACTCGCCTCACTCAAAGAGTGGAATATCATTGCTATTCAAGGGGATGTGGTTATTGACAGCAGTCTGGCTTCAGTAAACGCTTATCCTCCCGGTTGGCTAACCTCCGATTTAATTTATAGTTATGGTGCTCCTGTAGCACCTCTAATGCTGGACTCCAATCGGTTGACTGTCACGGTTAACCCTGGAGCCAAGGTTGGTGATCCCGCTATAATTGAAGTGAGTGATGATAATGAAGGGGCAATTGTTATTAATAATCAAACTAAAACTGCAGCCAGTGCTAAGGATTGCGGAGTAGGCTTTACTTTGGATAAAATAATAATTTAAGCGTGCGGGGTTGTGTCGCTCTTGGACAGTGGGCGGTGCAACAACGTTTGGCTATAAAAAATCCATTAATGTACGCGCAAAGAGTGATCAAAAATCAATTAATGAAAGCTAATATTATACTTTATGGTCAAGTGAATTTAGGCACAGCGCCTACTGGCTCATTGCTTATCGCTACAGAACACTCCAAACCTGTTTCCCAGCTCATGGCTGATACGTTAAAACCATCAGACAACTTATATGCTGATAGCCTGTATTTACACACCGCTTCTCAAATAAATGGCTCCCCTCTCAATTGGGATGAAGCACAACCAGTGATTAAAAAATTTTTAGAACAACAAACAGGAGTTGATTTGAAAAAAGCCATTTTTACTGATGGCTCAGGCTTATCTCGCTATAATTTAGTCACTCCAGAACAAACTATTTCTTTATTAAAATTTTTGTACCAACGTTTTCCTTTGTCTTATGAATACATAGCGTCATTACCTATATCAGGGCGTGATGGCACATTACAAAAACGATTCAAAATCCCAACTCAGCAAGGATTTGTTCGGGCTAAAACAGGAACCATGACAGGAATGAACAGTCTTTCTGGTTACTTATATACGACTAACGGTCATACTCTGGCTTTTGCGATGTATATAAACCGATTACCAGGAAAATCAGCAGGCCCTGGCCGTCCTTTGTTAGATGCCTTATGTACTTATTTTCTGCAGCAAAGTCCTGGATCAAACCACTTAGCCCGCGTTTTTGGACCCCATAGCCGTATTAAATTCCAAACGAATCCTACTCAGGGAGACGTGCAAAGAAGTCATCAGGCCAAGTGGCGACGTCTGGAATCGTTAATCAGACTTGCTCTTAGAGGTCAGGCAGTAAATGTTGTCTATCGAGGAAATGAATTGATTGTTACTGATAACCAACCTGATGCAAGTAAAGTATGGTCTGCTTTGCGCACAGTAGCTCAGAAATATTCTTTTGCTGTTGCTTTGTCCTCCAAGGTTTTATCCATTAGCCCTACTGGTAAACCCATGATGCTTTGGATGCAGACCCCAACAGTTTCAGATATAGGACAGCGTTCATGGATTATTCGGGAAGCGGTATAATTCAGAAGGGAAGCTTTTTCTGGCACTGAATTTCTGGATACCACAAACGAGTTGCAGTATGAAGGATTGTAAGAGCCTCTGGGTGATGTTTAGAAAAATTGGAGAGTTAATTGAGTTTGATCTTGCAAGTGGTTTTATTGACCTTAAGTTTATTGTCTTCTACTTTTGCCAATCCAAGGTTTTTAACCATAAGTGATATTCATTATGGAAGTGAAAACACCTCAAAAGAAGGTATGGATACGGGTAGTGAATTTTTAGAAATAACCTTAAATAAGTTTAAAAAATTAATTAATGGCGTCGATTTTATTCTCTTTTTGGGAGATATACCGACTCACTCCCTATTTGTAACGCCTAAAAAAGAGGAGTTCGAGAGAACGGTATTTCATGGATTATACGAAGCGGATAAACGATCAAAACCGATTTTTTATATTACGGGTAATAATGATTCATTGCTTGGTAATTACCAGCCTTTTGAGTTTGAAGATAAATCTCCGTTAACTTTTGCAACGGATTGGACGGGTGCTTGTACTCATTGTGATGGATTGATGATTGATGACTCGCGGATGCGTAAGGAAGGATATTATTCCAGTTATGTTATTCCCGATGACAAAGGCATTATATTAATTGCGCTAAATTCGACGCAATGGGTAAGAATGCCTTTTTTTTCACCTAAATATCCTAATCAGGAGCGAGATGCATTAGCACAATTAGCATGGCTGGAAGATCAGTTAAAAAGAAATCATGCCAGGCAATTATTAATTGCCATGCATATTCCCCCAGGTAATGCCTACAACGGAACCTTATTTTTTCAAGAGCGGTATACTCAAATCTTTCTAAATTTGTTAGAAAAATATCATTCTTCTTATGATCAGGTGACTCTGCTTAGCGGGCATACTCATATGGATGAGTTAAGAAAAATTCATTTAAATGATAATTCCAATATATATGTTTACTCAACTCCTTCAATTAGCCGTAATCATCACAATAATCCGGGAATGAAAATTTTTAGTCTGGATAAACAAAGGGCCATTAAAAATTATACTACCTATTACACAACTAGTTTAAATGGATGGGGGGAAGAACGGTATCAGGCATTAGGCTCTTCAGACGCTATTTTTCCTGTTTGTTCCAACCAGACTTTATCTCAATGTCTGGATGATTTAAGCGACCAACAAACATGCGATTTTTTAGAGCAGGATTTGTACTATGGAGTAAAAAGTTCGCGGGTACCAAAGAATGTGTGTCATATAACCTATAAAGTTAATTAGCAGTGGTACAGACCTTATAAAATGCGCACTTTGTCTTGGGACTGGTGTTTTTGTCGTCTTGGCAAAGCAAGTTTGGGCGTGTTGTATCCTCACAGTTCGCAAGGTCGCTTGAATCGAGTGAGAAAAGGGTTCTCACTCGATTTTCTTGGATCCAGAGGCTATGTTTATTCGGAGGGATTTTCTTCATCGTCAGGAAGATTGCGGATCCGCTGAGCTTCAATCACCAGTACTTTAAAGTAATCATAAGACATGTAGAAGTTACCTTTGTTGCCTACATGCTCTCCCCATGAGTTTCGCAAAGTAAATAAACCTCTGTGTTGTCTGCCTTGATCATCTGTGGCAATCGCATCATCATCATAACCAGTAATGATCATTTCATGCCCGCCAAATAATGGACGCAGATAAATATCTCGAGCTATTTCAGGAGTTAAAACCCAGGAGTCGAAATTAGTTTTATGAGTACCAACAGCACCGGCCATACCCAGATCAAAATCTAAAAGCAGAACTCCAAAAGTAACTCTATCCTTTTCATTCAATGCCACTTTAATATCATTAATGGTTTTATCGGTATTTGTTCTATCTAACAATGCGTTAAAGACATCTAGAATAGGAGACCAGGTTACTGTGATATCAGCAAGATTTTCGCTCAATTGATGGAATTGTTCAGGTGACATTGCCGTATCCTGGGAAGGCATTTCTGTTGTGGGGTACTCAGTTAAACCGCCACACCCTTGTGTTTTTTGTTTTTCTTTACTAACGATGCCAAAGGTGTCCATTTGATTTAAAACCAGACGACCATAAGAGCCATCCCAGCCACTGGGAGTATAGCCATTTCTTTCTAAATACAGTCCTAGCTGTAATTGGCATACCTGACTTATATAGTCTCCTTTATTTAATGCAGCATCGATGGCGGCAGTGTTTGCAAAAGTAACACAAGATCCAAAGGTACCCTGGTTTAAAACGGGTACGTTATTCATTCCAAGGTCCAATTGGTGAGGAAGATTGGCAGGAGTAGACTGAGCAGTGGTTTTATTAATTGTTGCTGTAGTTCTTTGGGTCAGAGCAAGAAGCGCTGTATCAGATAATTGTATTTTTAGTAACTTAATATGTTGAGTCGCGGGTTTCGCATTTATGTTTTTATTTTGCGGTATAGTAATAGTATGTTCTATAGTTCCGACTACTTTGACATCTTGAGCAAATGAGTTAGCGCTAAGTGCCAAAGAGAGCAAAAACAGTTTGGTCATACGCATTTTGAATTCTCCGAAGGTAATATTATCTGGATAAACGGATAACGATGATACTTGATGATCTAAAAATAATCAATGTAGTTTTTTTGTGATCATTTGAATCCCTTGAATTAATTAACAGGAAAATCAAAATAAGTACTGGGATAGGGTTCATTGTTGAGGGTGTAATGCCACCATTCATATAAGTAGGGTCTGAATCCATGACGGAGCATTAATTTTTTTAATAACAAACGGTTTTTTTGTTGGATTTTACTTAAATTGGGGTAATAAATATGGGCGCTTTTATCAAGACAATCAAATCGGGTTCCCATATTAATGGAATCATCATCAAGGTAGTTGGGTGAACGATCATAACAACGCATTAAATTAGTTTTGGAGGTATTTTTAGACGGATTACTTGATTTGACAAGGGTTAAATCAATTGTGCTGCCCCGAGAATGACCGGAATAAAGAGCAATGTAATTGTTCTTAAATAAATTTTTTTTTATTTCACGCGGATAGAATGCGGTCTTCTGTTGTTGTTTTTCAGGATTCTGGCTCCATTGATAAAAATAATTTACTGCCTTTTGCGGTCTATAACAATCATAGACTTTAAGGCTGTATCCTTTAGCCTTTATTTTCTGTTGTGCTTTTCTTAATTGTTCTCCTGCTTGTCTGGTAACAATGCAGACTCTTTTTTCATATCCAGGAATAGGACTGCCAATAAAATTATTAGCAGTCGCGTAACGGATGTCCTGAATGATGTCTGGGGCAATCTCGTGAAGATAAACAAAACCATTGGGTAGCCCATAACTGGTTGTATTAATTAATAATAAAAGGATAAAGAGTGTGATTTTTTTCATGGACAATTTTATAAAAAACAATACCCGTTGTTTAGCATGGAAAAACATTCAATGTCCAGACTGATGAACCACTTAAATTAAGCAGGTACCATGATGGCTGATTTACAGAATTAAAATTTTACGTTTATTGAGGGGTGTATCCGCTATCCTCATTATCTTCCGCATCTTTTTTCATGCGGGTAGATGAGATCCCGATAGGAGCTGTAGTTTGCAGACTCGCTGCTATTGTTAAACCAGGATGGGTATTTTCTTTTTGGTGAGCCTCATCCTCTATATAATCAGGTGTTCTTATCCCTTTTGGATGTTTATGCCCCCTACTATTGTCTAATTTACGGTCAATACGTGCATAGCTGTTTTCATTTTTTTCAACACCTGTTGTATGCGTATTAGCGCTACCTTGGATGTCGAGTATCTCATTTTCCTTAGCTGCTCTTTCAATGTTG
This sequence comes from Legionella antarctica, assembly GCF_011764505.1. NCBI lineage: Bacteria > Pseudomonadati > Pseudomonadota > Gammaproteobacteria > Legionellales > Legionellaceae > Legionella > Legionella antarctica. Next base: position 665,889 of record NZ_AP022839.1, read on the forward strand.
TCAATTGCGTTATATATCCCAACTCCAATTGCTATGGGAAGAATGACAATAGCGATTACTCCGCCCACTGCACCAAGAGGGCTTGATTTCAATCGATCCCACCAGCTTTTGGGGCCAAAATCCCATGCTTCTTTCATCAATTGGGTTAATGATTTGTGCGCTTGCATACTTCCTGCTTTACTTTGATGAAGATTATCCATTACCGTGTCAGGTTCTTCGGCATAATTTCTAGAGGTCCACCACCAGAGGAATCCATTTTTTGCTTCAACCTTCGCTGAGGCACCTTGGTCAACCAGACTGACAACGGATGCAGCACTTTGCAGGCCTACTCTATTGTATTCAGTATCTAAAGCCTCTTTAAGAACTTGGGCTGTTTGAGGAACATTATTTCCCCCTTTAGCCAAGGCAGAAAGAGCCTCTTTAATCTTTTGCATTCCTTCAGAATTTTCGTTTCCGCCTGATAAACTATCCAAGATCGCGACACGACCATTAATCGCTTGAGCACGCTCATTACCGCTTTTACATCCACCAATGGACGCTTCTTCAGCATAGACTGACAAAGCTTGAAAGAGTTTGGAATATCCATGATCAAAATGTAAATTATTGGCCATTAGATTTTTCAATCCGTTGTTTACATTCTCCTGAATATTGTCAGATACTGGGTTAACTTTATCTTTCCATACGCTTTTTAGAGACTGGATCATTTCTTTAGCCTCTTTCCCTGCTTGAGAATTGGAAAAATAAGACGGACGATGAGGAGTCTGGAGATATTTTTTGTATTGATCAAATACCTTACCTATCTTATTTTGTTGTTCAGGAGATGCATCATAAAGAGTATGCAATAAGGCCATCTCGGTCATCAGGGTGGATTCTTCCCTTAATGGATTGCCGGTATCATAGCCTAAAGTATCGCCAAAACCATTGACCGAGATGTTTTGGACAAAACAAAATACTGGATCGGGATTATTGTGTAGTTGTCGTGCATTATAACGATGCGCCCCACGTAAAATATGATCAGCGCTTTGAGTTTGTAAGTTCCCATTTATATCACCCAGGGTATCGTTTAAAGCAGTATAACTATTGTAAATAAATGCTTTGGGTTTGTTCTCATCACTGGTTAGATGTTTATCTAATTTGTAATCTGTTGTAATGGTGGTCAGTTTAGTCACTGCGTCATTAATGTAAGCATTATCGTCCGCCAGGCCCTCCTTTAAGACTGGAGATGGAGTACGAATTTGGATGCGAAGGTTTTTATTTGCTTCAATACGGCCATCAGCCTTTAAACTATGGGTAATGAGTTGACGATGGGCGAACTGATTCCCTTCGATTCGGTCATGGGCTGTATTTTTCGAGCCGGCAATTAGGGTGGCTAAACCTACTTCCGAATCTAGATGTACTATATCGTTGGATGTTGCAGTAGTTCCTTCAGCCACATGTTTTATAGTTTCTTTAATTCCTTTGGGATTGGTAATTTCTTTAAGTTGTTTTTTTGTTAAAATAACGCCCGTATGGCTTACTATTGCTTTCATCATGATGTTGTGAGCTTTGGGTAATAGTTCTTTTCGGGCTTTATCTAATGATTTATTTAATTTGGCCATGTCCAGAGTATTGCCTCTCATGGCTCCTTTCAGAGCTTTGGCATAGGCTTCTATCACTAGGCTATTTACTGCAGCAGTAGCTGCATGGTGTATTGACGCCATTTTTTCGCTAGATAAATCTTCAGGGGCTGCTTTTTCGTAGACTCGCGCGACTAGGGCTAGATGGAAATAGTACTCCTGTTGCAGAGCAATCAGACTACCTTTAGGCTTTGTAGTGAGTTGATTCATTATTTGTGTTGTAACTTGAGGTGTCTCAATTTTCTTTAGAGCATTTTCTAACTGAGTATCAAATATATTTTTTAACCGGGGATTAGTTTTGATATCCAGGCTAACTGTTGTAGTCGGTGTAACCATTTTGCCAACAGCCTCATTTAAAGTTAAGGCTTGTATATCTATTTCTAACTCCCCTGGAGGCGCTATATTTTTTATTTTTTCCATTATGCGTTGTTTTTGTTTGGCATCAGGAGTGACCTCGATTAGCACTCGTCCTTGGGGATCAAAGGAAAGCAAGTTGCTTTCCTTTACTGCCTCCTCCTGAGCTATTTTAGCCAGTTCACTCATATAAACAGCTTGAGCCTGGGCCTGGAAAATTGTTAACGGAGTTGCCATCGGTTGCCTCGAATACTGCTGTCTCTTCTTTATATTATAGACAGGTTTGGCTTAAGAGCAGATTAAGTCATTGTCAACCAAAGACTATGTGATGTGAGTAATTGAAGAAAAATCTAAGCGTCAATAATAATCAATGGTTGTTGTAGTGACATCCATGGGGCCAGGGTATTCGATACCTAAAATTACTGGTTCAACCACTGGGGCAACGGTCACTTGTCTGAATTGAACAATCTCGGTAGTTCTGCAGGCGCACCCAGTGGTAAGTAAAAAAATTCCTAATACAATTAATCCTTTCATTATGACTCCACACCTCTATATTTAACCAAATTGTAGATTATAAGTCCATCTATTGCCAATAAGGATGCAGAATATTTATTCTTTTGGTTGTTTGCCATTAACATAATAAAGAAAAGCTAATATCTGAGCTACAGCCGTGTAAAGCGGTTGAGGAATTTCTTCATTGATGCTTACAGCTGATAATAAAGTGGTCAACTCTTCGTTTTGCTCCAGAGGTATGCCATGCTCTTTTGCAGTGGCAATGATTTGCTTGGCAATCATGCCTTCTCCTTTGGCGGTAACGAGAGGAGCTCCTTTACCATCATAGCGTAAGGCAACCGCCAGACTTTTCTTTTTTTTCATATGCGTATATCCAATAATCGTAAGTTGGTTACATCAATATGATTACTTTCCAATCCAAGTTGCAATTTCCAATGATGCAAGTTAAGACCAAGTTTACTGAATAGCGTTCCGATTTCCTGTTGATGTTGATTGAGTATGTCGATAGTAGATGATTTTTGCACATTAATTTTAATGTCTATATTGTTACTATGAAGTGATACAGAGGCTTGTATATCTCCCAGTTGGGACAAGTTTAGAGCAAAGGACAGACACCATCTCGATGGATGCATGGGTTTTGCCTGATGCTGCTTAATCATCAATGGAATCACCTCAATGGACTCTGGTGTTCTTATAGGCAGATCGAGCATAATAAAATAACCATCCTTATTGCCATTAGATAAATGATTAATTTGACTGGCGGTAATTCTCGCAAGCACTTGGACTAGTTGCTCTGCCAAAATAGATTGTAATTCTTCTGGAGATTGTTCCAATAGATAGACAAATGAATCTTTATGCAATGATTGTGGAATTGCACCAGGCAGCGGTAATGAATCTTGTTCTAATAGGGGTGACTCCGGTTTGGGTAATAAGCTGCTGTTTTTTTTATTGGAAGTCGGTAAGCTACTTAACAACCTGAGACATTGTCCTTTGAAATCAGTCCTCAATCCTCTCGGATTCATGCTGCGTTGCCATTTTAATAATGCAGATTCTAAAAAAAGTCCACTTTGATTGATAGCATATCTTAATTGTTGGGGTAATTCCGTAAGAGAAACAAAGTTATTCAAAATGCCAGTAATCTGTTTCTGAATGTTTTCAGGCAAGTTTTCAAAATGCACTAATTGATTCATCGTATTGATAAGACCGGTGGGAGGTGCCTGTTTGGGTAAGGTCAATAATAGGGTATTTTGTAAAATGGTAGATGAACGATGAGGATGCTGTACCTCAAGAATGGTTTCATCGGTATTAGCGATTACTTTTACTTGTAATAATTCTCCAGGTATAAAATGGTGAGAGGATTTTGCATTGAGATTTTGGCCATTAATGTTAATGAGCACTTGATCGTTAGTTAACGCGGTTACGACTACGGTTTTTAAAATTTGCCCAACATAAAGTTCTGTTGCAGGTTTGGCCAGTTTGATCTCTTGCACAGGGGTTAGGCGAACACTGGGTGATTTATTCATTTCAATGGCCATACACCATCCTTTCGGTTCATTTTGAATGAGTATATACTTCTCTTCTTTGTTATCGGCAAAGTGATGAATTGCTTTATAATTCACCAGGAAAGGACGCCAGAATTTGAGCTGGGAGCGTTATCATTTTATTAGTTTTAATTTAAAATCATATGGTTATAAATAACTAATTTTTTGAGGGCATCCCAAAGTTCTACTGGTCATTGCGCAATCTTTATAAGGTGTAGTGATGTTAGATAGAGCCAGAGTAGTTGATGAACAGTTTCTTAAACGAGTAGTGCGGGCAGATTTTCCAGAACTTAACAGTAATATCAGTCCAACAATGGCAGAATTAGAAAAAAAAACTGCCCTGGATCTCTTCGACTCCCAGATTAAATCACGACTTCTTGATTTAATATCCAGACAATTAAAAGAAAAAGGGTTGGCCTTTTATACGATTGGCAGTAGTGGTCATGAAGGTAATGCAGTGCTGGGGCAAGTATTCAAAATTACTGATATGGCCTTTTTGCATTACCGCAGCGGGGGATTCTACTTACAACGTGCCAAGAAATTATCCAGCACGAATGGAGTCAAAGATATTTTGCTGTCACTGGTTGCCGCCGCGTCTGACCCGATTTCTGGTGGTCGGCATAAGGTTTTTGGCAGTGTTCCATTGTATATTCCTCCGCAAACATCGACTATCGCCTCCCATTTGCCCAAGGCCTTGGGTGCGGCGTTATCCATTACACGGGCAAAAGAATTAAACCTTCGCAGTAAGCTTGCTGCAGACTCTGTGATACTCTGTTCTTTTGGGGATGCTTCAACGAATCATGCCTCAACCCAGACTACTTTGAATGCCTGTTCCTGGATAAGCCAACAAAACTATCCTTTACCAATAGTATTTATTTGTGAGGACAATGGTATTGGTATCTCAGTACCTACTCCCGCTAACTGGATAAAATCCTCAGTTAGCTCACGCCCAGGGTTACACTATATTGCCTGTGATGGATTAAATATTGCTGATATATACGCTAAAGCCCACGAAGCAGAATATTTAGCACGAATTAAAAAACAACCGGTTTTTTTACACATGAATTGTGTGCGTTTATTGGGACACGCAGGTTCTGATATTGAATCGCAATACAATACTCAGGCTGAAATTGAACAACGAGAAGCTCAGGATCCTTTATTACATACTGCAGGTATCCTCTATAAAGAAGGTTGGATGAGTTTGCAAGCCATAGTAGACCTGTATCAGGATAATCGTTCTTTGATTGAAGCTAAAGCGGTTGAAGCGATAAGAGAACCTCGAATGGGCAGCGCTAATGAAGTCATGGCTTCTTTGGTTCCTAAGAGAGAAAAAAAACCAGTCCTGTCCATTCCTGATGAACTCCAACGAGCCCAAGTGTTTGCTAATACATACAGTCAGTTAGGGCAAAAAAGAAACTTGTGCCAACACATTAATTTTGCCTTGACTGATTTGATGATGCAGTATCCTAATATGCTGGTCTTTGGTGAAGATGTAGGTAAAAAGGGTGGGGTTTATCGAGTTACTGCGGAGCTGCAAGAGCGATTTGGCCAACGCCGGGTTTTTGATACCCTTCTTGACGAAACCACTATTCTGGGAACGGCAATTGGATTAGCCCATAATGGATTTATTCCAGTTCCGGAGATTCAGTTTTTAGCTTACCTGCATAATGCAGAAGATCAATTGCGTGGTGAAGCATCCACGTTGTCTTTTTTTTCCAATGGCCAATATCAAAATCCCATGGTACTCAGAATCGCTTCTCTTGCTTATCAGAAAGGATTTGGCGGGCATTTTCACAATGATAATTCCTTCACGGTGCTTCGTGATTTACCGGGAGTGATTGTTGCCTGTCCTTCCAGCGGGCCGGATGCTGCAAAAATGCTTCGTACTTGTATGCGTTTAGCTTATCAGGAAGGGCGGGTAGTAGTATTTTTAGAGCCTATAGCCTTGTATATGACTAAAGATTTACACTCTCCAGGAGATAATGGCTGGCTTTTTGATTATCCCTCCCCCCAAGAAATGATTTCTTTGGGGGAGGTAGGGATTTATGGTGAAGGCGATACAGTTATTTTGACCTATGCCAACGGTTATTATTTATCCCGACAGGCGGCTAAAATAGTGCAGGAGCAATATGGTATCGAGGTAAAAATTGTTGATTTGCGCTGGTTGAGTCCATTACCTAAAGAGGCTATTTTAAAAGAAGTAGCTTCGGCGAAGCGTGTTCTCATAGTTGATGAAGGAAGACAAAGTGGTTCGCTTAGTGAAGGATTGATGACCTTATTGATGGAAGAAACATCATCCAATTTGAAGGTCAAACGAATCACAGGGAAAGATTGTTTTATTCCATTAGGTACCGCCTGGCACTATTTATTACCAAGTCAGGAAAGTATAGTAGAGGCGGTAATTGCATTACAGTCAGAAAAAAGGGAGACAGAAAGTGGACGACTTGTTATTTCTTGATGAGCAACTGCATGATGACGAGCGCATGATACGAGACAGTGTGGCGCGTTTTGTAAGCAATGATGTGGTGCCTTTAATGGCAGAATCTTTTGAGGATGCACAGTTTCCTCCTGAGCTTATTCAAAAATCTGCAGATCTGGGTTTATTGGGTTTAACCTTGCCTGTGCAATACGGAGGTGCTGAAGCATCCTATGTGGCTTATGGTCTTGTATGCCAGGAGCTGGAGCGAGGAGATAGTGGCCTTCGCAGTTTTGTTTCAGTGCAAAGCTCTTTATGCATGTATCCTATTTTTCGGTTTGGTAACGAAGAGCAAAGAATGCGTTTTTTACCTGCTATGGCTGCTGGCAAAGTGATTGGATGTTTTGGTTTAACCGAACCCGATTCAGGTTCAGATCCTGGCAGTATGCGCACTAATGCAAAAAAAATAGAAGATGGCTGGATCTTAAATGGCGCAAAAATGTGGATTACCAATGCTCCGATTGCCGATATTGCCATTGTATGGGCCAAAACAGAGCAGGGCATTCGTGGATTTATTGTTGAAACGAAATCCAAGGGAGTGAGTTGTCCTGAAATCAAATTAAAAATGTCACTCCGAGCCTCCGTAACTGGCGAACTAGTATTCGATAATGTTTTTATTCCTGATGAAAACTTTTTGCCAGGGTCTGATAAGGGTTTGGGAGCTGCTTTAAGTTGTTTAAGCCAGGCGCGTTACGGCATTGCCTGGGGGGCAATGGGGGCGGCTATGGATTGTTTTGATATGGCTCGAGGTTACTTATTAGAGCGCAAACAATTTGATAAACCTTTGGCCTCTTTTCAGCTAATTCAAAAAGACTTAGCGGACATGTATACAGAAATTATTAAATCCCAGTGCCTTAATCTTCAAATAGGCCGCTTGAAAGATCAGGGCAGAGAAACTCCTACTATGATTTCCCTAGCTAAGGGGAATGCCTGTCGTGAGGCATTGAAAATTGCTCGAAAATGTAGGAATCTTATGGGTGGGAATGGAATAAGTCTTGAGTATCATGTCATTAGACATATGCTTAATTTGGAATCTGTCTTTACTTATGAAGGTACGGATAACGTTCATACCTTGGTTTTAGGAAGACACATTACTGGAATTAATGCTTTTGGTTAAAAGAATTATTGGTTTTATCGAGTTGCTCCTGAACTTCGCAAGATAATAAATCTAAAAATTATTTCTTGCGAACTAAGTTTCACCGTTGTTAGGTTAAGTAAAATCGTAGTTTGGGTCGCGACCCAACGAAGGCTATTGACTTAGAACAGGCTATAAATTTGGCTGCTTGTTCTTAGCTTAATGGCTGTGATGTCAGGTTAATGATGCTGGAGTTTCCCTGAATGTTTTTGTCCTGGAATGAGGTATAAGTCATAGATACATTGAAATGGTTCAAATCCAGATTCACTATTCATTTTATTAAAGGGATATTAATTTTAATAACGGTTATCTTAAGACAATACAGGAGTTGATATGAATAACGTGAGTTTAAAAAAAGCCCTAATTCTCTGTTTACCCATATTATTTTTTAGCATTAATGCTGATGCTTTAGGGAAAAAGGAAGTATTAGCCCAACAATGTCAGGATTTATCTGCAACAGTAGCCTCATTGGTGTCAAGCCAGGTGAGGGCTGACTGCGCAGAAAGACTGGGGTTGTCCTCGGTGTCAATTGAGAAAGCAGGGTATTTGATTCTTGACTACTCTTATCCGACTGCAAAAAAAGAGCTTAACCTGGCGGTTTCTCATTTACGTTATGCCGAACTTAACAGCTGTAATCGCTACATTCAGATATCACATTCTAAATTTGAAGCTCAAAAAATAAAAAATTCGCTAATAGACACCCACTCATCAGTTTAATCGGGATAAATTTCATTCCCGCGAAGGCGGGAATTTTAATCGGACCACCAAACGCATGTGTTACTTGTCATAAAGGATTGAGGCGCAAGCCCCAAATAACTCAAAATCCTGCTAAAATTAATGGATAAATAGTGTTTTATTAAGGCATTAAAATGGTAGATTTAGAAAAGGAACCGGATACCATCATATCCCCCACAGACGCGCTGACTGAAGAAATGAAGTTAGAAGGCACCTCAAATGATTTGGATCACAATCAATTTATTGGCGGTGATGAGGTTAATTTACTTGGCGATGGAGTCCCTGGATACGAAACAACCGGCGTAGACGGCACAGACGATGAAATTGCCGAACAACAAGAGGCCTCTACAGTTCCAATGTCTCCCAGGCCTAAGTTAACACCCTAGCTCTTGTTATTTTCTTCTGATTTCGATATGATTCGCTACCAGTCGGGGCGTAGCGCAGCCTGGTAGCGTACTAGCATGGGGTGCTAGTGGTCGAAGGTTCAAATCCTTCCGTCCCGACCAATAGAATCAATGAGTTACGTTTCAATAAACATGCTAGAAATTTTTCAGGGTACACTTCGGGGTACACTTAAAGAAAAGTGTACATGAGTACTTTCAATATTTCTCTAAGTTAAAATTACAAAAAAAAATCTTTTGGCGTCGATAAGTACCTACTTTTATCCGGCAACAACAATTATTCATATTTCCAAAGCTCTCCCATATTCCATAATAATTCAGCTCCTTTTATGTTTTCATTGTATGCCAGCCTACACCAATGAGCAGCTTGTTTGTAATCTTTTAATGTGCCAATGCCCATGTAATACATAACAGCTAGCCTTAAGTGCGAATAAGCATTACCTTTGTCAGCTGCTTTTTGAAACAATTTAAAAGCTTCATTGTAATTTTTTAATGTGCCTTGGCCATTAAAATACAGCTGTCCTAAATTGGCCAGCGCAAAACTATGCCCTTTCTCTGCCCCTTGTTTATACCAGTAAAATGTTTGTTTAAAATCTTTTTTTACACCAAAACCATTCTGATACATATACCCCAACGAATTTTGAATATAACCCTTCTCAGAGGTCATCTTAGTAGTAGGAGATACCGTAGATAAAGTATTGGCAGCATAAGTATCTAAATCCGCGGGCATATCTACTGTCGCAGCTTTTTTATACCAATAAAGTGCTTTGTTATTATCTTTGATTGTACCAAGTCCATTAAAGTACATGTACCCAAGAAAGCTCCACGCATAACTGTTGTTATTGGTAGCTGCTGTTTTGAACCACTTGAAAGCTTTTGAATGATCTCTCAATGTACCTAGACCCTCAAAGTACATAACGGCTAAACTATATTCCGCATAAGCAACACCTTGCTCCGCAGATTTTTGTATCCAGTAAAAAGCACGAGTTCTATCTTGAGCTATACCTTGCCCATTAAGATACATTAAGGCTACGGTATACTCCGCTTCCAGCATACCTTGCTCCGCAGATTTATTGAGCCAATAATACGCTGACTTATCATTATGAATACTCCCAGAACCTTGATAGACCAATCCCAAGAAACATTGCGCATCTGCATTTCCCTGCTCCGCAGATGTTCGAATTAGATTAAAACCTTTCTTTTCGTCAGTAGAACAACCTATGCCATAACTGTACATTACTCCAAGATGAAATTTTGCTGTAGGGTTTCCTTGATTTGCTGCTTTATCGTACCAATAAAATGCTTTTTGATAATCTTTATCAGTGCCCAAACCTTGTAAATACATAAAAGCCAACCCTGATTGACCATACATATTATTTTGCTCAGCCGCTTTTTTATACCAAAACAACGCACGTTCATAATTTTTTGGAGCTTCAAGAGATCCTGTTACATAAAGATCTGCTAAATTAGATTGGGCATCAGCATCACCTTGGTCAGCCTCTTTAGAGCATATTTTAAAAGCATTTTTATCAGTGGATAGAAAAAATTTATCGCATTTTGAGTGCTCTGCTTTTCCTAATATAGAAGCATGAAGTGCTGAGAAAAGAAATAAGGCAGAAATTAATACGGATGATATTACTCTAATGATCATTGTTGCTTCCATTGTTTTAGATATTTTTCAGAATTATTTTTTATCAAAATTACTTAAAACAACATCAGCATTCAGGGAGCCGCTCACTTGATTTTTGTACATTTTTATAGCAAACGATGTGGATGGCCTTTCTGTTGTAATTACATCTCCACCAGTTATGGTTGTAGTACTGTTTCCAGTAACACTGCCATATCCATAACCGCCGTAACCATTATAATTTGATTGAGTGTTTGCCCTTAAGGGAGTTACATAAGTACTTCTATCTACAGCAGATGAGGATTTTATGATTTTAAAATATTTATATCCTTTTTCTTTGGTCAGCTCAGCAGAACGTCTAATAGCATATTTATAGGCACGATCACCACTAGTGAAACCATTACCAGAAAATCGAACTATGTAAGAGTCATTTGATAACTTGAATTCGTCAAAACCACCCGATAAGCCCACGGAGTGATAGCCAGTAGCACAAGCAGATAACAAAAGAAAAAGAGGAGCAGCCACTAAAATTTTTTTCATACAATAACCTTTCTGTTCGCTATTAATTAAAACGAATATCACATCTTGATTATTGTTGTTATTTTAGAGACTGAATTTTCGCAAAACGTTTCTTATTTTGTAACATCCATATCGCTAAATGGCATATGGTGTTTTTTGATCATGTCGATTCTATATTCTGATCAGCATATTGTCAAATTACATAATCCTAAAAAAAGCAGTTGCATAGAAATTCAAAGACAATTTTGATTTTTTCATCGCCCACAAACAACAAAAAAGACGGTCTCATTGAACCAAAAAATCCAGTCCGATTTCCAAGAAAATATCGTTAATTTTCTGCGATAAATTATTTTAAGCAGGTGCTTCCAAAAAAATCGGTTCAAACAAGCGTCTTCCTCCCAGGAATTGCTCAACGGCTTTACTCAATATGCGAGACCAGCGCTGTTCTACTGTTAACTGCTCTGCATTAGCCTTTAATTCCTTAAAAAAGACCACAATACGACGTAACATTTTCTCAATGCTACCGCTTGCTCCATGCGTGCTTGTGATTCGGATGGATGTTTGCCCTGCATGTGTTGTTTCTTTACCAATAGCATGTAGTAGTAAGGGCCGACTTGTAATAGCTTCCATGTGTTTATCTGGCTTGGCCAGACGAACAAATAAATTCCACCAATTATAAATCAGTGCAACCGTTCGTGATAAAAGACGACACCGCTTAAGATCTTGAGTGACAAAGCCTCCACAACCCCATTGGTTTTTAAGTTCATCAAAGACATTTTCACTGTCAGCACGATCGCGATAGTGTTGGGTTAGGGCAATAATATCATCGGGCAATGATGTAACTAATACTGAGTATTTATAGGCTGTTGCCTTATCTTCCTTCTCATTACCAAAATCAATCTGAAGCTGGGTGTCGTTCGTTGCTTGTGTGAGAGAAGGTGCGTCTGCTGCGATCCGTTGCCGAAGTATGATAACGCGACGTGGTGTCTTCCAGCCCATTAGTTGAAGGACTGACTCCTGCCCATCAAAGCCATGATGGGCTTGCGTCCATGCATTATTTGATTCTATTTTTTTAATTAATCGCTGAACGTTTTTTGTCATTTTTAATTTAAACAAATAGGGCAATTGTCTTAATTCAGCCTCGCTCATTATTTCATTTGTTCCATAAGCATTATCTGCGCGCATAAATTTTGGCCACTTCGTGCGCGGGAGATTATCCAATAGGGCCCATAGGTCTTGGGCTGAATAATTAGCTGAAGTTTGGTTGCCCGGTTGTACTTCTGAATCAAGGACTAATCGTAAGTTAGCGATAGTGTACGTATGGTAGGCGTGCGAAGGTCGCCCAGGTTTCGTTGGATTGTAGCCACGAACCGCCCCTTCTTGATTGCCATATAAGACTTTTACTGTGACATCCATATCTAAAATCCAAGGCTCGCTGAGTAATGGGGCATAACATTTATTAAGATGCGTTTGCAGCCAAGATATGGCCGCCTCTTCATCCAGCTTCAGTAGTGATCGACGCAGTGAATCTTCACTCACAACTTTACTCATACCCAGTAGCTTAGGATTAACATTATCAGAGCGTATCGATGTAACATGAGCATAGCGTTTATGACCCGATAAAATGGACAGTAATAATGTGCCTAAAATATCGCGTTTAGACGGCGCATTGGGGCTTGTGAATTCTAATGGACAATCATCTACCCAAGAATCAAACAAACCTCCCAATTTCAGGAATTCAATAAAAAATGGTAGTTGACCTAGGGAAGTGACCGATGCTGTTTGATCCCATTCCACATGCACTAAACCTTGGAAGGTATCAACAGGTATTCTGATATTTTCAACAACCAAATTAGGCTTTTTTATCGGAAAATGAGACTCACCTAATGGGTGAGTGGTTTTAGAGGTGATTATCACTGTTTTTTCTATATTAATTAATGAGTTGACCTATTTTAACACATTTCAACTGCTTTTTTTAGGATAATGGGTTTAGGATCTATTGTTGTCGCGCCAAAATAATAATGTCCTCGGGAACATGCCTTAAAAAAAATTGTATTTATTTTATCATCCGATGAAACATTCCTATCAGTGTTGAAGGAAGGTGATTCTCGATTAGTCCATCGATTAGCGGAAAAAGGAGATTATGGATATTTTTTATTGGGTACAAAAGTCACTGGTAGAGAAACTCGGAAAGTTGTGTGCCACCGGATGACCACTACGACCCCAAAACCCCGGCTACCCCTGTCTCACCCCTGTAAACTTTCCAAATTGAATTACATTTTATGCTTGGCTAAACAAGCTCTTTGATAAACCTATTGCTACGCTTAATTGCCAGCCTAATATCCTCCCTGAATGCCTTAGCCTCACCTGTTGTATACCCGTGCTTTAATGCGTTGAGATTGTAGTGTGGAGCGCCTGAGCCTCTTGCTCCTCCATGTACACGACAACGGGATTTACCTCTGATTGCTGGGCAGCGACAAGGTTCACCATTATTACTTTTTGTTCGTGCGCCGCATCGGGGCGCAGAGTCAAACGAATAGAGTTTTTTCTCGGTTCTTGAGGTTGTTTTCATGTTTCTTCCTTTTTACCCATGCCCCCCTGGATATTACCGACAACAGCTTGGCCTCCTTGGTGAACATCGACACGCTCAACAATAATTTTTTGACCTCCAACACCTTGTAACTTTGCTAGTATGGTGGCTTGTTGTACAAAGCAATTGGCTAATTTTACTGCTGTGTTAGTGTAGTACTTCTTTAACTCCAAGCTATCAATGGCGTTAGCATAGGCCATTGTTCGCTGTTGTAACTCATGAATAGAAATCCCGTATCGTCCTATAAACCACAATCATTTACAACAATTAACGATAATAAAATCAAAAGGTTGCGATCTTTTTAGTGTTGCCAACTTTGGTAATTAGTTGCCTTTATTCGCGGACAAGTGTCCCGTAATTGTCCCACGCATTTCATCATTAATTTTGTGATTTGATTTCATCGTACATTGAAATGAATCTCTTATAATCTTGACTCAATTTCATATGTCCATGGCTAGGTTCATTGCCATGACATCTCACACATAAGACCTTCAAATTGTATTTCTTATTATTATTCTTTTGACCATCAATATGATGAACATGAAGGTATTGACTATGATTCCCAGTTAAACTGACACCACATGGCTCATTTGTACATCGATAGCCAGCCTTTCTCTTTGCTTCTTTACTAATTTGATTCCAACTAGCAGTGTAGTCATTTAAAGGGGCATTATCAGCGTCATACCTTGGTTTAACTGACAGCAGGGACTTGGGAAATGTTTCAAAAAACTCAGAAATTGAAAACTCAGATACAATCTTGTTCCTTAGCGGTTTTTCATCACTATAACTATTCCAGTTAAGGTTAGTTAAGCAATTCCTACATACATTTAGTTTTTCATGCCTGATATCTATTTTACCGTCTCTTATTACATTAACTTGAAATATACCATTTTCCCTACGATATAAAACATAACGCTCGGCACGCTTTCTTTTCCACATTTTAACCAATGTATCGCATGTGGATATATGAAACCTAGGCAAGCTTACTTTCTCTCTGTATGGGCTAACGTCTCTTATATAAATCAAAACACGCTGGCCTTTATAGCCCAATGTTTTATCGCCACGAAAGTCTATCTCATCAAGGCCATCAACCTCAATACCATCACCATCTAACCTGCTTATAAAATCATCATCTAGCAGTAAAATACCTGAATCAAACTTAAACTCTTGAATAAGATCAGCACCCATTGAATGCCTTAGCTGATTCAAAGAAGCAAAATCAAAGAAATTTACAAGCTTATCCATTATTTAGATTTCTCAGTTCTTTATAAATAGCATCCATGTTGGATTCGGAGTTGGTAACAATCACAAACTCAACTCGTTGTGACCGATCATCATCAACCATATGTTGCTCATCATATATCGGCTTGGAAGAAGAAAACCCACTTGATGTCAGATATGTTCGCATCCATTTTTCATGTTGATTAAGCGTTGATAAATTAAGGATGTATTCGAGCATTGATTGCGCTCTTTCCTGCGATAGGCGCATGTTTTTTATAAATGCTGTCTTATCATCTGTACCAACCGCCCATTTCTTTGAGGTATGCCCTTCAATACGAATTTCCTTAATTGACTTAGCATATTTTTTCGAGGTCACCAATGAAATATAGCGGGGAATAACATCATTTAAAATATCTTTAAAAGCAGGTTTAACAATAGCCGACCCAGTATCAAATAAGACATTAGGATCATCAAACCGAATAGTCATATCACCGAGTATTTCAGCATTCCACTGCTTCAAATTTTCAGCAAATTCTTTTTGCAAAGCCTGCGCAAGATCACTTTTAGTTTCTTCATACTCCTTAACCACAAGCGTTGTAGTCTGCTCAACACGTAGCATAAAAGTGACGGCAATCAACATAAATACCATCATAAGCCCCGTCATTAAATCACTTAACGGTATCCAGTGGGACTGGTTAGAAGTATCCATGCTTATGCGTCCTCACTGTGCTTAGCTAAACGAACAACTTCACGAAGCCTCTCTGTTAACGGCAGGTAGTCATGTACAAATTTTTCAGATAACGAAGCAAGCTGCTTACCTAAGCTGGTGAGCGAATCAGTCAGGCTTTTTTCTAACTCTTTATCCAAGGCAAGAACACCTTCTTTAATGATTCTCGCATTTTCCTGCAAGCCCGCATTTACTTCATGTTGTGATTTATTAATGCCATCAATAAGTATGTTCTTCATTTCAGCCTGGGTAGATTGTAATTGCGCCCCATGATTTTTTATTATTTCAGCGGTTTGCGACTGAAGTTCTGTAATGCTTTCTTGGATGGTTTTCACGCTGGCTTTAATGCCATCAGATAAGGAACTATGTGTCCCTTTAATTACATCCGCCAAGGTATTTTTCATGTCATTATTTACAGTCTTAATCTCTGAGCTGTAATCAGAAATTACTTTTACTGTTTCCGCTTGAACATGTTTTACACCATTAGAAATTTCAGAAATCATTTTTCTGGTATTTTCAGAAAACTCAGGGATATGATCCTTCATAGTAACCAAAAGCTCACTTAATGCTTTTTCCTGTATAAACAGTACATCTTTTTGTTTATCCATTGATTCAAGTAATAGCTTCAAATTTTGAGCAATCTCGGTGAATTGTTTGGCGTGATCTACTATGGTAGTAAATGCCTCTGAAGCTTGCTTCATATCACCGGTGAACTGTGACTGGTATTGTTTGATAACTTCAAGCTCATCTTTATATTGCTGTTGCCAAGTAACCAGCTTCTCAACCGCTTGATTCAAGTGTTTAAAGTTCTCGCCAAATTGCTCAGTTAAATTTTGATTAAAGTCTTTCATTGCTTCTTTAAGGGCTTTTATGAATGCTTTTTGATTATTTTCAGTCATGTGTTTTGCAAAATTATCAAAAGACTCTTGGAGTTTCTTTTGTTGATCATTTGAGTCTTGCCTCAACATTTTGACCTGCGAAATCAAGGAACCTTCCTCGTCACCTGACAGGGTTTTTCTTAGATTAGTAATTTCCTTTACTAAATCATCCATTGAAGACGCCCCATCTCCTTTGCTTGACTGATTAAAGTTACTCTTACTAAATTTATGCCGTACTCTGATGCTCAATGCCCCTACAACACCAATGAAAGAAGAGCAAAAAGCAGTCTTAATACCATCTAGCAATGATGGAATACTTGCGGTTACGTTATTACTATTAAAATGTAACAATGCTACTGCTATACTAGCGAAACAGCCCACAATCCCCATTGTAGTTAATATTTCCGGCCCGTACGAAACAGCAAATCGATCAAATTTAAATAAAAAATACATCAAGCAACAAATGATCAATCCCATCCATGAAAGCTCAAGGGGTGAAAATTGTGACAATAATGAAATAATAGTTAGGTTAGGTATGGTGCTCTCAGCAGCTAGCGCAGATAGCGAAAGCATAAGAAGCATGAAAAAAACAAAAATTCTATTCATTGTGTGGTCTCAAGTTTTATTTACAACAACAACTTCGACCACCTCGAATTATTTATTATTCTGAGATTATTATTAAGTACAGTTTCGTACCTATATCTAAGCAATCTAAGCAAGCCGATCTTAATCTATAAGCAAGTTAATACTTATAGCGCTCGACATTGTATGACAAAACACCTAAAATGTAAATAGTATGCCCGACTAGGCTTGTGTTTGATCATAATTGTCTGGTAAAATACAAGGTTATGTTGGACTGGCAGGATTACTCAGAAAATTACGTGTCACCGGACTCCCCTAATAACATCAAAACCCCGACACCCCCCTCCCGCCACTTAACCAGATTGGGATTTGATTTCAAAATTTTCATTCAGATTCATCTAGCCAAGCTCTTGAAGTAGTTTCTTGTTGTATTGAATGGCTTGCCTAAGCTCTCGTCTGAACGCTTTAACTTCTACAGTTGATTCGCCATGTCTTAGAGCGTTCGTATTTCCTAGCTTGGCTCCTGAGTCCTTGGCACCCCCATGGACACGGCATCGAGCTTTTCCTCTAACAGCAGGACACCGACATGGCTTACCGTGGTTGCTTTTAGTTTTCGCGTCACATCTAGGCGCATGATCAAACGCATACATATTTTTCTCGGTCTATGAGGTTGTTTTCATAATTTTTATCTTTTACCCATCCCTCCTTGGATATTACCCACAACGGCTTGGCCTCCTTGGTGGACATCAACTCTTTCTACAATTATTTTTTGACCTCCAACACCTTGTAACTTTGCTAGTATGGTGGCTTGTTGTACAAAGCAATTGGCTAATTTTACTGCTGTGTTAGTGTAGTACTTCTTTAACTCCAAGCTATCAATGGCGTTAGCATAGGCCATTGTTCGCTGTTGTAGTTCATGGATAGATAGCATTTGCGCGGCAAGCATTGATTGCAAGCCACCATTTACATCAAGCGCTATCAAAGCATCACTGCTTTTTTGCTTGGCCTTATCCATATCAAATTTTTCGGCTCGGATATTGTTGGTTGCAATAGCATTTTCATCAATGATATGCCTATTAAACTTCTCTTTTGCCTCAGTTATATCTTGTGGGCTATAGAGATGTTTATCGTGCGCTGTTTTAAGGTTCGGCATAATTCCTCCTTTATTATGATTATAAATTATTTATTTCGTGCTTTGCCTGAGTAATGCGGCTTACCTGCGGATATCCATAGTTCTATGTGTAATCGTAATGATTCCGCAGGCATATCGCCGTTGATTATATCTTGTTCGTCATCGGTGGATAACAGCCCATCAATAACTTGCTGTGGTTCAATTTGTAGGTTAACGCAACATTGCTCGACAAAGTTAATAAGATCGAATGTTACTGCATTATTTTTATCGAAATGTGCCGAAGTGGTGCTGACAAAACCGACAGAAGATTGTGTCAGTTTTGTCGGTTCGCTTATGTCCATATCATCTAATTTTTTTAGCCAGCGTCCCATATTAATTCCCCTTGGCTTGTTTAGAGTTAATCCATTGATAAACAATTTTGGGACGCCCATTTGTATCTGCTGCGCTTAACGTTTTTGCTTGAATATGGCCATAATCAAGAAGCCAATTTAAAGCATCATTAACCGCGTCAATACTATCAAGCCCTGACCATCCTTTGCGTTGTATATCGCGCGCTGTTAGGGGGCTAGGCAGCTTGGATTTACGTTCCAAAATGAGTCTTGCGCCATCAAGACTATGATTTATAGCAAGGCTATAAAGGCGTTTAGCATGGCTCAGTAAATAGTCTGCCCAATCTAACGCGCGCGCAGTAGCTTCTATTCCAACAGTTTTACGACCACCATCAATTATTTCAAAGAGCAATGCTAAACCAGCAACGGTTTGAGGCATTTTTAACATATGGCTTTCAAGGGTTGGATGAATATCAGGGTTACGCGCAGTATCTTGAATTTCCTTCATCCATGTAATAAATAACTGTTGTGCTTCATCTGTAAAACGGAAGCAATATGGTTCTTCATTTTGGGTATTAAAATGGAGTTTGTGAAGCATTTCAAATACAGCGTAATACTTTGTCCTTGCCTGTTGATTAGGCGCACGATCAATCCACGCCCAGCTGCCAATATCATCCGGCCATATAGCCAATTGAAAACGCTGAATCAATCCATCATCAGAAGTGCCTCTTATCGCATCTCGAACCAGCGTGGCTATTTTGCTTGGCTGAATCCCTCCGATAATTGAAAGAGTGCAATTTTGAATTTCAATTGTGCCACGACCAATGCGGTCATAGGTGTAATGACCATTACCATCAAAGCATTCGAGGTAAAAGGCGCGATCAGATTGATGCTCTTCTTTATTTAGTTTCGCCAGCCAGCCTGATAACTCATCACGCACCAGTATTAAACCGTTAGTATTTTCGTTTAATAATTCACCCAATTTTTCTATGGTGGCATCATTCACTACTAATCTTTGTCGTACAGGTGAAGTAGCGCAATCCATTATTTTAAGAGCTTCTTTTGCCTGTTGACGATTGTTAGCCTTTATAGCTTTTTTTGCCTTCTCTTTTGCGGCAAGTTTTTCTAATTCATTTAACTGGCATTCTTCTTCGTAATTTTTTTTGTCTTCCTCAAACTGCTGCGCAGCCTTTGTATCAAACTGGCGCAAGGGTTTGAGAGCTTCTTTCATGCTGGGACTTTTCATTGCTGATGGTCGCCCGATGATTGCCCCCCATTGATTAGGAGTTACTGACCAATCATCAAGTTGCTTGGGACAAATTAATGCTTTGCGTCCTAAGAGGCCAGATAACCCTACTATTGCAGCCACAGCTACAAAATCAGGTAAGCTCTGTTGACGATCGGCCACATCAAAAACATAGTCCCTGATCGCTTCTGGTAGCATACAGGATTGAAATGGCATAACAGCAGGCCTCGGCTCCGGTAAGGGTTGAGGGGTTGTATGTTGTGGCCATTGACTAATCATGTGATTGTTAATACCAGATCTATCATTTTGTGTTGTAACTTTCGGTGATACTTTAATGATGGCGTCTTTTTCTGATAGTCCTTCTCTACCCTTCATGAGGTCAAAGGCATCATGCCAGTAACCATCATTGAAGAGATCATTATGATGGCTAAAAAATTTATTACCTCTGACTGTGATACCAGCAACACCGGATGAAGATTCTGGTGATAACCATTTTTCATGTTCGCTCGTTATTAACTTACGTTTATATCCATACTGAATCAAAAGATCGCCCAGTTGATGCTCTTCATTAAATTTTTGTATGGGCGATCGCCCCTCTCCTGATGCTTTCTGCTTATTACAAAGAGGAGTTTGAGTGCTTGGTGGCAAATCCTGAGGTTCAATTACTGCTACGGGCAAACCTTCCAGATATTCAAAATACAGCAATGTAGATTGACAGCCTACTGGTTTACGAGAGTAGTACCATGCTTGAGCAAATACATTATTTTCCTTAGCGTATGCCAGTAAATGCCCTTCAATATTTTCATTAACCAGTAAAATCACAGCTTCTGCTGTAGCGGGTAATTGTGATTTAGAATAAGGTTGCTCGACTGCCAGAATAATCCGGTATCGATTGCCTTTATTTCCAGTGTAATGTGAATACGAACCATAAATCACATGCCCAATATTCATCATTTTTAAGGTTTGATGAATTAATAATGGATCGGGTGCGCCATCAATTTCGCAGCCGTTATCATCGATGCGTTTATCACAATCAATCATAAGCAGATTGGCCATGCTATCGGTGTTGGCATCATTCCGAGGCATACACCGCCCCTTCTCAACTTCGTTCAAAGAGGTTCTTATAAAATGGCTTCCATCCTTATTGCCATACGGAGCTTGTCTTAATTTATCGAGTAGCTCATCGCCATTGATGTTTTTAAATTGATTGGTTACTGTAACTCCGGTTTCTGTCGAAGACACTACAGTATTCTTCAAAATTGATATAAAATCTGTCATGTTAAATCCCTATAATGAGGGGGCGGTCACCCCCGATGCCCAAACTTTATTGGTTAATGCTTTTCTCATTGCTGAGGAGGGCATTAATCTCAATCCTTATTTCATCCAGCCTAAATGGAAGGTCACTCCAAAAGCTCCAAAGGGCTGGAAACTCAATTAAGCGGTTAAGAAATGTTGATACATCCTCAATAAGTTTTTGTTGGCGTTCACACTCAATAAGGGAGGCCATTTCCTCTTGCTGTTTAATTCGTTGAATAGGGTCTTTATAACGGGCAATCTCTTCTGACAGCATAAAATAATCACAAGTCCCATTAGGGTTCTTGGTGCTTTCTATTGGGATAAATCGCTTGTTACGAAGGTATGAGGCATAGGAATGGAGTGAATCATTATTATCAGCAAGCCCCATGTCGCCCAGTCTTTTTCGGTTAAGTATTGATCCGCCAAGCATGGCTTTTAGACATTTAGACGCTTTTGTTTTTGTATTGTTATTCATGGTTGTTCATCCTGTACGTTTTCGTTAATCCATTGTTGAATAGCTGTTGCGTGCCAAACCAGCACTGAGCTATGAAGTTTTGTGGGTTTAGGGAAGGCTCCCTTCTCCCACCATCGTCTCAGGGTCAAGCGGTTGCGTCCTGTGATTTGTTCAACGTCATTGATATAGAGCAATTGACGTTCGAGGGTATTATTCATTTAATGCCCTCCAATTGAGGGAAGATATCTATCCGGCATTGGGCAAGGTAATTATCCAGATCGGATTTCAGGTACATGAATCTGCGTTTACCAATGCGATAGCAGGGTAAGGGAATGGGGGTGCGATTACGCCACTCCCATAATGTTTTGGGTTTAATTCCCAGATATGCTGCTGCTTCGTTAGTATCGAATCGTTTGTCCACTGTTTACCTCCGTTAGATCGTTTAAATCGGGATAGTTAACAGAGTAAACGGGTTTAAAAATTGGATGTGAGGGAGTCCAAGGGACTCCCTTCTTTAGTGAGAATTAATATTTTTCAATGTGGTGCGTGTCAATTTGTTTATGGGTTAAAAACGAGCATCAATACATGGAAGGTCTTTTCTGTAGGCAATTATTAATATTGTTTTGAAACGCTTTCTAAAAGCGTCATAACTTATATTAAATGACTCATCATATTCATCTTTACCTGCTATGTATGTTTCTTTGCGGTTTTTCATTTTTTTATAAGTAGTTACGATTCCATTTTTTCCTAACATGTCTTGTAAGTTTTGAAAGCAATCCCAGCATAATTTGTTTAGTCCATCTGATGTAAGCTCTGCTTGTTTATCTGGAAGAAGCAAAGGCAAAATCTGTTGAATTACTGCTATATTGATCGCATTTCCCGTATATTGGATTGGCTCAAGGGCATTAAAAGTAGGTGCCGATTTTTTAAGTTTAATTGGTTCAGCTTTATCCTGTTTAGGGCGGGAGTGCTGAATGTCTTTAAAATTAGCATTAATAAGTGACGATACTACCTCTGGAGGCATTTCATAGCTAAGCTTATCAACACTCGTTACCCCAAAAACAATATCCGATTCTTGGAAATATTTAGGTTTTAATTCGTGAATGATTCCATCTTCATGGAGAGCTTCTATCAGTTGGCTGGTTAATGTGTGTTGAAGCGAATTTAAAGTTAAATCTTTAAAATCAATGTCAGCAAAGCGGTCGTAATTTTTTTGACAAATTGCAATAATCCATGCCAAATTTATCGATTGAATTGGGTTTTTAATTTTATCTATAACTATTTTAATCGGGTGCTCAGTACAAGTTTCTAGAAGTAAAGCCAATACTTGGTCAATTCGTTTTAAGATGTTCGCTTGTCGGACATGTGGGAGCATATTTGGTTGACCCTGATGATTCGGTTGTATGGCAGACGATTCGAGTTTTTGTGAAGGGTAATGGTTTATCAAGCAGTCTTTTAGCATGGGTATGGCTTGAATAAGCTCTAGTAATAACTTTTTTCGGATAGTGTAATTCCAGGCGGTTCTACCATTGAAGTCATAATAAATATCGTGACCTTCAATGCCCTTTTCTAGTAGCATTTTATCAAGCAGTTGTTTTTTTTCAGACGGGGTTAAGTTAGGGTTGGGATTTCCGTCATTGCAGGATAATCCATTATTTGAATTTAAGTCGATAAGATATACTTTTTCAAATAGAAGTTTATTAACGGCTCTTGCCTCTTCATGCAGTTTAGTCCCATCCCATAATATCTCAGTTCTACTTTTGAATAATAGTGGTACGGCTAGTAACCAAGAGGCGACACCTAACTGTATAATTTCAGGCAGTTTTGAAGGGTCAAGTTTTAAATCGGCATCCGCATATTCCAAATGTTTTGCGCTTATGTTGTCTCTGAATTTTTGTTTAGCTTCCTCAAATTTTGTACTCGCAGATATTTCCTGTATAAACACCAGTATGGCTCCATCAAAGCAATATCATCACTTGAATGTGCCAAGCAGAAGAGGTGATGAAACCCTTGATTCTCCTCGCGAAGGATAGCTTGGCGTGAGCATTATACAGGGCTGATTAAGCTCAGCAAGATGATTTTATTTCTTTTTTGCCTGTGTTTTCTTTAGGGACTCTACTTGTTTCAATTCCTTTTCGGCTTCAATAAAGTGTTCTTCAACTTTGGTGGGTTGAGTAAGCGCGTTTTGGCGAAATTTTTCATATTCCTCATGTGCTTTTTTTAATGCTTTGTTATGAGTTATTTTCCCTGAGTGGGTTAGGAGATCCCGATCAGAAACTCTAAGGAAATCATCTAATTTTTTAATCCAGTCATTCATCGTCATTGGCTTGTGGCTCAGTGCTTGCATTTCTGCGAACTCTAAATACATGGTCACAATCCGATTGAGAATATCAAGCTCTTGTTCATTCAGATAATTTTTGGCAACTTCGGCTTCATTCTTACGAATCGTTGCGCCAATCCAGCTAGTCATGCCCATATTGGGTTTGGTAGCGTCAGCGCGTTGATGAATAATTTCTGCTGCGGTGTGACCATGTGCTGCCCAATGCATTTTATTTTGGATGATTTTAAAAAAATTCCGGGATGTTTCTGCGCTGCCATCATAATCAATACTGGTTGCGTAAATGTCTAATACCTTACGCCAAAATACTTTCTCTGAGGAACGGATATCTCGAATACGGGCAAGTAATTCGTCAAAGTAATTACCACCACCTGCGTTTTTAAGTCGTTCATCATCCATAGTAAAGCCTTTAATGATGTATTCACGTAAGCGTTGGGTTGCCCATATACGAAACTGTGTACCGCGAAGGCTATTCACTCGATAACCGACAGAGATAATGGCATCTAGGTTATAATATTCAATGACCCGCTCTATTGGCCTGTTGCCTTCATTTTGAACTGTTGCAAATTTTGCAACAGTTGAATTTTTATCCAATTCGCTGGTTTCATAAATATTTTTTAAATGACGGCTAATACCTGATTTATCAACACCAAATAACTCAGCCATTTGATTGATGGTTAACCACACAGTTTCATTTTGCATTCGGGTTTCAATACGAATATTCCCATCTGTTGTTTGGTAGAGTAAAAACTGTGTATCTGTAGGTTGGATTTCTTGAGTCATACTTCATCCTTATTATTAATTTTTTAGTAATCCAAAAGGGGGGTGACAATTTGCCCCCTCCCTTTACTATTTTAACAATGTATAAATTCAATCTGTGACAATATGTCACGGGTTAAATATTTATCTTATGAACATTTACTTAATGTAATGGGTATTACATTTTCTTGTAATAAGCACTCAAGATAGTCACTCCATCTAGTTAATGCCTCTTTGCGTTGGTGAAGCATGTCATTTCTGTTATAAGTCGCCATGATTTTGGGCATCTTATGCCCTAAACATTTTTCAATGACCACTGGATCAATGTGTAGAGTTTCACCAAGCTGGGTACAAAAACTTCGTCTTAGATCGTGTGCTGTCCAGTGAGGAATGCCAACACGCTCTTGAATACGATTAATAGCTCGGGATAGTGCTTTGGGGCTTAAAGGTTCATTTGCTTTGGCAGACAATATAAATTCAGAATCTGATACAGATTGAAGTTCCTGAAACATTGTCTTTACGGGTTTCGTTAAATGAATCCGCATGATTTCTTCTTGTTTGGTATGTTCTTTAGGTATTGTCCAAAGGGAGTTTTGATAATCAATTTCAGACCAAGTAGCTAGCCTGAGTTCACCGGATCGTATTCCGGTATGTAGGATTATTTTTATGGCGAGTTTGGTGTGTAAGGACATACGATTATTATTGCTATCTAAAAATAATAACAGAGTCTTAATTTCGCTCGTGGTTAAATATCGATCTCTTGGCTTTTCGATTCCCCCAATATCACGTGCTTGTAAAAGCATGGCTGGATTTTCGGTCATTGCGCCACGTCTAACCCCATAGCTAAAGGCTTGTTTTAATGCGGCAAGTACTTTATTGGCATGAACAGGGGAGCCTCTTGTTACTATTTTATCAAGGGCACTTGTGACTAAGGCATGAGAGAGTTTGGTTAATTCAATGTCACCTAGTAAAGGCAGTATGTCAGCATCGATGAGCTGCTTAATTTGCTGTGGTTGTTTCCGTTCTTTTTCAATATAACCAGAGTACCAAGCCAGTACTAGCTTTTTTACGGTGTTACTCTCTTTTTCTTTATCCTGTTGAATCAGTTCTTTTGGGTTTTGTCCTTCGCGGCGTAATTCACTGAGTTCAATAAATCGTTTTTTGGCACTAGCCAAGCTCATGGCTGGATAATGTCCTAGTGTTATTCTGTCAGTTTTGTCAGCTATCTTATAACGATAAATCCAAGATTTTATACCGTTGGTGGTGACTCGAATACCAAAGCCACCACCCTCGTATTCTTCATAACGGCTTGCTTTAGGTTTCATGCCTTTAATGTAGGTATCAGTAAAATTGCCCATTACAGCCTCATCAGGTTGGGGTACACTTCGGGGTACACTTAAATTAGTGCTTACATGAAGTTTGTTGAAAGTAGTTGAATGTGATGATAGGGTTAAAGGCAATATATATCAAGGGTGTTGAGGAGTATTTGAAGCCATTTGATATCTCTTGAAATAGTTAATAGATAGCATGGGGTGCTAGTGGTCGAAGGTTCAAATCCTTCCGTCCCGACCAAGCCCAGTAAGGGTTTTATTAAATCTACTTCCCCTCATAAATATTATTGGCTACACTTCTGGCTACACTTTTAAACTTTTTGGCTCTTTCGGCTCTTTCCCATTTAAGGGGGCAGCTTTAATCATCCGCAGAGCACCTTAACACGCACTCTATAATTTTCAAAATTCCTAAACCCATACGCCCTTCGTTGTATTAGTTTCATCTTTCGATGGAAGCCTTCAGTTATTCCATTTGATTTAGTAAATCGCCACATTCTAGCCACTTCATCTTTCCAAGTAGTCAACGTTTTACCTAGAGCAGCCAAAGCTTTAAAAGGACTTTGTTTTAAATCATTAAGCATCTCCAGAAAGATAGGTATCACTTCACGACACTTGTTTTGATTTAAAGCCTTGTTCATTAAAAGTTGATGAAGTTGCTGTTGAAATTGATAAATAGCGTCTATGGCTGGATTTTGGGCCAAGAAGGCGTCCCGTTTTTTTTGTTTATCAGGAGTGAGGCGGTCTGCTCTTGTTCTTAATAGTGCGAGGATGCCCCGATTATTTTTGACCTGATGAGAGAGTTCTCGATAGGTCATCATGCACTGATGCTGCATTAGACGTATGACATGAAACCTATCGGCCACTATAAGCGCATTAGGAAAATACTTTTTTACCAGTGACCGATAAGTACTGCTTAAATCCATACAAATGACCTTAACTTTTTCTTTGCCGGGCAATTGATTTAAGTAGGCTGATAAGTCCTGTTCACTACGTCCAAGAACGACATCAAAGATTTTATGTTTCCTTAGGTCACATAAAGTAGTAGCAAACCCCTCTTTTTTACTAAAGAAATGTTCATCGATACCTAATACTTGCGGACAAGGTCTATTGAGTAATTCTTGATGTTCGAGACGATAACGACGTTGGTACCAACGTTCTATGGTCGCTTTCCCTTTCTTATAATAGTTCGCCAAGTCTTTCTGAGATACGCCCTTAGTATGGCTATGAAATACTTCTCCTTGTAACCGCTCAGTTGACCTTTGGTGTTTGGCTATTCCGGGAAATTGCTGGTTTCCGTAGCGTTTACAAACATTACAATACAGCTTATAAGCTTTAAATCGCAATAAAGTTCTTCTATGACCGATTAACTCATGATGTACTTCTCTTATCTTGCTGGATTTCTTCCTTACCTCTTTGCTTTTACAATGGGAACAGCGGGCTTTTCGTTGATACACCACATCTAGTATTAATGGGTGATAACCACTCACTTTTACTATGGCAAACCCAGGTAAATTTAGGATAAGATTATATCCAGGCACTTTAATCTCCTTTTTGACCGTCAAATCAATAGGTTAGTTTAGACTAATACGATTAAAGTGCCCCCTTAATTGGTGTAGAGCCATTTTGGGCCAAGAAGGCGTCCCGTTTTTTTTGTTTATCAGGAGTGAGGCGGTCTGCTCTTGTTCTTAATAGTGCGAGGATGCCCCGATTATTTTTGACCTGATGAGAGAGTTCTCGATAGGTCATCATGCACTGATGCTGCATTAGACGTATGACATGAAACCTATCGGCCACTATAAGCGCATTAGGAAAATACTTTTTTACCAGTGACCGATAAGTACTGCTTAAATCCATACAAATGACCTTAACTTTTTCTTTGCCGGGCAATTGATTTAAGTAGGCTGATAAGTCCTGTTCACTACGTCCAAGAACGACATCAAAGATTTTATGTTTCCTTAGGTCACATAAAGTAGTAGCAAACCCCTCTTTTTTACTAAAGAAATGTTCATCGATACCTAATACTTGCGGACAAGGTCTATTGAGTAATTCTTGATGTTCGAGACGATAACGACGTTGGTACCAACGTTCTATGGTCGCTTTCCCTTTCTTATAATAGTTCGCCAAGTCTTTCTGAGATACGCCCTTAGTATGGCTATGAAATACTTCTCCTTGTAACCGCTCAGTTGACCTTTGGTGTTTGGCTATTCCGGGAAATTGCTGGTTTCCGTAGCGTTTACAAACATTACAATACAGCTTATAAGCTTTAAATCGCAATAAAGTTCTTCTATGACCGATTAACTCATGATGTACTTCTCTTATCTTGCTGGATTTCTTCCTTACCTCTTTGCTTTTACAATGGGAACAGCGGGCTTTTCGTTGATACACCACATCTAGTATTAATGGGTGATAACCACTCACTTTTACTATGGCAAACCCAGGTAAATTTAGGATAAGATTATATCCAGGCACTTTAATCTCCTTTTTGACCGTCAAATCAATAGGTTAGTTTAGACTAATACGATTAAAGTGCCCCCTTAATTGGTGTAGAGCCAAAATAACTCATCATTAAATATTGAGAGTTAAATGACCTATAATTCATAAGTGATAGACTTTTAAACAACAAATAATTGGGATAGCAAACTTAATACAATGTCTCGTGCTTACTATGCTTCTGACATCGAACAATTTATCAAAGATTCCCCAAGTTACATTCTTGGCGAGTTATCTACCTTCCATTCCTTTTCTCTTGATGAGTTACAGCGTAACGCTTGGCTAAAACAGATCGAGATCTGTAAAACCATTGGATCAGCCTTAGCGAGTTCCTATATTGTATTTGAATTCTCTATTCCAAGAATGGGAAAAAGAGTGGATGTTATCCTTCTTCACAAAGGAATCATCTTTGTTTTAGAGTTTAAAGTAGGGGAGAAACAATATACAAACAACGCGTTAACCCAAGCACTTGATTATGCTTTAGACTTGAAAAATTTTCACGAGCAAAGCCATTTTCGCTACATAGTACCAATTCTAGTGGCAACTGAGGCGCCGAATTTCTATAACAATATAGATGTATACGATGACAGAGTATATTCTCCGCTTAAGGCAAATAAGGAAAATCTTCTTGCAATTATAAATGATGTTACTAGGTCGATATCAGCTGCTAATCTTGTTTCAGAAATATGGATGGACTCAGTATATAAACCAACACCAACAATTATTGAAGCTGCACAGGCGCTCTATAAAGGGCATAGTGTTTCAGAAATATCCCGTTCAGATTCCGGTGCTATTAATCTTAGTCTCACGTCTAAAGCAATTTCAGAGATAATTGATAGTTCCAAGCTCAACAATCGTAAATCGATTTGTTTTATTACTGGGGTTCCTGGCGCTGGAAAAACTCTTGCTGGCCTTAACATTGCAAATGAAAGACATGATATTGATGCTGGTGAACATGCGGTATTTTTATCAGGAAATGGACCATTAGTTGCTGTACTTCAAGAGGCACTTGCGCGCAATGAAGTTGCAGACGGGAAAAGAACTAAAACTAAAATATCTAAAAAGGAAGCGCAGTCTAAAACCAAGGCATTTATACAGAATATTCGTATCCTGTCAGAATCGCCGGGTAAGTGTCTGCCACTGAGTCCGGATTAATCCGAGCCGCGCGCGTCAGCAAGCGGAATTCTTTAAAAATATTCAAAATACCTATTGACACGGTTTTTCTGTAAAACTGATGTTTTTCCATATCAAACGTAAGTCATGCAATATGCATGCCCTAAGATCCCCAAGATCACAATGTAGCCCCTTTCACTAATAAAACATCTCCCTCCTGAGGTCAGATTTTTTCTTAGCCCTTAGTGGCGTTAAAACTCGAAAAATGCGTTCAAAAAAAGTCATGTTATGATTGCCGTATCAGCATTAGTAACGCAGTGGTAGATGATGAAACGCCAAGAAATCAAACAAGTTTTAGATGAGTTAACAAAAGATATCGATAGTCTTGCCGACAAAAAGGCCGTGACTATCATTAAGGTATTGGTTAATTTGGTCGAAATGCTTGCCGAAGAAAATGCTTTGCTCAGAGAGGAAAACCAAGTATTACGTGATGAGATAAACCGCCTTAAGGGTGAACAGGGCAAACCTAATATTCGCGGTCAATCCAAAGGTAGCAATGGCGATAATACAGGCAATTCCAATCATTCATCTGAAGGAGATCGCAATAAACGTGGTAAAGGGAACAATAAAAACACAGGCAAAGACAAAAAAAACGTACGTATTGATAGACGTGTTACGATTGCTCTGGACAAAGCAACGCTGCCAGATGACGCCAAGTTCAAGGGTTTTGAGATTCGAATCATCCAGGATCTAAAAATCATCACGGATAATGTTGAATTCAAGCTGGAAACGTATTACTCACCATCTTTGAAAAAAACCTTTATTGCGCCGATTCCTGGCGAATATAAGGGCAGTGAATTTGGTCCTGGGGTTAAAGCGCTGGTCATCACATTATACCGTGATGCAGGGATGACGGAGAGCGCCATTGAGCGCTTTTTAAAAACATGTGGTATTCAAATATCACATGGTAAAATTGCTTCCATGCTGACAGAAGGCAATGATATTTTTCATCAGGAAAAAGAAGATATTGTCGATGCCGGTAGCAACGCAGGCTTGTACCAGCAGATGGATGACACAGGCAGTCGTGTTAACGGCAAAAATCACTACACCCATGTTTTATGTAATGACTTTTTTACAGCATACTTCACTCGTCGTAAAAAAGATCGCTTGACCTTATTGGAGTTGCTGTGTCGAGACCAATTAAAGTTTATGTTTAATCAGGAGGCTTATGAGTTAATGGATGAGTTTGGTCTCGCAAAAAAATGGTTGGATCAAATTAAACCAATGCTGCATGCACAACCCCTCACACGTGAATCAATCGATAGTTTGATGGGAACACTTTTTCCAAATCCAAAAAAACACAGCACGAATCGACGCATAATTCTTGAGTCAGCAGCTCTTGCCTATTATCAGCACTCGAAATACTTCATCCATTATTTAATGACAGATGATGCGCCTCAGTTTAATAAATTGGCCCTACATCATGCGCTGTGCTGGATCCATGAAGGTCGTCATTATAAAAAACTCACTCCATTCTCAGATATGAATCAGAATATATTGGCTGTATTTCTTGAGCAATTATGGGATTTCTACCATGCATTATTGACTTACAAGACGGCTCCATCTCAATCAATGGCCCAACAACTATCAATGCAATTTGATACTTTGTTCGCAACCACGACAGGCTATGATGTTTTAGATCAACGCATTGCAAAGACACGTGCTAAAAAACAAGCGTTATTATTGGTGTTAGACCATCCATTTCTGCCATTGCACAACAATGCCTCTGAATTAGGGACACGGTTTCAAGCAAGGATACGCGACATCAATCTCCAAACGGTCTCCCAAAATGGCACCAAATCAAAGGATACGTTTGCCACGATTGTACAGACGGCCAGAAAACTGAAAGTTAACGTTTATCAGTATATTTACGATAGGGTGACTAAAAAATTTGAAATGCCATCATTGGCTGAATTAATCTTACTTAAAGTGCGGCAGGTTCCATGCACCACATAAGCATCTCGAGATAATTCCGCTTGCTGACGCGCGCGGCTCGGATTAGTCCGGGCTCAGTGGCAGACACTTACCCGGCGATTCTGACAGGATACCATGCTTTTGTTTTTCTACTTTTGCTAAGGTAAACAAAATGGATGGGAGCCCGTCTTGACTTTTTCTTTTCAGATCTCTTTAATTTTTTTGATTCTCAATTGCATAGGAATGAGGTGATATTAGTTGGGAAAATGACAAGTGTTCCTCTAAGACCACTTCTTTACTGATAAACTGCATTAGCTTCCTGTTGGAGGGGGGCATGTATTCTGGTTAAATTGACTTTGTGGGATACTTATAAGCATCTAGGTTGTTTTAATTAGTTTTGTGTATTATCAAGCCATATTTTTTGACCCAACCAACTTGCAGGATAAGGCCAATAAGAGGTTGATGGATTAAGTTGAGCTAGCTGTTCTTGTAAACCATCCATAATCTGTGCAAAAAGACTCTCATCAGGATTAATTTGCTGAAATTGCTCCCAAGCTTCTTTTTTATAGTTGGGTAGGGGGTAGTATTGCCAGAATTGATCGAATTTTTGGTATAGATCATTTAGATTGCTGCTGGGCTTAGCTTTGAAAGATGATTTTGATAAATAGGCTGGTTTTCCGGTTTTCATTGATTTCAGATTTTCTGGTTGTATTGGTTGGTTCTGCTCTACTTGGTTTGATGGACTTTTTCCAGATTGAGATTTATTTTCAATGTCTACAGGCTCATGTGGGTTAGCTAGAAGACATTTCACAATGAGGTTTTTGGATGTTGAGCAAATTTCTATGATGTCTTGGCGTGCCAGAGATTTAATGACGCGTTTCATTTGCTGGTGGCTAGGGCAGCCTGTTTTTACGCCTTTGATGGGGGCGACATAAAGTGTTTCTCTCAGTGACTGGTAACTGATTTTTCGTTTGATGCCGACCATGAAGGTCTTTCTGTCCATGTAGGGGCGGATGCCCATGAGATAGACCACTCTTTGCATGAGAGGGATTTCTCTGAGTGCGTCCAGTTCGTATGTGGTGACGAATAAGAAATCCATTTTTTCTCCTCTTTTAACCCTGTAATTTTTATTTCAATTGATATCAAACGCTATCAATCAATGATATTTAGATAACCAAGATGCATTAAGCTTGATTGATTTTAGGAAATTGGTGGAGAGTGTCAATAGGGAAAATGAGCTTGATAGTAAATGATATTAAATGAACCTTATTTTTTTTATTATTTGAATGTATCGTAGTAGCCAGCTTGTTTTTGTTTAAAATAGTTTCAATTTTTATGCTTCGCGCGCATAAACATACACATAAAAGATC
Organism: Legionella antarctica; assembly: GCF_011764505.1. Lineage (NCBI taxonomy): Bacteria > Pseudomonadati > Pseudomonadota > Gammaproteobacteria > Legionellales > Legionellaceae > Legionella > Legionella antarctica. The sequence goes on from NZ_AP022839.1 coordinate 698,636, forward strand.
TGGAGTTATGAGGTGGGTCGGCCTTGAGAGTTTCCATGTGTTGGGTTTTATGATTTGGTTTGTCTTTTCTCTTTGTTGGTATTGGTTCGTGCTATGTCGGGTTTGTGTCGGGTTGATGTGTCGGGTTAAGGTCGGCCTTGTTTTGGTCGGATTTATGCTCATTGATTTGGGGAGTTAAAAAAATTGTGGTGAAATTTTAGTTTAATGGTCATCTATTGATGATGTTTATTTAAATCGGGGTGTTTGTCAAAGGTTTTTTCCACTTGTTACTGATTGAATATATATGAAGCTATTTTCAAACTGTGACAAATTGTCACGGTTTAGTTTAATCAAAATCAGACAAAGTCTGACCATTTATTTAAATTTGGTAAGGTTATGTCTGATTTTGATTAGATCCGGGGTGAGTCGTTATGCACAGAGATTTAATCGAATTGGCTTGGGATTTTTGCGTTCAGCATTCACAAATACTTTGCTTTTTTTAAAATTTGAATAGAAATTCTCTTGTTCGGCTTGGGTCTTAGTCTGTGTCTGTTCAATAATGTAAATTCGTAACACTTGCTCGGTATTTTCATTCATGTTGGTTATATCATTACCGCACTTTTCCCACTTACGGACTGCGGTATGTGATTCATGAACCACTGTTTTACCAAATTCTCGCAGAGGCATAGAAAAATAAGAGCGAATGAATTTAACTTGATTGCCAGTTAATCTTTCTTCTTGAAGGACTAATTTTTTTATTACCTCATCGGCAATGTATTGGACATCAATTTTTGGAAGCCATTCATCATTGAATTTAATCATTTCTACATTTTCTAACTCGATAGGAAAACCAAGTCCTTCATATAGGACGTTAGGTTTTACTTTAGTTTTCATGATGTTTTCCTTGCTCACATTGCTCATAGTAATAATAGGCATCACAATTTTTTTTGTAAACTTAGTTTACATTTATATACTGGACTGAATCCAGCGGTTCCCGCTACCAGTTTCTCCCCACCGATAGGTAATAGAATATTCCCTATCTATTCCTCATGGGCAGCAACAAGCAATTCACAAATCATCTGATTGCAAAACAAGCACTAATCGTTATCAAAACTCAAAAACTCATTTAAAACCAAAACAATAGCCGTGTTCAAAAATAAGATGCTATGAGGTATTAATGGGATTAAGTTTGATTTTCTCCTGCCCATGAATAATTGCGTTAAATAAATCATTCCAATTATCAACAAAATATTCACTGAATAGGCGTTTCATTTTATCCCAGAGACCAATTTTTGATTGGCGCATTTTTAGTGCTTTTTGGAACATATTACAACAAAGCTCCTGAACCTGATCAACAAAGAAAGCGAGCATCATCAATAAGGCTAGCATGGTCGAGAGATTTTTATATCCATGTCCAAAATTATGACCAAAGTGGTAGTTTAGGTTTTTGAGTGTATTAAATATGGGATTTTCTATTTTCCAGTTCGCACGTCCTCCTCGCATAATGTCATAAGCATTGTTATTGGTAATCGTTATGTCAGTGACCCAGCTAAAATGTTGCTTGCCACCCTTTTTATTTGTTTCCCAGTACTCCATGAAATTTACTTTAAAATCATAATGGCTTGTATTGAGTGGTGCGCCATTAATATAACGGTAACTGTGCGTCACCCCGTCTTCTGTTTTGTGCTCATAAGTAATACACTCATGTTCGTTGAGCCATTTAAATAGTGCTTTGTGATCCCCTTCTTTAGCACCCGTTATGAACTGCATATCCAGGTTTTTAAGCTCATTGAGGTGAGGGTAATTTGAAGCCAAGCTGTCTTCAACGACAATGACTTTTAAGTGTGGGTGTTCTCGTTTCAAATCCCTATATAACCGTTTGGAAGCGTTGCGTTCACAGTCGTTTTTAGTATCGCCATCTTCTTTCATGATAAGTTCTGGTACAAATGGAATAACCACTTTTTTATCCGGGTGAACTATGGCTGCGCAATACATATTGTGGTAATACGAGACCTTCTCGTCAGGAAATCGAGCATAATGATAGGATTTGATGGCCAGCTCTATTTCCGCCTTAACTTCTTTTGATAATTCCTTATACATTTTTTTATCATGCAGCAATGTAGGCAAACTATCGATATCTTTAATTGGAATCAAAGTAATTTTTTTGTGGTCATCTATATACCATAATGCAAAATATGTTCGTAGTGGATTAGCTAAAATATAACTACGTGCTTTCAGAGATAGGTCGGTAATAGATTGCTTTGTGGTTAAAACTACAGATAATTTGTGATCATGCTTAATACAACATTGGTCGCAATGAATTACATTGGATGCAAAAAATCCAGTTCCATCCCCAGCCAGTAAATAACGACCGTTTAGGTAACGATAAGATTCCAGGGATTTCCCTCTTTGAAGAAAGGCAAATAACCGCTTATAGACTTTACGCAGAGTAGATGGGGCTCCTTCATCCAATCGCTCGCGCATGTACGTATCACTAGGGATCTGTTCAATGCCATAAAGAGTTCCTAAATTATGTTGAACTTGGGGATCCAGTCGGTGACTCCTATCAAATTGGAGTAATGAAGGGTACTTGAGATTAAACATCGCAAAGGCAGACATCAAACAATCCGTCAACGAAATAACATTTTTCCCTGGCGCAGCATCACGGGGAGATTTGATTTTCTGAAACTCTTTACGAACTACAGTGATCAACCCAACTGCAGACAAAAATTTTCTTATTGGTAACATCTTTGGACATTCTATCATTCAGTTTTAAATTAAAGATAAAATAGCAAAAAAGTTTACGAAATAAAATAGTTGGGATGCAGTACTGGCGCACTGTTGAGTAGGTTACGGGAACTGCTGGACTGAATCTAACTTTATTCTTTTAATCGAAAGGGAGGTGGCAATTTGCCCTTATCCTTTGAACTTATAAGTATTAAGTGATTATCTATCGAACAGTTTCCAAAATGGAAATAGTTGCTTGGATCAGTTTTTTCCATTTTGGAAATAACTGATGTCCATGGCTTTATTTTTTGCTCGGTAAGGTTTTTTTATTAGGTAAGAAATTATCTTTGCTTACGACCTTTTTGCCAGTTTTCTCTTCAAGTTCTAAACGTGCCTTTTTAGCTATGCCACCACCTTGTTTACTGGCCTTCTGATTTTCAGTCATTCCTGTGGCATTTGTAGCCTCCGCAATTTGTCTAGTGGATAGCTCAGCAAGTGCTGTAAAGATTAGCTCTGCTTCACTCATATGATCTCGTAGGTTCTGGGATTTTAGTCCTTTTGCCTGTTTGTGTTCTTTTACACTCATCCCTGTCCATTCTTGATGAATGATGTTGGTCAAGATTGCAAATTCATTAGGTTCGTGAATGTCGTGTTCTTTCCAATAATCCGTGAGCTTATTGCGGGTTTCCTGACCCGTCATGCGCTGTTGTATCCATTTTTCACTGTAGCCATGTTGTTTCCATGTTTCTCTGGCTCTATCAAGTGCTTGAGAGGGGTCGGACATTTCTTGCATGCGTTCGTAGCCGACTTTTGCTAACCATAATTTAATGGGTTCAGCTTTCGGGCTTGGGATTGATTGAATGAGACGTAGCAATGTTTCGGCATTTGCAACGTCGGTGAGATATTTTTTGCCATCAGCTGCTTCCAATTTCAGTCGGTGACATTTTGTCACCGACTCACTACCCTCTTTGACTAGGCGCTCTTTTAGTTTATTCCAATACTTTCTCGCTGTTTGATATTCAGGTTGTTGTATCAAAGCCTGAACTACATCGACAACTGAAAAAAACCATATTCCAGTTTCTTCATCATATAAGCGTCTAATGTGATATTGCTCAAAATTGGCTGGGTTACTTTCCATATAAATTCCTTATTGTTCTGATATTCTTTTGGGTTGGATTATTACTACATTGTCCTGCTGCATATTTTCAATTAGCTCTGACCAGGCATTTAAAGCTTCTTTCCGTTGAGGCAGCATTTCATTTTTATTGTAAGTGGCCATGATCTTCGGCATTTTATGTCCTAGGCATTTCTCAATTACCACTGGATCAACATGCAACGCTTCACCAAGCTGAGTTGCAAAGGTGCGTCTTAAATCATGAGCTGTCCAATGCGGAATGCCGACTCGTGATTGTATTCGGATTACTGCTCTTGGCATAGCTCGGTCGGATAAAATACTTTGGCTGTCTGCACCTGTTATGACGTATTCAGAATCGCTGTGTGCTTGAAGTTCTCGTAATACTTTTTTGGTCAGTTCTGTTAGGTGGATTCTCATGACTATGTTTGTTTTGGTATTTTCGGCAGGGATCGTCCATAAGGAGTTATCAAAATCGAATTCTGACCATTTGGCTACTCGGATTTCTCCTGTTCTAACTCCTGTTAACAGGATGATCTTTAGGGCTGCTCTAATCTGGAAAGAGGTGCCGTGTTCTTCGCTATCGAGGAATTGCCAGAGGATTTTTACTTCATCAAGGGTTAAATAACGTTCTCTGGGCTTTTCTATACCGCCTATGTCTCTGGCTCGTATGGTCATGGCAGGATTTACTAGCATTTCACCTCTGCTTACTGCGTAGTTGAATGCTTGTTTTAGCGTACTTAAGACTTTATTGGCATGCACTGGTGAGCCACGGCCTACAATTTTATCCAGGGCTTGGGTGATTTCTCTTGTTTTTAAGTGTTCCAGTTTCTTATTGCCCAATAGGGGAATGATATCCACTTTGATGTGTTGCCATATTTGCAGCGGTTGGGCGCGGTGTTTTTCAATGTAATTGGTATACCAATGGAGTATCAGATTTTTTATTGTGCTTTGCTCTTTCTGTTTTTGTTCTGCAATCTGCTCTTTGGGGTTTACCTCGCCATGGCGTATGTCGCTTAAATCGATAAAGCGTTTTTTGGCTTCCGATAAACTCATAGCAGGGTAGTGGCCTATGGTGATGAAATGCCTTTGACCGTTGATTCTGTAACGATAAAGAAACGTCTTTAGCCCTTTGGGGGTTACACGAATACCAAAACCTCCATCTCTGAACTCTTCATAGCGAGAAGATCTTGGTTTTAGCGATCGAATATAGGCGTCTGTAAATTGTCTTTCCATCATTGCACCACTTAAAAATTAGGTGTACTTCTAGGTGTGCTTTCGTGAGTTCTCACATGAAATCGTTTGATATTTTTTGAAGTATAGCAGATGGTAAAAATTAATAAAATACAATAAGTTAATTATACTTTTTGATATCAATTGATACTGTTTGAAAACGGTATTTTTAAGAATGGGGTGCTAGTGGTCGAAGGTTCAAATCCTTCCGTCCCGACCAAGCCCAGTAAGGGTTATACGGAACAATCACCCTTCTCAAAATAATGGGGTCTTTCCCAATTACGGGGGCACTCATCAGTTAACCGCACAGCACCCTAACACGGGTTCTATAATTTTCAAAGTTACGAAAGCCATAAGCTCTTCTTTGTATCAACTTCATCTTTCTATGAAACCCTTCTGTAATGCCATTAGACTTCCTAAAACGCCACATACGTACTATCTCTTCTTTCCATTGGCAAAATGTTTTTCCGAGAGCTGCCAACGCTTTAAATGGACTACTTTTCAGGTCATCGAGCATATTTAAAAACTGAGGAATCTTTTTTTTACACCAATCCTTATTCATGGACTTGTGTAGGAGCAATGAATGAACTTGTTGCTGGAACTGATATATAGCGTTTATAGCCGGATTGTCTTCAAGAAATGCATCACGCTTAATCCTTCTTTGAGGAGTCAATCTATCAGGTCGTGTACGCAGTAAAGCTAATATACCTCGGTTACTTTTTACTTGGCTCGATAGCTCGCGGTAAGTCATCATACATTGATGTTGCAGCAAGCGAATGACATGAAAACGATCTGCCACTATTTTTGCATTGGGAAAATGTTTTTTAACAATGGAGCGGTACGTACTACTTAAATCCATACAGACTGGGTATTCCTGCCCATCGTGATCAGTCATTATCGCCCTACCGTGATCAGTGATTATCGCTTGATCGTGATCACCGATTATCGCCTGATCGTGATCACTTTTCCCAAAAAACAGGAATAGGTGATCACGATGCCACCACTCCATATGGGGCGTGGCTTTTGCAAGCATTAGCACCGGTTATACTAGTTAGTTTAATCGGAGAGTAAAAATGTCAGCAAAAGGAACATCTATGCGTAAATTGATTCAGATACTGCGTCTTCATTTTGAGTTAAAATTAAGCAGGCGCCAAATAGCAAACAGTCTTAGTGTATCGGTTGGTGTGGTTATCAAATACATCAATCGAGCCCTGGATAAAAATCTTTCATGGCCTCTTCCTGAGGGGATGGACGAGCCAGCTTTACTTGAAATTTTAAAGCCGAAAGCCGCTCATGCCAGCCTAAACAAGGCGCTAGACTTAATAGATTTCGCAAAAACTCACCAAGAATTAAGCCGAAAAGGCGTCACATTACAGTTGCTTTGGGATGAACATCAATCAGAACAAGAAGGCGCTTTAAGCTATTCTCGTTATTGTTACCACTATCGTGCTTATAAGCAAAGCCTAAAACGCTCGTTGCGTCAGACACATAAGGCGGGAGATAAGGTTTTTATTGATTACAGCGGTGTTACGTTCAGTATTATTGATCCTGAAACAAATGACATCAGGGCTGCTGAAATTTTCGTAGGTGTTTTGGGTGCCTCTAAGTATACGTTTGCTGAAGCCACATGGTCTCAGCAACTTCCTGACTTTTTGGGTTCTCAACGCCGGATGTTTGAGTTTTTTGGCGGTGTTCCAGCACTTGTTGTGCCAGATAATCTCCGTTCAGCCATCAGTAAATCATGTCGATATGAGCCTGATACGAATCCAACATACGCACACTTCATTGAGCATTATGGCACAGCTGTACTTCCAGCAAGGCCTTATCGTCCTCAAGACAAAGCATCTGTTGAATCAGGTGTTCAAGTTGCTCAACGTTGGATATTAGCCCGATTACGACATCAAACCTTTGTGGGTCTTAATGAACTCAATGCAGAGATTGCACGGCTATTAACCATAATGAACCAAAAACCATTTCAAAAACTACCTGGATGTCGCGAGTCAGTCTTCATGGAAATGGACAAACCTGTATTAAAACCGTTACCAGCAGATGCCTATTATTACAGGCAGTACAAAGCGTCTCGCGCAGGTATTGATTACCATGTTGTGCTTCAAGGGCATTATTACAGCGTGCCTCATAGGTACTGCGGCCAGCTCATTGATTTATGGTTTAACCAGCATACGGTTGAATGTTATTTTGAAGGAGAGCGCATAGCGATGCATCTGTATTCAAGCATACCAGGTAAACAATCCACGATTTCTCATCACATGCCCAAGAGGCACCGCATACACACCGAGCAATCAAAAGAGAGATATTTACGGTGGGCGAGCGAGATAGGTGCTTGCACACACATGGTCGTAAAAAGAATATTTGATGAAAAACCTCACCCCGAACAGGCTTACCGTTCCTGCCTTGGTATTTTGAAACTAGCGAAACGCTATGGAGAAATCCGTTTAGAGCAAGCCTGCTCCTATGGTGTACACCAGGGGGCATACAGCCGTAAAAGCGTGTTATCCATTCTAGAAAATAACCTTGACCAAGGAGCAAAAATTCATGCATCACGTGACGTGAACCTACATGGATTAACGCATGACAACATTAGGGGCTCTCAGTATTACCACTGAGTCTGTATCAACAATTTTTAATTAAAAAACAAGGAAAAAAATGAACAATGAATCCGTATTAGAACAAATGAGACAACTAAAAATGACGGGCATGCAGGAGGGCTTTCGTGAACAACAAAGCCAACCCAAACACGCCGACTTAAGCTTTGAAGAGAGGTTAAGTCTCTTGTTGGACCGCGAAATACTACGCAGAGACAATAATCGTGTGCAGAGTTTACAGCGGCGAGCAAAACTCAGGCAATCTGCAGCCATTGAAGATGTTTGTTATAAAAATAAGAGGGGTTTGGAAAAGGCAAAAGTGATGGCTCTTGCTAAATGTGACTTTGTTCGTCACCATCAAAATTTACTTATAACCGGACCTACCGGCTGCGGGAAAACATATCTTTCATGCGCTATCGGAAACCAAGCTTGCCGTCTAGGTTATAAAGTTCGCTATTTATTGTTAACGCGATTTTTAGAAGAAATGAGCATCTCACATGCCGATGGAAGCTATGCCAAGTTAATGACGCAATTACACAAGGATGATGTACTGATTCTTGATGACTTTGGATTAACAGCAATCAATGCAGCACAACGCCACGACTTGTTTAATCTTATTGAAGATCGGTATCAGCTAAAATCGACCATTATTACAAGCCAGTTTCCTGTGGCTAAATGGCATGAGTATTTAGGTGAGCCAACCATCGCCGATGCCATACTCGATCGCATCTCTGAAAATGCACATCGAATAGAACTCAACGGAGAGTCCATGAGAAAAAAAGAAATTGCTTCATCGTGATCACTTTGTAATAATCTCACCGCTTGTAAAAACAGCGCAGTAATAGGTGATCACGCTAGGCGATAATCGGTGATCACGTTCGCAGGAATACCCACAGACTACTTTAACGCGTTCCTTACCTACAAGGGATGCAAGATAACTGGAAAGGTCTGCTTCACTTCGTCCTTTAACGATATCAAAAATTTTATGCTTTTTGAGGTCACACAGTGTGGTTGCAAATCCCTGTTTTCGACTAAAGTGTTCATAAATGCCAAGCACCACGGGGCATGGTGTGTTCATTAGCTCTCTTGCTTGCTCCTGATAATGGCGATGATACCAACGTTCAATGGTGGCTTTTCCTTTCTTAAATTGTTGGGCAAGGTCTTTTTGAGAAATACCGCGTGTATGATCATGAAACACTGCAGCCTGTAAGCGCCAGGTTGAACGTTGATGTTTATTAATACCAGGAAATTGTTGATTACCATAACGCTTGCATGTATTGCAGTAAAGTTTATAAGCCTTGAAACGTAATAGACTGCGACGATGGCCAATTAGTTCATGCGACACTGTTCGAGTATAGGAGGCCTTCTTTCGCACCGCTTTACTCTGACAATGGGCACAGCGAGGTAACCGATGATAGGATATGTCTAATATAAGAGGTTGATATCCACTCACTTTTACTATGGAAAATCCAGGTAAATTTAAGATAAGATTATACTTGGGCAGCAGTTCCCGTAACCTACTCAACAGTGCGCCAGTACTGCATCCCAACTATTTTATTTCGTAAACTTTTTTGCTATTTTATCTTTAATTTAAAACTGAATGATAGAATGTCCAAAGATGTTACCAATAAGAAAATTTTTGTCTGCAGTTGGGTTGATCACTGTAGTTCGTAAAGAGTTTCAGAAAATCAAATCTCCCCGTGATGCTGCGCCAGGGAAAAATGTTATTTCGTTGACGGATTGTTTGATGTCTGCCTTTGCGATGTTTAATCTCAAGTACCCTTCATTACTCCAATTTGATAGGAGTCACCGACTGGATCCCCAAGTTCAACATAATTTAGGAACTCTTTATGGCATTGAACAGATCCCTAGTGATACGTACATGCGCGAGCGATTGGATGAAGGAGCCCCATCTACTCTGCGTAAAGTCTATAAGCGGTTATTTGCCTTTCTTCAAAGAGGGAAATCCCTGGAATCTTACGCTGCCAGCCAAGGAAGCGAGGAACGAGCGAGGCTGGTAGTCCCTGGTAGCCTTAGAGCCGGATGTTTTGCCGCAGGCAAAATATAAGGCATCCGAAAAGGCGTCAGTCATTGGGGTAGCGTTGTTTTTGAACCCCGAATGGGGTGAAAAAACAAGCGGACACAGGACGGCCAGGGCCGCCGGAGGCATACTTGTCGCGTTTGCGAGTCGATTTCAGCCATGGATGGCTAAAATCAATCACGAGCTTAGCGACACTATCGTCGTTACCTAAACGGTCGTTATTTACTGGCTGGGGATGGAACTGGATTTTTTGCATCCAATGTAATTCATTGCGACCAATGTTGTATTAAGCATGATCACAAATTATCTGTAGTTTTAACCACAAAGCAATCTATTACCGACCTATCTCTGAAAGCACGTAGTTATATTTTAGCTAATCCACTACGAACATATTTTGCATTATGGTATATAGATGACCACAAAAAAATTACTTTGATTCCAATTAAAGATATCGATAGTTTGCCTACATTGCTGCATGATAAAAAAATGTATAAGGAATTATCAAAAGAAGTTAAGGCGGAAATAGAGCTGGCCATCAAATCCTATCATTATGCTCGATTTCCTGACGAGAAGGTCTCGTATTACCACAATATGTATTGCGCAGCCATAGTTCACCCGGATAAAAAAGTGGTTATTCCATTTGTACCAGAACTTATCATGAAAGAAGATGGCGATACTAAAAACGACTGTGAACGCAACGCTTCCAAACGGTTATATAGGGATTTGAAACGAGAACACCCACACTTAAAAGTCATTGTCGTTGAAGACAGCTTGGCTTCAAATTACCCTCACCTCAATGAGCTTAAAAACCTGGATATGCAGTTCATAACGGGTGCTAAAGAAGGGGATCACAAAGCACTATTTAAATGGCTCAACGAACATGAGTGTATTACTTATGAGCACAAAACAGAAGACGGGGTGACGCACAGTTACCGTTATATTAATGGCGCACCACTCAATACAAGCCATTATGATTTTAAAGTAAATTTCATGGAGTACTGGGAAACAAATAAAAAGGGTGGCAAGCAACATTTTAGCTGGGTCACTGACATAACGATTACCAATAACAATGCTTATGACATTATGCGAGGAGGACGTGCGAACTGGAAAATAGAAAATCCCATATTTAATACACTCAAAAACCTAAACTACCACTTTGGTCATAATTTTGGACATGGATATAAAAATCTCTCGACCATGCTAGCCTTATTGATGATGCTCGCTTTCTTTGTTGATCAGGTTCAGGAGCTTTGTTGTAATATGTTCCAAAAAGCACTAAAAATGCGCCAATCAAAAATTGGTCTCTGGGATAAAATGAAACGCCTATTCAGTGAATATTTTGTTGATAATTGGAATGATTTATTTAACGCAATTATTCATGGGCAGGAGAAAATCAAACTTAATCCCATTAATACCTCATAGCATCTTATTTTTGAACACGGCTATTGTTTTGGTTTTAAATGAGTTTTTGAGTTTTGATAACGATTAGTGCTTGTTTTGCAATCAGATGATTTGTGAATTGCTTGTTGCTGCCCATGAGGAATAGATAGGGAATATTCTATTACCTATCGGTGGGGAGAAACTGGTAGCGGGAACCGCTGGCCTTTTTCCAGACGTTTATAAATCAGGACAAAGCCATTCTTGTCCCAGTACAGCAACTTCACTTTATCACGAGCCCGATTATAGAATAGAGTCAGTGAACCATCTTGTACTATATGGCTCGATAGGTCACTAATAATATAACTCAAGCCGTTAATTGATTTGCGCATATCTATGGGCTGGCTGTATAAATAAATCTGCTGCTGGTCAAATGATATCATCGTGCATCGCCTAATAGCTGGATAAGCGCACTGGCTTTGCTGATGTCTGCTTCAGTTTTAATGTGCAATTTAATACCCGTAGGTAGGATAACTTCCAGACAGGATGTCGGCGCAGCTTTAACTTGGGATAGTTCACGTGCTGGGGTCGTTGATACCTTCAACAGCTTCGGCTCAGCGTTCCCGGAGATCTTTTTATTAAGTCTTCCGCGCCAATAAACAAATTGCTTATATACCAGACCTTGTTGTTCACAAAATTTTGGTTGCGCTAATCCACTTGATTCCCAGAGGCTGTTTTGCTCTGACCAATAGGCCTGTCGATTTGAACTCATACTCATGTCTCCTTTGTTTGTAATTTAAAGGAGTTTGAGTTAATTCACTTGTCCTGTGTAGATGGGGTTGCTTTGGCGCTTACATTTAGCGAGTACATTGGCTTGTTGTACGAAACAATTAGATAGTTTTATAGCAGAATTAGTGTAGTATTTTTTTAGTTCAAAATGGTCGCAACCATTAGCAGATGCCATTGTTGTCTGCTGCAATTGATGAATGGAAAGCATTTGTGCAGCCAACATGGCTTGCAAGGTACTCTGCGCATTCAAAGCAACCAGCGCATTATCACTGTCTTCTTTGGCTACACTGATATCAAAATTAACGGATCGAATATTATTTGACGCCATGGCAGCATTATGAATAAGATGTTGATTAAAGCTTTCTATTGCTTTGGCTTTAACCTCAGTGGTATCAAGATGCTTGTTTTGAATAACATTAAGATTTGCCATTAGTTTCTCCATTGTCTCTGTTTAATTTTTTACCTGAATAGTGGGGCTTACCTGCATTTATCCATAGTTGAACATGCAACCGTAATGATTCAGTAGGGATATCTCCATTGATTATGTCTTGTTCATCCTCCTTTGATAGCAAGTCATCTATGATTTCTTGGTGGTTCCTTTCATAATCTGGGCAACAATTTTTAATAAATGAAAGAATTATTCGATTTCTTTGAAGTCTCAATAAGATTTCAGGTTTATGGCTACTAATATCAGCCTTCAGTTTCTCAATTGAAGCTTGACTACCTTTAACATTTAACTTATTCCAATCAGATGACAACTCAATAGAGACATTAGCATCAGAGGCTTTTCGCAAGACATTGTTCCTATTCATAACACCACCTCGACCATATCGTCTGCAACATCCGCAACATCCGCAACATCCGCAACACCGCAACAACTCAAATCAGTCGTAGGGTTTTTTGTTGCGGATAGGTCAAGTGTTGCTGCAACATTAATAGAATGAGAAATGCTATGATTGGTATGGATATTGACTTGTTGCACTGTTGCGCATATTTCGGGATTAATGGAGTTTAAATATCGATTAAATGCTTCTGCAAATTGGCACTTTTCAAATCCTTTTGGTGTAGCGTTTCCTATGCGAATACCTTTACTTTTAATACCATAACCTTTTAATAAGTTAGCAAGTTGTCGTGGAGTAATAGGTTGTCCACGATGATAAGTTGCCCAAGGTTGCTCATCGTCCAAACATAAGGCCTGAATTAAGTCTGTGGTGCTGAAACGTTCAATTTTTCTTTGTTCAAATACATCTTGGATATTGAATAATAATTCTGTTCCTATGCTTGCAATGGAACTATCTTGATTAGAAAGGCTAATAGCTGCTTTTCTAGCTTGTTCTGGCCATTTGCCTCCAACAGCATCAGCTATTGCAAGTAATGGCTCCCAATTATCTTGTGCTCTATCATTAAGAATTTCAGGTAGGTGGGGTCTTGCTGAAGAAATTTTATCTGAGCAATCTATAGCGAAACGAGATAATTTACTTTTTAAACTAGCAAACAGACCATGATCAATATGACGCAAACGCTCCACTTTTTCATGTGGAAGTTTTCTTCGTAACTCTAAAGTAATGGCTCTATCCATCAATGTTTCAGGGAGATGGCCGATCCCTGCTAATGCTTTTGCCCCCCATACATTGAATTTTCGTGGATAATGATCTTTACCAATGGCAACTGCACGTACAATAAAGGCACTATCTCTTGTATGTCCACAATTCAATATACCGCGCAGTTCCTCATTGTCTTTCATAAAAGCATCTGCTTCATCAATTAAAAGGGTAGGACTCCATTCATCAATAGCTCTAAACAATGCTGCTGGAGTAATATTGGAAGCAGGTAAAGGGTTTTTAACCATCTTGGCAAGCAGAAAAAGTAATTGAGATTTTCCACAACGTTTCTCTGGTGCTGTAATTACTGCTAATGGGGCGACCTGAACACTATCCATAAACCAAGTCATTGTTGTCCACAATGTAGCAGCAATTACAGTATCTGAATTGCATACGATACAACGTCTAATCAAATTTTCGATTTCCATTAATAGCTCATTTGGATTGATCATCACTGGCCAAGGTTCGACATCATCAATAACGTCATATTCCATCGATGATATTTTAGTTTTATCTTTTCGTGCGCTGCCAGCCAAGGAAGCGAGGAACGAGCGAGGCTGGTAGTCCCTGGTAGCCTTAGAGCCGGATGTTTTGCCGCAGGCAAAATATAAGGCATCCGAAAAGGCGTCAGTCATTGGGGTAGCGTTGTTTTTGAACCCCGAATGGGGTGAAAAAACAAGCGGACACAGGACGGCCAGGGCCGCCGGAGGCATACTTGTCGCGTTTGCGAGTCGATTTCAGCCATGGATGGCTAAAATCAATCACGAGCTTAGCGACACTATCGAGGCGTTTTTAATTAGGCTTTTGTTGTATTCATCTACAGACTTACCATTAGGTGCTATAGTGGTCTGTGCTGCTCTGATAATTGCTTCATGCCTTGTTAGGTTCTCGTGGTATTGCATTAAGTCAAAAGGACTATGCCAATAGCCATCGTTAAAGACATTACTATGATGACTAAAAAATCGATTATCTCTAACTACTATGCCTGCTGTACCAGAAGTAGAATCGGGAGATAGCCATCGTTCTTCATTATTTTTTATTAATTTCTGTTTATAACCATATTGTGCTAATAGAGCACTGAGATGATTCTGCTCATTGAATGCTTTTATGGGCAATAATGAATCATCTGAATGGTTAGGCTCAAGTATAATATGGCTAGTCGGTGGCAATGTTTCTTGCTCAAAAACTTTGACTGGATTTCCATTGAGATATTCAAAATATAATGGTGTAACAGTAGAGTTATAGGGTTTTCTTGGGGTATACCATGCTTGAGCAAATACGCCGTTCTCTTTGGCGTATGCCAGTAATTTTTCATCAAGATTTTGGTTAATAAGCAAGACTAATGCCTCTGCAGTAGCTGCCAATTGTTCCTTATGATATGGCTTTTCAGTAGCTAATATAATACGGCAACGATTTCCTTTGTTTCCTGAATAATGAGAGTGTGAGCCATAAATAATGTGTCCGATATTAAGCTTTACTAAAACCTCATGGATAAGTCGAGGATCAGGTGATCCTTCAATTTCAAGCCCCTCTTTATTTATTCCCTTGTCGCAGTCGATTATCAAAATGCTTGATGCACTTTCAGCATTGTTTTCAGCGCGAGACATACATTGATTATTGTCTAAAGTTTTTAATTTAGTACGTAGGAAATGGCCACCGTCTTTTTCACCGATTGGAAGTTCTCAAAGTCTAGCCATCAACTCTTCACCCTTAATGTTTATGTACTGATCGGTTGTTCGTACTCCCTGCTCAGAAAAAGCTAGTTCTGTATTATTGATTATTGTTGTAAAATTCATAGTGGTTAATCCTTAACTCATCTGTGGCGGTAATTTCAAAGTGCCTAACTTGCTTGTTACCGCTGCCTAATGTTTTGTAGTCCGTTGTACTCTTTAAGCCCGGTTGTAATTTAGATATGAATTTTTGGTATGTTTTCTTTAACCCAGTGCTTAATCGTTTCTACTTGCCACACTAGGGTTGTTCCGTTTAATTTGTGAGGGGGCGGGAATTTACCTTCTTTCCACCATCGACGCAGATTGGAGCGATGAAAGCCTGTTATTTCTTCAACATGAGAAATTTGTGCTATTTGAGATTGATTCATGATAAATGTTCCTAATTGTGTTTAATTGACAATCAGGACGATAATGTAAGTACTACGCACCTACCCGCACAGTGCGTATAAGTGCGTACCTCTGTATCAGTTATAACTATTCATTTTTTGACTAGATAAATAGTAATCAAGTACATCCAATATTCTTTTACGGAACGCTTTATAATT
This sequence comes from Legionella antarctica, assembly GCF_011764505.1. Taxonomy (NCBI): domain Bacteria; kingdom Pseudomonadati; phylum Pseudomonadota; class Gammaproteobacteria; order Legionellales; family Legionellaceae; genus Legionella; species Legionella antarctica. The sequence goes on from NZ_AP022839.1 coordinate 714,393, forward strand.
GTTTGCTGGGATAGCTAAAGTTTGATGTTTGGCCATGAATTCACGCATATCCAGCTCTCCTTTCAAATCTACTTTAACTTCAGTACAGCCTATAGCAAGGAGTGTATCAGGAAGTTTTTCCCAGCAGATCATTGCTAACTTATTAGAAGCAAGTTCATTCGTTTTGAGGCTGGGAAATATTATTTTTAATAAAGCCTCAGTGATAATATCGTGGCGAATGGATTTGTTTTTTGTCTTGTTTTGCTCTGCGTTGTAAACATCCTGATTATGTATATAAATGTCTTCTAATTTGATGATACATGCTGGCTCTAAAAAGCGTACATGCCCATCCTTTTTAGATTTCACTATTCGCGTAAATAACCCTTCATTTTCAAACAAATTCTCTAGATTTTTGTTTGGGTCAATAGAATGTTCATCGCACAACTCTATAAAATCATCATGGAGTACATCGAAGGCATCTACTCCTAAGGCAGGAATTCTAACTTTTTTAAAACCATCACTATTATCAATAAGGAAACACATAGTTCCTTTAGAGACTTGATATAAATTGGGTTCAAGAGAGTTTAAGATAAAGCCTTGTTTTTCCAACTCCTCATTGGTTAAACTTCCAAATCTTTTCAAATCCTCGCCTGTAGCAATATTAATTTTTGTTTCACGTACTTTAACTTGCTGGTTAAATGCACCTCCTTTCTTGCCAGTAATACAAGCATATAAAGGAATTGCTTTTTTTGAGAAAAAATCACGCATTTGTCTTAAGTCAAAATGCCAACGTTCACAAAGTTGCATTATGCTGTAATAAGTAGGAATAACCTTATCATTCATTTGAATCACTCCATCAAAGCTACATCACCATTGAAGTGCCAAGCAAAAGGGATGATGAAACCCTTGATTCTCCCCGTCGGGATAGCTTGGCTAAGAAATTATATGACGCAGTAATACAACTGAATAGATAATTCGGAAATTCCGAACTTGTTATTTATTTGAACTGTTGCAATTTTTGCAACGGTTAAGCTAACAGTTTAGAAGCTGTATTCTTTTTATTCGTGATTTTATTCTACATCTACGGGCTAATTTATAAGGTTTTTATAGTCAAGATAGTCTATTTGCTAACATATATACTAGCATTACTGTTATCGCTGGAAGATGATTCTCCAGATATAGTTGTATTAGCTGTCAAACTGTAAGTTCCTACATTAGAAAATGAAGATGTTAAGTATAAGTTGGTATCATTGTAATATGAACCACCTGAACTTACATTGTAGGATCTAGAATCATATATACAGTTACTAGAGTTTGCGCACAGCTTCATCGCAACATTGAACTGTTTTGTTTCCTTTGATGTATTCTGCATTGAAAAGGAGTGATGTCCATTCATGTATATATTTTGATAAATTTTCCCATAGAAAGAACTCGTTGATGCTCGAGCACTTGCTGAAGAAAAAAAAACATCGTTGCTATCCTCTACATGTCCTGAAGCATTTCCAGTTGTCCAAGTTTGATGCGAAGTCATCTCAACTCCTGGTGCAACCATTTCAGCACTAACATTTGTGATTGCTCCGAATAAAGCTAAGGATAGTATGATTTTTTTCATTAAATATTCCATTAATTAAGATTTTTAGAAAATACGGTTTAAGTTATTTATTGTCAATCCTTAAGAGTTAATTTTATAGGTACTTCTAAATATAAAAAAACACTTACTGATCTTTAGCAAGACTAATTGACTTTAGCTGTAACTTATTGAGCTGATGATGAAGTAAGTTGCTATATGAAAGGATAGGGACAAATTGTCCCCACCCTTTATCTGCACGATAGCGAATTTTGATTTTTAGGAGGCTTCTTTACGCTCATCGATATGGTTGAGCGTCCTTTATTTTAGTACGGACGGCAACTATGTATTATCTTTTTTTAAGCTTAATTACGTTTTCACCCACATGTTCCAAAATGGAACTCGTGTTATTTTTAATTCATTAATTGGTTTTTTACGATCTCATTATGAACTGTTTCCAAAATGGAAATAGTTCATATAGAACGCATAAGGAATTTTTTCCTTAAGTTAATTGGTATCCTGTCAGAATCGCCGGGTAAGTGTCTGCCACTGAGCCCGGACTAATCCGAGCCGCGCGCGTCAGCAAGCGGAATTATCTCGAGATGCTTATGTGGTGCATGGAACCTGCCGCACTTTAAGTAAGATTAATTCAGCCAATGATGGCATTTCAAATTTTTTAGTCACCCTATCGTAAATATACTGATAAACGTTAACTTTCAGTTTTCTGGCCGTCTGTTGTCATGGGTCACGATTACTAGCCCACCCTCTGGCCACTCAAAGTAGCCCACTTAGGGTAAATTTTTTTAACTCACTTGTCATCTACTAAATTAAATTTCGGTATAAATTTTTTCCTGTATGACTCCCCATCAAGAACAATTCGATAAGCTTTATTTACGATACGATCTAATGCTGCGTTTGCCATAACCGGATCATAAAATAGCTCCATCCATCCTTCTATTTTACGGTTAGTAGTTATAATTAGCATAGAGTTTACATGGATAGCTGCTATTAAATCATACAGATCAGTGGACTGTTCTGGCGATAATGCTTTCAGCCCGAAGTCATCTAAAATAAGCACATCGTATCGTGAGTAACGTTTAAAAAGCGCAGTCCATGTTTCATCCGCTCTTGCTTGGTGGAACTGATTTAACAGTTCATTCGCTCTTATAAAGCAGACTTTTTTATGTCGTTGACATGCCATTAGACCCAGGGCTTGAGCCAGGTGAGTCTTTCCGGTGCCAACAGGTCCCATGATGATGACATGGTTTTTTTCTTTGATAAACTTCCCTGTCATCAGGGTGCGGATGGCTTGTGTGACTTGTGTTGAATATCGAGCCAGTTCAAAATTTTCAAAACACTGAGGCTCCTCAAATCGAGCTTGCCTTACACGCCCAGCAAGCAATTTTTGTTGACGAGCCTCATCCTCATCCTGAAACAACATTGAGAGCAACTCTTCATAAGAGAGGGACGCTGCGCGAGCCTGTTCTACTCTTGCTAGCAGTGTGTCTGGGATCCCTGTCAAACGTAGTTTTTTTGCAAGCTCTAACATATTGATATCACTCATAATGAGCCTCCATCGTTGAGCTGTAATCACTTGCTGCGCGAATATAGGCAAAGTTCTCATGATTGGCCGAGCGCTTAGTGGAGAATGTTCTCGTGTCTTTTTTATCCAGGCCTTCCGTGAGGATTTTTTTCAATGATTGATGAGTATAATTATCAAATAAAATCGCGCGTAAACATGCATTTTCAAGGCGCTCATTACCGTATTCCTCAACCAAGCGGATGATAGCCTGGGCTTTTCTTAAGCTCGTTCTAGAGCCTTCAGCCAGTACCTTTGTGACCATTTCCTCCGTTGCCTGACCAATTGCTTTGGCCGCTTCAATACAAACGCCAGCAGTATTTTCTAAGTAATACTTTGCAGAATTATGGTAGTCATTGGGATCCGTTTCCCACTGTCCACGCCCGTAGTTACGAATATGGGTCTTAATCAAAGCATGATTCACATAGGCCTGAACGGTCTTCAAGCCAACTCTAATTTTAACCTTTGTCCCGATATGTATCGTTGGCACAGAATAAAAATTACCAGCAACAACAAAATGATGGTCACGATGAACTTGAGCATCCATCCAAATGGGCATATCAAAAGCGCCTGCTGGCAGTGGGTTTAATAAATTAAATTCTTCATTTTTAAATACGTCAATTGGCTTTTCACCAGTGGTACTGCAGATGACGTGCGATACCTTATTAGCGCACCAATCACGTGCAAAGGCGTTCATCGAGGCCAAATCATCATAGGTTATCCCCGCGATAACCTGTTCTTTTACCAATTGAACACTACGCTCAACCTTCCCCTTGTGCTCGGGCGTTCGAGCCTTCGCCGGATCGGCTATAAAGTCATAAAAGCGAGATAACTCTGCATAGGTTTCATTGACCGTTGGATCATAAATATGTGCTTTAATAATTCCCGATTTCAAATTGTCTAAAAGAATGCAGTTGGGCACGCCTCCAAAAAAATGAAAGGCATTGATATGGCTTTGCGCCCATGATTGCTGATTTTGAGAATGTACAAACTCAACATATCGATACCGACTATGTGATAACGTCATAATAAAAGCGTATGTTTTTTTATTATTGATAAACCCAACAAACGCATAGTCAACTTGTGCTTCATGCCCAGGCTTTGTTAACAAATGTACCGTAGCCTTAGGCAACGAGGGGAAATGACGTTCAATATAACGACTAAGACTTCTTCGACTGCTAACAAGACCATTATCGCTTAAAATTCGGTGTATCTGCATATGGGTAATCCACTTCTCAGTGAGGAGTGATGCTATTTTTTCGTGATGCGCCTCAAGTTCTTTTTCTGATTTATTGGGTCTGTTGTTGGCTGTAGTATTAACGATTTTATTATGTATCTGCAAAGCGATAACTTCGAGCTCATCATTGGAAATATCCTCCTGATAACCCAAATCCTTGGCCATTGAAACGTACTTGCGTATGCTCATTCGTGAAACGCTTAGAGACTTTTCAATATTGCGTTGAGTCATCCCTTTTTTGTGCTGATATAGCACCTCTCTAATTTCTGCCATTGTTTTAATCCTCATCTCATAACAAATCCGTTAGTTATTGGTAATGACCAAACTAACACTGTTTATTTGCTACTCAAAGTGGGACTCAGAGATGGCCATGGAGTGGGCCATTAATCGTGGCCAAACCCGACCTTTAGTGGGCTAGTAATCGTGGCCCATGACATCTGTACAATCGTGGCAAACGTATCCTTTGATTTGGTGCCATTTTGGGAGACCGTTTGGAGATTGATGTCGCGTATCCTTGCTTGAAACCGTGTCCCTAATTCAGAGGCATTGTTGTGCAATGGCAGAAATGGATGGTCTAACACCAATAATAACGCTTGTTTTTTAGCACGTGTCTTTGCAATGCGTTGATCTAAAACATCATAGCCTGTCGTGGTTGCGAACAAAGTATCAAATTGCATTGATAGTTGTTGGGCCATTGATTGAGATGGAGCCGTCTTGTAAGTCAATAATGCATGGTAGAAATCCCATAATTGCTCAAGAAATACAGCCAATATATTCTGATTCATATCTGAGAATGGAGTGAGTTTTTTATAATGACGACCTTCATGGATCCAGCACAGCGCATGATGTAGGGCCAATTTATTAAACTGAGGCGCATCATCTGTCATTAAATAATGGATGAAGTATTTCGAGTGCTGATAATAGGCAAGAGCTGCTGACTCAAGAATTATGCGTCGATTCGTGCTGTGTTTTTTTGGATTTGGAAAAAGTGTTCCCATCAAACTATCGATTGATTCACGTGTGAGGGGTTGTGCATGCAGCATTGGTTTAATTTGATCCAACCATTTTTTTGCGAGACCAAACTCATCCATTAACTCATAAGCCTCCTGATTAAACATAAACTTTAATTGGTCTCGACACAGCAACTCCAATAAGGTCAAGCGATCTTTTTTACGACGAGTGAAGTATGCTGTAAAAAAGTCATTACATAAAACATGGGTGTAGTGATTTTTGCCGTTAACACGACTGCCTGTGTCATCCATCTGCTGGTACAAGCCTGCGTTGCTACCGGCATCGACAATATCTTCTTTTTCCTGATGAAAAATATCATTGCCTTCTGTCAGCATGGAAGCAATTTTACCATGTGATATTTGAATACCACATGTTTTTAAAAAGCGCTCAATGGCGCTCTCCGTCATCCCTGCATCACGGTATAATGTGATGACCAGCGCTTTAACCCCAGGACCAAATTCACTGCCCTTATATTCGCCAGGAATCGGCGCAATAAAGGTTTTTTTCAAAGATGGTGAGTAATACGTTTCCAGCTTGAATTCAACATTATCCGTGATGATTTTTAGATCCTGGATGATTCGAATCTCAAAACCCTTGAACTTGGCGTCATCTGGCAGCGTTGCTTTGTCCAGAGCAATCGTAACACGTCTATCAATACGTACGTTTTTTTTGTCTTTGCCTGTGTTTTTATTGTTCCCTTTACCACGTTTATTGCGATCTCCTTCAGATGAATGATTGGAATTGCCTGTATTATCGCCATTGCTACCTTTGGATTGACCGCGAATATTAGGTTTGCCCTGTTCACCCTTAAGGCGGTTTATCTCATCACGTAATACTTGGTTTTCCTCTCTGAGCAAAGCATTTTCTTCGGCAAGCATTTCGACCAAATTAACCAATACCTTAATGATAGTCACGGCCTTTTTGTCGGCAAGACTATCGATATCTTTTGTTAACTCATCTAAAACTTGTTTGATTTCTTGGCGTTTCATCATCTACCACTGCGTTACTAATGCTGATACGGCAATCATAACATGACTTTTTTTGAACGCATTTTTCGAGTTTTAACGCCACTAAGGGCTAAGAAAAAATCTGACCTCAGGAGGGAGATGTTTTATTAGTGAAAGGGGCTACATTGTGATCTTGGGGATCTTAGGGCATGCATATTGCATGACTTACGTTTGATATGGAAAAACATCAGTTTTACAGAAAAACCGTGTCAATAGGTATTTTGAATATTTTTAAAGAATTCCGCTTGCTGACGCGCGCGGCTCGGATTAATCCGGACTCAGTGGCAGACACTTACCCGGCGATTCTGACAGGATACGTTAATTGTTTTTATAATATTTAACTCTTTTATTTTTAAAGTTTTTAATAGATTTATTTCCTAATCTTATCCCTTTTTATTCCTAATTTTTGCTTCATTTAATTGGCAAGTAGGTATTCTTCGAGAATCAATATTTTTTATTATTATTTGGATTTGTCCTTTTTTGCATGTGTAATTGTTTTAATCGTTTTCTCAAAGTCGCTATCACCATCTGCTAAAGTCTCTATTTGTTTTTGATGAAATAATTCGTATTTTTGTTCAGCAAACTGCTTGGCTAAGTCATGCGAAATCTTTCCAGCATGAGATAATATTTCACGATCATTTAAGGTCAAAAAGCCATCTAATTTTTTTATCCAATCAGCCATCGTCATTGGAATGCGACGCATTGCTTGGCCTTCAGCAAATACAAGATATTGTTCAACTAAGTTATTTAATGCGGTTAATTCGGCTTCATTTAGATAGTTTTTAGCAATGCTTACATCATGTTTTCTTGGTAGATTGCCCCGCCAATTCGTGAGTCCCATATTGGGTTTAGAGCTGTTTGCTCTTGTTTTGACAATCTCTGCTGCTGTTTGGCCTGTAATAGCCCAATGCAGTTTATTTTGAACAGTTGTAAAGAATTTTATGCTGATATCTAGCGTTGGATCATAGTCTACACTGGTCGCGTAAATATCAGTGATTTTCCTATAAAAACGTTTTTCTGAAGTGCGGATATCCTGAATGCGGCGAACTAATTCTTCGAAATAGTCAAACGGTTGATCTGGATTTTTTAGTCGCTCATCGTCTAACACAAAGCCTTTAATGATATATTCATGAATTCGTTGCGTAGCCCATTGTCTGAAACGCGTAGCCACATGAGATTTTACTCGGTACCCAACAGAAATGACCATATCCAGATTGTAAAATTCAATATCACGAGTAACATTGCGCTTACCTTCAGTTTGAACTGTCAAATAATTTTTGACAGTTGCCTCTGGATATAATTCTCCTTCATCAAAAATACTACTGATGTGATGGCTGATGTTTTGTTTACTACTCTGAAATAACTCGGCCATGTGTTTTTGTGACAGCCAAACGGTTTCATTTTCCAAACGAACATCAATTTTGGTCTGTCCATTTTCTGTTTGGTAAATAATAATTTGAGATTTCTGCTCCATAATGCCTTCCAATTAATTATCTATATTTCAGTTCGTGACAAATTGTAACGATCACATGTTTTTACTACATCGCTGTTTGCTTAATGGGAATTGGTACTACATTGTCTTGTAATAAATTTTCAAGGTAATGACTCCATTTAATTAATGCTTCTTTACGCTGAACAAGCATTTCATTTCTATTATAAGTAGCCATGATCTTAGGCATTTTATGGCCTAAGCATTTTTCAATAACCACAGGATCAATATGAAGTGTTTCACCAAGCTGTGTGCAAAAGCTACGTCTTAAGTCGTGTGCTGTCCAGTGAGTGATACCTACGCGCTCTTGAATACGGTTAATGGCTCTTGAGAGCGCCTTGGGACTTATTGGTACGTCTTCCTTGGCAGATAATACAAAATCAGATTTGCAGCCGTATTGAAGCTCCCTAAACATTGTTTTCACAGGTTCAGTTAAATGGATCCGCATTATTTCATCTTGCTTCGTATGTTCTTTGGGTATCGTCCAGAGTGAGTTTTGATAATCAATTTCAGACCATGTTGCGAGCCGCAGTTCACCGGAGCGAATGCCTGTATGTAAGATAATTTTTATAGCGAGTTTTGTCTGTAGAGACATGCGGCTATTATCGCTGTCTAAAAATAATAACAAGATTTTAATTTCACCTGTTGTTAGGTAACGATCCCTTGGCTTTTCAATTCCCCCAATATCTCGGCCTTGTAATAATATGGCTGGATTTTCTTTTAAAGCACCACGTCTTACTCCGTAGTTAAAAGCTTGTTTTAATGCCGACAAAACTTTATTGGCATGAACACGTGCGCCTCGTTTTACGATTTTATCGAGTGCAGTTGTTACTAGAGCAGGGGAAAGCTTGGCTAATTCAATGTCGCCCAGTAAAGGAATAATATCTGCATCGATGAGTTGTTTGATCTGCTGAGGTTGTTTGCGTTCCTTTTCGATGTAATTTTCGTACCATCCTAAGACAAGTTTTTTAACGGTGTTAGTTTTAGCTTCATCAAGTTTGGCTAAATGAGCTTTAGGATCAACGCTTGACTGCCAAAGATCAAAAAGCGTTTGGTAGGCCGCTCGTGCTTGGCCGAGACTCATTGCAGGATAATAGCCTAGTGTGATGCTGTGATCTTTCTCTGCATAGTAATAACGATATAGCCAAGCTTTCTTCCCTTGAGGTGTTACGCGAATATAAAAGCCATTTCCTTCGGTTTCACGATAAGTCTTGTCTTTGGGTTTTAAACCATTGATGTAAGAATCTCTAAATACAGTTTTCTTCATATTAACTTTATTCTCTTCGATCCAAGTCGATCCAAATAACGATCCAAATTATTTTGGATCGACATGAAATTATTTGGTAATAATTGGAAACGATGATATAGATATAACCTTCATATATCAATGGTTATAGGTATTATTTGGAAATTTATGGAATCATTTGAAAACGTCAGGAAACAGCATGTGGTGCTAGTGGTCGAAGTTTCAAATCCTTCCGTCCCGACCAATCCCAGTAAGGGTTTATAGAATCTCCCCCGCATCAGAAACACATCTTGGCTACACTTTTAAATTTTTTTTGGTCTTTCCCAATTACGGGGTTGCTAAATCAAGAACACAATATAATTGACTACTCTCTCTCTCTGCACTAATGAGTTTGTTTTTGCAAAGCTATGAAATCATTAAGAGTCATATCAATTATACCAACACAGGTATAAAGCCATCTAGTCGATGCACTCCAACCAGTTGCCTTCTGCAGCTCTTCCTGTGAAAACTTCTGTGAACAGGATTTTTTCTCACAAAGAAAATAAAATGCTTGCCTCGTTTTGCCATGTCATGTCGTTAGCGGATATAGTTATCTTAAGCATGATGTTGCTCTTAGGTTAAAAGACTGGCTCTTAATCGCTATTGGTTAATAGACAAGTCGTAGTGTTAAGAAAATTCAGGATAAATATCGTTCAGATGCAAATCCTTCCGTTCTGACCAATCCCAGTATTGTTTGGGATGAATTCCGATTAGCGAAACACTCATGCTACACTTTTTATAAAATTAGTTATACAATTGACCTTAAAGTGATAAATAACTATGCCCAAAATAATTGCAAACAACATCTCTCTATATTATCAAACTAAAGGCAAAGGTTATCCAGTTATTCTAATTAGCGGTTTGAACGGCGACCATCAGAGCGTTTGGCCTGATTCTGTGGTAGATGCATTAACCCGGCACTATCAGGTCATTCAATTCGATAACCGTGGGGTTGGTAAGTCAGATCAGCCCGACATCCCATACAGTATAGAAATGATGGCAGATGATGTAGCGGGTTTAATGCAGGCGTTGCAACTTGAACAAGCTCATTTGGTAGGCTATTCCATGGGCGGACAAATCGCCGCGAAATTTGCTGAGAAATATCCTGCGAAAATAAATAAAATGATTGCTTGTGTCAGCTATGCAAATATAAATGCTCATGTACGATTATTTGTGGAAACGCTGATACAGTTACATGAGTTAAATTTACCAGAGAACCTAATTGAAAAAATAGGGCTGTCCTGGGTTTTCTCAAATCAATTTCTGGAAAAAAATTTCACCGCGTTGGCACAACCGTCAAAAGAGCCGCAGCCAAAATCATTGATAGGGCTCAAGAGACACTTTGCCGCACAATGTGCGTTTAAATATGAGTATCCGTTCGGTGAAATACACCTAGAGGAATAAGTGAAAATTGAAGAAGATCGCTACACCATAACTATTGGAGTAGACGATGACAAAAAGAGATGAGTACTGGAGTGACATGGTTAAATCCTATGAGGAAAGTGGTTTAGCACCAGGATTATTTTGCCGTAATAAAGGAATATCAGACTCCAGGCTCAGATTTTATCGCAATAAATTCAAGAAAGAGTCTAAAGCAGTTACCCCAGCCAAAGAGGCTTTATTTGAGCCACTTATTATTACTCCATTACCTTCTGCTAAGGCAGTGTTTAAATTAGTTATTGAACTCCCTAATAAAATACGCTGTGAACTTGATGCAGCTGACCATCAACACCGACTGATATTATTAAGGGAGTTGATGACCTTATGTTAATTCCAGATGATGTTCAAGTGCATTTATATTGTGGAATAACTGATATGCGCAAATCCATTAATACTCTAGCCATTCTGGTGCATGAAGTTTTTGGAATGGAGCTTAGTGCAGGTCATTTATTTTTGTTTCGTAGCAGAGGAGGAGATAAGTTAAAAGCACTGTACTATGAAGAGCAGAGTTTTACCTTATGGTACCGCAGATTAGAGAAAGGGAAATTCATTTTCCCCCGCAATACCCAAGGTCATATTGAGCTGACAAAAGAGCACTTAAAATGGCTCATGGCCAGCAATAAATTCACCTTTCATCAAGGAGGAAACCCGGTGATTTACCGTGATTTTCATTGAAAAACACTGAAGAAATCATGGTGGTTATGGTATAATATCACCATTAAAACAAGCACTAAACCAGCCATGATTTCCTCAAAAGACCAATCACTTTTAATGCCTTTGCAGGAAGAAATTAATCAATTAAAAAAAGAAGCTCTGGAATGGAAGCAAAAGTATTTTAATATGCTAGAGCAATTCAAACTGGCTCAACAGCGTAAATACTCTCCCTCATCTGAACACAATATTCTGCAAGGCGAGTTGCAATTTGATGAAGCAGAAAGCATAGAGGTCACAGAGCTGCCGCAAGAAGATAATACAATTACGGTCACCTATACTCGCAAAAAACCAGTACGACGCCCATTACCTCCAGAGTTACCCCGTGAAACCATTGAGCATGACATTGCAGAAGAAGAAAAACTGTGTGCTTGCGGCTGTATGAAGCAACGTATTGGCGAAGAGGTCACGGAACAGCTAGAGTTTGTTCCTGCAAAGCTGACGGTCATTGCCCATGTGCGACCCAAATATGCATGTAATCGTTGTGATGAAGGGGTAAGCATTGCCCCTATGCCGCAATTATTCCTTCCTAAAAGCATTGCCACACCAAGCCTTGTAGCTCATGCCATTATTAGTAAATACCAAGACCACCTCCCTTTATACCGTCAAGAGCACATCTGGAAACGAATGGGCATTGAGATGGCTCGCAATACAGTATGTGGATGGATAATGGCAGCATCTGAGGTATGTAGCCCAATGAGGAACGCTCTAATCAAAGAGCTGGTTGCATCAAACTACCTTCAGGCCGATGAAACACCACTTCAGGTGATGGATGAGCCTAATCGAAAAAATACATCCAAGAGCTATATGTGGGTATACCAGAATCACAAACCGGATAAAAAAATCATTGTGTTTGATTATCGTGAAACCCGACAAGCCCAATGGCCTAAAGAACTACTTAAAGAGTTTAAAGGCTATTTACAAACAGATGGGTATGTTGGTTATGACTGGGTTGATGACCATCCTGATATTATTCATTTGGGATGTTTTGCACATGCCAGACGTCCTTTTGCTGAGCTTGTCAAACTGGCTAAAACCACAGGTAAATCACATCAGGCCGTGGCGTATATTCAAAAGCTCTATGCCATTGAAAAAATTGCTCGGGATGGGAACTATACGGCAGAACAACGCTATCAGATAAGGCTCGAACAATCAAAACCCATTCTTGACGCTTTAAAGACTTGGCTTGACCAATCCTTAAAAAATGCGGTACCCAAATCAAAGCTGGGTGATGCCTTAGTTTACATGTCTCAGCGATGGAAGGAGCTTACTGCTTATTTGCTTGATGGGATGCTCGAGATTGATAATAATGCCATTGAAAACATCATTAGGCCTTTTGCTCTGGGCAGAAAAAACTGGCTCATGTCTGGAAGCCCTAGAGGGGCTCATGCTGGGGCATTATTCTATAGCCTTATTGCAACAGCTAAGTCCAATGGCCTTAATCCTTTTGATTACCTCAAAGTCCTCTTCGAAAAAATCCGCTTCTGTAAAACCGCAGAAGACTTCACGAATCTTCTTCCTTTTAATCTCAAGATGAATTAACCCCTTCTTCTAATGCAACCCGTAGTTCACCGAACGGATACAAATATGAAGCTGAATGTTTTAGAAATATTAAAGCTCCCTCGCTATTTATAGCTGGTGATGAAGATAGGATTTGTTCCCCAGATGAAGTTAAGACCTTCGCGGATTTAATACCTGATTCACAGATGCTGACATTCTCGGAGGCGGGGCATTTACTTTCATTGGAACACCCAGATAAGTTCGCACAAGTTATCTGTGATTTTTTGGTCAAGTAGTAAACTGGCAAATAAATTATGATATATCAATACACTACGAATGTACCTGGTTCTTTCCCATTTCTATGGCGGTATGTTCATGTGCTGCCCTGGAAGGATGCCTAACCCTCTTGAATCGGTTAATGGCTCTTGATGATAGCAGTTCCATTTCAAAAGCCCCGTGGGTTCAAATAATTTATCTAGTCAGAGTTTACGCTTTTATTCGCATTAATAGTCCGAATTTTTCTATGCACAATCAAGAACAGCCCTGGTAAAACAAGTAAGGTTAAAAAAGTAGATGACAAAATACCACCAATAACTACTGTCGCAAGTGGTCGCTGCACTTCGGCGCCTGTGCCAACATTTATAGCCATAGGTACAAAACCAAGACTTGCGACTAAAGCTGTCATTAAGATGGGTCTGAAACGAGTTAGCGCTCCTTTAATAATAGCAATTTGCAGCGCCTCTCCTTCTTTAATTAGACTGCGGATAAATGAGACCATCACGACACCATTTAATACTGCTACACCGGACAATGCAATAAAGCCGACACCTGCCGAAATAGAAAAGGGTAGCCCTCTTAACCACAGGGCTACGATTCCTCCTGATAATGCTAAGGGAACGCCCGAGAAAATGAGTAATGCTATGCGTACAGAGCCAAAAGCCATAAATAAAAGACCTAAGATAAGTAATAAAGTAATAGGTACTACTATCATTAACCTTTTTTCAGCGGAAATAAGCTGCTCAAATGTACCACCATAATTTACCCAGATCCCGGCAGGCAATTTAATCTGTTCATTAATAACACCTTTAACCTCTTCAACAAACCCACCTAAATCACGTCCTCGAATGTTTGCCGTAACTACCACACGACGCTTACCATTTTCACGGCTAATTTGATTAGGGCCATAAGCGAAGGTTAATTTCGCCACCTCTTTCAAAGGGACATAGCTGGGATTAGATTTGCCATGATTACTCTCTAGGGTCAATGGAATTGGTAATTCTTTTAAAATATTAATGTCCGTTCGGAGAGCCTCGGGTAATCTCACCACAATATCAAAACGCTGATCGCCTTCGAATAATTGTCCTGCCTGTTTACCGCCCAAAGCAATTTGTATTAAATTTTGTACGTCTGCAATATTTAGCCCGTAACGTTGAAAGGCTGTTTTATTGGGGATTATCGATAACACGGGTAAACCACTGGCTTGCTCAATTTTAATATCAGAAGCCCCCCAGGTTTTTTGCAACACTCCCTTGACTTGACTCGCTAAAGCCAGTAGCTGCTCAATGTCATCACCAAAAATTTTTATCGCTAAATCACTTCTAACGCCAGAAATAAGTTCATTAAATCGCATTTCAATAGGTTGAGTAAACTCATAGTTATTGCCTGGAATTTCTTTGACCGCAGTTTCCATCTCATTAACTAATACCTCTTTGGATTTTTTAGGATTGGGCCATTTTGAGCGAGGCTTTAGCATGATAAAGGTATCTGCCACGTTAGGAGGCATTGGATCAGTAGCCACCTCCGCTGTGCCAATTTTACTAAAAACCTCCTTTACCTCTGGAAATTGTTTAATGCGCTTTTCTAAGGTACCTTGCATTAGAATAGCCTGAGATAAACTCGTACCAGGAATTCGCATGGCATGTAATGCAATATCTCCCTCATCAAGACTTGGAATAAATTCAGCGCCGATACGTGAAAGCAATAATAAACTTACTGCTGTTACAGCTACAGCACCGCAGACCATGCTCCACGGATTATCCATACTCCAATTTAATAGAGGTTCGTACCCTTGTTTAATAAAGCGGATAATAAAATTCTCTTTTTCCTCTACACGACCACTTATAAATAACGCGACAGCTGCGGGTACAAAAGTTAAAGAAAGCAATAAGGCTGATAGAAGCGCCATTACCACGGTTAACGCCATTGGGTGAAACATTTTTCCTTCAACACCTGACAAAGTAAATATGGGGAGATAAACAACAGTTATAATGACTACCCCAAAAATACTTGGACGAATAACTTCAGCAGCTGCGACTGAGGTTAGATTAAATCGCTCCTCTTTAGTTAAGATGCGTCCCAGTTCATGTTGCGCTAACCCAAACCGGCGTACGCAGTTTTCAATAATAATAACAGCCCCATCGACAATTAATCCAAAGTCTAATGCGCCTAGGCTCATTAAGTTTCCAGATACTCCTTGTGCCACCATTCCAGTAATAGTCATGAGCATTGAAATAGGAATAACGGCTGCTGTTATTAGAGCCGCGCGAATATTACCCAAAAGGAGAAAGAGAATCACAATAACCAGCAATGCCCCTTCCAATAAGTTTTTCACGACTGTGGCAATCGTTCTATCCACAAGGTTAGTTCTATCGTAAACTGGTCTGGCTATAACACCTTTTGGCAGGCTGCGATTGATTTCGTCTAACTTACTAGCCACTCGAACAGAGACCTCGCGGCTATTTTCACCAACGAGCATCATGGCAGTCCCAAGAACGACCTCTTTACCATTTTGGATGGCAGCGCCCGTTCTTAATGGGGAACCTAACTTGACGTCAGCTACTTCCTCAATACGAATAATCACCTCATCTTTTTTAGCAACAATTATTTTTTTGATGTCTTCAATCGTTTTCACCTGCCCTGGTATTCTAATCAAATACTGTTCACCATTTTTTTCAATATAACCTGCGCCCATATTGGCATTGTTTTTTTCTAATGCACCAATGATATCTTCAATCGTTAATTGATAGGCCAGTAATTTCTGTGGAAAAGGCATGACATGAAACTGCTTTTCATAACCTCCAATTGAATTAACTTCAATCACCCCTTTGGTATGACGCAGCTGTGGTAAGATAATCCATTTATGTACTGTCAGTAAATCCATTGGCGTATAAGCACTACCATCCTCTTTGACTGCTCCAGGTATTGCCTCAACCACATACATAAAAATTTCACCTAATCCTGTAGCAATGGGTCCCATTTTAGGCTCCAAACTACCGGGCAATTGACTTTTAATTTGTTGTAATCTTTCTGTGATTAATTGGCGCGCAAAATAAATATCAGTGCCTTCGTCAAACACTACCGTCACTTGGGAAAGCCCGTAGCGTGAAAGAGAGCGAGTGTAGTCAAGCTTAGGAATACCTGCCAGGGCTGTTTCAATAGGGTACGTAATGCGCTGTTCTACTTCTAATGGAGAATACCCTTCAGCCTCTGTATTAATTTGCACTTGCACATTGGTAATATCAGGTACTGCGTCTATGGGCAATTTTTTAAAATTGTAAACGCTAAACCCCATGAGAAATAGAACCACCAACAGGACAAACCAACGGTTGCGAATGGAAAAATGAATAATATGTTCTAGCATAATCTTCCTGATTTAATGCTCATGCTCAGCATCTGACTTTTCAATATCAGCCTTAATTAAAAAACTGTTGCTGACTACGTAGCTTGCACCTGGTTTTAAACCACTTTCTATTTCCACCCACTGTTCATCTTGTTCACCTAATTCAACTTTACGCATTTCATATCGATTTCCTGCTTTAATAAAAATGACCTTAGCGTCATTGATGTTTTGTATCGCTGAAATTTTAACCATTAATGAGACTGGTTTTTCTTCAATAAGTACATCAGCTTTTACAATGGTCCCAGGACGCCATTTTTCAGTCGGGTTGGGAATAGTAACAATGGCAATTACAGTTTGACTAAGAGGATCGGTAGTAGGCAAAATCATAGTAATAGGTGCGCTCACCTCCCTGTCCTCTTCCTGCGAATGAATGGTGACCATTTGCCCCTCATTGATTTTACCTAAATCAAGCGGAAAAACATGAAGTTCCGCCCAGACATTTGCCAAGTTTGCAATGGTAAAAAGGGGCTCTGTTCCAGCCACATTTCCAGGTGTACTGTTTCTGGTAAGAATACGGCCATCTGTTGGTGCACGAACCTCATACTCTTTCAAACTTTCATTACTTTCAATCGTGGCTAATAAGTCGCCTTTTTTAACCGAGTCACCCCACTTGACGAATACATTTTTGACGACCCCTGGAAAACGAGCTCGAACTTGAGTCGTTGTATTGCGATTTAGCGTAATACGTCCATTAAGATGAACATATTTTTTTATTACACCAGGTCCTGCTGTATTGACTTTAATACCCGCCTCTCCTGCTGTTTTATCACTTAACGTAACCCTTCCTTCATAAGAGGAATAGCTCCAGGTGTAGTGTTTGTTCTCATAAATTGCATTAATTTTGACATCAAATGAACGAGGCTCTTGAATATCCTGCTTACTAACCAAAGCGTCATTTTGAGGGGCAAAAGTGATGGTAGTTACATCTCCATAAAGACGTTTTAATTCAACAGTAAGAGTTACTTTGGACGGCGAAATTGCATGGCCTTTTGACGAGAGGTAAGCCTTAAATTTAGCTTCTTGACCTTCGTGTTCTGTAACGAGCTCCAAAGTGAAACCCTTATCATGGAATAAACGGCCCATATGTGGGCCAAGCTCTTCCCCGAGGCTAGTAATATTAGATGAAGCAACGGTTGCAACTGTATATTGGGCAGAAAACCACCATAACGCGCCTGCAATAAGGAGTGCTGCGATGATTGGAAGATAATAGTATTTTTTCACAGAAATTCCTTTTTTAAATGGTTATTTTTCCTGAGATTTATTATTCATCAACAGCCCTTGGATTTTAATAATTGCTTTATGATAATTGGCATGCGCTTGAGTATAGTGTTTTTCTTCACGATTAAGCATAAGCATGGCGTTATTTAGAATAAGATAGCTATAACGACCTTGCTCAAAACCCTCGCGAGCTAACTCCACCGCTTTATTGGCATTAGGTAACATTCTTTTAGTCACCCTCTCGGTCTCTTCTTTTAATTGCAATCCATCTAAAAAAGTTCCGTACAAGGCAGTATTTAGATTTAATTTTAATTGATGTAAATCTTTAATTGTCTCAGTATGTTTTGCTTGCGCCGAATAAACATTGCCTTGATTTTGGTTGAAAATTGGAATTGGAGCATTAGCAGAAATGACAACGGCTTTTTGATCATTTAGACCAAAATGACGGAAACCTAATTGCAGATTTAAATCTGGCCAGACTTGTTTGGCGGTTGCAGTAATGCGAGAGCCCATCGCCTTAACTAAAGCCATTTGAGCTTGAATCAGATTGCTGGCCAGGATGCGTTTTTTAATAGAAGGCCATGTGTCAAGCTGGTGGGAGAGTCCATGTTCGTTGATAACTCGTTTTCTAAGGCTCTCCACACCTACTAAATTAGCTAAAGTAATTTTAGATTTTAATTCATTTCGGCGAGCTCTGTTAAAGACAATGATAGCCTCATCAAGTCCTATCTCTGCTAATCTTAAATCAACTTCCGAGTTAGCGCCAATTTCTAATCGTTTTTTAATACTTGAAACCACCAATTGATTAAGTTTAACCAGACGTCTTGAGGCGTTGGTCCAATACTGAGCGTAATAAGCATCCACAAAAGCATTTCCTACATCGATATAGAGTGAGGAACGAGTAACTTCTAGTTTCAAACAGGCTGCATAGAAATCCATTTTGGCGGCTTCACCCTGATAATATAATCGGTTTCCCAAGGGGATTGGTTGCCCGATTGAAATGGTTTCTTCTGTTCCAGTATACCCCGATTCCAGAGTGGAAGGGGTACCAATATTTTCAGCCTGTATGACTACAGAAGGATTTGGATATAATCTCGATTGGATAAATAACCCTTTTGCTTGTTCAACGACAGCAGATTGAGCCTGTAAGTTAGGATTGTTTTGGTAGGCTAGTGTTATCGCTTGATTGAATGTCAGCGTGCTAGCTCGAGTTACTAGTGAGCTCATCATTAGAAAAGCAATAAACCGATAATTACAGCGCATCCAATCAATCCTTTAATCTTTAGAGTAATTACAATTAATTATTAGGTAATAGTTTAAAATACTCACATTAGCGAATCATTTCAAATAAAACAGTTAATAGATGCTTAGGTATCCTGTCTCTTGAATTAAAGAGGGTTTCGAGTAAAATTCTTGTGGTCTTGGTAGATGGTATTTAAAAGCCAGGAAAAAATACGATTTTTCCTGATATTTTTTTGATGCGCTAAGAATGGTTAAGATTAAAAAATACCTCATCAAATAAAACAGGTGATATTTATCTTTTCTTTCGCTGGCTCGCCTTCAGCTACATTAGGGGCGGTTGCTTTCCATTCTTAAATTAACCTACTATCGCATCATATTTGTGATTTATTTTCGAATCATTGGAACTATATGAAAACTGTTTGCGTTTATTTGGGGGCTCAATTTGGTAATGTTAATGAGTATAGTGAAGCGGCAATTTTATTGGGTAAGCTAATAGCTGTTGATGGTTTTACTCTGGTTTATGGTGGTTCAAGTTTAGGGATGATGGGGCTTCTTGCCAATACTGTAAAAGAAAATGGTGGAAAGGTGGTGGGAATAATTACTCATCATCTGATTGACCAAGAAAAACCGCTAAAAATATTAGATGAATTACATATTGTAGACTCCATGCAGCAACGAAAGGCCATGATGCAAAAAATATCTGATATGTTTCTTGTAATGCCAGGCGGCCTTGGGACACTGGAAGAGGCAATTGAGACATGGAACGCAATAAAAATTGGAGAATTATCAAAACCCATAGGTTTTTTAAATATAAAAGGATATTTTGATGGGTTGTTTTCATTTTTAAATTCATGTGAGCAAGCTGGATTTCTATCTAGTCAGGTTATTAATATCCCTGTTTCAAGATCGAATATTCAGTTGCTTTGGAATGAAATGTTTGATAAATACAAAGCGGTCAGCGATTAAATACAAGTTAAAACAATTATTTTTCGGTAAAAATCACCAATGCTTGAGCGATTGCTCATATATCAGAGATTAACGTTCTTTGAGTCGCTGCCTGGGCGGATTCAGAAATTTATTCGAAGGCCTGACTCACATTGCATCATGATGGTCTAAGTGTTTAAAGGGGAAGCTTCTTGAAGATTGAGGTGTTGTTTATATAGAGTAATGAGTTTATTCATCCTCATTTTTAACCCAATAATCGGCGGGGCCACCGCCAGGTGTTGGCCTGGTTGATAATGGGCTTAGCTTATAAATGGATCCTTTCTCGTTGCTACTGGATCCGCTAGATTCTTTTTTTCGATTTGCAAGGATAGTTTTGTTTGCCGTATCAATTAAAATTTTATCTTTAAACAGTAAGAGTAAATCGTCATTATGTAACGTATTATCATCCTCAAATTTACAAACGACAAATAGAGTGGCATCATTTTGATCATTAAATTGAGCAATGGTTTCTCTTTCTAAAGAATCCATGGTTTTTATCATGACTTGGTAAATAAATGGAGCTGCATTGTTAAAATCACTAGTACCGTCTGCGTATTTGGCATGGGTAATAGAGAGGTTTTCTTTGTTTAATGCATGCAATAGTTCATAGTCATCATATAGCCTATAGATGGTTTTTTTTCTCTCCAGATCGTCTATAGATGATTTTTTTGTCATAAAAAAACGCGCATCATTTAACTCATTAAACTCAGCGATGAATTTTTCTTCGCCTCTGGCATAATGTCTGGTAATTTTATAGTTCATGTGACATCTCAATTAAATAGTATTAAAATCTGATAGCTGGTTTGTAGAGAGTTCAATAGAGGCTCTTCTGTTAGAGGTACCTTATCAATATCATTTAATAAATTAAACCTATTTTTATTAAATGATTTAATTAGATAAGGTGAGTCGTAGGGTATGTTACTGCTCTGGGGCCATACAGCGCTCCAGATTGCAGCTGTTGATTTCCTGCGAGGAGAGTCCTTAAAGTATTTCAGCAGTGTTTATTTAATAAATTTAGCAAAAAGATAACCTATGCCTGCTGCAATCATTACTGAAGTAAGTGGTTGCTTTCTGATAGAGTGAGCCAGGGAGTCAATTGAATCCTCTATATAATCTTCTGCTTGAAATAGTTTTACCTTACCTGAATCGTATAAATCAGATGCAGTATCACTAATTTTTGCTGCTAATTCGTCAGCTTTGGGTTTGGTTTCAGTATATGCCTTTGACGCCTTTTCTTTAGCAGTATCATATAAAACATTAGCCTTATCTTTTATTTCCTTTGCATTGTCATTGAAGTCGGACATGATGATTCTCCTTGACTATTAACTTCTGGTGCAGCATTCCTTAAAATTTTCTGCACTATAATTAAGCATATTAGATTTTGGGGCGATGTCAAATCGGAAAATACTGTTTGAAAATCTTTGCCATACATTTTGAGTGCGTGCTTGTCACATCGCAGTTACATCTATTCATCGGGACTTCTCTGAGTAGCGCTTAATCCTCCACAAATAAGTTAAAGGATTACTCTTGGATTCTCCGAACGTTGACCTATTTCTTCCTGGACGTTATTTTGCATAATCAGGTTAATCATACATCTTGGGAAAGGCCGTGATTGGTAAATTGCGCCAGGTTTTTCCATGTGCAAACAGTCTCCAACGTTTTATATCTCTGTTGTGCTGTCATGTTTAAGACCAAAAAATTTATATTGATTCCCTTTGCCGACCTTGTTAGAGTTTTGATGGTGTTTTTGCAACTCTGTTTCGGTTTGTCAGGTTTCAGGGCAAGTTGTGGGTCCTTGCGATGCACAATTGGGGCTCAATTTAATGAACCAGAGGGTGTTATTTTAAGCCCCCTTGGTAGACATGCATATATAAGTAACGCAGGAAGCAAGTCTGTAACTCTCTGTGATGTTCGAGAAGACGGAACGGGCTTATTGGAAAACTGTGCGGTTACAGCAGGCATGTTTGATGGTACTGGTAATATTGGCTTAAACTCTCAGGGAACATTAGCATTTGTTCCTGATGAAGTATTACAACAATTATTTGTTTGTAATGTGTCACTCCCAACGGGGCGGTTATCCGGATGCATACCATCTCAGGGTACAGGCTTTGTCGGTCCGTCCGGCGTTGAGCTGCATAGATAGGCGTTATGGTATAAACCCTCTCACCTCTGTGTTCGTTCTACGGCATTCCCCCCAGAAAAAAGGCACCCTTGGATGAGCGTTAGTGTAAGTTGTTTAATTAACATCAACATCAATGTTCTTCGTTTGATTTGGAGCAAAAAATAACCCGGTTCAATCAGGGGATAGCTGTCTTTGGCTTTGTTTCCCAACTCAATTAGCTATTGTTTTTTGAACAGAATTAAAACCAGGATATAGAGGACAAAAATATGAGTATAGTGTATTATAACCAACCAATTTTATAATTCAGCAAATGATGATTATCTCTGATTTAATGAGTGCCAAGCTGTCCAATCTTGAGAATAAGATAACGGATGAACCCAAGGGAGCATTAAGTTCACCCCTTCGTCTGATTGTTTGGGGAATAAATCTTGGCCACGTTCAAGGTGAAGAGGCTGAGTTGCGTCAATTGATTCTGTCATACCTTACTGATCCAGCCGCTATAGGAATCATAAATAAAGCAGGTGAATATTCAACCAGCGTCATAAGTGCACTCCTTTATAACTTTTCTGGTTTTGGGCGTACTGCTGAAGTAAAAGCTAATATCCTCAGTGCATTTCGTATACTTTTTGAAAAAAATCCATGCTCTATTATGTCGCATGTTTTGGTAGAACTCGAAGAGGGGGAGGGGAAAACTGTTACTGAATCAGCAATTGAAAGAATTGGAAATTTCAATCTTCAAGAAGAGCTTGAGCCCGAGTTGTTATTTTTTATAAAAGAGCATGCTTTAAATCTAAACGAAATTGAATTGAGGAGATTAGTTTATGGGATACACAATAATCCAAGACTGATGCAACAAGTGACATTATCCTTGGGACATGTCGATTCATCCTGTTTTGAGAGAAATGGGATGCCTGCAGATAAGCTGGAACATTCCATATTGAATCATTGGTTTTCAGACCATCGTGGTGATTTGGCGTTTTTTTTCCATGATTTTCCTGTAATTGAGATGTGGCGATTATTTATGGATGGGGATCAACAAAAAAATGGATGGAGATATTATGAAGCACGTGAAAAGGGATGCATTAATCAACTATATCAAGGTTGGGTTTATATCAGACAAACAATGAATATGCGGTTAACCCCAGATTATTTTAAAACCATTCATGCTATTTGTGCTAAAGGTATGTAAATCAGCATGCAAAAATGACCCCCTTTTAGGGTAAATCAGCATCCAATTTTGACCCTCTAAAATCGAGTAAAACGTGTACTCTAGATTTTAATAATCTAGAGGGAATTAGAGGATGTTGATCATGGAAACAGAAGCAAAAATTAGGCGCATGTTTCATGTGCAAAAATTAACTATTGCGGAAATTGTTCGCACAACAGGATTATCGCGTAATACAGTTAGACGGGTAATCCGAGCAGAAAAGTCTGGGAAAAATTATCAACGCTCCATTCAACCACTACCTGCACTGAATATCTTCAAAGAGACGTTGGTATCATGGTTGAACAACGACCACAAGTTATCGAAAAAGGAACGCCGTAGTGCAATGAAGTACTACACTCAACTAAAAGAAAGTGGCTATTGCGGTTCTTATGATAGTGTCCAGCGTTTTGTTAAAGTATGGCGCTGTACGAGTCGAGAGTCATTAAAAGCCTATATTCCACAATACTATCATCCCGGAGAGGCCTATCAGTTTGATTGGAGTGAAGAAACTGTAGAGCTTGCAGGCGTTGTTCAAAAAATCAAAGTAGCTCAATTTCGTTTAAGCTACAGCCGTAAATTTTTTCTTGTAGCATATCCTCGAGAAACTCAAGAAATGTTATTTGATGCGCATAATTTAGCCTTCAAATTTTTTGGTGGCTTAACGCTAAGAGGTATTTATGACAACATGAAAACGGCGGTAGATAGTGTTTTCAAGGGTAAGGAGCGTGCTTTTAACCGGCGATTTTTGGCATTAATGGATCATTACTTAATTGAACCTACAGCCTGCAATCCCGCAGCCGGATGGGAAAAGGGGCAGATTGAAAATCAAGTTGATAATGTACGTGACTGGGTATTTAAACCACGTCTTAAATATGAAACCTTGTCGTTATTAAATGAACATCTTCAGCAGCAATGCCAATTATTGGCCGAGAAAAGGCATCACCCAGAACAACAAGAACTAACTGTTGACGCTGTATTTCAAGAAGAAAGAACTCATTTTAGAGCGTTAAATCATCCATTTGATGGGTATAAAGAAGTTTCAACTCTAGTACATTCAACCTGCTTGATTCATTGCGATAGAAATCGTTATAGCGTTGATTGTGCCTATGCCAACCAGATGGTGACGCTCAGGATATACGCATTAACTATAGAGGTATTTTCAGGTAATGAGTCCATCGGTTGCCACCAACGCACCTTTGGCCGCAATAAAACACTGTTTAATCCATGGCATTATTTACCTTTACTGGAGCGCAAGCCAGGGGCATTACGCAATGGTGCTCCATTCAAAGACTGGCAATTACCACCAGCCATTTTAAAAATCAAAAGCATTCTCATGAAGCGCCGTGGTGGTGACAGAGAATGCGTTGAGGTGCTGTTGGCAATGAGTGAGCATGGCATTGAGGCGGTGAGTGTAGCCTGTGAATTAGCGCTAACAGAGCAGGTGGTTAGCCGTGATTATATTCTTAATGCGTTGCATCGATTACGGCCTACAGCACTTCCTCAAGCAACGACAATGCCCGCTGGATTAATCTTAAAGGAAGAACCCACAAGTAATTGTCATAAATATAATTTACTCTTAACGGGAGCAAATCATGCCATTCACTAAATTATCTGAGTTGCTTAAGATATTAAAATTACAAGGCATGTTAGATAGGTTGCTAGCCTATGAAGAGTCGAAGCCTTTGGTGAAACTAACTCATTATGAGTGGTTATCTATGCTATTAGAAGCAGAACAAATAACACGCAAAACGCGTGCTATTAATTATCAACTGAGTGTCGCAAAATTCCCGGTCAATCGTAATTTAAGCCAATTTGATTTTACGCAACATCCTGTTAATGAAGAAGAAATAAGTTTATTGCACGCAGGGAGCTTTGTTGATGCTGGGCGCAATATTATTTTTGTGGGTGGCACGGGCTCTGGTAAAACGCACTTAGCTATTGCTATAGCAACTAATTTAATTAAGCAAGGAAAGCGGGCTTGTTTTTATAATGTTGTTGATCTGGTCAACAAATTAGAACAAGAAAAAAAACAAGTTAATACAGGACGGCTAGCTAATCGCCTGCAAAATTTTGATGCTATTGTCCTGGATGAGCTTGGATATTTACCATTTTCTGAAGCGGGCGGAGCTCTGTTGTTTCATTTAGTTAGCAAATTATATGAAAAAACATCATTAATCATTACAACAAACTTAAATTTTGGTGAATGGCCAAAGGTGTTTTGTGATACAAAAATGACCGCAGCCATGCTGGACAGATTGACTCATCATTGCTCTATTGTTGAGACTGGAAATGAAAGTTATCGCTTTAAAAATCGAAGCTAAAACAGTAAAGTAAATAATCAATGTGATATGTTTTTGAGGGTCAATTTTGGATGCGGTTTGAGGGTCAAAATTGGATGCTGATTGACACTAAAGGTATCCTATGGGACTGGGAAAAATCTGCGGGTGAATATAGGGAATATGGTGCCTCATTCGGTGTTAGCACCAATTCGATGTCTTTTCTTGGTTATTTGGAACAAATGCAGACTTTAAACGACCTTTGCTCTTTAAAAAGACATCCCAGGTTTGGCTTTGATGTGGAAAGCAAGATAAGCACTGATCAATTAGACGTAACTATTGATGGTTTTATTAAAGAGTATGAGTCAACCATTTTTGCTCATCCCGAAGATCCTCACGCTATATTGCGGTCTATCATTCTATTTTGTAAAAAATTAGTACTTATTCACCCTTTCAGTGATTGTAATGGACGATTGTTTTGCAATCTCATTTTAAACCGTGAATTAATTAGAAATGGATTTTCTCCTACATTGCTGGATAACCCCAACCGTATAGATGGATACAGTTTAAATGAATCCATATTTGAATTGATAAGAGGGATGGATAGTTTTCAGTTTCTTAAAAAAGAAGGACTGTTTAAGGACACTATAAGGACCAGTAAGCTAATGCAAACAGAATCTTACCCTATCCAGGATATTTGGAATTTATTTGAACAATCAAAAAATAAGACTGATGGGGTTTCTGGACGTCTTGATCGATATGGCATATTTGTCGTGCCGAAAGAAGATACTACTGTTATTGAAACAGACAGTTTTAACCACTCGTTATCATAGAGGATTCTACTCATTGTTTTGATTGAACGTGTGATATAAAAATTTATATGCAAACTGTTAAAAAGCGTAAAATCCTGGATGCTGTTTCATTAAATGAAAAAAATAATGAAATCCAAAATTCTCTGAATTTAATGTAGTGGAAATTGTTGTGTCGCACATTTTCTGATAGTCATTATGCCAGGTTTTGTGAACCAATTTTCTAACGCATCCATAGTAAGTGCCCCTGCAGCAGTTCCCGTAACCTACTCAACAGTGCGCCAGTACTGCATCCCAACTATTTTATTTCGTAAACTTTTTTGCTATTTTATCTTTAATTTAAAACTGAATGATAGAATGTCCAAAGATGTTACCAATAAGAAAATTTTTGTCTG
This sequence comes from Legionella antarctica, assembly GCF_011764505.1. NCBI lineage: Bacteria > Pseudomonadati > Pseudomonadota > Gammaproteobacteria > Legionellales > Legionellaceae > Legionella > Legionella antarctica. Next base: position 741,130 of record NZ_AP022839.1, read on the forward strand.
CAGTTGGGTTGATCACTGTAGTTCGTAAAGAGTTTCAGAAAATCAAATCTCCCCGTGATGCTGCGCCAGGGAAAAATGTTATTTCGTTGACGGATTGTTTGATGTCTGCCTTTGCGATGTTTAATCTCAAGTACCCTTCATTACTCCAATTTGATAGGAGTCACCGACTGGATCCCCAAGTTCAACATAATTTAGGAACTCTTTATGGCATTGAACAGATCCCTAGTGATACGTACATGCGCGAGCGATTGGATGAAGGAGCCCCATCTACTCTGCGTAAAGTCTATAAGCGGTTATTTGCCTTTCTTCAAAGAGGGAAATCCCTGGAATCTTATCGTTACCTAAACGGTCGTTATTTACTGGCTGGGGATGGAACTGGATTTTTTGCATCCAATGTAATTCATTGCGACCAATGTTGTATTAAGCATGATCACAAATTATCTGTAGTTTTAACCACAAAGCAATCTATTACCGACCTATCTCTGAAAGCACGTAGTTATATTTTAGCTAATCCACTACGAACATATTTTGCATTATGGTATATAGATGACCACAAAAAAATTACTTTGATTCCAATTAAAGATATCGATAGTTTGCCTACATTGCTGCATGATAAAAAAATGTATAAGGAATTATCAAAAGAAGTTAAGGCGGAAATAGAGCTGGCCATCAAATCCTATCATTATGCTCGATTTCCTGACGAGAAGGTCTCGTATTACCACAATATGTATTGCGCAGCCATAGTTCACCCGGATAAAAAAGTGGTTATTCCATTTGTACCAGAACTTATCATGAAAGAAGATGGCGATACTAAAAACGACTGTGAACGCAACGCTTCCAAACGGTTATATAGGGATTTGAAACGAGAACACCCACACTTAAAAGTCATTGTCGTTGAAGACAGCTTGGCTTCAAATTACCCTCACCTCAATGAGCTTAAAAACCTGGATATGCAGTTCATAACGGGTGCTAAAGAAGGGGATCACAAAGCACTATTTAAATGGCTCAACGAACATGAGTGTATTACTTATGAGCACAAAACAGAAGACGGGGTGACGCACAGTTACCGTTATATTAATGGCGCACCACTCAATACAAGCCATTATGATTTTAAAGTAAATTTCATGGAGTACTGGGAAACAAATAAAAAGGGTGGCAAGCAACATTTTAGCTGGGTCACTGACATAACGATTACCAATAACAATGCTTATGACATTATGCGAGGAGGACGTGCGAACTGGAAAATAGAAAATCCCATATTTAATACACTCAAAAACCTAAACTACCACTTTGGTCATAATTTTGGACATGGATATAAAAATCTCTCGACCATGCTAGCCTTATTGATGATGCTCGCTTTCTTTGTTGATCAGGTTCAGGAGCTTTGTTGTAATATGTTCCAAAAAGCACTAAAAATGCGCCAATCAAAAATTGGTCTCTGGGATAAAATGAAACGCCTATTCAGTGAATATTTTGTTGATAATTGGAATGATTTATTTAACGCAATTATTCATGGGCAGGAGAAAATCAAACTTAATCCCATTAATACCTCATAGCATCTTATTTTTGAACACGGCTATTGTTTTGGTTTTAAATGAGTTTTTGAGTTTTGATAACGATTAGTGCTTGTTTTGCAATCAGATGATTTGTGAATTGCTTGTTGCTGCCCATGAGGAATAGATAGGGAATATTCTATTACCTATCGGTGGGGAGAAACTGGTAGCGGGAACCGCTGGTGCCCCTGCAAAATGAAAGAAGCCTAAAAAGGAGGAAGCTGTTTAATCAAATCAAGAAAAAACTCTTAATTTTAGAGGTAAAAGTCTCAATTATAAATCATTCTTTGTACTGCTCTGTATGTAAGCGCCAAAGCAACCCCATCTACACAGGACAAGTGAATTAACTCAAACTCCTTTAAATTACAAACAAAGGAGACATGAGTATGAGTTCAAATCGACAGGCCTATTGGTCAGAGCAAAACAGCCTCTGGGAATCAAGTGGATTAGCGCAACCAAAATTTTGTGAACAACAAGGTCTGGTATATAAGCAATTTGTTTATTGGCGCGGAAGACTTAATAAAAAGATCTCCGGGAACGCTGAGCCGAAGCTGTTGAAGGTATCAACGACCCCAGCACGTGAACTATCCCAAGTTAAAGCTGCGCCGACATCCTGTCTGGAAGTTATCCTACCTACGGGTATTAAATTGCACATTAAAACTGAAGCAGACATCAGCAAAGCCAGTGCGCTTATCCAGCTATTAGGCGATGCACGATGATATCATTTGACCAGCAGCAGATTTATTTATACAGCCAGCCCATAGATATGCGCAAATCAATTAACGGCTTGAGTTATATTATTAGTGACCTATCGAGCCATATAGTACAAGATGGTTCACTGACTCTATTCTATAATCGGGCTCGTGATAAAGTGAAGTTGCTGTACTGGGACAAGAATGGCTTTGTCCTGATTTATAAACGTCTGGAAAAAGGCCGGTTTAAAATCATAAAATATGATGAAAATATGGATGTTGCAACACTTGATAACAAGCAATTAAGTTGGTTATTGGCAGGCCTTGATTATGACCTGATGGCTCAGAATAAAGCCCTTGATTACAGTGGTTTTTATTAATGAAACGTGTTGGTTTTATTGGGTCAAATGATGGTTTGGCCACTGGTTTTTTGGTATAATAAGCCCATGAAAAAGACCAATTACATCACTCAAAAAGACTCCAAAACCATGGAACAAATGGTGGCTGATTTACAGCTGAAATTGGTCGAGTCCGAGAAAAAACACCAAGAACATATTCAATCAAAAGACATTATTATTTCTGCGCTGCACCAGCAGTTCCCGTAACCTACTCAACAGTGCGCCAGTACTGCATCCCAACTATTTTATTTCGTAAACTTTTTTGCTATTTTATCTTTAATTTAAAACTGAATGATAGAATGTCCAAAGATGTTACCAATAAGAAAATTTTTGTCTGCAGTTGGGTTGATCACTGTAGTTCGTAAAGAGTTTCAGAAAATCAAATCTCCCCGTGATGCTGCGCCAGGGAAAAATGTTATTTCGTTGACGGATTGTTTGATGTCTGCCTTTGCGATGTTTAATCTCAAGTACCCTTCATTACTCCAATTTGATAGGAGTCACCGACTGGATCCCCAAGTTCAACATAATTTAGGAACTCTTTATGGCATTGAACAGATCCCTAGTGATACGTACATGCGCGAGCGATTGGATGAAGGAGCCCCATCTACTCTGCGTAAAGTCTATAAGCGGTTATTTGCCTTTCTTCAAAGAGGGAAATCCCTGGAATCTTATCGTTACCTAAACGGTCGTTATTTACTGGCTGGGGATGGAACTGGATTTTTTGCATCCAATGTAATTCATTGCGACCAATGTTGTATTAAGCATGATCACAAATTATCTGTAGTTTTAACCACAAAGCAATCTATTACCGACCTATCTCTGAAAGCACGTAGTTATATTTTAGCTAATCCACTACGAACATATTTTGCATTATGGTATATAGATGACCACAAAAAAATTACTTTGATTCCAATTAAAGATATCGATAGTTTGCCTACATTGCTGCATGATAAAAAAATGTATAAGGAATTATCAAAAGAAGTTAAGGCGGAAATAGAGCTGGCCATCAAATCCTATCATTATGCTCGATTTCCTGACGAGAAGGTCTCGTATTACCACAATATGTATTGCGCAGCCATAGTTCACCCGGATAAAAAAGTGGTTATTCCATTTGTACCAGAACTTATCATGAAAGAAGATGGCGATACTAAAAACGACTGTGAACGCAACGCTTCCAAACGGTTATATAGGGATTTGAAACGAGAACACCCACACTTAAAAGTCATTGTCGTTGAAGACAGCTTGGCTTCAAATTACCCTCACCTCAATGAGCTTAAAAACCTGGATATGCAGTTCATAACGGGTGCTAAAGAAGGGGATCACAAAGCACTATTTAAATGGCTCAACGAACATGAGTGTATTACTTATGAGCACAAAACAGAAGACGGGGTGACGCACAGTTACCGTTATATTAATGGCGCACCACTCAATACAAGCCATTATGATTTTAAAGTAAATTTCATGGAGTACTGGGAAACAAATAAAAAGGGTGGCAAGCAACATTTTAGCTGGGTCACTGACATAACGATTACCAATAACAATGCTTATGACATTATGCGAGGAGGACGTGCGAACTGGAAAATAGAAAATCCCATATTTAATACACTCAAAAACCTAAACTACCACTTTGGTCATAATTTTGGACATGGATATAAAAATCTCTCGACCATGCTAGCCTTATTGATGATGCTCGCTTTCTTTGTTGATCAGGTTCAGGAGCTTTGTTGTAATATGTTCCAAAAAGCACTAAAAATGCGCCAATCAAAAATTGGTCTCTGGGATAAAATGAAACGCCTATTCAGTGAATATTTTGTTGATAATTGGAATGATTTATTTAACGCAATTATTCATGGGCAGGAGAAAATCAAACTTAATCCCATTAATACCTCATAGCATCTTATTTTTGAACACGGCTATTGTTTTGGTTTTAAATGAGTTTTTGAGTTTTGATAACGATTAGTGCTTGTTTTGCAATCAGATGATTTGTGAATTGCTTGTTGCTGCCCATGAGGAATAGATAGGGAATATTCTATTACCTATCGGTGGGGAGAAACTGGTAGCGGGAACCGCTGGCGCTGCACCATCAGCTCTTTGTATTAAAAAACGCTAAATTTGGCCGAAAAAGCGAGAAGCTTGAAGAAGACAAACAGCTGGATTTAGGCTTTGATGAAGCAGAACTGTTGAGCTCACAAGATGTTACATCTGAAGAAGTTATTGAAACCAAAACCATTACGATTAAAAAGAAAAAACCTGGCCGCAAGCCACTCCCCTCAAACATGCCTTATATCGAGCACATTCATGACATCAATGATGCAGACAAACACTGTGCTTGCGGTTGTGCCTTAACACACATTGGCAATGAAACCAGTGAGCAACTTGATGTATTGCCTCAAGTCACTTATCGCGTGATTCACATCAGAAGAAAATACGCCTGCAAGTCATGCGAAGATACTATTAAAACAGCCAAGCCACCTAAACAACCTTTTCCAAAGAGCATTGCCACGGCAGGTCTTGTGGCAGCGGTCATTGATGCTAAGTTCAACCGTCATTTACCTCTATATCGCCAAGAGGATATGTTTAAAAGCATGGGCGCTGAGATTAGTCGTACTAATTTGGGTAACTGGGTGGTAAAAGCTGCCGAGCTGCTCAAGCCCATCGTTGATAAAATGGTGACACAAATACAAAGCTATGATGTAGCCTATGCTGATGAAACCGTACTTCAAGTCCTTAATGAACAAGGCAAGTTATCAACCAGCACCTCCTACATGTGGCTTTTTGGTGGGGGTCCACCAGATAAGCGCTGTTTTGTTTATCAATATCATTCGAGTCGCCAAGATGCGATTGCCAAGCAGTTCTTTGATTCGTTTGAAGGCTATCTTCATGCCGATTGCTACAGTGCTTATGTAAATCTTGATAAGTCGCGCATTAAGCATGTTGCTTGTATGGCGCATGCCAGACGTTACTTTGTTGATATTGTCAAAGCCACTAAAAACAAACCCGGTATTGCTAAATCAGCGGTTGAGTGGTTCGCGAAACTTTATGCTATTGAAAAGCGCTTAAAAGAAGACAAGGCAACAAATGAGCAAGTTAAACAGGCACGAATGACTGAAGCCAAGCCGATTTTAAGTGAGTTCAAGCAGTGGTTGTTAACACAACAAAAAACCACCTTGCCAAAGTCGCCACTCGGAAAAGCACTTTTTTATTCAATAAAGCACTGGGATAGTCTCACGCAATACATTAATGATGGTCGGCTTGAAATAGATAATAATCGTTCTGAACGCGCCATCAAACCCTTTGTGATCGGGCGGAAAAATTGGTTGTTTAATACATCAACTAAAGGTGCTGATGCTTCGAGTATTCTCTTTTCTCTAGTGCAAACATGCAAAGAGCATAGCGTGGATGTCTTTGCTTACTTTAAATTCGCGCTTGAGAGTGTCGCCAAATGTAATAATGAGCATGATATTCAACTCTTATTGCCCTACAACGTCAACCCAGAGTTACTCAAGGATCAAAGAATCATTCCTGTTTTACAGTATGAAGACAAGTAGGTCTTTGGTTTGGCGCTTACCTCTGTATCGATTTTCCTTGGTTTTTTGCGTTCTTTTTTGAAGGGGTGACTGCAAAGCGGCCTTGTTCTTCTAATCTATCAATAAAGGCCTGTAAATCATATCCCTTATCAGCAAGAACGATGGTATCGCGCTGTTCTTTTAGACGTTCTGCCTCTGAATATCATTTTTTTAAGTAAAGCTCCATCGATAACTTACCCATAAAAAGTGTCCCTTATTATTGTATTCTTCGGAGGCAACTTGAGCAACCAGTTCAAATTTGATTTTTTTGATATTTTTTGATAAAATAAAGAACAACTTGTTCCAATTAATTTTATTTTGATTCGAAATTCAATTAATTCTTATTTTTATAAGGTTAAATAAAATGGGTATAGAAAATTTACTGCAACAAATAAATGAAAATGCGGGAAATCTTTCAGGTAGCACAGTAAAAATTGAGGGAATAAAAACTACAAAAGATGTTGACCAATTAATTGAATTATTATCAACAGACTCCTTAAAAATGGGTAATTTAAATATTAAAATTGATGATGGAGTTTCTGATTACTTCATTTCAAAATTCATAAATATGGAAACCAAACCTGCAATTACAAAATTGACATTATCTGATATCAAATTATCTCACGAAAGTTGGAAAAATTTCTTTGTGGGATTAAAAGGTTTTAAAGGCTTAAAGGATCTTCATCTTGAAAACAGTAACTTTGATTATAGTAATGATCTCAAGTACTTAGGTGAGTATATAGCTGGCAACCCAACATTAAAAGAAACCAATCTATGTAGTGATGAAAAAATAGGTGACACAACTTTTGAATCTGGCAGCAAGGCTTCAGAATTACTTAGCTATTTGCAAACAAATACAAATTTAATTTCTATTAAATATGGCCATCCGTTTGATGACATACTTAGCACGAATTTAAGTAATGCAATAAAACAAAAACTTGATGCCAATGCCTTAGTAAGCTTAAATGAAAAAAGAATTTCAGAATCGGTGTCTTTATTAAAGAATGATACCTATTTACTAAAGTTAAGGGGAAAATTAGAGCAATTTGTAATCGCAAGCATTGAAGACTCTCTACTTAAAGGCACAGAAAATGAGAGTAAAATCGAATTAGATGTTTACGGTCTACCTATGAGTATTAAAAATATAAATATTGAGCTTGCTAAACTTCAAGAAAATTTTCATATGGCTATGCAAGATGAAGATTTTAGTAAAGGTAGCCAGATAGATAGAATAAAAAACCTGGGAAAATATTACTATTCGCAGTATTGTTTAATTGGCGTACTCAATGAAATGTATCAACAGGAGTTGGAAGCAAGCTCACATGATAAGCCTATCTTGCATAATCTTCGTGAAGACTTTCTTAAAAACTGGAAAGCTGCTGCAAAAATTGAAGATATAAATTTACGAAATCAAAAAATAAATGAAGTAGTCGAAAGTATGTTGCAAAACTGTGGGCACGCAAAAGGAGAAGTTAAAGATAAGGCTAGCGGAGCCTTAATCAAAAATGCGCTATTGATTCTTAGTGCGATATTGACTTTTGGTATATCCCTAGGTATTTACGCTGCTGTGACTAAACAATCAAGAGCAGAAAGAGGCAGCTTTTTCTTCAAAGATACTGAATTAAGTGGAAATAAAATTGATGAAGTGAAAAAGAAACTAGAAGACGTACAAACGGAAGTAAAAAAATACCAAAATAATCAATAAGCCCGAGAGTCAGCCCACGGCTCCTCCCCATTGGCTGACTCTCCTATAAAACCATTAGGGTGAAACAAGAATTCTGTCGCAATAATAATTACAGTTGAGGCAGAATCTTGGCAACTCTATTAACCTATCCCCAAAACTGCGTTAAGAAAAATTTTGTCTTTTTTGAGAAATAATGGCAGAGTTGATTAATCGGATAATAGGCCACCGGCTAAAATGGAAAATTGCTGGCCAAAACCCCATAATGACTGAATTTAATATGTTTATGCCCTTGGAATGAGTTATGAAGCCATCGGCGATCACTTAACAGAGATGTATAGTCTTGAAGTATCACCAGCAAAAATCAGTCAGATTACAGACCGATTAATCCTTGTTAGTACAGAAACGAAATCGCCCTTTAGAAACTCGCTACCCAATTATATTCTTGGCTGCCAACAGGGAAGCGTTATCACAATATTTAAGTATTCAGAAGCGCTAAGACGGATTATTTATACCACCAATATTGTTGAAAGATTTGTAAGCGCCAAACCAAAGACCTACTTGTCTTCATACTGTAAAACAGGAATGATTCTTTGATCCTTGAGTAACTCTGGGTTGACGTTGTAGGGCAATAAGAGTTGAATATCATGCTCATTATTACATTTGGCGACACTCTCAAGCGCGAATTTAAAGTAAGCAAAGACATCCACGCTATGCTCTTTGCATGTTTGCACTAGAGAAAAGAGAATACTCGAAGCATCAGCACCTTTAGTTGATGTATTAAACAACCAATTTTTCCGCCCGATCACAAAGGGTTTGATGGCGCGTTCAGAACGATTATTATCTATTTCAAGCCGACCATCATTAATGTATTGCGTGAGACTATCCCAGTGCTTTATTGAATAAAAAAGTGCTTTTCCGAGTGGCGACTTTGGCAAGGTGGTTTTTTGTTGTGTTAACAACCACTGCTTGAACTCACTTAAAATCGGCTTGGCTTCAGTCATTCGTGCCTGTTTAACTTGCTCATTTGTTGCCTTGTCTTCTTTTAAGCGCTTTTCAATAGCATAAAGTTTCGCGAACCACTCAACCGCTGATTTAGCAATACCGGGTTTGTTTTTAGTGGCTTTGACAATATCAACAAAGTAACGTCTGGCATGCGCCATACAAGCAACATGCTTAATGCGCGACTTATCAAGATTTACATAAGCACTGTAGCAATCGGCATGAAGATAGCCTTCAAACGAATCAAAGAACTGCTTGGCAATCGCATCTTGGCGACTCGAATGATATTGATAAACAAAACAGCGCTTATCTGGTGGACCCCCACCAAAAAGCCACATGTAGGAGGTGCTGGTTGATAACTTGCCTTGTTCATTAAGGACTTGAAGTACGGTTTCATCAGCATAGGCTACATCATAGCTTTGTATTTGTGTCACCATTTTATCAACGATGGGCTTGAGCAGCTCGGCAGCTTTTACCACCCAGTTACCCAAATTAGTACGACTAATCTCAGCGCCCATGCTTTTAAACATATCCTCTTGGCGATATAGAGGTAAATGACGGTTGAACTTAGCATCAATGACCGCTGCCACAAGACCTGCCGTGGCAATGCTCTTTGGAAAAGGTTGTTTAGGTGGCTTGGCTGTTTTAATAGTATCTTCGCATGACTTGCAGGCGTATTTTCTTCTGATGTGAATCACGCGATAAGTGACTTGAGGCAATACATCAAGTTGCTCACTGGTTTCATTGCCAATGTGTGTTAAGGCACAACCGCAAGCACAGTGTTTGTCTGCATCATTGATGTCATGAATGTGCTCGATATAAGGCATGTTTGAGGGGAGTGGCTTGCGGCCAGGTTTTTTCTTTTTAATCGTAATGGTTTTGGTTTCAATAACTTCTTCAGATGTAACATCTTGTGAGCTCAACAGTTCTGCTTCATCAAAGCCTAAATCCAGCTGTTTGTCTTCTTCAAGCTTCTCGCTTTTTCGGCCAAATTTAGCGTTTTTTAATACAAAGAGCTGATGGTGCAGCGCAGAAATAATAATGTCTTTTGATTGAATATGTTCTTGGTGTTTTTTCTCGGACTCGACCAATTTCAGCTGTAAATCAGCCACCATTTGTTCCATGGTTTTGGAGTCTTTTTGAGTGATGTAATTGGTCTTTTTCATGGGCTTATTATACCAAAAAACCAGTGGCCAAACCATCATTTGACCCAATAAAACCAACACGTTTCATTAATAAAAACCACTGTAATCAAGGGCTTTATTCTGAGCCATCAGGTCATAATCAAGGCCTGCCAATAACCAACTTAATTGCTTGTTATCAAGTGTTGCAACATCCATATTTTCATCATATTTTATGATTTTAAACCGGCCTTTTTCCAGACGTTTATAAATCAGGACAAAGCCATTCTTGTCCCAGTACAGCAACTTCACTTTATCACGAGCCCGATTATAGAATAGAGTCAGTGAACCATCTTGTACAGTGGACCCCATTGTCAAGACAGCGATCCGTTTAATTTAAGATATAACTTTAATTCTACTTTCTTTCGTTGACGAGGGTGCGTAGCACACGAGTCAACCACAATAGCAGTTAATGAAACACCTGTTATTGAGCCTGTGGGTATGTGGGCGCGAAGCCATCGAGTGTGGTCAAGCGGTGGATAACGTCTTTTTGTTATCCATGGCTTGTCCACATGTCCCGAAGGGCGATGGCTGATCCGCAGGACGCGTCCACATATCCACAGGCATTCCATTACGCTGCAGCCTCATATAGGCCAGCATAAACCTCTGACGGCGTGTATATTCCAAATGATTGATGAGGTCTTTCGTCGTTATAAAACTTGAAATACACCCTTAAACCATTTCGTAGTGCTAAAACTGTTCCGTATTCTTTTATGTAAATATCTTCATATTTGACTGAACGCCATAGCCGTTCAATGAACACATTATCCATCCATCGACCTTTCCCGTCCATGCTAATTTTGATGTCATGGTCTTTTAAAACATCGGTAAACGCCTTACTGGTAAACTGGGAGCCTTGATCCGTATTAAAAATATCAGGCCTGCCGTGGAGCCTGATGGCGCTCTCCAACGCGCTTACACAAAAGTCATCATCCATGCTGTTTGATACCTTCCAAGAGAGCACCTTGCGGCTATACCAGTCCATTATTGCCACCAAATATACAAAGCCTCCTTGCATCCTAACGTAGGTAATATCGGTGCACCAAACCTGATTGGGTCGATCAATCACTAAACCACGTAGCAAGTAGGGATAAACCTTTTGTTCCTTGTTCTTTTTACTCGTATTCGGCTTTGGTGCCACTGAAACCAGACCCATGATCCGCATCAAACGCTGCACTCTCTTACGGTTAACGTCATGGCCAAGGCGACGTAAATAAGAACGCATCTTTCTGCTTCCATAGAAAGGATGGCGCATGTATTCCTCATCAATCAAGACCATCAAAGCCAGATTCTCTGGGCTCTCGGTACATATTCCTTCGCCAGCAGTGCGATAGTAGCTAGCGCGTGACAAATTAACCAATGCACATTGGCGTACGATGCTGAGTGTAGGGTGATTGACATCAATCATGGCTCGCTTCTCCCGCACGCTCAACTTAGATGACCGGTCTTTTTTTTAAGCCAGTCTAACTCAACCGCTAGCTGGCCTATTTGCGTGTATAATCGATCTCGTTCTTGTATGATGGAGTCCATGTCTTTGTCATGCTTGCCGCTAAACAATTGCTTGCTTCCATCCAGTAATTGTTTTTTCCACAGATTGATTTGTGTTGCATGCACCTCAAATTCAGATGCCAATTCATTGGTCGTCTTGTGACTTTTTAATGCCTCAATTGCTACCTTTGCTTTGAAGTCAGATGTAAATTTTTTTTTAGCCACTTGGTACCCCGTTTAACAATGGTTTCTATTTTACACCACTGTCTCATTTTTGGGGTCCACTATATTGTACTATATGGCTCGATAGGTCACTAATAATATAACTCAAGCCGTTAATTGATTTGCGCATATCTATGGGCTGGCTGTATAAATAAATCTGCTGCTGGTCAAATGATATCATCGTGCATCGCCTAATAGCTGGATAAGCGCACTGGCTTTGCTGATGTCTGCTTCAGTTTTAATGTGCAATTTAATACCCGTAGGTAGGATAACTTCCAGACAGGATGTCGGCGCAGCTTTAACTTGGGATAGTTCACGTGCTGGGGTCGTTGATACCTTCAACAGCTTCGGCTCAGCGTTCCCGGAGATCTTTTTATTAAGTCTTCCGCGCCAATAAACAAATTGCTTATATACCAGACCTTGTTGTTCACAAAATTTTGGTTGCGCTAATCCACTTGATTCCCAGAGGCTGTTTTGCTCTGACCAATAGGCCTGTCGATTTGAACTCATACTCATGTCTCCTTTGTTTGTAATTTAAAGGAGTTTGAGTTAATTCACTTGTCCTGTGTAGATGGGGTTGCTTTGGCGCTTACAAAGATTTCACCGAAAAATTCGTAAGTATATTAAGAATAAGGGGGCTTTCACCCGTGAAAACGTCTTACTTAAATTAACATACTGTGCATGCCAAAAAATTCTGGAAAAGTAGAATCAACCTATGCATAATTGGGCACGTAGTGCATCTCGGCTCCAAATTTTCTTCGATGGAAGATTGGATTTAGAGTTGAGATGAATCAGAAGCTGACAGTTAAATGAACACTCTCCACCTGCATGATGTTCCTTTGTAACAAGGGATGCATTTGATCCTTTCTGCGCTAGTTTGTCGATCCTTTACTGTAACAAAATCGTCTGAATTATGGCGTCAGCCATGATTTAGATGATCTTGTCCTGAATTAGCGGTTTATTTTTGCAAATATATTGTTCTCTATGATATTATATTTCACCTATTTTTAGCTTGTTATGTATATTGTATACCAAAAAATCGAAGATTTACTTCAGAATTACGGTAAGGTGCTAACTGCAACATTGAATGACTCTTTGGCTTCTAAACCTAATTATAGTGAAATTTGGCCTTGGGCCGCGCATGCTGTGGATATATTCAATGGAAATCAAAGTAAATTTTCTTGACAATTTAAGACTCGAAGCCAAGTTTGATGACTTTACTGTCACATCCGATCAACCCATTCGTTATAAAGGTGATGGATCAGCTCCGAGCCCCTTTGATTATTTCTTGGCGTCATCAGCTCTTTGCGCCGCTTACTTTATTAAGGTGTATTGTAAGGCCCGTAATATCTCCACTGAAAACATTCACTTATCGCAAAACAATATTGTCGATCCAGAAGATCGCTATAACCAGATTTTCCAAATTCAGGTTGAGCTGCCCGATGATATTTCAGGCAAAGATAGAGAAGGTATTTTACGCTCTATCGACCGCTGTACTGTGAAAAAAATAGTGCAAACTGGTCCAGAATTTAAAATCGAAACCGTTAAAAACATGGGTGCTGATGCTAATGCCATGTTGATGGGCCAACCAGAAGGGGAGCAAAGCACTTTTATTCGAGGCAAAGACTTGCCCCTTGAGCAAACTATTAAAAACATAACCGCTATATTAGCCGACCTTGGCATGAAGATAGAAATATCCTCATGGCGTAATATAGTGCCTAATGTATGGTCTTTACATATTCGTGATGCCGCCTCGCCTATGTGCTTTACTAACGGTAAAGGCGCCACTAAAGAAAGCGCACTATGCTCGGCATTAGGCGAGTTTGTTGAGCGCCTAAATAATAACTTTTTCTATAACGATCAATTCTTCGGTTTAGAAATCGCCAACAGCGAATTTGTTCATTATCCTAACGAAAAATGGTTTGCATTAGATAAAGATTCTCTGCCAGCGGGTATTCTGGATGACTATTGTCTGGATATTTACAACCCAGATAATGAATTAAAGGGATCGCACCTGGTTGATACCAACTCAGGCAATAAAGATCGCGGCATTTGTACCATTCCCTACACTCGTAAATCGGATGGAGAGACCGTCTATTTTCCTTCAAACCTGATTGAAAATTTATTCTTGAGTAACGGCATGAGCGCGGGTAATAACCTACACGAAGCCCATGTGCAATGCTTATCAGAAATATTTGAGCGCGCCATAAAACGTCAAATCATTGAGCAAGAAATTGTTCTGCCAGATGTGCCAATGAGAGTGCTCGAAAAGTACCCTGGTATTTTAGCGGGCATTAATGGCTTGGAGGAGCAAGGCTTCCCCATTGTTGTGAAAGATGCCTCATTGGGCGGACAATTCCCTGTAATGTGTGTCACCCTGATGAACCCAAGAACCGGTGGTGTCTTTGCTTCTTTTGGGGCCCACCCAAGCTTTGAAGTGGCGCTGGAGCGCAGCCTTACCGAGTTGCTGCAAGGTCGCAGTTTTGAAGGCTTAAACGATGTACCAAAGCCAACCTTTAATAGCATGGCGGTTACTGAACCTGAAAACTTTGTTGAGCACTTTATTGACTCTACAGGAGTGATTTCTTGGCGTTTCTTTAGCAGTAAATACGACTATGAGTTCTGTGAATGGGACTTCTCTGGCACCAGTGAAGAAGAAGCAAACGGGCTGTTTGGTATCTTGGAAGCCATGGGCAAAGAAGTGTATATTGCTGAGTTCACTGACTTAGGAGTATCAGCTTGTCGTATTTTAGTGCCTGACTATTCAGAAGTTTATCCGGTTGATGATCTTATTTGGGACAACACTAACGCGGCGCTAAATTACCGTGAAGACATCTTAAATCTCCATTCATTAAACACTGAAGCCTTAGGCAAGTTAGTTAATCGCTTAGAAGAGAGCCAGTTAGATAACTATACCGATATTCGCACCTTGATTGGCATAGTGTTCGATGAAAATACTGTCTGGGGCAAGTTGACTGTAATTGAGCTTAAAATCCTGATTTATCTGGCACTAGGCTCCCTTGAAGACGCTTTCGAATTAGTCGGTGAGTTCTTGCAATTTAACGTTAATACAATCCAGCGCGATCTGTTTTATCAAGCGGTAAATGCAGTACTTGAGGTCACCTTGGACGAAGATCTTGAGCTTGAGCACTTTATCGAAAGCTTCAACCGCATGTTTGGTATCGAGATGATGGAAAACGTGGTTGGCTCAGTCACAGGTAAGATACGTTTTTACGGCTTAACCAAAACCAGCATGGCACTTGAAGGCATAGAGCCTCATCTACGACTGATTGAAAGCTATAAGAAATTACACCAAGCGCGCAAAAGTAAAAGCAGGGGGCTAAACAGATGTTAGCGTCAAGAAAAGGGGAATCGAAGTTATTAATATCAATCGTAACAGAAAGATTACTATTATTTTAGGTAAATCAAATTATTCCATTTGATAAATAAGTTTTTAAATTACTTTTTAACTATTTGCCTCCCTGATACCAGATATGGAATTTTAAAATTATATTATTCGGAATCTGCTTGAAAAGGTAGTTTCAGTCTGAATGTAGCGTATCCGTTCGGTGAACTACGGGTTGCATTAGAAGAAGGGGTTAATTCATCTTGAGATTAAAAGGAAGAAGATTCGTGAAGTCTTCTGCGGTTTTACAGAAGCGGATTTTTTCGAAGAGGACTTTGAGGTAATCAAAAGGATTAAGGCCATTGGACTTAGCTGTTGCAATAAGGCTATAGAATAATGCCCCAGCATGAGCCCCTCTAGGGCTTCCAGACATGAGCCAGTTTTTTCTGCCCAGAGCAAAAGGCCTAATGATGTTTTCAATGGCATTATTATCAATCTCGAGCATCCCATCAAGCAAATAAGCAGTAAGCTCCTTCCATCGCTGAGACATGTAAACTAAGGCATCACCCAGCTTTGATTTGGGTACCGCATTTTTTAAGGATTGGTCAAGCCAAGTCTTTAAAGCGTCAAGAATGGGTTTTGATTGTTCGAGCCTTATCTGATAGCGTTGTTCTGCCGTATAGTTCCCATCCCGAGCAATTTTTTCAATGGCATAGAGCTTTTGAATATACGCCACGGCCTGATGTGATTTACCTGTGGTTTTAGCCAGTTTGACAAGCTCAGCAAAAGGACGTCTGGCATGTGCAAAACATCCCAAATGAATAATATCAGGATGGTCATCAACCCAGTCATAACCAACATACCCATCTGTTTGTAAATAGCCTTTAAACTCTTTAAGTAGTTCTTTAGGCCATTGGGCTTGTCGGGTTTCACGATAATCAAACACAATGATTTTTTTATCCGGTTTGTGATTCTGGTATACCCACATATAGCTCTTGGATGTATTTTTTCGATTAGGCTCATCCATCACCTGAAGTGGTGTTTCATCGGCCTGAAGGTAGTTTGATGCAACCAGCTCTTTGATTAGAGCGTTCCTCATTGGGCTACATACCTCAGATGCTGCCATTATCCATCCACATACTGTATTGCGAGCCATCTCAATGCCCATTCGTTTCCAGATGTGCTCTTGACGGTATAAAGGGAGGTGGTCTTGGTATTTACTAATAATGGCATGAGCTACAAGGCTTGGTGTGGCAATGCTTTTAGGAAGGAATAATTGCGGCATAGGGGCAATGCTTACCCCTTCATCACAACGATTACATGCATATTTGGGTCGCACATGGGCAATGACCGTCAGCTTTGCAGGAACAAACTCTAGCTGTTCCGTGACCTCTTCGCCAATACGTTGCTTCATACAGCCGCAAGCACACAGTTTTTCTTCTTCTGCAATGTCATGCTCAATGGTTTCACGGGGTAACTCTGGAGGTAATGGGCGTCGTACTGGTTTTTTGCGAGTATAGGTGACCGTAATTGTATTATCTTCTTGCGGCAGCTCTGTGACCTCTATGCTTTCTGCTTCATCAAATTGCAACTCGCCTTGCAGAATATTGTGTTCAGATGAGGGAGAGTATTTACGCTGTTGAGCCAGTTTGAATTGCTCTAGCATATTAAAATACTTTTGCTTCCATTCCAGAGCTTCTTTTTTTAATTGATTAATTTCTTCCTGCAAAGGCATTAAAAGTGATTGGTCTTTTGAGGAAATCATGGCTGGTTTAGTGCTTGTTTTAATGGTGATATTATACCATAACCACCATGATTTCTTCAGTGTTTTTCAATGAAAATCACGGTAAATCACCGGGTTTCCTCCTTGATGAAAGGTGAATTTATTGCTGGCCATGAGCCATTTTAAGTGCTCTTTTGTCAGCTCAATATGACCTTGGGTATTGCGGGGGAAAATGAATTTCCCTTTCTCTAATCTGCGGTACCATAAGGTAAAACTCTGCTCTTCATAGTACAGTGCTTTTAACTTATCTCCTCCTCTGCTACGAAACAAAAATAAATGACCTGCACTAAGCTCCATTCCAAAAACTTCATGCACCAGAATGGCTAGAGTATTAATGGATTTGCGCATATCAGTTATTCCACAATATAAATGCACTTGAACATCATCTGGAATTAACATAAGGTCATCAACTCCCTTAATAATATCAGTCGGTGTTGATGGTCAGCTGCATCAAGTTCACAGCGTATTTTATTAGGGAGTTCAATAACTAATTTAAACACTGCCTTAGCAGAAGGTAATGGAGTAATAATAAGTGGCTCAAATAAAGCCTCTTTGGCTGGGGTAACTGCTTTAGACTCTTTCTTGAATTTATTGCGATAAAATCTGAGCCTGGAGTCTGATATTCCTTTATTACGGCAAAATAATCCTGGTGCTAAACCACTTTCCTCATAGGATTTAACCATGTCACTCCAGTACTCATCTCTTTTTGTCATCGTCTACTCCAATAGTTATGGTGTAGCGATCTTCTTCAATTTTCACTTATTCCTCTAGGTGTATTTCACCGAACGGATACTTTTAAACATATCCTCTTGGCGATATAGAGGTAAATGACGGTTGAACTTAGCATCAATGACCGCTGCCACAAGACCTGCCGTGGCAATGCTCTTTGGAAAAGGTTGTTTAGGTGGCTTGGCTGTTTTAATAGTATCTTCGCATGACTTGCAGGCGTATTTTCTTCTGATGTGAATCACGCGATAAGTGACTTGAGGCAATACATCAAGTTGCTCACTGGTTTCATTGCCAATGTGTGTTAAGGCACAACCGCAAGCACAGTGTTTGTCTGCATCATTGATGTCATGAATGTGCTCGATATAAGGCATGTTTGAGGGGAGTGGCTTGCGGCCAGGTTTTTTCTTTTTAATCGTAATGGTTTTGGTTTCAATAACTTCTTCAGATGCAGCAGTTCCCGTAACCTACTCAACAGTAATATAGGCGCGGTTTTCTGGACACAAAAAAAGGTTTTTTAAGAGCTATTCTTCTTAATACAAAGAGGAGAATAAAATGTCTAAAAAGCGAGCTTATTATACGGCGGCCAAGAAGGCAAAAATAACGCTAGCTGCGATTGAGGGGAAACTCACACAAGCGCAAATTACCAGTGAATACGGTGTTCACGCAACGCAGGTAAAAACTTGGAAGCAATCGGCCATCAAAGCCATTAACGATTTATTCTCTGGGGCTAATGAAAAAGAAGCCAAGTCCCAAGAGCAGCTTGTTGAGGCATTATATCAAGAAATTGGTCGACTTCAAGCGCAGCTATCTTGGCTAAAAAAAAAGCATGAACTTTAGTCTGGATGAAAAGCGCGTCATGATTGATCCTCTTGCCGAGCTCACCATTCGTGAACAATGCTTGCTATTAGACTTGCCTGTTTCAAGTTATTATTATAGTGCCAAGCCCATTTCTGTCGAAGATGAAGCGCTTATGGCGCTACTTGATGAGCACTATCTGCAGTATCCATGTGAAGGTAAAATTAAGCGGGCAAGATGGCTGTCAAAAGAAGTAGGCTATCCTGTTGGTAAACGTCGAGTAAAAAAGTTGATGGAAATGATGGGGTTATCGACTGTTTACCCAAAGCCAAATACAAGCGTTCCCAATAAGGAGCATGAGGTGTTCCCTTATTTATTAAAAGAGGTGGATATCACCAAACCAAATCAGGTTTGGGCCGCAGATATCACCTACATCCGCATGAAAGGAAAGCATGTGTATTTAGTAGCTATTATGGACTGGTATAGTCGTTATGTGATTGGATGGGCTATTTCACCTAC
Source organism: Legionella antarctica (assembly GCF_011764505.1). Classification (NCBI taxonomy): domain Bacteria; kingdom Pseudomonadati; phylum Pseudomonadota; class Gammaproteobacteria; order Legionellales; family Legionellaceae; genus Legionella; species Legionella antarctica. Next base: position 760,085 of record NZ_AP022839.1, read on the forward strand.
TATGGAGGCTGAATTTTGTATTGAGGCGCTTAGAAACGCTTTGCTGCATTCGCGTTGTGAGATCTTTAACACGGATCAGGGTTCTCAATTTACCTCAAAAGATTGGATAAATACGCTAAAATCTCACCACATTTCTATCAGCATGGATGGGCGAGGACGTTATTTAGATAATATATTTATCGAGCGATTGTGGCGTAGTGTTAAGCAAGAAAAAATCTACCGGTATGATTTTGATACAATTGAAGAGGTTGAGCTGGCCTTAACGGAGTATTTTGAGTATTATAATAACCGAAGGCTTCACCAGTCCTTTAATTATTTAACGCCCGCAGAGGTGTATTATGGCCGGAAAAGACCATAAACCCTAAATGAGAGCGTCATGACTTACCCACAAGGCCCACAGGCCTATACGAGAAAGTGAAGCTCTCCTGACCTGTGGACTTGTGGATAAGTCATTCTGATAGAGTTGTGGTAAAATGACCTAAGACAATTCGTAGTAGCAATCACTATTCATACGGTATTGAGTAGGTTTAAATAGGTTAATTTGAGTGAATTTTTAACTATAAATGATGGATGAATAGCTCTTATTTTTCCTTAATTTTGTTCCAGACATGCGGACCCATATCAGTATGTGCAGGTGGGCTAAATCCAGGAAACAGTAATGATCAACAGCCAGTGTATTCGCCAACTGATCCAAATGGTACTACAGGCGACACTTGTTCATTTGATACTGATTGTGGTCCGGGTTCAACTTGTTATAAAAGCGGTGGTTCTATATACGGTACTTGTCTTCATAACTAGGCTCGAGCAATTAAAAACGATATAGAAATCATAACGGTTATCTTCTGACTTTTAGCTCTTGACAGTAATGTTGTTCTACTGTGATGTTAATTCCTGAGTAGTGAAGCCTAAAATAGGGGAGGATCTTTTAAAGCAGGTGTGTAATCAAAGCTAAATCCTAAATCTCTTTCGTTCCACGACTCGTTGGCTCAGTTATTTTTATAGTTAGAGCTCTTTCATCACTTAACAACTCAACCAAGCGCTTACGTATGAGAGCAAGCTCCATATTCAAAATTCCATGAGCCATTGGTGAATATGCCCCCTTTTTTAGTATTACTTTATCAAAGTCATACGAAAAATATTTGGACATACTGTACAGCAAGTCTGTGAAATAATTTATTCTATTTTCTTCCCATCTTTCTTGAGCATTCTTGTCTTGGTTTTGTGGATAGGAGTTTAGGTGATCACGATATATATTCCAAGTACCTCTAATTTCTTTTTCATTATAAAATTCAATATCAATAAGATTTAATGCTTGGACATGTTCAAGTGAAACTGTATCAGCTCGAGTAGCAAGGAGGGTTTTGAAAATATACAGTTTTCTTTGGTTTTGCTCATTGAATTTTTCAATTTTTTTCTGAATCTTTAAGGCAATTACCGGGGAAAATAAAATAGCAAAAATAGTTATTAAGCCGACTATAGCAGTTATCAATCCTACATGGGCATCGAAAAAACCTATCATGAATTATCTCCCTAACATAATGGTTAATCGAACGACCTCTATTAATCTGTCTACATTGCGTCTACATGGAAAATTCGAGATTTCCTAAAACTACCGTAACTACTTGATTTTATTGGTGGGCCCACTAGGACTTGAACCTAGGACCAACGGATTATGAGTCCGCTGCTCTGACCAACTGAGCTATGGGCCCGGAGAGGGTCTCATTTTAAACTTAATTTTACTGATCTTCTAGTGTTTTTTTCTTTTTTTTAACACTACTTTCTTAAAATATCTAATGGATAGAGTAAAAGGAGACTTAGCTGTTTCGTCATTACAAACTCTGATCCATTTTAGTTCAAATTTTGGTTCTCAAAATGAATTATTTAAATTACTGCTTAAACAGCAGCAATTTAAATTAGCTTTCATCGCCTTCCAGGAAGCTTCTTAACTTCTCTGAACGTGATGGGTGGCGTAGTTTACGTAGCGCTTTTGCTTCGATTTGTCGAATACGTTCACGGGTCACATCAAACTGTTTGCCTACTTCTTCCAGGGTATGGTCGGTATTCATTTCGATACCAAAACGCATGCGCAGTACTTTAGCTTCACGTGGCGTTAGCGTTTCCAGAATTTCCAGTGTTGCTTCGCGTAGCCCTTCAGCTGTTGCCATATCAATGGGTGATTCAATGTTGTTGTCTTCGATAAAGTCACCCAGGTGGGAGTCATCGTCATCACCAACGGGTGTTTCCATTGAAATCGGCTCTTTAGCAATTTTCAGGACTTTGCGAATTTTATCTTCGCTTAATTCCATTTTTTCTGCTAATTCTTCAGGAGTTGCTTCACGGCCTGTTTCCTGGAGAATTTGGCGGGAAATACGATTGAGTTTGTTAATGGTCTCAATCATATGAACCGGAATACGGATAGTACGTGCCTGATCCGCAATGGATCGGGTGATGGCCTGTCTAATCCACCAGGTTGCATAGGTAGAGAATTTGTATCCACGACGGTACTCAAATTTATCTACTGCTTTCATCAAGCCGATATTACCTTCCTGGATCAAATCAAGGAATTGCAAGCCTCGGTTGGTGTATTTTTTAGCAATCGAAATTACCAAACGTAAATTGGCTTCAACCATTTCTTTTTTAGCCCGTCTGGCTTTAGCTTCACCAATGGACATTTTACGGTTGATGTCTTTAATTTCACTAATGGTCAAGCCATATTCTATTTCAAAAGAGGCCAATCTGGATTGCAGGCGAAGAATTTCATCGGTATATTCTTCAATGCGTTGCATGTCGAGTTTTTTACTGTTCTTACTGGTCAGTGTTTCTAACCATTTAAGATCTGTTTCCTGGCCGGGGAAGGTATCTATAAACAGTTTGCGTGGAATGCGTGCTTTTTCTATGCACAGACGCATGATACCACGTTCAAATTCTCTAATATGATTACGTAACTGGCGGAAGTGACGAGTTAATCTGTCAACTTGTCTTGAAGTTAATTTCAGTTTCAAAAACGAGTCTGACATGGTTTCAAGTAACAGGAGTGTCTTTGCATTTGTACGACCGTGCTCTTTTAAAGCGACCATAGCATGGTCGAAATTCTCACGCAGTTCATCAAAATAAATTTTGGCTTGTTCCGGATTAGGGCCGTCATCAACCTCAGCCAAACCACCTTCGCCATCTTCGTCTTCTTCGTCATCATTGGCAAGGCCTACTTCTTGCTGAACGTCATCAAGCATAGAACCGATGCTCGCTGCGGGAGCTATTTCTTCTTCTGAGTCTGCAAAACCACTGATAATTTCGTTGAGACGAATCTCTTCTGCATTGAAACGATCGTAATCGTCAAGAACCAGTTGTACGGTTTCCGGATAATGAGCCAATGCTCGGAGAACCTGGTAAATACCTTCTTCAATACGCTTGGCGATGCGGATTTCACCTTCTCGAGTCAGTAATTCTACTGTACCCATTTCACGCATGTACATACGTACTGGATCAGTAGTACGTCCTGTTTCTTTATCCACGGAAGCAAGTACCATCGCAGCTTCTTCGATATCAGGCACTTCTTCTGTATTTAACAGGAGTGCCAGTTCATCATCACCTGGTGGTTGCTCAAACACTTTAATGTTCATGCCTTCCAGCATGCTTATAATGACATCAAAATGTTCCGTATCTACTATATTAGGCAATAGATCATTGATTTGACTGTAAGTCAGGTAACACTGTTCTTTTCCCAGGCTGATGACTTTAGTTATCTGCGAGCTCTGCTGTTCTTGGTCATTTATGGTCATAGGCACTTCTTTTAGGGACAATTAGGAATTACAAAAAGGTTTTGATTATAAACTGGGTAGCGGAAACATGCCAGTAATTCAGTTTTTATTTTTCCATGTTCATATGGATATGCTTTTCCTTAATCATATTCAATAATTCAGTTCTTTCAGCTTCAGTCAAGCCTATCTGGCGTGATTTATCCATTAATTGTCTGATAAATAATTCTCGATTTTGTTTTTGTAACAACAATATTATATCAATAAATTCTTTAAAAAGCTCTTGTTCCGGAACTTGATGATCCCAGGCGGCCAGTTTGTTAATCGAGTCAAAATAACTGCTGTTTCGCCATGATTCAATCAAGGTGGCCGTATTTGCCTGAGGATTACTTGCTAATTGTTGCAGTAGCTTAAGTAAAATGGGGTGTTCCTTGTCATCAAGTAAATCAGGATTAATATGCTGTAAACTTTTAGTATAAATTTCCGGATTTTGCAAGAGTAGGGCAACGGCAATACGTGCAGGGGTACGAGTAATATTTGTCACGTGATCCTGCGGTTTAATCTGGGTTTGATCGGTAAGAAGTAAATTTAGTCTATGACTTTCTATATGGGTTAATCGCGCCAAATCATCGATAAGCAATTGTTTATAGGAGCTTTCTGACATTTTTTGCAATAAAGGCTTTGCCAAATTGATTAATTGGGTTTTCCCCCCGGGACTTAAAAGATTAATATCTTTTGCCAAGGTATCATAAAAAAAGTGATGGAGGGGTGTTGCGTGTTGGAGACGAGTTAGAAAATTCGCCGTTCCCTCTTCCCTGACTAAACTATCGGGGTCATGACCATCGGGTAAAAACATAAAGTTGGCATCTAATCCTGCATTGAGATGGGGCAAGCTGCTTTCAAGCCCTCTCCATGCCGCATGTTTTCCCGCAGCATCCCCATCAAAACAAAAGATAAGTTGTTTGGTATGTTTGGCAAGTAATTGAATATGATAGGAACTGGTCGCTGTCCCTAAGGTAGCTACCGCATTTGAAATACCATGTTGCGCCAGAGCAATGACATCCATATAACCTTCAACAATGATGATGCTGTCAACTGTTTTTTGCTGGCTTAAAATTTGATGCAAGCCATAAAGTTCGCGACTTTTTTGAAAAATTACAGTTTCTGGAGAATTAAGATATTTGGGTTTGTGATCCTCATCCAAAACACGCCCACCGAAACCAATGATTCGGCCGTGGCGGTCATGGATGGGGAACATAATTCTGTTTCGATAGCGGTCATAGATTTTCCCGTCGTCATTTTTAACCAACATTCCCGTGGTGATGAGTTCTCGTTGAGACAGGGGAAATGTTTTTTCCAGATGATGCCAACCCTCGGGGGCAAATCCTAGTTGATATAACTTTGCTACTGTCCCGCTCAGTCCTCTCTGACGTAAATAGTCTATGGCAACCTGACCATCGAGTTTTAATTTTTTTTGATAATAGGCACTGACTTTGTTGAGCAATTTGTAGAGATCGTTCGATGAATTATTTTTTTCTAATTGACCCTCGCGGGGAACACTCAGACCCAAACGTGTAGCCAGAGTTTCTAGGGCGTCAATAAATCCCAGGTTTTGGTAGTTCATCACAAAACTAATTGCATTACCTGATGCACCACATCCAAAGCAGTGATAAAACTGTTTTTTGGCGACTACGTTAAATGAAGGGGATTTTTCATTATGAAAAGGGCAACAGGCAACATGGCTTGTTCCTCTTTTTTTTAGAGGAACATAGCTATCCACTAGTTCAACCAGTTCGGTTCGATGCAGGAGATCATCAATGAATGGCTGCGGGATTAAGCCAGACATAGCTATTCTCAGCTCAACTGGGCCTTGATTAAGGCACTCACTTGAGTCATATCAGCCCGTCCCTGCAACTGGGGTTTAAGCTGCCCCATTACCTTGCCCATATCAGCCATTTTTTCAGCGCCGGTTGATTTGATAGCTTCGTTTATCAGTTGCTCTATTTCTGCTGCAGATAAAGGCTCAGGAAGATATTTTGCGAGGATGGCCAGTTCATATTGTTCTTGAGCCACCAGGTCATCACGATTTGCTTTCTCGTATTGGGCAATGGATTCTTTGCGTTGTTTACTCATCTTGTCTAATATGACTAACATGCGGTCTTCATCTACTTCAATACGCTCATCCACTTCAATTTGTTTTATTGCAGCAGTAATTAAACGCAAAGTAGTGAGCAGATTTTTATCTTTCGCACGCATGGCATCTTTAATATCATTATTGAGACGTTCTTTAATGGTCATGTTTTATTTTCCTCAAAAACGAAAAGGCCACATAAAATGTGACCTGAACTTAAAGCATATTATTCACTAAAATAGCTAAATTTTGGTGAATGGCTTGGTAAATCTTATTTACGTCGGTGTTTCATGCTGCGTCGTGACGAAGTATCACGAGAAATCTTTTTCAGATGACGCTTTACTGCAGCTGCTTGTTTACGTTTACGCTCAGCAGTTGGTTTCTCATAAAATTCTCGACGGCGTAATTCGGTTAAAATACCGGCTTTTTCACAAGAGCGCTTAAATCGGCGCAGTGCATATTCTGGGTTCTCGCCTTCTTTTACACGAACGGTAGGCATTAAACTAATCCTCTGGTTATTTGATCTTATAGGTGGGCAATTCTAGTGCTAGTTTTAGTACGCGTCAAGTTAAATTGAAGTTTAACACAAATCTTCTTCATATTTTATTAGCAAGACTACGATTAAGCTTATGATATAATCAAAAATTACGAAAATTTGTTGTTTGTATGAATGTTTTTTGAGGTTAGTCATGTTGGTATTAGGTATTGAGTCCTCTTGTGATGAAACAGGACTGGCTGTTTATGATTCGGATTCAGGTTTATTAGCTCATGCACTGCATTCACAAATTGAAACCCACAAGGTGCATGGCGGGGTTGTGCCCGAACTGGCATCCAGAGATCATGTTAATTATTTAATCCCTTTAGCAGACCAGGTTCTCAAAGAGGCCCAACTTAATAAAAAAGATCTGGATGGGATCGCTTATACAGCTGGACCGGGTTTAATTGGTGCCTTACTGGTAGGCTCCTGCTTTGCAAAAAGTTTGGCGTATGCCTTAAATATCCCTGCCTTGGGAATTCACCATTTAGAAGCACATTTATTAGCCGCAAAAATGGAAACTCCTGCACTGGAATTTCCATTTATTGCCCTTTTGGTTTCTGGAGGTCACTGCCAATTAATTGAAGTAATCAACTTGGGTGAGTATCGGTTATTGGGTGATACTCTGGATGATGCAGTAGGAGAGGCTTTTGATAAAACAGCCAAACTTATGGGTATTCCTTATCCGGGTGGGGCTGTACTTGCCCGACTTGCCGACCAATGCAAGTCAACCCCTTATCGTTTTCCGCGCCCTATGACCGATAGGCCTGGATTGGACTTTAGTTTCAGCGGATTAAAAACCCATGCCTTGACTACCTGGAATCAAAGCGGGAAAGAAGAAAAAGATCGATTGGAAATTGCTAAAGCATTTCAGCAAGCAGTGGTAGATACATTAATTATTAAATGTAAAAGGGCAATAGAACAATCTTCTTGTACCCGTTTGGTAGTCGCCGGAGGGGTAGGAGCTAATAAAGCCTTGCGGCTTGCCCTGCAGGAATGGATTAAAAGTATTAATGGACAGGTTTATTTTCCTGCTCTTGAATATTGTACTGACAATGGGGCTATGGTCGCTTATGCCGGTTGTTTGCGAATGTTGCGTGGGGAAAAAGATGCAGGATCTGGGGTCGATGTCAAAGCTCGTTGGCCTTTGGCTTGATATTCTTTACTTTTGAATGCTAACAACCTGAGGGTTACTGAAGCCAAATAATTATTTTACCCTTTTATTAATTATACCCGCTTGCTCTTACATTGAGTGTAAGCAAGAGAGTTTTGAAGTAGATGTAATGCTGCATTGAGGGGCTCTCTTGCTAGTGCTCGAGGTGACCTACATCTATTGAGCCTGGGATGTCATATAGTTGGTTCGAGATGTCTTGTGTTGCCATCTAAGTACCAATAGAGGAATGAGCAGAAACAGCCTGATGATTTGGTTCACTTTGGGCCGTGAGTGCAGGGAGCACTGCATTTTTGAATGCCTCTGCGTAGGCATCAGGGCTTTGTACAAGATGAGCATATACATCATAAGGCAGGTTTTTAGCATTGTCGCTATTTCCCCCTAAACGAATATCCCCGAGATTGACTTTGCCATCAGTGTAGTATGAGACCATACTCCTCGCTTCCCATTGCAAAATAGCTCCCGTACCTCTGATAAATGGATAAGAGCGAACAAGATAGAAGATTAGGTTACCTAATTCAGTTACAAACTCCTCATTATTGTATTCCTTGTTTCTACATTTTTCTAAAAAATGATTATCGAAAAATTGCAACATCTTTTCATAATCATTTCGGTTCAGTATAGAAAATTGAACAGCCACTTTGGTGGGTTTGAGAGTGGAATTTTTGGATCTTTTAAATGTTGTTGTCATCACTTCATCTGGAAGCTCGATCTCATCACCATCATTAAGTTTTAGAGACAATTTATGAATTTGTTTCACCTCAAATATATCTTGGGATTGTTCAAGATCAGCCACACCCGTTAAAGCAGAATAATCATATTCCCTGCATATAATTTTGGAAACAAAAGGAAATAAGGAGGTGTTTATTACTGATTTATTATCGTTGGCATAAGTATCTATGTTGGATTTTCTTATTCTATCACCGCCAAAATTCCGAAAAATCGCAGACTCTTTACGGAGTGAGGCAATAGTTTGTCTTGTTTCGGCCGCAAATTTTAACAGTTCTGCCAAAGATTTGTTTTCTTTGAGCATGGTGACAAGCCTGTTCTCAACACCTATGCAGAAAATACTCCACATCCGTTTATAGCTTTCTTCATCCTGACTTGCAGAACCAAAAAACATGTAACCAGTGACCGAGGTTCTGGCAGGGCAGGATTTATCTATAAACGAATCAGTCGCCAGAAGGGGGATGAGAGTCTCCTGCATTAAAAGACTAAGTTGCTCGAGAGAGCTGATCTGCTTACGAAGTAGGATTAATTTTTTATGTGCGTCCTCTGCTGGTAACTGTAATATTCTCTCTAGTGCCTCAAAATTAGCATCATTAAGCAGATCATATTCAGACAGTACGGTTAAGATTTCCGAAATACGGTTAAAATTTGCATAAATCGATTTTAATTCTTCTATTTCTGTTAATTGAGTGTGCTCTGGGGCAAACTTCGAATATATTGTTTGAATGAACGCTCTATTTTCCTCATCATGTCCTGGAATACAAGTTAATAAATCAGCAAAATTAAGTTCATATTGTTGAATTTTTTTTGAATAGTAGGCAGGTGTTAGTTTTTCGGCACACAATGTTAGTTCCTTGATACATGCAACAGTAGCGGCTTTAAACAGGTTGATACCCAGGAGATTCACGTCAAAAGAAGCAGAGTAACCTTGTTCTAAAGAAATAATATCACTATCTGCATGAGGATAATCGGCCTCCAGTTGTTCAAGTACTCTTTGAAGTTCCTCAATGTCTTTGATTAATAACTTATGGATTAATGTAACCTCTTCACCTGATGGGATTTTTGACATATCCCGGGCAAAGTTAGAACCTTTCAGCCAATCAGTTGATAATTTCTCTAGCAAGTATTTGGGGGTGTATTTCTGTTCGTATTCTTTCAATACTGCAGACAAGCCAATTATGTAGTTTTTTAAAACGTTTGCTTCTGAATCAGCTTCTCCAGTTTGGGCATCATTTATAGTCAGCATTTTATTTAATGATAATTGACGGATGATTTTTTTGATTTGTACTTTCTCCAGAAAGTCTAATCTGTAGCCGGCACCATCCATAACTATTTTTTTAAATTGATGTTTAGTTTGCGAATCGACAAGATAAGTAACAGGTTCTTCTTCAGCAATGGAGAACCTTTCTAGAAGGATTTTCTCAGTTATTTGGTCTGGATGACTGTTGTCAAGAATAAATTCAATTGCCTCTAATCTCAGATAGGGGATCAGTCCCCAGTGGCTAAAGACATCTGATGTGAATCGAAAATTAATTTTCATTTTCTTTTTTCTGCAGCAAAGAATTGTTATTAATAATTATAGTTGGTTCATTTACTCCTTGGGGCTTTCTAATGGAGTTTTTCTATTCGGTTTAGCAGTTTTTATTGGTTTTTTTGCTACTTTCTTGGTGGGTTTCTCGTTAATGACTGGCTTATCAGCTGTTGTTTTTATTTTCTTTGATGGTTCCTTTCTATTGCTCATTTTTTTTGCTTTAATGTTAACTGATTTTATTTCTTTAATCGGCGTTTTTGTTTCAAGAAGTGGTATTTCCTGAACCATCTGCTCCTCTGTTTCTTTACCATTCATATCCGGTGATGCTTCCATCACTTCTTCTATCACATTGGTTTTTAAGTTGATTTTAGGTTCTATACCATCGAGAAGCCGGGTAATGTTATTTCTATGTTTGAAGAGCACAAGCAGAGCCATAATAATCAGTGGGGGAAAAATACCAAAATGAGGTATTAGTAATAAGGTATAAAAAGGCGCCAGAGTAATGGCAACCATCGATGCTAAAGAGGAGTAACGGCTAAATTTAGCTACTAATAGCCAGGTAGCAGCAACCATAACACCAATTATGAAGTGAAAACCTAACAAAGCGCCTATAGCTGTAGCTACACCTTTTCCACCTTTGAATTCAAAGAAAACTGGATACATATGGCCAACTACTGCGGCTAAAGCAGTAAAGGCTACAATGACTGCATCGGCATCGAAAATTTTGGCTATTAATACAGGAATCGTTCCTTTAAGAAGATCTGCAAGCATTACCAAGGCAGCATAATTTTTACCGGCAATACGCAAAACATTGGTCGCTCCAGGATTTTTAGAGCCTTTCATGCGCGGGTCAGGTAATGCAAACAAACGACAAACGATGACCGCGGAGCAAAAAGATCCCATCAGATATCCAATAGTTACAAATAGTATAAACCAAATCACCGATCGCTCCTTTTTGGAAGTAATTTTATTATCAGGGAAACTTTATTTGCAAGCAACTTAAAGTTTTTTAATCACTTAGAAAATATTAAAGAACCTATCTAAAAGCTTAGCAGAGTACTTAAGGTAAAAACAGAGCCTGGAGATCATTAGTATAACGTCTGCCCAGTGCGGTAACCTGCCAATAAGCATTAGTTAATAAAACAAGGTTTTTATTTTGGGCGAGCTTGAGCTTCGGTAAAAGAGTAGTTATTTCCAATCCTGTTGTTGCAGTGAATAATTCCAAGGGAACAGGCTGCTCTAGTCGTGTGGCGTTTAACATAAATTCAAATACGAGCTCATCGCCTTCAACATGCTCCAGGCCTGCGAGAAAGGGCTTTTCCGGATTTTGATAATCTTTCGGTTGGCGTTGTTTGCGTGTTCTCAATATGCCCGTAGGAGTTGAGAGTTTTCCATGAGCTCCTGCTCCTATTCCAAAATAGTCGCCGAATAGCCAATAATTTAAATTATGTTGTGCCTGGTAATTGGGTTTAGAAAAGGCAGAAATTTCATAGCGCGTTAATCCTGAATCTTGTAAAAGGAGAAACCCTTGCTCCTCTAGCCAATATGCATCGTCTTCAGAAGGAAGAGGGGGCTTTTCTTTGTAAAACACGGTGTTTGGTTCAATAGTCAACTGATACCAGGAGAGATGTTCCGGTTGGTAGGTTATGGCAGCAACAAGATCTGCAATACCTTGAGAAATGCTTTGATTCGGTAAACCATGCATGATATCCAGATTCAGGTTGTCAAAGCCTGCTTTTCGTGCGGCCTCGATGGCGCAATGGGCTTGTTTTTCATCATGAATTCGTCCCAAGGCCTTTAAGTGAACTGGATTGAAACTTTGAATACCTAAAGACAGGCGATTAATGCCCAGTTGTCTGTAATCAGTAAAACGTTGTTGCTCTACACTTCCTGGATTAGCTTCCATTGTGATTTCAATGTGTTGAGCAAAAGGCAGAATTTTTTTTAATTCAGTAAATAAGATGTCGTACGCTTCTGCAGAAAAAAGACTGGGCGTGCCGCCGCCAATAAAGATGGAGCTAATTTCTCGTGCATTGAAACGTGAAACGTCCGTTTGTAAATCAGCAATTAGTGCCTGAACATAGTGTTGTTCAGGTAATTGTTCCGGACTCTTATGGGAATTAAAATCGCAGTAAGGGCATTTTCGAATGCACCAGGGAATGTGAACATACAAAGATAAAGGAAGCATTAATTTTTTTAGACTGGCTTGTTTGGGAATGCAATAGTATCATGATAGCAGTTTTGTCACCAAATAAGTGATACCAGACCATGCGGGAAAAACCCATATGCACAAGGAAAACAGTGATTGCTAAATCGCGTTTGTTTACCGTGGAAGAGATGCATTTGCAGTTTTCTAATGGTGCCCAAAGAGTTTTTGAGCGGTTAAAAAGCCATGGACATGGAGCTGTGCTTATAGTTGCACTAACTCCAGGTGAGTCATTACTGTTGGTCAGGGAATATGCCGCAGGTACTGATCGCTATGAGTTGGGTTTTCCAAAGGGAATTATCGAGCGTGGCGAAACTCCTGAGGAGGCCGCAAATAGAGAATTGCGCGAGGAAACGGGTTATGCCGCAAAAGAAGTGCACTGGGTTCGTTCGATGACGATTGCACCTGGTTATTTGGGCGCCCACATTGAATTAGTGGTCGCCCAGGGTTTGTATTCGTCCCCTTTACCAGGGGACGAGCCAGAACCTCCTGAACTTGTAGAATGGCCCTTAAATGCAGGAATGGAGCTATTAGAAAAACCAGATTTTACAGAGGCGCGCAGTATCGCTGCGCTATTTTTAATTAAAGAGTGGTTGAATAAGAGGAAATAATATGGCGAGTAATCGAATTAGAGTTGCTGTTACAGGCGCTGCAGGACAAATTGGCTATGCTTTACTATTTCGTATTGCATCAGGTCAAATGTTTGGCGCTCAAACCGAGATTGAATTAAATTTGCTTGAGCTTGAGCCTGCTCTTCCTGCTTTGGAAGGGGTTGCTATGGAGCTTGATGATTGCGCATTCCCATTGTTAAAGAGAGTCATGTGTACTGCTGATATGAACAAGGCAATGGATGGTGTCAATTGGGCCTTGTTAGTAGGTTCGGTGCCGCGTAAACAAGGTATGGAGCGTTCTGATTTACTACAAATTAATGGTGGGATTTTTACGAAACAAGGTCAAGCTATCAATGATAACGCTAGTGATGACGTAAGGGTATTTGTCGTTGGGAATCCTTGTAACACCAACTGCTTGATTGCGATGCATCACGCGAAAGATGTGCCTAATGACCGATTTTATGCAATGACCACCCTGGATGAATTAAGGGCACGTACTCAATTGGCAAAAAAAGCAGGAGTCGATATTACTGTTGTAACCCAAATGACGATTTGGGGGAACCATTCGGCTACTCAATATCCTGATTTTTATAATGCCAAGATTAATGGTGTTTCTGCTGCTCAAGTAATTACTGATGAAAGCTGGTTGAAAGATACTTTTGTTTCTACGGTACAACAACGTGGGGCTGCGGTTATCAAAGCACGAGGTTCTTCTTCAGCTGCTTCCGCTGCAAATGCTATTATTACGGGGGTGAACCATTTAGTAAATGATACCCCTGCTGGAGAATCATTTTCCATGTGTCGGCGATCTAACGGTGAGTACGGGGTAGATGAAGGGTTGATTTTCTCTCTTCCCTGCCGTCGTGAGCAGAGTGAGTTAAAAGTGGTTGAGGGCTTAACACTGAATGCTTACAGTCAGGAAAAATTCAATCTGACTTTAAATGAATTAAGACAGGAACGTGACACGGTTAAATCTTTAGGATTATTGGATTAATTCTCTAGCGCTTTAAGCCTTCTCGGGTTCAGGCTCGAGAAGGTTGCTCATAAATGCGGTTTTAACAATTCACTTTCCTGATGAGAATCAGATGTTATTGGCTGGGTCTGACGACTTGTATAACGTTCACTTTGATATATTTGAAAAAATGTAGAATTCAGCAAAATAGGCTTGGCTTCAGCATTTCGTAATAGAGTAGAGACCGATCGGCCATTAGACATAATATCGTTAAGGGTATTAACCAGTTGCTCTGCTTGTTCAAATGGCTGCCCTGATCTGGGTGAAAAATGTGCAATGTGTTGTATTATAGATTTTGCAATTTGTTGATCGGTTAAATAGAAAATTAATCGGCTGCGGCATACTTTGATAAAGTTTTTTTCTGAATCGATAATCAAATGAAACAAAAAGTCCGGATATTTTTTTAAATGAGCACTTAATTTTTGGCTAAATCTATCCTCATTGCTATTTTTAATCAGCGCCTGAATAATCTCACTGGGTTCCAGTTGAAAAAAAGGTTTTCGGGTTTTGGCTGACAGCCAAGTACTCAGATCGGGTTCTTGTGCTAACGGATTAAATTGGAATGTAGGTGAGATTTTAGGGTGCGATAAAACCTTATTCCAGTCGATGGTTGGCATTTCATGCATTCTTGCCAAATTATCCATACAGCTTTTAATCGAATTAAAACTTATCCGCCACCGCCATTTTTCAATACGGGGAATTGCTTCTTCAATCGCATTTAAAAGGTCAATAAATGTATTTTCTGAGCCAGGATTATACCGTTCCGAGGCCTCTTTTAGCCGCTGAACTTCTGGATAAGTAAACTTTCCATTCCTCTTAGCCTCCAGGTGAAATATAGTTTTTAAAGATTTTAGCAAATCTGAGAAGGGATCTTCCATACAAATATTCCTTATTAGCCCTTCTTTAAAAATAGTTTATAAAAACCATAAACGCCAAATTTTTCGCACAATGATTTTAAAAGCTCATTATCAATCAATTAAAACTATTGGTTTAATAAAGATAATTGATTTTATTTATTGATTGATTTAATCCAAGCTTAACGATGAGACAAGAATTTATTTAACGAGGAGAAACCAATGATTACTTTAGGTAATAAATTCCCCGCATTTCAAATAAAAGCAACAGTGAGTAATGACCTGAATGATATGGGTCCGCATGTCTGGAACAAAATTAAGGAAAAATAAGAGCTATTCATCCATCATTTATAGTTAAAAATTCACTCAAATTAACCTATTTAAACCTACTCAATACCGTATGAATAGTGATTGCTACTACGAATTGTCTTAGGTCATTTTACCACAACTCTATCAGAATGACTTATCCACAAGTCCACAGGTCAGGAGAGCTTCACTTTCTCGTATAGGCCTGTGGGCCTTGTGGGTAAGTCATGACGCTCTCATTTAGGGTTTATGGTCTTTTCCGGCCATAATACACCTCTGCGGGCGTTAAATAATTAAAGGACTGGTGAAGCCTTCGGTTATTATAATACTCAAAATACTCCGTTAAGGCCAGCTCAACCTCTTCAATTGTATCAAAATCATACCGGTAGATTTTTTCTTGCTTAACACTACGCCACAATCGCTCGATAAATATATTATCTAAATAACGTCCTCGCCCATCCATGCTGATAGAAATGTGGTGAGATTTTAGCGTATTTATCCAATCTTTTGAGGTAAATTGAGAACCCTGATCCGTGTTAAAGATCTCACAACGCGAATGCAGCAAAGCGTTTCTAAGCGCCTCAATACAAAATTCAGCCTCCATAGTAGGTGAAATAGCCCATCCAATCACATAACGACTATACCAGTCCATAATAGCTACTAAATACACATGCTTTCCTTTCATGCGGATGTAGGTGATATCTGCGGCCCAAACCTGATTTGGTTTGGTGATATCCACCTCTTTTAATAAATAAGGGAACACCTCATGCTCCTTATTGGGAACGCTTGTATTTGGCTTTGGGTAAACAGTCGATAACCCCATCATTTCCATCAACTTTTTTACTCGACGTTTACCAACAGGATAGCCTACTTCTTTTGACAGCCATCTTGCCCGCTTAATTTTACCTTCACATGGATACTGCAGATAGTGCTCATCAAGTAGCGCCATAAGCGCTTCATCTTCGACAGAAATGGGCTTGGCACTATAATAATAACTTGAAACAGGCAAGTCTAATAGCAAGCATTGTTCACGAATGGTGAGCTCGGCAAGAGGATCAATCATGACGCGCTTTTCATCCAGACTAAAGTTCATGCTTTTTTTTTAGCCAAGATAGCTGCGCTTGAAGTCGACCAATTTCTTGATATAATGCCTCAACAAGCTGCTCTTGGGACTTGGCTTCTTTTTCATTAGCCCCAGAGAATAAATCGTTAATGGCTTTGATGGCCGATTGCTTCCAAGTTTTTACCTGCGTTGCGTGAACACCGTATTCACTGGTAATTTGCGCTTGTGTGAGTTTCCCCTCAATCGCAGCTAGCGTTATTTTTGCCTTCTTGGCCGCCGTATAATAAGCTCGCTTTTTAGACATTTTATTCTCCTCTTTGTATTAAGAAGAATAGCTCTTAAAAAACCTTTTTTTGTGTCCAGAAAACCGCGCCTATATTAGAATAATGCGTTCCATGTTATTTCTAACGAGAGCTACCCGGGAAAATGGCTGGTAGTATTTTTTTGGCCGAAAGATTTCACTTTTGTTTGTCCCACAGAAATTGCAGAGTTTGGCAAACTTAATTCAGAGTTTTTAGAGAGAGATGCGCAGGTACTAGGTGGAAGTACGGATAGCGAATTTGTGCATTTAGCCTGGAGAAATCAACATCCGGATTTAAGAAATCTACCGTTTCCTATGTTAGCTGATGTGAAACGCGAGCTGACTCAAAGCTTGGGAATATTAGATGAGGAGGAAGGGGTTGCCCAACGAGCAACGTTTATTATCGATCCTCAAGGGATTACTCGTTTTGTCATGGTTACTGATTTAAATGTAGGGCGTAATCCGCAAGAAGTGTTGCGTGTTCTTGATGCACTCCAGACAGATGAACTATGTCCTTGTAATTGGAAAAAAGGTGAAGAGACCATTGACATAAAATAATCCAGATGGAGATATAATCATGCCAGATGGAAGATACCATAACCGATGTAACCCGTATTATTGAGGTCATACGGGTTAGGTCACTACGACGAGATTTGCTGCTTGCTTGAGTCTTGGTGTTTTAAGTTTTGGGTTATTTAATAACACCACAGGCTTCTCGAGCACCTCCACCACCTAAAGAAGGGGTATCACTGTAATTATCACCGCCAGCGTGAACCATTAAAGTCAAACCAGTTAAATCTTTTAATTTTAAGCGTGGGGCTAGAGTAGGTGTGTTGGCCTTACCGTCACTAGAAACATAAAGCACAGGTAAATCCCCAAGATGCCCATCGCCGTATGGGCCTTTATGGCTTTTGGTATTCGTTGGATCATAATGACCACCGGCACTCATTCCGTGATCTCCGCAATCAGGCAGTTGGTGAATGTGAAAGCCATGTAGTCCCGCCGGCAGCTTTATCAAGTTTGGACTAATCAATAGACCATAAGGGGTTTCTTCAAACTCCACTGTGCCAATAGCAGTTGGATTTGTATCAGTGGTATAAAGAGTTGTGGTCATTGGGGCTGCATGAAGCGCATTGAAACTTAATAAAGAACTAATTAATGCAGTGGTTAATTTATTCATTTTTATCCCTGTTATTGTTTTTATGTAGTATTACCTAAGAATACATTTTATTCCAGCAGGGTTGAAATTAAGGATGGTTTTACTTCATTTCAAGTAGGGTTTATTGGGGGTCTCCTGCAATGTGCTAATATTAATTCTTTTAAATTAGTAATTGCATTTTTGAGTTGACCTCCCTTGTCCTCTGTCATTTTTCATCGAACTACTTATTTGTTCATATTAATATTAATTGGATTTATTGACAATCAACAACATAATTACCCGGAGTAAATACTGCATGGCAAGTGTAACCTTCAGGCATTGAAGTCCAGCATGAAGCTTCAAAAGTATATAAATCAAAGCTATGCATCAATTCCGGTGAAAGAGCAAACTCGAAAAAATGATTATTATCAATGTGAAGCATCTTATTCCACGACTCCGTGACAATGGTGCTTCCAATGTTGCGATTTTCCAAACGGCAGCTTAAATGGGTTCTCTCAGGATCGATGAGCTCTTTGACATTTTGAGTAAACTCATTGAACGAAGGCGGCATCTGAATTAAACGTTCTTTTTGATTAGCAATTGCCGGGGATGAGGCACAAGTCAACAAGGCTAAAAGGATTAAAATTTTTTTCATTGTGTTACTCCGGCTTCATTCTAAAATTTAAAGAATTAAATAATGAGTACAATTTGTTTGATTATGGATAAATAATAAACATTATACCCGAAAGTAATTCAGATGGCCAGCACATTGCACTATTTGTCTGCCCTCATCAAAGTCAAGGGGAGTACCCATATCGAATATCCTGATTTTCTTGCAATTTAGTCGTAAACAGACAAATTTCAATAGACCTTTCACCTGTCCTTGATTGGAAATATCCTAGGTAAAATCTGTTGACCCAGAATCGATGCAAATTGAAAACCACTTATTTGATATCGATGGTCAAGCCATACTAATCTGTCAATTTCATTTGAGGGTTTAGGCTCTCCATCAAGACTGACAATGTATGTTCGCATGATTAACCATTTATCCTCATAAATTGCCTTTGCCTGAAACTCCGCATAATATTCGAAAGTTTTGATCTTCGTGTTTAACTCTTCGGCTATTTCTCGACGTAAAGTTTGCTCATCACTCTCATTTTGTTCCATACGTCCACCTGGCACAATCAATTCGTTTATAGGTTTTCCAGTCTTATGTACAGCCAATAAGCGATGGTTTTCATCGAAAATGATTGCGCCAATTTTCAAAATAGTTTCTTGTTTATTCATGGGGGATTCCATTTTCCTGAATAGTTTTTAAGAGGTGCAGTGCGGGATTGCTTATGGCTTTCGGATGTTCAAAGCTCCGGCTACATTTTTGGCATACTCTTGTTGTATGCGCTATAACTGCGTGCATTTCCGTATCAAATTGTGCACTATCGCAAACGGGGCAATAGACTGTTGTAATGTCTTTGGTTAAATTAGGCACAGCCTTTTGAATTTGTAATACCCTTATCATCTCTATGTTCAAATATTCGCCATTTACAATTACCTGGCTGTAAGTATTGTCAACAATTCTTTTATGGCATGCGTTATAAGCATGTACATGTATCGCGCTTTCTTCAAGTCTCTTGGAAGTCCAAAGTATAGAAGGATTTGACCCCCATAGCTGAATTCCTCCTGGGTATTTATCGGGTGTCAAAATAATGCTGCGTTTAGGTAAGAACGCTTTTCTTTTGATGATGGGATCTCCGATTTTGTTTTTCAACGCGATAACGGGATTGATAACACAGGAATAGTTTGTTTCGTTAATCATTCCACAAACCTGGCAGACATGGATAAACCCTGGGATAACAGCCTTTATACCGGTTGAGATAATACTGGAATGACAATAATTACAGGTGAGTGAACTAATTGTGATATCGAAAATTGATGCCATGGTGAAATGTACTGCTGCACTTTCATCAATTTCAAACACATGTCCTTGCCACTCTACCTCGACCTTGCTATAGGTCGCATCAATGCTCTTTTGGGAGCGGTCGTTTTTACGGGCATGCACATGAACCCCTCGATCAAACTCTTGATTCTTTGTATCAAAGACAGCCGGCAGAGCTCCCCATATAGCTACTCCCCCTGGGTAATTAGAAATAGAAAGACTAAGAACTTTATCAGCTGTATTCTGGGTATAGGATGAGATGGCTTGGCTGGGGTTACACATGGGGATACCTCAATATAGTTATATTCAAGTATCCCTCGACATAGAGTCAGGTATCACATCAGCACCGGAGGGAATCGAGAGTTGCTGAATAACATGACTACTAAGTTTTTATAGACTATCGGATCGTAAAAAATAATTCAAGTGGTTAAACCGTCCTTGATTTACTGATCAAAAAATAAGATTCAGGTGTCAGGACATCATCTTTTCCTGACTTGCCTGGATGTTTAATTTTCATAAACATCACTTATTTTTTAGGTTGGTGGAGGAATCACGTTGTGCGGTGCTTCAGCGGCTTATCGTTCCCAGGTATCTAACAGATTAAATGTTGTGTTACCTAAAAAAAGTGGTTGCTGTATAACTGGCAGGGTTTATACTTTGTTTTTTATGCCCTTAACTATTAGATAGAGAGTCCTCATGGAATTGAGAATTGATAATACCCCTTTTAAAGCCCTGTTCCAACCTTTGGATTTGGGATTTACTCAGTTAAAAAATCGTATTCTAATGGGATCCATGCATACCGGTCTGGAAGAAGAGAAAGAGGGCCTAAAACGTTTGGCGGAATTTTATCGTGCAAGAGCGCTTGGCGGAGTGGGTTTAATGGTAACGGGTGGTTTTGCCCCAAATCGTTCGGGTCGTTTAGCGCCGTTTGCTGCCAAATTAACTAATAGTAAAGAACAACACAGGCATGAAGTAGTCACTCATACGGTACATGAGGCGGGTGGCAAAATAGCACTGCAAATCTTACATGCCGGTCGTTATGGTTACCACCCGTTCATTGTCGCCCCTAGCGGCATTAAATCACCAATTAGTCCTTTTAAGCCTTGGGTGATGAGCAAATGTCGCATTAAAAAAACCATCAAACATTTTGCTCGCTGCGCACGTCTGGCTCAACTTGCCGGTTATGATGGGGTAGAGATTATGGGAAGCGAAGGTTACTTACTGAATCAATTTATCGTTTCACATACCAATCATCGTCAGGATGAATGGGGAGGAAGTTATACTAATCGTATCCGCTTTCCGGTTGAAGTAGTTCGTCAGGTGCGGGAAGCCGTAGGCGAAAAATTTATTATTATTTACCGTTTATCAATGTTGGATTTGATTGCGCAAGGAAGTAGTTGGGAAGAGGTGGTTATTCTTGCTAAAGCTATTGAACAGGCTGGGGCTTCACTAATTAATACTGGTATCGGTTGGCATGAAGCACGTATTCCGACTATTGCTACCATGGTACCTGCAGCAGCCTTTATTCAAATCACCAGGCATTTGAAACCCGAAGTAACCATACCCGTTATTACTTCGAATCGTATTAATACCCCTGAACTGGCAAATCAAATACTCGAATCGGGTATGGCCGATATGGTGTCTATGGCAAGGCCACTATTAGCAGATCCGCAGTTTGCTGAAAAAGCTAAATTGGGTGAAAGTCAGGCCATTAATGTATGTATCGCGTGTAATCAAGCCTGCCTTGATCGGGTTTTTGTGAACAAAACCGCATCGTGCCTGGTTAATCCGCAAGCTTGTAATGAAACAGAATTAGTATACCAGACAGTACATAAGCCCAAATCAGTCGCAGTTGTAGGTTCCGGACCGGCAGGGCTTGCTTTTGCTGCTGTTGCAGCGGAACGTGGACATAAGGTTACTTTATTTGAAAAAAATGGGGCCATAGGCGGACAGTTTAATTTGGCAAAAAAAATTCCTGGCAAAGAGGAGTTCCAGCATACGCTTAATTATTTTGATTATCAGTTACAAAAATACAAGGTAGAAATACATTTAAATACCCAAGCCACTGTGGATTTATTAAACAATTTTGATGAGGTTGTGGTTGCAACTGGAATTAAACCCAGAGTCCCCAACATTAAAGGCATCGATCATAAAAAAGTGGTGAGTTACATTGATGCTATTACGGGTAAGAAAGAAGTAGGTGATCGGGTAGCTATTATTGGAGCAGGTGGTATTGGTTTCGATGTCGCCGAATTTTTGACCCATAGGCATCAGGCGGATAAGGAGCAGTTTTATGACGAATGGGGAATTGATGTAACAGGACGGCATCGGGGAGGGATTAAAACTCCAGAGATCACACCTAGTTCTCGTGAGGTTTACTTATTGCAGCGTAAAAAAGAAAAAATGGGGAAACGTTTAGGTAAAACTACCGGGTGGATTCATCGATTAAGCTTGAAACATAAACAAGTGAACATGATGTCGGGCGTGGCTTATGATTCTATAGATGATGAAGGATTGCACATACTCGTAGAAGATAAACCGCAATTGTTAGCTGTTGATACAATTATTATCTGCGCAGGACAAATGGAATTAAAAGACTTGTACGAGCCTTTAAAACAGGCAGGTAAGTCTGTTCATTTGGTAGGAGGGGCTTACAAGGCTTTAGAATTAGATGCACGCCATGCGATTGACCAAGCCTGTCGTTTGGCTGCTTTAATCTAAGGATGCTCGGATTATTGAATGAGCATATTGTATCTACCGGTTCACATGCTGCTCCATGAAATCTGGTGGATTCACTTATAACCTGGTTCGTAATACGAATTGATTTCCGACATGCCGGTCTGACGAAGCAACTCAGGAAGCTGTGCTCCATCCTTCTGGTTTGATTCTCAGGCTCGGAATAACAACATTTTTTTTATCAGGGCTAAGCTTTTACCTAAAGTTATTGCTTGTGCACAATCTAAAAATAATAACGTTTATTCCGAATGAAGACATCGCCAATAGAGCAATTTATATTGATACGAATAATTGCAATCAACCAACCCTGTTTGTTAAAAAAAAGACTTATTCGTTTTAATTATAAACTAATTTGATTGAAAAATTACTTTTTATTTAATAACAAAGAAACCCTTTTTTAAGAGAAAAATAATAAATATCGTGCATAATCCTGTTTATTTTGTTATTATACTGAGCAATTTTTATATTACTTAACCTTTTTAGGTTTACGCTTTACTTTATCAGGATCCTTATGACTCAAGAAATAACAAACTTCGCCTCCTTTAATTTTTCAGATGCACTGAATAAAGCGCTAGAGGACATGAAGTTTACACAGCCTTCACCAATTCAGGCTCAAACCATTCCTCTGCTATTAGAAGGTCGAGATGCTATTGCTTTAGCTCAAACAGGCACAGGTAAAACTGCTGCTTTTGCCTTACCAATTTTGCAGAATTTATCACCTACTGTTCAGGGTACGCAGGCATTAATTTTAGCCCCTACTCGTGAGTTAGCCATTCAGGTAGCAGAACAATTTGAACTATTAAGTGCTCATCAGCGCGGCGTTACCATTGCCGTACTGTGTGGTGGACAAGAATACAGTCGTCAATTAAAGCAATTACGTGGCGGAGCACAAGTCGTGGTCGGTACACCTGGCCGTATTCTGGACCATATAGACCGCGGTACCTTGCCTTTGGATAATTTACGTACTTTCATTCTTGACGAAGCAGATGAAATGTTGCGTATGGGTTTTATTGAAGACGTTGAAACTATTCTGGCAAAATTACCTGAAAAGAAACAAATGGCCTTGTTCTCAGCAACAATGCCCCATCGTATTCGTCAAATAGCAAATACTTATCTTGATAATGCTGCTTCTATTGAAATTCGTATGGAAACAGCAACAGTAAAAAGTATCGAACAACGCTTTTTATTTGCTTCCGGTCATCAAAAATCTGATGCACTTATTAGAGTTCTGGAGGTCGAAGACTATCAAGGTGCAATTGTATTTGTGCGCACCAAGAGCAGTACTGAAGAAGTAGCAGAAGTACTTCAGCAGCATGGATTAAGAGCAATGGCCATTCATGGCGATATTACCCAAGCCTTGCGTGAACGTATTATTGCTCAGTTTAAACAAGGTGCTATAGACGTTCTGGTCGCAACTGATGTCGCTGCACGTGGGTTGGATGTAGAGCGTGTCACTCATGTAATTAATTATGATATGCCACATGACAATGAAACTTACGTACATCGTATTGGCCGAACTGGAAGAGCAGGCCGTTCAGGAGTTACCATTTTATTTGTGACACCTAAAGAGTCTCGTTTAATAAGTAATATTGAACGCCATACTCGACAACGTATTGAAAAAGTAAATGTGCCTAATGATCATATGATTCAAGTGGCTAGACAACAACGTTTTATGGCGAATATTACCGCACGATTAGAGCATGCCAATCTTCATTCATATAAACGTATCGTTGAAGAGTACATTAAAGAGCATGAAGTTTCAGCTTTAGATGTTGCAGCTACACTTGCTTTATTGTTACACAAAGATATGCCTTGGCAAAAAGAACTGTCTTTACCTAAAGCAGTCTCTCGTCCTGCAAGAGAAGGACAGGGTAAATTTGAGCGCTCTCGATCTGGTGATGATAGAAAAAGTTTTGGCGCAGATCGCAAGGGTTTTGGTGGTGATCGCAAAGGTTTTGGTAATGACCGAAAGAACTTTGGCGATGATCGGAAAAAATTTAACGAAGAAGCGTCAGCTCAGGATTTATTCCGTATTGATGTAGGTAAAGTACATGGAGTAAAACCAGGAAATATTGTCGGTGCAATCGCAAATGAAGCGGGTTTACAAAGCCGATTTATCACCGGTCTTAAAATTCATGATGATCATTCTACCGTTCGTTTACCAAAAGGTATGTCCAAAGAAGTGGTAAGAGATTTAACAAAAGCCTGGGTTTGTGGTCGGCAATTGAACTTAACTTTGATTGGAAGTGGCGCTTAATTTTGTGCCATTTTTGGTGATGAGACTGTGAGTTTTTAAAATTTTTTGGGTGTAGTGCTTTTGCCTATACCCAATCACCCTTGTAAGTGCTTACTTCAACTATTGGTTAGTGAAATCTTTTTTACAATTTCTTCTTTGAGAACAACAGCCAGATCATGGTAAATAGCTGTGATTGACATTTCTCTTGTATAAAGAAGTTCTTTAGATGTCTTAGAACTAAAGAGGCTAGGGTTTGGTACTTTGAAACTTTTGGCCATGATTAACTCATCTAGAAGTTTCTCAAAAGAGGAAAATTTAATCGTCTCCCCAATACTTTCTTGAAAAGCCAAAAGAATAGCGTTGGCTTCCTCTGGCATGAAATTAGTTTTATTCAAAGCAAACCATAAATGCCCTTTAATCAAATGATCAAGACTGTTTGTTAGAAATTGTATCTTATCCATTAATTGAGGAAGATTCTCAAAAGTATCTTTATAGAGTGTCTTCTTATTTGTTATTATTTGGTAATCATACGTCCCTTGCAGGTTTCTTTCGGCATGATTATAAGGTGCTTTTGATTGGAACGAGGACTCTGCCGCCTCTAACAGACAGATAGAAACACTGTTTTCTACTCTACCTTGCAGTCCAAAATCATACACTTCTTTATCTTGATATAATGTGATCGGATGTGCTGCTCCACCAATAAAAATTGGAAGAGTATCTTTATCACAATATTTCTCAACTAAACTGGCAAACACCTCATTTGTTTTGGTGATTCGTTCACGACTTTTTTGATATCTCTCCATAGCTCTGAGGATATCAATATTCATCTGGCTTTTTTTAATACAACCAAATGGATCGCCCTGCCCAGTAAAGCTAAATGAAAAATTATTGAGTTAGTGACAATGCGGATACAGCTGCTACGCCCACAACTACAGCAGTAACTGCTGAAAAGAAGATAAATGGATTATTTTTAATTGAGTATACCTCTTGTTCTTCATTCATTTTAGTTTCTATTTCTTGGTCAATTTGTAATCTAATCTGAGAAATATTCTTTTTTACGGATGATAATCTATCCTTTGATTGAGTATGTTCAGTAATTAAAGGCAAATATTTATTTAATAACAAAGTAGTCGCTTCTTCGATGACTTTGATATAGATATCTTTGGAACAAAATTTGTAACTATTATGAGCTACGGCTTCAAAAACAGCACTTGAAATTGCAATTTTTTCCTGGGGGAGCCAAGATTTCGCGTCAGTAATTTTTGAGTCGAGTTGATAACGTGAGTTATTCGTATTGTCTTGGGTGTAAATCAAGATTGCAGCTTTTAATTTTTCTTGATCAGAAATAATAATATCAATTGAGTCCAGACATACTGATATGAATTGTCTTTGTAATTTATTCATCATGATCCCTCGCAAAAATATTAACTATAAAGAGGTTATACTTTTAGAGCAAGAGGGGTTATTTTATGGATAATCTCTCTTTTGTGAGGGAGGCTTGAAATTGATTAATCACTTTGTTTTATAATATAATAACCAATGTTTTTTTTTTTAAAAAAATCAATTAATTAAGGGTATTCATGAAGCTATTAGCAACCTTAGGTGCTTATTTATTTTCGGGAATTGTTGCAGCAAATCCGCTTCACAATATTGTCGTCTTTGGTGATAGTTTATCTGATAATGGTAATCTTTATGAGTTCATGAAACATCAGTTGCCTCAATCACCCCCTTATTTTGAAGGACGTTTTTCTAATGGTCCAGTATGGATTGAGTATTTAGTTAAATCTTATTTTCCTGAAAATCCCTCAGAGCATCTCCTTGATTACGCTTTTGGCGGGGCGGGGGTGTCGGAAGAAGAGGGCGACGATGTATTATTTACTTTAAGAAGAGAGGTAGACAGTTATTTATTAGCACATGACGATAAAGCAAGCACAGACAGTCTTTTTGTTGTATGGATTGGGGCTAATAATTATCTTGGTATGCCTGGTGATGTGGAGCAAACATTAACAGATGTTAATACTGGGATCGCTCATAGTCTGGATCGTTTGGCAGAAAAGGGTGCAAAACAGATTTTATTGCTTAACCTGCCTGATCTGAGCAGAACACCTGCAGCGCTTGAGTTTGGTTCCGTTGAATTATTTAGTTATTTCACAACGCAACATAATAAATTATTAGAACAGACTATAACTAATTTTAAACAAAAATATCCCGATATAAATTGGTTGTTTTTTGATTTAAATCAAGCACTTAATCTTCTTTTGGAAAATCCTGAAGAATATGGATTTGATAATATAACAGGGACTTGTGCTAACGCTGTAGTAGATGAATTGACTAAGAAATCAGTTTTAAAAATGGTTGCCAGAGTTACCCCAAAGGAGGGTGAACATGTCTGTGACGGATATTTGTTTTTCGATTTAGTGCACCCTACTGCCCTTGCTCACAAAATTTTGTCAGAGAAAGCCCGCATGATGTTGGATGAATCCGGGGTGAGCTTTACTGATTAGTACTGGCACTTAATACCGGGATTGATCGATCCCGCGAATGATACTACCAATTACTTTAGGGAAATATGAATCACATCATTAGAATAGTTCTGGTATTTTTTTTGATCTCACCCTGTGCCATATCAGATGTTCTTGAAATCAAAGTGGAGCAAAAACAAATCAGTTTGCCCTATTGGCTATCTGAAAAAACACAGCATGGTGGTGTTATGATTGTCAGAGGTGGTTCAGATGCAGCTCAGGCCCCTATGTTGTTAACAAATTTTGCACAGCAACTGGCTCATAATGGATGGTCTGTTGTTTTACTGAATTGTAATAATGACAATACCGTTCCCTGGGTGAAACAGATACCCGAAACGATCAGCGCTCTGAGAGAGAGTAAGAACAAGCGTATTGTGTTAGTACACTACGGTGAACAGTTGAACCAATCTTTGGAGTATTTTAGTCAGCCTCAATCTAAAATGATTAATGGTTTAGTGATGCTCTCTGCTTATGACGAACAGAGTAGTTTGGATATACCGCGCAGTTTACGCTTTCCATTGTTCGATATTGCCGGGCAGTTTGATTATGATACGGTGTTACGTCAGATGAAGCACAGAGAAAAGGAATTTAAACAGTTTAAATATATGGCTGTAGAAATGCCAGGAGCCCATCATGACTATCTATACAACCAAAAAATGTTGTTGGCATATATCCATGGCTGGATGAGCAAACTGCCTGAATCTGAAACCCATCCCCCCCCAATTTTAGTTTCTTTCATAGAGCCCGTTCATTCATCAAAAAGCCTTATCGCAGAAATAGATGAATCGAATTGGAGCGGATTTATCGATGATCCTGTTGAGCCAGAGCAATAATCTCATGAGTGATGGTTACCAGCCTTTACTTTTACAAATTAATTCATAAGCTTTCATTATTTTTTGGGTTTTATCATTAGCCAGTTTGATCATTTCCTCAGGTAGGCCTTGAGCAATTAATTTATCAGGGTGATTGCGACTTAATAAACGCCTATATGCCTGTTTTACTTCGTGCTTGCTCGATTTTTCGTTGACCTCAATTAAGGCATAAGCATGGCCTAGGGTATTAGGGGATGGTTTTGCCTTATAATAACGTTGTTGATGGGAAGATGATGAGGATTGCGAATGGTTTTGCTGTGATTTCTGTTGCTCCTGATAACGATGATAGGAGGTATAACTAAAATCTTCGTAAAAACGGTACTGTTGGTGTAATGGGGCAAAACCAAGACGTGCAAATATGATATCCAAGGCCTGAATTTTGTTAGTAGTTAACCCATCAACTTGTGATGCTCGATATTGAATATCAACAAATAATTTTAATAACTCGCGGTTATCTCTACAGGCATTTTGCAACTGGGTAAGCACTGCTTCTAATTTAAAATAATTTTGTTTACCTTCATTAAAAAATCGTTTAGCCAAATCTTTTTGTTCGCGATTTAACCGCATTTCACCCATGAGTACTTTTGCCATCCTGATTTCTTGCTCGGAAACTCGTCCATCAGCTTTTGCAATATGTCCTAAAATAGAAAAAGTTGCCTCGAAAAAAATTTTTTGCACCGTTTTTCGTTTTTCAGCGTGATATATAAAGTGCGGGTTAGAAAAATGACTGGCTAGTCCTCTATCAAAAAAATTACCAATTATAATACCAAATAATGCTCCGATTGCTCCACCACTCAGATAGCCAAAGCATGCTCCGAGAATTTTCCCCCACCAAGTATTTATTGTAAAAAAATCTCTAAAATTCATGGTTAAAGGGGTTCCTTTAAAGTCAAATATTAATCGAAGCTGTTTTTATACTCTAGGTCATACCATGGAAAAGTAAAGTACTAAAGACTGGGTTATTAAACCTAAATTTGGCAGATGAATCTACTGCTAACAGTTTATTCGATAAAGGGTAACTGTTCTTGATACTATAATACAGCCAAATTTTTTATTAAAGCCTCAATTAAATTGTAACATATCGCCTAAGAGCCTGCTTTGGGTATATACTCCCCCTTTTTGTCGGGTATTGATTTATGCGTTTTGTTTACTCTTTTTTAATGTATTTGCTCACGCCGTATCTGTTAATTCGTTTGTGGTGGAAAGGCAAACGTTTGCCGGCGTATAGAAAGAGAATAATGGAACGTTTTTGCCTGGGCAAGAAAGAGAATAAAAATTTTGATGTATGGGTGCATGCTGTTTCACTGGGAGAAGTGATTGCTGCTACTCCTTTAGTCGATGCGATGCTGTATAAGGGGTGGTCTGTTTTAATGACTACGATGACCCCTACAGGATCCGAACGTGTTCAAGTGCATTTCGGCACTAAAGTTTCCCATCGATATGTACCTTATGATTTACCTGCCGTTCTGAAAAGGTTTTTTAAGCAACAAAAACCAAAGGTTGGTGTGATTATGGAAACTGAATTATGGCCCAATTTAATTTACCAGGCACGTGCAGCACAAGTGCCATTATTGCTGGCCAATGCTCGTTTATCGGAGCGTTCATTAGCCGGGTATCTGAAGGTTAAGTTTTTATTTAAGCCGATTTTAAATCAATTTTCGGCCGTTTTAGCACAGAGTGAAGATGATGCGAAACGTTTTATTGCTCTAGGAGCCAATGAAGACCGAGTTCACGTATCAGGTAATATCAAATTTGATTTACAAACTCATTCTGTTGATAGTGTCAAATTTCAGGAATTAAAAAAACATTGGGGCTCCGATCGGATAGCGGTAATCGCTGCAAGTACCCATGAAAATGAAGAGTCCCAGATTTTATTACATTTAAAAAGATTGCAAAAAGCTATTCCTCAAGTAGTTTTGTTAATTGCTCCACGTCATCCTGAACGGTTTCAAACCGTTTATCAATTATGTATTCAGGCTGGATTTAATACCGGATTGAGAAGTACTGTGAAGACTCTTTCTTCAGAAAATGAGGTGGTAATATTAGACAGTTTAGGCGAGCTTTTGGGATTATTTCAAATTAGTGATTTTGCATTTATCGGAGGAAGTCTTGTGCCCGTAGGCGGTCATAATGTTTTAGAGCCTATAGCAATGAACATTCCGGTCATAAGTGGTAATCAGGTTCATAATTTTAAAACTATTTGCAGAGATCTTGAAGAGGCACAGGCAATCCAGTTAGTCAGTCAAGCGAATGAATTAATAGATGCAATCATCAAACTCCACACGGATCAAGAACTGCAAAAGCGCATGGTTAAAAACGCAACTGCAGTTCTGGAAAGTAACAAAGGAGCTTTAGTAAAGCATTTGGAGAAAATAGAATCTCTCTTTTTTCTAAAGTAGTTATCCTACCTTCGTATGCTGGGATGCTATCGAAGTTATCCGGGTAATTTCAGTAATCCTGTGGATATTGAACTCGGATCAGATTTTTACTCGACCGGGAAAAGTTCTCTTAAAACTTGAGTCATTTTATATCATTATCCAGCTTCTTACTCAGCCTCTTATCCAAATGCATTTTCAATTGCAGGCTCCATAGACAGCTGTTCAAAAATAGTAAGAAGTATCTGATCTTCAAGAGATTTTGCTGTATTTATGGGTTTATTAACCCCATTGATTACAATAGAAAAAATCAATGATCTGGCTTGTGGATTGATAATATAGCCAGACAAAGACGAAATATCATGCATGGAACCTGTTTTAGCAAATACCTTTTTTTCCAGCGGTGTTTTTTTCATTCTATCAATTAGTGTTCCTGACACACCTGCCTGGGGTAAAGCATTCAGAATAATGGGACGCATAGTTTTATCGTTATATAGATGGGTAAGAAGCAAAACAATTTGCTCAGGAGTGATTAAGTTATATCGTGATCCCATGCCGTCGGTTAGCACGACCTGTTTCATATCAAGATGAGTATGTTCAGCTAGTATCTTTTTAATAGCAAAAGCGCCTTGCTTAAAACTTCCCTCTTTAGTTAAAGAAAAAGCCAACTCTTTGGTTAAACTATTCGCGTAGAGATTATCCGATTCTTTAAGCATGTGGGCAATAAGGGCAATTAAATCTCTGGATTTATAGCTTGTAACAATCCTGGCATCAGATGGAGTACGTCCAATAATGATACGACCTTTAAAAATTAGACTGTATTTTTTAAGTGTTTTTTCAATAATTTGTTTTGCCATTAATACAGGATCGGGAATCGCTAATTTAATCAGTTTGGTTTTGCTTTCCTGAGCCATGCATCCATATAAGCGTAGGGTATTATTCGGTTGAATTTCGATATTTAAATTACAATGTTCTTTTTCTTGTTCTTTATTTACGGTGATTATCTGATTGATCACAGTTAAATTTGGTGCAGCCGATCTGGGTTTTATGGTAACAGGCATTCCTAATTTTTTTGCGCTAATTACATCATAGGCTTCAGCGTTTTCATCCAATATCACTGCAGTATCAGGTGCAGAGTAATACCAGCCAAGATCATCATAGGATTCACCTCCTGGATAATAAGGAGCTTTAAATCTTGAAGTATCCAAAATGATATCGCCGTTTATTTTTTTTATATTATTTTTTTTCAAACTAAGCAGTAAATCAGTAAAATTATCAATTGTCAGGGAAGGAGAACCACTGAAAGTAATATAAAAATTTTGATTTTTCTGGGATAGTGTGGTTAAAAAATGATGTTTTGGCTTTAAATGATACAATGCAGCGGCAGCAGTAAATAATTTCACATTACTTGCGGGATATAATAATTTATCTGAATTGCTCCGGTAAATTACATCACCTGTTTTGGCGTCTTTAACAAGAATTCCAATCGTCGCATGAGGTAATTGTTTCTCGATGAGGGCATCAATTCTTGTTGACAACAGGTCGGACCAAACAACGTTGCTGAAGAAAAAACCAACAAAAAACGCTAAAAAAATTGATCGCTTCACCAAAATATCCTTCTATATAGCCAGGGACTGATGACAATAGATCCCTTGTCATTCTGCTGAGTGTTCGCTGGATTCTGTTACAACTCCTGGAACATATCGGAGGTTTTAAACGACTAATTGTCAACAGCATCTAATATTTATTCCTTTATTATCAAGGATAAAGCAATATTTGGCAAACGCAGATCTATACTCCCCTTCTCTCATTGCAGAAAGCCTGGATTCTAATCTTTATTTTTTCTATTCCAGGAAGTGCTTCATTTGTTAACAATTAATCATTGCAACGGGTATTTGAAACCTATAGAAGGCTTTATTTTAAGTTAAAATGTTACTGATAATTGGATAGTATGATGTTTAGTTGCTACCTTTGAAGTAACCGATATGGAACTATACAGGAAATATATGTCAAACCAGAACACTCAGCGTTATCGATATAATCCTCATCACCATGTAAAAATTTGGTTTAGTAATAAACCGGATGTATTTTTAAATGATGAAAATCAGCTGCGCTTGATTAAAATGCGTGATAAAAATCCAGATGATTGTATCAGTTTAGTGTTTGACTCCTCTGTGTTAACTCATAACGCCCTTTTGGATTTAAAGAATTTTTGTAGCGAACATGAAATTATTCCTGTAGATGCAGATCAGTTGGAAAACTCACTTAAATCAGAGAATGAAAAGAAATTATATGAATATTACAAAGATGAAATGACTCATTTAAGTGACGGGGGAAGTTTGGCTGTAGCTAGTGATATTATTCGATGGATCTCTTCAGTTTATCGTTTGGGAACGTACACTGATTTTGATGTTACTGTAGATACGAGTCAACTTCCTCCAACTCTTCTTGTTGATACTCCTTTATTATTAAACATAGGGAGTTTGAAAATAAAAAAAAAGGAAATAGTTCTTTCTAATAATGACTGTATTGCAGTAGTCGATCCCATTGCAGCAAAAGGAAAAATAGAAGAGATCCAGAATGGATTTCTTAGCGTTTTGAGCATATATACTAATGATTTCATTGATAAAACAGAGCAGGCTTTTAGGCAAGGTGGATTTCTGTTTCGTTTCGTTAACATGTATCTTTTAAATTTTTTGCGAAATCGTTCCGAGGCGTTTTATATTGCCCGATCGAAATCGATTTTTCCCACATCTAATCCTCAAAGTTCTCGCCAACTTAGAGCATTTATTAATCAGGTCATGACTAACTACGAAAAGTATCTGAATTTTAATAAAATTTCTCCCGAGGAAACTGATAAGTCAGTAATACAACGACTAAGAAAAAATATTAAAAGGCAACGTGGAATAATTAAATGGCTGTTCTTCAGGAATGAATATAGTGAAATAAAAAAAATATTGGCACTATCTGATCGAGAGTTAATTACAGGCTTTATGAAAAAAGAGTATTCACTTTATTTAAGATCAATCGTTGTTTGTACAACAGGTCCCATTGCAATTGCCAAATCATTATTCAAAGATTATTTTTTCGATACTAAATACTTTTATGAAAAAATACAGCCGTTTTCTTTTTATAACTATGATTTAACAAAAGCATTTTTATCAAAAAACTCAATTCCTTTGCATGAAAATGTGCTGAGAATGTTGTATTTTCTTGGAGCTGGTGAAGGGGAACTCAATGATTCTTCATGGTTAGAAGAAGGGGCACGATTACAAGAAACACGGGACAAAATTATTGCTGAGCGCAGAAAAGTACTTCAATTAACGTTACCGAATATTTTAGAAGAACTAAAAAAAGATCTGGTGTGGCATATAAAGAAAATTGAAGACGACTCAAAAACATACTGGACTTTTATTGGAGCAGTGCAAAGAGAGGTAAAAATAAATGCCCTTCGCGATACTTTGGCCTGTTTTAGAGTAACTCCACCTAATGTTTTTGATATACGAGAGTTTAAAAAAGTGTTACGTACTAAGAAGTTAACTAAGAACGGATTCTCAGGATTGTTTTATAACGAGACTCAAAAGCTCATCAAGAAATTAGAGCACTATTCTTACGAAGCATTATTTTATGGTTTAACTAAAAACCATAAAATACAGTCAGAAGAAGGGGCTGAGTCTATTTTTAGGAAGCCAACTGAGAATACTACATCAGAAAATATATTTGCCCCTGTGGGTGATGTCCCTGATACTGTACATTTAGCGATCTGTTCTTCCAAGGCTGGAGGCATCGAGCGCTTGGTCCCGGGTAATTCTCATCCAGTGGATAATACTGGAAATTAGACCGTTTACAATCAGATTCTCATAAGAACTTTGATTCGGAACTTTACAAAAAGAGCCTATGTATCGTACTGAACGTACAGACAAAATCGGTTTCATTGACTACTTTTATGGTTGAGAGTTCATCGCTAAGCATCATAGAGCCATTGGGGAAACGGTTACCTCCTGTACAGGCATGTCAGGGATTTTGTCCTTTAAAAAAACACCCTGTTTAAAAATAGACTTTTTTAAAAACTCGCCGGTTTATTAGTCATTAAGTAAAAAACTATAATTAAGCTCATAAAAGCGGGCCAACCCAAATAAAACCAATATCTAAAATATCGAAAGTACCTGGGGGAGGGGGCTATTATTTTGTTCTGCTTCAACAGCAAAATTACGCATTTTAATTTGAAGATATAATACCGGGAACCAGCAACAAGCGGCTATTAAATAACCAATAATGGAACCCATGATCCATAATGAAGTCCAGGAGTAACCGACTAAATATACCATCCAGAGCCCAGTCAGGGGCTGAAGAAATCCGGATGTGCCAGTAAAAATCCAATCGGCCATCACTACATAGCGAGTGCTGGCAGCAATCACCTGAATGTTTTTTGTCTGATAACTGTCACATATACCAATTAATCCCCCACAAAATCATGGGCCGCGGTAAATAGCTCGTGACTGTCTGAATAGTCTATTGGAATTTCCACTAATACTGGGCCTTCTGCCTGCATCGCTTCTTTTAATACTCGAGAAAACTCACTGGAGTGACTGACTCGCAGACCCAGAGCACCAAAGCTTTCAGCGTATTTTACAATATCTACTGGACCAAAATGGACCGCACTATCACGTTTATATTTCATTAACTGTTGTTCCCTGACCATGTCGTAGGAGCCATCACACCAAACAAAGTGGATAAAATGAACTTGTTCCCGTACTGCCGTTTCCAATTCGTTAGCAGAAAAAAGAAATCCGCCATCGCCAGACACAGAAATAACCGTTTTTTTGGGGTACACCAGGCATGCTGCAATCGCCCATGGCAATGCCACTCCAAGTGTTTGCTGGCCATTACTAAATAATAAATGGTGGGGTTGATAACAATAAAAATAACGAGCCAGCCACATATAATGAGTACCGATATCGCTAATTACCATCATGTTATCATCGACAACCTGATTTAATTCATAGATGAATCGTAAGGGATGTAATAACTTGCCCGTAAATTTCGCTCCACTGGATATTTTTTCTTTCAATTCTTTTTGGTACTCGAAAATATGCCTGGTATAGTCCTCCGCAATCTTTAAGTTTAATTCCGGCGCCAATTTTCTAAGACTCAAAGCGATGTCACCAATAACCTCTAATTCGGGCATGTAGGTTGTGTGTATCTCTGCAGGTTTATAGTCTAAATGGATAATTTTTTTGCTGGCGCTACTCCAGATTTCCGGGTCATATTCAACGGGATCATAACCGATAGTGGCGATTACATCGGCTTCATCAATTAATCTGTCACCAGGTTGATTTTTGAATAGTCCTACCCGTCCAACAAAGCAATGTAGTAGTTCCCGTGTGATTACTCCAGCTGCCTGATAAGTGCATACTACGGCAAGGGGTGTTTTTGTTAACAGTTGGCGGATGGCTTGTGTATTCTCAGCTCTGGTTGCTTCTAATCCCAAGAGCAAAACAGGGCGCCTGGCTTGGTTAAGCAGTGTTGCAGCTTTTTGAATCGTTTTGTCAGGAGCTGGGCCGTAGTTAATGGCTGGTAAGACCTTAGGTGCTTTGATTGTTGTACTTTGATGAGAAATATCTTGGGGAATACTAATAAATACAGCGCCACTCCGTGGCTCAGTGGCGATGCGAAATGCATTTTCAATAATTTCAGGAATGTTTTCCGTCATCAGAATTGCCATACGCGCTTTGGTGACGGCTTCCATTAATTTAATGTTATCAGTACTTTGGTGAGAGGATTTTAAACTCATATTACGCGCAACATTCCCTCCAATGGCGACAATAGGATCACCTTCAGTGGTAGCTGTTAACAATCCTGTAGCGAGATTTGAAACACCTGGTCCAGAGGTTACCAGTACTACTCCGGGTTTACCTGTGATGCGTCCATAAGCTGCAGCCATAAATGCCGCATTTTGTTCATGTCGACAAACAATAACTTTAACAGGACTATCTATTAATGCATCATAAACAGCATCAATTTTTGCTCCAGGTATGCCAAAAATATATTGAACCCCTTGTTGAACAAGACAATCAACCAATAAGGTCGAACCATTTTTTTCATTTTGCATACACTAGTCCCTATTATCCAATTCATCAAAAACCTCTTGCGCTGTGAGCAGAGCATTAGTTGCTGCAGGAAAACCACAATATGCTAGCATTTGGGTGATGATTTCGAGAATTTCTTCACGGGTGACGCCGTTATACAGAGCCCCTTTGATATGTACTTTTAATTCGACTTGCGAATAACCTTGAACTGTTAAAGCAGCAATAGTAAGCATTTCCCTCATTTTGGGATCCAGGATATCTCGTGAATAGAGATCGCCAAAAGGAAACTCCACATTGATTTTAGCAAAGATCTCGGACATTCCTTTGATTTTTTTAGCATAATCATCAGCTTCTGGACCAAGCTGTCTGCGCATTATTTCCATACCTTTTGTATAACGTTCACTATCCATATTTATTCCCTATAAATAATCGATTAGTCTATCCTATAAGAATATAGGCCAATGTTGATAAAATCTATTTTTTTGCAAATTAAAATATTGAGCAAGAACTCACATAATGGTGGCATGATATTACATTGAGCTAACGCTTGGATTATGCAGTGTCATGGTATTTAGTTGATTTAGTCAGTTAAATAAATAGTTTATTGCTTGCATAATAAACATATAGATAAAGCTGATATAGAAAATGGCACCAATGTATACTGCAAGGATGAAGAGCCCATCTTTTTCTATCAAACCCAGACTCAAAAAGATAATTAATGATGAGAAGATAAAATTACTTAATGGGATAGGCAGCATTAAGAGCAGAGCCAAACAAAAAATAAGAGTCCCGTTGATTATTTCCATAAAGCGAGAATTCATAAAGGACAGCCGAGGTTTCAAAAAGTACTCTATTTTGATTAAATAAGGTACAGTGTTATGAACAATTTTTGCAATGGTCTCTTGATGAATAGTACGACAAGCAAGAATTTTCGGTATCCATAATGTTTTTCTGGCCAATATCATTTGCCATGCAAACAGTATTATCGGCACACTAAAAATTGCTGAAACACCAGGGACAGCTGAAAATGGCAAGGCACTAGGTAAAGCAAAAAACAACAGAACAACCCCAAACGCCCTGGCTCCAAGGGTGTCTAAAATGCGCTGATAGGTTAATTCCCCGCTTAAATCTTTATTGTTCGCAATTTCTAAAAGAGTATCGGAAGAGCGCTTGATATTTTTTTTCAAATTAATGTTCCATCGCCATGTACGTACCTGTTTGTTTTTGGCATATCATCCTTCCAGGTAGGGATGGATGCCATAATTTTCTCGGCTAATTTTGTAGCCACTTTTTAAGCAACTATTAAAAATTGTAACTTATGTTGGTTTCTCGCAGTCTATACTTAATAAAAAAACGACGAGGTTCATTATGTTTGAACACTACCATATTGAGAAAATGAATCAAGAAGAAGTTACTTTGGCAGTAGCCTGGGCGGCAAAAGAAGGCTGGAATCCTGGTTTGCATGATGCAGCCTGTTTTTATCAAGTCGATCCCCGTGGTTTTTTTGTTGGGAAACTCAAGGGTCAAATGATCGCTGTAGGATCGGCGGTTATCTATGACGAACATTTTGCTTTTTGCGGTTTTTATATTGTTGCTAAACCATATAGGGATCAGGGGTACGGTCTGGAACTTACCCGTGCACGGTTAGACTATATTGGGAAACGTAATGCCGGTATTGATGGTGTACTACCCATGTTGGATAAATATGCCCGTTTAGGTTATCAATTTGCGCACAATAATATCCGTTATAGTTTGGAAAAAAAAATTGATCCAATACCTTATAACCCTTCACTAGTCCTGCTCGGCCAAATTGATTTTTCTCTGTTATGTGACTATGACCGCCTGCACTTTCCTGCACTACGTCCAAAATTTCTTAAGTGCTGGATACAACAAAAGCAAAGTATGGCTTTAGGGTTTGTACAAGAGAAGCAACTTAAAGGTTATGGTGTCATCAGGGCCTGTCAACAAGGATATAAAATGGGACCTTTATTTGCTGATACTCCAGAAATTGCAAACACACTATTTTTTCAATTGACCCAATACGCACAAGGAAAGGTTATTTTTTTGGATATTCCTGAAAATAATTCATTTGCTCTAGATCTGGTTAAACATTACCAAATGACCAAGGTTTTTGCCACAGCTAGAATGTATTTAAAAGGAGAGCCACAATTAATAAAGGAACACATTTTTGGCATTACTTCTTTTGAATTAGGATAGTTGGAATTGGCTTGTATGCTTTGATTAGTGGAATAATTTAAAAAATTACTAAAATAATCTGAGTTAATACTGTTTTTTTATTATTATTTTGTTAAGATGTCCGACCCAATATCCATTTTTTCTAGTAAAACTTTTTGTGGATATTTAATTATCCTGCCTTTATTTTTTTAAATAGTCTTCCCTTATTTTTTTTATGAGGCCTTATTATACAAGGCTTATCGCTATCAATTCTGCTTATTTCATCTTTTTAGTTACCCACAAATTCTGTGGATAACTCTGTGCATAGTTGTAAAACCCTATGTAAATTAAGGGAGTTAAACAGATGCTTCAGGTTTTGCCAATAGACAACCAGATCAAATACTGGTTGGCTTGATAAATGAATCTCCCTAAAGGTTGAAATAACCTTGGGAGATTCCGAAAATAATGTTTACAGTGAGTTTGTAGGAGGTAACATCTCTTCTCGCTTACATTGCATGCCGCAGCAAGCTCCGATACAGCTTGAAAGTGCTCCCACAAAAAACAGTGCAAATATAACCCACCCACTCCAAGCTAACTCAGTTGGTGTAACTTCAACAGCTTGTGAATCGGCATTCTTATTATTTTGTATACGGGGTGATGTAGCTTCTTTAGTCACCTTAACCTTAGAGGTGTCTGTTAGTGCAGATCCACTGACATAGTTTGTATTTAATGAGACATAATGCATTACAGGTCCTGCCATTATGGCGCTCATTACTAAAATCAAACTCCAGGTTATAAAGCCAAAAATTATTCCACCTTTAATATGATGGTAATGAAAGCGACCTAAATAACCCGCCACAAAACCTGCTGTAGCCATAGATGCAATTACTCCCAACAACATTCCAAGGAATCCGCCAATTGCAATGACAGAGGCCCCATCAGGTGAAGAGCTAAATGCACTTAAACTAATAGCCACGCCATATAGATGGAGTAGAAATGCAAGACCCAATCCAACAAAAGTTCCTGCAAATATTGCAGACCAACAAATACGGTAATGATGGTGGTTTTGGCCTTCCCGTTCAGTTACAATCAGATTTTCATTAGTCATGATAACTCCCTGTCAATTTTAAAAGATACGTGCCAGTATCCAAATGATAATAAGTAGAGTGAGGGGAACACCCAGTAGCCATCCAATAATATACATCATTTTAATCTCCTTATATGAGGACTCTCCCTTCTAAATATAGTAGAAAAAAAACATAGTGTTTAACTATTGATAATTGGGCTGGCAGGTTTACCCAATTTTTGTTATTTAATATAACACGGTAAAATAGAGGGTTCTGTCGCAAAAATATATTTATGCAACAAACGGACTTATTTTGGACGAGCTTAGGCCACTAGTCCATAGAACTGTTCAAAAATAGTTTGATTGGCCGATTGATTATGCTGGCCTTTTCTAAGCATATGATGTAATTCAATGCCAGCTAAGGTAGCAGCGGCCGAGTGAAACTCTTTAAAGCCCTTCATTGGCTTGGTGATTTTCTTAATGAATCGATGGTCTTGTTCCACGATATTATTGAGGTATTTAATTTGTCTCACAGTCATTTGGACGAACAGCCCGCCCACCATGAACAGCAGCGCCAAGTGTAAATTAATCGTATCAATTCCAGCTTTATTAGCGCCACTTTTATCCATAGTTACCTTGTCAGGTAAGCCATTAGAACCAATAGCTTTCTCAAAAAATGCTCGTGCAGCAGGCTCATCCCTTTTTTCTGAAAGCATGAAATCAACCGTTTTACCTTCCTTATCAACGGCTCGATACAAGTACACCCATTGGCCCTTCACCTTGATATAGGTCTCATCCATACGCCATGAAATCACAACAGGACGCTTGTGGCGCTTGCGAAATGCTTCTTCCAATTGAGAAGAATAGTCAATAACCCAGCGATTGATGGTGGAGTGATCTACTTTTAGCCCGCGTTCCAGAGCCAATTCTTCAACATCTCGGTAACTCAATGAATAGGCCAAGTACCATCTGACCAGCATCAAAATAATATCCTGTTTAAAATGACGCCACTTAAAGCTAATCATCGTTGACCATTCCTATGCAAAAACCCAGATACTATCTTAGAGGATAACTTTTTGCGACAGAACCAAAATTCGCGAGTGTTTAACTTAACCATCTTTATTTTTTGAAACGACCCTTGCCTTTAATTTAAACATCAAAGCGAAGGTTTAATTCAACCGAGTGGGTTAACAATCCCTTGGTGTCATGCTGTCCTGCATAGAATTCCGTTTGCCCAGCCATACCTGGATTGGTGATAATAGTACTCTGACTTGCTTTAAAATCAGTGGTTTTAAATAAGCGATATTGCAAAATAGCTGTTGCTTTCTCGCTCACCGCATAATTGATACCTGCTTTAAACTGCCAAGCAAAGGCTGTTCCATATAGAGATGGACTATTTTGCATAGCTGGTGCTGTTTCGATTAGAGGGGTATTGGGATCGTCAATAT
This sequence comes from Legionella antarctica, assembly GCF_011764505.1. Taxonomy (NCBI): domain Bacteria; kingdom Pseudomonadati; phylum Pseudomonadota; class Gammaproteobacteria; order Legionellales; family Legionellaceae; genus Legionella; species Legionella antarctica. Next base: position 800,880 of record NZ_AP022839.1, read on the forward strand.
TAATGGCGTTATTGGTTTGCGTACTACCCGATTTTAACCAGGAAAGCCCTAAACCCGCCCCTAAGAAAGGTTGTACGTTTCCAATATTAATTAAATCATAACTTGCATTGGTCATAAAAGAATAAATGTTAGCTCTTGTTGTTATCTTACTAATGAGGTTATTAGCCTGTTGGGCGTATATTGCTCCAGTTGTACTGTTTTGTTCCAGCCAATTATAAGTACCAAAAGTGTCTCTTCGTATGTTTTGATACAAAAACTCTAAGTCTCCATGCCAGTTGGGACTAAAATATTTTCCGACCGCCAGATTTATCCCATAGCCATTGTTAAATTTATTTTGCCAATTGATATCAGGCAGGGTAAATAAACTAGTCCCTATTGCGGTTGGTGCATACAAAACCGAGTTGGAATTTGAAGTATTACTGGTAGTAGTATTGGAAAAAACAGCACCTAAACCAGCATTAATATAAAAACCCATGGATGGTGCTGAGCCCAAGGTTCCTGCCGTAGCATTGTATGCTAAACTCAAAAATGCAGATGAAATTAGAACTGATTTATAAAATTTCACGGCTAAATCCTTTTAATTCTTATAGCTAACAATGAGGTTAACTTATATCATGAATCAGTACAAGAATAGTAGGCTTAGTGCAATGGAGCTTGCGCCCTGATGTAAAAACTATAAGCCCAAGAGTTTCTTTAAATTTTAAGAAGTCATTTTATCAGCAGGAATATAAGGAATGATGCCTTGGTAATAAGCTTGTTCTTGTATTTCATAAGGAGCCTCCCGCACATCAACTATGAACCCATTAACACTAACCATCAAAATAAAAGGGTTATCCTCTATTCTACTGGGTAATGTCCACTTGGGATCCATCTGCCTGATTTTAAACAGATCGCGGATGGATTTACTTTTTGCACTAATAGTGCTTTGAGACAGACCAAACCAAGAAGATAAATCGGCTCTTGGCGTCTTCGCGTTGAAGGCTAATTTTTAGTACAATAGCAAAGATAAATACTTAAGAGCTAATTGCCAAAACAATGAACAACAAATCCAAACAATCACTCACCATTCCAGCAGAGATTTTAGGTTTATCTGATGTAGAGATAGAGACTGTCACAACAGACCTTCGCGCACGGCAAATTACAATCCGAGTTGTCAGTACAAAAGAAGAGATTTTATGTCGACAATGTAACCGCCCAACCAAACCACATGGTCGTGGAAGACTGTTACGATTAAGTCATTTACCCATTTTAGGGAAAGAAACGACCATTGAAATTATCCCACGGCGCGGACGATGTCCTGATTGTGATGGAGGTCCTACAACAACGCAGCGCCTTGACTGGTATGATACGAACAGTAAATTTACCCGTCCTTATGAGCAGCATCTTTTGTTTGAGTTGATTAACTCGACCGTGGCAGATGTGAGCAGAAAAGAGGATGTTGAATATCATTCACTGGAAGGGTTGGTTGATAAGTACATTGAAGAAGAGGTCGACTTCAACAGCATTGATGATATTGGGGTTCTTGGGCTTGATGATATTAGTCTTAAAAAAGGCTACCGTGACTTTGTCACTATAGTAAGTTATCGGTGCAACGATGAAGTTAGGTTGCTTGCAGTGCTTGATGGTAGGGAGCGAGCAACAGTAGAAGCCTTTCTTCGAAAAATACCCGAGCGTCTAAAACAGACTGTCCGTGCGGTCTGTTGTGATTTATATGAAGGATACATTAACGCCAGCAAAGCCGTATTTGGTGACACAGTTCCTGTTGTTGCCGATCGCTTTCATGTAAGAAAATTATACGAAAAAGGTTTGATTGCCTTGAGAAAATCAGAGTTGAAGCGCTTAAAAAAAGAATTATCTGAGGCAGATTATAAGGATCTCAAACCCGCAATTGCACTACTTCGAAAGCAAAAGGATTACTTCACAGATGATGAAAAGAAAGTCGTAGAACCCTTATTTAACTTATCGCCAAAGTTACATTTGGCCTATCAATTAAGTCACGAATTGACTGCTGTTTTTAACAGCCATTTAACACCAGCAGAGGCAAAAGCACTTTTTATTGAGTGGATCGATCGCGTTTCAGCGTCAAAAATTAAATGTTTTAATCGGTTTGTAAAAACGCTCAATAAGCATATGGATATCATCGCCAACTACTTTATTGCTCGTAATAACAGTGGTTTTGTTGAAGGGTTTAATAATAAAGTGAAGGTGCTAAAAAGACGATGCTATGGTTTGAGTAATGTAACTCGGCTATTTCAACGACTCATGTTAGATCTAACTGGCTTCGAAAGGTTTAATCCATCTATGGCGTAATATTATACACTTCCACGCGAAGACGCCAAGAGCCAAAAATTTTCGACAGAACCGATGAAACTTGTTATTGTTAAGGAGAATATTAATGTATTTTATTAAAGGATTACAACTGTTCGTATTAATCACCTTTTTAAGCGCTTCCCTTTATGCTGAGAAGCCACCCACAGCGACTATTACGTTGAGCAATTCTTATGAGACAATCGGTTTGATTAAAGAAGCTCATAAAATAATTTTGCGGGTAGATGAGAGCATAGCTAAGCTTATGTATTTAGCTATGAATGTAATAGCAATGGAAGAATTTCCCCCAGAGATAGAAGCGAAATTTCAAGCCAAAAAATATAAGATTGCAACGGAACTGCATCAATTGCAACTGAACTTAAATGTTTTTAGATCGGATATAACGATTACTACTTATGATGATGACACTAAGAGTTACTTAAAATTTGGTTTACCTAATTTAACGGAAGAGGCTGCCAATCTGTATCGTACTCGTATTAGAACGAAACAAGAAGCTGTTGAAGCGATTGATGTTTTAAAAAATCTGTTAAATAGAGTCAATGTTAGTTTACCTTCGGACTTAAACGACGATTCTTTAAAAAATTTTTTGGTCTTGAAGCCTACACTTGTTAATTCGGACTTGACTCAAATCAGTTTCACTCATCGCGAAGATACTGTTTCTTTAATCAATGCTTTGGTTGATCTGAAATGGCGTGTGACAGAGCATTTAAATGCGGTGATTCGTCTTGCAAAAATTGCAGCTAAAGGAGAGCAAACACAAGAAACATTAGAAGCATTAGATCTTGAGTATCAAAGTAAGGTTTCTGATTTTTTTTGGCCTTTGATCATGGAAGGATATAAGTTAAATACTAATATTTCTGTATATCATGATATTAAGCTTGTTTTACCTTTACCCAAAGGAATGCATAAAGACTACTTCTTCCCTCAAATAGATTTGGTGACCTTACAACTTGAAGCGGATAATATATCGAGCTTTACTTCAACACTGAGTTCATTGGAGCATCTTCGAGTTGCATTTTCATGGTCTTCATTATGGATTATTACTAATGATGCTGTGTTAAGTGATGTGGTAGATTCTGTATATGATTTTTCAAAAATACTGTCGTCTTTAAACTTAAATACGTCTCAAAAAGCACTTATTTTGAAAAGAATAAAAAGTTCTAAATAGTATTTATTGCGGGATGGCGGGTTCTGTCGCAAAAAGTTATCCTCTAAGATAGTATCTGGGTTTTTGCATAGGAATGGTCAACGATGATTAGTTTTAAGTGGCGTCATTTTAAACAGGATATTATTTTGATGCTGGTCAGATGGTACTTGGCCTATTCATTGAGTTACCGAGATGCTGAAGAATTGGCTCTGGAACGCGGGCTAAAAGTAGATCACTCCACCATCAATCGCTGGGTTATTGACTATTCTTCTCAATTGGAAGAAGCATTTCGCAAGCGCCACAAGCGTCCTGTTGTGATTTCATGGCGTATGGATGAGACCTATATCAAGGTGAAGGGCCAATGGGTGTACTTGTATCGAGCCGTTGATAAGGAAGGTAAAACGGTTGATTTCATGCTTTCAGAAAAAAGGGATGAGCCTGCTGCACGAGCATTTTTTGAGAAAGCTATTGGTTCTAATGGCTTACCTGACAAGGTAACTATGGATAAAAGTGGCGCTAATAAAGCTGGAATTGATACGATTAATTTACACTTGGCGCTGCTGTTCATGGTGGGCGGGCTGTTCGTCCAAATGACTGTGAGACAAATTAAATACCTCAATAATATCGTGGAACAAGACCATCGATTCATTAAGAAAATCACCAAGCCAATGAAGGGCTTTAAAGAGTTTCACTCGGCCGCTGCTACCTTAGCTGGCATTGAATTACATCATATGCTTAGAAAAGGCCAGCATAATCAATCGGCCAATCAAACTATTTTTGAACAGTTCTATGGACTAGTGGCCTAAGCTCGTCCAAAATAAGTCCGTTTGTTGCATAAATATATTTTTGCGACAGAACCCCTGAAAAGTAGTCCATTTAAAGCGTTGGCAGCTCTCGGAAAAACATTTTGCCAATGGAAAGAAGAGATAGTACGTATGTGGCGTTTTAGGAAGTCTAATGGCATTACAGAAGGGTTTCATAGAAAGATGAAGTTGATACAAAGAAGAGCTTATGGCTTTCGTAACTTTGAAAATTATAGAACCCGTGTTAGGGCGCTGTGCGGTTAACTGATGAGTGCCCCCGTAATTGGGAAAGACCCAAAATAACTCCGCTCGTAGTCTAAAAATATTTTTGCGACAAAGCCAAAAAAATGCGATGATTGCGGGCTGATGTGTTTATAAACGCGAGCCGTTACAGTTACCATTGTTTTAATTTTTATTCTCTGCTAAGTTATGTACAGATGTTTCTTTTAACGGCTTGATTTTAGAAAATTTCTTTTTTTGATTTGGCTTTAATACGTATAATAGCATTTAACATTCCTCGCTTAATAAAATTAAAAAAGTAAGCGTTTTGATGAAGCTTTGGTAAATGTTGTCAATTAAAAAAAATTTATATCGGAGAATAAATTATGGATAATATGGGGCTCGTAGGGTACAACCTGCTTTATAACGTTTTTTCATTTACATTTGCTTTAATGATGGCGGCAACGCTATTTTTCTGGTTGAACTTGGCCCGTGTTTCTGGGCGATATCGTATAGCCATCTCGATCACCGGGTTGGTTACTTTTATTGCAGCTTACCACTACCTTCAAATCTTTTTCTCATTCGAACATGCTTATAATGTCATGGGTGATACCGTTACTTTATCGAGTAAACCTTTTAATGATGCCTACCGTTATGTGGACTGGTTGTTAACTGTGCCACTACTACTTATAGAGCTTATTCTTGTCATGAAGTTAACGCATGAAGAGACTATCTCTCGCTCAATCAAGTTAGGATTTGCAGCTGCTGTGATGGTTATACTCGGTTACCCTGGTGAGATTTCAGTTGACATGACATCACGCTTGCTATGGTGGGTACTGTCTATGATTCCTTTCCTTTATATTATTTACGAGCTTTTCTTTGGTCTGCGTGCCTCCATTTCCAAACAGCCTCAAAAAACACAACCCTTGGTAAGAAAGGCTTGTTATTTGACTGTCTTAGCTTGGTGTTTTTACCCTATTGTTTATTTGCTACCAAACTTGGGGGTTGGAGGCGGTCATGGTTTTGTTGCTCTGCAGGTTGGTTATTCTATCGCTGACATCCTGGCCAAAGCTGGTTTTGGATTACTCATTTTCTTCATTGCCCGATCCAAATCAAGCGAAGAAGGGTACGCTGAACTTTAATTTAAACCATACCCAATGTTATTAAGAACATTGGGTATCTCTCTCACCGTCTTGACTCAGGGTACAATGCCAATGTTTGACTCTCATGAGTTTATGGCTCTATTCAAACAGGTCATAGAAAGCGATTTAGATGAAGGTATGCGGCAGATGAGTCGTTTTCATTTTCAACACCCCGGCAGCCTGACCCGAGCACGACTCACCTTTAATTGTTCGATAGCGATGCAACTTCCCTATGATGCAGCCACCCATTGTGCTGCTCTTGTTGAAATGCTTCACAATGCGTCTTTGATACACGATGATATTCAAGATAATGCTGTTTTTCGTCGAGGTCAGGAGTCTATGTGGCAAAAGTTTGGTCTCGCTAAAGCACTTGCTTATGGTGATTTGCTTATTTCGATCGCTTATAATACAGCATCTTTTCTACCCTATGGTTATATTGGTAGCTCTGTGCGACTAATTCATAATTTTGTAACAAAGACGATTATAGGCCAAGTTCGGGATATTAACGCAATGGCGCTAAATAAACCTCAGCTTGTTCATTATACCAACATTTTCTGGCTTAAGTCCGGCCAGTTAATGATGCTTGGCATTAAGCTGGCATCACTCCTCAGCAAGCATGTCACTTATTGCTCATTATTTGAAGGAATTATTCGTCACTTAGTGATTAGTTATCAAATTGTTGATGACATAACAGACATTGAAGAAGACAAAGACCAGCACAACTTTTCTATTTTTACTGTATTTGATCAGGACAAACCCATCATGTTGACTCAAGCACATGAGTTGGCCAATAGCCACTTATGTCAAGCTCAATCGATGATACACCATTTACCGCAGGACATGAGGCAGCCTTTTTTGCAACTATACCGTAACATTCAGCCTCGATTGATTAAGGATCTAGCGTGAACAAAAAATTATCGGTTATAGGTGGTGGTTTAGGGGGTATGGCTGCGGCCTTACGTGCCAGGGCGAAAGGGTATGATGTTGATATATATTGTCAATGCCCGATGTTGGGAGGTAGAGCGCAAGTCTACAGTAAAGATGGTTATATTTTTGATGCTGGGCCAACCGTAATAACCGCACCATTTCTTTTAGAAGAATTGTTTCAGTTATTTGATCGCCAACTGAAAGACTACGCAACATTGGTTCCCATCGAGCCTTGGTATCGTTTTTTATATCCGGACGGCATGATATTTAATTATGGCGGCTCAATAGAGGAATTGCTGGCTGAAATTTCTCGTATCTCAGCTGAAGATAAAGATAATTACCTCCGATTATTGTCTCATTCCAAAGAGATTTATGAAGTCGGATTTGAACAGCTTGCCGATCATCCTTTTCATCAATTTACTCAGATGGCAAAGGTGATACCAAGCTTGATTCGTTTAAAATCTTACAAAAGTGTCTGGCAGTGGGTAAGCCAATTTATCAAGCACCCAGCGCTTAGAGAAGCATTTTCTATACAGCCTTTGCTTGTAGGGGGAAACCCTGTGGAAACAACCTCTATTTACAGCCTCATCCATTATTTAGAGCGTAAGTGGGGTGTTCACTATGTGATGGGGGGAACAGGGCAGCTCATTGAAGCCATGACGATACTGATGAAAGAAGTAGGTATCAAAATCCATTTAAATTGCTCTGTAGAGCACATAAAAATAGTTGATAAAACGGTCCGGTCAATTGTTTTGCAAACGGGTGAGCATATTTCTTGTGATGTTGTTATCTCAAATGTAGATCCTCTATATTTGTATCGTTACATGATTGCAGCGAAGCATCAGCCCTTAGTATCAAAGTGGAAAACGGCTTTAAGTAAGCCATCCATGGGGCTTTTTGTTTGGTACTTTGGTACGAAAAAGCAATACACTGACGTGCCCCATCACACGATCATTATGGGAGATGACTATAAACGTCTGTTGGCTGATATTTTCAATAAGAAAGTCCTGTCAAACGAATTGGCCATGTATTTGCACCGGCCTACGGCCACAGATCCTAGTATGGCACCAAAGGGACATGACACTTTCTATTGTTTGTGCCCTGTTCCCAACCTCAGCAGTAGAGTTGATTGGCAAAAACAATCAGGCCCTTTTATCAAGCGAATGATAACAAAATTAGAGCAGACCTGTTTGCCGGGGTTGTCTGAAGAACTGACTGTCAGCATCAGCAAAACACCAATGGACTTTAAGACTGATTACAATGCGTTCCAAGGAAGCGGATTTTCTGTCGCTCCCTTATTTTATCAATCAGCCTGGTTTCGACATCATAATAAGGCTGAAGGAATTAATGGACTGTATTTGGTTGGCGCTGGTACACATCCGGGTGCCGGGATACCTGGGGTATTATCATCTGCCAAGCTGGTAGAGAAACTACTTCCTCAAGTCGCGATTTAGGAGCACCACATGAATGCTGAGACTGTCTTTAGGGCGCACGCTAAAACCTTTAGTTTTGCAGCCAGATTATTGCCGCAAACGACACATGCTCATGCTTCTGAGCTGTACGCTTTTTGCCGCTATTGTGATGATTTAGCAGATGATGCTTTAGATGATAATCAAAAAAGGCTTGCAAGATTAAAGTTAGATTATATCTCTAGTGCGTTATCTATGAGTGGGTCTGATGATGTAAATCTTCAAGGTATGATCCAACTCATTAATCACCAAAACGTTCCATTAAAATCAGCCTTAAATTTGGTTGATGGAATAAAACAGGATCTGGGAACGGTGAGAATTCTCAATGAGCGTGAGCTTTTTCAATATGCTTATCAGGTAGCTGGAACTGTTGGTGAGATGATGTGTCCCATATTGGGCTGTGTTGACCCGCTGGCAACTCAGTATGCTTCTCACTTAGGTGTTGCGATGCAATTAACCAATATTGTTCGTGATGTAATGGAGGATGCATGGATTAATCGGTTATACCTGCCGGTTGAGTGGCTGGGATTTGATGAACCAAGCTTAGTGCTAAAGGCTCAGAATCGATTTGCCACTCAGTTGGCAATGAAAAAAACCCTAAGTTTGGCTGAGACCTACTACCAAAGTGCATGTCATGGCTTAAAATTTATACCTGCGAGATCTCGTTTTACTGTTCTTGTTGCCATGAGGCTCTACCGGCATATTGGGCTAAGTGTTGCAAAAAATGAATATGAATACTGGAATGGTCGTTTATCAATACCGTATTTAAAAAAAATTTCCCTTGCAAGCTGGGCCGGTTTTAATTTTGTTTTTGGAAAATACCACCATGCCCTCGCACAACTGTGATGTTTTAATTCTTGGTGGGGGCTGTGCTGGCTTGGCAACTGCTTTTTTTTATAGCCAAACTCAGGGAGAACAGACCATCGATATTATAGAACAACGTGAATTTTATGACGATGATCGAAGCTGGTGTTTTTGGTTGAGCATGGCCAAGTTCCCCCATACAGACATCATTTTTCATCAGTGGCCTACGTGGACCTTAAACAAAGGCTCCGTAGTTATTGAACACACTAACCCTGCTACTCCTTATGCTATCATCAAGAGTAAAGATTATTACAATAAAGTTTTGGCGGCTATTGAGGATGATCCAAGGCAAAAGTTACACTTGAACACAAAAGTGTTCGCTATAAACAAAGAAAAAAAATGCTTCGTTGTGGATACCTCTATTGGTCAGTTTATTGCCCGTCAGGTGATCGATACAAGACCCAACCAATATATCCTTAGAGAAAAAGCGCCGCTGCATCAAATCTTTTATGGTATTGAGATCAAAACCAAACAACCTGTGTTTGACCCAACATCAGCTCATCTTATGCATAATCTTGTTGCTAACAATATTTATTGTCAATTTGATTATGTCTTACCTTTCAGTCCTTATCATGCATTACTTGAAGTGACACGATTTAGTTCGATGTATCATGGGCCTGAACAGCTCATGCAAGAATGTCTTAAACTCATTCATGAATATACGACTGAATTTGATACGTTACGGGATGAGGCTGCTGTTTTGCCTATGGGCATTGCTAAAGGTGCTCAAGACTCAAAGTCATGCCATGTTTTTGCCCAGCACCAAGGGTCATTAAGAGCTTCTAGCGGCTATGGTTTTTTACGCATCCAACAACGAGCCTGGTATCATGCCCAGCAAATTGGAATGAACAAAGCATTAAAGGAGCCGGTGTTAGACTTAGCTATAGATAGATGGATGGATCTTTGTTTTTGTCGTGTGCTTTTGCGTCAAATGCCACTTTCTCCTGAGATATTTATACTATTGGCCTCAAGATTGAATCCTTCTCAGTTTGCCCACTTTATGAATGGAACTCTTGGATGGGCTTTACGCTGGAAAGTGATAAGAGCGGTGCCAAGTTGGCCATTCATCAAGGCAGTGTTATGAAGTCCATTGTCTTAATTGTAAATTTCATCATGATGTCTTTGTTCACGGTGTGGTTTCCATCATTTGCTATGGTTGTTTTTTTAGTACTGGTGATTCTTATTGGCATGCCTCATGGTGCTTTAGACTTGTGGATTTTAAGAAAAAGATTTGCAATTAGCACTTTTAAAACAACTGTATTATTCATTGCCTATTTGTCATTGGCGATTGCAGTTTTTCTGGGCTTTTACTGGTTTTCTTCTTTCTTTTTTGGCATTTTTTTATTGTATTCTGCCTATCATTTTGGCATGGATTACTATGATTCAAGTGTGTTTCAGACAAAAGTATACTGTTATTTTTTAGCTTTCATTATTGGTTTATCTATAATATGTCTGCCTGCATTACTTCATACACAAAAGATATGTGTCTTATTTTCCTACCTAATCGGCTCAGAACAAGCTATGTTATACGCTCATTTTTTGCAGTGGGCTGCATGTTGTTTATTACCAGTAATTGGTCTAGGGCTTTTCACTTTAAAAAAAGATTGTGCTCAAGAGGTTGTTATCGTGCTTATGGCTGCATTTTTAACGCCACCACTGGCTTTTTTGACAGTTTATTTTGTTGGAATTCACTCTTGTAAATATTTTGCCATGCTCTATGAAAAGATAGGTTATTCATCATATCGAACATTTGTTAAGGATTTATTGCCAATGACTTTGTTAACTTACACCTTTTCAATAACGGCATATGCTTTTTTACCAAGCACCTTGGATTGGCAGGGAGCCGGGTTTTTCTTAACAATATATATGTTGGCGTCACTTACTTTGCCTCACTTAATACTGGTAGAGGTGTTTAAAAAAAAAGAAGTGTGTTACGGGGATTATTTGCATTAAGGTACGTAATTCCCTAAACCGCTTTATGTCGACCAGCCAGAGTAATCGGAACCAAGACCTTTCGCGTAATGCATCGATACACCTGATATTTCTTTGCCTTTTTTTGGACCTTCACCATCGGTGAAACTACGGTTCAGCATTGTTTCTGGGTTCTGTCGCAAAAAGTTATCCTCTAAGATAGTATCTGGGTTTTTGCATAGGAATGGTCAACGATGATTAGCTTTAAGTGGCGTCATTTTAAACAGGATATTATTTTGATGCTGGTCAGATGGTACTTGGCCTATTCATTGAGTTACCGAGATGTTGAAGAATTGGCTCTGGAACGCGGGCTAAAAGTAGATCACTCCACCATCAATCGCTGGGTTATTGACTATTCTTCTCAATTGGAAGAAGCATTTCGCAAGCGCCACAAGCGTCCTGTTGTGATTTCATGGCGTATGGATGAGACCTATATCAAGGTGAAGGGCCAATGGGTGTACTTGTATCGAGCCGTTGATAAGGAAGGTAAAACGGTTGATTTCATGCTTTCAGAAAAAAGGGATGAGCCTGCTGCACGAGCATTTTTTGAGAAAGCTATTGGTTCTAATGGCTTACCTGACAAGGTAACTATGGATAAAAGTGGCGCTAATAAAGCTGGAATTGATACGATTAATTTACACTTGGCGCTGCTGTTCATGGTGGGCGGGCTGTTCGTCCAAATGACTGTGAGACAAATTAAATACCTCAATAATATCGTGGAACAAGACCATCGATTCATTAAGAAAATCACCAAGCCAATGAAGGGCTTTAAAGAGTTTCACTCGGCCGCTGCTACCTTAGCTGGCATTGAATTACATCATATGCTTAGAAAAGGCCAGCATAATCAATCGGCCAATCAAACTATTTTTGAACAGTTCTATGGACTAGTGGCCTAAGCTCGTCCAAAATAAGTCCGTTTGTTGCATAAATATATTTTTGCGACAGAACCGAAGTCTATTCATTGCTCGTTCGTTTTTATCGTCAGGACCCACTGGGAGGTGTTAATTCATGAAAAAAGTTCACTAATCTGCTGGTCATATTCCTGGTTTGCCCTTTCTAAAGCATCAATGTTGTCCCCACAAAGATGATTTTTTAAGACTTTAAATTTTTCCTCTTGCCAGTCGTAAACTTTTAATCTGAGAATTCTTTTTATAACCTCATCATCAAATCGTTTTCTAATGACCTTTGCAGGGCTTCCGGCAACAATGCTGTATGGAGAAACATCTTTAGTAACTACAGTACCTGCGGCTATAATTGCCCCTTCTCCTATAGTCAAACCAGGCATTATCATGGAGCGCATACCAAGCCAGGCACCATCTTGAATAACGGTGTCACCTTGTTTTTCATAACTCTCAATATATTTATCTGCAAAGGGATATAAGCTAAACCAATCAATCCGGTGATTATGATTACCTCCCAACATAATAATGGCTTCCGCAGCGATACACACATAGTCCCCAATATCAGCGGTTCCCGCTACCAGTTTCTCCCCACCGATAGGTAATAGAATATTCCCTATCTATTCCTCATGGGCAGCAACAAGCAATTCACAAATCATCTGATTGCAAAACAAGCACTAATCGTTATCAAAACTCAAAAACTCATTTAAAACCAAAACAATAGCCGTGTTCAAAAATAAGATGCTATGAGGTATTAATGGGATTAAGTTTGATTTTCTCCTGCCCATGAATAATTGCGTTAAATAAATCATTCCAATTATCAACAAAATATTCACTGAATAGGCGTTTCATTTTATCCCAGAGACCAATTTTTGATTGGCGCATTTTTAGTGCTTTTTGGAACATATTACAACAAAGCTCCTGAACCTGATCAACAAAGAAAGCGAGCATCATCAATAAGGCTAGCATGGTCGAGAGATTTTTATATCCATGTCCAAAATTATGACCAAAGTGGTAGTTTAGGTTTTTGAGTGTATTAAATATGGGATTTTCTATTTTCCAGTTCGCACGTCCTCCTCGCATAATGTCATAAGCATTGTTATTGGTAATCGTTATGTCAGTGACCCAGCTAAAATGTTGCTTGCCACCCTTTTTATTTGTTTCCCAGTACTCCATGAAATTTACTTTAAAATCATAATGGCTTGTATTGAGTGGTGCGCCATTAATATAACGGTAACTGTGCGTCACCCCGTCTTCTGTTTTGTGCTCATAAGTAATACACTCATGTTCGTTGAGCCATTTAAATAGTGCTTTGTGATCCCCTTCTTTAGCACCCGTTATGAACTGCATATCCAGGTTTTTAAGCTCATTGAGGTGAGGGTAATTTGAAGCCAAGCTGTCTTCAACGACAATGACTTTTAAGTGTGGGTGTTCTCGTTTCAAATCCCTATATAACCGTTTGGAAGCGTTGCGTTCACAGTCGTTTTTAGTATCGCCATCTTCTTTCATGATAAGTTCTGGTACAAATGGAATAACCACTTTTTTATCCGGGTGAACTATGGCTGCGCAATACATATTGTGGTAATACGAGACCTTCTCGTCAGGAAATCGAGCATAATGATAGGATTTGATGGCCAGCTCTATTTCCGCCTTAACTTCTTTTGATAATTCCTTATACATTTTTTTATCATGCAGCAATGTAGGCAAACTATCGATATCTTTAATTGGAATCAAAGTAATTTTTTTGTGGTCATCTATATACCATAATGCAAAATATGTTCGTAGTGGATTAGCTAAAATATAACTACGTGCTTTCAGAGATAGGTCGGTAATAGATTGCTTTGTGGTTAAAACTACAGATAATTTGTGATCATGCTTAATACAACATTGGTCGCAATGAATTACATTGGATGCAAAAAATCCAGTTCCATCCCCAGCCAGTAAATAACGACCGTTTAGGTAACGATAAGATTCCAGGGATTTCCCTCTTTGAAGAAAGGCAAATAACCGCTTATAGACTTTACGCAGAGTAGATGGGGCTCCTTCATCCAATCGCTCGCGCATGTACGTATCACTAGGGATCTGTTCAATGCCATAAAGAGTTCCTAAATTATGTTGAACTTGGGGATCCAGTCGGTGACTCCTATCAAATTGGAGTAATGAAGGGTACTTGAGATTAAACATCGCAAAGGCAGACATCAAACAATCCGTCAACGAAATAACATTTTTCCCTGGCGCAGCATCACGGGGAGATTTGATTTTCTGAAACTCTTTACGAACTACAGTGATCAACCCAACTGCAGACAAAAATTTTCTTATTGGTAACATCTTTGGACATTCTATCATTCAGTTTTAAATTAAAGATAAAATAGCAAAAAAGTTTACGAAATAAAATAGTTGGGATGCAGTACTGGCGCACTGTTGAGTAGGTTACGGGAACTGCTGCCCCAATATAGAGTTGATCAACTTCCCACTGAGGGGTCCAATTGTTTAAACTGAACTCATCCCCATACAGATATCTCACAACGGTCTCTTCAAAGCTTCCTGTCCAGGCATCACTGTAGTAACTGTGTTTGCCTTTGATATGAATATTCGGGTTTTTGACCATGTGATGCAGTAGTTCAACCTTTGACCAATGTTTCTCTTTTTTTGTTTCCATTAATAAAACCCATTACTTTTTGATTCATGTTAGCAAAATATCAAGTTTAAAACGATTAACGGTTGGCAAAATTAAAATTATATGTTCCTATAGTTGATTATTTGTATCCTGTCAGAATCGCCGGGTAAGTGTCTGCCACTGAGTCCGGATTAATCCGAGCCGCGCGCGTCAGCAAGCGGAATTCTTTAAAAATATTCAAAATACCTATTGACACGGTTTTTCTGTAAAACTGATGTTTTTCCATATCAAACGTAAGTCATGCAATATGCATGCCCTAAGATCCCCAAGATCACAATGTAGCCCCTTTCACTAATAAAACATCTCCCTCCTGAGGTCAGATTTTTTCTTAGCCCTTAGTGGCGTTAAAACTCGAAAAATGCGTTCAAAAAAAGTCATGTTATGATTGCCGTATCAGCATTAGTAACGCAGTGGTAGATGATGAAACGCCAAGAAATCAAACAAGTTTTAGATGAGTTAACAAAAGATATCGATAGTCTTGCCGACAAAAAGGCCGTGACTATCATTAAGGTATTGGTTAATTTGGTCGAAATGCTTGCCGAAGAAAATGCTTTGCTCAGAGAGGAAAACCAAGTATTACGTGATGAGATAAACCGCCTTAAGGGTGAACAGGGCAAACCTAATATTCGCGGTCAATCCAAAGGTAGCAATGGCGATAATACAGGCAATTCCAATCATTCATCTGAAGGAGATCGCAATAAACGTGGTAAAGGGAACAATAAAAACACAGGCAAAGACAAAAAAAACGTACGTATTGATAGACGTGTTACGATTGCTCTGGACAAAGCAACGCTGCCAGATGACGCCAAGTTCAAGGGTTTTGAGATTCGAATCATCCAGGATCTAAAAATCATCACGGATAATGTTGAATTCAAGCTGGAAACGTATTACTCACCATCTTTGAAAAAAACCTTTATTGCGCCGATTCCTGGCGAATATAAGGGCAGTGAATTTGGTCCTGGGGTTAAAGCGCTGGTCATCACATTATACCGTGATGCAGGGATGACGGAGAGCGCCATTGAGCGCTTTTTAAAAACATGTGGTATTCAAATATCACATGGTAAAATTGCTTCCATGCTGACAGAAGGCAATGATATTTTTCATCAGGAAAAAGAAGATATTGTCGATGCCGGTAGCAACGCAGGCTTGTACCAGCAGATGGATGACACAGGCAGTCGTGTTAACGGCAAAAATCACTACACCCATGTTTTATGTAATGACTTTTTTACAGCATACTTCACTCGTCGTAAAAAAGATCGCTTGACCTTATTGGAGTTGCTGTGTCGAGACCAATTAAAGTTTATGTTTAATCAGGAGGCTTATGAGTTAATGGATGAGTTTGGTCTCGCAAAAAAATGGTTGGATCAAATTAAACCAATGCTGCATGCACAACCCCTCACACGTGAATCAATCGATAGTTTGATGGGAACACTTTTTCCAAATCCAAAAAAACACAGCACGAATCGACGCATAATTCTTGAGTCAGCAGCTCTTGCCTATTATCAGCACTCGAAATACTTCATCCATTATTTAATGACAGATGATGCGCCTCAGTTTAATAAATTGGCCCTACATCATGCGCTGTGCTGGATCCATGAAGGTCGTCATTATAAAAAACTCACTCCATTCTCAGATATGAATCAGAATATATTGGCTGTATTTCTTGAGCAATTATGGGATTTCTACCATGCATTATTGACTTACAAGACGGCTCCATCTCAATCAATGGCCCAACAACTATCAATGCAATTTGATACTTTGTTCGCAACCACGACAGGCTATGATGTTTTAGATCAACGCATTGCAAAGACACGTGCTAAAAAACAAGCGTTATTATTGGTGTTAGACCATCCATTTCTGCCATTGCACAACAATGCCTCTGAATTAGGGACACGGTTTCAAGCAAGGATACGCGACATCAATCTCCAAACGGTCTCCCAAAATGGCACCAAATCAAAGGATACGTTTGCCACGATTGTACAGACGGCCAGAAAACTGAAAGTTAACGTTTATCAGTATATTTACGATAGGGTGACTAAAAAATTTGAAATGCCATCATTGGCTGAATTAATCTTACTTAAAGTGCGGCAGGTTCCATGCACCACATAAGCATTACAGTGGACCCCATTGTCAAGACAGCGATCCGTTTAATTTAAGATATAACTTTAATTCTACTTTCTTTCGTTGACGAGGGTGCGTAGCACACGAGTCAACCACAATAGCAGTTAATGAAACACCTGTTATTGAGCCTGTGGGTATGTGGGCGCGAAGCCATCGAGTGTGGTCAAGCGGTGGATAACGTCTTTTTGTTATCCATGGCTTGTCCACATGTCCCGAAGGGCGATGGCTGATCCGCAGGACGCGTCCACATATCCACAGGCATTCCATTACGCTGCAGCCTCATATAGGCCAGCATAAACCTCTGACGGCGTGTATATTCCAAATGATTGATGAGGTCTTTCGTCGTTATAAAACTTGAAATACACCCTTAAACCATTTCGTAGTGCTAAAACTGTTCCGTATTCTTTTATGTAAATATCTTCATATTTGACTGAACGCCATAGCCGTTCAATGAACACATTATCCATCCATCGACCTTTCCCGTCCATGCTAATTTTGATGTCATGGTCTTTTAAAACATCGGTAAACGCCTTACTGGTAAACTGGGAGCCTTGATCCGTATTAAAAATATCAGGCCTGCCGTGGAGCCTGATGGCGCTCTCCAACGCGCTTACACAAAAGTCATCATCCATGCTGTTTGATACCTTCCAAGAGAGCACCTTGCGGCTATACCAGTCCATTATTGCCACCAAATATACAAAGCCTCCTTGCATCCTAACGTAGGTAATATCGGTGCACCAAACCTGATTGGGTCGATCAATCACTAAACCACGTAGCAAGTAGGGATAAACCTTTTGTTCCTTGTTCTTTTTACTCGTATTCGGCTTTGGTGCCACTGAAACCAGACCCATGATCCGCATCAAACGCTGCACTCTCTTACGGTTAACGTCATGGCCAAGGCGACGTAAATAAGAACGCATCTTTCTGCTTCCATAGAAAGGATGGCGCATGTATTCCTCATCAATCAAGACCATCAAAGCCAGATTCTCTGGGCTCTCGGTACATATTCCTTCGCCAGCAGTGCGATAGTAGCTAGCGCGTGACAAATTAACCAATGCACATTGGCGTACGATGCTGAGTGTAGGGTGATTGACATCAATCATGGCTCGCTTCTCCCGCACGCTCAACTTAGATGACCGGTCTTTTTTTTAAGCCAGTCTAACTCAACCGCTAGCTGGCCTATTTGCGTGTATAATCGATCTCGTTCTTGTATGATGGAGTCCATGTCTTTGTCATGCTTGCCGCTAAACAATTGCTTGCTTCCATCCAGTAATTGTTTTTTCCACAGATTGATTTGTGTTGCATGCACCTCAAATTCAGATGCCAATTCATTGGTCGTCTTGTGACTTTTTAATGCCTCAATTGCTACCTTTAATATAGGCGCGGTTTTCTGGACACAAAAAAAGGTTTTTTAAGAGCTATTCTTCTTAATACAAAGAGGAGAATAAAATGTCTAAAAAGCGAGCTTATTATACGGCGGCCAAGAAGGCAAAAATAACGCTAGCTGCGATTGAGGGGAAACTCACACAAGCGCAAATTACCAGTGAATACGGTGTTCACGCAACGCAGGTAAAAACTTGGAAGCAATCGGCCATCAAAGCCATTAACGATTTATTCTCTGGGGCTAATGAAAAAGAAGCCAAGTCCCAAGAGCAGCTTGTTGAGGCATTATATCAAGAAATTGGTCGACTTCAAGCGCAGCTATCTTGGCTAAAAAAAAAGCATGAACTTTAGTCTGGATGAAAAGCGCGTCATGATTGATCCTCTTGCCGAGCTCACCATTCGTGAACAATGCTTGCTATTAGACTTGCCTGTTTCAAGTTATTATTATAGTGCCAAGCCCATTTCTGTCGAAGATGAAGCGCTTATGGCGCTACTTGATGAGCACTATCTGCAGTATCCATGTGAAGGTAAAATTAAGCGGGCAAGATGGCTGTCAAAAGAAGTAGGCTATCCTGTTGGTAAACGTCGAGTAAAAAAGTTGATGGAAATGATGGGGTTATCGACTGTTTACCCAAAGCCAAATACAAGCGTTCCCAATAAGGAGCATGAGGTGTTCCCTTATTTATTAAAAGAGGTGGATATCACCAAACCAAATCAGGTTTGGGCCGCAGATATCACCTACATCCGCATGAAAGGAAAGCATGTGTATTTAGTAGCTATTATGGACTGGTATAGTCGTTATGTGATTGGATGGGCTATTTCACCTACTATGGAGGCTGAATTTTGTATTGAGGCGCTTAGAAACGCTTTGCTGCATTCGCGTTGTGAGATCTTTAACACGGATCAGGGTTCTCAATTTACCTCAAAAGATTGGATAAATACGCTAAAATCTCACCACATTTCTATCAGCATGGATGGGCGAGGACGTTATTTAGATAATATATTTATCGAGCGATTGTGGCGTAGTGTTAAGCAAGAAAAAATCTACCGGTATGATTTTGATACAATTGAAGAGGTTGAGCTGGCCTTAACGGAGTATTTTGAGTATTATAATAACCGAAGGCTTCACCAGTCCTTTAATTATTTAACGCCCGCAGAGGTGTATTATGGCCGGAAAAGACCATAAACCCTAAATGAGAGCGTCATGACTTACCCACAAGGCCCACAGGCCTATACGAGAAAGTGAAGCTCTCCTGACCTGTGGACTTGTGGATAAGTCATTCTGATAGAGTTGTGGTAAAATGACCTAAGACAATTCGTAGTAGCAATCACTATTCATACGGTATTGAGTAGGTTTAAATAGGTTAATTTGAGTGAATTTTTAACTATAAATGATGGATGAATAGCTCTTATTTTTCCTTAATTTTGTTCCAGACATGCGGACCCATATCACTTTGCTTTGAAGTCAGATGTAAATTTTTTTTTAGCCACTTGGTACCCCGTTTAACAATGGTTTCTATTTTACACCACTGTCTCATTTTTGGGGTCCACTATACATCTCGAGATAATTCCGCTTGCTGACGCGCGCGGCTCGGATTAGTCCGGGCTCAGTGGCAGACACTTACCCGGCGATTCTGACAGGATACGATTATTTGTTCAAAAAATAATCTATAATTTAAATGATGGTTTATATAAGGAAAAAGAAATGTTTTATCGTCTACTTGTTAACTACCTTCGAATTAAATTATTGCGCGTTATTCTATCTCGCGTTATGGGAAGTCGATTTGTAAAATCAAAAAATTTAAAAAATATAAGTATTTTGGCTTTTGGATTGGAATTACTTAGCTCTTATATGTTTAAACCCGGAAAAAAATAATGAGACATTATTATCTTCCTGATTATGTAGAATATTTAAGGTAAAAATCTAAATCATTTAAACTCAAATTGGTCTTGATTTTTCTATAATTCAGGAAAATTTATCCTAATCAGATCCATCTACAGAGATAATTTTGCAATTTATAGATGAGGGATTGCTTATGTAACCCATATTTAATTCTTGGAATTTTTTTGTTCTTTTTGCAGGAATTGTATCGTTTATAGTATTTTTCATACTGTCAATTAATGAACCCCTTGAGTCCAACTCATCACATTGAATAGTGATGTCTTTTATCGGAACGTTGTTTAAATTCTTGATTGTGAAGTCGGGCGCTAGCATGGTACCGAATAAAAGATTATTTAAAGTATATTCAAGGGATGTATTATTTCGAAGTTTATTCTCATGCGATGAATTAGAAATCTTTATAAAAATTGCGATAATGATCACCAGACTGATAACCCCCACTAAAAGCCATTTAATATTGGTTGTTTTTGTAGAGCCACAGCTAGGGCATTTGAACGCATCGAGTTTCAGCTGCTGGCCACATTCTTTGCATGATAAAAGTAACATAAGTTTTATTTCCTCTTTAGGATAAATTATAGCTTATTTTCTTGAGCAGAAAAGAATATTAGGCCGTATCTTGATAGAAAAAAACGAATATTCCGAGTATGTATTCAATCGGGATCAAATATTGGAGATTATTATGGATGTAGAAATAATTTGGTATCATAACATTCACTTAAGCTAAGTTTGCTACTATAGTCCCAACAAGAAATTAACTGGCGCGAAAAAATGCCTGATAAACGATTTAAAATAGTCTCTTCAACCATTGACCAGGATCAATACGATGTTGCTGCTCAATGGGCTAAAACTTTTCTTCATAACTCAACTGACGATGTTGCTATTAAAATGTCGCAATTAGTGATGGCATGCGTTGCTATGGGTGATTTTAAAACACGAGCATACATGTCTAAATCGTCAGAGTTACAAGCCCCCTCGGATCAGCTCACAGTTGCTGATTATTTATCCCATGCCAGCCGCATTATCCTGGATTATCAAGATATGTCTGAATCTAACAGAGCAGAGCTGTTAGCCTATTTCCCTGCACCTGGCGAAACAAATACCGTTTTTGCGCGTTCGGCTACTCATAATGTGTTTCGGACTGAGCGATCAGTTTTTGAAGGTAAAGGAGTTTTGTTAGGTGTAACTGGCCAATTACCTTCAATACTCAAAGAGTCTCGTGATTTTGGGGTTAATATTGCTATGGGTGGAGCAGGGGAAAACAATCATTATGGAAAAAAGATTTCTGCTAATGGTTTCAGTGGCCATCTTTATTTTCATCTAAATAAGGAGCAAAACATACTGCTAGTTGGCCTTGAACAATCAGCTCCAGCCGCTTCTCCTTTAGAATTGCTCAAGGGTGCGAAAAAATACTCTGAAGTCGAACAGCAAGACACAGATCAATTTGGTCAGGGGCATTCTCTAATTGGCGCTTCTGATACTTATACTGCAGCAGGTTCCTTATATTTCAGTAATCCAGTGTATCAAGCAAAACTTGTATTAGAAAAAGGTTGTTTCCCTCCAGAAAAATATGGGGCAATGAAGGTCATTATCACAGATGAAAATTGGCCTGCTATTAAATATTATTTAGAGAGGCTGAGATATATAATAAGTACTGGCTCTCAGGAGATTCTTACAGAACAATTGTTGGAAAAACCAACATCAGCAATCAGCTATGAAAAAGATTTTTTAAGTTATATAGCGCTCAATTTCGATGCTTATTTAAAGCAAATTTACCAGGTATTTATTCTCCAAAGCGAATCCAGTGCAGATGAAAGGATACTGTTTGAAAAACTACAGACGGATCTATTAGTCATCATTAAAAAACTACAAATTGGTACTTTGGACAGTTATGACGAATTTAATCTGTTGGTTAACCAAATAGCGACAAATCCTGATACGCCGGAAGAGTATTGTCAGGCGATTGCACGTATCAGTGCTCTATTTAAGTTGCACCTTGAAATTGATCCGAAGTTAAAACAAACTCAAGTGACTCCTGAATATCAGTTTGGTGATATTACACGAACTATGTTGGGGAAAATAAGTGGTGAAGAAGGATATAAATTTGGTGATGTGACGCGGTTTGTAGTTTGTTGCGTGACGCCTACTCCATCTGTTCCTACCGCATCGTTATCTGAGCAGGATAAACAGGAAGAACCTGCAAAAAAGACAACGGGTTACCGCTTTGGTGATTATACTCGGAGCCTATTTGGAAGTGGAAAAACCAGTGAAACACCTGAACCGCCTCAAGATAATATAAACAAGCCAGGATTCTGATTTAACAGATGACGACCGCTGCCAGCCAAGGAAGCGAGGAACGAGCGAGGCTGGTAGTCCCTGGTAGCCTTAGAGCCGGATGTTTTGCCGCAGGCAAAATATAAGGCATCCGAAAAGGCGTCAGTCATTGGGGTAGCGTTGTTTTTGAACCCCGAATGGGGTGAAAAAACAAGCGGACACAGGACGGCCAGGGCCGCCGGAGGCATACTTGTCGCGTTTGCGAGTCGATTTCAGCCATGGATGGCTAAAATCAATCACGAGCTTAGCGACACTATCGTGTAATAATCCGTTAATATTTTTTACCGATAAGAATGTGTGTCAACACACAAAAACTTTCTGAGTCAACCATGAACAAAAGAAATGAATCATTAAGGAGTTAGTTCGGTTTATTTTATAAAAAATATCCCGAACCATCTGTTAGTTTCAGTCGAGACCACTCACATCGATAGACTTTTTATTCCAGCCATGTTTTATTACTTAATAAATCATCAGGGAAATATCAGTTTTTTATGAAGTTAACTTTTTTAAAATTGGTGCTAAGTACAACGACAGCAATCTATTTAGGTTTTTGGGTAGAAAAGGCATGCTGTGCTGTTACTCAAAGTTTAAACGACACTTTTTTCCAGAATCCTGCCGAGCTTAGTTTGATTAATCAAATGCAATTAAGAGCAGGTAATTTATTTGTGGTGCCGTCATTACAATTTACTGGAACTTCAATTGATGGCACTGGAAGTGCGACCAGCAAAGTAACAGATAATCTTCCTTATTTGTTAGGCGACTACAGGGTTAGTGAGCGTTTTGTATTGGGAATTAATATTGTACCCAGTGCCTATGGCCATTTGGAGTGGCCTCTGGATTCTATAGTATCCAGTGTAACTACAACAACAAACCTTCTTTATTACAGGGCTGGATTTCAAACCAGCTATCAGGTAACAAAAGATTTGGCTCTTGGCATAGGCCTTAATTGTCAAATTAACAAAAACAACGAATTAAATTTTGTAGTTCCTAACTTGGGGAACGAATTTAATAAGGTTTCGGGGTTGAATCCTAGTGGAGATATAGGGTTATTTTACAAAATTAATGCAAAAAATTTTTTTACTACAGCAGTGTATACATGGGTAAATGCTATGGGATCTGGTACCAGTTCGCTTAATAGTGCAGTCAGCCGTTCTTTTCGGTTGGGTATAACAGAGGCTTCGGTAGCATACATTGGACTGCAACATGTGTTGAGTGATAAATGGTTTATTAGTGAGAAAATCTATTGGTCAGGCTGGGCTATTCAAAAAAGGATTCACTTTCAAAATACAACGAGAGGTAGCTTTGTAGTTCCAACTTATTGGAAAGATGTTTGGTCCTACCAGGTTGCAACCCGCTATGCAGCCACCGAAAAGTTAGCGTTGCTTGGAGCCTTTATCTACGAAACAAATCCGAATTCGACATCAACCAATAATATAGGTTATCCGCTCGCGTCCACAATGTTTATTTCAGGGGGGCTAGATATCAATCTATTCAAACAATTTTCTACTCAATTACTTTATGGATACGGGATGTTCGTTCCTAAAGCCAAAATTTTTACAGCAGAAAGTCTGGGGGTAGTATCTGCCAATACGCAAGCCGCACTATTACAATTTACTTATAAAACATAAAACATAAAACATAAAACATAAAACATAAAACATAAAACATAAAACATAAAACATAAAACATAAAACATAAAACATAAAACATAAAACATAAAACTATAGTGGACCCCAAAAATGAGACAGTGGTGTAAAATAGAAACCATTGTTAAACGGGGTACCAAGTGGCTAAAAAAAAATTTACATCTGACTTCAAAGCAAAGGTAGCAATTGAGGCATTAAAAAGTCACAAGACGACCAATGAATTGGCATCTGAATTTGAGGTGCATGCAACACAAATCAATCTGTGGAAAAAACAATTACTGGATGGAAGCAAGCAATTGTTTAGCGGCAAGCATGACAAAGACATGGACTCCATCATACAAGAACGAGATCGATTATACACGCAAATAGGCCAGCTAGCGGTTGAGTTAGACTGGCTTAAAAAAAAGACCGGTCATCTAAGTTGAGCGTGCGGGAGAAGCGAGCCATGATTGATGTCAATCACCCTACACTCAGCATCGTACGCCAATGTGCATTGGTTAATTTGTCACGCGCTAGCTACTATCGCACTGCTGGCGAAGGAATATGTACCGAGAGCCCAGAGAATCTGGCTTTGATGGTCTTGATTGATGAGGAATACATGCGCCATCCTTTCTATGGAAGCAGAAAGATGCGTTCTTATTTACGTCGCCTTGGCCATGACGTTAACCGTAAGAGAGTGCAGCGTTTGATGCGGATCATGGGTCTGGTTTCAGTGGCACCAAAGCCGAATACGAGTAAAAAGAACAAGGAACAAAAGGTTTATCCCTACTTGCTACGTGGTTTAGTGATTGATCGACCCAATCAGGTTTGGTGCACCGATATTACCTACGTTAGGATGCAAGGAGGCTTTGTATATTTGGTGGCAATAATGGACTGGTATAGCCGCAAGGTGCTCTCTTGGAAGGTATCAAACAGCATGGATGATGACTTTTGTGTAAGCGCGTTGGAGAGCGCCATCAGGCTCCACGGCAGGCCTGATATTTTTAATACGGATCAAGGCTCCCAGTTTACCAGTAAGGCGTTTACCGATGTTTTAAAAGACCATGACATCAAAATTAGCATGGACGGGAAAGGTCGATGGATGGATAATGTGTTCATTGAACGGCTATGGCGTTCAGTCAAATATGAAGATATTTACATAAAAGAATACGGAACAGTTTTAGCACTACGAAATGGTTTAAGGGTGTATTTCAAGTTTTATAACGACGAAAGACCTCATCAATCATTTGGAATATACACGCCGTCAGAGGTTTATGCTGGCCTATATGAGGCTGCAGCGTAATGGAATGCCTGTGGATATGTGGACGCGTCCTGCGGATCAGCCATCGCCCTTCGGGACATGTGGACAAGCCATGGATAACAAAAAGACGTTATCCACCGCTTGACCACACTCGATGGCTTCGCGCCCACATACCCACAGGCTCAATAACAGGTGTTTCATTAACTGCTATTGTGGTTGACTCGTGTGCTACGCACCCTCGTCAACGAAAGAAAGTAGAATTAAAGTTATATCTTAAATTAAACGGATCGCTGTCTTGACAATGGGGTCCACTGTAAACATAGGAAAAACTTGTTGACTCTATTCAGCAGAATCATCCGGTTCCAGTTCGCTTTTCTTCGTTTCTATACTTTTAACCTTAATGTTCACAAAAAAATCGAAAAATAGATATTTAATAATCAATTAATATAAATGCATTATATTAGGATTATATAAAATCCATATATGACTCATATTATGACTAGAGTAATTTTAATAGCGGTTAGTGATGGGTTCGGACCTGATTCCTACTTCAAAATTCCATTGTACTTTTTATGCAGCATGCTACGATGGAGCCCTTTTTTAAAGAAAGGAGAGTCTCAATATGAAAATAATTGTATTATCATTAACTTGCTTCATTATTAGCATCGTTTCAATAAGCGGAAATGCGCAGGCTATCAAGCATGATAAACAAGCAACTGATAAATTTGACAAACAGGTAAACCCCTTGCCTTATGGGTATGTACGAGGAGAAATTGGCTACTCTTTTTCGCGTAATGGAGATGTGCACGTTAACCAAAATGACTGGACCGTGACAAACGAAGGCTATAATAACGATTTTGGCGGTAGCGCCCTGTTTGGGTTTGGTTTGGGCATTTATAGTTCTTCAGTGCTTTCCATAGGACTCAGTGCACAGAACCGTTCTGACTTTGACTATTCAAAGCATCAAACTATCAAAGGTTCACCAGACGCCAATCCAAATCTTTTTTTTCCTGACTTAAATGGATGGACCCGAAAGTTTGATTTAGAAAATCAAAGTTATATGTTTGACGTTTTCTTAAACCGGGCCGGTAAAGCAAGCCAACATCTGTATGAGCTAAAAGGACTCTCTATCATTCCTTACCTCGGAGGAAGTATTGGTCTTTCTGTAAACAAAGTTTCTGATTTCCATACAGAAACAAACAGCCAGGACCAAGCTGGTAGTTTTGTCTTCGATCGAAGCCGAGTCATAATGACGCCAAAAAGCTTCAAAACATTTGCTTGGCAAATTCAAGCGGGAATTGACATACCTGTCAGAGAATCCGTGTTGGCTAGCATAGGATACCGTTATTTCGACGGAGGAAATTTTAAAAGCAACAGCTACACCATTGATAGCTTAGATAATGGCTCAGGAGAAAGAACTTTCTTATACAATATATCTCCATGGAAAGCCAAACTACGCAGTAATGAAGTAGTTGCTTCCATCACCGTGTTAATTTAACAACTGTCTAAAACTTGCTGCTCTCAAAACACGTCTGGGGTCTGCCTTCAGGATGGAGACCCTAAGTATGGTATCCACATTTACATGGTTCATAGGCATTTTTTGAGCCATTTTTATATTTTTATACTGTCGTACTTAAGTAAAGCTTGGCACTTTAGCTGAAAGTTTAATCTGTTCACGAACTAATGGTTTACCTTTTTTTTAATACAACATATCAATTGCACGGCTACGAAGTTCAGTTTCTCTCTCAGAATCCTGTCGATGGTGAATGAATTAAATTAAAGGATAAAAAAATGATCAAATAGCCTCTTGCTCTAGTTTTCCTTGCCAAATCTGAAAGTCTTCAACCCTGATAATATCGCAAATTTCTTCCTTTGATGAATAGACGATTACGGCATCACCATCATGTAGTTTTTTCATCAGTTGACTTTTTTTAATATGAATATCAAGTTCAACCTCGCCATAGTCTGTTGTTTGACGAGTAATAATCTCAATAATTAAATTATCCAAGGCATCTTTACTTAGCAACGTATGATCGATTTCAATCATCTGTTTCCTTATGAGCAATAGTGCAGCCTAAAATGGTATTTCTTCAAAAGAGTTTATCATAATCAAAATAAAGCGGCTAAAGAGAAACTTTTTTTTAATAAATCTTGCTGTCCATTCGGTTGCATGCAATTAAATAATTGCAGCTGGAGTATCAGAATTAGTGTTGTTTTCATAAAAGTCATGCTTTTGAGAAACTGTGAACGTTTTGGGTTGTTCCAACCTCAATACCTCTAATTCTGGTAGGTTTACCTGAGCAGGGTGAGGTTTTGTAAGATCTAATCCACCTTCGTGCATTTTCTTGGTTGAATCAGATACTAAACTCAAGCTCGAGAGATTTATTTCAAATGCGAGAGTATGTTCCGTGTATTTTCCCCTTATTCTGCCAGTGGATTGATCAATTACAAAGATGTATGGTGGACTGAATAATGATGTTAGTCCAGAATCTTTTTGAATATTGTAAACACACCGGGTTTCACCGTATTCAAAAGCAGATTTAATTCCAAAGGTTTTATTAAAAAAATTTTTAAAATTATTACCATGTCCAAATAGCCAAAAATCACCTTCATCAGATTTTAAATTATCTCTGATCAACTGCCGTGTAGTTGTTATTTTTTGGTCTTCAGAAAGTGAGTTGGTATCAAAAATACAGCCTTCCTCATTGGTCTGCCGACCTTGAGAAAAGTACTCTAAACTAGTAACGCCCGAGATATTAAGCATTATTTCGTCTGCTTGTGAGGATTTTTTTTGAATTTGCTCAAATACATTGGTATATCCATAAAACCAAATGGATAGTTTGAATAGAATGACCTTAATTGGCGTTCGCCAAAAAGACATTTGATTGTATTCTTGCGTCAATTGTTCCAGTGAGGTGATATTCTTGCCAGAAGGGGTAAAACTGTTTTCTGATAAGGTCGGTTGAATGATGATCTGTGCGCTTTTAAGATGAGCTGGAATTATTAGACTGGCTGTTTGTTTGGCTCTTACCAAAGGAGATACCGCAATTAGGGTCCGTTTATCTGGATAGCCTAATAAAGCTGAAGTAAATTTATTGCTATGCGACATGTTACCCATCGCTTGTTGTGCAAGTGCTGCATTCGGGTTGAGCCCCAGTTTTTTTTGGCTCCACAAAGCACTCTCCCCGTGACGGCTAAATAATACATGACCAGTGATGTATAATCCTGATTTTAAAATGAACTGTTGATCTTCTGCCTTAATTTGGCCCAATATTTCATTTATCTGGTTTTGATCTTTATCAGGATTTAAGACATTTAATGTATTAATCAAGCTTTTAATATTTTGTTGGTAGCTGATAACTGCATCCGAAGCGGGGTCGATATTTATAATTTGACCTTGTCCCATAAAGAATTTCCTACTCAACTATATTAAGATTAAAAGTCATATTGTATATGAAAAAAATTAAGATAATATTAACCGGCATATTTTATACAGGGCGATTTCATCAAAAATTCAAAAACCCAACCACTTTTTTCAAATATTGACAAGAGAGTGTGGCTTTCAGGCGTTTTCAAGCGATACCTTCTGGATAGTCCTTTATTTGATGACGGTGGTGTAAATTATAAACTACTTTCCATTTTTGCAACGGAGCCCACCTTATTTCCATATTTCTATTCCAGGCTCCTGGTATAAGGTGCAACCATATGCTTTCTACAGCAAGAAAAGTAATATTTTTCTACATTTTTTTATAATCATAGGCTAGACTTTTGATGTGGTTTTTTAAATAAAAAGTAGTAATTACTAAAATATAACAAGGAGAGACATGATGAAAAATAATAAGAAAATTGCTACGGTTTGTTTTTTCCTTACAACTCTTTTTATGCTGAATGGATGTGGAACTATTCATGGGTTTGGTAAGGATGTTTCCAGAACAGGTCACGAAATTCAAAAAGCGACACGATGATTTTTTTGGTTCATTTTTAATTAGATCTTGTACTATCGAGTTATAGTAGAAGATCTGATTAATCAAAATTAAGTGAAGCAGAAGTTGATACCTTGCTGTTTCTTCCGTCTGATTCAATCTCATATGCCTTTAGAGGAGTACCTTTGCAGCTGAAGTTGACTCTTTAATTTGGGTGCCCTTATCATAAAGCGAGATTGATTAAATAGGGCTATAAAAGGAAAGGCTAGTTTCAAACAGGCTCTGCGTGAAATAATAAATACACTATACTAGTGAAATTTGTTGGAGTGTCGGTACCATTCAAAAATCCAGTGTAAAGAACTAATATCTGTTAGAAGTTTTAACTGGATCTCGCGAATAAGTCGTGGGACTTTGAAAAGAAGTATTTTGTTTCGCCTTAAAAAGTAAGGAAATAAAATGAATACAGTCCAGTGGCTTACCAGGCTTATTAGTTATAATACCGTGTCGAGCAACTCGAATAGACCCTTAATTGAGGCAGTGGATGACTGGTTCAAATCACATGATATTGATTCTTATATTATTCCTGGGCCTTCAGAAGGAAAGGTTAATTTATTTGCAACAATACCCGCCAGTGATGGTCAAATTGAAGGGGGTCTTTTGTTATCTGGTCATACGGATGTGGTGCCGGTAGTTGGACAAATATGGAATAGCGATCCTTTTGTTGCTACGGAGTATGATGGGAAAATTTATGGACGTGGTGCTTGTGATATGAAAGGATTTTTAGCCGTCTTACTTGCACTTGCTCCGGAATTTAAAAAATCAAAACTCTTAAAACCCATTCATTATTCATTTACCTGTGATGAAGAGATAGGTTGTCTGGGTGTTGATTATTTAGTCGATTATTTACAAAAAATCGGCATTCATCCTGAGGGGTGCATTGTCGGTGAGCCGTCAAGCATGCGGCCGATAGTAGGTGAAAAAGCAAGAGTACTTTATTACTGCCAGATACAAGGGAAGTCAGTCCACTCTTCTCTGGCGGCATATGGTTGCAATGCCATTGAATATGCAAGTCGTTTAATCTGCTATATCAACAGGATTGCACGTTATGTAAAAGAAAACGGTCCTTTTGATACGGCATTTGATCTTCCTTATACCACAATAACTACCAATCTAATTGAAGGAGGAACGGCGACCAATATTATCCCTGGTCGTTGTGAGTTCACTCTTGAACTGCGCTACATTAGCGAGTTTCTGCTGGAGAATTTTAATAATCAAATTAAAAATTATATTAATGAAAGATTATTACCTGAAATGCGAAAAACATACCCCGATGCCGTTATTTCTTTTGAGAAAATTTCAGATGCGCCAGGATTTAATGCAATAGAAGACTCTTCAATTATTAGAATAGTGCGTGCCGTTACAGGGATTAAGAGTCGTTTCAAAGTTTCCTACGCCACAGAATCAGGCATATTTCAAAATGCGCGAATCCCCACATTAATCTGTGGTCCCGGGAATATAGAACAGGCTCATACTCCAAATGAGTTCATTACTATTGAACAGCTCTGTTTATGTGAAAAAGTTCTCCATAATGTACTTCATTTTTTTTGTATGGATTTAGAAGACAGCGATAACTCCTGAGTTCAGAGAGAGAGTATATATTCAAATTAGTGAATTTTTATCCGATAGAAATAACATCTCATCCCCAGATAAGTCCCTTCTTTATAATATTTCATACCGCATTTCTTCATAACGCGGAATGAGGCAACATTTTCTACATCTGCATATGCAATAATGTACTCTGTATCGATATAAATTTTTGCCCAATTGATCAATGCTTTTAGTACCTCAGTGGCATATCCCTTGTTCCAGTATTTTTTATGAAAGAGATAGCCTACCTTAATTTCTCCAGTTTCAATTTCATTAAAATAGGCCTCTCCAACAAATTTCCCATCTTTGAGCTGAAAAAGAACAAAACAAGGTAAGTGTTTGTTCTTATAGTTAATAATAGATTCTTTGATAAAATTTTTGATTTCATGATCAGTTAATGTGCCCTCAGGATAAAATTCTTTAACTTCAGGATCTTTATCTATGCGCTCTAAATATTTGGCATCTTCTTTTCTGATAAAACGCAGACCAAGGTGTTTTGTTGTGATTAAATAGGATTGCATTATATTCCCTTATAAATTGGTTAATTAGTCGAACTCCTGTGTGTCGTATTTAATTTTAGTCTATTTTTTTTGTTGGATCTTAAAAAGTAGATTTTTTATAGATGGTGTCCATCTTGTGGGCTTGTTTTCCTAAAACAGAACAATTAATATGTTCTTGCATTTAATGCAACAGTTGTCTATTACTGTTGAATTCAGGTTCATAAATTATCTTAAAATAAAGGTAGCAGCTATGAAAAAATTACTTTCCATTTCAGCCTTGGCTATTATTATAAGCGGTTGTGCATCGATTCCAATGGACCCCCAGGCAGCTCGTATTATCGCAGCTCCAAATCCCGCACCTAAAGGATGCAAGTACTTAGGACAGGTTGTTGGTAACCAGGGTAATTTCTTTACGGGAAGTTATACATCCAACCGTAACTTAGAAGAAGGTGCGATGAATGATCTTAAGAATAAAGCAAACAGATTAGGCGCAAATTACGTTCAGTTAATTACTAATCGAGCAGGCGTTACTGGTTCTATGAGTGGAGCGTTTGATCGCCAGGGTGGTTTTATGAGCGGTGGTTCAGAACAAACCAATGTAACCAACTTAGGTAATGCTTATCGTTGTGATCCTAAGTCTATTGGGTTAGCACAATAAGCAATAAAGAATTGAAAAAAGCTGGGCTTACAAAGCCCGTCTTAGCCCAGTACAAAGTCCCAATATTTTGCATTTTTTATGACGAAATTAAATACTCCGAAAGAAATCGTAAGTCTTCTTTGAAAAAATAGAATCGGCATAATGCTGATTCTATTGTCTTGTACCAAGGTCGAGTTGTAAACAAGAGGCAGCTTATTTTGATCAAAAATGGAGTGATTAAATCAATATTTAATCTAAATATAACCTTTTTATATTGTTATATAATTGGGCTTTGTTCTATAATAAAACAAAGAAAATATTTTTTGGCTTAATTATGCATTACTTTAAGAAAATGAATATCGATCAAGTACGTTTGATAATTGATCCAATGATAAACAGTCTTTCTGATATAAAGACAGTTAATGATGAAATAATTAGCAATGCTCGCCTGGATATTGATGGGGGGTTAAACGAATTGCGAGAAGCCGAGAAAATAACGCTTAAACAATACCAAGATATGATGCTGCAAAATAGAGACGAGCTTAAGCTTAGAATCACAGCTGGAGAGCTCATCGATCAACAGTTTCAACGTTTGTCGAATTTACAAGCTGAGGCTAGCACCAAAACTCAAGGGTTTAATCTTCCCAATACCACGAGTACACATGATCTCGAAAAACTTATGGCACTGCTTCAAATTAGACGGGCTATAACTGAGGATAAGAAAGAAGAGTTATGTTTGACCACTTTATTTCAAACTGTAGAAGCGTGTAAAAATCATCTGGATGAGTTTGGTTCATTTGAGTCAAAAACTATACCTCTTCTAAAAAAAGAAGAACAATATGTTGTCTCGTTACACAAGCAAATGGAGCACTTCAAGTTGGATGAGCCCAACTCAAAGGATATTGAAAGATATATTAAAAAATTAGAAGAATTTAGAGCTATTCAGAAGAAATATTTGAATGATCCCAATATTTCAGAGGATGAAGAACAAATAATGCAACAGCTGTACCGAAATATCAGCGTGACCTCTATAAAGGTTATTGATGATTTAATTATGGGTAATGGCGGGGTGGATGATGACGAATTTCAAAATGAGATATCTGCTCATGTACTTACTGCATGGAAACAATCACAAAAAATAGAGATTACCTCTGGTTTTAAAGGATTTATTAATGCAATTTGTAATGTGATTAAATTAGCTCCTATTTTTAATATCACCAATAGTTCGATCATTAATAAAATGAATGATATAAAAAATGAGTTATTCCTAAATACAGAGGAGGATTCTGATTTTGAAGATGAAGATGAAGATGATGAGAACAGGCGTTTATTAGAACGTAGAGGTCCATAAACCTTACTGCATTGCACCATGTATTGGTGCGTCTTTTAAAGAGTAAATTGCTTACGTTATAAAATTTATGAGCCATGCCGATTGTTATCCACCAAAATATAATGATAGATTAAGATAATCTGGCTTTTCTAACTGAAGGCATGCATAAAATGAAATCTAAACTGGATAAAGGACTATCGAGGTTTAAATTAATCTTTCTGGTAACCACATTATTTTCTACATTCTGTTTTGCGCAAGAGCGTGAAATTGCTATAACCATAGATGACTTGCCTCTTGTGGCGTCACAAATGAATACCCCCAATAATCAAAAGCGGTCTATAGATCGTTTTAACAAGATAATAGAGGCCTTTGTTACCTATAAAGTTCCCGCCACAGGTTTTGTCATTGCAGGAGCAATAGAAAAAGGTCAATGGGAATTTCTAGAACAGTTTCATAAAGCAGGCCTCATGCTGGGTAACCATACCTACTCACATTACAACTTAAATCAAATGAGTGCCGAAAAATATATTGCTGATGTAGCGCGTGCTGATAAAATCCTTACCCCGATAATGACAAACCCCAAATATTTTCGTTATCCGTATCTTGCTGAGGGCAACAAAAACACAAAACAGCAGGTGCATGATTACCTGGCTGAACATCATTACACCATCGCGCCTGTTACGATTGACAGTAAAGACTTTAATTTTAATGAAATGGCTTATAAAATTCCGTTCCGAGCGAGAGAGGCTTATATTCTTCATAAACTAAAACCTCGTTATTTGGCCTATATCTGGAAGCAAACATTAAGAGCAGAAAAAAAATCAAAAGGACAATCTTCGAAACAGATTTTGTTAATTCACGCCAATCTTATTAACAGTTATTTATTAGGCGATATTTTAGAAATGTATCAAAAAAATGGGTATAAATTTATCAGCTTGACTGAGGCACTAAAAAATCCAGCACCCACCATTTCGTTACCCTCATTTCTGGAGAGTGCGAGAACTCAATCAGAGGTTCTATCTGAAGAGATAACCGCAAAGTGACAGGTCTTAATCAGAATCAATCCACTGTTGTTTTTATTGGTGCAGGAGAACAACCATGCTAGGTTGGCTTGTAAGGATACTCTTGATGATGGCAGGTTCGATTACAAGTTGGTTTATTGCGCGTGATTCGCTTAAATTCAATATCATACAGATGATCATAGCTCTTTTCCTGGTTACTCTGGTGATGTTCATTGCACTCTTTTGGCGGCCTTTTTGGGATTGGGTCACTCGCAACAAAAAAAGATCTGAGACAAAGTCTAAATAGTAATACTGGAATATAGAATGTGATGTAGGCTATTAATTTCATGAGATCTGAATCGGCTAGTAAAAATATGGCCCGACCTTTGTCTGTCTTTCAGATTCAGGCCTAGTTCTGGAAATCAGGTTAAGAAAACCTTATGCCTGATGTAGATTTGCGGTATTATATTTTGGAGTTTTGCTTTATTGGTTCAAGTGGTTTGAAATTAAGCGATAACTCATTTGACGAAGTATGCTATTTTATAGACAATTACATATAAGGTACGGATTAATAGTGTTTCATAAGGACTGCGGCAGATGGATGCTTTTTACTCAAAAATAAATGCCGCCATTATTATTGGATTCTGCACTATTTTAAATGCTTGCATGGTGGGACCGAATTTTCACTCGCCCCCACCTCCACAAGTCAAGAGATATACTGAGACACCGCTGCCTGAAAAAACGGTACGAAGTCAAAGTGCGGGCGGTAATCAACAGACATTTATAACGAATAAAGATATTCCCATTATCTGGTGGGAACTTTTTCATTCCCAAGCTATTAATGAGCTTATCCAGGCGGGTTTAGCCAATAATCCGACCTTGCCTTCGGCTATAGCTGCTTTACGTCAGGCGCAAGAAAATGTAAAAGTTCAGATAGGTAATACTCTTTGGCCCGCTTTCAATACGACAAATATTGGACAAAGACAACGATTTTCGCTTGCTACAATTGCTGGTGGTGATGAAGGGGTAACCTTTAATTTGATGAACGTCACTGCCAATGTCTCTTATACCCTGGATGCTTTCGGTGGTGCTCGACGTGGAATTGAATCGCTACGAGCCCAAGCGGACTATCAGCAATTTTTGTTAATTGCAGCTTACCTCACTTTAACTTCAAATATCGTGACTACTGCGATCAGTGTTGCTTCATATCAGGAACAAATTGAGGCTACTGTAGCGTTAATTAAGGTGGAGGAAGTGGTACTTGATATTTTAACGAAACAGTATCGGTTAGGTGGAATTTCTAATGCAGATGTGTTGACGCAAAAAACAACTCTGGAGCAGACAAAAGCATCGCTCCCTCCTTTGCAAAAAAACTTATCATGGGCCAAACATTCATTATCAGCCTTGGTAGGCCAATTTCCAGATGGACCTTTACCAAAGATCAATCTAAATAGTTTAAAGCTACCCGCTAATTTACCAGTTAGTTTACCATCCAATCTGGTGCGTCAGCGTCCGGACGTTCGTGCTGCAGAAGCATTACTTCACGCAGCCTGTGCTCAGATAGGGGTGGCTACAGCAAATCTACTTCCTCAACTGACCTTGACGGGCAGTTACGGCTGGCTCAATACCTCGGTAACTAATTTGTTTACCCCTCAAAATGTGGTATGGAGTATGTTAGGCCAAGTGGCTCAACCTCTTTTTCAAGGAGGGGCTTTATTTGCTGCTCGTCGTGCGAAAATTGCAGCGTATCAACAAGCAGATGCGGAATATCGCAAGACTGTATTGCAGGCGTTTCAGAATGTGGCAGATTCCTTACGTGCTTTAGAAACTGATGCACGTACTTTGCAGGCGCTGGCATTGTCTGAAAAAGCTGCTCGTAGTGCCCTTGATTTGACCCTGGCCCAATACCGGCTGGGTGGTACGAATTATATTAATTTGTTAAATGCACAACACCAGTATCAACAAACTCGAATCAACCGCATTCAAGCACAAGCAGCTCGATATAGTGATACTGTAGCATTGTTCCAATCATTAGGAGGCGGGTGGTGGCATAAACCATGGTGTACCGACGAATGTGGTTAAAGGTGATTATTTAATTGCTACAGCCCTGGATAACGGACATTTATTTTGTCTATGAATAGAGAGATTTTTCTTGAAAAAACCAATGATAATGATGTTAATTGGAGTAGCAATCCTGTTCGCCGTGGTTTTTGGCTGGAAAGGATTTAAGGCGATTATGATGAAAAGATATTTGACATCAGCCCAACAGCCAGCTGTCACCGTTTCTACAATGAAAGTTAGCTCTTTAAGCTGGCAACCCAGATTAACATCAGTTGGCAGTTTACGGGCTAAGGTTGGTGTCAATGTGACAACTGAACTTGCGGGTATGGTGCAAACAATTCATTTTACTCCAGGTGCCACAGTAAAAAAGGGAGATTTGCTGGTTCAACTAAATGCTGGAACAGAACTAGGGCAGCTGCATGCGTTGCAAGCGCAGGTCGAGCTTGCAAAAATCACTTATAAACGAGATAAGGCCCAATATGATGTTCGTGCTGTGAGTAAGCAAGCTGTGGATTCTGATGAGTGGAGTCTCAAAAATCTTCAGGCTCAAGTAGAGCAACAAGCCGCAACTGTAGAGAAGAAAACTATACGTGCTCCTTTTACTGGGCACCTTGGGATTAATAATATAAATCCTGGGCAGTACATCAATGTAGGTGATACCATCACCACATTACAAGCCCTGAATCCGATTTATGCTGACTTCTATCTTCCCCAGCAAGCCTTGGCAAAATTGAAAACGGGACAAGTAGTTAATGTAGTTACTGATACCTTTCCCAAAGAAGTTTTTAACGGGAAAATCACTACTATCCAACCTGCCGTAGATAATGCGACACGTAACGTATTGGTGGAAGCAACTCTTCCAAATCCGGAATTTAAATTAAAGCCTGGAATGTTTGTTCAGGTTGAAGTTGATGCTGATAAGCCGCAAAACTATCTTACAGTCCCGCAATCAGCTATTAGTTTTAACCCCTACGGCGATATTGCTTTTATCGTTAAAGACAGTGGAAAAAAAGATAATAAAAACCAACCATTATTCGTTGTGAATGAGGTTTTTGTCACGGTAGGTGATTCGCGTGGCGATCAGATTGCGATTTTAAAAGGTTTGCAGGCTGGCGAGGTTATTGTTACCAGCGGCCAGCTTAAACTTAAAAATGGAAGTATCGTTGTCATCAATAACAAAGTACAGCCAAGCAATGAAGCTGCGCCCAAAGTACTGGAAAAATAATTAAGGATTGCAAACATGCGCTTTACGGATCTTTTTATCAAGCGACCAGTACTTGCAACTGTGATCAGTCTATTTTTGTTAGCTATGGGATTGCGCTCCATTGGTTCATTACCGGTGATGCAATATCCGTTCACCCAAAATGCCATAGTTACAGTAACCACAACCTTTACAGGGGCAGATCCGGCGGTGGTAGCTGGTTTCATTACTACCCCATTGGAAAATTCAATTGCTCAGGCGAATGGTATTGACTACATGACCTCAGCCAGTACTCCGAGTACCAGTACTATTATTGTCAACCTGCTTCTTAATTACGATCCACTTAAAGCGCTATCTGATATTACTACCAAGGTTAGCGCGGTTCTTAATCAGTTACCCAAAAACTCACAACAGCCAGTGATCACTGTATCTGTAGGACAAACCATCGATTCGATGTATATCGGCTTTTATAGTGACGAATTACCAATCAATAAGATCACAGATTATATCATTCGAGTAGTGCAACCGAAGCTGCAAGCCGTCAATGGAGTGCAGAATGCAGAAATTTTGGGTAATCAAACTTTTGCTTTACGTGCCTGGCTGGATCCCGTCAAGTTAGCTGGATATGGGATTACCCCTGCTGAAGTAGGTGTAGCATTAGCTAATAACGATTTTATTTCTGCGGTAGGGCGAACTGATGGACAAATGTTTGTCCAAAACCTGACTACCAGTACCGATCTTACTAATGTGAATCAGTTTAAAAAAATGATACTTAAATCACAAAGTGGAGCCATTATTCGCTTAGAAGATGTAGCCACAGTTGATTTAGGTGCGCAAAATTATAATTCGGCAGTAAGCTTTGATGGAAAAAAAGCGGTTTACATAGGCATTATAGTGGCTCCTTCCGCTAATCTTTTAACCGTTATTGATGATATCAAGAAAATATTTCCAACTATCCAGGAACAATTACCTCAAGGGTTAAAAGCTAAAATAGTTTATGATGCAAGTCTTTTTGTTAACTCATCAATTAGAGAAGTAGTCAACTCCCTGATGGAAGCTTTTTTAATTGTAACAGCGGTTATTTTTATTTTCCTGGGGTCAATTCGTTCCGTCATTATTCCGTTGGTTGCAATCCCCTTATCGATTATTGGTACTTTTTGGGTGATGGTCATTCTTGGTTATTCCATCAATCTTTTAACGCTATTGGCTTTAGTATTGGCCATTGGTTTGGTAGTTGATGATGCGATTATTGTAGTTGAAAACGTGCAACGGCATATCGAAGAAGGGCAAGACAGACTTAAGGCTGCTTTGTTAGGCGCTCAGGAATTAGCAGGACCTATTGTTGCAATCACCGTAGTATTAATTGCAGTTTATGTACCAATTGGTTTTATGGGAGGATTAACTGGGGCCCTGTTTACGGAGTTTGCTTTTTCCCTGGCTGGAGCTGTTACAGTTTCTGCAGTCATTGCATTAACTCTTTCACCGATGATGTGTTCCAAATTGTTAAAAGAAGGTGTTGAAAGTAAGAAGACCAGGTTTATGGAGTATATTGATAAGAAGTTTGCAACGTTGGAGGAATTTTATAAAAAGAGCCTGGCAAAAACTTTAAACTATATACCCGTGGTTGCCGTGTTTGCAGCAATTATTTTGGCCAGTAATTATTTTTTGTTTGTTACCTCAAGTTCTGAGCTGGCTCCACAAGAGGATCAGGGGATTATTATTGCTCAAATAACGGCCCCTGCAAATGCCTCTTTAGCACAAACGCATTTATACTCAGAACAAGTCAGAAAAATTTTTGAAAAATATCCTGAAATAGATCATACCTTTCAGGTTGATGGCAATCCCAGTCTTAATCAGGCTGTGGTAGGTATGGTGCTTAAGCCCTGGGAAGAACGAACCAGAAGCAGCAATGAGTTGCAACCTTTGCTGCAAAAAGAGCTAAGTAATATTGCCGGGGCAAAAATCGCAGCGTTTCAGCTGCCGTCTTTGCCAGGTGGTGGTAGTGGTCTTCCAATTCAATTTGTGATTACAACCACTGAAAGTTTTGAGAATTTAAATACGGTCTTGCAAACATTTCTGGATAGAGCAAAACAGACAGGAATTTTTGCGTATATCGATCCGGATTTGAAGATCGATCAACTGCAAACTAAAGTGATGTTGGACCGGGATAAAATTTCTCAGTTTGGGTTAACCATGCAGGATATTGGCAATACCTTTGGTGCTGCATTGAGTGAGGGTTATATTAATTATTTTAACTATTCTGGCCGCTCTTATCAGGTTATTCCTCAAATGATGCGTGCAGATCGTTTGAATCCAGATCAACTACTGGATTATTACATTAAAAGTTCATCAGGTGCTATGGTGCCGCTTGCAACAGTAGCTACTTTGAAAAGACAGATTGTTCCCGAGTCATTAAATCATTTTCAACAACTCAACTCCGCAACAGTTTCCGCCGTTGCTTTCCCCGGAGTTTCGATGGAAAAAGCGTTAACGACATTTGCCAATCTGGCCAAGGAAGTATTTCCTCAGGGGTACTATATTGACTACGCCTCTCAATCACGCCAGTATATTAAGGAAGGATCATCTTTAGTTGTTACGTTCTTCTTCGCCCTGATTATTATCTTTTTGTCATTAGCTGCTTTATTCGAAAGTTTCCGTGATCCGCTCATTGTGATGATCAGTGTTCCTATGTCGATTTGTGGTGCCATGATTTTTGTGAGTCTGGGTATCGGCAGTGCGACACTTAATATCTATAGTGAAGTTGGATTAGTTACTTTAATTGGACTAATTAGCAAGCATGGTATTTTAATTGTGCAATTCGCGAATGAATTACAGCAAGCTGGAAAAAACAAGCTCGAAGCAATAAAAATGGCTACCGGCATTAGGTTTCGTCCTATTTTGATGACAACCTTTGCAATGGTTCTGGGTGTTGTACCACTTATTATGGCAACCGGTGCAGGAGCTGAGAGTCGGTTTAATATCGGTCTTGTCATTGCTACGGGTATCTCTATTGGAACTCTGTTTACTTTGTTTGTCGTACCGGCAATTTATATGTTACTTGCTGAGGATCATCATAAAAAGACTGGAGGACAGAAACAATTTTAGACGGTTTTTATCCAATGGCTGGCGAGTTTTTTGGTTTTGCAGAGGAAAACTGCCATAATAAGGGCTTTTGACGTTGATGTCATAAGTTATTAGGAACTACAATGCCTACCAAGTCTTTTGATTATTTCAACTTTTTTCTTCATGCAGATAAATTGATTAATACTCTTTATGCCTTATGCCTGATTTGTTTTGGGTATTTTATTTCAAAACGATTGAGCATACTTTCTGAACGAGTATTGTCAAAACGATTTACGCGTCATCAGACCATGCTAATTAGACGTTTCGTTTTTTATTCGATTTTCGCAGTTTTTGTTATCACCAGCCTTCAACATTTAGGGTTTCAGCTCAGTGTTTTATTGGGCGCTGCAGGGGTTTTTACTGTGGCCATCAGTTTTGCTTCGCAAACTGCTGCTTCAAATTTAATTAGTGGCATATTCTTGTTATTTGAGCAGCCTTTTAAGGTAGGGGATACTGTTGAAGTCAAAGGAATTACTGGTGTTATTGATTCTATTGACCTGTTGTCCACAAAATTGAAAACTTTTGATAATAGATTGGTTCGCATACCCAATGAAGCATTGATAAAATCAGAAATTACCAATTTAAGTTATTTTTTAACTCGTCGTCTTGATATTATAGTGGCGGTTGCTTACGACTGTAACATTACCCAAGTAAAATCCATGTTAATGGGCATAGCAGAACAAAGCGAGCACGTTTTAAAAGATCCGGTTCCTAATGTGACAATTAACAGTTTTGCCAATTCGGCTGTGGAGCTAAAATTCATGGTTTGGGTCCACACCTCCCAAGTATCAATAGCTCGAAATCTTTTGCAGGAAACAATCAAGCAGCAATTTGATAGCGCGGGCATAGAAACACCAGTATCTCAATACGTTGTTCAGAGAGTACCCCTATAAACCTTGAGATGACATTCTTGTTTAAACGTTTAATTAAAATAAAAAAAGGAAGCTTATTTATGACGCAAACAGCAGTAGGGCAATTTTGTTGGAATGAATTAGCAACCGCAGATTTGAACAAGGCCAAAGATTTTTATGGTAAGGTTTTTGGCTGGCAGTTTAGAGAAATTCGATCTGATGAAATGACCTATACCATTATAAAATTGAACGACAAAGATATAGGAGGTATTTGGCAAATTCCGACAGAGCAGCAAAATCATATACCACCACATTGGATGGCCTATATTTTAGTGACCGATGTTAAAAAGGCTTTAGAAAAGGCCAGGAAACATGGGGCTCATGAAGTTAAAGGGGTTTCTGAGGCAGGCGATATGGGACGTTTTGCGATCATTACAGATCCTTCCGGTGCACATTTAGCCTTATGGGAATCATTGAACAACTAAGGCAACAGTTGTAGTTATGGAATTTTTTGATCAGATGGCTTTTATCTCTTCTATAATTAAATGACATGTATTTATCAACTTTAAGTCTGGATTCCAGGATTTGTATTGTTAAATATTAGAGCATTTTATTTGATAGTGACCTGTTAATGAGCTGTTTTTTTCCAAAATACGATGACGATAAGGATATTAAAATGGATTTAAATAAACGAATTGAACCTAAAACATGGGCATTTGTAGAGAAAATACAAAAAGCAGGTGCTAAACCTTTATACGATCTTCCTGTTGAGGAAGGGCGGGCTATTTTTGATACATTACAAGCCCTGTCTTCTGAACAACCT
This sequence comes from Legionella antarctica, assembly GCF_011764505.1. NCBI lineage: Bacteria > Pseudomonadati > Pseudomonadota > Gammaproteobacteria > Legionellales > Legionellaceae > Legionella > Legionella antarctica. The sequence goes on from NZ_AP022839.1 coordinate 843,044, forward strand.
GCTGTTGATGTTGAGGACCATATGCTTCCTGTTGGGCCTCAAGGACAAGTGAGTATTCGTATTGTTCGTCCTAAGGGTGCAAAAGAAACATTGCCTGTACTTATGTATTACCATGGGGCAGGCTGGGTTTTTGGAAATTATCAGACGCATGGTCGTCTGGTTCGAGAACTTGCAGTGGGTACTCATGCTGCAGTTGTATTTGTTAATTACACTTTAGCACCAGAAGCTAAATACCCAACCCAAATAGAAGAGGCTTATGCTGCAACGAAATATATTGCAGAACATGGCGAGCAATTTCATTTGGATACCACCCGTTTAGCTGTCGCTGGTGATAGTGTCGGAGGCAATATGACTATTGCAATGACTTTGCTTGCAAAAGAGCGTGGCGGCCCTAAAATCGATTATCAGGTACTCATTTACCCAGTAACTGAGGCGAATTTTGATAACGCCTCGTATAAAGAGTTTGCTGAGGGTCCCTGGTTAACCAAAAAAGCAATGGAATGGTTTTGGGATAATTATTTACCGGATAAAGAGAAAAGAAAAGAAATCACCGCAAGCCCATTGAAGGCTAGTATAGAACAACTTAAGGGTCTGCCAGCAGCACTTGTTATTAATGGGGAATGTGATGTTTTGCGCGATGAAGGTGAGGCTTATGCACATAATTTAAATGCAGCGGGAGTGGCAGTCACGGGAATCCGGCATCACAGCACCATTCATGATTTTTTGATGTTAAATGATATTGCTAAGACCCCTGCATGTCGTAATGCAATGGAATCAATTATTAGCCATTTAAAGGCTGTATTTAACAAGGGCAATTAATGGTTCGACTAGCATACGATGCGATGCTAGTCCTCTTACCTAAACCTGTTTAAGAATCCGATGGCGAGGTTTTTGACGATGTAGCAAGCTTAGGTGCCCCTGAACCAGATTCATTATTAGCTGCGGCTTCAGGCAATAGTAAGAATATGATTGCGACTATAACTAAAAGTACAATTATAATATTTAATTTTGAATTAGGGTGTGTTGACATTCCACAGCGATCCCGAAGGAATTGAATTCGAATTATAGTTTAAGAATTATAATTTTAAATTTAGGAGAAACGCATGAAAGTTGTAATAATTGAACAATTTGGACCTTCAAGCGTGATGAAGCTGATAGAGCAGCCAACGCCCAATCCAGGTTACGATGAAGTTCTTGTCAGAGTGAAAGCTGCTTCCGTAAACCCTGTCGATATACAAACCAGAAGGGGAGACTACACCAATTCGATTGCATTACCAGCTAGGCTCGGAGTTGATTGTGCAGGTATCATTGAGAAGGTTGGAAAAGGTGTCCATGGTTTTCAGATTGGAGATGAGGTGTTCTACGTCCCGAGGCTACTCGAAAACGAGGGGAGTTATGCAACGCATCATGTCGAGAAAGCAACCATAGTCGCAAAAAAACCTGAAACGATTTCTTTTGAACAGGCTGCTACGTTACCGTTATCCGCTGGTACCGCATGGGAGTGTTTGATTGAGAGGGGGCGCCTAAAATCGGGTGATAAAGTTCTCATTCATGGCGGAGCAGGAGGCGTCGGTGTGTATGCAATCCAGATTGCAAAGTTTTTTGGAGCACATGTTGTAACTACATCTGGCCTACATAACAAAGATTTTGTAGAAATGCTAGGAGCTGATGTCAGTTATGATTATCGCAGAGAGTCGTTGTATGAAGAGCTTCGTCAAGACTATCCCTCTGGTTTTGATATTATCCTAGATACCGTGGGTCAAAAAACAATAGAAAATAGTCTTTCATTACTGGAAACCTCAGGGAGGTTGGTGTCAATTGTCGATATGTCTGAACCTCAAAACTTGATTAGTGGCTGGCTAGTTAATGCAGAGATCCATTTTGTTTTTACAACTCAATCCGCGAAAAGGCTTACTGAAATTGCAAAAGCAGTCGATGCGGGCGGTATAAAGCCTATTATTGAACGTGTTATGAAGTTAAGTGAAATAGTGTTAGCTCATGATCTAATCGAGGCTGGAAACAGAAAAGGTAAGATTGCAATCTCAATAGATTAGTGCGTGCGTGTGGATTGAAAGTAGTCTAGCCGAATCTATCTACAGTGCAAACGGCGCCATCTACGGGCCACCCATTGATTTTGAGATAACAGCAGGCGAGGTGCATGATTGTAAAGTTGCTCCTGAGTTTATCGAAAAAATTCCTGTTGCAGAGTTTACTGTCGCAGACAAAGGTTATGATAGCGAAGACGTGCGAGATGCCATTGGCAAGCAGTCATCAGTTCCTGTCATTCCAAGAAAAAATATTTCCAAAATTGGCAATGCAAATATGGACTGGGGGTTATATAAACACAGACATTAGTTGAAAATTTGTTCGCCAAAATAAAGCGTTTATGAGGCGTTTCTACAAGGTTTGATAAATTAAAACGCAATTATGTCTCTGTGGTTGCTGATGTGAATTGTCAACAGCCCGCGTTTTAATATAGCCAAGTCGTTTTATTATGATTATAATCAAAATTTTGTATGAGCTTCCCAAATTGATTTTTCATCATCCAATGATTCAAAATAAAATACCGGATTGCTGGTGCAGTAAAGGACTTTACTAATGAATAGGATACTGTTTGGCTTATTATTATGGCTCATGTTGATAGCTGCTCAGGCAGCAGGGCCTCTCTGGACCTTTATCCCGGCACCAGGAAGCAACCCCACACAGACGGTATCGGGAAACGGGACGGCCATTGTGCAGTACCTGGTACAAAATCAGTCTGGCAAGCCTAAAAGACTGGTGATTCAGCCAAGTCCCGGTATTACCCAAACCACACCCTGTCAAGTGGCACCCAATGGGCATGCGGGTAGCAGCTGCATTTTAAATCTTTCCATTACCGGAAGAAGGTTACCTAAGGACGGTGTTCATGGTGGTCCTGCACTGTGCCAGGCTAATGCCGATGGCAGCCCGAATCCGAACCAATGTTATCAGCCTGAATTTGCCAATAGTTTAAATATTACCCGCAGTCCTCTACCGGGTGCCACGATAAGTGTCAATCCCACCACATTACTGTTTACTCAAAATTCAACGCATCATGTCACTGTAACCAATAGCGTAGGCTCCCCGGTTGCCGCAGTGAATGTGACCGCCATCATTCCTTTCCCCAGTAACATTAACCTGCAAAGCACGACATGTGGGGTCAGTCTTGCAGTTGGGGCGCACTGTACCATTACTTTTGTCTCAAGCGCACAAGAGGAGCTAGCGATAATTCCCATATCTGGGGACAATACTAACACAGTGAATGTCCATATGACTGTGACCAATCAGCCACATATAAGTATCACGAACCCTATACTGCAAAGCCGGATAGTTACGGTATCGGGGGCTCCTCTGTCTTTAGAAATCACTAACAACATTAGCAGTACCGAGAACGCCAATGCGATTACGGTCAGTAATAAAGCGGCGTGCCCCAATCTGTCTGTTGATGACACCAACTGCGCAAGTGTTGCGCCCGGAGCCAGCTGTACACTTGAATTAACTTCCAATACCCCCCACATGCCGTGTCCGATTGTTATCAGCGGCAGCAACACGGCCAATAAACCAGAGACCTGGATCGCCTTTTCTTATCTGGGAGGGCTGGTATTTGAGGAACATAGTGGCAGTGGCAAGGTTGTCATTGATGAAGCGGGAGGGTTTGATAGTCAATGGACGAGTAGTGCTTCTGATATTGCAACAGACTTTGTTGATGGCGTGAATAACACAGACAATATTGTGAGTAATGCGGCTTGTATTGATGACACTCCTAACTGTGCCGCCCAACGTTGTCGAGACATAGATCCAGCCTGGTATCTTCCTGCAAGAGATGAGTTGTTTGCAGTCCATAGTGCACTGTGCTTTAACAGTACAGTTCCTTGCAACTTTGGCGGGTTTTCGTTCTTTACCTGGAGTTCATCGCAGAACGGCATCAACCCCAACAGCGCGGTGGTCTTGCATTTCCCGACAGCTACCGAATACTTTGCCGCTAAGGACCAAACCGTCCCCCTCTTTCATGTCCGTTGTGTCCGGGCTTTTACTCCTTAGTCTCTCCCTTTTCTTTTGAAGGGGGCTTGTGCAACTGCCTCAGGCTCATATTTCAACATACGATGGCGGTCGAGGGAAGCAACTCCCTGCAGCCGTCAAGATAAGAAAATCCTGTTGCTGTGGTAAACAATCCAGAACAGAGTTTTGTTTAACGGAATCTATTGACGAATTAAGCGGATATTTTCCACGGAACCAGTTTCTGTAGAACGGCAAGGATTAATATCTAACCCGCCTCGGCGAGTATAACGGCCATAAACAGTTAGAGATTCCGGCTGACATCGAGTCATGAGATCAGTAAATATACGTTCAATGCATTGCTCATGGAATTCATTGTGATTGCGAAAAGAAACCAAATATTTTAGCAGGCCCTCATGATTTATTTTTTTGCCGCGATAAGCAATTTGCACACTCCCCCAATCAGGTTGATTGGTCACTAAACAATTTGATTTGAGTAGGTCAGAATATAGAACTTCATCTGTAAACTCATCCGATGTTGCTAGAAAAGCGGCATTGACTGAATAAGCAGAACATTCAATATCTAGAAGATCCAGACAGATACCTGAAAAAGATGCTTGGAGCATTTGACTGGATATTTCTGCCAGGGGGGTGATGGTTACGGTGGCTTTGGCATTGATACAGTTGCTTAAATCATGACTAATTGTTTGGGTAACTGTTTTAACATCAGGAAACACGTGATTGTTAAGTGAATTAAAATAGAGCTTTAATGATTTAGACTCAATAATAAAAGGAGAATGACAATCATAAGAAATAACCGCTATAGCGACCACTGGCTTGCCCTTGGGATTGAGCCAGGACACTTCATAATGATTCCAACAATCAAATCCATAGAAGGTTAAAATAGCAGGATCAAGGTTAATCTCTTTGCGTTTAGGTGCTCTGGGAATAGCATATAAGCGCTCAGGATTATAATGGTTGTCATATTCTGATAGATGACCTAACTCTGACTGATCTGCCATGTTTTGATATGTGTTGCTTAATTCCTTATTCATTATTGATGCCTCTAAAATATTAATGATTTGTGTAGTGCTATACCAATTTATTGGTTGTCCCGCTGTAATTTGTGCCGCAATATAATTTAATAAAGCAGAGGCTTCATTGACTTGCGCTGCTTGTTTTGCTAACACTTTTGCTTGAAGAGTTAATGATTTCTTTAAATTAAAGTCCGGATGTTGGATGATGTTACGAATTGTAGCCAGGGAGCAACCGAGGTATTTCAGGGTTGCAATTTGCTGCAAGCACAATAAATCCTCTGAAGAATACAATCGGTAATCCGCATCAGTTCGTCGGGACGGTTTGAGCAAATCAATCTCATCATAGTATTGTAAGGTACGAATACTTAGGGAGGTGAGCTTGCTCACTTCTTTAATTTTATATAATTTCATTGTGCACCTTTGACAAGCACATTGAGTTTATTCTATCACGTAACGTGAGAGTCAAGATAAAAAAAGGACAATTGCTCAAACCTGGCAGCAACTGTTACTTCTCAGTGCTTTTGTAATGAATTATAAACTCATCCTGCCAATTCTTTATGTTGTTTTGGTTGCAAGTAATGGACATTGATTTGATTTGCTTGTGATCTGTTAAATAATGATCATGATACAACAAGGAAAATTCAGTAGTATTTTCAATAAGGGGCGAGAGTAGAAAATCTGATTTTGCCATGTTGGCAACGATATTGAATTGTTTTTTTACCCCATTTTTAAGTTCAAAAGTGACTTGAAGTGGTTTCGCCTTAAAAAAGGTGATGGCCAGAAATCCGAATACTGTGGGCTTAATTTCTATTTCAGCAAAAAGGAGTTTGTTACCGGCAGGAATAATTAGTACTTCGCCCAAAATATGCCGTTCACTTTTTAATAAGGTCATTGATTTTAATCTGTTTTGACCTATGGTTTTTTTATGCAAATATAGAAAGGTATTGGTTAACTGAATGGGCTGATAATTTTGCAGCAATGCCGGCCAGCTGGCGCCATCTTCCAGCGCCGGAATTCTGCCATCTATTGGTTCTATTCTAAAAATAATGTTATCTGGCCTGTTTTTCCTCAGCAAATGCTCTTTATTTTTCCTGGCTAATTCGGGGGTAAACACCGAGTAGCTTTGGAATATGGGGCGCGGTGACCAGCTTAATTTTGAGGCAATCAAATAGGCTTGATTGTAAGAATAGATATCCGTTGTACCTTGTAATAGAGGGAATGAAGCTTGCCCTTTCAGGTAATTCATCGTTAGTTCAAAATTTTGGTTTAACCAGTTTTGATCATTAATTCTTTTTTTTAATCCATACCATGCAGAGGAGTAAGTTGAAAGAATATTAGTGCCAACAGATATTTTGGTATAGTGACCATCGATGTAAATCGCTGTACCTATACAGAAACTAATAATTGGGATTATTAGCCTGGCGTTATATAGAAAAGGCAGCAGGAGACCAGCAATTAGAATAGAGGTTGCCGAAATAAAGGCATGGCCGTAATGACGTGTAAATCCGGTTTTGAAAGAAAGAAATAAAAAAACAAAAAAAATACTAAATAAAAAGAGTCTGGAGTAAGACGTTGAGGGGGATTGCCATACAATGGTGCAAAGAATTAAAGCTGCTGCAATTAAATAAAGAATAATTTCATTGGTATTTCCCTCATTTGCCATAGCCTCGGTAAAACCAGTGGCTAAGGACAATGAGGTAGTAAAATAATGAGGTAAATGAGTTACTGATTGTCCGGAGGCAATCCAGAATAACAGCACGGATATGATGGGCGAAGCCAAACAAATCAAGGCTAGAATATTTTTTTTATTCAGAGTAAAAAATAGGGTACAGAGCAGTGCAGCTATAATGCATAAAATTAATATTGAACCCTTGATTAACGGGAGTAAACCAAAGGGTGCAAAAAGCAGGGCAATGGCTAATATTTCCAGTCTGCTTGTGTTCCTCCCCCAACTTTGTATGGAGACGAGCTTAAAACTCGCCAAACCTGCTAATAAAGGGTAAGAAAAAAATAAAGAGTCGCGTGCGTAAATCATACCAAAAAGACATATACCCAAGAGAACCGTCCAGTGCCGGTTAGTGCCTCTCATTAAAAGTATGATACTCATCCAATAAGAGAAGGCCAGATATATGCTTCCGTAAAGCATCATCGGATCAGTTGCAGGGTGATAAGCTTTAGTATAAATTGATGAATAAGGACCTAAAGTAAATATAATCTCTTTACCAAAGGAAAGCCCTTGGGCTATCGCTTGATTCAGACCAAGAGCCCAGGAAGAATCGAGGCCAGGAGCGGGCATTTTAGGAGAGAATGGAACAATAACACTAAGCAGGATGAGCATCAGGATAAGCTTTAGAGATAAATCGATACATCGATCCAGCTGTTGTTCTCTTCTTTTTACATAAGTGAAAATTAAATATCCTGAATGAAACAGGAAGCCAGATGGTTTGAGCACATTCTTATTCATATAATCACTGTTTTTACGTAGACAAAAGATAGTGCTATAAAATTAGCAATGATACAAACAGAGATTTTAGAAATTGTTTGTTAATGCTGAAACAATGTTTTAATTAATGAATGCACAAATAATCATTGCTTATCAAACTTCATTTGACAAAGGAAAATATTTTTACTAATCTTGGATTGTGCAATGCAGCATAAGGAGATCAAAATGACGCAGCAACATTTTTCCCAGAAATACATTAATCCAATAGAAAAACCTTTGCAGGAAATGATTGAGTTAAATATGAGGACATTACAAAAATTTTCTTATTTACATCCTGCCGATTTATTTAATCCGCAAAAACCTGAAGAAGTACTGGAAAAAAACATGCATGTTTTTATCCAAAATAGTCATAAAACTTTGGATTATATGCAGGATATGTTTCATCTTATGGAAAAAAATTGGCATAATATATCTGATAAGCTCGCTCTAAATACAAAAGAGCTAATGAGTCAGGCACAAACAGTAACGCAACATGGCTTGAAAGAGGCTGTGAGCGAGGGACAACGTACGGCAAAAAAAGTGGCTTCAAGTATGAAGAAAAGTGTAAAAAAAACTGAGTCTGCGGCCCAAAAAAGCCTGAAAGATACAGCGAAGACAATGAAAAAAGCTACTAAAACAGCTTCCTCTGTTCTTAAAGGAGCGGCAAAACCTTCGGCAAGTAAGACTAAGCCTAAAACAACAAAAAAAGCTGCTGCTACGCCTACAAAAAAGCCAGAGGTTAGACGTATGTCTACTTCGGCAGCACAAAAACCAAATACGATGAATAAAATGGAATCCAAAATTCATGAGACAAGACAAGTGAGCCAACTCACAGTACCGACTGTTAGTAACGATTCGGATACCAACAACAAAGATAGGCCTTTGATGTAAGACTCTGATTACCTCAGAGTCTATAAGCTGTCTATTTAAATTTAAAATAGGCAGCTCAACCATACTTAATCCTCTGCTAAAAAAAAACTTCAAATAATGATTGAAATGTTAAAAACACAGTGATTACCTATGGCAGATGACGAATGGTAACGTTGTTCGCACGCATCAACCTGAGAGAGTGCGTAATCACTTTAGTACATATTATTTTGTGAATTAGACTTGATTGAGGGATTAAATCCAAAGAGGTAACTGATATAAAGAAATCTGGAGCTTATACAAATTTCTGGGGAGGCCACGGACAAGTCGTGGCGTAAAGAGGTTTGTGAAAAATTATCAATATACCCCTGTAATTTAATTAAATTATTACAAAGTCAAATAATTTTGTAATCAAATCAGATTCGATAAACGACTGCGAAATTACCTGCATTGATATTTAAATTTCTTTGTACAGTTTGGAGAAGTCCGGTAGTCGTAACTGAGGTTAGGTTTGTTCCAAATGCGCTATTAGTTACATTTTGGTCGTTTAAATCATTAAAATTCAAGTGTGTAAAACGATATTCAGCAAGCACTGACCAATGCTCATTAAATTTATGCTCGAATCCTGCCCCAGATGTAACTCCTAGCTTCCAGTCTCTTCTAGTTGAAAGTAGATATTTCGCCTCTGTGGGTCCCACCAAACCATAAACCAGGGTATTTGGTTTAGCAAGAATGCCAACTCTGCCTATTAGCGAAATCATCGAGGAAATAGTCAAATCACTAAATTGGCCACCCGTGTCTGGCACTGTTCTATTTTGGCTGGGTAGAAGAAAATTGGTAAAGCTCGTTGTTCCTGTCAAAGGTATATAGGCAAAAGAATTTAATGAATAAAATAAGGAACCCTCAATTTAATATAGGCGCGGTTTTCTGGACACAAAAAAAGGTTTTTTAAGAGCTATTCTTCTTAATACAAAGAGGAGAATAAAATGTCTAAAAAGCGAGCTTATTATACGGCGGCCAAGAAGGCAAAAATAACGCTAGCTGCGATTGAGGGGAAACTCACACAAGCGCAAATTACCAGTGAATACGGTGTTCACGCAACGCAGGTAAAAACTTGGAAGCAATCGGCCATCAAAGCCATTAACGATTTATTCTCTGGGGCTAATGAAAAAGAAGCCAAGTCCCAAGAGCAGCTTGTTGAGGCATTATATCAAGAAATTGGTCGACTTCAAGCGCAGCTATCTTGGCTAAAAAAAAAGCATGAACTTTAGTCTGGATGAAAAGCGCGTCATGATTGATCCTCTTGCCGAGCTCACCATTCGTGAACAATGCTTGCTATTAGACTTGCCTGTTTCAAGTTATTATTATAGTGCCAAGCCCATTTCTGTCGAAGATGAAGCGCTTATGGCGCTACTTGATGAGCACTATCTGCAGTATCCATGTGAAGGTAAAATTAAGCGGGCAAGATGGCTGTCAAAAGAAGTAGGCTATCCTGTTGGTAAACGTCGAGTAAAAAAGTTGATGGAAATGATGGGGTTATCGACTGTTTACCCAAAGCCAAATACAAGCGTTCCCAATAAGGAGCATGAGGTGTTCCCTTATTTATTAAAAGAGGTGGATATCACCAAACCAAATCAGGTTTGGGCCGCAGATATCACCTACATCCGCATGAAAGGAAAGCATGTGTATTTAGTAGCTATTATGGACTGGTATAGTCGTTATGTGATTGGATGGGCTATTTCACCTACTATGGAGGCTGAATTTTGTATTGAGGCGCTTAGAAACGCTTTGCTGCATTCGCGTTGTGAGATCTTTAACACGGATCAGGGTTCTCAATTTACCTCAAAAGATTGGATAAATACGCTAAAATCTCACCACATTTCTATCAGCATGGATGGGCGAGGACGTTATTTAGATAATATATTTATCGAGCGATTGTGGCGTAGTGTTAAGCAAGAAAAAATCTACCGGTATGATTTTGATACAATTGAAGAGGTTGAGCTGGCCTTAACGGAGTATTTTGAGTATTATAATAACCGAAGGCTTCACCAGTCCTTTAATTATTTAACGCCCGCAGAGGTGTATTATGGCCGGAAAAGACCATAAACCCTAAATGAGAGCGTCATGACTTACCCACAAGGCCCACAGGCCTATACGAGAAAGTGAAGCTCTCCTGACCTGTGGACTTGTGGATAAGTCATTCTGATAGAGTTGTGGTAAAATGACCTAAGACAATTCGTAGTAGCAATCACTATTCATACGGTATTGAGTAGGTTTAAATAGGTTAATTTGAGTGAATTTTTAACTATAAATGATGGATGAATAGCTCTTATTTTTCCTTAATTTTGTTCCAGACATGCGGACCCATATCAATTTGCCCGCCATAAACAAGTCTGGAATTGGGTTGATGAACATTATAACCAATAAACAGTTGGGCTTGTGACATTTGAGAGTCAGCATTTAATACTCCGATATTGGGAGTGATGTTTTGTGTTGAGGTTAGGATAACGCCAAGATTGTTTGTTTGCTCGTTAGCAGAACTGTTTAATACAGCTACCTCACCCTTGGAGCTCCCGCCTCCAGCGCCAAAGGATAAGCCCCAATAGGCACCATTCCACAACTCTGGTTCATCCACATAGCCACCAGCTCTAACTTCTGTTACCTGGGAACATAGTATTAAAGCTATTATAGTTGAGGAAAAAGCCCGTTTTTTCATTTTCATAAATTTCTTTCCCTAGAGATAAAATAAATAGAGCGTATCCTATCATAATTAATTAATAATCATATAGATTAATATTACTAAAACTTGAAACCCTCTAAGCCACAGCCTTATCCTAATTATTTTTGAGTAGTCGAAATGCTTTCTGGATATTTAATGAGTTCTGCTAAGTTCCCACAGGATTCTATGAATGTCTATTTCGTGACAATAGATCAGCTTGGAATGATATTTTCATATAAGAAAGTGTTAACTGCATTGTTTTATGTTATTTTCAGAGTTTAAATTATCTCTTATGAAGAGCTCGAACGTTATCATGAGACGTCCGGTTAACCTATTGAAAAACTGGCTGGAAGAAGAGAAAGAATTGGGGGTGCCCAATCCTCAGCAAGCTGTGCTTTCTACAGCTACATTGTCTGCAATCCCTCACAGTCGTGTAGTAGCCATTCGTGAAATTAACGAAGATAACCTGATATTCTTTACTCAAAAAGAAACACGCAAAGTGACTGAACTTCTTAATAATCCAATTGCTGCGTTAACGTTCTGGTTTGAGATGTCATCTCGGGAAGTAATTATTGAAGGCAAGGCAGCTCCATTAACACTTGAGGAGAATAAAAGCTATTGGAACAGTTATCCGCGTGAAGCTCAAATTCGATTCTGTAGTTATGCAGCCACCTCTGCCACTCCTATTGCCAGTAAAGAGATTTTAGAGGAAAAGAAAAGTTTGATTGAACTGCAATATTATGGACAAAAACTGCCAATGAATGAATTTTATTACGGATTTAAATTTAAACCCGATAGATTCGTTTTTTATACTTATCGTACTGATGAGCTTTCTGATGTGAGCGAGTATGTATGGTGGGAAAATAGTTGGATACGGCAGGTATTATCGCCATAACCTGGTTTATTTAGTGCAGCTTTCCTGGTTTTAAAGATCCTCGCGGTGTTAAACTATTCCATCACTAAAAAATGGAGATAAGATTGATGAAGAATTATTGGTTGGTAACCCTGGGTGTTATATTAGGCAGCACAACAGCTATTGCTCAGACAAAAGGAGAGTTAACCAAACGTATGGAACAATTTTCCAATGATCAGGTAACTGTCTGGAAGACGTTTATTTATCCTGCATCAGGTCAGGAATTGCCAATGCATCGTCACGAGCATGACCGTGTAGTTGTAGCACTCACGGATGGACTACTAAAAATCATTACCGATAAAGGGAAATCCCATAATCTAAAACTTGAAAAGGATAAAGCTTATTACCTTAGCAAAGACGTCCCAAATGAATTACACAAAGATATTAATTTGACAAACCATGCGATAAAGGTAATGGTGATTGAGCTTAATAACAAACAGAAAAAATTGTAATTAATAGTGCCAGAAGGGGGAGATTAGGAGTTGACTTCAATATACTCCAATCTGTAGGACTGCTGTATTTATGCTATGATTTATTAAATAAATTCTGTTTGGGCGCTCATGATGATGACCACGAAGCGAGGATTAGCAGTTACTACCGATTCACACGATGTTATTGATAGCATTGATCATTTTCATCAACAAATTCTAGGCTCCGGGCAAAGTGCTGGCAACATTTTGGATGCAGCTGAGCGTAATCCATCCAGTTTACTAACCCAAACTTATGCTGCTGCTTATTATCTATATGCACAAGAGTATGAAGTTGATAAACAGGCTAAAATTCATCTGGTACAAGCTGAAAAACTGTTGCAGTTTGCGAACCTCCGTGAACAAATATTATATGAAGCAGTTTTTAGTTGGTACCAGCGAGATTATACCAAAGCTATTAATTTATTAGAAAACGTTGTTGCGCTTTTTCCAAAAGATACTTTAGCTCTTAAATTTTTAGAGTGGCTTTTTTACTGTACCGGTCAGGCCTTTCAGGCAGATAATTTTTTGCGTGTTTGTAATCAATGTGCTTCAGAAAATCAAGATGAGTCTCATTTTTTGGCAATTCACTCTTTTGCATTGGAACTGTGTGGGCACTATGCACAATCCATGGAAATGGCTGAAGCTGCAATCGCAATGAATCGGGTTACACCATGGGCACACCATACTCTTTCCCATGTATATCTGTTAAATCATGATTTTTCTGGTGGAGTCAGGCGTTTGGGGGAGTTACAAAGTAGTTGGGATCAAATTTTACCTTTATTAAAAGGACATAATACCTGGCATCTGGCCTTATTTCATTTAGCCCAACGTAACGAGAACGAGGTCATGAAATTATATCCTGCAGTTTTTGGAACGATGCCTGATACCGTTCTTGAGCAAATTGATGCTCTGTCCTTAATCTGGCGAATGGATATGGCGGGTTTATCGCAAGAAAAAATGATTCACTCAGTAGCCAGTCATTTAGGATCTCATCCCTTTGAATATTATACAGGCTTTAATAATGTTCATTTTATTTATGGTTTAGTGCGATCCGGTCAAAAAAAATTGGCTAAGGATTCATTAAAGCAAATGGAAATCCAGGTTGATTCACTGTCCTCGGCCCCATTATGGACCGAAGTTGTTTTACCTTTATGTCGAGGAGTTTATGCTTTTGCGGATGCTGATTATAAAACTGCTGGTGAATTAATGGCTCCGGTTATTGGACAAGCTTCTCGTATAGGCGGCAGTGATGCGCAAATTGAACTATTGGCACAAACTTATTTACTCTGTCTGTTGCATACACAACAGCGGGATAAAGCACAGTTATTTTTTTCCCGTCAGTTATCGCATTATAAGAACACTGCATTGGCAGATTGGTGGAAGATTAAAATTTAGGTCGGTTCGTATAACACCATCTTTTTAAGTCCCAAAATAACAAACACCCATAAGCTAAAAGTTAAATTTTGATCAGACAAACTTAATAATACGCTAATATTTGTTCTGTATACTAAATTTTATTCTACGTTTATTATGGTGATTGAGAGTGTTTAAAAACTTTATTCTTAGTTTTATGATGTTTACTGTGACTCTTAACTCCTATAGTTATAAGTTTGATACCATAGTCACTTTCGGGGATAGTCTGTCAGATAATGGTAATTTATATTCCTACTTAGGCCATTTCATTCCTAAATCGCCGCCATATTATAAAGGACATTTTACTAATGGTCCTGTTTGGGTCGAGAATCTATATCAATTCTATTTCCCCAATGGAAAAGAAGATAATTTTCAGGATTTCGCGGTTGGAGGTGCTGGCGCAGTTCTTTCTTATGAGGAAAATTTACCTTATACCTTGGGTACAGAGATAGACGATTACTTATACCTACATAACTACACCAACAAAAATAAAAGTCTTTTTATTATCTGGATTGGTGCAAATAATTACTTAAATGGACCAACTAATGTAGATGATATAACCAGTTCTGTAGTTAATGCTGTCAGTACTGATATTAAATCACTTATTGATCATGGTGCTGTTATGGTCTTGATAGTTAATTTGCCTGATCTTGGCAAAACACCTTCGGCAATCAATGCGAATCGACAAGAACTTTTAACGGAATTAACGAATAAACATAATGAGAAATTATTAGCTACATATAATGAGCTGAAAGAGCAGTATCCAAATATTAATATTGCTTATTTTGATGTCCATAGTGTGTTCGAACAATTAATAAATCAGCCCCAGCAGTTTAATATTACTAATGTGACTGAACCCTGTTATGACGGTGGATATTCCTATCGGGCAATGCTTAATAATCCACTATTATTAGACCACTACTTAACGGATCAGGCAAAACAACATAATATTGTTTTAGATGAAAAAACAAAACAGGCCATTCTTTCTAATCCAGTTCTGAAGGAAGCGATGGAAGTGAGCTATCATCAACAAACGCAGGACAAATTCAACTCGGTTCCTGACTCGTGCACAGGTCACTTATTTTGGGATCATGTTCATCCGACTGCTGCTATTCACGAACTGATTGCTCAATATGCAAAAGCAACTCTTGATGAAGCAGGCTATCAAGCAATCACTCAATGATTGCTTGATAGCAGTTAACTCATCACATCTGGCACAGTTGGGCGTGTCAAAACGCCCTGGAGCTTACTTTATTTTTCGTACGCTGACTTTTCGTCCTTTTAATGTACCATGTTGTAAATATTCATGAGCTTTGTCTGCCTGACTGCGATGAATTGCCACATAAGAATGAAAGGTGGTGATATTAATTTTGCCAATCTTATCTCCAGCTAATCCTGCATCTTTGGTTAATGCTCCTAAAATATCTCCAGGACGAATTTTATCTTTTTTACCAGAGGCCATGCATAAAGTGATCATTTCAGGCAATAATATGGTTTCGTTCCCACTGTCTAGCTCAGTACTTTTTCCCCAGGTTATGGGGTGGGTTAGCCCTTCTTCAATGGCCACTATCCTTAGGGCATCTGCCGGAGTAGTAATACTTAAAGCCAGGCCTTTATTACCCGCTCGCCCTGTTCGACCAATTCGATGGATGTGCACGTCATGTTCAAAGGCGAGATCAAAATTGATGACCGCAGGGAGTTCTTTAATATCAAGCCCCCGAGCAGCAACATCGGTAGCCACTAATAAAGAACAGCTTTGATTGGCAAAACGCATTATAGCCATATCCCGTTCAACCTGTTCCATATCACCATTTAAGGCTGCAGCGCTAAAGCCGGCATGGATCAGCAGATCAGTAACATCAGCAGTTTGTAGTTTGGTATTACAAAAAATTAAAGCCGAGCTTGGTTTATAGTGGAGAAGTAGCGATTTTAGCAAAGTAAATTTACTACCTTGATTGGGTGCTTCATAAAAGCGTTGTTCAATATCAAATTCTGCATGGGGTGTTTCAATAAGCACTTCCTGAGGATTATGCATCAATTGCTTGGATAGCTTTTTGATTTCTTCCGGATAGGTAGCAGAAAAAAGTAAGGTTTGTCGTTGTTTCGGACAAACCGAAATAATCGTTTTAATGTCATCAAAAAATCCCATATCAAGCATTCTATCTGCTTCATCCAAAATCAGAGTACTCAGTTTATCTAAGGTTAATGAACCTTTATTGAGGTGTTTTTGAATCCGGCCTGGTGTACCTACAATAATATGTGCTCCATGTCTTAACGAGTCCAGCTGGGGCTTCATTGGTATCCCACCCGATAAATTAATGATTTTAACGTTAGGCATGAAACAGGCTAAGCGACGTAAGGCTTGACTTACTTGCTCCGCTAATTCGCGGGTCGGACACAGAATTAATCCCTGAACAGCAAACCATTCGATTTTTAAATTATTTAATATAGAAAGTCCAAATGCAGCAGTTTTTCCACTACCAGTTTTTGCCTGTGCAATGACATCCTCTTTTCTTAGCATGATGGGGAGGCTTTGCACTTGAATGGGAGTCATGGTTTCATAACGAAGAGAGTCAAGGCTTCTAAGTAGTTCTTCACGCAAGGGCAATGAAGAAAAATAGGGTTGTTCTAAAGGGATTTGACTGTTGGGCTCGGACTGTTTCATTAGGGTCGCTTGTGTTTTATAATTAGTACGTAGACTAACACTTTTTAGTTCAATTTTAAATCAATTTCGTTGTTTCTTAAGAAAATACAGCCTACTAAATTAATATCAAATATCCGTTCCTAATCATTTCTTTTTTATGTATTGGATATTATTTGTTATTAATCCTATTATTTAAATACGGCTCATGTGGTCATTTGCTAAGGAATAGCAACATGAACAAAAAATATTTTTGTTGTATGTTATTTCTCTCTCTCTATTTCTCGTCTATTGCCCATTCTTTTGGTGATAGTTATGTTACAGATTGGACCCAGAAAACATTAATCGAAACCTTATCAGCCAGTTACTTTGATACGCCCCAGGACGTTGCATTGGTCAGAAAAAAATACTCTCAGGCAGCTTGGGAGCCTATGAGCGCCTTTTTTAATAAAGAACTCAAAATGATTGACAAACAAAAACTGGTTATACACCCCAAGCCTCTGACAGAACCCAAGATAACCAATTTAACAGACTGTATTAGCGATCAATGCTGGCGAGTGAATCAATCATTTAATATTCCAGAGCTGCATATGAATATTGATTTTTCGTTGCTGGTTGTTAGTGCTTCGCCCTCTGGAGATTCACCCTTTTTAATTCAAAGTGTTAATATGAACGTGCATCATTATTAATGATGGTAAGCATCCCTGCTCATTCTATTCCTGGTTAATATCTACTGAAAGGAACCCTTGTTGGTAAAATGAATTTTCATGAGGTTTCTAATTTTTTAGTATTTAAAATTTGCAAGATAAATTCAATTCTACAATGAACCGAAACCTTAGGTACTTCAATCAGTTGATTGATATGGGTCCGCATGTCTGGAACAAAATTAAGGAAAAATAAGAGCTATTCATCCATCATTTATAGTTAAAAATTCACTCAAATTAACCTATTTAAACCTACTCAATACCGTATGAATAGTGATTGCTACTACGAATTGTCTTAGGTCATTTTACCACAACTCTATCAGAATGACTTATCCACAAGTCCACAGGTCAGGAGAGCTTCACTTTCTCGTATAGGCCTGTGGGCCTTGTGGGTAAGTCATGACGCTCTCATTTAGGGTTTATGGTCTTTTCCGGCCATAATACACCTCTGCGGGCGTTAAATAATTAAAGGACTGGTGAAGCCTTCGGTTATTATAATACTCAAAATACTCCGTTAAGGCCAGCTCAACCTCTTCAATTGTATCAAAATCATACCGGTAGATTTTTTCTTGCTTAACACTACGCCACAATCGCTCGATAAATATATTATCTAAATAACGTCCTCGCCCATCCATGCTGATAGAAATGTGGTGAGATTTTAGCGTATTTATCCAATCTTTTGAGGTAAATTGAGAACCCTGATCCGTGTTAAAGATCTCACAACGCGAATGCAGCAAAGCGTTTCTAAGCGCCTCAATACAAAATTCAGCCTCCATAGTAGGTGAAATAGCCCATCCAATCACATAACGACTATACCAGTCCATAATAGCTACTAAATACACATGCTTTCCTTTCATGCGGATGTAGGTGATATCTGCGGCCCAAACCTGATTTGGTTTGGTGATATCCACCTCTTTTAATAAATAAGGGAACACCTCATGCTCCTTATTGGGAACGCTTGTATTTGGCTTTGGGTAAACAGTCGATAACCCCATCATTTCCATCAACTTTTTTACTCGACGTTTACCAACAGGATAGCCTACTTCTTTTGACAGCCATCTTGCCCGCTTAATTTTACCTTCACATGGATACTGCAGATAGTGCTCATCAAGTAGCGCCATAAGCGCTTCATCTTCGACAGAAATGGGCTTGGCACTATAATAATAACTTGAAACAGGCAAGTCTAATAGCAAGCATTGTTCACGAATGGTGAGCTCGGCAAGAGGATCAATCATGACGCGCTTTTCATCCAGACTAAAGTTCATGCTTTTTTTTTAGCCAAGATAGCTGCGCTTGAAGTCGACCAATTTCTTGATATAATGCCTCAACAAGCTGCTCTTGGGACTTGGCTTCTTTTTCATTAGCCCCAGAGAATAAATCGTTAATGGCTTTGATGGCCGATTGCTTCCAAGTTTTTACCTGCGTTGCGTGAACACCGTATTCACTGGTAATTTGCGCTTGTGTGAGTTTCCCCTCAATCGCAGCTAGCGTTATTTTTGCCTTCTTGGCCGCCGTATAATAAGCTCGCTTTTTAGACATTTTATTCTCCTCTTTGTATTAAGAAGAATAGCTCTTAAAAAACCTTTTTTTGTGTCCAGAAAACCGCGCCTATATTAGATATCCACAAATCAAATAGGCTTCTTTAATTGCTTGATAGGTTTCTATCGCTTCTTGAAAATCTTGCTTCCTCTCTGTGTCATGACTATATATCTCCAACCAGGGCGGAAAAATAAAAACCTTGGGATTATAGCGATATTTATGCACCGCTTGAGATACAGAGGAGGGGATATCATCACAAAAAGAGCGAGAATAGCCATATAGATCTGGAATTCCTCGATCAAAGAAAACGGTTTAGTGCTCGTTATCCTGCGATCAAAATCGATAACAGATTGTTCCAGCATGAGATCGCGAAAAGCATTTCTATTACCAGTATGAGTTGCGTTGCCCCCATCACGATTTTGTGTTTTGATGATCTCTCGAGCTACCTCTGGAACTACAGCATAACCCGATTTGCCAAGTTCATTTAATACAGAAGTTTTTCCCGCCCCAGGTCCTCCAGTGAATAAGAAAAAATTAGGTTGGTTTATTATTTTAGTAGTCACACTCCTATAATTTGCTTCTGCATAAATGTTTCGAGACGTTGCTCTCGCTTCTCTTCTGCACGAACGGATCGTGGTGCATCCTAAATCTATTTATCAGAGGATCGCAACTTAAAGTGCATAAAGAGCGATATGCAGGCAAAATAAACAAAAATGATAGATACAAAAAAAATCGTGAGGATCGCCAGGTGGTAGTGCAATCACTTCTCATTAATTATCCGAGGTTTGCTTAAGTAGGCCTTTCTCTGCTGTTCTGGAAATCGTTCAATAGAGTACCTAAGCATGGTTCTAGGCATTTCAGAGGCATATTGATCAAGAAAATCAATGAGTTGATTTTGATCCTTTTTTCCGGCCTCCCGCAACATCCATCCTACTGCTTTATGAATTAAGTCATGTTTATCATTAAGGAGTAATTGAGCAATTTTAAAAGTCCATTGCAAATCATTATGACGAATAAAGTACAAAGTTGAAACAATGGCAATCCGTCTTTCCCATAGAACTTTTGACTGAGCTAATGCTGCCAGCAGTTCTTTATTTTTTTGATGAAGATGAGCTCCAACTATATAGGGTGCTGACGCATCAACCAGATTCCAGTTATTCACCTGGTCTAACTGACTTAAATAAAACTGATAAATACGGCTTTTGACGTCCTCATCACCTTGTTTGTATTGTTCTATTAAAATGAACAAAGCCACTAATCGCTCTTCGTTATAGGGTGACTGTATCAGTGTCTTAAGGTCCTCATGAGCTAAATTTTTATTACTTCCAGCTATTTTCCTAAGATTCGGAATGGTGATACCCAGGAATTTATCGTGCTCTGCATAATGTCCTGGTCCTGTCTTAAAAAAGTAGCTTTGTTTTTCTTTAGGAACTTCAACATATTGTTGAAGAAGTGTTTTTACATTAGATAATTGGTTCATTATTTATTTCGCTGTTCATGCTCGATAAGCCATTTTTTACGGACAATTCCGCCTCCATAGCCACCGATATCTCCATTCAGATTTATAATTCTATGACAGGGAATTATAATAGCAAGTTGATTTGCTCCATTGGCATTGGCAACCGCCCTGATTGCTGACGATTTTCCTATAACCTCTGCTTGTTTGGAGTAACTTCTGGTTTCCCCATAAGGGATCTTTAATAGCCCTTGCCAGGTGAGTTTTTGAAAAGGACTACCAAGAAGATGTAGTGGTGTTACAAATTCATTTAAATTACCTTCAAAGTAGGCATTAAGTTCCTTTTCAATAGAAATAATTGGAAGGCAGCTTCCTGGGATGATGACCGATTTGGTTTTCTTTCTCAGTTGTTCCACCTCATGTTCCAATCCTCTTCTATCCACAAACTCCAGAAGATATAATGCGTCTTCATCAGCTATGGCAAGCATTGGTCCCAAGCGTGTGTCTACCCAGGATGCTTTTAAGACTCTGCTATGCTGAATAAGATTACTTGGAGCTGCGCCCATGATTTTAGAGAATGCATCTCTAAATCCGCTGCTTGACTCATAACCTGTATTAACTTGTGCTTCAATTACCTCTTTACCTTCACGTATTTGTTTCATAGCAATACCCATCCGTCTTGCTCTGGCATATTCAACAAAAGTCATACCAAATCGTTTTTTAAATTGTCTGCGTGCTGTTGATGCATCAACTGAGAGGGCTTCAAAATCACTGTTTTTCCATCTTTTCTCTGGATTGGCTTCAACTGCTGCAACTAAAGTACGTACTAATTCTGAAACATAGTTTGGATGGGACAGGGGGCGACAACGCATACAGGGTCTATAGGAAGCAAGAAGAGCTTCCTGAGCCGTCAGATAGAATTCACAGTTTTCGAATTTAGGTTTTTTGGCAGGACAACCTGGACGACAAAATATTCCAGTCGTTTTAACACCAACGTAAAAAACTCCTTCATAATGGCTGTCTTTATCAAGTAAAGCTTGATAATACTCTTTTTTGATTGTTGAACTTAGCATGGTTATCTCAATAAATTAAAATTTGTGAAATCAACTCTATTGCTTAACTATAGCGAAACTTAAAAAAAGAGCGACCGAAATTCAGGCATCGAATTTTTTTAGTTCCCGAATCTATTAAATTTTTAAGAACTGCTGTAGGTCGATTTTAAATGGTCGTTCTGGGCCCGAGCCCCAATTTCTACGTGCTTCAGCTTGTTCGAGGCATCCAGAGATCTCTTTGGATTTCGTTTACAAGAAGCGGCACGCAGGGACTCAGCCATTTAAAAATCAGCCTGTTATAATCTTAAAGAGGTGTCACAGAAGCTTTTAGTTATTTGCGCTTCACGAAAACAGTGGGACTTATCCGTGACATCCAAGATAGTTTTCTGGACATCACAATTGACGTGTTCCCAGTATTTTGAGGAGCCAGAAATAACTAAAGTTACACACTAAGCATTGCAAGAGAGGATTCGTTTCTTGGGTCTTGTGGATCAAGAGCGGCCCTTGATTCAAGACGATGCCATTGTTCTCCAATCAGTCTGGATCTTGCTTGACTCAAAGCATCAGGCTATTTTGTTCTTTATCTTTCACGAGCTGTACATGTCCCGTCGCAATAGTTACACAGACATCAATGTTATACTGGATTCATGCACCGATATTAGCGGTTGGTTTGAATAGGCCTAAAAAAAGCAGCAGCATAGTTCCGGATGAGTAAAAATCGCTAAATTATTGTCCATAATATGCGCACTTGGTTCAAATATACAGATTCATGACAATTCAGGCAAGAAGAATTTTATTTTGTGGTTCATCTCTAATTTAATAGAAATGTGGGTAAGCAGAGTAAAAATTACATACCGTGCATGATGATGTGTTGAGAAACAGGGTTTATGTTCTTAAGCCACTATAACATTCAGGTCTTTTTATTTCTCCTTTGAGGGGAAGGGTTATATCTACCATGCCACATTCGTCTGTTTTAAAAAAAGCAATGCCTAGGGAGGTCATATTGGCGAGGGTTTTGGCATGTGGGAAATGAAATCGATTATCAAAGCCTAATGAAGCAATAGCATAACGAGGTGCCACTTCAAGTAAAAATCGATAAGATGAAGAAGTTTTACTTCCATGATGCGGGACAATTAACACCTCAGATGCCAATTGATTTCCATAAGTTCGTACCAGATAGTCCTCACTAATTTTTTCTATATCACCTGTTAGTAAAACACGTCCAATCGAGTTTCCTACTTGTAAAATGCAGGAGTTGTTATTTTTATCTTGAAAAGTTTCGCGTACTGGCAAAAAACGAAAGGATATCCCATCCCATTGCCATTCTGGATAGTCATGGCAATTTAAACCATGATCATAAAAACGAGTATTATTGACTAATAACTGATCCACTTTAATCCCTGCTTCGACCGATTTTAATCCCCCTCGATGATCCTTATCAGGATGACTGATCACTATTTTATCAACCTTTTTTATTCCTGTGGCTTGATAAAAAGGTAAAATAACCATGGCTCCCAAGTCACTACCTTGAAAAAACTGATCTCCAGTGTCATAAAGCAATACATGATTTTGGGTCTGAATTGTCACAGCCAATCCCTGTCCTACATCTAAAACATGGATCAAAGCTTCTCCTGGATGAATTATAGTTCGCGGTGGAAAAAAAGGAACAAGAAGCCAAATAACGGCCAGGAATTTGAAAGGTTTGACTGGCAATAAAACCCACATGAGTAAAGCCCCCATTAATGAAAGGACCAAAGGAAGCCTATTAATAGACCAGTTTATATTCATCCCAGCCAAGTGTTCTGTCCAGATTAGTCCCTTAAACAGTAAATCAATAAGCCAGGATAATGGCTTCATTAACATCCAGGCCGATGTATATGAGCAGGCACACAGGGTAATTAAAGCTAAAGGTACTATAAGCAAGCCGACCAGGGGAATGGCAAATAAATTGGCAATAAATCCGTTGAGCGATCCATAGGAAAACCAATAAAGGGTTAAAGGCATCAAACCAATCAAACAACTCAATTGTAACGCCAACCTTCCTCTATATCCCTTAATTCTCCAGCGTTGCTGGGTTAATAGCAAACACGCTACGGCCAGAAAGGAGAAATAAAATCCTTGCATAAAAACGGCATGGGGTTCGAGACACAACACCCCCAATAAAGCATAACGCCATACTTGCCATTGAGTAAAACGCTGTTTCCCCAGACAATATAAAGTATATAAAAAACACCCAATTAAAGCTCTTTGTACCGGGGGTTCAAATCCTGCTAAAAAGGCATAAAGTAATGCCGTAATTAGCCCGCCAACGCTCGCTACAGAAATGGCAGGGATCCATAAACAACAGCGGCTACTCCTTGACCATACCCATCTTAGAATTAAAGTAACGAGTCCTGATATCAATGCGATATGCTCCCCGGAAATACCGAATAAATGAATAGTCCCTGTTCGTCTGAACAGATTCCAGTTTTCCTGGCTGATGTGGGTCGTTAAATTTAAAGTTAGGGCCTCTATAATTCCTGCTTTTTGCTTATCTGGTGCTAATTGTAAGAGGGCATTACCTAATCGCTCTCGGAGTTGTAACCAATTAAATGAAGAGGGGGAAGCAGTTAATAGTTTATTGTTTTTAGAACGAATATAACCCGTCCAATCAATGTGACGTTTGCGAAGAGAGTTAACGTAATCATAACTACCAGGATTAAGAAAATTCCGTGGTTTTTTAATTTTTGCGCTAAGCTCCCAGCGTTGCCCTGCATGTAAAGGGGGGGCTTTATTATACCAGGCTAATTGCAATAAACCTTGGGCGGGATGCCCATTAATTTTTTCGAGTGCAAAAGAAAATTGTGTTTTATTGATGTTGTGTATTGGAATGGAGGCAATTGTTCCTTGTAATATGGCATGAGGAATTACATCAGCATCAGGTACCCCTCTGGTTACTATTTGATATTGATGAATCCAGGCGACTAACATACCAAGTATAAATAGCAGAATAATTGGATATCTTGGGGTGATAAAGAAGATTAATAAACAGGCTATGGGTAAATAAAAATTGGAGGTATACCAATAGAGTATACCCATCAAAAAGCAAAAAATTTCCATTTTATTTTGTAGTTGGACTTTCCATTATAGGTGGCAATGTAATGGAAATCGGCGCTTTAATCAACGGATTTTCTTGTCACCACATCCTGTGGTTTTGGTCTCATCCTTGAGTTTTTGAAATGAGCTATCCATTGGTTAGGCATGGCCAACAGGTCATTTGACCCATTACCTCTTGCTGAGTCATCTCTGGGTTATGGGAAGAGAGGTTTGCGGCAGGCATAAATAGCTTTCCAGAATTAGAGCTTAGTGTCCCGGGTTCTTGTGCACTATCTAAACTGGCTTTAGGTTGGGAGCGATATCCTAAAGCATCCAATACTTTTGCAGTTGTATTTTCATGCACGTCTGCATCCACTACAACAGGTGTATTTTGTGATGCCGGAGCTAAAATTTCCTGATGTTTAAAGCGGTATAAATTCGCTAAAATAATAGTTGATTCCAGCACCATCAATGCAACACCCAGTGCAGGATTTAGGGCAAAACCTAAAGCAACAAACAATCCTGCTGCCACTAAAGTAATCATTGAGTTATAGGTTAAACTCACGAATAAGTTTTGGAAAATATTTTGTTTGGTTTTTTTTGCCACATCAAATGCGGTGGCAATAGGGAATAACAACCCCTGCTGAATCACGATGCCCGCATATTGTTCTGTGATGTCATCACCAATACTTGATTTTACCGCAATGCCTATATCTGAATAGGCAATGGCTGTGGCATCATTTGCTGCATCACCTACCATAGCCACCTTACAGCCTTGTTGTTTTAACTGTTCAATGTAACTTATTTTAGATACTTCTCCGGGTCTGGTTACTGCCCCCACTGCATTGGCACAGATATTGTCTGGATCAACTCCTAATAATGCAGCGTATTTTTCTGTGCTGGCTCTATCTGCACCAGTACAAATATGTACTGTTATACCAAGACGCTTTAATTCATTAACAGTTGCAATGGCATCGTCTCGCAAAGGGTCAGATAAGCTCATTTGGCCAATTACTGTTGTTCCACGCACAATGTAAATGGAACCATTTTCAGGTTTATTATAAGGTATATCGATACGGGTAATTCCATTAGCTCTGATCATCTCCATATTGCCTACTATGAATGCCTCCCCATTAATTATTCCTTTCACCCCCGAGTGATGACTTTTATCAACGGAAGTTATTTCTAAAGGCTCATTTGAAACAATGCCTTGATCCTCTATATAAGACTTAATAATTTTTGCCACTGGATGATTGGATTGGTCTTCTAATAATGCGATATGGCTCAAAAATTTTTTATCGGCCATATACAAGGCATCTACTGCAATTTTGCCTTTAGTCAGTGTGCCATTTAAATCAAAAACAGTGGTATCGATGTCAGCAGCTGCTTGTAACGCTTTCCCATTGTTAAAATGAATCCCATTTTCAGATGCTTTTTTCATCCCGATTTTAACAGCCAGCGGGGTAATTAAACTTAACGCACAGGGGCAAGCACTCACAAGAACAGACACAACACATTGAATAGCAAGAGCAGGATTAAACACTGAGCCTATGACAATGCCTGATACCAGTGCTACCCCGATCAAACCAGGAATAAAATATTTCAATACCTTATCTGCAAACAGTTCAACAGGTGCTTTTTCATTATTAGCTTTATTAATATTTTTTGCGATTAATGAGAGATAAGAGTTTTGATAGGTTTTGGTAACCCGCATTTCCAATGAAGGGATATGATCGGCTAAAGTCATCCCGGCTTTCACAGCGTCCCCTGATTTGAACGTTTTGAGATAGGGAGAACCATCTATTCGTGTGGTATAAAGAAGTGCTGCGTGCGTTAATACTCCATCGACAGGAATAACATTTCCGCTTTTAATACTGATAATATCATTAGGAATTAATTTTTTGACTGAAATTTCTCTATCGGTTTTACCTTTTAACAGGGTTAGGGGAGGTACACAATCGCGCACATCCAATTTCCTGGTAATCTCACCTATTAAGGTATGTTCCACCCCTTCACCCAGATGCCAAAAACCTAAAACCAATGGTGCTGCTTCAAACATCATAGGTAACCCTGGAACAAACAGGCTTATAAGAGATACACCAACAATGGTCAAAGTGCTAATTGTGTATAAAGTTGTGGTATCCCATTTTTTTTCAAGCAATGCATGCCATGCTGATTGATAGACAGTACGTCCTAAATATAAAGTCATCAATGTAGTAAGCCCGGTTAGAACAAAGTAGGCAATCAGAGGAATGTTGAAACTCGCAAGAGAGAGAACAAGCAAGCCTATTCCCCAGGTCAAACCTAATGCAGCTTTAAGCCAATGATTGTCATGACCATGAGAATGATCATGAGAATGATCATGAGCGTGGTCATGAGCGTGGTCATGAGCGTGATCATGAGAGTGATCATGAGAATGGCCATCATTTTTCGTCTTTTTTTTGCGCTTTTTTATGCGATCAGGGTGTATGATCCTCGATGTATGTGGCCCCATTTCCTCTTCGTCCCAGAGCTCTTCTGCCTCAATCCCTTCATTTACAGTAATCCCTTCGTCTAATAAAATCTTTGTTACCTGGGCTTGTATGGAGATAGCATCTTGGGATTTGCACAATAAACTGATACTTTTATTTTCACTAGTCAAATCGATTGCTACTCGGACCAGATCCAGGCTGTGGGCTTCAATCAAAATCCGTTCAATTTTTTCTGCGTTTTTTTCCGTATCTAGAAATTGGGAATCATCTGAAAGATGGAATCGATAATTATAATAATACATGGGTTTCCTCTGTTTAAATGAGTACATAGATGCTAAGAGGGCACAAAGGTTCAATAAAAAGTGTTATAATATAACAGTAGATTGATGGAAATCAAGAAACATTAAATAATTTTTAGACAGCAAGTGATTTATTTTGGTCTATGAGGTCTTATATTGATCATTTTTCCTTGAAATGGAGACTATGATAAACTAGCGCGTACTAACTTAACTTGAAGAGGGTTAATGAAACATAATTTGTTGGACAGAGCTTATAAACATTGCGTTCAGCATGGGTATCGATTTACAGAGCCAAGAGAGCGTGTCCTAAAAATATTAGTGGATGAAAGAAAGCCACTCGGTGCTTATGACATACTGCAAAAACTATCCATGGAAGTAGAAAACCCCAAGCCACCAACAGTTTATCGTGCCATTCAGTTTTGGCATCAAGAAGGCTTTATCCATTGCATTGACAGCCTTAAATCCTATGTGGCCTGTTTGCATGGGCATCACGTGGGACAGGCCCAATTTCTTATTTGCAGCCAGTGCGATTTCGTTAAAGAATTAGAGTGCATTATTGATTTCACCTCTGTAAAAGAGTCAGCTAACGCGATTCAATTTTCAATTATAAACTGCACTGTAGAAATCAAAGGCCTTTGCAAAAATTGTAATCTTCCTAATCCAGGAAATTAGGATTTTCGCTTCAAAAGCCACGAAAATTTCAGAGCTTTTAATGCCCTCTTATAATCAACCGCTGCCAGCCAAGGAAGCGAGGAACGAGCGAGGCTGGTAGTCCCTGGTAGCCTTAGAGCCGGATGTTTTGCCGCAGGCAAAATATAAGGCATCCGAAAAGGCGTCAGTCATTGGGGTAGCGTTGTTTTTGAACCCCGAATGGGGTGAAAAAACAAGCGGACACAGGACGGCCAGGGCCGCCGGAGGCATACTTGTCGCGTTTGCGAGTCGATTTCAGCCATGGATGGCTAAAATCAATCACGAGCTTAGCGACACTATCGTCAATCTGTTCTAATTATGATAAATTAATAATATCAATATACAATACGCAATGGATTATGAAATTCCCGGAGCTATGCCTATACTTAAACTATAAAATATAGTTAAGGTCTAATCATGAAGGGTAAATTAACTTCTGAATCAGCAAATGCATTTATTACATTAGTTAAATTTATTCAGAAAAGCTCTCTTGTTAAAGATTCTACTTTTCTTGAAGGTGAGATCATAAAAGAGGGGGCCGTTAATTTAAAAAAAGCATTAGATGATGGGGATTCAACTCAATCAATTTTTAATGATCAAAATTGCCAGTTGTATTTAATTTATCTTTTAAAGGAAAACTTAATTAAAGAGGAGCAATTTTTAACTGGTTATGTATATTTAAGTGTTTTAATGCAGTTTACTGAGAAACAATTAATACATCCTGAACATGCGGGTGCGCGCAGACTTAATTGGGGGAAAGTCTGTGTTTTTAATAGCAAAGACACCTCCTTATT
Source organism: Legionella antarctica (assembly GCF_011764505.1). Taxonomy (NCBI): domain Bacteria; kingdom Pseudomonadati; phylum Pseudomonadota; class Gammaproteobacteria; order Legionellales; family Legionellaceae; genus Legionella; species Legionella antarctica. The sequence goes on from NZ_AP022839.1 coordinate 871,680, forward strand.
GCACATATACGCAAAAAACATCGAAAAAAAATTTGAATTTCTGATTTCAGCTAAAGATATTGTCGACTATTTTTCCTCTGCTACTGATAGCGAGGAATGGATAATAGGGATACCTTATAATACTCAGGATAAAAATGATGATGTTAAAACAATGATGGATACGAATATACAATTTTCGCCACTTTTACAGATTCACACTTATCAAGATCAAACCTTTGTACTTACCCCCTCAACAGGTTTTACAAAATGGTTATTACAGAAATTAAATTCTGAAAGACAAATAGAGCTAGCACCTTGTTTTGGTAATGTTGGAGTTGAGAGTCTGTACGATTATTTTCACAGCAAAAATAAACATCCGATTACACTTCATTCAGCTTATATCAAATCAAATCCTAAAAAAATTCATCAATTACAAGCAGGCCCAGTTTCGTTTGCTCTTCATGACATATTTTTTCATTGTTTTGGTGCAACAGTATTTAATGTCCAAGAATTTTATTTTTTAATGCAAATTATGATCCCAACATTACAAAAAATAATCGACTCTGAAACAGGTGGTCCCAAATTAATGGCACTTAAAATGAGGGATATTCTAAATGATTTGGCATTTAGCTCTCGTAATTTCCTCAAACAAAATAAGTTACAAAATTATTTAAGCCAGAAATTACATTCTTCAATGTATGGTAGTAATGAGTGGGGCATGTTAAATGAAGATGACTTATTAGCATATTTTTCCGTATTACAAAAAATATGCCAGATACTTTACCAACAAAAGGATGTTTCAACAGAATACATATCAAACTTACTTAATAATGTAATTAATATGAGTTTTATAGATGACGTAGAGTTTGATAACTCAACTTCTCGACGAGAAGCTTTAGGCACTGTTGCGAATGTAATAATCAATTTAAAAATAGCTGATTTATCCACTGATAAAATGAGTCTGAAACTAACTGATTATTTTGCTACTCAACCTGAAATTTGTCTAATGATTAATAGAGCAGGTTATGAGTTTTTGCCACCTTTACATTCTTTTCCTGAACCATTACTTAATGAAGCATTACTAATTAGTAAGCATGGAAAAGTAAGTTCTGAGGAAAATACTATGGGCACTAATCCATTTACTCTATTTTCACATGAGGCTGTTGAGGAGGCCTCAACAGTATTAAGCGAAACTGAAGGAAAAAAATCTAGCGGATAAAAGGCTGTCTTTTCGGTTAAGAAACAGTGTGTTTGATTCGCTTCCATGGCTTTATATATAAGGCGACTGACAATTAACGGTGATTCTCTAGCATCATTTAACGGAGATCCCAGCACCTTGGTTGTGCTGTTCCTGATGTGTCAGTAGCTGTTCTCACATTAGCCTGGTTAACGGATATGCTGGCACAGGTTGTATCCTCTACCTGATTTCCGACAGGGGTGGCGGTTAATGTATAAGTGGTCGGTCCTGTATTTGAAATAGCTATGCTATAAAAACCCTGTGTTGATGCTTGGGGAAAAGCAGGGAGTGCACCGCAGGCAGTATTGTAAGAAAAGTTTTGTGAATAGCAACGTTCTAAAATAAGCTGATCTTGAGCAAGTGTCTGAAGGGCATCCACGCGATTGGAGCGCAACAAATATGCTTTATAAGAAGGGTAGGCTATACCGATAAGAATTGCAAAGACCAGCATCGCAATAAGCAGTTCTATCAGGGTAAACCCATGAAGAAATGAATTACTGTTTCTTATTTTATGATAATTATTCATTATTTTATGGTTCCTTATACTAAAGCCGTCATTTGTATTTTCTGAAAAAATAGAATAATTCCTCAAAGGCAAAGTACCTGTCTGTTCTGATTATTTAATTTAATATGGTTCATAATAAATGACCTATTGAATTTGTAGTGTAGTTTGTAGCATTACGGATGAATTTCCATTCGCTCCAAGGGCGCGTGCAGTAATTCGATATAAATTTGATGGTAACTTACAATTTTGTCCCGGAAGACAGACTGAAGGAAGTTTTTCGATAAATTAACTTGCTTGTGTCACTGCCAGTAAGGTTAGCATAATCATTTCCATATTGTATTTTCATCAATTCAATTCCCGGAACGATGGGCTGAATAATCCAATTACTATCAACCAAGGTAGCTCGCATTAATGAACTCTGTCCTCCTGTTCCTTGGCCAACAAAAAAAGCCGTATTCCATGGGAGTCAAATACTACACTTGTTACATTAGCGGTTAATGTCGGGTCTACTGGAGTTGCTTGTTGGCTCTTTAGAAGAGTACCTGTATTGGCCACTGGTTGAGTTACTATTATCCATCCAGAGTTCCAGTTAGTGCCGCAAGTAATAGAATGTTGAGTCCCAAATGGACATACAACCATGTTCATCGCTTGATACAGGGCAGTACTACGTGCATACGCGATTGGGAGCTTGTTCAACTATTTTTTACCTGCTCGGTTCATAAACGGTTTCCGCTCTGTTTTTCTTGCTGCTGGAGTCGCTTTCTTCTTAAAGGGGAAATTCTTCTTGGGTTGTGAAGGTAATGCGGAACTAGGCAAGTTGTGATTGGGTTCAAAATCTTCAATTTCTATCCGTTCCAATTTACGCTTAATTAATTTTTCGATGGCTTGTAATTGTCCGACTTCATCAGCACTAACCAAAGAAATAGCTTGGCCAGAAGCTCCTGCGCGGCCTGTTCGACCAATGCGATGAACATAGTCTTCAGCAACTTGGGGTAAATCAAAATTTACTACACATGGAAGTTGATCTATATCAATTCCCCTAGCGGCAATGTCGGTAGCCACTAAAATGTGTAATTCGCCTGATTTGAAATCAGCTAACGCTTTAGTGCGTTGAGATTGTGATTTATTGCCATGAATAGCAGCAGCATAAATATGCTCTTCTGCCAGCTGTTTAACTAATTTATTGGCTCCATGTTTGGTACGCGAAAATACCAGGGTTTGGCCCCATTTATTTTTATGGATTAAATGACTGAGTAACGCCGATTTGCGAGCTTTATCAACGGGATGAACGGTTTGTTTTACAGCCACTGCAGTCGTATTGCGGGGTGCAACATCTATTTCGACTGGCTGATTCAATATACCTTTGACTAAGGCGCGAATTTCTTCAGAAAAAGTAGCTGAGAACATTAAATTTTGTCTGTTTTTGGGCACTAATTTAATGATACGTTTAATATCGTGAATGAAGCCCATATCTAACATACGATCTGCTTCATCTAAGACCAATGTATCTATTTCATCAAGAAGAATGGCACGTTGTTGATGCAAATCCAACAACCGCCCGGGAGTCGCAACCAGTATCTCTACACCACCACGCAACTTCATCATTTGCGGGCTAATTTTTACTCCGCCAAAAACAACCGCAGAACGTAAGGATAAATGACGTCCATATTGAACAATACTTTCGTGCACTTGAGCAGCTAACTCGCGGGTTGGGGTGACGACTAAAACTCGCGCACGATTACTTTTAGCGCGTGGTTTATCATGGATTTTTTGTAGAATCGGTAATACAAAGCTGGCAGTTTTACCAGTTCCGGTTTGTGCAGAGGCTAATACATCACTACCACGTAACACGGCAGGTATTGCTTGTACTTGAATGGGAGAGGGTTCTGTATATCCCAATTCACTAACAGCCCGAAGTAAGGGTTCTATTAGACCCAAAGATGTAAAATTCATGTTGTTTCCTTAGTGTACCATTCTGACACGAAATGGATGTTTTACTCAATTCAATGTGACTATTTTTGATGCAATTATATCATGGATTTGATTAAAAAGTGCGGTATGAGGAAATTAAATAAAATGAGATAAATTAGTCCCACTTCTGTCTTTTTTTAAACTAATGGAACGACAAAATAAGACCTGGATTTTTTTCTTGACTCTTAATATTTTCTAAATTGTGTGTTTTTTGTTCTTAAAAGGTTTAATCCCAATCTACAAATGTTTCAATATTCAGATCGGTTTTCTGTTTCTTAAGGATCTGTTTGGGTTGCGTTTGGAGGTTTGCACAACGAATAGGATCTTTAAATGTGTTTAAGGCCTCTTCCAGAGTAACAAAAGTGTAACCCTTTTGTTTATAAAAATTAATAAGATCAGGTAAAACATAGGCGTTTAGTAAGTTGGCGTGGATTAATAAGATTTGTGCCTGCTCAGAACGTTGATGATATTGGGTATGTTCTTCGGCCTTTAAGGTTTGCTGCCAGATAAAATCAAGATAAAAGGGTTTTAACTCATTGAGATAAGCACGTCTATCCATTTCCGGTACTGATAATAAGCGTTGATTAAAAACAAAATCTTTGCTGTCAACAGTAATGGGAGCTACTTGATAATTATGCTTGGCAAGATAGCATAAAATTTTATTTTTTTTACTTCCTGAACTCATTGCTAAATAGGGATATCGGAAATATTTTGGTTTAGTTATAACAGGGGATAAAATGGTATCCGCTTCTTTAATCTCATGGATGTAATCTTTAACTTTGAGTTTATTTAAATTTGCATGAGAGAACGTATGATTCCCTAATCCAAAACCTGCATCACGAAATCTATGCAGCGCCTCCCAATTAGAAGAATGTATTTCCCTGGCAATTATAAATCCCGTAGCAGGTACCTGCTGTTCTTTCATTGAATTTATGATCATATTTAAATGAAAATTTCGGTACTCCCCGACGAAAGGAAGGTCATCTATAGTGATAGCAATTGTTTTTTTCTGCGCCGAGCTTACGGTTGGAAATACTAACGGTGATAGGATCAAGAGAATAGATGTTATAAGTGACTTGATTTTCATTGGGAGTTCTGATGAATAGGTTAATATAAAACCACCATTGTAACAAAAATTAAGCTAAATGGCTTAGTTCAAGGTACATAGTAGTAAGGAAAAATAATGGTGATGGTTATTATCGTAGCTGAAGTACATCTTAAGTTGTAAACAACTACGATAATAACTTAATTTAAAAAAAGAAGCATGAACCTAGACTACTAATCCAGTGGATGGTTCATCAACAATTTTCTCTTGCTCTTTTGTTTCTTCTTCCAAATCATTGATTTCATCTTCTACTTCTTTTGTTGCCGTTACGGTTTTCCCAAACAAACCACCTATATTCAGATATCCATAAGCGGAACTGGGCTTTGGAGGCAGACTATCTTCAAGTGCTTTTTTATGCGCGGTAACACATCGGTTAAGTGAGTCGATACGACAGTGTTTAATTAATTTTTCCATTAAATCCAATACGGGAACCAAATTAAAACCGGCCACCTGGCTAAAAAGATGCTTTGCTCTAACACTTTCTTTTACCACACCTCCTTTATATTCGTTATGTTCAACGGACATATGTACCATGAAATGTTTGGCGGAAGTTATTAATGCTTCAGCGTTCTCTCGGCTCATTTCCTTGGTTTTTAATATTTTAGTCAGTCCAGTGTGAACAATTGAACCAGGAATATCATCATTACTAAAAGGATGTTTCCCGTATTCCTGACCAATTTGCTCATGAACAAGCAACATCATTCCTGCAAGGATCCCAATTTTTTCAGGAGCTTTAATTCTAGAGGCGCTAAGCGTTTCGGCCATAGTGAGAAGCGATTGAAATTGTGCTGATCTGGTTTTATTGGCAAGAAGATCTATCTTGACCACGTTTTTATTAGCAATCTCATCCATTCTTAAATTATCAAGCGCTTTGGTTAAGGTATCAAAGGTTTCAAACTGAGCAATAGCTGATTCGGGTATATCATGCGTTACCGTAAGGCTATTAGCATGTCCCTCTGTTTTTCCGTCAGCAAGATAGCTTTCAGTTAGTTTTTTTCTGGCAGTTTCTTCCAGCTGATAGCCTTTAGCGATTAAGGCAGTTAATTTATCTAAAGGAACTGAACTGAGAACATTGGGGATTAGAAGGCCATTTCTGGAGTCGCCTTCTGGATATACAAGTTTTAAGAAATTATTCAATTTACTAATATGTCTGACTTGTTGGTAGAGATCCGGGTGATTAGTTTCTGTAATTCCCATCCCATCACTTAATCTGCCATGTAGTAATCCCTCGCTTTCTCCCCAACCACGGTTATCCTCAATATCTTGTTGGATCAGTGCTTGGGCACCATAAAATATTTCCGCGTAGGGTTTTAAACTTTTTGGAGCATTTTCAGTGATCCGATTTTCTAATTCAGTTAACACTGCTTTTAAGAATAAGGTTTCCTCTTTTCTTTTGGTTAAGTCGTTAATTGTATGTTTTTCTGGCTCTTTTCCGTCACGTTTTAGTAAGACTGTAACTGTATCATTAAAATGTTTTTTTAAAGCTTCAAAATCCTTTGGGGTAAACGTCATGTTAATATCTCCTGGTTCCAAACAAAATAATGTAAGTATTACTTACAGGAATCAGTGTAAACTAAACTGATCCGCTAGTCATGTATTTTCATTATACAATTTTATTTTAAAAAAAATCTCAATTTTTTCAAGTATGTTAGAAAAAACTCGTAAGTAACATTCAGTTCAGAATGACCAGTTTCTCATGCATCTTACCGAAGTTGCGTATTTTCAAACCAAACATTCAAAAACCCAATGAAATTATATGAATGTGTCTAAAGAGTAAAATATGGATATTATTTACCGTTGAAACATTATCGGTTTCTAGTAGACACAGAAAGATGTTTAAGTCAGAAACAAAAATGGCAAGCAACGGCATCGGTTTCAATTTTTCTATCCCCATCCCGCATCAAGTAGAAAATATCTTGCTTCATTGTCCTGTTCTTAATTGTTAACTCATAGTAAAGTAGTCGGCTTGTTTATATTGATGACGTTTATGGCAAAACTTTACTTCTACTATGCTGCAATGAATGCAGGAAAAAGCACGGTATTATTACAATCAAGCCATAACTACAGAGAACGAGGAATGCAGACTTTGTTGTTTACGCCGTCTATAGACACTCGTTATCAATCAGGTACCATCTGTTCTCGTATTGGATTATCCGAGCAGGCTTTTGCTTTTAAAGGAAGTGATGATCTGTATGAACTCACCTTGAGTCTGCAACACAATAAACAGAGTTATGCCTGTGTACTCATTGATGAAGCTCAGTTTTTGACTCGTGAGCAAGTTCATCAATTAACAGAAATTACTGATCAAATGTCAATTCCGGTATTAGCCTATGGACTAAGAACAGACTTTAAAGGAGAACTGTTTCCTGGTAGCCAATTTTTACTTGCCTGGGCAGATGAGTTAATAGAACTAAAAACTATCTGTCATTGTGGACGTAAAGCGATTATGAATATGAGAATTAATGCTCAGGGTGAAACTGTGGTTGAGGGAGAACAGGTATTAATCGGAGGCAATGAAGCTTATGTAGCCACTTGCAGACTGCATTATAAGCAACGTGAGGCGGGCGTTTTGACCTCTAATAAGATATTGTTCAATAAAGATACCAATCTTCTTTAAATTTTGATATAATTTGCCGCAACTTTTAGGCCTTGATATAGGAGTAACAGTGTCACATTCTGTCGCAGTAGATTCGAGGGTTTTTGTTCCTCGTGGTGACTTGATGGCTTGGATTGTGTGCCTGTCAGCCGGCCTGTTCTTTATGTATGAATTTTTTCAGCTCAATATTTTTGATGTAATTAACCAGCCTTTACGTGATGAATTTCATATTGATGCTGCTCAATTGAGTTGGATGTCCAGTACCTATTTGTGGGCTGATATTCTTTTTCTTTTACCTGCGGGTATTCTTCTGGATCGTTTTTCAACACGTCGCGTCATCCTGATTGCCATGCTGGTTTGTGTTTTAGGTACCTTGGGTTTTGCTATTACGGAATCATTTGCTTTGGCTTCGCTTTTCCATTTTCTTTCCGGAATAGGTAATGCATTTTGCTTTTTATCTTGTGTTGTTCTGGTATCTCATTGGTTTCCACCACGGAGACAGGCGCTGGTAATTGGTTCATTGGTCACGATGGCCTTTATTGGTGGCATGATGGCTCATACTCCTTTTGCTTATCTCTACGATCTTTTTGGATGGCGTCGTGCTTTATTAATAGATGCCGCTGTCGGTGCTGTTTTACTTTTATGGATATATATCACTGTTCAAGATAAACCTGCACTTTCTCCAGGACGAATTCATACGAATCAGGGGCAAATAATTGCGGGTTTTAAAAAGGCATTAGCTAATCCTCAAAATTGGCTGGCAGGATTTTATACGTCCTTTCTTAATCTGCCTATTATGGTTTTGTGTGCTTTATGGGGTGCCAGTTATTTGCAGGTAGCACATCATTTGTCGGACATTGCTGCCAGTAATGTGGTCAGTTTAATTTTCATGGGCAGTGTGATTGGCTGTCCCTTGGTGGGGTGGCTATCCGATACTCATGGACGTCGTAAACCGTTAATGATTATTGGTGCTCTTGCTACGCTGATTACGGTGGTTCCTTTATTTCTGCATATAGCCCTATCGCAAATGGTGCTTGGTATTATTTTTTTTGCATTGGGATTTTTTACCAGCACCCAAGTAATTTCCTATCCTTTGGTGGCCGAAAGTAATGAGGCGCAGAATACAGGTGCTGCAACAGGAATTGCCTCCGTTCTTATAATGGGCGGGGGTGGCGTCGGACAGGTACTTTTTGGTTGGCTAATGACACATCATGCAGGCACAACGAGTGCACACTATGCGATTGCTGATTTTCAGTTTGCCATGTGGATGTTCCCTATTGCTGCAATTGCGGCTCTATTCGCCGTATTAATGACCCGTGAAACGTACTGCAAACGATAAGGTTGAGGAGTGACTATGCAGCAGTTAGTAGAGGAATTTAAAGGATCTGATGATATAAAATCATCTTTATTACCTTGGTTAGTATGTTTTGCGGCAACAATGTTTTTCTTTTATGAGTTTATCCAGGGGAATATGTTTGCGTCTATAGCGGCAAATATTATGCAGGATTTTCAAATACAAGCTGATAAAATGGCTTATTTATCGAGTATTTATTATCTATCCAATGTTATATTTCTGTTTATCGCGGGTATGGTGCTTGACCGTTACTCCATTAAAAATACTATTTTAATAGCCATGTTTTTTTGTGTGATCAGCACGTTCATCCTGGCTTTCTCCCATTCTTTTTACATGGCGTTGTTTTGTCGATTTGTCACCGGTATTGGCAGTGCTTTTTGCTTTTTAGGTCCGGTTCGGTTAGCTTCTCACTGGTTTCCCCCCAAACGTATGGCTTTGGTCACAGGAGCTATAGTGACTATGGCAATGACTGGGGGTATGCTTGCTCAATATCCTTTGACTAAACTGGTTGCTTATGTGGGATGGCGTCAAGCAGTTTTAGACATTGGTTTACTTGGATTTGCGATATTGGTTTTGATGATTTTTTGGATAAAAGAAAGACCCGAGGTTGCTGTGAAAAAAGAAGGTCAGCCAATAAAAATTTTATCAGCAGCTAGAAAAGCTTATTTTAACACCCAGTACTTGCGAGCTGCGCTCTTTACCAGCTTGATGAATATGGCGATTGCAGTGTTTGGGGCTATGATGGGTACTTTGTATCTTGAGCAACGTTTGGGCGTCAGTCCTGAACAAGCCTCTGTAGTGAATGGGATGTTATTTTTTGGGGCTATAATAGGCGCTCCTTTAGTAGGTTGGCTCTCCGATAAAGCAGGTTTACGTATCATCCCGATGAAAATAGGTGTTCTTGCATCGATGCTCACTCTATTAGCTGTTCTGTATCTCCCGGTTTCGCTCAACCTAATGACTGTATTATTTTTCCTGCTGGGTCTATTTACTTCAGCCCAGGTGATTAGTTATGCATTAGTTGCTGAAAGTAGTTCACCCATGATGACAGCGACAGCTGTCAGCGTTATCTCCATATTAACTCAAGGCGGTTTCCTGATTTATCAAAATCTGTTTAGTCTGCTTTTAACTAACTATGGTGGAATGCACCTGATCAACGGTGTGCCTGTATATCAGTTGGAAGCTTATCAGCATGCTGCAATTATATTGCCAGTAGGATTATTAATTGCCTTTTTACTACTCTTCGGGTTGAAAGAAACCCGTTGTCGTCAGGTTGAGTATTAAATATGTCGAGAAGAGTTTGTATCTTGTTAATGGATTCTTTAGGTATTGGTGCCAGTCTTGATGCGTTTCGTTATGGTGATGAAGGAGCTAATACCTTTGTTCACATCCAGGAAGCTTGTAACCGAGGCGAATGTGATATTAACGGTGTACGTCAGGGACCATTAACTCTCCCTAATTTAGCGAAATCAGGCCTTTACCATGCTGCGCTTTCAAGCTCTGGTTTGCCATTTGTTAATCTGGCTACCTTACCAGAACCTGTGGGTTATTATGGCTATGCTGTAGAACAAAGCTTAGGTAAGGATACTCCCAGTGGGCATTGGGAATTAGCAGGGGTTCCGGTAACGTTTGAATGGGGTTATTTTCCAGACAAACCTAATTGCTTTCCTCCTGAATTAATTGAAAAATTTATAAAGCAGGCAGGTTTACCCGGTGTATTGGGTGAGAAACATGCCTCTGGAACCACCATTTTAGATGAGTTGGGTGAAGAGCATATTCGCACTGGCAAACCAATAGTTTACACCTCTGCTGATAGCGTATTTCAAATTGCAGCTCATGAGGAGACATTTGGTTTACAGCGCTTGTACAACATTTGTGAGATTGCGCGTCATTTAGTTGATGAGTATCAGATTGGACGAGTCATTGCCCGCCCTTTTACTGGAACATCGGGAATTTTTAAAAGAACTGGAAATCGTAAGGATTATTCAACGCTACCCCCTGATAAAACCTTGCTTGATTACCTTAAAGCTGCAGGTCGTGAAGTTATTGCTATTGGAAAAATTGCAGATATTTATGCCCATCAAGGCGTAACTCAAACAGTTAAGGCTGATGGTAATATGGCCTTGTTTGATGCTACTTTAGCTGCCATGAAGACTGCACCAGAAGGCAGTTTAGTTTTTACTAATTTTGTTGATTTTGACTCTTCTTACGGGCACAGACGTGATGTAGCTGGTTATGCTCATGCCCTTGAGGAGTTTGATGCTCGTCTAACCGAGTTAGATGCACTATTACAACCTGGAGATTTGGTTCTTATTGCTGCTGATCATGGTTGCGATCCAACTTTCCCAGGATCTGATCACACTCGCGAACATATTCCCGTTCTTGCCTATGGACCTGATTTTAAAGGACATTTTATTGGCCGACGTGATGGATTTGCTGATATAGGTCAAAGTCTGGCAGAACATCTGGAGTTGGCTCCCTTACCCCATGGCATATCTTTTTTATAACCAGGTGAATTATTATCAGGCATTTTGACTTGCATCATTACCCTGGCTTTTTAGCCCATAGTTGTCAATTCAAGGGAAAAATCCCGCTGCACCCAGTATAGGCCGAGGATACCTGCGCAGAAATTTTTACCTAATCCCATTGATATTTTATTTATAATCCCCATTTATAGGTTTTCGGTATGATTTGGGGACTAAATTTTGGAACAATTTCGTGGGACAACAATACTATCCGTCAGACGCGGCAATCAAGTCGTTATTGGTGGTGATGGTCAGGTTACCCTGGGTAATACTGTCATGAAGGGTAATGCACGTAAAGTACGACGACTCTATAAAGACAAAGTCATTGCTGGTTTCGCTGGAGGAACAGCGGATGCATTTACACTATTTGAACGTTTCGAAAGCAAATTGGAAATGCACCAAGGTCATCTAGTAAGGGCGGCAGTGGAGCTTGCCAAAGATTGGCGAACGGACCGAATTTTAAGACGGCTTGAAGCAGTGCTTGCTGTTGCTGACAGTAAAGCGTCTTTAATTATTACTGGTAATGGTGATGTGATTGAACCAGAGGAAAGCTTAATTGCTATAGGTTCAGGCGGGCCTTTTGCTCAGGCTGCTGCAAGAGCACTGATGGAAAATACCAAATTATCTGCAAAAGATATAGTCAAAAAATCATTGACTATAGCTGGCGAGATCTGCATTTATACCAATAACAATTTAACCATAGAAGAGTTAAACAATGACAGCAATTAACAGTATGATGATGACGCCTCGTGAGATAGTTCAAGAACTGGACAAACATATTATCGGCCAGGATGATGCGAAACGAGCCGTGGCCATTGCGCTGCGGAATCGCTGGCGGCGTATGAAGATCCAGGACCCTGTTTTACGCAGTGAAATAATGCCTAAAAATATATTGATGATTGGCCCGACTGGAGTGGGTAAAACGGAGATTGCTCGACGCTTGGCTAAATTGGCTCATGCACCCTTTATAAAAGTAGAGGCAACCAAATTTACTGAGGTAGGTTATGTTGGGCGAGATGTCGATTCTATTCTCCGTGATTTAACAGATATCTCTATAAAGCAAGAGCGTGAAACTGCAATGAAGAAGGTTGCCCATTTGGCTGAAGATGCTGCAGAAGAATGTGTTCTCGATGTGCTGCTTCCTCCAGCTCGTGGCGCATTAGTTCCCGCTGAAAAGGATAGTACTGCAAGACAGGTATTTCGTAAGCAATTACGTGAGGGAACTCTTAATGATAATGAGATAGAAATTGATCTGGCTGCTACTCCGGTAGGCATAGAAATTATGGCACCTCCAGGCATGGAAGAAATGACAAGCCAGCTGCAGTCGATGTTTCAACAAGTGGGCACTCACCGCACAAAAACTCGTAAAATGACCGTTGAAAAAGCAATGAAAATATTACGTGAAGAAGAAGCTGCGAAATTGGTTAATGAGGAAGACATTAAAACCAGAGCTATAGAAAGCGTTGAGCAAAATGGAATTGTCTTTATTGATGAGCTGGATAAAGTAGCAAAACGCTCTGAGAACAGCGGTGGTGGGGATGTTTCACGGGAAGGGGTGCAAAGAGATTTACTACCTTTGGTTGAAGGAACTACAGTCTCGACTAAATATGGTATGGTTAAATCAGACCATGTTTTATTCATTGCCTCCGGTGCTTTTCATGTGGCCAAACCATCTGATTTAATTGCCGAATTGCAGGGTCGTTTACCTATTCGTGTCGAGTTAACTGCACTTTCGGTCGAGGATTTTGTGCGTATTCTCACTGAGCCTAGCGCTTCATTGACGTTACAATATACCGCTTTAATGGATACTGAAGGTTTGAAACTGACCTTTGATGAAACAGGTATCAGGCGTATTGCTGAAGTAGCATGGCAAGTCAATGAACGTATGGAAAATATAGGAGCGCGACGTTTATACACTGTTATGGAGCGCTTATTGGAAGTAGTTTCCTTTGAAGCAACTGATAAATCTGGTGAAACAGTTCATGTAGATAAAACTTATGTTGATAAAAATCTTGGTCAGTTGCTGGCTGATGAAGATTTAGCACGTTATATCCTTTGAGATTATTGTGTCGGACCATTTTTAACACACGAGAAGTTAGACCTCTCGTGTGTTTTGTGCTGCTAAATCCGGAATATTCCAGAGTTAGAACCATTATTAGTTATGTTGTGGATTTAAATGACCAAAATCTAGTTTTTATCGCTTTTCTTGAATAATTCCTCCAGGCTAATACTGAGCGATTTTTGTAATTCTTCATCATTTCTTCTAAAAGCAGCTCTCCATTGTTCAGCCAGCGATGATTTTGAATACTGTAGCTCCAGGTCAGTAGGGAGGCGATATGGTAATAGCTGTGTCAAATCATAGAGAGTAACCTGGTTAAGGTCACGGCTCAACATGTAATGTCCTTCTGCAGTAGCATGAATGAGTTCTTGATAAATTAATGCATTGATCATTTCATCTACATCTACCGAAAAAGGTTGGCTACTTGAATCGATAAGCTCATTAAAAGTTAAACCTTTACCAATTTGCTGGACTATCCATAAATGATAAAGCCAGAGTAAGGCATGGGAAAATCCATCAAGAGCTTTGCCCCCACGCCTTTGATGATGTACCGAAAAAGCATAACTGATTTCAGCTCCCAACAGAGTTATAAGCCATACCCAATAAATCCAGATAAAAAATATAGGCACCGATGCAAAAGCACCATAGAGTAACTCATAAGTATCAAAACGAGTTAAAAAATAAGCAAATCCTTTTTTAGCTGTTTCAAATAAAACAGCAGCAAATAACCCGCCCCAAAAAGCATGGCGAAATTTAACTGGACAATTAGGAACAATCATATATAAAAAAGTAAAGCCGACCAAAGAGAAAAGAAAAGGGGTCAAATGAAGCAGAAATGAGGGTGCATGATGATCAATCAAGAGAGGAATAGAAAATAAATAAGAACTGGCAACAAGGCTCAATCCGAGCATCACAGGAGCTAAAGATAAAATAGCCCAATACAATAAAAAAGCAGGTACCCCATGTCGTGAGTTATTAATCCGCCATATTTTATTCATCGCATTTTCAATAGTAAACATGACTAAAAGTGCCGTTATAATCAAAAATACTAAGCCCCAGGTTGAGAGTTTTGTGACTTGTGAAGAAAATTGCTGTAAATAACCCTGAATTATTTTTCCTGTAGAAGGAACAAAATTATCAAAAATAAAATTTTGTACTGGGTCTGCCAAACCATGAAAGACTGGAAATGTAGAAAATATAGCAAACCCAACTGACATCAAGGGAACAACTGCAAGTAAACTGGTAAAGGCTAATGCGGAAGCAATGTAAGCACACTCATCTTGAATAAAATGCTGGATAACAAAACGAAAAAATCGGTCACAAGAATAAAATTGATTAATTATGCGAGCTTTAAATTCCATGAAACACCTTTGATTCTATCTCATACATAACTATAGCGTTCAAGCACCTCTATTGTACACCCTCAACCTCTTTGGTTCTTAAACTAATTCAGTCTCTTTCATGTTCAGAAAATATTGAGAAAAGTATATTCATCATCTTCGATGTCAGGTCATGTTGTTTAATATCCAGATTTTTTGTTATCACCGATAGATTTCACCACGATAAATAATATGTTTATGTAAAACGGTCTTTACAATTCAGCAATTATCAAGCCGATGCTTATTTATTATTATTTTTAATAAAAAATTTTTCTGCTAATAAATATATTCTTTAGTTACAAAAGTCTTAGCTGGAAAAGCCATAAGAAAAAAAAAATTATTGAAATAGTCTAACATAAAATCAAAATGATTTAATTGTTTACTCTTTTGTTACAAATAAAAGTACTTATGATAGCGAGCGTGGGCTATGATTAAATTGGAGAGTTGTTTTGAGGAATGTTGGCATGTCTATCCTGGCTATTATCGGTGTGGTTCGATCTCTAAGTGGATTATTAGAAAAGGTTAATCCCCAAGGAGGAATTCAATTAATTAAATCTGGAGCTCCCATACATCAAGGAGATGTACTCACTTTATTGAGTGGTGAGGCTTATATTCAGTTTATCAATGGATTTCCTGAAGCTTTGTCGTTAAATAAACCGCTAAGTCTGGATAGGATATCTCCATCCTTGAAATTTGCTTCCATTGATATAAACGAAGAGTTGATTAAAGAGGCCATAGCCAAAGGTATTGATCCTTCTTTAATTCTTAATACTCTTGGTGCTGCCACAGCCGGATCAGAAGCTATGGGTTCTGGTGGTAGTACTTTTATACTCGATCCAATGTATAGTTCTGGCCTGGTTACCTCCGGATTTAGCGTTACTCCTGTATCAACCAACTATGCATCAGGATATGATCCGACACCTATGTTTTTTACTGAGGCATCTACATCAGGAATCAGTACTGAAACTGCCTCTCCTTCCCTTACTCCTATTGTTCCTGTTGCTCCGCTCCTTAGCCTTGCAGATGATACAGGATCTTCAGTTTCCGATAGAATCACGAATAATGGTCAAGTCAATGTTAGTTCATTGATTTCAGGAGGCACTTGGGCCTATTCAACAGATGGTGGTTCTAATTGGAACGCAGGCACAGGAGACAGTTTTACCCTTCCAGAGGGAGCTTATGATGCTGTTCAAATAAAACAATTTGATGAAGCAGGTAACGAAAGTGCAGTAACGCGTATGGAGCCAGTGATTGTAGATACCACCCCACCAGCTCCTGTTATCACACTGGATGCGATTACAGCAGATAATGTTATTAATTCAGCAGAAGCTGACGATATGATTGAGATTACCGGGCAGGTTGGCGGCGACGCACAACCGGGTGATGCAATTATTTTGATTGTGAATAAAGTGGAATACACCGGTATTGTTACAGAAGACTATACCCTTAATATCAGTGTGAATGGTTCAGATTTGGCGGCAGACTCAAATGTTAGTGCAAGCATCACCTCTGTAGATGTGGCCGGCAATTCAGGAACAGCAAGAACAGTAGAACCCTACATAATCAATGCTGTCCCAATCGCTGACGATACCACCTCCTCAGGGTTCGAAGATCCTGCTTTGCCTGTAACGGTGTCGTTAACAGGCGCAGACACCGATGGAACTGTTCATTTTTTTACAATCAACAGCTTACCTTCAAACGGTATTCTATACACCGATGTTGGAATGACACAGCCAGTTTTGACAGGAGACACTGTAATCGCAGCGAATAACAGTGCTTCGTTATATTTTCAACCCACGGCTAACTGGAGTGGAGAGACTGCTTTTGATTATACTGGTACCGATAATCATAATGATCAATCTGCTCAAGCTACGGCGACGGTAACTGTTACTGCTGTTGCTGATACACCCAATCTAACCATCAGCGCCACTACACCATCCGATAGTGGCTTTACTAAATACACCTGGAATAATAACCAATTGCAATTCACTCGAAATGGTAATGGTGAAAATCCTGCTACTTTGCAAACCGTTATCGATAACGCTTTCCAAAACGATACTGTACCCCCCGCCAGTACAACGACAGTAACCAATCCTGAATTAACGGGTACTAATGCGGTATCAGTGGGAACCGCATCATTGCAAACAGGCTTTATTTATCTTGTGGCGAATACACCTTATACCTTTAGCGGGTATGGTGATGACAGTATCAGAGTTGTTGTAGGTACCACCGCAGTTGCTAGTGGTACCTGGGGTAATAATCAAGGCCAGTTTAGTGGCACGTTTACACCTGCAACTACAGGTTATTATCAAATTAATATTTACCATAACAATTCAAATGGCCCGGGTAACTATGATGTTAATTTAAATGGTCAAGACTTAAGTACGTCAAATTATGAGATTTATAAAGATGTAAATGACATTACTTCAAGCGGCATTGTGTTATCACCTTCTGAGGATGGTGGATATTATGAAGGGTTTAATTTAAATCATGGTAACGAAGATACGCCTATAGCCTTGAGTAAAATTTCCGCGAGTCTTGCAGATACTGATGGTTCAGAAACATTAAGTGTAACAATTAACAGTATTCCTGTGGGCGCGGTACTCAGTGATGGTACACATACCTTTACATCGACCCCTGGCAATACGGAAGTAAGCGTTACAGGTTGGAACTTAGATGCATTAACTATTACGCCTCCCTTAAATTTTAATGGCAGCTTCATTTTACAAATCACAGCGACTTCCACCGAAGGTTCAAATCAGGATTATGCCTCTAACTCTGCAGATATAACTGTAGAAGTTTATCCAGTTAATGATCCTGCGGTGATCAACGGAACAAGTACTGGGGATGTAGTCGAAGCAGGCGGATTAAATAATGAAGTGGTTGGAACGCCTAAAGCTAGTGGTACGTTGACGAATACAGATGTTGATAATGTCTCCAATCTCTTTACTGCTGTACCAATTGCTACCACGAGCCTTAATGGTCTCGGTACCTATACTGTGACTGCTAATGGGGTATGGACTTATACCTTAGACAATAATAATGCTTTTGTGCAAGCTTTAAACGTTGGTGGATCGCTCACCGACAGCTTTATCGTAACCACTGTTGATGGCACCGCACAGGTAGTAACGGTTACCATTGATGGCACCAACGATGCGGCGGTGATTGCCCCTGCGGTAGTCAGTTTAACGGAAAGCGATGCCGTTTTAAGCACGGGCGGAACTTTGGCGATCAGCGATGTGGACAGTCCTGCGTCATTCATCGCCCAGACCAATGCTGCGGGCAGCAATGGGTACGGTCAGTTCAGCGTGGCTGCGAACGGGGTGTGGAGCTATGTTACCGACAGCGCCCATAATGAATTTGCCCAAGGCACCACCTACAGCGACAGCTTAACGGTGACCTCGGCAGACGGTACGACCTCTACCATTACCGTGAACATATTAGGCACCAACGATGCGGCGGTGATTGCCCCTGCGGTAGTCAGTTTAACGGAAAGCGATGCCGTTTTAAGCACGGGCGGAACTTTGGCGATCAGCGATGTGGACAGTCCTGCGTCATTCATCGCCCAGACCAATGCTGCGGGCAGCAATGGGTACGGTCAGTTCAGCGTGGCTGCGAACGGGGTGTGGAGCTATGTTACCGACAGCGCCCATAATGAATTTGCCCAAGGCACCACCTACAGCGACAGCTTAACGGTGACCTCGGCAGACGGTACGACCTCTACCATTACCGTGAACATATTAGGCACCAACGATGCGGCGGTGATTGCCCCTGCGGTAGTCAGTTTAACGGAAAGCGATGCCGTTTTAAGCACGGGCGGAACTTTGGCGATCAGCGATGTGGACAGTCCTGCGTCATTCATCGCCCAGACCAATGCTGCGGGCAGCAATGGGTACGGTCAGTTCAGCGTGGCTGCGAACGGGGTGTGGAGCTATGTTACCGACAGCGCCCATAATGAATTTGCCCAAGGCACCACCTACAGCGACAGCTTAACGGTGACCTCGGCAGACGGTACGACCTCTACCATTACCGTGAACATATTAGGCACCAACGATGCGGCGGTGATTGCCCCTGCGGTAGTCAGTTTAACGGAAAGCGATGCCGTTTTAAGCACGGGCGGAACTTTGGCGATCAGCGATGTGGACAGTCCTGCGTCATTCATCGCCCAGACCAATGCTGCGGGCAGCAATGGGTACGGTCAGTTCAGCGTGGCTGCGAACGGGGTGTGGAGCTATGTTACCGACAGCGCCCATAATGAATTTGCCCAAGGCACCACCTACAGCGACAGCTTAACGGTGACCTCGGCAGACGGTACGACCTCTACCATTACCGTGAACATATTAGGCACCAACGATGCGGCGGTGATTGCCCCTGCGGTAGTCAGTTTAACGGAAAGCGATGCCGTTTTAAGCACGGGCGGAACTTTGGCGATCAGCGATGTGGACAGTCCTGCGTCATTCATCGCCCAGACCAATGCTGCGGGCAGCAATGGGTACGGTCAGTTCAGCGTGGCTGCGAACGGGGTGTGGAGCTATGTTACCGACAGCGCCCATAATGAATTTGCCCAAGGCACCACCTACAGCGACAGCTTAACGGTGACCTCGGCAGACGGTACGACCTCTACCATTACCGTGAACATATTAGGCACCAACGATGCGGCGGTGATTGCCCCTGCGGTAGTCAGTTTAACGGAAAGCGATGCCGTTTTAAGCACGGGCGGAACTTTGGCGATCAGCGATGTGGACAGTCCTGCGTCATTCATCGCCCAGACCAATGCTGCGGGCAGCAATGGGTACGGTCAGTTCAGCGTGGCTGCGAACGGGGTGTGGAGCTATGTTACCGACAGCGCCCATAATGAATTTGCCCAAGGCACCACCTACAGCGACAGCTTAACGGTGACCTCGGCAGACGGTACGACCTCTACCATTACCGTGAACATATTAGGCACCAACGATGCGGCGGTGATTGCCCCTGCGGTAGTCAGTTTAACGGAAAGCGATGCCGTTTTAAGCACGGGCGGAACTTTGGCGATCAGCGATGTGGACAGTCCTGCGTCATTCATCGCCCAGACCAATGCTGCGGGCAGCAATGGGTACGGTCAGTTCAGCGTGGCTGCGAACGGGGTGTGGAGCTATGTTACCGACAGCGCCCATAATGAATTTGCCCAAGGCACCACCTACAGCGACAGCTTAACGGTGACCTCGGCAGACGGTACGACCTCTACCATTACCGTGAACATATTAGGCACCAACGATGCGGCGGTGATTGCCCCTGCGGTTTCTTCCGGCTTTGAAGATCCTACTTCTCCAATAACAGTAACTTTAACAGGCTCTGATATTGATGGAATAATAAACTCATTTACAATCAATAGCCTGCCATTAAATGGTACTTTATATACCGATGTTGGAATGACACAGCCAGTTTTGACAGGAGACACTGTAATCGCAGCGAATAACAGTGCTTCGTTATATTTTCAACCCACGGCTAACTGGAGTGGAGAGACTGCTTTTGATTATACTGGTACCGATAATCATAATGATCAATCTGCTCAAGCTACGGCGACGGTAACTGTTACTGCTGTTGCTGATACACCCAATCTAACCATCAGCGCCACTACACCATCCGATAGTGGCTTTACTAAATACACCTGGAATAATAACCAATTGCAACTCACTCAAAATGGTAATGGCGAAAATCCTGCTACTTTGCAGACAGTTATTGATAGCGCTTTTCAAAACAATACTGTTCCACCTGCCAGTACAACGACAGTAACCAATCCTGAATTAACGGGTACTAATGCGGTATCAGTGGGAACCGCATCATTGCAGACAGGCTTTATTTATCTTGTGGCGAATACGCCTTATACCTTTAGCGGGTATGGTGATGACAGTATCAGAGTTGTTGTAGGTACCACCGCAGTTGCTAGTGGTACCTGGGGTAATAATCAAGGCCAGTTTAGTGGCACGTTTACACCTGCAACTACAGGTTATTATCAAATTAGTATTTACCATAACAATTCAAATGGCCCGGGTAACTATGATGTTAATTTAAATGGTCAAGACTTAAGTACGTCAAATTATGAGATTTATAAAGATGTAAGTGACATTACTTCAAGCGGCATTGTGTTATCACCTTCTGAGGATGGTGGATATTATGAAGGGTTTAATTTAAATCATGGTAACGAAGATACGCCTATAGCCTTGAGTAAAATTTCCGCGAGTCTTGCAGATACTGATGGTTCAGAAACATTAAGTGTAACAATTAACAGTATTCCTGTGGGCGCGGTACTCAGTGATGGTACACATACCTTTACATCGACCCCTGGCAATACGGAAGTAAGCGTTACAGGTTGGAACTTAGATGCATTAACTATTACGCCTCCCTTAAATTTTAATGGCAGCTTCACTTTACAAATCACAGCGACTTCCACTGAAGGTTCAAATCAGGATTACGCCTCTAACTCTGCAGATATAACTGTAGAAGTTTATCCAGTTAACGATCCGGCGGTGATTACCCCTGCAGCAGTCAGTTTAATAGAAAGTGATGCCATTTTAAGCACAGGTGGTATTTTAGCTATTAGCGATGTGGACAGTTCTGCTACTTTTGTGGCTCAAAATAATGTAGCGGGTAGTAATGGTTACGGCCATTTTACCCTGGATTCCAACGGGGCTTGGACTTATGTCACCGACAGTGCGCACAATGAATTTGTGGCTGGTACTACTTATACTGATACATTGAATGTGACTTCAGCTGACGGTACTACGTCAACGATCACGGTCAATATTTTAGGTACCAATGATGTCCCTGTAGCAATGAATGATACCTTACCGACAATTAATCAATCTAGTATGCTTACTGTAAATGGATTAGCGTCCAGTTTTTACAATTATACTCCTAATGCCAGTGGCCCCGCATTGAATAGCCTGTATCAAGTAAAAAATTACATTAACAGCGGAGCAGAGGCTGATGCTAATTTTGTCGCCACAACTGTGAAGTATGGGAATAGTACCTACTCCAATAATCTCGGCAGTTATATAAATCCTGCCAGTGATAATCTAAAAACATGGTTAGGTACTGATGCCACCTCCTTGGTTAGAAATGATGGTTCTGTACAGTCAACATCTCAAGCAATTGTTCACATGCAAGGGTTAATTCAACTTGAAGCAGGGACCTATAATTTTAGAGTAACCGGTGATGATGGTTATAATATTATAATAGATGGAGTGATAGTAGCTGCGTTTACTTTGAATCAATCACCAGCTACTGCTGTTTATCCATCATTTACTATCGCAACCTCTGGATTGCATCAAATAGAAATTGAATATTGGGATCAGGGTGGCCAATACGTACTTCAGGCTGAACTACAAAAAGGAAGTTCCGGATATCATTATCTGGGTGAGTCTGATGCAAACGGGAATGGTGCTGTGGTGCGTACTGATGCAGTTTTAATTAATGCTTCTGCATTACTTGCCAATGATACGGATGTAGATAACCCTCAAGCCTCATTAACTGTTGCAAACGTTAGTAACTCCAATGTGGGAACAGTTAGCCTTGATAGTAATGGTCATGTGGTTTTAAGTAATCTCCCAAATGGGTATACAGGAAATGTGACCTTTAATTATCAAACAAAAGATCCCGGTGGTGCTTTATCTAATGTAGCTACAGTAACCGTTTATGTGGATCTCATGGCACCTAATCCTATTCTCAATATTGCTCGCAAAGCTATCGGCATTGAGCAGGCTAACACTTCTGTCACTGTTGATTTATTAATTACAGCTTCTATTGCTCATGCAAATCCAGGGGAAGCATTAGCAATTGCTATTTCTGGAGTTCCTGCGGGGGCTATATTGAATCATGGTACTTATGATTCTGTGGCTAATGTATGGAATTTAACCGAAGATCAGTTATCCGGTTTACAACTGACAACCACAACTCCGACCACTGCTAATACGAACAGTAGTTTTAATCTGGGAGTCACTGTTACTGCAAGTGATGCAGCAGGAAACCAAGACGTTATCAGGGATACAATCAATGTAGAAATTGATAGTACCCGCTCTGGAAGATCTACTTCTGGAACTTCAGGTAATGATTATGTTGAAGGTTCGAATCCAAATGCTACCATTAATACTAATGCTGGCAGTGGTAATGATCTTATATTAGGAGGAAGAAAGGTTGATAAACCAGTTGGTGGAGATGGAGATGATATCATCCATGGTGGAGATGGAAATGATGAATTGAGTGGAGGGGCTGGTCATAATATTCTGTATGGTGATGAGGGCAACGATACTTTAACAGTGGGGAATGATGGTGGAAATCTGCTCTATGGCGGGAGTGGAAAGGATACTCTAATTGGTGGTAGGGGAAGCGATTTCCTTATTGGGGGGGAAGGGGATGATAAGATGACTGGCGGCGGCGGGCTTGATACGTTCGTTTGGATGCAGGGAGATAATACCGGTAGCGCTGCAAATGGAAAAGTTATAGATACTATTACTGACTTTAAGCCGAATCCTGTTGGTAGCTCAACTGATGCCAGTATATTAAATTTATCTGATTTGTTATCTGATGAGCATTTAGATGCCAATAGTTTGGATAATTATCTGAGTATCAGTGTTACAGGAGGTGATACAACAATTAAAGTAGATCCTACAGGCAGTGGCAGTTTTGCTTCTCCAAGTCAGACTATAATTTTAAGTGGTGTTGATTTAACTGCAGTATTTTCAACAACCAGCTCTCATGATATTGTTGATCATTTAATTGCCAATGGTAATTTAATAACGAGTAGTTAATGATTTTATAGTTGAGACATCCTGATATATTCAACATCCGCTAAAAATTTTCTATGTTGTTGTATCGACAAAGGATACGATTGTTGGGCTTTTATTTCTCTACCTCTATTGAATTTAATTATCTATTGTATGTTCTTGATCGACAGAAAAATCTACTCGCACCACTTTTCACCCTGCTATATACTCTTCCATATTTACAATAAACATGGAGCTTACTCAATGTCCGATCCTTATATTTTAGTCTTATATTACTCCCGAACAGGCTCAACCGCCCAGTTAGCTCACTATATTGCTCGAGGTATTGAGGGTGTTGGGATTGAAGCTCGACTGCGAACAGTTGCACCTGTATCCACTACTTGTGAAGCAGTGGATAAAACTGTTCCAGATAATGGAGCACCGTATGCCACGTTAAATGACTTACGTCATTGCCATGGGCTTGCTTTAGGGAGTCCCACACGTTTCGGAAATATGGCTGCTCCATTGAAGTATTTTTTGGATGGTACTTCTTCTTTATGGTTAGCTGGCGATTTGGTGGACAAACCTGCTTGCGTTTTTTCTTCTTCAGCAAGCATGCATGGTGGTCAGGAAACCACTTTAATTAGTATGATGCTGCCTTTAATGCATCAGGGCATGATTATATTGGGTCTTCCGTACACTGAGCCCGCATTAAACAATACTGTCACAGGTGGAACGCCTTACGGAGTTACCCATGTTTCAGGTGTGGCAAATGATCATCCAATAAGTCAGGATGAAATCACTTTGGCTAAATACTTAGGATCGCGCTTAGGGCGTGTTGCATTGACTTTAGAAAAAAATAAGCCCCTGTAGCCATATTGGGGCAGTCGGTAATAGCTCATGGGAGTTAAATTATGATCCCATATTATGCTGTTTCAAATAGACTACGTTTTAATAAAAATTGAGAACTCTTGTTGAGGTTAAGCAGATAATGAAAGTTATTAGTTTCAATGCCAATGGCATACGGGCTTCAGCCCGGAATGGGTTTTATGAGTGGCTTGCAGGACAGGCTGCTGATTTTGTCTGTATTCAGGAAACCAAGGCTCAGGTACATCAGTTAGTTCCCGAAGAGGTTTACTATCCACGTGATTATTTTTGTGATTATTATGATGCGCAAAAGAAGGGCTATAGTGGAGTAGCAATTTATGCTCGTCAAAAACCCTTGCGTGTTGTGAGGGGCATGGGTTTTGATTATTGTGATAATGAAGGACGCTATATTCAATTTGATTATCCCAAATTAAGTATTATTTCGCTTTATCTGCCTTCAGGTACTAGTGGAGAAGATCGTCAGTTGGTGAAGTATGATTTTCTGGATCAATTTGCCAAGCATTTAATTAAATTAAAAAATGAAGGGCGAGAGCTGATTATCTGTGGTGATTATAATATTGCTCATAAGAAAGCAGATCTAAAAAATTGGCGAGGGAATCAGAAAAATTCAGGATTCTTACCAGAAGAGCGTGCCTGGATGGATGAGTTGTTTGGAACTATGGGCTTTGTTGATGCTTTTAGAGTTCATAATCAGGACGAAGATCAGTATACCTGGTGGTCTTACCGGAGCAAGGCGTGGGAAAAGAATGTAGGATGGAGAATCGATTACCAGGTGGTTACTCCAGGCCTCACTGAGCATGTAGTTAATAGCCAAATTTTTCGCGAAGCACGTTTGTCTGATCATGCCCCTTTAATGATTGAATATAATGGAGATTGGTGTGTTTAAACTCGCTAGCTGGAATGTTAATTCACTAAAAGTTCGTCTTGATCAGGTTTTGGGGTGGTTAGAGTCTTCTCAAGTAGATGTGCTTGCATTACAGGAAACCAAATTACTCGATGAGAATTTTCCTGCTGCGGCTTTTATAGACAGAGGTTATCACGTGGTTTTCGCAGGGCAGAAAACATATAATGGAGTAGCCATAATCAGCCGACATCCATTGACCGAGGTCATCACGGATATTCCTGGTCTGGAGGATCCCCAGCGACGTATCTTAGCAGCAACAGTGGCAGGGATACGAGTGATTGATTTATATGTGCCTAATGGAGCAGAATTTACTTCAGATAAATATCAATATAAATTAAATTGGCTGGAAAAGGTAACCTCCTTTATTGAACAACAATTAATTTTATATCCTAAATTGGCAGTAGTAGGCGATTTCAATATTGCTCCGGAGGATAGAGATGTTCATGATCCAGCTGTATGGGTAGGGTGTGTTCTGGTAAGTCCTGCCGAAAGAAAAGCGTTTGTTGATTTATTGGGTTTGGGATTACACGATAGTTTTAGAAATTTTGAACAAGAAAAAGAAATGTTCAGCTGGTGGGATTATCGAGCTGCGGGATTTAGGCGAAATAGAGGATTGCGCATTGATCATGTGCTTCTGAGCGATCAGCTTAATATTTCATGTCAGCAATCCATGATTGATAAAGAGCCTCGTAGAGTAGAAAGACCTTCAGATCATGCGCCGGTATGGGTTGAACTGGAACTATAGCGCAGGAAGATTAAATAGGCAGAATAGTCGGATTGAATTTTCTGTAAATTGCGTTAATATTAAAGAGTGAAATTGATCCACTCTGACAGAAAAAATTGATTTGCAGAAATTTTTCTGCTATTGTTTTGTGTCATTTGTTTAGAGTATGGTGCTTGGCAATTAGTTCAGGTGGCGATACTCATTTAGAAGAGAGTAGTATTATGAAAGCATCTGTTCACCCCGATTATAAAGCGGTTAAAGTCACTTGCAGCTGTGGCGAAGTGTTTGAAACTCGTTCAACTTTGTGTAAAGATTTGAGCATTGAAGTATGTTCACAATGTCACCCGTTTTATACTGGTAAGCAAAAATTAGTTGACACTGGAGGACGTGTTCAGAAATTCCGTGATCGCTATAACATGCGTTCTGCTCAAGCTACAGCAAAAGAATAATTGAACCAGGATTTAGATTTATTTATAAAATAAGGCACACTAAAATTGTGCCTTTTTTTGTGATTAATCATTTAAAATCATAGTGTTAATTTATGTTTTTTTACCAGTGGTCTAAAAAGAGAGAGTAAGCACTTTGGATAATGATGTATTTAAACAGCGTGCGTTGGATTATCATGAGTTTCCTGTACCAGGAAAACTTTGTGTTAATGTTACAAAACCAACGAATTCCCAGGATGATTTATCTTTAGCCTATACTCCCGGTGTGGCTGCACCCGTTTTGGCTATAGCAGAAACTCCGGAAGATGCCTACCGTTATACCAATAAAGGTAATTTGGTTGCGGTGATGACTAATGGTACTGCAGTTCTTGGTTTAGGCGATGTTGGCCCCCTAGCCAGCAAGCCGGTTATGGAGGGTAAGGCCGTATTATTCAAACGCTTTGCTGATCTGGATGTTTTTGACATAGAAGTCGATGCTGAAAATCCTCAGGCATTTATTGCTACTGCAAAGCGAATTTCTCCTACTTTTGGTGGTATTAATTTAGAAGACATCAAAGCTCCTGAGTGTTTTGAAATAGAACAGGCTTTGATTGAACAGTTAAATATCCCGGTATTTCATGATGATCAACATGGCACTGCTATCGTAGTTGCTGCCGGCTTGTTGAATGCTCTTGAATTACAGAAAAAAAAATTATCTGAAGTAAGAATCGTCTGTATAGGCGCTGGAGCCGCAGGTATTGCTTCCATGCGACTACTCGTTGCTTTGGGTGCTGACAAAAAAAATATGCTGCTTCTTGATACCAAGGGTGTTATTCATTCTGGCCGAGTTGATTTAAATGCTTATAAATTTGCTTTTGCTCGCACCACTGAACGTCGGACTTTACGTGATGCATTAGTTGATGCTGATGTGTTTATTGGTGTTGCCAAACCCGATTTATTAGATGCGGACTTATTGAAGTTAATGGCTCCTCATCCTGTTATTTTTGCTTTATCCAATCCTGATCCTGAAATCAGACCTGAGCTAGCTCATAAAGTACGTTCTGATATAGTGATCGCTACAGGGCGCAGCGACTATCCCAATCAAGTGAATAACGTATTATGTTTTCCTTATATTTTTCGTGGAGCCTTAGATGTACGTGCTACATGTATTAATCAATCAATGCAAATTGCAGCCGTTGAAGCAATTCGTCAATTAGCGCATGAAACTGTGCCTCAGGTAGTGAAGGATAATTATCCTGGAGTTACCAATTGGGATTTTGGTCCTGACTATATTATTCCAAAGCCAATAGATCCTCGCTTAAAAGAGAGGGTTCCAGCTGCTGTAGCTCAAGCTGCCAAAGCAAGTGGTGTGAGTCAAGTTGATAATTTAAAATAACAAAAACAGAGTCGAAATTTACCTCTTCGAGGAAGAGTGTGCTCGTGCTTAACCCTATCGTTAAGGAGATTACTTTGCATTTTGAAAACCGTAGAGATTACACAATATTTGGTTGGCTCATATGCGGACTTGGGGCTGTATTTTACAGTTATGAATATTTATTACGTATAGCACCCAGCGTAATGGAAGATGCATTAAGAGAGCATTTTAACTTATCAGCTACAGGCTTTGGTTTGCTCTCCTCTTTTTATTATTTTGCCTATGTTCCTATGCAATTACCGGTTGGTGTATTGCTTGATAGATATGGCCCCAGAAGATTACTAACCTTTGCTTGTTTGATTTGTGTTGTGGGGACATTTTTATTTACTGCCACTCCAGTATTTTGGATAGCAGCAACAGGGCGGTTTTTTGTTGGTTTCGGATCAGCTTTTGCTTTCGTAGGGGTATTAAAACTTGCGACCATATGGCTGCCTGAAAACCGACTCGCTATGGTTTCTGGTATGACTTCGGCTTTAGGACCAATTGGTGCTATGTTGGGTGATAATTTCCTGGAAATGTTCGTTGAAAAATTAGGCTGGATTAAAACCCTAAATATAACAGCACTATTTGGTATCGGGCTGGTTTTTGTTTTATGGCTGGGGATTCACGATAAAAAGGGTCAACACAGACAAAGTGGTACTGTTTCCAGCTTTAAAAAAGGGATGATAGATTTAGGGATCATTATCAGGAACAAGCAGATTTGGGTCAATGGAATGTATGGTTGTCTGGTTTATCTTCCGACCACAGTTTTTGCTGAGTTATGGGGCATACCTTACTTAAAACATGCCCATGGTCTCTCTGCGCAGGCTGCTGGTTTGGCAAACTCATTACTCTTTTTTGGGTTTATAATTGGTGCACCATTGATGGGTTATATTTCGGATAAAATATCTCGTCGAAAATTTCCTATGCTCATTGGCGCCACGGGTGCTGCAATAATTATGATGATGATTTTATATCTTCCTGGATTAAGTGAGACAAATATCCAGTTTCTAATGTTTTTCTTAGGTTTATTATACAGTTCTCAGGCTATTGTTTTTGCAGTTGGTCGAGAATTGAGTCCTGGTGAAGCTGCAGGTACGGCAATGGCAGTAACGAATATGATCGTTATGCTAGGTGCTATGTTCCTGCAACCTTTAGTTGGACGTTTATTGGACTTTAGTCTGTCAACCCATTTAGGGAGTGTCTCCGTAACTGGGGTAACAGATAATATACAAAGGTTATACACGATCGATGATTATCAATTTGCCTTATCTGTTATACCACTTGGTATATTGATTGCAGCCCTATTAACATTCTTCTTAAAAGAAACTTATGCCCATGCACCTAAATAATAAAATTACTAAAAAACAGACAATGTACGGTATTTTAATCTGCTTTGTTGGCGCATTATTTTACTGTTATGAATTTATTCTACGGATTATACCAGGCGCGTTACAAACAGAATTAAGTACTGCTTTAGGTCATATTTCTGCCACTACCTTTGGGCAGATATCAGCCTTATATTATTTTGCTTATTCGCCGATGCAAATGCCTGTAGGCATGTTGATGGATAGATTTGGACCAAGAAAACTTCTAACATTTGCATGCTTATGCTGTACTCTGGGTTCATGGATGTTTACCTTAACTTCGTCAATGTTTCTTGTAGGATCAGGACGATTTTTAGTGGGATTTGGTTCCTCATTTGCTTTTGTGGGCGTACTCTCTCTGGCGTTACATTGGTTACCACGTCGTTATTTTTCATTGGTAGCTGGCTTGATTACTACTTTGGGTATGTTGGGTCTAGTTTATGGCGAGGTTAAAATAACTGAGTGGTCGGTCAGTATGGGGTGGGAACGTGTATTACTATTTATCGCTTTCATTGGCTGTGGGCTGAGTGTTTTGATGTTGCTCGTGGTTAGAGATGGGCCAGAAGGTTATCAGCATAATAAATATCCTCTGCCCGAATTTTTTCATAATGTTCTTAAGGTATTGATGTCACCAGAAGTTTGGTTAATTGGTTTTGTCGGTGCTTGTTTGTATACTTCCCTATCTGTTTTTGGTGAACTTTGGGGGAAGACGTATTTAGAGCAGGCCCATCATTTAACCAAAGTTGAAGCTGCTAAAACTGTATCTGCAGTCTTTCTGGGTTGGGCTGTTGGCGCTCCAATTGCAGGATATTTATCCGATAGAACAGGAAGAAGAGTCCTGCCTTTGGTTACCGGTGCTATCTTGGCATTGATTTGCATCAGCATAGTACTGTATTGGCCTGGCTTATCTTATCTTAGTTTAAATATTCTATTATTTTTGTATGGTGTATTTAGCGCTACAGAAATTATTGTTTTTATTATGGCCAAAGAATGCAGTGGCGCCAAGTTGTCAGGTACAGTATTTGCTGCAACCAATATGATAGTGACTCTTGGCGGGGTAATTTTTCAGCCTTTAGTGGGCAAACTACTGGATACCTTTGGCGATAGTGGGATCGTGGGTGGTGAGCATATTTATACAGTAGAAGATTATCAGGTTGCTTTATCAATACTGCCGATATCATTGTTATTGGTTACTATTTTGGCATTTTTTATCAAAGACCACAAAGAACCAACATTCAATTAATTAATCCATAAAGACGGCAATCAACTCCTTAGCTGGTTGCCGTTGTTCCGCATTGCAGTTAATCCAGCGCGAAACAGGAAAACTTCTGATTTGTGCATTTTGATAATGGCGGCGAGTAAACTCAGTATCATGGTTGGAAATAATGACTGGGATCCCTCGCGCTGCTGTTTTCCTGGCTAACTCAGCTAACTCTATTTGATCTTCTTCAGTAAATTTTTTTTGGGTGTAGGGCAGCGGTTTTGTCACTTTGGAAAGTGGAACATAGGGGGGATCACAATAAATGACATCTCCAGGTTGTGCTAAAGAAAAAGTCTTTCTAAAGTCATTCTGAATGAATTGTGCCTCCTGGCTTTTATTGTGAAAGAGGAGCATCTCTTTACGTGGAAAATAGGGTTTAGCATATAGCCCAAATGGTACATTGTATATTCCCTTCGAGTTATAGCGACACAACCCATTATATCCATGCCTGTTGAGATAGAGAAAAAAAGCTGATTTCTGATAAGAATCGCTTAAGCTATTAAAGTCAGTTCTTCTTTCATAATATTTTTCTTTGCAATTGTCATCGGGTTGAAAATACTGTTGGCAATAGTCAATAAATGCTTCGCCATCCTTTTGCAACGTTGTGAAGATCTGAATTAGATCAGGATTACTTTCTGCCAGAATATAAGAAGAGTAATTCGTATTCATAAAAATCACCCCGGACCCAGCAAAGGGCTCAATTAAGCGAAGACCAGAAGGTAGAGAGGAGATAATTTCGTTCAAACAATTATATTTACTTCCCGCCCATTTAAGAAAGGGCCTGATTTTTGTCATGGTCTTTATTGTTATTTATTTTGAGTGAAGTATCGCTTATTTTTAAGAGAAAAAACAGAATAAAATGCGTACTATTTGGCATGGAAGTATCTGTTTATGGAGTCAGTGCTGTCGCAGTATCAAGTTGAGATAATTACAGCAACTGTTTTTTCTGATTTAGATATAAGCTAAAAATTGGGAACAATGTAATTAACTATTTCAGTAGTGCTTCCAACTATTTTCTTGGAGCATGAGCTGAGTAGGCATCCGGGGGGAGCATAGCGATACCTATTACAACAGGTTGCTTGTCCGATAGCCTATAAAAAATATAATTAGGTATTTTTATGAGTTTTGGGAAGCGTTCTAATACTGATTTGGGTAAGTTGGTATGCGCCATACTTCCTTTGTCCCAAGTGTAATAACCACCTTCATCCCAGATAAAAAGTCCACCATATTGATGTAATTCATTTTCATTAATCCAGGGGCTGTCCTCTGAATCCCAGTTTAAATAGGGGATGGGAGTATCTGTCATATAGGGAATAATCCCGGTTACAAGATAATTTGATCCTGCAAGGAAAGGCAGTGGGGTATGATATTGTTCTTGCCATAGCCTGGATAAAGTCATAGCTATTTGATAATTGGGGAGAAAAGCATCACTCTGGGATCTGGGCACAAGGGTTAAGGTGCTCATTCTGGCGAGAAATAATAAAGAACTAAAGAGGATTAGGGTGGCTGTAAACTTTCTTAATTTTTTTTTAGAAAGAGTGGGGCTTAAATGGGCTACGGCTAAAATACCTAGGGGGAAAAAATAGGGAGTAGACCATCGAGGAGGAAAGTAGTCACCGCTGAGGAGACAGAGAATCAGAGAAAGAATAAAAGGTCCTAATCCGAGAAAAATCAGAAATTGCCATTGGAAAGATTCTAACCGCAGTTTAGCTTGATCCTTACTATAAAATGGCCAGAGTAAAAGAAACAAACCTGCTACATTACCGATACTATTTATCATTGAAGCCAAAGGATGAGTGAGCTGAGTAAAAAGGGTTTTGTTTTGAGTGTACTCTGAAGAAATTTGGGCGGCGTAGGTCAGAGTAATAAAATGATGTTGATACAACCAGATTAGATGGGGTGATATTAACAAGAAAAAAGTCCCTAGTGCATAATAAATTCCTGGTTGTGCAAAACTCTTACGAGCAAGTGGATTAATTAAACAAAATAAAAACATTGGTAAAAATAATAAAGCTACCTGATATTTGGTACAGACACAAAGTGCTGCAAATAATGCTGCAGACAGCCAGTTCATTAAATTCTGTTTCGTCAGAGATTGATAGAAAAATAAGCTTAGCAAAGCCCATAACGGAGATTGGAGTGTATCAGGAGTAAAATTAAAGGAATTAATATTATAAAACAGAATCCCTTCCAAGATTAAGGTAGCGATAAGGGCGTGTCTTAGAGGAAGAATTTGTTGAGCCAGTTTCCAAACGGCGATAAAGGTAACGGATACAGCCAGTTGAGCCAAAAGATAAACTGGCCAGCCAACACTCCCAAATAATTTAGTTACGCCAGCACAAAGCCAGGCTGTCAGGAATGG
The DNA here is from genome assembly GCF_011764505.1 of Legionella antarctica. Lineage (NCBI taxonomy): Bacteria > Pseudomonadati > Pseudomonadota > Gammaproteobacteria > Legionellales > Legionellaceae > Legionella > Legionella antarctica. The sequence continues at coordinate 904,476 of NZ_AP022839.1, forward strand.
ATGTTTGTTATAACCTAGTTGCCATTGAAGACCCCAGGTGATTCCCTCTAAAGTGTCGTGAGAAACAGTTGGTCTTAACAGGGAAGGCCCAACGGTCCAAAGCAGGGTATGGATAAGTATAAAGAGCCAGAAATAATAATGGGGTTTTCCCACAGCTTCGGCCTTGAATTTTTGCGCAAATTCTGAGTATTTTAAGCTGATTGTTTCAGCCGGGTAGTTTCCAGACATTTGTTTGTTAGATTCTTGTTGAAATAATGAACATTTAAATACTTTAGGAATTATCTGTTAAATTGTTCTATTACACAAGTAAAAGCTATCTTAGCCTTTTTCGTGAACTTTAATTTAAGTATGCCTTTATCTTTTCTTTTCATCAAAATCGGGTGCGGGAGTGCGCGTAAGTGAGGTAGGTATAAAAACGGAAAATTTTAAAACCTGAGCCGATTAATAGATTACTGCGATAATAAGCAACCCTATGGCAATAAAACCGATCAGGCCCAGGCTGGGATTTCCCCCGGGGATCATATGGCTTTCAGAAGGTGCGAGTACACAGGTTTTTCTTCCTCTCCATGCCATAATTGCGGGTAACAAGAGCAATAAAACCACGCAGCAAATACCTGCATAACTCAGTGCATGCAAGTAAATTCCAGGATTAAATAAAACTACGGCTAAGGGAGGAAGGAAGGTTAGCGCAAGAGTGTATTTACCCTCATTGCCTGATTTTTTAAGTTTTAATCCATCTGCCAGGAAATCAAATAAGCCAAGAGAAACACCCAAAAAGGCAGTGACCATACAAATAGAGGTAAAAAAACCAAAAAAACCACTTATCCATTGACTCTGCACTGAATGATTTAACGCCTCTGTTAAACCACTGGTTGCATGTTCAGAGTTCATTAAAGCGATTAGGCCATCTGTACCTTCACGTGATACAACTCCCATAATCACTGCATCCCATATAATATAACAAACTAAAGGGATAAGAGAGCCAAACAGGATCACACGTCTTAATGTACGAACATCATTATCAAAATAGTCACGTAAACTGGGTACTATAGAAGCAAAGCCAAACGAGGTAACTAAAATCATGAGTGTTCCCGTGAACGCTCGGGCGGAACCACCAACTAAACCAACAGGCGAGATATGGGGACTTATAATAACAACCAGCAAAACATAGACACCAAGTTTACCAAACATCAAACCACGGTTTACATAATCTACAGACCGTATTCCTTTATAGACAACAATGCTGAATAAAGCGGTAAAAACGATAGAGGTAATCCAGTTAGGTAAATCAATATGTACTTTATGTAATATACTACTAAATACATCACTACCCCCTGAAATATAGGCAGCGAGTAAAGTATAAAGTAAAAACAGATAGGTTATCCAGGCAATAATTTGTCCTGGAACGCCCAAAGTTGATTTAGCCATGGAAATCATATTACTACCAGCAGGTAGACGCAGATTTACTTCAAGAACCAATAAGGCACCGGCAGTCATTACCAGCCAACAGAAAAAAAGGAAAAATAAGGAGTTGCTAAAACCGACTTCCGCTGTAGAGACTGGAAGAGCGAGCATTCCACCACCTATTGATGTTCCAACTATAAGTAAAATTCCACCAATTAGCTTTGAGTTGAACAATTTATAATCCAAATAGTGCAAATATAGAGCAATATGGTACTTAATTTTGCAAAAAAAGTCAACTTATTTCTTGCTGGATGCTGAAATTTGCATCTAAGCTAAGAACCCCCAAACCTCATGAATCAGCAGAGCAATTGACGCGATAATTACTACAAGCTGAGAGACCTTACCGCCTGGAGCTTTGAAGACTGAAGTATAATGTCTTCGACCAAAATAACACATTAACGCCGGTAAAAGTAATAATAATATAACACAGAAGATACCTGCGTAATTCAGAGCATGAATATAGGCTCCAGGATAATAAATTACAATCAGTAAAGGAGGAACGAACGTTAGAAAAAATAATCCTGCGCCATGTGATCCATATTCTCTCAATTTTAAGCCATCAGCAAGAAAACTGTACAAACAGAGTGATACGCCCAAAAATGCTGTCAACATACAAATTGAAGTGAAAAAATTAAATAAAGCGCTAATCCAAGGGCTTTGAATTTCATCCGATAATAAGCTGGCAAGGGCACTCGTTGCACGAGGATTTTGCATCAGGCTTACCAGTCCTTGACCTCCTTCTGAGGGCAAAGCACCCAGGATGATTGCATCCCAGGCTATATAGCAGATCAAGGGAATGAGTGAGCCAATAAATATTACCTTCTTTAGCGTCTTGATATCATCATTAAAATAATCCCTTAGATTGGGAACAATAATAGCGAATCCAAAAGAAGTAATTAAAATCATAATGGTACCGCCAATATAACGCATATCACCATGTTGAAAATGCTGCATTTCAATATGAGGCGAAATAAACAGGACTAATAAACAATAGACAGCTAATTTACCAAACATCAGCACGCGATTGGTTAGATCGACATAATAGATGCCACCATACACTATTAAACCAAAAATTAGTGTAAATAGTGAACTTGCCTGCCATTCACTAAGGTGAAAGCCAGCTTTAAACAGCAAACTGTTTAATACGTCTGCACCTCCAGATATGTAAGCTGAAAGCAGGGTATATAATAAAAAAAGGTAACTGATCCAGGCTGCTAAGAGACCGTAATTGCCTAAAGTGGCTGCTGCCATGGATACCATGTGTTTTCCTTTAGGCAAATAAAGGTTCGCCTCAAGAATAAAAAACGCTCCAAAAGTCATGAATGCCCAACAAATAACCAGAAAAAGGGAGGATTGCCAAAACCCTGTTGCCGCATTAGCTACTGGCAGGGCGAGCATCCCACCTCCGATTGAGGTACCAACTATTAAAAGAATTCCGCCAATAAATCTTGAATGCATTAATAAACCTTATTTTACAAAAACTGCCTGATGAGCTTGGGCAATCAGACCAGTAAACCATTGAATCTCAATACGTCTGTTTTGGGCACTGCCATGAATCAGCTTATTTTCTGATACTGTATTTTTATCCCCATAACCTTCCGGCTTAAGTCGATATGCTTGAATTCCATTGGCCCAGAGAAAAGTAAGTATGGTTTCGGCCTGTGCCTGAGAAAGCATTCTTTTATGATAACGTGATCCTACATTATCAGTGAAGCCAGCAACATAAATAGGGCTTTGTGGATAAAGTTTTATTAATCTCACTATATTATTTAAACCCGGATAACATAATTCCGTAAGACGTGGACTTTGAAACATAAAGTACTTATCGGTAGGGACGATTAAGGTCATCGTATCGCCATATTCTACAAATTGAATATTTTGTTTGCTTAATTCTTTAACAATATTGGGCTTGCTGTCTTTATATGTACCTATAACTGCACCTATAGTCCCTCCAATGGCTCCGCCAAGAAGTGCTCCAGTTAAGGTACCGCTGGTCAAAGCACCAGCCGCAGAGCCAAAAACAGCACCTCCTGCAGCTCTTCGAGCAGTGCGATGATCGGTTCGAAAATTATTATAGGGTGGGTGGAAGCAACTACTTAGTAAGCAAATCATTAATCCATAACATAGGATTCTTGTTTTAGCTAAATTGAGTGACATATCCACTCCAATAATCAATGATTTTATCATTATTAAGCATCTGGTTTAATTTCGCAATGCAACTTGAAATTAAACTTCCTGTATTCCTATGAATATTCCAAACTATTTAATTCCGTTCGAGGAAACGTTTGTTCTGAACATTAGCCTGGTTTTGTTTCAGGTAATAAATACAACTGGTTATACAACTCCTTTTGGTTAATTGGGCTGTGTAAGATCCCGATATATTTATCAGGTCTAACCAAAAGAAGTGATGGCTGTGTTATTCCAAAATGTTGATGTACGTGCTGTTGCTCATCAAGCCAGGTTCTCAATCGTTTATTCGTAGTTTCCAGTTTGCTTTGCAAAACCAGATGTGTTTGAAGGGTATGGGGATATAGTTCTGCTAGAGAGTCTGCAAGGTTCATTACCTCCGAAACTCTTTTTGAATCATCACCGCTAAAAATAATAAGATGATGCTGGGTGCCTTGAATGATGCTATTCACTGGTTCCATTTTTTGTGTTGTCTGATCAAGCAACTGAAAATCAGGTAAGAATATCCCGACTTTCAAATGTTTCAAGGAGCCTGACTGATGCACTATGGAGCTATTTGCGTAGGTGATATCAAGCTCTGCAATATCAGTGATTACCATTTTTCTAATTTTCTTAAAAGAGGTGATAAATTGGATAAAGGCATTACGCAGTCTTGTTACAAGAGGATTGGTCAAGAGTATCATTCGGGTCATTATGTGGGTTTTTTTTAGTACTGCTTGACCCACTGCAAAGCGCTCTTCGTGATAACTGTTTAATAACTCTGGTTTCGCTTTTCCTTTTTCAACCAGGGCGAGTTTCCATACCAGATTATAAATATCCTGAATTCCAGTATTTAAACCTTGACCTCCCATCGGGCTATGGATGTGCGCGGCATCTCCAGCAAAAAAAATCCGGTCATACCTATATTGCTGTATTTGGCGATGATGAATGGAAAATGGGGTTATCCAAAAAGGATTGGATAAGATTGCTGGATCGGAGCTGCGCTCTTTAAATACTCGATCAATATCATCTATTGAGGGGGAAAGAGTGTTGTCTTTGGGAGCTGTCATGACCAACCTGTAACGTTTATTTCCCATTGGAAAACAAGCTAAAGGGCCCTTGCTGCTAATGAATATGGCCATTTGATCTTCTGGAACAGTCCAATCAACTAACAGATCGGCAAGCCACCAGGTTTGTTGATAAGATGAGCCTTTAAATTTTCCATCTACCTGATGCCGTACTGTACTGTGGGCTCCATCGCAGGCGATGAGCCACCTGGCTTTAATAAATTCACTCTGGCCACTCTTTATTACCGTCGCAGAAATTTCAGTTTCAGTTTGGGTTACATGAGTTAATTCAGTTTCCCATTCTACTTGAATGCCCCTGTTTTGAAGATGCTGATGCAAAATAGTCTCAGTTTGATTCTGAGGAAGATCGATCAAATAATGTCTACTTGCTTCAATTTCTTTTAAATTTACGTGAAACAGAGTTTTACCTCTGGATTTAAAAATTGCGCCAATAACTTGTTGGCCTTGCTTTAAAAACTCATCAATCAGTTCACAATCATCTAAAACATCCAAGGTACGAATATGAATACCCAAGGCTTTTGATTTATCGCTGATGGTTTTTTTCTTATCAATGATTCGACAAGATAATCCATGCCGCAACAGTTCATTTGCACAGAATAGGCCTACTGGTCCTCCTCCAACAATAAGGACATCAATGTTATTTTGTACCACGATTAAAATTCCTTGTAATTGTCAATTATCCACATATTTTAGGTATACAGATTAACCATACATTATTTGATGTATTTTTTTAATCGTTTGGAGAAACTGTTTTGAGTATTGGAGATACATCAGACAGTGTAGTTAGCAGGGTTAAATTGATGAGGATCGTGCAGGGCTTGTCGGCAGGATCCTCTGATAGTGGAACACTAAGTCCCGTGGCAAAGCTATGACACGTTAATAAACAGGTTCTATTGGCCATGGGCTAGTACCTGTCATGTATAAATTGTAGAATTATATGAATCTACATTTTCCTCAGCATCTGTTTCGTTTAATTTTGGAGATGGTTGACGACTAAAAAATGAAATTACATCCTTTTCTCTGCTGTTTTCAAAATTAACCCGATCAAAAGTTTTAAATTCATCAAAACAGTCACTTGCATTTGTTATGGATACAGCGAATAAAATAGCGGTTCCTGCCGTGATTGTAAAACCAATAAGCGGTTCAAGAAACATTAAAGGAATGCCCAATGTGAGACCGGCTGAATATGATGCTGCTGCTACAGCAGTCCAAAAAATGAGTTCACATACTTTAAAAATGTTGTACTTGAGAATATTAAATTGTCTGTCTTCGGTTACGTCATCTATTACACGATTGGCTTCTGCAGCTGTTAATTGCCCTAGCTGTACTTCTGAAGCAGTAGTGATAAATTGCTCATATTGTTGAACAATTTTCAGAGCGGTATTTTCATTTGATGTTTTATCAAAAGCTCGTTTATAAAAATATTTGATCTGACTTGCTTGTTCCTTGAGTTTTATATCTGGATTCAAGTTAGTAAAAAGAGAGTCCAATTCGCGGTTACAGTCTACTATTTTTTTTTTCAGTAATTCTGCATTCTCAAATGAAGGCATGATTTATCTCTCTGGGTTAATGAATATTGATTCAGTAACCATGGGATAATGGTTACAGGAAAAATAACACGTGGTTTTATAGCATAAGTAATTCTAAAAATAAAGTTAGCAAAATGATGCAGTTACATGTTCACTTACTCAAACTTTGTTGAATGGCTTTGTTCAAATGACTTAACGATAAGTTGGATTCAAGACTCTTTTTTAAGCGATCTATTTGTAGACATTTTGATCCTTGCATGAATTCGCGCTTCATCGGACTGGCTCTTTCCCATGCTTGTTCCCAGGACTCATAGGGAGCTGGTTTAATACCCAAAGCTTTGGCAACCTGTTGTTGAATAGTTCCCATCGGTTGAGGATCACCATCCGCAATATTATAGAGAAAGTGTGGCCTCTGGCATTGCGCAAGCAAGTAAGAGATGGCTACTAGATCTCTTACGTAAATATGATTGGTATAGGGGGCTTTATCTTTTTCTATTACCGGTGTTTGATTCTTCGCTGCCTCTACAGGTAAACGCTCAGGTCCATAAACCCCTGCAATTCGCAGCAGTATTGGTTGCATTCCATTTTGGTTGCAATAGCTCAGCCATTGTTGTTCCGCATCAAGGCGGCGCAGCTGACGTGAGTTATTAATGAAACAGCGTGAATCTTCATTTACCCACTCGCCTTTATGATTACCATAGACACCACTTGAACCAAAATAAATTATCTTTTTAGCTCTAACCACACTGTGACTGAGAAACTGGCTTAAAAAAGTATCTTTTTCTCCCTGCGAGGGTGGGGGGATCAAATAATAAATAATAGTATCGGATTCTGTCCAGTTTAATGGTTGATTTAAATCATGAATAAGATGCCTTAGTCGGGGCAGTTTCAGCTCAGGATTTAAATGACGAGATAAAGCCGTAACTTGTTGATTTTTATTTAACAACTCTTGGGCTAAATAGTAACCGCAATAACCATATCCCAGGATTAAATGATGCATGATGACTCTCTATTGATTAATTTGAAAACGGCAAAGATTCTGAAAATCACATTGTTGACAAACGATGGAGTTAACAGGTTGTGGCACGATGTGACCTTGTTGAAATTCGTTGGCCAAAAGAGTTAATTGTTGTTGCCAGTTGTTTCGATAATTTTTCCATGTTTCATCTTTTTTTAATGACGAAACGCCACTAAGTTCCAGTTTTTCTTCACTCAAGCCACTGCAGGTAATGTTTCCTGTTTTGAGTTGCATCAGTAATAAGGTATTGATATCTTTATCCAATAAAGCATAAAGCAATAATTGAGGTTCTTTTGGTCTGTCTTCGTTCCAGGGTTTGTTGGACGTAAAGCCGCTTTTATAGTCTATGACCCATTTCTTGTCTGCAACTTGATCCAGACGGTCAACACGAACTTTGAAATCGACACCAGCCAAATTGATAGAGTAAGAGTGCTCTATAGCTGCAATGGTGAAAGGAGGGCGTTTCTTTTCCCATTCCAGGCTTGCAAGTACCAATCGTTTTAATCGAGTGTACTCTACTTCCTCCACTAAATTGGAGAATGAGTCGCGCTGTAATTGTTTGAGAGGACTTAAGGCCGTATGAATTGTTTTGTCAACAAGGTGATCTAAAGCCTTAGAACTCATATTGACTAATTGTTCCTGGCTTTGCAGGGTTTGCCAGAGTAGCTCCATGACTTTATGAATAATCTGACCTTTTTCTAAATTATTCAGGCCATCTGATGCAGAAATGGAGGGTCTTGCTTTAAGTCGATGCTCTGCAAATGCTTTAAAAGGACACTTTGCTTGATTAGCTAATAAAGCCGTACCGCCTGAAACGCGCTCCTCGGAGCGCAGAGGCGCATTATAACTCTCTTCCCTTCTGATTAAAAAGGACTGCACTACGGGTTCAAAAATTGGAGGTAGTGTTTCAAAGTTAGGAAAATGGGTAATTAAAGAGCAAGGCAAATTGGGGTTATCTCCCTGGAGCCGGGAGTAACTGAATACCGTTTCAGAACTGCCTCTTTGTAATCGTTGAAGGGTTTGTCTGGCAAATTGTAATTCGCGTGCTGGAACACTATGCGGCATAAATAAGTCACGTTGCATCTGAGGTGGAATAAAAGCAGATAGTCGTGTTTTTTGGGGCAGACATTGATCAGTTAATCCCATGACCCAAAGACTATTAAATTCACAACCTGATGCTTCCAGCAAACCTGAAATTTGTATGGGTGCATTCTTTTTTTGTGCTTGAAATATAGTGTTATCGGTCAAATGAGAGAATGCATCAATTGCCTCTTTGGTAGTTAAAGTGGGGCTGATGAAACTTAATTGTCGAAACTCATCAAAAATTACGGAAAAACGAGTAAAGCACTGATGGTTTTCTGAGTCCAATCCATAGTCACCGGGAAAACCTATAGAATTCAAGCGTTCTTGAAACAGTTGTATCCATTCTTGAGGTGAGGCTTTATCAGGATAAGGAATGATACGTTGTAAAAGAGTGGCGAGTTTCGGCACAGGTGTATTTAAATCGGTGATTAGGGCATCTAGTGAGAGTTTTTGATTCAGTAGCGTGCTGTCTTGCAAATAGTGTGACCTGGCTATAAATTCTTCTTTTGCACTGCCAATATAAGGGGATTGAAGAAGCAGGGATGCCTGATGGTGGTTTAAGCTTGTACAGTCAAGGTTAATCCAGGTAAGTGCATGAGCAACCAGAGGATACTCACTTAGTGCTTGGCCAAGTGATATATTAAACAAAGTAGAGTCAAAGTGATGCTGCAATATTCTATGCAAAGAACGGGACTCTTGTTCTAAATTTGGAACAACCACACCGATACGCTGCTCCCCTTTGTCTATTTTTAAATTCAACCAAGACATTAATTGTTGATATTCCTCCTTGCTGTCTTTTGCAGCTAATAATTTTGGTATATTCGACTGTTCTTTTAAATCATAACGATACTGGGTTAGGCCTTGATTATTAAAATAGTGCTGCAGACTTGATTGCTGGGGGTTAAACTCGTCAAAACATGCCCAAATGACAGGTTGAAAAAACAAAGGATGATCCGCATTAATCAAATGAGGAACCAATTGCCGCTCCGTGATGGCATCAAGATTTTTGAGTTGATTATCAAAAATTTGCCACCATCGTTGGAATGTTTGAGTTTGCGGGGTGTATTGAAACGCTTGATTTTCAGGATTAATCTGCCATTGTAGGCTGTATTCCCATGCTTGCATTACTGCATTTAGCAAGCCTTCACTGAAAGTGATATGAGCTTCCGATTTTATAATAGTATGCCATAAGTGGCGGCATTGGGCTTCATTTAACAAAACAGGATAAGTCCGTTCGGGACTTAGAAATTTTAATCGTTGATAGGTATTAATAATTAGAGTGTTGTAGGGTACGCATGTAGGCTTGTCTACTGTCTTATGATTGCAATAACTGAAAAAATACTCTAATAGAGCTGCGCTTAATCTATTGTTTGGGGTTATAACATTTGCCCCTTGAACTAATAAATCAAGAAGTTTATTTTTACTATCCAGATCGTGCATTTATTAAATTTACCTACCTGCAATGTTAAGAAAATTTTGCTAAATATCATCTTATCGATGGGTGATACGTACCCTGTCAGAATGTTCTATTTTGCTTTTTTCAATTGGTGATTCTGGTAATTTGTCTATCTGCTCATTGGGTTGATATGTGGATAAAATATCGTAAACCAATTGACCGCGTAAATACATCGTCGCTAATCCTGAGCCTATTGCCAGTGCGATACCGAAAAGAATATAACTGTAGGCCAGAACATAAAGATAGAAATAAACCATATTATGTAGTTGCGCAATGTATAATATACTGGAATTTTCGTGGTACATAAAGAAAACCAGACCCAAATCAAAAATAGGTATAGAGGCGATGACCATAGAAAACCCCATTAAAAATGTCTTGGCTTTGTACGGCTTTTCACAATGAATAATTCGCTCCCCCATCACTGCCCCAGTGCAAGAAGCTATAAGCATCCCTAAAATTATTGATTGATGGACGGGAATTTTTTCTTCAATTCCAAGGGATGTAAGAAAAGCATTGATAAGTATCGTACCTACAACTGATAATAATCCGAAGTAAATGGCTGAGATTAATCTCGGGTTAGGGCATGTTAGTGCTGGATCGTTATTGTTCATGATGCACCTGATATAGTAGTTTCTATCTATAATTTTAGTACATTATTGGTCCCCCAGTTAATTATTGAGATCTATTTTTAACCTGGTCAAAGAAACGTCATCTTGGGATGACGCTTTACCTGAATTTCCTGGCTTTGAGGATGGGGGTTGTTATAAAATTTTTTAATCCTCAAAAATCTTTTTAATTTTTTCTAATCCTAACTCATGGAGAGTAGCACTATTTCTTTGGGGGATTATTTCAGTATCACCGTATGCGGAAATAGCTTTTTCCAGGTTATCTTCTCGTAACAAATGTACCATAGGATAGGGGGAACGATTGGTATAATTGGATATATCTTCAGGTTCGGAATCAGCAAAATAATAATCAGGGTGAAAGGTCGCCAGCTGATACACTCCTTCATAGTCCTGTTCCTGAAGCAATCGTTCGGCTATATCGACAAAATCCAGATAGGTGAAAAAAAGTTTAAATGAATTTGCAAAGACCAATAAGGTTGTTTCTACTTCTGGATGGTTATCTAAATACTTAATTTCTGTCATCAAATCTTCAAGAGCCTGTGCCTTTTTTGAGGTATTCGATACAGCCACTCTTAATGTTCCTTTATTAACAGGTCCCTTGGCAAAGGGACAAAGATTATATTTCATGATAAATGAACGTACCCAGTTGAGGGTTTGTTTCGTAATTAAGGAATCAGATTGAGTCATAGTCAGATTTATTTTTTGCACTAGCGCGAATTGTACAGATCCACTAAGAAATGACAATTGTTTTCCAATCTCTTATTTTTACTAAAACTGATATCAAATTAACTGATAATCTGCTTATACTAAAAAAAACAACAATAGATTTTTATTATGGGAAAAATTTGTCGTTTTATTTTAAAATTAATCGGTTGGAAGATTATTGGGGAGATACCCAAAGATAAAAAATATATGGTTATTGTGGCACCTCATACCAGTAATTGGGATTTGATTATTGGTTTATTAGGTCGTTTTGCAGTGGAAGTCAGGATTAACTTTCTAGCCAAGCATCAATTGTTTTTTTTTCCTCTGGGTAATTTGTTAAGGGCTTTGGGAGGTATTCCAGTTAATCGTTCCAAAAGAGCTAACAGGGTTGAGGAAGTAGTTGAGTTATATAGTCAAAGTGATAATTTAATACTCGCAATCACACCAGAGGGCACTCGAAGTCCTGTGACTCGCTGGAAAGAAGGTTTTTACCATATCGCATCACAAGCACGTATTCCCATTGTAATGATAGGCTTTGATTATTCGACTAAGGAAATTCGAATTCATGAACCTTTTTGGCCTAGCGGGGAGATCAAAAAAGACTTTTCCCAGTTTAATGCCTATTTTAAAACGATTAAAGGCCGTTATCCGAAAGTGATACCTGATTATCATCCTAAAGATAAGGACTCGTAATGAGGCAATTCAAATCAAAAGTGCTTACGCAAAATATCAAGCTCGTTGCGCATTTCTTCCATTTCTTCCAATAGCTCCAGCGCTAAAGCTACACCTGGCAGATTAATTCCCAGGTCTCTATGGAGGCGAAAAGCAGACTCCAGACGCCGCAGGGCCTTTTGATCCAAAGCGACTTGCTCTATCTGGGTGGCTTGATTATTGAATAAACCCTGCTCTATCATTTCAATCAATAGCTCTTTAGGGATATTGTATTTACGACATACTTCATTGAATGAAATAGTAGTAGTTTCTTCAATAAGCACGCCAACTAAAAAAGTGTCTTTGCTCATGTTTATACTCCCATTTTTTCACGTGGATTAAAGGGCATAACCTGCGCCATTTTTTGATACAATTCTTTGGCTTCTTCCGTTGAGGCTGGCGGAGTAATTATTTTTAAAAGTACATATTGGTTACCGGGGGCAGAACCGGGTAATCCGCGATTTTTGATTCTTAATTTTTGTCCTCCCTGAGAACCTGCAGGAATTTTCAAATCAATTTTTCCTCCGAGGGTTGGCACTACTATGGTCGCACCTAAAGCAGCTTCCCAAGGAGTAATTGGAAGGGTGAAGTAAATATCATTGCCCATCACATCAAACAAGGGGTGTTTCATTACTTCTACGGTTAAATAAATATCTCCTCGGGGACCACCACTGATGCCTGGAGCACCTTGTCCAGCTAATCTAATTTGCTGACCTGATTTAATTCCCGAAGGAATCTTCACCTTAAGGGTTTGTGTTCTGGTTTCTGAACCCTGTTCAACGGGAATTTGCAGGCTTTTCGTTGCTCCCTGAAAGGCTTCTTCCAAACTAATACTGATTTTTCCTTCATAGTTTTGACCGGCCATTGGTTGTTGTTGGTATCGGGCGTGGCCAAATAAGGACTCAAAGAAATCGCTGTCGAATTGCCCCCCTTGAGACTGATAGGCTCTTCCTCGATGGCTAGTTGACTGCTGGGTACCTTGTTTTTGAATGAATTCCCTATTTTTAAGGTATTGATCGTATTCAGCCCTTTTTGCCGGATCTTTTAGTACCTCATAGGCCTCACCCATTTCTTTAAATTGCTCTTCTGCATTGGGTTCTTTGCTAATATCAGGGTGATATCTTCGGGCTAATTTTCGGTATGCTATTTTAATATCTTTTTCCGAGGCATTTTGGTTAACACCCATTATTTTATAATAATCTTTGTCCATATTTATTCTCTCAATCTGACAGGTGCCAACACCATTTCATATCCCAATCAGGGCTAAAGTATGCATGGCCATCATTTTTTCTTCATTAGCTGGTATAACCAGTACGGAAAAGGGTTGCAGGCATTGAATCCTGTCAAGAATGTTCGCTCTGATTAACTCAGAATTTTCCCCTATTCCACCTGTGAATACAATACCATCAACACCCCCTAAAGCAATGGCCATCATTCCTATGTACTGAGCTCCTTTAAGACTGAAGTAATCCAAAGCAAAATTGGCATTGTTATCATCACTGTTTTGTAATTCCTTGACGTCATTGGTTAGACCAGATAGACCCAAAAGTCCTGAATCATCATAGAGTATTTTTTCTACCTCATCTAAGGATAAATTTAAATGGCGCAGCATATAAATAATTGCTCCAGGATCCAGGCTTCCGCATCGGGTTCCCATAGGAAGTCCGTCCAAGGCAGTTAATCCCATGGTCGTATCAATACTGACTCCATTTTGCATCGCACATAGACTGGCGCCATTACCCAGATGAGCTGCAATAATCCGGCCTGTAGCCAATGGAGGGTGATCTGTATTCAGGCTATGTGCTATCCATTCAAAAGAAAGGCCATGAAACCCATATCGTCTGACTCCGCGTGTTCGTAGCGATTTTGGCAGCGCATAAGTAGTAAATAAAGAAGAATGATGGGCATGAAAGGCGGTATCAAAACAGGCAACTTGTGGTAATTTGGGATGAAGTTGTTGCATGATTTCTATGGCTGCTAGATTATGTGGCTGATGTAAAGGCGCTAGAGAGTTGAACTGTTTTAACTGGTTAATAATTGCTGGCGTAACTAACGTACTTTTAGTGAACAGTTCACCACCATGAACAATTCGATGCGCCACTGCTTTAATATCCTGGCTTTGATTTTGATTTATCCACCTCAGTATTTCGCATATTGCCTCCACATGATTACAATCAGAATCAAGAATTTTGGGAGAGCTTTGTTGGCTTTGTTTTTCATCGACTACAGAAAACACTGGCTTAGTACCTAAATCAGATACCTTACCTTTGGCTAGTAAAGGAAGCTGGGGGGTATTTGAAAAAACCTGAAACTTTACGCTCGAAGATCCTGAATTGATAACGACTAAGATGGAGCGTGTCATTAGACTTTACCCGCTTTCCGAGCAGCGGTAATTTTAACTGCTAAAGCACAAGACAACAGTCGAGTCCTTAAGGAATCAGCTCTGCTGGGCAAGATAATAGGTACTCGTGCCCCAAGTACTATGCCTGCGGCATCAGCATGCCCCAGAAAAGTAAGTTGTTTCGCCAGTATATTTCCGGATTCAATTTCAGGAACTAATAAAATATCGGCATCTCCAGCAACTGTTGAGGTTATATTTTTTTCAACTGCGGCTTTTTTGCTTATTGCGTTATCAAAAGCCAAAGGACCATCTAAAATACCATCAGTAATCTGACCTCGATCAGCCATTTTACATAACACCGCAGCATCAACTGTAGCCTGCATTTTAGGATTAACCATTTCAATAGCTGCAAGGATCGCAACTTTGGGTTTTCTCCTCTCATCAAATAAAATGCGCCAAAGGTTAATTGCATTCTGACAAATATCGGCCTTGTCAGCAGCATTAGGTGCTATATTGATTGCGGCATCAGTTATAAAGAGTGGTTTATGATAAGTGGGAATATTCATTACGTAGACATGGCTGAAACGATATTTAGTGCGCAATCCGGAGGTGACCGGGACTGCTGCAGACATTAATTCGTCAGTATGCAGAGAGCCTTTCATGATGGCGTCTACCTTACCTGCAGCAGCAAGTTCTACAGCTTTTATTGCCGCGGCATGACTGTGTTCTGTATCAATAATTTCCCAAGGCGTTAAATTTATTTCTGCGTCTATTGCTGCCTCTTTAATTCGTGCTATCGGACCGATTAAAATGGGAATGATGAGGCCAGCTTTCACCGCATCAGCAATCCCTTTAATAACATGTGTTGTTACTGGATGAACAATTGCTGTTTTTATAGGTGGTAAATCAAGACATGAAGCAATTGTTTCATTAAACTTATCGTGATTGTGAATTTCAACATGGGGAAGTTCAGTTCGAGCCACACGAATTTTTTTGGTGGGCGCTATGACTTTTGCAAGTCCCTCAATTACTGTCTCTCCCTTCTGATTGACACCTATGCAGTTAAAGTCAACTGTTTTTTTATTGGAATCTTTATTGCTGACAGTAATGGTTATGATTAAATTATCATTAATGCGCACCGGTCTTTTAAATTGAATGTCTTGCTCCAGGTAAATAGTTCCTGGGCCAGGTAATACAGTACCCAATAAGGTGGAAATCAGGGCACCTGACCACATGCCATGGCCTACCACCTCATGAAAAATATCACTTTTAGCAAAACGTGGATCCATATGAGCAGGATTCACATCTCCCGACATCGCAGCAAACAAATCAATATCATCTTGGGTTAACGTGCGGTTTAGACTGGCTTGCTGTCCAATGGTCAATTCATCAAAAATAATATTCTCTAGAAATTTATCACCCATCATTGCTCTCTTTATTTTTGCAGCACATAAGTTCCTGGTGCTGGGGGTAATTTTTTATTTAGATGGGGTGGATTAACACGTGTGGGTGTTGAATGTTTTACTAACCACTCATGCCAGGCGGTCCACCATGATCCTGTTTTGGATTGTGCTTCGTTCAACCAGGTATTTGGATCAATATAGGGAGAATCTTTTTTTCTTTCACGGATATAATAACTACGTCCAGCATGTCCGGGTTCACTTATTATTCCTGCATTATGTCCACCATTAGTTAGGACAAAAGTGAGGTCCTTATTAATCAGTAAATGAGTTTTATAGACTGATTTCCAGGGAGCTACGTGATCTTTTTCGGTGCTGACTACGAAGGCAGGCGTTTGTATGTTTTCAGCAACGATATGATGTCTATAGTGGACCCCAAAAATGAGACAGTGGTGTAAAATAGAAACCATTGTTAAACGGGGTACCAAGTGGCTAAAAAAAAATTTACATCTGACTTCAAAGCAAAGGTAGCAATTGAGGCATTAAAAAGTCACAAGACGACCAATGAATTGGCATCTGAATTTGAGGTGCATGCAACACAAATCAATCTGTGGAAAAAACAATTACTGGATGGAAGCAAGCAATTGTTTAGCGGCAAGCATGACAAAGACATGGACTCCATCATACAAGAACGAGATCGATTATACACGCAAATAGGCCAGCTAGCGGTTGAGTTAGACTGGCTTAAAAAAAAGACCGGTCATCTAAGTTGAGCGTGCGGGAGAAGCGAGCCATGATTGATGTCAATCACCCTACACTCAGCATCGTACGCCAATGTGCATTGGTTAATTTGTCACGCGCTAGCTACTATCGCACTGCTGGCGAAGGAATATGTACCGAGAGCCCAGAGAATCTGGCTTTGATGGTCTTGATTGATGAGGAATACATGCGCCATCCTTTCTATGGAAGCAGAAAGATGCGTTCTTATTTACGTCGCCTTGGCCATGACGTTAACCGTAAGAGAGTGCAGCGTTTGATGCGGATCATGGGTCTGGTTTCAGTGGCACCAAAGCCGAATACGAGTAAAAAGAACAAGGAACAAAAGGTTTATCCCTACTTGCTACGTGGTTTAGTGATTGATCGACCCAATCAGGTTTGGTGCACCGATATTACCTACGTTAGGATGCAAGGAGGCTTTGTATATTTGGTGGCAATAATGGACTGGTATAGCCGCAAGGTGCTCTCTTGGAAGGTATCAAACAGCATGGATGATGACTTTTGTGTAAGCGCGTTGGAGAGCGCCATCAGGCTCCACGGCAGGCCTGATATTTTTAATACGGATCAAGGCTCCCAGTTTACCAGTAAGGCGTTTACCGATGTTTTAAAAGACCATGACATCAAAATTAGCATGGACGGGAAAGGTCGATGGATGGATAATGTGTTCATTGAACGGCTATGGCGTTCAGTCAAATATGAAGATATTTACATAAAAGAATACGGAACAGTTTTAGCACTACGAAATGGTTTAAGGGTGTATTTCAAGTTTTATAACGACGAAAGACCTCATCAATCATTTGGAATATACACGCCGTCAGAGGTTTATGCTGGCCTATATGAGGCTGCAGCGTAATGGAATGCCTGTGGATATGTGGACGCGTCCTGCGGATCAGCCATCGCCCTTCGGGACATGTGGACAAGCCATGGATAACAAAAAGACGTTATCCACCGCTTGACCACACTCGATGGCTTCGCGCCCACATACCCACAGGCTCAATAACAGGTGTTTCATTAACTGCTATTGTGGTTGACTCGTGTGCTACGCACCCTCGTCAACGAAAGAAAGTAGAATTAAAGTTATATCTTAAATTAAACGGATCGCTGTCTTGACAATGGGGTCCACTGTAGTCCTTCAATAGCAAAGCGGCCTTCGGCAAAGTCATTATTAAGAAATAATTGTTCCAGGTATTCACTGTGCATTTTATAGGGCATGCGCGTTGCATCGGCATTCCAGGCAAGTAGCGCTATCATCCCTCTTTGGGTGCCGTGCATGTAATCCTGAACCATTTTGGACCAAATAAGGTCATAGGAGCGAAGCATTTGGAAGCTTCCTGCCATTTGTTTTGTATCCAGGTATCCTTGTTCCCACATCATACTTTTAAGAAAAGATACTTCGCTTTTAGTGATGAAAAGGAGTAATTCTCCGGCCTCAGTAAAATCACCTTGTGCTGCCAGAAGGGTTAAACTTTTAAGCCGATTGTCGCCATTTTTTGCCATCGCAGCTGCGGTTATCATCGCCAGAGTTCCACCTAGGCAATATCCCATTAAATGAATTTTGGTGTCAGGAATTGCTGCTGAAACTACATCAATTGCCGCCATAGCTCCCATTCTATAGTAATTATCCAATCCAAGATTTCTATCTTCTCCTCCTGGGTTTAGCCAAGAGACTATAAAGACGGTATGTCCTTGTTGAACAAGCCAGTTAATTAAGGAATTTTCAGGTAGAAGGTCAAGGATATAATATTTCATGATCCAGGCGGGTAGCATTAATATAGGCTCTTTATATACTTTTTTTGTTTGTGCTTCATATTGAATCAGTTCTATCAAATGGTTTTTAAAAATCACCTTCCCTTTAGTTACCGCAACATGTTCACCTGGAATAAAATTTTCAACACCTTCAGGAGGAGATCCAGTAATTTTTTCAACAAAATCCTGTATTGCCAGCTCTGTTCCTCGAATTAGATTTTGCCCATTTGAACGAATGGTTTCCTGAAATAAATCAGGATTAGTTAAAACAAAATTGGATGGGGATAACGCATCAAGAACTTGTCGCATACGAAAAGCTACAGTTCGTTTTACCGGAATGGGTAATCCAGGTACTTTGGTTGCAGCTTGCAGACACCAGTCTTCAAATTGGAGAAATTGCTCTGCCCATAAACGCCAGGGGTACATGCTCCAGCTTTCAGTATGAAAGCGGACATCTTCTCCATCGCCCGGTTTTTCATGATGTATCAGATTAGAAAGATACTCTTCTGCATGTAATAGCGGATAAGATGCAAGCCTTGTCAATGTTCCGGGTGATTGGAGAAGTTGTGACATCCATGAGAAATAGGACGCTCCTAAAGCTGCGGGACTCACTCCTGCAGTAATTTTTCCCAGATTAGCCTGATATAATTTATCCATAAATCGAAACAGGCTATCTGATTCTATTTCTATTGGTTCACTTTTTTTCTGCATGGAATCAATAAGGGGTTCTTTACTACGTGTAGTTGGGGAAGAAGTTTTATTTTTTTCAACAGGGTTGTGTTTATTTTTTTTCATATTCTACATCCTGTAGTTATTTATAAAAAATAGTATAGCAGTAAACGCTCCAAGTATACCTTGTCTTTTAGTCATAACATGACAATATCACAAGAAGGTTGATAAGAGGGGCTGTTGAAGCGAGCCTAAACGCTCAAGCCTTGGCTTACTCGCAGCGTCCATAAAAATTTTACATTAACAGAAGATCCAACTATCTCTTAGGGCGTAAAACCTTCAATCAATAAATCAATAGCACAAAAAATCAATAGCACAAAGTATATAAAAAAAGTTGGTTGTGCTAAAATTTTACTAATTTATTAACAGGTTAATAAACTCAATGGAGTTAGATTAAGGGACTAAATGCTTTGGATTAAACCAGATAAACTACAAACGAAAGCTGAGGAAATTGGCAATGCTACAACTCATGCTCTGGGGGGCCTACTGAGTTTGGTTGCTATTCCGTTACTTATATTCTTTGCCAGAAATCAGCATGACCTCTTAAAATTGATTTCGAGCCTGGTTTTTGGAAGTACTTTGTTGCTGATGTATGTCAGTTCTACTTTATATCACAGCGTTAAAGATCCAAAGCTGAAACATTTATTTCGTATCGTGGATCATGCGTCAATTTTTCTTCTGATTGCAGGTAGTTATACCCCTTTTATGTTAGTCACCCTTAAGGGACCTTGGGGATGGGCTATGTTTACTATTGTTTGGTCCCTGGCGTTTTCTGGAGTAGTATTTAAGATATTTTTTGTTCACAAATTTGAACTTCTATCAACAGCAATTTATCTTTTGATGGGATGGATGTCTTTGGTTGTAGTAAAGCCTATTTACGAGTTACTACCTGCAGGTGGATTGGCATGTATTGCCGCCGGCGGACTGTGTTACACTATCGGCGTTATTTTTTACGTATGGGAAAGATTGAAATTTAGCCATCTGCTTTGGCATTTATTTGTTTTAGCAGGTAGTATTTTCCATTTTTTTGCTGTGTTATTTTATGTGATTACTGTCTAACGAAATTCAGCACATGAGTCCACCGGGTAGATTCGGTTAAATTAAATTTTAGCCAAAATTAACAGCATAGACCCTTAATTAGGATTTATTTATCCTCTTTAAGGATAATAATTCAGACTTATTCTCTATTGGAGATTGTGATGCAAAAATATTTAATCAACACAACTGTTGCCGGTGTTTTGCTATTATTGGCTGGTTGTCAAACTGGGACTGGATTATTTAGTTCTTATCCTTCTTACCCATCCTATTCTTCTCAAATGAATTTGGCCCAGTCAGTTCAAGAGGCCTTAATGCGTAACGAAGATCCGTTGATAGCTCGAGTCCAGGTTGCAACGAATCAAAACCTGGTTATCTTAAGCGGATATGTTAAAAAAATTCGCCAAAGTGATGTGGCTGAGCAAATTGCTCGTCAAGTTGCAGGCCCACAAAATGTGCAAAATAACATCATTGTACGTCAATAATTTAAACCTGAATTCAGCAATTTTGGTTCGTAGTAGATCACTGCTGAATCCAGGCTAGTATCATTAATAGTGTGGCATACACTTGAAACTATTTGGCCTTAGTGGTTTTAGTAGTCCTGGTGCTTTTAGGTGTTTTTATTTCTACGGACTCTACCTTTGTACAGCAGGAACAAGCACAACGGTTGAATAAATTATACAGCCACGCAACTACGGCGCCACTTATAAATGCATCCATAAACCCGATGATCCCACCCAGAATACTGCCTTTTATTGAAGGAGCATAACCTATATACAAAACGCCCATGGCCTCAACAAAGGGTTTTCCGTAGCTATGAAAGTAAGCTATTAATCCTAATATTAATACAGATAAACCCCACATCACTCCTAAAGAAAGCCCCAATCCAACAGGACTTAATCTGCAACCTTTCATACTATCTCCTTATAAGAATTTACACATTTATTATAGTTCATTCAAACACTAAGAAAAAAATAAATCTCAAACATTTGCTCTACCACATCTTATAGTGACATATAAATCAAAGTTTAGGTATCGGGGAATTTTTACATTTACTGTCCAGTTTATAGAGAATAAACCTGATGGTCCTATTTTTGAATATAAAGTAAATAAACCATTTAATTTTAAACAAAGATGAAATAAAAAAAGATTCTTCATGCTGCAATTACAAAATCAGATATGGGTGAAGAGAGCAGTGATATGGGTCCGCATGTCTGGAACAAAATTAAGGAAAAATAAGAGCTATTCATCCATCATTTATAGTTAAAAATTCACTCAAATTAACCTATTTAAACCTACTCAATACCGTATGAATAGTGATTGCTACTACGAATTGTCTTAGGTCATTTTACCACAACTCTATCAGAATGACTTATCCACAAGTCCACAGGTCAGGAGAGCTTCACTTTCTCGTATAGGCCTGTGGGCCTTGTGGGTAAGTCATGACGCTCTCATTTAGGGTTTATGGTCTTTTCCGGCCATAATACACCTCTGCGGGCGTTAAATAATTAAAGGACTGGTGAAGCCTTCGGTTATTATAATACTCAAAATACTCCGTTAAGGCCAGCTCAACCTCTTCAATTGTATCAAAATCATACCGGTAGATTTTTTCTTGCTTAACACTACGCCACAATCGCTCGATAAATATATTATCTAAATAACGTCCTCGCCCATCCATGCTGATAGAAATGTGGTGAGATTTTAGCGTATTTATCCAATCTTTTGAGGTAAATTGAGAACCCTGATCCGTGTTAAAGATCTCACAACGCGAATGCAGCAAAGCGTTTCTAAGCGCCTCAATACAAAATTCAGCCTCCATAGTAGGTGAAATAGCCCATCCAATCACATAACGACTATACCAGTCCATAATAGCTACTAAATACACATGCTTTCCTTTCATGCGGATGTAGGTGATATCTGCGGCCCAAACCTGATTTGGTTTGGTGATATCCACCTCTTTTAATAAATAAGGGAACACCTCATGCTCCTTATTGGGAACGCTTGTATTTGGCTTTGGGTAAACAGTCGATAACCCCATCATTTCCATCAACTTTTTTACTCGACGTTTACCAACAGGATAGCCTACTTCTTTTGACAGCCATCTTGCCCGCTTAATTTTACCTTCACATGGATACTGCAGATAGTGCTCATCAAGTAGCGCCATAAGCGCTTCATCTTCGACAGAAATGGGCTTGGCACTATAATAATAACTTGAAACAGGCAAGTCTAATAGCAAGCATTGTTCACGAATGGTGAGCTCGGCAAGAGGATCAATCATGACGCGCTTTTCATCCAGACTAAAGTTCATGCTTTTTTTTTAGCCAAGATAGCTGCGCTTGAAGTCGACCAATTTCTTGATATAATGCCTCAACAAGCTGCTCTTGGGACTTGGCTTCTTTTTCATTAGCCCCAGAGAATAAATCGTTAATGGCTTTGATGGCCGATTGCTTCCAAGTTTTTACCTGCGTTGCGTGAACACCGTATTCACTGGTAATTTGCGCTTGTGTGAGTTTCCCCTCAATCGCAGCTAGCGTTATTTTTGCCTTCTTGGCCGCCGTATAATAAGCTCGCTTTTTAGACATTTTATTCTCCTCTTTGTATTAAGAAGAATAGCTCTTAAAAAACCTTTTTTTGTGTCCAGAAAACCGCGCCTATATTATCATGCAAGTGGCGATGGAGCTTGTTTGTTTAATGCTCTTGCTATAGGTCTTGGCATGGAGATATTAAGCGGAAGACTTGATGCCCAAAAAAATGCTCCGGGATATCAAAGATTACTTGATGAATTTGCCCGTCATCACCCTAATTTTTTGCCAAAAACCTGGCAAAATCTAAAACAATGGTTTGCCTTTTACAATAACTCCGAGGATATGGAGCTCATTTTCGCCCCAGTATTGTTTCGCGTGAATCAACACTATACTGCTGATTTGGATGAACAAATCTTAGAGGAATTGACTAATCTCGTCTGGAAAAATAAAACTCAAATTGAACTGGGAACCGCTTGGCATCAACTGATTAATTCACCATTAAACTCATTTTCAAAAATTGATAATTTGCCGCTACAACAGAGAAAGGAATTACTAAATCAGTTAAAAGAAATTCTTAAAAGATATACCGGAGACTCAAGTAGAACTGATATTAAAGAATTTTTAGTACAGAACGCCAAAGAACTTTTAGCCACTTTAAAAGTAAAAATTAGTAGCGATCCAAACCCATTTCAAAGACAGTATAATTGTATCCTGTCAGAATCGCCGGGTAAGTGTCTGCCACTGAGCCCGGACTAATCCGAGCCGCGCGCGTCAGCAAGCGGAATTATCTCGAGATGCTTATGTGGTGCATGGAACCTGCCGCACTTTAAGTAAGATTAATTCAGCCAATGATGGCATTTCAAATTTTTTAGTCACCCTATCGTAAATATACTGATAAACGTTAACTTTCAGTTTTCTGGCCGTCTGTACAATCGTGGCAAACGTATCCTTTGATTTGGTGCCATTTTGGGAGACCGTTTGGAGATTGATGTCGCGTATCCTTGCTTGAAACCGTGTCCCTAATTCAGAGGCATTGTTGTGCAATGGCAGAAATGGATGGTCTAACACCAATAATAACGCTTGTTTTTTAGCACGTGTCTTTGCAATGCGTTGATCTAAAACATCATAGCCTGTCGTGGTTGCGAACAAAGTATCAAATTGCATTGATAGTTGTTGGGCCATTGATTGAGATGGAGCCGTCTTGTAAGTCAATAATGCATGGTAGAAATCCCATAATTGCTCAAGAAATACAGCCAATATATTCTGATTCATATCTGAGAATGGAGTGAGTTTTTTATAATGACGACCTTCATGGATCCAGCACAGCGCATGATGTAGGGCCAATTTATTAAACTGAGGCGCATCATCTGTCATTAAATAATGGATGAAGTATTTCGAGTGCTGATAATAGGCAAGAGCTGCTGACTCAAGAATTATGCGTCGATTCGTGCTGTGTTTTTTTGGATTTGGAAAAAGTGTTCCCATCAAACTATCGATTGATTCACGTGTGAGGGGTTGTGCATGCAGCATTGGTTTAATTTGATCCAACCATTTTTTTGCGAGACCAAACTCATCCATTAACTCATAAGCCTCCTGATTAAACATAAACTTTAATTGGTCTCGACACAGCAACTCCAATAAGGTCAAGCGATCTTTTTTACGACGAGTGAAGTATGCTGTAAAAAAGTCATTACATAAAACATGGGTGTAGTGATTTTTGCCGTTAACACGACTGCCTGTGTCATCCATCTGCTGGTACAAGCCTGCGTTGCTACCGGCATCGACAATATCTTCTTTTTCCTGATGAAAAATATCATTGCCTTCTGTCAGCATGGAAGCAATTTTACCATGTGATATTTGAATACCACATGTTTTTAAAAAGCGCTCAATGGCGCTCTCCGTCATCCCTGCATCACGGTATAATGTGATGACCAGCGCTTTAACCCCAGGACCAAATTCACTGCCCTTATATTCGCCAGGAATCGGCGCAATAAAGGTTTTTTTCAAAGATGGTGAGTAATACGTTTCCAGCTTGAATTCAACATTATCCGTGATGATTTTTAGATCCTGGATGATTCGAATCTCAAAACCCTTGAACTTGGCGTCATCTGGCAGCGTTGCTTTGTCCAGAGCAATCGTAACACGTCTATCAATACGTACGTTTTTTTTGTCTTTGCCTGTGTTTTTATTGTTCCCTTTACCACGTTTATTGCGATCTCCTTCAGATGAATGATTGGAATTGCCTGTATTATCGCCATTGCTACCTTTGGATTGACCGCGAATATTAGGTTTGCCCTGTTCACCCTTAAGGCGGTTTATCTCATCACGTAATACTTGGTTTTCCTCTCTGAGCAAAGCATTTTCTTCGGCAAGCATTTCGACCAAATTAACCAATACCTTAATGATAGTCACGGCCTTTTTGTCGGCAAGACTATCGATATCTTTTGTTAACTCATCTAAAACTTGTTTGATTTCTTGGCGTTTCATCATCTACCACTGCGTTACTAATGCTGATACGGCAATCATAACATGACTTTTTTTGAACGCATTTTTCGAGTTTTAACGCCACTAAGGGCTAAGAAAAAATCTGACCTCAGGAGGGAGATGTTTTATTAGTGAAAGGGGCTACATTGTGATCTTGGGGATCTTAGGGCATGCATATTGCATGACTTACGTTTGATATGGAAAAACATCAGTTTTACAGAAAAACCGTGTCAATAGGTATTTTGAATATTTTTAAAGAATTCCGCTTGCTGACGCGCGCGGCTCGGATTAATCCGGACTCAGTGGCAGACACTTACCCGGCGATTCTGACAGGATACGTATAATTGTAACGAATTAAAACAGATGGCGGCTTCCCTGAATATAAAATTAGTGGAAAATCAACTGAAATCCCCTTCCGATGCCAGAACAATAATTTCCTTGCAAAAAAAACGAGAGCATTGGAATGTATCTTATGACGATGAAAATGCTTGTTATGTAAATCAGACCGATCGAAAACTTAAAATGACCCTTTACCAGGCATTTCAAGGGGAAATATCTGTTCCAACCCCTACCCAGGATGAAATAGAGACTTTAACGAAACCACGTATCCTGATTAGAAATCAAATTATCGATAACCCGGGTAAGGGCAATTGTGGCTTTTATGCTTTTGCTATTGGTTTAATTCATATAATTCAAGAGGAAAGTACTTATAAAAATAAAACAATGTTTGAACGATGGCTTGCATTGGACTCATCTCTTCTTAATCGATATGACGCTCTACGTGATTTTAAATTCGACCATCCTGATATTGCGTTATTAAATCATTTACAATCTTCGTTAAGATTAATAACCCACCATGGTCAGCTGGAAGAATTAAAAAGTGCGTGCACAGATCCCGCAAATGATTACCAGGTATTAGTTGGAAATAGCACTTATATTAAATTTGCCGAGTTTTATTATGATCGGGCTGTCGACAGACGTTTCAATG
This sequence comes from Legionella antarctica, assembly GCF_011764505.1. NCBI lineage: Bacteria > Pseudomonadati > Pseudomonadota > Gammaproteobacteria > Legionellales > Legionellaceae > Legionella > Legionella antarctica. The sequence continues at coordinate 930,347 of NZ_AP022839.1, forward strand.
AGTTTGCAGCTTCGTCAGAAATTGGATCGGCTTTTAAGAAATTTAAGCTTGAGGTGATCCCTAACTACGAGCATTTGACCCTGGTGCCGCTATTTCTGTCTTTAATCTATGGAACGGATGTGAATCCTAAATCGATCACTTTAGAAACAAATCCAAGCGATCAATCACCAGTAATTTCTGCAATGGGAAGCATCACTCAAGATTATTTTTGGGGAACTCACCATGATTTAAACTTTTTAGCGAATATTTTTAAAGTTAATTTTCATCCTTTAGAAAATGGAGTAGCTCGTTTTCCATTTACAGATCTTGATGATCGTCCAATCATTACGATTAATAATAAAAATAATATTCATTGGACGACTCAAATTACTTTTGCCAAGCAAACATCAGGTTTTTCTTTCATAGAATGTGGCGTTTCATTAGAAAAGCAATCTTTGATTAATAATGCGCCCCTGGCTACACTAGCTAAGAAAAAAAAGAATACAAAAAAGGGTGCTATAGAAGGGGGCAGTCTTGGTGAACTTCAATTGGCCTCAGCTTTAACCCCTGCAATTAATCATCCCTTATCTTCTGCGCCAGAGAGGGTTGATGTTTTGGCTAAATCTCAAAAGAGGAATGTAAGGTTTCACCTTTCTCCTTCTCAATTGAACGATCAAAGAAAACATCACATGGGATTACTGGATTATGAGTTGGGCAAGACCTCTAAAAAAACAGTAAAACCAGCTGAGGATACAAAACAGTTTGAGTTCTTACGAGGGGTGGTTTCGCAAGCGACCATAGATTACACTGAGTACAGTGAGGGTATATGGTTTTCTCTGTTTCATCGACACGGAAACACAGGGAGAGTCAGAGCCAGGAATTTTCACGACAACCTTTTAGCCACTGAAAACCTTACTGATGCCAAAGCAAATTTAATTCGCTTTTTATCTGATGAGACTAATGGGAACACTCACCCCCATTCGTTTCGAACAATGCTGTTGCAAAAACTTCAGAGAGAACCGAAAACACTACAATATACATCAGAGCATTTTGATGAAATGCTCGAAGAATTAGCTGCGGTTTTATGCATGACTACAGATATCCTAATACTTCAACGTTAATGGTTTTCTCAAAAAGCAATTTCATGCAATACCCTTACTACTCTTTTTTTACAGATGAGCCTTTCTGTAACAAAACAGTCAGTACTGGAGGTACTAAAGAGATAAACACAACACCATAAATCACTAGAGTAAAATGTTGCTTTATTATAGGCAGCGAACCTAAAAAATAACCAAGGCTCAAGAGACTACCAACCCATAATAAGGCACTGATTAAATTATATAAGGAGAAATGGAGCAACTCCATTTTTCCAATACCGGCTATAAAGGGCGCAAAAGTACGTATTACAGGAATAAATCGTGCAAAAATTAGAGTTTTTCCACCATGCTTTTCATAAAAAGCATGAGTTTCCTCCATGTGTTTTGGATTAAAAAGCCTGGATTTTTTTTGGGTAAACATACGGGGGCCTATTTTTTTACCAACCCAGTAATTGACTTGATTGCCTAAAATTGAAGCCAGCAGAAGTAATGCAAACAAAATTAAAATTTGCAATGAATTACCAGGTTGCGCTGCAATGCTCCCCGCTGCAAAAAGTAACGAATCTCCAGGTAAGAAAGGAGTCACAATGAGTCCCGTTTCGCAGAAAATAACTGCAAATAAAACAAAATAGGTAAAAATACCATATTGTGAAACGAAACTGTTTAAGTAAACATCTATATGCAGAATCATATCGAGAAGGTGGTGTAAATAATGCATTGTACCTCTGTTAATCTTTTATGCTCGAACCCGTTTCAATATTTGATACTAAGCACGCTGGTAAATTAGTTATTATTAACGAATTCTATTAATAAGTCTAAATAAAATAAAAAAACATGGAAAAAAATCCATACAAAATATACAATTAATATACAAATCACGATGAGCGATAGTAAGTTAATCATTATAATGAATCAGGGAGGATGCAAATGAGAATCTGGCAATCAATAATAATGGGGCTTGTTCTCTCCTTATCAATCAACAATGCTAACGCTCTCGGGACAATTTTAACTAATTTTATTCAATTAGTCAGGGCTGTTGAAAATGGTGATGATGTTAAAGCCATTATACGTTTTGATAATTGTGACCTGAGGGATGAATTTTTTTCGAGTCAATTTCAGGGACAAATAAGAAGAAGACTAGAAGGGGCTTCCACTCGATTTAATTTTACAAAATATTTTCATTCTAAAGAAAGAATTAACGAGCAACTAAGAGATACAGTAACTACTTCCATGACAAATCACATAGATCTACCTTTAGGAACAGGTGAATTATGGACTGTATTCGGGCGTTTAAGCGTGTTCGACGATAATACGGCAAACCTCCATGTTGGTTTGTTTGATCCCCAGCATAAAAACCGCCTCAATATTGAGTGGGACTGTGACATAAGTAATGGCAGAGATGACAACGGGTTAGTGTTGTTTGATTTTCCCTAGCACAGCATCATGACACAATGCTATTGTGGTCTGGTGTTGCAGAATAACCAATTGCTTTACTTCCACGTCTCGCGACTTGTTCCAGAGAGTTGCTCAGCAAATTTAATCATAACTCATTGAGTAATTTGTTAATTTAGTGGCAAAAGAACTGCAGCCACCAAAGTGATTATTACGGTTAATGGTCCAACTTAGTACCATAGAGTCTATCACCTGCATCTCCCAAACCGGGAATGATGTACCCTTTATCATTCAATTCTGTATCTATTGCGGCAGTATAAATAGTAATATCCGGGTGTTCTTCGTGAAATGAAGAGACCCCTTCCGGGGAGGCAAGTAAACAGAGAAATTTAATGGATTTGGGATTCATTGCCTTGATTTCATTAACCGCTGCTATGGCCGAATTGCCAGTTGCCAACATGGGGTCCACTACAATGACATCTCGATCTTGAGTGTGTTCTGGTAATTTAAAATAATATTCAACAGGTTCTAATGTTTTAGGATCCCGGTACAGGCCAATATGACCTATTCGTGCGGTGGGAACCAATTGCAACATGCCATCAACCAGACCATTCCCCGCGCGCAATATAGAAACAAAAACCATTTTTTTCCCCTTTAATACTGGAGACATCATGGTGGACAGAGGGGTTTCAATTTCTTCATATTCAACTTCTAAATCACGGGTTACTTCGTAAGCAAGTAGCATACTGACTTCGTGCATTAAGGCGCGAAATTTAACTGTGCTTGTAGACTTTTTGCGCATAATGGTTAGTTTGTGTTTTATTAAAGGGTGGTTGATGACAACGGTTTGTGGTTTATCCATTATAATTCCTTATTAAAAGACAGTTCCATCACTAATAATCTGGATGGGGGGAGTTCCTTGTGCTCGATTTTTTTTTGCAATTCTTCGTCCAGCTTCCCAGGTACCACCTTGCAAAATTTTAGCCAAGGGGAGTGTGGTCTCGTCCTGGTCAAGTTGCTTTCTGATTAATTCGGCAAGTTCATCAAGAAGGGATACAGTTAATGCCCGCCATTCGATTATGGCCTCAGAGCCTGGATCCTGCGGTTGTAATAAAAGATTTTTATTTTTTATCTGTAATAATTCTGTATCGATCAGCAACCCCCCATTCCTGTATTCAGGCAATCCCGTTAGCTTATCCAAGTCAGTTACAGCAATTCCTGTTTTCTCAAGCGGTTCAATTAAAGAATAGGATAACCATTGCGATAATTTGTGAAAAGGGATGTATTCAGAGCCAGGAGTATTTGTTTTTAAAGCGTTATGAATCCATACATCGCCTAATGAAACATTCTGAAATAACAATCTCACCGGCCATACATTACTAAAGCCATTTAATACTGCTTGGAAAATTTGGCTTATTGAAATAGTGTTTCTCGTTTTTAAGGTGGTGATGTAAGAATAGAAATCACCCAGGCGACCCTGGGTACCGAAATATTGGGAATTTTGGTTGATGGTGCTGCCTAATCGGTTAAGTAATGTGACACGCCCTTGGACTCCCTCAAGAGGATTGGTTGGCGTTACTTGAAATCCATTTAGCAAATCTTTTTCATTGAATTGAAGCAATTGTTGGGCATCAACACGCAGCGGTTCTTTTGGATTATTACTAAAACTGCCATTTTGGTAAAGAGCTAAACTGGCAAGAGCCAGTCCTTCGGAGCGGCTGTATTCTTTTTTGGTCTCTTGATCGATATAACGCCATGATGAGCCAGCACCCGCATCCAGAAAAACACTGATAATAATCAGTTCATAAAGGATTTTTCCTCGCTCTTCCGGGCTTAAGTGAGTCAGTTTTTCTTGCAGATTTTTTATTCTATCAATCTTCCCAACTTCGAAATGTCGCCATCGGCTGTGATAGGGAATATTGAGATCAGGGTATTGATCTTTAATCACATCAATAACAAAAGAAGCAGTAGCGGTCATTTTTTCTGGATCGATGGTAAAGTGCTCCAGACGATCTTGCTTTGCCAGATTTAAAATACGATGTGCTTGTAAACGAATTGTCGCGGGATCGCGAAGCTTGGTGATTATCTGGTTTGCTTGCTGTTCTTCGTTATTCATGAAGACCCCGTCCTTTGGGTTGAGCCAACTCGTTAATGTCCAGGATGCCATCAGGGGAATAGTAACCTGCTGCGCGTTTGGCATCCATCTCCACCTTGGCATCTTGAGGAATTAGTTCATCCGGAATTTTGACTCGTTCTCCTACATCGATTCCTGACTTCTGTAAGGATTCAAATTTCATATTAGACATGGAAACAAATCGATGAATTTTGGAAATTCCCAGCCAGTGGAGTACATCAGACATTAATTCTTGAAAGCGCATGTCCTGAACTCCAGCAACACACTCCGTTCTTTCAAAATATTTCGCAGCAGTATCGCCGCCTTGTTGTCTTTTACGCGCATTATAAACCAGGAATTTAGTGACCTCGCCTAAGGCTCTTCCTTCTTTACGATTATATACAATCAGGCCAGCCCCGCCTCTCTGCGCTGATTCGATACACAGTTCAATTCCGTGGGCGAGATAAGGCCTGCAAGTACAGATATCAGAACCAAAAACATCTGACCCGTTGCATTCATCATGAATTCGGCACGTTAATTCGATTTTGGGGTCGTGAATGGTGGTTATATCACCAAAAAAATAAGCAGTTAATCCGCCTATAGGGGGTAAAAAAACGTCCAAATCGCTGCGGGTGACTAATTCGGGGAACATACCACCGGTTTGTTCAAACAATGTTCGTCTTAATAAGGACTCTGAAACTTCAAATCGTTCTGCAATACCTGGTAAATACCATACCGGCTCTATTGCTGCTTTGGTTACTACTACATCTCCAGACTCACTCAGAATTTTACCATCGGGTTTTAATCGTCCCTTCTGCATCGCGGTATGTAATTCAGGAATATTAATATGAGCCCTGGTAACGGCTATAGTAGGTCTAATATCATACCCTTGATTTATTTCATCCTGGAACACCTCCGCTACAAGATGTCCCCAGGGATCAAGGGAAACTATCTTACCTGATTCACTCCATTGTTTGTGAGGGCCTAATGCTATTGGTGGAGTAGTGTTCGTTAAATCAGGTACGTGTTCGGGATCAAGAACTCCTGCAGCCACTGCAAGAGCGCGATAAACAGAGTATGAACCAGAATGAGTACCTATCGCATTACGGTTTTTAATATTAGTAAGAGACGCTAAAACTGGTCCACGTTCTTTAGGATTGGCTTCCCCCCATTTAATTTTTAAAGGTGCGGCTGTATGGCCGGCAGGGTGGGAGGATAAAATAATGTGTCCTTTGGATTTTTTCTTTAGATCATCTGGTGTCATAGTACTAATCCCTTTATTTTCATGAACATGGAGTACTTTAATTCCAGGCTCTTAACTTTATCATAGCAGATGTAGATGTTGGGTAGAAGACGGTCAGGACAGGTGTTTTGCAAGATGGGTTTATCAACAGGTCGTGATTTGCTTATATTTTTTATATTTAAAAATGATAATTGAATTGGGTTTTTAATCTGGTTATGATGCATGCAATAGTTACGTTATTTTCCAGGAAAATCCATAATGACTACTTTGTTGGCGTGTTTGCTTATTGCAATTATCTTACCTTACCTGGTTAAACTGCCTGTAGGGTACGCAATGCAGAAAGCAAAAGGAGGTTATGACAATAACCATCCACGTGAACAACAAGCCACTTTGACCGGATTTGGCGCTCGGGCAGTTGCTGCTCATCAAAATTGTTTTGAATCGCTGGCTGTATTTTCTACTGCAGTGTTGACTGCTTTGGTAACGCACCATGTTTCTCTATCCATCCAGACTCTGGCTGTTATTTATATTATTTCACGTTTTATTTATGTTTTTTTATATTTAATAAACCTGGCTGCGTTAAGATCAATTATTTGGTTTATTGGGGTTATCTGTTGTCTTTCAATTATGTTTTTATGTCTTTCCTAGTTCTTGATTAAGTTACCAATTTTATTTTTGCAGCATTGAGTTTTTGGGAGGGAACCAACGAGTGAACTCTTTTTTATCAGGATTAGGAAAACCCAATTTTGAGATAGGTAATGCGCCAGGTTACACCCTTTTATGCATCACACCAAGAAACAGCTCTGAATTTAAAAAAGTGTGCAACCAAGCCTGAAGGTGTCTATATTCACTGTCCTCAAACCATTGCTTATCCACCATGTAAAACTGTCTGATGAACGGAACAAGTGCGATGTCAGCAAAACTGATACGGTTAGCGAGTAAGTAACCGTTATTCTTCAACAATAAATTTAATTGTTCAAGGTATGTTTTGGCTTTTTCTCTGTAGTAAAAGGGATCTTTTTTCTCTGATTTTTGTGGGTACTTATAATGATCCAGAAGGGGTTTAAACGTGATGTCATTTAAGTAAATTAATTCATTACCCTTATCTTTAAATTCTGTACTCAACCAACCGTCAGGATCAAATTGACTTAATGCCCAAATGACAATATCCATGCTTTGTTCAATGACACGACCATCCTCAAACAATAGGACTGGTACAGTACCTTTAGACGATGCTGCAAGTAATTCCGGAGGCTTATTTTTAAGGTCAACCTCGTGCTGATTCACCTCAATCCTGGCATAGGTTAATGCCATTCTGGCTCTGATGGCATACGGACATCGCCTGAACGTATACAGTATTGGATAATCCATAAATTTTAAACCGTTTTGTTGTTAAAACAAGAGGGTATAATCAGCCACCCTCTCTCTAATTCTCAATTGATCTTCAGTGATCATAGTGCAAAAGACTAATCAATGACAATTGAGATGAGTTATTTAAATTTATCGATTATTTACCTGTTGGCGAAACCCCCGAGTTCTTGTTGAACGTAGATTCTGAACTGAAGCCTCAAAGATTCAATTAAAAGAGCAGGGGATGACAGCTGGAGCGTCATATTGATATCAAAATGCTGATTTATTGATTTTTTTGAGCGAACCGATGAAAAAAATAACCCTTAATATATCCTTAATAATAATCAATTAAAATGCATTATAATTTATTTGATTGAGGTGATAATGCCATTTCCTAACGATAAAATTACTGATTTTAAAAATAAAATAAAAAAAAATATTAACTTGTTAGATAACTTGAATCCAGATAATAACACCGATGCTCTAGTTAAATTTGAAAATCAACTCAGTTTGAATGAGCTGAAAAATTGCTTGGATTCATCTTCCGACCCTGACGAATTGGGGAAAAGCCTGGAGATTTTTCTGGCAAAGCGTTGGGAAAGGATCGCTAATTCATCTGCCTGTTACACGCAACAGCCAGTAAATGAAGTCAACTTGTTGTGTCTTGAGTTGGCAAACATCCTCTCTCCTCTCCCGGCGGATCGAGAAGATTATAATAATCTAGAGTTCGGCATAGGGCCTTATTTTTTAATGATGCCCAGTTTAAAAGTACATCAAACCGTTTCATACGAAAATATTCACCAATTAAAATTACATGAGTTTGTTTTGTCAGATAATGGCGAACTCTATATTCCTGTAGTCTCCTGCCTGGATCGCGCTTTTATCAGTGATACAGGGGAAATGACTCATCTCATGATGGTTCCCGGGTCAGGTGCATTTTTACCTCCGCCATTAACATCAACCGAATTGGCGCGGGTTACGGGGCATTCTGAGGAAGTTATAGAATATTATAATTTAATAAAGAAATACAACCAGAGAAGACTTCATGATTCTAATTTAGGCAATGAATTATCAAAATTAGCCCAGGCTCTACTCGCTGGAGGTATGCATCAGAGAGGGCAGGATACAAATGCCGGAGTTGCAGCAAATCTGGGTATATTCGAATTTACGGAGTTCTGGAAAGACTATCCTGAAGAGGAAAAGAAATGGGCTTTAGCACATTACCAAAATCCTTCATTGGAGGATATTCTGGGACGTTTAATGCGACCTGCTGATACGGACTATTTGAGCGTAAGCTATTGTGTCGAGCTTATCGCAAATAACTATATTGGTCCCCTGGTAGAGCAAATTCAGCAAGAGGAAACTGAACTCCAGGAGCTTAAACACCAAGTTAATGCTCAACAAACAAATGTTGAGATGGCGATGCAATCAACTGCTTATCCCGCACTCATCCAATACATCACAGCGAAAAAACCCAGGATTATTCGTGAAATTTTTGAGCTAAGAGAGCAAAAAGATGCAATTTTTGCGCACACCCCTTGTCCCAGTGCGTTGCTTTATGCGCTAGAATACGAACCTCTAACTTTGCCTCAATATATCGATCTTTTAGATGAAACTGAGAAGTCTCTGCTGATTTCCACTCAATTTGTGAATTCTAAAACCGCGTTAACTATTGCTGCAAGAGCAGGAGGGAAGGAGTCAGTCGCTGCCAGCCAAGGAAGCGAGGAACGAGCGAGGCTGGTAGTCCCTGGTAGCCTTAGAGCCGGATGTTTTGCCGCAGGCAAAATATAAGGCATCCGAAAAGGCGTCAGTCATTGGGGTAGCGTTGTTTTTGAACCCCGAATGGGGTGAAAAAACAAGCGGACACAGGACGGCCAGGGCCGCCGGAGGCATACTTGTCGCGTTTGCGAGTCGATTTCAGCCATGGATGGCTAAAATCAATCACGAGCTTAGCGACACTATCGAGCGTTATTACTTGGACTAGGTGCTAATGCAAATGCCGTGGACGATAAGGGTAATACCCCTTTACATTGGTCTGCAGCTAACGGGCATAACGAGGTTGTCACGCTTTTACTAGATAATGGCGCTATTTTAGATTGCACAGGTGCTCATCAGAAGACCCCCCTTCATTATGCCGTGATGCGAGGGCATACTGCTGCTGTGGCCACCCTGCTTGATCGGGGTGCTAGTATAACTGCAACTGCAAAAGTCTACCAACAAACAGGTTACTGGCGCAGGGAGCTAAATGCTATCGACTTAGCAATAGAATATTGTCCGGAATTAATTCCACTATTGCTGTTAAAAGCCATTACCTTGGATGCTGTTCAACAACAATCCTGCTTCGAACTCATAGAAGGTAATAATTCAAATGTCTTGCTGTATGCTGCAAAAAATCATCCATTGCTCTTGGATGATTTAGTCGCTGAATTTAAAAAGCAATCGCCAGATGCAATACAATTGATTTTAGACGCAACAAATCAGAGCGGTAAAACACCATTAATGTTGGCCGCCAAAATAGGGCGCAATAACGCTGTTCGGGATTTACTCGAATTAGGTGCTGATATAACTACCAGAGACTTGAGGGGCGACAATGCGCTTGATATCGCAAGGGAACAACAAAATTCCAAATCAATAGAACTCTTGCTTTTAAAAGCCTATACCTTACTACCTGAGCAACAAAAATTATGTTTAAGCCAGATTGAAAACGGCGCTTATGATAGTGTACTGGTTTATGCAATGTGTGAGCATCCTGAGGCAGTGAATGGCTTATTGCTAAGCAATGGAAGGTTAGAGCAATGCCTTGCTGGGCAGCAGGCAATGGATGATTTCTTTGATATTGACGAGCATATTGACACCTTTAGCAAAAAACTCAAAGAGATGGAACCCAAGGTGAGTAAAAATTATCGTTATGTTCAAGCTGTGCAGTCAACTAAAACTTTAATAAGAGACTTAAAGATAGCAAAAGCCGAGTTTATATTAAATCAAGAAATGAGCCTTGAGAATAAAAAAGCTGTATTCAAGCAGAGATGTCTCGATGCTGCTGAGGATGCTCGCCCTGTTTTAAAAAACCATCGGGAGTTGGGGAAACTGATTGCTTCGCTCACTCTAATAATACTGACTCTTCCTATTTCGTTGCCTCTCCTAGCCTTGGGAATTTTTTCATTGAAAACCAATTCGGCGCAGAAATTAGCTTCATTTAAAGAAGATGTGGATTACCTGAGCACATCAGATAATCTTAATACTATGGGCCAGGGTTAGAAAAAAATAGTGGCACTATTTGCTTTGTAAACCAGCCTATATAGGATTCTTTCCGGGCGTCATTCCTAAAGGCAATGGCGTCTGGTTTGTGGGCCATACTCTTCCAGGAAATGAATCGTTGTTTCCAAATGCAATAAAAAGGGTGACGGTTTCCTGTATGGAACGGTTTCGTTGTAGATAATATTCTATACTGTTTATATTGATTGTCTTGAATTAAGATAAATTTATCTGTATCAATATAAGTGTAAGTGGAGAAATTATGAAGCTACTCCTGGCCCAAATTTTCGATCTCCTGGCAGCGATGCAAGACATTGCGACCGCACAAGGCAAACATTCATTAAGTGAATTACAAATTTCTTCAATGCGCGCAGTCTATCAGCACGTTTTTACCCATGAAGATGAATTGGAATTTTCAATGCTGCCATCAATGACTGCACAGAAATTCCCGCAATGCTTTTCGGAAAAAAATACAGCTGAGTATGTATTACGTTTTTTGGTGGTTACTGCCTTAATGGATGGTGAAATTAATCAGGAAAAAATTCAATCTGTATTGGATTATGCTAAAGCTGCCAACCTTTATCCTCATTATTTATTGCAATTACAAAAAACCCTGGATGGAGATATGCCATGGTTAATAAAAGACATCATGCACAAAAATCTTGAAAGCTTCGATCTTTTTCCTGACCTCCATGATGATAAGGAAATTGATAATTGGCTTTTTCCATATCGAGGTGATAATAAAAATCCAAAGCTTGTGGCGGAATACGAACATTTAAGCACATTACCCAAAGATTCCTTTGGTCATGGTATCTGGAAACAGTTTAAAGACAATCAATATCATTTTCCAGGAGAGGAGGAGGGGGTGAATTATACCTTTGTTATGCCTCATGATTCCCTGCATGTATTAAGTGATTATGACACAACTCCACTTGGCGAGTTATTGGTCTCAACGTTTACCTCAACGATGTTGGAAAAAAAATCAATAGAAGGGCATATTATTCCCGTAATGTATTCTTTCTATTTGGGTATTAAGATAAATGATCTTGCTGGGGCTTCACGTATTAACATGAATCCTTATGCTTTTTGGGAGGCATGGTATCGAGGTTCCCAGATGCAAGTTAACTTATTCTCTTCCAATTGGAGTATTTGGGATGTAGCGGAAATACCTCTTGCCAAATTACGTCAATTATATTGTGTCTTGCCAAAACGCATCAAATAAGTATTTCTTGGTACAAGGTCGCTGCTGATATTATTTAAAAGGATTCTAACGACCAAACCTGATAGGAAGGTACTTCATAAGGATGGGCAAATTTTAATGCGGCAATCACCTCGTCAATGCAGGATTTGTCACAAACAGTTTCTACCTTGTACTCGGCAACTTGTTCTAATTGACATACGTCACCAATGAATGCGTTACTCCCAGCTAATGGCATAAATTGTCCTTCACCGCATACTTGCCAGCAACAATGGCTGTATTGACCCATCCTTCCAGCACCAGCATTAAAAATAGCATGTTTAACGTTCTCCAAATGAGTTTCTGGAACATGAAAACAGAGCTTGTACATATTATTTCCTATAAGAATTAATGGAATCTGGGAAACAGTTATTAGTTATGGCAGTTTGGGATTGGAACCAAAATACTCATTATAGATGTTCAAGTAACTTCCATCCTTTTCCATATCGATCAGGATGTTATTTATTTTATTAATTAATACGGTATTACGTTTAAGAGTAATAACACCATAGCCGCTTCCTATGGGAATTTTACTGCCAATCAGTTTTACTTTTGCTCCACTCATGCCAATCATATATTTAGCTGCATAATGATTTATCAAAATAAGATCTATGGTTTTTGCCACCAGTGCATTTAATAATTCGGCAGGATCGGTGTATTCTATGAATGTATTATTAGCGTTGTATTTACGCAATACCTCTGAATCAGTGAAAATAAATTTAAAATAACCAATCTTTTTTTGATGAATATCACCCACGCTGTTTAAAGAGCCAGATGCCAAGGCTAAAAATTGCCCATGGCTAGCTAAATACGGCAAGCTGAATACATATTTGTCTGATTTTGAAGAGGTAGAAATCGGGCTTGGTGTGAATGTGACATCCATAATACCCTTATCCAGCCCATCAAATTCGCCATTCTTGGGAATTGGCACAAACTCACATTGATCATGAAGCCGCTCACAAATAACATTCATCAGGTCAATTACAAAACCATAATAATGATTGGTAGTATCCGATTTTGATGAAAAAGGTGGAGCAAATTGCAATACTCCTACCTTAAGTGATTCGCTATAAGTAAGCACATTACTTATAAATAACACAAAAAATACTATCAATTTCATGCTTTAAATCCTCCAAAGATATTGAGACTTTATGTGGAACAAGGATAGTTGTCAATTGAAAGAAAAATTTGCTAGATTTATGATTCAGCTTCCTATAAAGGCATATTGATCACTTATGTTTATAAAAAACAGTAGAGAATACTTTAAAAAAATTATCATTATTTTTTGGACATTATGGTGGTTTATTGCCTTATGGACAGATATAGTCGGTGGCCTGGCTCATTATGGTTTGCTTGTAAAAAGTTGGGCACCAGATACCAATTATCCTTTTATACTCAATTCATTAAAAATGTATCCTTTGCCAGAATGGATTCCTCCGTTGCTTTTTATAGGTATCTTGCTTTGGTCTTTACTATCCACTGTTGTTTTTTGCTGGGCTTGTGCCAGTTTGAATAAAAACCCCAAAATATGGATGCATCGGGCTGATATCGCCTTTATTGTTTCACTTGGCTTTTGGCTTGCTTTTTTCCTGGCAGATCAGCTCGTAATGAAATTTGATTTGGAGGAAAATCATATGGTGCAAGGTGGATTCCAGTTATTGACTTATTTAACCCTTTATTTATTACCCTCTGGTAACCAAAGGACTAATCAATAGCCTCTTTTTTCTTGCTTTTTAGGACTTATCCAGCTTTCGTATCAGATGCCGCGAGACGTCCAAAGAGGGGTGATAACATTTATTGCCCCATGTTTTATTTTCGTTTCTCTACCAAACGCAATTTATCCTATACTTCATATGTTAGCTGTATTGTAACAATTTTTAAAAGTGCACATTATTCCATGCAACCAAAGTAATTATTGAACATACAGGGAGTACTAACATGGATACCTCTAAATTCTTAAGCAAGGTTATTGGAATTTATCTGATTATCATCAGTTTAGCTATGTTTGTTAACATCCATCAGTTCACCCAGTATTTTTATAAAATGATTAATGATGTTCCATTGATGTTTGTTGCAGGCTTTTTCACTCTGATTTTGGGGTTATTAATTGTGGTAAGTCACAATATTTGGCAATGGAGCTGGCGGGTGATAATAACCATTATTGGCTGGCTAATTTTGTTAAAAGGAGTGAGCATCATCTTCTTTCCAGAATTCATCGATAGTCTGTCTCTGAGTTTTGTACACCATCTGAGTTTTGCTTATATGAGTGCTGGTTTTGATTTTATTCTTGGCGCACTCCTGACTTACTTGGGATTTAAACGCTCTTAAGATAAATTGACTACCTTAATTTATGTGAAATCATGCTATGAATGCCGACTGCTTTAGGTGGGTAGTTGAATCTATCTATTATAGAAATAATTAAGCCGGGATTTAAAGCTATTGTGAGTTAACTTAAGGAAACGTGTTAAAATGGTACTGAATCAGCAGGCGTATGTCCTGCATTAGGGGAATACTGGCTGTCCACGGATCCTTTGATAATTTAAGGAACGTAACGTAACGTAACGTTGCTTAACTGGCAGAGACTTTTAGCGTGGGATGTTTTAATCCTTTAGAAGAAATAAATTTTTATGAGTCAGACTTTATCATTTAAAAAAATTACAGCTATTATTATGGGGAATGCAATTGAATGGTATGACTACTTTGTCTATTCCTTTTTAAGTGTCTACCTGGCTAAAATTTTTTTTCCAAGTTCGAACGATTTTAATTCCCTTTTAGCTATAACCGCGACTTTTGGAGCAGCATTTTTGATGCGTCCCTTAGGTGGTATTGTTTTGGGGGTAATTGCCGATAAATATGGTCGGATCAGAGCAATGAACTGGTCTATTGGACTGATGATCCTTTCATTGGCTTTAATTTCATTTGCCCCTACATACAATCAAGCAGGGATCATCGCTCCATTAATTATTTTATTTGCCAGACTCATCCAGGGGTTTTCTGCAGGAGGGGAGTGCGGTATCTCACCTGTCATTTTATTTGAGTCATCATCGCCGGAGCAAAGGGGATTTTATTGTTCCATGCATACCTTTAGTCAGATGGTTGCAGTACTATTAAGCTTAATTGTAGGTATCTCATTAGCAAAAAATTTATCAGATTCTCAAATTGAAGCTTGGGGATGGCGTATTCCCTTTCTGTTTGGATTGGTAATAATTCCCGTTGGACTCTATATTCGGCAATATTTGAAGGATCCTATTCCAATAGTCTCCAATGGAGTGCCCCATTCACTGTTACATACATTGCGATGCAATATAAAAAACTTATTTATAGTAATAGGGCTAGTTAGTGGCGGCACTGTTGCGATGTATGTTCTTTTATCCTTTATGCCAACTTACGTGTCGTTGTATCTGCATCTTCATGTTTCTGATGCTTATGCTTCAACCTTGATTGGTGTCGGTCTGATGATTTTCTTTATTCCTTGCTTTGGTTGGCTATCTGATAAAGTGGGAAGAAAAAATTTATTATTACTGTCCATGATTGGTTGTTTTATTGAAATCTATCCTTGCTTTGTGTGGCTGAACACAGCCCCTTCATTTCAGCGACTTGTTATCATTCAATGTATTATTTGTTTCACACTTTCAATATATTATGGGGCAATACAAGCTGCAATAACGGAGCTGTTTTCCTTTGATATTCGTTCAACCTGTTTATCCTTTAGTGTGAATGTTTCCGTATTACTGTTTGGGTCGTTCGCTCAATTTTTTGTAACCCTGCTTATTAAAGTATTTGCTAATCCATTAGCAGTAATTGTCTACCCGTTAATGAGTATAGGAATTTCTTTAATAAGCGCTATGTTTTATCAGGAAACTAAGATACTCCAAGAGGCTACTTTACAAGAAGAATGGTTGACAACTTAATCTGTACTTCAACAGCAATTGGATTATATTAATAGATTATAAAGGCTCATCGTTACATTTTTATCATAACACAGGGTATCATAATTTATTTTCTTCCATTTTTTGCAGGCTAACTGCAGCTTGTTCGCGAATGGATTTTTGTTTTTCCTGTCCAAATTTATCCCATGTAGAGTAAACATAATTCATGCGCTGATTACCACGGAATGTGTCATCATGTCTCGCTAAAAAATCCCAATAAAGCGCATTAAATGGACAAGCTTTTTCGCCTATCATTACCTCAGGATCATAGACACATTTCTGGCAATAATTGCTCATGCGATTAATGTATTTTCCGCTCGCTGCATACGGCTTGCTGGCTACTACACCACCATCACTAAACAGTGCCATGCCCAATGTATTGGGCATTTCCACCCATTCGTAGGCATCAGAGTACACTGCGAGATACCACTCCTGAACCTGTTTTACGTTGAGTCCGGTAATTAATGCAAAATTACCTGTAATCATCAGTCGCTGTATGTGGTGAGAATAGGCGTGGTCGCGCGTCTGGCGGATGGCCTCACCCATGCAGAACATTTTTGTTTCCGCTGTCCAGTAAAATTCAGGCAGTGGTGTGGTCGCGTTTAGGCTGTTACGTTTACTGTAGTCGGGCATAAAATACCAGTACACACCGCGAATATATTCCCGCCAGCCAAGAATTTGGCGGATGAACCCTTCAACGGCATTGAGCGGCGCAATCCTGGCATTATAGGCTGCTGATGTGGTCAAGCAAATTGATACACACCAGTTAAGCGACTTTTTTTAATTGTATTATTTGCTCATTTTCAAACTGATTTGGACTTTTATATCCAAGGAATGAATGTAAGCGGTTACTGTTATAAAACATTGTAATATAATTCAGGATGTCTTGTTGTGCCTCAAAGCGAGTTTGGTAATTGCGCCATTGGACTCGCTCTTGTTTTAACCTCCCGAAAAAGCTTTCAGCAACAGCATTATCCCAGCAGTTACCTTTACGACTCATACTACCGATGCAACCATAAGTAGTTAATAGCATGCGATAAGCATTACTCGCATATTGAACGCCTCGATCGGAATGGGTTATTACTCCAGTATTGGGTTTGCGTTGCCAAAGCGCCATTTTAAGGGCGTCACAAGCCAGGCTTGCCTTCATCCGCGAACTCATACTCCAACCGATAACTTTTCTTGAAAACAAGTCGATAACAACAGCTAAATACAACCAACCCTCTTGTGTCCAAATATAGGTAATATCGGAGGCGTAAGCTTGATTAGGCTTTTCTACAATAAACTGTCTATTAAGTACATTTTCAAATATAGGCTGCTTATGCTTGCTGTTTGTTGTTACCCTATATTTCTTTCTGTAACGTGCGTGTATTCCTGCTTCCTTCATTAGATTTCGGGCTTTATTTCTCCCAACAGGATAACCTAATGCATTTAATGCTTTTTTCATTCGACGGCTTCCATAAGTATAATGGCTTGATTCTGCTAATTTTTTAACCCAATCAAGCATCTCCACATGCAATGGATCTGGTGGTTTATTACATTTAAGATAATTGTAAAAACCACTTCTTGTAACACCCAGCAATTGACACATCACGTCAATTGGCCAGGCCTTCTTATTCTGGGCAATAAATGAATATTTCACTTCATTTCTTTTGCAAAGAAGGCCGTCGCCTTTTTTAATATTTCTTTTTCCATTGTTACGCGTCTTAATTCTTCTCGTAAACGACGTATCTCTAGTTGTTCGTCAGTTAATTTACCATTACCTCTAAATGCTTGCCCTTCCTCTTTGGAGTGTTCTTTGATCCACCGGCTTATCAACCTGGAATCAATGCCCAGACTTTGTGCAGCTTCTGATTGCGTATAATTCTGCTCCAAAACAAGACTAATAGCGTCTAGTTTAAATTCTTTAGTATATTTCGTTGCACCCATTTTATTACCTCCAGTTAAGATGATTATCTCTTATCTGGAGTGTACAAATCCATTAGACCACATCATGCTGCTGAAAAACAAATACAAGGATGGAGTCGCAAGAAGAAGGAGGCGCTAATGAATAGAAATTGGGCAGCATTATCATATCATGCAAAACGTAAAAACTGAATTTTGTGTGTGCTGTCGAGACAGCGCTAACCCTTCACCTCACTACGAACGGATTTGATAATAATTATAAAGCCAAACCCGCAGCTCATGGCTAGGTAATAATGTGTCATTAATGAGTCTGCATTTGCCCCAAATGAAAAGGATAATCGTGTCGGCAACGGGCATAGGATGCGCCTATTTTTGATGGATTAGCATAAAAAGCGTAATGAGTTGCGTTGTAGGCGCAGCAAGGAACTGAGCTGATAAAGCATCCTCTTTTGGCATTCCACACGTACCCCACCTCAGACAGATCCAATGTCCTTCCATCAAAACAGACGTAACGAGGCTGAGAAGGCTGGCCTCCCTGGATGCAGCCCTGAGCCTGGATTCCATTCGTCATCATCAGCCCAATAAGGATTATTTTTATTCTCATTTTTTTTACCTTAACTTGCTATACTTCTACTAATAAAGTTAGTTCATGTTTTGATCTATGCAAGGGGTAGGGAAAAAATAGTGGCAAAATTTAAGGATAACTTAAGAAATAAAGCTTAAAATGAACATATACAAGATTCGCGGAGCAAATTTATGGCTATGAATTCAAGCTTTTTAACGGCACTTCATTCAATTTATCGGGTAGCAGAAATTGCAGATTTAACACAACGCGCACAACACGAAAAAATGCGTGATGATGCGTTAGACGCCGTATTAAAAAGCGATCCTTCGAACACTGATGAGTTTAGGAAAGCAGTGAGTGACCATAACGCTTTTTGGACTTTGTTTCTGTCTATGCAAGGTGCTGTTGACTCTAGCCAATTGCTGGATCCTAATGATTCTGATCCACAACTTTCTTTCTCCAAATTACATCAAAAGGCTGCGGAAGAAAGAGTTCGAGCTAACTTATATAAAGTCGATAATCAAGTGTTAATTGCTATTCTTGCTAATAATCCTGATGAGTGTCGTGCCTATTTAGCTGACAAAACAGAACTGGGTTTATTAAAAAACGCCAAAGGTTGGCTTCCAAACGTAACGGTTCTCAATCCTACAACAAATACCCAAGTTCCTGCAGTACCTCCTCAAAATAAATCTGTTGCTGTTTTACCTGATGAGGCAATAAAGCAAATTCAGCAATTTGCCAGCATCTATTTATTAAATAACTTAATATTTAAATCTACTGATAAAGTAGCTTTAAAACAACTACTAGATGCAAGCAATCAGTCTGAGTTAAATGCAGCTATGCAGGCCTTGGGTTTTCCACAACAAGCACTTTCTCCTCCAGCACCAATTCGTATAACTCATCCGTTAAATAAATTGCTATCTGATAATTTTAAGGGTCGTGAACTGGAAGTAAGACAAACTTGGGCAAAGGATAATTTTGAAACATACGTAAAAAATCTTCCCATAGATCAACTGCTGGGAAAAAAAGAAGCTCTAGAAGCTACAACTTTGGAAAATTACCGTAAGGGTCTTGGTGAAATTTATAAAAACGATCTATCTGAACCAGATTTAAAGGATTCTATTGGCATTTTAGGCGCGCGTTATTTACAAGTTGTCATATCTCAAACTGAAGAAAATGAAAACTTCCTGACAGCATTGAATGCAAATGATAGCGACCTGGTGAACGCTATAGGGTCTTTTGAAGACGTGAGAGAATCTGATTACATAGCAGCGGCGGTAAAGTTTGATGCACCGGGAATAAGACAGGGGTTGCTTCAACGTTTTATTAGTAGTTTGGATACGAGTGCCGCGAATATAAAGCTTCTTTCTGAAATCAATTCTGTAAAGACTACAGAGGACTTTATAGCAGGATTGAGAAAGTTGGGAATTACTAATGTTGACTGGATAAATAAAGATGAGTGGAAGGCAATGCAGGCATGGAGTCATGCCAAAGCTGTAGAGATGGTTCAAGAACAAGTTCTGAGCATGGAGAACACTCCAGCTAATCAAGCGACTTTAAAAAATATTAATTTAGCAGCAACCCTGGATGAATTTAAAGGCGAGCTTATAAAAATAGGTATTGATCCGGTTGATTGGGTAACTAATTCAAATAGAATTAAGATCCAAAATACGACCCGCAACCATGCTTTTAAAATGCATATAGAGGATGATAAATTTGGTGAGTTATATCGTCCCGAATTACTTAAAGCTTTAAATCAATTGCCGCAGAAAAAACAAGAAGCTTTATTGGAAAAACCCCAACAATTGCGTCATTTGTTACATGCCAAAGATGCTAATGCAGTCAAATTCTATTTAGGTAGAGATGCTAAAGGGATTAATGAGGTTGTACAAGAAAATACAAGACTGGCTGGTTTTCAAAAACTTCATAATGTGCCGCTAGCTAAAGCATTAGCAAACTGCAGGATTGGGATAAGCTTAAATGCTAAACAAATTGTCGCCATTAATAAAATTATTAAAGATGAAGGTGGTAGTTATACAGATGTAGATAAATACAAAAGTTTTGTCGATAAAATTAGCGCTGTCTGTACTATTCCTACACCTAATCGAGAATTTTATAGAGCATTTGATTTAAATGATGACGGCAGTGCACTGATATCTGCTAAAGCAGAGACTTTAGCTGATCCTATAATTAATCAACACGCTTATAACGCAGGCTTATATAATTTTACTGCTAACAGTACTGATATCAGTAAAAAAATGCTAGTTGATCTGCTTTTACGGGTAGAGAAAAAACAGGCTCTTTCTGATGCTCACATCAACAAGATAGACTCATACTTTAAGAGCTCTAAAGATGTTAATGCTTTTCTTAAAAAGATTAGTGAAGATTCAGAACCGGCTATAAAGTCATTAAAAACTGGAATTCAGAATGAATTACCGGCTATTCTATTCAACCAGCTGAAAATTCAAAGCTTAGCGACCCCATTGCGTGGAAAAAATACACCTCAGTTTAATAACTCCCTAAAAATGATAAACGAGCAGTTAGACGGTATGACCGAAGCGCGCAAATCGTTTTCAGATAGTGCTGATAAACTCAAATTTTTAGCTGATGTTGATCAAACTCACTTAGCTGCGCCTCAGTTTGTAAGGGAGTCTAAGGATGATCCTGATGGGATGAGAGCTAAATTTGAAGATTTAGCCGATAAATGTGATGCCATAGTAGATAAATTATTGCGCAACCGATCCTTAATTAAGGCCCAATTGGCAAGTATCCCCACTTCCAAGACACTCCCCCAAGGACCCTTTTACTTTGAAAGATGGAATCGAATCCGTGATTTAAAAGATGATCTGCAAGAGGAACAGATAGCTATCGAAGAGAGTCTGAAGACTTTTCAGGATTATCAAACCAGATTGTCGGGCCCATCAGGAATTTTAAAAGCCATTGATGATGCGATTGCTGGTAAAAAGAACGATTATTATGAGCCTGCTACATTTACCACCTCCATTGTAAAAGCAGGTAATAGCATCACGACTGCTCCGCCTGTAGCCGCTACTTCAATTGCAGCTTCCGCATCTTTAGGTTCATCAGGCAAGGTCAACAATTTTCTAACTGGTGATCGCTTGGAACCAGGAGATAAGTGTGAATACAAAATGGATCACACGATAATAAATGGGCAACCCCCGACTACCTTTAGGGCTCAGGGCCAATTTACTGAAAGCTATGATCAGACAGATTCACCCGCTCCATCCAAATTGAAAGATGGCAAAATTAAGAAACAAGAAGAACGTACCTTTAATGTTGATCAGATTCCCACTCAAATCCAACTGCCCTCTTCTCGACAGACCGGATCAGATCCACGACTTAAAGAAAGTAAAGTGAATTTTTACATGGGGATGGCGGTGGCCATAGTCGCTTGTTTTGATCCCTCAAATCCCCCCTCTAAAGGGAATCCTATCCGCATGAACGGTGTCAGTGAACAGGAAATGCGCCATTTATGGACCGCATTGGTTGTTTTAGGGGAGAAAAATGAGAAAAATATGCGCTTTAAACGGGATGTAATAATAGTAGAATCAGGTCCTTTTAATCCCGCTAATGAAAGAGGTCGTTTCGGATTTACCAGTGAATCACTTTACAAGTCCTATAAAAAAGAGCATGAAAATACAGTAACGGCCAAAGTAACAGATGCCCAAGGGATGGCAAAAAGGCAGACAGAGCATATAAAAGCAGAGGAACGTGCTGAAAAAGGAATAGAAAAGTTCAAAAAAGGACTAAGCGATATGAAAACTAAATCGGCTGTTGCTGAGTCAGAAAAAGACAGGGAAGAGGAGGGCGCCGCGCCTGAGACGCCCTCAGTGGGATTTAAGCACTAACAAAGGCATTGTATTTCAAGTGATTGTAGGTCGTGCTTTAAAAGAAACATCGCCAACAGCCCTGATGTTTTTTGCGTTTTGCTAGACAATAATAAGGAGAATGCAATTGAATTCCAAGCAATTGGCGATTGGTGTGTTTGATTCAGGCATGGGTGGATTAACGGTATTAAAATCATTAAGAGCCCTTTTGCCAAATGAATCCTTTGTTTATTTAGGAGATACTGCCCGCCTTCCTTATGGCACTAAAAGTCCAGATACTGTAAAACAATACGCCATGCAAATGGCCAGGCTTTTAGTTGAGCGACGCATTAAAGCGTTAGTGATTGCTTGTAATACCGCCACCACGGCAGCATTACCGCATTTGCAAAATATGCTTCCGGAAATTCCCGTGTTGGGAGTGGTTACACCGGGCGCATCAGCAGCAGCTGCAGCAACCAGCAGTCAACGCATTGCTGTTTTAGCTACGGAAACGACCATTGCTTCTCATGCCTATCAGAAACTGATAACGCAACAACTCCCGGAGGCACTTATAACCAGTCGCGCCTGTAGTGTGCTGGTAGCTCTAGCGGAAGAAGGAATGGTGAATAATTCCGTAGCTCATGAGGCTTTAAAGCATTATCTGCACGATTTGAGTCACGTTGATACTGTTTTATTAGGCTGTACCCACTTTCCTGTGTTTAGGCCTTTGCTTGAGAGCCTACTGCCATGTGAGGTTGCTGTCGTTGACTCCGCACAGGCTACTGCTTTATCTCTTCATGCTTTATTGGAACAACAGGATTTACTCAACAACGATTTTACTGTCCCTGCTAAAGTCAATTATTTGGTAACGGATTCCGTGCAGCGATTCCAGACTGTAGGCAAGATATTTTTAGGCGAAGAGTTACTAATACGGGATATCGAATTAGTAGATGCCAGGAGTTGAGTTTGAGGTGTTGCATTGCAGCCTGGGGTGACGGGGTAGCTAATAGGTGCAGTTATTCCTCCTTGGGGGGGCGACTCATTAAAATCCCTACTGCCTGTTGGGCATTAATTTTATTTTCCAAAAGGGCGTTGATTTGTTCGCAAATAGGCATTTCTATTTGCTTTGTTTTAGCGATAGCACAGATTTGCGCTGAGTTATGCTTTCCTTCTACTACTTGTCCAATTTGTTTTTCTGCCTCTGGTATAGAAACATTTTTTCCTAACAGCAAACCAAAGCGACGATTGCGGGATTGATCATCCGTACAGGTGAGTACCAGGTCACCTACACCAGCTAAACCTGAAAAGGTATCCTGTCGTGCGCCCAGACTAAGTCCTAAACGACTCATTTCCGCCAAACCACGAGTAATTAGCGCCGCTTTTGCATTGGCACCATAACCTAGACCATCACTGATTCCACAGGCTATAGCTAATATATTTTTGACGGCGCCACATAACTGAACTCCTATAATATCTTCACTTAAATAAACACGAATGTTATGGTGATGGAGGAGTTGATGGATTTTTTTTTGATAGGTTAAATCATTGGCTGCTAAAGTAAGGGCAGTAGGTAAAAAACGTGCGACCTCTTTGGCAAAAGAAGGACCTGAAATAACGGCTACAGGAAAATCGGCGCCAAAACGTTGGAAAACCAGATCACTTAATAACCGGTTACTAAGAGGATCCACTCCTTTAGTAAGCCAGGCTAGTCCCTGGGGAGGTTGCTCAATTTTTGCCACTAAATCTGTAAATGCATGCGATGGTACAGCAATAATAACAGCATCTGCTTCCCGGATGCATTGGTTTAAATCGTCCACAGGGAACAGGTTATCAGGGAAGTGAATGTCGGGAAGATAGCTTAAATTGGCACGCTTTTCTCTCATAAGGGCGACATGCTGTGGGTTATGCCCCCACAGCAAGACACGATGTGCACGTTGAGCTAAATGTAGTGCAACCGCAGTGCCCCATGAGCCGGAACCCAATACGGCAATAGTATCTTTAGTCATCATTCTAATGAGAAGCTTGTTCTTCCTTGATTCCTGCAGCATTTTTCTTCTCTTGCAATTGTTGCATATATAAAGCATCAAAATTAATAGGCGCTAAAACCAGTTGTGGGAAGCTGCCACGAATAACTTGAGAAGAAATAGCTTCACGTGCATAGGGGAAAAGAATGCTTGGGCAGAAACTGTTTAGCAAGTGCTCGAGCTGGTTAGTTGCAGCACCTTGAATGGTGAAAATTCCTGCTTGCTTTACTTCGACAAGAAAGGCTGTTGTTTTGTTATTGGCAACAGTCGCAGTAACGGTTAATACTACTTCAAATACACCATTTTCAAGCTGAGTACTTGTGGTATTCAGATCCAGATTCAGCTCTGGTTCCCACTGTTGTTGGAATACTGCTGGCGTATTGGGTGTTTCATAGGATAAATCTTTTACGTAGATTCGTTGAATCATGAATTGAGCTTCGTCATTTGGCTGTTCTGTATTAGTTTGTTCAGTCATGATGTTTCTATCCTTTTAAAAGTTGGTTCAGTTTCCCCTGATGTTCCAGGGCATATAAATCATCGCAGCCACCAATAGCTTGGCCATTAATGAAAACTTGGGGCACAGTATGTCTGCCGCTTTTGGCAATCATTTCGTTGCGTAGTTCAGGCTGTAAATCAACCCGAATTTCAGTAAATACAACATTTTTTTTGTGTAATAATTCTTTGGCTTTACTGCAATAAGGGCAATAACCTGTACTGTACATAATAACTTGAACCATAGTATTAACCTTTTGCCTTAACCAAAGGAAGGTCGGCACCTTGCCATGCTGCAATACCACCACCCAGAACTACGGGCTGATAGCCTTGGGTGCGAATTTTGGCAGCAGCAGCTGGAGATTGCAAGCCACGGGCACAGACTAAAATGATATTCTTGTTTTTATATTTATTCATTTTGGGTAGTTCAAAGTCTTCAACAGCAGCTTGAATTGAATCGATAATATGTCCGTTTTTAAATGCTTCCTTATCGCGTAAATCAATGACTACTGCATTTTCATTATTAATCATGGCGACTGCAGCATGGGGTGCCAGTTCTTTTGCTTTCTTTTTCTGTGTTATTAATTCATAGATAAAAGTTAAAGCTAAAACGCCAATAAAGGCTAGCCAAAGCAGCCAGTGGTTCATGATAAATTGACCTAAGTGTTCCATAATATACTCGAGAAATTTGGATGATTTGGCGAATTATCCTTAGAATAGTGAATTAACGCAAGTGATGGATACTTCTGTCACAAATCTTCTCTATTTCTTTTTAAAAAAACATAGACAGCACCATGCCCGCCATCCTTTGCCTGAGCGCTATGAAAGGCTAATACTTCATCAAATTGCGGTAACCATCGATTAACCAGATTTTTGATGACTGGAGGGGCACCTTGATGTCCCCCTTTACCATGAATTATAAGCAAACAGCGTTTGTTCTTATTTGCCTCTGCCTGGATAAATTGACTTAAGGAATCACGAGCTGCTTCTGTTTTTAAGCCATGTAAGTCCAATCTGGCCTCCCATGGGATCATACCATTCTTTAAAGCTCGAAATCGCTTGATCGGAACTCCGGGATTACAATAAGACAAAACAGTGTCAGACAAAACGGTTTCGCTAATAAAATCGGATAAATAGTATTCTTTTTTAGGTGGCTGTTTATTACTAACCCCAGGTCGTCGGTTGGGTATTTTTGGTGATTTTTCGGCTGATAACGAGATGCAACGGCTAATCCGTTTGGTTTTTTCGTTTAAGGGCTTTACAGACCGCATCTGATCGCGAAACAAAGCTTTGTCCTCATCGGACATGAAATCATCACCCATTATTCACAGAAATTTAATAAATATGATCAAAGTATAACTTAGGTTATAGAAAGCAGGACATCTTTTCTAACTTAGAGTACAATTTGTACTTTTTCTATCGCAAACTCAAAAAGCGATACGGGTGGAGCACTAATGAGTAGTTATATAATGAAAGAAACGGAAGAGCTGGTTACTATCCTTGATTTTCTACGTTTCAGTTTAACCAGTGCTTCCAGAGCACATTTGTATTATGGACACGGTACTGATAACGCATGGGATGATATGCGTTCGCTAATTTTGAGAAGTTTGGCTTTGCCTTATGATTTGGATCCTCATCTGCTCAATGCACGGCTTACTGCAAGTGAAAAGAAACATTTATGCCAGCAATTGGATAAGCGCATTAATCAGCGAGTTCCGGTTCCTTATCTAATCAAAGAAGCTTATTTTTGCGACTTGCCATTTTATATCGATGAGCGTGTGTTGATTCCTCGATCACCCATAGCTGAATTAATTAATAATCAATTCTCACCCTGGATAGAAGCTGAGAATGTTCATCACATTCTAGATTTATGTACTGGAAGTGGCTGTATTGCTATTGCCTGTTGTTATGCCTTCCCCGATGCGCAAGTGGATGCTGTTGACATTTCTTCAGAAGCTCTTGCCGTAGCCGCGATTAATTGTGAACAACTGGAAGCAGGTGATCAACTTGCTTTGATCGAGTCCGATTGTTTTAATAACATTCCACCTCAGCAATATGATTTAATCGTCAGTAACCCGCCTTATGTGGGTAAAGAAGAGATGCAGACTTTGCCGGATGAATATAGGCATGAGCCCGTTTTGGCCCTGGAAACGAGTAATAATGGTTTGGCAATTGTTGAAAAAATTCTTGATAACGCCCATGCTTATCTAAAGGATGGAGGTATTTTAGTAGTAGAAGTTGGCAACAGTGAAGACGCTTTATGTGAGGCTTATCCCTTAGTGCCGTTTACCTGGCTTGAGATGAGTCACGAAGGCCAGGGTGTATTTTTATTAACTAAAGAACAGTTAAAAGAGTTTTTTAATTAAGCGAGTAGGCCATGTCAGGAAATACGATTGGAACATTATTTTCAGTAACCACTTTTGGTGAAAGCCATGGCCCTGCCATTGGCTGTATTGTTGATGGTTGTCCACCCGGGATGCTTTTACACGAGAATGATATTCAGCCTTTTCTGAATAAGCGTAAACCTGGCCAGTCTAAATACACTACTCAGCGACGCGAAGACGATAAGGTGCAAATTCTCTCTGGTGTTTTTGAGGGTAAAACAACCGGCGCTCCCATTACTTTATTGATTCACAATAGCGATCAACGTTCTAGCGATTATGAAGAAATTAAAAATTTATTTCGTCCTGGGCATGCTGATTATACTTACCACCATAAATACGCTCATCGAGATTATCGTGGGGGTGGGCGTTCATCAGCTCGAGAGACTGCAGCACGGGTTGCTGCAGGAGCTATTGCCCGGTTGTATTTACAACGGAATTTAAATGTGGAAATAGTTGGTTATTTACAACAAATGGGTGATTTGGCATTGCAATTTGAAGAGGAAGCAGAAATCAACAATAATCCGTTCTTCTGCCCGAACAACAAACAAATTCAAGAACTTGCTGATTATATAGAGCGTTTACGCCGGCAGGGTGACTCGGTTGGCGCTCGGGTTAAAGTAATCGCTAAAGGGGTACCTGTTGGGCTAGGGGATCCGGTTTTTGATAAACTGGATGCGACCCTGGCCTTTGCGATGATGTCTATCAATGCCGTCAAGGGAGTAGAAATCGGAGCAGGTTTTAGTTGCGTAACCCAACAGGGTAGTGAGCATCGGGATCAAATGTCCCGGCAGGGATTTTTAAGTAACAATGCCGGCGGAATCTTGGGCGGAATATCTACAGGACAAAATATAGAAATAAGCATGGCATTAAAGCCCACCTCGAGTATTACTACTCCTGGGCAGACAATTAATACCTCGGGAGAAGAAGTGACCATCGTGACTAAAGGACGCCATGATCCTTGTGTTGGAATCCGGGCTGTGCCTATAGCTGAAGCAATGATGGCTCTGGTATTAATGGATCATTACTTGAGACATAAAGCTCAATGTAGATAATTATGATGAAAAAAAGAGGTAATAATGAGCAGACAATTAAATATAGCCATAGTCGGTGCAACTGGTGCTGTTGGGGAAACCTTTTTAACGGTATTACAAGAAAGGAATTTCCCGGTAAAGACCCTTTATCCCTTGGCCAGCTCTCGCTCTGTAGGTAAAACAGTTACTTTTAAAAATCAACAATTAGAAGTTTTGGATTTAGCTGAATTTGATTTTAGCAAAGCGGATCTAGCCTTGTTTTCAGCAGGGGGATCAGTATCTAAAGAGTATGCACCCAAGGCCGTTGCTGCTGGCTGTGTGGTTGTAGACAATACTTCTTGTTTTCGTTACGATGCTGATGTTCCTTTAGTAGTACCTGAGGTGAATCCACATCGGATTGCCGATTATACTAAAAAAGGCATTATTGCTAATCCAAATTGTTCTACCATCCAGATGGTAGTTGCTTTAAAACCTTTGTATGATGCTGTCGGAATTTCCCGGATTAACGTTGCTACATATCAGTCAGTATCAGGCACTGGTAAAAAAGCAATCAGCGAACTCATCGCTCAGATGGCCGATCTGTTGAATGGCCGCCCAGCAAAAGTTGACGTTTATCCGCAGCAAATCGCTTTTAATGCCATTCCTCACATCGACCAGTTCGAAGACAATGGCTACACCCGTGAAGAAATGAAAATGGTTTGGGAAACACGTAAAATTATGGAAGATGAACGCATCATGGTTAATCCAACTGCAGTTCGGGTTCCTGTGATTTATGGTCATTCGGAAGCGATTCATGTCGAATTAAAAAAACCAATGACCGCAGCTCAGGCTCGTACCCTTCTTTCAAAAGCTCCAGGGGTTAAAGTGATTGATAATATTGGTAAAGCAAGTTACCCGACAGCAATAAAAAATGCGGTAGGACAGGATGAAGTATTTATAGGACGTATCAGGGAAGATATTTCTCATCCTTGTGGTTTAAACTTATGGGTGGTTGCAGATAACATTCGCAAAGGAGCGGCAACGAATGCAGTGCAAATTGCAGAAATTCTGCAAAGAGAGTTTTTATAATTAAGACAAAATAAAAGATCAATTTATTGAAGTAAATATCTTTCTATGCGGCTTGGGTGAGAGCGATAGCTGTAACCCGGCGCACTGCCACTAAGTTAAGGATTTTACACCGAACCGTTCGGGCTGAGGAGAGGCAGCAGCCTCGTATCGAAGCCCTAGTGCATAGGCTTCGAGACGGCGTAAACGCCTCCTCAGCCCGAACGGATCGAGATAAATTTGAACAAAATCCTTAATTTAATAGAAGTGTAACCCGGGGTGTGGTGACATATCATCTCATAGCCCAAGCTAAAAATTTAGCCGTGCCTTTTCTCGATCCGTTCGGGCTGAGGAAGCGCTTTAGCGCTGTCTCGAAGCCTTTCTGGTCTTGGCGTAGAGGCTTCGAGACAGTGTAAATGCCTCCTCAGCCCGAACGGCTCCTGTGTATGTATAAGATTCTGTGATGAGCAAAAATCTCCTGGCTCGACGGCTATGCACGTCATCTCGGATTGCGCAGCGTACACAGTTGATGTTCCAAAAGAAATGTCCCAAACTACGGCAGCTTGGTACTAATAACGGAAACATGTTCAATTGTTCGTATCCTGTCAGAATCGCCGGGTAAGTGTCTGCCACTGAGTCCGGATTAATCCGAGCCGCGCGCGTCAGCAAGCGGAATTCTTTAAAAATATTCAAAATACCTATTGACACGGTTTTTCTGTAAAACTGATGTTTTTCCATATCAAACGTAAGTCATGCAATATGCATGCCCTAAGATCCCCAAGATCACAATGTAGCCCCTTTCACTAATAAAACATCTCCCTCCTGAGGTCAGATTTTTTCTTAGCCCTTAGTGGCGTTAAAACTCGAAAAATGCGTTCAAAAAAAGTCATGTTATGATTGCCGTATCAGCATTAGTAACGCAGTGGTAGATGATGAAACGCCAAGAAATCAAACAAGTTTTAGATGAGTTAACAAAAGATATCGATAGTCTTGCCGACAAAAAGGCCGTGACTATCATTAAGGTATTGGTTAATTTGGTCGAAATGCTTGCCGAAGAAAATGCTTTGCTCAGAGAGGAAAACCAAGTATTACGTGATGAGATAAACCGCCTTAAGGGTGAACAGGGCAAACCTAATATTCGCGGTCAATCCAAAGGTAGCAATGGCGATAATACAGGCAATTCCAATCATTCATCTGAAGGAGATCGCAATAAACGTGGTAAAGGGAACAATAAAAACACAGGCAAAGACAAAAAAAACGTACGTATTGATAGACGTGTTACGATTGCTCTGGACAAAGCAACGCTGCCAGATGACGCCAAGTTCAAGGGTTTTGAGATTCGAATCATCCAGGATCTAAAAATCATCACGGATAATGTTGAATTCAAGCTGGAAACGTATTACTCACCATCTTTGAAAAAAACCTTTATTGCGCCGATTCCTGGCGAATATAAGGGCAGTGAATTTGGTCCTGGGGTTAAAGCGCTGGTCATCACATTATACCGTGATGCAGGGATGACGGAGAGCGCCATTGAGCGCTTTTTAAAAACATGTGGTATTCAAATATCACATGGTAAAATTGCTTCCATGCTGACAGAAGGCAATGATATTTTTCATCAGGAAAAAGAAGATATTGTCGATGCCGGTAGCAACGCAGGCTTGTACCAGCAGATGGATGACACAGGCAGTCGTGTTAACGGCAAAAATCACTACACCCATGTTTTATGTAATGACTTTTTTACAGCATACTTCACTCGTCGTAAAAAAGATCGCTTGACCTTATTGGAGTTGCTGTGTCGAGACCAATTAAAGTTTATGTTTAATCAGGAGGCTTATGAGTTAATGGATGAGTTTGGTCTCGCAAAAAAATGGTTGGATCAAATTAAACCAATGCTGCATGCACAACCCCTCACACGTGAATCAATCGATAGTTTGATGGGAACACTTTTTCCAAATCCAAAAAAACACAGCACGAATCGACGCATAATTCTTGAGTCAGCAGCTCTTGCCTATTATCAGCACTCGAAATACTTCATCCATTATTTAATGACAGATGATGCGCCTCAGTTTAATAAATTGGCCCTACATCATGCGCTGTGCTGGATCCATGAAGGTCGTCATTATAAAAAACTCACTCCATTCTCAGATATGAATCAGAATATATTGGCTGTATTTCTTGAGCAATTATGGGATTTCTACCATGCATTATTGACTTACAAGACGGCTCCATCTCAATCAATGGCCCAACAACTATCAATGCAATTTGATACTTTGTTCGCAACCACGACAGGCTATGATGTTTTAGATCAACGCATTGCAAAGACACGTGCTAAAAAACAAGCGTTATTATTGGTGTTAGACCATCCATTTCTGCCATTGCACAACAATGCCTCTGAATTAGGGACACGGTTTCAAGCAAGGATACGCGACATCAATCTCCAAACGGTCTCCCAAAATGGCACCAAATCAAAGGATACGTTTGCCACGATTGTACAGACGGCCAGAAAACTGAAAGTTAACGTTTATCAGTATATTTACGATAGGGTGACTAAAAAATTTGAAATGCCATCATTGGCTGAATTAATCTTACTTAAAGTGCGGCAGGTTCCATGCACCACATAAGCATCTCGAGATAATTCCGCTTGCTGACGCGCGCGGCTCGGATTAGTCCGGGCTCAGTGGCAGACACTTACCCGGCGATTCTGACAGGATACAATTGTTCGCTTTTATTTTTAGGTATATACTCAATTTATGGGCATAATAAAAGAAACAGAGTGCTTAAAGCGTTTAGTACTAGTCTGTTCTATTTTTATAAATAATGTTCTACTTTCTTTAACCTAAGTTATACTTTAGTTATAACTGTTTAATTATAGAGAAAAATGGCTAAAAATTATTCTTTATCTGATTTTATTAGCGAGCCTGTTTTTTCTGACTCTATTTTGTCATACTCCAATCCAAGAGTACCCACGAAAAGGTTTCATGCGCTTAAAAATGGCCAAATTTCCTGGGATGGAATGCTGGATTTAAAAGGCTTTAAAACCGAAGCTGCTCGAGAAACCTTATCTCAGTTTGTCCAAAAGCAAGCACAAAGTCATGAGCGATGTTTGCTGATTATTCACGGAAAAGAAAGCAGTCATGGTGCACCACCCTTAATAAAAAACCTCCTGAATCAATGGTTGCCCCAATTTGATGAAGTGTTGGCTTTTCATAGTGCTCAGGCTGACGATGGTGGGCTTGGGGCAGTATATGTATTATTGAAAAAAGTATCTCAAGCTGAATTGCCTGGACGATTGCCGCCTAAAAACCGCGAAAGTTCTTTTTTAGTGGCTGAAACCAAGTCCATGGAACGAAAAAGACGACTTGCAGAACAACAGGGTGAGCGACAATTAGCACCAGTTAAAGCGCGAGAACATTCCGATGAAGAATTAAAAAGCAGTCCAGAGGGAGAGTTGCAAAATACTATTTTGCAACATCCTGAATTGGATAGTCAGCGCTTTGACGGAATAGATCCTAATTTGAATCCCGAGCCTCCATTAAATACCGAAGCGCGACGTGAATTTGATAATGAGAAAAGAGAACAGGAAAAAGAAAAACAATTACGTCTGGGCAATATGCCTAAATTCACCTCCGCCCCTACTCCCAGGGGGCCATAAATGACTATTGCGAGTGATATTATCAGCCATCGAATGCCTGAGTTTGAAGCCTACTTACGTGAAGGGGATTCTCTGGATGATATTGATGAGTACGGCTTTACTCCATTAATTGAATGCGCCATAACCCGTCAGGTCAAGATTGCTGAACAGTTAATTAATCATAAAGTGGATGTGAACAAACCTGACGTCACCGGCCGTACTCCGCTGCATTGGGCTGTAGATAATAATGATTTGGAGATGGCCCGCTTGTTGCTAACTCATGGGGCTGATGCTAATGCATACACCCGAAATGGGCTTGCGGTATTAGTCTATCCTGTACTGCGAGGACAAGACTCTTTAAAACATTTGCTCTATCAATTTGGTGCGAAACTTGATTTTGCTCAGGATTTTATTAATGCCAAACTTTTAGGGCATCGATTTGAGCTTCAGGGTGATGTGGATATCGTCAATGCCAAAGGTGAATTTATTGAGTTAGACTATGAAGGATTTATTTTAGAGTTTACAGTTGCTGTAGTTAAAGACTCCTTACGTCGTTTCATCAGTAGTTATTCTACTCGTCACCTAAGAGACTATTTTCCCTTCATCCATAACATTATGGATGCATTTACAGATGCTGCTGAACTCTTGCAATACCAACATCAGCCCAGACTTAATGAGATACACATTAAACGTATTGGTGATTTACTAAAATCACCCATGTTAATTCTTCCCGCAGCCAGTCGCGGACATGCCCTTGGTTTTGTACGTTTTCATCAGTGGTGGGCGAAAATTGACAGAGGTGAAAACAGTTTAAAGGAAGGCAGCGCCAATATTTACAGGATAACAAGGCCCGAAGCCCTGACCACTCAATTCATCCAGGATTTTCTTTATAAAAAACAAAACAGACGCTATTTCCATCATGTGATTAACCAACAATTAGGTTTATTGCCTATAGCCCAGTTACCTATTAGCCCACAGATTAGTGGTAATTGCTCCTGGGCTAACGTTCAGGCTGTAGTTCCAGTTGCTTATGCCATGCAAGAATTAAGTAATGTTGATAATTTTAACCCTGATGGTGCAATGCACATTCATGATGAATGGGTCGAATGGGATAAAGACAGAGCATTGGATGAGAGCATTCAGCGCTTCTATATTGCTAGCCCTGAGCGCAAAGCAAGCATTGTCGCCATGCTTGGTGCTGTTTTGTTTCAAGCCTGTGATCATGGGATTGCCCTGCATTTGGAACGAGCAGAAAAAATACTGAGTATTATGATTTTGCCTGAGTATTATTATGTTTTAAAAAGTTATCTGGATGAATATTGTATTAAACGATTGACACGCAAGGGTAATAATTTACTTAAGCTGCTTGATGATTGTGGGGTGAATCCTAATATTGGAATCAATCCTATTGCAACAGGATTGTAAGTAGCAGCCAGGATCAGCTAACTTTACCATCTCACAGGATGGGCTGGGGCTGACTAGGTCAAGGATTTCATCTCGCTCCGTTCGGGCTGAGACGGCGTAAACGCCTCCTCAGACCGAACGGAGCGAGGAAAATTTGAACAAAAAAACTTAACCTAATGGTCGTGGGGGTGGGGCGTTACAAAAATATTAATTTTGCTTTGGAAACTCATCTTTAATTTTGTAAAATTGATCCCATTCAAAATCTATATAATCTTTGATTATTTTTTTTATTTCCTCCTGTGCACCATCCATGGTAGGAAACTCAGTAGCAAAATTTATTTTTGGATTATTGGATTGTTTATTTCTAAGACACTCCGCATAACCATAAGCTTTGTATAAATTAAGATAATTTTTCTCAGGTTTTATATCATAGTTTATTTTAAATTCCCTATAGGTGTATTCTTTCATTTAAATTCCATGCTCCAAGTCAGCTGATTATGAATTAATTATAGCTTATTATCTTATTTTGGCTTTCCTGGACATCAATTTGTACACAGCTGCTCAGACTAAGTTCCCGAAAACACCCAGAGAAGATGCGCGAAAAACGTACATTGTGTGAATAAAAAGTATCATTACAGGCGAAAATATTGTATAATTATACGTCATACATTTCTACATCAGGATAACGCGTGAAACTTAAACATATTATAATGGGTACATCCCTAAGAGCAACTTTGACATGGTCTGATAATGAACCACTTCGCCCTGTTTTTTTTAAGCCTTATAAATCTCCATCAGATGTGTTTTTTAGAACGACTTCAATTGGTACTGACTCTTTATTTTTCACAGTTGGAACGGCATATTATGCTTTAGTAGCAGGATTTGAGTTTTTAAAAAGCATTGCAAATTTAATAACCTTAGATTTCATTGCCGCTAAAGAAAATATCGTTGATGCGCGCGATGCCTTAATTGGTGCATTGATCCTGTTTGTTGGTGTAATAGCCAGTCCGTTCATTAACTTGGTTGACTTAATTGGTGGCGGAGTAACGTCTTTAATGCAAAATGAAGAAGAGGAAGAACAACTCGAAGCCACACTAGCTAATAATTCGTGATGTTACTTCACTTTGAGGTTTGCAGTTGTGTCTGCAAGCCTGACTTTTTTATAATGTCGTTATCTCAGTAAATAGTTTATCCTTTATATTTTGTATCAACATCTTAAAATCCAATCAAATGCAACGTTAGCAGCATAAACTGACTGTACTGTTCATTCCTGTAACATTAGCTTCAAAATAGAACAATAGATTTGAAGGGTGATCTCAGGGAGCCTTGGTTATCTTGCCCCACTTTCTTGACTTGTAAATCAGAGTTGATATTGTAGAACAGAACAAGACGAGATGAACAAGACAGATAAGGTAATCCTGAATGACTGAATTTTTTCAACTACCGCCTGAACTTGGCAATCAGTATGATGAAGACCGGGTTCTTAAGTCTTATCTTGAATGGAAGCTTCCTCCCAATGTTCTCGCAGAGATTGTACCCGAGTTGCAGCGGATGGGACAAAGAGCGATTAGCGATATCTACCATTTAGGTCGGGCTGCTGAAGCCGAACCTCCTCGGCATATTCCTTATGATCCCTGGGGTAGAAGGATAGATTTAATTGAAGTGTCCCAGGCATGGAAGGATCTTGATAAAATTGCAGCAGAAGAAAAATTGGTCGCTATTGGCTATGAACGCAAACACGGTGCTTTATCACGTATTCATCAATTTGCTAAATTATATCTCTTTCACCCTTCTTCAGCGATTTACACCTGTCCTCTTGCCATGACTGATGGAGCAGCACGAGCACTGGAGCTTTTTGGAGATGAATATCTCAAGAAAAACGCGTTGCTCCATTTGATTTCATCCGATCCAAGTCAGTTTTGGACCTCCGGTCAATGGATGACAGAGCGCACCGGTGGTTCTGATGTGAGTAACACCTCCACTATAGCTAAACCTGATGGTTCTCAATTTCGCCTTTATGGTGTCAAGTGGTTCACTTCAGCAACGACTTCTCAGATGGCTATGACGCTTGCTCGTATTGAAGGAGCTCCCGAGGGAAGTAGGGGACTTAGTCTTTTTTATTTGAAACTTCGAGATCAAGAAGGCAATCTTAATGGTATCCGTATCAATCGCCTGAAAGATAAACTGGGCACCCGCGCTCTTCCTACCGCAGAGCTGACACTAGATGGTGCATTCGCCACAATGGTTGGAAGACCGGGCAATGGTGTAAAGAAAATCTCCTCCTTGTTTAATATTACGCGAATTTACAATGCCTGCTGTGCTGTTGGATATATGCGACGAGCTATTGCTCTTGCCCGTGATTATGCCAGTAAGCGTATTGCTTTTGGTCGTCCTCTTTCAGAACATGGGTTGCATCTTGAAACGCTATCAGCACTTCAAGTTGAATTTGAGGCTGCTTTTCATTTAGTATTTCACGCCATTGAGCTTTTGGGAAAAGAGGAGTGATGTGGTCTAATGGATTTGTACACTCCAGATAAGAGATAATCATCTTAACTGGAGGTAATAAAATGGGTGCAACGAAATATACTAAAGAATTTAAACTAGACGCTATTAGTCTTGTTTTGGAGCAGAATTATACGCAATCAGAAGCTGCACAAAGTCTGGGCATTGATTCCAGGTTGATAAGCCGGTGGATCAAAGAACACTCCAAAGAGGAAGGGCAAGCATTTAGAG
Source organism: Legionella antarctica (assembly GCF_011764505.1). Taxonomy (NCBI): domain Bacteria; kingdom Pseudomonadati; phylum Pseudomonadota; class Gammaproteobacteria; order Legionellales; family Legionellaceae; genus Legionella; species Legionella antarctica. Next base: position 966,982 of record NZ_AP022839.1, read on the forward strand.
GTAATGGTAAATTAACTGACGAACAACTAGAGATACGTCGTTTACGAGAAGAATTAAGACGCGTAACAATGGAAAAAGAAATATTAAAAAAGGCGACGGCCTTCTTTGCAAAAGAAATGAAGTGAAATATTCATTTATTGCCCAGAATAAGAAGGCCTGGCCAATTGACGTGATGTGTCAATTGCTGGGTGTTACAAGAAGTGGTTTTTACAATTATCTTAAATGTAATAAACCACCAGATCCATTGCATGTGGAGATGCTTGATTGGGTTAAAAAATTAGCAGAATCAAGCCATTATACTTATGGAAGCCGTCGAATGAAAAAAGCATTAAATGCATTAGGTTATCCTGTTGGGAGAAATAAAGCCCGAAATCTAATGAAGGAAGCAGGAATACACGCACGTTACAGAAAGAAATATAGGGTAACAACAAACAGCAAGCATAAGCAGCCTATATTTGAAAATGTACTTAATAGACAGTTTATTGTAGAAAAGCCTAATCAAGCTTACGCCTCCGATATTACCTATATTTGGACACAAGAGGGTTGGTTGTATTTAGCTGTTGTTATCGACTTGTTTTCAAGAAAAGTTATCGGTTGGAGTATGAGTTCGCGGATGAAGGCAAGCCTGGCTTGTGACGCCCTTAAAATGGCGCTTTGGCAACGCAAACCCAATACTGGAGTAATAACCCATTCCGATCGAGGCGTTCAATATGCGAGTAATGCTTATCGCATGCTATTAACTACTTATGGTTGCATCGGTAGTATGAGTCGTAAAGGTAACTGCTGGGATAATGCTGTTGCTGAAAGCTTTTTCGGGAGGTTAAAACAAGAGCGAGTCCAATGGCGCAATTACCAAACTCGCTTTGAGGCACAACAAGACATCCTGAATTATATTACAATGTTTTATAACAGTAACCGCTTACATTCATTCCTTGGATATAAAAGTCCAAATCAGTTTGAAAATGAGCAAATAATACAATTAAAAAAAGTCGCTTAACTGGTGTGTATCAATTTGCTTGACCACATCAGAGCTTGGCCAAGCAAGCGGATCGGAGTCGGCCGTATTAAGGATTTTAACCCCATTGGCTAAGCTGTATACTGCAAAGCAAGCCATTGCCGTGGTGAGTGAAGCATTGGAGGCCTTTGGTGGGGCAGGTTATGTCGAAGACACCGGTCTTCCCCAATTACTTCGTGACGCTCAGGTTTTATCCATTTGGGAGGGAACGACTAACATCCTGAGTCTTGATGTATTAAGGGCTATCCGAAAAGAAAACGCAGGAGAACCTCTCTTGCAGGATATTGTGGATCGGATGGTTGGTATTGACCTGCAAGAGCTTGCCTCATCTAAAGAAAGAACCCTGAGTGCTGTAGCGAACCTTAAAGAGTATATGAATTCGATGTCGACCATGAGCGAGGAGAGCCAACAGGTCGCTGCGCGCCGTTTAGCATTTAGCATGGCTCAAACTTATGCGGCCAGTTTACTCCTGGAGCATGCGAATTGGGCTGCACTGAAAGGTGCTAATCCATTAGCCGCAATTACGGCGATAAGATGGTGCTCCCACAGTTTAACCCAGGTCCTGCATCCGTCAGAGGCACATTGCAATGAGTCCCGAATGCTGGGACTTGATGTAGGGGAGTAAGTTCTCTCGAGTCACTTAATTGTTGACTCAACTATGACTTACTTTGATGTAAACGCTGTCATTCATTTGAATGAAAATCCCAATAGTATTTGCAATTAATGGATAGAAATATATTAATATGAAATAAAAATATACATTAATGCCTGATTAACATGCTATTTTAGCTTAAACTCACTTTTATGGGCATCCAGTACGCGCACAGGTATGGTGGTGATGTTTCTTCGTTGCAAGAGCTGGAGTCTATATTGATGGGTACAAGGTATGCACCAGTTTACGAACCCTCATCATTGTGGTTCTAGCGCAGTGAGAGAGGTCATTTAAAATTTAATCTGTTATTTATTTCCAGCCAATAGACGCAGATCAACCTATCGGTTCAATATCGTTAAATCGAACGGCAATTGGATCTTGAAATTCCTGGTTTTGGATATAACCTGCACGCAAATAGAGATCACCTTGTGGAGGGGATGCGAATCCGCCCCAAAGGGTGTCTTTTGACTGGTGGCAGCTATCTGCAGTTTTTGTTTGTATGTTTAGAGGCCCGCCATGAGGAACGCCGCAAGGAGCCAGCAAACATTCGTGTACTCCCATTTCAAACCAGTGATCATTTAGAAATCCACGTGCAGCACCAGACCAGACAATGACACATTCATCAGAAACAGGATGTGTATGGGCTGCAAACAAATCACCTGTTGCGCAGCGGGTTAGATGAAAACCACATTGGCGTGCTCCGTGGCCTGGCCATAAAATAAAGCGCATGGGACTGCCATTGGCATTAAATTCCGCCCCTTTAAACATGTTAAATAGTCCACCCTTTTTTCTGATATCTTTTGCTTTTAAATTCCAGGCACGAAGTTCTGGATGGGTTTCACGATAACGAAGTTGATTTACCTTAGAGAGTTTACCGGGAACACTCATTTTTTTTGCTGCCTCAGCTGCATCAAAATCCATTTTCCCCAGTTCTTCAATATAAAAGCCAGAGTCAATATATAAGCTGACGAGAGGTGGGGTAATAGAGCTGACCAGAATAAAATCTTCATGATGTTTACCTGCATTTCGGATACCATGCTTGATATTTTCAGGAAAATAGGCGATATCGCCAGGTTCAATCATGACTGCGATTTTTGGCTAAATAATCTTCTTTACTGTCCATGTCCGTACTCCATTCAAGAGAGCTTGCTAAGGCGGTAAAAATAAGTATTTCTTTCTCCAGAAGCTTTTTCTAGTATAGAGGATTTTTTTGCAGTTTTCTCATTTCAAGGTATGCAGTTTAAAAAACGTGATGCTTATTAGGGGCAGTTGACAATTCGCCTGACAACGTCGGCAACTGGTTCGCAGAATCCATTTAGAGTCTTTGTGAACAAGATGGCTGTTCTTTTGTACTAAATTTGTGGATGTCTCGAACAAGTCGCGGCAGGGAGCGTATGACGGTTATGAAGCAAAATCATTTATTAATAACCACACGTATTGCCTGAAGTTTTAATGTTGCACTATTTAGGTAGTGTTCACTATCGACAATTTGCTTTTTGAGGAACATAATTTCTTCTTCACGAATAGCCGGATTAACTTTTTGTAAACCCTCCAGTCGTCTCACCTCATGACTGATACTTCCTTTCATCTCGGAGTGGGCACGATGAATCATTTCTCGCATCTGTTCCTCAGCAGTTTCATTACTTTTATCTAATATCTTCTCAAGATCATGATGTACCTGCTTTACAATCGGGTAGCCTAAATGACGCTTAACTGGCTCACACATTTCATTAAGTTGTGTATAGCTTAGTATTTTTGAAAGATTTTTACCTGTAACATCCATCAGAATCCTGATTGGGGTCAGCGGTAAGAATCGATCGAGTTGGAGCTCTTTGGGAGCTGCACAATTTACGGTGTAAAAGGTCTCCAGAAATAAAGTTCCTGGCATAATAGTTTTAACAGAAATTGTGGCTAAGGTAGCATTCCCTACTTCTGAGTCAAGAATCATTTCCATAGACTCACTAACCATTGGGTGCTCCCAACTTAAGAACTCCATATCTTCTCGAACTAAAGCTTTGGTTCGAGAATAAGTCACTGTCATGCCATCTTGTTTTAATCCAGGGAAATGGCTTGTTTTCATATGCTCAGTTGGGCGCAAGACCTCTGCATATTCAGAGTGATATTCATGTTCTATAGCGTATTCATGAAAGACTTTAGTCATGTAATTTTCCAGCTCCAAGCAATTTTCTTCTGCTTCTATGGCAGCAATAAGTTCTTTTGCTTTGGGTAGATCACAGGAGTTCATTTCTAGCAATTTATCACGTCCAGCCTGTAGTTCCTGGCTTATATGTTCAGTATAGGCTTTAGTATCATCAATAAGGGCATCAAGGGCTGCTTGACCTGTTTCTTCGTCCATGGCTTTTTCAAGAAGAGGTAGAAGCCGGTCTTCGAAAGCTTCAAAAATAGAAAAGCCAACGGAGCAACTTTTTTCAAATAAATTAATGCCTTCATGATACCAACGCAGTAACAACTCTTGAGCCGTATCTAGTAAGTAGGGAACATGAATTTCGATAGTATGTCGCTGGCCTATACGGTCCAGTCGACCTATGCGTTGTTCAAGCAAATCCGGATTTAATGGTAAATCAAATAAAACAAGATGATGGGAAAATTGAAAGTTTCTTCCCTCGCTTCCTATTTCAGAACATACTAGAGTTTGTGCTCCATTTTCTTCTTCTGCAAAATAAGCTGCAGCTCGATCACGATCGACAATAGTTAATCCCTCGTGGAAAGCAGTGCTGCGAAACGCTTTTTTTACCTTTAAGTACTGTTCCAGTGCAATGGCTGTTTTGGCTTTTGCACAAATAACCAGAACCTTTTTCGGGAAAAGATGATGTAATTGATTGACAAGCCATTCCACCCGAGGGTCATTCTCTATCCATGTTATATCCAAAGCAGCTTCTGGAAAAAGGTTAATTACTCCGGATTGTTCACTTGGTGAGGAGTAAATTGTCGTTTTTGGTAAGGGGTAGAATTGAACGTGTCGGTCCGGAAATCCCTGAATGGCGCTACGGGTATTGCGAAAGAGTACGCGCCCTGTTCCATGCCTATCAAGCAAAATTCTGATAGTCTCATTGATATTGGAAGCAGTTTGATCCCCAAGATAGGGGCTTAATTCGGATCTTAGTTCGCTGTTTAATTCGTCTGTTTGTGTTTCATTGCGGTATTCAACTAATTTTTGCACTACCTTGTTGATTTCCCGATAATGCTCTTCCTCTTTTTTAAAAACAGAAAAATCATAAAAGCGTGATGGATCAAGAAGACGCAGACGGGCAAAATGACTTTGAATACCTACTTGTTCGGGAGTGGCTGTGAGCAGTAACAGCCCTTTACTTTGCTCTGCTAATTGTTCAATACAGCTGTATTCAGGACTTTTGTTCTTCTCTGACCAATGTAGATGATGCGCTTCATCAACAACAAGAATATCCCAGCTGCTTGCTGTAGCTTGTAGACGCGCATTTTCATTTGCCATTAGAAAATCCAGACTACATAAAACAAGTTGCTCAGTGTCGAAAAGATTCTCTTCGCTTCTGGTTTCAACGAGTTCACTATTTTCCTCATCGTCATCATACTCAGCCTTGGTACCGTGGATGGCATCATACCGACTTTGATCAAAAATCGAGAAATATAAATTAAACCGCCTAATCATTTCTACAAGCCACTGATGAATTAAGGTATCAGGGACAACGATAAGTATTCGATTGGCTCGTCCTGTGTGCAATTGATAATGCAAAATCATCCCTGCCTCTATAGTCTTACCTAGTCCCACTTCATCAGCAAGCAAAACACGAGGAGCATAACGTTGCGCTACTTCACTGGCTATATAAACCTGGTGAGGGAGATGACTTGTTCTGGAACCCAATAAACCTCTTACAGGTGATAGTTGTAATCTGCTGGTATGATTTAGTGTTTCAATTCTTAATTTAAAGGAATTTAACTTATCCAACAAGCCGCTAAAGAGTCTTTGCTCCGGGGTGCTTAGTTTGATAAAACAATTGAGAGCCAACTCTTTTACCTGCGATTCATTCCCTGTTTCATCAGTACCTGTATAGAGCACCAGTCCTTGGTGTTCCGTTACATGAGTAACGGTTATTTTGTTTTGATCGTTGGTGATTATTTCTTCACCTTCTTTATAAATAATACGGCTTAGAGGAGCATTATCGATAGCATAAATACGTTCTTCGCCTGCTGCAGGGAAGCTAATACCTACTTGTCTGCCCTGTAAATCGGTAATAATTCCCAAGCCGAGTTGTGATTCAGTGTTGCTTATCCAGCGTTGGCCAATGGTGAATGTCATAGGGATAAATGTCCTATTTTATAGTTTATTAAATAATGGAATTAATTGCGTATGTAGTCTGCAGAAATCCTTGTTTATTACGGATTTTATTTCCGGGATTGTATCAATTTTTAATAGGATAGACATTATTTTTTCATATTTTTATAAACGACAACATCAAATCCTTAACGGGATTCTTTAGAAAGTTGTGTACGTTGGCGGCTAATGAAATAGTTAACCTTTTCAATAAGTTAAAATATTGTACTAATTTTTATTTGGTAATTGTGTATAGAAACATCTATTCCTGAAGTCATTTTAATTTGAATAAAAAGCAATTAGTTCTTGTTTTATTCAAGTTTTATGATTAAAAATAATAGGTAACGGAAGATTTTTAATTGCAAGGAGCCAAAATGTCTAATGCAGAATATGAACTTCAAAGCTTATTAGATAAATCCACAAGATCAGAATCATCAATTAGTACCGTAGCAGAGAAGCAGGAAAATGCAAAAAAAATAGAGGCCGAAATTAGTGAATCTGAGGCTCCGGAAACAACCAGTCTGGAAAAAATTGTTGAGACAAAGCAACAAATTTCTCAAGTCAAGGCAAGCCTGGGAACTATAATTGATACTATGGCTCAAAATCCAAGTATATTTAATCGGGTAGCCACTTATTATGGTGAATTTCCTTTATGGCAAAAAATTGCAATCGGTGTCGGAATATCAGTGCCCACTTTGGCTATGGGGATATTTGCCGAAATTGGTGCACTTCTCGTTATTGGTGGTGTAACTGTAGTGGCTTATACTGCCACGGGTATTGTTCTTGATGATCATCATCACTGTAATGTTAATATTGCTGAACGTTTAAAAGCAGGAATTATTAGTTTGGCAGATGTTCTTGAGCTGACAATTAAAGCATTGGACCGTATAAGTGAAAAATTAGCAGAAGAAATTGAAAAATTTAAACAAGAAAATTTAAAACTTGCGACACACGTAACCGATTTAGGTGATCAGATTGAGTCATTGAGCTCCCAGGTAGAGCTTTATATTGAAACAGAAAAATTGTTGCGAGGCACTAAAGAGAATCTTGAAAGAACTGCAGAAAACCTCAACAAATCAGTCACCAACCAATCTGAACTCTTAAGACAAAATCAAGAAGAGTTAGCACGAGTTTCCAAAGCATATAATCGAAGTCAAAAGCAATTATCTGAAAAAATAGGCGAGTTAACTTCAGTACGAGTTTCAATGGGAAAGGAAGTTGATAAAGCAAAAAAATTAGCAGCAACTTTAGAACGAACTATAACCGCTTTATCAGGATCAGTAATTGATGATAAAAAGCAACGAGAGGCTTTTCAAAATAAACTGGAGCACTTTATTGGTGAGAAAGAGAGTGGCTATGAATTTGTAGCTGATCGTTTAGGTGATGCTGAACGGGAGCTTTCATTTGGAAAGGAAGAGTTTAAATTTGCTAATTCGCGTTATAATGAACTGTTAAAAAGACAAGAAACTCTGGTTGCTCGTCTGGAAGAACTGGATAACAAACTTAGTTCCGAACAATTAAAGCCGAAAGAGCATGTAGCTGAATTATTGGCTCTCAATGGTATCTATGCACCAAAAACAGTGCCAGATGTTCCATCAAGGCAGGGTTTGACAGCAGATCCTTGCATCTAATACAGTAAATAAATGTGCGGTATGGTAGTGAGGCGGCAAATAGGTTGGGTCATTTTGACCCAAATCCGTCAAGCTAAGGAGTTTTAGCCATGTCTATCCTCGATCCGTTCGGGCTGAGGAAGCGCTTTAGCGCTGTCTCGAAGCCTTTCTGGGCTTGGCGCAGAGGTGTCGAGACGGCGTAAACGCCTCCTCAGCCCGAATGGCTCATGTGTATTTCTTTTGATCCTTAAAGGCCTCATATGGATCAAGCAAAGGTTTCTTACCTTGACGGCTATGGGGCATTTTGACCCAACAAAAAAGACATTAGATTCCTCGCTAAGGATCGAGATAAGGGAAAGCATTATTCAAGGTTGAGACAAACTCAACCTTAAATAATAAATATGACTTACTTCTCGGCTTGCTCTTTAGCTAATGAAGGTTCCCTTTTTTTATTAGCCTCATTTTTGGCAGTAGCAGATCGATTACCTTGTTGTCCACCCTGATTCTGTTGATTTGGATTAGGTCTTCTGCGTTGTTGGTTTGGATTAACATTAGGATTTGTATTTCCACCGCTAGCCACATTAGTACGTTGTTGTTGAGAACCACCTGGACGACGTCTGCGATTAGGATTGTTTTGTGGTCGTCTGTCACCTGGACCTCGAGCCACTGGTTTTGAATGACTGGGTGAACGAGGTTGATTCTTTTTAGCCTGTTCCTGAATTGCCGTACTGGATGACTCAGTATGTCCACCAAACAAGCTGGTCCATAAGCGCTTGATAAAACTACTGGACGGGTGTTTTCGGGTGGGGTGGTCAGAAAAAGCTTTAACGGCTGGCTCGTCATGGATCGCCGGATGTTGATCGGTACTCGTTACGAGTAGTTCAGGTTGTTGAATTAAAGTATAACTGGGCTTTTTGGATTTACCTACGTTATCTTCTTTTAAGCGGGTGATGGAGTACTGAGGTGATTGCAGGTAAGGATTGGCTACAATGACTACACTTACACTGTGCCTTTTTTCAATATCTCTAATGAAATCACGCTTTTCATTCATAACGAATGTTGCCATTTCCGGTGGAAGCTGCACTTGTATTTCAGCAGTTTTTTCTTTTAGTGCTTCTTCTTCAATAAGGCGGGTAATAGATAGACCATGCGACTGAATATTACGAACCGTACCACGTCCTTCACAGCGAGGACAAATTTCCTGAGCCGTTTCACCAAGGGATAATCTCAGTCGTTGGCGAGACATTTCCAAGAGGCCAAACCGAGAAATACGACCTACTTGTATTCTGGCTCTATCCGCTTGTAATGCTTCTTTCAAACGATTTTCAACGTCACGTTGGTTTTTGCTTGAGCTCATATCAATGAAATCAATAACCACCAGGCCACCTAAATCACGTAGCCGTAATTGACGTGCAATCTCATCCGCTGCTTCGAGATTGGTGTTTAAAGCGGTTGCTTCAATATCTGCTCCGCCTGTTGCTTTAGCCGAGTTAATATCAATTGAAACTAGGGCTTCTGTTCTGTCTATAACAAGTGCACCACCAGATGGCAACATAACCTGACGCTGGTATGCAGTTTCAATCTGACTTTCGATTAGATAGAAATTAAACAAAGGAACGCTGCTGTTATATAATTTCAGGTTAGGCAGAAACTCAGGTTTTACTCGCTCAATGTATTGTTTGGCTTTGATGTAAGAAATCTGATCATCTATAATAATTTCACTAATGGATTTACGTAAATTATCCCGAATAGAACGGATAATGACATCACCCTCTTGATGAATCAGGCTGGGAGCTAGCTCTGAATTGTATGCCTGTTTGATTGATTGCCATTGGTTGCACAACATATTCAAATCGTCCTGCAACTCTTCCTGACTTTTTCCTACGCCAGCCGTGCGGATAATTAAACCCATATCCTCTGGCAATGTTAATGCATTTAAAGTTTCACGTAACTCGTCCCGTTCCTCGCCCTCTATGCGGCGGGATATCCCACCAGAGCGGGGATTATTAGGCATCAGAACCAAATAACAGCCTGCAAGTGTTATAAAAGTGGTTAGTGCCGCGCCTTTGTTGCCTCGTTCTTCTTTGTCTACCTGAATTAATAAATCCTGGCCTTCACGAATTAATGAGGTAATGGGTGGTTTGTCATCACCAAAATCGTCTGGATTTCTGCTTAGATATTCAGGCGCAATTTCTTTAAGGGGTAAGAAGCCTTGCCGCTTGGAACCATATTCAACAAAAACGGCATCAAGACTGGGTTCTCGTCTGGTGACTACTGCTTTATAAATATTACCTTTTTTCTTAACTTCTCCTGGACATTCAATATCCAGATCAAATAAATGATTGTTTTTAATTAGCGCAACACGAATTTCTTCAGTCTGCATTGCATTGATCAACATTTTTTCCATCTGTAACCCCATAATTTAGGGCGCTGGCATTTAAGTTGAGATAGTGTAAGGCTCAATACAGGGAATGACACCACTTCTACATGACTGACATCAATCGTTAATCTTCCTGGCGCTTATGGTGCGGGAAAATTAACGGTTTGGTATTCGTTCTTGCGAAATGGCAGCAATCCTCTCTCTAATAGCTCAATTTGGTGTTTAAAAAACACTCTTTTTGAACAAGAAGAAAGGTAATCTTTAAGCTGACCCATGACCTTGTGGACAGACCATACGCATGCTCCTTGGAGATTCAAAGGTGCATACTGGGAAATGTACCGTTTACGGATTAGGTGGGATGAAAAATAAAGCCTGTTAATAAGGCGTGCGAAAGCCCTGAAATAATTCGTAATCGGTAAAAAGCATGTCTCACATGCGTAGGTATCTGTTGAAAAAATTATCAATTTAGCTCTGGTGTTGGGTCGCGTCCTTATATCTTCAACTTAAATGGAAGCGCGTCTGGTTTTTCTTTAAGCATCTACCCACCCATCTTGAATAAGGTAACAGTCTTGATTTTCAATTTCTTATTCAAGTTGCATTATAAATTCAAGCCTTTTGCCTTTGCTTGGGTAGTTGCTACTTTGGTTTTATTTATTATCAATTTAGTTGAAATTATTTTTATCCTGTTCATATTTTATTTGATATTTAATAAAATATTTAAGGAAAATGATTAATTTTAACTAATTAACAACAAATCTTTTGTCGATAATTAGTCGACTATTAAACTTTTTCTTTGTTTATGCGTTATAATTCGGTCGCATAGGGACTATTCCCATGCGATATATAATCATATCAAAAAATTCACGCTCAGCAAACAGGTTTATTGACAATGAGTGAAGTAAGCTATAAAGAGGTCGGTATAGAGGAAGAGGGACAGCGTTTAGATAATTACCTTATTCGTATTTTAAAAGGCGTTCCTAAAAGTCATATTTATAGAATTATAAGAGGTGGCGAGGTTCGAATTAATAAAAAAAGATCGCAACCAAGTTCTCGCTTGCACCAGGGGGATATAATTCGTATTCCTCCAACCCGTATTTCTGATTCAAAAGAAATTTTTGTTGGAGATGCTTTGGCAAAACGGCTTAAAGAATGTATTATTTTTGAAGATCCGTGCCTTTTGGTTATTAATAAACCTGCAGGTATTGCCGTACACGGCGGGAGTGGACTAAGTCTTGGAGTTATCGAGGCATTGAGAAAAACCAGACAGGACTTGGCATATTTGGAATTGGTTCATCGATTAGACAAAGATACCTCAGGGTGTCTTTTGTTGGCTAAAAAAAGAAGCACTTTAAGAGCGATTCAAGCTTTATTAGAAGCGCGCGAAGTCCAGAAAACTTATTGGGCTTTATTAACTCACCCATGGGAAGGTAAAAAGAAAGTGACTGTTAATGCCGCCCTTGAAAAAAATATATTGAAATCGGGCGAGAGAGTGGTTTCAATTAAAGATGATGGTAAAGCCTCTGAAACCGCTTTTAAACTTCTTGAGAATTATCAGCAGGCATGTTGGGTTGAGGCATGCCCCAAAACTGGGCGTACGCACCAAATTCGTGTTCATAGTGCACATTTAGGTCATGTTATCGTTGGTGATGAAAAATACGGTTCGCTTGCAGGAGAAGTAGAAGGGATAGATAATCATCATAATCGTCTTTATTTACATGCAAGAGCCATTCAATTTGAGTTGAATGGTACCAAACAATTATTTCAGGCTGATGTAGATGACCGATTTGCCAATACACTAAAACAATTGCGCGCAAGGAGATTCGTGAGCAATGAGTAATCCATATCAATTGGTGGTTTTTGACTGGGAAGGTACTGTTTCTGACACTTTAGGGTTGATTCTACATACTGTTTCCTCTGAAGCTAATAGACTTGGTTTTGGCGAGATAGATCCTTATGAAGCAAGAAAATACGTTGATTTAGGGTTGGTACAGGCATTACGTAAAACATTCCCTGATTTATCGGGTAAACAACATGACGAGTTATTACAAGCGGTACATCAAGCGATGATTTCTCGACCGGCAGAGGTGTGTTTAATTCCCGGTGCCCAAAAGTTTATAGAGCAATTGCATGATGCGAAAATTGATATAGCTATTGCAACCAATAAGGGGCAACACTCCTTACTTCGTGCGCTTCAGGCTACCGGACTTGACGGGTTATTTAAGGTAACGCGCTCCGCTGGCCAGACACTTCCTAAACCCAGCCCGCAAATGTTAGAAGAAATTATGGAGGAGTTTGGTAGAGACTCTTCTGTAACATTGATGATTGGGGATTCAGCTACCGACATGGAAATGGCAAAAAATATCAGTGTTTCTGCTATAGGGGTGGATTTCTACCATCAGCAGGAGGCAGCACTAAAGGCTGCTGGCGCCTTAGCAGTATTTGATGATTATCAGCTGTTGGCGAACTTTTTAGGATTGCCAAAAGTTTAAATGGAGGATTAAGTAGTGAGTACATTAACGAGCTTGCCAAATCTCTTAACTTTGATGCGTATAGTGCTTATTCCAGTATTTGTCATTGTATTTTATTTGCCTTTTAAATGGGCGCATTTGATCGCGGCTGGAATTTTTGCTGCAGCCGGTTTTACCGATTGGCTGGATGGTTATTTAGCACGTAAACTTCAAATGATGTCCCCTTTCGGAGCATTTCTTGATCCAGTCGCAGATAAATTATTGGTATCTACCAGTTTATTACTGTTAGTCGGGGCAAAAGATATTGATTATATTACCATTCCGGCCATAGTGATTGTAGGACGAGAGATCGTGATTTCTGCCTTACGTGAGTGGATGGCTGAAATTGGAAGCCGTGCCAGCGTTACAGTAGGCTATATAGGTAAAGTGAAGACAACGCTGCAAATGATTGCGTTATTTTTGTTACTTGCGTTTTACCCTGTTGTTTCCTGGTGGGGGAGCATTGGTTTTATATTACTTTATGTGTCTGCAATTTTGACTATTTGGTCTATGGTTATTTATCTGGCGATTGCCTGGCCAGAATTAATGAAAAAAAATTAAATTTGTGGTTGACAGGTTCTTTATTTTCGGTAGAATCACACCCCGTAGAGACGCGGGAATAGCTCAGTTGGTAGAGCACAACCTTGCCAAGGTTGGGGTCGCGAGTTCGAGTCTCGTTTCCCGCTCCAAATCAAAGCGACGACATAGTCGCTTTTTTTTTAGAGTAACAAAGATAGATAAAATGAGGCTGTGTGGCAGAGTGGTCATGCAGCGGCCTGCAAAGCCGTGTACGCCGGTTCGATTCCGGCCTCAGCCTCCAGCCTGCCCAGGTGGCGAAACAGGTAGACGCAAGGGACTTAAAATCCCTCGGTGGTAACACCATGCCGGTTCGATTCCGGCCCTGGGCACCAATTACACATTTTGTAATTGTTCGTAAAGGTTCAAATTAGTACGTAACTCATTGATTAATAATAAAATAACATGGCTCTTTCCCATTTAAGGGGGCAGCTTTAATCATCCGCAGAGCACCTTAACACGCACTCTATAATTTTCAAAATTCCTAAACCCATACGCCCTTCGTTGTATTAGTTTCATCTTTCGATGGAAGCCTTCAGTTATTCCATTTGATTTAGTAAATCGCCACATTCTAGCCACTTCATCTTTCCAAGTAGTCAACGTTTTACCTAGAGCAGCCAAAGCTTTAAAAGGACTTTGTTTTAAATCATTAAGCATCTCCAGAAAGATAGGTATCACTTCACGACACTTGTTTTGATTTAAAGCCTTGTTCATTAAAAGTTGATGAAGTTGCTGTTGAAATTGATAAATAGCGTCTATGGCTGGATTTTGGGCCAAGAAGGCGTCCCGTTTTTTTTGTTTATCAGGAGTGAGGCGGTCTGCTCTTGTTCTTAATAGTGCGAGGATGCCCCGATTATTTTTGACCTGATGAGAGAGTTCTCGATAGGTCATCATGCACTGATGCTGCATTAGACGTATGACATGAAACCTATCGGCCACTATAAGCGCATTAGGAAAATACTTTTTTACCAGTGACCGATAAGTACTGCTTAAATCCATACAAATGACCTTAACTTTTTCTTTGCCGGGCAATTGATTTAAGTAGGCTGATAAGTCCTGTTCACTACGTCCAAGAACGACATCAAAGATTTTATGTTTCCTTAGGTCACATAAAGTAGTAGCAAACCCCTCTTTTTTGGCTCTTTCCCATTTAAGGGGGCAGCTTTAATCATCCGCAGAGCACCTTAACACGCACTCTATAATTTTCAAAATTCCTAAACCCATACGCCCTTCGTTGTATTAGTTTCATCTTTCGATGGAAGCCTTCAGTTATTCCATTTGATTTAGTAAATCGCCACATTCTAGCCACTTCATCTTTCCAAGTAGTCAACGTTTTACCTAGAGCAGCCAAAGCTTTAAAAGGACTTTGTTTTAAATCATTAAGCATCTCCAGAAAGATAGGTATCACTTCACGACACTTGTTTTGATTTAAAGCCTTGTTCATTAAAAGTTGATGAAGTTGCTGTTGAAATTGATAAATAGCGTCTATGGCTGGATTTTGGGCCAAGAAGGCGTCCCGTTTTTTTTGTTTATCAGGAGTGAGGCGGTCTGCTCTTGTTCTTAATAGTGCGAGGATGCCCCGATTATTTTTGACCTGATGAGAGAGTTCTCGATAGGTCATCATGCACTGATGCTGCATTAGACGTATGACATGAAACCTATCGGCCACTATAAGCGCATTAGGAAAATACTTTTTTACCAGTGACCGATAAGTACTGCTTAAATCCATACAAATGACCTTAACTTTTTCTTTGCCGGGCAATTGATTTAAGTAGGCTGATAAGTCCTGTTCACTACGTCCAAGAACGACATCAAAGATTTTATGTTTCCTTAGGTCACATAAAGTAGTAGCAAACCCCTCTTTTTTACTAAAGAAATGTTCATCGATACCTAATACTTGCGGACAAGGTCTATTGAGTAATTCTTGATGTTCGAGACGATAACGACGTTGGTACCAACGTTCTATGGTCGCTTTCCCTTTCTTATAATAGTTCGCCAAGTCTTTCTGAGATACGCCCTTAGTATGGCTATGAAATACTTCTCCTTGTAACCGCTCAGTTGACCTTTGGTGTTTGGCTATTCCGGGAAATTGCTGGTTTCCGTAGCGTTTACAAACATTACAATACAGCTTATAAGCTTTAAATCGCAATAAAGTTCTTCTATGACCGATTAACTCATGATGTACTTCTCTTATCTTGCTGGATTTCTTCCTTACCTCTTTGCTTTTACAATGGGAACAGCGGGCTTTTCGTTGATACACCACATCTAGTATTAATGGGTGATAACTAATATAGGCGCGGTTTTCTGGACACAAAAAAAGGTTTTTTAAGAGCTATTCTTCTTAATACAAAGAGGAGAATAAAATGTCTAAAAAGCGAGCTTATTATACGGCGGCCAAGAAGGCAAAAATAACGCTAGCTGCGATTGAGGGGAAACTCACACAAGCGCAAATTACCAGTGAATACGGTGTTCACGCAACGCAGGTAAAAACTTGGAAGCAATCGGCCATCAAAGCCATTAACGATTTATTCTCTGGGGCTAATGAAAAAGAAGCCAAGTCCCAAGAGCAGCTTGTTGAGGCATTATATCAAGAAATTGGTCGACTTCAAGCGCAGCTATCTTGGCTAAAAAAAAAGCATGAACTTTAGTCTGGATGAAAAGCGCGTCATGATTGATCCTCTTGCCGAGCTCACCATTCGTGAACAATGCTTGCTATTAGACTTGCCTGTTTCAAGTTATTATTATAGTGCCAAGCCCATTTCTGTCGAAGATGAAGCGCTTATGGCGCTACTTGATGAGCACTATCTGCAGTATCCATGTGAAGGTAAAATTAAGCGGGCAAGATGGCTGTCAAAAGAAGTAGGCTATCCTGTTGGTAAACGTCGAGTAAAAAAGTTGATGGAAATGATGGGGTTATCGACTGTTTACCCAAAGCCAAATACAAGCGTTCCCAATAAGGAGCATGAGGTGTTCCCTTATTTATTAAAAGAGGTGGATATCACCAAACCAAATCAGGTTTGGGCCGCAGATATCACCTACATCCGCATGAAAGGAAAGCATGTGTATTTAGTAGCTATTATGGACTGGTATAGTCGTTATGTGATTGGATGGGCTATTTCACCTACTATGGAGGCTGAATTTTGTATTGAGGCGCTTAGAAACGCTTTGCTGCATTCGCGTTGTGAGATCTTTAACACGGATCAGGGTTCTCAATTTACCTCAAAAGATTGGATAAATACGCTAAAATCTCACCACATTTCTATCAGCATGGATGGGCGAGGACGTTATTTAGATAATATATTTATCGAGCGATTGTGGCGTAGTGTTAAGCAAGAAAAAATCTACCGGTATGATTTTGATACAATTGAAGAGGTTGAGCTGGCCTTAACGGAGTATTTTGAGTATTATAATAACCGAAGGCTTCACCAGTCCTTTAATTATTTAACGCCCGCAGAGGTGTATTATGGCCGGAAAAGACCATAAACCCTAAATGAGAGCGTCATGACTTACCCACAAGGCCCACAGGCCTATACGAGAAAGTGAAGCTCTCCTGACCTGTGGACTTGTGGATAAGTCATTCTGATAGAGTTGTGGTAAAATGACCTAAGACAATTCGTAGTAGCAATCACTATTCATACGGTATTGAGTAGGTTTAAATAGGTTAATTTGAGTGAATTTTTAACTATAAATGATGGATGAATAGCTCTTATTTTTCCTTAATTTTGTTCCAGACATGCGGACCCATATCAAACCACTCACTTTTACTATGGCAAACCCAGGTAAATTTAGGATAAGATTATATCCAGGCACTTTAATCTCCTTTTTGACCGTCAAATCAATAGGTTAGTTTAGACTAATACGATTAAAGTGCCCCCTTAATTGGTGTAGAGCCGATTAAAAGCCATCTTTGAATTTGCTGTTGGCGCATCTATTACAAGCAATTATCCGTTCATCGGGTTGCATAAAGCACTTGTTCCCAAGCCCAAAGTCGTAAATCAGCCAGCTATTAGTTCGCATGAAGCCCATGATATGTTAGCGATTATCAGCAACAGCAACGCTACAAAAATTACGAAAATTTATATTGAACTACTTGCACACTTGTTTACTAGGCCCTCGGAACTTCGGCTTGCTCAATGGAGTGAATTTAATTTTCATGAAGCAGAATGGCACATTCCTGTTGATCGTATGAAGATGGCTGTTGCACATTGGGTACCGCTATCGCTACAAGTATTAAAATTATTGAGAGAGCTAAGATTGATTACTGGTTTTACACCGTATCTATTTAATTCCCCCACTTTAAATAAACCTAAACCAATTAGTGAAACGAGTATTCGTAAGATTTTACATAACGCTGGTTATAAAAACCGACATACTGCTCACGGTTTTCGTTCTCTGGCTTCAAGTGTACTCCATGAGCAAGGACACTTTAGAAGTGATGCTATAGAGGCTCAGCTTGCGCATAAGGTACAGGGCGTTCGTGGTGTTTATTTACGCGCAGACTTTAAGCAAGAGCGAAGGCAATTAATGGAATGGTATAGCAACTGGTTAGTAAGCAATAGAACTACCTCAACAAAAAGTACATCTGGAGCAGGAGAACAATTGTGCCAATAATGATACAAAATGAAATTATAGAACAGGCCATCAATGCAATAACAAAAATGGAAAAACAAATGTCGGGTGATGGTTTGTTTAGTATTCTTAAAGACCCTGATTGCAATGAAGGGCAGCGATATAATCTTGCAGCAATTATCAAGGTCAATGCACTATTGCCACAGGAAGTAAATATACTTATCAGGCCATGGTACAGAGCTAATGCACTTACCTCATACTGGGAACAAATAGGCTGGAGTAAGAAGAAAACAAAAGCTAAGGCTTGGATGAATCTTATTAGTGGCTTTGAAAAAATGTTGAACGAACAAGATGATATCAACCAATTTTTCTTTGGAAAAACTCCAACCTATCCTGACCCGAATAATTTATCCGTTTTAAAGCAACAAAAAGAATTGATTAATGATTTTCTTAGCATCAGTTTTTCGAATGGTATGCCTTACAACGATAACTTCCTTATTAAATATGCGCACCATAGTTTATTTCATATGGCGGAACGAATAGGGTTAGAAAAAGATGGAAGACCTTATCAGATCAATCAATATATAGACGAAATTGTAGGAGAAAAGGAATATGTGAAAAGAAATAAAATAGCCCTTTCCTATAGGGAGGATAATTTGCTAAAGCTGTTTTATCAAAATAGAAATACCTTGCACCGGATTATTTACAATCCTTACTGTAAAGATACTTATAAAATTTTAAGACAGATCAGACTGCGACAAATCTTTCAAAACCAAAGTGCAACGTTCTCTTAATACAAATTATTCCTGACACCCTCTGAAATTAGTTGGTGTCAAGAATATATCATCCGCTGAAAGTCTTTCATAATCCTTAAGAATGTTCGAGAAGGCATTCGATCAGAAGTCTATTGATAAGAGGAAATAAGAATATGAAAGATGATAAACCACTACTGTTATATCCATATCAAGCACGCAAGCTTTTGGGTGTTCAATCAACTAAATTTTACGAACTGGTAAAGCTCCCTGACTTCCCCAAGCCTAGAAATCCACTTGGTAAAAGGCCCATGTATCTGAGAAAAGAAATCGAAGCGTGGGTAAATAATCTTGCTGAAACCTCCGCAGGTAATTAGACCAGTCTTCAGTTAATAAGTTACCAGGGGGGTATTCAAATGAAGCTTAGTAAAATTATTGATCACTTTAAAACGGAAATGATTAACAAAGGGATTGTTCCTCCTTCTCAAATAATGCTCGATGGACAACTGCATCGTTTTCATATTGAAGGAGATAATCGCGCATCAAGAAATGGATGGTATGTTTTATATACAGATAATATTCCTTCTGGTGCATTTGGAAATTGGAAAACTGGCATTAATCAAACATGGAGTATCAAAGCTTCCAGTCATGTAGGTCTTTCAGTTGGTCTAGAACTTCAAAGGAAAATGGTAGTTGCTAAAAAACTAAGGGATGAAGCCAAAGCAATCGAATATAAAAAAACAGCAGCACTTGCCAAAGAAATTTATGACCGTTGCCATACAGCTGATCCAAGTAACCCTTATCTATTACGCAAACGAATTAAAGCATTTTGCGCTCATCAACTTGATGGTCGGCTTGTACTGCCTATCATAGATACTGAAGGTAACCAATGGAGCTTACAGTTTATATTGTCCAATGGTGATAAACGATTTTTGTCTGGTGGCGCCATCAAAGGGCATTTTATCCCTATTCAAAATAGACCCACAAATGATGTCTCTATTTTAATTTGTGAAGGCTTTGCAACTGGAGCAACTCTTGCTCAAGTTTACTCTGATACATGTGTCATTGCAGCATGTAATGCAAACAATTTGAGACACGTCGCCGTACACATACGAGATAAATTACCTAGCATAGAATTAATAATATGTGCTGATGCTGATGAAGTAGGGCTTGTAAAAGCGAGGGAGGCTGCAAAAGACGTAGGAGGAATACTTCGGGCGCCAAAATTTCCAAAAGACATTGCAGGCAAACTAACGGACTTTAACGATTTGTTTTGTTTACATGTTTCTCAGGAGATGCTGGCATGAGTATAGAGGCATTGGATGCGGTAAGAAACTTCACGGAGGAGGAACAATTTGGAATAGTAGCTAAAAATCTAGATCAATTTTTACAAATGGATTTACCACCACGAGAAAACTTATTAGACCCTTGGTTACCTAAAGGTGGTATCTGTATGGTTTATGCCAAACGTGGTGTAGGTAAAACTTATTTCGCTCTTGAAGTTGCGATAGCTGTAGCATATGGAGGTCAATTTTTATCCTTTGAAGCAAGTAAGCCAGCTAGAGTGCTTTATATTGATGGGGAGATGCCAGCGAATGTAATGCAAGAACGATTGGCAGGTATTGTCAGAAGACTCCAGTTGAATGAAATTAGTGATTCTCTTTGTATCGTTACACCGGATTTACAACATGACTTCATGCCTGATTTAAGCACCTCATCAGGACAAGAAACGATTCGCCAAGATACAGATAAAGCTGATCTAATAATTGTTGATAACATTTCCACATTGGGTGGAGGTGGCAAAGAAAATGAAGCTGAAAGCTGGCTACCTTTTCAACAATGGGCATTAGGATTAAGGCGGCAAGGTAAAAGTGTATTGTTTATCCATCATGCAGGTAAAAATGGTGCTCAACGTGGCACTAGTAAGCGCGAAGACATATTAGATACGGTCATTGTATTAAAGCACCCCTCCGATTATGAGCCAACATCTGGTACATGTTTTGAAATACATTTTGAAAAAGCTAGAAGTATGTATGGTGATTCCGTTAAACCTATTGCTTGTTGGCTAATAGATGAGGGCTGGCAATACAAACCCGTGGAAGAAAGTAATTATCTAAAAGTTGTTGAACTGTTTAGTGAGGGGGTAATGCAAACTGATATTGCAGAAGAGCTTGGTTTATCAAAGGGGCAAGTCAGTAAATTGGTTGCAAAGGCTAGAAAATCGGGTGCGTTAAAAAATAAGTAAGTCGTAGGTGTCTAGCAGCATTGATATTTACATGGGGGTTTCCTGTTTTTTCTGCTTAGAAAATGAAACTGGAAACTTGGGGGTGTCAGAGCAACTCTTAAAGAAATAAAATAATTAACGTTCGGATGACAGCCCTCTATACTACACGGTTTCATGGGAAATTTTTAGGGAAACAAATAGGAAACATTCAATTAATCATAAGGAAACTTTGTGCCTCATAAATACCCCTGATGTTTCCAATGGCTTACTGTAAATAATCAATTAATTTGAGCGAGATCATTATGCCAAAACTTAATTTAAAAAAAAGAACGGCCGTTAATAAAACTGGCGAAGCTGTCGAAGCAAAAGAAAAATTTATCAAACGGGTTGTTCATAGGAGTGCTCTTTCAACCAACAATATCAGGGATGAACCGTTTGATATGGATAAGTCGAAACAAGAAAGCAATGATGCTCTGGCAGCATTAGGTGTGGATGATGGTTTGCAATCAATGCTTGCTGCTCAAATGCTATCTATTCATGATTTACAGCAAAGGACAATGATGCATGCTATTGCTTGTGATGGTTTGGAGCTAAAGGAATCATATATTAATTTAGCGGTAAAACTGACAAATTGCTTTACGCAACAAGCTAACACGCTTGCAAAACTACAGGGGGTTGGTGGGCAAAAAATTATTGTTGAGCGTGTAGACGTCCATCAGGGCGGCCAAGCAGTAGTAGGAAATATTCAAGGGGGTATGGGTAATAAGGAAAAAACATGAAAACAACCTCAAGAACCGAGAGTAAACATTATGCTTTTGAGAGTGCTCCACGCTGTGGCGCACGTACAAAAGGAAACTATGGCAAGCCCTGCCGTTGCCCTGCGATTAAAGGTAAAGCTCGATGTCGTGTTCATGGTGGTGCTAAAGGATCCGGCGCTCCAAGGTACAACCTTAATGCTTTGAAGCATGGCGAAACAACTGCTGAAGCCAAAGCATTCAAGGCTGAGGTAAGGGATGCTATTCAAATAAGTAAGTTATTTCTCCACGAGCTTTGTTGATCCTTTTATGGTTTTCATCGTCTCAATACTCCATAATCATTTTCAGCTGAATAATCTTTTGGGTGACTGCTGAAAGAAGCCCATACATAGAAAACTGCAATGGCGATCAATACTACTGCCCCTATTTTATCTTTAAAATTTTCCATCTAACTATCCTCAACAAAGCTTCGCTTTCAACAGCGAAAGTTAGTGTAATCAAATTTTTTTAATCATTGCATTCTCGCTTAACGATAAGTACGAGGTGCAGAGTTACGATAGTTGCTTGTTATATCTCTGCTATTGCCAGGGTGGTTTATATTATTTTCCAGACCCCTGCGCGTGTAGGTATCATTATTTTCACGCGCTATCTCTTTTTGTATATTGTATGAGTCTCGCGCTTCTTGCGGTGTTTGTAAAAGTGGCTCAAATGGAGACGCGTAGCTGTTCAAGCAGCATATTGACATTAAAGTAAGGCATAACTTTTTCATATTTAAATATCCTGTTGGTTTAAAAACACTCGATAAAACTATGCAAGGTTCTAGGCTGGTAATGTTTTGAGGCTGGGCATCTTGCAGGGAAAAACCATCCACTCAAAAATGGTCTTAATTTAACCAAAAAACAGTATCCTGTCAGAATCGCCGGGTAAGTGTCTGCCACTGAGCCCGGACTAATCCGAGCCGCGCGCGTCAGCAAGCGGAATTATCTCGAGATGCTTATGTGGTGCATGGAACCTGCCGCACTTTAAGTAAGATTAATTCAGCCAATGATGGCATTTCAAATTTTTTAGTCACCCTATCGTAAATATACTGATAAACGTTAACTTTCAGTTTTCTGGCCGTCTGTACAATCGTGGCAAACGTATCCTTTGATTTGGTGCCATTTTGGGAGACCGTTTGGAGATTGATGTCGCGTATCCTTGCTTGAAACCGTGTCCCTAATTCAGAGGCATTGTTGTGCAATGGCAGAAATGGATGGTCTAACACCAATAATAACGCTTGTTTTTTAGCACGTGTCTTTGCAATGCGTTGATCTAAAACATCATAGCCTGTCGTGGTTGCGAACAAAGTATCAAATTGCATTGATAGTTGTTGGGCCATTGATTGAGATGGAGCCGTCTTGTAAGTCAATAATGCATGGTAGAAATCCCATAATTGCTCAAGAAATACAGCCAATATATTCTGATTCATATCTGAGAATGGAGTGAGTTTTTTATAATGACGACCTTCATGGATCCAGCACAGCGCATGATGTAGGGCCAATTTATTAAACTGAGGCGCATCATCTGTCATTAAATAATGGATGAAGTATTTCGAGTGCTGATAATAGGCAAGAGCTGCTGACTCAAGAATTATGCGTCGATTCGTGCTGTGTTTTTTTGGATTTGGAAAAAGTGTTCCCATCAAACTATCGATTGATTCACGTGTGAGGGGTTGTGCATGCAGCATTGGTTTAATTTGATCCAACCATTTTTTTGCGAGACCAAACTCATCCATTAACTCATAAGCCTCCTGATTAAACATAAACTTTAATTGGTCTCGACACAGCAACTCCAATAAGGTCAAGCGATCTTTTTTACGACGAGTGAAGTATGCTGTAAAAAAGTCATTACATAAAACATGGGTGTAGTGATTTTTGCCGTTAACACGACTGCCTGTGTCATCCATCTGCTGGTACAAGCCTGCGTTGCTACCGGCATCGACAATATCTTCTTTTTCCTGATGAAAAATATCATTGCCTTCTGTCAGCATGGAAGCAATTTTACCATGTGATATTTGAATACCACATGTTTTTAAAAAGCGCTCAATGGCGCTCTCCGTCATCCCTGCATCACGGTATAATGTGATGACCAGCGCTTTAACCCCAGGACCAAATTCACTGCCCTTATATTCGCCAGGAATCGGCGCAATAAAGGTTTTTTTCAAAGATGGTGAGTAATACGTTTCCAGCTTGAATTCAACATTATCCGTGATGATTTTTAGATCCTGGATGATTCGAATCTCAAAACCCTTGAACTTGGCGTCATCTGGCAGCGTTGCTTTGTCCAGAGCAATCGTAACACGTCTATCAATACGTACGTTTTTTTTGTCTTTGCCTGTGTTTTTATTGTTCCCTTTACCACGTTTATTGCGATCTCCTTCAGATGAATGATTGGAATTGCCTGTATTATCGCCATTGCTACCTTTGGATTGACCGCGAATATTAGGTTTGCCCTGTTCACCCTTAAGGCGGTTTATCTCATCACGTAATACTTGGTTTTCCTCTCTGAGCAAAGCATTGTCATGGGTCACGATTACTAGCCCACCCTCTGGCCACTCAAAGTAGCCCACTTAGGGTAAATTTTTTTAACTCACTTGTCATCTACTAAATTAAATTTCGGTATAAATTTTTTCCTGTATGACTCCCCATCAAGAACAATTCGATAAGCTTTATTTACGATACGATCTAATGCTGCGTTTGCCATAACCGGATCATAAAATAGCTCCATCCATCCTTCTATTTTACGGTTAGTAGTTATAATTAGCATAGAGTTTACATGGATAGCTGCTATTAAATCATACAGATCAGTGGACTGTTCTGGCGATAATGCTTTCAGCCCGAAGTCATCTAAAATAAGCACATCGTATCGTGAGTAACGTTTAAAAAGCGCAGTCCATGTTTCATCCGCTCTTGCTTGGTGGAACTGATTTAACAGTTCATTCGCTCTTATAAAGCAGACTTTTTTATGTCGTTGACATGCCATTAGACCCAGGGCTTGAGCCAGGTGAGTCTTTCCGGTGCCAACAGGTCCCATGATGATGACATGGTTTTTTTCTTTGATAAACTTCCCTGTCATCAGGGTGCGGATGGCTTGTGTGACTTGTGTTGAATATCGAGCCAGTTCAAAATTTTCAAAACACTGAGGCTCCTCAAATCGAGCTTGCCTTACACGCCCAGCAAGCAATTTTTGTTGACGAGCCTCATCCTCATCCTGAAACAACATTGAGAGCAACTCTTCATAAGAGAGGGACGCTGCGCGAGCCTGTTCTACTCTTGCTAGCAGTGTGTCTGGGATCCCTGTCAAACGTAGTTTTTTTGCAAGCTCTAACATATTGATATCACTCATAATGAGCCTCCATCGTTGAGCTGTAATCACTTGCTGCGCGAATATAGGCAAAGTTCTCATGATTGGCCGAGCGCTTAGTGGAGAATGTTCTCGTGTCTTTTTTATCCAGGCCTTCCGTGAGGATTTTTTTCAATGATTGATGAGTATAATTATCAAATAAAATCGCGCGTAAACATGCATTTTCAAGGCGCTCATTACCGTATTCCTCAACCAAGCGGATGATAGCCTGGGCTTTTCTTAAGCTCGTTCTAGAGCCTTCAGCCAGTACCTTTGTGACCATTTCCTCCGTTGCCTGACCAATTGCTTTGGCCGCTTCAATACAAACGCCAGCAGTATTTTCTAAGTAATACTTTGCAGAATTATGGTAGTCATTGGGATCCGTTTCCCACTGTCCACGCCCGTAGTTACGAATATGGGTCTTAATCAAAGCATGATTCACATAGGCCTGAACGGTCTTCAAGCCAACTCTAATTTTAACCTTTGTCCCGATATGTATCGTTGGCACAGAATAAAAATTACCAGCAACAACAAAATGATGGTCACGATGAACTTGAGCATCCATCCAAATGGGCATATCAAAAGCGCCTGCTGGCAGTGGGTTTAATAAATTAAATTCTTCATTTTTAAATACGTCAATTGGCTTTTCACCAGTGGTACTGCAGATGACGTGCGATACCTTATTAGCGCACCAATCACGTGCAAAGGCGTTCATCGAGGCCAAATCATCATAGGTTATCCCCGCGATAACCTGTTCTTTTACCAATTGAACACTACGCTCAACCTTCCCCTTGTGCTCGGGCGTTCGAGCCTTCGCCGGATCGGCTATAAAGTCATAAAAGCGAGATAACTCTGCATAGGTTTCATTGACCGTTGGATCATAAATATGTGCTTTAATAATTCCCGATTTCAAATTGTCTAAAAGAATGCAGTTGGGCACGCCTCCAAAAAAATGAAAGGCATTGATATGGCTTTGCGCCCATGATTGCTGATTTTGAGAATGTACAAACTCAACATATCGATACCGACTATGTGATAACGTCATAATAAAAGCGTATGTTTTTTTATTATTGATAAACCCAACAAACGCATAGTCAACTTGTGCTTCATGCCCAGGCTTTGTTAACAAATGTACCGTAGCCTTAGGCAACGAGGGGAAATGACGTTCAATATAACGACTAAGACTTCTTCGACTGCTAACAAGACCATTATCGCTTAAAATTCGGTGTATCTGCATATGGGTAATCCACTTCTCAGTGAGGAGTGATGCTATTTTTTCGTGATGCGCCTCAAGTTCTTTTTCTGATTTATTGGGTCTGTTGTTGGCTGTAGTATTAACGATTTTATTATGTATCTGCAAAGCGATAACTTCGAGCTCATCATTGGAAATATCCTCCTGATAACCCAAATCCTTGGCCATTGAAACGTACTTGCGTATGCTCATTCGTGAAACGCTTAGAGACTTTTCAATATTGCGTTGAGTCATCCCTTTTTTGTGCTGATATAGCACCTCTCTAATTTCTGCCATTGTTTTAATCCTCATCTCATAACAAATCCGTTAGTTATTGGTAATGACCAAACTAACACTGTTTATTTGCTACTCAAAGTGGGACTCAGAGATGGCCATGGAGTGGGCCATTAATCGTGGCCAAACCCGACCTTTAGTGGGCTAGTAATCGTGGCCCATGACAAGCATTTTCTTCGGCAAGCATTTCGACCAAATTAACCAATACCTTAATGATAGTCACGGCCTTTTTGTCGGCAAGACTATCGATATCTTTTGTTAACTCATCTAAAACTTGTTTGATTTCTTGGCGTTTCATCATCTACCACTGCGTTACTAATGCTGATACGGCAATCATAACATGACTTTTTTTGAACGCATTTTTCGAGTTTTAACGCCACTAAGGGCTAAGAAAAAATCTGACCTCAGGAGGGAGATGTTTTATTAGTGAAAGGGGCTACATTGTGATCTTGGGGATCTTAGGGCATGCATATTGCATGACTTACGTTTGATATGGAAAAACATCAGTTTTACAGAAAAACCGTGTCAATAGGTATTTTGAATATTTTTAAAGAATTCCGCTTGCTGACGCGCGCGGCTCGGATTAATCCGGACTCAGTGGCAGACACTTACCCGGCGATTCTGACAGGATACAAAATTTCGAATTCAATTGCTACAATAATGCTGATTCTTGCTACCAACCAAGCCACTTCAATGAACCTGAAGCAAGGACATTTTTTATTTGAAATGGGTACGTTTAGTGCCACTCAAGGTGAAGCACAAAATATAGAGATCAATGGGTTAATAGGTGATAGATTTAATGTGAGTGATCGCCATGATAGCAACGTATTATTTGGATTAGGCTATCTTATCGATGGCTTTAAACTTGATAAATTTAACCTAAATTACGGAGTAAATGCCTTCTACCTTGCCAAAACGAAGGTATCTGGAACAATTGACCAAGAGCTGCTGTTCACCAATTTAGCATACAATTATCAGGTCATGCATTTACCTGTTTATGCATTAACTAAAGCTGAGCTTCCTACCAAATCAGATAAACTTGCGGTTACTTTTGACGCAGGAGTTGGCCCTAATTTTATGAGCACCAGCAATTACCATGATTGGTCCTTAGATGGAGGAATGACCTTACCTGATAATGCTTTTTTAGGTCGTTCTAAAGTTACTTTAAGCGCCATGGCAGGAATAGGATTAAAGTTCACTCCAACCACAGGTCATGCACCATTTGAGTGTGGCTATCGATTCTTTTATTTAGGTGAAGGTGATTTCAATGCCCGTACCAATCAAATACGAAATACCCTTAAAACTGGCACTAACTATGCCCAGGCCTTAATTTGTACTGTGACTGCCTAACTACTCCATAGTTAGTTCTATAAGGAACACATCATGAAACGTTTTTTTCTAACCGCAACGCTACTGTTATCACTTTTTATATCTTCTTTATGCACAGCGATTACTGCTCCGTTATTTAATGTTGTTACGACAAATAAGGGACTGACTATTACCTCAGTTGTCCCCAATCATTTATATCCGGCTGCAGGAATAAAAATTAATACTCCAGGATACTCACTAGCATATCCTGGCCAAGAATGCAGTCCGGCAAGCAATGGATTTTGTTTGTTTCCCGTAAGCAGTAATACCCCCCGAACAATAACGATAAGGGGAAGTATTGATGGTGAAATAAGCATAACATTATGCTTGAATGGTTCTGGTGCTTTATCCTGCCAAAAGTATACAGTGCAAATTTCCGTATTAAAATTTGCCTATATAACTGATGCTATTAATGCCCTGTTAAAATGTGTTGTGGACGGTGAAACTGGTAACTTTAGTGACTGCCAGGACACAGGAGTAACTGGACTGCAAGTCCCGCGTGGCATAGCTTTTAATCCCTCGGGAACATTGATTTACATAGTAAATGCTGCCTCAAATGAAATCAAAAAATGTGCGGTTGACCCTGTAACAGGTGATTTAAATAATTGTGTTAATTTTGCAAATATAGGGCTAAGCAGCCCCACAGATATTACCCTGAACCCTGAAGGCACCTATATTTACATAGGAAACTTTAATACATCTGATATTACTAAATGCACTGTTGACTCTGTTGCGGGTAATTTAACTGCTTGTATTAACATAGATTCTCTAGACTTGAATACTCCGCGTGGTATTGCCCTTAATCCTACTGGAACAATGTTTTATCCATCTAATTTTTTTAGTAATTCGGTTTCAAAATGTATCGTAGAACCGGTTACCGGGCTTATAACCAATTGTTTTGATTCAGGAATCAATTTTAATGGCCCCTATGGTATTGTATTCAACTCTGCAGGCACATTTGTATATATAAACAACAATATCGTTAATGGCACCACAAAATGTGAGGTTGAATCCGTATCGGGCGACCTGATTAACTGTATAAATTTTGCGAATATGGCAAATAATTTACGTGATATTACATTAAACTCTGAAGAGACATTTGCTTACATCACAGCTTTAAGCCCCGCCAGCGTTCAGAAGTGTTCTATTGCACCAGGAACAGGAAATTTAAGTAATTGTACTATTATTTTAGAGGCGCCAACTATTTCACTTCCCCAGAGTATAAAACTTAACTAAACGGGTACTTGGTCTTTAATATTACGGAGGTCATGTTTGGAGCTTTGTTCATCCTGGCACATAATCAATCGATTAAGTGCCAGGATAGATTAAAAACTGTATAAAACCTGGTAACAATAATTATTGTTAGCTATTCATTTCACTCATGTTACTCATATAGTCTTGCAGTTTGACTAAAAAGCATTAGAATTTTGTCCTTAATTTTAGGGAGGGAATTAAATGGATATGCTTGGTATTTATAGTTATAATTTGATTTTCCAAAACAAATATGCAAATAAAAGAGATAGCCTGTGGTGATATTAAAACCAATTCTGTATTGTCTAGCCTGAAATAGAATGCACGACTATTCAATTTAGAACGCATTTCAGATATAAATTTAATTCAATATAAATTTTGTTATTTATTTGGGTTCCAATTTTGATATCGCTGCATTGATTTTGTTATAAAAATCCTGCAGCGGGTTCATAGGCTCAATGAGTTTTTGAACGTTTATAAGTTCAAAAAGAACCGGGTACCCTTTTTCATGCAACTGAGACCAGTATCTGGCACTTATTTGCAGATTTTTATAGTTTTCTGAGGTAACGTCTTCACCTAATTTTTTGGCTAACACATAAACCGCTATATCATCACCTTTAATAGCGAGTGATTCTAACCTCGCAATGTATTCCTGGGGCTTTTCTTTACTATTGGGCTTGTAGTCTGGTGAGTTCATACCATTGTCCAAGCTTGTAATGCTCCGTTTAAACAGAGCAAACAGTTTTGAATGCTGTCTATAAAATATTGAAGTGAATTTTTTCAATTCCCATCTTTTTGAGTCTAACTCGGTATCCACATAATCATCAACGTTAGCCGATGCAACGATTTCTCGTTCCTGTTTTTTAATTTCCCTCTCTAAAATATATTTCCATTTTTCTAAACCAGATATTTTTAAATTTTTTAGTTGAGGCATTAATTGAAGCATAGGTTCTATTTCTTCTTTCTTAATATAAGCTAAACCGAGATCAATGCTGGTTACTTTCTTAAGGTCAGTACCATAATGATTGAACATTAAAAGAGGATTGGCATGTAAAGATAAATTGAGATGGCCTTCTCTTATTTTAGGAAAGTGACTCACTTTTCTTGTTAGGAGATAGACTAAATTACTATCATTTAATTTACTGGGATGATATTGAGCATTCCAGCCAATTTTTTTTGCATTCTTACGAGTAATCAGAACTTCATTTTCACCACCTAAGACCATCAGATCTGCTACCCGATGTGCCTGTTGGAAAATTTCCAAAGCTTCAAACGTATTGTTGATGACCAAGCGAGTGATTGAACCACTTGCGATAATGACCACCAAAGCATGCTTCATGTTGTTTTGAAATTTCTCTTCTTCAACTATCTTTTCTAAAGAATGAGCTTGCCCTATTTTAAATACGTATCCGGGAAATTTCGTTTGTGCTGCGCGTATATTTTGCTCATTCGGGTCTATCCCTATAGCCCTAAATTTTACTGGGAGAGTTTGCATCATTTTCATAGTGAGATCCAGACAATCACCCAAACCTGTACCTATATCTAGTAACAGCACATCAGGGTTTGATTGTTTTTGCATGAAGTTTAAAACATCATTTGCAATAGATTGCCTTATCATCTCATAATTATTATGGGTGTAAATCAGCATGCAAAAATGACCCCCTTTTAGGGTAAATCAGCATCCAATTTTGACCCTCTAAAATCGAGTAAAACGTGTACTCTAGATTTTAATAATCTAGAGGGAATTAGAGGATGTTGATCATGGAAACAGAAGCAAAAATTAGGCGCATGTTTCATGTGCAAAAATTAACTATTGCGGAAATTGTTCGCACAACAGGATTATCGCGTAATACAGTTAGACGGGTAATCCGAGCAGAAAAGTCTGGGAAAAATTATCAACGCTCCATTCAACCACTACCTGCACTGAATATCTTCAAAGAGACGTTGGTATCATGGTTGAACAACGACCACAAGTTATCGAAAAAGGAACGCCGTAGTGCAATGAAGTACTACACTCAACTAAAAGAAAGTGGCTATTGCGGTTCTTATGATAGTGTCCAGCGTTTTGTTAAAGTATGGCGCTGTACGAGTCGAGAGTCATTAAAAGCCTATATTCCACAATACTATCATCCCGGAGAGGCCTATCAGTTTGATTGGAGTGAAGAAACTGTAGAGCTTGCAGGCGTTGTTCAAAAAATCAAAGTAGCTCAATTTCGTTTAAGCTACAGCCGTAAATTTTTTCTTGTAGCATATCCTCGAGAAACTCAAGAAATGTTATTTGATGCGCATAATTTAGCCTTCAAATTTTTTGGTGGCTTAACGCTAAGAGGTATTTATGACAACATGAAAACGGCGGTAGATAGTGTTTTCAAGGGTAAGGAGCGTGCTTTTAACCGGCGATTTTTGGCATTAATGGATCATTACTTAATTGAACCTACAGCCTGCAATCCCGCAGCCGGATGGGAAAAGGGGCAGATTGAAAATCAAGTTGATAATGTACGTGACTGGGTATTTAAACCACGTCTTAAATATGAAACCTTGTCGTTATTAAATGAACATCTTCAGCAGCAATGCCAATTATTGGCCGAGAAAAGGCATCACCCAGAACAACAAGAACTAACTGTTGACGCTGTATTTCAAGAAGAAAGAACTCATTTTAGAGCGTTAAATCATCCATTTGATGGGTATAAAGAAGTTTCAACTCTAGTACATTCAACCTGCTTGATTCATTGCGATAGAAATCGTTATAGCGTTGATTGTGCCTATGCCAACCAGATGGTGACGCTCAGGATATACGCATTAACTATAGAGGTATTTTCAGGTAATGAGTCCATCGGTTGCCACCAACGCACCTTTGGCCGCAATAAAACACTGTTTAATCCATGGCATTATTTACCTTTACTGGAGCGCAAGCCAGGGGCATTACGCAATGGTGCTCCATTCAAAGACTGGCAATTACCACCAGCCATTTTAAAAATCAAAAGCATTCTCATGAAGCGCCGTGGTGGTGACAGAGAATGCGTTGAGGTGCTGTTGGCAATGAGTGAGCATGGCATTGAGGCGGTGAGTGTAGCCTGTGAATTAGCGCTAACAGAGCAGGTGGTTAGCCGTGATTATATTCTTAATGCGTTGCATCGATTACGGCCTACAGCACTTCCTCAAGCAACGACAATGCCCGCTGGATTAATCTTAAAGGAAGAACCCACAAGTAATTGTCATAAATATAATTTACTCTTAACGGGAGCAAATCATGCCATTCACTAAATTATCTGAGTTGCTTAAGATATTAAAATTACAAGGCATGTTAGATAGGTTGCTAGCCTATGAAGAGTCGAAGCCTTTGGTGAAACTAACTCATTATGAGTGGTTATCTATGCTATTAGAAGCAGAACAAATAACACGCAAAACGCGTGCTATTAATTATCAACTGAGTGTCGCAAAATTCCCGGTCAATCGTAATTTAAGCCAATTTGATTTTACGCAACATCCTGTTAATGAAGAAGAAATAAGTTTATTGCACGCAGGGAGCTTTGTTGATGCTGGGCGCAATATTATTTTTGTGGGTGGCACGGGCTCTGGTAAAACGCACTTAGCTATTGCTATAGCAACTAATTTAATTAAGCAAGGAAAGCGGGCTTGTTTTTATAATGTTGTTGATCTGGTCAACAAATTAGAACAAGAAAAAAAACAAGTTAATACAGGACGGCTAGCTAATCGCCTGCAAAATTTTGATGCTATTGTCCTGGATGAGCTTGGATATTTACCATTTTCTGAAGCGGGCGGAGCTCTGTTGTTTCATTTAGTTAGCAAATTATATGAAAAAACATCATTAATCATTACAACAAACTTAAATTTTGGTGAATGGCCAAAGGTGTTTTGTGATACAAAAATGACCGCAGCCATGCTGGACAGATTGACTCATCATTGCTCTATTGTTGAGACTGGAAATGAAAGTTATCGCTTTAAAAATCGAAGCTAAAACAGTAAAGTAAATAATCAATGTGATATGTTTTTGAGGGTCAATTTTGGATGCGGTTTGAGGGTCAAAATTGGATGCTGATTGACAATTATGGGTATTTATGTCATATAGCTGCAAATTATTAAACGCTGTAACAGGTAAAGCGGACAACCTAGGACGCAAAAATGCAGCTTCTGGATAAATATCTGCAAGTTGAAACAAAGGCTTTATTTTTTCAAAAGTTTCGGGTTCTAGCTGGGATAGACTTAACTCCCCAGATCGATCAGTCATTTGTACAATAATTCCGAGGGCTTTAAGAGGATCACTCTTCATATCGAACACTGTAAACAGTTCTGATTTAGAGACTTTATTATGTGTTGATGATCTGATCGAATGAGTGGTAATTCCAATACTATCATCCATCAGTTGATGTAAAAAAAGTTCCTCTTTATTTAACGGCTGAATAGCAACAATAACCGCATCAATGACATCATCTACCACTTTCATAAGAATTTAGTTTCTATTTTAAAACTGAAGCCCTTATGCTGGATCAACTGATGGAACAAACGGGAATTCCTCATTAGGATCTTGCATTGCATAATCTTTACAGGCTTGAGCGAATTTAACTTCTTCTTTATAAAATCCATAAAGTTTAAGTGCTGTAAATCCGGTACTTACCATAAAGAGTCCCACACCTAGGGGACTAGCCAAAAACAGGGCTGCAGAGGCTGAAATTGCCATGACCAACAACCCCATCATTGCATCATGAAATAGAATACTTTCATACGCTTTGAGCAGGAAAGAATAATTAATTTTATCTGGGTTCATCGATATGTGGGCCGCGTTAAGCACCTGATCTGCCTTTAATAACTGCCCATTAAAAGAACCATAAGTTTGATTTTCATTCTTATACGCAAAGAGATAGCGGAGATTTTGTACTCGTTTGAGCTGTACATTCAATTGAGATAAATGTTCTTCTTTTAGCTCTGGTTCCACCTCAACTTCTTCTATTCTGTGCCGTAGTAAATATTCCATATCTCGAATGCGATGCATTACCTCTGCTACCAAATCATAAGTATCATCTGTTCTTTTCTCATCCAAAGCTTCTTGTTCAGTGACCTGGATGGAAGATCCCCAAAATAAAGAATTAGTGCCCCACTCCCGGTTAAAATAGACATTGCCTGTACTTCTGGAAATGGTTTTTTGGGGCTCACCAGTACTGATTAAACGTATTGGAGGTAATGAAAGTGAAGAAAAACGTGGAAATGCCGTTGTCGCTCTATTGCTTATAAGCTGATTTCTTATTTTCTCAGGGATAATGTGATTTCGGGTTAATACTTCTAAAGAATTATCTTTACAAGTATAAGAATCACTACTATCCAACCCATTCATTGTAAGTTTCATAGTAAAATGGAACGGTTTTAATCGAGGCATTCTTCCTTCGGCTGCAGCCTTTGCTTTCTCTGCAATATAGCGAGTATGGCCATTAGGCTCTATCCCTTTAAGGGTCAACTCCAAATTAAGCTCGCTAATCACGTCTTCCTGGGTTTTCATCATTTGATGATAATCTTGAAGTGTTTGTGCAAATTGCTCTGGAGTGACTGCAAAGCTAATACCACGTAATCCATCTCCATCAAGATTACGCATAGCTTCTTGCTTAAGAATCCCATGTCCGTCTTGCAGATCAACATTAAAACCAAGAACGTGTTTTAAACCTTTCAAAAATGGATTTGTCGTTGTACTGGGTTGACTGTAAAATCCGACGCTGTCTACTACTTCAATAGAAGTATCATTCTCTTGCTGGGAAAAAATCAAACAAGAGTGGCCAAATGGATTAGCACCTGCATCAGCATCCATGACACAATAAGTAACATAATATTTTGGAAAACTCATACACCCCCATTTAATGCCCACGTTTAAATCAACATGTAACAAACAGCGACTAATATGCCCCATTATAAGACAATGTCATGTCTTTATACAACTAGTTAATAAAAATGAGGAGTTGAAGAAGAGTGTATAATATAAATGGTTTAAGTTTGGTGGTTTGGTCACCCTATTTTATTTTGACAAACCCAGAAAATTGATCTATTTTTTTACAATAAGACAAAAATAGAGACTTGAATGACATTTCAACCGCAGTTTTTTGTAGCTACAATAGATTTGAAAGAAAAAATCAAACATCAAGAACAACTTAAACCAGCGGATTTCACTATTTTATCCCATTTATTAACTGATGATCTTGAAGCGAGCTTATCTCTTTTACACGAATGCATTGTAGCTTTCCCTAAAGAATTTGTAAGAAATTTGGTTTGTCTTGAACCTGATAGATTGATTGAACACGAAATTCTCGCGCAACTCCAGGCAACTATAAAACTTGATAGGACGGTTGACGATGAAACAGACTCTTTTGGTTACGCTTTCACCCAGGTTCAGGCGGTCCTGAGCAGAGATTCTAAACAAGAGCTTCTTGAGGGTCGTTGTGAGAAGTTGTATTCAGAAACAAAAAATGAGATTTCCGGTTTTTTTGGTACTTTAATTGAAAATAAGGGACTAGAGGAAATCACATTTTCGCCAAAGGAAATTCTCCAACTCACAGGCTTTTATCAACAGCTTGCAGAAAACGAACCTTGGAAAAATAATGCACAACTGCTACAGGCGGTTTGCGAACAAAGAGGAATGGCTCTAATTTACACGCAACGAGCCCAAGAACTTATTGGTAATGTTATCAAAGAAGAAATAGATGTTTTATGTGATGCTGGAAAATTGGAAAAATTAGACCCTGTTAGCAAAAAAAATGGGGTAGGAATTTTCACCACAGGAGGAGTCGCTTCCGGAAAAGGAACCTGTCTTCAAAATATATCAGACTCTCTAAAAGAGCGTCGCCCAGTAGCAATCAATTGGAATGAGCTTGTTCATCATAATGCGGATAGACTCAAACCCTTCCTTTTACAGCCACAAAAAGATCCAATGAAATATTCCCAGTTTACCTATGAGGAATCATTGCTAATTAAAGAAAGAATAATGAAAATTATTGAACAACAAGGGAAAAAGTCTGGCTTTTACCCCCATTTTTTACATGATCAAACAAAACTGAAAGCCGATGAGCTCAAAGAGGCAAATCAACGATATGACGAGTTAATTATTACCGCCGTATCAACTGATGCAGCTTCTGCTATTGAAAGGGCTTTTGCTCGCGGAGAGAAAACAACCAGATATGAACATACTGAAGGGCTTTTAGGATCACATCAAGCAGTGCCTGGGGAATTGATTAAATCTTTAACTCAAGAAGAGTTAATTGGTAAAGGAAATATTAGCGTAGCCATGTATGATAATAATAGTCCATCCAGAATGTTAAGTATGTTTGCGTCAATTGATATGCAAAAAAAAGAGATTATTGTGTATGACGATGTGGCCATGCAAAACTGGATTAAAAAAGAAAATATTAATCCCAAAGCAAAAACAGAAGAGGAGCTCTATCTGGACAAGCCGGTGCGACAAACTGAATTGTATTTTCACCCAATGATACAACAGGGTTTCACTCTTGCTATTGTAGCTAAAGCAGAAATAGGCCAGACGATGACACCAGGAAATCAAGTGGAAGAAAACGCAAACGATAGGGGATTTACAACTCCTTAAACTATCCGTTTTAAGTATTCTATATTGAAATGAAGTATAACAATAAGTGCTATAATGAATTTTTAAAGGAGTGAATACTATGGTAAAAAACCCACCGCCAGACTCAAAGGCCTTGACCCGCCAGAAAAAATGGTCTTTTATAGAAACATCAAAAAAAATTATTAAAAATCAAGTATCTGGATCAGTAGAAAATGAACGCGAGTCAACAAGCCAGGGAGATAATTTAAGTGAAGGTGAACCTGTTTTAAAAGAGCTTCTGAAAACCCATTCGCCTAAGCTATAACTCAGCAGAAATCGATTAAGTATACGAAATCGAAGTTTCTGTAAGAAAGGAGTTTTGGTACTTACTTGGTTTCGTTGCAGTACAATCCAATTTCCGTCTAATTTCTTATTGGAATAGGCCTGTCAATTTATTTATTATTTAAATTTCTGTCGCTAATAGACTGTCTTAGGCTTTTTCTATTTTAGACAATACGCCTTCCATGCCATTTTCTGATACTTCTAAGAGTAGTGTCGATATATCAGCCTTTTTTAGCTTAAGGATATTTTGAGCAACTTCTCCTCGAACAGCAGCATTCTTTTGTAATTCGATCTGATCCAGTTCTGTGAACATATTTTGCATATTTTGGTTATAGTTTATGCTTTTTACTCCTTGTTGAATAAGACTTGGGATAGTCATCGTTAATGACTTATATTTCATCGCGTCCTTGTAATAAGAATCCGCGGTTGTTTTTCCACAAATACGTAATAATGCCAGTAAATTATTCGCCGTAAGACTAATATCTTCTTCAACAAATGTGACAATAATTGCATCAATATCAGTACATAAATTCGTAAGTCCCTTTAAAATTTGAATATTTTCAGGTTTGCTAAAATCAGCCCACTTCCTAAAGCCGGCCACTTGTTTATGAATGGTATTAAGTACATTATCTATCCATTTTAATTCATATGCGTCAATTTCCTTCTGGGTCCCATACTTATCAATAGTTAATAACACCTTATCATGTAGTCGCAGATGATCTCTGCCCAGGCCTTTTGCAGTAGTCCTGTGCGTTGGGTTCGTATTTTTTTTAGTTCTCATATACTGTTCGCCTACAACATTTTTATTGGCAACCACATCGATATATAATCCGTATTTTTTAAATAATTCGTTTTGTAAATTTCTGGCAAGACCTACTCCTTCACAGACGCTCATCACCAAAGTCAGGCGAGGTTTCGTATCAGGATTTTTAAACACATGACTTTTCAATATTCTCCCAAAATAGGCAGCTACTTCATCTAACTCATATATGTGTGCCTCTCCTGTACGCTTATCTAGCACGCAATGATCAAGTCCTTCTCGTCCATGGGCTGAGAAATATATTTTCGAATAATTAGTGATATTTTCAGGAAATTGACTTTCATCTTGCATGTCACCAAGGTTTATTCCTTCAGGTATTTTTATGAGTTCAACGGCCTTTTCATGGATCGTGAGGGTATCAATAACAGCTGTTACTTGATCTTGAGCCAGATTGATGTAAACAATTTTATCGTATTGAGAATGCACGGGATAATCCCATTAGTTGCCTCTTAGTCTATTATAGTACGTCCCACACTAAATTCAGGAGCTTCGCAAAGAATCTCGATACATACTTAAATAGTACAAAAGTAACAAAGCTAATAAATACTGTTCATGGGAACCCTGATGACTCAAGAGGTTTCAATACGTCACAAGAAAAGGTTGCGAGACATATATCAAGTTTTCAAATAAGGTCATCAGGGCATCTCTTACTAAACCAACATAGAGTCGCGAAGTTATACATTAAACAAATAATTTAGTGAAAACAAAACTTGATCCTGCTCTATTTTGGCTTTATGTGTGTAGTTTTGGCCTGGGAAATTACCATAATTTGATATATTTCCAAACCAGGTATGCGCATATTCCATACCAAAGTTTAAATTTTCATTCAAACTTATTAAAGTGCCAAAACCACCTTGGAATCCAGCCCTGGTTTGTCCAAAAGTACTGCTGCTATTGGCTAAAATACCACGGCCAGAAGTACTGGAATCATTTGTAAGCGACATATCCCATTTGGCAGCTTCAACTCCGGCCAAAAAGTAAGGTGTCGCTGTTCCAAATCGTTTACCTAAACGAACACTAAGACCATATTGAAAATCGTTTTTTAAATTAACATCCATGGTCGTGACGCCTGTCGTTGCAGATGTAGATAATCGAATCTGGGTATCATAACTATTGTACAAAAAATTGCCAACAAGAGCTGCATACAGGTCGTTGGAGAAGTATTTTTGAATACCTAAAAGACCTCCTCCTAAAAATGAATTTCCAGATGGTTTTGAGCCATGAATATCTAAACTACCATTACTTAAAGGGCTTGTAGCTTTGTAGTCTCCGCTATAAGCACCAATTCCCAAAGCACCACCAACAAACAAACTATATTCGGGTTGAGCTTGCATCTCACCCATTGTTCCGGCAAGAGAAACTGAACTAACAAGCAGAAGCGGAATTGTCATTTTTTTCATTTAAATATCCTTATTTCAAGATGATATGTTGCGAAGTCTATCTGTCTTAAATTTTTCTTGATGCCAGGACATCGATAAACCAAGCAAATGATTGTAGCAACAATTCTAAAGAAGTAAAACACAAACGGGTTTTACAATTCAGACATCTGCATTCCCTTCCATACTTAAGTAAAATGGAACAATTCGAATTGATCCCTGGACGTTGTACTAAAGATACTCTTTTATAACACCTCTCCTCAATAAAACTTTCAGAAGATTTTCTAAAGGTTCAGGAAAAAGGCCATGATTTCTACTGATATGGGTCCGCATGTCTGGAACAAAATTAAGGAAAAATAAGAGCTATTCATCCATCATTTATAGTTAAAAATTCACTCAAATTAACCTATTTAAACCTACTCAATACCGTATGAATAGTGATTGCTACTACGAATTGTCTTAGGTCATTTTACCACAACTCTATCAGAATGACTTATCCACAAGTCCACAGGTCAGGAGAGCTTCACTTTCTCGTATAGGCCTGTGGGCCTTGTGGGTAAGTCATGACGCTCTCATTTAGGGTTTATGGTCTTTTCCGGCCATAATACACCTCTGCGGGCGTTAAATAATTAAAGGACTGGTGAAGCCTTCGGTTATTATAATACTCAAAATACTCCGTTAAGGCCAGCTCAACCTCTTCAATTGTATCAAAATCATACCGGTAGATTTTTTCTTGCTTAACACTACGCCACAATCGCTCGATAAATATATTATCTAAATAACGTCCTCGCCCATCCATGCTGATAGAAATGTGGTGAGATTTTAGCGTATTTATCCAATCTTTTGAGGTAAATTGAGAACCCTGATCCGTGTTAAAGATCTCACAACGCGAATGCAGCAAAGCGTTTCTAAGCGCCTCAATACAAAATTCAGCCTCCATAGTAGGTGAAATAGCCCATCCAATCACATAACGACTATACCAGTCCATAATAGCTACTAAATACACATGCTTTCCTTTCATGCGGATGTAGGTGATATCTGCGGCCCAAACCTGATTTGGTTTGGTGATATCCACCTCTTTTAATAAATAAGGGAACACCTCATGCTCCTTATTGGGAACGCTTGTATTTGGCTTTGGGTAAACAGTCGATAACCCCATCATTTCCATCAACTTTTTTACTCGACGTTTACCAACAGGATAGCCTACTTCTTTTGACAGCCATCTTGCCCGCTTAATTTTACCTTCACATGGATACTGCAGATAGTGCTCATCAAGTAGCGCCATAAGCGCTTCATCTTCGACAGAAATGGGCTTGGCACTATAATAATAACTTGAAACAGGCAAGTCTAATAGCAAGCATTGTTCACGAATGGTGAGCTCGGCAAGAGGATCAATCATGACGCGCTTTTCATCCAGACTAAAGTTCATGCTTTTTTTTTAGCCAAGATAGCTGCGCTTGAAGTCGACCAATTTCTTGATATAATGCCTCAACAAGCTGCTCTTGGGACTTGGCTTCTTTTTCATTAGCCCCAGAGAATAAATCGTTAATGGCTTTGATGGCCGATTGCTTCCAAGTTTTTACCTGCGTTGCGTGAACACCGTATTCACTGGTAATTTGCGCTTGTGTGAGTTTCCCCTCAATCGCAGCTAGCGTTATTTTTGCCTTCTTGGCCGCCGTATAATAAGCTCGCTTTTTAGACATTTTATTCTCCTCTTTGTATTAAGAAGAATAGCTCTTAAAAAACCTTTTTTTGTGTCCAGAAAACCGCGCCTATATTACTACAGCATGGTATATAATTAAAATAAATTCGTTGGAATCTATAAAATGTTTCATTTAATTTCAGCAGACATTGAGGAGCAACAGACAAAATGTCTTGATATTATTATACCTTATGTAGAGTTTGAACATGAATTATTTCAGACTCAAACCATTCAAAGCCTGGAACAACTTGGAAAAGCTTATCGTATCTGGACTTGGAAGGAAAATAAGGAATTAAAACTTCAACGCGTCTATCCTAAAGATTTAGAAGTTGATCCAGCCAGGGATCCTTTATTTTTAATCTTTATGGCTATAAAAACGAATGCGCCTATCATGTTTGGTAGTGATGGGGCTTTTGGGAGTTTTCCTTATTGCGTCAGTATGGGCATAAACGAGTTGCTCGTTACTCGAGATCGTGTTGAACGATCTGAACATTGCTCTAACATTAAAAATTGTTTTAATACATTTATTTTTTTTAATCTTAATAAAGAACAACTCAACAAACAAAAAGAAACTGTAAATTCAGAGCTTGGCCCTATAGTCAGGATGTATGTAGACCCCGAAAAAGCAAAGCTAAGATTAGTACTTGGATGGGTCTTAAACTTATTTAGTCCGGCAAAAAAGATCATAAAAACTGAAGGTCAATTTCGCCATGAATTAATTGAAAAACTGGAACACTATATAAATAGAATTTCTAGCTATCATGGTGTTTATACCCATGGCTTTTTATTTTTTAAAAATTCACGCGCAACAAACAGACAGGTAAACCATCTCCTCTCGGAACAATTACTCAACCGACTTCAGAAAAATGAGCCCATTGAATCAGTTTTTAAAGACATTCAGGCACAGCGTGACGCAGTCTTGGTTCGTAACATGGGATTAAATAAATCCGATCTGGCCAAGTATTTAAATACGGGTATTCACAGTACAGAACTCAGCACGATTGTTAAGCAAGCGGATCAATACATCAAACAAACTGTGGACTCGCAATCCCCAGTTTTTAATCAGCGACCATAAGACTGTGCAATTTTCACTATTGATGGTTCAAAAAACTCTGATTTAGCCTCAAGAAATTCCTGGATAGATTTGGGAAAGAGCAGGTTCACCTGAGAGTCCTCTGGCAGGCAGTGTACTGCCTGCAATGATTAATGTAGGGTTGCAGGTGCTTTTTGCTCGCTTTGGCACAAACTACAAAACTGCAGTCTATAATCCTTGCGGATTGAGTAAATTTCGAGAAGCTTCATTATTGAATCCATATTTCGCTGCTCTTCATACAGGCTACATTTTTTGAGCTGTCCACTAGTACAACGTTTCACTGATTCTGTCCTGTTGCATTAAGGACAGGATACAGCTTTTTTAATTTAATTCTGGCATCCGCAGTTGTAAATTGCCAATCAATTGTTGCTTCCTCTGCGTTTCTTTCGCTGCCAGCCAAGGAAGCGAGGAACGAGCGAGGCTGGTAGTCCCTGGTAGCCTTAGAGCCGGATGTTTTGCCGCAGGCAAAATATAAGGCATCCGAAAAGGCGTCAGTCATTGGGGTAGCGTTGTTTTTGAACCCCGAATGGGGTGAAAAAACAAGCGGACACAGGACGGCCAGGGCCGCCGGAGGCATACTTGTCGCGTTTGCGAGTCGATTTCAGCCATGGATGGCTAAAATCAATCACGAGCTTAGCGACACTATCGGCTGGTTCCATTCGGA
Source organism: Legionella antarctica (assembly GCF_011764505.1). Taxonomy (NCBI): domain Bacteria; kingdom Pseudomonadati; phylum Pseudomonadota; class Gammaproteobacteria; order Legionellales; family Legionellaceae; genus Legionella; species Legionella antarctica. The sequence continues at coordinate 1,009,408 of NZ_AP022839.1, forward strand.
TATTTCACGAACAAAGGTCTCTTTATCAGGAATCCGTCGATCAAGACATTGCCTGCTTAAATGGCTTAGTTCAATCTCAGCCATATTTAACCAGCTTCCATGCTTTGGCGTATAATGAATTTCAAGTTTATCCAAAATTCTTTTGGCTTCCACCGGCTCAAAAGCTTCATATAAGGATGAACCAGCATGAGTGTTCAAATTATCCATGATCAATATAATGATATCCGCTGAGGAGTAATGGGTATCGAGCAACTCTCTGATAAAGTGCGCCCAGTCAATTTTTTTACGCTGCTCCGTTACCTTTGTTGTTCGTTTTCCCTTTAAAGGCTCACAACTTAAAAAAATATTACACGTACCATTTCTTTCATATTCTGCATCATAACGTAAACTCTCACCTGGGCTTGCTGGAATTGGTGTTCTTGTTTCTTTGATCAACTGTTTACTTGTTTCATCCATACAAACAACGGGACGTTTTGAATCATAGGGTCGTTTATAAATATCCAAAACATCTTCCATTTTACAAACAAATTCAGCATTAGCCTCAGGGATACACCATTCTCTCTTTTGCCATGGCTTTATTTCGTTTTTTTTAAAACCCTACAAATTGTTGAAGGTGAAACACTGTCAATAATTTCCAACGCCACTAATTTATGTGCTAACAATTTTAGCGTCCACCGACTCCTAATATAGGCGCGGTTTTCTGGACACAAAAAAAGGTTTTTTAAGAGCTATTCTTCTTAATACAAAGAGGAGAATAAAATGTCTAAAAAGCGAGCTTATTATACGGCGGCCAAGAAGGCAAAAATAACGCTAGCTGCGATTGAGGGGAAACTCACACAAGCGCAAATTACCAGTGAATACGGTGTTCACGCAACGCAGGTAAAAACTTGGAAGCAATCGGCCATCAAAGCCATTAACGATTTATTCTCTGGGGCTAATGAAAAAGAAGCCAAGTCCCAAGAGCAGCTTGTTGAGGCATTATATCAAGAAATTGGTCGACTTCAAGCGCAGCTATCTTGGCTAAAAAAAAAGCATGAACTTTAGTCTGGATGAAAAGCGCGTCATGATTGATCCTCTTGCCGAGCTCACCATTCGTGAACAATGCTTGCTATTAGACTTGCCTGTTTCAAGTTATTATTATAGTGCCAAGCCCATTTCTGTCGAAGATGAAGCGCTTATGGCGCTACTTGATGAGCACTATCTGCAGTATCCATGTGAAGGTAAAATTAAGCGGGCAAGATGGCTGTCAAAAGAAGTAGGCTATCCTGTTGGTAAACGTCGAGTAAAAAAGTTGATGGAAATGATGGGGTTATCGACTGTTTACCCAAAGCCAAATACAAGCGTTCCCAATAAGGAGCATGAGGTGTTCCCTTATTTATTAAAAGAGGTGGATATCACCAAACCAAATCAGGTTTGGGCCGCAGATATCACCTACATCCGCATGAAAGGAAAGCATGTGTATTTAGTAGCTATTATGGACTGGTATAGTCGTTATGTGATTGGATGGGCTATTTCACCTACTATGGAGGCTGAATTTTGTATTGAGGCGCTTAGAAACGCTTTGCTGCATTCGCGTTGTGAGATCTTTAACACGGATCAGGGTTCTCAATTTACCTCAAAAGATTGGATAAATACGCTAAAATCTCACCACATTTCTATCAGCATGGATGGGCGAGGACGTTATTTAGATAATATATTTATCGAGCGATTGTGGCGTAGTGTTAAGCAAGAAAAAATCTACCGGTATGATTTTGATACAATTGAAGAGGTTGAGCTGGCCTTAACGGAGTATTTTGAGTATTATAATAACCGAAGGCTTCACCAGTCCTTTAATTATTTAACGCCCGCAGAGGTGTATTATGGCCGGAAAAGACCATAAACCCTAAATGAGAGCGTCATGACTTACCCACAAGGCCCACAGGCCTATACGAGAAAGTGAAGCTCTCCTGACCTGTGGACTTGTGGATAAGTCATTCTGATAGAGTTGTGGTAAAATGACCTAAGACAATTCGTAGTAGCAATCACTATTCATACGGTATTGAGTAGGTTTAAATAGGTTAATTTGAGTGAATTTTTAACTATAAATGATGGATGAATAGCTCTTATTTTTCCTTAATTTTGTTCCAGACATGCGGACCCATATCATCCTACCCTCTGGTGGTGTTGAGCAGCATAATGCAACCAAATGAGCCTCTTGTTCGCCGTCAATTTTACGAGATTTTGGATTGGCATGTGGCCTACGTGATAGTGCTGATTCCATACCTTCCTCAACAAATCGTTGGCGTATCCGAGCAACCGTTTTACTACTCACATGCATTTCAGTAGCTATTTCTTCATCCGTTTTTTGTTTTAATTTTGTATCATTTGCATCTGCAGACAATAACACTCGCGCATGCATTAATTTATTTGCCGCTTTTTTCCCAACTCGAATCAAAATCAACAATTCTTCTCGTTCTTCTAATGTTAATTTTACGATATACTTTTCCATGTGTGCTGCTTTCCAATGCGCCTCAAGAACGCGGAAGGTTAGCACACCTTGCCATAACAGGACAGAATCAGTGAAACGTTGTACTAGAGCCAATGCGCATATATAAAAAAATGGTAAGTGTGGTAATCCCCCCATTGAAGATCCTAAGTGGTTAGGTGTGATAAGCAATCACCCGGCTTGAACGATCTGAATTTTTTGCGGTGCAATAAAAAAATTTAAGACTTGTGATTAAAATTAAATTCTTGTTATTCACTTAAAATTTCAATATAAATGATTTATAGTTACGACCATGATTGAAAAGGGAATTTTACTTATGCTTAAACGGATTATATCATTTATTTCAGTCATTACTTTATATCTATCGCCTCTGTGTTTGTCACAATCTTTGCACGCAGAAGATTCATCTAAAACAAATCAGTATTGGTGGCCAAAAATACTGGATCTTAGCCCTCTTCGCCAGCCTAATGCCACTTCTAATCCAATGGGAAAACAATTTAACTATGCTGAAGCATTCAACAGTCTTGATCTGAAAGCAGTTATTGAAGATCTCAGAAAGTTAATGACGACCTCTCAGGAGTGGTGGCCTGCTGACTTTGGCAATTATGGCCCTCTATTTATTCGTATGTCATGGCACTCAGCGGGAACTTACAGGATTTTTGATGGCCGAGGTGGAGCCAATGGTGGTTTTCAACGATTAGTCCCGCAAAACAGCTGGCCAGACAATGCAAACCTCGATAAAGCTCGACGTTTATTGTGGCCAATCAAACAAAAGTATGGCAACAAAATCTCATGGTCTGATTTACTGGTTCTTGCTGGAAATGTCGCCATGGAATCCATGGGCTTCAAAACCCTGGGGTTTGCTGGTGGTCGTGAAGATGCATGGGAAGCTGTTAACATAGACTGGGGCTCAGAAGGAAAGTGGTTGGAGAGTGATCGCCATGCTCCGGACGGAACACTTAAAAAACCTCTCGCGGCTTCAGTTATGGGTTTGATTTACGTTAATCCAGAAGGGCCAAACGGTGTGCCTGATCCTCTTGCAGCAGCTAAAGACATTCGCGAAACTTTTGGACGTATGGCAATGAATGATGAAGAAACTGTTGCACTGATCGCAGGAGGACATGCATTCGGTAAAGTTCATGGTGCTGCATCCACCCAAAACCTGGGACCAGCACCTGCAGGTGCCGACATTGAGCAACAGGGTTTTGGCTGGAAAAGCAGCTACGGCACGGGTAAAGGTAAAGACACTATTACAAGTGGTTTGGAAGGAGCCTGGACTGTATCACCCACAAAATGGAGCCATAATTACCTGGAAAATCTCTTCGCGTATAATTGGATCCAAACAAAAAGTCCTGCAGGGGCTACCCAGTGGACTCCAGACAATACAAGTGCTTCAAATATGGTACCTGATGCTTTTGACCCAAACAAACGTCATGCTCCAATGATGCTAACAACGGATCTGGCTCTTAAATTTGATCCTGTTTACAGCAAAATCGCTAAACGATTCCTCGAAAATCCCGCTGAATTCGATGAAGCATTTGCAAAGGCCTGGTTTAAGTTGATTCACCGTGATATGGGGCCAAAGTCACGTTACCTCGGTCCATTAGTACCCAAGGAAACGATGATTTGGCAAGATCCTGTTCCAGAAGTTGATTATAAGTTAGTTGATGAAAAGGATACTGACCTACTTAAAAAACAAATCCTTAATTCAGGACTGACCACTGCTGAACTTCTAAAAACAGCCTGGGCTTCCGCATCTACATTCCGTGGTACTGACATGCGTGGTGGTGCAAATGGAGCGAGGATTCGACTTGACCCTCAGAAAAACTGGGTGGTTAATGATCCAGCGGAGTTAGCTAAGGTTTTAAAAACTCTCGAAGGAATTCAAGATGATTTTAATAAAACTCAGACAAGGGGTAAAAAAATATCACTCGCCGATTTGATCGTCCTTGGAGGCAACGCTGTAATTGAACAGGCCGCTCAAAAATCAGGCTACACCATTAAAGTTCCTTTTATGCCTGGACGCACTGACGCGTCACAAGAGATGACAGACGTAATTTCTTTTGAAGTACTTAAACCGGCTGCGGATGGTTTTCGTAACTACTTTGATAAAAATAATCAAAAATCACCACCTGAAATGCTGATTAGCAAAGCAAGTTTGTTGAACTTAAGTGTTCCGGAAATGACAGTTCTAGTTGGAGGGATGCGGGTACTAAATGCCAATTCCGCGAAAAATAAGTATGGTGTCTTTACTGATAAACCGGATACATTAAGCAATGATTTTTTTATCAATCTGCTAGACATGTCAACAGAGTGGCAAAAATCCAAAGATGAAGATGGAGTCTACGACGGTTTTGATCGGAAGTCAGGACAATTAAAGTGGAAAGCGACTTCAGTGGATCTTATTTTTGGCGCCAATTCCGAGTTAAGGGCTGTTGCTGAATTTTACGCAACCCATGATGCCAAAGAAATATTCATAAATGATTTCGTTAAGGCCTGGGTAAAGGTAATGAATGCTGATCGTTTTGACCTCAAAGATAAGGGTGCGATGAATCGATACAGCAACTCGCCTGCTGCAGAATAAAATAGCATCGATGCAGCTCTCTCTCATCATTAAACCTCGTCATAAGGCTTTAATTGATAAGGTTTATGAGCGCTGTATTTTAGATGAGTAGCCCTTTATTTTCCATAACCGTATCTTCAGCCTAAATACACAATCACAACCTTATAGGATATTTGTCGATTTATCCTCAATTAATAAGCTTGTCGGGATTTCGATTCCCTGCATCACTCTTATTTTACCATTTAAAATTAAGTACTTAGATTAATCAAAGCTCGAATTGTTAAATATAAAACTCAACTAAATCACATTACCATTAATGTATAAACTAATCGTTAGAACCAACCAGATTGTCTGTCAAGAGCTTAAAAATATGCCCCCTTAAAATTGATTATGCGTCAGATGATAAATTCAATTTCATTTCGGTTTTTTAATTAAATCGACTATGTAGGTTAATCCTGAATCATCCAGTTTTATAGACATTGATTCTTTTGGTAAATCAATAACATTGCAGAAGCTTTCTAGAAGCTCTTTGCTTCTCATTATTAACCTCCAATTGAACACAAGCTCCATACCCAATCGGTATGGATTTGGTTCGGCAATATTGGTAAAAACAAACTTACCGCCGGTAACTAATTTCTCGTAGCAATTTTTTATAATGAACGCAATAATTCTATTACTTATGTAATCAAAAACTCCACCGGTTACAACCAGGTGTAGTGGATCTTTACTTGACAAGAGTTTAACAGCACGCACAATATCCATGTTCAACGGAATTAATTTGTTAGAAATTTTAGAACAGCGGTTTAGAGTAAAATCGATAGCATCTTTATGTAAATCAGCATGCAAAAATGACCCCCTTTTAGGGTAAATCAGCATCCAATTTTGACCCTCTAAAATCGAGTAAAACGTGTACTCTAGATTTTAATAATCTAGAGGGAATTAGAGGATGTTGATCATGGAAACAGAAGCAAAAATTAGGCGCATGTTTCATGTGCAAAAATTAACTATTGCGGAAATTGTTCGCACAACAGGATTATCGCGTAATACAGTTAGACGGGTAATCCGAGCAGAAAAGTCTGGGAAAAATTATCAACGCTCCATTCAACCACTACCTGCACTGAATATCTTCAAAGAGACGTTGGTATCATGGTTGAACAACGACCACAAGTTATCGAAAAAGGAACGCCGTAGTGCAATGAAGTACTACACTCAACTAAAAGAAAGTGGCTATTGCGGTTCTTATGATAGTGTCCAGCGTTTTGTTAAAGTATGGCGCTGTACGAGTCGAGAGTCATTAAAAGCCTATATTCCACAATACTATCATCCCGGAGAGGCCTATCAGTTTGATTGGAGTGAAGAAACTGTAGAGCTTGCAGGCGTTGTTCAAAAAATCAAAGTAGCTCAATTTCGTTTAAGCTACAGCCGTAAATTTTTTCTTGTAGCATATCCTCGAGAAACTCAAGAAATGTTATTTGATGCGCATAATTTAGCCTTCAAATTTTTTGGTGGCTTAACGCTAAGAGGTATTTATGACAACATGAAAACGGCGGTAGATAGTGTTTTCAAGGGTAAGGAGCGTGCTTTTAACCGGCGATTTTTGGCATTAATGGATCATTACTTAATTGAACCTACAGCCTGCAATCCCGCAGCCGGATGGGAAAAGGGGCAGATTGAAAATCAAGTTGATAATGTACGTGACTGGGTATTTAAACCACGTCTTAAATATGAAACCTTGTCGTTATTAAATGAACATCTTCAGCAGCAATGCCAATTATTGGCCGAGAAAAGGCATCACCCAGAACAACAAGAACTAACTGTTGACGCTGTATTTCAAGAAGAAAGAACTCATTTTAGAGCGTTAAATCATCCATTTGATGGGTATAAAGAAGTTTCAACTCTAGTACATTCAACCTGCTTGATTCATTGCGATAGAAATCGTTATAGCGTTGATTGTGCCTATGCCAACCAGATGGTGACGCTCAGGATATACGCATTAACTATAGAGGTATTTTCAGGTAATGAGTCCATCGGTTGCCACCAACGCACCTTTGGCCGCAATAAAACACTGTTTAATCCATGGCATTATTTACCTTTACTGGAGCGCAAGCCAGGGGCATTACGCAATGGTGCTCCATTCAAAGACTGGCAATTACCACCAGCCATTTTAAAAATCAAAAGCATTCTCATGAAGCGCCGTGGTGGTGACAGAGAATGCGTTGAGGTGCTGTTGGCAATGAGTGAGCATGGCATTGAGGCGGTGAGTGTAGCCTGTGAATTAGCGCTAACAGAGCAGGTGGTTAGCCGTGATTATATTCTTAATGCGTTGCATCGATTACGGCCTACAGCACTTCCTCAAGCAACGACAATGCCCGCTGGATTAATCTTAAAGGAAGAACCCACAAGTAATTGTCATAAATATAATTTACTCTTAACGGGAGCAAATCATGCCATTCACTAAATTATCTGAGTTGCTTAAGATATTAAAATTACAAGGCATGTTAGATAGGTTGCTAGCCTATGAAGAGTCGAAGCCTTTGGTGAAACTAACTCATTATGAGTGGTTATCTATGCTATTAGAAGCAGAACAAATAACACGCAAAACGCGTGCTATTAATTATCAACTGAGTGTCGCAAAATTCCCGGTCAATCGTAATTTAAGCCAATTTGATTTTACGCAACATCCTGTTAATGAAGAAGAAATAAGTTTATTGCACGCAGGGAGCTTTGTTGATGCTGGGCGCAATATTATTTTTGTGGGTGGCACGGGCTCTGGTAAAACGCACTTAGCTATTGCTATAGCAACTAATTTAATTAAGCAAGGAAAGCGGGCTTGTTTTTATAATGTTGTTGATCTGGTCAACAAATTAGAACAAGAAAAAAAACAAGTTAATACAGGACGGCTAGCTAATCGCCTGCAAAATTTTGATGCTATTGTCCTGGATGAGCTTGGATATTTACCATTTTCTGAAGCGGGCGGAGCTCTGTTGTTTCATTTAGTTAGCAAATTATATGAAAAAACATCATTAATCATTACAACAAACTTAAATTTTGGTGAATGGCCAAAGGTGTTTTGTGATACAAAAATGACCGCAGCCATGCTGGACAGATTGACTCATCATTGCTCTATTGTTGAGACTGGAAATGAAAGTTATCGCTTTAAAAATCGAAGCTAAAACAGTAAAGTAAATAATCAATGTGATATGTTTTTGAGGGTCAATTTTGGATGCGGTTTGAGGGTCAAAATTGGATGCTGATTGACACATCTTTATCTTGATCATTGATATAAATTACTGCGTTTGACTTTAAAATCATGTCCTCTACTAAACTTAAGTCAATTCCACTACCGCAACCGAGTATGGCTATACGAGGAGCGTCATAATTTATAAGCGTCTGTTTAATTACTTCAGCTTGATACAAAATTTTATTTTGGTGTTGATGTGTGATAGGCAAAGAATATAAATACTCATCAAGCATCCACTCAAGACTTCTTGGGTATTCCTGCGAACGTGATCACCGATTATCGCCTAGCGTGATCACCTATTACTGCGCTGTTTTTACAAGCGGTGAGATTATTACAAAGTGATCACGATGAAGCAATTTCTTTTTTTCTCATGGACTCTCCGTTGAGTTCTATTCGATGTGCATTTTCAGAGATGCGATCGAGTATGGCATCGGCGATGGTTGGCTCACCTAAATACTCATGCCATTTAGCCACAGGAAACTGGCTTGTAATAATGGTCGATTTTAGCTGATACCGATCTTCAATAAGATTAAACAAGTCGTGGCGTTGTGCTGCATTGATTGCTGTTAATCCAAAGTCATCAAGAATCAGTACATCATCCTTGTGTAATTGCGTCATTAACTTGGCATAGCTTCCATCGGCATGTGAGATGCTCATTTCTTCTAAAAATCGCGTTAACAATAAATAGCGAACTTTATAACCTAGACGGCAAGCTTGGTTTCCGATAGCGCATGAAAGATATGTTTTCCCGCAGCCGGTAGGTCCGGTTATAAGTAAATTTTGATGGTGACGAACAAAGTCACATTTAGCAAGAGCCATCACTTTTGCCTTTTCCAAACCCCTCTTATTTTTATAACAAACATCTTCAATGGCTGCAGATTGCCTGAGTTTTGCTCGCCGCTGTAAACTCTGCACACGATTATTGTCTCTGCGTAGTATTTCGCGGTCCAACAAGAGACTTAACCTCTCTTCAAAGCTTAAGTCGGCGTGTTTGGGTTGGCTTTGTTGTTCACGAAAGCCCTCCTGCATGCCCGTCATTTTTAGTTGTCTCATTTGTTCTAATACGGATTCATTGTTCATTTTTTTCCTTGTTTTTTAATTAAAAATTGTTGATACAGACTCAGTGGTAATACTGAGAGCCCCTAATGTTGTCATGCGTTAATCCATGTAGGTTCACGTCACGTGATGCATGAATTTTTGCTCCTTGGTCAAGGTTATTTTCTAGAATGGATAACACGCTTTTACGGCTGTATGCCCCCTGGTGTACACCATAGGAGCAGGCTTGCTCTAAACGGATTTCTCCATAGCGTTTCGCTAGTTTCAAAATACCAAGGCAGGAACGGTAAGCCTGTTCGGGGTGAGGTTTTTCATCAAATATTCTTTTTACGACCATGTGTGTGCAAGCACCTATCTCGCTCGCCCACCGTAAATATCTCTCTTTTGATTGCTCGGTGTGTATGCGGTGCCTCTTGGGCATGTGATGAGAAATCGTGGATTGTTTACCTGGTATGCTTGAATACAGATGCATCGCTATGCGCTCTCCTTCAAAATAACATTCAACCGTATGCTGGTTAAACCATAAATCAATGAGCTGGCCGCAGTACCTATGAGGCACGCTGTAATAATGCCCTTGAAGCACAACATGGTAATCAATACCTGCGCGAGACGCTTTGTACTGCCTGTAATAATAGGCATCTGCTGGTAACGGTTTTAATACAGGTTTGTCCATTTCCATGAAGACTGACTCGCGACATCCAGGTAGTTTTTGAAATGGTTTTTGGTTCATTATGGTTAATAGCCGTGCAATCTCTGCATTGAGTTCATTAAGACCCACAAAGGTTTGATGTCGTAATCGGGCTAATATCCAACGTTGAGCAACTTGAACACCTGATTCAACAGATGCTTTGTCTTGAGGACGATAAGGCCTTGCTGGAAGTACAGCTGTGCCATAATGCTCAATGAAGTGTGCGTATGTTGGATTCGTATCAGGCTCATATCGACATGATTTACTGATGGCTGAACGGAGATTATCTGGCACAACAAGTGCTGGAACACCGCCAAAAAACTCAAACATCCGGCGTTGAGAACCCAAAAAGTCAGGAAGTTGCTGAGACCATGTGGCTTCAGCAAACGTATACTTAGAGGCACCCAAAACACCTACGAAAATTTCAGCAGCCCTGATGTCATTTGTTTCAGGATCAATAATACTGAACGTAACACCGCTGTAATCAATAAAAACCTTATCTCCCGCCTTATGTGTCTGACGCAACGAGCGTTTTAGGCTTTGCTTATAAGCACGATAGTGGTAACAATAACGAGAATAGCTTAAAGCGCCTTCTTGTTCTGATTGATGTTCATCCCAAAGCAACTGTAATGTGACGCCTTTTCGGCTTAATTCTTGGTGAGTTTTTGCGAAATCTATTAAGTCTAGCGCCTTGTTTAGGCTGGCATGAGCGGCTTTCGGCTTTAAAATTTCAAGTAAAGCTGGCTCGTCCATCCCCTCAGGAAGAGGCCATGAAAGATTTTTATCCAGGGCTCGATTGATGTATTTGATAACCACACCAACCGATACACTAAGACTGTTTGCTATTTGGCGCCTGCTTAATTTTAACTCAAAATGAAGACGCAGTATCTGAATCAATTTACGCATAGATGTTCCTTTTGCTGACATTTTTACTCTCCGATTAAACTAACTAGTATAACCGGTGCTAATGCTTGCAAAAGCCACGCCCCATATGGAGTGGTGGCATCGTGATCACCTATTCCTGTTTTTTGGGAAAAGTGATCACGATCAGGCGATAATCGGTGATCACGATCAAGCGATAATCACTGATCACGGTAGGGCGATAATGACTGATCACGATGGGCAGGAATACCCACTTCTTGGAGGATGCACGTTTTTTTTGAAATACAGAGTTTCTATTGTTTCAAAGTCTCCTTGATACCCCCGAGGCCATTTTTTTATTCGAGTGGCAAAATTAGATGAAAAAAGTTGGCTTACTGGGTACAATATAGTGGACCCCAAAAATGAGACAGTGGTGTAAAATAGAAACCATTGTTAAACGGGGTACCAAGTGGCTAAAAAAAAATTTACATCTGACTTCAAAGCAAAGGTAGCAATTGAGGCATTAAAAAGTCACAAGACGACCAATGAATTGGCATCTGAATTTGAGGTGCATGCAACACAAATCAATCTGTGGAAAAAACAATTACTGGATGGAAGCAAGCAATTGTTTAGCGGCAAGCATGACAAAGACATGGACTCCATCATACAAGAACGAGATCGATTATACACGCAAATAGGCCAGCTAGCGGTTGAGTTAGACTGGCTTAAAAAAAAGACCGGTCATCTAAGTTGAGCGTGCGGGAGAAGCGAGCCATGATTGATGTCAATCACCCTACACTCAGCATCGTACGCCAATGTGCATTGGTTAATTTGTCACGCGCTAGCTACTATCGCACTGCTGGCGAAGGAATATGTACCGAGAGCCCAGAGAATCTGGCTTTGATGGTCTTGATTGATGAGGAATACATGCGCCATCCTTTCTATGGAAGCAGAAAGATGCGTTCTTATTTACGTCGCCTTGGCCATGACGTTAACCGTAAGAGAGTGCAGCGTTTGATGCGGATCATGGGTCTGGTTTCAGTGGCACCAAAGCCGAATACGAGTAAAAAGAACAAGGAACAAAAGGTTTATCCCTACTTGCTACGTGGTTTAGTGATTGATCGACCCAATCAGGTTTGGTGCACCGATATTACCTACGTTAGGATGCAAGGAGGCTTTGTATATTTGGTGGCAATAATGGACTGGTATAGCCGCAAGGTGCTCTCTTGGAAGGTATCAAACAGCATGGATGATGACTTTTGTGTAAGCGCGTTGGAGAGCGCCATCAGGCTCCACGGCAGGCCTGATATTTTTAATACGGATCAAGGCTCCCAGTTTACCAGTAAGGCGTTTACCGATGTTTTAAAAGACCATGACATCAAAATTAGCATGGACGGGAAAGGTCGATGGATGGATAATGTGTTCATTGAACGGCTATGGCGTTCAGTCAAATATGAAGATATTTACATAAAAGAATACGGAACAGTTTTAGCACTACGAAATGGTTTAAGGGTGTATTTCAAGTTTTATAACGACGAAAGACCTCATCAATCATTTGGAATATACACGCCGTCAGAGGTTTATGCTGGCCTATATGAGGCTGCAGCGTAATGGAATGCCTGTGGATATGTGGACGCGTCCTGCGGATCAGCCATCGCCCTTCGGGACATGTGGACAAGCCATGGATAACAAAAAGACGTTATCCACCGCTTGACCACACTCGATGGCTTCGCGCCCACATACCCACAGGCTCAATAACAGGTGTTTCATTAACTGCTATTGTGGTTGACTCGTGTGCTACGCACCCTCGTCAACGAAAGAAAGTAGAATTAAAGTTATATCTTAAATTAAACGGATCGCTGTCTTGACAATGGGGTCCACTGTACAACGCCTTTTTTATTAAGTTGGGGGAAATTTCAATTTGTTCACACATATCCATAGCTTGAGTAAGTTTTATCATTTCTTGGGAAAAATGAGGAATTGTATCTTCGTTATATAGTTTTTTAGTATTGTATTCCTTAATAATTTCACAAGAAATAAGCCTCACCGCGTTATATTTTAGCAATTGGTTTTGAGACATCGAAACATCCATCTCCATGTGTTTTTTTTTCATATGTTATTTCCTCAAATTATATAAAACAGCTTTTTATGTTATCATTAAGTACATTTCGCTTAATTATAGACTAATTTGGGTAATTTTAATTTAATGAGATTAAGTGGCAGTTTTTTTATTTATCTTATGAGAGAAAGAGTGCCGCGGTACGGAGGGCGATGGGGTAAATTATCAACACCCCCTATAAGATAGCTTTTACTGAGCAATTTTTTGCACCGAGTTGGATATTCTCACGATTACAACATGCCATTACTTTTTTTATAGAAACTCTCCTTCATTTTAGTTAACATAATTCATATACAATAAGACCATATTGGAATTTTTCCCCTTTTATTGTCAGGAACATGGAGTTCTAGGATGAACATTGACCTTTTGAATTTATCAGATGAAACCATTTTTTACTTGAAAAAACTTGTTAAGGATTATGCATCTCTAGGTGATTCAAGTTTTTTAAATAAATCGACCTACAAAATCCAGGTTCAGGAATATAGTTCCCCTATTCTTAAGTCCGATGAAAGCAGGAAAGAAAAAGAGTTCATACAACCAGGTAGTACAGGTTTGGCCAATCAAATTTGCCAATATCTTGCTCTCAGTATAAAAAATTTCCCGTCATTTTTTATGGTACCTTCCCCAGTATCCCCGTTGACAGTAGTCCCGAAGCCGCCAAGACAGCATTACCTGGATATTGAATTATCTCATCATATACTTGTTAAAAAAGAAGCGAATCAATTTCGTGGCTACATCGTAGCCAAAAATACCTTAGGCTCTGGGGCATTTGGATCGGTTTTTGATTCTCCGGCATCTTTTGTTTTTGATATAAAAAGCGATGAATTGACATACAATCTCACAGATCATGTTGTTAAAAATTTGGCGAATCAAGGTGACTCTAAGGCCAGAGCCAGGGAATTTAATCATTTAAAGCTAATATTCCCATCAACTGATTTAGTTGAGATCAGTCGAGATCAGGCAAGCACCCAAAATTTGTCAAATACTTTCAACACTCCATTCAAAACTAATGACTATTGGATTGTAACAAAGAAAATTGAAGGTTTAGCACTAGATAAAGTCAATGTAGAAATTTTAACAACCCCACAAAAACTTAAAATTGCTTTGTCATTAATGTGGGAGCTCTATCAGCTTCATAACCCAGCTCTTCTTGGCGGTTTACACATTCATAATGATATAAAACCTTCGAATATTATTGTGACTAAAGACTGTGAGGCTCATTACTGTGATTTTGGTTCCGCGACTGATAAAGACGAGCCGGTCCAGACTTTCACTATTAAATATTCAAATAAAACCAGTTTTAGTCAACCCGCAAAACAAGCAGGAGATATTTATAGTTTGGCCATAACACTATTTCAATTGTTTATATCTTCCAAATACATTACACAAGAAATTAGCCGTTGGAACATATTACCCAAAGGAAAAAATGAGAAATTACATAAAATCTGGAAGTTCAAGAGTGCAGACACGGGATTGCTTGGAGCGAAAGTTCTGAAAACAAATTCGCAGCAAAAAATATACCAATTTTTTCACCCTAAAACCAAAACACTTGTCTGTGATATTGGTGAATTAGATAAAAAACAAAAAAACCAAATTGTTACTCTCCTTAAACAAATGCGCAAAGACAATCCTCTAACTATTGAGGAAGCATACAATACGCTATTAGAGCTTGCATCCGCAGTAAAAGGTTTTGATGCTGACTATTTTTCGGATAAAAAAACAGATGATATCCCCTTACCCCTATATGCATTGAATTAAATTATCGAAACTGGATACTTTAAGGATTCAATTGCCCTATAGAAAGATTAAATCACATCTTTTAGGGCTACATTAAATAAAAGATTGCATTTAAAATAATACAGTTCAGAATATTGGATCTAATGTTACCCTGCCCTTAATTTTTCTAATCCTTCGATAATTTTCTCAGTGGTGTAGTCTAATTGCTCTTTCTTATGCAGTGCTGAAATGAATAAACGCACTCTGGATTCATTTTCAGGAACAGCGGGAGGGATAATAGGCGCGGCCAGAATAGCATTCTCATTAAGATACAAACTGAGTTGAATGGCAGTGTTCTCCTTACCAACATTGATAGGGATTATGGGTGTGCTTTTAGATAACCCTGTATCAATAGATCTGCTTTTTAGTGCTTCGAGAATGTATTCTGCATTTTCCCCTAGACGCTTCAAGCGCCAATCTTCATTTATCATTATTTCTAAGGCGCCTAACGAAGCAGCAACATTCGGTGGGGAAATTCCTGTAGAAAAAATAAACCCTTCTGATTTAAATTTTAAGTAATCAATAAGGATTTTGCTGCCGGCTATATAACCTCCACAACTGACTAAAGATTTACTCAGGGTTCCCATAAGGACATCAACCTCGGTAGGATCAATATTGAAGTGCTGGCATACACCACCGCCGGTTTTTCCTAATACGCCAATAGAGTGGGCCTCATCAATATATAGCAGGCCACCATATTTGTGCTTTATTTCAACTAAACGTGGTAAATTACAAATATCGCCATCCATACTAAAAATACCTTCTGATATAATAAAAACAGTCTGATATTGGCCAACAGCCTTTTGTATTAACTGTTCGAGATGATCCATATCATTATGACGATATTGGAAACGTACTGCTTTAGTATGTGAAATGCCCTGAAAGGCACTGTTATGAATGTAGGCATCGTATCCTGTCAGAATCGCCGGGTAAGTGTCTGCCACTGAGCCCGGACTAATCCGAGCCGCGCGCGTCAGCAAGCGGAATTATCTCGAGATGCTTATGTGGTGCATGGAACCTGCCGCACTTTAAGTAAGATTAATTCAGCCAATGATGGCATTTCAAATTTTTTAGTCACCCTATCGTAAATATACTGATAAACGTTAACTTTCAGTTTTCTGGCCGTCTGTACAATCGTGGCAAACGTATCCTTTGATTTGGTGCCATTTTGGGAGACCGTTTGGAGATTGATGTCGCGTATCCTTGCTTGAAACCGTGTCCCTAATTCAGAGGCATTGTTGTGCAATGGCAGAAATGGATGGTCTAACACCAATAATAACGCTTGTTTTTTAGCACGTGTCTTTGCAATGCGTTGATCTAAAACATCATAGCCTGTCGTGGTTGCGAACAAAGTATCAAATTGCATTGATAGTTGTTGGGCCATTGATTGAGATGGAGCCGTCTTGTAAGTCAATAATGCATGGTAGAAATCCCATAATTGCTCAAGAAATACAGCCAATATATTCTGATTCATATCTGAGAATGGAGTGAGTTTTTTATAATGACGACCTTCATGGATCCAGCACAGCGCATGATGTAGGGCCAATTTATTAAACTGAGGCGCATCATCTGTCATTAAATAATGGATGAAGTATTTCGAGTGCTGATAATAGGCAAGAGCTGCTGACTCAAGAATTATGCGTCGATTCGTGCTGTGTTTTTTTGGATTTGGAAAAAGTGTTCCCATCAAACTATCGATTGATTCACGTGTGAGGGGTTGTGCATGCAGCATTGGTTTAATTTGATCCAACCATTTTTTTGCGAGACCAAACTCATCCATTAACTCATAAGCCTCCTGATTAAACATAAACTTTAATTGGTCTCGACACAGCAACTCCAATAAGGTCAAGCGATCTTTTTTACGACGAGTGAAGTATGCTGTAAAAAAGTCATTACATAAAACATGGGTGTAGTGATTTTTGCCGTTAACACGACTGCCTGTGTCATCCATCTGCTGGTACAAGCCTGCGTTGCTACCGGCATCGACAATATCTTCTTTTTCCTGATGAAAAATATCATTGCCTTCTGTCAGCATGGAAGCAATTTTACCATGTGATATTTGAATACCACATGTTTTTAAAAAGCGCTCAATGGCGCTCTCCGTCATCCCTGCATCACGGTATAATGTGATGACCAGCGCTTTAACCCCAGGACCAAATTCACTGCCCTTATATTCGCCAGGAATCGGCGCAATAAAGGTTTTTTTCAAAGATGGTGAGTAATACGTTTCCAGCTTGAATTCAACATTATCCGTGATGATTTTTAGATCCTGGATGATTCGAATCTCAAAACCCTTGAACTTGGCGTCATCTGGCAGCGTTGCTTTGTCCAGAGCAATCGTAACACGTCTATCAATACGTACGTTTTTTTTGTCTTTGCCTGTGTTTTTATTGTTCCCTTTACCACGTTTATTGCGATCTCCTTCAGATGAATGATTGGAATTGCCTGTATTATCGCCATTGCTACCTTTGGATTGACCGCGAATATTAGGTTTGCCCTGTTCACCCTTAAGGCGGTTTATCTCATCACGTAATACTTGGTTTTCCTCTCTGAGCAAAGCATTTTCTTCGGCAAGCATTTCGACCAAATTAACCAATACCTTAATGATAGTCACGGCCTTTTTGTCGGCAAGACTATCGATATCTTTTGTTAACTCATCTAAAACTTGTTTGATTTCTTGGCGTTTCATCATCTACCACTGCGTTACTAATGCTGATACGGCAATCATAACATGACTTTTTTTGAACGCATTTTTCGAGTTTTAACGCCACTAAGGGCTAAGAAAAAATCTGACCTCAGGAGGGAGATGTTTTATTAGTGAAAGGGGCTACATTGTGATCTTGGGGATCTTAGGGCATGCATATTGCATGACTTACGTTTGATATGGAAAAACATCAGTTTTACAGAAAAACCGTGTCAATAGGTATTTTGAATATTTTTAAAGAATTCCGCTTGCTGACGCGCGCGGCTCGGATTAATCCGGACTCAGTGGCAGACACTTACCCGGCGATTCTGACAGGATACTAGGCATCGTATAAAATTAAATCATCAGCACCGCAAAGACAAGCAATGGTGCTGAAATTGGTATCATAGCCTGAATTATATATTAATGCTTCCTCAACACCGATGTGCTTTGCAATAGCCTGTTCTAATTCCTGGGTAATTAGTCTGTCCCCGGCAACTAAGCGGCTGGCTGATGCCGATGTTCCATATTGATCAATCGCTGCCTTAACCTGCTTTATAATTTGGGGATGATCAGCTAAGCCAAGATAGTTAAAACTACCAAAATTAATATAGGCTTCACCGCGTAGGATAATGGTATCTGATCCTGCGCTTTCATACGGGTTGCAAAAAACCTTATCTTTTAGTTTAATATTTAGGGATGAATGGTAATCTTTTATTTTATTTATATTTTCGATGCGTGAACAAAACCTTGTCGTTTTTTGAGTGGATTTTTCCTGTCTATCAAGTGACATATAAGTACTGATGTCCCTAAGATTACTCTGCAGACCAAGTCTCTCCAAGGCATACTTGTGCTCATCTTGCCTGAAATATTGGCTTGCTTGAGTCATGAGCTCAGCAAAATGTATTGAATCGAAACCCAGATTCTTTAAAGGAGCGTCAAAAGACAACTTTTCTTTGTCTTTTAACCTCAAAATCGATGCTGCTATTTTTGCCAATTGTTTTAAAGAGGAATTGTCCTTAAGACTATCGTCCTGGTAACTATTTTCTGTTTTTTCTCCAATGCTGTTATCTATTATTACCTGACTGTCTATATCACCTGTTTTAACGCCCTGAGCTAATTTTAAGCGCTGTATCTTGCCGCTGGATGTTTTAGGGATTGCGCTGTTTTTTAAAATATAGATTCGTAACGGTCTAACCGCGTGATAGCTTTCAATGATTTTTTCAACTTTGTCCGCCAGCTCTTCATTCGTTAAGGATATTTTTCTAGGATTAGCCAGAGCAACAGATAAGTGTTCCTTGCTATTCTGTTCCTCTGCAAAAGCAACAACGTGCCCTGGATTTAGTCCTTCAATATTCATAATAATTGAATTCTCAAAGTCGGTTGGGAAATGATTCACTCCGTTGATTATAATCAGCTCTTTTAAACGGCCAAAAACATACAGTTTTTCATTTTCCATCATCCCCAGGTCACCTGTTTTTAAATAGGTTATCCCCTTGATTTCATGAAAGATGCCTCTGTCAACTGGAGCAGAGTTGTTCCAGTATCCTGGGGTAATACTTTTACTCTGCAGCAGAATTTCTCCTTCTTGTTTCTCGTCAAGGATTTCTTGAGTGTCTGGATTAGCAATCAGTGTATCCATCAACGGTTTGCCACAGCAGGCGACTAGTTTTGCATGCCCATTATGAATTATTTCTTTAAAAGCAGGGGGATTAATAACGTCTTCAGTAGAAACAAAAACCGTGGCTTCCGCCAAGCCGTATCCTGGTGTAAAGGCTGTTTTTTTAAAACCGGCAGATGAAAATTTCTTAAAAAAAACTTCGAACGTTTTCTTATGAATAAATTCTGCGCCACATATAGCTATTTCCCATGGACTTAGGTCTAAAGAGGCAAGGTGGTTCTCTTTGATTTTTTCAACACAATAGGCATAGCCGAAATTAGGTGCTGCAGAATAGCGGATGTGATGGTCGGTTATCATCTGTAACCATTTTTGGGGGTAGTGTATAAACATATAAGGCGACATAAAATGAAGGGTTGAACCAGTAAGCAGTGCGGTAAGTATCATAGCTATTAACCCCATATCATGGTATGGAGGAAGCCAACTTCCCATATGGCATGGGGATGATGATAATTGTAACTGGTTGGCACCCAATTGTATGTTGTGCAGTACATTGGAGTGTAAATTTATGACCCCTTTAGGAAAACTTGTTGACCCCGATGTATATTGTAAAAAAGCAATGGGGTGGTAGACAGGTTCAATTATAGGATGAACTTGATCTAGCACTTGTCTATCAACTGAAAAAATGGGATGCTGGGCTATTTCTGATAGCAAGCTATGATAATTGCCTACCTCCTCTGTTGGTTTTTTATCTGGATTTAAGTCGAGATGTGAATCAATTAATATGAGGCTTGGCGTGCAATCAGCAATAATATTTAAAATTTTTGTAGCTAATGTAGCGTTTACTGGCTGAGGGCAGGGCACAGCGATGGCGCCGTTATACATACAGGCTAAAAATGAAAGAATATAATCCATCCCCGGGTGCAGGAGGATGAGTACACGATCACCGGGCTGAATTTTTTCTTTAAGGACAAAAGCTAATTTTCGAACCTCAAGATAAAGTTGTTGGTAACTTAAGCGTTCATCTTCATCTGAATTGTAATGATGCAATGCCTCGTAATTAGCCCTTTTCTCTGTAACTGCAATTAAACGATCGATGATTGATTCTACATTGTTCATGGAAACTCCCCTCTAACGAATACAACCAATATGAATCATAATTAACTTTATTAACTATTTATAGCACAATATTGTCAGTAATAAAGCATATGTGAATGTAAGAAAATTGGATATTTTGTCGGCTCCTGGAGCCTCCCAATTAGTTTTGAGTTTTCCAAAACGAATTCTAAGCCAGTAATATGTGATTGCGCATTCAAAGGGAGGGGGCCGCTCATTAAATCAGAACCGTTGACTTGGGCTCGTATATTAAGGTTTGAGGGTTGGGTCTTTTGCTGTTTAACTTAAAATTCAGGTGCGTATATGGAGGGCGCCAAAATTAAATCCTGCTCCAAAAGAAACCATTATCATATTTTTATTACTGCTCATTTCTTTTTGATAACAATGATAAGTGACAGGAATGCTGGCGTTCACGATATTACCGTGATTCTTGATAATGCTAAACATTTTAACATGTTCAGGTCGTCCGAGTTTATCGTACACTGCATCAGAAATGCGCTGGTTGGCTTGATGTGGAATGATATAGTGTATTTCCTTGCTAGATAATCCGCTTTTTTCAGTAACTTTATCGATCATACTGGTCATTTTATTTACCGCATTTATGAATACCTCTTTACCCAGCATAGTGACATAATGCTCATTGTTTAAAAGTCTCTGGCTAGTCATTGGTATTTCAGAGCCACCTGCTTTAATAAAAAGTTTATCTACACCCGTGCTATCACTACCCAGCACCGTAGAAATGATGCCTTTGTCTGAATGTGAAGATTTTTTTAAGAGAAAAGCACCCGCTGCATCCCCAAAAAGCGTACAAGTGTATGGATCTTCCTGATTAATGATTGCAGACATTTTATCCGAACCAACTACAATCCCAGATTGATATAAACCGGATTGGATAAATGCATTCGCTACCGATAATGCATACAAAAATCCTGAACAGGCTGCCATAATATCAAAACAAAAAACATCATGATTCAAGTCTAGCTTGTTGCAAATTTTATTTGCTGTGGAGGGCAGTAAGGAGTCTGGAGTGGATGTGGCGCATAAAATAAATTCAATTGGCTCACTGTTTCGACTTAATATCGGTTTAATAGCTTCAACGGCTAAATCAGAGGTAGACTGAGTCTCTTCGGCGAGGTGTCTTAATTGAATTCCTGTTCGTTTCTCTATCCAGTTTTTTTCAAGGTTAAATTTCTTTTCATACACATCGTTAGATACTACCTGTTTAGGAACATAGACACTGGAATCAATTATTATGGTTTTCATGTTGCTCCTTTAATAATAATTTTCTCCTCGTAGATTAGAGATATTCTTTTCAAGCTGAATGATTTTATCTTTTAGCTTTGCTATTTCGTTTTTCGAGTTGTTTTGCAACCAGCCAATAATCACAACAGGAGGGACATTCAGCATTAAGGAGATTTCTGCAGGAGTTTTTCCTTCGTTTACAAGTAAATGAAGTGCATATAAACTGATATCTCTTATTTCCGATGTATTCTTTACCATAATATATATCTCTTAATATAAAAACATATTTTTTACATATAGATTATATTTTAGACAATGTAAAGTGGTTCATAGACAAAACAAGGTTCTTGTTTGATAGTAACCGCCATTTTTAATATTAAAAGAGTTATTATGATATCTGGCCGTTTTACCCTAACAGGAACATAAAATGCCGAAGACTCTTTCATCTAATTGATAACTGGAGCCTTGATCGTTAAATAAGCTCTTTCAAAGAATCCGAGTTGCACTAGGCTGCACCCGATATTTGGCAAAGGTACTTATCCCTGCCTTCAAGACCTGGCAGTCAACTCACCGTAAAGAATTCAAATTACCAGATCAAAAGCGCTGTATTACTTTTTCATAGTAGTTCGTGTGGAACAGGTGGAAATAGATATAAAATAACTCTATTATTTATCCCAAGCAGTACCCAAATGTGGAACAAGAAGTAGTTTGGGAACATGGAGTCATTGATTCAAGACAAGGTATGTTCATGGAAAGAAATTCTGCGGCATTTTTCCATGGTCAACCCTTATCCAATAATTTATAAACCATTTAGTGATTTAAGGCCTCGTTTAGGACGAAAAGATGATGCCCCTTGGTATCAATATACCTTTACAGACTAAAATACAAACAAAATTAAGGGAAACAATTATGTCCCACCCTAAAAAAAATAGACTCGTAATTGGCATCAGCGGCGCAACTGGCATTATTTATGGTGTTAGATTGTTAGAACTATTAAAGCAAACTACTGATATTGAAACTCATTTAGTGGTTTCAAAGGCCGGACACCAAACCCGTGCCTATGAAACAACTCTTTCCTCAAGTGGTTTAACTGACTTGGCAGATTTTAATTACAATAATGCTGATATCGCAGCATCGATTTCAAGTGGCTCATTTAAAACCATAGGGATGATCATTGCACCCTGCTCAATGCGGACTCTTGCCGATATCGCTTGTGGAACCACATCAACCCTTATTAGTCGTGCAGCTGATGTAGTTTTAAAAGAGCGTAGAAGACTGGTGGTTATGGCCCGTGAATCACCCCTCAACCTGGTGCACATTGATAATATGAGGAGAGTGACTGAAATGGGCGGCATTGTTGCTCCTGCTTCACCAGCTTTTTATACACAACCCGATTCAATTGATGATCTGATTAACCACAGCATTGGCCGTATACTGGATTTGTTCGACATTGATCTCGATATTGTCAAAAGATGGGAGCCCCCTTTCCATCCAAAATCTTGACAGATATTATTGTTTTTCATCCCCTCTGATATTTTATCTATTTGGGATTCAATTCGATACAATGCCTATGGGTTACTAAAGTTGCGTGATACTAATGGTTGGCAAAGATAAATGGTCCAGACTTAGAGTCTGGATGAAACAACTTGATATTAGTGAGGATGATGTTGTTGAAAAATTTATTGTAGGCAGTGGCAAAGGCGGCCAAAAATTACACAAAACATCCTCCAGTGTCTACTTAAAACATGTTCCTACAGGGATTGATATTAAATGCCAGAAAAGCAGGAGTCGTCAAGATAACCGTTATTTTGCCCGCATAAAATTATGTGAAAAATTACATGCTTCAATAGGTGATGAACAAACCAAAGAACAACAAAAAATTGAAAAACTAAAACGCCAAAAGAAAAGGCGGTTAAGAAGATCAAAGCAAAAGTTGCCAGATAATAAATCGATATAAGGCAACAGAATAAAATACTTTTAAGTTAACGCTGATAGGATCTTATCCCAAGCCAGGTGATCTTGCGGTTAATTAAAATGGTTTTTAGTTCAGGTGGGGGAAAGAGAAAATGGATAATAAGTTGCACGGTGAGTTAACTGTTGAAGAGCGTAATAGAATACAATCTTCTTTAGTTGAAATTTATAAAGAAAAGATTAACTCCAGCCTTAATCCACTCTCATCACAACCCCCATCAATTGGCAATCTAAAGGAAGCAAGAGATCAGCGTCAAAGCACAATTTCAGAAGTTTTAAAGTCACCTGACTTAAACCTTGAAGATTGTCAAAATTTAGACAAAATAGCAGCTCATGCAAACATTAATATAGGCGCGGTTTTCTGGACACAAAAAAAGGTTTTTTAAGAGCTATTCTTCTTAATACAAAGAGGAGAATAAAATGTCTAAAAAGCGAGCTTATTATACGGCGGCCAAGAAGGCAAAAATAACGCTAGCTGCGATTGAGGGGAAACTCACACAAGCGCAAATTACCAGTGAATACGGTGTTCACGCAACGCAGGTAAAAACTTGGAAGCAATCGGCCATCAAAGCCATTAACGATTTATTCTCTGGGGCTAATGAAAAAGAAGCCAAGTCCCAAGAGCAGCTTGTTGAGGCATTATATCAAGAAATTGGTCGACTTCAAGCGCAGCTATCTTGGCTAAAAAAAAAGCATGAACTTTAGTCTGGATGAAAAGCGCGTCATGATTGATCCTCTTGCCGAGCTCACCATTCGTGAACAATGCTTGCTATTAGACTTGCCTGTTTCAAGTTATTATTATAGTGCCAAGCCCATTTCTGTCGAAGATGAAGCGCTTATGGCGCTACTTGATGAGCACTATCTGCAGTATCCATGTGAAGGTAAAATTAAGCGGGCAAGATGGCTGTCAAAAGAAGTAGGCTATCCTGTTGGTAAACGTCGAGTAAAAAAGTTGATGGAAATGATGGGGTTATCGACTGTTTACCCAAAGCCAAATACAAGCGTTCCCAATAAGGAGCATGAGGTGTTCCCTTATTTATTAAAAGAGGTGGATATCACCAAACCAAATCAGGTTTGGGCCGCAGATATCACCTACATCCGCATGAAAGGAAAGCATGTGTATTTAGTAGCTATTATGGACTGGTATAGTCGTTATGTGATTGGATGGGCTATTTCACCTACTATGGAGGCTGAATTTTGTATTGAGGCGCTTAGAAACGCTTTGCTGCATTCGCGTTGTGAGATCTTTAACACGGATCAGGGTTCTCAATTTACCTCAAAAGATTGGATAAATACGCTAAAATCTCACCACATTTCTATCAGCATGGATGGGCGAGGACGTTATTTAGATAATATATTTATCGAGCGATTGTGGCGTAGTGTTAAGCAAGAAAAAATCTACCGGTATGATTTTGATACAATTGAAGAGGTTGAGCTGGCCTTAACGGAGTATTTTGAGTATTATAATAACCGAAGGCTTCACCAGTCCTTTAATTATTTAACGCCCGCAGAGGTGTATTATGGCCGGAAAAGACCATAAACCCTAAATGAGAGCGTCATGACTTACCCACAAGGCCCACAGGCCTATACGAGAAAGTGAAGCTCTCCTGACCTGTGGACTTGTGGATAAGTCATTCTGATAGAGTTGTGGTAAAATGACCTAAGACAATTCGTAGTAGCAATCACTATTCATACGGTATTGAGTAGGTTTAAATAGGTTAATTTGAGTGAATTTTTAACTATAAATGATGGATGAATAGCTCTTATTTTTCCTTAATTTTGTTCCAGACATGCGGACCCATATCACACCGATTATTGTCTGCTCTAATCAGAGTATGGGTACGACCATATAATTTATTATCTTGATTACAATGTGTTAACAAAAAAATTACTTTATTGCATCTGACATAAAAATAGCTGCGATCTGTGGATAAAATTTTCACATGATTAGTGAACAGCAATTGACCCAAAGGAATATTAGTATTAAGTACATCCGCTATTATTTTATTGGGTAACTCATTAAAGTTTATGGTAATAAAAGCTAATACAACCACCATTATTTCACTCTTCTTTTGTGCAAGCCTCACGTCATTTCTGACTTTATTATAATCCAACAGCATTATAATCGATCTGCTATATGTATTATTGCGTTTATTTTTTCTTGCATAAATTGTCTGAATAACGGGTGTTCTCTGGTAATATTCTTCCACTCCTTTTGTCATTAGTGGTTGAGTTAATAAATAACGATAAGGAATTGGCAACATAGACTGATTAACTCTGATAGCTATTTTATCGATATTGGCGAGGCTCTTAATCTTTTGTAGCATGATTTTCGATTGTAGATCTACAGCAATGGTAGCAGTGTGCGATACATGAACAATAATCATGATCAGATAAAAAAAATATCGTTTTTTAATCATATCTCCGCTCTTCTTGACGATTTCATGGTTAGATTCAAAAATTGAATAGTAAATTTTGAGAGTCTATGCTTCCTACTGTTGTTTTTCCTGATCCCATCACCGGACTTTAAATTATGATGCCATATATCAGGTGCAAATTGCTTTTATTGAGCACTCTTTTTATGGATGCTCTATCAAGATCAAGCGCTTTATAATTTCAGTTTGTTAATCTCGGGCTTAAGCATATCTCATAGCCAAACATCCATGTAAAAATTATGTCGATCATGCATTGAAGCTAAAGATGAAATTCAAGATATAAGCTAAAAAGTCCCAGACTCTAATCCTTGAGGGGCACGCCATTTAAAATGGCTCATTCTTGGTTCATTAATAATGCTCCTTGTGTGAATTACAGACTTATCGTGATAAAATGTAAAGTTAATTTGTTATATCCCATGAGTACAATAAGTGCCAATAACGAGCAACTACACACTTCAAGTCGAATCCTCAGAAAGAACGTACTGTAGTACAGCTAATAATGGTGGCGTTATTGATGTGGGGCGTATGTTGCAGAATAAGCCTTTTTGGCGACAACCTCAGGGTATGACCCTGGAGATGAACAAAACTCTAATAATCAATGATCCAGCTATAGCTTGCTGGGACCATAATCAGTGTATCGTAGCAGCAGAGCGATTTAACGTATTGCAGCAAGAAGGATTTAAAATTTATTTTTATCGAAAAGGTGCCTTCTCTGAACTTAATACATCTTCATTAAAATCCCCCAAATCAATAGTTGATGCAACACCTGTAACTGACCTGCAAATTAGCCAACTTGCTGCAATAAAACTTCGCTTAAGCTATGATCACTTGTTGGTACTCAATCACGAACACCTTGTTGCATTAATGCAGGGTACTGATGATGACTGGTTAAATTTGAACTCTTTTCAGCATATAGATCTTCGAGAAACCAATATAAATACAGCTTCATTAACCACATTACTTAAAACCTTTGGGGATAGGATTAAATCTCTAAACCTGTCTCGTTGTGTCAATCTTAAAGAAGGCACGCTTCCTGGCGACATTGATTTAGTGAGCATGGAAGAGTTAATTATAACTGATGAATTTGATAACAAGTGCACTATCCCGGCTTTAAATCAAGAATACAGCCCAAGAGAAAACAATCTGAGTGCAGACTCTATAAAACATCTACTCCAGTCCACCCGTATCCTTAAAACACTTAAATTAGGTCGAGGCTTTAATCGTATAAGAGATATCATTACTGATTTAGAGTTCCCCTTCCTGGAAAGGATCGATTTATCGAGCTCGAACATCACGAGCATGTCTTTAAACACACTTTTGGCTAAAACGACATGTATTAAAGAGCTTAATTTAAGTGATTGCATGAAACTTGACGATAACCAGTTGTTTGATCACTTGAACACTGGCTTACTGGAAACGCTTGATTTAAGCGGCTCTAATATCACTTGCCATTCTTTAGGCCGGCTTCTGGCTAAGGCGACACAACTTAAAATACTTGATTTAAACTCGTGTTACGGCCTTGACGATGAACCACTACCCAACGACTTCGACCTGTCCGCTCTGGAAACCCTTAATTTAAGCCGCTCTAACATCACCAGCCAGTCATTAGGCAGGCTACTGGCCAAGGTGACAAAACTTACCATACTTGATTTAAGAGGATGCCTACACCTAGAGGATAACTCACTACCTAATCACTTGAACCTTGCCTCGCTGGAAGAGCTTGATTTAAACGGTACTAACATCACTAGCCAGTCTTTAGGCAGGATTTTGTCCAAGGCGACAAAGCTTAAAATACTTGATTTAAGAGATTGTGAGGAGCTTTACAATAACCCACTACCTGAATATTTAGACCTCTCCTCGCTGGAAACCCTTGATTTAGGCGGCACTAACAACATCAGTAGCCAATCTTTAGGCAGGCTTTTAGCCAAGGCGACAAAGCTTAAAATACTTGATTTAAGCGGCTCTGAAGTTACTATCCAATCTTTAGGCACGATTGTTGCCAAGACAACAAAACTTACAAAACTTGATTTGAGTTCTTGTAATATCCTTGTCAAAAACCAACTACCCGTTAACGTTGACCTGTCAGCCCTGGAAACGCTTGATTTGACCCGATCTAGCATTACGAGCCAGTCTTTAGGCATAATTCTTGCCAAGGCGTCACAACTTAAAGTCCTTAATTTAACCAATTGTTATCAGCTTGCCAATAACCCACTACTCCATGATTTAGACCTGTTCAACCTGGAAAATCTTAGTTTAAGCCACTCTAACATGACTAGTCAGACATTAGGCAGGATTCTTGCCAAGACGACACAACTTAAGGTACTGGATTTAACCAATTGTAATAACCTTGACGATACCTCTCTGCCCCATAACTTAGACTTCTCCTCCCTGGAAGAGCTTGATTTAAGAGACTCGAACATTGGTTGCCAATCTTTAGGCAGCATCTTAGCCCAGGCAACCAAGCTTAGAATGCTTGATTTAACACGATGTCCATATCTTGCTGATAACCAAATACCTGATTATTTATCCTTCTCCTCGCTGGAAGAGCTTGATTTAAGTGGATCTAACCTCACTAGCCAGTCGTTAGGCAGAATTCTTGCCAATACAAAAAAACTTACAAAACTTAATTTAAGTGGTTGTGATAATCTTGCCAATAAACAACTACCCAATGACTTAGACCTGCCCACCCTGGAAACGCTTGATTTAACCCGCTCTAGCATCACGAGCCAGTCTTTAGGCAGGATTCTTGCCAAGACAACACAGCTTAAAATCCTTAATTTAACCAATTGTTATAACCTTGACGATAACCAACTAGCCAATGACTTAAACCTATCCTCCCTGGAAACGCTGAATTTAAGTCACTCTAACATCACTTGCCAGTCTTTAGGCAGAATACTTGCCAAGGCGACAAAGCTTAAAGTCCTTAATTTAACCAATTGCAGTAACCTGGGCGATAACCAACTACCTCAAGACTTAAACCTTTCCTCGCTGGAAGAGCTTGATTTAACCGAATCTAAAATCAATTGCCAGTCTTTAGACAGGATTCTTGTCAAGACAACAAAGCTTACAAAACTTAATTTAGGTGATTGTAATAACCTTGCCGATATTCAACTACCCAAAGATCTAGACCTCCTCTCCTTGGAAATGCTTAATTTAAGCGGTTCTAACATCACGGGCCTGTCCTTAGGCAGGCTAATGGCCAAGGCGACAAAGCTTAAAATACTTGATTTAAGAGGATGCCGAAACCTTGATGTTAACCAAATAACCAATGACTTAAATCTGTACGCCTTGAAAAAGCTCGATTTAAGCCGTTCTAAGATCACGAGCCTGTCTCTAGGCAGGATTCTTGCCAGAACTACGAAGCTTAAAATACTTAATTTAAGTGATTGCTCTCACCTTGCCGAGACTCAACTACCCAATAATTTAGACCTGTCTAACTTGGAAAGTCTGAGCCTATCTAACATCACTAGCCAGTCTTTAGTAAGACTTCTAACCAAAACAATGAACCTTAAAAAACTTAAGTTAAAAAATTGTCATAACATTGCCCCTATTCAACTACCCAATGAATTTGACCTCCCCGCGCTGAAAACGTTAAATTTAAACCATTCTAATATGACGAGCCAGTACTTAAACAGGATTCTAGCCAATACAACCAGGCTTAAGAAACTTAAGTTAAAAAATTGTTATAACCTGGCCAATATTCAACTACCCAATGAATTAGACCTTTCCTCGCTGAAAGAGCTTAATTTAGCCGGCTCTAGCATCACGAGCGATCCCTTATACCGGATTCTGGCCAAGACAACAGCTAAGCTTACAAAACTTGAGTTAAAAAACCGTCATAACCTTGATGAATCCGACTTCACGGATAACATGGATCGTGAGCCCCTGGGCCAAATTACTCTTGAAAAGAGCGCTATCTCACCTGATCTGCTAAAAAAAATCAAGGCCAAAGCACTGCATCAAATCACCACTGATTATCCAGGAGAGCTAAGCAGCATACCCACCTCAAGTGATAAAAGTATCAGTAACGTTCGAAGTGCTGACGACACTAAAAGTCTTGATGCAGATACTCAGTTTAATCCCAACTTACAGCTCCACCTGACACGAATCTTTTATGCTAAGGATGAAAAAAATCACCCTTGTCCGACCGAGTACCGACTCGAGGCTTTTAATAAAATTACAGTGAATGACGCCCAGTGTGGGCTCAATAATGCATTTAACTTAAGTAACATTAGTCTTGATGTAAACATTGAAGCACGCAATATTACGCGAAGCCTCGAGGACCTAAAATCGCAACTGACTGAGGAGAATCAATACTACGGCATTCAGAAAATAAACCTCAGTACCACATGGCAATTTCTGGCTTCTCTGGATGCCGAAGAGATCATGACGCATTATCACCTGAGCCATCCCGATGAGGTGGAAATTGGTTATTCAACGCGTGACAATATGTATTGTATACGCAGATCGCCGGACTCAAGCCAGACCAATAATCCAATTACCATTGGGTTCATTCTCAATATACCCCAAAAAAGGAGTCAGGATTCATTTCCTCATGGCATTCAACAAAAGATAGGTGAGTGCAGCGAGTTTACAGCCAAACCTTTAAAAATAACCCAGGATCATCCAACAGGAGCAGACTATCTCTCAGCCCTGCAAGAGCAAAAGGTCGGAGCTTGCCGGCACCGAGCCTTGATATTTAAAGCATGGATGGATGAGCATCACCCCGCTTTTAAAACCCGTATTATTAATAATGACTGCCATAGTTATGTCGAGACCAAACACCAGGAGCACTGGATTACCTGTAATTTAGGGGGCTATCCAGCAGACTTGATGATTGATGAGCCCAAGAAACCTGAACGCATCCCAAAGAAGTATTTTCAACCAGACAATGTAGAGGAAAAATTTCCACTTCAAACACATCTCTACATGCAGCATCTGTTGTCTTCACCAGGTATTAAAAAATTAATTCATGTGTCCAGTTCTCAAAGTCTTAATGGCTTTCGCCATCATCTGCAACAGCAATGTAAGAGTACGTCAAGACCATGCTTCTATATCCATTCGCCACAAGATTTGATTTGCTCCGCGCCTTATATTAAACGAGATGGAACTACAGGCCTAATCAAAAGAGGCCCGGGCGGTCCTTTGCATCAATTTTTAATGGAGCACAGCAAAGACGGCAGTAACCCTGTATTAATTGTGAACTACGACCGCTTTAGTGCCACTGACATCGTGCGCTTTAACGCCTTGCTGGATAAGGAGCGTTTAGCGGATGGCAGTCCTTTACCCGAAAAAGCAACGGTGATTGGTTTAATGAACCCCAATAAACCCGGTGCCTATCATGGCGCTGATTTTCGCTCACGGTTTGCTGCGATTCGTACCAATAAATTGCCTGACGGGAACCTGGTTATTCCACCAGTTACTACAGAAGAACGTAATTTAACACAGGATGCTTACAGTATTAACCTCTATGGTGGTGCTGATTGGGAAGACCGTCTTCTAGGGCATTGGGTCTTGCAGGGGAATACGCTTCAATTCGTTGAAGGCGCATTGCTTGCAGCGCTTAAAAATAAAAATTCAACTATTGAATTAAAAAACGCGCCTTGGGCTAATGAGGCATTTCAATGCTTTTGGCAAGGGGCATTATTGTTTGGCTCCTTTCAAAGTCAAGGGAGACGTTATCAGTTGCCCAAGGATTTTAAGCTCCACAAGAGTGAAGGCTACTCATTCCATAACATGAACATTACGATTAATGAAGACGAGGATATTCCTACCGATGCCCTTGCTTTAAATCGCGGGACGCTGGCTCATTTTTTAAGCCAATATCATTGTGATAATGCAAGAAAAACCATCCAATACGGAGAAGGACTCCTTGCTCTAAATCATAACAACACAGTATCTCTTTATTTAAGCGACTCCCTGAGCTTAAGTTCCTGGGCGCTCTTTTTAGATGCCTGTCAACAACACAAGGTTTCTATTAATCTAACCCTAGCTCCAGGTGTGACGTTACCCAAAGAGCTTGCCATCGACACTAAAAAAAGAACAGCAGCAGCTGGGCTCCCGTGGTCTTCTGAACACCTGCCGGATACAGCTTGCGTACACAGCACCGATATGGACGTCACTTTAGCTACTATGAGTGACGAATCAGCGATCATCATTGACGTGTCCGAAGTATTGCCAGCTAATCTTTTAATGAGGCTTGATGGGACCTTTGATGATAAAACCTTAACCTTTAGTTTTAATGAGCAAGAAGGTGCCTTGTTATCCGCTATTAAGGCCAATAAAAACGTCATTTTAAAAGGACGGATTCAGGAAGATTTACGCCATGCTTTAGCCAATTTTTTATTGCAACGACAACACGACCCAAAACCAAAGGGTCGTTTAATCGTGATATGCGACCAAGCTCATTTATTTCCTATGGTTTCTTCATTTACCCATGAAGTGCGCCTTGATGAAAAAGAGCAACTGTTACTACCTCATCAGTTCTCCAGAGAGCTGATTGCAAAGCACTCTGCTTCTGAACTTCAGGCCATGACACGACATCAAAAACTGCATCCTGATGAACCAGGAGAAAATGCGTGGCAGGGATTAAGAACGATATCCCTCTCTGTCACTCCTGGAGAAGTTGACCTAAACGATGCAGAGCAAGTAGCCGCAGAGTTCGATGAGCAGCGCCTAAACAAAGTGGCTCAGGTTTTAATGCAGTCCCCTTTCGTATTTCTTGCTGGAATGACCGGAGTTGGGAAAACCACGTTCATCCATGAAGTATGGAAGAAAATTCACAGCAGGCTTTATCTTGGAGAAGCAAGTCTACTCGCTTGGGCTAAAGATACAAATTCGGGTATTAAAACCCTATTTATTGATGAAGCCAATATCTCATCTCGGCAATGGAGTGATTTTGAGGGGTTGTTTCATAAACCGCCAAGAATATTAATTGGCAACCAGGTCATAACCCTTAGTGAACAGCATAAGGTCATTTTCGCAGGAAATCCACTGTCCTACGGTGGCGATCGCCAAATCCCTTCCTTGTTTGCACGCCATGGTAACAGCCTTATTTTTGACCCCATGCCCCCTGCTTATTTGTATGTAAAGCTCCTCAAGCCCATTTTAGATAACTCCGAATTAAACAGTAAAGAACTGGCACAATCTATTCTTGAAGCTGCTCAGTACCTCAGCGCTCTTGATAGGACAACAGTATTAATCACCCCACGCGAATTAAGCATGATGGCTTTACTCACCGTAAGCTACTGCAAACAAAATCCTGAATCCGATTCAATTGAAGTGGCTCGATATTATGCCTATAACTTGGCTAAAAACTACGTTCCTGATCACGCTAAACAGGCTTTTCAAATCCGATTCAAGCCCCAAGAGGCACTGCAGCGAAATGCGATTGAAAAGCCTGATAAGCTCCTTATCACCACCACCAATCAGCCCGCTTTTGAGACCCTTTGCGACTTATTGAATTTAAGAGCCTTGCGTCAAATGAAAAGCATTCAACCAGAGGGTGGTCTTGGCGGTCTCATTCTTGAAGGCGAGCCGGGTCTTGGCAAAACAGAACTCGTAGTTAAAACATTGCTCGCTCACGGCCTGGAAAAAGGCAATATCAATGACCAAGCGCTGGATAAACAGGTTTTTTATGTAATGCCGGTAAGCATGGCATTGGCTGAAAAGGAGAAAATGTTATTAAAAGCCTTTCACGAAGGTGCGCCTGTAGTTATTGATGAAATTAATAGCGCTCCTATGATGGAGCGCTTGCTAAATGATTTATTAATGGGAAAAGATCCCAATGGTAATCTCGCCAATAAACCAGGATTTATGGTGATTGGAACCCAAAATCCTCCTACCATGGCTGGCCGCACATCCACCAGTACTGCCCTCGAACATCGAATGCTACAAATCACTCTCACCCAATATCCCAAAAACGAAATGATTGAAATCCTGACTTACAAGGGTTTACCTCAAAATATCAGTCAGGATATGGTAGAGGAATTTCTAAGCCTACAGCAAAAATCACTGCAGGAATCATCCCCAACCCTATGCTTTCGCGATTTACTACAGCGAGCGGAGCAAGAGCTACTTGCTTTATCAAAATTAAGCCAAGCCGTTAGGACCTCAAATAAACTTGAAATAAATATTGATACAAAAGCAGAGGCTATGTGGGATAGCAGCTGTACTCTATTTCGGCCTATGCAATATAGCTCACCTCGCATCACAGATGCTTTTAAACTATCCAGTACTATTGAGGAGTTTTATGGCACCGATTCAGAGGTATCATCACCGTAAGCTATTACTTCCTGACTTTTTTTAATATATGCGAGATCATTTTGTAAGTTTTTATGGATTTAACTCTAATTAGACAAACCCATGGAGCTTATCTTTGTTGCCACTGAATTTAAAATGACAGCTCTTGTTGTATTCGATATAATTCCTGCGTTTTATCCGAACCAGGAAAGTGTCCGGTAAAGACCATTAATATAATTAAATAAGGACCAACGGAATGACAACGTATCAATTTAATCCTCCTCACCCCAAAGCTCTTTTAAACAGCTTGGCACCCAATTGAACTTAGACCATCATTGGCATAAAAGTGCTTTACCAAAATGAAACGGGATCTGGTTCAAATCCTTTCAATAAAGGATAAAATAGACTCCTGCACCGCACTAATGTAGTCTTGAATAAATAAGGAAACGAAGGAATGACAGGCACAACAGGCAATACAACCCAGGAAGAAAAAATGAGTCGGGATTCTTTAAGTGAAAACAGCGAGCACTTATCTAAAAACATCAATCAAATCCTGGTGACCCAACACAATGTAGAGCAAATAAAAAAAAACATAGAGCGACTAATTGAAGCTCAAGCACAAAATCCCAGTCTATTTTCACGTATCTCACAATATTGGGGTACATTACCTTTATGGAAAAAAATTAGTGCTGGAGTTATTTTAATTGCTCCCACATTAATCATTGGTATAGCTGCACAAGTACCTGTGCTACTCACTATCTGTTTTTTTACTTTGTTTACATACAGTTTATTCAGCTATCTTTTTGATAATCATCACAATCAGAATGAGGCGAATGCTCATCGTTTGCAAAAAAGTATTTCATCTCTTGTTGATACTTTAGAAAGCGTAATCGTATCTTTGACGTTGCTACACGAACAGCTAGCGGAACAAATAGAACTTTTCCAACAGGAAAATGAGCATTTAACACTTCAGATAAGTCAATTGACCGAACAAATTGTTACGTTATCCAATCAAACAAAACAATTGATGGAAACGGAACATAACCTGCGCACCACCCAAAAAGAACTGGAGCAATCTTCAAAAACTTTGGAGAGTTCCCTCACGCAACAATCTGAATTACTGCAAAAGAGCCAAAAAAAATTGGTGAAGGTCACCCAGGATTATGAAAAAACTCAATCAGAATTATCTGAAAAAGTTATTGAGTTAAGCCATATCAAAGTAGCCATGAATCTAGCAGTTGAAAAAGCAAAGCATACAGTGGGAACCCTACAAGGTACTGTTGAAATGTTAACCAATAATGTGATTGCAGATGGGGAGCGACGCTCTTCTTTTCAACAAAGATTAAATGATTTTCTAAACAACAAGGAAAAAAGTTTTGACCAGGTAGCAGAACGTATTTGTGACGCGGAACACAAGTTAGCTTTTCTTTCAGAACGGTTAAAGGACTGCAATCTAAGATATCAGGAGTTACTCGATCAACAAGAACATCACGTCGAGCGTTTACAAGGAATTAAAGAACGTCCATTACCTGAACATCAGACTCGAATCCTAAACCAGGCAACGAACCTTAATATTTTGGGCATCTATGCTGTAGATGTCCCTCTTTCACAACCAGATACAGAATTTACTCCCTATAACAAAACTACTCTGGTTCACTAATTTAAAATTCCCCGAAAATAATAAGGATAACCTTGTCTATAAGTAAGGAAGTATCTTCTAACTTTAAAACTTATCAACTACAAATTTAGTAGTTTGAATTGAACCCCGAACGTTATATTTTGAGTTCTTTAAAATGACTATCATCAAGCGTATTGCTGTCTTTTAATTTTATCACAGACTGTTATACCATCTGACAAGAGAATTGAAAAACTCTCTTGTCAGATGGTATATTTATCAAGGCTGTTTAGTAGAACAGAATGGCTCAAGAGGTTGATCTTTCTTATCAGAAAAGGTGTCAATGTATTCAACACGACTTATCAAGTCCTGATTAACTCCCATAATGGCTTTTAAACTTATAACAGCATCAATAACCGCTTGATTTCTCATATCTTTTTCATTAAATGCTGCAGCCCGTTTTAACTGCACAAGAACATTATTAACCGACCTCACCTGGGTACAAAACAAACTACTCCCATAGAAAGTATGATTGACATAATCCTGGAGTAGAGTTTGCGCAAGGATTAATGGATCGTCTAAAGAATTGGTTTGACGTATCAGTTCACAGGAGAGATAACCTGCTATTTTTTTGTGTCCCTCATCTTTTGCAATCTGTAACACACTTTTAACGTAGGTAATGAGTTCATTTTTCCCGTATGAGCCACAAATAAATTGGACAAGTTCAAGATTTCCTTTTCTTGTCGCAGTTTGCAGGGACATACCCATTGCTCTTTGGTCGGGTTGGTATAATTTTTTAAGTTCCTTAAAAATATCTCCTTCGGGAAGAGATGCTGCTCTCATGAATGCATTATTTACTATACTCTGAGAGAGGCTTTTCGCGTGATTCTGAGCAAAAAAACTCTGAACAGGCCCCAACTGCCCAGCTGAAACTAAGGATAATAGCTTATGAGTAATTAGTTTCTGTTGTAGGGGTTGCACTAAGAGGTTATGATTCATTAGTTCCTGTTGTAGGGGTCGCACAATGTCAAATGGATCTTTTAAAGAATTAGTTTGACGTATCAGTTCACTGGAGAGATAACCTGCTATTTCGGTTTGTCCCTCATCTTGTGCAATCTGTAACACACTTTTAACGTAGGTAATGAGTTCATTTTTCCTGTATGAGTCACAAATAAATTGGACAAGTTCAAGATTTCCTTTTCTTGTCGCAATTTGCAGGGACATACCCATCGCTCTTTGGTCGGGTTGGTATAATTTTTTAAGTTCCTTAAAAATGTCTCCTTCGGGAAGAGATGCAGCGATCATGAATACATAATTTATTCTACTCTTAGAGGGTTTGGCCTCGTGTTTCTGAGCAACAAAACTCTGAATAGGCCCCAACTGCCCAGCTAAAACCAAGTCTATGAGCTCATGATTAATTAGTTTCTGTTCAAATTTTGCCAATTTCTCTAGTCTGTCTTTAAAAAGTTCAGCATCAGTCGGTAAACACGCAATGATTTGACGAACTGCATTCACAGCCTTAAGAGATCCTTTCGCCTCTGCGAAGGCTATTTCTAATGTTTCATCAATTACTTTTCTACCTGGTTTACGTGCTGGAGCAACTAAATTGGAAAGAGCTATAACAAATTCCCAATTATTGGTTTTAACTGCTGCTGCTGTTGCTCTAGTAAATGCCTTATCTATAATTTCCTGATCTAGTCGAAGTTCCTTACATAAGTTCACAACAATTTTCCAATGTCTATTCGCCTCGTTTGCTGAAGCTTCCGATGCTGTATTAATTGCCTGGTCCATTACTCCAGGTTCTTGATCATTCATCTGCTTTAATGCAGATAATAAAAATTGATGGGTGCTTACAGCTCTAAGTAATGCTCCGGGGGCAGTAGAATTTTTCTTGGTGGGTGTAAATTCTCGCATGTTGTATCATCTATAAAAATTAAAAGTTGGATTATACACCAAAATGAAAAAATAAAACATTTCTTGTTTATTGTTGGGCCATAATTTTAGTAGTAATCAACAAATTTATGGGTATAGCAGAAGAAATTCATTATTTTATTGCTCTACTATAACACTTGGATTTCAATCAAAATTGCCTAAATCGGACGTAACCTGTTTGTTTTAAAGGCATTTAAAAAGATGATCCTAAACAATATCCAAAGATTTAATTTGCACCTTGTCTTTCTCAAGGGTAGCCCCTATAAATGAGTACTCAGGAATTTCAATCCAGGTTGTTGAATCTTCAGTTAATGGTTCGGATGAAATAATAATACTGTTTTTATTTTTTCCCATTTTCATTTTATATCCTTCGTCATCGAAGCCATAACTCTCACCATGGGTATACCAAAGTGAGTGATAAATCATATGAGGGGATAATAATTGTTTGGCAGAGTAATGCCCATAATTTAGTACAAAGCGTGTTGCTACTATAAATGAGCCATTTGATATAAAAAAGTTAAGTGGCGATGAAAGCGTAATGCTGTGTTTCTTTCGTATGAATACCAATCTGTCGATCAACGAAAGAATACCATCAAAAATATCATTGACACCCAGCACTTTCTTTTCTGGTAACAGGGACAGGAATAAAGCATACATCCATTCGCTATCAGTAGTACCCCTGATCTGTTTTTTAAATTCAGGCTTTGAGTAAGATGCAATTTCATAACGAATATCCTCAAATCCAGCAAGCGAGCCATTATGGGCAAAAGCAATAGTCGTGTTATCAAAAAGAAAAGGATGAACGTTTTCCTTAGATACAACACTTTTATCGCTATACTCTACTCCCCGTATGTGAGCAATAAGGCACCGAGATTTTACTTTCATTGATATACTTTTAAGATTTTCGTCATAAAAAGGGAGGTAGTTACTACGATATAAAAAGGGAAGCTCCGAGCTATAAAAAGAGTCATCCCAAGCAGCCATCCCAAAACCAGCAAGATTTAACATCATATGGGGCATTAATTTAGGATTATAACTCTGGGTTATTAAAGAATTATCAGGATTGTACAATAATTCGTCAATTTTGATTGGTTTTCCTAAATAGGACAGAACGCGACACATGGTTTATTCCTTAACTTGTAATTCCAGTCGTTCATGGGTTAGCCTTACGGTTTGGTTATTTAGATTCAATTGTAACGAAACTACATAACGACAAATCAGATCAAAAAATTTATACCAAAAATGAAGGTTTTCCCTAGCGATTTGTTTGAGATAGTTTGCTGGAATTTCTAACAATACGACCAGATCATTAGTGATGTAATGAAACAACTCGGTATGGTTATCAATTGAAGATATGGGGCAAATCAAGGTGTTTGGACCAAGTACTGCGAATCGGCTTTTTTTTCCCTTGGAGTTTATATTTAATTGAACCGAGCCACTCACAATAAAGTACAAAGAACTATTTGTATCATCCACATGGATTAAACCAGTGTGTTTATTCATCACAATTTGCTTGGCATGCTCCAGTAAATTGCAAAACTCAGTTTTAGAAAAAACTGCAAATACAGATAAACTATATAAATAGTCAAATTCCTTTATAGAATATTCTGATAAAATCAGGTTTTGGTCCTCATGGCCAGCGTTCAAAGCAGATATTGAATGTCTTTCAATAGACTGTTTTTGAATCAGCTGTGAAATTGTTCTGCACATTTGCCCTTGCCTGCTTATAACCTCCTCTATAACAGAACGATTAATTAAATATCTAATCTCAGGTTTAACCAGAAAAAATGCGTCAAAACATTGCTTGCTTATAAAAAAACAACACAAATGCTTTGTAGCGGTAACTGTTGCCGTACAAGGAGAATCATCCAATAAACTTACTTCGCCAAAGAAATCTCCACGTCTGAGTCGTTTCAGTTCATTATTACCTTCCCCGAGCATATTTACTGAAACTTTTGCTTCACCATTGATTAGAACATAAAGACCTGTTCCGGGTTTTCCTTGTCTTAAAATATGCTGGCCAGATTGGTATTCAATGAGTTCTCCATAGGACTCAAGCTCATGTATTTGACTCTCATCAAGATATTTGAAGGGTTTCACTGCATTTATTGCATTTTTGATTTTTCTCTCATCTTTGTGAAACGCCTTGTTCAATACCATGGATTTATGCCCCCTGAAATTAATGACAAGTTGCTGATTAACTCTTTACTGTCTATAACAATTATAGTATTAATTCGTATTGTTTTATAATGTAGGTATGTATATTCTCAGCAGAGCTCGGAATCCAGGCAAAGAAATAACGGATTGATACTGCTCTTATCTCACAGCAACTTTGCTAAAACCGACTTTTTCAAAAAGTTCCATCGTCTGGTTTATTATATAAAATTCTGAACTAATCCTGGGTTCTGTGAACCAGTTTCATTAATTACTTGAAAACAAGGAGTGAGATGATACTCAGACATTGGGGCAGAGTGTCGTAGGTATCCAAACCGTTTTAAAAAAGCTTCTATAAACTGATAGCGTTCATCTTTGCTTAAAGCAACGGTAAAGGCAATCGCTTGGCTTCCGCTTAAAAATGATTCCAATTGAGAAAGTATGGATCTGTCACTTTTTTAACCTATTTTGATTTTCAAGATGAACGTATTCCTACTGTGCAATACAGTATTCAAAATAATTAACCTGTTCTATTCTCTTTTATCAGTGAAACGAGCTCCGGTGGCCCCCGAATGGTAAGTGTATTAAAGACTGTGGCTTGATTCCCAGGCTTTTTATTTATATGAGATAAAATTTTATCAATAACAGTAACATCGAAACTAGGTATACAGGTCCAATGCACTACAATCATTTTAGGCTCAATATCAATCGATTTTGAATCGATTCCATAATGAGTTAATTGATAGTCACGTGTTAAAGTAATCCGCTCTTTATTAAACTGGATGGGTTTTTGATGGATTACCTGAGGATCATAACAAGAAAAGGCATACCCCAAGTCATTTATAAAGAGGGAACTTATAAAAAAAACAATGGATGTAATAATTTTCATATTAAAGGAAGTGCATTATAAAAGTTAATGTAATCAACAATCATAATAGCATGATAACAGCAGCATATTAATAATCCCTTAATAAATTTGATTTATGATACTTTTGCCTGAAGTAAGGTACGCGGAGAATATTCATTATTTTAGATTTATTCTCTGTTTTTAACTTTTAATAATTGCCAAGCCAGATGTCTTGCTAAAGCATTATTAAATCTAGTGAGGGAATGTAACATGCGGAAATTGCTTGTATCAGGGTTATTTGTTCTATTTACACTGCTATCCCCATTAGCTATTGCAGATAGCTATGGCGTTCATGAGGATCACCCATATGATTTTATAATCACCAAAGATGATTATAAGTTTTCTGAGATCTATCAAATTAAATCACCGTTAAAAGAAACGTACCCTGGCTCAGTGAAAAAAAGTTCATTCCGTATTCGCACCAACTATGATTTATCTAATGTAGATGGATGGCAAGCAACAGGCATTACACGAATCATTTCTCTAGGCTCTGTGTATCATTGGGCTAAAGACATTGATATCTATGATACTCGTGGAGTGCAAATTGGTTTGATTGACGGCGATTTAGCCACACTCGAATCAGCAAAATTTAACATTTATGAATATGATGAAGCAGGAAAAGCAACTCAAATTGGTGTTGCCTATGCCAATCCCGAGTTCAATCGATTTGTCATTTTGCCATCAAGCAGCAATCCTCACCCCATCGCAGAAATGAATCGAAACTTTAGCGACAATACCTGGAGTGTCTCAGTTCATTATCCAGAAAAAATTGATGATCGCATCGTCCGAATTTTCGCTGGTTTTGTTGTAGATCACCAGGATAAATTTTTATCCAATGAAGAAGATGTAATCCAGGAATAAAATGTTCAGCAGGTTGGGTCTTAAGGTTGGGTATTGACCCAACCTACGGGGCCGGATCAGTATTCGAGATAATCTCTGATGTCAAAGGAGACTTCTCCCATAAACAATCCAAAGCTTTAGAGGTAGCCGACTCAGTATCTTCATTAGCAAAAATCAATGCTTGCTCCAGAGATATTTCATTTTTAGTAAAGAAGCAATATCGGCCAACTCGGCCACGATGAGTTCGAAAATTACTGTTTGGAGAGTTGAAGATATTCGGAAGCTACTTGAATCAGATTTTGTTTCATTTGAGTGAGAAACAAATTATGAAAGTTAAAAGTATGGAAACAGTACTTAATGGCATTGCAATGACGGAAGGTAATCATATTATTAAAAGAGCCATTACAAATAAGCAGACAATCAATCATGAAGGTTTAAAGGAGGGTCAACCTACAGTTGAAATAATTTCTGCTTCAGATATTAGGCCAGAAAACATCTCTTGGCTTTGGGATGGATGGTTAGCTGCTGGTAAAATTCATATCTTAGGCGGTGCTCCGGGTACAGGGAAAACATCCATTGCTTTATCTCTAGCTAGTATTATTAGCCAGGGAGGGCAATGGCCAGATGGATCGAGCGCACCGCAGGGAAATATTTTAATTTGGAGTGGTGAAGATGATCCTCGGGATACGCTAGTACCGAGATTAACATTAGCCAATGCGGATTTATCACGGATATCATTTATCCAAAATGTTTTTTTGGGCAATAAAAAAAGAGCCTTTGATCCAGCTACCGATCTTATATTCTTAAGACAAACCATAGAAACAAAAGGTAATGTCAGATTATTAATCATTGACCCTATTGTTTCTGCTGTAGCTGGGGACAGTTTGGCGTTTCTTCACTATCTCAGGTTCGAAGCTACTGTCACGGTCACGTGGTGTAGATAACTCAAAGCTTCCTGTGTCCGTCTTTATTGTTTTGGTTAATTTGCCGTTACGTCGATTAAGGAGATTATCTGATTTACAATCTGATAAATGAGAGTCCATTTCCCCCTCTAAGGCCGCTTCAAGGATTTTCTTGATGAGGGGCGTGAGAATACCACCTTTACCTGTTAATGATTGACCTAATTTCAGTTGCTCAATCGCTTCCGCTTGGAATTGACTAAAATCAAAATGTTCTAAATCTATTTCTTTATTATTCATGCTACAGCTCTCCTAATCATAAAATTATATCAATTTTTAGAGAGCTGACACTCTTATTTGAACACTACCAGTATCGTGATGAATAAAATCATTTAAACCTCTTCAAGGATAAGCAAAAACGATAATTTCTTTTCACCATTAGTCCAAAGAATCTTCACCGTGGTTATATTCCGTTTTTACGCTTCATCCCTTTATTATATGTTAAAAATCAATTTGTTACGCATAGATCCTTAAACATGCGAAAGGTGTGTATTCATCTCTTTTTTAGTTTGATATTTTTTCATTTTCTTTATCTCATATTTATTTGATTTCTTTTCAATTTTTAAGTGCATTTTATGTTTGCACGTTTGTGACATATAGGTTTGAGGCATACGAGAGAGTTTTAGGTAAATCAAATGTAATCGATCTTGAATAACAAGGCATCGGATTAAAGAGTATTCATGAGTCCATAGATACTTATCCAGCATTGCCGTTTAATATGACTGGAATTACTTTTGTTTTACCCTGTTTGATGATTGCTAACATTAATTTAAATTCTTTGGCATAAGGAGGGCAATTGGCTAAAAGCTCGTTCCCTTTGTGGCTACCTAACAGGACAATATAATCTACAGTCTGGTTCTCTAAAGTTTACAATTTGATGTATGGGCTCGTAAAATAGATTGGGAAGGCAGAGTTGACGCTGAACGTATTTGCACTTTACCTTCCAAGTACGTCTCTATGTCATCAGCAATAGTCGTTATATTTGCGACATCGGGTTTATAAAAATTATGAAAAATGTAAGCTGTTTTCATTTATTGTCTGGTTGCAAGAACTTAGGTGAGAAATTATATCTTGTTCAATTAAACTTGGGTACTGGTTTTTTAAAACACCTCATTGGCTTCGTGAGTACGTCGGGGCCGTTTTATGACAACTTAGTTCCCTTGTTCTTGAACTAGTTAGGTACTATTGGGCGCTCTTGCACCTGCTCGATAAGTTTAAATTAATACCTCAAATGTGGTCTGAAAACTGCCCCGACGTACACATCAGGCCCTTTTGTCATGGGTCACGATTACTAGCCCACCCTCTGGCCACTCAAAGTAGCCCACTTAGGGTAAATTTTTTTAACTCACTTGTCATCTACTAAATTAAATTTCGGTATAAATTTTTTCCTGTATGACTCCCCATCAAGAACAATTCGATAAGCTTTATTTACGATACGATCTAATGCTGCGTTTGCCATAACCGGATCATAAAATAGCTCCATCCATCCTTCTATTTTACGGTTAGTAGTTATAATTAGCATAGAGTTTACATGGATAGCTGCTATTAAATCATACAGATCAGTGGACTGTTCTGGCGATAATGCTTTCAGCCCGAAGTCATCTAAAATAAGCACATCGTATCGTGAGTAACGTTTAAAAAGCGCAGTCCATGTTTCATCCGCTCTTGCTTGGTGGAACTGATTTAACAGTTCATTCGCTCTTATAAAGCAGACTTTTTTATGTCGTTGACATGCCATTAGACCCAGGGCTTGAGCCAGGTGAGTCTTTCCGGTGCCAACAGGTCCCATGATGATGACATGGTTTTTTTCTTTGATAAACTTCCCTGTCATCA
The DNA here is from genome assembly GCF_011764505.1 of Legionella antarctica. NCBI lineage: Bacteria > Pseudomonadati > Pseudomonadota > Gammaproteobacteria > Legionellales > Legionellaceae > Legionella > Legionella antarctica. The sequence continues at coordinate 1,053,743 of NZ_AP022839.1, forward strand.
GGGTGCGGATGGCTTGTGTGACTTGTGTTGAATATCGAGCCAGTTCAAAATTTTCAAAACACTGAGGCTCCTCAAATCGAGCTTGCCTTACACGCCCAGCAAGCAATTTTTGTTGACGAGCCTCATCCTCATCCTGAAACAACATTGAGAGCAACTCTTCATAAGAGAGGGACGCTGCGCGAGCCTGTTCTACTCTTGCTAGCAGTGTGTCTGGGATCCCTGTCAAACGTAGTTTTTTTGCAAGCTCTAACATATTGATATCACTCATAATGAGCCTCCATCGTTGAGCTGTAATCACTTGCTGCGCGAATATAGGCAAAGTTCTCATGATTGGCCGAGCGCTTAGTGGAGAATGTTCTCGTGTCTTTTTTATCCAGGCCTTCCGTGAGGATTTTTTTCAATGATTGATGAGTATAATTATCAAATAAAATCGCGCGTAAACATGCATTTTCAAGGCGCTCATTACCGTATTCCTCAACCAAGCGGATGATAGCCTGGGCTTTTCTTAAGCTCGTTCTAGAGCCTTCAGCCAGTACCTTTGTGACCATTTCCTCCGTTGCCTGACCAATTGCTTTGGCCGCTTCAATACAAACGCCAGCAGTATTTTCTAAGTAATACTTTGCAGAATTATGGTAGTCATTGGGATCCGTTTCCCACTGTCCACGCCCGTAGTTACGAATATGGGTCTTAATCAAAGCATGATTCACATAGGCCTGAACGGTCTTCAAGCCAACTCTAATTTTAACCTTTGTCCCGATATGTATCGTTGGCACAGAATAAAAATTACCAGCAACAACAAAATGATGGTCACGATGAACTTGAGCATCCATCCAAATGGGCATATCAAAAGCGCCTGCTGGCAGTGGGTTTAATAAATTAAATTCTTCATTTTTAAATACGTCAATTGGCTTTTCACCAGTGGTACTGCAGATGACGTGCGATACCTTATTAGCGCACCAATCACGTGCAAAGGCGTTCATCGAGGCCAAATCATCATAGGTTATCCCCGCGATAACCTGTTCTTTTACCAATTGAACACTACGCTCAACCTTCCCCTTGTGCTCGGGCGTTCGAGCCTTCGCCGGATCGGCTATAAAGTCATAAAAGCGAGATAACTCTGCATAGGTTTCATTGACCGTTGGATCATAAATATGTGCTTTAATAATTCCCGATTTCAAATTGTCTAAAAGAATGCAGTTGGGCACGCCTCCAAAAAAATGAAAGGCATTGATATGGCTTTGCGCCCATGATTGCTGATTTTGAGAATGTACAAACTCAACATATCGATACCGACTATGTGATAACGTCATAATAAAAGCGTATGTTTTTTTATTATTGATAAACCCAACAAACGCATAGTCAACTTGTGCTTCATGCCCAGGCTTTGTTAACAAATGTACCGTAGCCTTAGGCAACGAGGGGAAATGACGTTCAATATAACGACTAAGACTTCTTCGACTGCTAACAAGACCATTATCGCTTAAAATTCGGTGTATCTGCATATGGGTAATCCACTTCTCAGTGAGGAGTGATGCTATTTTTTCGTGATGCGCCTCAAGTTCTTTTTCTGATTTATTGGGTCTGTTGTTGGCTGTAGTATTAACGATTTTATTATGTATCTGCAAAGCGATAACTTCGAGCTCATCATTGGAAATATCCTCCTGATAACCCAAATCCTTGGCCATTGAAACGTACTTGCGTATGCTCATTCGTGAAACGCTTAGAGACTTTTCAATATTGCGTTGAGTCATCCCTTTTTTGTGCTGATATAGCACCTCTCTAATTTCTGCCATTGTTTTAATCCTCATCTCATAACAAATCCGTTAGTTATTGGTAATGACCAAACTAACACTGTTTATTTGCTACTCAAAGTGGGACTCAGAGATGGCCATGGAGTGGGCCATTAATCGTGGCCAAACCCGACCTTTAGTGGGCTAGTAATCGTGGCCCATGACACCTTTAGTAGATTTTTTAAAAAATGGACAATTATAGTGTGGCTGAATAGTTAAACTTAGCATTTAAAAACTTAAGATCGTTATTTTTTATCTCTTCGCAACCACGATTCAAGATAGCCTCGATCAATACTTTGAGAAATAACAGCGCCGTATTTCTCCACTTTGGGTTTAAGTAATTGACTTGCTTCATGCAACTGGTCTACTTTTAACCAATCGGCGATCTAGATTCCGTGAGCAATTTTTGTCTCTGATTCAAGGTGCTCAACAAGTGCTTTATAGCTTGGATAAATATAATGAAACAAATCCATTTTACCAGAGCTAAAGAATCTATCCTGTCCTATTTTTCCCTTATCTAAAATGACCTGCACTTCCCTATCTATCTGAACATCTGTCTCTAGCCATCCAGAAGCATCATGCACTAATACTGGCAGCGCAGAAGCCACTGAAGACAAACAATGATTTAATTGACGAGTGTACACTCTTAATTGAAATTTTAAGGGATCAGCCACACAGGTTTGAGCATTATATCCTAATGAATGCAATCTATTCGTTGCTCCGGGTTGAACTCCTGGAGTTGCAATGTCTTTAAAATCATTAAAAGAGAAAACCTGAGGCACCCCCTTCAAATAATTGAATACTACGGTCCCCTCATTACTTTCAACCACTCTGTTTTTTCCTGATGGCTGGATATCAGAAAAACCCATTGCCTCCAATACAGCAAGGATTTCTCTATAAAGCTCCCCCTTCCCTCTTATCAAATCGATAGTAAATTCACCGTCCATAAATTCTATCTCACCAGCAATAAAGGACAAATCAGTACTCGAATCAACATGGGTCAGGCTTACATTACTTTTTTTATCTGCAATGATTAACGCTACACATCCGATTAGACCCACTGTAGCAGGGAAACCATGTTGTGATGCAGTTTTTCTAACGGTTTCATTTTGACCTGCAATTAACATCGTTCTTGGTTTGCGTTCAAAGGCTTTACTATCTTGCATTTTAATTACTCAAAAATTTTGTATCCTGTCAGAATCGCCGGGTAAGTGTCTGCCACTGAGTCCGGATTAATCCGAGCCGCGCGCGTCAGCAAGCGGAATTCTTTAAAAATATTCAAAATACCTATTGACACGGTTTTTCTGTAAAACTGATGTTTTTCCATATCAAACGTAAGTCATGCAATATGCATGCCCTAAGATCCCCAAGATCACAATGTAGCCCCTTTCACTAATAAAACATCTCCCTCCTGAGGTCAGATTTTTTCTTAGCCCTTAGTGGCGTTAAAACTCGAAAAATGCGTTCAAAAAAAGTCATGTTATGATTGCCGTATCAGCATTAGTAACGCAGTGGTAGATGATGAAACGCCAAGAAATCAAACAAGTTTTAGATGAGTTAACAAAAGATATCGATAGTCTTGCCGACAAAAAGGCCGTGACTATCATTAAGGTATTGGTTAATTTGGTCGAAATGCTTGCCGAAGAAAATGCTTTGCTCAGAGAGGAAAACCAAGTATTACGTGATGAGATAAACCGCCTTAAGGGTGAACAGGGCAAACCTAATATTCGCGGTCAATCCAAAGGTAGCAATGGCGATAATACAGGCAATTCCAATCATTCATCTGAAGGAGATCGCAATAAACGTGGTAAAGGGAACAATAAAAACACAGGCAAAGACAAAAAAAACGTACGTATTGATAGACGTGTTACGATTGCTCTGGACAAAGCAACGCTGCCAGATGACGCCAAGTTCAAGGGTTTTGAGATTCGAATCATCCAGGATCTAAAAATCATCACGGATAATGTTGAATTCAAGCTGGAAACGTATTACTCACCATCTTTGAAAAAAACCTTTATTGCGCCGATTCCTGGCGAATATAAGGGCAGTGAATTTGGTCCTGGGGTTAAAGCGCTGGTCATCACATTATACCGTGATGCAGGGATGACGGAGAGCGCCATTGAGCGCTTTTTAAAAACATGTGGTATTCAAATATCACATGGTAAAATTGCTTCCATGCTGACAGAAGGCAATGATATTTTTCATCAGGAAAAAGAAGATATTGTCGATGCCGGTAGCAACGCAGGCTTGTACCAGCAGATGGATGACACAGGCAGTCGTGTTAACGGCAAAAATCACTACACCCATGTTTTATGTAATGACTTTTTTACAGCATACTTCACTCGTCGTAAAAAAGATCGCTTGACCTTATTGGAGTTGCTGTGTCGAGACCAATTAAAGTTTATGTTTAATCAGGAGGCTTATGAGTTAATGGATGAGTTTGGTCTCGCAAAAAAATGGTTGGATCAAATTAAACCAATGCTGCATGCACAACCCCTCACACGTGAATCAATCGATAGTTTGATGGGAACACTTTTTCCAAATCCAAAAAAACACAGCACGAATCGACGCATAATTCTTGAGTCAGCAGCTCTTGCCTATTATCAGCACTCGAAATACTTCATCCATTATTTAATGACAGATGATGCGCCTCAGTTTAATAAATTGGCCCTACATCATGCGCTGTGCTGGATCCATGAAGGTCGTCATTATAAAAAACTCACTCCATTCTCAGATATGAATCAGAATATATTGGCTGTATTTCTTGAGCAATTATGGGATTTCTACCATGCATTATTGACTTACAAGACGGCTCCATCTCAATCAATGGCCCAACAACTATCAATGCAATTTGATACTTTGTTCGCAACCACGACAGGCTATGATGTTTTAGATCAACGCATTGCAAAGACACGTGCTAAAAAACAAGCGTTATTATTGGTGTTAGACCATCCATTTCTGCCATTGCACAACAATGCCTCTGAATTAGGGACACGGTTTCAAGCAAGGATACGCGACATCAATCTCCAAACGGTCTCCCAAAATGGCACCAAATCAAAGGATACGTTTGCCACGATTGTACAGACGGCCAGAAAACTGAAAGTTAACGTTTATCAGTATATTTACGATAGGGTGACTAAAAAATTTGAAATGCCATCATTGGCTGAATTAATCTTACTTAAAGTGCGGCAGGTTCCATGCACCACATAAGCATCTCGAGATAATTCCGCTTGCTGACGCGCGCGGCTCGGATTAGTCCGGGCTCAGTGGCAGACACTTACCCGGCGATTCTGACAGGATACATTAACATTTTTTGAAAAACTGAGAGATGGTCATGATTACTTTGATGAAGTAGTAGGAGCCACGGCTCTTCCTGCTATGGGACTGGTAATCTCTCTAGCCACGCTTGGCATGGCCCTGTGGGAAGGCATTCAGGCTCTGGTTATTCATACTGGTTTAGCCAGAGGCAATGCTAAAGAACATCAAACAGAGGCACAAAAAGACTTGATGTTGTCAGGCCTGGCCTTTATGGGAGCAATAGCAAGTTTCTTAAGGTCTGCAGTGAGTGTAATAACCAGACCAATTGTCACGGCTCTACGAGGTTATGAAGAGCAAAATAAAGATCGTTTCATTACTGGAAATAATGTTATCGATAGATTAGCAAGCCTATAATTTGGCGTAATGCTTCCATGTGTAATACGAGTTGAATCTAATACTACTCCCGTATTACACAGCGCTATTTCTGACGTCCTTCCAGGAATAATAATACAAAAATTGCCGTCCTGTCAGCATTATTAGCCAATGTTTTGAGGCCATTGGGCACACATGTATTAAAAGAAAGTATAAACTCCCCTATTTTTTTGCATTTAAAAAAAATCGTTCCTATCAGTTTTACCATAGCTATTGGCTAAGTAAGGTAATTTTGATTTATTTACTACTCCTTTGCTGATAGGCTTTTCTTAATAATTCACAGACTTCACTATCGCTTGTTTGTGTGAAATTCTTATACCATAAACCCACTGCATGGAAATTTACAGGGGTTAAGGGACACACGATTTTATCAACGAGTTTAGATAAGTCATTATAGGTATCCTTGGCAGCAACTGGCACTGCTACAATAATTTGTGCTGGTTTTTTCTGGCGTAAGGCCAAAATTGCAGCGTGCATCGTTGAACCGGTGGCTATACCATCATCAACAAGTAATATAGTCTTATCTCTTAGAACTGGAGCCTTTTTATTAACATGATATAGGGACTCGCGGCGAGCTAATTCTTTATTTTCGTAATTTATCACTTGATCTACAGAAGATTTAAGTAATTTGAAAGAATCAATAAGCTCTTGATTAAGTAGAATAAGTCCTCCTGAAGCAAGGGCACCCATAGCCAGCTCCTTGTGTCCTGGAACTCCTAGCTTCCGCACAATAAACACATCCAGCGGGATAGAAAGCAAACGTGCAATCTCATAAGCAACTGGGACTCCACCCCGAGGCAAAGCCAAAACGATAGCATCTTTTTTATCTGAATAGCTCTTAAGATGGGTTGCAAGGATTTTTCCTGCACGTTGTCTATCGATGTATTTATCCATCTGTTTCTATCCTGTATATCCCTTGTTATAAGTATATGCTTGATTAAGAATTTTTATGGAACAAAAGGTTATCGTTTAATGGACTTGCTCTGAAACAAGGAGCAGCACTAGATTTTTAAAAATAAATGGTCAACTGCTCTTAAATAAGATTAATTTTTTAACACCCCTTCTTATTGTGTTGTTTATTTTCCCCGAACCATCAGAACCGGAATGGAAGCCCTGCGAATAACTCCTTCTGCCACACTACCTAACATAAAATGCTGAAAACCTCGACGACCATGAGTACCTATAACAAGTAAATCTGCAGGCCAATCTTTTGCTGCTTCGACAAGTTTAGCTGAAATCCGCTCTTCTGATTTTATCTCGATCAACTGACTGTCACAATCCATATGTTCCATACGTGCCATAGTTTCCATTGCATCCAATAATTTTTGAGCTCCTTGCCTGAGTGACAACTCGATTTGCTCATAATCAACGCCAGCCACAAGATAGCCGGAATAAAATTCATTTACTACATGCACAAGTCGTAATTTGGCTTGATGTTCCTTGCTAAGACTAATCGCCTCATGTAAAGCCTGTTTTGCTACATCACTCTCGTCAACTGCAACTATAATATGTTGATACATCATCTTTCCTTGGATAATTGGCCAGCTACTTATAAATTATACTCTACTCTGTGGCGAGTGGGGTTTGTAACTATCGAATATACAAAAAATTAATCATAAAAAATGTTGAAGCAGAATAACTATGAGATTTGATGGATTGTTTGCTGGGAATCAATTGAGGAGATGTTATAGATGACATCTAAAAGCATATGCAAAAGAAAATTTAACAATTGACTGCTTTCAGAGCATCCTGTAAAATTTATGGCTTCAAATAACGTATCCTGTCAGAATCGCCGGGTAAGTGTCTGCCACTGAGTCCGGATTAATCCGAGCCGCGCGCGTCAGCAAGCGGAATTCTTTAAAAATATTCAAAATACCTATTGACACGGTTTTTCTGTAAAACTGATGTTTTTCCATATCAAACGTAAGTCATGCAATATGCATGCCCTAAGATCCCCAAGATCACAATGTAGCCCCTTTCACTAATAAAACATCTCCCTCCTGAGGTCAGATTTTTTCTTAGCCCTTAGTGGCGTTAAAACTCGAAAAATGCGTTCAAAAAAAGTCATGTTATGATTGCCGTATCAGCATTAGTAACGCAGTGGTAGATGATGAAACGCCAAGAAATCAAACAAGTTTTAGATGAGTTAACAAAAGATATCGATAGTCTTGCCGACAAAAAGGCCGTGACTATCATTAAGGTATTGGTTAATTTGGTCGAAATGCTTGCCGAAGAAAATGCTTTGCTCAGAGAGGAAAACCAAGTATTACGTGATGAGATAAACCGCCTTAAGGGTGAACAGGGCAAACCTAATATTCGCGGTCAATCCAAAGGTAGCAATGGCGATAATACAGGCAATTCCAATCATTCATCTGAAGGAGATCGCAATAAACGTGGTAAAGGGAACAATAAAAACACAGGCAAAGACAAAAAAAACGTACGTATTGATAGACGTGTTACGATTGCTCTGGACAAAGCAACGCTGCCAGATGACGCCAAGTTCAAGGGTTTTGAGATTCGAATCATCCAGGATCTAAAAATCATCACGGATAATGTTGAATTCAAGCTGGAAACGTATTACTCACCATCTTTGAAAAAAACCTTTATTGCGCCGATTCCTGGCGAATATAAGGGCAGTGAATTTGGTCCTGGGGTTAAAGCGCTGGTCATCACATTATACCGTGATGCAGGGATGACGGAGAGCGCCATTGAGCGCTTTTTAAAAACATGTGGTATTCAAATATCACATGGTAAAATTGCTTCCATGCTGACAGAAGGCAATGATATTTTTCATCAGGAAAAAGAAGATATTGTCGATGCCGGTAGCAACGCAGGCTTGTACCAGCAGATGGATGACACAGGCAGTCGTGTTAACGGCAAAAATCACTACACCCATGTTTTATGTAATGACTTTTTTACAGCATACTTCACTCGTCGTAAAAAAGATCGCTTGACCTTATTGGAGTTGCTGTGTCGAGACCAATTAAAGTTTATGTTTAATCAGGAGGCTTATGAGTTAATGGATGAGTTTGGTCTCGCAAAAAAATGGTTGGATCAAATTAAACCAATGCTGCATGCACAACCCCTCACACGTGAATCAATCGATAGTTTGATGGGAACACTTTTTCCAAATCCAAAAAAACACAGCACGAATCGACGCATAATTCTTGAGTCAGCAGCTCTTGCCTATTATCAGCACTCGAAATACTTCATCCATTATTTAATGACAGATGATGCGCCTCAGTTTAATAAATTGGCCCTACATCATGCGCTGTGCTGGATCCATGAAGGTCGTCATTATAAAAAACTCACTCCATTCTCAGATATGAATCAGAATATATTGGCTGTATTTCTTGAGCAATTATGGGATTTCTACCATGCATTATTGACTTACAAGACGGCTCCATCTCAATCAATGGCCCAACAACTATCAATGCAATTTGATACTTTGTTCGCAACCACGACAGGCTATGATGTTTTAGATCAACGCATTGCAAAGACACGTGCTAAAAAACAAGCGTTATTATTGGTGTTAGACCATCCATTTCTGCCATTGCACAACAATGCCTCTGAATTAGGGACACGGTTTCAAGCAAGGATACGCGACATCAATCTCCAAACGGTCTCCCAAAATGGCACCAAATCAAAGGATACGTTTGCCACGATTGTACAGACGGCCAGAAAACTGAAAGTTAACGTTTATCAGTATATTTACGATAGGGTGACTAAAAAATTTGAAATGCCATCATTGGCTGAATTAATCTTACTTAAAGTGCGGCAGGTTCCATGCACCACATAAGCATCTCGAGATAATTCCGCTTGCTGACGCGCGCGGCTCGGATTAGTCCGGGCTCAGTGGCAGACACTTACCCGGCGATTCTGACAGGATACGAATTTACCGCATTTTGTAAAACAAATAAGGATAAAAACTGTGATACATTACTGTTTACCGGTGGTCATGGTGAATCTAATAATCCACCATTTTTTAATAACTTAAGAAAGGCGCAAATCGATAAAATTATCAAAGTTGCTAAAGATAACAATGTCACCTTTGATCACATTGTTGCAGACTGTTGCTGTGCGCCGTATGGTTTGAATCAATTAAAAGGATTGCTTGCAGATGGGGGAGAACTCATTGGGGATAGAACAACAAGCACTTCCCATTGGAATCATACACATATTATGATGAATATTGATTCTGCTACCAGTGGCAAAAAACTGATGCTCGATGCAATGAAATATAGCTTGATTTCATACAATGCGCCATTAGTAGTGATACGCGACAAAAATGAATATACAGAACTTGGTACATCGATAGATGAGGTTTATAAGACAAAAGCGGAGCAATATAGAAATTTTTTTGGAGGCCGCTTAGTATCAAAAGCTGAAATTGATGGCCTATTTCCTGAAGATGCTCTCTTAATTAATAATGATATGAAAAGCAGTGCAAAAATATTTACATTTACAGAGTTTGATGACCGCCAGGAGATGATTAAATCCCGTGATTCTCGCTTAGCTGCAAAGGCAGAAGAAACCCCGATAGTTGAACAAGTAGCCCCAGTAGTTGAAGCAGGGCTTGAAATAGAAAAACCAGAAGAAACGTTTGATCTTGTTTCGATGGAGGTATCGGATATAGCAACGATATCCGTACTTGATAAAAAAATATTTCCAGATGAAGAGCCACTTGGAGATGATAGATTGCGGAGTGTATGCCAAAAGGGAGTTTCATCGGTCATCAAAAGCCACACCACAGATGAAATTGTGGGTTATGTATTTGTTAATGTGTCTTCCTCAAAGCTATGGATTGATAATATTGGTGTATCACTGGACTATACTCGAAGAGGCCTTGGAAGCCGGTTGTTAAATGCCGTTTTAGAACGAGCCGATAAAGAAAACAAAGACATTGGCTTACAAGTTAGGTCCACAAACCAAGGGGCTATAGCTTTATACAAAAAACTGGGTTTTAACATTCAATCAAGTGATGCTACATGGGCACAAATGGCACGTGCGCCACAGCCTGTTGTAGACCCTGTAGTAAATCCAGAGCCTGGTGTAGACGAAAATATTGACCCCGAGACTCTTCGCGCGCAAGTTAATGCAGCAAAAAAGGCTATAGACCAAGAGGCACCAAAACCAACAGAAGGTTTTGTCGGGCGATTAGTTAGCGGAATTAAGGCTGTGTTGAATAGTATTATTAACTTTGTTGATCAAGTAGCAAGAGCTGTTGGTATAAAGTTTTAAATGCAGCTGTGCTATATTTTTTACAAGTAGTATGTTCAAAGTCGCGCCCTGCATTACAAATTATTATCATTTGTAATACAGGGCGTGTTGGTATTGAATAAGTGTTTTCGTTTCTGATATAGAGTATGGTTATTTTCCTAAAGTAATTCTGTACTTTTTATGTTAAAATTAAAACATATTGAATAATTTGTTGAACATAAATAAAGGGTAGCAATCATATGGAGACTTCCAAAGTAAAAGCACTACTGAAAAAGGCAATGGAAAATGATAATGGAGAATTATTAGCTGAAAAATTAAAAGAGCATTCGGTCGATAAAACCACTATCCAGGCGTTATTTTTTCAATCCGTGCTAGGTGGTAAAAACAAATGCCTAAAAGTGCTATTGGGAAATGGGGTTAATGTAAATGCGATACTTCCTATGGGGGAAAACGTATTAACGTGGGCCATCTGCAATGGAAATTTAACCATATGCAACCTATTAATTGAAAATAATATTAACGTGAATCAAAAAACAGCCCTTGCAAAGGAAACCCCTTTAATGGCGGCAGCACGAAAAGAAGACCATGCAATAATAAAGGCTTTATTTTGTGCTGGAGCTCAGCTATCGGATGTAAATAAAAGAGGACAAACCGCGCAAGATATTGCTACTGAAATGAACAAAGTTGACACTGCGTCCTTATTAGAGAACCTAGCTTCAGAACCTAGCTTCAGACCCTAGCCTAAGCAACGGGCCTACGGCCTTACTATAATTAGCTCTGTCTCGAAAATTTCTGTATTTGCCAGGTCGATTTATATTGGACGAAATTATGCAGCGATAGCATAAAACTGTTCAAAAACGATCTGGTTTTCAGCTTGTATATGTTGGCCTTTTCGTAGCATATGATGCATTTCGATACCGGCAAGAGTTGATTGTAAACAATTAAATTCTTTAAAACCTTTAAAAAGTTTTGTTATTTTCTTCACAAACAGATTGCTTTACTCAACAATATTGTTGAGGTACTTGATTTTTCGAGCCATGATTTGAATAGGAAACCCGCCCAGCATAAAATGTGGTTCATCACATTACAACCTAATCTTTAACCAGTTATATCGAATTCACGTTACCTAGGATCACCTCATAAGTACGCCCAAAATCAGTTCGCCATTATACTAACACAAAATCAGAAAGAGCCGATCAACTCCTCTATATGAAGCTTCAAACGCTCTATGCTTTTTTCTGGAAAATTGTACAAAATGTCCCACCCTAAACTGTACTCCGCGCCTTTGAGTCGCTCAGGATCTTGCATTAGCGCATCTAATGCATTGAGGTGTGTATGCGCCTTTACCAATAGTTCTCTTTGAGAGCTCATCCACTTTTTCGGCTCTTCTTCCAATTCTTTTGGTATATTTAATTCAAAAAGAATTTCTGTAATTTTTGAGCGGGTGTAGGAAATGATAAAAGCAAGATATTGATAAAAAATGTGATGAGAGTTCCCTGCGGACTTCAGAGCCAAATGCTGTTCCAATGTATAGATTTTCCCAGCCAATCTTTTTATGGACAAAGCAGCTTCCATCTGTTTTGTCTTTTCATTGCCATTTATTATTTCTTTATAAATATCATCATACTTACACAATTCATTGTAGGCTTTTATCAGTGTGTACTCAGTGATGAAAAGGTTATCTTCTGTATTTCCAAACCGGGATTCATTGTACTTCAAGAATCGCACAAAAGCGAAAATATTATCATTTGGGTCAAAATCATTATCACAGACAATGGTAAAGTATTGCAATAGTTGTGCTCCAAATACAATAGCATGGACTTTGTCCGCGTACCATTGTGCATCAAGGAGCCCTTCAAACCTTTTCTTGGCTATTTTATAGGCGATCGGGCCACCGCTACGAATAATATTAGCTTTTTGTATTCGCTGGCTTAATTCCAGTATTAATACATGAAGTTGTCCAAAATACACGGGTGTCATTTCTTTTTCGATACGTTTCAGGCTGTACTCCGATAAACGAAGCAATATCAGTTTCTTGATGATTTCAGGTGCAATGTTGCTCGTGTTCTTTTCATTATAAAAACGCGGGGGCAGTGACATAATCCCTCCTTAGAAATATATTAGAGGCTATCCGGAAAGTCATGTGGTTTTTAAATGAAGTTATCTGCTAAGAGACCATCCGAACTTTAGAACGCCGTGAAGTTATATACTGATAACTTCAATTAAATTATAGCACTCAGGAAGGTTCTAATGTTAGGAACCTTCCCACCCACTAAGTTGGCAATTTATCATCACCAGCTTAGTATTCAAATGGACATTTTTTGAAATTGATGGGAGATGATCCTGTGCGTAGCGCTTTACAATCTAATCCCCGCTCGGTAATTGATAACCTATTTTTTTTAACTTCAGAACCGTGATTTTATTGTTAAATTAACATACCACTACGTACAGGCTGGCGTGTAAGTCGCTAAATCGTATTCAAGCAGCAATAGGCAGCTGAAATAAACCGCGACACATTTTTTTCCAATGGTAATTTTTAATATCAATTTCTTTAGCTTTGTCATTATTAGCAATTTGGTTGGGGGTATCGCCATATATTCCCATATGGGCGCATCAATTCACCTCTACTTTAGGATTTTACTCTCTTAATAAGGTGTCCAACAGATCAGGGAAAGATCATTAGAAGAAGTATATAATTATTTAGAGGCGTATCCTGATTCGGGTAATTTGCTTGCAGGCACAGGAGGTGTAAGGAAATTAAGATGGCAAACAGGGAAAGGTGGAAAGGGAAAAAGTGGTGGGTTGCGTATTTTATATCATTACTCTAACGATATATTGGTATTATTAATTATATTATATGCTAAAAATATAAAAGAAAATATTTCGAATAGAGAGAAAAATCAACTAAGTAAATTGCTACCGTAACTGGTTAAAAAATATAGTGAGGATATTAGTGATAAATAAAGAACCAACACTGGGTGAAACGTTGATATCTGCTGATAGTTTCCGCGTTGACTAGAACCGCCTATTGAAAACAGCAGGGTAGTATTGCAACAAAGCTTGGGCAAGTTAAAATCATTTAGATTTTCGTGAGTATTGGATAATGAAAAGAATTATAGTAGTAGGTGCTGGTTTTGCTGGCCTTTGGGCAGCGCTTGGAGCGGCTAAAAAACGTCAAGAATTATCTCAAGATAATGCGCTTGAAATCGTCGTCATCAATAAAACGTTGTATCATGATATTCGCGTTCGTAATTATGAGGACGATTTAGAAGTTACGCGAATCCCGTTAAAAAAATTGTTAGACCCAGTGAATGTGAAAATCATTATTGGTGAAGCCCAACAAATGAATCAAGATAAGCAAACAGTAATAGTTGCTGATGAATCAGAGGAGGGGAATTTAGAATATGTCTACGATCGACTCGTTTTAGCAGCAGGGAGTCAACTATACTATCCTAACAGCAGTTCCCGTAACCTACTCAACAGTGCGCCAGTACTGCATCCCAACTATTTTATTTCGTAAACTTTTTTGCTATTTTATCTTTAATTTAAAACTGAATGATAGAATGTCCAAAGATGTTACCAATAAGAAAATTTTTGTCTGCAGTTGGGTTGATCACTGTAGTTCGTAAAGAGTTTCAGAAAATCAAATCTCCCCGTGATGCTGCGCCAGGGAAAAATGTTATTTCGTTGACGGATTGTTTGATGTCTGCCTTTGCGATGTTTAATCTCAAGTACCCTTCATTACTCCAATTTGATAGGAGTCACCGACTGGATCCCCAAGTTCAACATAATTTAGGAACTCTTTATGGCATTGAACAGATCCCTAGTGATACGTACATGCGCGAGCGATTGGATGAAGGAGCCCCATCTACTCTGCGTAAAGTCTATAAGCGGTTATTTGCCTTTCTTCAAAGAGGGAAATCCCTGGAATCTTATCGTTACCTAAACGGTCGTTATTTACTGGCTGGGGATGGAACTGGATTTTTTGCATCCAATGTAATTCATTGCGACCAATGTTGTATTAAGCATGATCACAAATTATCTGTAGTTTTAACCACAAAGCAATCTATTACCGACCTATCTCTGAAAGCACGTAGTTATATTTTAGCTAATCCACTACGAACATATTTTGCATTATGGTATATAGATGACCACAAAAAAATTACTTTGATTCCAATTAAAGATATCGATAGTTTGCCTACATTGCTGCATGATAAAAAAATGTATAAGGAATTATCAAAAGAAGTTAAGGCGGAAATAGAGCTGGCCATCAAATCCTATCATTATGCTCGATTTCCTGACGAGAAGGTCTCGTATTACCACAATATGTATTGCGCAGCCATAGTTCACCCGGATAAAAAAGTGGTTATTCCATTTGTACCAGAACTTATCATGAAAGAAGATGGCGATACTAAAAACGACTGTGAACGCAACGCTTCCAAACGGTTATATAGGGATTTGAAACGAGAACACCCACACTTAAAAGTCATTGTCGTTGAAGACAGCTTGGCTTCAAATTACCCTCACCTCAATGAGCTTAAAAACCTGGATATGCAGTTCATAACGGGTGCTAAAGAAGGGGATCACAAAGCACTATTTAAATGGCTCAACGAACATGAGTGTATTACTTATGAGCACAAAACAGAAGACGGGGTGACGCACAGTTACCGTTATATTAATGGCGCACCACTCAATACAAGCCATTATGATTTTAAAGTAAATTTCATGGAGTACTGGGAAACAAATAAAAAGGGTGGCAAGCAACATTTTAGCTGGGTCACTGACATAACGATTACCAATAACAATGCTTATGACATTATGCGAGGAGGACGTGCGAACTGGAAAATAGAAAATCCCATATTTAATACACTCAAAAACCTAAACTACCACTTTGGTCATAATTTTGGACATGGATATAAAAATCTCTCGACCATGCTAGCCTTATT
This sequence comes from Legionella antarctica, assembly GCF_011764505.1. Classification (NCBI taxonomy): domain Bacteria; kingdom Pseudomonadati; phylum Pseudomonadota; class Gammaproteobacteria; order Legionellales; family Legionellaceae; genus Legionella; species Legionella antarctica. The sequence goes on from NZ_AP022839.1 coordinate 1,069,389, forward strand.
GATGATGCTCGCTTTCTTTGTTGATCAGGTTCAGGAGCTTTGTTGTAATATGTTCCAAAAAGCACTAAAAATGCGCCAATCAAAAATTGGTCTCTGGGATAAAATGAAACGCCTATTCAGTGAATATTTTGTTGATAATTGGAATGATTTATTTAACGCAATTATTCATGGGCAGGAGAAAATCAAACTTAATCCCATTAATACCTCATAGCATCTTATTTTTGAACACGGCTATTGTTTTGGTTTTAAATGAGTTTTTGAGTTTTGATAACGATTAGTGCTTGTTTTGCAATCAGATGATTTGTGAATTGCTTGTTGCTGCCCATGAGGAATAGATAGGGAATATTCTATTACCTATCGGTGGGGAGAAACTGGTAGCGGGAACCGCTGCTATCCTAACATTCCTGGACTTGAACAATACAGTTTTAATATCGACACTTATCCTGCCGCCAAAAAACTGGAATCCCATTTAAAACAATTACCTCAATCCAATAACCATAATGGTCGTTATACTGTTGTTGTTGTGGGTGGCGGGTTCACCGGATTAGAATTAGTTTCGGAATTACCCAATAGATTAAGAAATATTATTGATGAATCAAATCATTCTAAGGTAAAAGTGATACTCATCGATCATAGCGAAATAGCCAGTACATTAGGTCAATCACCTCAGCCAACCATATTAAAAGCGCTAAACGAAATGGGTATCGAGTTGATGCCAAACACGAGCATAACAGCACTAAAAAAGGACGGCATCTTATTGGAATCAAGCGAATTCATTCCAACACAAACCGTGATTTGGACTGTCGGCATGCGAGCCAATCCTTTAGCTGGTTTGTTTTCAGATACTAAAGATAAGTTAGGACGAATTATTGTCGATAAATACCTTCGCATGCTACAAACACCGCATTGCTTTGCCGCCGGTGATGTGGCTTGTGCCAATGTCGATATCCAACACACATCAGTCATGTCATGCCAACACGGACGTCCTCAAGGCAGGATAGTAGGCCATAATGCTGTCGCTGATCTATATGGTTTTCCCATGATCGCTTACCATCAGGAAGCCTATGTGACTTGTTTAGATTTAGGCCCTTGGGGCGCTTTATATATGCAAGGATGGGAAAGAAAAATTACACAGACTGGGCAGGACGCTAAAGAGATAAAGCAATACATTAATCACGATAGAATTTATCCACCTCTAACTGAATGTACCAATGATTTATTGAGTGCAGCTGAGCCAACTATTCAAGGTACGCCAAATGAGTGCTTTGCTGAAAAAAAGGTTTTGTCGCAAAAATAATTAAAAGCGTAAGACGGATTTATTTTAGACACACCTATGCCGCTAGGCCATAGAACTGTTCAAAAATCGTTTGGTTCGCTGACTGTTTATGCTGCCCTTTACGCAGCATGTGGTGGAGCTCAATTCCAGTAAGTGTCGCTTCGGCGGAGTGGAATGCTTTGAACCCTTTCATGGGTTTGGTGATTTTTTTGATAAATCGATGGTCTTGCTCAACCATGTTATTGAGGTATTTTATCTGACGAACCGCGAGCTGCATGAATACGCCGCTCAACATAAATAAGAGCGATAAATGTAGATTAATAGTATTGATGCCTGCTTTGTTTGCGCCGTTTTTATCCATGGTTAGTTTCTCTGGAATGCCGTTTGAACCGATGGCTTTAACAAAAAAGGCTCTAGCGGCTGGCTCATCACGCTTTTTTGAAAACATAAAATCAACGGTATGAGCTACTTTATCTACAGCTCGATACAGATACATCCACTGCCCCAGCGATACACAGTAGAGTGGTCAACTTTTAAGCCTCTTTCCAGAGCTAATTCTTCAATATCACGGTAACTTAACGAGTAGGCAAGGTACCACCGAACCAACATCAAGATAATGTTTTGTATCCTGTCAGAATCGCCGGGTAAGTGTCTGCCACTGAGCCCGGACTAATCCGAGCCGCGCGCGTCAGCAAGCGGAATTATCTCGAGATGCTTATGTGGTGCATGGAACCTGCCGCACTTTAAGTAAGATTAATTCAGCCAATGATGGCATTTCAAATTTTTTAGTCACCCTATCGTAAATATACTGATAAACGTTAACTTTCAGTTTTCTGGCCGTCTGTACAATCGTGGCAAACGTATCCTTTGATTTGGTGCCATTTTGGGAGACCGTTTGGAGATTGATGTCGCGTATCCTTGCTTGAAACCGTGTCCCTAATTCAGAGGCATTGTTGTGCAATGGCAGAAATGGATGGTCTAACACCAATAATAACGCTTGTTTTTTAGCACGTGTCTTTGCAATGCGTTGATCTAAAACATCATAGCCTGTCGTGGTTGCGAACAAAGTATCAAATTGCATTGATAGTTGTTGGGCCATTGATTGAGATGGAGCCGTCTTGTAAGTCAATAATGCATGGTAGAAATCCCATAATTGCTCAAGAAATACAGCCAATATATTCTGATTCATATCTGAGAATGGAGTGAGTTTTTTATAATGACGACCTTCATGGATCCAGCACAGCGCATGATGTAGGGCCAATTTATTAAACTGAGGCGCATCATCTGTCATTAAATAATGGATGAAGTATTTCGAGTGCTGATAATAGGCAAGAGCTGCTGACTCAAGAATTATGCGTCGATTCGTGCTGTGTTTTTTTGGATTTGGAAAAAGTGTTCCCATCAAACTATCGATTGATTCACGTGTGAGGGGTTGTGCATGCAGCATTGGTTTAATTTGATCCAACCATTTTTTTGCGAGACCAAACTCATCCATTAACTCATAAGCCTCCTGATTAAACATAAACTTTAATTGGTCTCGACACAGCAACTCCAATAAGGTCAAGCGATCTTTTTTACGACGAGTGAAGTATGCTGTAAAAAAGTCATTACATAAAACATGGGTGTAGTGATTTTTGCCGTTAACACGACTGCCTGTGTCATCCATCTGCTGGTACAAGCCTGCGTTGCTACCGGCATCGACAATATCTTCTTTTTCCTGATGAAAAATATCATTGCCTTCTGTCAGCATGGAAGCAATTTTACCATGTGATATTTGAATACCACATGTTTTTAAAAAGCGCTCAATGGCGCTCTCCGTCATCCCTGCATCACGGTATAATGTGATGACCAGCGCTTTATGGGTATTCCTGCGAACGTGATCACCGATTATCGCCTAGCGTGATCACCTATTACTGCGCTGTTTTTACAAGCGGTGAGATTATTACAAAGTGATCACGATGAAGCAATTTCTTTTTTTCTCATGGACTCTCCGTTGAGTTCTATTCGATGTGCATTTTCAGAGATGCGATCGAGTATGGCATCGGCGATGGTTGGCTCACCTAAATACTCATGCCATTTAGCCACAGGAAACTGGCTTGTAATAATGGTCGATTTTAGCTGATACCGATCTTCAATAAGATTAAACAAGTCGTGGCGTTGTGCTGCATTGATTGCTGTTAATCCAAAGTCATCAAGAATCAGTACATCATCCTTGTGTAATTGCGTCATTAACTTGGCATAGCTTCCATCGGCATGTGAGATGCTCATTTCTTCTAAAAATCGCGTTAACAATAAATAGCGAACTTTATAACCTAGACGGCAAGCTTGGTTTCCGATAGCGCATGAAAGATATGTTTTCCCGCAGCCGGTAGGTCCGGTTATAAGTAAATTTTGATGGTGACGAACAAAGTCACATTTAGCAAGAGCCATCACTTTTGCCTTTTCCAAACCCCTCTTATTTTTATAACAAACATCTTCAATGGCTGCAGATTGCCTGAGTTTTGCTCGCCGCTGTAAACTCTGCACACGATTATTGTCTCTGCGTAGTATTTCGCGGTCCAACAAGAGACTTAACCTCTCTTCAAAGCTTAAGTCGGCGTGTTTGGGTTGGCTTTGTTGTTCACGAAAGCCCTCCTGCATGCCCGTCATTTTTAGTTGTCTCATTTGTTCTAATACGGATTCATTGTTCATTTTTTTCCTTGTTTTTTAATTAAAAATTGTTGATACAGACTCAGTGGTAATACTGAGAGCCCCTAATGTTGTCATGCGTTAATCCATGTAGGTTCACGTCACGTGATGCATGAATTTTTGCTCCTTGGTCAAGGTTATTTTCTAGAATGGATAACACGCTTTTACGGCTGTATGCCCCCTGGTGTACACCATAGGAGCAGGCTTGCTCTAAACGGATTTCTCCATAGCGTTTCGCTAGTTTCAAAATACCAAGGCAGGAACGGTAAGCCTGTTCGGGGTGAGGTTTTTCATCAAATATTCTTTTTACGACCATGTGTGTGCAAGCACCTATCTCGCTCGCCCACCGTAAATATCTCTCTTTTGATTGCTCGGTGTGTATGCGGTGCCTCTTGGGCATGTGATGAGAAATCGTGGATTGTTTACCTGGTATGCTTGAATACAGATGCATCGCTATGCGCTCTCCTTCAAAATAACATTCAACCGTATGCTGGTTAAACCATAAATCAATGAGCTGGCCGCAGTACCTATGAGGCACGCTGTAATAATGCCCTTGAAGCACAACATGGTAATCAATACCTGCGCGAGACGCTTTGTACTGCCTGTAATAATAGGCATCTGCTGGTAACGGTTTTAATACAGGTTTGTCCATTTCCATGAAGACTGACTCGCGACATCCAGGTAGTTTTTGAAATGGTTTTTGGTTCATTATGGTTAATAGCCGTGCAATCTCTGCATTGAGTTCATTAAGACCCACAAAGGTTTGATGTCGTAATCGGGCTAATATCCAACGTTGAGCAACTTGAACACCTGATTCAACAGATGCTTTGTCTTGAGGACGATAAGGCCTTGCTGGAAGTACAGCTGTGCCATAATGCTCAATGAAGTGTGCGTATGTTGGATTCGTATCAGGCTCATATCGACATGATTTACTGATGGCTGAACGGAGATTATCTGGCACAACAAGTGCTGGAACACCGCCAAAAAACTCAAACATCCGGCGTTGAGAACCCAAAAAGTCAGGAAGTTGCTGAGACCATGTGGCTTCAGCAAACGTATACTTAGAGGCACCCAAAACACCTACGAAAATTTCAGCAGCCCTGATGTCATTTGTTTCAGGATCAATAATACTGAACGTAACACCGCTGTAATCAATAAAAACCTTATCTCCCGCCTTATGTGTCTGACGCAACGAGCGTTTTAGGCTTTGCTTATAAGCACGATAGTGGTAACAATAACGAGAATAGCTTAAAGCGCCTTCTTGTTCTGATTGATGTTCATCCCAAAGCAACTGTAATGTGACGCCTTTTCGGCTTAATTCTTGGTGAGTTTTTGCGAAATCTATTAAGTCTAGCGCCTTGTTTAGGCTGGCATGAGCGGCTTTCGGCTTTAAAATTTCAAGTAAAGCTGGCTCGTCCATCCCCTCAGGAAGAGGCCATGAAAGATTTTTATCCAGGGCTCGATTGATGTATTTGATAACCACACCAACCGATACACTAAGACTGTTTGCTATTTGGCGCCTGCTTAATTTTAACTCAAAATGAAGACGCAGTATCTGAATCAATTTACGCATAGATGTTCCTTTTGCTGACATTTTTACTCTCCGATTAAACTAACTAGTATAACCGGTGCTAATGCTTGCAAAAGCCACGCCCCATATGGAGTGGTGGCATCGTGATCACCTATTCCTGTTTTTTGGGAAAAGTGATCACGATCAGGCGATAATCGGTGATCACGATCAAGCGATAATCACTGATCACGGTAGGGCGATAATGACTGATCACGATGGGCAGGAATACCCACTTTAACCCCAGGACCAAATTCACTGCCCTTATATTCGCCAGGAATCGGCGCAATAAAGGTTTTTTTCAAAGATGGTGAGTAATACGTTTCCAGCTTGAATTCAACATTATCCGTGATGATTTTTAGATCCTGGATGATTCGAATCTCAAAACCCTTGAACTTGGCGTCATCTGGCAGCGTTGCTTTGTCCAGAGCAATCGTAACACGTCTATCAATACGTACGTTTTTTTTGTCTTTGCCTGTGTTTTTATTGTTCCCTTTACCACGTTTATTGCGATCTCCTTCAGATGAATGATTGGAATTGCCTGTATTATCGCCATTGCTACCTTTGGATTGACCGCGAATATTAGGTTTGCCCTGTTCACCCTTAAGGCGGTTTATCTCATCACGTAATACTTGGTTTTCCTCTCTGAGCAAAGCATTTTCTTCGGCAAGCATTTCGACCAAATTAACCAATACCTTAATGATAGTCACGGCCTTTTTGTCGGCAAGACTATCGATATCTTTTGTTAACTCATCTAAAACTTGTTTGATTTCTTGGCGTTTCATCATCTACCACTGCGTTACTAATGCTGATACGGCAATCATAACATGACTTTTTTTGAACGCATTTTTCGAGTTTTAACGCCACTAAGGGCTAAGAAAAAATCTGACCTCAGGAGGGAGATGTTTTATTAGTGAAAGGGGCTACATTGTGATCTTGGGGATCTTAGGGCATGCATATTGCATGACTTACGTTTGATATGGAAAAACATCAGTTTTACAGAAAAACCGTGTCAATAGGTATTTTGAATATTTTTAAAGAATTCCGCTTGCTGACGCGCGCGGCTCGGATTAATCCGGACTCAGTGGCAGACACTTACCCGGCGATTCTGACAGGATACAATGTTTTGTTTAAAATGCTTCCATTTGAAACTGATCATTTAACTGCAGCCTGAAAAAATGGTTAGACTACAAAATCAGAAATTTTATGCGACAGAACCCAAATTACCATCCTAATCTTTGTAAGCATGAAACCATTGTTGGTATCTTTTTAAAAAGATAGCTTAGGTTTGTAAAGCTCATATCTTCAAATCCTTTTGTTGTCTATCGACGATATTTAACTAAAAAATCGTTTGATTATTCGAATATGTGCTTTTAATTTATTGCTGTCATTAGTAGCACGAGCCAGAATGAATAATCCAAAAATATTGGCAATCAAAAACTGACAGGCATCTTCAATATCTAAATCTTGGGGTATATCGCCTTCGGATTGGGCAATCGTTAAGGCCTCGCGAAGTAAATGGGTCAGTCTCAGAATAAAAGCGTTAATTTTTTCAACGATTTCTGGGGAATGTAAAGGCGCATCAGCAGCAGCATTAATATAAAAACATCCATTTTTTAACTGGCCGCCCTCGCTTAAGACAACAAACTGATCAAAAAAAGCATAAAGGGCTTTTATTCCACTCGGTTTTTGCAGCAGGGGAGACGTGAGTTGGCTGGTAACTTCTCTTTCATAATGCTCCAGCATTGCTTTAAAAAATGCGTCCTTACTGCCAAATTGATTATAAATAGTGGCTCGATTAAGAGCGCTGGCTTTAACCAGTTCATCGATAGACGTTTTAAAGTAGCCTTGCTCCCAGAATAAAAGCATGCAGCGATTGACTGCTTCTTGGTTTTGCACATCCTTTTTATGCATCCTAGCCATCCTGTTTAGAATAATCATTCTAAAATAGAATAATCGTTCTAAAAATGGATTGCAATTTTATTTGAAGATTTGTTTATGGGTGATTACTTCCACCGCAACTAATGTGGTTGATCTCAGTAATTATAAATGGAAACAATACTGCCGAGGTTTGGTTAATCTACCTATCGCTGCATATACTAGTAATTCGAGATGCACAGGTTTTGCCAGGTATAATTCACGAGCGTCAAATTACAGAAGCCAAATAATTATCAAAAATACTTATCAATTAGTAATCCCCCCATTTTTAACTGAAGCAAAAAGTAGAAACTAAGAGCTTAACCCTTAATCGGGAGGCAGTTTAATTATAGTTAAAATATTATGCGGATGATTGAAATGCCGCCAAAAATGGGGAGAAGCCATAAATAGAAGGAGAAAACCAATAGTCCGTTGGTTTTTAAAATAATAATCTTTAAAAACTATAATATAGTGGTTTGATTTTTAAATTATCGATTGAAACGCATAATCAATAGCACCCGCAAGTGTATTAAATTGCCCTATTATTTTTTTTATATAGGCTTTTAAGTTAGCCCAGAATTTTTCGATTGGGTTTAGATCTGGCGAATAAGGCGGAAGAAACAACAGAGTACATTGGGCATCTGCTATTATTTTTTTGGTTTGCTCTGATTTATGGAATGCAGCATTATCCATAATAATCACATTGATCTTGCCCCGGAAAATCGGACACTTTGCTAAGCGACAATTTTAGCTTCAAAGAACTCCGGCGTTTTGTAACCGATCGTCGAATGAAGTCGTTTTCGATTGTAGTATATTTCAATATATTCGAACACATGATTTTTAGTAAGGGCTCTTGTTGTTAGTTTTTCTCCATGAATAGCCTCAACCTTGAAACTATGATTCCAGCTTTCCATTGCAGCATTGTCAAAACAATCGCCACGCTTACTCATGCTGCATGTTAGTCCATGAAAGGCAAGAAGCTTTTGATACTCATGGGAACAGTATTGGCTACCACGATCCGAGTGAAGAATAAGCCCTGGTGGTGGTTTACGACGCCATAAAGTCATTTGTAATGCATCGATAACCAATTTGGCACTCATACGCTCTGATATAGACCAGCCAACGACCATGCGCGAATACAGGTCCATCACAACAGCAAGGTAGAGCGAGCCCTCATCAGTCCACACATACGTAATGTCGCTCACCCATTTTTCATTTGGTTTTTGAGCTGAAAAATCTTGTTCCAATCGATTCGGCGAAACAGGCAATTGATGATTACTATTTGTTGTTGCTTTATATTTTTTCGCAGCCCGAGCACGCCAACCGTGTTGTTTCATAATGCTAGCAACACGGTGGCGACCAGCTGGCTCTCCCTCAGCGTTTAATCGCTTAGTAATTCGAGGAGCTCCTGGGCGTGATTTCTAGTCATCAAAAATAGCCTTGATTTTACAGGCTAACTTTATATTTTCCTTTTGGCGTAAAGAGGGTTCTCGATTTAGCCAGCTGTAGTAACCACTGACAGACACTCTTAATAAACGGCACATGAGCATCACTGGAAATTTATTCGATTGGTCCTTAATCATGACGTACCTCACTTTGATTCCTTGGCAAAGTACGCCGCCGCTTTTTTTAAAAAGGCATTTTCCTCTGCTAATCGAGCAACCTCTCGTTTTAATCGGGATACTTCTGCTTGTTGTAACTTTTGATTCTCAATGGAGTCACCGCCTTGTTTCTGTTGAGTTCTCCAGTAATACAACATGGATTCTTTTAAGCCAAGATCTTTCGCTACTTGTGGTATGCCATCTTTAACCGCTCGTTCAAGAGCTTGATCTTTAAATTGAGGGCTATATTTTTTACGTACTATTTTTTTATCTGACTCACTATTGCTCATTGTTCACCTCTGCTTTAGGAGTTTACTCCCTTAGCTAGGTGTCCGACAAATCAGGGCAAGATCAATATGTACTGTTTCAAGTTTAAATACGTTGACCAATAATAGACAGACAAAATCTAGCTAATTATAATGCAGCAAAAATTCGAACTCTAAACCAAAGAAGGGAGTGTGTTTCGCGGGTGGTTTCTAGATCGCTGGTAGAGTACATAGAATATCTACAAAGAACAGAAATTTTTAAAAGGTATATAGAAAATGATTGAACACAATTATTTATGGGATGAAACATCTACCAGATATCAACTTGTTTCCAATAATTCAGGAAAAAACTATAACTGGTTGTTTTTACCCGGCGGTCCCGGTGCTGATTCAAAATATCTTGAGGGTTTGGCGATAGAACTCTCTTTACCAGGCAATGCATGGTTAATTGATTTACCCAACAATGGGAGCAATCATGTCTGTGATGACTACGATTTTGATAATTGGTTTGAGTTATTGTTGTCTTTGGTGAGCCGTTTTCAAAACCCTATCCTGGTTGGTCAGTCTTTTGGAGGCATGTTTCCACTGATGTTCCCTCAACTTGAGCAGATGCTTGCTGGGTTTGTTATTTTAAATTCATCACCAATGTTATGGCATGATACGGCAAACAGAGTTGCCAAAGATAAGGGCAAGCCTTCCATTGAAATACCTCTTCAGAATTTCGTTGCGAATCCTTCTGATGAAACGTTTAAAACGGCATTAATGGCCTGCGCAATTTATTATTTTACCGATAAAACATTAGAGCAAGGTAAGCAAGTATTACAAGACCTTCCTTTCAACTACCATGCGGCAAACTGGTGGCAGGTTAAAGCCGTAGAGCTTAATTTTAATGCCACATGGATTCCAGAATCTGTAAAAACTTTGATTATAGGTGGTTCGGAAGATTGTATGACACCACCAGAGCTTTTTGAAAATGATGGTCGTTTTAAAAGAGACAACATAACCATAAAAACGATACAAAATGCAGGGCACATGCCTTGGATTGATGATATGAGTTCAGTAAAAGAGCTATTCGAAAGGTTTCAGTCCAATTTGATCGGCGATAAAGACTACTAGCATTGCTATTAAGAGCCGTGTCCCAAAGCCCCACTCAATTGATACTGAAAATTATCATCTTGGGGTATCATGAGTATAGATTAAGGATGAGAGCTATAAAGCAATGAATAAATACATCGTAACTACCCTATTATTGTTGTTACTATTAGTAACAGCTTATTTTGCCTTTTATTTTTACAGCATGAGAAACGTAAAAGAACCTAAATACTCTGTATCAGAAAAGAGTGGATCTATAGAAATTAGGGTATATCAACCAATGATAATTGCGGAGGTTTCGTTATCAGGTAATGCGGACGAGACCATTACCCGAGGCTTCAGGTTGCTAGCAGATTACATTTTTGGCAACAACATTACCATGACAAGCCCTATAACTCAGCAAAAATCTACCAAAATAGCTATGACAGCACCGGTCATGCAACAGCAAAGTGATAAACAACAATGGAAGATTAGATTTGTTATGCCAGAAGAATATACTATTGAAAGTTTGCCTAAGCCAAATAATAATCAGGTTAAAATAAGGCAAGTCCCCCCCAAAAAAATGGTAGTTATCCAATTTTCTGGAACTCGCTCCAACGAATTGATCGATAAAAATCTTCTGGTTCTGGACGAATTTATTAAAGCCAACCAGCTTCAAGTTATTGGTGAGCCGCTTTTTGCTTTTTACAACCCTCCTTGGACTTTGCCCATTATGAAACGCAATGAAATCATGTATGAGTTGGTTGAATAAACATAAGTATTTTGTTTGTTTCCTTACAGTAATTGGTATATCAATTTGGTTGAAAGAAATGTATCCCAAAGCCCCATAATATACGAAAAATAAAATATATTTTTCAATTGTTATAAATGATGTGCAATAGTCATTACCTAATGTGTAAAATAATTTTTTTAACTAATAAGAATATTAGATGATTTATACAGACGTATTAGATTTTTGGTTTGACACATTATCTCCTGCCGACTGGTGGAAAAAGGATAGCAATTTAGATGACTTAATCAAAAGTAAGTTCCTTGAATTACATCGTCAGGCTTCAAATGGTGAATTATTTGAGTGGCGTGATACCCCATTAGGATCATTAGCAGAGGTAATTGTATTAGACCAATTTTCACGTAATATTTTTAGAGATACGTCTCGAAGCTTTTCCTTTGATGGTATGGCAATTGTATTAGCGCAATTTGCTATTAAGAATAATTTTGATAAAGAACTTGAGCCTACTCAACGAAGCTTTCTCTATATGCCATTTATGCACAGTGAATCGGCAATCATTCATGAGCAAGCAAAGCAACTTTTTAGCCAGCCTCAAATGGAAGCTAATTATGAATTTGAGCTGAAGCATGCTGCTATTATTGAGACATTTGGACGATATCCCCATAGGAATTCAATTTTGGGTAGGGAGTCTACGCCAGAGGAATTAGAGTTCTTAAAGCAGTCAAATTCTTCTTTCTGAAAGCCCAACTGTGGTAATAACATACTATAGTTAAATGATTTTCAAAAGATGTATTTATTGTGATATTATTCTACTTTTTATAATGAATATTAAATCGATTGACTTACGAGAGCGTGTTATTAGTTTTATTGAATCAGGAGGAAGAATTATTGATGCCTGTAGCTTATTTCAAGTAAGTAGCTCTTCAGTATATCGTTGGAGGCGACTAAAGAATAATGCGGGTAATTTAGCACTTTGCTTGCCAATCAGAACAGCTTATAAGATCAATGAAGATGCATTAACTAATTTTCGACAAAGCCAGAATTCCTGTGCTTTGCGTCCTTAATAATTTTTGCGACAGAACCAGAATCAGGGATTTATTTTATTAATAGGATTATTAGATCGTAACAAATCGATAAGAATTTCTTTTGTCGAAGGGTCTTTATAAGCTTTGCTTTCGACAATTTCCAAGGCACTATGATTATTCTCATCTTGCAAATCAATATCTACACCTTTTTCAATCAGATATTTTACAATATCGACATGCCCATTGCTTACAGCGAGATGCAAAGGCGTAGTTTTTTTATTAGTTTGTGCATTTAGATTTGCCCCTGCTTCTCCAAGGATTACTAAAATCTCTAGGTAACCTAACTTAGCAGCGGCATGCGCCGCTGTATTTCCGAACTTACCTGCGGCACTAAGTGTATCAGAGTTAAATTTTAACAAAGTCCGCAAAGCAGTTGGATAATTATGATAGGATGCATGAAATAATGGTGAGAATTTAAGTCTAGAGACTTGGGTATTTACATCAGATTTATAGGCTACAAGTAATTTTACTACTTCTTCATGTCCATGTTTGGCTGCAAGATAAAGCGGAGTGAATAACTCTCTATTTAAGGTATCTGGATTTACTTTATTATCTAATAACATGTTGACTACTTGCTGATGACCATTTTGGGCTGCTATGTGCAATAGAGAAAATCCGGCTTGAGCTTGATAGTTAATATCGGCTCCATAAGAAATCAACATATTCGCAACAGATAATTCTCCTTCAGATACAGCGAGAAAAAGAACTCTATCCAATATATCTTGAGGCATTTCATCTATTTCTATTTTTTCATCATCAGAGATTTGTACTGGCCTTAGATCTCGATTTTTTAATCTATAAGAGTACATCAACATTGGAAGATACATAGAGTCTTCTACATCTGGATGCAATGCTTTAATGATTTCTTCTTCAAGAATTTCAATATTTTTAAACTTTCTTTCAAAGCTTGAATTCTCTGAGTCATGAAGACAGTATTCATCCCCAGATATCCCAACACAGATAATATGCCCGCTGTTTTTTATAAATAACACTTCCTCTGAATGCAATAATTCAGAAAGTTTTTTTATTCTCTGTTCTTTTGATAATGGAAAAGCTGTAGCGATTCTTTCTATATCGGGCAGGCTTTCTGATTTAATAAATGAAATTAACTCCGAAGTATCATTTTGGCGAATGTTTGACAGGTACTGGAGAGAGTTTTGGGTAATTTCATAGAGATTAAAAAATTCATTAGCTATTTCTTTTATGTCAGAATGACCATCCCATAAACAGATAAGCTTGGTCAGATTTATAATAAATTTTTCCTTTTTTAAAAGTTTAAAATAACCATAAAGATTCGATGAGGCATTACAATATCCTTGAGTTTCAATGTTAACATCAAGATTTAAATGACTTTTAATTTTTTCTAGCTGGCTGATAAGGACTTCGCAAGATGTATTTATTTCAGGAAGCTCTATTTGTTCAAGTTCAGATATAAATGTGCCATGCATTGTGTGTTACTCAAGAAAAAAGTATGGATTATATTGTATCATATTTTGCTCATTTGATCAAAATTAAGGCTCTGTCGAAAATTTATTGTTTAATTAAGGATAGCCATATTCTGGACGTAGTTAGTCTGCCAACTTGAAAACTGTTTCCAGGTTAGAGTATCTCCTGCACTCTTCTGATATGGGTCCGCATGTCTGGAACAAAATTAAGGAAAAATAAGAGCTATTCATCCATCATTTATAGTTAAAAATTCACTCAAATTAACCTATTTAAACCTACTCAATACCGTATGAATAGTGATTGCTACTACGAATTGTCTTAGGTCATTTTACCACAACTCTATCAGAATGACTTATCCACAAGTCCACAGGTCAGGAGAGCTTCACTTTCTCGTATAGGCCTGTGGGCCTTGTGGGTAAGTCATGACGCTCTCATTTAGGGTTTATGGTCTTTTCCGGCCATAATACACCTCTGCGGGCGTTAAATAATTAAAGGACTGGTGAAGCCTTCGGTTATTATAATACTCAAAATACTCCGTTAAGGCCAGCTCAACCTCTTCAATTGTATCAAAATCATACCGGTAGATTTTTTCTTGCTTAACACTACGCCACAATCGCTCGATAAATATATTATCTAAATAACGTCCTCGCCCATCCATGCTGATAGAAATGTGGTGAGATTTTAGCGTATTTATCCAATCTTTTGAGGTAAATTGAGAACCCTGATCCGTGTTAAAGATCTCACAACGCGAATGCAGCAAAGCGTTTCTAAGCGCCTCAATACAAAATTCAGCCTCCATAGTAGGTGAAATAGCCCATCCAATCACATAACGACTATACCAGTCCATAATAGCTACTAAATACACATGCTTTCCTTTCATGCGGATGTAGGTGATATCTGCGGCCCAAACCTGATTTGGTTTGGTGATATCCACCTCTTTTAATAAATAAGGGAACACCTCATGCTCCTTATTGGGAACGCTTGTATTTGGCTTTGGGTAAACAGTCGATAACCCCATCATTTCCATCAACTTTTTTACTCGACGTTTACCAACAGGATAGCCTACTTCTTTTGACAGCCATCTTGCCCGCTTAATTTTACCTTCACATGGATACTGCAGATAGTGCTCATCAAGTAGCGCCATAAGCGCTTCATCTTCGACAGAAATGGGCTTGGCACTATAATAATAACTTGAAACAGGCAAGTCTAATAGCAAGCATTGTTCACGAATGGTGAGCTCGGCAAGAGGATCAATCATGACGCGCTTTTCATCCAGACTAAAGTTCATGCTTTTTTTTTAGCCAAGATAGCTGCGCTTGAAGTCGACCAATTTCTTGATATAATGCCTCAACAAGCTGCTCTTGGGACTTGGCTTCTTTTTCATTAGCCCCAGAGAATAAATCGTTAATGGCTTTGATGGCCGATTGCTTCCAAGTTTTTACCTGCGTTGCGTGAACACCGTATTCACTGGTAATTTGCGCTTGTGTGAGTTTCCCCTCAATCGCAGCTAGCGTTATTTTTGCCTTCTTGGCCGCCGTATAATAAGCTCGCTTTTTAGACATTTTATTCTCCTCTTTGTATTAAGAAGAATAGCTCTTAAAAAACCTTTTTTTGTGTCCAGAAAACCGCGCCTATATTACTTCATCTGTCTTTTTTTAATCATTCGATGCAACTCTATTCCTGAAATTGTTGCTTCTACAGCTTCAAATGAGTTAAAACCAAGTGTATATTTTGTGACTCGTTTAATGTCGCGATGATCTTGCTCCACCATTTTATTCAGATATTTTATACGTCTTACTTCAATATATTTCGGTAGCTCAGTGGATAGGCAAGTTTCCATCTCACAGCCATCAATATGAGATCTTTGGGAAAGTGACGCCCTTTAAAAATGATCATTATTCAATCCCGTAGTTTTTTCTGGGGCGACAGTATAATTCGGATTTTCTATTTTCGACAGAGCCAATATAATCACTCGTTTCTTATAACCATTTACGGTATTTAAAATATTTATAAGGTGCCCATGAAGAAAACAACATGAGACCTATAGCTAAAATATAACCGTATTTCCATGAAAGTTCAGGCATAAACGAAAAATTCATACCATAGATACTTGCTATCAAAGTGGGGGGTAAAAAAATTACGGCGGCAACAGAAAATATTTTAATAATGCCATTTTGCTCAATTTGCACCATTCCTAATGTAGCTTCTAGTAGAAAGCTAATCTTGTTAGACAGGAACGTGGCATGATCATTGAGTGAAGTAATATCTTTGCTTAACATCAGGAGCCGTATGTGCTCGTCATTTTTTACAATTGCTGATTGATCAAAATAAGGAATTAATCGAGTAAACGACATCAAGCTTTCCACAATTTTGGCATTGAGCTCTCCATTGACACCAAGTTGTTGGAGCAGTTGCTGATAACTGGTGTTATGAGAGCTCTTTGATTGAAAAATATCTTTTGAATAGCGTTCTAATCGATGGCTAATCCCTTCTAATATATCGGCTAATCTGTCAATAGTTGTATCTAACAAGTCTGTAAGCAATGAGGTGGAACTATCGATGTGTATTTTATCAAGTCTTGATATAAATAATCTAAACGACTGAGGTTCAATATAACGAATAGTAATTAGTTGTTTCGGTGTAATGACAAAGGTAACTGCATCTTGTTTCGGATTAACAGAGTCTGATTGTGCAATCATTATAGCAGTCATAAACAGGACATCTTTTTGTTTATAAAGTCTGCTTGATAATTCAATTTCACGCATTTCTTCTCGCGTTGGTATATTTAAACCTACGGATTGTTCAATAATATTTTCTTCTTCCTCTGAGGGATTAATAAGATCGATCCAAAGAGACTCTTTCACTAAATATTGATTCGTTGTATTGATTTCTATTCGTTTCATCCCATCTTTTATATAGCTTGCAATAATCATAAATGCATTCCCGTATAAAAATATAATAATCAGTGTCGCAAAGTTGTCTGTTTAAGACAACTGGCATATAAAAACGATTGCAAAAGACTCGTTAATGCTCAGTAACTGGCAAGTTAAGGGTAGTAATTTGAAGTTACACCTGGATTTATAAATTAACATAATTGATGACCGAGCTACGTTATTTTCATACAATGGCCATCTTTTACCAGGGAGAAAATCTTATGCGGAATCTGCTGGCATTTTTTGAAGTATGATCTACCAAATAATAAATAATGGTGATAAAGTCCTGTAATACATAAGTTTTATTCTGGGTAATTGAGATTTTTGTTAAATATAAAAGCACCATCCAATTATACATTTCAAAACTTAATCATCTCCCTTTTAAACCAGGGGTTTGGTGCGATTGATCATAGGGATTGATAAATCTATTTATTCCCTCTGCAGGAATATCGTTATAATAGGGAAATTTTAGCGCATATGTTTAAGACCGTTACTCTTATAGCCTGCTTGTTCCTTACTGCCTGTATGATGGTCGGTCCTAATTACAAGGAACCCAAAAAACAGGTTGCCGATCATTGGCCGAAAAAAAACTCAACCATTAAAGAATCTCCACCTCAAGATGCTAACTGGTGGAAAGTTTTTAAGGATCCGGTTTTAACCACGTTAATAAATCAAGGTTATCAAAGTAACTTATCCCTACAAAGCGCAGGTGTTCGAGTTCTTCAAGCGAGAGCCCAATTAGCCCAATCAGTAGGTGAGCTTTATCCGCAACAACAAATCTTGACAGGTAATTACACTTATAATCGAATTGGTGGCGGCTCATTGCAAGGACTTTTGCCGCAAAGTTTCCTTACGGCATTAATGGGTTTTTCCGCGAGTTGGGAAATTGATTTTTGGGGGAAATATCGACGCGCAATTCAAGCGAATGATGCTGCTTTTTTTGCTTCGGTTGCAGCTTATGACAATGCCCTTGTTACTCTCACGGCTGATGTTGCCAGTAATTATATCAAGATTCGTACTCTTGAAGAGCAAATTAAAGTAACTAAAAGCAACATACAAGTGCAAGCCACGGGGTTGAAAATTGCGCGTTCTCGATTCAATAACGGTCAAACCAGCCTGGTTGATGTAGAGCAAGCAAAGGCTGAACTTTCTGAAACTCAAGCGAAATTGCCTTCGTACGTTAATAAATTGCAGCGCCAAAAAGATGCACTAGCCGTTTTAATGGGAACTATTCCTAATGGTGCTGATAAATTACTCCATAAAAATCATGGTATTCCCAGAGCTCCAGTGAGTGTAGCTGTTGGAATTCCCAAAGAAGCACTAGCGCGAAGACCTGATATTTATCAGGCTCGACAAGAAGCTATTGCCCAATCGGCATCTATTGGTGCGGTTAAAGCCAATCTTTATCCGTCCTTTTCATTAGTTGGAACCTTTGTATTTACTTCAAACAATATTGATAATAATTCGATCAGTGATATTTTTCATTGGCAAAATCGAGCAATAACTGCAGGTCCAAATTTTAGCTGGCCAATACTCAATTATGGTCAAATTACTAACGCTGTGCGCGTGCAAGACGCAGCTTTTCAACAAACGTTGTTAAAGTATCTGAATCTGGTATTAAAAGCACAGCAAGAGGTTCAAGATAATATCAGCGGCTATATTGAAGCGAAGAAAGCGGAACATTATTTGACTCAAGCGAATCAAGCAGCAAAGAAAACATTAAAATTGACAATGATTCGTTATAAAGAAGGCGAAACAGACTTTACTCCTGTGCTAAATGCAGAACAACAATTGCTGCGAATACAAACCTCTCTTGTTAATGCGCAAGGGGATATTCCGCAAGCATTGGTAGCTCTTTATCGCGCACTTGGGGGCGGTTGGCAAATCCGAAATGGGAATGATGTTGTTCCAGAAAAGATAAAAGCGGAAATGGCTGCTCGTACAAACTGGGGGAATATGCTAAAACAAAATAATCATATGCCCCCAGTGACCCAAAAAGAGCAATTTAAACAAATTTATCTACCCAAATGGTAAACAGAATGAACTTTGATAGAAATTCAAAACAGGTCAAAATAGGGATAGTGATTGCTATTATATTTCTGCTTTACCTGTTCGTGCATCATTTTTCTAAAAGTAAACCAACAGGCATTCCTCTCCCTGCAGTTATCGTTGAGAAACCCATAGAAGCAGAAATGGCTGAGTACGTGACCCAAACGGGCACTACTGTTGCCTTTAATTCAGTCAATTTAGTTGCCCGTATCGAGGGCTATCTTGAATCGATTAAATTTACTGATGGTACTAATGTTAAAAAAGGCACTGAACTATTTGTTATCCAACCTCAATCCTATCTGGAAAAATTAAAAGCAGCTCAAGCAACTGTCGCAGCATCAAAAGCAGCCTACGCATATGATAAATCCGAATATGCTCGTCAAAAGCGAATGTATAAAGAAAATGCAACTTCTTTGAATAATGTAGAAAAGTGGTTAGCTCAGAGTCAGGCTTCTGAAGCACAGGTTAATAAGGCAATAGCAGATGAGGCGATAGCGGCGATCAATTATAGTTATACCCATGTATCAGCTCCATTTGATGGACGCATTGGGCGTCATCTTGTTGATGTGGGTAATTTAGTCGGTAATGGCAAAGCTACTGATTTGGCAACGATTGAGCAAGTTGATACGCTCTATATTTACTTTAATCTTAATGAGCTTGATTTACTGAAATTACGTAAAGCAGCTCTTGCTCGAGGGTTTAAACCTAAAGATATAAATCAGGTGATTGTTGATATCAACCTGCAAAATGAAACTGGATTTAGGCACAAGGCCAAGCTAAATTTTATCAATACAGGCCTTAATGCAGCAACAGGAACTATGGAACTGCGCGCGCTGTTAGATAATAAAGATCATATTTTTGTTCCTGGTCTTTTTGTGCAGGTGCGGGTTCCCATAACCAAACCGGAAAAACAATTGACGGTACCCGATGCTTCATTGCTCTACGATCAAATTGGTCCTTATTTACTGGTAGTGGATGACAATAATGTGGTTGTTTTAAAACGCGTGTCTTTAGGTAGTCTGCAAGAAGGTATGCGGGCAATTACTAAAGGGCTTGATGCCCAGAACAGGGTCATTATTGGTGGGCTGCAAAATGCGACTCCTGGTAATAAGGTTCAAATTCAGGATCAAAAGAAGACAGCAGAATGATTTCAAAATTTTTTATTGAACGACCTATATTAGCTAATGTTATCGCATTACTCCTGGTTCTTCTTGGATTAGTGGCTATAGCTGTTTTACCTATAACGCAATACCCTTCCATTGTACCTCCAACTATCCAGGTTACTACCAGCTATCCAGGTGCCGATGCTAAAACCCTGATCAATACAGTAGCTCTTCCCATTGAGCAGCAGGTGAATGGGGTAGAAAAAATGCTGTACATGCAATCTACCAGTACTAATAGTGGAACTTATAATTTAGTGGTTACCTTTGCTATCGGCACTGATCTGAATTTTGCCCAGGTCTTGGTACAGAACCGAGTACAGGCTGCCATGGCGCAATTACCCGAATCCGTTCAAAAGCAGGGAGTGGTAGTACAGCAAAAATCTACGGCTATTTTACAATTCATTACTTTAACATCCAAAAATAACGAATATGATGGCTTATTTCTTAATAATTATGCTGCCATTAACATGCAAGATGAGTTGTCACGCTTGCCAGGCGTAGGAAATGTGATTATTTTTGGAACAGGTACTTATGCGATGCGTGTGTGGCTTGATCCCCAGAAAATGCTCGCTTTTGGTCTTAATCCTAGCGATGTACTTTATGCTATAAGTCATCAAAATCAGGCGGTTTCTGCTGGACAAATTGGTTCTCCGCCTGTTGCCGGACAAGCACCTTATCAATTTACAGTTAATGTACCCGGGCAATTAGCTGATCAGGAAGAGTTTGCTAATATTATTATCAAATCTAACGCCACCCAACCCAATCAATCAGCAAACAGCAGTACAAGTGCTCAAATAGTACGAATACGTGATGTAGGACGCGTTGAGCTTGGTTCTTCAAGCTATAATCAGCTCGCAAAACTGAATAATAAAGCCACTGCAGCCATCGGTATTTTCCAACTTCCTGGGGCCAACGCCCTCCAGGTTGCAAGCGAAGTGCGCAAGACCGTAGAAAAGATGGCTAAAAAATTCCCACCAGGAATGCAATATTCCATTCCTTTTGATACCACTATTTTCGTAAAAGCTTCAGTCAATGAAGTCTATATGACTTTATTTGAAGCGGGTCTATTAGTGTTATTAGTAATCCTTGTCTTTTTACAAAATTTTCGTGCTACCTTGGTACCAACCACCACGGTGCCTGTGACTATAATTGGCGCATTTTTTGCCATGCTTTTATTAAGCTACTCTATCAATTTACTCACTTTGTTTGCTCTGGTTCTGGCAATAGGAATTGTGGTGGATGATGCTATTGTTATTGTTGAAGGGGTCACCCAACATATTGAAAAAGGAACATCTCCTAAAGAGTCTGCCATCCGCGCCATGAGCGAACTGTTAGGTCCAATTATTGGGATCACTCTGGTACTTATGGCCGTCTTTGTGCCAGCAGGTTTTATGCCAGGATTAACAGGAGCCATGTATGCTCAGTTTGCATTGGTGATTGCAGCGACAGCATTTATCAGCGCCATAAATGCAATGACTTTGAAGCCGACTCAATGTGCCTTATGGCTTAGACCGGTGGATACTCACAAGACTAAAAATATTATTTACCGTACCTTTGATAAGGTTTTCTACGCTATAGAAAATAGATATCTTGGTTTTATAGACAGACTTGTTCACCAAAATAAAAAAGTATGTATGATTGGTATCTTACTAATTTTATTAGCTATTTTCGGGATTAGCCAAATTCCTACTGGTTTCATTCCTCTTGAAGATCAGGGTTATTTCATGCTTAATGTTCAATTACCTGATGGTGCCAGCTTGGGACGTACAGAGGCTCTTCTTGATGATCTCAGTAAACAAGTATCCAAAGTCGGTGGGGTAGAGAATATTATAACCATTGATGGAATTTCACTTCTTGATAACAATGCGAATCTTGCAAATGCAGGCGTTCTTTATGTGATGCTCAAGGATTGGAGTGTGCGGGGAAAAGATGAGGATTTACTGTCACTTTATAAAAAACTAAACCAGATTGGGACTAATACTTTAGGTGCTAAGGTATTAGTGATGGTACCCCCTCCCATTCAAGGCTTGGGAGCATCTGGCGGGTTCCAAATGCAATTGGAGTTACAAGATGGCTCTTTTGATTACTATAAACTACAGACTGCCACGGATGAACTGATACGGTACGCAAATCAGCAACCTGAACTGACGCGATTGATGACTTCATTCAGAGGCTCAGTACCTCAGGTTTCAGCTCCGATCAATAGATATAAAGCTGAATCATTAGGGGTTTCTGTTGGGGATGCCTCAGATGCCTTACAAACCTATCTTGGTTCATCCTACGTCAATCTTTTTTCGAAATTTGGACAGGTATTCCAGGTCTATGTGCAGGCAGATGCACGTTCACGTATGACCATCGAGGACGTGCGGAATTACTATGTAAAAAATAAATCTGGTGGTATGGTACCGATCGGAACCCTGACTGACATATATCCAGCGGTGGGTCCAGCTATAGTCTCTCTTTATAATCTGTACCCTTCAAGCAATATTTATGGCATGGCAGCGCCGGGTTATAGTTCAGGTCAAGCCATTCAGGCATTAGAGAAATTAGCGCAACAAATTTTGCCTGCAGGCATGTCTTATGAATGGACCAGTACTGCTTATCAAGAGAAGATTGCCGGTAATATGAGTTATTATATTTTTGCTTTATCGTTAATCCTGGTATATTTAATTTTAGCGGGTCAATATGAAAACTGGGTCACTCCTGGTGCAATATTATTAAGTGTACCGCTGGCCCTAATAGGAACTGTTTTAGCTTTAGGCCTTCTCGGAATCGCTAACAATATGTATACACAAATAGGCATCCTGCTTTTAATCGCCTTGGCTGCCAAAAATGCAATTTTAATTGTTGAAGTGGCACGAGAGCATCGGGAAATTCATAAAAAATCCATCATGGAATCTGCCTTGTTTGGAGCTAAAACTCGTTTTCGACCTATTATTATGACCTCTTTTGCCTTTATTCTGGGAGTAATGCCTTTAGTATTTGCATCAGGTGCAGGAGCTAATGCACGCCGGTCTATTGGAATTGCAGTTAGTAGTGGTATGTTGGCTTCGACCTGTCTTGCAGTGGTATTTGTTCCCGCTTTTTACGTCATGTTGCAAACCTGGCAGGAAGGACGACAAGCGAAGAAAAGTGCCAGAATGCATGGGGTCGTTAAAGATATAGAAGTGCAGTAAACCCGATTGGATAATTGAGCGTACAACCTTTCAAAGGATGTACACTCATTAGCAGCTCAATTAGCTTTGAACTTCACAGGTAATTGATGTGCAGTCGCGGCAGTTTTGCTGTGCAAAACTGAAGGCTTCAGAAGCGGAGGTTTTATTTGTTTTCATTTTTTCATCCGCTGCCTGGTCAGCAGCTACCTCACTACTGCTGGCATTAGTAGTACAGATCCAGTTAGTTGTCACATCTGTAGCACTAACTGCAAAAATTCCAGCAGATCCTAAAATTAAACCAGTGCCTATTATGGCTATAAATGTCTTTTTCATGATCATTTCCTTATGTTATTAAATTATCATTACTTGTTTTTTATTCCTAAGAGCAAACTCTTTACAGAGCTGCCCATTAGTGAATTTTTTAGTGGCGTTTTTTCCACTATTTTTCCAGTAGTGGCGTATTAGATTATGATTAGACCACCTTTAATTCCTGAATCATAAATTTCAGCCTTATACTCAGGGATTTTTTTTATGATGAGGTTGATAGTACTTATCAATAGAGCTGGTAAAGTTGGGGGATGCAAAATTTGGCCACTTATCTTTATCAAACCCCGGAGCATTTTTTAAAGTTTCTTTATCCACATTGATAACGAAGCAATCCTCAGAATTGTTATAAGTGAAGAAGCTCCAGGGAACAGCAAAAAATTTATTTCCGAAACTTAAAAGGCCTCCAAAGTCTAAAACAAGGTAATTAACTTTACCTGAAGATTTATCCATAACAATGTCATTAATTTCGCCCAGGTTTTCATTGTGTAAATTTCTTACACTCATTCCTGTGATTTCGCTGGCCTTAGTGACTGTATGATTTTCCATAATTACCTACTCCTTGTAATATGAATTTCTCCACTTTTCCTATTTAAATTTATCCCAAAATTGTCTTACCTCTTTTTCAGCCTCATCTTTAGTATAACCATAATGTTTTTGCAGCTTGCCATAAATTTCCTGATGAGATCCTTCGATTTGTTTGAAGTCATCATCGGTTAATTTTCCCCAAGCCTGTTTCATTTTACCCTTTACCTCTTCCCATTTACCTTCAAATATATCTTTGTTCATGTTAATTCTCCTTTTAACAATGTTAAGCTTTTAAAGCTTAGCTTATATTTTCAATAATGCTTAAAAAAATAAAATTATTTAGTTAAATTAAAGGTTTTATTGTCTGAATTTAGGCTATAAATGATTCGAAACAGCAAACGAAAAAAACAAGGTGTTTTGAAAGGCCCTAACGTTAAATCAGATTAATGAATCTGACTTCGCGTTAGTAGCCTTAATTAAAGAATCTTAATCAAATTATATTTAAAAGCCTATTGGAACCCTGCCTATCAATACCAGGATTAGAAAAATCACCAATATAAGCCCGATAAGACCACTAGGTCCATACCCCCATCTACAGTGGACCCCATTGTCAAGACAGCGATCCGTTTAATTTAAGATATAACTTTAATTCTACTTTCTTTCGTTGACGAGGGTGCGTAGCACACGAGTCAACCACAATAGCAGTTAATGAAACACCTGTTATTGAGCCTGTGGGTATGTGGGCGCGAAGCCATCGAGTGTGGTCAAGCGGTGGATAACGTCTTTTTGTTATCCATGGCTTGTCCACATGTCCCGAAGGGCGATGGCTGATCCGCAGGACGCGTCCACATATCCACAGGCATTCCATTACGCTGCAGCCTCATATAGGCCAGCATAAACCTCTGACGGCGTGTATATTCCAAATGATTGATGAGGTCTTTCGTCGTTATAAAACTTGAAATACACCCTTAAACCATTTCGTAGTGCTAAAACTGTTCCGTATTCTTTTATGTAAATATCTTCATATTTGACTGAACGCCATAGCCGTTCAATGAACACATTATCCATCCATCGACCTTTCCCGTCCATGCTAATTTTGATGTCATGGTCTTTTAAAACATCGGTAAACGCCTTACTGGTAAACTGGGAGCCTTGATCCGTATTAAAAATATCAGGCCTGCCGTGGAGCCTGATGGCGCTCTCCAACGCGCTTACACAAAAGTCATCATCCATGCTGTTTGATACCTTCCAAGAGAGCACCTTGCGGCTATACCAGTCCATTATTGCCACCAAATATACAAAGCCTCCTTGCATCCTAACGTAGGTAATATCGGTGCACCAAACCTGATTGGGTCGATCAATCACTAAACCACGTAGCAAGTAGGGATAAACCTTTTGTTCCTTGTTCTTTTTACTCGTATTCGGCTTTGGTGCCACTGAAACCAGACCCATGATCCGCATCAAACGCTGCACTCTCTTACGGTTAACGTCATGGCCAAGGCGACGTAAATAAGAACGCATCTTTCTGCTTCCATAGAAAGGATGGCGCATGTATTCCTCATCAATCAAGACCATCAAAGCCAGATTCTCTGGGCTCTCGGTACATATTCCTTCGCCAGCAGTGCGATAGTAGCTAGCGCGTGACAAATTAACCAATGCACATTGGCGTACGATGCTGAGTGTAGGGTGATTGACATCAATCATGGCTCGCTTCTCCCGCACGCTCAACTTAGATGACCGGTCTTTTTTTTAAGCCAGTCTAACTCAACCGCTAGCTGGCCTATTTGCGTGTATAATCGATCTCGTTCTTGTATGATGGAGTCCATGTCTTTGTCATGCTTGCCGCTAAACAATTGCTTGCTTCCATCCAGTAATTGTTTTTTCCACAGATTGATTTGTGTTGCATGCACCTCAAATTCAGATGCCAATTCATTGGTCGTCTTGTGACTTTTTAATGCCTCAATTGCTACCTTTGCTTTGAAGTCAGATGTAAATTTTTTTTTAGCCACTTGGTACCCCGTTTAACAATGGTTTCTATTTTACACCACTGTCTCATTTTTGGGGTCCACTATAATCCTCTGCTATAGCCCCAACGTGGTAAACCGCCAATGAGCGCGAGAATTAATATAACTAATAAGATAGTACCTAACATAATGTCTTCCTTGAAAGAGATTGGTTCAGATTAATTATAGTACAAATTGATAATTAATGAATTCCTTCGCCATTATGTATTTTAAGCAGATTTAATAAGTAACGTGAGTTATGGATAAGGAATTCAGATTTTACCATGCTCCGTTCGTCCTGAGGAGGGCTTTAGCCCGTCTCGAAGGCTAGGCAGTGGGCCAAAACCCTTCGAGACATCGCTAAAGCGACTCCTCAGGGCGAACGGTAGTGACTGGGTTTAATAAGCTTCTTATCCATAACTGACGTTAAGTAGCTAAATTGTTTATATTAATCAACTGAGGTTTTTTTGCAGGTGATACAGGTGTAAGATGGAATGAGCCTATTTTTATTTGCAAGGATAGCAAATCAGAAACGATTTTCTAAACACCAACAGACTGCTTTTAATGTCATAAAATCATCTGAATGTTACCCTGAATTATTTTTTTCCAGTTTATGTGTTCCTGTTTTTTATTTATAAACCTATATTAAGTGAGAACAGATTGATGTTAACGAATCGTTCGCAAGAAAAAGAGTTAATGGATCTCGGTCCTGATTTCTATACTAAAGCAGAATACGAACAATGCTTAAAAAAATTATTTAAAATAAATAAGCTGTTCGGTATTTTTAATCATACTGTTAAGTTACTCAAACAGTTTCCCGGCAATGCTTCTGTAACAGATGTTGGATGTGGGGGTGGGTTATTTCTTTTGCATCTGAGTAAGTATTATCCCCACATGCATATGGTGGGAATAGATGTTTCTGAAGAAGCAATAAAATTAGCTCAGAGAGAATTACTGCAGTGGAAGAGTATTCATCAAAATTCCAATGTTGATTTTCAATTGCAAGAAGAAATGGATCTCAAACTATCAAAAAACAGTAGGGACATCATTTTATTAAACCTGGTTTGTCACCATTTAGAGGATGAGGAATTAATTCAATTTCTTAAAAAAGCGGTTGATTCTGTACGTATTGGACTAATTATCAATGACTTACATCGGAGTAAAATTGCTTACTGGTTTTATAAACTACTCAGCCCTATGATCTTTCGAAATAAATTAATTACTCATGATGGGCTGATTTCTATTCAAAGAAGCTTTACTCAACAAGAATTACATTATTTATTGAGAAGAGCTGATATTAGTAATTATCAGCTTAAATGGTGTTTCCCTTTTCGCTGGAGCATTCTGGTATGGAAAAACAATTAAATGGACACGGTATTGGATGCTCTCATTATAGGCGGAGGGCCTGCGGGCGCAACAACAGGTTTATTGCTCGCCCAGGCAGGCTGGTCTGTCGGTATTGTTGAGAAGAAAAATTTCCCCAGACGAAAAGTCTGTGGTGAGTTTATGTCGGCGACCAATCTCTCACTGCTCCAGCAGTTGGGCGTTGCCGATTTTTATCTCTCTTCCAGTGGTCCAGAGATACAGCGAGTCGGCTTATTTGCTGCTGATACAGTTTTGGCAACAAAGATGCCAATTTTAAACTATTCCTCAAAAAAATGGGGCAGGGCTCTAGGGCGAGAACATCTTGATACGGCATTGCTCAAGAGTGCGGCACAACTCGGTGCAAGAGTATGGCAGCCAGGTCTTGTCGAAAACATACAGCGCCATGCGGGATTATTCATATGTACTGTAAATATGAGTGGTAAAGTTGAAGATGTTTGCGCCCGCCTGGTTATTATGGCTAATGGTTCATGGGAAGGAGGTTCTATCCAATCAAAGGAACATACTCACAAGCCCTCGGATCTTTTAGCCTTTAAAGCCCATTTTAGAAATTGTGATCTGGCTTCTGATTTAATGCCACTGATTGCTTTTCCGGGTGGATATGGAGGGCTTGTTCACAGTGATAGTGGAAGAGTTTCACTCTCTTATTGTATTCGTCGCGATGTGTTACAACGTATCAGGCATCAGTATGCTGGAATGCAAGCTGGGGAAGCCTCATTAAACTATATTAAAAGCCAATGTTTGGGGGTACGAAATGTATTAACATCCTCTCAACGGGAAGGCGGCTGGCTTGCATGTGGTCCCATTCGCCCAGGAATTCGTCAACGTTATAAGGATGGGATTTTTTTTGTTGGAAACATTGCTGGAGAAGCACATCCTATCGTTGCTGAGGGAATAAGTATGGCAATGCAGTCTGCCTGGTTGCTGTCTCAAATTTTAATAAGGCGTCAAAAGAATGCAATAACTGAAAAAAGTCACCTTGCGGCCGGTAAAGAATACAGTAAACAATGGCATAAGCATTTTGCAATGCGTATTTATGCAGCAGCCTTATTCTCCCAGATTGCCATGCGTCCATGGTCGCAAGCTACCATGTTACTTTTAGTTAAGCGTTTTCCTGGCATCCTGGCATTTGGGGCAAAATTAAGTGGCAAAATACAGCAAGTAGTAATCTTGGAAATGACGAACTCTAATAATAAGGATAATTAATGCAATCAAATATTACGGCAATTGGAGTCGCGAACCCTCCCTATAGGCGATCTCAACATGAAATTGCTGATCTTATTGCTGCGGGCTGTTATTTAAAACCTTCACAGAAAAAAATCTTAAAAGCTATTTATAAAGCTTCGGGAATTGAATACAGACACAGCGTCATCGCTGATTATTGCAGATCCCCACATGAATTTGAGTTTTTTCCTAATAACCCGGTAGATGATTTCCCCAGTACTTTAGAACGTATGAAATTATACCAATCCAGTGCGCTGCCTTTGGCTCTTGCTGCAATCGATAATTGCTTAAAAAGCTTAGGACCTTTTAATAAAAAAGAAATTACGCATTTAATTACCATAAGTTGCACAGGAATGTATGCACCAGGTATTGATATTGAAATTATCAAGCGGTTGTGTTTGAACCCGTCTACTAAACGTACTGCGATTAATTTTATGGGTTGTTACGGCGCTTTTAATGGCATGAAGGTAGCTGATGCTTTTTGTAAAGCGGAGCCCAATTCAACAGTGTTAATGGTATGCATTGAATTATGTACCTTACATTTTCAAAATGACTTTTCTATAGAAAATGTCATTTCAAACGCTATTTTTGCTGATGGAGCGGCTGCTGTTTTAATTCAAGGACGCACTCATCAACAAAAACATTTCAAAATTGAGTCTTTTCATTCTGACCTGGTACCTCAAACCGAGCAAGAAATGGCCTGGAGTATAGGTGATTATGGCTTTGATATTGTCTTAAGTTCCTATGTACCCAAAGTTATAAAGTCCGGTATTTCTGTTTTTACTGAAAAACTTCTTAAACAATCAAACTGGTCTTTAAGCGATATAGATTATTATGCTATTCACCCCGGAGGTCTTAAAATTTTGCAGGCCTGTGAAGAGTCATTAAATATTTCTCCGGAGGATAATAAATATTCTTATGAAGTATTGCGTGATTTTGGCAATATGTCTTCGGCAACAGTACTGTTTGTCTTAAAAAATATCTGGGATAATTTAGGCCCGGATACGCATGAGAAGAATATATTCAGTTGTGCTTTCGGTCCAGGATTGACGTTGGAGGCTATGTTGGTAAAGAGCCAGTTTAGCTAAATTGTTATTATGAAAAGCATAGTAACAGAACACGGCTATAATTAAGGTAGGAAATTCTCGGGGATGATTATGGATAAAAAGGAAAGCAAATCTAAAAGAGATACTAAAAATGAATACACCGGTATCATTTCTATTATTGTTATTGTCATTATCGCTGTTGTTGCCATTTACTTATTTACCAAGAAACCGCAAATTGAATCAAAGGAAATAAAGGATGTTACTGTATCTTTAGTTACTTACCCTTTTTATAAGGGAGGATGAAGCAGTAACTGTGATTTTTTTTTAAGCTATCATCAATATTGAAGTCATTAAAGTGGGCTTTAAGTAACTAATTGTACTAAAAAATCAGATGTTATTTCTGGAACTGGAAAAAAGCAGGGCTATCTATGATCAGAGCTTCATCAGCATGAAATTTCTTTGCCGTGTGCACTAAAGAGCTTTCAGCCTTTTTTCTTGCTCTGATATAGGATTCACTATCATCAACTGTACGAACGAAATGGAATAACATTTCCTTCTTTTGTGCTGTTTTTAACATAACACCGTGGTGCCCGGTTTGTGAACTATAAGGGATATAAACATCAGGATTCTGGGAGATAAATGAGCCGAGATCATTACTTAATGTTCTGTGTCTATTATGAATATTCATAATATCCAATTTTTCTTGTTGGCTCAATCGGTCAAAACCAGGCGTTAGTTTGAAATATGCCAACGTACCTAGGGCATATTGATTATATAACAGGGTTGATAAGGTAGGAAAGCGAAACGGATTGAGCATTAAATACTGATTTAAAAAATCAGGGCTGGTAAACCCATAAACTTCATCTGGATAAACATTTAATAATTTAAACTTATCAGGTCTTCTTTCTCTCATGATATCAAATAAACTGGAAACCCCCTTTAACCCACCTTTTTTAAGAAGCCATGCATCGGCTTTAACTAAGTCACGTTCAGTGATATCCGGCTCACCGTGAACCTGAAGATTACCCAGATGTCCACCTTCCAGAAGTTTTGAATTCAGGTATTCCTGAATTGCATGGCCAAACGCCCCATGTAATCTCGAATCAGTATCAGGGTAATCAGGTGGATCAATAAAAATCATCCCTTGTTTTAAAATTCGAAGAGCAGCTTCTTCCGGAACGACACCAAAAAAAGCGAACCAACCATTGGTCTTGAGGAAAGTGGCAGCGGTTCGATGAGAAATAGCAATATTCACGTCATGTTTTTGCAATTGTTGGGTTAATATTTGTGTTAAAATTTCAATTGGATACTTAACAGCTAATATTTCTTTTGAAATGATTGGAAAATAATATACTTCCTCAATTTCATCATCATCGGGAGCTTTATGGATCATGGCTGAACACTTATAGTATTTAGGACATAAGTTTTTTTTTAATAGCTCATCTTTTATAATATGAGTACATAAGAAATTAGTGGCACATTCCTTTTCCAGATCATCAAAGATCCTGTCAAGCAATAGTTTTCCACTTACTAAATGATTAAAAAGTATTGCTTTAACGTAGAGAGTTTTTTTGAACCGTTCAAAAGATACATCATCAGGTTTTTTAGTCACCTTACACAAGCCGGCATAAATATCCTCAGTCAAATCGTATAAATCAGATAACATGATTTCCAAATGGGCATCACAAGGCTTATAGCGTTGTTTATTTTCAGCTATTTGGGTTTGGCTTGGTGGATTAAACGAAACAATATTGGGCATCATTGTCACAAATTGATTATTCATATATTTTATTTTACTTTGTGAAAATTAAAATAATATTAACTGGTACCGTTAGGGTTACTGACAACTCATTTTTAAAACCTGAGGTACTCAAGACTTGTTTGCGGGATCTGGAATCTCGCGCAAAACACAAGCACCTTAGGTTCGAGAAGATCTAATCGTAAGACCATTTGTAAACAGAGTCTGGTTAAGGATACGAGTTGGCGTTTAAAAATTTAATAATATGATTATTAATCTCGTCTTGAACAGACTGAGGGCCTCTGTCACACATATCCATGTGCCTGATATTTAATGAAATCAAATTGATGTTAGTTCTGTTCTGTTCTAAAGAAGGTAAAACACCTGGGTCTGCTCTTGTATCTTTAGCTTGTAAATATAAAATAGGGACCTTATCTTTTTGCGGCAAGGGCATACGTAAATTGTCTAATGAAATTACTTTTGCTACATGTTCTGGATAATTATGAGTAAAGAGCATTACCATTTCACCACCGTAGGAATGACCAATTAAAATTACCTGATCAAAGTCAAGCTGAGGGTTTTTTGCTTTCATCTTTTTTATAACATATAAAATATTGGTCACTCCTCGATCCCAAGCGGGTTTACCCCATTCATATAAGGAGGAAGTTTGTATTCGGGTGGGGTCGGTGTCGAGATCATGTTGTATGCTTATAACAAAATAACCTTCTTCTGCAAGAGCTTTTGCGATGAAGGTATATTCGGAGTTTTTAATGGTGTAGCCATGATTTATAATAACCGGTGGTTTTAAATGAATTTTGGCATTTAGCGGTTTATTCGTTACATAGATTTCAAGGGGGATAATGCGATTTTTATTCATATCGAATAAGCTCATCTTTTGGGTCACGATCATCCTCTCGCCTCTTGTATTGTTTAGACCAGCTAACAGTCCTGATTAAATTATAATTACTGCCAAAGATAGTAACTAATTGAATTGAATTTTTCTACACACGAAACATTATCTCTGTACGTGCCTTAAACTTACACCGGTGTGGTTGAAAAAAAATAAATGATCACCGATAGTGACATATAATTTGACCATATCATTGGACAATTAGATGTTTTTTTAACAACACATAAATTTAAGGACCCAGATATGCAAGACTTAATGAAACCGCCGCTTTTTAATGCCCAATTGATTAGAAGTTTAGGATGCACCTCTTATCAAGGTGCAGAAATTGGTGAGTGTCTTGCAATAGCCGATAAAATCGAGCCTGGTAATAGGGAGAGCTGGTTTACGAATTGGGTTAATTTTGCTGATAAGAACTATGATCTGGCTCAATCATACCGAAACCAGGGGCTTCAAATAGATGCGAAACTGGCTTATTTTCGCGCGTGTACCTATTACCGTACTGCGTTCTTTTTCCTTGAAGATAATCCTGCGGATAGACGTATTGAAGAGGCATTGCAAAATAGCATTAACGCTTTTCATCAAGCTTTGAATTTATTTGAATCTCCGGTAGAACAGGTTGCTATTCCTTTTCAAGGCACAACCTTGCCAGGCTATCTTTATCTCAATAATTCCTCACCGAATATACCTAAACCACTTCTCATTGATACTGGGGGAGGAGACGGAACGAAAGAGGAGTCTTATTTCAGTACTGCTGCAGAAGCTTTAAAGCGTGGCATTCACTGCTTAAATTTTGAAGGACCTGGACAAGGCAGTGTGTTACGTTTAAATAAAATTCCATTTATCTCTGATTGGGATCGGGTGATCGAAAAAGTAATTGATTTTGTCATTCAACGCCCTGAAATTGATCAAAGCAGGATCTTCCTGATAGGCAGAAGTTTTGGTGGTTATCTCGCAGCTCGTGCGGTCACGAAAGAGAAACGGGTAGCGGCCTGTATTGTTGATCCCGGAATATTTGATGCGAGCGGATCTATAGAATTAAAATTCAGGTCATTGGCTGATTCTAAATATCCTGAGTTGAAGAATGCTAGCTTACCAGAAATAGTAGAGCAGTTGATGAAAGAAGATGATCAGACACGATTTATGATGGATAGTCGCAAATGGCGGTTTGGTGCTAAAACTATTACAGACATGATCGAGATAACACGTAAATACACCTTGGAAGGATTAGTTGAAAACATTCAGTGTCCCATGCTTGTTTGCGATAATACCCTGGAGTACATCACGTTGGGTCAAGCAAAAAAACTTTATAATCAATTACAATGCAAAAAACAGTATGTTCTTTTCAATGGAGAAAATGGAACAGGCGGGCATTGCGAACCGCTTGCTCCGCGATTATTTAGTGCTCAAGTTTATGCTTGGCTTAACACTTTGTAAAATCACCTCTATTTATACCTGCTTGCACAGTAAGCTAAGGATATATATAGTGGACCCCAAAAATGAGACAGTGGTGTAAAATAGAAACCATTGTTAAACGGGGTACCAAGTGGCTAAAAAAAAATTTACATCTGACTTCAAAGCAAAGGTAGCAATTGAGGCATTAAAAAGTCACAAGACGACCAATGAATTGGCATCTGAATTTGAGGTGCATGCAACACAAATCAATCTGTGGAAAAAACAATTACTGGATGGAAGCAAGCAATTGTTTAGCGGCAAGCATGACAAAGACATGGACTCCATCATACAAGAACGAGATCGATTATACACGCAAATAGGCCAGCTAGCGGTTGAGTTAGACTGGCTTAAAAAAAAGACCGGTCATCTAAGTTGAGCGTGCGGGAGAAGCGAGCCATGATTGATGTCAATCACCCTACACTCAGCATCGTACGCCAATGTGCATTGGTTAATTTGTCACGCGCTAGCTACTATCGCACTGCTGGCGAAGGAATATGTACCGAGAGCCCAGAGAATCTGGCTTTGATGGTCTTGATTGATGAGGAATACATGCGCCATCCTTTCTATGGAAGCAGAAAGATGCGTTCTTATTTACGTCGCCTTGGCCATGACGTTAACCGTAAGAGAGTGCAGCGTTTGATGCGGATCATGGGTCTGGTTTCAGTGGCACCAAAGCCGAATACGAGTAAAAAGAACAAGGAACAAAAGGTTTATCCCTACTTGCTACGTGGTTTAGTGATTGATCGACCCAATCAGGTTTGGTGCACCGATATTACCTACGTTAGGATGCAAGGAGGCTTTGTATATTTGGTGGCAATAATGGACTGGTATAGCCGCAAGGTGCTCTCTTGGAAGGTATCAAACAGCATGGATGATGACTTTTGTGTAAGCGCGTTGGAGAGCGCCATCAGGCTCCACGGCAGGCCTGATATTTTTAATACGGATCAAGGCTCCCAGTTTACCAGTAAGGCGTTTACCGATGTTTTAAAAGACCATGACATCAAAATTAGCATGGACGGGAAAGGTCGATGGATGGATAATGTGTTCATTGAACGGCTATGGCGTTCAGTCAAATATGAAGATATTTACATAAAAGAATACGGAACAGTTTTAGCACTACGAAATGGTTTAAGGGTGTATTTCAAGTTTTATAACGACGAAAGACCTCATCAATCATTTGGAATATACACGCCGTCAGAGGTTTATGCTGGCCTATATGAGGCTGCAGCGTAATGGAATGCCTGTGGATATGTGGACGCGTCCTGCGGATCAGCCATCGCCCTTCGGGACATGTGGACAAGCCATGGATAACAAAAAGACGTTATCCACCGCTTGACCACACTCGATGGCTTCGCGCCCACATACCCACAGGCTCAATAACAGGTGTTTCATTAACTGCTATTGTGGTTGACTCGTGTGCTACGCACCCTCGTCAACGAAAGAAAGTAGAATTAAAGTTATATCTTAAATTAAACGGATCGCTGTCTTGACAATGGGGTCCACTGTAATATTCATTATTATGCAGACCCTAATCTATCAACTCCCACTCTATTCTATGCATGATTTAATATTTACTTAACAATTTAGCCATATAATGTTTATTTTTATATCTAAGTGAGCAATACATGCCTTTTTATTCCTATGCAGAGAATATTTTTTTCTTTCAAAAGGTAATCGATCAGAAAATTTCTATGAAAGATGAGTTTAGGCTCGAAAGAAAAATGATGAGAAGTATATCTAATATAGGCGCGGTTTTCTGGACACAAAAAAAGGTTTTTTAAGAGCTATTCTTCTTAATACAAAGAGGAGAATAAAATGTCTAAAAAGCGAGCTTATTATACGGCGGCCAAGAAGGCAAAAATAACGCTAGCTGCGATTGAGGGGAAACTCACACAAGCGCAAATTACCAGTGAATACGGTGTTCACGCAACGCAGGTAAAAACTTGGAAGCAATCGGCCATCAAAGCCATTAACGATTTATTCTCTGGGGCTAATGAAAAAGAAGCCAAGTCCCAAGAGCAGCTTG
Source organism: Legionella antarctica (assembly GCF_011764505.1). Classification (NCBI taxonomy): domain Bacteria; kingdom Pseudomonadati; phylum Pseudomonadota; class Gammaproteobacteria; order Legionellales; family Legionellaceae; genus Legionella; species Legionella antarctica. The sequence continues at coordinate 1,104,991 of NZ_AP022839.1, forward strand.
TTGAGGCATTATATCAAGAAATTGGTCGACTTCAAGCGCAGCTATCTTGGCTAAAAAAAAAGCATGAACTTTAGTCTGGATGAAAAGCGCGTCATGATTGATCCTCTTGCCGAGCTCACCATTCGTGAACAATGCTTGCTATTAGACTTGCCTGTTTCAAGTTATTATTATAGTGCCAAGCCCATTTCTGTCGAAGATGAAGCGCTTATGGCGCTACTTGATGAGCACTATCTGCAGTATCCATGTGAAGGTAAAATTAAGCGGGCAAGATGGCTGTCAAAAGAAGTAGGCTATCCTGTTGGTAAACGTCGAGTAAAAAAGTTGATGGAAATGATGGGGTTATCGACTGTTTACCCAAAGCCAAATACAAGCGTTCCCAATAAGGAGCATGAGGTGTTCCCTTATTTATTAAAAGAGGTGGATTAATATAGGCGCGGTTTTCTGGACACAAAAAAAGGTTTTTTAAGAGCTATTCTTCTTAATACAAAGAGGAGAATAAAATGTCTAAAAAGCGAGCTTATTATACGGCGGCCAAGAAGGCAAAAATAACGCTAGCTGCGATTGAGGGGAAACTCACACAAGCGCAAATTACCAGTGAATACGGTGTTCACGCAACGCAGGTAAAAACTTGGAAGCAATCGGCCATCAAAGCCATTAACGATTTATTCTCTGGGGCTAATGAAAAAGAAGCCAAGTCCCAAGAGCAGCTTGTTGAGGCATTATATCAAGAAATTGGTCGACTTCAAGCGCAGCTATCTTGGCTAAAAAAAAAGCATGAACTTTAGTCTGGATGAAAAGCGCGTCATGATTGATCCTCTTGCCGAGCTCACCATTCGTGAACAATGCTTGCTATTAGACTTGCCTGTTTCAAGTTATTATTATAGTGCCAAGCCCATTTCTGTCGAAGATGAAGCGCTTATGGCGCTACTTGATGAGCACTATCTGCAGTATCCATGTGAAGGTAAAATTAAGCGGGCAAGATGGCTGTCAAAAGAAGTAGGCTATCCTGTTGGTAAACGTCGAGTAAAAAAGTTGATGGAAATGATGGGGTTATCGACTGTTTACCCAAAGCCAAATACAAGCGTTCCCAATAAGGAGCATGAGGTGTTCCCTTATTTATTAAAAGAGGTGGATATCACCAAACCAAATCAGGTTTGGGCCGCAGATATCACCTACATCCGCATGAAAGGAAAGCATGTGTATTTAGTAGCTATTATGGACTGGTATAGTCGTTATGTGATTGGATGGTGTCAATCAGCATCCAATTTTGACCCTCAAACCGCATCCAAAATTGACCCTCAAAAACATATCACATTGATTATTTACTTTACTGTTTTAGCTTCGATTTTTAAAGCGATAACTTTCATTTCCAGTCTCAACAATAGAGCAATGATGAGTCAATCTGTCCAGCATGGCTGCGGTCATTTTTGTATCACAAAACACCTTTGGCCATTCACCAAAATTTAAGTTTGTTGTAATGATTAATGATGTTTTTTCATATAATTTGCTAACTAAATGAAACAACAGAGCTCCGCCCGCTTCAGAAAATGGTAAATATCCAAGCTCATCCAGGACAATAGCATCAAAATTTTGCAGGCGATTAGCTAGCCGTCCTGTATTAACTTGTTTTTTTTCTTGTTCTAATTTGTTGACCAGATCAACAACATTATAAAAACAAGCCCGCTTTCCTTGCTTAATTAAATTAGTTGCTATAGCAATAGCTAAGTGCGTTTTACCAGAGCCCGTGCCACCCACAAAAATAATATTGCGCCCAGCATCAACAAAGCTCCCTGCGTGCAATAAACTTATTTCTTCTTCATTAACAGGATGTTGCGTAAAATCAAATTGGCTTAAATTACGATTGACCGGGAATTTTGCGACACTCAGTTGATAATTAATAGCACGCGTTTTGCGTGTTATTTGTTCTGCTTCTAATAGCATAGATAACCACTCATAATGAGTTAGTTTCACCAAAGGCTTCGACTCTTCATAGGCTAGCAACCTATCTAACATGCCTTGTAATTTTAATATCTTAAGCAACTCAGATAATTTAGTGAATGGCATGATTTGCTCCCGTTAAGAGTAAATTATATTTATGACAATTACTTGTGGGTTCTTCCTTTAAGATTAATCCAGCGGGCATTGTCGTTGCTTGAGGAAGTGCTGTAGGCCGTAATCGATGCAACGCATTAAGAATATAATCACGGCTAACCACCTGCTCTGTTAGCGCTAATTCACAGGCTACACTCACCGCCTCAATGCCATGCTCACTCATTGCCAACAGCACCTCAACGCATTCTCTGTCACCACCACGGCGCTTCATGAGAATGCTTTTGATTTTTAAAATGGCTGGTGGTAATTGCCAGTCTTTGAATGGAGCACCATTGCGTAATGCCCCTGGCTTGCGCTCCAGTAAAGGTAAATAATGCCATGGATTAAACAGTGTTTTATTGCGGCCAAAGGTGCGTTGGTGGCAACCGATGGACTCATTACCTGAAAATACCTCTATAGTTAATGCGTATATCCTGAGCGTCACCATCTGGTTGGCATAGGCACAATCAACGCTATAACGATTTCTATCGCAATGAATCAAGCAGGTTGAATGTACTAGAGTTGAAACTTCTTTATACCCATCAAATGGATGATTTAACGCTCTAAAATGAGTTCTTTCTTCTTGAAATACAGCGTCAACAGTTAGTTCTTGTTGTTCTGGGTGATGCCTTTTCTCGGCCAATAATTGGCATTGCTGCTGAAGATGTTCATTTAATAACGACAAGGTTTCATATTTAAGACGTGGTTTAAATACCCAGTCACGTACATTATCAACTTGATTTTCAATCTGCCCCTTTTCCCATCCGGCTGCGGGATTGCAGGCTGTAGGTTCAATTAAGTAATGATCCATTAATGCCAAAAATCGCCGGTTAAAAGCACGCTCCTTACCCTTGAAAACACTATCTACCGCCGTTTTCATGTTGTCATAAATACCTCTTAGCGTTAAGCCACCAAAAAATTTGAAGGCTAAATTATGCGCATCAAATAACATTTCTTGAGTTTCTCGAGGATATGCTACAAGAAAAAATTTACGGCTGTAGCTTAAACGAAATTGAGCTACTTTGATTTTTTGAACAACGCCTGCAAGCTCTACAGTTTCTTCACTCCAATCAAACTGATAGGCCTCTCCGGGATGATAGTATTGTGGAATATAGGCTTTTAATGACTCTCGACTCGTACAGCGCCATACTTTAACAAAACGCTGGACACTATCATAAGAACCGCAATAGCCACTTTCTTTTAGTTGAGTGTAGTACTTCATTGCACTACGGCGTTCCTTTTTCGATAACTTGTGGTCGTTGTTCAACCATGATACCAACGTCTCTTTGAAGATATTCAGTGCAGGTAGTGGTTGAATGGAGCGTTGATAATTTTTCCCAGACTTTTCTGCTCGGATTACCCGTCTAACTGTATTACGCGATAATCCTGTTGTGCGAACAATTTCCGCAATAGTTAATTTTTGCACATGAAACATGCGCCTAATTTTTGCTTCTGTTTCCATGATCAACATCCTCTAATTCCCTCTAGATTATTAAAATCTAGAGTACACGTTTTACTCGATTTTAGAGGGTCAAAATTGGATGCTGATTTACCCTAAAAGGGGGTCATTTTTGCATGCTGATTTACATTGGATGGGCTATTTCACCTACTATGGAGGCTGAATTTTGTATTGAGGCGCTTAGAAACGCTTTGCTGCATTCGCGTTGTGAGATCTTTAACACGGATCAGGGTTCTCAATTTACCTCAAAAGATTGGATAAATACGCTAAAATCTCACCACATTTCTATCAGCATGGATGGGCGAGGACGTTATTTAGATAATATATTTATCGAGCGATTGTGGCGTAGTGTTAAGCAAGAAAAAATCTACCGGTATGATTTTGATACAATTGAAGAGGTTGAGCTGGCCTTAACGGAGTATTTTGAGTATTATAATAACCGAAGGCTTCACCAGTCCTTTAATTATTTAACGCCCGCAGAGGTGTATTATGGCCGGAAAAGACCATAAACCCTAAATGAGAGCGTCATGACTTACCCACAAGGCCCACAGGCCTATACGAGAAAGTGAAGCTCTCCTGACCTGTGGACTTGTGGATAAGTCATTCTGATAGAGTTGTGGTAAAATGACCTAAGACAATTCGTAGTAGCAATCACTATTCATACGGTATTGAGTAGGTTTAAATAGGTTAATTTGAGTGAATTTTTAACTATAAATGATGGATGAATAGCTCTTATTTTTCCTTAATTTTGTTCCAGACATGCGGACCCATATCAGATATCACCAAACCAAATCAGGTTTGGGCCGCAGATATCACCTACATCCGCATGAAAGGAAAGCATGTGTATTTAGTAGCTATTATGGACTGGTATAGTCGTTATGTGATTGGATGGGCTATTTCACCTACTATGGAGGCTGAATTTTGTATTGAGGCGCTTAGAAACGCTTTGCTGCATTCGCGTTGTGAGATCTTTAACACGGATCAGGGTTCTCAATTTACCTCAAAAGATTGGATAAATACGCTAAAATCTCACCACATTTCTATCAGCATGGATGGGCGAGGACGTTATTTAGATAATATATTTATCGAGCGATTGTGGCGTAGTGTTAAGCAAGAAAAAATCTACCGGTATGATTTTGATACAATTGAAGAGGTTGAGCTGGCCTTAACGGAGTATTTTGAGTATTATAATAACCGAAGGCTTCACCAGTCCTTTAATTATTTAACGCCCGCAGAGGTGTATTATGGCCGGAAAAGACCATAAACCCTAAATGAGAGCGTCATGACTTACCCACAAGGCCCACAGGCCTATACGAGAAAGTGAAGCTCTCCTGACCTGTGGACTTGTGGATAAGTCATTCTGATAGAGTTGTGGTAAAATGACCTAAGACAATTCGTAGTAGCAATCACTATTCATACGGTATTGAGTAGGTTTAAATAGGTTAATTTGAGTGAATTTTTAACTATAAATGATGGATGAATAGCTCTTATTTTTCCTTAATTTTGTTCCAGACATGCGGACCCATATCAATCAGCGGACGATCCACGGCAAAAATATCTAAATGCTGAAACGCAAAATTTATATGCTATCGAAAACTCTTATAAAAATTTATTTCTCAATGTACAGGGTGATTTTTTGGATGGTGAATACAACTTTGTTCTGACCTGTCAAGAAGAGCCTAAACTACTGTGTGATAAAACCTTAAATCATTCCTATTTAGCAAACGGAAAAAAAATCCTTGCAGGTGGCAGTTTGGTATTTAAAGACGGAATTCTTATAGAAATAACCAACAATAGTGGCCACTATAGACCCACTGATGCAGAAATGTTGTCAGTTATCAGAATCTTATACAGTGCAAGCAGAGGCACATTAATCAATTACATAAGTTACTGCACTAGCGAGCCTAAAATCTATTCTGTTGCTGAACTTGAATACTCTGATAAATTCACTTCGCCATTAGTGGCGAGGATGAAAAATAATACACCTGAAATTAAGAAGAATTTATCCGCAACGTGTGTGGAGTCAGGAGGAGTTCGAAGCACGACTAAATTACCTCAAGATTATGAAGGGCTCATGGACTTATATATGACCTCTGATCTTTCCCGGGATTATGATGAAGAGCTTGTCGAATTAATTATGCCCTCCAGGATAATCTCAGGTTACGATGAAAAACTTGTGGCACCTGATAAAAATAGGCTACCAGCTTTGGTTGATGGAGACAAACCCATTGGAAAAGATACATTTTCAGATCGAAGATTTGGTAGAAACTTGTCTGAAGATCTGATAACAAAATATAAGGAATTTTTTGGAAAAAGTACTTTTTTTTCCAAAAGTGTCGATTTGATAGAGCAGAACCAAGGTTCATCAAACGCATTGATTTCATAAAAATTAATGAATGAGCATCCAAAAATTATTGTGATTCAATTTTATTGGAACGCTAAAAATTCTTAATTGACGGGTAGAGATAATTTATTGTTCTTTGGATAATGATGAAAAACTAATACCCGTTCAAGCAGGGTCTAATAATTTCGCGAGTCCAACTCCAGGATCTTGAAGTTGTTTAAAAGAGAATGTTGCACATTACTAAAAGATGCTAAAAATCAGGCTACTCATGCGGACAATGGGCCTTCACAAAAAGCAAAGGCCATAAACCCTTAATGGTAAACTATCTTAGGCAAGCACTTGGCTTCTTCGATCCATGATTTCACCATTGAGGTGCTTGGTATACGACGACAAAGGTGGTGTAGCTCATTGGTTTTTCTCAAGGCTAGATATAAATTTTCATATCGACGATGTGCCAATTCCGGGATTGAGTCGACACCGCATTTTTCCAATAGTTCAGCAAACTCTTCGCCGATACCGTGGACTCTTGCCAAGTCAGCATGGTTTGTCCATTTAAGAATTAGTTTGGGGCTGATCCCGGTATGTTTACAAAGTTGATTTCGCTTACTGCGAGTGCAACAGGCTTTAAGAAACTGCTCCTGATAGTTAAGCCCCTCTTCATGAAGCAACTCAGCATAGCGTTTGCCAATACCATCAATTTCAATGAGTTTATGCATGATTAGTTCTCCCTGATGTTCTGTTTAATTATAGACCAATGTAACTCAGACAGGTTGGGAAATTTATCAGCTTAAGGTCTTGCTTAAATGCAGTTGTTCACAAGTTTATTTATAGTACAGGCCTCATACGTAATAGTGCTTCCATTACAACAGGACCCAATCCAGCTCCACACTTTTTTCTTTGTGATTTCTTGCACAACGAATCATAAATTTCGAATTACGAATTCAACTGATGCAATTGTAAAAGGAAGTTTATGATTTTATCCAAGGCTTTATTGATATCAGATTCAGACATTAACAATCATATCAAATCCACCATAAATCATACGTTTGCCATCAAAAGGCATGGGGTTGGTATCAGATTTTAAGCGAGGATCTTCCACGGCTTTCATCATTCCTTCATCATGAACATGCTTGGAAGGCCAAAGAATCCATGAAAAAACAACTATTTCATCCTCTTTGCACTTGACTGCCATAGGGAAAGACGTAATTTTTCCTTCGGGTATTTCATCTCCCCAACACTCAACCAGTTGTATGGCGCCGTGTTCTTTAAATATCTGGCCCGCTTTGGTTGCATGCTCAATATATTGCTGCTTTTTAGCCTTTGGTACTGCAACTACAAATCCATCAATATAACTCATAAAGCCTCCATTTAAATGTGTGGGTAAAATAGGTTACAGATTATTAACAGGCCACGTCAAGTTTCGTTTTTTTCAATTATTTTTCTTGCATAGAGTAAGCACTCTTTAATACCATTCATTTTGTTGTATATCCAACAAAATGTTATTATTTAGTTCAAAATTTTGTATCCTGTCAGAATCGCCGGGTAAGTGTCTGCCACTGAGCCCGGACTAATCCGAGCCGCGCGCGTCAGCAAGCGGAATTATCTCGAGATGCTTATGTGGTGCATGGAACCTGCCGCACTTTAAGTAAGATTAATTCAGCCAATGATGGCATTTCAAATTTTTTAGTCACCCTATCGTAAATATACTGATAAACGTTAACTTTCAGTTTTCTGGCCGTCTGTACAATCGTGGCAAACGTATCCTTTGATTTGGTGCCATTTTGGGAGACCGTTTGGAGATTGATGTCGCGTATCCTTGCTTGAAACCGTGTCCCTAATTCAGAGGCATTGTTGTGCAATGGCAGAAATGGATGGTCTAACACCAATAATAACGCTTGTTTTTTAGCACGTGTCTTTGCAATGCGTTGATCTAAAACATCATAGCCTGTCGTGGTTGCGAACAAAGTATCAAATTGCATTGATAGTTGTTGGGCCATTGATTGAGATGGAGCCGTCTTGTAAGTCAATAATGCATGGTAGAAATCCCATAATTGCTCAAGAAATACAGCCAATATATTCTGATTCATATCTGAGAATGGAGTGAGTTTTTTATAATGACGACCTTCATGGATCCAGCACAGCGCATGATGTAGGGCCAATTTATTAAACTGAGGCGCATCATCTGTCATTAAATAATGGATGAAGTATTTCGAGTGCTGATAATAGGCAAGAGCTGCTGACTCAAGAATTATGCGTCGATTCGTGCTGTGTTTTTTTGGATTTGGAAAAAGTGTTCCCATCAAACTATCGATTGATTCACGTGTGAGGGGTTGTGCATGCAGCATTGGTTTAATTTGATCCAACCATTTTTTTGCGAGACCAAACTCATCCATTAACTCATAAGCCTCCTGATTAAACATAAACTTTAATTGGTCTCGACACAGCAACTCCAATAAGGTCAAGCGATCTTTTTTACGACGAGTGAAGTATGCTGTAAAAAAGTCATTACATAAAACATGGGTGTAGTGATTTTTGCCGTTAACACGACTGCCTGTGTCATCCATCTGCTGGTACAAGCCTGCGTTGCTACCGGCATCGACAATATCTTCTTTTTCCTGATGAAAAATATCATTGCCTTCTGTCAGCATGGAAGCAATTTTACCATGTGATATTTGAATACCACATGTTTTTAAAAAGCGCTCAATGGCGCTCTCCGTCATCCCTGCATCACGGTATAATGTGATGACCAGCGCTTTAACCCCAGGACCAAATTCACTGCCCTTATATTCGCCAGGAATCGGCGCAATAAAGGTTTTTTTCAAAGATGGTGAGTAATACGTTTCCAGCTTGAATTCAACATTATCCGTGATGATTTTTAGATCCTGGATGATTCGAATCTCAAAACCCTTGAACTTGGCGTCATCTGGCAGCGTTGCTTTGTCCAGAGCAATCGTAACACGTCTATCAATACGTACGTTTTTTTTGTCTTTGCCTGTGTTTTTATTGTTCCCTTTACCACGTTTATTGCGATCTCCTTCAGATGAATGATTGGAATTGCCTGTATTATCGCCATTGCTACCTTTGGATTGACCGCGAATATTAGGTTTGCCCTGTTCACCCTTAAGGCGGTTTATCTCATCACGTAATACTTGGTTTTCCTCTCTGAGCAAAGCATTTTCTTCGGCAAGCATTTCGACCAAATTAACCAATACCTTAATGATAGTCACGGCCTTTTTGTCGGCAAGACTATCGATATCTTTTGTTAACTCATCTAAAACTTGTTTGATTTCTTGGCGTTTCATCATCTACCACTGCGTTACTAATGCTGATACGGCAATCATAACATGACTTTTTTTGAACGCATTTTTCGAGTTTTAACGCCACTAAGGGCTAAGAAAAAATCTGACCTCAGGAGGGAGATGTTTTATTAGTGAAAGGGGCTACATTGTGATCTTGGGGATCTTAGGGCATGCATATTGCATGACTTACGTTTGATATGGAAAAACATCAGTTTTACAGAAAAACCGTGTCAATAGGTATTTTGAATATTTTTAAAGAATTCCGCTTGCTGACGCGCGCGGCTCGGATTAATCCGGACTCAGTGGCAGACACTTACCCGGCGATTCTGACAGGATACAATATGATTGCGCCTAAAAACGTAATAAGGCTGAGCGCAAGTGATGGTGTAAACCCGTGCCACATGGTCAATTCCATAGTCACCGAATGACCAAGGATGGCGCTCGCCGCTGGTGACAATATTGCTTTATTAATAATAAATGGCACAATGCTTATAATTAATGTAAACACTGCAAGCAAAAACGCATTTATTGACATTTTTTTGTTTGCCTCCAGAACATGTTTTGGTTTTTGTTGCCCAAAAAAAGGCTTAATAATCAAGATAAATGCTAACGATGCAACCATCATGTTGGCAAAAACGACCATTGCGGTCAATATATATGAAGCAATTGGTGCAGCTAAATTGGCTTCATAAACTAATTCTTTTACATAAAAGCCAAGTAAAGGAGGCAATCCTGCCATAGAGGCGCCAGAAACTAATGCAGCCCAAAATGTCACTGGCATCGCTTTATGTAATCCACTCACTTTAGTCACTAATCTGGTGCCTGTTTGGTGTTGAATATCACCTACTACCATAAATAATGTTGCTTTATAAAGTGCGTGTGAGATGAGGAATGCAACAGCGGCTTTGATAACAGCATCCTGATCTGAACCTAATAAGAAAACCAGTGATCCCATTGCTGTTACGGTGGTGTAAGCCAATATTAATTTCATGTCGGTCTGTTTGAAAGCAAGCAATACACCAACAACCATTGTGATAGCCCCGATAGTAGTCAGGGCAATAAACCACAAGGCACTACCAGACATTACAGGATGAAATCTCGCTAAAAGATAAACCCCTGCTTGTACCATTGTTGCGGAATGAAGGTAAGCACTAATCGGGGTCGGCGCCTCCATTGCGTTAGGCAACCAAAAATGAAATGGAAATTGGGCAGACTTGGTAAATGCGCCAATTAATACCAATAACAAAATAGCTGTATACCACCTGTTTTCAACAAACCCACGCCCTTGATTTAATAATTCTGAAATGGAGTAAGTATCTGTGGCCAAGCCTATTAATAAAAAACCGGCTAGCAGGCACAGTGCACCCGAGCTTGTAATTAATAAGGCGTTTAATGCCGCCTCTCTTGCAGACGCTCTTTCATGATTGAATCCGATAAGTAAATAGGAACTAACACTGGTTATTTCCCAACAGACAAAGAGGGTAATTAAATTATCAGCCAGAACTACTCCCAGCATTGCGGACATGAATAAAAATAAGTAACAAAAATATCGGGATAAATGCCTGTTATTCTCAAGATAAGGGATGCTATAAATGACAATTAAAGTCCCAATACCGGTAATAAGCAAAGCAAACAATAAACTAAGACCATCAACGCAGAGTGAAATGGATACGCCTATTGATGGGAACCACTTTAGCGTATAAAAAATAATTGTTCCGTTCATTACTTGGGGAATAAAATGAGCAAAATAGAAAAATAAAAAAAATGGAATAGTTGAAATCAGCCACACAAAACGGGGGCGAATAAAAATAAATAGCATTAAAAATGCTGTTGTGAACAGTATTAGAATGATCCAGATTAACATCATTAAAATCCATTTAAGGACGCAATTTACATCTCTGCGGAAAAAACAATATACCTTTATAACATTTATTAGGTTTAGTGTGTATCCTGTTTACGGACAACATCAGTTTCTTTGAATCGCTGACCATGCTTCAGATTTCATCCAGCCTACAATAATTCGTTAACATCCCAGTTGTAATATGCATAGGATTTTAATATGGATTTATAAGGGCTATCAGGTTGTTTTTCTATCCAGGAGGTGAATGTTTGGTTGGCGGCAGCCCCTGAATGGACAAAGGTATAAAATAATTTTATGTAGTCCTTTCGAGCACAATGATATTCTTTTTTCCATGGCTGTGCTGCTATGGATGGAGATCTTCCGAACAAATCAATTCCTCCCAAGCCAGCTTGACGAGTAATGATGTCTTTTAAATGGACGTATTTTGCATTTGCAAGTATATCGCGCATGATCATGAACGTAGTTGTCCTTCCCTTCCCTGCAGCACAATGAACGTGTAGCCAGGTATTGAGAGGTGCGTTGTTAATTATTGCTATAAATTGATCTACCTGGCCAGGCGTAGGTGGATGATAATCAGGCACCTCAATTCTAACGTAAGCTACCCCTGCTTTTTGAGCAGCCTGCTGCTCTGTATAGGCCTCTTTGATCGGCACAATTACTGGTTCTATTGGAACCTTGAAGCCCGCTTGAGGTTTGCCCAACTTATTAATTTTGGCTACTCCTGAGCTAAGAAAGTATTCTACCCAAGAGTACTCTGCATCACTAATTGCCCTAGGTGTTTTACCCCAGTTTATCTCGTCTCGTTTATAAAATAAGCTAATGGGTAATCCATTAATATAGAGGTGCGTTTCCTGACGCAAATCAATAATATAAACAGAATGGGTCTTTCCCAAGGTTTTCCTTAACCAAATCATATTCCCTAGAGTAGGGGCAGCACTTCCGGAAATAAACAAGGCATTCATTCCTTTTTTATTAATTTTGACTTTTTTTCCGTCTAAGACTTCGATAGAGCTTGTTGCGCTACGCCAATGAACAGGTGCCACCTGCGGGGATCCATCGTTATTGGGCCAGTGATTTTTTATCCAGAATGCTCCGGAAGTGAGTTGTATTTTTTCTGCGGAATTTGTGGCTTTCATATTACTTGCTTCTGCAAAAAGGGTTGTAACTGTAAGTATGAAAATGTAGAAAACTAATAATCTGATAATTCTCATAGTAAAAACCTGATGCCTTTCTTTTAGTTTAAGCCTTAATTAATCAAGAAACCATCAAATTTATTTACAGGAACATATCCTAATCTATTAGGTAAAAAATGCCCTTGTGCTGTGCTATAATTGAACAATGAATGTAGGAGGTATTATGAACAGAACCATAGTTATTGGTCTATCTATACTCCTTTTTACAACAGCCGTTACAGCATTTGAATTTGACAAGAATAGAAGTTCACAAACAGGAGTCAGTCTCCAGGATAAGGCTGAGCAAGGCAATCCTGAATCCCAACTGCAATTAGGTATTAATTATGAAAAAGGCTACAGCGTTGAACAGGATCTGAAACAAGCACTCTTTTGGTATCAAAAAGCGGCAGCGCAAGGAAATCCTGAAGCTCAAAATAATCTTGGTTTATTCTACTTAAAAGGCTTGGCGACTTCCCAGGATATCAATAAAGCGCTGTTTTGGATAAAAAAGGCTGCAGACCAGGGCTTGGCAATGAGTCAAAATAATATGGGGGTCTTGTATGAACATGGAACGGGAGTGAAGCGCGATATGCAACAAGCCTTTTTGTGGTACAAAAAATCAGCAGATAAGGGGAGCTCTGATGGTCAATATAATTTAGCCACAATGTACATGAATGGAGGTGGCGTTCAACAAAACATGAGTAAAGCGATTTATTGGTACCAAAAAGCAGCCGATCAAGGTGATCTTGATGCTCAAAATAATCTTGGAGTGATTTATGAGAGTGGTGATTCGTGGGTTAAGAAAGATATAAAAGCTGCAATTAATTGGTATACAAAAGCAGCTAATGCAGGCTTATCTTTAGCACAGACAAATCTTGGTGTGTTGTACATGAATGCTGATTATGCAGTCAGAGATTATAAGCAAGCAATATATTGGTTTGAGAAGGCTGCTGAGCAAGGAAGCGTTAAGGCAAAAAACAATCTGGGCTTTTTATACGAACGTCGATGGGGAACCAGTAAGAATCCCAAGCAAGCAATATATTGGTATAAGAAAGCAGCGGATAAAGGCTTTGCAATGGCACAAAATAACTTAGGAATTTTGTATTCCAGTGATGGGGAATTTAGAGATTATAAACAAGCATATATATGGTTTAAAAAATCTGCCGATCAAGGCTTTGCAGAAGCGCAAAATAATCTTGGTTTAATTTATATGACTGGTAATGGGGTCGATAAAAATTACAAAAAAGCTGTTTTTTGGTACAAAAAGTCCACAGAGCAGGGATTAGCCTTGGGTGAGTACAATCTTGGGGTAATGTATATGAATGGTCTTGGTACCAAAAAAAATAATAAAGAAGCAGCACGTTTATTTCAAAAAGCAGCGGATCAAGGTTTAGCAGTGGCACAAAATAATTTAGGTGTAATGTACATGGAGGGGGAGGGGGTAAAAATAGATTTCAAAAAGGCAATTTATTGGTTTAATAAAGCAGCAGATCAAAATCTGGAGCTGGGTCAAATAAATCTGGGCATTATGTATGCTGAAGGTAAAGGGGTACTTAAGGATTTAAAGCAGGCGAAGTATTGGATTGGCAAAGCAAAGGATAGTGGCTCTTCTGATGCCAGCAGAATATGGATGTCTTATAAACTATGGAACTATTAAAGAGAGCAAAAACCACTGGGTTTCTAGTTATCTTTCTTGGTATGCTTATAATGATAGATATAAAAACTAACGGATTAGTTCTATGGCAAATTTTCAGATAAAAAATCCGGAAAAGAGACAATGGCGTATGCTGTTAGTTTATGATCTGTATAGAATTTTAAGTATTGCTGTATTTTTAGGTATTTATTTTTTGATTCCACCCCAAATTTAGCTAATTTAAATGGATTTCTGCAAGATCAAGAAAAAGAATTAATCCTCAATGCGCTCAATAAAACAAAATGGAATAGAACAGCTGCCGCTCGACTATTAGGCATTAGCTTCAGGACCTTACGGTACAGATTAAAAAAATTAGGTCTGGATTAAGCTTGGCGTGACTCCAATACGATGGAGACTATCTCGCTGTAAAATAATATGAGGTAAATTTATCTTAGACATTGAAATATATAACTTCTTGGTCTAAGGTTTAAAGACGCGATGATCAATCATTCACGCGAATTCTAATAATACATTACTAAGGAAAGTTATCATGAGCTCATGGAATAGTGTTGTTTTTTTAAAAACAAAAAATGCATGGTCTGACTCTGCTTCAATTTCAAGAATGAATGGCGTGCAAAGCCTTTGGTCTACCTCTGGTGACTGGGACTGGTGCATTAAGCTTGATCCTAAACATTCAACACCAGAAGAAACTGCAGATTTTGTTAAAAACCTAAGAAATGCTGACTGGGTTGCTGAGACTAAAACCAGCTGGTGGAAAGAAGTTGCAGTGAAATAAAAGTTACATCTGGCTGATTTGGGAGATTATCTCGCTTATGATGTTACTCATCAATATTTGGTGGACTTTAGCTGACTTAGTCTCTCAATTCGCCTTAACTTTCCAGGGCCTTTTTTGTATTGTCTTTCTTATATATCGTAGTTATTTTTTCCCCATTCCAAACATAGCTGAAATGCGCCCCTTGTTGGCATTTATGTATAATGTTGGGCTTAAATAAAGCAAAATTAGCCCCAGCGGACCGCACTGAATGATAAACGATGCCATCTTCTTGCTTTTCCTTGATTTGAGCTCCAAAATTTTGACTCAATTTATAATCTAAAGGTGAATAGATAGGATCAGTCTGTTTATTCAAAATTGTTAAATCGAATAATTGAGCACTAAAATCCGCAATTAAACTTCGCATATCCAATTCTTGAGCTGGCTCATTGGTGTAAGATAAGAATTGTTCTTTATGATAAATGGTTTCTGCAATAGCAATTGAGAGCGACTCGGCAGCATAATAGACTCCATAATCACCGTTAGAGAATCGACTGCCCTCAGGGTTAATATGGGTAAAGGCTGCCATAATATATCCACAGCCAGGAACAGCATATAATCTTTCTTGTTTAGGCACTAAGCCCAAAAGTCCAATTTCATCCTGTATCCTGGGGTTTGTTAGCATTTGTACTGCAAACAACGCGTCAAACTCTTCAGCGCAAGCGACATCTTCAAACAAATGAATAGGGGGAAATTGAGAGGGAATCAAGCGATAACAACGTTGTCGCGTATAGGGTAATTTACACAGTAAGTCTAATGAAGGCATCAGGCTTTACCGCCTCGTTCTGCATTTAGCCTGCTGGCAACTGCCCAAAGATCCACAACGCGCCCTTGCACCATAATATCCATAGCAGATCGGCCATTATAGAAAGGGGCTTTGTTGGGTTTCCTGACCCATTTATAAACGGATTCTTGATTTGAAAATAAAATCCTCAAAGCGGCATGAATGTTTAATAAGTATGATATACGTTCAATGAGATCGTGACTAAATGAGGCTTTTTCAGGAGAGTTTTTGTATTTAAACCAGGTTGAACGTTTGAGACCTAATAAGGATAACGCCTCATCGGTGGTGCAATGCCATTTATCTAAAATATTTAAAACCACTTTAAAGGCGGTTTGGACCTGTTCATGATTTATAGTAGTTGACTGCAATGGAATCATTGATTATCTCAACATGGCTTATAGTCTAAATATAGACTATATTATAGTTTTAGTCCATATATGGACGATTAATCCGTCCACATTAATACGTTAATTTGTTACCATAAATTTAATTTCATCAATTTTGGCTAAAATTCGTGCTTTTAAATAGTCGTCATGTTTTGCTAAACCAAGAGCCACCTTTAATTGTGCGATAGCTGCTCTTTTTTGTCCCTCAAGTAATAAACATTGTGACTGAGTAAAATACGCATAACTTTTTTGATGAGCTTCTGCTTGTGCACGAGCCAAAGCTCGGCAAAGTGGCAGATCGTGTGTGTATATTCTACTTCCTTTTAAGAGAATACTGATTGCTTTCTCTGCTTGATTAGCCGCGAGCAGCCCCTCGCTGTATGCCATTAGTGCAGCGTAATTATCAGGATAAATATTGAGCATTTCTGCCAGGCGAGAAAGGGCTGCCTGATGTTGCAACATTCCTGTTTCTGCATGAGCCATTGCAATTTGGAAATAAAGATTATCCTTATTTTGTTCTAGCAATGGTATTAGGCGGTCAGAGGCTTTACGGAAATAATTATTATTTAACAATGCCAGAACGTATCCATATTGGCAGGCAACATTGTGATTTTGTTTTGGACAGTGATATGCATAAAAATCGAGTAGTTTTTTATTTTCTGGCGCTACAGATACTCTGATTAACTCCTTAAACAGGGCATAATCTAAGGAGTCCGTGTATTGTTTTTTAGCTAAATGATCAGTCCGATTTTCAGCTTCTGCAATTCGGTCAGCATCCATTGGGTGGGTGCGCAGAATTGCCGGGATATTTGCAGTATAATAATAACGAGAATTTTCCTGCATCTTTTGAAAAAATGCAGCCATACCCCGTGGATTGAATCCGGCTTTGATTAACATATCAATGCCAATTCTATCGGCTTCTTTTTCTTTAGATCGAGTAAAATTGATATTATCCTGAGAAAAGCCGGAAAGTGATGCCATCATTGCTCCCATTCCTACAGTGGGATTTAAGACTCCTAAAGCTGCGGAGGCTAACAAAGAAGCTAACATAGGTATACGCATCTGTTTTTGATGCTCTATCATACTGTAAAGATGGTGTAAACGAACGTGGGCTATTTCATGGGCCATTACTGCCGCCAGTTCACTTTCATTGCTGGTAGTTAAAATAAGTTGAGAGTTAATACCGATGTATCCGCCAGGACCTGCGAAGGCGTTGATCTCTTTTGATTTAACAATAAAGAAATAGGGTGCTCTAATGTTACCAAAATGCGCCAGTTTTTTCCCTATATTATTAACAAACTGAATGGCTAATGGGTTACGCTCTATACTGTCTGATTGATTAATCAGTTGAATAAATTCCTTTTCTAACTGCTCCAGTTCATTTGTTGAGTAAGGGGATAATCCCTGAGCAAATGAGGTTAGAGTCAAAAGTGACAGAATTAGTAGTGCGATCCATGATTTTAGTTTGGAAAATTTAAGGTTAAATCTAAATTTCATGTTCAATTTAATCATTAGGCTACTCAAAAATTGAATAATTTGTTATCATTCGTGCACTTTTTAAAGGTGATTAATTGATGCACGAAAAGTTTCTGCTCACAGCACTTGAACAAGCCAGACTTGGTCGGGGGCTCTGTGCGCCCAATCCTAGTGTTGGTGCTATTGCTGTGCAAAATGGCAATATTATAGCACAAGCTTGTCATCAAGGTGCAGGTACGCCACATGCAGAACAACTATTGTTAGCACAAATCTCCCCTAAAATGCCAGGGATTCGTCTTTATATTACTCTTGAACCATGTAACCATTGGGGTAGAACACCGCCATGTGTTGATGCGATCATTGAACATGGGGTCGAAGAGGTATTTTTTGCTTATTTAGATCCTAACCCAATTGTAGCAAAAAATAATTCCTCAGCTAAATTACGTGAACATGGGGTCAAAGTTACTCATCTACCAATAGAGCAAATTAATGAGTTTTATAAAAGCTATGCCTACTGGACTGAAACCCGTCAGCCGAGAGTGACGGTAAAAATGGCTCAGTCTTTAGATGGTAAAATAGGGCGGTCTGAAGGGAAGCGATTGATTTTATCCAACTCGCTATGCTCTGAGTTTACGCATAAGATGCGTGCAACCACAGATATTATCTTAACAACAGCCAGGACTATCCAACTGGATAATCCCAAAATGAACGTCAGATTGGATAATACGGAACAGGCGAAACCAGTTGCTGTGATTGACCGCCATTTAAGTTTAAGTCCCCTCGCGGCTATTTTTTCAACAGCGAGCCACTGTCACATCCTTCACCATGAGTTAAAGAACGTTTCCTACCCAAACAGCAGCTTTTATTCTATACCATTAATAAATGGCACAATGGATTTAAAAGCAATATTTAGCTATTTAGGCGAGCTCGGATATCACGATGTTTGGGTAGAGGCTGGGGGTGCAATGTTTAGTGCTTTGCATCAAAAGGGTTTAGTTCACCGAACTTATTTGTATATAGTTCCAATCAGTTTAGGAGAAAAGGCTGTTTCAGCTTACCAGCAGAGCGGAATATTTGAACGAGCGCATACTGTTTCATGGCATGCTATGGGGGATAATATGATAGCATGTCTAGATTGGCAGGAGGATTAGTGTTTACAGGATTAATAGAGGAAAAAGGTAAGATTATCAACAATGTTGCTCATGGTTGTTCAAATCGCCTGGTGGTTTCATCACCTTTTGAAAGTCTACAAACAGGTGAAAGCATAGCTGTTAATGGGGTATGTTTAACTTTATTACCTTCAAAATCGAATGAATTAAATTTTGATGTGTCACCTGAAACCCTTAATTTAACTACGCTGGCTCATTTATCATCTGGAGACTTTGTCAATCTTGAGCGAGCTATGTTTGCCACGACTCGTTTTGGGGGCCATTACGTAAGTGGTCATGTGGATACTACAGCTCGAATAAAATCCATTAATTCAATGGATGAATACATTGAATTGGAGCTAACAGGGTTTAGTCCAAACGCCCTGCTTTATTTAGTTCCCAAAGGGAGTATTACAGTAGAAGGGGTTAGCTTAACTATTAATGCTTTAATAAACCAAAACGTTAAATTAATGTTGGTACCCCATACTTTGTCACAAACAAACTTAGGAATGCTAGGAGAAGGTCAGCACGTGAATATAGAATTTGATTATCTTACCCGTATTGTTGCTCATCAGCTTCAAATTTTCGGGAAATTGAACTGTGAGGTAGAGCCATGAACTATTCGTTAGCCACTATAGAACAGGCAGTAGAAACACTTAAAGCCGGTAAAATGATTATTTTAATGGATGATGAAGACAGGGAAAATGAAGGCGATCTCGTGATGGCTGCAGAGTTTGTTACTCCTGAAGCAATTAATTTTATGTCACGATTTGGTTGCGGATTAATTTGCCTGCCAATGGCTGATGAACTGATTGATAAATTGCAGTTACCTATGATGGCTCAGAATAATAAGTCACCTTATGGAACAGCATTTACTGTTTCTATAGAAGCAGCTCAAGGGGTCTCAACTGGAATTTCAGCCCGAGATAGAGCACATACGATTAAAGTAGCCATAGATTCTAAAAGTGGCCCCTCGGATGTCATATCTCCTGGCCATGTATTCCCATTACGTGCGAGAAGAAAAGGTGTTTTAGAAAGGGCTGGCCAAACAGAGGGCAGTGTCGATTTGTCACGAATCGCGGGATTAATTCCTGCTGCGGTAATTTGCGAAATAATAAACGAAGACGGGACAATGAGCCGACGCGATGAATTGGCATTGTTTTCCCGAACCCATCAAATCCCTATGGTAACGATTAAAGATTTGATTGAATACCGAATCCACCATGAGACCCTAATCCAAGCTGTTGCAAGTACTCCTATTCCTTTGCAGAATAGGGGGATTTTTAATATGACGGTTTTTGAGAATGATTTAGATTCTTCAGAACATTTTGCTCTGGTCAAACCACCATTATTCGGTAATCAGGCCCCTTTGGTTCGTGTTCACTCTGAATGTATTACTGGTGATGTTTTTGGATCGTGTAAGTGTGATTGCGGGAAACAACTAGAGCACTCCCTCGATTTGATAGCTGCTGAGGGGGGGGTATTAATTTATCTACGTCAAGAGGGCAGAGGGATTGGATTGGCTAATAAGTTGAAAGCCTATGCCTTACAAGACCAGGGTTTGGACACAGTTGAAGCTAATCTTAAACTGGGTTTACCTGCTGATGATAGAGATTACGCTATTGCCTATCAAATGCTTAAATATTTGGGTATTGAAGCGTTAAGATTAATGACTAATAATCCTTCAAAAATTGCTGCTGTTGAGCAATATGGAATTACAGTTACTGAACGTATCCCCTTAGAAATGGAACCAACTAACGACAATCGTGGATATTTAAAAACAAAAAAAGAAAAATTGGGGCATTTATTGTCCATTGAATAGGATGAATATGAAAGAAATAAAGGCACTTCCAGGTAAAACTAATAGTACATTCCCAGTTGCATTGGTCGTTAGTACCTTTAATCAACCCATTACTAATGCTTTAAAAGAAGGAGCGTTAGAGCGGTTGACGGAGCTTGGGTTTACATCGAATGAACTTACTGTAGTAGAAGTGCCTGGTGCTGTAGAAATCCCCTTAGCTGCCCAATTATTGGCCAAAAAAAAATCGGTGCAGGTTATCATTGCCCTGGGGGCCGTTATTCGTGGTGAAACGAGTCATTATGACTATGTGTGCGATCAAATTAGTCAAGGCTGTCAGAGGGTCATGTTAGATTTTGATATACCGGTCCTGTTTGGTGTACTTACTACAGATAATGAAGAGCAGGCTTGGGATAGATTGGGTGGTCAGCATGGGCACAAAGGGCGCGATATGGCAGATTCTGCGGTGATTATGCAGTCAATAAAGCAGCAATTAGAGTAAATGAAGGTTTACATAGATTGACCTGTTCATCTTGTAAACAATGTAATAGGGTGCTTCACTGAGCTTCCGCTTTCTTTAAAATTTGTTTGCTACTATGACTACTAAAAAATAAACATTGTATTAATTTATTAAATTTCTGTTATTTATATCCCCACTTTGATAGAATTAAATCCCGTTTACATGCAAATTTAATTTAGCACCAATTTGGGTGGATGCGGCATTAACGGGATAAAACATGACAAAATATATTTTTATTACTGGTGGGGTAGTGTCTTCTTTAGGTAAAGGCATTGCAGCCGCTTCACTTGCAGCCATTCTTGAGGCTCGCGGTCTTAGTGTTACATTAATTAAGCTTGATCCTTATATCAACGTTGATCCTGGTACTATGAGTCCGTTTCAGCATGGAGAAGTTTTTGTGACCCATGACGGCGCTGAAACTGATCTCGATCTAGGCCATTATGAGCGCTTTGTTAATACTACTATGACGAAGCGCAATAATTTTACTTCCGGTAAAATTTACGAAAACGTCATTAAAAAGGAAAGAAAAGGCGATTATCTAGGTGGAACAGTTCAGGTAATTCCTCATATTACTAATGAAATTAAAAGATGCATCAAACTAGGCGCTGATGGATTTGATGTTGCCATGGTAGAAATTGGCGGTACAGTAGGGGATATAGAATCATTACCTTTTCTTGAAGCAATCAGGCAAATGCGTATTGAATTAGGTGCACAAAGGGCTTTATTCATCCATCTTACTCTAGTACCTTATATTGCAACTTCTGGGGAAACTAAAACAAAGCCGACTCAACATTCTGTTAAAGAATTGAGATCTATAGGTATTCAACCCGATATTTTGATTTGTCGTTCAGAACAACCTTTATCTATGGGTGACAGGGCTAAAATCGCGCTGTTTACCAATGTTGAAAAAGAAGGGGTGATTTCTCTTGAAGATGCTCAAAGTATTTATCAAATACCTATGATGTTACATCAGCAAGGATTAGATGAAATTGTAGTAAAGAAATTAGCCCTGGATGCTAAACCAGCCGATCTTGGAGAGTGGCAGCATGTTGTGGACATGCAGGTAATTCAAACCGCGAAGGTAAAAATAGCAATGGTAGGTAAATACATTGAATTAAACGATGCCTATAAATCAATTAATGAAGCGCTGCTGCATGCAGGCATACATACCCAGACTAAAGTTGAAATAGCTTATCTGGATGCTGAATTAATTGAAAAACACGGAGCATCTTTGCTTGAAGGAATCGATGCCATTCTGGTTCCCGGCGGATTTGGAGAGCGAGGGATTGAAGGTAAAATCAAAGCAATAGAATATGCTCGAGAAAATAAAGTCCCTTTTTTAGGAATCTGTTTGGGTATGCAAACTGCCGTGATTGAGTTTGCCAGAAATGTCGTAGGTTGGGCTGATGCAAACTCTACTGAATTTAATAAAACAACAAACCATCCTGTGCTTGGATTAATTAGTGAATGGATGGACTCAGACGGTAGCAAACAAATTCGTGATGAGAATACTGATTTAGGTGGAACAATGAGGCTTGGAGCTCAATTGTGTCAATTGGTGGACAATACTTTGGCGCGAACAGTTTATGGAAAGCCACAGATTATTGAACGACACCGTCATCGATATGAAGTGAATAACTCCTATATTGAGGAGTTGGTTAAGCATGGCTTGATTATTTCTGGTCGCTCAGTAGATAATTCATTGGTGGAAATGGTAGAGTTACCTGATCATCCCTGGTTTTTAGCCTGCCAATTTCATCCTGAGTTTACTTCTAATCCCAGAGAAAGCCATCCTCTTTTTCAACAATTTGTACTTGCAGCACGTAAAAAACATCAAGAAAAGGATTAAGCATGAATTTATGCGGATTTGAAGTTGGGTTAGATAAACCTTTATTTTTGATAGCGGGTCCTTGTGTCATTGAAAGCGAGGAGTTAGCAATAGAAACCGCGGGTTATTTAAAAGAAATGTGTACTTACTTAAACATTCCTTTTATTTATAAATCTTCTTTTGACAAAGCGAATCGCTCTTCTATTTCAAGTTATAGAGGGCCTGGTTTTGAAAAAGGATTATTAATCCTGGAAAAAGTAAAGTCTCAAGTAGGCGTACCTATATTAACAGATGTTCATGAAGATACTCCTTTACTTGAAGTCTCCAGTGTTGTTGATGTATTACAAACTCCAGCTTTTTTATGCAGACAAACGAATTTCATTCAGAAAGTTGCTGCGATGAATAAACCCGTTAATATAAAAAAGGGCCAATTTTTAGCTCCATGGGAAATGAAGCATGTGATAGAAAAAGCAAAAGCTGAAGGCAATCAACAGATTATGGCTTGTGAGCGTGGGGTAAGTTTTGGCTATAATAATTTAGTATCTGACATGCGCGCTCTAGCCATAATGCGTGAAACAGGTTGTCCTATTGTTTATGATGCGACCCATTCAGTACAGTTACCTGGAGGCAATAATGGTGTTTCAGGGGGACAGAGAGAGTTCATTCCTGTTCTTGCCAGAGCGGCAGTGGCAGCAGGAATTTCAGGGTTGTTTATGGAAACTCATCCCGATCCTGATAAAGCATTAAGTGATGGACCCAATAGTTGGCCATTAGCTAAAATGAAACAATTATTAGAGTCCTTAAAAGCTATTGATACTGTGTATAAAAAAACAGGTGAAATTTGTATATAACCGCCAAGCAGTTATAACCAGTTGGAAGTTTGCCGGAATCAACTATGGAATTATTAGAAACTGGCAAATTAAACATTTGGGACTAAACATGAACTTCCGGCGCTGGATTCGATTTAGAAAGAGAATTAAATTATTACCCATTATCTGGACTTTGGCCATTTTCCAAAACCTGCTATGAGATAATTTAAAACCTCAAGCAATATATCGAACCCAATTCTACTCACCTCGCCTCAACCATAGCATGGAATTCGAAATGATAAATATAAATTCACTATGTACTTTTTTTGTGATACTGGTTATAATATGTGAATTATTATTAAGAGAGAATGGGTATGAAAAAATCAATCTACGATTTACCTTCAGAGATAGGAAAGGAAATTTCGGGTCACCTACCTTCGATAAAAGCCAAAACGAATGCTATATTAGATAAACATACCCGAACCTTATTTCAACCCCCTGCCATTTTATCCAAATTCCTGGAGTTTGTGGCTCATGGAAAGCAAGACCATGCAGAAAAAATATTTACAATAAGGAAAAAAAATCCCCACCAGCTCCAGGAGTTATTACTTGAACGAGGCACAGTGACCGACTATTCAGGTCGAACCTTTACCAATATTTCAGCGTATGAATACGCTTATTGGGCAAAGGACAAGCATATGTGCCGGATGCTTGAATCGCATATGGACGAGAATACAAAAGCGGCGATGCTAAAGCGCTGCGAAGCGATAGAGAGCAATGGGTTAACCTATAAGCAACATGGGGTCGAGGTTAAGAATTCAAAGCATTTTGACTTAACCCCACTCAAAACAGCACTGAACAATTATATTGATGGTTATGATAACTGGGAGAGCTCCCAGAATTGTGACGCCATGAAGGCGGCATGGATGGAGGTTGGAAAAGAGCAGCGCGATGTTCCAGTCCATGTGGCTAATGAATATTGCCGTAAAGACCGCTCGTTTGACCCAACACCTCAGTTTAATGAGGACAAATTACCCCGTAAGTTAGCGTTCCACAATTATAATACAAACAAAGGCGAATCGTGGTTCCCCTTGGTTATTTCTGATTCTTCCGGGCTTGCGGTTGATTTTGCATTAATTAGGGCGGGGCGTGGGGTGGGCGCGGCGGGGCCGTGGGGGTTGGACGCTTTCGGCGGCGCCGGATGATTTGGCGGCTATAATCCGCCTTGATGAAGTAAGAACATTAGATCTCACGCAGTCGCGTAAAAACCTGGAGCCGACAAAACCTGGGCTTGAGATTGATAACCGTATTTTTTAATGGCGTGCGTGAGCAGACCGGCGGCATAGGCCGCCGGGCTAAAATCCCAGCACACATTTAAAAACCATTCAAGTAGCTCCTGGTACTGCCAACTTTCTGTTGTTCTTACCCACCACATGACCCAGAGATGTAGGTACCTTCTGATCTTTTTGGGAGACACCCCATCTTTGACCATAAGATTAATCTGCTCTCGTGCTTTTCGTAACGTCCTTGCGTGCGGGACAATAGTGTCAAGCCCAGGCGTTTGATGATTAATTGCAATCTCTGTACCCCCCCCCACAATGAGGTTAGATTTTGCGCAGTACCCGCCGGGATAACTGCTCTATCATTTGCCTGTATCACATGGGTGTTATCCTGGGTTTGCGTCCCAGGATAGTGTATTCCGAGAAAGTGGAATCCTTTCTCAATGTTGCCTATGCGTGTCTTTTTGCGCGATAAACTGAGCCGTCTTTCATGCAACACCTCCATCATGCGCTGTTTGCAACGGTTAAGCTGACGGCTGGTTTGGCACAGAATAAGAATGTCATCCTGATACCGGATATAGGTTACATCCATCGAATTGAAGGCATCATCCAATGGCTTTAAATAAATGCCACTAAAAAACTGAGACAGCGGCCCACGTAGCGCAATTCCCTGATCGGGATTTTTATATCCGCGAGGGGTTTCAATGGGATTGATAATAATTTGTTCTAGCATGGATTGGACATTGAGATCGTTATAGTGCTTTTTGATATCTTGA
Organism: Legionella antarctica; assembly: GCF_011764505.1. Taxonomy (NCBI): domain Bacteria; kingdom Pseudomonadati; phylum Pseudomonadota; class Gammaproteobacteria; order Legionellales; family Legionellaceae; genus Legionella; species Legionella antarctica. The sequence continues at coordinate 1,130,487 of NZ_AP022839.1, forward strand.
ATCAATTGGTGATGCGGGATGGACTTGTAAAACGATTTGATGTCAGCGCGGATGATGTATTGTGGTTTTTTTTCCAAAAGCACTTGCCGGATACGCCGCGTGGCAAGCCGTACACCACTTGGTCCATGAAGATGGTAGCAATTGGGGTTCATCACGTAAGGGAAGGTAGGTTTTATTTGTTTGAGCAAAATATTTTGGAAAATCCTGTCCGATAAATGCAGCTGATCAACCATTTCATCTGGAAAATAATGGCGCTTAAGATGGCGCGGTGTATAGCTGCCATTCACCATGGATTCAACACCCCGCACCAGCCAATCATCTATTTCTCGTGCCATGAAATGCACGTCGTGATTAGGGTTTGCATGATGTTTTTGTTTGTGAATTTTGGCGAACAACTTGCGGCCAATATTCACCATGTCGGCAATACTCCATCGTTTCATGTTGATTTTTGTTCTGTATGTTCGTGGTGTGAGGCCAAGAGCGGGATGACTCCTATTTAAAAAAATTGCTAAAGCGGATAAAGCGAGTATCTTGATGTTCGCAAAAACAATAAGGTACAAGGAGTTGCTCAACAATGACACCCGAGATTATATCCGTTTTAGCTGCTTTTGCACCTTTATTTACACGTCCTACCTGGAACAATATCAATACGCTTTTCATTGGTGCCATCCTTTGTCGAGGGGCAAGGCGTATTACGAGTATTTTACGTGTTATGGGCTTAAGCGAGGTTAAAAATTTCTCAAAATATCATCGTGTATTGAGTCGTACACAATGGAGTGGTTTAACTGCCAGCAAAATTTTATTTGGTCTTTTAATCACACTGCTTCCTGAATCATGGCCCAAGATTGTTGCTGTTGATGAAACACTGGAGCGCCGACGCGGAAAGAACATCAAAGCCAAAGGAGCATACCGTGATGCTGTTGCGTCCAGCCAATCACGGGTGGTTATTTGTTTTGGTTTGAAATGGGAATGCATGACCTTGATAGTACCGCTTCCTTGGTGTAAAAGACCATGGGCTTTGCCTTTTATGGTTATCCTTTCACCATCAAAAAAGTCAGATGAGGCCTCAGGAAAAAGACACAAAACATCGATAGACTGGACCATACAAATGGTGCGTTGTGTCAGCCGATGGTTGCACCGTACCCCTTGGATTTTGGTTGGTGATGGCGCCTATGCTTGTATGGCCCTTGCAAAAGTCTGTATAAAAAATGGTGCAACACTCATATCCAGAGTACGAATGGATGCGCAGTTATTTGAATTTCCTGAGGTCAAGCCAGCGGGAAAGCGTGGAAGAAATCAAATTAAAGGACAGCGTATCCGGCTCAAGGAATTACTAGTAGATACTAAGACATGGGATACACTTCAGGTAAAGTGGTATGGTGGTGAACAAAAAACTATTGAGTGCTTAACCTTTGAATGCCTATGGTATCATGCAGGCGTTCCACCAATAAGGCTACGCATAGTGCTTGTTAAAACACCCGATGGTAAGAATGAGGCGGAGACATTTTTCAGCACCAATACGGAAAATTCACCGACACAAATTATTGAGTGGTTTGTTTTACGCTGGAACATTGAAGTTACCTTTGAAGAAACCCGTGCCCACTTAGGCATTGAAACACAGCGTCAGTGGTCAGATAAGGCTATTGCAAGAACTACCCCTCTGCTTATGGGACTACTTTCGATATTGGTACTGGTTGCCATTAAAATGCATGAAACTAAAAAATTGTTAGTGCAAGAAACTACATCATGGTATGACAAAAAGGGCGAGCTCACCTTAGTCGACATTATTACAGCCATAAGAAGATCAATCTGGGTGAAGATGTATTTTTCAATGTCTAAAAATTACGAAAATAATACGGATTCTTTAAAAATAACCGAAAAAACTGCTAACTTATTGATTTATCAACTGGCTTTGGCTGCATAATTGGCTAAAGTCGAGAATAAGGAGCCAACTGAATACGAGCTCTTAACTGAAGAAATCCGACAGTGTAAGTTTCATGGTAATAAGTCACGTTATGATTTTGCAAATTATGAAATACGAAAATCTCGAGCCCGCTTGATGATGATGGACTGGATGGTTCTATTTGATGAGTCTTTTCCATTAGAATTAGGTTCTACAGACTCCCTGACTGCTGAAGCGACTCAGATGTTGATCTCGTTTAAGAAGCACCTCACAAAAGACACTGAGGCTGTGCAGCGTATCGGGAAATTGGTTGGCAACCTGGAATCACTTTTAATTAAAGCAGGTGAAGTTGAGCGAAACTGTACTCTATTAACCAATGACTTGCGTTCTCAGCTTGCCGATAAAACAAGAAGCATTGGCGAGTATTCTTCGCTTTGCGGTATTGTTAGATCCTTTCTTTCGAAAGCGAATCAGATCCATGAGAAAAAACATGCTATATCCGATATAATATGTAAAAAGTTTGCCCATCAAATTGTACGTAAAGTAATTGATTTGTTAGCTGCGGATACAGAAATTGGGCTTGTTCCTTACATAGCCAAAGTTAAAAGTACTGATAATGACATCTATCTAAACAAAGATTGGACTAGTGCAGTTAGTACTTATCTTGAGCACATGCCTTGGGATAAAATGGTTAAATATCTCGAGTTATCTAAAAAATCATCATCCAATGTGGAAGAGATTGAGAAGCTACCTTGGGAGAATATAGTAAAATATCTAATAGAATCTAAAAAAAATGGGTCTAATCTGGATGCTATCTCGGATAAGATTTTACGTATCATCAAAATAAAATCGAGTATGCTTTTATCGAAATCCGCTGGTTCAGAAGAAACTCAGGTTACCACGCCAGATGAAGATGCCGGTGACTTCAAAGAGAAACAAACCCTCAGTATCTGAGCTAATGGAGATTGATTGACTTTATTTGAATCTGCTGAGTCGCAAGGACGGGGTTTAATAACTGAAATGTGATGATATTACATGTGGAGGGAATACAGGTAGAGACACTTCTCTACCTGTGAGGTTTTAATTAAATCAGGGCTTAGTCTTGATCTTTGTCTTCGACTTCGTCCTTGCAACGTTCGGCTTTAGTTGCCATTTTGTCTTGCCATTTTTTTACCATATTTTGATAGGCAGTTTTCTGTTGTGGATTAAGAATCATATATATTTGATGTTTTGCATCAACTTTTGCCCTCATCATATCGCCCATTAATTTTGTTTTCTTGTCAATTAAACCATCGACTGTGCCTTGATCCATGCTATCAGATTGAATTTGCTGATTAATTTGCATCCTCAAATCTTTTATCTGGTTCCAGTTTGCTTGCATGGTTGTTTTTAATTGATCCAAAACAGGCATGATTTTAGCTTTCTGGGTTGCATCAATTTTTAGATTTTCAATCATTCTCTTCATGCCTTCACCGCAATGCTTGGATGCAAATGCTGCTTGACCAAGTAAGAGAGAGAAGGTAACCGCAACGATCCATAGAAGACTTTTTTTCATGATACTTTCCTTAGTTAAGTTAAATCCTATTACAGTATAGATACAAATTCTAATTTAGGGTAATTTAGACGGTTAATGTTCAATTATTAGGGAAAATCTATGAATTACTTACATACAATGGTCAGAATTACCAATGTTGAAGCCTCTCTTGATTTTTATTGTAACAAATTGGGATTGATTGAAGTAAAGCGAATTGAAAATGAGCAAGGACGTTTTACTTTAATATTTTTGGCTGCTCCAGATGATATCGAGCAAGTAAAACGTTCAAAAGGGCCAATGATTGAGTTAACTTTTAATTGGGATCATGAACAATATTTTGAGGGTCGTAATTTTGGTCATTTAGCCTTTTGCGTGGATAATATTTATGAAACCTGTCAACGTTTAAAAACTTCAGGTGTGGTGATAAACAGGCCTCCTCGAGACGGTCATATGGCGTTTATCCGCTCCCCGGATAATATTTCTGTTGAGTTGTTGCAAAAGGGAGAGCCATTGCCTAAACAAGAGCCATGGATGTCAGCGCCTAATATTGGAGTTTGGTAATCTCCAATAAAGCGATAATTCCAGATTCTTTTATAAGCTAAATTAATAAGTCGATTGGATTTTGAAGCGTTTATTTTATTTAATATTAGGTATTTTGATGAGCAACTCAACTGTATCAGCCTTAACTATAGTAAATTTGGCTCAACCTGAGTATCTCCCTGTTTTAAAAATGCCAGCCCAGCCAGTTCAATTTCCTCTCAGTCAATCTGATCGTGATTTGATTGAGCAGATGAGATATAAATTATTTGAATTAAATGGGGTAGGGCTTGCAGCCCCTCAGGTTAATCAACCGAAACAGATTTTGGCCATCTACATCCCAGAGGACGCGGCACTTCTAAGAGAGCATGTTGCTCCATACCCTATGCATGTGATGATTAACCCCTCCTATGAAGCTGCTCCAGATACTGCCATTCGATACGATTTTGAAGCCTGTTATTCTGTGCCGAATAGAGCAGGTAAGGTGCCCCGATTAGATGAAATTACACTGAACTACTTTGATGAATCAGGTCATTATCATCAGCAGGTAGAACGGGGGTTTTATGCCCGGGTTATTCAGCATGAAATCGATCATTTAAATGGAATTTTAATTGTTGATCGTTTGACATCAAATTGTGTGCAAGGCACTGTAGAGGAAATGATGGTACTGCGCCGTGCTGAATTACCGGAAGAAAAACGTATTTTATTTGATAAGCTAGTCAAAAAAAAATTGAACAATCGGTTGGAACCATGAGTGGATCATGACGCCATAGGAGCTGAGCTATATGAGTGGGAAGTAAAATTTAGCTTTGGCCTAATCTGTTTAGCAACTTGATACATTCTCTTTAGATTAAATTCCAGGATTACCCTGATTGTCTCCTCAAAATTGACTATTCTTATACTATACATAATAGTAAAAGAGGAGCGCAATATGAAAAAATTAGTTTTATTTTTAATAGCTCTCATTGCTTTACCCTCTGCAAATGCAAACGATATTAATAAAGGGGGGGCTGCCACCTTTCAGATAGCGGCTGATAATAGTACAGCATCTGGTAATGGCTCAGGTACTGCGAATGGCTTGGGTGGTTTCAATAGTACTGGCTCAGGTAATGGGTCAGGTACTGCGAATGGCCTGGGTGGATTCAATAGCACAGGCTCAGGTAATGGCTCAGGTACTGCGAATGGTTTAGGTGGTTTCACAAGCACTGGCTCAGGGAATGGCACCGGTACTACAAATGGCATGTAGACAGTATGTTTTATCTATTTCCTGGGATCAACAATATAAAATCCGGTGAAGTGAGATCACCGGATTTTGAACTGATAACTTGTCTTACGTCACTTGTTGTCTATTTGATGATGTATGTTTTATATTAGGTTAACAAGTATACTGAATACCCAATACCAAGGCATTTATTGTCGGGTTCAGATTGTTACTGGTTAAATTGCTGGTAAAGGTCGTCTCGTCAAGGAAGCCAGTGGATTGGGGCGTGGAGCCCATAGCAAAAATATAAGCTCCAGTTAGTGACCAATTCGTATCAAAATTGTAGGAAGCACCTATTTTTATTTCAGGAAGTGCCGCAGTATGGTTGATCTTTGAGGTGAAACCATTTGCCAGAGGAAAAGTTGGGTCATATGACTCAACGCTGGTTTTAATTTGCATGTTTTGTATTAAAGCGCCACCCTTTAAGAAAAGGCTATAGCTAGGTTGAATGTAGGCAATACCTATGAGTGCATCAAAACCAGTCAAAGTATGTTCAATAGTCAAGTTGCCAAATCCTACAAAGGCAGGATCAAGAGTAGTCCGGCCATAATAGCCCCAACCTAATTCACTAGTCACGGCAAATAGGTCATCCATCATAAAAAGCATACCAGCTGACAAAATCCCGGTATAATGCTGGGTGCTTTTGATCGATGAGAAAGCCTGATTGAAGCCAACGATATTAAAATTATAATTATCAATGGTATTCATGGTGTAACCACCTTCCAATGATATAAAACCAGCATTGGAAAAAGACTGCTCTCCCATACCGCCGGCATGGATAAAAGCACTACAGGATAAGGCTGAGAATAGGGAGATAAGGGTTATTTTTTTCATAATTTCGTAAATCATTCCATTTTAATTATTATTGTTAAAACCTGAATAATTTAAAACAGTTAATCATTAATTACCAGCAAAATTCTTAGTGAATTTTTATAGCCTTTGAATTGGGGCTGTCCTGAAGTTGATAACTACTACAACAGGTCAACTCGGTCTCTTATACACGTAGTTATACAGGCTATTCACAAAGATATGCACATAATTTGTGGATAACTTGTCGCTGTCGCGAAATGATTTGCTCGATAAATAATCGATGAGACTTGATTTGACGCACCAACATGTAACTTAAATCAGATCGAACCCAGCCAGCTCAATCACGCCCCTTGTATAACCGTTTTATAGGTGCTATTTGCATTATTTGCTGCAATATTAGTCATTTTATCAATTTCTGGACGTACCTCGCCTGAAAGATAACGAGTAAGTTGCCTTAAATTGAACCCAAATACAGCAGCATAACCAGCGCTTTTGGTGGTTTCATCAGATTTCATACGGCTTCTACCCAATTGACCTCCGTGTTTCGTGTGGCCAATCAAAGGCTCAATACCAGCGCGTCGATGATGCAATAATTGCCGAATTGGCCATGGTGTTGTTTCACGAGCCGCATTGAGCGTCCTATCAGGACGGGGTAATTGAATTTCAAGGACGCCTTTTTCAATCAATAGCTGTTCGTTGCTCAGTGAATAATACCCTTTATCTGTCGCCACAGATGCCAGCAACCCCTTTCCAAAAAGATGCTCATGTGTATTGAGCATCAGCGGTAAAGACTGAGCATCTGGCATATAAGTAGACGTGCATTCGCCAACAAAAAGAAAATTACCTCCAATACGTCCTAATTGATAGACGCGGCCAAACTGCACTCCTTTATTTAATTTACCTTTGTTAAAACAGCCGACTTCATAAGCATGCAATGAAGAGATCGATGTATTGATAATACCTTCAAAAAGATAACCATGTACATTCTGTAATAACATAGTCCCGCGCCAGCTCAGCGTCTCGACAGAACGGCGAAGCGCCCAATATTTACCCGATGCTAACTTAGCACCAAACAAATATAAATCATTTAAGATAGGCAGTACATCAGCATACGTTTCACGCCATAATCGCTGAAGTACCACGGATAATATACCCCCACCAACATCTTTACGTTTCAAATTAAAATAATACAGCGCGATTTGTTTTAAATTGCTTAGTCCAACGCAGTACTGTTTCATGCCACCAGAACACAATTGATTCAGTCCTTTTCCAACTTTTGACGCAAGGACAGCAACTTTAATCAATAAATTAGCGATTGCGGGATAGGCTATATTAGCTTCTTGCACAGTAGAGTCAATATCGAGCTCCGTAGGATTAGCATAATTCAGTTTAACCGCTTGTTGCGCTATCAAATTGGCAAGCCGTCGTTGTTTTTCAGGGCTTAATCGAGAACGAAACGTCTCGATTTTGGTATGGTCTGGCGCATGCCATTTCTTGATGAGACCATAACCACAAAACAGACGGAAGGCGGCATTATCACGTACCTGCTGCTCAGCAAACCTATCGGTTAAATTAAACATCTGCTGTAAGACATAAACCCCTAAATGAATACGGATTCGCAAGGGTCTGCCCATCCACCAATGTTTCTTCTCCGTGCGCTGTAAATCAGGCAATACTAATTGCAGCATCTCATCCCAGGGGAGTTTCTGAGCCAGCTTAACCAGGCGATGGTCATTACCGACTGTAATGGTAGCGGTGCCTCCTGTAACCGGCTCATCAAAGCCATTCACATCCAAGCTCATTGTTTGCTTACACCCTCTTTATCGTACTGTTCTTTGCTTCGCTACTAATTTGGCACATCTGTTACTGAAAAACATCAGATTCCACCACCAGATGGATAAGTGCTTTTTAAGCATGCCTTTTCGTAGGCGGTAGGTCTGGTAATGACTTAAAATCCCAAGATAAGAGTTGATGGAGCATAAAAAAGCCATCTGCTCTTCTTTGGTGGGTTTATGGTCTTTAACAACCTGGTTATGGCGCTGGATGGCCTCATAAAAATTCCCTTTGATGCGACGTCCGGCATGGATGCAGTGTGGTTTGAGCATCACTCCAAGAAACGGGACGCCTTTGCAGTAGTGCTGCAGGTATCGTTTACGCGGATGAAGCTCAAGTTCGAGCTCTTTTTGCAAAAACTGCTCCATTCGGGGTATGAGTGATTTTAAAAATGCATTATCTTCATGCACCAGAATAAAATCATCGACGTAACGACCATAGAAACGCACACCCAAATCGTGTTTGATGAAATGGTCAAAGGGATTTAAATAGAAATTGGCAAATACCTGGCTGGTGAGATTGCCAATCGGTAGCCCGCAGTGAGACCTGGCATAAAAAAGGCTCTTGTCTTTGGGAAAACCCTGCCAGTCGCGTCGTTTCCCCTTGATAAAGCAGTGGCTGGTTGGTTCATTTTGAATGACTTTGCAGGCGACCTCCAGGATTAATCCCTTGTCGGGCTGGTTATAATGGGTCTCGATAAAACAGCGAAGTTTCTCCCAGAGAATATGGCGGTTAATGCGGATGAAAAAACTTAAGATATCGAGCTTCAGCACATAGGAGTCTCTTTGGTAATTTAAAGAGCATTTGCGGATAAATTCGTCGGCACGCGCAATGCCCATGTGCGCGCCTCGTCCCTTGCGGCTCGCATAGCTATCATAAATAAAGGCTTTCTCAAACAGAGGATTCAATTGATTGATTAACCAGTGATGCACCACACGGTCACGAAAATCAGCAGCAAAGATTTCGCGTTTCACAGGCCTATCAATCACAAAAGCAATCGAGCGCCCAGGGTTCCAGGTGCTAGAATTGAGTTCATCTCGCAAAGCAATGAGATTGCTTTCATAATCCGTTTCAAAGCGGAGCGCATTCATGGTGTTGCGCTTGTTCTTGCGGCAGTCAAAATAGGCTTGAAATAAGGATTCCAATGACGCACCATAGTTCATACGGCTCTGTTCCTTTTCTATCAATAGTCTCATTCTAATAGGGTAGCGTGGACTTGTTAAAAGCCCACGCCGATTGTGACTTTACTTTGTTTAAAACCCCGAACACACCTAACCCGAAGATTGTTGTTCTTATTGTCGTCGTTCTGGTTGCCATTGTTGAAGTTCTGGTTCCAGGCGTTGTTCGTAGGATTGCCGGAAAACTCGGTAGAACTCCAGTAGTTGTCACCGGCAAAACCGCCTAAACAATTAATAAAGGTGTTTTGGTCTGTACAAGGCGTCTTGTGCAGACGCGAATCAACTGCCAAGTCAGTCCCTTTATCGCTTTTAAACAAAAGCATGCTCGCTCATGAACGCCGTAGCTCTCATGATTCTGGCTTTATCGACTGGCATTACGCCAGCCGGTCACCTGTTTGCCTATGCGATCTAAAAGCTCACTTAATAATGCCTGCTTTTTAAGTGATACCAGTTTCATCTCGACACACAGGCGAATTTCTAGTTTCAATAACTCCAACTCATCTAAAAACACCTCTAAGTGCTCTACTCTGTTTTGATTCTTGTTTGCTCGGTAAATACAACGAAGCAAATGAAGGGCGTCACGCTTCATATCCTGGCCCAGTGTGTATTTGTACTCCCTTGGAAAATCTTTTGTTATCTCAAACACCTTTAGTGTCAAAAGGTATGCGTCCCGATAAACCGGCAACTCGGTATATAGCGCCATCATTAAACCATAAAAATTAAGTCCGACCGCTATGCGGTTTTATAAGAGGCAGCTTCGCTGCCTCAAAAGAAAAGGGATAAAGGGTTTAAGGGGTAAAAGCCCGAACACACCTAACCCGAAGACCGAAGTTCTTACTGCCGCCGTCCTGGACGCCACTGCTGAAGACCTGGAGCCAGGCGAAGTCCGTAGGAAAGCCGGAAAACCCGGTAGAACTCCAGTAGAAGTCACCGGCAAAACCGCCTAAACCATTCGTATGCAACGTTGTATATAAGTTGGGATTGGTAGTGCCACAACCCGCATCAGTTCCTCCTGGTGGATTGGAATATCGTCCCAACTCGCAAATCGCCGGCATGAACCAGTCAGTAAACCCCTGTTCACTCTTGTTTCGACAGGCCTGCGCTGCCGGATATTGACCTACAGGGGTTTCAAGCGCATTGGTGTTACTTAATCCATCCGTGATACTGTCCGCTGCCGTATTATCGAATAATGTTGCCCATTGGAAAAAAAAGTCTGCTGGACTTTCTTCTTCATCCGTTAATGCGGCCACTTTCCCACCAATGCTTTGTGTGCTGGGTGTGGCATTATCCACAGAAAACAAAAAACCCCCTTGATAAATACAACCGTATCCTAACACCAAGACATTAACGTCCGTAGATGGCGCATTATCTGCAGTTACTGTGACCGTTGTTGGTACAGGCGCAGTTCCTGGCGCAGTAGTGCAGGCAGAGCTTAAAGAATCCAAACTGGCATTAATGCCTGGGGTGATGGTGATGTCGCAGGTGGCTCCGTTATTCAGTGTGCCCATACAGGCATTACTGGTAATTGACGTTCCAGCAGGAAATCCGGATGTACTCACCTGTACGTTGTTTGCTGGTATTGAGCCCGTATTTTCTATTCGAATGATGCGCGCAGTGCCAGAAAGGGCTGGGTCTGCTCCTGGATTGTTAATTGACAAAGCCAAGTTTTGCGTGAGAGGAGACAGGGTTGTCTGATTAAAGGTTACCTCTATAGCATGATTAGCCTGGATATTGTTCAACTGGAAGCTCGTGCCACCATTTTGTACCACATTGCCATCCAGCAGCCACTGATTGACTCCGAAACCGGTATTGGGTGTTGCCGTAAACGTCAGGCTGCTGCCAGCATTGACCACCTGTGCTGTTGTGGGGGAAATGGAGCCATTCGCACCCGCCGATGGTGCCACGGTGAATTGCTGCACCGGTGGCGGCGTTGCCAGGTGAATACGCAGGATATTGGCTGAACTCGGCTGGTAACACTGCAGGTCATTGCCCTGTTGGCATAAAACAGGGCCGCCCAATACATCGCCCAGCAGGGCAGAGCCATTGATATTGAGCGTCAGCGTACAACTTCCTTTAGCTGGAAACTGGCAGGGTGCGCCCTGAATCACCCCTGCAATGGGTTTCATCACCAGGTTTTTGGCTCTCGAGGACTGATTTTGTACCGTGTAAATCACCTGTGCACTGCCCCCTTTAGCTACGGTAATCTCGGTTGGTGTTTGCGGCACAAACGTCCATAAGGGCTTCGCCGCCTGCGCACTTGCAAGCGTCAGACAGGAGAATAAAACGGTCAGTATTGCATTGCTGAAAAATGTCTTTGTTTTCTCTAGCATGATTTTTATCCTTATGCCACGTAAGTAAGATTGACCAACACCCCATTGGTGTAAAGGTGATTGAGTGCTAATCCTGAATTCATAGTCTGCCCAAAAGCGCGACCCAGTTCGCTTTTACCCCAGTCGGCAAACTCATATCCAACCCCTACCTGCCAGTGGTCATTGAGCGACTTTTGCACGCCAGCCCCCAGCGTGTAGGTCAATGCGGTTTTTGTGTGGTCTGTAAAATTGGCATTGGGTAAGGCTTCAAAAATCAAGGGTGTGTTGGTGAATTCATGAGTGCGGTTAAAACCAACGCCAAGGCTCGCGCTCACCCAGGGCATGAGCCAATAGCCTTTATCAAGCAGAAGTTTTCCTTTTGCCGCTATGCGCGTGTTGCGTACTTTATATTGGTAGCTGTAATTATCAAATTGAGGGTCGGCATCATCCCAGATAATGCCCTGAAGATGGGCACTGCCGGTGGTGGTCACTGCCAGTCCCAATTGACCCAACCACTGGGAGGATAATGACTTTTGTATCCCCACAAACAGCTCACCTGATGCTAATGCATTGGTCGATTTTCTGGCCGCATACGTCTTTTCAATTTCCGGAGCCAAATAAAAAGTCTGAGTCTCCCCACCACGAGCCCAAACCGGGCCTGCGCTCACAGAGCCTACCCAGGTCCAGTCTTTGATGGCCATGACAGGCCCCATAGTGCCAGCTGAGGCTGTACTTCCCAGCACTCCTGCCGTGATGAGAGAAAGAACTAAGCGATGCTTCATAAACGTTCCTTGTATAATACAAATGATTTATTAAATGGACTTAAACAACAGGCAGCGGCAATCGATTTCAATAACAAGCGAATAAATGGACTAATACGCATCGCTGAATAAAAACTGAGCAAAAGGATAGGCAAGAACCCTGAACAAAGGAAATACACACAATAAAAAATAATAGAGGACATTGAAAATAAGGAAAAAGCTATTGCTGATTGCTGATTGCTGATTGCTGATTGCTGGCAATCGTCCCGTCATTGGACCTTACCAGCAATCCTTTTTTGATATCTAATCGATAGTTCATTCCCTGCATCAGCAATCCTATATTTTTACTTGGCGTTAGTGAGTATTGAAAAATTACTCTTAATTATGATACTTTGTTCATGATTTAAAATCAAAAAAATTCCTTCGATTTTTATTCCTCAAACTTGCCCAAATCATTTCGCGACAGCGACTGTGTGCCGTAGATGCACAGAACGTGAATTTAAGGAACGAATTTACCTCGAAGCATAGAAGCTATAGAAAAGATGGCGGTAGTCCCGCCGAAGCAAGCGACCAAGAGCGGGCTTGAAACCACTTCATGTGGCGTATGTTAAGAGCATAGGTCATGAGCGATGAAGAAAAGTCAGAATAGATCTGGCAGGTGTGGAACAGAAAGACGAATGTAAATGAACCACTGATGACGCGTCGATAGCGCGTGATATTGACATCGAAACCGGGGGCAAGGTCGTACTTCCGGGAAGAGTTTATGAGCGAACTTGGGTGCTGCATAAATGGTGTCCGGCGTGTAGGTGGCGTGAGTCTGTTTTCGGGCTTTTCTATGGAACTGCGGGAACCAATGTATTGATGCCAAGGGAAAGGTCAAATTGCAGAAACAATGAGGCTGATAGTACTGATGCAATACATTGGGGCGGAGCAACTCGTATTAGTGTTGAAGTCACTGTAATGGTGATGGAGCGAAGGGGTTGCGTTAAGTCGTTAGCATTAATGTACAACTGGAAGCAGGATGACATATTAGTGACAACAAAACCATTTAACATACCAAAACAACTTGTCTGGCAAGCTTATAAATTGGTGCGAGCCAATGCTGGCTCTGCTGGTATTGATAATCAATCCATTGATGAGTTTAGCCAAGACCTCAAGGGCAACTTGTATAAGCTATGGAATCGCATGAGTTCAGGAAGCTACTTTCCACCAGCGGTGAAAGAAGTAGCTATTCCTAAGAAACAAGGCGGTGTGAGAAAATTAGGTATACCTACAGTGACGGACAGAATTGCGCAAATGACGGTGAAATTAATGATGGAGCCGCTTCTTGAACCGCACTTTTTGAACGACTCCTATGGATATAGGCCTAATAAATCCGCCTTAGATGCGATAGGCGTTACAAGGAAACGGTGCTGGGATTATGACTGGGTCGTTGAATTTGACATAAAAGGTCTGTTTGACAATTTATCCCATGAACTTCTCATGAAAGCAGTGAAGCATCACATCAGCGACAAATGGATAGTGCTGTATGTGGAAAGATGGTTAACTGCACCAATTCATGATCCACAAGGAATATGCCTGCCGAGAACGGCCGGCACGCCGCAGGGCGGCGTGATCAGTCCTCTATTAAGTAATCTGTTTCTGCACTATGCATTTGATCACTGGATGACAAAACATCACCCGGAGTCTCCATGGTGTCGGTATGCCGACGATGGGCTTGCCCATTGCCGGACACAGCGAGAAGCAGAGGAAATGCTAAAAGAGATTGATGATCGATTTAAGTCTCGTGGTCTTGAAATTCACCCTGACAAGACAAAGATTATCTATTGCAAAGACGGAGCACGGAAAGGACGATATGGAAATAAATCATTCGACTTTCTAGGCTATACGTTCAAAGCAAGACGAGTCAAAGTCAAGTCAAGAAACAGTTTCTTCATTGGCTTCACTCCGGTGGTATCATTAAAGGCCGTGAAGGCAATGACATTGAAACTGCGGAGGGGCAGCTGGAGAAATAACACTTCCTTGAGTCTTCAAGAACTGGCTGACTTCATCAACCCGATGCTAAGGGGATGGCTTGCGTATTATGGAAAATACTCACGATCCGCTATGTATCGAGTTTGGCGGTGCGTCAACAATATGTTGTTGGCCTGGGCAAAGAAGAAGTATAAATCATTGGGGAACAGCAGAACCAAAGCAGGCAAACTAATGGAACGAATCCATAAAGAAATGCCTACGCTGTTCATTCATTGGCGCGAAGGTATGTTCGGTGCGTTGACTTAATGGGAGCCGGATGATGCGAGAGTATCATGTCCGGTTCTGCGAGCGGCTGAGGGGGAAGTTCCCTCGGTCGACTCACCATCTCTGTGAGTAGCCTCTTAGTCATCTTATCAATTCAGAGAGTTACTGGGTTGAATAAGATTTACCCATGGTGCATTTGTTTCTAGGTAAGGCTCTAATGTAATGAACAAATAGTGAAAATCAAGAAAGAATTACTCGCCTATTTACATAAGAGTGCAAAATGAGGAGGGTGCAGGGTTCTCTTTCCTTTCATCACCATATTCTTTATTTACCTCGTCAATGAAGGATTTACCTCTTCTTTTTAATTTCAAACCAGAACCTGAGATTTTAGGTGCAGATTGCACTGAATCAACTGAAGTTTCGATCATCTCTATACCCGAGCTTAATAAATAAATAGTTCGGATTTCACTATTCACTAATCGTTGCACTTTATGTTGATAATATTCTAGAGGGTCTTCGTTAGTGGAAATGCTAAATAATGAGCTGGAGTTGATTTTGCTAGACTCAACATTGGTGTTTTTAAACAGAGCCTTCATTGCTTTAGCGAAGGAAGGAATGCAGGAGGCATTATCATTAAAGCTTCGGTAAAATGGGCAAGCAAAGGCCTCTTCTCCAATTTGAAAGAATGCTCTTCCATCCACCTTCTTGCAAAAAACCCTGCTGGCATAAATAGATAAGGTAATGGTAGAAATTTTCAAACTATTCTCTTCAATTTTTTCTGCAGCCAGATATTGTCTTCCTTTTATATAAGTATCAATGGTCCTAAATAATTGAGGTGGAATTTTATTGGTATCACCAAGGGTATAGGGAGTTTTGAATGTTGCTTTTTTCATCGCTTGATAAGTTGGTTCATCGATAAAAATTCTCAGTGAAACGGGTGTATGCCCCTCTTTTAAACGTCCTACATATTCGGAAACCAGATGTTTGGTATAAGCAAGTACCCCGGGAAGTTCAGTGACTTTATTAAGCGAACGAGTTGCACCTGATGCTTTATATTTAACTTCAACAGCATAACGCAAAGGTTCATTAATCTGATTCTCATTATTAAAAATTTGCGGGTGGACAATGCCTCGCAAACCACCACTCCCTACAAAATAATTAGTATGGGGGAATTGGTTTTTTAGTTCGCTAAAATCTTTAATCTCCTGGTATCGAATTTTAATACCAATTGTTGCTGCATATTCCCTTAGTGTTTTTTCCAAATCACTAATTATAACTTTGGACGAAATGCTATCAAGAATATTCCCAAAGCCGTTGCTTCTATCCATTCCAGCAAAGGATGTTTGTTCAACATACATTGCGTGATTACGCGAAGGAACCTCATATTTTTCAAACATGAGAATTTCTTTTTCCGGGCATTGTAGTTTTAATTCAATCGCGCCTAAAAGGCCTATAGGTCCTGCACCAATAAAAATGATATCAGTCATATATTATCTTATGAAATCAACAGACGATCATAGTAACAAGATATTATTATCTTTACCTATATGTTTAATCATTACAGACAATCTGAGCAATGAGATTGAGATGGGCGTGATATTTAAAAGAACTAGTAGTAATAAATATAAATAAATAGTATAATTTAAAATCATATCCTATTTTAGATTGAAACAAGAGTTATTGAAATGCACACTACTAAATTTTTTGGAGAAGAACAAAACATTGGAAAAATGTTTACCTTGGGTGGCCTGTGTAGTTGTTATCAATTTACCTACCATGATGCTAGAATTGTTTTACTTGGTGAAATTCATGAAACAATGACCAGGAAATTAGCTAATGAATATATTGAAGTTTTAAATCAGTTCATTAGCAAGTACGGTAACGTAGCGATTTTTCTAGAGAGCATTGAAAGTGATGAAAAAAATGTCTCAGACCAATTAAGCTTTATGGATAGTATTCTATCCCTTGTTTCTCCCGATATGAAAGTTACACATGCTGATAAACGTCATTATAATGAAGAGTTTACTGATCTATTTTTCTATTTTAAAACCTTATCAGATCTTCCTTCTTCTAAAGCCTCCTATTTTGATGATCCCAAGTTTATCGACATACTTCATGAGTTGGCTGAAGGTTATAATAAAAATTTAAGCTTCTCAGATTTATTTAGTTTATTAAATTTAGAAATAGCCCGTTTAATTCAATTAGAAATGCAAATTACGCCACTTAATTTACAATTAAGTGAGTATGTAAAAACCTGTATTAAAAATCTTGATATAGCACTCGATAAGGTAAGAAATTTACAAAAAGAACATTGTTTGGTAGGTGGACATGGAGCAGAATCAGATTCAATTATTGATATTTGCATTGAAAGAATGAAACAGACTAAATCTTTTCAAATAATAATTGCATGGTTGGAAATATATTATTTATATGAAATTTATCATTTTGATGCCACTTTAATTATGGATTTATGGAGCACACTACATCATCAAAGTGATAATAATAAAACATTTATTATCGTTAGTGGAAATACACATACAGAGCATTTAGCTAATCTATTAAATTCGATTGCTGTGCCATTCAGTGTAACAACGCCAGAGAAGCAGGAGAGCCGAATAGCGCCAGTGACTCTGGAAGAGGTATTAACAGTACAGTTTGGTTGTTCCGTTAATACAAATCGTCATCTTTAGGTTTTACTTTACTCAATTGATTGCAGTTACGAAAAAAATTCACCCCTGATATTGCATGGCATAAAATGCTCATCCCGCTTGGCGTTACTCACTCCGCGCAATTTTTTAAATCAGATTTAGCTGCCAAGTACTCACCGTATCCAGTATTACTGACAAAGCGCTTGTGTGCGGATGATCTTATTAATGTCTATTCCCAGCGTGCAGATGATACAGATAAGAAAAATTTAGCAAAAGAAATGGTTAACATAGAGGCTTTATGTATAAGGCTTCAAGAAAGACCCCGGATTAGTGGGTTATATGGACCTGAACGACAGTAATTTCATTAAAAGCCTTACTCTATATTTTTCTCTGTTTTTTCCAATTTGTGCCCATCCAGATACCGTTCATTACGTTCACTGTCTTGTTTCTCTATTTGCTTTTCTTGATTCGTCCGCCCGAATTTAATGCGATTTTCCGAAGCTTTTTTTTCTTTTTCCAAACGAATTTTAGTCTTTCTTTTTTTATTTAGATTAATGACGTCCACCATAGTTCTCTCTTTTGTATAATGTTGTTTACCCTATAGCCTATAAAACATGCGTATTGTGAAAGGCGTGTGAATACGATAGCATAAATTACACGAAGTCTGATAATTTTGATAAACCCTAACAAGACAATAATCATTTGCAATGACTGAAATAAAGCGTATATTCGCTTTCTCATTGAGTTACTTATGAAAATAACCATTTAACTAGGTTCTTATCATGTCACATGGATAGTTCTTGATGACAATCACCTGCCGACCAACACTTAGGTAGTTCACTACCAATTTTATAATCGACTATAAGGATATTCTGGTGTCACTAATTTATAGATTTTTTATATCGCTTTTTTTTCTGACTTTATGCATGTTGTCTTTAAGCTCCATTGTCTCTGCTGATAACACGATACTAACTACCATTGAAGAATTCAATTTTAAGCAGGCTCCTGGTTTTAAATCTGATGAAACATATAGCCAAGTTTGGCATTTCAAAGAAAGTACCTATCTGGTGTGGGTCGATCCTGATTATCGTGCCCAAATCACCCAAATAAAGAACGGTAAAGTTACAACTGTACCCTTAGACGAGAATCCTGATTATGTAGTACAAAAAGATGGTCACCATCGTTTTTCCTTAGGTGTAGATAAACTGGGTTACGTTCATGTCACAGGTGATATGCATAATTATACAGATATGACCTCCAGCGTTATAACACCCTATCCAGCACGATACCAAAAAAAGAAAATTTTATACTGGCGCTCTAATAAAGCAGAGGATATCACCGGTAAATTTAGCTTTATGGGGGATACTTTTGATCGGGCTATGCGGGGCAGCGGCTGGATGATGGGGCGCTTTTTTACTGATAATAAGGGGGAGCTGTTCTATTCTTCACATGTTCAGGCTTTCAGATCGTCTACTAATTTTGGACAGATGGGTGTTGGCCTTTATAAATATAGCCCAACAGATGAAATGTGGACTGCTATAGGTGACATTGCCCCAGTTAACGAATCTAATATTACCTATATATTTCCCGTCCTATACTGGGAGTATTCAGGCTATAACAACAGTCAATTTCAAAACTACCAACCTGTATTTAAATTTGATAAATCGAATAATATGTATTTTGCGCTTACTGGCAATACTGTGCGAACCTTAAATGGGGCTAATCGATTATTATTTGCCAAATCTGAAGACGGCGGCATGACATGGAAGCGAGCCAATGACACGGTTATTGCCGGATTACCAATTCGGGGTATAAGTGGGTTACCTAATTCTGCAGATATCATCTTAGATACCGGAACTGAAAATTTTCTAGAAGCGAAGCCCGGGCTTAACATCGATAGTAACGGCAAACCAGGAGTTATGGTTCAAAACAAATGGCGGGTTTGGGATGGTGAAACCTGGTCATTTAATACTAAGGTCAACTACGACACGATGCTTACCGCCAATATGGGGTATCGCTTGCCTGACAACAGTTTAATTTTTAATGCAACAGGTTGGAATAAGCTATTAAGAACCTCATCATTTGACAGTGAAACAATAGGATATGATTTTGTAGGATACGATCGATTTATTGGCGTGGATGATTTTGCGCTTAAAAATTATGGTGTGATTTATGGCATTGGACAAAATACTACGAATGAAGCAGTTTTAAAAACAACAATAACCCAGGCTCCGTTACCTGCTGTATGGGCAGACATGGATATCGATGATGTATTCCTAAATTATAAAGGGAATGCAGGATATCTGAATGGCCGTTTTGTTTTGACTACCTATGGTGCTGGAATCGGTAATCAAAGTGATTCGTTGCATTATACCTATAAGAAAATGCAAGGAGATGGTGAAATAACTGCTCGAGTAACCGCATTTGCATTAGCTAATGACTCCGCAGGGTTGATGATGCGCGAAACGTTGAATGGGACCTCGAAACAGGTCAGTCAGTTACTGTATCCATTAAGGACTCCTAAATATACTGCTTTCCAAGTCAGGAGTAGGGTGGGTGGTTATCCAAGTTCATCACGAACTGACAATATCGCTGTGCCTTATTGGCTTCGCATTAAAAGGACAGGGGACATATTCACCGGGTTTATTTCACCTGATGGAATCACCTGGAAACAAACATCGTCCGCTACAGTTCCTATGGCTAACGAGATTTATGTAGGATTAGCAGCAAGTGCTGCAAGACATCGATGGTATATGGATGGGGCTACATTTGAAAATGTTATTGCACCGGCTGACATTTGCCAACCTGCAAATCCTACAATTAGCTTATCTCCCTCCTTCCAAAGCAGTAATGCAGGAGGCCTACTAAATTATGCTGTAGCTGTAATCAATAATGATTCACCCACTTGTCCTAATTCTAACTTCGTCCTGACTCAGGGAGTTCCTGGCGGTCTCTCAGGAAAATTAACTGCATCTGAACTATCCATTGCTCCTGGGGCAAAATCGTCGACTAATATAGAAATAGCATCTTCTGTATCGACCCCTTTAGGTGATTATAGCTTTACGGTCAAAGCAAGTAATGGAATTTACACAAGCTCTGCCAATGGAACCTATCAAGTCAAAAGCTCTTGTGTTTTAAATGCCCCAACAATATCAATTTCCCCTGAAAATAAAACTTCATCAGGAGATTTTCCCAGTAATTATATAGTTAACATTATCAGTAATGATACACCAACTGGGTATTCCTGCGAACGTGATCACCGATTATCGCCTAGCGTGATCACCTATTACTGCGCTGTTTTTACAAGCGGTGAGATTATTACAAAGTGATCACGATGAAGCAATTTCTTTTTTTCTCATGGACTCTCCGTTGAGTTCTATTCGATGTGCATTTTCAGAGATGCGATCGAGTATGGCATCGGCGATGGTTGGCTCACCTAAATACTCATGCCATTTAGCCACAGGAAACTGGCTTGTAATAATGGTCGATTTTAGCTGATACCGATCTTCAATAAGATTAAACAAGTCGTGGCGTTGTGCTGCATTGATTGCTGTTAATCCAAAGTCATCAAGAATCAGTACATCATCCTTGTGTAATTGCGTCATTAACTTGGCATAGCTTCCATCGGCATGTGAGATGCTCATTTCTTCTAAAAATCGCGTTAACAATAAATAGCGAACTTTATAACCTAGACGGCAAGCTTGGTTTCCGATAGCGCATGAAAGATATGTTTTCCCGCAGCCGGTAGGTCCGGTTATAAGTAAATTTTGATGGTGACGAACAAAGTCACATTTAGCAAGAGCCATCACTTTTGCCTTTTCCAAACCCCTCTTATTTTTATAACAAACATCTTCAATGGCTGCAGATTGCCTGAGTTTTGCTCGCCGCTGTAAACTCTGCACACGATTATTGTCTCTGCGTAGTATTTCGCGGTCCAACAAGAGACTTAACCTCTCTTCAAAGCTTAAGTCGGCGTGTTTGGGTTGGCTTTGTTGTTCACGAAAGCCCTCCTGCATGCCCGTCATTTTTAGTTGTCTCATTTGTTCTAATACGGATTCATTGTTCATTTTTTTCCTTGTTTTTTAATTAAAAATTGTTGATACAGACTCAGTGGTAATACTGAGAGCCCCTAATGTTGTCATGCGTTAATCCATGTAGGTTCACGTCACGTGATGCATGAATTTTTGCTCCTTGGTCAAGGTTATTTTCTAGAATGGATAACACGCTTTTACGGCTGTATGCCCCCTGGTGTACACCATAGGAGCAGGCTTGCTCTAAACGGATTTCTCCATAGCGTTTCGCTAGTTTCAAAATACCAAGGCAGGAACGGTAAGCCTGTTCGGGGTGAGGTTTTTCATCAAATATTCTTTTTACGACCATGTGTGTGCAAGCACCTATCTCGCTCGCCCACCGTAAATATCTCTCTTTTGATTGCTCGGTGTGTATGCGGTGCCTCTTGGGCATGTGATGAGAAATCGTGGATTGTTTACCTGGTATGCTTGAATACAGATGCATCGCTATGCGCTCTCCTTCAAAATAACATTCAACCGTATGCTGGTTAAACCATAAATCAATGAGCTGGCCGCAGTACCTATGAGGCACGCTGTAATAATGCCCTTGAAGCACAACATGGTAATCAATACCTGCGCGAGACGCTTTGTACTGCCTGTAATAATAGGCATCTGCTGGTAACGGTTTTAATACAGGTTTGTCCATTTCCATGAAGACTGACTCGCGACATCCAGGTAGTTTTTGAAATGGTTTTTGGTTCATTATGGTTAATAGCCGTGCAATCTCTGCATTGAGTTCATTAAGACCCACAAAGGTTTGATGTCGTAATCGGGCTAATATCCAACGTTGAGCAACTTGAACACCTGATTCAACAGATGCTTTGTCTTGAGGACGATAAGGCCTTGCTGGAAGTACAGCTGTGCCATAATGCTCAATGAAGTGTGCGTATGTTGGATTCGTATCAGGCTCATATCGACATGATTTACTGATGGCTGAACGGAGATTATCTGGCACAACAAGTGCTGGAACACCGCCAAAAAACTCAAACATCCGGCGTTGAGAACCCAAAAAGTCAGGAAGTTGCTGAGACCATGTGGCTTCAGCAAACGTATACTTAGAGGCACCCAAAACACCTACGAAAATTTCAGCAGCCCTGATGTCATTTGTTTCAGGATCAATAATACTGAACGTAACACCGCTGTAATCAATAAAAACCTTATCTCCCGCCTTATGTGTCTGACGCAACGAGCGTTTTAGGCTTTGCTTATAAGCACGATAGTGGTAACAATAACGAGAATAGCTTAAAGCGCCTTCTTGTTCTGATTGATGTTCATCCCAAAGCAACTGTAATGTGACGCCTTTTCGGCTTAATTCTTGGTGAGTTTTTGCGAAATCTATTAAGTCTAGCGCCTTGTTTAGGCTGGCATGAGCGGCTTTCGGCTTTAAAATTTCAAGTAAAGCTGGCTCGTCCATCCCCTCAGGAAGAGGCCATGAAAGATTTTTATCCAGGGCTCGATTGATGTATTTGATAACCACACCAACCGATACACTAAGACTGTTTGCTATTTGGCGCCTGCTTAATTTTAACTCAAAATGAAGACGCAGTATCTGAATCAATTTACGCATAGATGTTCCTTTTGCTGACATTTTTACTCTCCGATTAAACTAACTAGTATAACCGGTGCTAATGCTTGCAAAAGCCACGCCCCATATGGAGTGGTGGCATCGTGATCACCTATTCCTGTTTTTTGGGAAAAGTGATCACGATCAGGCGATAATCGGTGATCACGATCAAGCGATAATCACTGATCACGGTAGGGCGATAATGACTGATCACGATGGGCAGGAATACCCACCAACTTGCCCTTCTCGTGTTTTCAGGTTTTCAGTGGCTTCAGGAAACTACTATTTAAAAACCTTAATGGAACCCTATAATATCAATATGCTACCTGGGGATATTCGCGAATCGTTGCTCACGTTGACGCCAACAGTTGGTTTAAATCTAGGAACTTATACCCCATCGGTTTGGACGCAAAATGGTGGCTCGGCGAAAACAACATTTACTTACCAGGCTTCACCTGAGGTTGTAGTAAAAATCACTTCAAATAAGCCAGTTTATGATCGTCAAGCCACACCTTATAATGCAGTGATTACCGTTTCTGTTTTAGAAAATAATAAAGCGATTCCTAATGTGCCAATAATGGCAACACTGACGTGGCCTAGTGGTAAAACAGAAGCCATTGCAAAATTTGAAAGCGGGATGCGGGTATTCAACCAGGTTATCAATTCAGAAAGTCCTGTAGGAATTTACAATTTTACAGTCACTGCAAATTATAATGGTGAAAGCGTAACAAATAATCTGATGTTCAGCATAAGATAAGGCTTTACAGTGCCCAACTCACTAATTTTTTTGTCCTGGTTGAATGAAATTCTTCCTGTGGCAATAGACTTATAGCGCTTGGCAGCTCCTTGGTAATAAAAGGCTGCTTATTAAGTTGATATAGAGATTGTGTATGCGGTTATTTGAGTTTCCCTAAACTTCGACAAGGGGTGTTGGGGAGGTCTAACTCCTTCGGAGAGTATTATATAAAATCAAAGAATTAACTCCAAGCAGACTCTCTCCCTATAACTATTGGTGAAGATTCGTCTGCTAACCCTATGAATAAAGTTAACTTTGTGGAATAATTATTAGCCAATAACGATGATATTTGTCTATTTGTATGAAAATAAAAGCAATTTTCTTAATGAACTCTATTTTTTTTTCTATTCCATTATTCGCTGGTTCTGCGACTTGCCCTTTATCAAATGGAATCAATGTACACACCACAACGCAAACTTTAAATATTTGTAAACACGGCACTGTAATCAAGACCTTTAAAATAGCCCTCGGATACAAAGGCATCGGTAAAAAAAAAGCAGGTGATAACAAAACTCCAATTGGTTTATACGGGTTAGCACATCCAAGAACATCCAATCAATTTAAAGTCTTTATTCCAATTCTCTACCCCACTTCCAAGCAATTAGCATCAGGATATACAGGCAGAGATGTGGGGATTCATGGTCCAACTCAGTTATCAAGTTGGTTTAACTGGGTAAACAACTTACCAAGCTCAACGCATGGTTGTATTGCTGTTGGCAAAAATAACCATATTGAGTATGTGGCTAATTGGGTAAAAGCAAATCCTGGGGCTAAAGTTTTAATTATATAACGTGAGTTATGGATAAGGAACTCAGATTTACCATACTCCGTTCGGCCTGAGGAGGGCTTTAGCCCGTCTCGAAGGCTAGGCACTGGGCCAAAACCCTTCGAGACGTAGCTAAAGCGACTCCTCAGGGCGAACGGATCGAGGTAGTGACTGGGTTCAATAAGTTTCTTATCCATAACTGACGTTATATAAGCTTGAGCAATAACAGCCACAGGAACTTTATAGGTTAATCCACTTTTAGGCCTGTCGGTTTCCTACCTATTTTTGCCGGTTTAAGGATGTTGGTGATACGGGAGACAGTTCTATCTACTCGCCTCTGAAGCATGATTTCAACCATTACTGTTTCATTGGGATGCAGTATTTTGTTAATGTCAGCGAGTGAGGAATGAAAATCAAGTACCCTGTAGTAGGCAAGAGCCAGGTCACTTGCCTCAGGTTGTGCCTTAATACGAAACCCCAGATTACCTTGCATTTTTGGCGTATTAATCCCGTCTTCCATGATGTCATAATCAAGAAAATAGGTCAGTTTTCCCCGTATATGATGGTTTCGCTGGCGGTCCGAGAAGAAACCTGTCGGAAGCGCATCCTCACTGTATTCGGGGCCAGCAGTTAAATAAAGATCATAATCATCCAGATGATTGCCCCGATCATCAATAAGTCGGAATATAATCATAGAATGGCGATTGGTGATAAACTCACGCCTGGAGACAAGCTTCTTAACACATTCTTTGTGCTCATTTAACTGGGTGTCTTGTGTAAGTTTATCCAGTTCCTTTGCCAATGTAGTATAGGAGTCACGATTTTGTACCTGGAGGCATCGCAAGACCCATATAGCGGTTGGATGAGTGGCGGCATTGGCCATAGTAACGCTACGGATGATTCCCATTTTTTTACCGGAATGCGAACACCCTGGCAAAACCCCAAATGCCATTGGTTGTGTCCGTGTCATGTTGGCGACTACAAGATTTTCACCGTTATTACCCTCCTGATGTAACTTTAATAAACTGTAATTCATATTTGCAGAAGTGACGCGCACAACTCCATCTGAACCGGCTTCTCCAGTGTATGAGTTAAGCACATCATAAAGTTGCCGATCAATTTTCTGGCCTGTAAGCACAAACGAATAGATACCATTGGCAGTACAATCGTAATGAAGCCAACTTTCATTTAGTTGCCAGCTCATATCGCTTCCAAGCTCAAGCCAGTCAAGTACATGCTGCCCTGGTTCAATACCTTCAAAAAAACTCTTTATACGTCCAAGTCGGGATTTACCCAGTTGAGCAAGCGCAGAACCGTGGTTGGCAGGAGACAGCATGATAAGGTGACTTAATGGACATTTTTTAAGATTATTCTTAAAGTATAAATCCATCCATTTACGAACCACAGGGCCACCGGTTGAGTGAGTGATACAAGCAAAACGCTCCCCATGACGCAGCTTATCAGCAATTTCATCACGCACTGCATTATCAAATGCTCGTGCAATATCATCGACTGTTACGGTATCGTCAAAGCTTATATAGTGTCCCAGATAGATATTACCAACCTGGATGTTCAGCTTGCCGTCTTTACTCTGATTTTCAAGCCATTGAGGAAGTTCTCCATAAGTGTTGGTATGGGTGACGCTCCAGCCATGAACGAAGATAACAATCATAATTTTCCTTAATTTTTGATGTTACAAGGGGATGTTGTTGAAAAAATTGATGATTTTGGATTATTTTACAAGAGCATAGTTAAGTCAAATAAAAACTTGAGTAGGCACAGCTTGTCGCCAGTAATTAATAATAAAATTAGATTTAATTTAAAGATAAGAGAAGAATGTGCTCATTTCACTAAACCTGACTAATCGTATTCATAGCATTCAACAGGTGATTTTTTGACCAAAAAAGACAACCCTTAAGAATTTGAGACTCTTAACTCGCTTTATATTCTATAGTCAATGACAACCTCTAAGGAATAGTTTGGATAATTCACATTATGGTTGTCATTCAACGGGGATAGATAGTCCTATGATGCTTATCTTCCAGACAAGTCTTATAAGAATACCTATATCTGTATTGAAGAAAACCTGGGGTTTTGTTCCAATTCCTCAATCAAAATCTGATGGGACTTATTATGTTCCTTAAATAAATTCCATCTTGTTTTCATATACTCCTGAGGCTGAGAGGAGTTTGAACGCATATTAAAATCTCTACAAGCTTCTTGTTCCACGCGACCAGAAAATATGTTATCCAATGTTCCTGCGATAGGTTTTAACACCTTTAACTCTTCTTCAGTTAACGGGTTGGCATGAGCGTCTATTTGGCTTAATAGTTCCAGTTTATCATTGTATTCGATTAACAGTGCCTCGAAAGCATTATTCAATTCTTTGGTTAGTAAATCGGCCAGATTAAGCTGGTTAATTGATTGAACAAAACCAAATAGGGGACATGCAGGGTCATTTAGCAACATCCCTCTAATAATAATATCTCGTGGTGCCTGCACTAACTTCTCGACTCCCTCCAATAAAAATGGGCCTTGGGTTTGAGCATGTACCTGCTGAATCAGACGATTATAAATATCGACTACTATTTTTTCATCGGCACCCAGGGTTTTTAGCCCATCATTATTGATCCATTTGATTAAAGCCGTTAAGCAATCTAATGGCAGATAGGTCTCTTCAAGGGTGCTGGGAAGAAAATCATTAATCCAAGAGCCGCAGTAATAGCTTATACCACTCAGGATTTGTTTATTTTCCGGGCCTTGCGTGCTTATAGTTGCTCCATGTTCGATTAACCTGATAAGTAAAGACGATTCAGGATAATATTTTTGCATTATTGTCAGATATACGATAGTGTCGCTAAGCTCGTGATTGATTTTAGCCATCCATGGCTGAAATCGACTCGCAAACGCGACAAGTATGCCTCCGGCGGCCCTGGCCGTCCTGTGTCCGCTTGTTTTTTCACCCCATTCGGGGTTCAAAAACAACGCTACCCCAATGACTGACGCCTTTTCGGATGCCTTATATTTTGCCTGCGGCAAAACATCCGGCTCTAAGGCTACCAGGGACTACCAGCCTCGCTCGTTCCTCGCTTCCTTGGCTGGCAGCGAATGAAGCGACGTATTAAACTGGTTATATTTGTCAGGATTTCCGAATAACATTTCGACAGGGTTAATTTGATTCTTGTTTTTTAGACTAGGGTTTGCCCCTCTACTTAAAAAAAACTCCAGATCATCAAGAAAACCTGGCCCGTTGTAGTTTGCCCCGATTATAACAAAGGGGCCTTTGGTATGGGGAGTATAGTAATTATCAAACAGATACTGCACCATGAGGTGTAATATGGTATTTCCGTTTTCATCTTGTTCGTTAATGTCTAGATTTTCACGTTGGATAAGCTCTTGTACTGCTTTACTGCGATCTATCGTTGGGGTTTTGTTATGAAAGATATCATGTAATTTTGACATCATGCAAACTCCTGGCAAAAAATTACTGTTGGTTCATATAGAAAAGTTAATTGTATCCTGTCAGAATCGCCGGGTAAGTGTCTGCCACTGAGTCCGGATTAATCCGAGCCGCGCGCGTCAGCAAGCGGAATTCTTTAAAAATATTCAAAATACCTATTGACACGGTTTTTCTGTAAAACTGATGTTTTTCCATATCAAACGTAAGTCATGCAATATGCATGCCCTAAGATCCCCAAGATCACAATGTAGCCCCTTTCACTAATAAAACATCTCCCTCCTGAGGTCAGATTTTTTCTTAGCCCTTAGTGGCGTTAAAACTCGAAAAATGCGTTCAAAAAAAGTCATGTTATGATTGCCGTATCAGCATTAGTAACGCAGTGGTAGATGATGAAACGCCAAGAAATCAAACAAGTTTTAGATGAGTTAACAAAAGATATCGATAGTCTTGCCGACAAAAAGGCCGTGACTATCATTAAGGTATTGGTTAATTTGGTCGAAATGCTTGCCGAAGAAAATGCTTTGCTCAGAGAGGAAAACCAAGTATTACGTGATGAGATAAACCGCCTTAAGGGTGAACAGGGCAAACCTAATATTCGCGGTCAATCCAAAGGTAGCAATGGCGATAATACAGGCAATTCCAATCATTCATCTGAAGGAGATCGCAATAAACGTGGTAAAGGGAACAATAAAAACACAGGCAAAGACAAAAAAAACGTACGTATTGATAGACGTGTTACGATTGCTCTGGACAAAGCAACGCTGCCAGATGACGCCAAGTTCAAGGGTTTTGAGATTCGAATCATCCAGGATCTAAAAATCATCACGGATAATGTTGAATTCAAGCTGGAAACGTATTACTCACCATCTTTGAAAAAAACCTTTATTGCGCCGATTCCTGGCGAATATAAGGGCAGTGAATTTGGTCCTGGGGTTAAAGCGCTGGTCATCACATTATACCGTGATGCAGGGATGACGGAGAGCGCCATTGAGCGCTTTTTAAAAACATGTGGTATTCAAATATCACATGGTAAAATTGCTTCCATGCTGACAGAAGGCAATGATATTTTTCATCAGGAAAAAGAAGATATTGTCGATGCCGGTAGCAACGCAGGCTTGTACCAGCAGATGGATGACACAGGCAGTCGTGTTAACGGCAAAAATCACTACACCCATGTTTTATGTAATGACTTTTTTACAGCATACTTCACTCGTCGTAAAAAAGATCGCTTGACCTTATTGGAGTTGCTGTGTCGAGACCAATTAAAGTTTATGTTTAATCAGGAGGCTTATGAGTTAATGGATGAGTTTGGTCTCGCAAAAAAATGGTTGGATCAAATTAAACCAATGCTGCATGCACAACCCCTCACACGTGAATCAATCGATAGTTTGATGGGAACACTTTTTCCAAATCCAAAAAAACACAGCACGAATCGACGCATAATTCTTGAGTCAGCAGCTCTTGCCTATTATCAGCACTCGAAATACTTCATCCATTATTTAATGACAGATGATGCGCCTCAGTTTAATAAATTGGCCCTACATCATGCGCTGTGCTGGATCCATGAAGGTCGTCATTATAAAAAACTCACTCCATTCTCAGATATGAATCAGAATATATTGGCTGTATTTCTTGAGCAATTATGGGATTTCTACCATGCATTATTGACTTACAAGACGGCTCCATCTCAATCAATGGCCCAACAACTATCAATGCAATTTGATACTTTGTTCGCAACCACGACAGGCTATGATGTTTTAGATCAACGCATTGCAAAGACACGTGCTAAAAAACAAGCGTTATTATTGGTGTTAGACCATCCATTTCTGCCATTGCACAACAATGCCTCTGAATTAGGGACACGGTTTCAAGCAAGGATACGCGACATCAATCTCCAAACGGTCTCCCAAAATGGCACCAAATCAAAGGATACGTTTGCCACGATTGTACAGACGGCCAGAAAACTGAAAGTTAACGTTTATCAGTATATTTACGATAGGGTGACTAAAAAATTTGAAATGCCATCATTGGCTGAATTAATCTTACTTAAAGTGCGGCAGGTTCCATGCACCACATAAGCATCTCGAGATAATTCCGCTTGCTGACGCGCGCGGCTCGGATTAGTCCGGGCTCAGTGGCAGACACTTACCCGGCGATTCTGACAGGATACGAGTATTCGTATTTTTTTTGAAGAAATGGAACACATTTATGGCAACTCAGTGTATTCCATCATGGAATTAATAGAAGATGGAGAAGCTGAACATACTTCTCATTTAGAAGTTAATTTTGTATTAAAACTCGTTGCCGAATTACGAATCAATTTTAAAAAAAGCAAGAATTTTACTACGGAACTATTCGAAGAATTGCTCAAGGGTGGCTATCTAAAGCTCGAAGATAATGGTTCACTTTACCATACCCTGGTTCACCACTTTCACCCCAATCTACTGAAACGACAGTCATCTCACTATTCATGCGTTCAACAATACGCTTTCTCAGGACCGGTTGTAAAAGAAATATTGTTTGGAATTTCTGAGGATAACAGCGATGTATCAACTACTTGGATTCAGTTTGAAAGACACAATACAAACAGCCCTATCAATTTAATACTACACCTATTCGATTATTTCATCCATAAATGCACAGGTAAGAACATCGGTCCCTATGGTTCCTCGTACTATACAGAACGTAATCCACTCAGGATAAGCCTAAGATGAAGGGTATTTTGCACATAAAATATTTGTACTTACAGAAAAATTTATCTCTGGTTAAACTCTCCTTCCATCATATCAGGAAACAAATCAGGAACACTTTTTATAATTGAAAAATGATTCAATTCAGGAACAATAACAAATTGATTTAGCAATTGTGACTTACTGCAAAACCGTTTTAAAGATTTTATACTGAATAAAACATCCTTACCCCCAATAATAACGTTAAACGGAATATCCAGATTAGTTATGTATTCTACAGGACGTTCAGGCGTCAATGCATGTACCATTGCATTGGTATATCGGTTTACAATGAGCGGATCTACTTCCAGCATTTGTTTACTGACTCTTAATTTTACAACGTAATCATTCTTATAATACTTACCATCGCTCCAGCGATAAGCTAACAATTTAAACCAGTTTACTGATTTAACAAATAAATCTTTCTTATAAATACGGTAGGTATTAGAGTATCGTCCAAAATTAGGGGCAACAAAATAAAAGGAATGGATCCTGAGCGAGTGATCATAGTGGTTGTAGAAATTCAGCAGTAATCCTGCACTGATTGAATGTCCGCCTATTAAAACAGGTGCATTTGGATTTTCTTGTACCATAACCTCAAGCATTTTTTTTATATCATCAAATAATTGCAATTCGTTAGGGGAGTCGCCCCGCTTTCCCTCTGATAGCCCATGTCCTCTAAGATCCATCAAATAACAAGTAATTCTATGCTTATTAATTTCACTCGCCATGCGAAGATATGACTCATTAACATGACCTCCACCACAGTGAATGAATAATAATATTTTATTACTAACTTCAGATTCAATTTTAAAATAACTCATAGAAATACCATCGCTGGCTTTATATGAATTGGGTTTAAGATTGCTTGTTTTCATCATGTCGATGTCCCCTGGAGGTTATGCCATAATTTCAAGATCGCCCTTAATAAACTGCTGCATAGTCTGCTTTCTTTTAATCTTTCCACTAGCGCTGCCAGCCAAGGAAGCGAGGAACGAGCGAGGCTGGTAGTCCCTGGTAGCCTTAGAGCCGGATGTTTTGCCGCAGGCAAAATATAAGGCATCCGAAAAGGCGTCAGTCATTGGGGTAGCGTTGTTTTTGAACCCCGAATGGGGTGAAAAAACAAGCGGACACAGGACGGCCAGGGCCGCCGGAGGCATACTTGTCGCGTTTGCGAGTCGATTTCAGCCATGGATGGCTAAAATCAATCACGAGCTTAGCGACACTATCGATGTCCTGGGAATCGACCTTTGACGAATCAATACAATCTCATCTACATTAATATGAAAATGGTGTACAATTTTCTCTCTAATATTTTGCTTAATAGTTAGGTAATCGTGAATCTTGTGTTTTACTTCACAGACGATAATCAGTTTTTCTCTCTCGTCAGATGTAATGGTAAACGCAGCACAGCCTCCTCGAAGACCAGGATCAGATTCTCCAACTATCATTTCAATATCTTGTGGATAGTAGTTTTTTCCGTTTAAAATGATTAAGTCTTTGAGTCGACCAGTTATAAATAGCTGATTCTGATAAATAAACGCCAAATCTCCTGTTCGAAAATAATTTAACTGACTATTAGGAATTCGATGGTTGAATGATTTAGAGGTTTCCTCAATTTTTTTCCAATATCCACCAGCTATATTGCTGCCAGATAAACAAATTTCTCCTACCTCAAGTTCTTTACATAGCGTATTGGTTTTAGGTTCAACAATACGCAAATCCAGCCCCTCAACAACACGTCCACAGCTGACCAGAGGTAATGCATTAGGGTGATACTCATCAACAATATCGATTAAGTTATTTTCATATGCTTCTTTATTAATATACAGTGTTAGAAAAGGTTCGTTTTCTTTTACCCCACTCACTAACAAGGTAGCTTCGGCCAAACCATAAACAGGAAAAATAGTCTCATGCCTTACCCCGACAGAAGAAAAAGCACGAACAAATTTCATTAACGTGTCATGGTTAATAGGTTCAGCTCCACTGAGCCAAAATTTCATTGAACTTAAATCATAACAATTGAACGTGTCATCCTTCGCTTTGCTTATTAACAAGTTATAAGCAAAATTGGGCATAGCTACAATTTCTGTTTTTGCCTCATTCACCAAACGAAGGAAATTTTGTGGGTTTTTAATAAAATCAAACGGTGACATGAGGTACAGTGTTTTCCCATACAGCAGTGGACAAATAATGGCACCAATTAAGCCCATATCATGATACGGTGGTAACCAGCTAATCGCCCTATCTATTTTATTTACAAAAGTTCCATAAATTTGTTCTGTGTTTTTTAATATGGCTTTATTCGTTACGATAACCCCTTTGGGATTGCTGGTAGACCCTGAAGTATATTGTAAAAAAGTCACATGCTCTTCTTCAACGGAAGGAATCATAGTAAAGGGAACCTGGTTATCATAATGATCAGTTACTATAATCCAGGGTACACTCCGGATAGTGATGTTACTTTCTTTATTTCTACGAAAACAATTCAGCAGTTTACGAAATACACTGGTTACATGATAATTCGTTGATTTTTTAATCTGATATAACTTAGTTAATTTCCTGGAAACAACAGTGCTGGTCAATAATGCGCTGATTTGCGCATCTGCTGCGATGAAGTTCAAATTGTCAGCTGTGCTCATATTAAGCGGAACCATAACAGGGACAGCTACAGCATGTGCAAAAACACAGGCCCAAAATGCAACAATATAATCAATACCAGGCTCTATTAGAACCAGTACACGCTTGTTAGAATAGCCTGACTCTACCAGATGATGAGCGATGCTTTGAGCTCTTTGTATCAGAGTCTCATAGTTATATTGAACATTGAGAGAATTGTTCTGAAAAAACTCTACGGCAATTTTTTGATGGTTCTCTTTGTTCCTTTTAACAAACTCGTATCCAACAGATTCCATGATCTACCTCGCACGTGACTAACTGATGAACACCAGACCTGGTACCTTGTTTTATACATCCACATTCTCAGAAGATCGCCACATCCTCATAGTTTTCATGGATATACAAAGTTAACTCATGCACGTTAGAGCAATCCCAAAATAAAGTTTCCGGCAAGGCAATTTTTAATTCCGATTCCAAATTCGATAGAATGGATACAGCTTGAATAGAGCTTACCCCTAAAGAATCGAAACTCTGATATCTATCGCTGCCAGCCAAGGAAGCGAGGAACGAGCGAGGCTGGTAGTCCCTGGTAGCCTTAGAGCCGGATGTTTTGCCGCAGGCAAAATATAAGGCATCCGAAAAGGCGTCAGTCATTGGGGTAGCGTTGTTTTTGAACCCCGAATGGGGTGAAAAAACAAGCGGACACAGGACGGCCAGGGCCGCCGGAGGCATACTTGTCGCGTTTGCGAGTCGATTTCAGCCATGGATGGCTAAAATCAATCACGAGCTTAGCGACACTATCGCCAGGTTCTTTATACCCAGCTCTTTTTGAATGAAATTACAACAGAAATGATCAAGCTCTTTTAATTTCGCTTCTTCCATAATATGTCTGCCCTCGATACCCGAACTGAGTAAATTATAGACCTTTTGATTTGTTTTTCAACTATAATCATAATCACTAGTACGTTTGAAGGAAAATATATGCATCGATTACGTCTGTATCCTCAATTAGAACCAGGAAAAAAGTTAGATTCATTATTAGGTTCAGCTCATGATGAACGTAATGCCATTTCCTTTAAAAAAATCAGGGATGCCGATGAAGCAGAGGAATATCCCGAAGAAATGCTGCAACATCTCTACAGTATGAGACTGCAAGACTATTTGGTTCCCAAATCCCAAGGTGGACTGCTTAATAATTTTGAAGAAATGGGTTTTATCCTGCGGATCATAAGCCAACGTGATTTATCCCTTGGTTTATCCTTCTGTATGCCTTTTCTTGGTGCCTGTCCGGCATGGATTGCAGAACAGGACTACACGGTAACCTTAACTAAAAATCTGATACTGGATGGGAAACGTATTGCAATGTGTTTAACGGAACATGGGCATGGATCTGATTTACTCGCAGATGAATGTTATGCTACCCAGCAGGAAAATGACGTACTGATTACTGGAAAAAAATGGCTTATCAACCATGCTACCAAAGCCCAGGCTTATATGGTGTTTGCCAGCGATGATAACCGTCATAAGCCAAGGAGCTATTCGTTTTATATGATTGACAAGGGGTATCTGAATCAATCAAATTATCGAACATATCCAAAAATTCGCACCCATGGGGTCAGAGGTGCTGATATGGGGGCAGTTGAATTTAACCAAATACAAGTTCCTATAAAAACCAGAATTGGAAAGTCAGGCCAAGGACTGGAAATATTACTTAAGGTATTTAACATAACTCGTTCAGTGGCACCTTGTTTAGCTCTTGGAGCAACGGATACTGCTTTGCGTATTGGAATGACATTTGCCTTGGAACGCAAACTTTATAGACAATCCGTTTTTGATATTCCCCATGCACGAACTACCTTAGTCAATACATTTTGTAATTACCTTGTTGCAGAGTGTTGTTCTATTCTCAGCCTGAGAACCCTTAATTTTTACCCTGAAAAAAGCGCTTTTTACTCTTCAATATGTAAATATCTAGTTCCAACCCAATGTGAACTCATCTTAGCAGACTTAGCTAAAATAATTGGAGCACGATACTACCTGCGTGATGAGTATTATTCAGGTATGTTTCAAAAAATTCTTCGCGATGTACCTCTCATTAGTTTTGGTGACGGTAATTCATTAGTTAATTTACACTCCATTTTATTGCAAATGAATAGTGTTTTCGGTCAGGTAAATAATACATGTCACCCCGTAACTCCCGATTTTTTTGATCTAACTCAACCACCTCCAGATATAGCACTAAATAACATCACACTAAGCTGCCACAAGGGAGATATTGCCTTCAGCGCTTTTTTGAAGTACATGACAGCGATCAGCATTTATTTTAACGATGACAGTATATCTTCCCTGCTCGCTGAACTTGGAAAACAAATTAATCAATTAGTTACATGGATTCAGAGCCGAACTGCATCCCTACCCTACCAGGAGCCTTACAGTTGGTTTGAAAAAGCGAAGAAATTTTGTCTGCTGCAAGCTTTATGCAGTACCGTGTTGTTTTGGTATTTTAATCATAAAGACAGCACGTCCCTTTTTTCCAAAACCAGTATACTGACCTACATCCTGAACCATAATCTTTATTCAGAACAAGAGATATCTGAAGAGTTGATAAACGAAATCGCAATTGAACTGGAATATAGAACAAAAAACCATAAATTATATTCCGTATACCCTTTCGAAACTGCTGCTGGAAAATCCGATGACCTGATACAACCAGTTTCAGTATCTTAGGTAATATGGGGTATATCACTTATGGCTTTGATGAACCATAGAATCACCTTCGTTCCAATTTGGTCTAAACTCTTAAGATAAGCAATGATTACTTAATTATTAAAAAATATTCAGTTTCTGGATTGAATTTATAAGGAGATAAATTAATGGACTTTTTAACACATGATAACCTGATGAAGCTGATAAATTACAATACCCCTCCCTGCCTGTCACTTTATCAGAAAACCCATCGTAGCCATCCAGATAATCAGCAGGATAATATCCGGTTCAAAAATCTGATAAAAATATTGGAAGACTCACTAAAGCAGCTATATAAAAAATCACAAGCCCATGATATTTTGCAACCATTTCATGAATTGGCTAACGATTTCACGTTCTGGGAGCATAATGATCAAGGATTAGCTGTGCTGGGGTCAGGCGATTTTTTTCAAATATATAAATTACCAAGGCCTGTACCTGAAATGGCGATTGTCGCAGATAGTTTTCACATCAAACCGCTGATAAGAATCACACAATCAGCTGACAGATATCATATTCTTGGACTTAACCGCCATGAGCTAAAACTGTTTGAAGGAAATCGCGATAGCTTAAGTGAAATTGAACTGGATGCAGCTATTCCTCGTACTATAGAAGATGCATTGGGTGATGAACTGACTGACTCCTACCTGACGGCAGGATCATACGGAAATGGTCCAAGCGGACCTGCTATGCACCACGGACATGGTGGCAAAAAAGCGGAAGTAGATCTTGATGCATCACGATTTTTTAAAATTATAGACATCAAAATTTTGAATGCTTATTCACGACCATCGGGCTTGCCATTATTACTGGCAGCTCTACCCGAGCACCATCATCTTTTCCACTCCATTAGTAATAACCCATTCTTAATAAAACAGAGTCTGGATATCCATCCTGATGCATTATCATTAAACAGCCTTCGTGAAAAAGCCTGGGAACTGATGAGGCCAGGTTATTTAACCAAACTCGATACATTGATCAGGAAATATCATCAAGCAAAAGAGAAAAAACGAGGTTCAGATAGTTTAAGTGAACTGGGAAAGGCAGCTCTGGATGGTCATATATCTGCACTTCTTATTGCAGCAGAGAACCAAGTGGGTGGACGCCTGGATCGTGGAACCGGAACTATTGAACTTGATGAATTACAAAATCCCAAAGTTAATGATTTGCTTGATGATTTAGCTGTATTAACATTAAAAACTGGAGGCGATGTGGTAATCGTTCCCAGTGCAAGCATGCCTACCCAAACTGGGGCTGCTGGTATTTTCAGATTTTAACAAAGGAACAAGAAGTCATATTTGACACACAGGAGCAACCATGCAAATTCAATTCAACACAGATAATCATATCAACGGACATCAGCAACTGGAGAACGGGGTCGAAAGCCAAGTAGTCAAGGCGTTGGGACGATTTGAAGAGCATATAACCCGATTGGAAATTCACCTCGGTGATGAAAACAGCAATAAATCAGGGCGGAAGGAAAAACGCTGTTTACTTGAGGCCCGCCTCAAAAACTATCAACCTATCGCTGTTAGCGAGCATGCGCCAAGCCTACAGCAAGCAGTCACCGGTGCTATCGATAAATTAAAGCGTATGCTTGACGACACCCTTCAACGTTTGAATAAAAATTAATAGATGCAGTTTGTAGTGACTCTGGTGCTCAAGGGAACGACACCATGCTACTTTGGGCCTGATTAAACTTTCTTAATCAGGCCCAAGAAAAATATTATTCTCACCTGGTTCTTAACAAAGCATTTTATGAAAATTAGGAAAATGCCCAAAAAAACTGCTGGTTTGATTTCTCTTTAATCTCTATGAGAGTGGACTTATAGATTAATTACTATACAATTAACTGTATCCTGTCAGAATCGCCGGGTAAGTGTCTGCCACTGAGCCCGGACTAATCCGAGCCGCGCGCGTCAGCAAGCGGAATTATCTCGAGATGCTTATGTGGTGCATGGAACCTGCCGCACTTTAAGTAAGATTAATTCAGCCAATGATGGCATTTCAAATTTTTTAGTCACCCTATCGTAAATATACTGATAAACGTTAACTTTCAGTTTTCTGGCCGTCTGTACAATCGTGGCAAACGTATCCTTTGATTTGGTGCCATTTTGGGAGACCGTTTGGAGATTGATGTCGCGTATCCTTGCTTGAAACCGTGTCCCTAATTCAGAGGCATTGTTGTGCAATGGCAGAAATGGATGGTCTAACACCAATAATAACGCTTGTTTTTTAGCACGTGTCTTTGCAATGCGTTGATCTAAAACATCATAGCCTGTCGTGGTTGCGAACAAAGTATCAAATTGCATTGATAGTTGTTGGGCCATTGATTGAGATGGAGCCGTCTTGTAAGTCAATAATGCATGGTAGAAATCCCATAATTGCTCAAGAAATACAGCCAATATATTCTGATTCATATCTGAGAATGGAGTGAGTTTTTTATAATGACGACCTTCATGGATCCAGCACAGCGCATGATGTAGGGCCAATTTATTAAACTGAGGCGCATCATCTGTCATTAAATAATGGATGAAGTATTTCGAGTGCTGATAATAGGCAAGAGCTGCTGACTCAAGAATTATGCGTCGATTCGTGCTGTGTTTTTTTGGATTTGGAAAAAGTGTTCCCATCAAACTATCGATTGATTCACGTGTGAGGGGTTGTGCATGCAGCATTGGTTTAATTTGATCCAACCATTTTTTTGCGAGACCAAACTCATCCATTAACTCATAAGCCTCCTGATTAAACATAAACTTTAATTGGTCTCGACACAGCAACTCCAATAAGGTCAAGCGATCTTTTTTACGACGAGTGAAGTATGCTGTAAAAAAGTCATTACATAAAACATGGGTGTAGTGATTTTTGCCGTTAACACGACTGCCTGTGTCATCCATCTGCTGGTACAAGCCTGCGTTGCTACCGGCATCGACAATATCTTCTTTTTCCTGATGAAAAATATCATTGCCTTCTGTCAGCATGGAAGCAATTTTACCATGTGATATTTGAATACCACATGTTTTTAAAAAGCGCTCAATGGCGCTCTCCGTCATCCCTGCATCACGGTATAATGTGATGACCAGCGCTTTAACCCCAGGACCAAATTCACTGCCCTTATATTCGCCAGGAATCGGCGCAATAAAGGTTTTTTTCAAAGATGGTGAGTAATACGTTTCCAGCTTGAATTCAACATTATCCGTGATGATTTTTAGATCCTGGATGATTCGAATCTCAAAACCCTTGAACTTGGCGTCATCTGGCAGCGTTGCTTTGTCCAGAGCAATCGTAACACGTCTATCAATACGTACGTTTTTTTTGTCTTTGCCTGTGTTTTTATTGTTCCCTTTACCACGTTTATTGCGATCTCCTTCAGATGAATGATTGGAATTGCCTGTATTATCGCCATTGCTACCTTTGGATTGACCGCGAATATTAGGTTTGCCCTGTTCACCCTTAAGGCGGTTTATCTCATCACGTAATACTTGGTTTTCCTCTCTGAGCAAAGCATTTTCTTCGGCAAGCATTTCGACCAAATTAACCAATACCTTAATGATAGTCACGGCCTTTTTGTCGGCAAGACTATCGATATCTTTTGTTAACTCATCTAAAACTTGTTTGATTTCTTGGCGTTTCATCATCTACCACTGCGTTACTAATGCTGATACGGCAATCATAACATGACTTTTTTTGAACGCATTTTTCGAGTTTTAACGCCACTAAGGGCTAAGAAAAAATCTGACCTCAGGAGGGAGATGTTTTATTAGTGAAAGGGGCTACATTGTGATCTTGGGGATCTTAGGGCATGCATATTGCATGACTTACGTTTGATATGGAAAAACATCAGTTTTACAGAAAAACCGTGTCAATAGGTATTTTGAATATTTTTAAAGAATTCCGCTTGCTGACGCGCGCGGCTCGGATTAATCCGGACTCAGTGGCAGACACTTACCCGGCGATTCTGACAGGATACGAATACTCTTTTTACTAAAAGACATAATATGTTATATAAAATTAAATTTTTGCCTGTACTCTAGTCTATACAGATTAACACCTGTTAATAAGTTATTTTGGTAATAAGTTTTTTTGGTTGACCATTTTCAGGTGAAAATTTATAGACTAATAAAAGTGAAAGTCCAACGAGATTAAGCATCCTGACTTCTAACACATATTTTAGGTTTTTATATGAACGGTTTCATTCATGTCCTGTTTTAAAAAATTCAAAGATTTTTATAACGCTTCTGCAGAAAATAGAATTCAGATCCATCTGTTTCTTGCATTTGTTATTATTCCAGTTCTGGGGATGTCAATTTTGTATCTATTGGTACAGATATTCTGGATGTGAGAAACCCTGCATGGCCAATTAATCCAGGTACCAAATATGATGTTCAGAAACGGGGTTCGGGCTTAAGGTTTATTGTTTCACTTTGTTGCAAAAATACTAGAGAATAGGACGTTAAATACTACATTAATATTTGAGAATAAATGAAAATAAAAAAAATACCTGTATTAAAATACGGTGATACGGTTGAAGTTATTGCCCCAGCTTCACGATGTTCAGACAAACAGTTAATTGAAATGAGGGAGTTACTTGAGTCATGGCAATTAAACTGTATCGTCAAAAAGGATATTTTTGGCCCGGATTTATTATGTGCTAACACAGATGAAGCACGCTTAAAGCATTTGTCGCAAGCGTTACAAAACCCTGAATCAAAAGCCATTTTTTGCGCACGTGGTGGCTATGGTTCTATGCGTTTAATCCCAGGATTAATCAGGATTGATCAACCACAATCCCCAAAGATTTTGGTAGGCATGAGTGATATTACGGCCTTACAACTTTATGTGCAGCAACAGTGGGGTTGGCCAATAATCCATGGGGCTGCTGCACCCGATCGATTTTCTCCAGAATCCATTGCCTCTTTAAAGTCAATTTTGTTTGGAGCGACAAGATATATTGAATTTTCTGGCCTAATTCCACTGAATCAATATGCACTAATAAACACGACTATTGAATCCAGTGTAACAGGTGGTAATTTGTCAATAATCCAGGCAGGGGTTGGCACAAGCTGGACCCTCAACGGGCGCGATAAAATTATTCTATTAGAGGACATAGGAGAGCGAGGCTATCGTATCGACCGTATGTTAGAACATTTATTTCAGGCCAATATGTTCCAAAATGCGGCTGCAATTGTATTAGGAGATTTTCTTGAAGGAAAAGAGCCTGACACCTCATCATTGATTCATCCTGTTTTAAGTCGTTTTGCTGAACACTGTGATATTCCGGTGGTGCAAATTAAAGGAATAGGTCATGGATGTAATAATATGCCATTGCCATTTGGCACGGATGCCACATTACAATTGGGCAATGAAATTAAATTAACCTGTTTCACTTAGGACACAGCAATCAAAATTGTCGCCTAGTAAAAAATCCTCTCTTGGAGTTTTAGGCTGAAAACCTCGTCTTGATGTTATTTTGCACTATACTAAAACGGTATGAGTTAAATTATATGAAAAGATTACCAGAATGATTCTGCTAAAACTGTGATAGTAGTGTTGAAGTCGCTATACGTGATTATTTATGAGGTATTACTGTGCGAGTCGTAGAGGCACGTGGGCATTGATAGGCCATTATCCAAACCCCCTACGTATTGGGTAATTGAGTATATATTATGGACACTTTAAGGGTGCGATGGATGCAATGGAACCCATTGACGGCAATTAAGAACATCTCAATGATAGTTTGTTTGCTATTATCACCGCTCTCTATTGCCGCACCCACTTTGAATATTCCTCAAGTTTCTCTGATTATGACCATCCCTAATCATCCTCAGGTAATGATATTAATAGGTAACTCTCAATCCATGGATGGAAGTTTAAGCGGGGCAATAATGACCGGATCGGGTTCTCTTTCTTCCAATTTGAGTACCCTTCATAAATCCAGATAGGCCAGGGTACATGAGGACTGGTGTTGTGTTTTATATGATCATTTGATATGATTATGAATCAAAAAGATATTCAAGAGATCAAAAAATGTATCATTTAGAAGAACTGTCCGAATTTCCTCACGCTTTAATCTATGCTTTTGAACCGGAGTCATCACCTCAGCGTCTGGCAGGTTCTCACAGTTTCAAACACGCTCTGTTTCCTGAAGCAGGTCAACATGAAGATATGTTGCAAGCTTACCTCTACGCTCAGAATACTATCCTTCCTTTGATCAGAGAAAGAGGTCTGGATAAAATAGATGAAAAAATGTTTCTGGAATGGATTAATACACTTCATGGCTTGATCGGTAAAAGTCTCTTTGCAAATTATCCGCAAAAAAAAGCGGGTGAATATACCTCAGAACAAATTTTACGATGGCATAAAGGTGCACAGTTGAATGCAGATATTGTGCATTATTTATCGGGATACCA
This sequence comes from Legionella antarctica, assembly GCF_011764505.1. Taxonomy (NCBI): domain Bacteria; kingdom Pseudomonadati; phylum Pseudomonadota; class Gammaproteobacteria; order Legionellales; family Legionellaceae; genus Legionella; species Legionella antarctica. The sequence goes on from NZ_AP022839.1 coordinate 1,172,658, forward strand.
TCCTTGTAACAACATGAAAGACTTCGCAAAGTTCCTACAAGAGCAAGGGGTTGCAGTGAACGTTGCGCTTCCTTTCATTAAACTGCTTCACAAATTAAAGAGCGATAAGACAATTAAACCTCATCCTTCGCAATTACCCTTTATTGATCTAAAGAATCCTGTTTTAGAAGGAATCATGACATTAAATAAAATGGTTGTGGTTTACCATAATGGAAATTTAACGGTTAAAGAAAAAGAGGTTGTGGATCAGGTTGTCAAGGTCTGTCGATTTCCTCACGAAATTCCTGATGCGATGCAAGTCTTCGCACAAGAAACACTACAACAGCTTCGTAACCTTGAAAAAGAAAATTTGCCTGAAATTGCCAATTTTTTAGGAACACTTTTTTATCAATTTACCGATATTCATCCCTTTGGCAATGCCAATGGACGTACAGGTACCTGTTTGGTAAATATTGTTCTTCGAGCATTTGACTTGCCCGGCATCTTGTTACGTCATCCTGGAGAAAACTGTGATGAAGGCAGTGATTATTCTAAAGCAATTGCACAACTGGATAAAACTTTGGTGCCCTTACAGACATTGATTTTAAAGCGTATAGAAACCGCAAAAGAAAGTACATTTGTAGATGAGCAGTTAAAACAAATTGTCTCTTTGCGTGTCTCGTTGAGTGATTTGCTTAAGCAAATCCAGAAAAAACATCCAAAATATGACATTGAACCAATTCAGCATATGCTTAGCGAATCGGTACTTAAGTCTCTATCATCTGTTAAGGATATCAATACCGCCTCAATCATCGTGCTGACCGAAATTTTGCAAAGTGCTGCAAATGAAGAAAAAAGATTGGACGATGCAAGAAAAATCAAAGCCCTCCTGCCAACACCTGTTTCTCCAACGGAAAAACAAGCTCTAATTCATGCATTCGAACAATTGACTGGAATGACTGGCTGGAAATCAAATAGCAGCAATGGATTAGTTGTCTGGCTTGAGTTGAAAGATAAATCAACTGCAGCAACAACAGCCAGCGGATTGCAAAAACTTAATGCAGCTACGGTTACCTTAGCGAACAGAAGCGATAATGGCATGCCTGTGATTCAATGTAAGTTGATTGATATTAAAAAAATAATTGATATGGCTGCCAAGCTTCAGGCTGAGGAACATGATTCAGGCCTCCAGGCTGTAACTAGAAGGATCTAATCCTGGAGGCGATGGAGCCTGAAATTAGTGCAAGAATAAACCGAAATTGATTTTTTCATAAAGTGAGCAAGATAAAGTTTAACCTAATAAAACCTTAGTTAAGACTTTTTCAATTTCGGTTTATTTTTCACAGCTTTATTTTTTGTTTTTTTTTGTTTCATACTGTCTTTCAGGAGAGAAATGAAATCGACAACAGCTCCACTATTTTTTACAAGTTGTTGAGACGCTTTCTTTCCTGCTTTTGTTTCTTTCTCAACTTGTTGATCCAACCATTGTTGTAAGGCTTGCCGATAATCATTATGGTATTTTTCAGGCTTCCACTTGGTAGACATTTCTTTAATTAAATCAGTTGCCATTTTAATCTCTTTTTCAGTTACTTTATATGTAGTTAAATTCTCTTTAGGCACATTGAGATCCTCTTCCTCACGAATTTCATCTTTAAAGTGAATTAGGTACAAAAGAAGGGCATGTTCATGAGGAAGGATGAGGCTTAGAGATTCTTTGGTACGAATAATTACTTTGGCAACACCTGCTTTATTTGTTTTTTTTAATGCTTCTCTTAGCAGAACGTACGCTTTTTTATTTTTGCTATCAGGAGTTAGATAATAAGGTTTAGTGAAGTAGAGACTATCAATTTCATTGAAGTCTACGAATTCTTCAATATTTATAGTCTTGAATAGTTCAGGACCGGCTTTTTCGAATTCTTTTTCATCTACAATGATGTAGCTGTCCTTATCATACTCATAACCTTTTACTATACCTTCCCAAGGTATCTCTTTACCAGTTTCTTCACTAACTCGTTGATAGCGAACACGAGATTTAGTTTTTGAATCCAGTAAATGAAAATGTATGTCATTATCTTCTTCAATAGATATTAAAGAGACAGGAATAGACACTAGTCCAAATGAAATTTCTCCTTTCCAAATTGACTTAGCCATTTTCTTACTCCTGTAATTTAGCAAAAGGCAAAAATTCCAGTGATAAATGATTAGGCTATTTGCCAATATCCTTTAGCTTGTTCAAGGCATACCAGGATCTGATTTCAGCGTGTGATTCCGTGCTTCCTCAGTCAAGCCGAGGATCGACTGAGCAGTTAAAGTAGTGTAATAAACCATAGCCTATAAATTTAATATTAGACTGTTTCTGTGTATTTGGTTAGACCATTCATTGTATTTTAACTATGAGTTGATCCCCATAGGGCTATTTTCCTCGATGTGTTTCGGTACAATATCCTTTGTTAATATTTCCTTAACAAACTGTTAATATTTTGTTAACAATCGCAATCTATAATCACCCCAAGAAATCTAAAATAGAAAAACGGGGCTCCATATGCAATCCAAAGATGATAAAACGACTACGAAAAGAGGGAACTTTGGTTTTTCACGAGAAGAAATCCACCAGATAAGTTGGAGATTTTCTAATTTTACTGCCGTTGCAGGGGTGACTAGTTTCTGTATTGTTGCAGTCCAAAGTCCAGCAAAAACATTTCTGGTAAATCTTACTAAAAATGGAACAGCTATGCCGGTATACTCTGGTGGTACTTTTGGATTTGTTCGTGCGTTATATGCAGGATCTACTGCTTCTTTATCGGGTTCATTAGCAAGAACTGTATACGTCACCAGTGCAAAAAATCATAAACCTGTCGAAATAATGCCAGAAGAAATGGTCAGAGGGGAAGGAAAGTTTACCAGAGCGAATCTTGCCTTTTTCGCGGCTGCAGCAGGAGGCGATGTTGCGGTGTCACAAATTCCTGAGTCGCTTTCAATATTGAAAAAAGTACAGGGACTTCTGCCTCCAGATTTTAAATGGTTCACAGCTAATAATGCATATCAATTAATGACAGGTGGTTTTGGAGCTAAGTACTCGTCTGCGCTTATTAACTTTACTTCTTTATGTATGGTTGAGGATGTTATTGCGCAAAATTTACCTATATCTGAACCAAAAACCAGGCATTTTTTTGCTGGTGCTTTAAGTGGAGTAGTCGCGTCAGTCTGTTCCTATCCTTTTACGGTAATAAAAGATCTTACTTTAGTTAAATCTATGGTCTCACCTGCAAGCCAACTATCTATACCCTCAACATCAAGTGTAATCAAAGATCTGATTAAGGACTTCAAAGAAAATCCACTGCAAGTGGCAAAAGCAGCAGTTGGTAATTCCGGCAAACAACTTCTTGTAAGAGCGCCTCTCACTGCGGCGATTTTTGGGATTATATCAACAGTTGGGGCGGCTATGGGACCTGAACCTTTAAAAGATTTTGTCCCTGAAAGCCTTCAGCCCTCTGTAGGCAGAAATCCCCATGGATTTTTTGGTGGATCCTCACCAAGGGTTGAGGTTGTAGAAGAAGTTCCTATACAACAAGCAAAACCTCAAGAAGCTACAACAGCCTCTGGCCCAAAATAGATAAGCTTTTTAACCACACTGAACTTTTAATTTTCAGTCAATTAATGTACAATAAGCTCTGTTGTTTGGTACCTCAATAGAGGTTATTGTGCAAAGTTCAATTAGGAATGGATTATGTTTGGTTTTTTTGCTAAAAAAGTAGCTGTTAATACAGGTACGGTAATTGCCTCTGCCGGAATTGCAAATATTTCTTATGCTTTAGGAGCTTCTATTTATGAATATGGCTCACATCAATTTGAAGCAATGAAAAACAAGTCTCTTTTAGGGCAGTCATCGCCTTCGCAAGATAGAGAAGAACATATTCGTGCCTTGTTTATGCCATTGAGCTACTAATTTCAATTCCAAATTTCTTATTGAGACTGGTACACCAGAAGAGATTGTGTTCAGATCATAATATGTCCATGTCCCTTATAAGTTACCGATATTTATAAGGGACATGGGCTTTTGTAATGCTCATCCAGTGCTCTTTAATGCTATAATTTTCTATCAAAATTCACAAAACCTGGCATATACTGTAACAAAATTATTAGTTACACAAGGATTGCATTATGAACATGAAGCAATATATTTTATCATTTTCTTTAATTGCTTTATTAATCCCCTTAGTCCACGCGACTACAGAGGAAGGGGAGGAGGCATACAATCAGCAGCGTTATGAAAAGGCATTTATGCTACTTTCGCCCGAGGCAGACAAAGGTGATGCACCAGCTCAGTTTTTGCTTGGTAAAATGTATTATAATGGTCAGGGGGTTGCATACAATGCTGAGAAAACAGAGCAATTATTGTTAGCAGCCAGCAATCAGGGCAATGTTAACGCACAGGTACTCTTGGCGGCTTATTATTGGTACCTCAAAACCCCGGAAGGATTCTCTAAAGCTTTTTCCTTATATCAAAAAGCTGCAAATCAAAATGATATGGGTCCGCATGTCTGGAACAAAATTAAGGAAAAATAAGAGCTATTCATCCATCATTTATAGTTAAAAATTCACTCAAATTAACCTATTTAAACCTACTCAATACCGTATGAATAGTGATTGCTACTACGAATTGTCTTAGGTCATTTTACCACAACTCTATCAGAATGACTTATCCACAAGTCCACAGGTCAGGAGAGCTTCACTTTCTCGTATAGGCCTGTGGGCCTTGTGGGTAAGTCATGACGCTCTCATTTAGGGTTTATGGTCTTTTCCGGCCATAATACACCTCTGCGGGCGTTAAATAATTAAAGGACTGGTGAAGCCTTCGGTTATTATAATACTCAAAATACTCCGTTAAGGCCAGCTCAACCTCTTCAATTGTATCAAAATCATACCGGTAGATTTTTTCTTGCTTAACACTACGCCACAATCGCTCGATAAATATATTATCTAAATAACGTCCTCGCCCATCCATGCTGATAGAAATGTGGTGAGATTTTAGCGTATTTATCCAATCTTTTGAGGTAAATTGAGAACCCTGATCCGTGTTAAAGATCTCACAACGCGAATGCAGCAAAGCGTTTCTAAGCGCCTCAATACAAAATTCAGCCTCCATAGTAGGTGAAATAGCCCATCCAATCACATAACGACTATACCAGTCCATAATAGCTACTAAATACACATGCTTTCCTTTCATGCGGATGTAGGTGATATCTGCGGCCCAAACCTGATTTGGTTTGGTGATATCCACCTCTTTTAATAAATAAGGGAACACCTCATGCTCCTTATTGGGAACGCTTGTATTTGGCTTTGGGTAAACAGTCGATAACCCCATCATTTCCATCAACTTTTTTACTCGACGTTTACCAACAGGATAGCCTACTTCTTTTGACAGCCATCTTGCCCGCTTAATTTTACCTTCACATGGATACTGCAGATAGTGCTCATCAAGTAGCGCCATAAGCGCTTCATCTTCGACAGAAATGGGCTTGGCACTATAATAATAACTTGAAACAGGCAAGTCTAATAGCAAGCATTGTTCACGAATGGTGAGCTCGGCAAGAGGATCAATCATGACGCGCTTTTCATCCAGACTAAAGTTCATGCTTTTTTTTTAGCCAAGATAGCTGCGCTTGAAGTCGACCAATTTCTTGATATAATGCCTCAACAAGCTGCTCTTGGGACTTGGCTTCTTTTTCATTAGCCCCAGAGAATAAATCGTTAATGGCTTTGATGGCCGATTGCTTCCAAGTTTTTACCTGCGTTGCGTGAACACCGTATTCACTGGTAATTTGCGCTTGTGTGAGTTTCCCCTCAATCGCAGCTAGCGTTATTTTTGCCTTCTTGGCCGCCGTATAATAAGCTCGCTTTTTAGACATTTTATTCTCCTCTTTGTATTAAGAAGAATAGCTCTTAAAAAACCTTTTTTTGTGTCCAGAAAACCGCGCCTATATTACTTTGACCAACTGTTTTGTTTGAGGAATTCCATATAGACTGAATTTTCTAAAAGTCCTCCATAATGGAGACTATTAAGTAGTTGCTCTTCATTATCAATCCAATTTGTATTTGATTCATTCCTTCATCAGGCGTACGGAATTTCTTAATAATGGGTTATCCATTGGCTAGCCATCTTTAAAACTGTTTTTAGAATACGCAGCTACTTGACACCCAACTAATATAATAAGATAGTTTGAAATGAGCTGGTAAATTAAATAAGCTTTTCGTGAAATATGGAAATCATTTCTAATTCTAATGGACTTTAAAAACAGGACGTTATCATATGAAAAACAATGGAAATTATATATTGTTTAGTTATCTTATTTGTTTTTGTCAGATACTCATCATGTGCTTTCCCTCGGCAGTTTTTTCTGCTGAAAATAAAGATATTGAAATAAAGGTTGTTGCCGATCCTGGGAGGCGGGTCAGTGACATACCAAAGATTAGTAAAGAAGAAATTTTGGCACGTTTTCCTATGGAAAAACATAGGGAATTTATGGCCCGGGCTATTGCAAACTCATATAAAGCCGGCGTTAAATATAAAACTGGTGGTGCGTTTGGTGCGGTGATCGTTGATAAGAACGGCACAGTCATTTCAGACGGTCTCAATCATGTTGTTGGTCAAAACGACCCAACATGGCATGGTGAGATGCAAGCAATTCGCGAAGCTTGCGCCTTATTGAAGACTCCTAAACTAACTGGTCATATATTATATACTTCAAGCGAGCCGTGCCCTATGTGCCTTGCAACTGCTTATTGGGCCGGGATTGATGGGATAATCTATGGTGCTACAGTTGCAGATTCAAAGAAGTACGGTAATTTTGATGATGATTTCATTTATGCGGAGCTAAAAAAACCGGTTGCTGAGCGCGCTATATCCGAGCAAAGTTTAATGCGTCCAGAGGCTGTTGAAGTATGGAAGCAATATGCAGAACGTAAGGATAAGGTAGATTATTAAGTAGGAGTAAAAAAACATGGTGGCCAGAGACGGAATCGAACCGCCGACACGAGGATTTTCAATCCTCTGCTCTACCGACTGAGCTATCTGGCCCCAAGGGTTGCTATTAGACTCCGAGATGGATTTAGAGTCAAGAGTTTGTTTACATTTTTTTTGAAAATAATGTATTTTGATAAGCAATTGCTATTTGTGCACCCAATAAAGCATTGCTTTTTATTAACTCAATATTTGCTTCCAAACTTCTACCCGCTGTTAACTCTCCAATTCTTTTTAAAAGAAAGGGAGTCAGAGCCTGCCCATTGATATTTTTTGCTTCTTGATGGGCTTGGTGAATAAAAGGCATAATTTCATCATCTGAAATTTCAGCCTCAAGAGGAATAGGATTGGCGATGATAATGCCATTATTCATATTTAACATACGCTGATAAGCCATTAATTTGGCCACTTCTTTAGCACTGTTTAAACGTTGAATCACAGGGATGCCACTGGAACGACTATAGAATGCTGGGAATTCATTGGTAGCAAAGCCTATGACGGGTACCCCATGTGTTTCAAGAACTTCAAGAGTTTTGGGTAAATCGAGGATGGATTTAGCTCCAGAACAAACAACAGTAACCGGGGTGGTAGCAAGCTCGATAAGATCGGCGGAAATATCAAAGCTGTTTCCCACTTCTTGATGAACACCTCCAATGCCACCCGTTACAAATAAGGGCAGTTTAGCCAGGTGAGCACAGAACATAGTTGCTGCGACAGTGGTGCTCGCTGTCATTTTGCGGCTTAAAACATAGGCAATATCTCTGCGGGAGGCTTTTCTTACCTCGTTATCTTCAGCTAACTGATCCATTGTTTTTTTAGTCAGTCCAATATGAATTTTGCCTTGATAAAGTGCTATAGTTGCTGGCATGGCTCCCTGATTACGAATAATAGCTTCAACCTCAATGGCCGTTGCCAAATTAGCTGGATAAGGCATACCATGGGAAATAATAGTAGATTCAAGTACAACAACGGGAATTTGATTATTGATTGCCTCCAATACCTCTGGTTTTATTTCCAATAAATCATGAAACATACTTTGTTCCTTATTCTTTTGCACTATAGCCTGATGGTTTTTCTGAACCTTCACCAAAAAAATATTTGTTCATTTCCTCTTTTAAGAATTCACGTGACTTCGCTTCTATTAAGTTGAGACGGTATTCATTAATTAACATTGTCTGGTGGGCAAGCCACATATTCCAGGCTTTTTTTGATACTTCATTAAATATTTTCTCACCCAGGACTCCTGGGAAAGGAGATTTTTCCATGCCCTCAGATTCCTCTTTTAATTTACAACAAAATATTATTCTACTCATGTTATTTATCCCATATATTTAAAAAAGACCCATTATGCGTGAATCTGGCCTCTACTCCAAGTAATACCCAACTGCAACAGGTATTAATTAATCATCACGGCTTTGTACCTGAGCCTGTAAAATATGTTGGGAAAGTAATTGCTCTTGTTCGTTGGTTAAACCATTGAATGTAATGGCGGTACGATAATGATGTTCACTTTGGTATTGGCTGTAGACTACCGTCGCATCGAGAATAATCGGAATCATCTTGGGCTTTGTATAGATAACCATCTTTAAACTAGTGTTTTCCTTAAGAAGTTCCTCTGTTTTAAAGGCCATCCCCCCTAAACTGATATTAACTTTTCGTAATTGAGCCTTATGAGTCATTAGCATTTGTCGAGATAAATAGTCTATTTTGGCATTTAACAGATTAAGATAATGAGCTAATGCGGGTTCTTTTATTCCCATGGCTTGGGTAAGCCCAGCCAACTCATAGTCAATATTTTGGAAATATTGAGCTGCTTCCATGTACCGCTGTCCGCTTTCACCCAATAATTGATTCGTTATGGTGAGGTCAGAGCAGAACTCACCTGGTGCTAAGACTCGATAATCGAAATAAACATGATCATCGATACGAAAATGCTGACGTCTTTCATGTACTGGCATAATAGCTCCATTAAATCCGTTTGATGAAAAATACTATTTTCATGATCCCTGCTAGTTACTTATTATTTCGATGATATCAATGCGACTTATCTATAACTATAGACAGTGTTTAACCTGTTGGTAAAAAAACAGCACAAATTATTTTTTAAGCGAATAAGTAATGAGAAGCTGAGATAACATTTTAATGTTATTTAATTTAAAAGAGCAATAACAGTCATATAGTTCTAGCAGGTGTAATATATATAAATTGGTTGCGAAGAAAACTTCATCAGAAAATAAGTATAATCCTTCCTTTTGAAAAGGAAGGATTATACTTTAGCATTTATCTCCGAGACAATTAAGGGTTAGATGAATGTGAGGGAACTGGATCAGTTGGTGGCTCCCAAACGATTTTATTTACATTAGTTCTCTTACTAGGAACAGGTTTTTTACCACGGTAACTAAAATTATCACCTTGGAGCATGGAGGTTGTGACACTGTGATAAGCTTCTTTTTTATTAGCGGGTTTTGGTTTCGGATGATCCGTATCATTAGCTGCAAAGAAAGATAATCGTCCGGGAGACAGAGATTTGGCGTTCTCATCAATGACCATGGTTCCGTAAGAAATAGAGCTATTTTTTGCTGAGGACTCTGTACTTGGAGAGTCAAGAGAGGGTTTGACGTCTGATTTTGAGAGGGAAGCAGCATATGATTTTTTACTGTCTTTAGACGTTCCATTCAATGGCATAGTCTTAGCAATTGATTCTGAGCTACTCTTTGATGTTTGTCCCTCATCGGATAATATTAATGCTACATTATTTTTAATAGCCTCTTTCAAATACTCAGCTTTCGGGTTACCTAAATCATCGAATTTTGATGGGGGGAGAAATTCAAGATGAGGAAAATAGGATAAAAATTGTTCCTCATTTAAATCCAGACCCATACTGTCTCGAATTTCAGAAAGCTCAGTAACTTTTTCCACCCGGAAATAACCAAAAGACAGTACATGAATTAATTGTCTGTACCAAGGTGCCACATCCCAATCCTTATTTAAAAGAGCTGTTTCGATACATTGATTAAAAAAAGACTTTGCATAGTGTTCAAAACATTTAGTTGCCAGTTTTTCAGCCATGCGAATTAAACGAGGTTCCACAGATGGACTATCGGATAATTTATTAAATATAGGATTTGCTGCCTGCAAGAATTGGTTAACAGGGAAAGTACCATCGAGTAAGTTTTGTATTGCATCAATATCTTCCTGAAATCCGATAGTTGAGGAAGGTAATTTTTCTTCCACTTTCTGGTAGAACTGCTCTGGTTGGTGATTAAGAAATTTCATTAGTTCTTTGAATTGCTGAATTGACATTCGTTTATCAGGATCTGGTCGGGTTAATTCTTGTATAAGTACAGACAGATTAACGATTGGTCTTGGGGTTGTCGTAAAATAATGAGCTGGATTAAAATCATGATCCCTGAACGCGTCTAAATCTGGTATTTCGTCCATCTGAGTTAAAATTAAAAATTCTTTTAAAGCCATTCCCAGCTGGTAGGCCATAAACTGCGGCATGTTTAGCACAGTTTTGGATGCCGCCTGATTGTAACCATCCCAATCTTCGTTTAGGCAATCAGTGAATTGCTCTGGAGCATATGGTGGTGAACTACGAATCTTTGATACAGTCGGATTTTCCTCAGTCAGGAAGGTTTTTCTGTCACTAATGCGAATTAAATTACGATGGACTAAAAAATTAGTTAATTTAATATCGGGATGATAGGTTTTAGAATCCATTAGCCTGGTACAAAAATCGGCAAGCTGTGAAAAATAATGGGCTGTTTTTGACCCGATATGTTTGTCATCTACCTTCCTTAGTTTTTTTGCTACATCAGCCAAGTTACCTCCATTGGCAAACTGACTCAGTACTACAGGCCTGTATTCGATAAGACTCGTTTTGCTTTTAAATCTCATCATAAACACCGCATAATCTTCGATGAAATATTTTGCCATAGGAAAGGAGTGGAGATCTTGCTCTAGTCCTAATTTATCCCTATCTTCAACACGAAATACAAAAAATTCCTCCCATCCTTCCATTGTAAATTCAAAATTATAATTATTGATCTGAGTTCCCAGTACTTTGGTCTTATATTTTGGAACTGGAACTCCGGGGGGCGGGGTTTCTCTTTTTTGAATTGCATCAAGCTTTGCTTTTGCCCCATCCAGAATTTCAGAATGTCTTCTTACTATTTCGTTCACTCGATGATCGCTTTCTGACAAAGTATGAAGCTGACTATTAATTGCGATATAGTTGTCTCTTACCTCTTCGAACGGCTTATTATTTCTTAATAAAGCATCACGTTCTTGCATCAGTTGAAATTCGTCTTTAACTTTGGCTTGCTCAGGCTCAACTTTAGCCAGATTGGCAATAGCTTGAGCAAATTGCAATCCTTTGACAAAGATTGAGGCATCTGCATTGATTTCATAGGCATTCAAATTTGCCAGCCAACCATCAGGCTTACTGTCAGCAAGCCATGCGAATAACGAGGGGCTAAGGGTAAGTGTATTAAGCAGGTAATTTATTTTTTGTAAATAAAAAAGACGCTGAATATGATCTTCTTCGGGTAACTTGTTAAACGTCTTGATTAAATCTAGTAAATCTTTTGAAATACAATACTGTTGTGCGGGTAACTGCAATGGCATTATGTCTCCGGAGCAATAAGTTAGTAAAAAAAACAGCAAAAATGTGTAAATAATATTTTATTGCCCAATAATAACACAATTTATAGTTTATTACAAGTCAGTTTGCTGCGCAAAAAGAAAGTATTTAATACGAAAAGATTTTATATTTCTCTTGTCTTCATTGTTTTTATCATTTCAATATAAATACTTTTCCTTGATATAAATAAGCCTTAAATACACTATCTTGATCAGGGTATTTTATGTTTTAATATCCGTTATTTTCTTAGTTTAATTGAAAGGTTTGTCATGACTTTTGTGGTTACTGAAAGTTGTATTAAGTGTAAATACACCGATTGTGTGGAAGTGTGTCCTGTTGATTGCTTTTATGAAGGGCCCAATTTTTTGGTTATACACCCCGATGAATGTATTGACTGTGCACTTTGCGAGCCTGAATGTCCAGTTAATGCCATTGTTTCTGAGGATGACCTGACTGACGAACAGCAGCAATTCAAACAGATAAATGCAGATCTTGCGCAAACCTGGCCAAATATTACAGCAAAAAAAGATGGTCCTGAAGATGCTAAGGACTGGGAAGATGTCAAAGACAAACTTCAATATTTGCAGCAAGAGTGGAAGAAATAACGTCTCTCGCTGAGTCTTGTCGGCGAATTCTTAGTGAAAAAGGGCGGCTTTCCACATCAATTCCCGGATTTGTAGCGCGAACACCACAATCTGATTTAGCAGTAGCCATTGCGCAGGCTATTGCTGATAAATCCACTTTAGTTGCCGAAGCGGGTACCGGAACCGGAAAAACTTTTGCGTATCTATTACCCTGTCTTTTAAGTGGAAAAAAAACGCTTATTTCTACCGCAACTAAAACCTTGCAAGATCAACTATATCAGAAGGACTTACCAACTCTTGTCAGAGCGTTAGGTTTATCAGCCCGGATTCAAAACCTAAAAGGGCGATCCAACTATATTTGCCAGTATCGAGTTAATTTACACGCGGAAGAAGGGAAATTTCAAACACCTCAATGTGCTCATGAAGTGATGCATGTGAAAGATAAACTGTCCCAGATGAAAAATGGAGAACGCTCAGAGTTACCAGAGCTCAGTGAAGACTCATCTGTCTGGCATTATGTCACTTCAACCACTGACAATTGTTTGGGAGCTGAATGTCCTAATCATGAAACGTGTTTTCTAGTAAAAGCACGTAAACGGGCATTAGAAGCTGATATTGTAGTGATTAATCATCATCTTTTTTTTGCAGATTCTCGTCTAAAACAAGAAGGTTTTGGCGAGTTGTTACCAGGGGTAGATGTAGTAATCTTTGATGAAGCACATCAGCTTGCCGAGATAGCAACCCACTTTAATGGCGACAGGGTGGGTACTCGCCAATTTTGTGATTTACTAAATGACATTATTGAAGAGTGGCCGGTTTTGGATCTGGCCAATCAACCTTTAAAAGCGTTAAGTCATAAAGCAGATCAATTGGTGGATGAATTGTTAAACTCTTTACCATCCCGAGAGGAGCGCCTGAGTTGGGATGAGGTTAGGCGTAATAAATTATTCATGGCGGCATGGGATAATTGGTTGACGTTAAAGGATGATCTGCTTCAATGTTTCAATGATGAGCATTTAGCCGAAGCTCCAGGTCTGATTCGTTGTAAAGAGCGTTTGGAAGAGTTGGAAAAAACGTTACTGTCTTTTACGCAATCCAAGACAGATACCATTCGCTGGCTTGAACGCTTTAAGCATACGCTGGTTTTTCACGCTACACCTTATGATGTGGCCAGGATTTTTAGCGAATTGCTTGAGCGACAAGCATGTACGTATGTATTTACTTCAGCAACGTTAACTATGGCCGCTTCTTTTGACAGTTTTTGTAAGCCATTAGGCCTTGAGAAAGCGCGAACCCTGTTATTGCCAAGCCCGTTTAATTTTCAGGATCAGGCATTACTGTATTTACCTCGTGGTTTACCAGACCCCAAAAATTCCAGTTATTATGAATGCCTATTGAAAAAGGCTGTGCCCGTGATTGAAGCGTGTGGCGGGCGTTGTTTTTTCTTATTCACAAGTCATAAAGCTTTAAAACTGGTTGCGCAAATGTTAGGCAATACTTTAAACTACCCCCTCTTAATCCAGGGGACCGAGGCTAAACCGATATTATTAGCTCGATTTAGACAGCTTGGTAATGCAGTATTACTAGGTACAGCAACTTTTTGGGAAGGTGTTGATGTCAAAGGGGAGGCTCTTTCCTGTGTTATTATTGACAAATTGCCTTTTGCCAGTCCAGCCGATCCGGTGACGCGTGGCAGAATGACTTTTTTGAAAGATAAAGGCTTGTCTGGGTTTGACGAATTATCTCTACCTAATGCAGTGACTGCATTAAAACAGGGAGTAGGGCGCTTGATTCGAGACATTACCGATAAAGGAGTATTGATGATAGCCGATCCTCGTCTTACAGGTAGGGAATATGGGCGAGTCATTCTTGCGAGTTTACCTCAATTACCCAGAACTCGTGATGACCAAAAAGTGTTACAATTTATAAGAGAGTTAGCCTTAGATTATGAAACTGTTAGCGATTGATACATCAACTGAAATAGCCAGCATCGCGGTACTGGTTGGTGCAGAAATTTCCAGCGAGGAGCAGGGGAGTCAAAAAACTCATGCACAGTTATTATTGCCGATGATAGAGCGATTAATGGCTCATGCTGGTTTGCAAATGAATCAACTGGATGGAATTCTTTTCGGGTGTGGTCCTGGAAGTTTCACTGGTTTGCGAATAGCCTGTAGTATTGCCAAAGGACTTGCTTATGCCCATGATTTGAGGTTAATTCCAGTCAGTAGTTTAGGCGCTATTACCTGGGCTGCTCGTGAGTTGCATCAAGATCCGGATTTACCCGTATTAGCAGTGCTTGACGCGCGAATGAATGAAATGTATTGGAGCTATTTTGCTAAAGGAAAAGTAGTGTCCAAAGAACTGGTAACTGCGGTACAAGATATTCAAATACCTGAACAACAGTCTGTAGTCCTTGCGGGTGTGGGCATAGATGAATATTGGGTAAATTATCCCGATTCCATAAAGTTGCAAATCAGTGATAAAGTAACTTTATATCCGAAAGCGGCGTCTATGATACACTTGGCCCAACATGCTGAGCTAAAACCTGTATCAGTAGCACAAGCTCAGCCTATATATATACGAAATCAAGTTACTCAAGGAGGTTCTCGTGGATAAGCGATTATTGGAGATATTGGTTTGCCCTTTGTGTAAAGGGAAGTTATTAGTGAAAAAACAAGAGCTTATTTGTAGGTTTGATCGCTTGGCTTTTCCGGTTCATGATGGTATTCCAGTAATGCTGGAGCAAGACGCACGAGTTATTTCATTAGAAGAAAAAGATAAGTTATGATTAATAATGTTCATGTTATTATCCCTGCGAGATATCAGTCAACGCGTTTTCCGGGTAAATTGCTTCATGATATGAATGGCCAAACCGTAATTGAGCGAGTTTACCGACAGGCTCAATTGGCAACCCCCAAAACCATTACTATTGCAACAGATCACGAAGCGATAGCAAGTCATGCCAGAAGTTTCGGAGCGCAGGTTATGATGACGTTACCAACTCATCAAACCGGAACAGACAGAATTGCCGAAGTAGTAGCAAAAGGGAATTTTGCTGCGGATGATATTATAGTGAATGTACAGGGGGATGAGCCTTTCATTGCGCCACAATTAATAAAACAGGTTGCCCAGGGCTTAACTCAAACCCAGGCCCCTATGTCTACTTTATGTTGGCCAATCAGCAGCATGGAGATGTTAAATAATCCCAATGTAGTTAAAGTAGTGCGCTCACGCGACAATCATGCATTATATTTTTCCAGAAGCCCAATTCCTGCCCATCGGGATGAAGGTCAATCTTATGCTCAGACTTACAGACATATAGGTTTATATGCTTATCGAGCCGCCTTTTTATTAGATTATGTCAGTTGGCCTGTTTGCGAGCTGGAAGAGCATGAGGCTTTAGAGCAGCTGCGCGTTCTATGGTCCGGATTTGCCATTAAAGTCGATGACGCCTGTGTTGAACCACTGCAGGATATAAATACCAATGAAGATTTAGTCCTAGCGCAACGTATTCTAATTTCAAAGCAAGAGTCCTAACGTGAGTTTCGGATAAGAATCGAAGGATGTCCGTATTCTTATTGGTCCGTTCGTGCTGAGGAGGAGGGGAAGCGACGTCTCGAAGCATTCACACGGGTTATTGCCTTGATGCTTATGCTTCGAGACAGCGCTAAAGCGCTTCCTCAGCACGAACGGAGCAGTGTAATAGCTGTCCTTATCCGAAACGGACGTAATTTAACGTCAGAGGCCTGGATATTTAATGAAGTCTGCTTATCGGGTAATATATCTTTTTCGCAGATAGAGTACTAATGCAGGAAATAACATCATTATTATACCAAGAGAAAATACCCTGCGGAAATGGCTAGCCCCACCCACATCCATCATTTGCTCTGGAGGAATAAAACCTACAAATATAGTAACAGTACAGCCCAATAATCCCAGGATGCAAGTCAGGTAATATCCCGTTTTCCCCCCAGGTATAGCGAAGGGTCTTCTTAAATGAGCAAATTTATTTTTCAGGTTCCAGGCGGCAATAAACATCAGCACATACATCATCATATACAGTTCAGTACTCAAGTCTGTGAATAACCAATAAATAGCGTTTACACTTGGGAATAAAAGAAAACCACTGCACAGTAAGGTAACCAATAGTGCTTGTAGTATTAGAATCCGGGATGCTATTCCTTTTTTATTCAATTTACACAAGAACTTAGGTAAGAAGTCATGATTGGCAGCCATTAACAACCCTTTGGCAGGTGAAATAATCCAGTTAATCATAGAGCCTAAACTGCCTAGAAGTAACAATAATACCAAAACAGGCATTAACCAGTTTAAGTGATAAACCTGAAAAAAATTATCAAAAGCTCTCATTACCCCGTCAACCAGACTGATTTTTTCTTTAGGTAGGACAAAAGCAATTGCCAAGGAACCAAAGATCATCGTAAATAAAATAAGGACTACGGAAAAAAACATGGCTTTGGGAAAATTCTTCTGTGGATTTTTAACATTCCGGACATGAACTGCCGCTAATTCCATTCCAAGAAAGGAGGTCATTATAGCAGTTAAAGATACCCAGGATTGACTGTCTTTCCATTGGGGGAGCAAATGAGACAAACTTAAGTCGATTGCCAGGGGGTTGCCTTTGATTAACCAAATGACGGCGAGAATTATAATAAATCCCATGGGAACTATCATTCCCACGATGGCACAGAAGCCGGCAAAAGCAGCTGAAGTACGTAACCCTGAGCAACCGACTACTGTTAAGGACCAGAAAATAGTAAGTATTACGGCGATTAGGTAAAATTTATTTTGAGCCAATCCAGGATTCACCAGATAAGCTATGGTCCCCGCAATAAAAGATAAAATAGTAGGGTACCAAACCAGAGTATTAATCCATTGCAACCAAATAGTGAAAAAGGCTACGTTTTCACCAAAAGCATGTCTAACCCAACTGTAAATCCCACCTTCTTCTTCAGACCACGTTGATGAAAGTTCTGCTGAAATCAGAGCTACAGGTATTAAAAATATTATCGCAGAAAATATGAAGAAAAAAATCAGGGTTGAGCCAAATAAAGCAGTTCCAGGCAAATTTCTTATACTGTCAATTGCCCCAGTGATGAGTAATACTAATGCGAGCACTGATATTTTTTCAGTGGGACTATTTTTCATTGATTCTTCGGCTTGATAAAAAGATATACATTATACAGGAACTTGGACGTTGGGGTGAAGATTTATTTTTATCTCAAAAGGTGTTTTTATTTGTTATTTTGAACCATATTTATTCTTGTCTGTTTTTGTAACCGTCTTTGCAGGCTGGTGAATTTAAAATCGATTTGCTCCGTTGAGCCCACTCCTCAGAAGAGTATAGATGCAAGCTTAGGGCATGTAATCCCTGAGCAAACTCCTGACAAAGCAGATGATTGACCAGCCTGTGGCGTGCTACGCGGCTTAATCCTGTAAATTCAGCAGAAACGGCAATCACTTTAAAATGAGTTTGAGCACCTTCTGGCACATGATGGTTACCTGATTCATCGTCAACACTTAAAAAACTGGGGGAAAGCTCGCAGGTTAACTGTTGTACTATACGTTCTTTTCGTGACATGAAGTGGCCCTAATGCGAAACAGGAATTAAATTATACCGATTTTATAGAGCATTGTCTTAATTTAAATATGAGGTTTTTTGTTATGAGTGTTTTGTTGTCTTGGACAAACTTGGACTATAAGTTGACAATAAGTGTCACATTGTTGCTTTAGCACCATTTCCTGAATAGTTATCAATTTTATTTATAATGATTAAAGTGCTTATTAATTTTCTTTTTTGCTTCAAATACAATCGCTTTTGAGGTGAATCAAAAATAATAAATCGATTAAGGTGATTATCTCTTGAAGTGGCACTTAGCTTGCGTGCATTATACGATGTAATTAATAATTTTGGAGATAGCCATGAAACAGAAGGGTTTTACGCTGATTGAATTGATGATAGTTGTGGCAATTATTGGTATTTTAGCTGCTATCGCTATTCCAGCTTATCAGGACTATACGATTAGAGCGCGGGTGACTGAGGGCTTGCAAATGGCTTCATCAGCACAACTTGCAGTTTCAGAAACTGCAATTACCAATAACGCATTACCAGCTACTCAAGCAGCTACAGGTTATACCAGCCCTGCGCCTACTGCGAATGTTGCTTCTATTACCATAACGGACGCCACAGGTGTGATTGTTATAACCTACACGGCCGCCGCCGGTAATGGAACCTTAACCTTAACACCTACTCTAACAGCTAATGGAGATGTGACTTGGAATTGTAGTGTGGGAACTTTGTTACCAAAATATGCTCCTGCAAGTTGCAGATAATAATCCAGTACCTGGTCGAGATGACGGGCTCTCGGGGCTGTGGGTATCAAACAGCCCCATTTCATTACTTTAGTTTCTTGGCCACTAACTGATTTTTCAATCGGACGTAATCGGGCAAGCCATCAATATAACCTGGATATGCTTCACCTTGTATCAGGGGTGCTAAATAACGTTTGCAGGCAGGGGTAATTCCCATTCCATCTTCTGATATGTATTCGGCTGGCATGGCTTTTTCCTGATTAGCAACATCAGCCAAGGCAACCTGGCCAATTGACCATTGGTAGGGTTCGTCCTGTTCGCGAATAATAACAGGCATAATGGCATTATGACCGTTAATGGCATATTCAACAGCTGCTTTACCCAAGGCATAAGCTTGGTCTACGTCCACCTGAGATGCGATATGACGAGCTGCACGTTGGAGATAATCTGCAACTGCCCAGTGATATTTATAACCGAGCTCAGTTTTTATTAGCTGGGCTATGACAGGAGCGACACCGCCTAACTGCGCATGGCCAAAGGCATCTCTCAATCCAGCATCACTTAAAAACTGATCTTCGCTATTACGAATTCCCTCGGATACTACCACAACACAGTAACCATAGGTTTTTACACATTCATCGACTTTACTGAGGAATTTTTTCGGATCAAAAGTCACTTCAGGTAATAAAATAATATGTGGCGGTTCACTTGGGTTTTGACTGGCCAATCCACTGGCTGCCGCTATCCATCCGGCATGGCGTCCCATCACTTCCAGAATAAAAACTTTAGTTGAGGAGGCTGCCATGGATGCTACATCAAACCCGGCTTCTTTGGTAGAAATAGCAACGTATTTAGCTACGGAGCCAAACCCGGGGCAGTTATCGGTAAAGGGGAGATCATTATCAACGGTTTTAGGTATTCCAATACAAGTAATGGAATACCCCATCGTTTCACCCAGTTGCGATATTTTATGGGCGGTATCTTGCGAATCGCCACCTCCATTATAGAAGAAATAACCAATATCATGAGCTTTAAACACTTCAATCAGGCGTTGATACTCATCGCCATTGTCTTTTAACTTGTACCGACATGAACCAAAAGCCCCGGAAGGAGTTTGCATTAGTTTGGAAATATCTTCATCACTTTCAAGAGAGGTATCAATTAGCTCCTCATTTAAGGCACCAATAATACCATTTTTTGCGGCAAAAACCTTACCTATATGTTCGGGATATAACCGGGCAGTTTGGATGACACCACAAGCCGAGGCATTAATAACGGCGGTAACACCACCTGATTGAGCGTATATTGCATTTTTTACAGCCATTTTTTCTCCATGGAGTTGAAGGCGATTAAAGGAGGTAATATGCTTACCTTTAACAGACCTTTATTAAGTTTTACTTGCGTATTGCTTTTCATATTCACTGATTACTGCGTCAATATTCTGAATTAGCTCTGCAAAAATACTCGATAATTCCTTAATTTCTGTAACGGACCGCGCTAATTTTTCTAATTGCATTACTGATTTTTGTAATATAGGTACTCCACAAAAACAACAGGCTCCATGGAGCTTATGAGCGGCATCACCCAACGCTTTAATATTCTTGTTATTCATCAGATGAACAAACTCTTCACGATTTTTGTATAACTCCTCTATAAATTTAGCAAGAAATTCTTCGGCAAGAGTTTGATTTCCTGATACTTTTTGAACACATAATTGCCAATCAATAGAGGTATGCTTTGCTTTGTCTACGATACGTAATAGCTGAATTAAGAGCTGCTTTTCATCAATCGGTTTTTGAAGGCAGTAATCTACCCCGGATTTTTTCAAATCTACTGTACTGAGGTCACTGCTGTTGGCAGTGATGAGTACTATAGGAGAGTGTTTATTGAGTAGAGATTTTTGACGGATTACCCGAGCGGCATCCAGCCCATTCAACTTGGGCATTTGCAAATCCAACAAAATAAGATCATATTTTTTTTCTTCGCAGGAGTCTACGGCCATTTCACCATCGTCCACTGCGGTGACGTTGGCATTATCACTGAGTAAAGAATTGAGGAGCATTTTATTAATAGGGTTATCTTCAGCAATTAATAATTCAGGATGGAGAAAACGTAATTGCTCCCTTAAACTATCTAACTCATGATTGATTATTTTCTCAGAAAAATTTTCAGTATTGATGGACTCGATAAGGTCTTGTAATTTTTGAATACTAATGGGTTTGTATAAAAAGCCTTTTGCTCCAAGGGCAGCGTAGTTGATGATAGGCCACTTGGATATTAATACAAAGGGCAGGTGTTTATAATGGGACATCAGTTCAGCAACTTGTTGCTCGCAGCCTTGATTCACATTAATAAAGGCTATTTTACAAACTTTATTTTTACTTAGTGCTTTAGCGAGTTTATTGAATGAGTTCACCGCAACACATTCTATTCCCCAATACCCCAATCCATTACATAAAGCTTCTAAATGTAAGGAATTGTCGTCAAAACAAAGTATCTTCAAATGAGCGAAACGATGGGTCTGGTTTTTTTCTATTTCATAAGCCATCAACTTTTCAACCTTAATACGGGCTGTGAAAGTAGATCCTTTATTTAATTCACTGGTAAGGTTCAAACGTCCCTGCATTTCCTCGCAAAGTTTTTTGCATATGACCAATCCCAAACCTGATCCGCCGTAGCGGCGAGTAATACTGGTATCTGCCTGGTTAAATGCAGTAAACAATTTATTTTGATCTTCAAGAGAAATACCAATACCCGTATCAGTAATGCTCATACACAGAGTGTAATCTTTTTCGGTGTCCTGTTCGATTTTAGTGCGTATTAAAACATATCCGTGATCAGTAAATTTTACGGCGTTGGTTATAAGATTGCTAATTATTTGTTTAATTCTAAAGGGGTCGCCTAAAACAGTTTTAGGGACATTGACCTCAGTGATGGGAATTAAATCTATTCCTTTTTTATGTGCGTTAGGGCTTGCAAGAGCCAATACTTCATCAATACAGCCGCGGATATCCAGCGGAATACAATCAAGATGTAATTTACCTGCATCTATTTTGGAGAAATCCAGAATGTCATTGATAATTCCCAATAGATCCTGTGCGGATGATTTAATAGTTTTAACATAATCAAGTTGCAGGGGGTCCAATTTACTTTCCAACAACACATTCGTAAACCCGATAACCCCATTCATAGGCGTGCGAATTTCATGGCTCATATTGGCAATAAACTCTGATTTCTGACGACTTTTTTCCTCACTTTTTTTCTTATCCAGTGACAGTTCAATATTTTTTTCTTCTAAAAGCTCAAGACTTTGCTGTAAGTCTTCAGTCGCTGTTTCAATGTGTTGATTGAGATCGCGAATGGTACTTAAATATTGTTTCTGTAGGTGGGCGCAACCTCTTTCAATAACACCTAACTCCCCTTTACTTGAAATCCTTATTTCCGTTTCGAATTCGTTACTCAGAATTTGTTTCATACTGCGCCGTAAACGTGAAATAGGTACATAAATTTGTTTGGATAGAAAATAATGGATAGTTAATCCCATTAACAAACCGAACAAGGTAATGAAGATCGTGACTATCATCATTTGATATCGTTTAATCAACATGGACTGGGTGTCTATATCAATAGACAACCAGCCTAAAATATCATCTGCCTGAAAAGCAGAAGGGTTAAGCGTTTTGATAAAGGAAGTATTTGAGTAGAGGTTAAATTTGGGAATGGTGATGGGGGCTATGAAATTAATGGTGAAAGGGTTGATCTGTCGGCTCTCAATATAGTCCCCTGTGAAGTCTGGCGGATTGAACGGTTTATGTATGGAGTGTTTTCCACCACGATAAGCAAGTAATTGTCCCTTAGAATTATAAAAAGCTAAAGCTTTTACTTCTGGATTAATGGTTGAGGCATTTATTAAACCTTGAAGGGTTCGGCTGTCATGGCGGAGCATGGCGTATTGCGCCGCGGGTAATAACTGGCGAATGTAAGCCTCACCTAAACGGGACATATGCTGCTTTAAGTCTTTACCGAATTGGCCGTTGTAAAAGACCGCAAAAAGTAAGGCTACTAGAAAAGCTGGAATAAGAGTGGTGATTCTGAGCTGATATTTTATACCAATACTTTTCAAGATAACTCCTGGATTATGCTAAGGCACTGTAAATTCATAATCGATACCTTTATACATCCCATCTTATCGCGATATTACCCCAATCTTCAATCGCAAAAGCTTCGAATACAGGAGCTTTATTCAAGCACAAGGTTCAATCTTGCGGCCAATTCAGGGTGCGAACAGGTACAGTGATGGATTTGCAGTGTTTAATTCAGCGGTTGAATCTTTGCGTTGCTGGTAAAGTGGGCTATTATAGCCCGATTATTTTATTCCTTACAATGGAAGATACTATGACCGTCAGAACTCGATTTGCCCCAAGCCCCACTGGACTTCTACATGTGGGGGGGGTGCGGACTGCTTTATTTTCATGGCTTTATGCAAAACGACATAAAGGGCACTTCATTCTTCGTATAGAGGATACTGATAGAGAAAGGTCCACTCAGGAGTCTGTCCAAGCAATTCTGGATGGAATGGCCTGGTTGGGCCTGGAGAGTGATGAAGGGCCTTTTTACCAAACCCATCGCTATGATAGATACAATGAGGTTGCATTGAAATTACTGGCTGAAGGTAAGGCTTATCGATGCGAATGCAGTAAAGAACGCCTGGAGTCTTTGCGAGAAGAGCAGTTGGCGGCTAAGGAAAAGCCTCGTTATGATGGTCGTTGTCGAAATAAAAACCTGCCTTTAACGAATAATCCTTATGTTATTCGTTTTAAAAATCCTGATAATGGGGTAATTTCCTTCCTTGATGAGGTCTATGGTGATATTCATGTAGAAAATTGCGAATTGGATGATTTGATACTGGTACGTTCCGATGGTCACCCAACCTATAATTTCGCAGTGGTTATTGATGATTTGGATATGCAGATTACACATGTGATTCGGGGAGACGATCACATCAACAATACGCCCAGACAAATTAATTTATTTAAAGCTTTAAATGCCCCCATTCCTGTTTTTGCTCACTTGCCCATGATTTTAGGCGATGACGGTAAACGTTTATCAAAAAGGCATGGAGCGGTTGGGGTGTTGCAATTTAAAGAGTTAGGGATTTTACCCCACGCCTTGTTAAATTATTTAGTTCGGTTGGGATGGTCACATGGGGATCAGGAAATTTTCAGTATAGAGGAAATGATAGCAAGTTTTGATTTGAAGCATGTTAGTCGAGGCGTTTCAAGTTTTAATTACGAAAAATTATACTGGTTGAATCAGCACTATCAAAAAAATGATTTGCCAGAGTCGGTCGCGAAGGCTTTACAGTGGCACTTTGAAAAAGCGGGAATCGATCTGAGTAAAGGGCCAGCACTTAAGGATTTAGTTGCTACTCAGGCCGAACGGTGCAAGACTTTGGATGAAATGTGTCAGATGAGCCAATATTTTTATACCGATGCTATTGAATATGATGACGATGCGGTAAAAAAACATTTACGTCCAGTTATTCTAGAACCATTAACAGCCCTTTATGAGCGATTACAAGAACTTCATAATTGGCAAAACGAAGCCATACAACAATGCATCAATGAAGTGAGTGCCTCCTTTGATATTAACATGAGTAAAATTGCTCAGCCGTTGCGTGTAGCGGTAACTGGTTCAAGCATGTCTCCTGCAATAGATATGACTCTTTTCTTATTGGGGAAACAAAGAGTCTTAAGTCGTCTCGAAAATGCACTAGAGAAAATAAGAATCAGAGCTAGTGCGCAATAAGCTTGTTCGCTTAGGCAGGTTGGGTCTTGGCCCATAGCCGTCAGGCTAAGAGATTTTTGGATTATCACAAGATCTTCTCGATCAAAAAACGTACGAATATGCCGTTCGGGCTGAGGAGGCGTTTACGCTGTCTCGAAGCCTCAACGCCAAGACCAGAAGGCTTCGAGACAGCGCTAAAGCGCTTCCTCAGCCCGAATGGATCGAGGATAGACATGGCCGAAACTTCTTAACCAGACGGTTATGCGCTTTGCCCAACGAAGACTATTTAGTTGAACGAAATTACAATGTTGGGCCAGGCCCCAACGCTTTTATAAAGCTACATTTTATGATTAAAAAACCCCTGAATTAAGTAGTGGTAATAGTTGCTTGATTCAGGATAACATAAAAGTCTATTTATAATTATCCTGAAGGATTTTGGATGCAATATGACGTTTAACAAAAAATTATTTTTCCTGAGTTTAGTCGCTTTATCCTGTTCTCGAGTTTCTTATGTACATTCTGATTCTGCTGATAGTGTATTAACTCAAAATTTGCAGAAAGTGGTCAATGAGTACTACAAAACCTACAGTAAACAAGAGGGATTTACCGCTATTTCAGCCTCTGTCTTGATTCCTCACCACAAGAAAATTGACCCAAATAATATTAAAACAGTAGTTGCAGGAACTATAGGGGTTTCGCCATTAACCCAATTAATCACACCGGATAATTTGTTTGATATTGGCAGTATTACCAAATCATTTACTTCCCTGATGCTTTTACAACTTCAGGCCGAAGGTAAACTGTCCTTGAATGATCCTTTGGGTAAATGGCTACCCCAATACCCGCA
Organism: Legionella antarctica; assembly: GCF_011764505.1. NCBI lineage: Bacteria > Pseudomonadati > Pseudomonadota > Gammaproteobacteria > Legionellales > Legionellaceae > Legionella > Legionella antarctica. The sequence goes on from NZ_AP022839.1 coordinate 1,197,851, forward strand.
ATGGAAAGAGGTTACTTTAAGGCAGTTATTGAATATGACTAGTGGTATTCCCAATTACTCTGCTGATGAAAAATTTGAAAAGGAATTAGTGGCGGATTTGAGTCGTCAATGGACCAATGACGAGTTATTGACTTACGCCCATCCTGATCAGCCCCTTAAGATTAATAAAAACAAGCGGTATGAATATTGCAACTCCAATTACATACTTGCTGCGATGGTAATTGAAAAAGTAACGAATGATACTTACGAAAGCCAATTAAAGCAGCGCATCCTAAATCAACAAAACCATTTGAAGGATACCTATTTAATATAGGCGCGGTTTTCTGGACACAAAAAAAGGTTTTTTAAGAGCTATTCTTCTTAATACAAAGAGGAGAATAAAATGTCTAAAAAGCGAGCTTATTATACGGCGGCCAAGAAGGCAAAAATAACGCTAGCTGCGATTGAGGGGAAACTCACACAAGCGCAAATTACCAGTGAATACGGTGTTCACGCAACGCAGGTAAAAACTTGGAAGCAATCGGCCATCAAAGCCATTAACGATTTATTCTCTGGGGCTAATGAAAAAGAAGCCAAGTCCCAAGAGCAGCTTGTTGAGGCATTATATCAAGAAATTGGTCGACTTCAAGCGCAGCTATCTTGGCTAAAAAAAAAGCATGAACTTTAGTCTGGATGAAAAGCGCGTCATGATTGATCCTCTTGCCGAGCTCACCATTCGTGAACAATGCTTGCTATTAGACTTGCCTGTTTCAAGTTATTATTATAGTGCCAAGCCCATTTCTGTCGAAGATGAAGCGCTTATGGCGCTACTTGATGAGCACTATCTGCAGTATCCATGTGAAGGTAAAATTAAGCGGGCAAGATGGCTGTCAAAAGAAGTAGGCTATCCTGTTGGTAAACGTCGAGTAAAAAAGTTGATGGAAATGATGGGGTTATCGACTGTTTACCCAAAGCCAAATACAAGCGTTCCCAATAAGGAGCATGAGGTGTTCCCTTATTTATTAAAAGAGGTGGATATCACCAAACCAAATCAGGTTTGGGCCGCAGATATCACCTACATCCGCATGAAAGGAAAGCATGTGTATTTAGTAGCTATTATGGACTGGTATAGTCGTTATGTGATTGGATGGGCTATTTCACCTACTATGGAGGCTGAATTTTGTATTGAGGCGCTTAGAAACGCTTTGCTGCATTCGCGTTGTGAGATCTTTAACACGGATCAGGGTTCTCAATTTACCTCAAAAGATTGGATAAATACGCTAAAATCTCACCACATTTCTATCAGCATGGATGGGCGAGGACGTTATTTAGATAATATATTTATCGAGCGATTGTGGCGTAGTGTTAAGCAAGAAAAAATCTACCGGTATGATTTTGATACAATTGAAGAGGTTGAGCTGGCCTTAACGGAGTATTTTGAGTATTATAATAACCGAAGGCTTCACCAGTCCTTTAATTATTTAACGCCCGCAGAGGTGTATTATGGCCGGAAAAGACCATAAACCCTAAATGAGAGCGTCATGACTTACCCACAAGGCCCACAGGCCTATACGAGAAAGTGAAGCTCTCCTGACCTGTGGACTTGTGGATAAGTCATTCTGATAGAGTTGTGGTAAAATGACCTAAGACAATTCGTAGTAGCAATCACTATTCATACGGTATTGAGTAGGTTTAAATAGGTTAATTTGAGTGAATTTTTAACTATAAATGATGGATGAATAGCTCTTATTTTTCCTTAATTTTGTTCCAGACATGCGGACCCATATCAATTATCCTGCAGGGCCTGATGGTGCTCAAGTGCAAAAAGCCATATCAGATAAAAAAATACATGGGTATTTTTATGATAAAAAAAATAAAAAATCTGTAGATACAATAACTAATAATTTAACCTGGGCAGGTGCGGCAGGTGCGCTTGTTGCCAATACGGATAATGTTGCCCGATGGGTACAATTGCTTTATCACGGAAGCTTAATTATACCGGAGTACAGAGAAAGGGCACTGGCTGAATTAGAGTCGTTGGTTTCTACAAAAACAGGAAAACCGATACCGGCAGTAACCGAAAAAGAACCCATGGGATTCGGATTAGGGGTTGCAGCCATTTATAATAAGCAATTAAAACAGGCTTTTTGGTTTTATGAGGGAAGTACACTGGGATTTCGCGTAACGTATGTTTGGAGTCCTTGTAACGATATTACAACTGTAGTTGCTTTAAACAGTAAAGCTGGAGAGGGTGATCCAAAATCACCAATGGGAGACCATATACATGAAGCCAATCAAAAGTTGTATCAGGCAATTATGCAACACAATCCTGAATTACGTTGCAAAAAATAATCGCGAATTTTAATTTATAATAAATTGTAACTTAAAATTTATCATGGCGATGAATAAACAAATTACAAATTGAAATAAATTTGATGATTTTATTTGCTTTATTGTTATAATTCCCATTATTTGCCTGTATGAGTGACATAAAAAATGATTTCAATTAATAAAGACAAATCAAAGTTCTTTATTGCTATTTGCAAACAAGGAGCTCATTCTTTTTTAATGCTGGGTGTTTATGATCAAAATCAAGTAACTCATTTGCTTTGCCGGGTTGGTAAGTTCTTTGATGTTCCCCGGGAATCCAAAAGTAATAAGTGTTTTACTTCAAGCAGATTGTTATTTAATGCATTTTTTTCGAGTTCAACAGCTAAAATTATAGATGAGCAACTTTTCAGAAAAACTAAAGGAGAAGTCCCTATCAGTTATCAAGCCCATGATCTGAGTTACCAGCACTACCTGGAATTTATTCAGCTGTTAGAAGGCTTGCAAACTGATGACAACGCCTATAACTGTTACAAACCGGTTACAGTACAGCAAAGTGAAATCACTTTAATGCTTACAAGTGATCTAATATTTACTCCACGAACAGACCTAGAGGATATCATAGCGGACACTAGTGAAATAAGGCTAAATAACACCTGTCGCCATAGCGCCATAAAGCTGGTTGAGGAAGCCCGTCATGCCTCTGTATCTTCATTAGTTTCGAGCAATTTTGTTAGCGATTTACCTTACCAAACGCGCCTGGATTTTGGTAAGCCTACTTCTGAACTACCTTTCTATGTTTTACCTCCACCACCGATTGCTTACCCGGATTTGAGTGTGGAGCAAAGGAGTGTCGTGACTAAATTGTATACGCGGATGGAGCATTTGTTGTTGGTTGATCCTCATTCAGAACTTACCAAAAATAAATTTGGGAGTCTTAAGGAGTTATATACAGAGATTACTGGTCCACAAAAAGATCTCACTTTAGCACAGTTACTTTTTAGTATTCAGAGTTGGAAAGAAGAGAATAAATCAACATTAAATGTGCTCCGAAAAAAATATTTTTGGGATTATTTTTTTACGCGAGTCTCTGCAACAACTCAGTTAGTTACTGAAATTGAACAGGATCTTGAGCAAGCACAATTACGTAATTAATATTGTGCCATAAGAAAAAATATAAGGTACATTTGACCCGAATTTAAGCTCAGCAGGTACATGTAGGATAGTCCATTGCATTGAACAACATTGTCACCTCAACTAATAAAGTTTAATGAGTGCCCCGAATTAGGATTGCCTTAAAAAAAGATTTAGTGCATGGTATAGGAATTTAAAAAGGATCAATTGGATAACTGAATTAACCTGGAGTCAGTATGAAATTTTATTATTGTAAAGCAGCATGTTCCCTGGCAGTACGTATTGTCCTCAATGAATTGAATCTTGATTTTCAGGACGTGGAGGTAAATCTAAAGACCAAAAAAACAGCAGGTGGTGATAATTTTCTGGCTATTAATGCCAAGGGAGCTGTTCCCGCTATTCTACTTGATAATGGGGACGTGCTTACAGAAAATCAAGTTGTTCTCCAGTACCTGGCAGATACAACACCTGATCAAAAACTTTTAGCTCCCCTGGGAGATTTAAAGCGTTATCATACTCTGGAGTGGTTGAACTATATCTCCACAGAGCTGCATAAATCGATTGGTATGTTTTTTAATCCATCCCTCGCTGAAGAAGTAAAAACCCAAGTGTTAATTCCCGTGATTATGACCCGATTTGCCTATATTAATGACCATTTGACCAGAGACTCATATCTTATGGGCGATGATTTTACTTTACCTGACGCCTATTTATTTGTGATGTTACGATGGGCTCATTATTTTAAAATCGATTTGTCCGCATATGAAAATTTAGGGCAGTTTATGGCTCGGGTCCAGACTCGGCCAGCGGTGATTAAATCATTACAGCAAGAACAATGATAACTCGGTATTGTAAACCAAATGACTGATTTTTTTAAGGGCGGACTGGATTTAAAATTTGTTGCTAACTCAGAGTTTGAATCGCTGGATCTTGTTGCTCCAGCGAATCATGCTCCAATTATTGCACGTAATGCGCTTCGTCTGTTAATGATGGGGTGGCCTGCTGAATCCTGGACACAACTATTATCCTGGCCTGTTTTTAAAGCGGTTTTTGTTTGTCGTTCTCCAGAACTGTTAAAAGAACTACGATTCGCTTTTCAACAAGGCTTTGAGTTATTATTTACTCAATTGGAAGGAAAAAAATTAACTACTGAACAAAACGAGCAGGTACAGCTTTACTTAAGTAATTGTCTTGGTTTATTACCCTATTCTGATTTAACTCCTTATGAGTCAATTAAGATCCCGCAAAATATAAATGATGAATGGGTGTTGGTTGAATACCACATCACGCCAATTGAATTGACACCTACAACAGGTTTTAAAAGTTTTTTTATACAAGATACAGACCGTGTTTTTGCTTATGGGCTACAACCCATCAAAAATCATAAAGCCCCGTCGCAGTTAATTTTCATGGGAACCACATATCCTGCAGGGCAAGGTTTCTTACCGCAAATTAAGACCGATTTGAAAGGGTTTGAGACAGTAGGGAAATCATTATATAAAAGTGGAATAGGAAGAATTAAGCAATGGCTATCAAGGCAAGATGATAACGTTCATGTTTGTGGTGTGAGCCTTGGGGGATCTTTAAGCCTGCTTCTTGCAATTCACCAAGGGAAACATCTTAAACGTGTAGATGCTTTAAATCCAGCTGGACTTCACGACTCCTGGCGCAAAAGCAAATATGATAAATGGGATCAATTAGAAACAAAGCCCGAGGTTGTTGTTCAGGTGCAAGCTGATGATCCCGTGTCTCTTTTGGGCGTATGGAAAAAAGACTGGAAAATTGTCCGTGTAACTCCCCCCGAGGGTAAAAAAGGCCCCAATAGTTTTTGTGATCACTTTTTAAATTATGCTGGATTTGCGCAAACGGAGTTTAGTTATGTCGATGCTGAAAAAGAGAATACCCAACGAAGAATACGTAATTTTTGGTTGTATTCTGTAGGCAGAAGCATCATCTATTATTCGACAATAATTCCTTATAATTATTTAATAAGGCCCGTTTTCTACTTCATCTTGCGGCATTGGATAGCATTTACTTTAGGCCTTGTATCGCTGACAGGAATTGGTTTGATGATCGGATTGACTGGCTTGGGAGTTCTCCCGCTCCTTGTGCTAGTGGGTGCTGTTTCTGCATTGGCTGTAGTTGTCTGTGTTTCTGTTTTAAATCATTTTTTCTCGAGTTCATCTGCGGAAAATGGAGATTACCAATTTGCCAAACTTCATGATCCTGCTCTGTCGAGAAATCCTTCTATGGACATTTATAATCCTGATAATCAAATTGAAGTTAAGCTCACTTATAAGGAACTAAATACTTATTATAACGTGACGCGTTGTCTGGTGAAGCAAAAAAATTTTTTACCGGAAGAGAAGCCGCAAGCAGAGTCTGTTGATGAAATTTCTAAGAGAGAACTGTTACTTGCCAGTCAACAGCCTGAAAATAATGATAAAGTTATTTGTATGACTACTGTGAAAGCTAAAGCAGTACATATAAGACAAGTTTTAACTTTAGTAAATCAAATCGGTATGGATAATGAAAGCGAATTAAAAGAGGCGTTGGAGCAAGATTACAAGCTATATAACGTAGGCAAGCACCCCTAGAGATGAGACGTGTTATCACCTACTTTTAACATCGCATTTTGTTTAAGACTTATATAAAATAAGCGCTTATTAAATGATTTTTGAGTTATCCAGTGCATCATTACCAGGATCTAATTACCATTTTTAATAATTGTTTTGCATCTACCTATAATACTCGACTTGTTAAAGGTGATAATGAGCCAGTCTATCTTCCTGCTGAGGGAGAATGCAGCTATAACGCACTATTTTTTGCGCATGGCTTTTTTAGCAGTGCTTTGCATGAGTGCTCCCATTGGTTCATAGCGGGTGAGGAGCGAAGAAAACGGGTTGATTTTGGATATTGGTACATGCCAGATGGGCGTACCGCAGAACAACAGGCATTGTTCCAACAAGTCGAAGTAAAACCCCAGGCTATAGAGTGGATACTGTCTATGGCGGCTGGGCATAAGTTTCGTGTGAGTATAGATAATCTAAATGGCGCGGAATCAGATACTTTAGCGTTTAAGAATGCGGTTTATTCTCAGGTTTTGCAATACTGCCGAGATGGATTACCACAACGTGCCCATCAGTTTCGAGCAGCTTTGTGTGCTTTTTACAAGCAACCAACTGCTTTGACAATTGAAGAGTTTAAGCTCGAGACACTCTAGTTCACCATGTCTAATGATGTAAAACCACGCCTTTTGTCCAATCCAGGTTTAAAGCAGATGAAACATAATTTACGGTTTGCTCTGGATAAATTCCGTAACCATCAACCATTAATGCATAATAATAGGCGGACAAAAGACAATACTCATAAACATAATCATCGTTGGGAAATTCAGAGTTAAGCTTATCCCATTGTTGATGACAAATTTGGCTGTCTGCTTGTTGCATTAAATTTTGATTGGTCAGCTCACCATTTTCGAAATGAAATAATTTGTTATCAGCCAGATTGGTTAGGCCCCCTATAGCAAACCAAGTGTCTACGGGGTTAGCTGTAAGCACAGGTTGTATGGTTTTATTAACTCCATGCACGCCATTCATAAGCGATGATACTTCCTGCTTGCATGAAGGAGCATTCCCTCGTCCAGACTCCCCATCTGGAAGTGGGTAGTCGTTGGCAAAGCATGAGACAGAGTTAAGAAATTGATGGGACATTTCTGTCTGTCCCAATCCCAGAAAACTGTGGACATACAGGTTGACGTGGTGTCCATAAAGATCCAGTTCTACTTGAGAGTTGCTGTTAATCTCTTCATTTTTCTGGATGGGAAAAACAATTTGTACTGACGCTCCACCCATGTCCATAACCCCTACGGATTTATTTTGGATTGATTTCAGAGTATCCAAATGATAATTGACGGAAAGCCAATCATATAAGGCTTCTTCGTTACCTGTGATGGTTTTAGCGTCTATAAGGCGCCATTGGTGTTGTTGAGAAAACCAACGTTGAAGTTCCTGATAATATAGTTTTTGTTTAGAGGCGGGCAACAGTCGCATGCCTGCTGTAGCATAAAAATAAACAGGAATATCCTGATTGGGAGCGCCTGATAGTAACGTTACAAGATAGGCTTCTATCGACTCATAATTGGGTTCAATAGTGGCAAAACCTGGTTTGATTTTTTTTGTCCATACTTCATTAATATGAACAGGAGTATTGGTTTCATCCATGTCATAAGCATACACATGTATTCTTGAACCAGTACTTCCTGCATCAATTACGGCAATACACTGATGTTCATTACAAGAGACAGTTCCAGCGTAAGCAATTGGATTCGCTATGAGAAGACATGAAAGAACAATCAAGAGACGAAACATGGGAAAGACTCAAATTCAGGGTTGATGCATAGTACATTATGTATATTTTACTGTCAATTGTTTGCCTCGATAAAAAACAAAAAAGTCGTTAAAATAAACTAAATGAGCTATAATAAATCATCACGATCAATATTTAGATTTATTTATGAGTAGAAAAAAGCAAGTCATATTAAATGCCGCAGAGTCCAGAGATACTGCTCGTGGAGCTTTTGTAACTTTTGTCTATAAAGCGCTTTCCAATCTATTCAATACCAAAGTTGCGAATACACCAATTATTGATGTATTCGAACCCCCTGGTCGCGAAATTTATAACAAATGTCAAAACAATCCAGAAAAATATTTTAATGAACTTGCCCTAATAACACCCTATCATCAAGTTCTTGAGGAAATAGCACTGTATAAAGAATATGACAAAAATATAAAAGACATAGCGGACAACATAAAAGATGCGGACAATCTAATTATTATGGGACACTCATCAAAAAATCACTCCAGAAGCCTTACTTCCGGAGAAGGGAAGGCGACAACCACTTCTCATATTGTTAATATTTTAAACAAAGCAAAAGAGTTACGAGGCGATAAAACAAGTGATTTTAGAATCTCTCTAGTGGCTTGTTCAGGCATAAATGTTGGAAGAAACCTGATAACTGAAATGAGAAAAAATGAGATTTATGGCAGGGTTACAGCAAGAAATCATTCTGTAATGCCCGATCCATTAACCGGAAAAAAACTTAATAAACCCATGGTGAGTTCGTTACAACATCAGAATGGGGATTATAAGCGAATCTTAGTTGCAACTAAAGATGCTTGTCTGGAATATAAAGTAAATGAACAAGGAAAAGAAGATAATAGTACGCTCCAATGTAACTCTCCTGAAGAGAACTCGAAGCGCTATTTTCAACTTAAAGCAGCAATAGTTGAGATATCACATGCTGATGATTCCATCCTGCCTCAAAATATAGGGGCTTTATTCCAACACTACAAACCCTCCGAGGTTTATCATTATCTTTATGAGAACCCTTATTTATTTGAAACCAAAAAAGAGGAAAAATTTAAGGAATTAATATTGATAGATGCGAATAAAAAATATAAAGATAATCCAACTCCTGAACATGCCAAACATTTATTGGAAGTCATCAAATCTCATATATTATATTCAACCTGGAAAACCGGTTTAGGTGGGGTGACAGTTGATAATACAGAGTATGGAAGTCAAATCAAGGTAAGCAATACTATGTCAAAAATTCTCGAAGTAATTAAGACAAGTATGGAATCTGAAGCAGATAGCTCCATGAATGCGATAAAAGTCATCAGAAACTTAGTAAAGAAAAGCGGTCATTCCTTATTGCGCCACGAGGAAACACAAAATTTTTACACTATTATTAATCCAGTGCGATCAACCCCTTCAGTTTCTAATAACGACGCATTTAATTCGATAAAAAATGCTTTCCAGAGTCTTCGCGAAAAAATAACTGGGACCAAAAAAATTGAATCGGAATCCGAACCAGAAGCTAATCCACCAACGTTACGTTCTTAAAAACGCAACCTAATAAGAAGAATACCCATTGTAATACCTTATTCGCAGTAATATTCAGAAAATAAGGTTACAAGGTAACATTTCTATCTGCTCCAAAATTGAAAGTTATCTGTAAGCAATTTTTATAATTTATTTATCTCCCCAAGTGTTCAATAATGTACTTATTAGATTTAAAATAGTATAGTCTGGACCTTCATAATTTAATCCCAACATATTTTTTTTGGACGAACATCTCATGAAATCGCAAGAACAACTAGGTTCTTTATATGCAGTGATATCAGGACTGCTGTATGGTTTTATTGGTTACTTCGGGCTAAGCGCCATGAATGGGCATCTTTCAGCCAGTACGATGTTGTTTTGGCGATTTTTTATTTCCAGCATGCTCATTTTGATAATTGTTATTCCGCAACTAAAGAAGCGTAAAGATTCATATAGACAGATGTTTAACGCTTTTATTAGTGGCGTTTTTTATTATGGTATATCGACATTGCTTTATTTTATTGCCAGTGGCTATTTAGGAACTGGCCTTTCAATGGTTATATTTTTTACCTATCCAGTCATTATAATGCTATTAAATTATTTCTTTTATGGTCAATCAATTCCTAAAGTCTATTATTTAGCTATTTTAATTATTTTAACAGGCATGCTGCTAATGGTAGATATGCATGAAGTAGCCTTTGATATATGGGGCATTTTTTTGGGTCTTGCTTCAGCATTTTTTTACGCCTGTTATCTTATGTTTAGTAAAAAAAATAAACTCTCTCCTAACGTTTCAACCTTGATGGTATCCTTGGGATGTATGGTAACCAGTTTTTTTGTTGCTTTTTTTGGAAATACCTTCACCGTGCCCACTTCTGCCATGGTCTGGCTTAATTTATTCGGTATCGGGGTGATTGCTACTGTATTGCCAATTTTATTGATGTTGCACAGTTTGAAATATATTAGTTCTTGTCATGGGTCACGATTACTAGCCCACCCTCTGGCCACTCAAAGTAGCCCACTTAGGGTAAATTTTTTTAACTCACTTGTCATCTACTAAATTAAATTTCGGTATAAATTTTTTCCTGTATGACTCCCCATCAAGAACAATTCGATAAGCTTTATTTACGATACGATCTAATGCTGCGTTTGCCATAACCGGATCATAAAATAGCTCCATCCATCCTTCTATTTTACGGTTAGTAGTTATAATTAGCATAGAGTTTACATGGATAGCTGCTATTAAATCATACAGATCAGTGGACTGTTCTGGCGATAATGCTTTCAGCCCGAAGTCATCTAAAATAAGCACATCGTATCGTGAGTAACGTTTAAAAAGCGCAGTCCATGTTTCATCCGCTCTTGCTTGGTGGAACTGATTTAACAGTTCATTCGCTCTTATAAAGCAGACTTTTTTATGTCGTTGACATGCCATTAGACCCAGGGCTTGAGCCAGGTGAGTCTTTCCGGTGCCAACAGGTCCCATGATGATGACATGGTTTTTTTCTTTGATAAACTTCCCTGTCATCAGGGTGCGGATGGCTTGTGTGACTTGTGTTGAATATCGAGCCAGTTCAAAATTTTCAAAACACTGAGGCTCCTCAAATCGAGCTTGCCTTACACGCCCAGCAAGCAATTTTTGTTGACGAGCCTCATCCTCATCCTGAAACAACATTGAGAGCAACTCTTCATAAGAGAGGGACGCTGCGCGAGCCTGTTCTACTCTTGCTAGCAGTGTGTCTGGGATCCCTGTCAAACGTAGTTTTTTTGCAAGCTCTAACATATTGATATCACTCATAATGAGCCTCCATCGTTGAGCTGTAATCACTTGCTGCGCGAATATAGGCAAAGTTCTCATGATTGGCCGAGCGCTTAGTGGAGAATGTTCTCGTGTCTTTTTTATCCAGGCCTTCCGTGAGGATTTTTTTCAATGATTGATGAGTATAATTATCAAATAAAATCGCGCGTAAACATGCATTTTCAAGGCGCTCATTACCGTATTCCTCAACCAAGCGGATGATAGCCTGGGCTTTTCTTAAGCTCGTTCTAGAGCCTTCAGCCAGTACCTTTGTGACCATTTCCTCCGTTGCCTGACCAATTGCTTTGGCCGCTTCAATACAAACGCCAGCAGTATTTTCTAAGTAATACTTTGCAGAATTATGGTAGTCATTGGGATCCGTTTCCCACTGTCCACGCCCGTAGTTACGAATATGGGTCTTAATCAAAGCATGATTCACATAGGCCTGAACGGTCTTCAAGCCAACTCTAATTTTAACCTTTGTCCCGATATGTATCGTTGGCACAGAATAAAAATTACCAGCAACAACAAAATGATGGTCACGATGAACTTGAGCATCCATCCAAATGGGCATATCAAAAGCGCCTGCTGGCAGTGGGTTTAATAAATTAAATTCTTCATTTTTAAATACGTCAATTGGCTTTTCACCAGTGGTACTGCAGATGACGTGCGATACCTTATTAGCGCACCAATCACGTGCAAAGGCGTTCATCGAGGCCAAATCATCATAGGTTATCCCCGCGATAACCTGTTCTTTTACCAATTGAACACTACGCTCAACCTTCCCCTTGTGCTCGGGCGTTCGAGCCTTCGCCGGATCGGCTATAAAGTCATAAAAGCGAGATAACTCTGCATAGGTTTCATTGACCGTTGGATCATAAATATGTGCTTTAATAATTCCCGATTTCAAATTGTCTAAAAGAATGCAGTTGGGCACGCCTCCAAAAAAATGAAAGGCATTGATATGGCTTTGCGCCCATGATTGCTGATTTTGAGAATGTACAAACTCAACATATCGATACCGACTATGTGATAACGTCATAATAAAAGCGTATGTTTTTTTATTATTGATAAACCCAACAAACGCATAGTCAACTTGTGCTTCATGCCCAGGCTTTGTTAACAAATGTACCGTAGCCTTAGGCAACGAGGGGAAATGACGTTCAATATAACGACTAAGACTTCTTCGACTGCTAACAAGACCATTATCGCTTAAAATTCGGTGTATCTGCATATGGGTAATCCACTTCTCAGTGAGGAGTGATGCTATTTTTTCGTGATGCGCCTCAAGTTCTTTTTCTGATTTATTGGGTCTGTTGTTGGCTGTAGTATTAACGATTTTATTATGTATCTGCAAAGCGATAACTTCGAGCTCATCATTGGAAATATCCTCCTGATAACCCAAATCCTTGGCCATTGAAACGTACTTGCGTATGCTCATTCGTGAAACGCTTAGAGACTTTTCAATATTGCGTTGAGTCATCCCTTTTTTGTGCTGATATAGCACCTCTCTAATTTCTGCCATTGTTTTAATCCTCATCTCATAACAAATCCGTTAGTTATTGGTAATGACCAAACTAACACTGTTTATTTGCTACTCAAAGTGGGACTCAGAGATGGCCATGGAGTGGGCCATTAATCGTGGCCAAACCCGACCTTTAGTGGGCTAGTAATCGTGGCCCATGACAGTTCTGAAAAAGCATCTATTCTATCTGTTTTAGAGCCAGTTTTTGTAGTGGTATTCGGGGTATTACTTTTAGGTGAAACACTCAAACCATGGCACGCTTTAGGGGTTGTTTTTGTGCTGGCTGGGGCTTTGATAACCTTGTTCGGCCATAAAATTAATCTTCGTCCTAAACTGATATTTTGGGCTAATAAATTAACTTAATTTTTTAGAGTTTAACCAACTGTCAATGATTTCATGATCAGAGACTTCCAGGAGGGCTGGAGCATGCCCGGCATCTGCGATTTCATATACTTCAGTTTGGGTGTGAGTTCGGCGCATTTTTTTGATGATTTCAGGTGTCAGTAATTCAGAGTGAACGCCATGAATTACTAAAACCGGACAGCGGATTTTACTCCAGACAGACCAAAGATCGATATCATACAAGATCCCTTCAAGAGCTTTTTGAGGATGATGAAAAAAATCCGATACAATTTGCATTGTCGATTTAGGGTTTCTAATGGCAGGATCAACCTTTGCCACAAATACTTTAGCAGCTCGTTTCTCAACACTATGTGCGGTAAAATCATCCCATTGTTTTTCGCTTAACTTGCCAAATTCACTGTAATTTTTCTTGAAATGCTTTTTCGCTTCTTCCATACTTTTAAATTCAGGATCATTCCCTATATACTTAGCAAGCTTTCTTAGACCCTGCAGTGGAATTTGTGGTCCAACATCATTAAGTATGAGCCGACGAACAGGGGAGTGTGGTAATGACGCTAACATCATTCCAATTATGCCACCCATAGAGGTTCCGATCCAATCGATCTGCTGAGCGCGAGTTCTTGCAATGAGAGCATTCATATCTGCTACGTATTGATTGAAATTATAATGATGCGCCTGTTTAAACCAAGAACTATCCCCGCGTCCAACGACGTCAGGGCAAAAAATATGACGACCTCCAATCCCAAGATAATGAGCTAAGGCATCAAAGTCGCGACCATTTCGAGTGTAACCATGAACACATATTACCGTGGGGAGTTCAGGAGACCAACTTCCCCATTCGGTATAAGCAATGTTATGAAACCCCTCTTCAGACACACCAAGAAAACTATTTTTTTTCATAGGACTCTACTGGTTTCTACTAATGTGCCGTTTTAATACCAATTGCCAACACCACTGCAACCACAACAACTGTCAACGCAGGTATTAGCACAACTACCACCTCGGCCACAACAACTGCTAAGGAATGATGATGCTCCAACTAGAACTATAATCAGTAATATTTTTTTCATGAGCTATCCTTGTCACACTATGTATCTTAAATATACTATATGAATTTAAATTTAGCCAATATGAAAAAAATATTGTTCAAATAAGTATGTTAGATAACCAGTGTCAATTACTGACCTGGGGTGTTCTGATAAGGAATATGCTCTCGATCAAGGCATTCGGAAAAGAGGCGTGTTGATTCATCAGAATTTAATTTAAGTGGAGATGGAGACCAAAATGAATTTTTTGGTACTAATTTGGGCTTATTGTGAATGATTAATACTTTATTTTTTAAGCCTCCATCTTCCAACGGTAAAGGGAGTGCTAGTCTTTGGTCGCTTGGCTGTGAAAATAAAGTTTGGGGAGAAAATCTTAAATTGTATAAATCATACCATTCATTGTCTAATTTCCAAAAAACTTCAGATGCGCGATTAGGGTTGAGTTGATTAGTAGATAAATAAATATCTTCTGCCTTTGCCCAATAGTAATTACCCCCCTGGCTAACAATGAATCCCAATTCCTGCTTTTTATTTACATAATATCCTACTACAACTGCCGCATGCTCACGATGACTCTTCATTCTGGCAGGCTCACCCTCTAAATCAATATCATAGAATAGTATTGGTGCTTCACCTGAATTAACGGAACGAATGATAGTCCAATTATAATCAGTAAAACTATTCGCTGTGACCACCGATGAGTGATCGTAGCCATTATCAGCAGCAATTTGGGCTAAGGTTTTTGCGCTGTATATCTCGCCAACCGTTGAACCATATCGTTCTTTGGCTTGTTGCCGCAGGGAATCAGGGTGATTTTTATCTTTTCTTAGTGGCGGTGGTTTGGGCATGTCGTGTATTTTGTGCAGAGCATTTAATACGACACTCAAGGCGTTTAGCTTACATATTTGTCCGCGCTGAGATTGAGGTGTTATGAACAGGCCTAATTTATAATCATATCCGGTGGGGGTTTTAAGAACTTCGCTCTCCAGGAAATTAGAAAAATTTTCAATAATAGGCATAATTGGGAAAACTCAACAAAAGGCCATTATGATGTAAATAGGCTCAATTTGTCAAGTTTTATGAGAGTATAAACTAGAGCGAAACTTATCCACGGACTTTAGCTTAAATAATAAAACTTGGCCTTAGCCCCCAGTAAGACTGTTGAGGCACGTGCGTCCAGGCAGCATTTCAACTTATGGCATCTGTAACCATTGGAGTTTCCATAATTCAAACAAAAATAATTGATTGTTTTCAGTATTTAAATAGGGCTTGAGTTCCTGATTTAACAAAAGCCGATTATTAGCTAGCAGGTGAATTAATTCGTGAGACACATTTTCAATATCCCATTGGCAACCATTAATATACAATTGATACTCTGCTTTTTGATTGACAACCTGATATGCAAAACGACAGGATGCATCCCTGGCCAGATCAGATCCTGCTTGCAGCTCTTCTATAAAGCCGGATAAATCAATTTGATCCTCATCTTCCAAAGGAATTGGTAACTGTTGTTCTGCCTGTTGGTCAAGACGAGTTGCAAAACAGCCAAACCATGATTTCATGATCTGCTCATCGTTTATCAAATACTGTAATAATGATTGAGCATTTCTCCAGGCGGGCTCTGTTATTTCCGAAGTATTATTTAAATGAGACCAGTCGGGATCCTGGTAGAGTTTTTGGAATAATTCTTTTTCCGATAAATAGTCTCCTAAACTGTCCCATATCTCTTGTCCTTGATAGCTTCTATAGCCAAAAGAATAGGTCATGCATTCCTCAGATAACCCAATACCGTAATGCCCTATGTGGGGCGGCAGGTAAAGCATGTCACCTTCTTCAAGGATGAATTGTTCTTCTACAGCAAATTCGTTCATAATGCGTAACTCAAGATCTTTTATACAGTTCTCAGGGTTACACTGTTTCGAAGTTAGGGACCATTCGCGTCGACCTTTAGCTTGAAATAAAAAGACATCGTAGTTGTCATAATGTGGCCCTACACTTCCATTCAGGGCAGCGTAGCTGATCATTACATCATCAATTCGCCATTGAGGTA
The DNA here is from genome assembly GCF_011764505.1 of Legionella antarctica. NCBI lineage: Bacteria > Pseudomonadati > Pseudomonadota > Gammaproteobacteria > Legionellales > Legionellaceae > Legionella > Legionella antarctica. Next base: position 1,213,960 of record NZ_AP022839.1, read on the forward strand.
TAAAATCAAAGTGATTGAGCAATTCATTAACTTCGGGAATGATTCGATCAACGCCCTGAACCAGTAGCGTCCAGTTGGTTTTAGGTAAGTTATTAAAATCAGTCTCTGAAAAAGGCCCCCGCCTTAAGTGCCACTGCGGATTGTTATGTAACGTTTCAATGACAATACGACTTTCTACCTCTTCTTCAAGAGCGAGTCCCGCCAGTTCATCAGGTGATACAGGATTAATAAAACCAGGTAAAGCCTGGCGGATGACCAGCGGTTTTTTTTGCCAATATTCATTGAGAAAGGTTTTTAAAGTAATTTCCTGAAAATGTACCATGAAGTATCGATTGTTTGAATTTGTAGTTACCAATTTAAACATTTTGCAGCTATGGTAAGCAACAACTAAATAAAGTTTCCTCAAATGGAGTTTTGATTTAAACCAATTCAATTTGCTCCAGTAAAATCCTGCATCTATAATTTAACTAATTAAAGGAGAAATCTATGTTTAAAAGAGTCGCCTTGTTTCTTGCAACCAATTTAGCCATTATTGTTGTTATTTCTCTCATATTGAGCATTTTTAACATTGCTCCTTACCTTACTCAATATGGTTTGGATTACCAATCGTTATTAATCTTTGCTTCCATAATTGGGTTTACAGGTTCATTGATTTCCCTTTTTATTTCTAAATGGATGGCGATTCATGCCTATAACGTTAAATTGATTGATAAACCAACCAATGAATCCGAGTTTTGGTTAACTGCAAAGGTGCGGCAATTAGCTACTCAAAGAAATATCGGGATGCCCGATGTAGGGATTTATGAGAGTCCAGAACCCAACGCATTTGCAACAGGATGGAATAAAAATAAAGCTTTGGTAGCCGTTTCAACAGGATTACTGACCTCAATGAAAGCTGATGAAGTCGAGGGCGTATTGGGACATGAACTATCACATGTTGCCAACGGTGATATGGTAACAATGACTCTTATTCAAGGAGTGGTGAACACGTTCGTCATTTTTTTTGCCCGTATTGCCGCATTTTTCGTAACTCAGTTTTTCAGAAAAGACGATGCAGAACCCCTACAAGAAGGTTTTGTTTATTACGGAGTGGCAATTGTATTTGAGCTGTTCTTTGGTATTCTTGCTTCACTTATCGTGATGTGGTTTTCACGTCATCGAGAGTTTCGAGCAGATGCTGGTTCAGCACGGTATGTTGGTAAAGATAAAATGATAAGCGCCTTACAACGTTTGCAGCAGTTGATGGAAAGAACGCCTGAAGATAACCGGGCTCCGGCACTGAATACTATGAAGATATCTGTCCGTAGCTCATGGCTTTCATTATTCTCCAGCCATCCTCCACTCGAAAAGCGAATTGAAGCACTACAAAAACACAGAAGATAGTTGCATAAGAACTTTAGGTCTCCATGAGAGTTTACACTCCGGTTACGGTGCGTGCAGAGCCTTACCCAAAAAGTCTAATAGGAACGTCATTTTCGAAATGATTAGCGCACACATAGATCCAGAATCTGGTTGCATATTAATTAAATCAAATCGATTGTTCATGAATTGTTTTTCAGAATACGTTCCAACTCTCCTTTTGCCTGGCGTGAAAAATTAATAAGGTCTGTTTGTATCCTGTCAGAATCGCCGGGTAAGTGTCTGCCACTGAGCCCGGACTAATCCGAGCCGCGCGCGTCAGCAAGCGGAATTATCTCGAGATGCTTATGTGGTGCATGGAACCTGCCGCACTTTAAGTAAGATTAATTCAGCCAATGATGGCATTTCAAATTTTTTAGTCACCCTATCGTAAATATACTGATAAACGTTAACTTTCAGTTTTCTGGCCGTCTGTACAATCGTGGCAAACGTATCCTTTGATTTGGTGCCATTTTGGGAGACCGTTTGGAGATTGATGTCGCGTATCCTTGCTTGAAACCGTGTCCCTAATTCAGAGGCATTGTTGTGCAATGGCAGAAATGGATGGTCTAACACCAATAATAACGCTTGTTTTTTAGCACGTGTCTTTGCAATGCGTTGATCTAAAACATCATAGCCTGTCGTGGTTGCGAACAAAGTATCAAATTGCATTGATAGTTGTTGGGCCATTGATTGAGATGGAGCCGTCTTGTAAGTCAATAATGCATGGTAGAAATCCCATAATTGCTCAAGAAATACAGCCAATATATTCTGATTCATATCTGAGAATGGAGTGAGTTTTTTATAATGACGACCTTCATGGATCCAGCACAGCGCATGATGTAGGGCCAATTTATTAAACTGAGGCGCATCATCTGTCATTAAATAATGGATGAAGTATTTCGAGTGCTGATAATAGGCAAGAGCTGCTGACTCAAGAATTATGCGTCGATTCGTGCTGTGTTTTTTTGGATTTGGAAAAAGTGTTCCCATCAAACTATCGATTGATTCACGTGTGAGGGGTTGTGCATGCAGCATTGGTTTAATTTGATCCAACCATTTTTTTGCGAGACCAAACTCATCCATTAACTCATAAGCCTCCTGATTAAACATAAACTTTAATTGGTCTCGACACAGCAACTCCAATAAGGTCAAGCGATCTTTTTTACGACGAGTGAAGTATGCTGTAAAAAAGTCATTACATAAAACATGGGTGTAGTGATTTTTGCCGTTAACACGACTGCCTGTGTCATCCATCTGCTGGTACAAGCCTGCGTTGCTACCGGCATCGACAATATCTTCTTTTTCCTGATGAAAAATATCATTGCCTTCTGTCAGCATGGAAGCAATTTTACCATGTGATATTTGAATACCACATGTTTTTAAAAAGCGCTCAATGGCGCTCTCCGTCATCCCTGCATCACGGTATAATGTGATGACCAGCGCTTTAACCCCAGGACCAAATTCACTGCCCTTATATTCGCCAGGAATCGGCGCAATAAAGGTTTTTTTCAAAGATGGTGAGTAATACGTTTCCAGCTTGAATTCAACATTATCCGTGATGATTTTTAGATCCTGGATGATTCGAATCTCAAAACCCTTGAACTTGGCGTCATCTGGCAGCGTTGCTTTGTCCAGAGCAATCGTAACACGTCTATCAATACGTACGTTTTTTTTGTCTTTGCCTGTGTTTTTATTGTTCCCTTTACCACGTTTATTGCGATCTCCTTCAGATGAATGATTGGAATTGCCTGTATTATCGCCATTGCTACCTTTGGATTGACCGCGAATATTAGGTTTGCCCTGTTCACCCTTAAGGCGGTTTATCTCATCACGTAATACTTGGTTTTCCTCTCTGAGCAAAGCATTTTCTTCGGCAAGCATTTCGACCAAATTAACCAATACCTTAATGATAGTCACGGCCTTTTTGTCGGCAAGACTATCGATATCTTTTGTTAACTCATCTAAAACTTGTTTGATTTCTTGGCGTTTCATCATCTACCACTGCGTTACTAATGCTGATACGGCAATCATAACATGACTTTTTTTGAACGCATTTTTCGAGTTTTAACGCCACTAAGGGCTAAGAAAAAATCTGACCTCAGGAGGGAGATGTTTTATTAGTGAAAGGGGCTACATTGTGATCTTGGGGATCTTAGGGCATGCATATTGCATGACTTACGTTTGATATGGAAAAACATCAGTTTTACAGAAAAACCGTGTCAATAGGTATTTTGAATATTTTTAAAGAATTCCGCTTGCTGACGCGCGCGGCTCGGATTAATCCGGACTCAGTGGCAGACACTTACCCGGCGATTCTGACAGGATACGTCTGTTTCTTCTTCAAAAAATTCAAAGGACTTATGGAGCGTTGCTTCATCATGTTTTTGAAAAGCGGATGCTTTTTTCTCTATATCATCCGGTTTATAACCGAGAAAGTTTAAAATTTCTTTAGTCATAGTTAATGAAGAGTCGAATAATTCTCTTCTGAAATAATCAACCCCGGTTTTATGCAATTCATAAGCATGGCGGCGATTGCGAGCACGAACAAAAATTTTCAAGTGAGGAAATTCCTGTTTAGCTAATTTGACTATTTCCAGATTAGTATCAGGATTTCCAACTGCTACTATCAACAGTTTGGCATGTTCTGCGCCTGCGCTTTTTAAGAGATCCAAACGATTGGCATCACCAAAATAGCCTTTGTAACCAAACTTTCTCAATAATTCAATTTGCTCAGGATTTTTTTCCAAGACGGTTACATTTACATGTTCCCCACTAAGGAACCTACCAATAATTTGTCCAAAACGACCATAACCCGCGAGTATAATTCCATTTTTTTCGCTGATAGGATCATACTCTCGCTGAGGAATAATACTCATAAACTTAGGCACTACAAATCTATGATACAGCAGCATTAAAAAGGGGGTGGCGAGCATGGATAAGGCAACAACCATAGTAAAGAAGCCTGCTGTATCTGGGGAAACCACTTTTGTTTCCCTTGCATATTGAAAGAGAACGAATCCAAACTCCCCTCCCTGGGATAGAGCCAAAGCAAAACCTATTGTTTGGATTTTAGTCAGATTAAAGGAACGGCCCAGAATAAGTAAAATGAGTGCTTTGATGGCGATCAAACCTAAGACAGCACTAATAAGTAAGAACATTTGTTGTGAAAAAAGGGTGAAATTCATTCCCATACCTACAGAGATAAAAAATAAACCCAGCAATAATCCTTTGAAGGGTTGTATGTCTGCTTCAACAGTATGTTTGTATTGAGAGTTGGCTAAAACGACACCAGCAATAAATGCTCCTAAAGCTCGAGATACACCAATGTAATCCATTAACAGGGTAATACCCACAACCAAGGCGAGAGAAAAAGCAGTAAATACCTCACGTAAATGCGTTCGCGCGATGATTAAGAATAAATGTCTGGATAAATAATGACCGATTAAGATGATCGCGCCTATTACTCCGGTAATTAGTAGTGCGTGGCTCCACTTGGGGAGCTGAGTAATAAAAGAAGGTTCTTGAGAAATTAACGTCACCACTCCTTGTGGTGCGAGTAAAGGCATAACAATAAGAATAGGTATTACCGCGATATCCTGGAATAATAAGACAGCAAATGAAGTTTCACCCTCGGTAGTTTTTAGCAGGTTTTTTTCCTGCAGCATTTGTAAAACTAACGCGGTCGAAGAAAGGGCGAGTGCCATACCGATTGCCAGACTGGCCCGCCAATCATACCCCATCAGGATGCCCATACCGAATAAAGCGCCAGTGGTGGTGGTGACTTGTAACCCCCCCAAACCAACTATTAATTTTCTAAGTTTCCACAACTTGACAGGTTCTAATTCCAAGCCGATTAAAAACAACATCATGACCACTCCAAACTCAGCAAAATGCATGATTTGCTCGGCATTTCCAATGAGTTTAAGGCCAAATGGACCGATAAGGATTCCTACAACAAGATAACCTATCACGGAACCCAGTTTAAAACGGCTGGCTATAGGAACCATAACACTTGCTGCAGCAAGAAAGATAAATACATTTAAAAGTAAATGTTGACCCATAATAGAAATCCGAATTGGTGAAAATTTATTTATCGTGACAGTTTTTAAATTTTTTACCACTGCCACAAGGGCAGGGGCTGTTACGCGCTACTTTTATTTTGCTATTTTTTACAGGTAATTTTTTTTTACTTCCGTCCACATAGAACCATTGATTATCTTCCTGATGGAATTCACTGATTTCATGGATATGTTTTAACTGATTATTTTCCCTAAAAAGTGCTTTAAACTCAACAAAGCCTTTTTCAGGTGTTTCCATATACAATTGAAGGACTTTTAATCCTGCCCAGGTTACACTCAGAGCCCATTTTTTTACTTCTGATTCGTCAAAATTAATTAAGGGTCTGCCTTTCATGGTATTTTTAATGTAATCAATTTTAGCTAAACTATAGGCCGTGTATCTTGATCGCATGAGCTGTTCGGGTGTTTGGGGCATTTCTTTTTTTTCTATAAATGGCTTACAGCACTGTTCATAAGATTTTTCTGAACCACAGGGACATTGTGACATTGAATTACCTAAAATATGAGTTAAATGATAGTTAAGCGTTTATAATATATTCTATATGGCATTGTATTTTTATTGAATGGTTTTATCGGATTTCTTTGTTTTTACTAGGGAAGGGCATCTAAAATGATTACATTGTTTCAATTTTATAGAGTTTGGGATTTACCTAGTGCCAGTCCTTTTTGTATGAAGGTTGAAACTTATTTACGAATGATGAAATTACCCTATGAAAATAAATTTGTGAATAACCCTCAAAAAAGTCCCAAGGGAAAGCTGCCCCATATTAAACTGGATGGAAAATTTTATCCCGACAGTGAATTGATTATCGATGAATTAAAAACTCGTTTTGGCAACGAACTGGATAGAGATTTAACTACAGAACAAACAGCACTAGCCCAGTTAATTGAAATAGCTTTTTGTGAGCGGCTTTATTGGGTGATGATTTATCTGCGTTGGCAGAATGATACGGCTTGGGAGCATGTTAAAGAGAGTATGTTTGAAAAGTTACCCGCGATTGCCAAATTATTTGTGCCTAATATGATCAAAAAATACATGTTAAAGCAATTGAATCATCAAGGAACAGGAAGGCATACTCTGCAGGAAGTCCTACAATTGGGGATAAAAAATCTGGATACCATATCTGTGATCCTGGATGGGAAAAAATATTTTTTAGGGGATAAACCAACTAGTGTCGATGCCACTGCATTTGCTTTTTTAGCGAATATTATCTGGAGTCCTCTTGATGATCCCTTTAAAGAGCACGCGCTTCAGCAAAATAATATTGTAGCTTATTGTCATCGGATGTGGGATGAATATTATCCGGATTTTGTTAAACCCAAAACACAGAGTTATGTTATAAATAATTTGATACACTAACATTATTAAATTGAACCAAGGTCAAAAATGAATTCCTATTTGTTAACACAAAATATAGAGCAAATTAATCATCAAGAAAGTCTCAATATTTTGGAATCAGGTAACATACTGTTTTTCCCTGAGTATTTTTTTTCCTCAGTTGACCCGTCCTTAATGTCTGAGTCGATTTTACATGGCACGCATAAAAATGTAAGTTATGATTATAAACGTAATAAACTGGGTGCTTTTAAAAAAAATGTTCCCGACTTAGACAAGAAATTAGAACAGTTTATGCGGGGGTATGCAGAGTTTGCCCATAAACTCATTCAAACTGCCCTACCCTCCTACTTACCCCATCTGCAATGGGGAAGAACCAGCTTCAGACCAGCACAAATTAGTGGTAGAGCTACATCGAGACGTAAAGATGATACTCGTTTACATGTAGATTCATTTTCAGCTAGCCCCGTTAACGGCTTAAGAATTTTGCGGGTTTTTTGTAACATTAATCCGCAACAGGAACCTCGCGTATGGAATCTTGGAGAGCCTTTTGCTCAGGTTCTTCAACGTTTTGCACCTCAAATTAGTTCTTACAGTAAATTAACGGCAAGGATTTTAAAATTAGTTAAAACCACCAAAACTCTGCGATCACCTTATGACCATTACATGCTTCATTTGCATGATACAATGAAACGAGATGATCATTACCAGGCGCAAGTAAAGAAAATTCAAATTAATTTTCCGTCGCAAAGCACCTGGATAGTATTCACAGATCACGTGTCTCATGCAGCACTCAGTGGACAGTATTTATTAGAGCAAACCTTCTATCTTCCTGTTGATAAAATGGCCAACCCTGAATTTTCTCCATTCAATGAATGGAAGAAATTCAGACCTGAATTGCGTTATCTGACATCACATTAATAACTTATACGCGTAATCGGAGAAAAACATGGTCAGGAGCTGATCATGATCAGCTATCTTTAACAGCCCGAAGCACCTTGGGATCCTGAGATCCAGCTTGCCGCGAAATTTCTGGATCCTGCGGACAATCTCTGAAGGATAATCAGATTGTATACTGTCTACGTACTGCGCTATATGCGCATTACGTAGATGATATTGATCGCTGCACCAGGGTTTTCCTACTAAGTAGCAACATCGTTTTGGATACCGTGCATAAAGCACGGTAGGCTGGGAGCGAAAATTATGTAACTAAAAAATGAGTGATGATTAAATTTTCTGATGCTCCATCTGGAGCAAGCCGCGTACGCCGTGATATGCATTAATATTCAATCGTTCTAAAAGGCACATTTTTTTGCTACATAACTTAAAATTCGCTATGATGAGTCGCTCTGTAATTCCCTATTACTCAATTTGATAAAGGATAGTGGTATCCTATGGAAGGAAAGCAATTTGATATGGGTCCGCATGTCTGGAACAAAATTAAGGAAAAATAAGAGCTATTCATCCATCATTTATAGTTAAAAATTCACTCAAATTAACCTATTTAAACCTACTCAATACCGTATGAATAGTGATTGCTACTACGAATTGTCTTAGGTCATTTTACCACAACTCTATCAGAATGACTTATCCACAAGTCCACAGGTCAGGAGAGCTTCACTTTCTCGTATAGGCCTGTGGGCCTTGTGGGTAAGTCATGACGCTCTCATTTAGGGTTTATGGTCTTTTCCGGCCATAATACACCTCTGCGGGCGTTAAATAATTAAAGGACTGGTGAAGCCTTCGGTTATTATAATACTCAAAATACTCCGTTAAGGCCAGCTCAACCTCTTCAATTGTATCAAAATCATACCGGTAGATTTTTTCTTGCTTAACACTACGCCACAATCGCTCGATAAATATATTATCTAAATAACGTCCTCGCCCATCCATGCTGATAGAAATGTGGTGAGATTTTAGCGTATTTATCCAATCTTTTGAGGTAAATTGAGAACCCTGATCCGTGTTAAAGATCTCACAACGCGAATGCAGCAAAGCGTTTCTAAGCGCCTCAATACAAAATTCAGCCTCCATAGTAGGTGAAATAGCCCATCCAATCACATAACGACTATACCAGTCCATAATAGCTACTAAATACACATGCTTTCCTTTCATGCGGATGTAGGTGATATCTGCGGCCCAAACCTGATTTGGTTTGGTGATATCCACCTCTTTTAATAAATAAGGGAACACCTCATGCTCCTTATTGGGAACGCTTGTATTTGGCTTTGGGTAAACAGTCGATAACCCCATCATTTCCATCAACTTTTTTACTCGACGTTTACCAACAGGATAGCCTACTTCTTTTGACAGCCATCTTGCCCGCTTAATTTTACCTTCACATGGATACTGCAGATAGTGCTCATCAAGTAGCGCCATAAGCGCTTCATCTTCGACAGAAATGGGCTTGGCACTATAATAATAACTTGAAACAGGCAAGTCTAATAGCAAGCATTGTTCACGAATGGTGAGCTCGGCAAGAGGATCAATCATGACGCGCTTTTCATCCAGACTAAAGTTCATGCTTTTTTTTTAGCCAAGATAGCTGCGCTTGAAGTCGACCAATTTCTTGATATAATGCCTCAACAAGCTGCTCTTGGGACTTGGCTTCTTTTTCATTAGCCCCAGAGAATAAATCGTTAATGGCTTTGATGGCCGATTGCTTCCAAGTTTTTACCTGCGTTGCGTGAACACCGTATTCACTGGTAATTTGCGCTTGTGTGAGTTTCCCCTCAATCGCAGCTAGCGTTATTTTTGCCTTCTTGGCCGCCGTATAATAAGCTCGCTTTTTAGACATTTTATTCTCCTCTTTGTATTAAGAAGAATAGCTCTTAAAAAACCTTTTTTTGTGTCCAGAAAACCGCGCCTATATTAATTCGATGATATTGATAATAGCGAATCGATGATTCCCAAAAATAAATTGGAATGGTTACCCCCCTCATGGAATTGGGGAATAATAATTCTGTTGATTTTATTTATTGGTTTGATCTGGTATTTCCTGGTCAGGGAGAAACCCAAAGAGAATATAATCAAACCGATACCGGTAGTCTCTGCTATTGCTACAGTTCGTGATGTTCCTATCTTCCTTTCGGCTCTGGGGAGCGTTACTCCAAAATATAGTGTAACTGTCAGAACCCAGTTAAATGGTATTTTGACTCAAGTATCCTTCAAAGAGGGACAAATGGTAAAAATCGGCGATTTATTGGCACAAATAGATCCTCGACCCTATGAGGCGTTGTTAACTCAATATGAAGGTAACTTAAAGCGGGATACGGCACTGCTTGCCAACGCAAAAATTGATCTTAAGCGCTATCAAAAACTATGGAAACAAGATTCGGTCTCCCAACAAACTCTGGCCACCCAAATCGCATTAGTTGAGCAATACGAGGGGGCAATCAAAATTGATCAGGGATTGATTCAGGGCACTAAAGTGAATTTAATTTATACTCGCATTATTTCTCCTGTCGATGGTCGCATTGGCTTACGCTTGGTCGATCCTGGCAATGTAGTACAAACCAACGATACTAATGGTATCGCAGTAGTTAACACGTTGAATCCCATAACCGTTATCTTTACCTTACCTGAAGATAATGTGCCGCAAATACTTCCACAAGTTTATTCCGATCAAAAACTTGTTGTGCAAGTCTTTGATCGTCAACAAAATAAATTATTGTCAACGGGAACCTTGTTAACAATTGATAATCAAATAAATCAAAGTACAGGTACAGTCAAACTGAGAGCGATCTTTGATAATAAAGACAATAAATTATTCCCTAATCAGTTTGTCAATGCGAGGATACTGATAGAAACTTTGCACCAGGCTACCGTGGTACCCACTGCTGCAATTCAACATTCTATAACCAAGGGGAATTTCGTCTATTTGGTGAATAAAAATAATACTGTGACTGTTAGACCCATAATAACTGGAGCGGCGAGTGAGAATGAGACAGTCATCAAAAGTGGGGTTAAACCCGGTCAATCAGTTGTAGTAGAAGGTGCGGATAAATTAAGAAACGGCTCTAAAGTTGCGGTAGGAAATGCGGCAAAACTATTCTCCCATACTAAAAAAAGAACGCCTTTTAATTCGGAACGCAGTCTGGCATGAGTATTTCCGGTCCTTTTATTACAAGAGCAATAGCGACATCACTTATCATGGTTGCTATTCTTCTCACAGGAGTTCTCTCATATAAATTATTACCTGTTTCTTCATTACCAGATGTAGATTATCCCACCATTCAAGTGTCAACGTTTTATCCAGGTGCCAGCCCTGAAGTGATGGCCTCCTCCGTGACTGCCCCTCTTGAGCGTCAATTTGGTCAAATGTCTGGATTAGATCAAATGACTTCTAATAGCTCGACTGGCTCATCAATTATTACCATGCAGTTTAATCTAACCGTGGGTTTAGATGTAGCTGAGCAACAAGTACAGCAATCTATAAATGCGGCCAGTAGTTTTTTACCTAAAGATTTGCCCAATCCTCCTATTTATAGCAAAGTAAATCCTTCAGATACACCTATTATCACATTGGCATTGACGTCAATGAGCTTGCCATTACCCAAAATAGAAGATTACGCTGAAACACGTCTTGTTCCTAAACTATCACAATTAGCTGGGGTTGGTTTAGTCAGTATTGGTGGTGGTCAACGTCCTGCTGTACGTATTCAGGCTAATCCAGATGCATTATCCGCTTATGGATTAACTATGGAACATGTGCGAAACCTTGTATCTGCATCGAATGTGAATGCGGCAAAAGGTAATTTTGATGGGCCAAGGCTTTCTTATACGATTAATAGCAATGATCAGTTGTTAACTGCTGCAGAATATCGTCCGTTAATAATTGCTTATAAAAACGGTGCTCCTGTTCGTCTTTCAGATGTTGCGAATGTGGTTGATGGAGCTGAAAACACCATGCAAGCTGCCTGGATGAACATGGAGCCTGCTGTTATTGTAAACGTACAACGCCAGCCCGGCGCTAATGTTATTGAGGTGGCTGATCGAGTAAAAGAATTACTTACCAATCTTCGTGCCACCTTACCAAATGATATTAAAGCTGAGATCTTAACCGATAGAACGATTAGCATCCGTGCATCAGTATCTGATGTGCAATTTGAATTATTATTAGCAGTGGTCCTCGTGGTGATGGTCATATTTCTTTTTTTACGCAATTTTTCGGCTACAATAATTCCCAGTATTTCTGTACCGCTGGCACTTGTAGGTTCGCTAGGGGTGATGTATGCGCTTGGATTTAGCCTTAATAATTTGACCTTGATGGGTTTAACGATTGCTACAGGTTTTGTCGTCGATGATGCTATTGTGATGATAGAAAATATCATACGTTACCTGGAACGTGGCGATACCCCATTGGATGCCGCCCATAAGGGGGCAAAGCAAATTGGCTTTACTATTATCTCTTTATCCATTTCTCTGATCGGGGTATTAATTCCTTTGTTGTTTATGGAGGATATAGTAGGAAGAATGTTTCGGGAGTTTGCTCTTACCTTAACTATAGCTATTCTGATCTCAGCCTTTGTATCGTTGACTTTGACGCCTATGTTGTGTTCAAGACTATTACGTCATAAAGGACTCCAGGAAAAAAGCAGTAAGCTTGAAAGGGTTTTGGAAAAGGGTTTAAATTATCTTATCGACAAATACAAGACATCTTTAGGCTGGGTTCTGCATCATCAATCGTTAATCCTGGGAATATTTTTTTTAACGATTCTGATTAATGTGATTTTACTCTTTTCAATTCCTAAAGGTTTTTTTCCTCTTCAGGATACTGGGGTTATTCAAGGTATATCAGAAGCCTCACAAACTATTTCATTCCCTGCAATGGCTGAGCGTCAGCAAGACCTGGCTCGAGTTGTTCTTGAAGATCCCGCAGTTGAAAATTTATCATCATTTATTGGTATCGATGGGATAAACAGTACCCTCAACAGTGGGCGTATACTCATTACCCTCAAACCATTGGAAGAGCGCCCTGGGGTAATGGAAGTGATTAATCGTATCCAGTCCAATCTCCAAAAGGTGATGGGAGCAACCCTTTATATGCAGCCGGTGCAGGACTTAACTATTGACACAGTGGTTAGTCGAACGCAATTTCAATACGGTATTAGTGCACAACATTCAGAACAGGTTAAAAAATGGACAGATTTGATGCTTGATAAAATGCGCCAGCTTTCCATTCTTCAGGATGTAACTACAGATCAGCAGAATCAGGGTTTAGTATCGCTAATCACCGTAGATCGTGATATGGCATCACGACTTGGTATTACCATGCAGATGATTGATGACACATTATATGATTCTTTTGGGCAGCGGCAAATATCGATTATGTTTACTCAAAGTAATCAATATCGCGTTGTTCTTGAAGTATTGCCCTGGCTGCAACATGCCAACTCGGCATTCAGAAATCTTTTTATTAACTCATCAGTTACGAATACAATTAATCCGGACTCAATTGCGTCCAAATCGTTTGTTTCCAATTCGAGTAATAGTGTTACATCCAGTGGGTCGGTGCCTTTTAGTACTTTTTCGACTTTATCTCATACGATTGGCCCGCTCCAAATCACCCGGCTGGATCAATTTCCTTCTGCCACACTTTCATTTAATCTTGCTCCTGATGCTTCTTTAGGCGATGCGGTAAGGGCTATTGATTCCATAAAAAAAGATCTTAATATTCCTGATAATGTCCGTACTGGCTTTTTAGGAACGGCGAAAAGCTTTCAGGATTCTCTGGCAAATGGTGGGTGGTTAGTACTGTCAGCTATCATAGTGGTCTACATCGTATTGGGAGTGCTTTATGAAAGTTATATTCATCCCATCACTATTTTATCTACTTTACCGTCCGCCTTTATGGGGGCATTGCTCGCGTTATTTTTTACCAGGAATGATCTTGGTATTATTGCCTTGATTGCTATTATTTTGTTGATTGGCCTCGTGATGAAAAATGCAATTATGATGATTGATTTTGCTTTGGAGCAAGAGCGAAACCATCAAAAACTACCCCAGGAAGCGATCTATGAGGCTGCTCTATTACGTTTTAGGCCAATTTTAATGACCACAATGGCATCGATGCTGGGAGCTATCCCTTTAGCGTTTAGTTTTGGTATGGGTGGAGAATTGCGCAGGCCATTAGGTATAGCCATCATTGGCGGATTAATAGTAAGTCAGTTAATTACATTATATACAACCCCCGTTATTTATTTAGCGTTTGACAGAATGGGGCGCAGAGTAATGAGCTTGGGTCAGCCCAAATTGCCTCTGGAAGGCACATAATATGTCAGGGGCAAAAATGTGAATTTATCGTTATTGTTCATCCAACGGCCCATTGGAACTACTTTATTGGCAGTAGGGCTTGCCCTGGCTGGCATCCTCGCATTCAATTTATTACCAGTTGCTCCCTTACCGCAAATTGATTTCCCCACGATTATAGTACAAGCCCAATTACCTGGTGCAAGTCCTGTTGTTATGGCCACTTCAGTTGCAACACCTCTTGAACGCCAAATAGGGCGAATAGCCGGCATTACTCAAATCACCTCAACAAGCATGATGGGGCAAATGACTATTGTAGTCCAATTTGATTTATCACGAAATATTGATGGTGCTGCTCGAGATGTGCAGGCAGCAATTAATGCATCGCTTAGCCAGTTGCCTCCAAATCTGGTTAATAATCCTACTTATCGTAAAATAAATCCTGCTGATGCGCCTATTATGATTCTTGCTCTTACATCAGATAAGAGTTCAACAGGAGAAATGTACGATGTGGCATCTACAATTTTACAGCAGAAAATTTTGCGTACGCCCGGAGTGGGGCAGGTTTATGTTGGCGGCAGCTCGTTACCTGCTGTTCGTGTAGAGCTTAATCCAACAACTCTTAATAAATATGGCATCGGATTGGATCAGGTTGCGACTGTAATTGCACAGGCAAATACCAATCAGGCAAAAGGGCAAATAACCAGTGCGGACGGCACTATTTCAACCATTCGTACCAATGATCAAATGTTCACAGCCGCAGAATACGCTCCATTGATTATTAAATATCAAGACAACAGTCCTGTACGTATTTCTGATGTTGGTTACGTAGTCAACTCAGTTGCTGACCTGCGTAATGCAGGGTTTTCAAATGGGAAACCCTCGGTACTCCTTGTTATATACAAACAGACCGGGGCGAATGTGATTAAGACAGTCGATAGGGTAAGGGAACTGCTGCCACAACTTAAAGCGACTATTCCAAGCGACATGGAGCTGGCCACGTTGCTGGATCGTACCGCCACAATTCGAACATCTTTACATGATGTTGAGCTCACCCTTTTAATTTCAATGGTGTTGGTGATCCTGGTTACTTATCTGTTTTTGGGTAGTTTCCGCAGTATGATCATTTCGGGTACTGCAGTGCCTTTGTCATTATTGGGTAGTTTTGTCGTAATGCAGTTAATGGGTTATAGCCTGGATAATTTATCATTAATGGCATTAACCATTTCTACGGGTTTTGTGGTCGATGATGCCGTTGTTGTTCTTGAAAATGTATCTCGCCATCTGGCAATGGGCAAAAAACCCATGCAAGCGGCACTTGATGGCACCAAAGAAATTGGATTTACTGTTATATCGATGAGTCTTTCATTGATTGCTGTTTTTATCCCAATTTTATTAATGGGTGGGATTGTCGGGCGTTTGTTTCACGAATTTGTAGTAGTGCTCTCAGTGGCAATATTAGTATCTTTAGTGGTTTCATTAACCTTGATACCTATGTTGTGCTCAAGAGTTTTGCATAAAGTAGGCGATGAAAAAAGTCACTTGTTTATGCGTTTTATTGAACGTATCCGTCAACGTTATGCAAGTACGTTAAAATGGACATTATTGCATCCATCAGCCATGTTGGTTCTTACCCTTGGGACCATCATATTAACTGGTTATTTATTTATAGTGACACCTAAAGGATTTTTCCCCCAGCAAGATACAGAGAGAATTGTAGCTTCCTTGCAAGCGGATCAAAATATCTCCTTTCAGGCCTTGAAAAAAAAGATGATTCAAGTTCTTGAATTGGTAAAAAAAGATCCTGCCGTTCTTAATGTTGCAGCATACATAGGGGGGGGAGGAAATACGTCCAATACCGGGTCAATATATATCATGCTAAAACCACTAAAGGAACGGAGAGTGTCTACAGGGACAGTACTTAATCGATTACGTAGCCAATTAGCAATTGTGCAGGGTGCAAGGGTTTATATGCAGGTTCCTCAGGATCTTACTATAGGGGGCCGACAAAATAATGCTCAATTTCAATATACTCTGTCGGACAGCAATTTACAGGAACTTAATTATTGGGCACCACGAATTATGGAACAACTTTCAAAAATTAATGGTATAGCCGATCTGAATAGTGATCAGCTTAGCCATGGATTGCAGGTTTATGTGAACGTAGATCATGATACAGCTTCACGCTTTGGGATCACCCCCCAAAAGATAGATAAGGTCTTATACAGTGCCTTTGGGCAAAGCCAGGTGTCCATTCTATACATGCATATGAACCAATATCGCGTGGTCATGGAAGTAGCTCCAAAATATTGGCAATATCCAGAAATATTAAATGATATCTATGTCTTATCATCATCTGGTGATGAGGTACCGCTTTCTGCATTTGCCAGTTTTGCTCCCTCCTCAACATTGTTGTCAGTTAACCATCAAAGTCAGGCACCATCAGCAACCTTATCATTTAATTTAATTCCCGGTAATGCACTTGGGGATATAGTCAATAAAGTTGACAGGGTTGTAAAAGGGATGAAATTACCCCCTACCATCAGTGGTTCATTTCAAGGTACAGCACAGGCCTTTCAACAATCCCTTGCCAACGAAGCATACTTGATTGCAGCTTCATTATTGGCGGTCTATATTGTGCTTGGTATTCTATATGAAAGTCTGATTCATCCTATAACCATTTTATCTACATTGCCATCAGCCGGATTGGGGGCATTATTAGCCTTACTGATATGCCGCACTGATCTCAGTCTTATTGCCTTGATCGGGATAATTCTCCTCATTGGTATAGTTAAGAAGAATGCCATAATGATGATTGATTTCGCATTGAACGCAGAGCGGACTGAAAATAAATCATCAAGAGATGCTATTTATGAAGCTGCACTGTTGCGTTTTCGACCTATTTTAATGACAACGATGGCTGCTTTGTTTGGCGCGTTGCCTTTAATCATTGGTTTTGGACTAGGCTCTGAATTACGTCGTCCGCTAGGTATTGCGATTGTTGGAGGATTGATCGTCAGCCAATTACTGACTCTCTATACTACCCCAGTTATCTATTTGACTATGGAAAACACGGCTATTCGTTTTCATCATTTCTGGAAAAAAAATAAACCGCAAAGAGGTGCATATGGACACTAACACCAGAGAGATAAGTGCCTCTTTAAAAAGTAGATTAATTCTGGCGTTATTCACCCTATCATTCCTCTCATCTTGTATGGTTGGGCCTAATTATAAACGTCCTCCGGTGTTAGTACCGCTAAAATTTAAAGAAGTGAAAGGGCAAAGCCAGTTAAAGGTGTCCCCCGATCTAAAAGATAAGAACTGGAAACCAATACAGCCGCGAGATTATTGTGAGCGAGGTGATTGGTGGAAAATATTTAATGACCCCTTATTAAATGATCTGGAAATGCAGCTTAATAAATTCAATCAGAATATTGTTAATGCTGAAGCTAATTATCGCCAGTCGCTTGCGATTGTTGAGCAGGCACGTTCCAATTTATTTCCTTTATTAGAAAGCGCCTTTAGCATGTTCCGTCAAAAACAGGGCGCAGGAGTCACGACGTTTATTAGTACTTCAGGTGGAACGACTACTACCGGAACGGCAGCATCCAGTGCAACGGATTTTTCTCCAGCGACAACTACCTATTCCTCTGTACTGACTGCATCCTGGGAGCCCGATATTTGGGGATTAGTTAGACGTACTATAGAAGCAGATGTAGCAAGTGCTCAATCAAATGCTGCATTACTTGCATCTACTCGCTTGTCCGCTCAGGGTTCGTTGGCGCAAATTTATTTTGAATTGCGTACCCTGGATACAGATCAACAATTATTAGATGAAACGGTTGATGCGTATAAAAAAACATTGCAGCTGACACGCAATCAATATGCATCCGGGATAGTATCAAGAGCTGACATAGTACAAGCTCAGGCTCAACTGGAATCTGCACAGGGGCAAGCACTGAATAATGGAATATTGCGTGGTCAATACGAACATGCCATCGCGGTACTAATGGGGCGGCCACCTGCTTTTTTATCTCTAAATTTTATGCCTTTAGCTACCAAATTACCCCTAATTCCTGTGGAAGTTCCAAGCGTCTGGTTGGAGAGACGACCTGATATTGCACAAGCTGAGCGACTGGTTCAACAAACAAGTGCTCTCATTGGGGTGGCAGTTGCAGCCTATTTCCCTACATTGACCTTAACCGGAGCTGCAAGCGTTGCAGGTAACAGTTTTCATCAGCTCATTCGTACACCATCAATTGGTTGGTCTGCTGGATTGCAAGTGGCAGAAACATTATTTGATGCAGGTTTCCGGGCAGCAAAAGTCAGAGCTGCAAAAGCAGCATATTATGCTCAGGTTGCCGCCTATCGACAAGCAGTGCTTACTGCATTCCAGGATGTCGAGGATAATTTGATCGCTTTGCGTATTCTTAGAGAACAACTCGTAGTGCAAAAAAAAGCTGCAGCAAGTGCCGGCTTGGCTCTAAAATTGGTTATCAATCAATATAAGGCCGGAACAGTAGATTATGCCAGTGTAATCACAGCGCAGATTACTGCATACTCCGCTCAGAAAACAGCTAATGATGTAGCTGGACTTCTTATGTCCTCCGAAGTAGGTCTAATAAAAGCATTAGGTGGTGGTTGGGATGCAAAATCACTGTGTTGCGTGACTAAAGATCATTCGTGAGCATAATTTATGTCCTCTCCAGCACCTCCTGAAACATTTTAAAAAGAATAGGGTTATTTATTCTGGCTGGGAGTAGTTTAAACTAATCTAGAAAACATACTTTTGCTGACCCTCATCGATTGAGGGGGATGATTCTGTTGGATGAAACTCGTAATGGGTCAAATTAAAGTCCACAGGCATTTCAGTGCCATGGACGTTTATAGCTTGTTCAAAAGATTCATAGATTATTTTTTGAATTATCTCTTTAACAGGCATAGACTTATACCCCTCTATTATGGCTATCTGAGTGGTTAGATTTATGATTTGTTGTTCCCCGAAAAAAGTGTCCGCACGTGCTTGTTTTCTGAGGTTAAACAAATGCATGATTTTGCTATCTAACTCTCCCAACTCGTCTTTACGGGCATTACACATTGCTGTTTCCATTTGAGTAATCATTCTTTGAGGATCGTATAGGTGAAGAGTTATCAGAGTATGACAGGCTTTTGCCAGGGAGCTAATCTCTTCGTTGTATGCATCTTTATTACTCAACCTATAAGCGTGCATGGCATTCACACTGTGGGAAGAAATTAAATCATCACATTCTTCTTGGGAAAGAAGTGGAGGTTCTTCATTTTTGTCACGTGACATGATGAATCTCCTTTCTGGTACATATATTACAAGTATAGCATTCAAATTGTATATAAATTAGTCAGTCGCTTATTCTATCTTATCTCATTGAATTTCTCTGGAGTTGATTTCTAGTTACAGTCATGTGGTTTATTTCCACAGTTTTTTGCATATTAATCAAAATAAGTTGACATAATTGTAAGATTTATATAAAATGCTTAAAACTTAAACAAAGTGGAGATGGTATGCCTAATGTAAACAATCTTTTGGAAAATGAGCTAGTGAACGAGATGCGAGATAGCAATGTAGCGTATCTTAAAAACAGACCTGGTTTTTTTACTCCTTATAATAGCATAAGCGACTTTGACGAAACCTTGGCGGCTCCAGTAGTTGCCCCCGCTGGTTTTGCGATTGCAACTGGACTGTTAGGTGTGGCAAGTGCTCTTGCAGCATCTGTTTGTGTTACCAGTTTTTTGGCAGCAGGCTTTGCAGCTGCGTTAGGTAAGAATGGAGCACGTGATGAGGCACTTACTGTTGGTGTAGTTAGTGGCATAATTGCTTTAGCAGCTCCTTTATTAGCCGCTCTTAGCGCTCTGACCATTGTGCTTTCTTTTCTTGCCACAACGGCATATTTAGTGACTCGATCAGCTGCTACAGTTGGTAGTGCAATAGCTAAGGGAGCAACTGCTCTGACTGAATGTTTTCATGATCATGATGATGAAGAAAACAGTGATGAAGATCTTGCATTTGAACAAATGCAGACTAGCTCTGTAATGTAGATGCCAGTTTAACGAAAGCCCTCTTACCGTAAAGAGGGCTCTTTTTTCTATAATAACTTTTAAGCTGTTCTTTGCTTAATCAGAAGTAATTAATTTCAGTAAATTAATAATATCAGTTGTTAAAAAAAATCCTGCACCATTGAAATCTGAAAAAGTTACTTGCTTACGCAATAGTTTCTTGACAAAATATTGCCTAAAAAGTTAGCATGTATCCTGAATTTATTAAGATAATTGAAAAATGATTTTAAACCGACATTTTATTTTTGGTAATCCATTTTTCTTAATCTCGCTTATCCTTATGGTGGTGCGTCACTTGAGCCTTTCCTCAGCTCTGAGTCGGCTTACTCTTTAAATTTATCTGTCCCGCCTCTAAGCGTAAAAGCAAACGGATGATACTGAATTAATTATCATAACCAGGGGCTTAAATCCTTTGCGCGTGATGGAAATGAGTGACTTCCTCGTTCAGAGAGGAAAAAAGCAGTATGTCTAAACATCGGTGGCTAATTTAAGGTTGATGTGATTAGCAAAACAATTGCACAAGTCTATAACAATATTTAGGAGTTATAGTGAATACATTTAAAAGCAAACATCAATGGCTAGCAAAAGCTTATCCCTGGATCATTTGGACAATTGCCGCAAGTTTCTTTTTTTATAAATATTTAATTCAGGTTTCTCCAAGTGTAATGACTGATGATTTAATGCAAGCTTTTCAGGTCCATGGTGCGGGTCTTGGTAACCTATCGGCTTTTTATTTCTATGCTTATTTAATCATGCAGATCCCTGTTGGGGTGATGCTTGACAGATTCAGTCCCCGCCTACTTACAACGGGGGCTATTTTTCTTTGCAGTATCAGTACGTTTATTTTTTCACAAACTGATACATTTTGGCTGGCTTGTTTTAGCAGAGCCCTTATGGGGGCAGGAGCTGCGTTTGCTGCTGTATCCTGTTTTAAACTGGCTGCAGTTTGGTTTTCTCCAAAACGTTTTGCTTTGGTTTCTGGAATGTTTATGACCGCTGCAATGCTCGGTGCTGTCGGTGGCCAAATGCCATTAGCTCATTTAGTGCAAAATCTTGGCTGGAGAATGGCGCTCGAAATTGTTAGTGCTATGGGGGTTGTTCTTGGTGTTATCTATTTTTTGGTGTTAAGAGATAAACCAATCAAACCGTTGCATAAAATTCAAAACAAGGAAAAAATAAGCCGTCTATTACACCGTATTGTAAGCAATAAGCAAGCATGGGCACTGTCTTTATACAGTGGGCTGGCTTTTGCGCCCGTTTCTGTATTTGGAGGATTATGGGGGGTACCGTTTTTGGAAAAGGCCTATCAACTTTCTCGAACCAATGCAGCGCTTGCAATATCATGTATTTTTATAGGATTTGCTGCAGGAGCACCTTTTTGGGGGTGGTTTTCTGATTATATCAGAAGGAGAAAGCCTGTATTGTTCATTGGGACGTTTTCCGCTTTGTTATGCTTACTAATAGTACTCTACATCCCCGGTCAAATTTTGTCTTCTTTAATGTTCCTTTTGTTTTGCTTTGGATTTGGCGCTAGCGGATTTTTTACCAGTTTTGCCATGATTCGTGAATTATTTCCTATAGCCCTGGTTGCTACAGTTCTTGGTATTATGAATACCTTTAATTCCGTATTTGAAGCATTGTTTGAACCTCTGGTTGGTGCCATTCTCGATTGGACTTGGGATGGAGCCACAACTAATGGAATGCATCAGTTTTCAGTGCAGGGATATCATTGGTCTCTACTGCTCTTACCCGTTTCCCTTATTTTATCGTTACTCACTTTAACTCTGGTTAAGGAAACTTATTGCCGGGTTATTGAAGAAAGTGATTTTTAAATAAAGATAAGTCTTAGCTTCTTGACTGTAACGAAGTAAATAAAGGCAACGCACTTCGCCCTGACCCAGGCTTGGAGACATTGGCAGTAGAACTCCAGTAGAAGCCAGGGTTGAGATATTGCCGCAAGTAGCATCAATACCTGAGCCTATATATCGTCCAAGCTCGCAAATGACTGGTATATACCAGTCAGTATAACTCCTCGCTAATCTTGTTGAGACAGGCTTGCGCAGCTGGAAATTGGACTACGACGGTTTTTCCGAGCAATTACATCGTGAGGTGAAACAGTTAACTGGCATTAATAAATGCCAGTTTCCAAGCAAGGTAGTCAAGGTATCACATTCCCTGCACTAAAAATGTCTGGGTTAACCTGAAAAAAATTGCATACTAAAATGTTCGAAAGAAATTACAAAGTAGAAAATGATTTGCATAAAATCCTCTCATCAATGAACTAAAAAATGCTTCGGTTTTGATGCGTTTTTCGTAAGTCCCTAAATTAATCTAATGCACTGGTTGTTTATCTTGAAGTTCCTCAATGGATGCAGCTAATTTTTCACTAATAGGAATGGTGCTGTTTTTTAATGTGTCAACTAAATGCTCCTTGGCTTTTTGCGGATTTTTATAATTAAAATAAATGGTTTCAGCTATTTGGGTCAGAAAACAATCAGGATTTAAATTATTGGCTTTGTTAATCAATTGTTCTGTTTTTACAAAGTCTTCATTCAAAGCATATACCAGAGCTAATCCCCCCCAACCATCGGCTAATTCATCAACCAGCTCTACCGCATCCTGATAGGTTTCATGAGCTTTAGCAATCCGATCATTTAGAAGTTGGCACCAGGCTAAAGCAATATGACAGTCATAAAATTCAGGGTAAATTTCTACAGCTTTTTGAAGCGTGTTTTCTGCTGAGTCTAAATCACCTTGGGTCATATAAGTGTTGCCTAAAGCAAACCAAAGACGAGAGTCTTGAGGATTAATTTGTAATAGTGCTTCGATTTCGTCTACAGTGGTTTCATGAGTTATCAGACGAACCAGCATATTTACTAATTTTGCATCATAATTGTCAGGATTTATTTTCAAAGCAGAAATACTGGTTTCCTTTGCAACTACATCCTCATTAAGATCGAAATATAACAGAGAAAGAAAGCCCAATGCCTCAGCATCGTCTGGATTCTGCTCTAGTATATTTTCGACCAAACCTATAGCATCATCCATAGAGTCTTGCCGATGAAGAATACGTGCCATTAAAAGCTCTGCTTCTGGATAATGTTCTCCCTCTAGGATAGGAGCTAAAATTTCCAAGGCGTTTTCATTGTAGCGCAGGGCAGGGGTATCAAAATGATTTAAGGATGCAAGAAAACAGTCCTTGGCTTGCGATAATTGACCCTGATTTAAATAAAGTAAACCTTGGTGTCCCAGACAGGCTTCAGGGTTAATAATCCGTGCCTTATCCAGGTAACGTTGTGCTAATTGCAAATCATCTAATTCCATATAGAGATCACTAACCTCTAATAGTAAAGTTAGATTGTTTTTATCTTGCTCGAGGAAAGATAAGTGACGCATGAGGTTATCGGATAATTGCTGGTTATGCATGGGCAATCCTTATGGGGTAGTAAGTAAAGTTCTTCTGGAGGCCAGGACGTCTGCATCGCAAAAGTTGTTCAGAAAGAACTGCATGGAATGATCTATTAATATTCATGTTCGGATTTTATCAGGACTATTAAAAAAGCCCAATCTTTTAATTGGTACATTGTATTTTTTCGGGTAAAAATCCGTCATTAGTTTTTAAATAAGGATTATAATCTACCGTACACTGTGACGTTTTCTTCGCTAGAGGTTGAGCTAGCTTGATGCCTGTCTGATTGTACTCACAAACTATATAAATAGTCTCCTTGCCTGAAAATGTCCACTTGGCCATATTTTTTTTAATCGAATTTGGTCTCAAGCTGACTCCTTTTTTAGGATGTCCTGAATAGAAAGAAACACCATTTAAAAAATTATTGGGAATATCGGGAAGGGTTTCCCAATTATCTTGAGAATTATTGATATGTTCTGTTCTGTTTATTTGTTTAGGACACGCTAGTGTATAGAGTTTAGCCTGAACGAAGGTTGAAAAAATTATAAAAAATAAGCCCGGTACCAGTCTCCAATTGTTCATGGTGTTCCTAACTCCCACCTTTATGTTTCTTGATTTAATCCGGGGGAATAAAAAAATTCAAGTATTGATTAAGTACTGGTTTAATAAATTTTTAAGGGTGTTGTCACTTCAACTTTATTTTTGATACCGTACTGAAATGACAACTCACCTGATAAGCAGACCGAATAAAACAGCCGATTTCTAATTCGGTTTGTTTATGTCAAAAAATAAATTATTTATTAGCTGGACTCTAATATAAAAAAACTGTAGCTTAATGTTTAGCTATTTATACAGAATAATAAATTAGTTTGAAGTTTCTAAGTCCACAGCATTGAGACGAGAAAAATCATTTTCTGACTTTTTTAGTTCAAATATTCGATATAAATTTAAAGGCAATAACAAAGTGATATGGGTCCGCATGTCTGGAACAAAATTAAGGAAAAATAAGAGCTATTCATCCATCATTTATAGTTAAAAATTCACTCAAATTAACCTATTTAAACCTACTCAATACCGTATGAATAGTGATTGCTACTACGAATTGTCTTAGGTCATTTTACCACAACTCTATCAGAATGACTTATCCACAAGTCCACAGGTCAGGAGAGCTTCACTTTCTCGTATAGGCCTGTGGGCCTTGTGGGTAAGTCATGACGCTCTCATTTAGGGTTTATGGTCTTTTCCGGCCATAATACACCTCTGCGGGCGTTAAATAATTAAAGGACTGGTGAAGCCTTCGGTTATTATAATACTCAAAATACTCCGTTAAGGCCAGCTCAACCTCTTCAATTGTATCAAAATCATACCGGTAGATTTTTTCTTGCTTAACACTACGCCACAATCGCTCGATAAATATATTATCTAAATAACGTCCTCGCCCATCCATGCTGATAGAAATGTGGTGAGATTTTAGCGTATTTATCCAATCTTTTGAGGTAAATTGAGAACCCTGATCCGTGTTAAAGATCTCACAACGCGAATGCAGCAAAGCGTTTCTAAGCGCCTCAATACAAAATTCAGCCTCCATAGTAGGTGAAATAGCCCATCCAATCACATAACGACTATACCAGTCCATAATAGCTACTAAATACACATGCTTTCCTTTCATGCGGATGTAGGTGATATCTGCGGCCCAAACCTGATTTGGTTTGGTGATATCCACCTCTTTTAATAAATAAGGGAACACCTCATGCTCCTTATTGGGAACGCTTGTATTTGGCTTTGGGTAAACAGTCGATAACCCCATCATTTCCATCAACTTTTTTACTCGACGTTTACCAACAGGATAGCCTACTTCTTTTGACAGCCATCTTGCCCGCTTAATTTTACCTTCACATGGATACTGCAGATAGTGCTCATCAAGTAGCGCCATAAGCGCTTCATCTTCGACAGAAATGGGCTTGGCACTATAATAATAACTTGAAACAGGCAAGTCTAATAGCAAGCATTGTTCACGAATGGTGAGCTCGGCAAGAGGATCAATCATGACGCGCTTTTCATCCAGACTAAAGTTCATGCTTTTTTTTTAGCCAAGATAGCTGCGCTTGAAGTCGACCAATTTCTTGATATAATGCCTCAACAAGCTGCTCTTGGGACTTGGCTTCTTTTTCATTAGCCCCAGAGAATAAATCGTTAATGGCTTTGATGGCCGATTGCTTCCAAGTTTTTACCTGCGTTGCGTGAACACCGTATTCACTGGTAATTTGCGCTTGTGTGAGTTTCCCCTCAATCGCAGCTAGCGTTATTTTTGCCTTCTTGGCCGCCGTATAATAAGCTCGCTTTTTAGACATTTTATTCTCCTCTTTGTATTAAGAAGAATAGCTCTTAAAAAACCTTTTTTTGTGTCCAGAAAACCGCGCCTATATTAAAACAACCCTGAGGGTGAGTATGGTTTGGGTTATATGTATGATACGGGAACATCTGTTCCTCAAAATAGTGATACTGCTTTAATCTGGTATAAAAAAGCAGCTGCTCAAGAGAATTCGAATGCGGCCTTAGCTATAGGTTATAACTACGATAATGGCATTGGGGTTAAAAAAGATCACTCTGCAGCCATCCAATGGTATTCCAAGAGTGCCAATTTAGGAAATCCCAGTGCCCAATTTAATCTTGGTTTGATGTATGAACAAGGTCAAGGGACGCCGGTGGATGTCACCAAGGCAGCACAATACTTTGAAAAAGCAGCAGAGCAAGGACATGACAAAGCCCAATTAGAATTGGGTTATTTATATGACTCTGGAAAATTGGGTAAAAGCGATCTTTCAAAAGCAGCTTACTGGTATCAAAAAAGTGCCGATTTAGGTAATATTAATGCTCAATTCAATTTAGGGGATATGTATTTCTATGGAGACGGGGTAGGCAAGAATCTGGAGCAATCCGTATCATGGATACAGAAGTCTGCTGAACAAGGTTATAGTAAGGGGCAAAATCAATTAGGTGTTTATTATAGGGATGGCATTGGGGTGACCACAAACCCAATAGAGGCTTATGCCTGGTTTAGTACTGCGGTTAACAATGGATTTGATAAGGCAGCTGTCAATTTAAATGAACTGGAGAAAACAATGAGGCCCGACGATCTAATTAAGGCTAAAACTCTGGGAGAGTATTATTCTAATAAATATAAAGAAAAAAAGTAGGTTTCTTGTTTAAGCGCTCTTTTTTTACTCCAGTCTTTATTGAATACAGAACAAATACCGTTACTTCTGTTTCAAAGTATCTATTTCATGCCTTGATGAACATTAATTACACTTAAAATATTTCTTAATTTATTAATATACATAATGTATAATTTTATTTCCATTTAAGTTGGCGAGATAAATAAGCATGGCTAGAGAAAAAATTGATGCAAGACAGAACGGGATGGGTGCTTCAAACAAACTCAACCTGGTTCTTCAGAAAGAGTATTTGTATCCTGTCAGAATCGCCGGGTAAGTGTCTGCCACTGAGCCCGGACTAATCCGAGCCGCGCGCGTCAGCAAGCGGAATTATCTCGAGATGCTTATGTGGTGCATGGAACCTGCCGCACTTTAAGTAAGATTAATTCAGCCAATGATGGCATTTCAAATTTTTTAGTCACCCTATCGTAAATATACTGATAAACGTTAACTTTCAGTTTTCTGGCCGTCTGTACAATCGTGGCAAACGTATCCTTTGATTTGGTGCCATTTTGGGAGACCGTTTGGAGATTGATGTCGCGTATCCTTGCTTGAAACCGTGTCCCTAATTCAGAGGCATTGTTGTGCAATGGCAGAAATGGATGGTCTAACACCAATAATAACGCTTGTTTTTTAGCACGTGTCTTTGCAATGCGTTGATCTAAAACATCATAGCCTGTCGTGGTTGCGAACAAAGTATCAAATTGCATTGATAGTTGTTGGGCCATTGATTGAGATGGAGCCGTCTTGTAAGTCAATAATGCATGGTAGAAATCCCATAATTGCTCAAGAAATACAGCCAATATATTCTGATTCATATCTGAGAATGGAGTGAGTTTTTTATAATGACGACCTTCATGGATCCAGCACAGCGCATGATGTAGGGCCAATTTATTAAACTGAGGCGCATCATCTGTCATTAAATAATGGATGAAGTATTTCGAGTGCTGATAATAGGCAAGAGCTGCTGACTCAAGAATTATGCGTCGATTCGTGCTGTGTTTTTTTGGATTTGGAAAAAGTGTTCCCATCAAACTATCGATTGATTCACGTGTGAGGGGTTGTGCATGCAGCATTGGTTTAATTTGATCCAACCATTTTTTTGCGAGACCAAACTCATCCATTAACTCATAAGCCTCCTGATTAAACATAAACTTTAATTGGTCTCGACACAGCAACTCCAATAAGGTCAAGCGATCTTTTTTACGACGAGTGAAGTATGCTGTAAAAAAGTCATTACATAAAACATGGGTGTAGTGATTTTTGCCGTTAACACGACTGCCTGTGTCATCCATCTGCTGGTACAAGCCTGCGTTGCTACCGGCATCGACAATATCTTCTTTTTCCTGATGAAAAATATCATTGCCTTCTGTCAGCATGGAAGCAATTTTACCATGTGATATTTGAATACCACATGTTTTTAAAAAGCGCTCAATGGCGCTCTCCGTCATCCCTGCATCACGGTATAATGTGATGACCAGCGCTTTAACCCCAGGACCAAATTCACTGCCCTTATATTCGCCAGGAATCGGCGCAATAAAGGTTTTTTTCAAAGATGGTGAGTAATACGTTTCCAGCTTGAATTCAACATTATCCGTGATGATTTTTAGATCCTGGATGATTCGAATCTCAAAACCCTTGAACTTGGCGTCATCTGGCAGCGTTGCTTTGTCCAGAGCAATCGTAACACGTCTATCAATACGTACGTTTTTTTTGTCTTTGCCTGTGTTTTTATTGTTCCCTTTACCACGTTTATTGCGATCTCCTTCAGATGAATGATTGGAATTGCCTGTATTATCGCCATTGCTACCTTTGGATTGACCGCGAATATTAGGTTTGCCCTGTTCACCCTTAAGGCGGTTTATCTCATCACGTAATACTTGGTTTTCCTCTCTGAGCAAAGCATTTTCTTCGGCAAGCATTTCGACCAAATTAACCAATACCTTAATGATAGTCACGGCCTTTTTGTCGGCAAGACTATCGATATCTTTTGTTAACTCATCTAAAACTTGTTTGATTTCTTGGCGTTTCATCATCTACCACTGCGTTACTAATGCTGATACGGCAATCACAACATGACTTTTTTTGAACGCATTTTTCGAGTTTTAACGCCACTAAGGGCTAAGAAAAAATCTGACCTCAGGAGGGAGATGTTTTATTAGTGAAAGGGGCTACATTGTGATCTTGGGGATCTTAGGGCATGCATATTGCATGACTTACGTTTGATATGGAAAAACATCAGTTTTACAGAAAAACCGTGTCAATAGGTATTTTGAATATTTTTAAAGAATTCCGCTTGCTGACGCGCGCGGCTCGGATTAATCCGGACTCAGTGGCAGACACTTACCCGGCGATTCTGACAGGATACGAGTATTTGATTATTAAACCCGACAATTTACATCCAATACTTGCAACCGAAAGTGTTCGCAATTGTTACGCAGTATTAATCTTTCATTCAGAGCAAAGTGCCATTCTGCACTGGGATGATAATACCTGTCATTCTGAAATAAACAAGTTTGTAACCGAGTTTCTTAGTGAAAATTTAAAACTCAAAGACTGCACCGTTCATCTTATAGGTGGATGGAAAGATCATGAGGAATCGATTAAATCTGGTGATTTTTTAAGAAATTATTTTTCAAATATAAATTTAATCCTGGATCATTATCAAGTAAAACAATCAGCAGGTACTTTAAGTGAGACAGGCTTTAGCCTGGTTGCCATGGACTCAGTTTCGGGTCAGATATTTCTACAGGACAATTGGGTAAGACCCCAGTCTGGACAGGAAGGAACGGATGTATCTTATCGTGAAAAAAATTGCAGACTGTTAGACTTGACCCACTTTCAAGATGATATGTATCAAGATTCAGGTGTACGGATTATATCCAGAGACAATTTTTCTAACCAGCAGTCTCAAGAAGCAAATCAATTATGTGTGGCTGCCAGGGATAATAAAAAAGAGTTATTAATAAATAAAATTGATGAGGGAATTACAAATGTTAATGCTTCACCAAAAAATGGTAAGGGGTGGACTCCGCTTCATTTCGCCTGCAAAGTTGGAAACATCGACACTGCCCGATTATTGCTGAACAACGGGGCAGATTTATTTCAAAAAAATGAGGGAGGAAAAACCCCTTATGATTTGATAGGTGACTATCCATTTGCAAAAAGGCAGTTGCTGGATGCTTTTCGATTAGTAAAATATAATATGTCCGTCAATCAAAAATCCTTAATTAGCCTATCTTTGTTTGCAAGACACCCAGAAAGACTTGATAACTCTCAAAGAACTCAGCTCTCGGCGATTGATGCGTTATTGAACAGTGAAGAAGGTTTAACTCAATTAGAGGCTAGCTTACCCCCCCCTTTATTAAGCAACGTAATAGATTGAGTCCATCACACACAATCTATTGCATATTTTTACTGGTTCACATGAAGCGTATATACAGAAACCGGGAATCCATCCTATACCTAATCGAGAACAAATTAAGAGAAGCAACACATTCAGTTTCCGCTTTTACCATTTCTCACCTTCTAGAGGCCTTTATTATGGTTTCAAATGATATTTATACTCATATTATTCCAATAAAAAACAAAGTGGTTGATTAATTTCTCATATGGTGCAAAAATATACTTCTTTTTAGATGAAGGAACCATTCATGAAGTGTCTGCGCATATTATCAATCATCAACGGTTTATTTTTATCCAGTAATGTTGCTGCTACAACTTTGATAACATCACTGCACAGTAATTATATAGATTTTACTCATAATACAGCATGGGTATCAGAAATGCAGGATATGGGGCCAGACCTGGTTACGCCAGAGCAACCTCAAGGGTATAGCAGCGATAAAGGGGAGGAGGCTATTGAGGATACAACAGACATACAACAGTTTTTACAAGAAATTTATTTGGAAAAAATCCCTTCCGTTTTATGGCAGTTTATTGAAATGCCATCAATGATTGGTGTTAACAATGTGAATAGAGATCAATTTACTCTTAACAACAGTGATCAGGTGCAACAAATCATCACAAAAAATCAATTAGATCTATTTTATGTATGATCTCTCTGCTGACTGATACCCGAAATGATATCAATAAATCCTTGTAATTTTATAGGATATCGTGAAAGTTTGTACTTTTTTGGACCTTGTTTCTATGTAACAGTATATCGGCCAGTTAATTCTAAGTGATGAAGTTTGTCACCTTTCCCGCGCAGAAAAAAATAAGATCTAAAGAAATGGGAGTTTTCATTTCTATATTATTAAATATAATGACTAGAAATAATAAAAAGTTAAAAAAAATTTAACTTAATGTATATTAAATCATGAGGTTAAATTGATTGGCTTTAATGCCCATTAAAAAGCTAATCAGTATATAAGAGGGTCTATGCTTACAAAAATAGAACGTTTCGGACAATGGCGCGGAAAAAAATCTGATGATGAACAAAGCATCATAAAATCTGCCCTTCTTATTGGTGATTATGTTCATTCAGTGAAATACCTGGATACTATTAAATCTGATCTCTCTGATAATCTCTCAAACCAATATATAGCTTTCAATAAATATGAAGAACGTTCTTATGGGGTTTTACTGCATTGCAAGCTTCAAATTGAAGAGGCGCTGGATCAAATACCTGTTACTGGAATCACCGAAAGGATTTTGCTAAATGATTTAAAGATTATTCTCGAAGAGATCTATGATAATCCACGCTCCAATCCCTCACAGAAAGGCAATGATTTAATTATAAAAACCAAGAAATTATTAATGCTGAATTCTGAACATCTTGCAGATAAAAAACTGGCGAAATTCTTGTGTTTTGATCTTTATGTTTTATTAAATATTGTTAATTTGTCATTAAGCCAACTTACTTGGTGGCAGGAGATGGCAGTTAAGGCAGTGATGGATTTAAATAAAATGAAGGATGAGGTAACTATTTTGCTGCGAATGACCGAAGAAAAGGTGAGGCAGTTAGATAAGATTTTGGAAGAGTCTCTACAACCTATTCAAAGCATTGGAGAAAGGAAGAGTTCATCTGACCTTGAGTATGCTGATCAAACAAAACAAAAACTTACTCCCTTGCTGCAGATGGTCGAAGTAGAGTCTCCAAAAGATCATAGTTCCATACCTGAAAAAATAACAGTACAAGATTATTTTAATGATGAGTTTCTGGATATTATAAAAAGTTCAAATTCAGGGGATAAAGAAATCATTATGTTAGAAGAGAGAATGAATAAGGTCATAGAAAGCATTAATCGTTTACTCTTAAAAAGAAATAAAAAAGAAGAAATAAGGGTTAAAATAGAAAAAATTCAGTCACTCTTCAATGCATTTAAAGAAAATGATAAAAAAATCAGAGGGAGGCAATATTGTTCAGATTTACTAAATTCTAATTATGAATCATTTAAACTTCTTATGGATAACTGTAATGGCTCTGAAAAATTACAATTAATAACAAAAATTGAACAATTAAATAGCCCTAATCTATCGAAGCAGATGCTCTACAGTATCAGTCGGGCGACCGCAATAATCACCCAGGTTTATCGAGTTTTCACACCCCAAAAACTGCAGGATACGGTTATTACTAAAATACCTACCTTAGATAGTGAATGTAAGGTCAGAATAAAAGATTTAGCAAGAGCTTGTATATCAACCTTGAATCAGGAGTATTCTGTTACAGATAGAGAAATAGCCATATTAAATCATCAATTATCTAATGAAAATCTTGAGGTAGAGCAATTGATAGCTCAAGAATCCACTGCTAATCTGGTTTTATTAGTTAAAGCAAATACTGCAGCCAGAGATGCTTTGCGGCAATATAGAGGCGTTGCTGAATTTTTAAACGATACAGTCTGGCATATTAATGTTATCAAAGAATCAACCCGTGTTTTAGATCAATTTATCCATATCCATGATGGGTTTTTAGTAAGACTTTCTAATTTATTTGCTCAAATATCAATTCTATTTAAATCCGATACGGCCGCGATGATTGATAGGGCTCGTGAAATGAAAGAGCACTTGGCAGGTTTTAATGGGGATTATAAAAATGAATTGGCAAAAGAATTAAATAGGATCATGCATCATCCTGATATAAATCAAGAGTTGAAGACCAGGCTACAACAGAAGATAGGGATAAAATTAACCAGCGAAACACGAATCATACCGTTCACTTCTCCAAGTAAAGCAGAGGTGGAGTATTTGACGAGAAGCCTGGAAGAGTTGTTTAATATGAAATCAGAGTCTGGATTACCGGAGAGAAATGAGCCTCTTTCCGAGGTGTCTTTATCTCCTTCACAATCCTATTAATCAGAGAATTATGAGTCGCAATCTAGAGTGTCATGGGCCACGATTACTAGCCCACTAAAGGTCGGGTTTGGCCACGATTAATGGCCCACTCCATGGCCATCTCTGAGTCCCACTTTGAGTAGCAAATAAACAGTGTTAGTTTGGTCATTACCAATAACTAACGGATTTGTTATGAGATGAGGATTAAAACAATGGCAGAAATTAGAGAGGTGCTATATCAGCACAAAAAAGGGATGACTCAACGCAATATTGAAAAGTCTCTAAGCGTTTCACGAATGAGCATACGCAAGTACGTTTCAATGGCCAAGGATTTGGGTTATCAGGAGGATATTTCCAATGATGAGCTCGAAGTTATCGCTTTGCAGATACATAATAAAATCGTTAATACTACAGCCAACAACAGACCCAATAAATCAGAAAAAGAACTTGAGGCGCATCACGAAAAAATAGCATCACTCCTCACTGAGAAGTGGATTACCCATATGCAGATACACCGAATTTTAAGCGATAATGGTCTTGTTAGCAGTCGAAGAAGTCTTAGTCGTTATATTGAACGTCATTTCCCCTCGTTGCCTAAGGCTACGGTACATTTGTTAACAAAGCCTGGGCATGAAGCACAAGTTGACTATGCGTTTGTTGGGTTTATCAATAATAAAAAAACATACGCTTTTATTATGACGTTATCACATAGTCGGTATCGATATGTTGAGTTTGTACATTCTCAAAATCAGCAATCATGGGCGCAAAGCCATATCAATGCCTTTCATTTTTTTGGAGGCGTGCCCAACTGCATTCTTTTAGACAATTTGAAATCGGGAATTATTAAAGCACATATTTATGATCCAACGGTCAATGAAACCTATGCAGAGTTATCTCGCTTTTATGACTTTATAGCCGATCCGGCGAAGGCTCGAACGCCCGAGCACAAGGGGAAGGTTGAGCGTAGTGTTCAATTGGTAAAAGAACAGGTTATCGCGGGGATAACCTATGATGATTTGGCCTCGATGAACGCCTTTGCACGTGATTGGTGCGCTAATAAGGTATCGCACGTCATCTGCAGTACCACTGGTGAAAAGCCAATTGACGTATTTAAAAATGAAGAATTTAATTTATTAAACCCACTGCCAGCAGGCGCTTTTGATATGCCCATTTGGATGGATGCTCAAGTTCATCGTGACCATCATTTTGTTGTTGCTGGTAATTTTTATTCTGTGCCAACGATACATATCGGGACAAAGGTTAAAATTAGAGTTGGCTTGAAGACCGTTCAGGCCTATGTGAATCATGCTTTGATTAAGACCCATATTCGTAACTACGGGCGTGGACAGTGGGAAACGGATCCCAATGACTACCATAATTCTGCAAAGTATTACTTAGAAAATACTGCTGGCGTTTGTATTGAAGCGGCCAAAGCAATTGGTCAGGCAACGGAGGAAATGGTCACAAAGGTACTGGCTGAAGGCTCTAGAACGAGCTTAAGAAAAGCCCAGGCTATCATCCGCTTGGTTGAGGAATACGGTAATGAGCGCCTTGAAAATGCATGTTTACGCGCGATTTTATTTGATAATTATACTCATCAATCATTGAAAAAAATCCTCACGGAAGGCCTGGATAAAAAAGACACGAGAACATTCTCCACTAAGCGCTCGGCCAATCATGAGAACTTTGCCTATATTCGCGCAGCAAGTGATTACAGCTCAACGATGGAGGCTCATTATGAGTGATATCAATATGTTAGAGCTTGCAAAAAAACTACGTTTGACAGGGATCCCAGACACACTGCTAGCAAGAGTAGAACAGGCTCGCGCAGCGTCCCTCTCTTATGAAGAGTTGCTCTCAATGTTGTTTCAGGATGAGGATGAGGCTCGTCAACAAAAATTGCTTGCTGGGCGTGTAAGGCAAGCTCGATTTGAGGAGCCTCAGTGTTTTGAAAATTTTGAACTGGCTCGATATTCAACACAAGTCACACAAGCCATCCGCACCCTGATGACAGGGAAGTTTATCAAAGAAAAAAACCATGTCATCATCATGGGACCTGTTGGCACCGGAAAGACTCACCTGGCTCAAGCCCTGGGTCTAATGGCATGTCAACGACATAAAAAAGTCTGCTTTATAAGAGCGAATGAACTGTTAAATCAGTTCCACCAAGCAAGAGCGGATGAAACATGGACTGCGCTTTTTAAACGTTACTCACGATACGATGTGCTTATTTTAGATGACTTCGGGCTGAAAGCATTATCGCCAGAACAGTCCACTGATCTGTATGATTTAATAGCAGCTATCCATGTAAACTCTATGCTAATTATAACTACTAACCGTAAAATAGAAGGATGGATGGAGCTATTTTATGATCCGGTTATGGCAAACGCAGCATTAGATCGTATCGTAAATAAAGCTTATCGAATTGTTCTTGATGGGGAGTCATACAGGAAAAAATTTATACCGAAATTTAATTTAGTAGATGACAAGTGAGTTAAAAAAATTTACCCTAAGTGGGCTACTTTGAGTGGCCAGAGGGTGGGCTAGTAATCGTGACCCATGACAGGTCCAGTGGATAATGAAACAAAATGCTAAACCACATATTTATTGTGCTAATGCAGTAGGAATTTATGGACTACAGAACAATGGTGATCCAACTGTATTTGATGAAGATACAGACATTGACTTTTCTCATCCAAAAGATTTTTTAAGTGAAGTGGGTATTCGATGGCAGCAAGCCTTAAAAGATGCTGAAGATGCTGGGCTGGCTGTGACCACAACCCGTTTTGGAGTGGTTTTAAAGAAAGGAAAAGGGTTTTTAGGTAAATTGTATCCCAGTTATATATGTGGATTAGGAAGTGTTATTGGTGATGGCCGCCAAATTTTGTCTTGGGTAGATAGTAGAGATCTGGTAAATGCATACCGATTTTTATTAGCTCATCCACACCTTACCGGTCCAGTGAACATTACTTCACCAAATCCCTGTATGCAAAAGGACTTCGCAAAAGCATTCGCACAATCTCTCCATAGACCGTTATTGCTGAAAACTCCTGCTTTTGTAATGCGATTATTATTTGGTGAGATGGGTGAATATTTAATCAACAGCGGTCAAAGAGTTGTGCCAAAACGTCTTCTAGAAGCTGGATTTAAATTTCAATCGAATGATATTAAAGAGGCTTTAGAGCATTTGGCATAAAAGTTGATTATTAATAAATGAAGCCCGAAATCATCTCTGTGCTAACGGGCTTATCAGCTATCTTAATGATTTTTTTGGAAATATTGCTTTAATTTCATCGGAGAAATAGTTTCATCGTCTTTGATTGCAGCAGCAACAACGTTTTGATGCCCCGTTTCATAAGTACAAACCATTGCGCCACTATGTTGATCAATAACGCCAGGAGCATTCATGGTGCTTAAAATCTCATTAGCAGCATCCAGGGCAACATCATCAGAATCACCTAATAAAGGTGCTATAATAAAGCCCCAGTTTGATGCAGTATTATAGGTGCTAATATTATAAGTAAGATAGATATCTGGTCCTATTTGTTCAGCCATAGACAGACCTTCAGCTTTAATATCGTTAATATCCGGACATGTTGTCTCCTGGGACGAGAACGCTGAACCGGCAAGAATTAAAGCTCCAGCAAAAGCGGTTAATTTCGATCGTAACATCATGTTACTTACTCCTAGTTTATTTAAAAAACGAGAAAAGGGTATCATTTGGCTTTAAGATTTACAACTTAGAGGAACATAATCATCGATTTTATATATTTTTAATAACTTGGTATAACGAAGCCCCCAAGTGAGAGCCCTCGAAATTTTGTAAGAATAGGTTAATTGGGGATTATTTTCCCGGCAGCGAATTAAGTATTTTAATATTTAAGATTTTCCATTTTCCGTTTTCTTGTATTAATTGGTAGGCAACGGGAGTCGTTGTACCGTCTTTTGCTGTTAAAATCCCAGCCAGATACCCTGTGTTGTTTACTATTTTTCGTTCACTGAAATTGGAACTGGCATTATTTATTAAAGCAGGGAATTGAGCGACGTAACTCCTAAAGCCGTCTATGGAAATATTCTTTTGAAATTCAGTAGAGTTATAGGCGTATGCTTTTTCCATTTGACCTGTTTGCAAGGCAGTCAGTTGATGATCAACTACTGTAATCAGAGAGCTTGTCGCATAGGTTAATACTGCAGTTATAGATACGATAATTACTGCGAGGCAGGCCATCACTGAGCTAATAAGGAGAATTAATTCTTTCACAGGCGGGAGCTTGTAGGAGACTTCTAATCTATTTCCGTTTTTGTCTTCAAATTTGTTTTTAACAATTACAATTACATCAATGAGTGCCCAAACCCCGATTGCGCCTCCAGAAAGCAGCATTAAAATTCCAGTCCATATTTTACCGACATAAAAGCGATGTGCACCAAGCATTCCTAAAAAAATACAGAGTATCAGAGCTGCTTTACCTGATTTAGAACTCTGATTCTCCTTTAATGGGGCAGAATTTTTAACAGCTTGCGATTGAATCGTCGCTTGTTCTGTCCTGGTTCCACATTTTGAACAAAACAAAGCATCTGAATCCAGAGGGTTACCACATCGCAAACAAAAATTATTCGTGTTCATATTTATTCTCTTACGGGATACCAATTCAACAGTTGAATTAAGTTCAATAATTTTTAATATAAAGCATAGGACATTATCCGAATAACGAATAAAGCCAGCTTAACAGTTTATCCCAAGTGAGCTTTGATTTATATCTTCATGAAGGAGTTGACCATCAATAGTATCTAACATTAATTGAATTTGTTTTTCATACATGCGTCGTTCATATCCCCCTTCTAATCCCCAGTATATGCTTTCAATTAACTCTTTATTTTCACTATAAAGAGTTAAGATTTCCTCAAAAAAATAGGATAGGTCTCCATCATTAAAACGGGTCGTACCAGCCTCTGATTGGCTCATCATGCGGTCATTTATAAACTTGCCACAGTACGCTGTTTCATTTTCGTGGGAATCCCAACCGGTGGCTAAATAAAGAACTATTTTTTGGCCAGTTCTTTTGGCATTGACAATATTTTCTTTTATTTTACCAAGGGAAAAAAGGAGCGCTGGATGTATTGAAATAGAGCTCCGGATCGTCAGTTTTAAATCGACTGCATAATAGTCCATTTGATTTTGATGCCAGCTTTTAATTTGTTGCTGTTCTGCTTTTCCTTGAGTCTGGAATTCGTACTCGATAAAAGAGTGATCTTGGTGGGGGTATACTCTAGAATCAAAAATATCGATGTGGCATATATCCAGACAGGAAAAAGATTCTCTTAATACCGCGGATAATCCGTTGTCTCTATTTACGTCAGGACCAATAATGATGTGTTTTAGAGGATTAGGATGAGTTAATTCCGCATTTTTAATTAGAATAGCAATTTTGTTGAAAATACAAAAACCGGAACTTTCCCGGCTAAATGCATGATGCGTGGGTAAGCCAAAAGAAAAATAGCATTTAGCGGGATGCATTAAGGTGGTTGCGATATCTTTTATTAACAGTTCAAAAGTGTGGGGTGTGATTAGAATATCTGCATTTATTTTTTTTAGTCCTGTGCGTTGCGCATCAATTGAGTAGCTGATGATTTTTTTCAAATAGTCTATTGGATGAACTGCAAGGAGGGGTTGAAAAATCCTATCTTGTGATGAGATCTGCTTTAACAGAGCAAATGCTTCTTTTTTACAGCCTTTATTAATGGCAGCAAATAATTCCTCCCAAACCTGGGGCAGGCTCACATCCTCTGTAGTAATAACAGGAAGCATGGAGTGTTTTTTTTGTCCTTTTCTTATGGCATTACTCATGTGTATTAATCGTATATTTTGATCTTCTATTCCCCCGGCAGGCATACCTTTCATTTGCTCCACATGTTGTTCTGAAGGAATTTGAATAAAACATTCTGATGGCTCGGAATTCATTTGATCATCAAGAGATTGAAGCAGTTTTAGTGCTTCTCTTTTTAAACCCAATCCAATGTTTGCAAACTCAGTATCTTGCGTGTAGTTTTTAAGTTCAAGAAGGTAATCCTTTAACCGGGAGGATGTTTGTATCTCCTCTGGATTTGAACTACTGATATTTGTAATGCAGCATAGAATTCTCTTTTCCAATAAAGATAACGAAGGTTCTATAAAAAATTTTCTATTCATGGATTGTTCCTAAGAAAATTAGTACGTTCATTAATCAGTGTATCTATAATAACTAGTCTAGGCTAGGAGAGAAATCCTCGTAGAAAAAACTGTTCAAATCGATCACTATTAATTATAGTTAATAATTATGTACACTGTTTTTGCACTGTAACGAAGGGGCTTTGAATCATGATTCGCCATAAGATAATACAACTACCTGCAAAACCTTTTGGTGCACATCTTATTACAAAAGAAATAGGCAACGAGTTAGAGCATACTGGGTCAGGCATTCTTCATCTTTTTATTCAACACACATCAGCTGCTTTGGCTTTAAACGAAAACGCCTCATCAGATGTTTTGATGGATGTGCAGGATTTTTTTAGTGCCCTGGTACCTGAAAGTAATCGTTATAGACACAGGGAAGAGGGGGCTGATGATATGCCCGCTCATATTAAATCCATATTATGCAATACCTCTTTAACTATCCCTTTTGAAGATAATCGATTATTGTTGGGTGTCTGGCAGGGGATATACTTAATGGAGTTTAGGAGGAAAGCAGGCCCAAGGAGTATTGTTTTAACCCAGTTTTCATAAAGCCTTTAATTCTAATAATTTCATATAAGCTTTGGTCAGAGTACATCCTCATGATCAAAAACAATCCATTTCAGGAAGAAATTACTTGATTTTACCAACGCATACTGATTAATATTCGCACCTATATTAACGGTAATAGGATAAAATATGTCGGGTTTTTTTAATAGACAAAGCTCCTGGAAACTGTGTTTACAGGCTGTGAACCTTGCCGCTCTTACTATAGCGGCATATGATTTATATCAGAATCCAGACAAACTGGGTCAAAATGGTTTTGACATCGCAGTCCACGCCCTTAATTTTCTTTCTTTAAGAGAGAACGTAGACATAGTTGAAGCTTTTCTTGTTTCCAATCTTAATGGTGCTCAGTTAGGTGTTCTTTATTCCGGTGCTGTCTCTGGATGTGCTAGTCTTTCTAGGCCATTACTCGCAGTAGCGGCGGATGTGGTAGTACATGCTCTGAGTGGCACTTCCATATTTTTTTGTCCTGAAGAAGAATTACAGAGTGAAGAAGAAAACAAAGCCAACGGACTAAAAATAAATTGATCCTGTCAGCTCTCACTGTTGTTCCTGGTGTTTTATGTTAAATCAGGAACAACTGTTTATGCATTGTAAAGTAGTAGTAATGACTCCTGTTTCCGTACTAGCATCGACGTCGCGCGGTTAAGTCACAATAAAAAGTCTTTATATGAAATTAAAACATCTCACGCCATAAGGTTCCTCATCTAGGAATGAGCCTTCGTCTTTTTAGTCAAAAGAACTTAATAATCATTTTTTAAATGTACTCAACATGTTTAATTTTGAGCTATATTAAAGTGTATAGGAATACAAAAAAAATAAATAAAGGACATATTATGAGTCATATT
Source organism: Legionella antarctica (assembly GCF_011764505.1). Lineage (NCBI taxonomy): Bacteria > Pseudomonadati > Pseudomonadota > Gammaproteobacteria > Legionellales > Legionellaceae > Legionella > Legionella antarctica. Next base: position 1,254,643 of record NZ_AP022839.1, read on the forward strand.
CTGCTATTGCTTTTAGCAGTAACCCATTCTGGACTCTCTTTACCTCCTATGGAATTTATGCAAGAAAAGCTATTCAACATAGCAAAAAATGTTATCAATGAGATACCCTCAATAACAATGCCGCTGAATGAAATTAAGGGCATGTTGCATCAACAGGCTCCTGATTTAAATGGACTCGTGATCAACAAGGTGTTAACAACCTTAAAATGTGCCGTGGAGTACAATGTCGAGCATAATAATATTTTAACGATTATTGATTATTCTCTTCCCTCAAATGAAAAACGTTTATGGGTATTTGATTTAAGGGATAAGAAATTATTGTTTTATACCTACGTGTCTCATGGCATTACGTCCGGGACTTTAGCAACTAATTATTTTTCAAATAAATACAACAGTAAAGCCACTAGTCTTGGTGTCTATAAAACTGAGAAAGCATATTACGGTCGTGAAGGGCTATCTTTACGTCTGGGTGGCCTGGATGCAAATTTTAATGATAATGCCTCCGGTCGAGCAATTGTAATGCATGGTGGATGGTATGTTGATGAGCAGTTCATTAAAAGGTATGGCAGACCCGGTCGCAGTTGGGGGTGTCCTGCTCTTCCCTTAAGTTTATATCAACCCATAATTAATACCATCAAGGATAACTCTTTACTGGTAGCCTATTACCCAAGCGATGCCTGGTTTGTAAAATCAAAATTTCTTAATTGCGGTAACGTGCAGGAAGCTTCTCATTCAATGACCGTTCTCAAAGAACCTGAAAAAGCTAAGGGTAATAGTGAACAGCGAGAAGATGTCCTATTTGCCAATATCAGTAAAACGATGAAGCATGCGGATGATAATCCTATAGTGGTGATGTCAGCAGATAACTATGAGCGAATATTTCATACTCAAGCCCCTTTGGGGCGCATGCTTAGGCGCCAAATTAACGATATGGAATATATTGCTTTGAGTAATGCTGAGTTTCATACTTTGGCAGTTCATAGCAACTCTCAGGATAATGAGAATTTAAATGCCGTCCACTTTGTCGTTCCAGTGATTATAAAAGATCGAGGGTACTATGAAACTCAGATGAAAATTTTAGATATGGGAAAAATCAAGGATATTCGATTTAATGCCGATCTATCCCAGGCTGAACCTGTGACACATTACTCTGTTATTTTTGAAACAAAGCCTGCCGTAAATTTAAAAGCAACAAACCGATTTATCCGCTGGTTGGGTCTATGAAAAGAGGTATCTTTAAATTTTGCGTAGATCAAGAGAGTTGCGAAACAATACCTGAACCACGGATCACTAACATTTAGACGAGTAGTTTCGTGATTTTGGCGACACGCTCCTCCCGATTTCCCCATAACTCAACTAATTGGGGCGGATTTTTTTCGGGTAATACCTGAAACAGATGATTAAACTAAATTTCTTTCAGGTAATCATCCACTTCGCTGCGATATGTCGGGTCGTTTAAACGAATTCCATCATCCTCAATTTGGATTGGATGTTTTTTGTTTATTGAAACAAACACGACCAAATCAATGAATGCCAGTGATTCCCGGATGGGGTCAATAAGAGTTTGAACAAATTGATCATCCATATCAGTTTGTTGGTAACGAGCTGAGTACATAGAGTAGGCAATATAAGGATCTATTCGAGTTCAAGCTGTACCTTTGTTCTATAATCAAAATTATAGAACAATTCAGCAGACTATGTGTAAGTACTACTTCCTTAATTAGATCGGCTGAATGAAAATATAGGAGCATTTTTTGCATGCTCTAACCTACATTACTGACAGTTTTATATAACTCCTGGTCATTATGAAAAAAAATAATTTATGCCAATTCGTATTGTATTTTCACTGAATCGAGCCTCAGATTCAACTGATGCAGTAGCAAAGGGGGTTGGGGGAATTGTATTTATATTTTGGGTAAGATTTAAAAGAGTATGAAGAGGTCCTAGCCGATAGTAAATATATTCTACTTTCATGCTCCAGCAAGGTGAAAATAACCATTCTGCGCCACCCCCAGCTGCCCATCCGGCTAAAATTTTACTGTAGTCGATCTCTTCATGAAAAGGCAAAAAGACCGGGTTAGTTGAGGTTACCGAATAACTGGTTTTCAAAGAGCCCTCTCCATACGCCAACCCCCCTGCGCCATAAATTAAAAATGAAGGACTTATAAGGACACCTAAACGACCTTTAAGAAGACCCAGATAATTTAATTTTTTGGTGTTTTCAATATTGGCGGTTTGTATTCCCAACTGAGGGGTTGATACGAAATTGGTACTCGTGGTTATACCACTTGATTGGTCAATCGCATCCAGATCTGTATCGATGCCTATAACAAGATTATTGGAAAACTGAGAATTGTACCCAACTTGACCTCCACCGATAAAACCTTTTGAAGAATTAAAAAGATTTTTGGTTCCTAGTAACCCTAGGGAGGATGATATGGCTTGAGAGTCTGGTAGAAAAAGAGAATTGGCAAAACCAGCTACCCCTTCATTTTTGATTGTATTGTTTGATGACCATAAGTACCCTGCATTTGCTCCGATATAAAAGCCAGTCCAGCTCCGATAAATAGCACCAAAAGTATGAGTTCCATATAACACTAAGGTTAAGGAGAGGTAAGTCCATGTTTTATTCATAAATAATTTTCCAATGATGTAATATTTACAGTGTTCTTATTTTGTATCCATCCAAATGAGATGATAAGAGAATTAAAAAACCTAGATACAGTCTATATACCATGCGCAGCCAATAATAGTGGGGCAAGAAATAAGTGTATCTAAAATATATGATAAAATAATTTAGATCAATTATCTCTAGTTCATATCAGGTTGATATGGGTCCGCATGTCTGGAACAAAATTAAGGAAAAATAAGAGCTATTCATCCATCATTTATAGTTAAAAATTCACTCAAATTAACCTATTTAAACCTACTCAATACCGTATGAATAGTGATTGCTACTACGAATTGTCTTAGGTCATTTTACCACAACTCTATCAGAATGACTTATCCACAAGTCCACAGGTCAGGAGAGCTTCACTTTCTCGTATAGGCCTGTGGGCCTTGTGGGTAAGTCATGACGCTCTCATTTAGGGTTTATGGTCTTTTCCGGCCATAATACACCTCTGCGGGCGTTAAATAATTAAAGGACTGGTGAAGCCTTCGGTTATTATAATACTCAAAATACTCCGTTAAGGCCAGCTCAACCTCTTCAATTGTATCAAAATCATACCGGTAGATTTTTTCTTGCTTAACACTACGCCACAATCGCTCGATAAATATATTATCTAAATAACGTCCTCGCCCATCCATGCTGATAGAAATGTGGTGAGATTTTAGCGTATTTATCCAATCTTTTGAGGTAAATTGAGAACCCTGATCCGTGTTAAAGATCTCACAACGCGAATGCAGCAAAGCGTTTCTAAGCGCCTCAATACAAAATTCAGCCTCCATAGTAGGTGAAATAGCCCATCCAATCACATAACGACTATACCAGTCCATAATAGCTACTAAATACACATGCTTTCCTTTCATGCGGATGTAGGTGATATCTGCGGCCCAAACCTGATTTGGTTTGGTGATATCCACCTCTTTTAATAAATAAGGGAACACCTCATGCTCCTTATTGGGAACGCTTGTATTTGGCTTTGGGTAAACAGTCGATAACCCCATCATTTCCATCAACTTTTTTACTCGACGTTTACCAACAGGATAGCCTACTTCTTTTGACAGCCATCTTGCCCGCTTAATTTTACCTTCACATGGATACTGCAGATAGTGCTCATCAAGTAGCGCCATAAGCGCTTCATCTTCGACAGAAATGGGCTTGGCACTATAATAATAACTTGAAACAGGCAAGTCTAATAGCAAGCATTGTTCACGAATGGTGAGCTCGGCAAGAGGATCAATCATGACGCGCTTTTCATCCAGACTAAAGTTCATGCTTTTTTTTTAGCCAAGATAGCTGCGCTTGAAGTCGACCAATTTCTTGATATAATGCCTCAACAAGCTGCTCTTGGGACTTGGCTTCTTTTTCATTAGCCCCAGAGAATAAATCGTTAATGGCTTTGATGGCCGATTGCTTCCAAGTTTTTACCTGCGTTGCGTGAACACCGTATTCACTGGTAATTTGCGCTTGTGTGAGTTTCCCCTCAATCGCAGCTAGCGTTATTTTTGCCTTCTTGGCCGCCGTATAATAAGCTCGCTTTTTAGACATTTTATTCTCCTCTTTGTATTAAGAAGAATAGCTCTTAAAAAACCTTTTTTTGTGTCCAGAAAACCGCGCCTATATTAGGTCAATGTCTGCGAAATTTAGTGAGGAGTTTGGTAAATCCACAAATACAAATACAAATACAAATTCATTACTGAATTCACCCCGCTATGTTCCTAAAACACAGATCCCACTATTAGATATATAGCAGAGGGATCTGTTTGAATTTAATGAGCGCCAGCTAATTGATAACTGGATTCGTTATCTTTAATTACAAAATCAGCGGTTTGATCTGCAAACATACCGAAGGTGTTTAAATTGGTTGTCGGCCTGGTGGTTGGGGGTGACTTAGCCTGCACTGAGTGTAACTGCTCTAACCTATCTATTTGAGTCTTTCCCCGTTCTAATAGTTGTTGATATTGTTCATTAAGGCGCTCATATTCCTCTTTGACAATAGCCAGTTGTCGCTCTGCTTCACAGATTCGCTCTGCAATCTGATGAAAACTGGTTTCTTTATTGTTTATAAACGACTCCAGTTTTTCCTTAAATGCTTGTTGTTGTGTCTCATCTAAAAGAAGTGTTGTTGATAAAGTTTGAACAGTGCCCTGCAGGGTACCTGCGATTCCTTTTACCCGTTCTATCTCTTCACTCATTCCAAGTTTTACTTGATTCAATTCAGCGACTTTTTCGGTCAAATTAAATTGAGCTTTTTCGTAGTTTTGTTGCATCTGTCTTAATTGTTCTTTGCAGTTTTCCAATAACCGAGTATGTTCTTTGACCGAGTCCTTTAGTGATTCAGTGAGAGTTACAAGGTCACCATTGGTTTCACGCAATCCACGTTCAGTTTCTTCAAACAGCATACTTTGTTCGGATAGCTCTTGAATTTGAGCTTTTAATTCGTCTATATTAAGATCCAGCTTTTCATTTTCTTTTTGAAAATGTTCTATTTCAACTGCTAATTGCTCCCTTATCTTATCCAAAGATAAAATAATCAGTCCCAAGGTGTCTGCTAAGCTGTTAATACCTGCTTTTAAATGTTCTGTACGATCTATATTTAAGTGGTGATGATTATCAAGGAGGATACTGCTGGCGGTATAAGTGAATAGAGTAAATAGGCTAAAAGTAAAAATTACAGCGATATGCGCCACTAATGAAATGACGAATGTAGGAACAACAAGTACAATTCCTGCAACAATTTTTTGCCATAATGGCAATTCACCCCAATATGCCGCAGCACGAGATAAAAAGCTCGGATTATGGGCCATCGCCTCGATCATTCTATTTAAATTTTCTTTGATTTGGTCAAGTTCTTTTTGGCTAAGTAAAACCTGTTCTAGATTTTCCTTGATTTTTTTAGACTTTATATCTTTCGGATTTAGTTCTGTTGCTTCGTCTTGCTGGATTGTCTCTGGTATAGGTATCATTCCCTTGACTCCTTTAATTGGTGACCACAATTTACCGAACTTGTTTCCTTGTGCGGTTATCTTTTAAGAGTACTTGAAGCTAATTATTGCATCAAATATAGAATCTTGTTATAAAATTATCGTATCCTGTCAGAATCGCCGGGTAAGTGTCTGCCACTGAGCCCGGACTAATCCGAGCCGCGCGCGTCAGCAAGCGGAATTATCTCGAGATGCTTATGTGGTGCATGGAACCTGCCGCACTTTAAGTAAGATTAATTCAGCCAATGATGGCATTTCAAATTTTTTAGTCACCCTATCGTAAATATACTGATAAACGTTAACTTTCAGTTTTCTGGCCGTCTGTACAATCGTGGCAAACGTATCCTTTGATTTGGTGCCATTTTGGGAGACCGTTTGGAGATTGATGTCGCGTATCCTTGCTTGAAACCGTGTCCCTAATTCAGAGGCATTGTTGTGCAATGGCAGAAATGGATGGTCTAACACCAATAATAACGCTTGTTTTTTAGCACGTGTCTTTGCAATGCGTTGATCTAAAACATCATAGCCTGTCGTGGTTGCGAACAAAGTATCAAATTGCATTGATAGTTGTTGGGCCATTGATTGAGATGGAGCCGTCTTGTAAGTCAATAATGCATGGTAGAAATCCCATAATTGCTCAAGAAATACAGCCAATATATTCTGATTCATATCTGAGAATGGAGTGAGTTTTTTATAATGACGACCTTCATGGATCCAGCACAGCGCATGATGTAGGGCCAATTTATTAAACTGAGGCGCATCATCTGTCATTAAATAATGGATGAAGTATTTCGAGTGCTGATAATAGGCAAGAGCTGCTGACTCAAGAATTATGCGTCGATTCGTGCTGTGTTTTTTTGGATTTGGAAAAAGTGTTCCCATCAAACTATCGATTGATTCACGTGTGAGGGGTTGTGCATGCAGCATTGGTTTAATTTGATCCAACCATTTTTTTGCGAGACCAAACTCATCCATTAACTCATAAGCCTCCTGATTAAACATAAACTTTAATTGGTCTCGACACAGCAACTCCAATAAGGTCAAGCGATCTTTTTTACGACGAGTGAAGTATGCTGTAAAAAAGTCATTACATAAAACATGGGTGTAGTGATTTTTGCCGTTAACACGACTGCCTGTGTCATCCATCTGCTGGTACAAGCCTGCGTTGCTACCGGCATCGACAATATCTTCTTTTTCCTGATGAAAAATATCATTGCCTTCTGTCAGCATGGAAGCAATTTTACCATGTGATATTTGAATACCACATGTTTTTAAAAAGCGCTCAATGGCGCTCTCCGTCATCCCTGCATCACGGTATAATGTGATGACCAGCGCTTTAACCCCAGGACCAAATTCACTGCCCTTATATTCGCCAGGAATCGGCGCAATAAAGGTTTTTTTCAAAGATGGTGAGTAATACGTTTCCAGCTTGAATTCAACATTATCCGTGATGATTTTTAGATCCTGGATGATTCGAATCTCAAAACCCTTGAACTTGGCGTCATCTGGCAGCGTTGCTTTGTCCAGAGCAATCGTAACACGTCTATCAATACGTACGTTTTTTTTGTCTTTGCCTGTGTTTTTATTGTTCCCTTTACCACGTTTATTGCGATCTCCTTCAGATGAATGATTGGAATTGCCTGTATTATCGCCATTGCTACCTTTGGATTGACCGCGAATATTAGGTTTGCCCTGTTCACCCTTAAGGCGGTTTATCTCATCACGTAATACTTGGTTTTCCTCTCTGAGCAAAGCATTTTCTTCGGCAAGCATTTCGACCAAATTAACCAATACCTTAATGATAGTCACGGCCTTTTTGTCGGCAAGACTATCGATATCTTTTGTTAACTCATCTAAAACTTGTTTGATTTCTTGGCGTTTCATCATCTACCACTGCGTTACTAATGCTGATACGGCAATCATAACATGACTTTTTTTGAACGCATTTTTCGAGTTTTAACGCCACTAAGGGCTAAGAAAAAATCTGACCTCAGGAGGGAGATGTTTTATTAGTGAAAGGGGCTACATTGTGATCTTGGGGATCTTAGGGCATGCATATTGCATGACTTACGTTTGATATGGAAAAACATCAGTTTTACAGAAAAACCGTGTCAATAGGTATTTTGAATATTTTTAAAGAATTCCGCTTGCTGACGCGCGCGGCTCGGATTAATCCGGACTCAGTGGCAGACACTTACCCGGCGATTCTGACAGGATACAAATTATCGCATAAATTTTGATAATTTAGGATTAAATATGTCTGCAATATTGATTTTAATGCATAACCCCTTAAATGTAAAAATATGTGAAGGAATGACAGGACGATTTTTACAGGAGCAAGCTATCGACTCTAAAATACTTGCGCCTGTAGATTTTGTGAAACCTGGCGTTAATCAAGCACAAATGCCTGAAAAAATTGCTAAATTAATAGCAGCAGACAATGATATTAGAATCATATTTTTTGAAGCAAATCTTGGTTATCCAGGGCAAGAAGCGCTTAATGCCACTACCATAGAAGTACTCCAGTATTTGATTGAAAATTGCCCTAATGCTACGTTTATTTTAAAAAGCCAAACAGAGAAGGCTATAAAAAATGCTCAATATATTTTGCAAGGAGAACACGTTCCTTCTGTAAAAATTGTTCCTGCTGGGGGCAAGATGAAACTAAGTGAGGAATTAAAAGAGCTGATTTATAGGGTATTTGAAGAGGGAAGTTTAAAAATGACACTTCCTTAACAATGCAAATGGTAAGTGAATGGTAAACCAAATATCTGAGTATTGCTTTGATGTCCTGTTATGGCTTTTTAATTAAACAAAACTAAGCCGATGCTGATTAACAAAATAACCAGAATTATTAATTTTTTATGTTTATGTGTGTCTGGGTCGGAGTGTTTATTTTTGTTTGTCTGACTATTTTTTCTAGATTTCATTGAGACTAAATCCTTATTTAAACAATAGAGCATTACTTTATTATAGTTTAGTGTTCATCTGAATGCTAAATTGCTAAGCTAGGAAATTCTCCTGTTGATACCGATAAAAGAGACTCCTTATTTAAAAGGATTTTTTATGAGATCAAGGCTATTTGTCTTATTTTTGATATTTCTGTTCAGCCTATCAATTTTGATGCAAATCCGGATGTATCAAGATTGGGACATGTTGTTTTTACTAGAAGGGGGGAAACGTTTATTGGCAGGGGGTACCTATGTTAACGATATGTTTGAGACCAATCCGCCATTAATATATTATTTTAGTATTGCTATAAATTTTTTAGCTAAAGCATTTAACACCAGTAACGTTTTGGTATTTAAATGTGTCGTTTATGTTTTTATTTTATACTCACTTGGAATCTGCCACCATATATTAAGCTGTAAGCCGATAAAGTCTGAAGTAATCAGTCCTTTGATACTCACTTTGGGTTTTTGTTTATTAATTCTCTCCGTGTGTTTTTTTGGCCAGCGTGAGCACTTGATGCTTGTCCTGACTATGCCGTATTTTTTTTTACTTTATAAGACTGCAACTGGTATCAAATTTAGTTCCATTCTAAGGATTATTATTAGTTTTCTTGCTGCATTAGGTTTTGCGCTCAAACCGTATTTTCTATTTGGTCTTTTATTTTCCGAACTGTTGCTGATGTATTGGCAACAAAATTGGAAGACAATAGTTCGCCTGGAGACACAAGTAATTTTTTGGACAGTCATTGTCTACCTGATCTCAGTAGCTGTTTTAATGCCTGATTTTTACTCTGTTATTTTGCCAGATTTACTCCATTTTTATGCGTTCAACAACAGCATCGTTGATATAATAACTAATTTTGCCTTGGTGAATGCTCTTTTTTTGCTATTAATAACGTGTTGGTTATCTATTTCGTTAGGCCGGTTGGAGAAATTGCTTAGTGTAATTACCATAGGATTCATGTGTTGTTTTGTTTTTCAGGGTAAGGGCTGGTCTTATCATGTTTATCCCCTTGTTACCCTCAATTCATTACTTGCAACGTTGCTGATATGTCATCTGAGTTCTGCTTTTAAGGGCAATAAAAAAAATTCTATTTTTGTACTAGTGATTATTCTCGCTCAATTTTTCTTCACGCTAATCCCTGCTTTTTTTAATTATTATCAGAAGATAAGCTTCTATAAAAATGAAACCGGTACTTTTCAGCAATTTATAAAAATTGCCAGAAAGTTTGCATCGCAAAATAAATCCATCTTTTTCTTTTCTACGGATTTGTCTCGAACTATTCCTATCGTTTATTATTCTGGTATGCAGCTGGGGTCCAGGTTTCCAACTTTATGGCCAATACCTGGAATAATAAACAGACAATATACCCTAAAACAATGTGATTCATTGTGTCTTGACGCACAACGAAGGATGCTAAATTACATAACCGAAGATTTTAAACGCTACCAACCGGAATTGGTCTATGTCGATATCAGTGCTCAAAAAATCCTTATAAAATCACAATTTGATTATCTGGAGTTTATGCAAAAATCATCTTCATTTAGGATTATATGGCGGAAATATTGTTATCGTGTAACCAGTAATAACTACGCAATTTACCAGCGTTGTAAGAGATAAATCGCATTTAATTTTCGCTTATTTTTACTGTCTTTCCAGTGTGTTATAGTCATTATTGGTAATACAAATTTTGTAAGGCCACTTACCATGGATAATGAATATGTCGGAGTGATAACTCGTTTTCTTCGCAAGGATGAGCGGTTAATTATATCAGAAGAAAATGAAATGCCTCTTATAATTGAAGCTAAGGACTCTACTGACCTTAAATTCCTACATGAATTCCTCTCATCCAATGCTGCAAAAATTTTAGAAGAAATAGCGAAATATGGTGCTGTGCTGTTAAGAGGATTTGATGTTGCATCCGATCAGGATTTTGAAGAAACGGTTCTAAAAATTCCAGGATTTAAGGGTATAAGTGAAGCATTTATGTCGGAAGAGGGGCGGATTCATGCAGACGATTTGAAGTATGTTTTATATACCAACGCAGTCTATAAAACAGGTGGAACCTTGTATCTTGGTGGTTTTCATAGTGAGAATTACTACAGTGCTGACGTACCGGGTTATATCTGTTTTTGTTGCCTGGATCCTTCAGCTCTTGGTGGGGAGACAGGTTTGATTAATATGGAAAAAATTTATCATCATTTGGATGATAAGCTTAAGGAAAAATTAGAAAAAAACACGTTCTTTGTATCCAAATGGCTGGTTTCCGAAGTTGAGAAACGTTATAAATTATCCCGAGAAACAATAATAAATATTTGTAATCATTTCGATCTCCCAGTCGTGGGTGAGGGCAGTGACCAATTTATCCTCATGTACAAACCCAATGTGTTTGAACACCCAGAAACCAAAAAGAAATCGTTACAGATAAACTTGTTTGAGATTGCTGCCCTTAATGAAGAGATGAGAACGTGTTTTATGGATGATTATCAAGGGAAAATTTGGTTTTGGCATCGATTTGTCTGGAAATTGCCTGCATTTGTTTTGAAGATCCTTGAGTATATGTATCTTATTTTTGCATCCTTATTTTTCTCTCCCCGGAATGCATTTAAAAATGTAAATTCAAAATGGAATACCTATAAAGCCTCACTAAATTTGCCTTCGTTTAACGATACAAGAGTGGGAAGTTGTTTTAACGATAAAGAAGTTAAAGATCTGGCAAAGTTAATAAGAAGTTATTACTCATCTTGCTTGTGGAAAAGAGGGGATATTTTATTAGTAGACAATAAAAAAGTAATGCATGCCGGCATGCCGGGTTCAGGGCCCAGGCTGGTAAGAGCCATGATTTGTAATCCCTTGGATATGAGCTATTCTTTCAAGGAGCCGGGATCCATACCCTGTAATGATCGAACTTGCGAAACTATTGGCTTTTATATGAAATCAGGAGTGTTAGATAAGAACAAATTATTGTGAACAATTAATGCTTTCAGCAAGAAAATTCCATTTAAATACATCAACATTCTGCTTTATTAGCGCGTTTCATTAAGTCCCTTTTTAGGAGAATTCGAGAAAACGACTTATTTGTTTAAAAAAAATCCATTTTCTGCACTTAATATAATATTTCCTTAAGGCTTATGCTTTATTATTAGAGGATTAATAATGATCAGGAAGCTTTAATGGCATTCACACTTACTTTCTTGGGGACAGACACACAATTTCCTGGGTGGGACGTCCATTTGATGTCCGAATTACCCAAAAGTCCTGCACAATACAAAAACAGCTATATATTTATCAAAAAGAACGATACTCAGGAACTGTATTATGTTAAGCCTGATGGGGAATATGAAAAAGCAAAAATTATTGATCTCAATTCATTTGAAGAAAAAATAAACGCCATTAAAAATAAAAGTAAGGATAAGACTAAATTACATCTCATTGATGAGCAAATTAAAGAAATTGTAACATCAAACGGAGGTCACACTCCTGCTTTAGAAGGATACGATAAGGCAGAAACTTTAAGCTATATTTCGACTTTAATTCCCGGCGAATCTAGTGAGTCGCTCCCTACTGATGGTGTCACTCAATATAGAAACTCAAAGGTAGCCGTTGTTGACGGTCCCACCACATTAGGTCCAGAAGTAGGCGATAGAATTGCACGTGGTGTTCAGGCCATCCTGGAAGCCATCAGCCGCGGTGAAACAGAGATCAATATTATTGCTCATAGTCGTGGTGCCGTGGAAGCAATATTAGTGGCTCATGAGTTGGAACGAATTCAAACGCTTTTAAAAAAACGTCCAATTGATCGTGCCGAATTAACTAAAAGTGTCTGCACATACACCACCTCTGCAATGAATGGAGCACACAGAAAAGCTTTTGATGAGCTGGATCTCGATAAGATTGCCCCCAATATTGATAAAATAAAACTATCCATGTTGACTATTGACCCCGTGCCCGGCGGTAACTATATGGGCATTACTCGCGCTTCATCATTAGCATGGAGAGACCCTCGTTTTTATAGAGTTCCTAAGATAGTCAAAGAATACGAACAATATATTTATGAAAATGAGAGAACTCGTTGTTTTAAATGCATCGTGCCAAAATGTGATTCTCCAGAAACCACATCTTTTAAATTGTGCAGTCTTCCAGGACACCATGGAACCGGATCAGGTAACCTCAAGTCTCAGCAAAGAGAAGACGTACCCAAGGGTAAAACAGCAGAGCATGTACAAGAATTAGCGATAGTAAAAATTATAGATTTTTTAACGCGAAATGGGGTAACCATTACGCCGAGAACAAAGAATGATCCCTTTGACGCATTAATTGCTCAACTCATGCCAGTTAATAAAGAAAAACTAAACAAATTATATTTAGATTTATATACTAGCATTATGGCCAATAGGGAAGCCTATCAGTATTTTAATAAAACATCGTATCCAACCCTTGGACAAGAACAGGCGTTACTTAAAAAGATATGGACAGTAGTCGATGAACGTATTGTTCATTATAAAGCACATAATGATACCTATTTGAACACAATTGTTCCCCCTGTTCCTGGTGGACATTTTTTAAACTATGAACACGCACGCATTCATTTAAATAAAGTATTAGGTTTGAGTGATAAATTATCGCTAAGTGAAACAATTAACAATTCAAGAGATAAATTGCTTAAAATATGCGAGCGTGCTGAGAAATCAAAAATTCAGAAGTTACAGCCTGAATTAAGCAGTGATCTGACTGCCTCATTATTAGTGGCTGATAAAATAGCTACGACTTTAGATAGTCAAGAGGGATTTGCTCTTCTCCTGGAGGGCTTGGGTATGTTAATTGAAGAAGTAAGACGGCCTTATTTGCAGGATGAGTTTATCGATTTAGAACAGCGCGGAGAAATATACAAAGCTGTAAACAAAGCCTTTTCTCTGTTCAATGAATTTGCAAGTACCCATGCGGAAAATGAGGTAGCAAAAACTATTTTAAAAAACTTGAATTCCAATTTGGCAACTACATTGAAAGTAAAACATGACTCTTTAGTGAACCAATATCAAGGCCTATCAATTAAATTAGAAGGTAGTGCTTTCTTTGCCAGGTTGCAGGAGGAAATTAAAAAAATTAGCCGCGATTTAGCTCATAATGGCGCACATGAGAAAGACTATAAGGTAATGATCCAATTAAATTCTTTCCTTGACCAGGCAAAAGAATTAGATACATCTAAACCCGATGAGATTAGAAAATTTATCCAGCAACATATTACCTCTTTAAATGAAAACGAAGAGTTTCAAGATGTTGAAAGTGAATTAGCTATAAATAGTCTTATATTAGCTAAATTGCTAATGACTGAAGCTATAGATGATAGCTTGAATTATGACGTTGATAGCCTTATAAAAGAAGTGATCAAATCTACTAATCAATTAGAAAAATTCAGGGAAGCACTTCCTAATTTTAAAATACTCTATGACGATATGCCTTATGATCAATGGGATCTTGAATTAAAAGAAAAACGACATCACTTGGTGCATTTGGCTGCTCAATATATAGTCAAAAAAGGATTGGAGCTAGACCAACAATCCATTAAAGAGCTTTTCATAGAAAATGAGGCACTTTATAAGGAAATTTCCGGCCTTGCTACTGGATTGGGTGCCAAAAATCATTTAATTTTTGACTTAACTGAAGTAAAAAAACTAAATCAACAGTTTAGTGTCCAAGTACAAAAACTTGAAGAAAAAGCGAATAAGTTAACGCAGGAGCAAGAACAGCTAACGAAATATTTATCTACAATGGAAGAGGCTCACGAGTTTACGGTGAGGAAGTTAACCCAACAACACGATAGTGTAACAAAAGAATTAGTTCAAGCCAGGATGGAGCACGATCTTGCTGTGCAGAAACTAAGTGAGGTTAATAAGGTTGAAAAACAGGAATTTGCTCAAAAAGCAGGGGACTTAAAAAAACAGCTGGATGAGTTAACTGAGGTTAGAGAAAATTTAGCAAAAAAATTATCTCAAGGTGAAAGAGAGCACGGAATTCAGGTTGACGAATTAATCCAGGAAAAAGAAAGCTTAAGTGAACAGCTAAAGATGCTCCAGAAAGAACATATTCATGTTGTTCAGGAGCTTACTACTGCTAATAAAAGTCAAAAGCAAGAATTCTCTGAGAAAGTAGCGGGCTTGGAAAAACAACTGAATGAATTAACTAAAGGTCAAGAGAGTTTAACGAAACAATTAGCTCAAAAAGAAAAGGAGCATGTGAAGGCTATTGAGGAGTTAACTTTTACCCAAGAAAAACAAAGGAAAGATTTCAGTACCCAAATGGATGTTTTGAACGAGCAACTGGTTAAGTTAAATCAAGAGCAAGAACAGCTAACGAAAAAATTATCTACAACGGAAAAGGCTCACGAGCTTAAGGTTCAGCAGTTAACCGAACAACACGATAGAGTATCGGAAGAATTAGCTCAAACTAAGAAGGATCACGAACTTGCTGTGCGGAAGCTAAGTGAGGTTAATGAGGTTGAAAAACAGGAATTTGCTCAAAAAGAAGGGGACTTAAAAAAGCAGCTGGATGAGTTAACTGAGGTTAGAGAAGGTTTAGCAAAAAAATTATCTCAAGGTGAAAGTGAGCACGAAATTCAGGTTGACAAATTAATCCAGGAAAAAGAAAGCTTAAGTGAACAGCTAAAGATGCTCCAGAAAGAACATATTCATGTTGTTCAGGAGCTTACTACTGCTAATAAAAGTCAAAAGCAAGAATTCTCTGAGAAAGTAGCGGGCTTGGAAAAACAACTGAATGAATTAACTAAAGGTCAAGAGAGTTTAACGAAACAATTAGCTCAAAAAGAAAAGGAGCATGTGAAGGCTATTGAGGAGTTAATTTTTACCCAAGAAAAACAAAGGAAAGATTTCAGTACCCAAATGGATGTTTTGAACGAGCAACTGGTTAAGTTAAATCAAGAGCAAGAACAGCTAACGAAAAAATTATCTACAACGGAAAAGGCTCACGAGCTTAAGGTTCAGCAGTTAACCGAACAACACGATAGAGTATCGGAAGAATTAGCTCAAACTAAGAAGGATCACGAACTTGCTGTGCGGAAGCTAAGTGAGGTTAATGAGGTTGAAAAACAGGAATTTGCTCAAAAAGAAGGGGACTTAAAAAAGCAGCTGGATGAGTTAACTGAGGTTAGAGAAGGTTTAGCAAAAAAATTATCTCAAGGTGAAAGTGAGCACGAAATTCAGGTTGACAAATTAATCCAGGAAAAAGAAAGCTTAAGTGAACAGCTAAAGATGCTCCAGAAAGAACATATTCATGTTGTTCAGGAGCTTACTACTGCTAATAAAAGTCAAAAGCAAGAATTCTCTGAGAAAGTAGCGGGCTTGGAAAAACAACTGAATGAATTAACTAAAGGTCAAGAGAGTTTAACGGAACAATTAGCTCAAAAAGGAAAAGAACATTTAAAGGATGTTGAGAATTTAGTCTTGGCAGAAAAGCAACGGGAAGAACTTACTAATCGAATAGGTGATATGGGGGTGCAACTGGTTAATTTAACTGAAAGACAAAAACAGCTAACGGAACAATTATCTACAGGGAATAGAGAGCACACTTTCAAGGTTAAAGAGTTAACCCAGGAAAACGATACTTTAAGTGGACAGCTAAGGATGCTCAACGAAAAACATGCTCTTTTTATGCAAAATCTATCTACTCCTAATGAAGTTAGAGAACAAGAATTCGCTGAAGAAGTAGATGCCTTGCAAAAACAACTGGCTGAGTTAATCAAAGTTCAAGAGAGTCTGACAGAGCAATTAAATAGCAACGAGAAAGAACATCAACGTGCTATTAAAAAATTAACTCAAGAAAATAAAAGTCTTGAGTTGGTAAATACATACCTTCAAGACGATGTTGAGCTGTTGAAGCAACAAAAGAAAAATCTGCAAGGGATCTTAGGTAATAGCAATGAATGGAAGTGCCAATCCATTATTATTGACAAACTGACTCCATTAACAAAAGATTATTTATTGCACCTTGCTGCTGAAATCCAAAAATCAATAGCTCCTGAACTGGATGCGGATGATCTATCTGGCTTTATTACCCAGGTTAAACGTATTCAAGTTTGGCCTCAAGACAAAGCGTCTAAAATTCTTAAGGAAAAATTTGATGCAGTTAGTGGATTATATATGACACTACACGATGAAACGATATTAAAGCCTAGTGAAAAAATTACCAAGTTCTATGGTCAATTAAATGATGCTAATGAAGTACTTAAAAAGCATCGTGATCCTAACTGGCAAAATTTTGCTAACGCGGCTGTTGTTTTAGGTATTGTCTTAACGGGTGTTTTACCGGGGCTAACCGTTCTTGGTGTTATGGCCTTATGCGGTAAGTCACCTAAATTTTGGGAGTCTGCTGGTCATACATTTTTTACCACCTCTAGCGAAGAAATTGCAGAGAAAATTCCTGACACAATAATGAAAAATGGAATTACTTCTGGTGGAAGTTAGATAAAAAAGCATAGGCAATTTACACATTTTCCTATGACGTACTTCAGTGTTGTTATTTAACGCGCGCTATATTTCCTCTCTATAGCGCGTTGTTGTTTCTGGAACAACAACGTTCCGTCAAAAACAGCAGTTCAGTTGGATCTGACCTTGGCAGATAAGACGACCACACGTTACCATCCACCTTCGTAGGGACGATGTTTTTTTATCTGGTTCGCGTTTTCGCCTCGATGATAATGCAACTTCCATGCACTTTGTTTGGTCGTGTGATCCCAAAAATGGTGGTAATCAATGGCAAAAGAACGTTTTAATTGACCGTTTTCCTGTTGTTTATAAAAATTCAATCCACCGCCACCGCTGTGACGATACAAAAGCAACGCAGCTCTATAATTACCTTTTCGTATCATGGCGTAGGCTGCTATTGAAGTAGCTAGAAAAGAAATAGTGCCATAAAAAACACCATTTTTTGAAGCGGGTTGTAACAGCTCTTCATTCTCGTCCATCGTAACAGCCTAATTATAATCAATAAGGCATTCTATCAATACAGCGCGCGAGGTACCAAAACTTAGAGGGTAGGACTAGAATGAGTAACTGACTCATCCGCTTTATTTACGCTGCTTTCTAAGGGATTGGCGTAGTTTATTACCTCTTCATGGGTCGATGAAGGATTATCCTCACCAGGATGAGTTGATAATTTACTTAACAGGGTTAATGAGTTGTCTTCTTTATCTTCAATTTCCCATGGAAATGCAGGCAAGGATCTTATGGGGTTATCTCTTTCCTGAATCCTTTTCATAATGTGCTGGGTCAGTTTAAATAAGAAAACACAAGTACCCACAAGTGCCGATGCACCAATTAAGGATAAGAGAATTGCTGGCCCCATGGCTATAGATAATGAGAAAAAGGCTACAGCAGATAATGCGACAGTTGTTATAATAAATGAATTAAAGGTAATTAAAGCGCGTGGGTTACGTCTAATAATGTTAGGTCGAGTCACACGGGCATTTAACATTGCTTGTTCATAATCGGAGCTTAATAAGGCTCCAGTGGTTATTGTTGAAGCATGTGCCAGGAAAAAGTTCAGCACACGGCCCCAATTGACTTTTTTATTTTGTCTGGTAGCTCGTCTCATTTCATTTTGTGCAAGCCCTGTAATATAGGCGCGGTTTTCTGGACACAAAAAAAGGTTTTTTAAGAGCTATTCTTCTTAATACAAAGAGGAGAATAAAATGTCTAAAAAGCGAGCTTATTATACGGCGGCCAAGAAGGCAAAAATAACGCTAGCTGCGATTGAGGGGAAACTCACACAAGCGCAAATTACCAGTGAATACGGTGTTCACGCAACGCAGGTAAAAACTTGGAAGCAATCGGCCATCAAAGCCATTAACGATTTATTCTCTGGGGCTAATGAAAAAGAAGCCAAGTCCCAAGAGCAGCTTGTTGAGGCATTATATCAAGAAATTGGTCGACTTCAAGCGCAGCTATCTTGGCTAAAAAAAAAGCATGAACTTTAGTCTGGATGAAAAGCGCGTCATGATTGATCCTCTTGCCGAGCTCACCATTCGTGAACAATGCTTGCTATTAGACTTGCCTGTTTCAAGTTATTATTATAGTGCCAAGCCCATTTCTGTCGAAGATGAAGCGCTTATGGCGCTACTTGATGAGCACTATCTGCAGTATCCATGTGAAGGTAAAATTAAGCGGGCAAGATGGCTGTCAAAAGAAGTAGGCTATCCTGTTGGTAAACGTCGAGTAAAAAAGTTGATGGAAATGATGGGGTTATCGACTGTTTACCCAAAGCCAAATACAAGCGTTCCCAATAAGGAGCATGAGGTGTTCCCTTATTTATTAAAAGAGGTGGATATCACCAAACCAAATCAGGTTTGGGCCGCAGATATCACCTACATCCGCATGAAAGGAAAGCATGTGTATTTAGTAGCTATTATGGACTGGTATAGTCGTTATGTGATTGGATGGGCTATTTCACCTACTATGGAGGCTGAATTTTGTATTGAGGCGCTTAGAAACGCTTTGCTGCATTCGCGTTGTGAGATCTTTAACACGGATCAGGGTTCTCAATTTACCTCAAAAGATTGGATAAATACGCTAAAATCTCACCACATTTCTATCAGCATGGATGGGCGAGGACGTTATTTAGATAATATATTTATCGAGCGATTGTGGCGTAGTGTTAAGCAAGAAAAAATCTACCGGTATGATTTTGATACAATTGAAGAGGTTGAGCTGGCCTTAACGGAGTATTTTGAGTATTATAATAACCGAAGGCTTCACCAGTCCTTTAATTATTTAACGCCCGCAGAGGTGTATTATGGCCGGAAAAGACCATAAACCCTAAATGAGAGCGTCATGACTTACCCACAAGGCCCACAGGCCTATACGAGAAAGTGAAGCTCTCCTGACCTGTGGACTTGTGGATAAGTCATTCTGATAGAGTTGTGGTAAAATGACCTAAGACAATTCGTAGTAGCAATCACTATTCATACGGTATTGAGTAGGTTTAAATAGGTTAATTTGAGTGAATTTTTAACTATAAATGATGGATGAATAGCTCTTATTTTTCCTTAATTTTGTTCCAGACATGCGGACCCATATCACTGAGAGTGTTTTATTTAACATTTCTAAATCAGGTGAGCCTTTGGTAGCAATTTCTCTGGCGGTTACAGCTGCAGCAACAAGTCCTGCATTCAAGGCTCGGTAATAAGGCACGGCTGCTGCGGCATCACCAACCAGATAAACTCGTTTATCCTTGATCTCTTTTGCAAAACTTGCACTTTGATAAACGCTGAGGGCAACCCCATTTATTTTTTCACTATCGCTTATCATTACTTCATCCAAAGCTATTTTTCGCAGAGATATCCACGGGCGAATGGAGTTTAAAAGTTGTTTCATTTTTTTTGTTGTGGGATCCAAATCTGTCAATTTTGCATTAGGAATAGTTCTGATCTCTTTATAGGTCTCTTCATCAACAAATACAAATAAAGAAACAGGTGTAGAACCCTCTTTTTCTTTTCCTACATTTTCAGAGATGAAATGTTGAACTTGTCCTAATGCAGGTCCATAAGTAGCAGCAGGTAAACGAGAAGCAGCTCCTTGAGCTTTATATTTAATTTCAACTATATATTGCAGGTTTTCATCTACAATTTTTTCATCGTCGAATAGTTGTCTCCTCACTATACTATGCGCGCCATCAGCACCTATAATTGTTTGAGCAGTGGGAAATTGGTTTAAAAGTTGCTGACAATCTATAGTGGACCCCAAAAATGAGACAGTGGTGTAAAATAGAATGTAAATCAGCATGCAAAAATGACCCCCTTTTAGGGTAAATCAGCATCCAATTTTGACCCTCTAAAATCGAGTAAAACGTGTACTCTAGATTTTAATAATCTAGAGGGAATTAGAGGATGTTGATCATGGAAACAGAAGCAAAAATTAGGCGCATGTTTCATGTGCAAAAATTAACTATTGCGGAAATTGTTCGCACAACAGGATTATCGCGTAATACAGTTAGACGGGTAATCCGAGCAGAAAAGTCTGGGAAAAATTATCAACGCTCCATTCAACCACTACCTGCACTGAATATCTTCAAAGAGACGTTGGTATCATGGTTGAACAACGACCACAAGTTATCGAAAAAGGAACGCCGTAGTGCAATGAAGTACTACACTCAACTAAAAGAAAGTGGCTATTGCGGTTCTTATGATAGTGTCCAGCGTTTTGTTAAAGTATGGCGCTGTACGAGTCGAGAGTCATTAAAAGCCTATATTCCACAATACTATCATCCCGGAGAGGCCTATCAGTTTGATTGGAGTGAAGAAACTGTAGAGCTTGCAGGCGTTGTTCAAAAAATCAAAGTAGCTCAATTTCGTTTAAGCTACAGCCGTAAATTTTTTCTTGTAGCATATCCTCGAGAAACTCAAGAAATGTTATTTGATGCGCATAATTTAGCCTTCAAATTTTTTGGTGGCTTAACGCTAAGAGGTATTTATGACAACATGAAAACGGCGGTAGATAGTGTTTTCAAGGGTAAGGAGCGTGCTTTTAACCGGCGATTTTTGGCATTAATGGATCATTACTTAATTGAACCTACAGCCTGCAATCCCGCAGCCGGATGGGAAAAGGGGCAGATTGAAAATCAAGTTGATAATGTACGTGACTGGGTATTTAAACCACGTCTTAAATATGAAACCTTGTCGTTATTAAATGAACATCTTCAGCAGCAATGCCAATTATTGGCCGAGAAAAGGCATCACCCAGAACAACAAGAACTAACTGTTGACGCTGTATTTCAAGAAGAAAGAACTCATTTTAGAGCGTTAAATCATCCATTTGATGGGTATAAAGAAGTTTCAACTCTAGTACATTCAACCTGCTTGATTCATTGCGATAGAAATCGTTATAGCGTTGATTGTGCCTATGCCAACCAGATGGTGACGCTCAGGATATACGCATTAACTATAGAGGTATTTTCAGGTAATGAGTCCATCGGTTGCCACCAACGCACCTTTGGCCGCAATAAAACACTGTTTAATCCATGGCATTATTTACCTTTACTGGAGCGCAAGCCAGGGGCATTACGCAATGGTGCTCCATTCAAAGACTGGCAATTACCACCAGCCATTTTAAAAATCAAAAGCATTCTCATGAAGCGCCGTGGTGGTGACAGAGAATGCGTTGAGGTGCTGTTGGCAATGAGTGAGCATGGCATTGAGGCGGTGAGTGTAGCCTGTGAATTAGCGCTAACAGAGCAGGTGGTTAGCCGTGATTATATTCTTAATGCGTTGCATCGATTACGGCCTACAGCACTTCCTCAAGCAACGACAATGCCCGCTGGATTAATCTTAAAGGAAGAACCCACAAGTAATTGTCATAAATATAATTTACTCTTAACGGGAGCAAATCATGCCATTCACTAAATTATCTGAGTTGCTTAAGATATTAAAATTACAAGGCATGTTAGATAGGTTGCTAGCCTATGAAGAGTCGAAGCCTTTGGTGAAACTAACTCATTATGAGTGGTTATCTATGCTATTAGAAGCAGAACAAATAACACGCAAAACGCGTGCTATTAATTATCAACTGAGTGTCGCAAAATTCCCGGTCAATCGTAATTTAAGCCAATTTGATTTTACGCAACATCCTGTTAATGAAGAAGAAATAAGTTTATTGCACGCAGGGAGCTTTGTTGATGCTG
Organism: Legionella antarctica; assembly: GCF_011764505.1. Lineage (NCBI taxonomy): Bacteria > Pseudomonadati > Pseudomonadota > Gammaproteobacteria > Legionellales > Legionellaceae > Legionella > Legionella antarctica. Next base: position 1,276,930 of record NZ_AP022839.1, read on the forward strand.
GGCGCAATATTATTTTTGTGGGTGGCACGGGCTCTGGTAAAACGCACTTAGCTATTGCTATAGCAACTAATTTAATTAAGCAAGGAAAGCGGGCTTGTTTTTATAATGTTGTTGATCTGGTCAACAAATTAGAACAAGAAAAAAAACAAGTTAATACAGGACGGCTAGCTAATCGCCTGCAAAATTTTGATGCTATTGTCCTGGATGAGCTTGGATATTTACCATTTTCTGAAGCGGGCGGAGCTCTGTTGTTTCATTTAGTTAGCAAATTATATGAAAAAACATCATTAATCATTACAACAAACTTAAATTTTGGTGAATGGCCAAAGGTGTTTTGTGATACAAAAATGACCGCAGCCATGCTGGACAGATTGACTCATCATTGCTCTATTGTTGAGACTGGAAATGAAAGTTATCGCTTTAAAAATCGAAGCTAAAACAGTAAAGTAAATAATCAATGTGATATGTTTTTGAGGGTCAATTTTGGATGCGGTTTGAGGGTCAAAATTGGATGCTGATTGACAAAAATAGAAACCATTGTTAAACGGGGTACCAAGTGGCTAAAAAAAAATTTACATCTGACTTCAAAGCAAAGGTAGCAATTGAGGCATTAAAAAGTCACAAGACGACCAATGAATTGGCATCTGAATTTGAGGTGCATGCAACACAAATCAATCTGTGGAAAAAACAATTACTGGATGGAAGCAAGCAATTGTTTAGCGGCAAGCATGACAAAGACATGGACTCCATCATACAAGAACGAGATCGATTATACACGCAAATAGGCCAGCTAGCGGTTGAGTTAGACTGGCTTAAAAAAAAGACCGGTCATCTAAGTTGAGCGTGCGGGAGAAGCGAGCCATGATTGATGTCAATCACCCTACACTCAGCATCGTACGCCAATGTGCATTGGTTAATTTGTCACGCGCTAGCTACTATCGCACTGCTGGCGAAGGAATATGTACCGAGAGCCCAGAGAATCTGGCTTTGATGGTCTTGATTGATGAGGAATACATGCGCCATCCTTTCTATGGAAGCAGAAAGATGCGTTCTTATTTACGTCGCCTTGGCCATGACGTTAACCGTAAGAGAGTGCAGCGTTTGATGCGGATCATGGGTCTGGTTTCAGTGGCACCAAAGCCGAATACGAGTAAAAAGAACAAGGAACAAAAGGTTTATCCCTACTTGCTACGTGGTTTAGTGATTGATCGACCCAATCAGGTTTGGTGCACCGATATTACCTACGTTAGGATGCAAGGAGGCTTTGTATATTTGGTGGCAATAATGGACTGGTATAGCCGCAAGGTGCTCTCTTGGAAGGTATCAAACAGCATGGATGATGACTTTTGTGTAAGCGCGTTGGAGAGCGCCATCAGGCTCCACGGCAGGCCTGATATTTTTAATACGGATCAAGGCTCCCAGTTTACCAGTAAGGCGTTTACCGATGTTTTAAAAGACCATGACATCAAAATTAGCATGGACGGGAAAGGTCGATGGATGGATAATGTGTTCATTGAACGGCTATGGCGTTCAGTCAAATATGAAGATATTTACATAAAAGAATACGGAACAGTTTTAGCACTACGAAATGGTTTAAGGGTGTATTTCAAGTTTTATAACGACGAAAGACCTCATCAATCATTTGGAATATACACGCCGTCAGAGGTTTATGCTGGCCTATATGAGGCTGCAGCGTAATGGAATGCCTGTGGATATGTGGACGCGTCCTGCGGATCAGCCATCGCCCTTCGGGACATGTGGACAAGCCATGGATAACAAAAAGACGTTATCCACCGCTTGACCACACTCGATGGCTTCGCGCCCACATACCCACAGGCTCAATAACAGGTGTTTCATTAACTGCTATTGTGGTTGACTCGTGTGCTACGCACCCTCGTCAACGAAAGAAAGTAGAATTAAAGTTATATCTTAAATTAAACGGATCGCTGTCTTGACAATGGGGTCCACTGTAATCATCGACTTTTACCCCTGTTTCTATTTCTATACCTAATTCTTTTGCAATGTTTAAAAAAGTGGTTTCAATTTCTGAAGTGGGGACGAAGCCATGTAGTTTCCTAACAGCATCAAAAGCTTCGTAAGTTTTTGAATTTGATAATGACTGACTTTCCAGTTTAAGTATGTGATGACGACTTTACTCTTTATTACGATCCAGAATTTTGATTTGCAAGGCAGGATTATGCAGTTTCATCTCAATAGCAGTAAACAAGCCTACTGGTCCGGCTCCAACAATTAGGACATCAGGTTTCATAGAGTAGTCAATAATGAATAAATGTTGACGCATTATACCGAGAGATTAAATATTGATCAATCATTGTTTGCTATTTTAATTACTCTTCAATTTTATCAATGATGGTATCTAACAGTGGTCTTTTAAATGGAAGGGTACAAACGAAGGTTGTTCCTTTTCCTGGAGTGCTGGTTAATTCAATTTCACCTTCCAAATCAGTCATAAGTTGCTTTACGATATGTAAGCCAAGCCCAGCTCCTGAATATTTATTTTGGTTAGCAGGATGAATACGGTAAAATTTTTCATAAATCAGAGATTGTTTTTCGGGTGAGATTCCAATTCCGGTATCATTGACGATTAACTGTAAAATAAGGTGTCTATCGTCTACCACTCTTCCTAATTTAACTTGAACAAATACATGACCTTTGGTGGTAAAACGAATCGCATTGCTTAGTAAATTTAATAAAATTCGGCGCAGTCTGTAGGGGTCGCCAATAAAAATAGTAGGTAAATCTATATCATACTCAGCGCTCAATTTAAGTTTTTTGGAAATAGCAGCTGATTGTTGCATCGTAACTGTTCTCTCAATGAGTTGTTTAAAATCAAATTTTTTGGCAAGAACGGCAGTGTATTCTGACTGGTAACGTGAGAAATCGATAATATCATTTAGTAAATCAAGGAATTCTTTTGCTGAGCCATAGGTTAGTTCCAGCAGCTCTTTTTTTTCCGGTGCAGTTTCAGCTTCGGCAAGCATCTGGACGATACTGTAAATTCCACTAAATGGAGTGCGTAATTGGTGCTCCATATTGCGTAAGAATTCAGATTTAGCCTGGTTGGCTGTTTCAGCCGCAATTTGAGCCTGACATAGGTCTTGTTCGATTTTTTTTCGATCCGTGATATCAAAGGAAACACCTAAAACACCGATCACTTCCCCTTTTTTATTGAATAAAGGAGCTTTTTTAGATAAAAAAATGGAGACTTGCTCTGAATTTGCCAGTTGAGAGGCTTCTTCAGTAGTCAGGGTTTCTTTATTATTAATTACTGCCAAGTCAGATTCCCTCAGAATATCTGCTTCGTGATGCCAGGGCATTTCAAAATCTGTTTTGCCAATCATCTCATTGGGGTCTGAGAAGCCAGCTGATTTTGCCTGGGCTAAATTGCACCCTTGATAGATCGAGTCTTTATTTTTCCAATATACGTGTCCCGGTAAATTTTCAATAATACTTGCAAGAGTCAGCTCAACTTTTTCTTTTTCAAGCCGAACTTTTTCTTCTGCGTGCTTTCGGGCAGTTATATTAATTGAAATACCAGCAATTCCACTTAATTCTCCCTGCTTATTAAAAATAGGAATTTTCTGGGTCAGATATATCTGGTTCAATCCATTAATATCTTCTATTTGCTCCTCAAAGATGCATGGACCTTGTTTAAAAATTACCTCCATATCATTTTTTCTAATTTGATTCGCTATATTTTGGGGGAGCAGATCGTAATCCGTTTTGCCAATAATCTGATCAGGACTGGAAAATCCCAGATTTTTGGCCTGCAATAAATTGCATAGCAAATATTCAAAATTTAGATTTTTCCAGTACATATGTACTGGCGTAGATTCAATCATTTGTTTGTATAAATCAGCCTGACTGAAGTTATAAAAATCTTTATTTGCCATACTATACCTTTATCATCAGTTTATGGGTTAATCACCTGATAGGCGTCAAAAACAGACCCCACATAAATTTTTTCCAATTGACTGATCTCATCTTGTACACTACTGGCATAGATATGCCTTAAGAAAAAGAGAGATGGATTTTGTCTGGAGCATCCTGAGTGTAAAGCAAATTGTTGCATAAGCAGTAACTTATTTTCATGAAGTTTTTTTCCCTCCAGGTTGTCATCAGGATTTATCAATTGAAATGGGTTTTCTCGAAAAGATTCCAGTCGTTTACCGGAGTACTGAGGATGACTGGCTGTATTAGCTAAAATTAATTTCAATGGAGTTTCACAGAGTACACGCTCAATATATTCTTTGGGAGATTCAATAGGAGTATTTTGTGGATAAGAGATATCTCCTGATACCACCATACAATGTTTTGGCAGGTACTGTTTGCTCGGAACGAGTATAAGAGCAGAGTGGTTTTCTGTACTCGTTAATAAAAAATAAATAACGGAATTTTCCTGTCTATTTTGGTCTGTCAATTGATGGACAATAAAAAGGACAGGTAGTTGTTCTTTAGTACTGTGATGAAAAATTATGTCACTAACTATGTAACAAGGTAACACGGCACGGTCTTCATCAGATATTTGGAAGAGGGCGGGTAAAAGATCCGTATACCCCTGTTCTTTGGGTAAATCGTGTGCAATCTTAATTATGAAATTACACCCCAGGGAGCATATCAGTTGTTGGTATTTGTGGGTTAGTCTTTTCGATTTATACTTGGAAATATGAAATTCTCTACTAATGTACTCGAGATTAATGGCAACGGGGATCTTATTTTCTCGTATATTGAAATGAGTTAAGAAATAACAGGCAATTATAAAAATAAAATCATTGCTTAGAGGAATCAGGAGCTGATGCCTTGCAAAAAAATCATTAATATCTTCTCTTCCATCAAGGTTTTTATTATAGGTTTTTGAATGTTTAATTTCATTTTCCCAGTCAAAAATAATATGTTCCAATTGGACTTTATAATTTCGAAATAGTTCAATTTCATGGGAAAATTGGGTTTTAAGAGGGGTGGAGTAAAGCCATTTTTTTGCAAGATTAAGTATTTTATATGCTCTGATTTGGCATAGGTTTTCTCCTACCTGAGCATCGAATGAGGCTAAACTGCCTGCCATGAAGAGTTCCAGAGCACTAATAGAGAAATCAACAATTGATTTGATAAAATAAAGATCCCCAAGTTTTTGATGTTTATTAATCAATTGAGCATTATCCGAATAGGGTAGCAAAGAAAGAATATTATGCTGTTCGTCTTGTTCATCAATAAACTTTTTCATAATGTTCCTTGTTATTAATGAGACTTGAAGTATTTATAATAAATAATCAAACACGACACCCAACCACAAGTAATAATACTCAAAAAATACCCTCCAGCAAGTAAATAATCTTTTTCTAATAATCCGTGTAACATAGTGAAAAGTTGAATGATATTAAATCCAACAAAGGTTACTAATGAAACACCTAATGCTGATTTATTTTTAATTAAAGTAATAATTTGAGGAATAAATAGTGCGGCATTAGCCAATAAACTAATTGAAAAACCATATTGAACAACGTATTCTGTTAGTGACATGCTATTCCCATTTTATTTATTAATATCATAATATTGTCTTTTGCTAGCCGCCCATTAGTTTCTCTAATCTATCTATTAATATAGCAGCATTTTTCCGGATATATTGTGTTGCTATAGTTTGATTAGGTATCTTAATGGCGTTTAGAATATCCTGTAGTTGTTAAATAAAATGCATTATATCATCCAGAGTTGAATATGACAGATAATTACACACCTATAAATATAGAAACCTTAATATTAGTTGCAGTTTGGGAGTATCCTTTTGTCTTTCAGGGGTCTTTTAGGATTATTGATAAGAACAGGCATAGTGAACGGTTTATTTTTTATAGGTGCGAATGTCTGAAGTCTGAAAAAACTGATATTCTTGAAGATGAATTTTCTCCCTATGATTACCAATTTACTCATTTATACTGCGTTGCTTCAGATCAGACACAGATTGAATTTATGGGGCAATTAATTGGAGAGGCTTTATATTTATTGAAGTATGCACTTTATACAACGTTGACTCAAATGATCCGCAAGAATAAGCAATACCTTACGTATATAGATGAGATTGCCCTTTTAGCTATTAGTAAAAGGGTTGAGGTTATATTGAAAGAGGGGTTGGATACTCAAGAGGATATAGAGCTTGGTTTTGCTGTATCCATGGACTTTAATCCTGGGGAACCCTTGGGGCAGGCAGCAGTATCTGCATTGCTTTTCCATAACTGACGTTAAGCAATGATTCTTACTAGTTACTCGACACTTAGGACAACTCCCTGGTTCAGATCAGGGAGCGGTAAGTTCTTAAATCCCTGATTACAAAGCCTTAATTCTAATTTGATGTTGCATCAACTTTTCTTTAGCTTGTTGTGCCTGAATTAGTTTTTCTTGCTCTTTTGCTATAATTTCAGCAGGCGCTTTATCGGTAAACAAGGGATTACTTAACTTTCCTTGGGCAAGGTTAATGTCTTTATCCAGTTTAGCCATTTCTTTAGCCAGTCGAGAAAGCTCCGCTTCTTTGTCTATTAAATCTGCCATGGGAATTAATAATTCAATGTCGCCTAATACAGCCGTTGCAGATACCGGTGCTTTTTCATCAGCGCTTAAGTAATGAATCTCACCTACCCTACTCATCGCTTTTAACGTTTGTTGATACTTCTCAATGCGTTTTTTAAGTACTGGTGTACTATTACGAATATGCAGCGGAATCATTTTGGCTGGAGAAATCGACATTTCGCTGCGTATGGTTCGTAAGGCTTGAATTGCTGCTTTTAACCACTCCAATTCTTCTTCAATAATATCATTAATGAACTCTTCGTTTACTTGAGGATAAGTACTAAGCATAATACTGACCCCATTTTCACTGGTGAATTTAGTTGTTCTTTGCCAGATTTCTTCGGTAATGAAGGGCATTATAGGATGTAGCAGCTTCAGAATACGATCCAGTACATGAATTAAAGTCCTGCGTGTTCCTCTTTTCAGAGCACTTAAGGCCTGTTCATCCTGAAGCACTGGTTTGGATAGCTCCAGGTACCAGTCACAATATTCATGCCAGACAAATTCGTATAGGGTATTGGCTAATAAATCAAATCTGTAGGTTTCGAAGTAATGGTGTACTTTACTAATGGTTCGTTGAAGTCGAGATAATATCCATTCATCCGCTGGACTGTATTGGAATGCACCATCGCCGAAATCAATTTGCTCTTCATCAGTGTTAAGTAACACATAACGTGCAGCGTTCCATAATTTATTACAAAAATTTCGATATCCTTCAACACGACCTATATCAAAGCGTACATTACGACCTGTTGAAGCAAGTGAACAATAAGTGAAGCGTAGTGCATCTGTTCCATATGCACTGATACCTTCAGGGAATTCTTTACGAGTGGCCTTAATGATTTTGTCGCGTACTGAGGGTAACATCAAATTTGAAGTACGTTTGGCTACTAATGATTCGAGATCTATCCCATCAATAATATCCAGAGGATCAAGTACATTTCCTTTGGATTTGGACATTTTATGTCCTTCACTATCGCGGATTAATCCAGTAATAAAGATGTCTTTAAAAGGAACTTTCCCGGTGAATTTTAAACCCATCATAATCATGCGGGCAACCCAGAAAAATATAATATCAAAACCGGTAACGAGTACAGAGGTGGGGTAAAACTGCTCCAGCTCAGTAGTACGCTCAGGCCAACCCAAAGTTGAAAAGGGCCACAGAGCAGAAGAGAACCAGGTATCAAGAACATCTTCATCTTGTTTTAAGGAAGTATCCTCATCAATTTTATATTTAAAGCGAACATCATTTTCACTGTAACCCACATAAATATTACCCTGACTGTCATACCAGGCCGGAATTCTATGTCCCCACCATAATTGGCGACTGATACACCAATCTTCAATGTTCTCCATCCACTGAAAATAGGTTTTGTTCCAGTTTTCCGGGATAAAGCGGATTTCACCTTTTTTTACTGCCGCAATTGCTGGTTCGGCCAAAGGTTGTATTTTTACATACCATTGATCAGTTAACAGTGGTTCGATGATCACATTTGATTTTTCCCCACGAGGAACTTTTAATTTATGGGGTTCTGTTTTTACCAGAAAGCCCTCTTTGTCCAAGTCCTGGATGATTTGCTCTCTGGCAATAAATCTATCCATACCTTGATATTTCAAGGGGACATTTTTATTAAGCATCGCCTTTTTGTTTAATATATTGATCAAGGGTAAATCGTGCCGTTTTCCTACTTCATGATCGTTAAAATCATGGGCTGGGGTAATTTTAACACAGCCACTGCCAAATTCTTTATCTACATACTCATCTGCAATAATGGGGATGGTTCTGTCGCAAAGGGGGAGATTTACTTGTTTGCCAATTAAATGTTGGAAACGAGGATCAGCAGGATGAACTGCTACTGCCGAATCACCCAGCAAAGTTTCAGGGCGTGTAGTAGCAACCACTACAAACTCAGAAGAATCAACTACAGGGTATCGAATATGCCAAAGAAATCCATCCTCTTCTTCAGAAAGTACTTCAAGATCAGAAACGGCAGTTCCAAGTTTCGGATCCCAATTAACCAAACGAGTGCCTCGATAGATCAGACCTTCATCATGAAGCTGGACAAACACTTTTTGTACCGCCGCGGATAAACCCTCATCCATAGTGAACCGTTCTCGATCCCAATCTACTGAATCCCCTATGCGTCTCATTTGCTGAGTTATCGTGTTGCCAGATTCATTTTTCCATTTCCACACATGTTCTAAAAATTGCTCACGACTTAAATCTTTTCGAGCAATTCCTTGAGCTTCTAATTGTTTTTCAACAACAAGCTGAGTAGAAATTCCCGCATGGTCCGTTCCAGGTTGCCACAACGTTTTGTCACCCGACATTCGGTGGTAGCGAGTTAAAGCATCCATAATGGTGTGTTGAAAACCGTGTCCCATATGAAGGCTTCCTGTAACATTGGGAGGGGGAAGCATAATGCAAAATCGTTTGCCATCGCCTTTGGGCTGAAAGTAATGCTGACTTTCCCACTTTTGGTAATAAGCTTGCTCTATCGCCTCGGGTGAATAGGTTTTATCCATGTTATAGCCTGTACTGGTAAAAAGACAGAATGGTATCACAGACTGATGGGGCATAGCCATTTTCATGAAGGCACATAAAGTTGTTTATTAATAATGAAAATAAAGACTGGTATTTTTGGGGAATACTCAACTATGTTGTTTATTGTTTATTGTTTATTGTTTATCGTTTATCGTTTATCGTTTATCGTTTATCGTTTATCATCTGAAAGATGAAGGATAAAAGTAATTAATTGCCGTATTTTCTCGGACGAGGCTATTACCCCTCCTCAGCCCGAGCGGAACCAGGTCAAATCTTTAAAATCCTTAAATGAGAGTCTCAGACTCTAACGCAACGGGTTCATCCGGTTTACGACGATGGTCTTCAGCGATGTAGGTATAGAGTGTAGGTACAACAAACAAGGTGAAGCAAGTTCCAATCATTAAGCCCGTTGCAATTACCAGACCAATATCAAATCGGCTCACAGCCCCAGCTCCACTTGCAATCAATAGCGGCAGCACACCAAAAACCATCGCCGCTGTAGTCATCAATATTGGGCGCAATCGAATGGCTGCTGCTTCTTCCACAGCTGCACGTCTATCCATATTTTTTTCTCGTTGTAAATGATTAGCAAAGTCAACAATTAGAATGCCGTGTTTACTTATAAGACCTATTAAGGTAATCAGGCCAACCTGGGTATAAATATTAATGCTGGCCAAGCCTAGGTTGAGTGGGATTAAAGCGCCACAAATAGACATAGGCACACTGATTAAAACAATTAGTGGATCGCGGAAACTTTCATACTGAGCCGATAAAACTAGAAAGATAATAATGATGGCAAAAAGGAAAGCAAAAACTAATGCGCTCCCTTCCTGCATAAATTGTCTTGATTCTCCGCCAAAATCATAAGTAAACCCTTTAGGTAAGGTTTCTTTCGCTGCATCTTGTAAAAAATGAAGTCCTTCTCCTAAGGTTTTTCCAGGCATCATCACGGCCTGTATCGTTGCTGAATTTAATTGCTGGAAATGAGTCGCAGCATTAGGTTGTGTTTTTTCAACGGGGGTAACAACAGTTGATAGGGGGACCATAATACCCGCCATAGTCTTAATATAAATTTGACCTAATTGTTCTGGGGTGAGTCGAAATTTACGATCAAGTTGAGGTATGACCTGATAACTACGACCTTCCAGGTTAAAATAGTTTACATAGTTTCCGGAAAGGGCGCTGGTCAAACTGCTTCCTACTGAGCGCATATCCAATCCCATTTCCGAAGCTTTAGGGCGATTTATAGAAAGCTCAATTTCTGGTTGATTGAATTTAAGCGAGTTATCAATATAGATAAACAAACCACTGTTTCTCGCTTTTTCCGTAAGTTTATTAGAGATATCAAATAAACTTTGGAAATCATTAGTAGTCTTTATGACGAATTGAACCGGGGTACCACCTCCTCCACCTGGAAGAGGAGGAGGGACGATAGCAAAGGCGTTTAGTCCAGAAATATTTGATAATTTGTCTTGCAGTGGTTGTTTTAAATCAAACTGACTTTTGGTTCGTTGATCCCATGGCTTAAGAACCATACCCGAGACAGGTTGACTCATATTAACGGTAAAATAATTTTCTGTTTCAGGGAAGCTTTGGTAGATTTTGTCAAAAGGTTTGGTAAACGCTTCGATGTAATTTAAAGTGGCAAATTGAGGAGCAGTAGCCATTACAAAAAAGAAACCCTGATCTTCATCAGGAGCAGTCTCAGCAGAAGTATTCAGGTAAAGGTAAGGGAGCATCAGAACAACAACTGCTGCAAAAAGCAGCATGATTGCTCGGGTATTCAATAAACTATGTAATACCCTCTGGTAAGACACTCTGAGCTTGTTGAATTTATCATCCAGGTAATGAACGAATTTACCGCTGCTTACTTCTGTAGTTAATATTTTGGAACACATCATGGGTGATAAAGTTAAGGCTATTACCCCTGATATAATGACTGCACTAGCTAAAGTGAACGCGAACTCCTTAAATAAAGCGCCGGTTAGACCGCCCATAAAACCTATGGGGGCATAAACTGCAGCCAAAGTAATGGTCATTGCAATAATAGGTATTGCAATTTCTCGGGCACCGATAAGTGCGGCCTCCAAGGGGCTTTTCCCTTCTTCAATGTGACGGTGTACATTCTCTACAACCACAATCGCATCATCGACCACCAGCCCAATTGCCAGAACAAAAGCAAGCAAGGTGAGCAAGTTGATACTGTAGTCTAATGCAAGCATAAGAGTACAAACACCAACCAAAGAAAGTGGGATAGTGACCATAGGTATTAAAACGGAACGAATGGAACCAAGGAATAAGAAGATAACCACAATGACGATAAGACCCGCTTCAATAAGGGTATGGACTACCTCGCTAATTGACGCTCTGATGAAATCGGTAGCGTCATAAACTATGGTACCAGTCAAAGAAGGTGGAAATTCCTTGATGATGGATGGCATCAATTTTCTTACATCACTTATGACAGTAAGAGGATTTGCCGTAGGAGTTGGCGTAATAGAAATAAATACGGCTTTTCTTCCATTAAAGGTTACTGAATTATCATAGCTTTGCGAACCTAATTCTATTTTCGCTATATCACGTAATCGTATAATTGACCCTTTGTCACTGCGAACAATCAATTTACTGAATGCATCAGCATCATTCAGATCGGTTTTCGCAGTCATATTAATTGCAACATATTCACTTTTAGTATTGCCTGCGGCTGTCAGGAAGTTATTACTGGCAAGAACTGCAGAAACATCGGCTGGGGTTACGTTTAGGGCAGCCATTTTAATTGGATTGAGAAATATTCTCATAGAATAGGTAGCGCCTCCCAAGATTTCTGCTTTTGCAACGCCCTCAACAGTTTGTAGTTGGGGTTGAACAACTCGAGTTGCATAGTCAGTGATTTGTTGGGGGGTCATTTCTTTACTGTCAAGACTGATGTACATCAATGCTGTGGACGAATCTGATTTTTTTAGAATGACAGGCTGTTGTGCTTCCTTGGGTAGTTGGTTAATCGTTTGCTGGACTTTACTCATTACGTCAGTAAAGGCTATTTGGGGATCGAAGTTCAGTTTTATGGTTAAAGTAATGGTACTAAGACCTTGAACACTCGATGAGGTCATATAGTCTATCCCTTCCGCACTGGCAACTGCATTTTCTAAGGGTGAAGTAATAAAGCCAGCCATCAGATCCGCATCAGCACCTGGATAGCTGGTCATGATTGTAATCACGGTATTGTCCATTCGAGGATACTGGCGAATTTGCATTTTATAGATGGAATTAATACCAAAAAGAAAAATCAGCATACTAATTACTATGGAAAGGACGGGTCGCTTGATAAATAGATCAGTAAATTTCATAAGTTATCCTGCAAAAAAACCAGCAATTCATTTAATTTTAAAGCCAGCAAATATTATTGTTTTTCCCTGGAACCATTTGAGTCCAGGGTTATTTTTAAACTATATTGGTAACTTCTAAATAACCTCTGGAAAGTCGAACATCTCGACCCCGCACGAGATTTCTGGATTCCATGGACAAGCCGCGGGAAACAGGAAAAGTATTTTTCCGGCCTTATTGAGAAGTAACCTTTATTGTCCCAAAGTTTCTGGAGTACTGTCATTATTTAGCTGAACGCTGTTATTAATGACTACGGGGGTGCCATTTTGTAATTTCAAATCACCAGTAGAAACCACCAACTCTCCTGCTTTGACCCCTTTCTTTATTACCGTGTAATTTCCTTGCTGCTCACCAGTAGAAACGAAGACCCGATTTACAACCAATACGTCTTCACCGTCTTTATTTTTCTTCCCTTCTTTATTTTTTTTGATGATATAGACAGCGTTTCCATAAAGACTATAAGACACGGCAGTTGACGGAACGATAACGGTACCTGGTTCCATAGATTGTTCGATGTCAATGGAAGAAAACATGCCTGGTATAAAGACATAGTTTTTGATTTTATTTTTTTTATTTAAATCACTACTACAGGTGACGATAGATTTATTACCTCTGGTTTCCTGTCGTGTTTTTACCAGCAGGGATTGCTTGGGATTTGCTATTGCAGCCGCTGGGCAATTTGGCAAAGTCGCTTGTACCAATACATTATGGGTATTCAAATCAATTTTAGAGTTAATTGCAGTTATTGTTCCTTCAAAAAGGGCATTGGGAAACTCTTCAACCGAGAATATAATACTTTGATTAATATGAATGCGCTTGTATAGCTGTTCCGGAAGGTAGAACTCAAGAAATAGAGGGTCCAGGGATTGCAGGGAAACTATCGAGGTTTGCCCAGGACTTATATACTGTCCCAAATTAACTTGCCGAATACCCAAACGACCTGCAAATGGTGCAACTATATGCTTATGATTAATTTGAGACTGAATTTGCTCCAGTTTGGCCTGAGCTTGCTGCAGATTTGCTTTAGCCTCATCTACGTTTGAGCTGGGCGTAGCCCCTCTTTTAGACAAATCAGTTTGCCGTTTGTAATTTAATTCTTTAAGCGTAAGCTCTGATTGGTTAAATTTTAACATTGCTTGATCAACGCTATCATCAATAGTAATCAGAGGTGCATCTTTCTCAACGTATTGACCTGATTCAAAATCGATTTTAACAACTTTTCCTGAAGCTTCAGAGTTAACCTCCACACCATTCATTGCCACGAAATTACCTATGGCATTAAGGGTGGGTTGCCAATCAACAGCCTGGGCTACAGCGGATGAAACAGTAACCGCTGGGGGTTCATAGCTGGCAAAGAATTGTTTAATCATAAACGACTTAATCAGATTAAAAGCAATGATTCCACCGAAAACAACCAGTAAGGTCATTCCCATGATAGTCATGCGCTTTTTCATTATCTACCCCTACTCATATACTGTAAATTTTAATAGGCGTGCAATATATCATAAAGACATACTTTATCACCTTATTGTAATGATTTGTTTCAATTTTTATTTATTCATGGGTAGAAAAAAAACCTATTGACTAAATTGAATACTTTGTTACTATGCCATCTCGCTCTCACTAAGGGGAAAACCATGAAGTTGAAGTCTTTGTTGTTTCTGTTATGTTTTAGTCTGTTTTCGAATGTTTTTGCAGCTAATTTGCACATTAATCCGAAAGCAGATGCTGAAGATAAGAAATCTATAACCAAAAATATCTCATATCCTGGCTATTGCCAAATTGAAATCATTAATAACAGCTTCACTGACGTTACTGTATTTGGTACTTATGAAGATGGATCATCACTTGCTTTTGATATTTACAGTTTCGATGCGCCTCATTATATAAGCCTTTTTTATAATTTCTATTGTCATAGTCAAATGTATATCACGGTTCAGTCACCTTATTACACCCTTTACTCCGGTTGGACCAACGTGAACAGTACTATCCGAATTCTTCCTTACTTGAAAAACCAAGCTAAAGCTGAGTTATCAACTCGATAAATAATTAAATTAAAGGAAGGCTCATTTTAAAAATGAACTTTCCTTTTTTTGAGGAGTTTTCCATGAAATACCTCGTTTCCTGTCTTTTAGTACTACCTCTGATTACATCCTGTGTTGAGCAAGATCAATATTACGAACGAAATTATTACAATCCTGCCCCCAGAGTAGAGGTTCAACGCAATTCTCCAAATCATTATCATCACAATGAATACTTTCGGTCAGTGCCTCAAAGTAGTGTTTATCATGGAAGGGCTGATTTAAATCAGAACAGGATTATAGTTAATCCACGCATATCTCAAGGTGATGTTGTGGTACAACAGAATGGCCCCAGGCAAAGTAGAGCCAAGCAAAACAATGCAGTGAGATATCCTTCCACCAATAGAGGATCAGGTGTGGTGCAAGGTAAGATACACGGACATGACAATAATGTTCATAGTAAGCCACAGCAACCCGTTCATGCCCACGAAGACACCCAAGAAACAATACATGGACATAATTAGTATTTATAGTTTGCTTCTGAAGTACAGGTTGGGTTAACAACGGCAGTACCTGGGCGGTTAAATTTGCTGAAAATCGCTCAGGGTTTGGCACAGGAAGTAGGGATATGAAAATTTTTATTTTCTAAAGTTGACAATTCCTCAGGTTTTTAACTTAGCTTTATTTTTAAATTGTGTAGAAAAAATGTGATGGCCCATGACCCAAAGAACTAAAATTGCAAGAATGTTCCCTTCGTATCTGAATTAATTTTGTGGTAATCTTATAAGGTTTTTTCTTTAAGGAGCCTTAATGCGTGACTCACTTAAAATATTATTGATTGGTTTTATTTCCCTGATCATTATTGCGTGTACTGCTTCCCCTCACTCTGAAAGTACAGGCGAGTATCTTGATAGTTCAGCAACGACCACCAAAGTGAAAGCCAGTTTAGTCGATGAGCTGGGAACGAATGGTTTTTTTGTAAAAGTTAAAACCTACAAAGATGAAGTTCAGCTTAGTGGTTTTGTTGATACTCAAAGAGTAAAACTAAGAGCTGGGACTATTGCTGCAGGTGTAGATGGTGTTAGAAACGTACGTAACGATATTATAGTTAAATCAAGGTAAGTATCACACTCCAAGCTAAGGAATACTCATGTTTGATGGAAATTATACCATAGAAAATTTTGATGAAGCACTTTTTCAGGCCATTACTAATGAAAAACGCCGGCAAGAAGATCATATTGAACTGATAGCGTCCGAGAATTATGTAAGTCCACGCATCCTGGAAGCCCAGGGGTCGGTACTTACGAACAAATATGCAGAAGGATATCCCGGTAAGCGTTATTACGGTGGCTGCGAATACGTTGACGTAGCTGAAGAACTGGCCATTGACCGAGCAAAAAAATTATTCGGTGCAAATTACGTCAATGTCCAGCCTCACTCAGGTTCTCAGGCGAATGCAGCGGTAATGTTGGCTTTATTAAAGCCGGGGGATGTCATACTCGGTATGTCATTACCTCATGGCGGTCATTTGACACATGGATCCAAAGTTAATTTCTCAGGTAAATTATATCAGGCTGTTGAATATGGTGTTGATGTTCAGACCGGATTAGTTGACTACGATGCATTGGAGCGTTTAGCTGTAGAACATAAACCGAAATTGATCGTTGCTGGCTTCTCTGCTTACTCAAGAGTACTAGATTGGGCCAGGTTTAGAGCAATAGCAGATAAAGTGGGCGCCTATTTGTTAGCTGACATGGCTCATGTAGCGGGGCTGGTCGCAGTTGGTCTCTACCCATCGCCGTTACCCTATGCAGATGTAGTTACTACAACAACCCACAAAACATTAAGAGGTCCCAGAGGAGGTTTAATCCTTTGTCGTTCTAATGAGGAAATTGAAAAAAAATTAAACTCTTCAGTATTTCCAGGCATGCAAGGTGGTCCATTGATGCATGTTATTGCCGCAAAAGCAGTGGCCTTTGCTGAGGCTTTATTGCCAGAATTCAAACTATATCAACAGCAAGTTTTGCTTAACGCGCGGACTATGTGTGATGTACTAAAAATTCGGGGATATAGCATTGTCTCTGGTGGAACAGATAATCATTTACTGTTAATTGATTTAATTAACAAGGATATAACCGGTAAAGAAGCGGATGCTGCTTTAAGCAAAGCAAATATTACCGTAAATAAAAATTCAGTTCCTAATGATCCTCGCTCACCCTTTGTAACCAGTGGGTTACGTTTGGGAACACCTGCTGTTACAACCAGAGGGTTTAAAGAGAAAGAGATAGAGTTTTTATCTAATTGGGTAGCAGATATCCTTGATAATATAAACGATGAAGCGATTATAGCCAGAGTCAAAGCTCAGGTTTTGCTTTTATGTCGTGAATTCCCGGTTTATGCCTAATCATGCATTGCCCATTTTGTCATGCAGAAGAAACAAAGGTTATTGATTCCCGTTTAGTCGCGGACGGTGCCCAAGTGCGCAGAAGGCGACAATGTCTGGACTGCCATGAGCGCTTTACTACTTTTGAGACGGCTGAATTAATTATGCCATTAATTATAAAACGTGATGGAAGACGAAAACCCTTTAACATTGATAATTTGCGCTCAGGAATGTTGCGCGCTTTAGAGAAAAGACCAGTTAGTGTTGATGCTTTGGAAGAAGCAATTATATCAATCACCCAGGAAATTCGCCGTAGAGGGGAGCGTGAAATTGATTCACAGTTGATCGGTGAACTGGTGATGAAAGAGTTGTTTCGACTCGATCATGTTGCTTATGTGCGATTTGCATCAGTATATAAAAGGTTTAAAGACGTTAGCGACTTTAGACAAACAATAGATCAAATGAAAGAAGACAAAGAGTAGAAACTGTTGCTCTTAGTAAAATTAAAGAATAAATTCATGAGGTAATAGTGGAAAAACAATCTATAAGCGGTAAAAGACGAGCACGTAAACTAGCACTTCAGGCCCTTTATCAATGGTTAATGTCTGGCAGCGATCTTCATGAAATAGAAGCCCAGTTTCGGGTTATTAATAATATGGAAAAGGTAGACGGAGACTATTTTTGTCGTTTATTACACGGGATTCCCGCTCAGATTGTTGATTTGGAGTCCAGCATCTCTCCGCTTATAGATAGAGAGATCAGTGGCTTAAATCCCATTGAGCTTACCGTGTTACGAATTGGATCCTTTGAACTCTTTCATTGTCCTGAAATACCCTATAAGGTAATACTTGACGAATCAATATCCTTGACAAAAGAATTTGGATCACAAGACGGATATCGGTATGTCAATGGGGTATTAAACAATTTGGCAAGACAGGTGCGCTCCGTTGAAATCAGTCTTGGCAATGAATGAATTTTCTATAATTGAGCAATTTTTTAAACCTTTTACGGTTAAACGTAAAGAGGTTCTATATGGCATTGGTGATGATGCTGCCTGTTTGCAAATTCCTACCGGAAATGACGTTCTGATTAGTACAGATACCTTAGTTTCAGGTGTTCATTTTCTTCCTGAGTGGGATCCTTATGATATAGCGTGTAAGGCAGCAATGGTTAATATTAGCGATATGGCAGCAATGGCTGCCGAACCTTGCTGTGCGACTCTTGCTTTAACCTTACCTGAGTTGAACCATAATTGGCTTGAGTCTTTTTCACGGGGCCTAAATGCATCGTTCAACACGTTTAATGTAGACTTGATCGGCGGTGATACCACGCATGGACCCCTATCTATAACTCTGACCATTATGGGTTTGGTTCCACAGGGACAGGCTATCAGACGTAAGGGAGCGAAACCGGGTGATATAATTCTGGTTTCTGGCCAATTAGGTGCTGCAGCTTTGGCGGTCAAATTACTTACCGATCATGATCTTCCTGAGGAAGACAAAACGGAAATGATGAATGCCTTGTTGCATCCAAAACCACGAGTGGATTTAATCCCAATACTGCGTTCTTATGCCTCTTCTGCCATTGATATTTCAGATGGACTAAGTGCCGATTTAAATCATATATGTGTTGCTAGTGGTGTAGGTGCCTGTTTAACTAAAGAAGCAATCCCAATCCATAGATTACTGGACATCTATTGGGGGGACGAGGCTGTTGATTTGGCACTTACTGGCGGTGATGATTATGAATTATGTTTTACCGTATCACCTCAACTAGTAGATACTTTAATGAAAAAATGCCATAGAGCAAATTTAGTGTGTTATCCCATTGGCGTGATAGAAGATCATCCTGGATTAAGAATGAAAGCGGCAGATAAGGCATGTGAAGAATTAAGACCTGCTGGCTACTCACATTTTTAGCTTAGACTTTTTTTGCGATGGCTACTGAGGCCAATCTCGAAGAAAACATCTTCAACATAAGTATGTATTTCGTGTACACTGAATTTTTTCAGATTTATGCCGTGACTTTGTCTCCTCATTGATTGTTTTTAAACGAGTTGAGATCAGGTTAAAGAAGCGTTGTTGCATAAGCTTCGAGAGGGCGTAAACGCCTCCTCAGCGCGAACGGATTTTGGGGTACAAATCCTTAACTTATTGGCAGCGCCTCCAGCTCTCATTGCCATTAAGTTAAAGGACTATCTGGATCTCCGTTCGGGCTGATGAGGTGCGATAGCACCGTCTCGAAGCCTTGATAGATAAGCTTCGAGAGGGCGTAAACGCGCTCTTCAGCGCGAACGGATTTTGGGGTAAAAATCTTTAACTTAATGGCAGCGCCTCCAGCTCTCATTGCCATTAAGTTAAAGGACTATCTGGATCTCCGTTCGGGCTGATGAGGTGCGATAGCACCGTCTCGAAGCCTTGATAGATAAGCTTCGAGAGGGCGTAAACGCGCTCTTCAGCGCGAACGGATTTTGGGGTAAAAATCTTTAACTTAATGGCAGCGCCTCCAGCTCTCATTGCCATTAAGCTAAAGGACTATCTTGATCCCCGTTCGGGCTGAGGAGGTGCGATAGCACCGTCTCGAAGCCTTGATAGATAAGCTTCGAGAGGGCGTAAACGCCTCCTCGGCCCGAACGGATTTGGAATATCAAATCCTTAACTTAATAGCAGTGGACGTGGGGGCAGAAATTGATGCAGCAACACCAGGCAAACCTTGGGATGCAGGTAGTTATATAAAAACTAATTAATGCAACACCGCCGATTAAGGAGCGAAAATGAATCAAGTGAATATAGTTAATCGTGTTTGGCAAGACCCTGTTTACTTTATCGCTTTTGGATTTGGTAGTGGATTGATGCCTATGGCTCCGGGTACCTGGGGCACTTTAGCGGCTATTCCCCTCTACTTCTTACTAGTTGGGAGTCATTGGGGTGTTTATCTGACTTTTACCATTCTGGCTTTTATTTTAGGGGTTTGGGTAAGCGATAAGGTTTCTAATGATTTAGGGATACATGATTATAAAGGAATTGTTTGGGATGAAGTGGTAGGCTATTTGTTGACCATGTTTTTGGCACCTAAAGGATTTATCTGGATGCTATTAGGGTTTATTTTGTTTCGCATCTTTGATATTTGGAAGCCACAACCTATTGGTTATGTCGATAAAAAGGTACATGGTGGATTGGGGATTATGCTTGATGATGTATTGGCTGCAGTTCCTGCATGGTTGATAATGCAAATTTTAGCCTGGAGTTTTGTCTGATGAATGAAACGCATAGAGAACTGATTAGTATGGGCCTGACTGTCGGGATCATTATTCTCACGCTCTTTATTATTCATAAATTCATACCATCGATTACTTGGGCCGCTATTATTGTTATCGCTACTTACCCGCTATACAAGCAGTGGCGTAAACTCTTTGGAGAGAAGCACAATTCATCTGCGTTACTATTTACCATTCTAATAGGTTTGGTGTTCCTTATTCCTTTAAGTTGGCTTGTTGGCATTCTAGTTAAAGAATTACAACTATTTGTTAATTTTTTGCAAAAAACGAATACGAGTGGGGGAGCCGCCCCCGATTTTTTTAAAAATTTACCCCTTATAGGTAATGATGTAATTATGTATTGGGATGAACATATTGGGAAACCAGGAAATATTAAAAGTTTTTTATCTAATTTACATTTAACAATAACACCAACAAGTTACTATATTAAACAAATTGGATTCAATTTGGCACACCGAAGTTTTCAAGTAGGTTTCACCTTGTTAACTTTGTTTTTTTTCTACCGAGATGGAGATAAGTTGCTCTTGCAAATTCATCATTTAGGGGAATATTGCTTTGGGGATCGCTGGTTTCGCTATTCTGACCGTCTACCCAGAGCTTTGCGTGCTACAGTGAATGGTACAATTGTAGTTGGAATAGGAGTTGGTGTCCTGATGGGAGTATGTTATGCCCTGGTGGGTTTTCCTGCTCCTACTTTAACCGGATTTATAACGGCCTTAGCCGCAATGATTCCTTTTGTCGTGCCTATAGTTTTTATTGCGGTTGCACTAATCTTATTTTCTTCGGGTAGTGTGATTGGTGCTATTATAGTACTGGCTTGGGGAACTTTTGTGATGTTTGTAGCGGATCATTTTATTAAGCCAGTGTTAATCGGCGGTGCCATTGAGTTACCGTTTTTAGCAGTACTCTTCGGCATTTTAGGCGGAGTTGAAACTTTAGGTTTATTAGGTTTATTTGTGGGACCAATGATTATGGTATTATTCATTACCTTGTGGCAAGAACCACAAGGTAAGCCTCATCTGCGCTGCTAACAATCAATTGCGCCCTTATCAAAAGCGAAATTAATTGTGAAATTCAGAGAAATAAGTCCATATCTCTGGTTATCCATTTCGGGAAGACTTTTCGTTGTGATGTAACGCAAGTCCATACCTGCCCAGGTAAAGTCATCCATAAAATAACTTAATCCGAGTATTCCTTGGGCTACCTGGGTAGTAAACGTATCATTGAAGCCATGTGAAAAAGAGGTATTCGTATTGACGAAATCACTAAAATTTCTGATTTGTGCCATTCCAATACCGAGTCCAATATAAGGAACAACGTTCGTATTGCTGTTGGGAGTAAAAAAATCATAATAGAGATTTCCGATACCATAGGTTACGGCACTGCTCCCACTATATCCCAAAGCTTTCTCCTGAAACCTATCAAATATTCCTGGAGGACAAAAACCACTGGGGGTAAGTACATTGGGACTTTCAAGAGTACAGCCACCTGGGTTTACTTGTAAGGGGCCAGTGGAAAATCTGTTGTAAAGTATTTCTCCTTCAAGACGAAAATGGCTTAATTTATAACCAAGCATAGCGCCACCACCACCTCCAACTGAGCTGTAGTTAACTATACCTGTAAATAAGGTTCTATCTTCTTCAAAAATCACACTATTATTTGAAGGTCCATGACTTATTCCTGCCATTATTCCTGCATAAAATCCCTGAATCGGATTATTTAGCGCCAAGGCTGCCGAACTTGCTAAAAAGCTGGATAGGACACCAAGTTGAATTAACTGCTTCATTCTAAATCCTTACTTATAATTACCGTAATCAAAATGGTAAACTGCTCCAGCATTAGCTATATGAGCCTGATATCTGGTTCCTAAATTGTCAGATGATGTGGTTGATACATAACGGTAAGCAAGGTTTAAGGTATAGTTTTCAGAAAAATTATAAGTGATTCCAGCTGTTCCTTGATACGCAAATGAACTCTCATCCATGGAAATGAAGGTATGACCTAAAGGACCAAAGCTATTTAGTCGTTGTTGGATATAGGCATAACCCAAGCCCAAACCCAGATAAGGTGCGATACCAGGCAGCATCTCTGGAGTATCATAATAAACGTTGAACATTCCCAAATTAGCGGAAGAATAGCCAGAGACATCAGCTTGTCCGATGAAATTGATTTTAAAGTAACGAGCACCAGCATGAATATAAGTGTATTCAGCCTCGTAACGAAGTGGATTGCTTTGATAACCCATCCGAGCTCCAGCATTATATCCCTGATTAAAAGAGGCACTATTAATATAGTACCCAAAAGAATAATTCCTGACATTATCAGGTACATAGGTATAACCACCGAATACGCTGGTATACCATCCATCAACTGTTGTTGCAGCTGAGGCAATGCCAGTAGCTAATAAGGCAGAAGAAAATAGTGTAAGTCTCATGACATCCCTTTGTTATTATTTTTTTCTAGCTCATGTTAGCGTTTTGCTTTAAATTTGCAAGTATTCTATCATGTTATGACTCAACTAAAATTTTATGCATTAGCACAAGGATTTAGTTACTTGTATAAAATTATTATTAAGGTAATATGAATAATGCAACATGAAAAAGGAGTTTCGCATGCCCAAAAAAAAACCTGAGATTATTGATCACTTAGATAATTTTGTAGATATATTATTAAATCAAATTGCTGATGAATCTGAGAATGGACATAAAGCATTATTAGTGACGATGGGAAATGCCAAGTCATTGTATAACAAGCCTATGGAATCCTGGTTTACCGGCTGGATTTATAAAAACACAAGGACTCGTGGTCCAGATATAGAGCGAGCCATGGAAAGTATCAAAGCATTTCCAGATGCGTATACTCGTTTGCAGGACATCAAAATATTAGTTGAAGAAAAAGGGGCATGGCATGCTTACAGTTCTTATAATTATTATTTATTTTCTGGATTAATAAAATCAGTTCCAGGATATAAGCCTTTAGAGGAGAGCCTGGAACATCATATTACGCTCAAAGTCAGAGATAAAATTATCGATAAAATTGATAATTTCATGTGGCAATACAAAGCCAATCAAGAGGTGATAGCAACTCGAGAAAAAGAGTTTGAGGCAATTCGTCAGAGTGTGCAAAAAGCAGTAGATCACGTACTTATTTTCGATAATTTGGAAGAGGCTCAAATCTCCGCTAAAAAAAACGCATCGCAAACTCACTTTTATCTGACTTCGATCAGCAATAAATGGCATCTTTCATGGATTGATCTAACAGGAAAAGCCTACACACTTTATCCTACTGATGAGTTGATCAGCCTCCTTGTAGACCAAAAAGCCCAAAAAGATGAACAACTAAATCTAATTCAAATAAAACAACAGAAAAAAGAATGTCTTACCGCCCGGGATATATTCCTGGATAAAGTTCAATTACACATTAATCCCAGAGATCCGGCGACTCGAGTCGTATTAAATAACGAGAGTCTCATTGCAGGAGGAGTTGTAGCCACTTTTATTTTAAGAGGTAAACCTAATCAATATTCTCTTTGTTGGATCAGTACTCTAGGTAAAGCACTGGAGATTCCCCTAGTGAAATATCCGCAATTTAAAATGTGGTTAGACTCTCAAAATTCACTAGGTCATGAACAACTTCCCCAGTTAAAAGCTCATTTACTCAGTGTCAATACCTCCAAAGCTCTTACTGGCATCGAAGACTTTAAAAATGAGCTACAAGATTGTTTGACCATGGGACCAAAAAAAGCAGTAAGCAAAGGATCTGAAAAAATTGCTCCTAAACGTCTGGAGATGGGATTATTTGCGAAAATTGTAAAGACCGTAGAGGAACAATATGGAAAGCCTCCAGAAAAAGAACTGACTCGAACAATTGAACCAGAACTAACCAGCAAGAAATCGAATGATACCGAAGAAATACCTGAGCTGGTTCTATCCAAGGTTACCGGACCACAACAGGGTAAATGTGCTCCACAGTTACCGTTATTTAAACAGAAAGAAAATCAGTTCCCTGAGTCAAAGGATGAACCGAAATCAGTTTATCAGCCCAGTTAGTTAAATCCATTACTAATAGGATACCGCCAGTCTTTACCAAAAGCGATTGGGCTGATCTTGATTCCGGGAGCAGCCTGTCGACGTTTGTATTCATTGTGTTTAATTAATCTAATAACTTTATAAACTTCGTCAGGATAAAAACCTTGCTTGATAATTTCAGCTGGGCTGATGTTATGCTCCATGTATGCGACAATAATGGCATCCAAAACGGAGTAATCAGGTAAGCTGTCCTGATCGGTTTGATTTGGTTTTAGTTCAGCGGAAGGGGCTCTTGTGATTACTCGTTCCGGGATTACTTCTGAAAGGGAGTTACGATATTTAGCCAAAGCATAGACTTGGGTTTTGAGTACATCTTTTAAGATGGAAAACCCCCCAGCCATATCACCATATAAAGTAGCATAGCCGACTGCAGTTTCGCTTTTATTACTGGTAGTAAGAACCATTTTACCTGTTTTATTGGATATGGCCATAAGCAACATACCCCTTATCCTGGCTTGAATATTTTCTTCCGTGGTATCAAAAGGTAATCCTTTAAAAACAGGATCCAGGGTGGATAACATGGTTTTATAAACAGGTTCTATAGGAAGAAAGGAGTGCGAAACATGAAGGGTATTAATTTGCTGAATGGCATCTTCATTGCTCATCGAAGCAGTAAATTGAGATGGCATCATGACGACATAGACCTGCTCACTTCCCAGAGCATCAACTGCAATGGCCAAAGTTAGTGCTGAATCAATTCCACCAGAAAGCCCGAGTAAAACACCGGAAAAATGATTTTTCCGGACATAATCTTTGGTACCACAAACCAATGCTTTATAAATCAAGGCCTCTCTGCTGAGAAGAGGAGTAACATAACCAGTGACTTTATTAGGGCTTATTTGTACACTGCATAAATCTTCTTCAAAGGCTGGAGAGCGAGCAAAAACAGTTCCTGTGTGAGCCATTGCTATCGATTGGCCATCAAATAGCAACTCATCCTGACCACCGATTTGATTAACATAGATAATGGTTATACCTTGTTGGGCATAGGACTTAATAAGTTTCTCTCGTCTGAGGTATTTATCATAATCAAAAGGAGAGGCATTCAGGACCATCAAGGTTGAAATACCCTGTTGAATCAGGTCTTCTACCGGCCCTGGGAGCCATAAGTCCTCACAAATAATAACCCCGATTTGATGCTCATGCAGTGCAAAAATGCAGGGGGTTTTTTCGCCTGGAGTAAAATAGCGTGCCTCATCAAATACATCATAATTTGGCAGATTTTGTTTATGGTATTCGCTGATTTTTTGTCCCTTATAGAATATGGTTGCCGTATTGTAACAACATTCTTCTTGCTGTTTGGGGTGACCAATAATCACATGACAATTTTTTGTCGCAACCTGGATTAACTTTAAGCTCTCAGTAACTGCATAATGAAACTCCTTGCGAAACAGCAAATCTTCTGGGGGATACCCTGTTAATGCCAGTTCAGGGAACAGAATCACATCATGTCGATCTTGGCAGGTTTTAATGATGTCAATAATTTTATCACGATTAGACTCAATAGCGCCTACTGTCGGATTAATTTGAGCCATAAGAATATTGAGAGCAGAGTGCATTGGTTCTATTAATTATAAAAGTTTATTAGCCGATAATTGTAGCCGATGCACGAGTAAAGATATACGAATTCCACAGATCATCAGTTCGGCTGACAAAATTAATAATAATTTTGTCAGCTCGCATACCAGGAATCAATTAACAAATTATGAGTGTTCCAGCTGCATCCCTGACTCAATTACTGATTTAGAGGATATAACCTCACGGGATTTAGTTCCATTAACAATCCAGGGAACAGTAAAATGTTCCTGGATAGACTCCAGAGGTAATTCCTCTGCAGGTTCAGGTTTTACATTACCCATTTGAATTAATAACTTTTTATATGAACCTTCAGCCTCATGAATAGTATGGGTTGGATGTGCTATAACACTAGCTTTTAGTATTTGATTGGGGTAGAAAAACTCTCCGATGCTTTTAAAAAAGCTATGTACTGATGCAAATGCTCCATGCAGAGCATGTCCCGATTTTACATCAAAAAGAGCGGTTACCCTGCCTAAAATCATTCCTAGCACATATGCTGGAGGTTTGACCAGTACGCTTAATCCTGTATAAACCAAATACAGCAAGTGCGTTGAAAAAACGAGTAATCTGCTTAAATCTCTGGTTATTTTTTCAAATAAAGCTATTGACGCTCTTTTGATCGGTTCAAATGGATGGTTTTTGCCACTTCCCAATGCAAAAGCACACAATACGAACGACGCGGTAAAACGTAAGACAGCTGGAATATAAGAGAGTGGAATAGCGAATAGCTGATATGCAATAGAATGGTGAGGTTCAGGATAAAGTATTTTATATAGTGATTTACTTTGTTCTTGATCAAAAAGGGCATCAATTTGTCTTGATATGTCAAATCGTAATTTCTCATTGAGTTTGGGAATAGTATCAGTATTCATCGATATCCAGGATGCTAAAATAAAACGATCAATTATTTTTTGCTGTTCAGGATCCTCTGATCTCAGCGAACGCGCTTTTTCTATCAATTCAAATAAGAACTCAGGTTGCGAGTGATGCCCTTCTTTATGTATGAGTAAGGCTTCATAAAGCAAAACTGCAATTTTGGCACCGATGAATGGATAACTACTCTCTGGAGAGGTACCCAAATCCTCTTTAAGAAAATCACTAACTATGGGAATTGGATAGCCAGCTATACCATTTACCAGAACATATCCTACTAGCGTAGCGGTTGCCAAATAGGTACCGACTGTTAGAGGGTCTTCACCCAATTGATACAGGGCATTCGTTGCTAAACCACTAGGTCCATGCATTAAGCCATCCCATCCCGTGGCGAATAGCTGTGCCTGAGTTGAGCCACCTGAAATAACCGCAGCTATTTTTGACGAGCCTACTGAATAGCCAAAGTGAGTAAACCAGTTGACATAAGCAGATCCAAAAACTGCTGAGGTGGCAGTGGGCAGATAAATTGCCCCAGCACCCACTGCAAACGCCGCAGTAAATACCAAGCCCGCTACCGGATCTTTTGCATAGATATTGTGACTGAAGACTGATGCAAACTCATTAAGTCCTCGAGCCATGACAGTTAAAATATCATTTTGTTCTCCAGCAGTAAGAGCATATTCCACGGTGGCTAATTTGCTATTGGGCGTTGAGGCAATTCCAATAGAGCTGCTGATGTTGCACCGATTCAAAATAGTCTTTAACCGCTCATCTTCGATACTTTTAATTGCAGCAATTTCTTTTTCGGATTCCTCAAATACTTCTTTTAAGGTTGGTAATTCATTACAGGAATCCCAATCATTTAACATATCCTCAGGCATTTTAAAGGCCAATTCGCTACCGAAATCACGAACTCCATTGTAAACATCAACAAGTGCATAACCTATTTGTTTAAATAATCTTATGGGTTTTTGCCACATGGGCTCATTAGGGGTGACGTGTTCCCGTAGGGTTGTAGCAAACAGATGAAAATTTTGATTGGTCCAGGCTTCTTCTTCCCAGGTTTTGGTGGGAAGAAGAATACTTTTAAAAAAATTCAGGAGATAAAATCCCATGCTTTTGGCAAAAGTGGTAAAATTACGATGATTTTTCCATCGAGTTGCGTTAATGACATCCAGTGATTCTGAACCGGATTGATTGCTTATTGTTAGTGACTCAGTATCTACTTTGTCCCATCCTTCAATAAAACTTATTGCAAGCAGTACTTCACGCTCTCTCTTGCTGGATAAGCCATCTCTTGAAAAATCGTAAGAAAAAAGCGTGTCACATTCTTTTGAGAAAAGGCCATGATGATTCTCGGTCACTGCATTGCGCATATCTGCCTGTTGGTCCTCAATTTCTTTACGAGCATCCTCGATAAAATCGTTGAGTTCTCCTCGTGTCAAAGCAAAGGCACGTTTGGTACTGTAAGTAAGATCTTGATTTATTCCTTGCAGCTCATAAAGCCCATGCATCATTTGGTTTTTAACAAACTCAAGAATCGATTTATGACCTCTGGCTTCATTGTAATTTGAGAGGTTAGGACTATTTCTTAATGAATCCAAATAAGAATTTGTTCGTTCTATATCTGTTTCGAGATCTTTTTTAAGTTGTTCGATTGTTGTCTGATCCAGCCCACCCTGGTTAAGCACATCTAAAACATATGTAGCTAAATTAGCTTTAATATGATCCAGTTTTTCCAGGTAAGATTCAAATTCGGATTCATATTCAACCAGGCTATTATCCTTATTTACCATTGATTCTAAAGATTGTAATGCTTCAAAGCGATCTTGGTAAAGGTCGAGTAATTTAAGTTTAACGGCTTGGGAGTTGCTTATCATGCCCTTTGCAATTCGCTCATGGGCAATTACACGATAGTTTCCTAGCGCTGAAATGACTTTACTGGTAATTGAATGAGGCTTGAGAATACCCCATCGGACCGCATTTTTTAATTTTTTGGCGCTCGTCTGCCATATAAAAGAGTGGGCTTGATCATTTTTAGTAATAAATTTAACGTGGTGAGCATTGCCAGGATATTGGTCGTTACCAGGATTAATTATTTTTTTTCTATAAACATCGCTTCGCTGAGAAGCACCAACACCTGGAACTGATGAAACTGCTGTTAATTTTAGTACTTCATCACTATTGAGAGTGAATAATCTGTATTGATTTTTATTGTAGCGATAAAACAATTTTTTCGCGCTATGTGCTCCGCTCATATAATAATTCCAGGCAAATTAATCGACTAAGGATTCTGTTTAATTTTATTCATAGTGAGTCATGTGTGGTCAACTATTGTGCATTATATCATAATAATATATTTTTTTGGTGTAAATTGATTATATTTAGATCTTCGGGTATTGTCCCCTGATTATAGAGGAGAGAGGTATACCCTCATTGTCCAGACTGACCTTACTGGGGTGTGACCTCGAATTAATGTCTTGTAGCAAAGTCACTAAGTGAGCGATTCCGGTGTGTGCTAACGCTCTTTACGCAGTCATACTGTTCAAGTATAATCCAATGATTGATTGATTGATTGATTGATTGATTGATTGATTGATTGATTAATCGTTCATCCAAGGAATCCCATGCAAGATAAATCAGAATCTACATTAGAAATTGATATACCCGCCGACATGCAGTGTGAAATCGTTAAACATTTGCCAAGAACTGATTTATTTAATTTTTATCTGGCTTCAAAGACACATCAGGCTTTATTTCAACCCGAACTGAATGCTCGTAAAACGATTCATACTTTTTTACGTCATGTTGTCTGTGGGGAGCATGAGCAGGTTAAAGCCATGCTCGAGAAAAACATCGATTTGCTCTTTAAAAGAGAACAGGTAAAGGATTGCTCTGAGCGAGTTTTTTCCGAAATTAGTGGTTTTGAATACGCACTTTGGTCCTTGGATAAAGACCTGTGGACGCTGATGCTTGACTGCATACCTAAAAACGAAGAGGGCCAAGAGGTATTGGCGAGGTTATTGACACAATACAAAAAACTAGAGGCAAAGGTTGTTACTTACAGCCTCAATGGCAATCCCATCACAGAAGTGCATTTTGATTTTAAAGAAACCATCATTAAGGAATTGGAAACGCAAGTGACTTCCATCAATGCATCTGGACCAAAGAATTGGGATGCCATTAAGGAGCAATGGAGAAAAGGTGTTGGCGGTGCGCAAAGGCTATTACCTGTCCATGTTGTTCATTGGTATTGCTGTGAAACACCCTTTTATCCGATTCCAAAATTTAGGGAGCAACAACCCTCACGCCAAAAACAATTTTATAATTCGCTAACCGGAAAAGACGAGGATTGGTTTCATAAAGGCTCTAAATTAAGTGTGGATTTTGCAATATTTAAGGGCGTGCGGGGCGTTGTTGTGTGGAGCGTAGGGCGGCCGGAGGTGGGGGCGTCGTCGGTCGATGATTTAGCCGCCATGAAGGAGTTATGTGAAGTAAGAACAAATGATTTTAACAATATTAACCAACAGCTGGAAGATCAACTGTTGGCAGATAATCGGCCCATGGCCGCTCATATTTGATTGATTGACTACCTTGCGTGTGAAGAAGCCCAGTGGCGTAGGCCGCCACGGGGTTTGGAGTCCACACGACCGGAAACGTACGCTAAGATAAAAAACCCTTATCTTTCAATGGGTAAAAATTTTAAGCACTTGATAAGTAGTTTAATATTTGCAAAATAAAGCTCAAAATAAATCTTTTAGAACAAATATTTAATAAAATTTAAATTAATTCTAGCTTAGCGTACGTTTCCGGTCGTGTGGACTCCAAACCCCAATTACTGCAGAAGGATTTTATCAAAAGCTTGGGTATAGCGTGTTACGTAACGAGTACTATGGGGAAGAAAGAACTATTATCATGGAGAAAAAAATATCTGAGCTTCCTTAGCGTACGTTTTCGTACCATTGGACTTCAAACCCCAAAAAATTTCTATCTGTCTCACCGGCGCAATGCCATTGCTGCGAAGCGATTTTTAAAGAAAATGATAAAGAGCAATCCAGCGTGTGATGTTGGTGAAATTAATACGGATAAAAATCCTGCTTACGGTCAATCGATTAAAGAGTTAAAACAAGAGGGTACAGTTGCTGAACATGTTCAGCACTTACAAATTAAATACCGTAATAATCGCCTGGAAGCCGATCATGGGAAGCTTAAGCGACTTATTAACCCAGTAAGGGGGGGGCAGTCCATGAAAACTGCCTATGCAACGATTAAAGGTTTTGAAATTATGCGGATGTTTAAAAAAGGACAGTTCGATATCTGGATGTATGGAGCTCGAACCGAAGTATCTTTCATTAAGGAACAGTTCGGACTATACAGTTGAGATCTGCCCAAAAACCAAGATTTTTTAATTTGAATCTTTTTTGCAACGGAGCCTTTATTCGGCATAATCCCGTTGCTAAATTCAAACGGACAGCATCCTAACAGATTACAGGAAAAAGTCATTTGTATGTTTGATTATTGAGCTAAGAAACAAAGCCCTACACAGGCTGATGACGATAGAAACCCGTTTTCAACTTCTCAGGAATGTGCAAAATGCACAATAATCGATCTATTTGGTTGACTATAAATTATTCTGCTGCTAATATGACATTTTTTATGATTAGTTGTTACCATACCAATTAAATACTACAAACCAAGTAAGAGTTAAATTAAATGCGCATTATACATATAGCCCAGCTACATAAAATTCCTTTTATAAATAAACCTACTAAGGAAGTATTTGATAGAGTTATTCAATCTCAATTAAAAGTAGCGCAAGAAATTAAAAAACATCCTCACCACTTTCCAGTAGTAGTTGAAGGTCTATCGAAGAATTTAAAAGATGCATCCTTCTCTGGGATGTCCAATTACCTGAAAATGAGATTTCCATCTGGACTCCCAACAAATTCCAATGAGTTAAATCAAAAGGAGAAAGAATTTATATACGAGTATGGTGCTGCTCTCACACTGTTTATTCTTGGCGAGATACCATCGATATATAAATCAATTCATAAGGAGGCTCATGAAGTTATTCGCACTGAAATATCAAACGGTAACTTTCAAAATATATTCGCCCCACGAGAAGAAGAAGCCATAAAATGTATTAAAGAGACAGCCATCAATCATTTTGGAAAAATTGATGATTCGACCGTCATCATCGTTTTTGGAGCAAAACATAACTTTAAACCTTATTGCATTCGTGAAAATTTTGATCTCGAAGTAATTGATACTACTTTAATAGATAGTCCTTTAATAGATAGTCCTTTAATAGATAGTCCTTTAATAGATAGTCCTTTAATAGATAGTCCTTTAATAGATAGTCCTTTAATAGATAGTCCTTTAATAGATAGTACAACCGCTAGTAAGCTGAGTGATGAAAGATATAGTTCTGTTTATAGAAATACGAACTCAGCATTTTTTTCACATGAGATTAAAATCAGGAGGATTGTTCCAGAAGGACTTCAGAAGATTATAGAAGAATCTGGGGTAGAATCTGATTATGTTGAAACCGGACATACATCGATGGATAATTTAATTGAGCTTTATGAAAAAAAACCATGGGTCATTGACGCATTACGCTACAGTAATATCCGAGAAGGGATTTGGGATGATTATATCAGCATTGAACAATACAGTGGACCCCATTGTCAAGACAGCGATCCGTTTAATTTAAGATATAACTTTAATTCTACTTTCTTTCGTTGACGAGGGTGCGTAGCACACGAGTCAACCACAATAGCAGTTAATGAAACACCTGTTATTGAGCCTGTGGGTATGTGGGCGCGAAGCCATCGAGTGTGGTCAAGCGGTGGATAACGTCTTTTTGTTATCCATGGCTTGTCCACATGTCCCGAAGGGCGATGGCTGATCCGCAGGACGCGTCCACATATCCACAGGCATTCCATTACGCTGCAGCCTCATATAGGCCAGCATAAACCTCTGACGGCGTGTATATTCCAAATGATTGATGAGGTCTTTCGTCGTTATAAAACTTGAAATACACCCTTAAACCATTTCGTAGTGCTAAAACTGTTCCGTATTCTTTTATGTAAATATCTTCATATTTGACTGAACGCCATAGCCGTTCAATGAACACATTATCCATCCATCGACCTTTCCCGTCCATGCTAATTTTGATGTCATGGTCTTTTAAAACATCGGTAAACGCCTTACTGGTAAACTGGGAGCCTTGATCCGTATTAAAAATATCAGGCCTGCCGTGGAGCCTGATGGCGCTCTCCAACGCGCTTACACAAAAGTCATCATCCATGCTGTTTGATACCTTCCAAGAGAGCACCTTGCGGCTATACCAGTCCATTATTGCCACCAAATATACAAAGCCTCCTTGCATCCTAACGTAGGTAATATCGGTGCACCAAACCTGATTGGGTCGATCAATCACTAAACCACGTAGCAAGTAGGGATAAACCTTTTGTTCCTTGTTCTTTTTACTCGTATTCGGCTTTGGTGCCACTGAAACCAGACCCATGATCCGCATCAAACGCTGCACTCTCTTACGGTTAACGTCATGGCCAAGGCGACGTAAATAAGAACGCATCTTTCTGCTTCCATAGAAAGGATGGCGCATGTATTCCTCATCAATCAAGACCATCAAAGCCAGATTCTCTGGGCTCTCGGTACATATTCCTTCGCCAGCAGTGCGATAGTAGCTAGCGCGTGACAAATTAACCAATGCACATTGGCGTACGATGCTGAGTGTAGGGTGATTGACATCAATCATGGCTCGCTTCTCCCGCACGCTCAACTTAGATGACCGGTCTTTTTTTTAAGCCAGTCTAACTCAACCGCTAGCTGGCCTATTTGCGTGTATAATCGATCTCGTTCTTGTATGATGGAGTCCATGTCTTTGTCATGCTTGCCGCTAAACAATTGCTTGCTTCCATCCAGTAATTGTTTTTTCCACAGATTGATTTGTGTTGCATGCACCTCAAATTCAGATGCCAATTCATTGGTCGTCTTGTGACTTTTTAATGCCTCAATTGCTACCTTTGCTTTGAAGTCAGATGTAAATTTTTTTTTAGCCACTTGGTACCCCGTTTAACAATGGTTTCTATTTTACACCACTGTCTCATTTTTGGGGTCCACTATACAACTTGCTAAATTAACTCAAAAACAAGTTGAATATATTCAGTGTAAATATTTTTCTGATGAAGAACTAAAATTACAAATAGAATCTTTACAGAGTTCGCTTGTAACAGAGGAAAGAGAGTATGAGGGTAGGCCGGAATTCTGACGAAATTAGGGTGCTAATGGTGTAAGTTTTTTCTTTATTTGGCAGGGAAATTCAATCTTTAAATGGCATGATTATTGAAAAGGAAAAGGCGGATTATTTTTTTCTATTGTTTCTTCAACCGCTTCAGAAGATTGTACCTTATCAGATCGATCTTCGGCTAAAGCATTTCGAAATCGTTGAGTTAATTCTCGAGCGGATTCTAACCTCCCCACCTCTTCTGCATTATGCACAGGCATATCAGCCTCATCTGCATATTGCCTCTGCACCTCATGAGCCGGCTGATGATCTGACAATTTTGAAAGAGCAGAAAAAAATGAAGCGTGTTCATGAGATTCTGGTAAAGATTCTTCAAATAAGTATTTCGGGGCGCTATGAAGAAAATGAATGGTCACTTGATCTTCCTTAATGCTTATTTTGAAATCTTGATTCTTTTCAGGTAAAAAGTCAGTCTCTGAGATTCGTATAAGTTTTATTTCCTTATCGAATTCTTTGCATATTAAACCGCCATCTTTGACAAATAACTCTCGCTTCTCTTTGAAGGGGTTCTGATATACTCCCTCAAATGTTTCCAATGGTGGGGAGAGTTCTGGCCTTGCTTGTTTGGACTGCCGCACCACATTAAACCAATCCAGGCGCAGTTGTCTGGATTGGTCATCAGGCGATGACTCAATCGCTGCTGCAAAAAAACTTCTCGCTCTTTCAACATCGCCTTGATCTTCAGCGAGCATCCCCTCAAACGTTTCTTTCCATCCTGGTTCATCACTTTGAGTATAATGAGGCATGTGTTTAAATAGCTCATGCAAGTCACCAACAGGTGCTAAATCAGGAGAGCTCAATATTTGGGTTGCAATACTCATCCCATGTTCAGAGTTAGTAAAAAATGCTGCCCCTTTTTTATCGGTGACATTGATTGCAATAAAAGATCGCGTATTAAGGTTCTCACCATATTGATATGCGATCAGCTTAACTGCATCTTTATATAAATGCCAACCTAAGCCACATGTTTTCGTGATGCTGTAAGTCCTTATTGGCTCAGACACCAATTTCGAACTTAAATCCCTGATTTCCGTTTGTGTTGATTCGTCCATAGCACGTTTTAAGGAATTAAATTCAGTCTGGTTGAAAGGAACGCGCTTATAATTCTTATCTGTTGCACTCTTGAGGTATTTTTGGGTGTTATCATCGTTGCTTAGACTATGGAGTTCTTCTGGTGTCAAACCTGAAAGTGCTAAACTTGTTTCAAATTCAAATGCTTGTTGGAAGGTGGGATCGCCCATATTTCTTAACCAAGCGGTCATGAATTTTGAAAAATCTTCGGCAGTTGTAAGTAGTGAACCGGCAGCATTAAGATGAGGGGTGTGACCTGCTTTTGATGTCATCGCCAACATATCGCTTTTAAATGAAAGATTATTAAGTTTTTTTGCCAGGTTTGTTAAATCAATCTCTGGAGGAATGGACGCTGGTTCACTCATTCCTTTTACATAGTACTCATTATCGGATAAATAAATTTTACCGCTTTCAGATTGGCTGAGAGTTGACAATGATGACATCAATTCAAGGTCATAGATAAGGTCAGGAATACTTTCATAAATTGATGTGGGTTTCCCTAACTCAGTATGAACTGAAACAATATTGCTGCTGCTATCTGGTTGTGGTAAAAATGTAGAGTGCTCCATACCCAGAGGGCCAAAAACATACTCTTTAGCCAAGGCCTCCAAATTTTTACCCATTTTTGTCTCGATGACTTTTTGTAAGTAAAGAATAGCTTCACCTGAATAAGAATATCCCTTGCCCAAGTCTGAATCATCTGTAAATGATAGCGGAGAAGATAAATCAGACCCTGCGCCAAAATTGGGTAAGCCTGTGGTGTGCGACAATACATCTCTAGCCGTTAATTGTGTCGCTTTTTCAGGATATTCACCATCTACCTTGAATCGCTCATATTCCTGACCTTTTTGTTGCAAAACAGGAAGTAATGGATCATCTAACGTGATATGCCCTTCCTTGACCAATTGCAATACCAAATAAGTAAATACAATTTTGCTAAGGGAGGATGCCGGAAATTGGGTATCATTATCTACTCCATTCCTGCCAGTATCGGTGGCGTCTTTTTGGCCAATAGCGAGTGAAGTGCTTACAAATTCATGTCCACTTCCTTCTTTCGGCTCGACATAAGCATAACCTATAGCTGGAATATGAGCAGGCTCTGTTAGTTTTTGTAAAGCATGAATAGAGGGTATAGGCATGGTGTATTGAAAATGATTTAAAGATATATTTATTATAAACCAAATCTTCGTGAAGGGTTTAGCCTTTACCTCTTACGAGTGGGAGTATCCCCAAAACCTTCTAACTAGGTAGGATTTAATTGTTGAAAATGGCAATGACTCTAATCATCATTTTTTCTCTTGCTCTTCAAACTATTAAACTCCTGCTCTGAGCTTTCTTTTGGCTACATAAGTATTAAGTCCGATATGATTACTATATCCTAAATAGTTTGCAATTTTTCTAACCGATAGACCTAATGCTAACAGTTCTTGGATTTTAACAGCATCTTTGTCAAATTTACTTTTTTGAATGGTGCCTTTTGGTTTCCCTAACTGAATTCCTTGCATTTTTTTACTTGCCAATGCTTCTTTAGTTCTTAAACTAATAAGATCTCTCTCCAACTCAGCAAAGAGTGAAAATAGGGTGATCATGATTTTA
Source organism: Legionella antarctica (assembly GCF_011764505.1). Classification (NCBI taxonomy): domain Bacteria; kingdom Pseudomonadati; phylum Pseudomonadota; class Gammaproteobacteria; order Legionellales; family Legionellaceae; genus Legionella; species Legionella antarctica. Next base: position 1,313,652 of record NZ_AP022839.1, read on the forward strand.
GAATTCATATCATGTTGCTTCATATCCAGATTTTGCTTTATGGCAATTACTCGAACCTGCTTTTTGATTAATTCATTAACTAATCCAATAACCTCTGCAGTGCTTCGACCCAGTCGACTGAGCTCAGTGACAATTAGTGTATCGGCATCATCCAATACTGAAAGCATTTCATCAATGCGACGTTCTTTGCTGGTTTTTCTACTTGAGATAGTCATCTCAATAAAATCATTCACCTCCAACTTATTTTTTTTGGCAAATTCAAAAATTTCAAGTTTTTGATTATTCAAGAATTTCCATATAATTTAATTGTAGTCCTAGTTTATGAGCATACTTGAAAAAAGATTTATTTAGCTTCATAAGCGGCAACGTTCGCAAAACCCCCCGGCCTGTTGAAAAACATGAGGAAACTTTACACAAGTTGTCAATAATGATCTAATTCATAATTTTCAATAGGTTACAGTGGTTGTATGCAGGGAATAATAAATTTTAATAAAACCGTTTCTAATTCTGATTTTGAAGATTTGATACGTAAGCGCCAAACCAAAGACCTACTTGTCTTCATACTGTAAAACAGGAATGATTCTTTGATCCTTGAGTAACTCTGGGTTGACGTTGTAGGGCAATAAGAGTTGAATATCATGCTCATTATTACATTTGGCGACACTCTCAAGCGCGAATTTAAAGTAAGCAAAGACATCCACGCTATGCTCTTTGCATGTTTGCACTAGAGAAAAGAGAATACTCGAAGCATCAGCACCTTTAGTTGATGTATTAAACAACCAATTTTTCCGCCCGATCACAAAGGGTTTGATGGCGCGTTCAGAACGATTATTATCTATTTCAAGCCGACCATCATTAATGTATTGCGTGAGACTATCCCAGTGCTTTATTGAATAAAAAAGTGCTTTTCCGAGTGGCGACTTTGGCAAGGTGGTTTTTTGTTGTGTTAACAACCACTGCTTGAACTCACTTAAAATCGGCTTGGCTTCAGTCATTCGTGCCTGTTTAACTTGCTCATTTGTTGCCTTGTCTTCTTTTAAGCGCTTTTCAATAGCATAAAGTTTCGCGAACCACTCAACCGCTGATTTAGCAATACCGGGTTTGTTTTTAGTGGCTTTGACAATATCAACAAAGTAACGTCTGGCATGCGCCATACAAGCAACATGCTTAATGCGCGACTTATCAAGATTTACATAAGCACTGTAGCAATCGGCATGAAGATAGCCTTCAAACGAATCAAAGAACTGCTTGGCAATCGCATCTTGGCGACTCGAATGATATTGATAAACAAAACAGCGCTTATCTGGTGGACCCCCACCAAAAAGCCACATGTAGGAGGTGCTGGTTGATAACTTGCCTTGTTCATTAAGGACTTGAAGTACGGTTTCATCAGCATAGGCTACATCATAGCTTTGTATTTGTGTCACCATTTTATCAACGATGGGCTTGAGCAGCTCGGCAGCTTTTACCACCCAGTTACCCAAATTAGTACGACTAATCTCAGCGCCCATGCTTTTAAACATATCCTCTTGGCGATATAGAGGTAAATGACGGTTGAACTTAGCATCAATGACCGCTGCCACAAGACCTGCCGTGGCAATGCTCTTTGGAAAAGGTTGTTTAGGTGGCTTGGCTGTTTTAATAGTATCTTCGCATGACTTGCAGGCGTATTTTCTTCTGATGTGAATCACGCGATAAGTGACTTGAGGCAATACATCAAGTTGCTCACTGGTTTCATTGCCAATGTGTGTTAAGGCACAACCGCAAGCACAGTGTTTGTCTGCATCATTGATGTCATGAATGTGCTCGATATAAGGCATGTTTGAGGGGAGTGGCTTGCGGCCAGGTTTTTTCTTTTTAATCGTAATGGTTTTGGTTTCAATAACTTCTTCAGATGTAACATCTTGTGAGCTCAACAGTTCTGCTTCATCAAAGCCTAAATCCAGCTGTTTGTCTTCTTCAAGCTTCTCGCTTTTTCGGCCAAATTTAGCGTTTTTTAATACAAAGAGCTGATGGTGCAGCGCAGAAATAATAATGTCTTTTGATTGAATATGTTCTTGGTGTTTTTTCTCGGACTCGACCAATTTCAGCTGTAAATCAGCCACCATTTGTTCCATGGTTTTGGAGTCTTTTTGAGTGATGTAATTGGTCTTTTTCATGGGCTTATTATACCAAAAAACCAGTGGCCAAACCATCATTTGACCCAATAAAACCAACACGTTTCATTAATAAAAACCACTGTAATCAAGGGCTTTATTCTGAGCCATCAGGTCATAATCAAGGCCTGCCAATAACCAACTTAATTGCTTGTTATCAAGTGTTGCAACATCCATATTTTCATCATATTTTATGATTTTAAACCGGCCTTTTTCCAGACGTTTATAAATCAGGACAAAGCCATTCTTGTCCCAGTACAGCAACTTCACTTTATCACGAGCCCGATTATAGAATAGAGTCAGTGAACCATCTTGTACTATATGGCTCGATAGGTCACTAATAATATAACTCAAGCCGTTAATTGATTTGCGCATATCTATGGGCTGGCTGTATAAATAAATCTGCTGCTGGTCAAATGATATCATCGTGCATCGCCTAATAGCTGGATAAGCGCACTGGCTTTGCTGATGTCTGCTTCAGTTTTAATGTGCAATTTAATACCCGTAGGTAGGATAACTTCCAGACAGGATGTCGGCGCAGCTTTAACTTGGGATAGTTCACGTGCTGGGGTCGTTGATACCTTCAACAGCTTCGGCTCAGCGTTCCCGGAGATCTTTTTATTAAGTCTTCCGCGCCAATAAACAAATTGCTTATATACCAGACCTTGTTGTTCACAAAATTTTGGTTGCGCTAATCCACTTGATTCCCAGAGGCTGTTTTGCTCTGACCAATAGGCCTGTCGATTTGAACTCATACTCATGTCTCCTTTGTTTGTAATTTAAAGGAGTTTGAGTTAATTCACTTGTCCTGTGTAGATGGGGTTGCTTTGGCGCTTACTTTGATACCAGCTAATCACTTCTTGAAAAAAGTGAATCATTACGTGGATTTTTCTTTTGCTAATAAACTTACTGAGGCTCTCTATAGTCCTAATAAAGGTCCGTCCCAGCATTTCCCCTGAGCTCTATTTGCGAATAAAATTAATCGGCCACTTTTATAACATTCATTCTAATCGTAATTTGATCGAACACATTAAATACAATATTTGTTATCGTTGGTTTTGTGGGATAACTCTAAAGGATAAGGTGCCTCATCATTCTTCTTTAAGTAGGATAAAAAAACGCCTTGGAGTCGAGATTCTAGAACTATTTTTTTTAGAAATTGTGCAGCAATGTAAAAATGCCGGTTTATTAAAAGGTAGTAGTGTAATGACGGATAGTACATTACTTGATGCAGATGCATCGCTTGATTCCTTAACTTTAAAAGAAAAAGATGCAAATGCTCCACCTATTGAGAAAGGTAAACGTCCACTATCCAATATAACTCATATCAGTAAAACAGATCCGGAAGCTACATTAGCCTTTAAATCAGGTACGCCAAGAATATTAAAATATAAAGCCCATGTCACTAGTGACAGCAAGAATAGGATCATTCTTGCCATAAGAATAACTACTGGTGCAGTTCATGATTCTGTTCCTTATTTAGAGCAATTGGATTATGTTAAAGAAAAAGTTTCATATAATATCAATGAAACCATAGCGGATAGGGCTTACGGCTCAGGGCAAATCATTTCTACTTTAAAAGATAAAAAGATAACTACCTACATTCCTTTGTTCAGCTCACGAAGCGGAAGTTCTGAGAACAGTAACATTCCAGGTTTTCAGTATGATGAAGTAAATAATTATTATGTTTGCTCCCAAAAGAATGTATTAAAACCTTGTAAATCACAAAGTGATACCACCATTTATCTATCATCGACCGCTGACTGTAAGAAATGCTCTTTCTCAGAAACTTGTTTGGCAAAATTAAAAAATAAGGGACCAGCACGATATGTTACAAGAAATAGATATGCGGAGCTTTATACTCAAATGATACAAGAAATGGAACTCCAATTTTTTAAAGAAAAATTGTACGAAAGAATGTGGAAAATTGAAGGAATCATGAACGAACTAAAGAATTATCATGATTTAAAACGAGCTCAATACAGAGGTCTGCAAAACACGCAGATACAAGCTTATTTTGCTGCTATAGCTCTAAATATCAAAAGATTAGTATTTTTTATCATTTATTATTACATAGCATGTTTGTATCCTGTCAGAATCGCCGGGTAAGTGTCTGCCACTGAGTCCGGATTAATCCGAGCCGCGCGCGTCAGCAAGCGGAATTCTTTAAAAATATTCAAAATACCTATTGACACGGTTTTTCTGTAAAACTGATGTTTTTCCATATCAAACGTAAGTCATGCAATATGCATGCCCTAAGATCCCCAAGATCACAATGTAGCCCCTTTCACTAATAAAACATCTCCCTCCTGAGGTCAGATTTTTTCTTAGCCCTTAGTGGCGTTAAAACTCGAAAAATGCGTTCAAAAAAAGTCATGTTATGATTGCCGTATCAGCATTAGTAACGCAGTGGTAGATGATGAAACGCCAAGAAATCAAACAAGTTTTAGATGAGTTAACAAAAGATATCGATAGTCTTGCCGACAAAAAGGCCGTGACTATCATTAAGGTATTGGTTAATTTGGTCGAAATGCTTGCCGAAGAAAATGCTTTGCTCAGAGAGGAAAACCAAGTATTACGTGATGAGATAAACCGCCTTAAGGGTGAACAGGGCAAACCTAATATTCGCGGTCAATCCAAAGGTAGCAATGGCGATAATACAGGCAATTCCAATCATTCATCTGAAGGAGATCGCAATAAACGTGGTAAAGGGAACAATAAAAACACAGGCAAAGACAAAAAAAACGTACGTATTGATAGACGTGTTACGATTGCTCTGGACAAAGCAACGCTGCCAGATGACGCCAAGTTCAAGGGTTTTGAGATTCGAATCATCCAGGATCTAAAAATCATCACGGATAATGTTGAATTCAAGCTGGAAACGTATTACTCACCATCTTTGAAAAAAACCTTTATTGCGCCGATTCCTGGCGAATATAAGGGCAGTGAATTTGGTCCTGGGGTTAAAGCGCTGGTCATCACATTATACCGTGATGCAGGGATGACGGAGAGCGCCATTGAGCGCTTTTTAAAAACATGTGGTATTCAAATATCACATGGTAAAATTGCTTCCATGCTGACAGAAGGCAATGATATTTTTCATCAGGAAAAAGAAGATATTGTCGATGCCGGTAGCAACGCAGGCTTGTACCAGCAGATGGATGACACAGGCAGTCGTGTTAACGGCAAAAATCACTACACCCATGTTTTATGTAATGACTTTTTTACAGCATACTTCACTCGTCGTAAAAAAGATCGCTTGACCTTATTGGAGTTGCTGTGTCGAGACCAATTAAAGTTTATGTTTAATCAGGAGGCTTATGAGTTAATGGATGAGTTTGGTCTCGCAAAAAAATGGTTGGATCAAATTAAACCAATGCTGCATGCACAACCCCTCACACGTGAATCAATCGATAGTTTGATGGGAACACTTTTTCCAAATCCAAAAAAACACAGCACGAATCGACGCATAATTCTTGAGTCAGCAGCTCTTGCCTATTATCAGCACTCGAAATACTTCATCCATTATTTAATGACAGATGATGCGCCTCAGTTTAATAAATTGGCCCTACATCATGCGCTGTGCTGGATCCATGAAGGTCGTCATTATAAAAAACTCACTCCATTCTCAGATATGAATCAGAATATATTGGCTGTATTTCTTGAGCAATTATGGGATTTCTACCATGCATTATTGACTTACAAGACGGCTCCATCTCAATCAATGGCCCAACAACTATCAATGCAATTTGATACTTTGTTCGCAACCACGACAGGCTATGATGTTTTAGATCAACGCATTGCAAAGACACGTGCTAAAAAACAAGCGTTATTATTGGTGTTAGACCATCCATTTCTGCCATTGCACAACAATGCCTCTGAATTAGGGACACGGTTTCAAGCAAGGATACGCGACATCAATCTCCAAACGGTCTCCCAAAATGGCACCAAATCAAAGGATACGTTTGCCACGATTGTACAGACGGCCAGAAAACTGAAAGTTAACGTTTATCAGTATATTTACGATAGGGTGACTAAAAAATTTGAAATGCCATCATTGGCTGAATTAATCTTACTTAAAGTGCGGCAGGTTCCATGCACCACATAAGCATCTCGAGATAATTCCGCTTGCTGACGCGCGCGGCTCGGATTAGTCCGGGCTCAGTGGCAGACACTTACCCGGCGATTCTGACAGGATACGCATGTTTGATCTTTATTTAACCATGTTTTTCAACAGGCCGCCCCGTTTTATTTACTAACAATACTTGTTAAGTATAGTAAAATTTGCTATAGTAATATTTACTATAAAAGGCAGATATAATGAGAATAATAAAAACAAAATTGTTTGCCAAATGGGCTATTAAAAATGATGTTAGTAATAAATCACTTGTTGATGCTGCTAACGAAATTGCTAGTGATAACTACGAGGCCAATTACGGTGGAGGAGTTATAAAAAAACGCGTTGCCAATAAGGGCAGAGGTAAAAGTGGTAGTGTAAGAACTATCGTAGCCTTCAAAAAGAAGAATCACTGTTTTTTTGTGTTTGGGTTTGAAAAAAACGCAAAAAGTAATATTTCTTCGAATGAAGAAAAAGCCATTAAAATTATTGCTAAAGCTTTATTGGCTAATTCTGAGGAAGAGCTAAATAATTTAATTAAAGATGGATCATTAGAAGAGGTTCAAAATGAGTAATATTATTGATGCGATGTTAGAAACAGCAAAAGATCTTCGATTAGATTCAATTACACTCAAGGAAATTGAAGTCCTCAACTTAAGCGAAGTTAAACTTCTTGAGTCTGAAGATATCAAAAAAATGCGAGTTAAAGAAAAACTAAGTCAAGCGGTAATGGCAAAGATATTAAATGTAACGCCATCAACTTATCAGAAATGGGAAAGGGGTGAAGTACATCCTAAAGGTGCCAATTTGAAATTACTTCGATTAGCCCATGATCATGGGATCAATTATATTTTGTCATAAGCTTATTAAATGGAATAAAATTAATATCTTGGAGCTGTACATCAATGAGTAATTTTTCAACAAGAAAAGGTCTTGCCATACGAGTATTTCAACAAGAATCAATTAATACGAAGCTTATGACAAGTTTATGGAACTGTATTTTTGAAATATTTAAGGAAAATATAAAAGTTCGTTCATTTGATGGTAGTTGCTTTTGGACAGAAGGAATGCTGGATGCTGTTCAAAAATGTTGGACTGATTTCTTTTATTGTGAGTATGATAATTTTCCTATGTCACCAACTAATTTTATTAACGCATTTAAAAGTAAATTTTTTAAATTAAAGTGGAATGAAGTTTATGATTTGCTGGAATTTCTTGCCGAAACTCTTCCAGAGAGTTTTAAAAAGAAATGTAACCTAATTTTAGAAAAAGAGTACTCCGCTTATCGATTTGTTGGAAGTGCTATCTTAGAAATAATTAATGGTAAGGAAATATTATCAGTTGAAAGTGCAATGCAATCACCATTTTATTTAGTAAATGAGCATATAGAAAAAGCGGTTAAGCTCCTATCCAATAAAGAAAATCCAGATGTACAAAATAGTATCAAAGAGTCAATTTCTGCGATAGAGGCTTTAATCAGAATAATTACGAAAAATAAGAAAGGTACACTGGGTGATTTAATGAATCATCCAAATTTACAATTGCATCCTTCATTGAAGGAAGGAATTAAAAAATTCTATGGTTTTGCCAGTGACCAGGGCGGTATACGTCATTCAAATAAAGAAAATAGTATAAGTGTTGGATACAGTGATGCACTATTCAAAGTCGTTTTCTGTTCTTCATTTATTAATTATATGATAAGTAAGCTAGGTGACGATAATTTGGTGGCATCACAATAAGTCTGATTAATCTGAAAAGTAGACCTAAATACACACCTGGTCTTTTAATAAAAAATTACTTGAAAAATGATTTAATGAGCTCCATGAATCGCGCGTTCGTAAAACCCCGTTATATTTATTTGAAAAGTTCCCGGAATTTGGGTACAATGTTATATTATAAACTATAATAAAAATCATTGATGAGTATATATGTAAGCGCCAAACCAAAGACCTACTTGTCTTCATACTGTAAAACAGGAATGATTCTTTGATCCTTGAGTAACTCTGGGTTGACGTTGTAGGGCAATAAGAGTTGAATATCATGCTCATTATTACATTTGGCGACACTCTCAAGCGCGAATTTAAAGTAAGCAAAGACATCCACGCTATGCTCTTTGCATGTTTGCACTAGAGAAAAGAGAATACTCGAAGCATCAGCACCTTTAGTTGATGTATTAAACAACCAATTTTTCCGCCCGATCACAAAGGGTTTGATGGCGCGTTCAGAACGATTATTATCTATTTCAAGCCGACCATCATTAATGTATTGCGTGAGACTATCCCAGTGCTTTATTGAATAAAAAAGTGCTTTTCCGAGTGGCGACTTTGGCAAGGTGGTTTTTTGTTGTGTTAACAACCACTGCTTGAACTCACTTAAAATCGGCTTGGCTTCAGTCATTCGTGCCTGTTTAACTTGCTCATTTGTTGCCTTGTCTTCTTTTAAGCGCTTTTCAATAGCATAAAGTTTCGCGAACCACTCAACCGCTGATTTAGCAATACCGGGTTTGTTTTTAGTGGCTTTGACAATATCAACAAAGTAACGTCTGGCATGCGCCATACAAGCAACATGCTTAATGCGCGACTTATCAAGATTTACATAAGCACTGTAGCAATCGGCATGAAGATAGCCTTCAAACGAATCAAAGAACTGCTTGGCAATCGCATCTTGGCGACTCGAATGATATTGATAAACAAAACAGCGCTTATCTGGTGGACCCCCACCAAAAAGCCACATGTAGGAGGTGCTGGTTGATAACTTGCCTTGTTCATTAAGGACTTGAAGTACGGTTTCATCAGCATAGGCTACATCATAGCTTTGTATTTGTGTCACCATTTTATCAACGATGGGCTTGAGCAGCTCGGCAGCTTTTACCACCCAGTTACCCAAATTAGTACGACTAATCTCAGCGCCCATGCTTTTAAACATATCCTCTTGGCGATATAGAGGTAAATGACGGTTGAACTTAGCATCAATGACCGCTGCCACAAGACCTGCCGTGGCAATGCTCTTTGGAAAAGGTTGTTTAGGTGGCTTGGCTGTTTTAATAGTATCTTCGCATGACTTGCAGGCGTATTTTCTTCTGATGTGAATCACGCGATAAGTGACTTGAGGCAATACATCAAGTTGCTCACTGGTTTCATTGCCAATGTGTGTTAAGGCACAACCGCAAGCACAGTGTTTGTCTGCATCATTGATGTCATGAATGTGCTCGATATAAGGCATGTTTGAGGGGAGTGGCTTGCGGCCAGGTTTTTTCTTTTTAATCGTAATGGTTTTGGTTTCAATAACTTCTTCAGATGTAACATCTTGTGAGCTCAACAGTTCTGCTTCATCAAAGCCTAAATCCAGCTGTTTGTCTTCTTCAAGCTTCTCGCTTTTTCGGCCAAATTTAGCGTTTTTTAATACAAAGAGCTGATGGTGCAGCGCAGAAATAATAATGTCTTTTGATTGAATATGTTCTTGGTGTTTTTTCTCGGACTCGACCAATTTCAGCTGTAAATCAGCCACCATTTGTTCCATGGTTTTGGAGTCTTTTTGAGTGATGTAATTGGTCTTTTTCATGGGCTTATTATACCAAAAAACCAGTGGCCAAACCATCATTTGACCCAATAAAACCAACACGTTTCATTAATAAAAACCACTGTAATCAAGGGCTTTATTCTGAGCCATCAGGTCATAATCAAGGCCTGCCAATAACCAACTTAATTGCTTGTTATCAAGTGTTGCAACATCCATATTTTCATCATATTTTATGATTTTAAACCGGCCTTTTTCCAGACGTTTATAAATCAGGACAAAGCCATTCTTGTCCCAGTACAGCAACTTCACTTTATCACGAGCCCGATTATAGAATAGAGTCAGTGAACCATCTTGTACTATATGGCTCGATAGGTCACTAATAATATAACTCAAGCCGTTAATTGATTTGCGCATATCTATGGGCTGGCTGTATAAATAAATCTGCTGCTGGTCAAATGATATCATCGTGCATCGCCTAATAGCTGGATAAGCGCACTGGCTTTGCTGATGTCTGCTTCAGTTTTAATGTGCAATTTAATACCCGTAGGTAGGATAACTTCCAGACAGGATGTCGGCGCAGCTTTAACTTGGGATAGTTCACGTGCTGGGGTCGTTGATACCTTCAACAGCTTCGGCTCAGCGTTCCCGGAGATCTTTTTATTAAGTCTTCCGCGCCAATAAACAAATTGCTTATATACCAGACCTTGTTGTTCACAAAATTTTGGTTGCGCTAATCCACTTGATTCCCAGAGGCTGTTTTGCTCTGACCAATAGGCCTGTCGATTTGAACTCATACTCATGTCTCCTTTGTTTGTAATTTAAAGGAGTTTGAGTTAATTCACTTGTCCTGTGTAGATGGGGTTGCTTTGGCGCTTACGTATATATAAAGTAATTATCGAGAAGAGTGCTAAAAGAGATTTACAAAAGGTTCCTAAATATATAGCAATTAAATTATATGAATGGATTGAGGCAGTATCCCATGATGGTTTATTAGAAGTTAGAAGGTTTTCATGATGAGCCTCTGAAAGGCAAAAGGAGTGGCCAGAGATCAATTCGTTTAAGTAAGAATTATAGAGCAATATACAAGATTGGTAACAATGGTGCGATGGAGATTGTTGAAATAGTGGAGGTGAATAAACATGATTACTAACGAAACAAAAGAAACTCTAAATTATTTAGAGTCATTAATTGGAAAAAAACCTACATTAGGCGATTATATATTATCAATTCGCCAAGGTGAGGAAGTAACACAGGTTGAGTTTGCCAGATTACTTGGCATTTCTCGTCATAATTTATGTGATATTGAACATAACAGACGTTTTATTAGCCCTAAAATGGCAGCGCAATTTGCAAATAAATTGGGATACTCCGAAAAACAATTTGTACGTTTATGTTTACAGGATATGCTTAATCGGGAAGGGTTGGCTTTAACGGTAGATATTGAAAGTGCCGCTTAAGTATCAGCTCAACTCGATTACAAAAGAAGAGCTTCATGCATTATCAAATGACGATTTATGTGATCGTATGGAGAAAACCTTAATTAATATTTTACATGAATCATATTCAGATATTCGGGCTATTGAAAATTTTCCACGACATAGTATCAAGGATTTTTATGAAACAAAGACAATCACAAGATTAGAGCCGGAGCATCAACGAAAAGTACTTAGAAAGTGTATCCTGTCAGAATCGCCGGGTAAGTGTCTGCCACTGAGCCCGGACTAATCCGAGCCGCGCGCGTCAGCAAGCGGAATTATCTCGAGATGCTTATGTGGTGCATGGAACCTGCCGCACTTTAAGTAAGATTAATTCAGCCAATGATGGCATTTCAAATTTTTTAGTCACCCTATCGTAAATATACTGATAAACGTTAACTTTCAGTTTTCTGGCCGTCTGTACAATCGTGGCAAACGTATCCTTTGATTTGGTGCCATTTTGGGAGACCGTTTGGAGATTGATGTCGCGTATCCTTGCTTGAAACCGTGTCCCTAATTCAGAGGCATTGTTGTGCAATGGCAGAAATGGATGGTCTAACACCAATAATAACGCTTGTTTTTTAGCACGTGTCTTTGCAATGCGTTGATCTAAAACATCATAGCCTGTCGTGGTTGCGAACAAAGTATCAAATTGCATTGATAGTTGTTGGGCCATTGATTGAGATGGAGCCGTCTTGTAAGTCAATAATGCATGGTAGAAATCCCATAATTGCTCAAGAAATACAGCCAATATATTCTGATTCATATCTGAGAATGGAGTGAGTTTTTTATAATGACGACCTTCATGGATCCAGCACAGCGCATGATGTAGGGCCAATTTATTAAACTGAGGCGCATCATCTGTCATTAAATAATGGATGAAGTATTTCGAGTGCTGATAATAGGCAAGAGCTGCTGACTCAAGAATTATGCGTCGATTCGTGCTGTGTTTTTTTGGATTTGGAAAAAGTGTTCCCATCAAACTATCGATTGATTCACGTGTGAGGGGTTGTGCATGCAGCATTGGTTTAATTTGATCCAACCATTTTTTTGCGAGACCAAACTCATCCATTAACTCATAAGCCTCCTGATTAAACATAAACTTTAATTGGTCTCGACACAGCAACTCCAATAAGGTCAAGCGATCTTTTTTACGACGAGTGAAGTATGCTGTAAAAAAGTCATTACATAAAACATGGGTGTAGTGATTTTTGCCGTTAACACGACTGCCTGTGTCATCCATCTGCTGGTACAAGCCTGCGTTGCTACCGGCATCGACAATATCTTCTTTTTCCTGATGAAAAATATCATTGCCTTCTGTCAGCATGGAAGCAATTTTACCATGTGATATTTGAATACCACATGTTTTTAAAAAGCGCTTGTCATGGGCCACGATTACTAGCCCACTAAAGGTCGGGTTTGGCCACGATTAATGGCCCACTCCATGGCCATCTCTGAGTCCCACTTTGAGTAGCAAATAAACAGTGTTAGTTTGGTCATTACCAATAACTAACGGATTTGTTATGAGATGAGGATTAAAACAATGGCAGAAATTAGAGAGGTGCTATATCAGCACAAAAAAGGGATGACTCAACGCAATATTGAAAAGTCTCTAAGCGTTTCACGAATGAGCATACGCAAGTACGTTTCAATGGCCAAGGATTTGGGTTATCAGGAGGATATTTCCAATGATGAGCTCGAAGTTATCGCTTTGCAGATACATAATAAAATCGTTAATACTACAGCCAACAACAGACCCAATAAATCAGAAAAAGAACTTGAGGCGCATCACGAAAAAATAGCATCACTCCTCACTGAGAAGTGGATTACCCATATGCAGATACACCGAATTTTAAGCGATAATGGTCTTGTTAGCAGTCGAAGAAGTCTTAGTCGTTATATTGAACGTCATTTCCCCTCGTTGCCTAAGGCTACGGTACATTTGTTAACAAAGCCTGGGCATGAAGCACAAGTTGACTATGCGTTTGTTGGGTTTATCAATAATAAAAAAACATACGCTTTTATTATGACGTTATCACATAGTCGGTATCGATATGTTGAGTTTGTACATTCTCAAAATCAGCAATCATGGGCGCAAAGCCATATCAATGCCTTTCATTTTTTTGGAGGCGTGCCCAACTGCATTCTTTTAGACAATTTGAAATCGGGAATTATTAAAGCACATATTTATGATCCAACGGTCAATGAAACCTATGCAGAGTTATCTCGCTTTTATGACTTTATAGCCGATCCGGCGAAGGCTCGAACGCCCGAGCACAAGGGGAAGGTTGAGCGTAGTGTTCAATTGGTAAAAGAACAGGTTATCGCGGGGATAACCTATGATGATTTGGCCTCGATGAACGCCTTTGCACGTGATTGGTGCGCTAATAAGGTATCGCACGTCATCTGCAGTACCACTGGTGAAAAGCCAATTGACGTATTTAAAAATGAAGAATTTAATTTATTAAACCCACTGCCAGCAGGCGCTTTTGATATGCCCATTTGGATGGATGCTCAAGTTCATCGTGACCATCATTTTGTTGTTGCTGGTAATTTTTATTCTGTGCCAACGATACATATCGGGACAAAGGTTAAAATTAGAGTTGGCTTGAAGACCGTTCAGGCCTATGTGAATCATGCTTTGATTAAGACCCATATTCGTAACTACGGGCGTGGACAGTGGGAAACGGATCCCAATGACTACCATAATTCTGCAAAGTATTACTTAGAAAATACTGCTGGCGTTTGTATTGAAGCGGCCAAAGCAATTGGTCAGGCAACGGAGGAAATGGTCACAAAGGTACTGGCTGAAGGCTCTAGAACGAGCTTAAGAAAAGCCCAGGCTATCATCCGCTTGGTTGAGGAATACGGTAATGAGCGCCTTGAAAATGCATGTTTACGCGCGATTTTATTTGATAATTATACTCATCAATCATTGAAAAAAATCCTCACGGAAGGCCTGGATAAAAAAGACACGAGAACATTCTCCACTAAGCGCTCGGCCAATCATGAGAACTTTGCCTATATTCGCGCAGCAAGTGATTACAGCTCAACGATGGAGGCTCATTATGAGTGATATCAATATGTTAGAGCTTGCAAAAAAACTACGTTTGACAGGGATCCCAGACACACTGCTAGCAAGAGTAGAACAGGCTCGCGCAGCGTCCCTCTCTTATGAAGAGTTGCTCTCAATGTTGTTTCAGGATGAGGATGAGGCTCGTCAACAAAAATTGCTTGCTGGGCGTGTAAGGCAAGCTCGATTTGAGGAGCCTCAGTGTTTTGAAAATTTTGAACTGGCTCGATATTCAACACAAGTCACACAAGCCATCCGCACCCTGATGACAGGGAAGTTTATCAAAGAAAAAAACCATGTCATCATCATGGGACCTGTTGGCACCGGAAAGACTCACCTGGCTCAAGCCCTGGGTCTAATGGCATGTCAACGACATAAAAAAGTCTGCTTTATAAGAGCGAATGAACTGTTAAATCAGTTCCACCAAGCAAGAGCGGATGAAACATGGACTGCGCTTTTTAAACGTTACTCACGATACGATGTGCTTATTTTAGATGACTTCGGGCTGAAAGCATTATCGCCAGAACAGTCCACTGATCTGTATGATTTAATAGCAGCTATCCATGTAAACTCTATGCTAATTATAACTACTAACCGTAAAATAGAAGGATGGATGGAGCTATTTTATGATCCGGTTATGGCAAACGCAGCATTAGATCGTATCGTAAATAAAGCTTATCGAATTGTTCTTGATGGGGAGTCATACAGGAAAAAATTTATACCGAAATTTAATTTAGTAGATGACAAGTGAGTTAAAAAAATTTACCCTAAGTGGGCTACTTTGAGTGGCCAGAGGGTGGGCTAGTAATCGTGACCCATGACAGCGCTCAATGGCGCTCTCCGTCATCCCTGCATCACGGTATAATGTGATGACCAGCGCTTTAACCCCAGGACCAAATTCACTGCCCTTATATTCGCCAGGAATCGGCGCAATAAAGGTTTTTTTCAAAGATGGTGAGTAATACGTTTCCAGCTTGAATTCAACATTATCCGTGATGATTTTTAGATCCTGGATGATTCGAATCTCAAAACCCTTGAACTTGGCGTCATCTGGCAGCGTTGCTTTGTCCAGAGCAATCGTAACACGTCTATCAATACGTACGTTTTTTTTGTCTTTGCCTGTGTTTTTATTGTTCCCTTTACCACGTTTATTGCGATCTCCTTCAGATGAATGATTGGAATTGCCTGTATTATCGCCATTGCTACCTTTGGATTGACCGCGAATATTAGGTTTGCCCTGTTCACCCTTAAGGCGGTTTATCTCATCACGTAATACTTGGTTTTCCTCTCTGAGCAAAGCATTTTCTTCGGCAAGCATTTCGACCAAATTAACCAATACCTTAATGATAGTCACGGCCTTTTTGTCGGCAAGACTATCGATATCTTTTGTTAACTCATCTAAAACTTGTTTGATTTCTTGGCGTTTCATCATCTACCACTGCGTTACTAATGCTGATACGGCAATCATAACATGACTTTTTTTGAACGCATTTTTCGAGTTTTAACGCCACTAAGGGCTAAGAAAAAATCTGACCTCAGGAGGGAGATGTTTTATTAGTGAAAGGGGCTACATTGTGATCTTGGGGATCTTAGGGCATGCATATTGCATGACTTACGTTTGATATGGAAAAACATCAGTTTTACAGAAAAACCGTGTCAATAGGTATTTTGAATATTTTTAAAGAATTCCGCTTGCTGACGCGCGCGGCTCGGATTAATCCGGACTCAGTGGCAGACACTTACCCGGCGATTCTGACAGGATACTAGAAAGTGTTTTGAATTTCTTATACACTCATGTTACGCACATGGACTTGCAGATTGAACAAAAAGCATTAGAATTCCGCCCTTAATTTTAGGGAGGGATTCAATGGATATGATTGATCTTTATAGTGAGTATTTAATTTTCCAAAATAAATATGCGACAGCTACAGGGTTGTCTGATTTGGTTGATGGAGCATTTGCTCATGACAAAGTAACCCGATTTCTTCGTCTTGAGGACTTTGGTTCAAAATCACTTTGGTGCTATGTAAAAAAGCCAGTTAGGTCGCAAGAAACAGTTGGTGGAGTATTGATTCTTGATGACTCCATTGAGGAAAAACCTTACACCGATGAGAGTGAAGTGAATTGCTGGCATTACTCTCATGCTAAAGGGACTGTACTCAAAGGGATAAACATCTTGTCGTGCATGGTTCGCTACGCTGACTTCAGCCTATCCATAGGATATGAGGTGATTAAAAAAGATATCGCTTATTGTGATATTAAAACCAGACAAACGAGAAGAAAATCATCAGTGACCAAGAATCAATTATTTCAAAACCTGATTGCCCAGGCTATTACCAATAAGGTGACGTTTGATTATGTGCTAGCTGACAACTGATTTGGCTCGAAGGCCAATATGATTCACATCCATAAAGACCTTCAAAAGTCGTTTATCAGTAAGCGCCAAACCAAAGACCTACTTGTCTTCATACTGTAAAACAGGAATGATTCTTTGATCCTTGAGTAACTCTGGGTTGACGTTGTAGGGCAATAAGAGTTGAATATCATGCTCATTATTACATTTGGCGACACTCTCAAGCGCGAATTTAAAGTAAGCAAAGACATCCACGCTATGCTCTTTGCATGTTTGCACTAGAGAAAAGAGAATACTCGAAGCATCAGCACCTTTAGTTGATGTATTAAACAACCAATTTTTCCGCCCGATCACAAAGGGTTTGATGGCGCGTTCAGAACGATTATTATCTATTTCAAGCCGACCATCATTAATGTATTGCGTGAGACTATCCCAGTGCTTTATTGAATAAAAAAGTGCTTTTCCGAGTGGCGACTTTGGCAAGGTGGTTTTTTGTTGTGTTAACAACCACTGCTTGAACTCACTTAAAATCGGCTTGGCTTCAGTCATTCGTGCCTGTTTAACTTGCTCATTTGTTGCCTTGTCTTCTTTTAAGCGCTTTTCAATAGCATAAAGTTTCGCGAACCACTCAACCGCTGATTTAGCAATACCGGGTTTGTTTTTAGTGGCTTTGACAATATCAACAAAGTAACGTCTGGCATGCGCCATACAAGCAACATGCTTAATGCGCGACTTATCAAGATTTACATAAGCACTGTAGCAATCGGCATGAAGATAGCCTTCAAACGAATCAAAGAACTGCTTGGCAATCGCATCTTGGCGACTCGAATGATATTGATAAACAAAACAGCGCTTATCTGGTGGACCCCCACCAAAAAGCCACATGTAGGAGGTGCTGGTTGATAACTTGCCTTGTTCATTAAGGACTTGAAGTACGGTTTCATCAGCATAGGCTACATCATAGCTTTGTATTTGTGTCACCATTTTATCAACGATGGGCTTGAGCAGCTCGGCAGCTTTTACCACCCAGTTACCCAAATTAGTACGACTAATCTCAGCGCCCATGCTTTTAAACATATCCTCTTGGCGATATAGAGGTAAATGACGGTTGAACTTAGCATCAATGACCGCTGCCACAAGACCTGCCGTGGCAATGCTCTTTGGAAAAGGTTGTTTAGGTGGCTTGGCTGTTTTAATAGTATCTTCGCATGACTTGCAGGCGTATTTTCTTCTGATGTGAATCACGCGATAAGTGACTTGAGGCAATACATCAAGTTGCTCACTGGTTTCATTGCCAATGTGTGTTAAGGCACAACCGCAAGCACAGTGTTTGTCTGCATCATTGATGTCATGAATGTGCTCGATATAAGGCATGTTTGAGGGGAGTGGCTTGCGGCCAGGTTTTTTCTTTTTAATCGTAATGGTTTTGGTTTCAATAACTTCTTCAGATGTAACATCTTGTGAGCTCAACAGTTCTGCTTCATCAAAGCCTAAATCCAGCTGTTTGTCTTCTTCAAGCTTCTCGCTTTTTCGGCCAAATTTAGCGTTTTTTAATACAAAGAGCTGATGGTGCAGCGCAGAAATAATAATGTCTTTTGATTGAATATGTTCTTGGTGTTTTTTCTCGGACTCGACCAATTTCAGCTGTAAATCAGCCACCATTTGTTCCATGGTTTTGGAGTCTTTTTGAGTGATGTAATTGGTCTTTTTCATGGGCTTATTATACCAAAAAACCAGTGGCCAAACCATCATTTGACCCAATAAAACCAACACGTTTCATTAATAAAAACCACTGTAATCAAGGGCTTTATTCTGAGCCATCAGGTCATAATCAAGGCCTGCCAATAACCAACTTAATTGCTTGTTATCAAGTGTTGCAACATCCATATTTTCATCATATTTTATGATTTTAAACCGGCCTTTTTCCAGACGTTTATAAATCAGGACAAAGCCATTCTTGTCCCAGTACAGCAACTTCACTTTATCACGAGCCCGATTATAGAATAGAGTCAGTGAACCATCTTGTACTATATGGCTCGATAGGTCACTAATAATATAACTCAAGCCGTTAATTGATTTGCGCATATCTATGGGCTGGCTGTATAAATAAATCTGCTGCTGGTCAAATGATATCATCGTGCATCGCCTAATAGCTGGATAAGCGCACTGGCTTTGCTGATGTCTGCTTCAGTTTTAATGTGCAATTTAATACCCGTAGGTAGGATAACTTCCAGACAGGATGTCGGCGCAGCTTTAACTTGGGATAGTTCACGTGCTGGGGTCGTTGATACCTTCAACAGCTTCGGCTCAGCGTTCCCGGAGATCTTTTTATTAAGTCTTCCGCGCCAATAAACAAATTGCTTATATACCAGACCTTGTTGTTCACAAAATTTTGGTTGCGCTAATCCACTTGATTCCCAGAGGCTGTTTTGCTCTGACCAATAGGCCTGTCGATTTGAACTCATACTCATGTCTCCTTTGTTTGTAATTTAAAGGAGTTTGAGTTAATTCACTTGTCCTGTGTAGATGGGGTTGCTTTGGCGCTTACGTTTATCATTGGAATCAAGTCTAACCGAACATTAGCCTTATCTGAAAACGATGCCAAAAACGGACGGTACCAACAAGTAAGAGCATTAGATGTTGAAGAGGATGTAGCCCAAACAGTCTGGCTTAAAGGCCTAGACTTCCCAGTGAGGCTCCTGAAAAAAGTATTCAAAAACGAAAACGGTTCAACAGGAATTCTCTATCTTGTTTCTAATGACATGCTAAGTAGTGCCGAACGTCTTTATGAAGTGTACTAGAAACGGTGGCGGATTGAAGAGTACCACAAATCAATTAAGCAAAACGCAAGCTTAACCAAGTCTCCCACTAGAACCGTCAAAACACAGTGTAATCATATTTATGCTTCTATTATTGCCTATTGCAAGCTGGAAATGTTAAAGATAAAACTCAATTAAATCACTTTGCCATTAAGTACAAACTAATTGTTAGGGCTAACCAGATTGCATGGCAGGAGCTTGTTAGTAAATTAAAAAGTGCAATCACCTACTTTAGCAACCAAAAACACCGTATGAACTATAGCCAATATCAGTCGCAAAATTTCTCAATCGGTTCAGGGGTAACTGAAGCTGCCTGCAAAACACTCATTAAACAGCGTCTCGGCCAATCAGGAATGAAGTGGAAAACTCAGAGGATCGCTATGGTACTTCGTTTAAGGGCATTGATGTCTACCAAAGGTCGATGGAAACAATTTTGGGATCGTATTAATCAAGCAGGTTTAGTGGGTTTGGCTCAGTTGGGTTCGTAAGTGCTACCATCAATTGTTACATCAATTCGAGGTCACACCCCCTTACTGGAGATAATTTTTCGTTAACTCTCAGATACAATTGTCAATTAGACTAAAAATTGACTACAATAGACCCTTTTGCCTGGACTAATCTATCCTATGCTAAATGAAGCAATATCTAAAATGCCAGAAGCTTTTGAATCAAGAATATTGTTACGAGGACAAGAATATTTTCAAAAAGGCCAGGTACTGAATATTCGTTTAAGTGATGGCTTATTAAAGGGGCGAGTCAAGGGCAGCTCAAGTCAGATCTATGATATTCATATGGATTTAAAAGCTTGGCCAGGAAAGCCGTCTCGTTGTACCTGTGCTTATCAAATTAACTGTAAGCATGCGGCTGCTTGTCTGTTTGCATTGCGCGATAGAGAAAAAGTAAACAATACGTCCTCCATCCCTTTGGATAAATTAGACAGAAAGTTAGATACCTGGTTAAAAAATCTTCGTGCTCAGGAAGAAACTTCAGTTAAAAAGCATGAAGCAACGCATCATTTGAATTATATAATTACTTTAAGATTAGATGGACATGAGCATAAAGTCAGCATTGACTTAGCTCTAGCCAAGCTATTAAAACGTGGTGGATATGGAAAAAGAATTATTTTTAACAGTCTTCCTGACTCTAAAAAACAGCATTTCATCGGAGATGATAATGATATCGTGGCGCAATTATTATTTAAATGTGGTGTTTCCGGGTGGTTTGACCACTTAACTATTCGTAACAGTGAACTTTTAAGCAGAATCATATCTACGGGTAGAGCTTTTTTTAACGTGGATGCAGAAGAACCTATCCAGATGGGAGAGGAACTCACAGGAATATGTCAATGGGTTCTCTCTCCAAATGGAAATCAAAGTCTATTATTAATGCAAGATAATAAAACTCTGACTCCATTATTATTGGATGAGTGTTGGTATTATAATGCTACAGAATCAGTGATGGGCTGCTTAAATACTTCCTATCCAGTCAAACAGCTTCGCCATTTACTTGAAGCTCCCCCCATTCCTCTTGAACAGGCAAAGTTACTGGCCGAAAAAATGGCTAAAACATGCCCAGAGTTTCCTACACCACGAGTTTTTGAAAAGCGTGAAACCCAGGAGATTACTCCTGTGCCTGTTCTTATTCTCGATGCGATCTGTGAATATGAGAATGAGTCTTCCTGGTTTTATGATAAAGAGGAAGATATTAATGCGTTATTTGTTGCAAAAATAGCTTTTGATTATTCAGGATTAATTATTGCCAGTAGTGAAGATTGTGCCACAGTGGTGCGTGAGCAAAAAGATATATTATGTGAATATAAACGTGATACACATTTTGAGGCATCAAAACTTCTGGAACTTCATCAATTCATCAATTTAAGACCCATCCACAAATGGGAAAATTATAATTTGGATTTAAAAGAAAACTCATACTTGGTATTAAAGAATATTAAAGTACAAGCTGATTTGGAAACTCTTTACAATAAAGCGATCCCTAAACTGAAAAGTCAAGGATGGCGAATAGAATTTGCCAGCCCCTTATATCAGGAAATCATTAGTGCTGATGAGGTGGAGTGGTATTCAGATTTACATGAAAGCACTACGGATTTCTTTTCATATCAATTGGGTATTTTGGTTGAAGGCAGCCCAGTAAGTATTGTTCCTTTAGTCGCAGATCTCATTCAACGATACAATGGGGAGGATTTAGATAGTTTGCCAGACTCACAGCTTGTTAAACTGCCCTTACATGACGGGAGAGCGTTACAATTGCAAATGGGGCGAATCAAACCGCTCGTTCGCTTATTGTTGCAGTTTGGTTTGCGTCAAATTGATCCTCATCAACATTTGCAAATTAATAAATATCAATTGATCCTGATGCAAGAGGCGGAATTGGCAATTGCTGCAACTAATGCACGTTGGCAAGGAGCTGAAGATTTTCGTGAAGAATTAACCCAACTAATTAAATTAACTAACCTGCCTGAAATTACTCCTCCAGTGGGCTTAAACGCCAATTTAAGAGACTATCAACAGTATGGATTAAACTGGTTACAATTTTTAAGAGCAAGTCGTTTTAATGGTATTTTGGCAGATGATATGGGCTTAGGTAAAACAATACAAACACTTGCCCATTTACAATATGAAAAAGAACAGGGCAGGCTGCAAAATGCTACCTTGATAGTAGCCCCAACCAGTCTTGTGGGTAATTGGCTGGCTGAGGCAAAACGCTTTACTCCTGAATTAACTGTTCTGATTTATCATGGCAGCGAAAGACATCAGGATAATTTTGATGATTACGATCTCGTGATTTCTACTTACGGATTAATTCATCGGGATAAAGAAAAATTTATTACATATTCTTTTTATTATCTTATTTTGGATGAAGCACAGTTTATAAAAAACGCACGGACTAAAACCACGCAAATTATTCAACAATTGAAGGCATCACATCGTTTATGTCTTACCGGGACACCTTTAGAAAATCATTTAGGTGAGCTGTGGTCGTTATTTCATTTTTTAATCCCCGGCCTCTTAGGTGATGCGAAACAATTCAGGCTCTGGTTTAGAACCCCCATAGAGAAATATGCTGATTTGGATAGAAGAGAATTATTAGCTAAAAGAGTTAAGCCATTCATGCTCCGAAGGACAAAAAATCAAGTGGCCAGTGAATTGCCTCCTAAAACCGAAATGATTCGCTCGATAGACATAGTTGGTCCGCAACGCGATCTGTACGAAGCAATTCGGATGAGTATGGAGAAGAAGGTCCGTGATGCAATCGCCAAACAAGGTTTAGGTAAAAGTCATATTTTATTATTAGATGCCCTGCTAAAATTGCGCCAAGTTTGCTGTGATCCCAGGTTGTTGTCTTTGCCCGAGGCAGCTATAGCTCATGGAACATCAAGTAAACTTGAGGCTTTAATGGAGTTGCTTGATAATCTGGTTGAAGAAGGGCGACGCGTACTGGTGTTTTCTCAATTCACCTCCATGCTGAAACTAATCGAAGAGCAATTAAATGCGAAACAATATGAGTACTTAAAATTAACTGGTCAAACGCAAAACAGACAGGCTTTAGTTGAGCAGTTTCAGGAAGGTAAAACACCTATCTTTTTAATTAGTCTAAAAGCGGGAGGAACGGGGCTTAATTTAACGCGTGCTGATACGGTAATTCATTACGACCCCTGGTGGAATCCGGCAGTTGAAGATCAAGCGACAGATAGAACCCATCGTATAGGTCAAGAAAATCCAGTATTTGTTTATAAATTAATAACATCAGGCACTGTCGAAGAGGCCATTTTAGGAATGCAAGAGAGAAAAAGACAGTTAGTTGATGGAATATTGTCTGCAGATTCCTCCAAGACTATGAGTTTGAGTGAAGAGGATCTTGCCCAATTTTTCATGCCCCTCACCTAAACGGCCAGATTTGGCCCATCCTGAATGATCTCACCCGGTAAAAAATTCTCACATACTTGATGTATGCTGGGCTTTTTAACTGGGTGAGATCGTTTATACTATCTCAGAATTTCCTTGGTTTGTGTCGTTAGATTGTCCAGCCTATGCTTCTAAAAGTTAGGGATGGTATTGGTTACAGAGTTATTTTAATCGTCGCACTGCTATTTTATAACAGGCACCTCTACCTACGTGTCGCGATTCATTTTATTTTTAATAAAAAACAGCATTAAAATTGGTAAATTTACGGATCATAGATTATGATTTAAGAGATTGAAATAATGGAGATAATAATGAAAGCATGGAACGTTATTTGTGGTTTTGTTTTAACAGTGTGTTATTTACCTTTGGTAATGGCAGCAGCGTCACCTGCAGGTACCTGGACTACCATTGATGATAAAACCGGTGCAAAAAGAGCAGTGGTTCGATTGTCCGAATCAGGGGGCACTTTAAATGGCACTATAATGAAAGTATACCCTCAAGCAGGTGATACTGGAATTTGCTCCAAGTGTCCAGGTGCTTTTAAAGGGAAAAAAATTCAAGGCCTGACTTTTGTCTGGGGATTAAAAGACCAAGGAAATGGAGTATGGGGTGGTGGTTCTATACTTGATCCCAAAACTGGTAAGATTTATAAAGCCAAGATGACGCTTAAAGGTAATAAACTTTATGTTAGAGGTTATGTTGGTATATCTATGCTCGGCAGAACTCAAACTTGGGTTAAATAAAATCAAGACTTAAAAATAAGTTACGAAAAGACACACATAGGTGTGTCTTTTTTTTTAAAGACTATTACAATGGTTATTCTTTATTGTGGTGTAATGTCATTACCACCTCCGTTCTCTTTAACTTAACTATTGTGTTGCGCTATGTTAGAACTGCAAAGTCCCAAAAAAACAGTTGATCCCTTGAAACGCCCTCCTCACTCAGCGGAGGCTGAGCAATCCATTATTGGCGGCCTAATGCTGGATAATCAGGTTTGGGATAAAATCAGCACCAAATTATGCGAGGCTGATTTTTATCGTACTGAGCATCGAATTTTATTTAGAGCTATAGGTGCTTTAGTCAAAAAGGACCAGCCCTTTGACGTAGTTACCTTGCTGGATGCCTTGAAAACCCATAATGAATTGGATGATGCAGGTGGTGAAGCTTATTTATTTGAATTGGCTAATAATACTCCTAGTGTAGCTAACGTTACTGCCTATGCGGATATAGTTCGAGAAAAATCAGTCCAACGACAACTTATCTCCGTTGCTACGGAAATTGCAGATTCTGCTTATAATCCAGCTGGTAGGGAAGTGCCTGAATTATTAGATTTTGCAGAAACTAAAGTATTTGCTATAGGTGAGCAAACTGCCGGCGATGGGGGGCCAGAGAACATTAAATCAATTCTTGTCCGCGCCGTAGAAAAGATTGATCAGTTATACCACAATGGGGACGCAATCACAGGCCTTGCTACAGGACTATCTGATTTAGATGAAATGACCTCTGGTTTGCAGCCTTCAGATTTAGTTATTGTTGCGGGCCGTCCCTCCATGGGTAAAACAACTTTAGTCATGAATATGGCAGAGCATGCTGCCATTAAAGCAGGTAAACCAGTACTTGTTTTTTCTATGGAAATGCCTGCTGATTCCTTAGCGATGAGGATGATGTCCTCTTTGGGTCGTATCGATCAGCATCGCATCAGAACGGGTAAATTAGATGATGATGATTGGCCTCGAGTTACTTCGGCGGTTCATATGCTTTCAGAGGCACCTTTATTTATTGATGATACACCCGCATTAAGTCCGGGAGAGATGAGGGCTCGTGCGCGACGCTTGGCAAAGGAGCATGGCTCTTTAGGACTCATCGTAGTGGATTACTTGCAATTAATGAAAGCGCCTGGATTTAGTGCCGATAATCGAACGGCGGAGATCTCCGAGATTTCACGAAGTCTTAAATCTCTTGCGAAAGAATTACAAGTTCCTGTCATTGCATTGTCACAGTTGAATCGAAGTCTTGAACAACGTGCTGATAAGCGTCCGGTAATGTCAGATTTAAGGGAATCAGGTGCTATTGAGCAAGATGCGGATTTGATCTGTTTTATTTATAGGGATGAGGTTTATAATGAAGACAGTCCCGAGAAAGGAACTGCGGAAATTATTATTGCCAAACAAAGAAATGGACCAATAGGTAAAGTGCGTGTGGCATTCATCGGTAAATTTACGCGATTTGAAGATTTAGCTTTTAATGGTTATCAAGGGGTAGATTAAGGTGACAAGACCTACCAAAGTACTTATAGAACCTGGTGCTTTAGTACATAATTTATTACAGATAAAACGCTTTGCTCCAAATAAGAAAGTGGTTGCTATGGTAAAGGCTAACGCATACGGCTGTGGTGTGAGTGCAGTTGTTCCTGTATTAGAAGGACAAGTAGACGCTTTTGGGGTTGCTTGTCTTGAAGAGGCACTGGCTATTCGGGCACTAGGTAGTAAAACGCATTGCATTCTTTTTCAGGGAGTCTTTAGCAATGATGAATATCATACTGCCGTGCAACATCAATTTGGTTGTGCACTACATAACGTACGGCAATTGCAGTGGCTTCTAAATACTCCTTTATCTAGCTCGATTAAGATATGGCTCAAGGTGAATACAGGGATGAATCGCTTGGGCTTTAAAGCTCAAGAGTTGCAGGACGTAATGCATGCTTTGCATACCTGCCCCTGGGTCGACAAGAGTATTACTCTAATGACTCATCTAGCTTGTGCGGATGAGCCTGAAAGGAGAGAAAATGCTCAGCAAATTTCTTCTTTTCAAAATATAGAGTTATCAGGAGTTAGCCAGCGTAGCATGGCAAATTCAGCAGCAATTATTGCTCTTCCTCAAGCTCATGCTGATGTAATTAGAGCAGGTATTATGTTATATGGCGTTTCTCCGTTTACCAATCAGAATGCTGAGCAGTTAGGCTTAATTCCTGTAATGCGTTTTAGGTCTGCAATTACTGCTATTCATCATAATCCTCCTCTTGCTCAAGTAGGCTATGGCGGAACCTGGAAGAGTAATAAACCTTCAGTTATTGGCGTTGTAGCGGCAGGCTATGGTGATGGATATCCCCGGCACATATCAGCAAATACTCCCGTGTGGGTCAAAGAGCGTGAGGTTGCTATTGTCGGCAGGGTATCTATGGACATGTTAACGATTGATTTAACCGATCGACCAGATGTTCAGATCGGTGATGATGTTGAACTTTGGGGAGAGCATATTCCAGTAGAACGTATTGCATCATCCGCGAGTACTATAGGCTATGAGCTACTTTGTAAAATTACTGAACGTGTGCGTCAAAATTAACCTGTGGATAATAACTGAGCGTGATGGTAGAATGGCAACCGGTTTGTAACCCTTAAATCAGGTGATATATGATGAAAAAATTAACTGTTGCATCGTTATCTTTATCGTTTTTGTTAGTCGGCTGTGCTTCAATGAATAATGAAGGTGTAGGTACCATCGGCGGTGGTGTAGTAGGCGGATTGCTGGGTAGTCAATTCGGTAGCGGCTCTGGCAAAGTGATGGCTGCGGCCGGTGGGGCTCTTCTAGGTGCATATTTGGGTGGTCAAATTGGTAAAACTATGGACAGACAAGACCGACTTGAAATGCAACGTGCTTTAGAAACAGCACCAACAGGTAGAGCAGTGGTTTGGTCTAATCCGGACACAGGGTATCGTTATACCGTAAAACCGACTCGGACTTATTATCACGCACAACAACCATGTCGTGAGTATATTACTAAAGCAATGATAGGCGGTAAGAATCAACAAATTTACGGTAAAGCATGTCGTCAAGCTGACGGCTCATGGCGCGTAGTTAATTCATAGCTATCGCGCACTGAATAATAAGCTACCCCATCTCCAAGAATAAAACGAGGCAGTTTGATTACTATTGAAATGCCTCGTTTGTATGTCATCCATTTGAAGTGAGTGCAAGTTTAATGAAACGCCCCACAAATCGTTAATTATGAAATCAAATCAACAACTCGAAACAGACAGTTAAAAATTCTCTCACCTCTAAATTAAGATAGTAATATCTCATTCTAGTCCGGTTATTGTGCTATATTTATACAGTATCTTTTAAATACTAATTTGCTTCATGGAGAGAGAAATGGCTCACTTAATTCATAGTGTGTTACCAAGGCCCCCAAGAAAAATTGTATACATTAAGGCAGATGACTGCGTAAAAAAATGTATTGATATAATGGCAGAGAATAATATCGGTGCCTTAGTCGTACTTGATAACGATGATAAATTGATTGGTATAGTGAGTGAGCGAGATATACTTTTTTCTTGCTTGCATAAGGGTATTGATATTAACAAAGCAAAGGCATCTGACGTAGTTTTTACTAAAGTAACAGTTCTTGCTACACATGATTTGGTTGAGAAAGCGATGCAGGTTATGACTGATACAAAGCGAAGGCATATCTTAATCTGCGAAAAAAATGAATTTATAGCCATTTTATCCATCGGCGATCTGCTCTATCACCTTTTGGAGGATAAGGCGAGAGAAGTAGAACATTTGGAAAACTATATTAATCAATAGTCAGCCCGTTTACTTTTGCTATGACCGGCAGAGAATTTGATTTCTTTATAGATAAGTAGATATAAGATATTGATTTTTATCAATATTATCTCGAGACTACAAGCGCCCAAATGAAATAAAATAAATGAATTAACTCATGCTTGTGTTGATTAAAAAAAATAGTTTTCTAGTCTAATTGTCTACAGCGATATTTCCCGCAATAAAATGATTGATTATTAAATTTGCGGAGAATCTCTCAGGAATTAAATCGCAGTAGGTAGAAAGACCAATTATCAATATGACCTAGATCCTTGAAAAACATAAAATTTCTCAAAATTAAAACGGAATGTTATAGTGTTGTTTTTATTATAAGCGAATATACTTAT
This sequence comes from Legionella antarctica, assembly GCF_011764505.1. NCBI lineage: Bacteria > Pseudomonadati > Pseudomonadota > Gammaproteobacteria > Legionellales > Legionellaceae > Legionella > Legionella antarctica. The sequence continues at coordinate 1,342,036 of NZ_AP022839.1, forward strand.
GTGGGCAGTATTTCGAATTTCATTAGTTCTTTTTATGCTTGGTTCCAGTTTATGGGCAAGTAGCTTATCACCACGCTGGTACATTCAGGAAGCTGATAAAAAGATTGTCATTAATGTAGAGTTGTTTCTTTCATCCACGTGCACTCATTGTCACAAAGCAGATGCTTTTTTTCAAAAAATAGAAAGTAGTTCACCTTGGTTGCATGTAACCCGATACACTATTGATAAAGACAAAAGTGATTTAAAACGGTTTAATCAATTATTAGAAGATCAGCAAATGAGCGATTTCGCAGTCCCTTCTATATTTTTTTGTAATTCCAGATGGGTAGGTTTTGGTACCGATGAAACAACTGGAAAAGATCTTCTTCACGCCCTTAATTACTGCAAGGAACAAATTGAAAAAAAAGGGAAGCTCACTTCAGCTAATGTTAATGTGCTCCGGCGTTGGGCTAATGCTAATTTGTTTGATGCGGGAATGACAGAAAATCCTACGGCAGTTAAATATATTACGGTTATTGCTTTAATGGATGCCTATAATCCTTGCGCCTTGTTTTGTCTCGGCGGTTTTTTTGCTCTTCTTTTTATGCAAGACAGTCGTAAAAGACAGATACTCTCTGGTTGCTTATTTATTTTAGCTTTAGGTGTTGTGCATTTTATCCAGCAGGTTTACACCAGTACTTTTTTTGAATCACTTCCTTGGTTAAGATGGCCTGCAGCCTTGGTTGGTTTATTTACCTTTTATATGGCAGGGCAATATTACAGACACCGATCTACAAGTAATCTCTTTTTCTTATTAGCGTTATTATTAGGCTTGATGTTACAGATTTATCAACAGACCTGTTTAATGAACTGGTCTTATATTTTTCAGCAGTGGTTATATAATCAACATTTATCGAACAAGAATATTGTATTATACCAATTGGCTTATCAAATTATGTATCTTGTTCCTTTAATATTTACCCTTATTTTATATGTGATTTTGATTAAGATTAAATACCTGGAAAAATTGAAGCAGCGATTAAATACTATTGGTCTATTATACATCATGGCTGTTGGTTTGTTTTTAATAATTTATCCTTGGGCTTTATCCAATCTGCTGCTGTCTTTATTCGTAATACTATGCGTGCTTATTGCTGGGTTGTTTTTAAGTAAATTTAACAGTTCTTCGCATACCTGGAAGAGCTGAGTAAAAAATATTTTTTTATGATTAATTTACAAAATAACCTTGATGGTAGAGTATAATAATTACTATAGAGAGAAGGCTTTATATGGATTCCGAGTCAGAATATAAAAATTTATTTCCCATTTCCTTAGAAGTAGAAAAAGGAAAAAAATATATTTGGTGTGGATGTGGGGAAAGCCAAACACCACCACTTTGCGATAAAAGAGATTGTGGTGATAAATCAGTTACCTATCTAGCAGAGCTTACAGAAGAACTCTGTTTTTGTAATTGTAAGTGCACCAAAAAGCCGCCATTATGTGATGGATCACATGCCAGGCTTTTACTTGAAGTCATAAAAAAGAGACAACTTTAGTAAACTGTAAAAGGACTTCTTAAATGATAGATCACGAATTAAAGAAAAAGATTGTTAATACAATTAGTACCTATGAGCTTAAATGCGACAAAATGCAACTGCAAATTAATGCGTTTAAAAATATTATCAATCAGTTAATTATCACTTCTGCAGGTCTGAATTATGAAATGGATGATCATCTTACTCAGCTTCGAAATCAGCTGGATGCTGAGTTTGATTATGACGCCTTAGAGAAAAAAGTAAGTTCTTTAGCCAAGATTCCCGAAAAAGTACAAAAGAAACAAACAGAAAATGCACGAATCCTTACAAACCTGATGAAACAGAGTACTGAATCTATTGGTCGATTGGCTAAAAGATCACATGATAAAAGAGCAGTTAGTAAATTGCAGAGAATGTTGGATGAGGAAATTGAAAGCCAGGTAATTCTTGTTCATTTTAATGAAGTGCTTACTCAATGTGTCTCTTCGGTTATAAGGGACCTGGAAGAAATTCCCCAAATATCAAAGCAGAATGGTTCTCAAGAGAAAGCCACCGAAATTAGCCCCAAAGTTAATGAAAGTTTACAACAACTTATAAATCATTTATCTATTCCTAAAGATTTGGATGCAAAAAGAGAGGATATTAAAATAAGTTTGGAAGAGCAGTTAAATGGAGAGAAGCTTAGTAAAATTATCGATGGATTAACCGAGTTAGTCGTTGATGCATTCAATGTTGAACAGGATCGTTTCAAGGGGTTTCTACAACAGTTAACGAATCAACTGCATGATTTTGATATTTACCTGAAAAATACAGCAGGTATCCATAATCAGGCTTCGAATGAGAGTCGTCAATTGGAGCATGGAATACAAGATCATATTGAGCAAATTAAAAATCATTTCGATAACTCCTGTACTATTGAGGAACTGTCTGTAAAGGTTCACAAAAATCTTAAAATGATATTGGGTAGAATAAAAAACTATCGCGATAGTGAAAAAAATAGAGAAATAGAATATCAAAAACAAGTAGTAGAATTGCAGGAAAAATTGTACGAATCAGAGCAAAATGCGGAAGAGATTAAGAGTATTCTTTCTTTTCAAAAATATAGAATTAATCACGATAGCCTGACTGGGTTACCAAACCGGGAATGTTATGAAGAACATGTGATCGACTCAATCCAGCGTTGGAAACAAAAATCTAAAGTACTATCACTTGCAATAGGTGATATAGACCATTTTAAGTACATCAATGATAACTTTGGTCATTTAGCCGGAGATAAAGTGCTTAAAAAAGTTGCTACGATTTTTAAGTCATCAATTCGCGATGCAGATTTTATTGCGCGAATCGGGGGGGAGGAATTTGTATTCATTTTCGAGAATACCTCCAGCAAGTCAGCTCAACGCATTTTGGAAAAATTACGTAAGCTAATTGAAGATTGCCAGTTTTTTTATCGTAATCAGAAAGTGGATGTTACCGTCTCGTTTGGCTTAACTACCATTATTGCGAACGATGACATGGAGGCGTTATTTATGCGTGCAGACAATGCAATGTATAAAGCAAAAAATGCAGGACGAAACCGCGTTGAAACTCTATAAAGCTTGGCGGATCGCTATAGATTTATGAACGAGTTTCGATGTCTTTTTTTCTCTGAGAAAATTCGACTTGATCTTGTAGCTATGATTTGGGATCATCATTACTCTTTGTTTTTCAGGTGACACCATGAGTAAACTGATAGATATTCCCATTGTTGTAGAAAGTGGCCAGAAATATAAAACCTCATATGGCGTAACGGCAATTAAAGATGGAGTAAAGTCTACAGGCCATGCTCATGAGCGCTTACCTAAACCAAAATGGTTACGAATTGTCAATCATACTACTCCTGCATATAACCAAGTGAAAGAACAAGTCCAAAAGCATCGACTAGCAACTGTATGTGAAGAAGCGAAATGTCCTAATATTGCCGAATGTTGGTCTCACGGTACTGCCACTATTATGCTCATGGGGGCGGTTTGTACTCGTGCTTGCCGTTTCTGCGCAGTAGATACAGGAAATCCCCAAGGTTGGCTTGATGCTCAAGAACCAGAAAATACAGCTAATACTGTTGCCTTAATGAACCTTGATTATGTTGTTTTGACTTCAGTAAATAGAGATGATTTACCTGATGGGGGAGCAAGCCATTATGCTCAAGCGATCAAAGCCATTAAAAGCCGTTCACCAAAAACTAAAGTTGAGGCTTTAACGCCAGACTTTCAAGGGGTAGAGAGGGATGTTGCTTTGCTGTTGGATAGTGGGGTAGATGTATTTGCACAAAATGTAGAGACAGTAGAGCGTTTGACTCATCCAGTAAGAGATAATAGAGCTGGATACCAGCAAACCTTGGATGTCCTGGCTTTTGCCAAACGATATAGACCTGAAGTTTTAACAAAGACCAGTTTAATGTTGGGATTGGGGGAAACAGATGAAGAAATCATCCAAACTATGGATGATTTACGCGCTCATAATGTGGATATTTTAACTCTGGGCCAATACTTACAACCCACTAAAAATCATCTACCTATTGCTCGTTATGTAACTCCAGAGACCTTTGCTGAGTTGAGACAAATCGGTTTGGAAAAAGGATTCTTCGAGGTCGCTTCGGGTCCGCTTGTTCGGTCAAGTTATCGAGCGGACAGAGTATTTAAGCGTGATAATCTGGGTTTGGATATACCCAAGTAGTATTCTCTTTCATTTTGATAAGATAGTGCTTACTAAAAGCATCCCGCTTTTTGACTTTCAGCCTGGTAAGTTATGTCAGGAGCAGACAGGTGTAGATCTCTTCTCCCATCCCAAGTGCCCTTGAGACTAAGCTTTTTTGCTTACCTCTTAAAGATACAAACCCGTATTAGCGCAGTGTAATACGGGAAAAATGTTCATATTAAAAACTAAAACATTTTTTGAAGCCATATCAATTACGCTAACTAATAGAGCGCTATCACAAAAAACTGATTATCTCCAGGCCTAATAGCTAACCCTAAGTCTCTAAGTCCTATTCTCTAAGTCCCTCGGCTTATCCGAGGGAGCCAGTAATCACACAGCCCTACCAGATCTATGGAGCACTTGGACAAGTCACGGGACGTAGGTAAATACCCCAGGGCAGTGCCATTAACCATGCTCAACCCTATTAATCTGCATTTGCTTTGTGACAAGTAGTGTGGCTAAAGTTCGAAAAGATGAAGCATAAAAATTCAAAAAGCTCAGTTTTTGTCTGCCAATGTTCTATTTACGACCCTCATGTGTTATAATTGCGCAAATAATTGTTTGTATAACGAAACACTAAAAATATACCTTTATACCGAGAACTCAATGAATTTTAAAGATTGGTGCCTGCAAGAATTTGGAATTTTAGATTTTACGGAAGGAAAAATTCCAAATAATTTATTTTTTCCTGCTCAATCTGGTATGTGCCTGAGTTACAGTGGAATTGCTCAAATAGACGGAAGTATTATTAACTCCACCTTCCAGCAAGGCATGGTAATTTCTTATAATGTTTATCACCAATTAAAGCAAAAAATGTATGAGTTTTTTCGTGAGCGTCATGGAGAGGATCGGAATGATTTTAAACACTGGTCAAATGGTTTTTTTACCCACTTAGGACTAAACTCAATACAAAAAAAAGAATACAAAGATCCTTCACCGATTCATCTCACTTTTAGAAGTCTGGAAGAGCAGAATAATTTTTTAAACAAATTTCAATGGTACAATCCCATAGACAGTTTTAATGTTTTATCTCAAAAATCTTCGCTGCAATTACCAGCTCATCTTATATCATATTTAATGCAATTGTATTATCAAAGTCCCTATGCAGAAATTAATAATCCTCAGTTGACCCCACTAATGGTAAGTCAAATAAGAAATTTGCAGGCTCTCCTTGAAATAATAGAAAAAAATAACTTGCGAGCACGACTGGATTGTGCGAATTTGTTATCCAAAGATCTCTCTAATTCGAGCAGTAACGGATCTGTTTTATATGATGATCATGCACAAAGTGCTTATGCAATCTCTTTAAGGGTCTATGCTGAATTAAACCGGGATAATTTATCGGAGTCCGAATATCGAAGTGTTAACTTCGTTGCTTCAATCCTCGCCGTATATGATGAACAGGGTAATATAAAACAATGTTTAAAAACTGATTCAAAATTTGTAAGATTCATTATTGATGTATATGATTCAAGCAGAGTGAATCATGTTAATAGTCACACACTAATGGATTTACCTCAGCAGCAACGGGAATATATTTTATCATTAATTAATCAAAATATTATCAATATGCTCTTGGGAAACTCTAGACATTATTATCCTGTATTGCGTTTTCTTCCAGACTCACAAATGCATTCTGAGACTGATGAGATGATTTTCCAAGGTGGAGGCGCGGCATATCATTCAGCAATTTTCAGGATTATTAAGGTAGGTATTTTGCGAAATGGTGAAAAAACAGGTCCTTATGATAAACCTCTTTTTTATGAGTATTATAAAGTAGAAGATAATTTAGGGGATGAGTGTCACGAGGTTGATTCAGTTAATGAGACCTGCACGGGGACTTATATTACCAAATTATCTCCTTTTATAATGAAGTCTGGGCAACTGGTGCCGATTGATATTAATCCATACCTGTATCCACACGACTATCAGCAGGCTATGGTACTTACTCTAAGTATAGTGGACCCCAAAAATGAGACAGTGGTGTAAAATAGAAACCATTGTTAAACGGGGTACCAAGTGGCTAAAAAAAAATTTACATCTGACTTCAAAGCAAAGGTAGCAATTGAGGCATTAAAAAGTCACAAGACGACCAATGAATTGGCATCTGAATTTGAGGTGCATGCAACACAAATCAATCTGTGGAAAAAACAATTACTGGATGGAAGCAAGCAATTGTTTAGCGGCAAGCATGACAAAGACATGGACTCCATCATACAAGAACGAGATCGATTATACACGCAAATAGGCCAGCTAGCGGTTGAGTTAGACTGGCTTAAAAAAAAGACCGGTCATCTAAGTTGAGCGTGCGGGAGAAGCGAGCCATGATTGATGTCAATCACCCTACACTCAGCATCGTACGCCAATGTGCATTGGTTAATTTGTCACGCGCTAGCTACTATCGCACTGCTGGCGAAGGAATATGTACCGAGAGCCCAGAGAATCTGGCTTTGATGGTCTTGATTGATGAGGAATACATGCGCCATCCTTTCTATGGAAGCAGAAAGATGCGTTCTTATTTACGTCGCCTTGGCCATGACGTTAACCGTAAGAGAGTGCAGCGTTTGATGCGGATCATGGGTCTGGTTTCAGTGGCACCAAAGCCGAATACGAGTAAAAAGAACAAGGAACAAAAGGTTTATCCCTACTTGCTACGTGGTTTAGTGATTGATCGACCCAATCAGGTTTGGTGCACCGATATTACCTACGTTAGGATGCAAGGAGGCTTTGTATATTTGGTGGCAATAATGGACTGGTATAGCCGCAAGGTGCTCTCTTGGAAGGTATCAAACAGCATGGATGATGACTTTTGTGTAAGCGCGTTGGAGAGCGCCATCAGGCTCCACGGCAGGCCTGATATTTTTAATACGGATCAAGGCTCCCAGTTTACCAGTAAGGCGTTTACCGATGTTTTAAAAGACCATGACATCAAAATTAGCATGGACGGGAAAGGTCGATGGATGGATAATGTGTTCATTGAACGGCTATGGCGTTCAGTCAAATATGAAGATATTTACATAAAAGAATACGGAACAGTTTTAGCACTACGAAATGGTTTAAGGGTGTATTTCAAGTTTTATAACGACGAAAGACCTCATCAATCATTTGGAATATACACGCCGTCAGAGGTTTATGCTGGCCTATATGAGGCTGCAGCGTAATGGAATGCCTGTGGATATGTGGACGCGTCCTGCGGATCAGCCATCGCCCTTCGGGACATGTGGACAAGCCATGGATAACAAAAAGACGTTATCCACCGCTTGACCACACTCGATGGCTTCGCGCCCACATACCCACAGGCTCAATAACAGGTGTTTCATTAACTGCTATTGTGGTTGACTCGTGTGCTACGCACCCTCGTCAACGAAAGAAAGTAGAATTAAAGTTATATCTTAAATTAAACGGATCGCTGTCTTGACAATGGGGTCCACTGTAAAGTGATTTAATTAATGTAGAGCGCCAAGTACTCTTCTATCCAAATGCATCCGTTTTAAAAAGAAATTCCACGAGTCCAAATCATGAAGAAAAAGAATGGCTTAGACTGAATGAGTTACGAAAAATTTTAAGGGGTCAACCTTATCCACTCCCATTAATTTATTATACGAAAGATCCATTGGATCCTTCAAAATGTTATCAACGCTCAGTTTTTAATCAGAGAAACTTTGTTCAAGAGGGGGGAAGTTGTCCTATTTTTTCTCTTAAAAGTTTAGTCACCAGTATTATTGGTATGGAACTTGCTACACTGCATAATAATTTTATGCAGCTGAATAATGGAGAATTACATATATTCAGGATAATAGAAAAAATAAAACAATTGCAGTTTCAGATAGCTCAATCTTTACCACCTCGTCCAACTCAAACTCCATTTAAAAGTCAAATAGCATTTTTTGGAGGAAACCTGCGCGGGATTGACATGTTGAGAAATACTTCTTTGCAAGGGACTCAGGGGATAAGCTCAATAACCGTAGCAACTGATCCCCTTGATGCTGCTAAGCGGATTTTTAAATTCCGATGTTCCGATCTCCAAATGTGTCGTTTTGTAGCGAATTCAATTACGTCAACTACCCACTATCCTGGGGTATTAATGAAGGGTAAAGAGTTAATTTTAGACGAGAAGCAGGTTAATTTATTGTGCACTAAGCTAAATATCGCATATGAGGTTTTCTTAAACTCATTACCCGTTGAAAAAGAAAATAACATATTCACTTTATCCATGTAACTTATGCTAATTCAATGCCCTTTCTTTTCATTATTCTTTGTAAAAGAAAGGCCAGATAATACATGAGAATACCGATGACCAAAGCACTAACCCCCCATAATTAAATAATCTACGTACCCTGATTATCAATTAAATCAGATTATCATTTCTTGGCAAGGACTACATCAATGATGTGAGTGTCATGATAAGGGAACGTAAAAATTTTACTGAAAAGACGTTTGAGTCTTTGAATTAAAAAGTATTTAGGAAGCATTCGTATGGAGAGACTGTTGAGGAACCAGGTTCCCTCAATCCCAAATAATGCCAGCTCATCAATGTTATTCAAGGTAATGGGAATTTCTAAACGATGATGATCGATTACTTCAAAATGATGTTGCTTAAAAGCCAATATTAATTCATCACGATTTGCGGCAACTGTTGTATTTTTAACTATAGATTTATAATAGTGTCCGACCACACTACTTAATATTGAATCCTGGGCAACAAACTCGGCTAGTTGTTGCTGGGCAACGGGAAATGAATCATATGTTGTGGTAATCATTGAAAAATGACCGTTAGCCCGAGTGAGTATCTTAGCCTCATCAAATAAAGAATTAATAGGGATATATGCATTGATAAAATGAGCAAGAACCAAATCCTGGCTATGAGGAGGTAAGAAACGGCCTGCATCTGTAGCGCTGCCTTCTATAGTTTTCAAAGGAAGTGCCTCACGTGCACGCTTTAACATTTCAGATGAAACATCAATGCCAGTAAAATCTGCTTTTGGCATTACCTGATGAAGTTTTTGCAAAAAGGCACCATCGCCAACCCCAAGATCAAGAACTTTATAATGTGGCTTGGTACCCAAATAAAATTTCTTCATCTGCTCGATAGCAACAAAATGACTCTCACTAATCGCACCAAAGCGATTCGCGCTAGCATAATTCTCAGCGATTTGGTTATACATGGCCTTCAAGGACATGCAAAAATTCCTGTTTTGTTCAATTTTTCAAGTATATCTCTAAATGGGGGCGATTTGCGACTGGTGTTTGAGGAAAAATTTTAAAAAGGTTTTTAAAATAATTACCAGATTTAACTTCCAACCCGACTGGTTTTATCAAGTTCGATTTTATTGTATACTTTCTGTTAATACAGTTAAGGAAAAAATTAGTATTAATTCAAAAATCGATTCTATTTTTTTAAGAACCCTTTCTTCCTATATTGCTATACTGACCGTTATTAATTGAAATTTAAATGCAGAGGTTCCTTCATGAGTTGCTTTATTATCGCAGAAGCAGGGGTAAATCATAATGGTGATATTCAATTAGCTAAAGAACTGGTTTATGCTGCTAAAGAAACTGGAGCAGATGCTGTTAAATTTCAAACCTTTACAGCTGATAATTTGGTTAATAAAACTGCTGAAAAAGCACAATATCAGAAAAATAATACATCTAAGGCTACAACCCAGTATGAAATGCTCAAGGCATTAGAAATATCAAATGAAACACACTATTTGCTAAGTGACCTTGCTCTATCTTTGGGTATCGAATTTATGTCTACTGGTTTTGACGAAGGAACCATCGATTTTTTAGTTACTTTAGGTATCAAGCGTCTTAAAGTTCCCTCTGGAGAAATCACTAATCTCCCATACCTGAAACATATTGCTAAAAAGGGTTTGCCTATTATTCTGTCCACTGGAATGTGTGACCTCACTGAGGTAAGGCAAGCTATCGATGTAATTTCGCCCTTTTATGGGAGTACTTTAAAGGACAATCTGATTTTATTACATTGCACTTCCAATTACCCTGCAGCGTATAAAGATGTTAATTTAAGAGCGATGCAAACTCTTGCTGATGAATTCAACTTGCCTGTCGGTTATTCAGATCATACTTTAGGAATTTTAATACCTACTTTGGCTGTAGGCTTAGGTGCTTGTGTGATAGAAAAACATTTCACCCTGGATAAGGCTTTGCCGGGTCCAGATCATGCTGCTTCGATGACACCTGAAGAAATGAAACAACTGGTGCAAGCAATACGAGATAGCGAGTGTGCATTGGGTAATGGTGAGAAAAAACCTTCTGATAGTGAGCTCCCTGTCAGAGATCTGGTCAGAAGAAGCGTAACATTAAAGCGCGACCTTTCTCAGGGAGCACAAATTGCCTTGGATGATTTGGTTTTGTTAAGACCTGGAAGTGGAATTAGCCCTGCACAATTACATAAAGTAATTGGAGCAAAGTTAAATTTGCATCTACCCGCTGGCAGTACTTTATTATGGGAACACGTTGAAAAACAATGTTAAGAAAAATAATTTATATTACAGGTACAAGAGCCGATTATGGACTCATGCGTGAAGTACTCAGAAGGCTGGAGGCCGCTGACGATATTGAGTTGTCAATTTGTGTTACCGGAATGCATCTCTCCAGTCTTTATGGTAATACTATAAAAGAAATTGAAGCGGATAATTTTAGAATCTGCGGCATTATTCCAGTTGATGCAGAAAATGCAACTCATGCTGCTATGGCTAGATCAATAGGTCATGAAATTATAGGCATGATAGAGGTGTTTGAGCGTGAAAGACCCGATCTGGTTTTATTATTAGGAGATAGGGGAGAAATGTTAGCGGCTGCAATTTCTGCTGTTCATCTAAATATTCCTATAGTACATGTGCATGGTGGAGAGCGATCAGGGACAGTTGATGAAATGATTAGACACTCCATTTCCAAGCTATCTCATTATCACTTTGTTGCAACGGAAAGCTCTAAAGAACGATTAATCAGAATGGGCGAAGTCCAAGCACATGTAATAGTTGTTGGTGCTCCTGGACTTGATGAAATTCATGGTTTTCCTCGAACAAATCGGGAATTATTTTATCAGCGTTTCAGGATTTCTTGTGATAAAAAAACAGTGTTATTGATATATCATCCCGTGGTGCAGGAATATAATGAGATTAAGTCTCAATTTCAGAATGTAATTAATGCGGCTTTGGCTCATAATCTACAGATTGTTTGTTTAGAGCCCAATTCAGATGCTGGTGGTCAATTGATTCGAACAGCATTGCAAGAATATGTTAATCATCAAGACGTACGAATCATTAAGCATCTGCAACGAGCAGAATTTATCAATTGTTTAGCCAACTCAGATCTAATGTTGGGAAATTCCAGCAGTGGAATTATAGAAGCTGCTTCATTTAATCTGGTCGCAGTAAATGTTGGAACGAGACAAAATCTAAGAGAATGTGGTGATAATATCATTCATGTTGAAAATTCTTTTGATTCTGTGTTTATTGGTATAAAAGAAGCATTAACAAGAGAAAAACAGAATTATAAAAATATATATGGGGATGGTCATACCAGCGAGAGATGTTATCAGTTGTTAAAAACCATCAATTTAGACTCTCAAATTTTAAATAAATGTAATGCATACTAATCAATTGAAAATAGTAGGATGTGGCGGACACAGTAAAGTAGTGATTGATGCTCTTTCATTGTGTAAACATTCATTTCAAATTTCTCTATGTGACAGCAATAAAGATTTATTGGGAAAAGAACTAAGTGGGTTATTAATAGATTCTACAATGGAGTCATTGGCTGATTTTGATGGTTTTATTCATGTTGCTATTGGGAATAATCAAGTAAGAAAGTCGATTTATAAATTAATTAATTTAAAGACTGGATTATTTACGGTTATTCATCCTGCGGCTGTAATTTCTAAATTGGCACGAATTGAAAACGGCTCATTTATAGCCGCTCGAGCGATTCTTGGTCCCGAAAGTTATATAGGCGAAGGTTGCATTGTTAATCATGGGGCTGTAGTGGACCATGAGGTTAAAATTGGATCTTACTCTCATATTGCACCCAATAGTACTTTAGGTGGCAATGTTACAGTAGGAGAAGGAGTATTAGTCGGTTCTGGAGCAGTAATATTACCCGGTATTACTATTGGCGATGGAGCAATTATTGCTGCTGGGGCTGTAGTAATTCAAAATGTAAAAGAAAATACCCTGGTTAAGGGTGTCCCTGCGGTATAAAAGGAATAACATGCTAGCCATAAAAGAGTTATATGTATACAAGACTTTTAGTTTAAAAGATGTTTTAAGTAAACTGGACAAAACTGGTCAAGGAGTTTTGTTTTTGGTGGATGCTAATGAGCGCCTGATAAGGACTATCACTGACGGTGATATTAGACGCCTCTTATTAAAAAGCTATTCTCTTGACTCGGATCTTAGTGATATACCGGCTCATACCTCCAAGACATTACCTGTATCGGCTACCATACAGGATGCTTATCATTTAATGCAGGAGTATGAATTGGATCATATTCCTTTAATAGATGAACTCGGTAGACCCATTCGTTTGATTCATAGAAGGGAGTTATCATCCAATATAGTCCTCTCTTCACCGCATATTGGAGAGCATGAACAACAATATGTACAAGAAGCCTTTGCCACCAATTGGGTTGCTCCTTTAGGCCCCAATGTTGACTCTTTTGAAAAAGAAGTTGCCAATTATATTAATATTAAATCAGCAGTAGCCTTAAGTTCCGGAACAGCTGCATTACATTTAGCTTTGGTGTTATTAGATGTTAAAGCAGGGGATGTTGTTTTTGCTTCCAGCTTCACCTTTGTTGCAACAGTAAATCCCATATTGTATCAAAATGCCACGCCTGTGTTTATTGATTCTGATTTAGAGACCTGGAACATGTCTCCTTTAGCATTGGAGCGTGCTTTAAAAGAAGCTAAAGCAAAGAATGAATTACCAAAAGCCGTCATTATCGTCAATTTATATGGACAAAGTGCAAATTACGAGGCTTTGTGTCAGTTATGTAACGCCTATAATGTACCTATTATTGAAGATGCTGCTGAGTCCTTAGGAGCTACACTAAATAATAAACATAGCGGTACCTTTGGTAAATTAGGTGTTTTTTCTTTTAACGGCAATAAAATCATTACTACTTCTGGTGGCGGGATGTTGGTATCAGAAGACGAAGAATTAATAGAAAGAGCCCGTTTTCTAGCCACACAAGCTCGGGATCCTGCTCCGCATTATGAGCACTCTGTAATTGGATACAACTATCGGATGAGTAATGTACTTGCAGGTATAGGACGAGGACAATTAAAAGTTTTAGAAAAACGTGTTGAATCAAGAAGAGCTGTTTTTGATCAGTATAAAGAAGCGTTCAAGTCAAAGGCTTTTATTGAAATGATGCCAGAAATTGCTAACGGATTTACTACTCATTGGCTGTCAACTATGTTGATTAAACCCGAATGTTCTTCTTTAAGACCAGAAAATATCATCGAACAAATGAAGCCATATAATATTGAAGCACGACGAACATGGAAACCTATGCATCGTCAGCCGTTATTTGCTGGCACTGAATATTATCCCCATACTGAGAATTTTAGTGTTTCAGATTATTTATTCGATCAAGGGATTTGTTTGCCTTCAGGATCTAATTTGAATCAACATGATATTGATAGAGTGATACATTGTTTAAATGACATATTTACTTATCATCAAAATAACTCTGTAACACTTTAGAAGATAGATAAATTTTTTAGCAAGAACATTAGGAGTTTTTGACAATTGTACCACAACCCGTCACTCCTAAGTGCCGGGCAAGCCGTGGGACTTAGGGGTACTGCCATTAAGTTAAGGGTTTTACCTCGATCCGTTCGGGCTGAGGAGAGGCGGTAGCCTCGTCTCGAAGCCTTGGTGCATAGGCTTCGAGACGGCGTAAACGCCTCCTCAGCCGGAACGGATCGAGATAAATTTGAACAAAAAATAACTTAATGGCCGCGGAACGTAGGGTATGAATGAATTGTCAATACACCTATTATCAAAATGATATTAATAAGGAATAACCATGTCTAAAGTGCTAGTAACAGGTGGTACAGGCTTTATAGGGAAAAAATTAATCAGTGCCCTTATTTTGGCTGGACATGATGTACGTTGTGCAGTTTCCAGGAAGGTTGAAGAGCTGAATGTAGAGCAGGTGGTTATTAATAAAATAGAACTACAGGATGATTGGAGTGAAGTACTTCAAGGAATAGATACAGTCATTCATTTGGCAGCAAGAGTTCATATAATGGATAAAAATCCCTCATTAGATGAGTATTACAAAGTAAATACAATACCAACTAAAAACTTGGCGGAGCAAGCGGCTCAGCATCAGGTTAAACGATTTATTTTTTTGAGTACAATAAAAGTAAATGGGGAATTTACATTAAATAATGCTCCATTTACTGAAGAGAGTGACATTCATCCTGAAGATCCATACGCTCATAGCAAGCTTTCTGCCGAAAATCATTTAAATTCTATTCGTCAAAATACATCAATGGAAACAGTTATTTTACGCTTTCCTTTAGTTTATGGCCCTGGAGTGAGAGCAAATTTTTTAAAAATGCTAAAATTGGTCAACAAAGGATGGCCGTTGCCCTTTGGCAGGATTAACAATAAGAGAAGTTTTGTCTATATCGATAATTTGATCTCAGCTATATGCAATGTTTTGACAGCCCCTCAAGCAGCTAATCAGACCTACCTGGTTGCTGATGACGAATCATGGTCTCTACCGGCTTTAATGGGACATCTTGCAAAAGAAATGGATGTTAAGGTCCGTTTATTGCCAGTTCCTGCAAGTTTGTTAGCATTCGCATTTAGAGTGTTTGGCTTAAAAGATCTTAATTCGAGATTATTTGGCTCCTTGGAAGTTAGCAATAGTAAGATTAAATCTCAATTAGGTTGGGTTCCTCCAGTCAGCTCTCAAGACGGGCTAGGCAAAACAGCAAAGTGGTTTAAATCAGAATACAGCTCTTCATAGAGTATTTTTCTTATTATGGTACAACAAAAAATATTAATGTTTCATTAATTTGCTAAATTGATAGCCAGCTGAATAAATAATGAAATGTTACGGTGTATCCATAGGGGCGCGCAAAGATAAATGTGGGTGGTTTTAGCTGTTTCTCTTCACTAGATTTTAATACCCCTTGATATGGGTCCGCATGTCTGGAACAAAATTAAGGAAAAATAAGAGCTATTCATCCATCATTTATAGTTAAAAATTCACTCAAATTAACCTATTTAAACCTACTCAATACCGTATGAATAGTGATTGCTACTACGAATTGTCTTAGGTCATTTTACCACAACTCTATCAGAATGACTTATCCACAAGTCCACAGGTCAGGAGAGCTTCACTTTCTCGTATAGGCCTGTGGGCCTTGTGGGTAAGTCATGACGCTCTCATTTAGGGTTTATGGTCTTTTCCGGCCATAATACACCTCTGCGGGCGTTAAATAATTAAAGGACTGGTGAAGCCTTCGGTTATTATAATACTCAAAATACTCCGTTAAGGCCAGCTCAACCTCTTCAATTGTATCAAAATCATACCGGTAGATTTTTTCTTGCTTAACACTACGCCACAATCGCTCGATAAATATATTATCTAAATAACGTCCTCGCCCATCCATGCTGATAGAAATGTGGTGAGATTTTAGCGTATTTATCCAATCTTTTGAGGTAAATTGAGAACCCTGATCCGTGTTAAAGATCTCACAACGCGAATGCAGCAAAGCGTTTCTAAGCGCCTCAATACAAAATTCAGCCTCCATAGTAGGTGAAATAGCCCATCCAATCACATAACGACTATACCAGTCCATAATAGCTACTAAATACACATGCTTTCCTTTCATGCGGATGTAGGTGATATCTGCGGCCCAAACCTGATTTGGTTTGGTGATATCCACCTCTTTTAATAAATAAGGGAACACCTCATGCTCCTTATTGGGAACGCTTGTATTTGGCTTTGGGTAAACAGTCGATAACCCCATCATTTCCATCAACTTTTTTACTCGACGTTTACCAACAGGATAGCCTACTTCTTTTGACAGCCATCTTGCCCGCTTAATTTTACCTTCACATGGATACTGCAGATAGTGCTCATCAAGTAGCGCCATAAGCGCTTCATCTTCGACAGAAATGGGCTTGGCACTATAATAATAACTTGAAACAGGCAAGTCTAATAGCAAGCATTGTTCACGAATGGTGAGCTCGGCAAGAGGATCAATCATGACGCGCTTTTCATCCAGACTAAAGTTCATGCTTTTTTTTTAGCCAAGATAGCTGCGCTTGAAGTCGACCAATTTCTTGATATAATGCCTCAACAAGCTGCTCTTGGGACTTGGCTTCTTTTTCATTAGCCCCAGAGAATAAATCGTTAATGGCTTTGATGGCCGATTGCTTCCAAGTTTTTACCTGCGTTGCGTGAACACCGTATTCACTGGTAATTTGCGCTTGTGTGAGTTTCCCCTCAATCGCAGCTAGCGTTATTTTTGCCTTCTTGGCCGCCGTATAATAAGCTCGCTTTTTAGACATTTTATTCTCCTCTTTGTATTAAGAAGAATAGCTCTTAAAAAACCTTTTTTTGTGTCCAGAAAACCGCGCCTATATTACCTGGGTTTCTAGGGGTATTAAAATCCCATGTATATTTAACTTTGACTGGATACCTTTTCTGCTTCAAAATCAGGTGAATTTAATGTCATTGATAATTTTAGTTCTTTACGTACCTGGAAAATTGTTTGTAGTATGCTGATAGTTAAGGCTAATATAAGTCCTAAGAAAAATCCTAGCATGATGACCAGTTTTTTAGAGATCATGATTGATCCAACTGTAGATAAATTTTTAATCTCATAACTACTAACATTGGGGAGCTTAAAAGATAAGGATTCTAATAATTGCAGTTGCAGTTTTAATTCCACCAGATAATTATTACCTGATTTATGGTTTAAATCAAGAGCGTCAATATTATATTGATGTTTATATAACTCATTTTCTAAATGTAAAAGATATTGTTGGTTTTCTTTATTATTTTTTTTTGTTTTAAGTATGGCTATTTGATTTTTTAATCTATCAATGAAGAAAGTCTGTTGATTTTTTAATGTATCAATTATAACGCTAATCTTCTCTTTTATTTTTTTTATTTTAATATTAACTGCATCATGTTGTTTTTTAATGAACTCACTGAGTGTTTTTTTATTAGTAAAGGAAATATAAGCTTTGTTTAAATCGGCATTTGCATCTAATTGGGGTGAAATAATAGTTAACTCAGCCTCAACAGGATCATTATGATTAATGATTACTTTAGACTTAAGGCTATTATTGATATCAGACGAAATTTGAAAAGTGTTATCAATTTCACTACTTTGTTTTAAGAATGAGTTAAAGTTTTGTATATCAGATAATTTTTTTAAAAAAAGAGTAAATAAGTCGGCCTGCGTAATATCACTACGGGTATTAAGGAATATATCCTTATATGCTTCAATTTTTGGTTCAACTAAAAGTGTTGTTATTTTATAGTGAGGTTTTAGAAAAAAGGTACAACCAATCGCTAGTATAGTGCAAATAGCCGTAATATATATGATGAACCAGCCTTTTGTATATACTAAATTCATTAGATTTATACTTTCATAATTTTCTAATTTGTTATGTACCAAGATATTTGAGGCGTCCATTACTTTTACTTTTGAGGGTCCAGCTTCATCATACATCATTGATTCCTAAATGATACTAATAAAATATAGGTAATTAAATCTAATAGTATTAATTATTTACTGAATTAGTATATTGATATTCACAATCTAATGTCAATTTAAAAATCTAATTGTCTGACCATACAATCCTGAGAGTATTTAGTCAAGCTTATTGTATTTTCCAATAAATTAAGGATAATTGCGGTTAATTAATTCAGAGATAAAATGGATAAACCTTTGGACCATTAATCTAATTAATGTTTATTAATAAATTATCTTATATTTAGATTTACCAAAAGGAAGAGTAATGCAAATTAACAAGCAACTTGTAGCAACCTATCTGTTTCCCATGGTTAACCGAATGCTATCGCCACTTCGATTAAAGCTCCAACCCAAAAGTAGTCCAAATAGAAGCTTTTCTGAATTCATTTCTCATTTGAAAAGAATTAATTTTCACGTTCAAACCGTGATTGATGTTGGAATTGCTTTCGGTACACCCGCTTTTTATAAATCATTACCCGAGGCTAAATTTTATCTTATAGAACCAGTGCCTCAATGCAAGCCATTACTTGAGAAATTGGAACATACAATTGGTGCAACTTGCTTTAACGTGGCTGCAGGGTCAAAAGATGGTGAAATAAAGTTTTTTGTTCATCCTGATATCTCTGGTTCTTCTTCTTTACGTCAATGGGAAGGAGAGGTGTTTGATGGAGAGTCTGTAACAGTTCCATTAAAAAAATTAGACTCCTTAATTCCGAAATCAATTAATCGCCCCAGCTTACTCAAGATAGATACTCAGGGAAACGAGTTAGATGTTCTAGCTGGTGCTAAAGAATTGCTGGAAGTTGTAGATGTTGTGATAATTGAAACTTCATTTCATGAATTTCGTAAGGGAGCTCCTGAAATTCATGAAATTATTTCTACTATGGCCGATTTAGGTTATCGCTGTTATGAAATTTTAGAAGGACATTACAGAGCAATTGATAATGCATTGGCTCAGGTTGATATTGCATTTGTAAAACAAGACTCAACTCTCCGCTCTTCCAAATGTTTTTTTAGTGAACAGCAATTAAGTAAATACATAGCAAAATCGCGCTAGTGACCTGTTTTAAATTTAATATCGTATTATATCCTTGTACTGTAAGGATATAATTAACTTACTATTTGGAGAATAGTCTGGTGATATCGCTTTCTCAGTCGGCTCTGGTCGGACAGATGTCTGCAATGTGTATGGATAAACCCAGAATAAATGGACCAGTGCATCCTGCGGGTTTAATGGTTGCATTTTGGCTTTTTATTTGTGTAGTTTATTTTTGGGGACCAATCCATCTAACACCGGAAGTTTCTTTCTCAACGTATCTTTTCCTGGCTCTCCATATTGTATTTTATATTTTAGGTTCAACCGTTTTTTTACAAATTAGTTTTTTTAGAAAATCGGCCAGCAAAGCAAGTTATCTTAGTTATCTGCCATTACATCATGTCCATAACCTTATTTTTGTAGTTTTATTTATTGGTGTAGCTGGCGGGGTAATTAGTATTTTTTGTAAATTATCCTCCCTAGAGGTTATAAATTTTTCCTCAATTGCCCAACTTCGAACTCTGCGAGCACAAGTCCTTCTTGATGGGGGCGGTCTACAAAGTGGTTATATGTCAGCTATTGCCTTTTTGACTTATCCTGCGGGCTTTGTCGGTATTGTTGCAACCATCATTTGCTATGAAAAGATACCTTTAATATCCAGAATAATGTCTTTTTTATTTTTAATAATTATAGTTTTTTTAGCACTATGTGCTGGAGGACGAAGCCCCATAATGGTTCTTTTTTTATTCATTGGTACATCATGCTATGTAAGAAAAAAAATAGGTAAAACTTATACTCCTAAGTCAGTTCCTCTTCGATTAACAGTGGTTTCACTAATGATTCTGTTTGTTATTTACAGCAGCTTTATATGGGTAATACGCTCAAAAGAGGCCGGACTGTCTTCTGATGCAATGATAAATCATGCAGAACATGTTTGGGGTGCTCACCCCAAAGATGGTTTACTTGCTATGAGTGAGTTCTTAAATAAGCCTGGATTGACCCAGACCGTATTAAGCAGTACCTTTTATTTCATTCAAAATTTGTCTATATCAGAACGTTTATTATCTTCTACTGAAGATATTCCTGCCATGTATGGGGCTTATCAAATAGACCTTTTTGCTGCCGTTTTACGGGCTATTCCTGGAGGAGGGGAGTTTCTGAAACAGGGTTATGGAAAATTATTGAATGCAAATGTTTATGGATTCTTTACTGGGGCTTGGACAGGTTTGTATATTGATTTAGGGTTTTTTAGTCTTCTGGCTGCACTGATCTGGGGGTATTTCTCAGGAAAATCATGGTTAAACTTTAAAAGAAATCCTACTGTTCTTTCAGGAATCACTTATATATTTTGGATTTACTCTATTTTCATCAGTTTCGTTTCTTCACCCTTTGGTTTCTCTAATTCGCTGATGATTTTCTTATGGTTCATCTTCTTTTCTTTAGCGTGCTTGCTGTTTACGCGGTATAAGGCTATTCATAAGGGAAGTGCTTAGTAGGGTCAACTTAATCCACCCTACTAATTTTTTACGCTATTACCTTTTAAAGATCTGTGCTAAAAAATAGGGTAATTAAAAAGATTGTTCTTGGTTATAACCAACTTTTCTGTATTGCTGAACTCTGTCTAGCAATTTATTACAAAACATCTTGAATGATGAGTACTCGTAATTATGGCTATTTAGTGCACGCATAATTGATTTATTTTGATCGATGATATTTTTAATCGACTGGTTTGATGTTCCACCTAATCGCATTTTCACCATAATTTCTGGAATATAAGCTACATTAATTTTATGGGTAAATAGCAGTCTTAACACCACTTCATAATCTGCTGCACTTTTATAATCCAGATTAAAGAGCATACTGTATTTATCATGAACCTCTTTGCGAACATAAAAAGTAGGATGAGCAGGCATCCATCCTTTTCCAAATAACTCAGTCCTATAGGGGCAAGATTTCCAATAACGAACAACTTTATCAATATTATGTTGTTGAACATAAACTAAATCACCATAACAGGCATCAACACGTGGATCTGCTAATTTATTCGCAATAGTACTTAGGACATCTTTATGGGCGAGCATATCATCGGAATTTAATAAGCCTATAATATCCCCTGTTGCTTTTGATATCCCACGATTCATTGCATCATAAAGCCCATTATCTCGCTCTGATGTTAAATGGGCGATGTGAGCTTTATTTTTTTCAAGAATTTCAAGTGTGCCATCCGTAGATCCCCCATCAATAATAATATGTTCCACATCTTGATGGGTTTGCATCTGAATTGTTCTGAGTGTATCACTTATTGTCGCTACACTATTATAACATGCTGTAACAATTGAAATTTTCATAGGGCTCCCTGATTAAGATTGTATGAGTAGAAAAGGACGGATAGTCCTTTGCAGCATAAAGAACGATGAATAACCTAATAAAACTAAGCTGGCTATTGCTGAAGAAATGGCGGCTCCAGTTAAGCCTAATTGCGGTACTAAAAGAGTATTGCCAATGATCATTATAAAAAAAGAGCTTAAATTGATTTTTAAGATTAATTTATCATTGTGCTGGGCATACAGAGTATAAAGAGGTACATCAGCAATACTGCGAGCAGCTGCACTAAGCAATAATATATAAAATATATTGATATGCTCTAAATAAACAGCTTTATTAAGTAGATTAACGAAAGGGTAAACACAAATTAAACTGATGAGGGAAAATGCAATGACAAAAATAACAGTGTACTTAAACATATGCATTGACTCTAGATAAAATTGCTTCGTATCGTTTTGCTTCCATGCGCTCAATAATTGTGCCAGCCTCATTTTTGCTACCCCAGTATTAACCAGACTATGTAAGGTAATACTTAAACCGGCATAAAAAGTATAAATTCCCACAGCCGCTAAACCACAATAATAACTTACAAAAAAGCGTTCGATATACAAAAGACTCAAGGCACAAAAAGCAGAAATTAAAAAAGGTCGCGATACTTTTAAACCCTCCCTCATTAAATTCCAGCGCACAGGGTGTTTCCATATAGTACTCCACGGGTAATGAAATAAAGGAATAAAACCAACAAAAATACTCATAGCAGCACCAATTATCCAGGCAAGAAGAATTATATTAAATTGTCTGCTTGGGGGACAGAAATAGAAAATTGGAAGCAAAATATATATCCAGAGACCTTGCCTCACAAAAAATATAACATTTGCCAGATAAGGATGGGCTAATGCTACAAGAATCCGTAACATTTCGCTTGAAGCGTGTTCGAATATGAGAATAATGAAAAACCAGAAGCACAGGGAAGAGGGGAACAAGTTGAAGTAAAAAATCCCATAAAACAAGGGGGAAAAGAAGGTAAACGTGATTCCATACAGTATAAATTGATCGCGTATAATCAGAACTTTTTCGCTGTTTGAAGCACCTACTAGTGCCCTAGAAGTGTAATTATAAAATTCAAGGCCTAAAAAAAATAGTCCATAGGCTGCCAATGCAGTTATAACCCCATATAATCCCAATTCACTAGGTTGAAAATACTTTACCATACAAAGTACCAGGAGGAATTTTCCTGCAAGACTGAGTGCTCTTATGGCAATTGCAGTTATATTACGGAGCCATGAGAAACTCATAAAGTGAAAATATCCTTTGGATTGATAACCATATTTTAAGTGTGACAATAAATTTTTAAAAAAGAGCTTAAATTATCCAGTAGACTGGCTACTTTAGCAACGACTTTTGTATGCTATTTTAAAGAACTTGCATCACATTAAAGGTAACCTGAAATTTTCGAACTAGATAATAGCAAAGCCTGACATTCTGAGTAAATCGGGAATATAGATCTTTTTTATAACAAGACGTAGAACCCTTTAACTAATAGTATGCCTAAATGTTTAGTTCATTTATGTGGTAAAAGCCTTCTGCAAAGGCAAATAGATACTTTAAACTCATGTGGTATTGAAAATATTCAAATTGTTACTGGATATTGCTCACAAAATATTGAAACGCTCGGTTATTTGACTTCTAAAAACTGTCAATACGATACAATTAACATGGTATACAGTTTGTTTACTGCGCGTGATTTTTTTAATACTGCTGAGGATTTAATTATATCCTATGGAGATATAGTTTACGATAAAGAGAACTTACTCCGCTTAATCGATTGCTCTGGCGAGCTGGCAATTATGAATGACAGAGGTTGGTTTGATTTATGGTCTTTAAGAATGGAGAATCCTTTAGAAGATGCCGAGACTTTCATTTTTGATGATGATGGTTATGTAAAATCCCTTGGACAAAAACCAGTTAGTTATACTCAGATTGAGGGTCAGTATACCGGATTAATAAAAGTCAGTGCTGATAAATTAGAAGAAGTAGTGGAATTTTATAATGGCTTAAATAAAGAAATTTTCAACGATAGAAAAGATTTTAATAATATGTACATGACTACATTTTTGCAACTACTAATAAATGAAGGATGGAAAGCAAAATCTGTTGATGTTAAAAATAGATGGTTAGAGGTTGATTCCATTCATGATTTATCTATGTACGAAGCATTGGCGATGGAAGGTAATTTAGGCAAATATTATAAAATAGAACTATAACCTACATTCCCGTGAAATTTTAGCACAGCTAGGGCGTGTTTTTAAAGTTTCAGCCATAGAAAAATACTTATCACAGTTAATGCACCTAAAAACATGGCGGCAGTTTTATCATACCGCGTTGCAATTCTTCTGAACCCTTTGATTCTGTTAAAAAATCGCTCGATATGATTCCTTTCTTTATAAATATGAGCATCATGCTCAATAAAAAGGATTCGGTTTTTTTTACTTGGAATAACGGCCTCAACTCCGCGCTTTGCCAACTCTTCCCTAAATTCATTGCTATCGTAGGCACGATCAGCCAATAAATATTCACTTTTATCTCCACCCAATAAAGCTTTTGCTACCTTTAGTTCATGCTCTTGACCGCCTGTTAATAAAAACCCTAAAGATAAGCCAAATGAGTCTACTTTGCATGAATTTTCGAGCTAAATCCGCCGCGACAACGTCCAAGTGCTTGATATTTTTGACCACCTATCGCACCTGCTGATGTGCTCGAACGATACCACCATCCATCATATGCCATTCGTGATCGCCATCTTTTTTTTAAAATTTCAAGTATTCCATTGGAATTTCCCTTTTTTACCCACTGATTGTAACGACCATAAACACTTTGCCATAATCTGGCGGTAAATCTCTCCAAGGCGCCTCCGTCCTGATTATCCAACAAACTGCTTCAATAAATAATCGGTCATTTTCCCCATGGCGACCTTTCGGAGCAGCCAGTAATTCTTCTAATTTGCTCCACATCTTGTCATCAGTAACAAATCTTGACATCCATTTACTCCATTTTCACTATGGAGTTTTTTTATCAGATTTTTAAGCATTTGAAAACTTTAAAAACAAGCCCTAGTTAATCCTACACTGATGATAGGGTGTATATTTTAACCAAGATATATTGAATATATGAAAGATTAATTGATGCTAACAGGCGCTGTTGAATAAATCAAACAAGTTAAATCCCCTTCAATCAGACAGTTTTATAAGATATGGTACACTTCAAGGGGAGTTACTTGGTCGCGGGTTTGCCAGGGTAGATACTAGAACACATCAAAGCCTTTTGGAAGCGAGTATGTTTGTTCAAACTATTAAGTACCGTGAGGGTTTAAAATGGCATGTTTAGAAGAAATTGTTTATCATGATGGGAGTGGATCACTGCTGGAATGACTGAGGAATTTACCAAGAAATTAAATGGCTATGGTACTGATTTACCTCAAATAAAAAAGTAAATGAGACAAATGATAGGATTTTGTAACTACTTTGTATAAAATTAACCAGTAGTTATTTGTCAGGTATAAAAATGATTAATCAAAAGAAAGTTCTCGCAATAATACCAGCCAGAGGTGGTAGTAAGGGTCTACCAGGGAAAAACATTCGACCATTAAACGGCATGCCCTTAGTCGCGTGGCCGATACAAACGGCTTTAAACTCTAAATATATTGATCGTGTTATTGTAACAACAGATGACCCGGAAATTGCAAAAATAGCACAGGAATATGGTGCTGAAGTACCCTTTATACGTCCTGCGGAATTTGCAAAAGATACTTCACCTTCCTCAGAAGCAATAATTCATGCCATCCAATTCTGTACAGAAACAGACGGTACTTACGACTATACCGTATTGTTGGAACCTACTTCACCTTTAACAGAATCTTCCGATGTTGATAGGGCCCTGGAAACTTTAGTTTCAAGTAAAGGATTGGCCATTGTAGGTACATGTAAAGTAGAAGCGACCCATCCAGTTTATTGTGCCACTATTGGTGAGGATAGTTTATTAAAGCCATTTAACAGAGATAACTTTGCAAAACCGATTCGAAGACAAGATGTAGACGAGCTTTTTTTCTTTGAAGGTTCGCTTTATATTTCTGAAGTCAAAAAATATTTGGAAACACAGACCTTTTATCACGAACTTACTCTACCCTATGTAGTTCCTGCCTGGAAAGCACTCGAGATTGATACCCTCCTGGATTTCTTTAAAGTTGAAGCGGTGATGAAGAATAAAGAATTATTGAATTTAATTAATTAAAATGGAATAAAAATGTCAACTGAATTCACATCACGTTTATTAAATGTAATACCTGGTGGAGCCCATACTTATTCAAGAGGATATGATCAATATCCTGAAAATGCACCGCAAATTATGGAGCGAGGTAAGGGTGCTTATACATATGATGATAAAGGAAATGAATATTTAGATTATGGAATGGCTTTACGTGCAGTAAACATTGGTTATGCTGAGGATGAAATTGATCAGGCAGCATTTGAGCAAATTAGAAAAGGTAATAATCTAACCAGACCTTCAATGATTGAATTGGAAGCGGCAGAACTGTTAGTTAGTTTGATTGATAGCGTGGATATGGTGAAATTTACCAAAAATGGTTCCACTGCTGTTTCAGCAGCTGTTAAATTGGCAAGAGCTTATACTGGCAGGACTTTGATCGCACGATGCGCTGAGCAGCCATTTTTTTCTTATGATGATTGGTTTATTGGTTCTACTCCAATAAAACGAGGCATTCCAGATAACATTATTGAACAAACCAAATTGTTTCATTATAACAATCTTACCTCTTTAGAAGAATTGATTGAACAGTATCCTGATCAAATTGCATGTGTCATTCTTGAGCCTTCCAGTTTGGAACATCCTGCGCCTTCTCAATCGGTACCAGGAGAAACTTATCTTCATGACGTTCAGCGATTATGTAAAAAGCATGGTATTGTTTTTGTGCTGGATGAAATGATTACCGGATTTCGCTGGGACTTAAAAGGAGCCCAGCATTATTATAGCATTCAAGCCGATCTATGTACTTTTGGTAAGGCTATGGCTAATGGTTTTGCTGTTGCTGCAGTTGCGGGAAAAAGAGAAATCATGGAGTTGGGCTCAATTGAATTTGCTGGACGGGAGCGCTTGTTTTTGTTGTCTACCACTCACGGTGCAGAGATGTGTGGACTTGGGGCTTTTGTAAAAACCATGGAGTTAATGCAACGATATAATGTTGTGGAACATATGTGGGATTATGGGAAAAAATTGATATCATTAATGAATAAACAAGCCTCTTTGGCAGGTATATCCGATTACTTTAAAGCGGGAGGAGTCGAATGTTCTCCATGGTATGCCACCTATAATCATATAGGGGAAGCGTCATTGCCATTTCGCACTTTATTTTCCCAGGAAATGATAAAAAATGGTGTTTTAATGCCCTGGATTGCGTTAAGTTACAGACACAGTGATAAAGAGTTGGAAAAAACTTCGATTGCTCTGGAAAAAGCATTTAAAGTGTATGCATTTGCTTTGGAGCAAGGTTCAACCGAAGGCTATTTGCAAGGTGATGTAATTAAACCAGTATTCCGACCTACTAATTAGAATGAAAGATAAATCTCCTATGAATAATCTATTAAAAGAAAAAGTTATTGTAATAACAGGAGGAGCAGGTCTTCTCGGGGCGGAATTTGTATCTGCTGTTGCCGCACAAGGTGGTATTGCGATTATTGCTGATTTTAATAAAGAAGCAGGCCTTAATATCAGGGAAAAAATAAGTCAGAAAGAGAGTAGGGGGCAAGTGGATTTTGTTCCAATTAATATTACTGACAAGTCTTCCATACTCCAGGCCATTAAATTCGTCTCAGAGAAATATGGAAAAATAGATGCTGTAGTTAATAATGCTTATCCACGAAATAAAAACTACGGTCGAGCATTGATGGATGTTGAATATACTGATTTTTGTGACAATATGAATCTTAACCTGGGAGGATATTTTCTTACCTCACAACAGTTTGCTGCTTATTTTATTCAGCAGGGTTTTGGAAATATTGTAAATATTGCTTCGGTTTATGGTGTAATAGCACCCAAATTTGAGATTTACGAAAATACCCAAATGACTATGCCCGTTGAATATTCTGTAATAAAATCGGGACTCATTCATCTCACTAAGTATTTTGCAAAATCATTTAAGGGAAAAAATATAAGGGTTAATTCTTTAAGCCCTGGCGGTATTTTGGATTCTCAACCTAACTCTTTTGTTAATGCCTATCGTGATGAGTGCATTAATAAAGGAATGTTAGATAAAAGTGACTTATCAGGCTCATTAATCTATTTATTATCTGATATGTCAAGTTGTGTTAATGGCCAGAATCTTATTGTGGATGATGGATTTACAATATAAGTAGGTGATTTATGAGCGAAAAACTTAAACGATGTTCAAACTGTCTGCTTCCAGAAACCTATGAAACAATTGAATTTGATAAAAATGGATGTTGTAACATTTGTAATTCTGCAAAGATAAAAAAAGAGAATATTGACTGGGAAGCGAGGAAGAGACTGCTTGATCAATTGATAGAAAAATATCGTGGTAAAGGGGATTATGATTGTATCATTCCTTTTAGCGGTGGAAAAGACAGTACCTTCCAGCTTTTATATCTCATGAAAGAATATAAAATAAAACCCTTGGTTGTGCGCTTTAATCATGGATTTATGCGTTCAGTTATTGCCGAAAATAATGAGCGGACATTTAAAAAACTAGGGGTTGATGTAATAGAATTCACTCCCAGTTGGAAAATTGTTAAAAAACTAATGCTTGAGTCCTTTATTCGTAAAACGGATTTTTGTTGGCATTGTCACACTGGGATATATTCTTATCCAATGCAAATTGCGCTTAAATTTAATGTGCCTCTCATATTCTGGGGTGAGCCTCAAGCTGAATTAACAGCCTATTATGATTATCTTAATGATGAGATTGAATACGAAGATGAGAAAAAATTTAATATGATTAGAAACCTGGGCATTTCTGCTGATGATATGTATGGCATGATTAATACTCCAGAAGATCCAATAGATAGAAGAGATTTAAATCCGTTTACTTACCCTAAACTCAGTGAGTTAAAAAAACTGGGTTATGCTTCTGTATGTTTAGGTAGTTTTATCCCTTGGGATTATGAGGCTAATACTAAATGGATAAAAGAAGAACTCGGCTGGAAGGCTGATGAATTGGAAGGTGTACCTAATGAGGTCAACTCAACAGGTGAAAAAATAGAGTGCTTTATGCAAGGAACTCGAGATTATATTAAGTTTATAAAAAGAGGATACAGTCGCATCACCCAAATCAATTCTATTAAATTACGCAATGGCATTATTAGCAAAAAAGAAGCAGAGCAGTGGAATGCTATGGAAGGACATCGACCTGAGTCATTAGATGTTTTTTTAAGTTATGTGGGACTTACTGAAGACGAGTTTAATATTATTGTCAAAGAAATGGCCATACCTCCTTATGAACATGATTTTGCAAATAATAAAAAAGCGAAGCCGGTGTGGGATACGATCAAGTGGTATAGAGAAGGTGAATGGAAAAAATAATTGGTATAGTAGATTACGGAATGGGGAATATTAATTCAGTTTATAATGCCCTTACTTATCTTGGCTATGAAGCAGAAATAGTCACAACTGTTCAGGAAATTGAACGGTGTTCTCATCTTATTGTTCCCGGAGTGGGTTCCTATGCAAAAGCAATGGCGAATATTGCTGAATTGGGTGTTGATGTTGCAATAGTGAATCATGCGAAGATGGGAAAACCATTGCTGGGCATATGCTTGGGAATGCAAATTCTTTCAGAAGTAGGGGAAGAGGGAGGAAATATAAAAGGTTTAGGACTTATTCCTGGCAGGGTTCAATTGCTGGATTTAGTTGATTTACCTGTTCCTCATGTGGGTTGGAATTCACTTAATTTTAATGCTGATCATCCCATGTTTGCCAGTTTAAAAAAACATGTTGATTTTTATTTTGTTCATTCGTATTTCTTCGATGTTGAGAGCCCTGAAAATGTGCTTGCCTCTTCTGACTATGGGAATCAATTTGCCGCAATTGTCGGTAAAAAGAATATTGTAGGAATACAATTTCATCCTGAAAAAAGTCAAGATAATGGCTTATTGTTAATTGAGAATTTTTGTGAGTGGAATGGCGAATGTTAAAAAAACGAATAATTCCAACTTTGTTATTAAGCAAGGGAAGAATGGTTAAAGGCAAGCAGTTTGGTAATTTTCGTGATACAGGTGATCCTGTTTCTGCTGCCAGAATTTATAATGCTCAAAATGCTGATGAATTATTTTTCCTGGATATTGATGCACACCGAACTGGAAGTGCTTTTGAAATCTTAGAGAAAACAATTAAAGAAGTGGCAAAAGAATGTTTTATGCCATTGTCTGTCGGTGGGGGGATTAATTCCGTAGATAAAATAAGACGTTTACTTCTTGCCGGCGCGGATAAAATTTCGATTACCACTGCTGCACATACTTATCCCGACTTAATTAATCAAGCGGCAAATTTATATGGACGACAATGTATTGTTGTTGGTTTAGATGTAAAATTAGAAGAGGGTAATTACGTACTTTATAGTCATTGTGGCACTCAAAAAACACAAAGAACCTTACGCGACTTTATCTTGGAAATGACGGAAAGAGGAGCTGGCGAATTTGTTATTAATTCTATTGATAATGATGGGATGATGACCGGGTACGACTTTCAATGCGCTAAAGAAGTTAAGAGTTATACTGACCGACCGATTATTATTTCTGGCGGTGCGGGAACATTTATGCATTTAGTTGATGCATTTAATGAAGCACAGGTCGATGCCGTAGCTTGTGCCAGCATTTTCCATTTTGGTGATAATAATCCTATTCGTGCCCGTTCTTATTTATTGAATCAAGGTATACCAATGAAGCTAACAAAATGAAGCTTTCACTTGATCACAAGTCGCTTACTTATTATTTAGTCAGACAATTAGAACATTTCTACCCTGATCAGATTGATGTCAAGGAAGGAGTTGTCAAAGTAATGCCTTATGTACTTGAACGAATGGATTACTGTTTTAGGCAAATTCATAAAAAATATTATTTTGAAAATGGACAGGCCTTGTTTAATCATCTTAATTCAGATCATTACTCTATGTTTTTATATCTTATTGCTAATGAAGCATATAAGCATCAATTTATTAATGTTGCTGAAAAGGCTTTTTTATTAAATAAGGCACTTCACGGTATAGATGCGTTTTACTCTATAGCTTTGCCTGAGGTATTTTTATTTGTTCATCCGATAGGCACTGTTCTGGGCAATGCACATTATAGTGATTTTTTTGTTGTATATCAGAATGTTACCATTGGAACAGACGTAAATGGCGTATATCCCATTTTTGGAAAAGCTAATATTTTATATTCGAAATCCTCAGTGATAGGACATTGTACTATTGGAAATAATGTATGTATTGCTGCAAATGCTTTTATAAGGAATAGTAATATCCCTGATGATGCAATCGTGTTGGGTTTACATCCAGATGTTAAGATTAAAAAAAATAACAAAGACAACAAAAAAGATTTTTTTTCATAACATCACAAAAACCTTAGTTTGAGATTTTAGGGGGTGAAAAAGGATGCCCCCCTAACCCTTTGATTTAGGCGGTTTTCTTCTTTTCTTCTAAAAAATGATTAACCGATAATTGTAACTCTTCTTGCAAAGAATAAGGAGGAGTCCAATTAAGCAGCTTGTTTGCTTTGCTGAAATCAATTTCGATGTTGTAGAACAACTGATCTGATAATTTGGATAGACCCGTTAATTTAAAAATGAGTTTTAAAATTTTAGATGGGATAGGGATTAAGATGCTTTTTTTATGCATCGCCCTGCCAATTTGATTAATAAGTTCAGTGGTTGATAAAGCTTCTTTATCAGCAATAATGAATGTTTCATTTTTTGCTTTGTCTGCTGCAATACAGACAATAATGAAATCAATAAGATTATTTATACCTATAAAATGACGTTTATTTTTAATTGCTCCCAAGGGTAGGGGTAGACCTTTGTTCACTAATGTAAATAATTTTTTAAAATTATTTTTGACGTTAGGACCATATACTAAAGGGGGTCTTATAATTACTAGTTCTATTTTATCAGCAATCTCTCTTAATCCTTGTTCTGCTTTCAATTTTGATAGTCCATATGCATCAATAGGTGTTAGCGAAGTTTCCTCTGTAAAGGGAGTATGTTGCTTCATATTTCCAAAAACACTCATACTGCTTAAAAATATAAAACGTCGCACACCATGATGGGCTGCTCTGTTCGCTAAATTTAGAGTGACGTCATAATTAGAGGTCATAAACTGTTGTTGCGATTCATCAGTATGAGTTGGGTGTAATTGCGCTCCACAATGAATGACGGTATCTATATCTTCAAATAGAGTTTCCCATTGCTCAGACTTAACTAAGTCATTCATCGAATAGATACTTAATGTACCGGAGACTTCATCTTTTAATCGTTGAGCCGAATGAGTCGAGTGGGTTAAAATTCGGATTGAAAAATTTCTTTTTAGTAAAGTATAAATTAAAGCTCTTCCAACAAACCCATTAGCTCCAGTAACTAAAACTCTATCTTTCTTCATATAAATCCTTTAAATAAGCTAAATATGATGTGTTAAAATTAATCATTATCCAATCACACAAGTGAGGACTACTCGTTCATCATTGAGGACCATTCCGCCTCTATGTATTCCTTTTGAATCAAATACTACTGCATGACCTTTGCCAGCCGTAATTTTCCATTCTGCTGCTAATATTTGCTTGGCTGCTTCGCTATTTGTTTGCAGATCATTTCCAAACGCACATTTTTTTTGTAAAAAAACGGGTAAAGCAGAAAAGATTTGACGAGTTTTTTGATCAGTAGCGGAACAACCAGAAGTGTCATTTACTTCCTGAATTAAATTGTCAACCCAATTTGGTTTATTGCGATGAGATCCAACAGTAAAGGAGAAAGGGCCATTATCGGCATTTACATCACTAAGATAAATGATTACTTTAACATCTCCCCCAGACGCATCGCGATGACAATAAGCAGTACTGGTGGGATCAACTTCTAAATCAGAGAAAAAGTTTCGCCAAAAATCATCACTTTTATCATTAATCTGTGGATTAATATCAACTATTTTAACCGGACGTTTAAGATATTTGGCAGTAGCTTCTAAAATACCACTTTCAGTAAGAGATAATTCAACGGCCTTGAATAGATCGACATTACTGGGGCGAGGAACTGTACAACGAGATTCTGAAAATTCACGACTTCCATTAAGCTTTTGATTGCGAATAGTACGTAAATTGTTAATTAAGGGAACAGTTAATTGATTTATCTTATCAAATTGATAAGGATTGAGATTTACAACACATATGCCTTGAGTATCGAGTGTTTTGAAAATCGGTGTTCCTTTTTGTCCGATAGTCATTTCTTTTCTATAAAACGTTTTATTGTAATTATTAACAAGAACTTTCTTTAGGAAACCTATGAAATTATTTATCGAGTTTGGTTTACGTAGATGTGCTGGTATTAGCTCATAAGAAATAATACGTTTAATTGATACAAATAAAAAATATTTAGTAAAAATAATTAATGATATTATTTTGCTTCTCAAATTAGCTGATTGCACAAAAGCACTATAAGCGGGGTGTTGTGCATAGTAAATTGTATCTGGAACCATTTTGGGGGTTTGATTGAATAAAACCTTTATTGACTGAGGAGGTAAAACGAGATTTGAGGCATGATTATCCATGCTTTCCTCTAGATTCTGATGCATACCAATTCCTGTAAATTAAAATATAAATATATCTTATATAACCCCAAAGTATCGTAATATTACCTAATTCTAAAAAGGAAATACATATTTAGAAATTTTATTGCTTTTGAAACTAAGAGAATAGAATAAAAAAACGAATTGGTTTTTAACAAGCAACCGGGATGAAAAATGCAAGATAAAATTGATTGGGCAAAACAATCTTCAGTGGCTTGACTTAGGCCGTGGATTATTTTAATAGTTGGTTGCTCATTGACACGGGCATGACAGAAAGTTATGTAGAGTAAAACACAGATGAATTGTTGTGGCTTTGATTCAGAGAGAGTACAAAGAAAATTGACAATCATCCCATTATTTATAATAATTCGTTTTTTTTATCGGCACAACTTTCATCAAGCAAAGTCAATATAACAA
The DNA here is from genome assembly GCF_011764505.1 of Legionella antarctica. NCBI lineage: Bacteria > Pseudomonadati > Pseudomonadota > Gammaproteobacteria > Legionellales > Legionellaceae > Legionella > Legionella antarctica. The sequence goes on from NZ_AP022839.1 coordinate 1,375,672, forward strand.
TTTTAAATATCTTATATTTAACTTAAAAGTAAATGAGTAACATATTGATATGGGTCCGCATGTCTGGAACAAAATTAAGGAAAAATAAGAGCTATTCATCCATCATTTATAGTTAAAAATTCACTCAAATTAACCTATTTAAACCTACTCAATACCGTATGAATAGTGATTGCTACTACGAATTGTCTTAGGTCATTTTACCACAACTCTATCAGAATGACTTATCCACAAGTCCACAGGTCAGGAGAGCTTCACTTTCTCGTATAGGCCTGTGGGCCTTGTGGGTAAGTCATGACGCTCTCATTTAGGGTTTATGGTCTTTTCCGGCCATAATACACCTCTGCGGGCGTTAAATAATTAAAGGACTGGTGAAGCCTTCGGTTATTATAATACTCAAAATACTCCGTTAAGGCCAGCTCAACCTCTTCAATTGTATCAAAATCATACCGGTAGATTTTTTCTTGCTTAACACTACGCCACAATCGCTCGATAAATATATTATCTAAATAACGTCCTCGCCCATCCATGCTGATAGAAATGTGGTGAGATTTTAGCGTATTTATCCAATCTTTTGAGGTAAATTGAGAACCCTGATCCGTGTTAAAGATCTCACAACGCGAATGCAGCAAAGCGTTTCTAAGCGCCTCAATACAAAATTCAGCCTCCATAGTAGGTGAAATAGCCCATCCAATCACATAACGACTATACCAGTCCATAATAGCTACTAAATACACATGCTTTCCTTTCATGCGGATGTAGGTGATATCTGCGGCCCAAACCTGATTTGGTTTGGTGATATCCACCTCTTTTAATAAATAAGGGAACACCTCATGCTCCTTATTGGGAACGCTTGTATTTGGCTTTGGGTAAACAGTCGATAACCCCATCATTTCCATCAACTTTTTTACTCGACGTTTACCAACAGGATAGCCTACTTCTTTTGACAGCCATCTTGCCCGCTTAATTTTACCTTCACATGGATACTGCAGATAGTGCTCATCAAGTAGCGCCATAAGCGCTTCATCTTCGACAGAAATGGGCTTGGCACTATAATAATAACTTGAAACAGGCAAGTCTAATAGCAAGCATTGTTCACGAATGGTGAGCTCGGCAAGAGGATCAATCATGACGCGCTTTTCATCCAGACTAAAGTTCATGCTTTTTTTTTAGCCAAGATAGCTGCGCTTGAAGTCGACCAATTTCTTGATATAATGCCTCAACAAGCTGCTCTTGGGACTTGGCTTCTTTTTCATTAGCCCCAGAGAATAAATCGTTAATGGCTTTGATGGCCGATTGCTTCCAAGTTTTTACCTGCGTTGCGTGAACACCGTATTCACTGGTAATTTGCGCTTGTGTGAGTTTCCCCTCAATCGCAGCTAGCGTTATTTTTGCCTTCTTGGCCGCCGTATAATAAGCTCGCTTTTTAGACATTTTATTCTCCTCTTTGTATTAAGAAGAATAGCTCTTAAAAAACCTTTTTTTGTGTCCAGAAAACCGCGCCTATATTATATTGATTAGATAAAGAGCTGTAACAAGGAACGTCAATGAATTTGATACCGACAATTTTGTGTGGTGGGGCGGGTTCTAGACTTTGGCCTCTCTCTCGGGAACTGCATCCTAAACCATTTATTCGACTGGCCGGTGGGAATAGTCTATTGCAAAAGACTTTTTTACGAAGCGCTCAATTGTCTGGAGTTGAAGAAATTCTCACCGTCACTAATCGCGATTTTTTTTTTAAAACTGAAGAAGAGTATCGTGAGGTAAATGACACTGATTTAAAGATGACGTATATTCTCGAGCCTTTTGGTCGGAATACTGCTGCAGCTATTGCTGTTGCTGCTCTCCATGTAGAACAAATCTATGGCGAAAATGCGATGATGCTTATTTTGCCGGCTGATCATGTCATATCTGATCAAGAAGCCTTTTCTGAGGCTGTGTCAAAAGCAATTGATCTTGCTCAAGAAGGAAAATTAGTCGTATTTGGGATACAGCCTGAGCGAGCTGAGACAGGTTATGGATATATCGAAACTGATGGTCACAATGTACAGGGGTTTGTTGAGAAACCCTCATTAGAAAAAGCGATAGAATACTGCGACTCTGGAAAGTTCTTGTGGAATTCAGGTATGTTCTGCTTTTCAATTAGAACGATATTACGAGAAATGAAACATTATTCACCCGAGATCTTTCTTGCTTCTCAAGCATGTATAGAACAATCCCATCATTCTATCGGTAAGGATTTTACCCAAATCGATTTAGATGAAAAAAGTTTTAAATTGGTTCCAGAAGACTCAATTGACTATGCTTTAATTGAAAAATCCAAATCTATGGCTGTTGTACCTTGTAGTATTGGATGGAGTGATATTGGTTCTTGGAATGCTTTGGGAGATTTGACTGAACCTGATGCTCAAGGTAATCGTATTGAAGGTGAAGCATTGGTTCATGATGTAACAAATTGTTATATTCTGAGTAAAGAGCGGATGGTTGGAGCTGTAGGTCTTGATAATCTGATTATCATTGATACACCTGATGCTTTATTAGTTGCAGATAAGTCTCGTGTTCAGGATGTGAAGCGTATTTATTCTGAATTGAAAGAACAGGAACATGATACTTATAAGTTACATCGAACTGTGCACCGTCCCTGGGGTACATATACAGTGTTGGAAAAGGGACCCAGGTTCAAAATAAAGCGTATTGAAGTAAAGCCTGGTGCAAGTCTTAGTTTGCAAATGCACCATCATCGAAGTGAACATTGGATTGTAGTTAGTGGAATGGCCAAAGTTATAAATGGTGAAAAAGAAATGTATGTGAATACCAATGAGTCTACTTTTATTCCTGCTGGCCATAAACATCGATTGGAAAATCCAGGATTGATGGACCTTGTCATGATTGAGGTACAGAGTGGTGAATATATGGGTGAAGATGATATAGTTCGTTTTGAAGATGTATATGGACGGGTTTAAAAAGCAAACTAAAGAGAGCTTCACCATTGAAGACGTGTAGCTATAAGTTAAGGTGTCGAGAAATACAAATCAATTTCTGTAAAGCGGACCAAATCTGTAGTATGTTTATATTTTTCGTAAAATTAAGGGGTATTGGGTGAAAACTGCATTAATTACCGGGGTTACTGGTCAAGATGGAGCCTATCTAGCAGAGTTTCTTATTAACAAAGGATATGTTGTACATGGTATTAAGCGACGTTCCTCGCTGCTCAATACAGACCGAATAGACCATTTGTACCAAGATCCTCATGAAAAAGACTTAAATTTAATTTTACATTATGGAGATATGACAGACAGCAGTAGCTTAATTCATATTATCCAGAAAACAAAACCTGACGAAATTTATAATCTTGCAGCACAGAGTCATGTATCCGTTTCATTTGAAGAACCTGAATATACTGCAAATTCCGATGCTTTAGGGGCATTACGTGTTCTAGAAGCTATTCGAATATTGGGTTTTGAAAACAAAACTAAATTTTACCAAGCATCTACCTCAGAGCTGTATGGTTTAGTTCAGGAAACTCCTCAAAAAGAAACCACACCATTTTATCCTCGCTCCCCTTATGCAGTCTCCAAATTATATGCTTATTGGATTACTGTAAATTATCGTGAGGCATATAATATGTTTGCCTGTAATGGTATTTTATTTAATCATGAATCGCCAATTCGTGGAGAAACTTTCGTAACTAGAAAGATCACTCGAGGTTTAGCTCGTATTAAATGTGGTTTAGAGGAATGCTTGTATTTAGGAAATATTAATGCCAAGAGGGACTGGGGCCACGCCAAAGATTATGTTGAGATGCAATGGTTAATGTTGCAGCAGGATAAACCGGAAGACTTTGTTATTGCTACTGGAGTACAGCACAGTGTTCGTGAGTTTATTAGTATATCTGCTCAGGAGATTGGCTTGGATTTACATTGGGAAGGTGAAGGTCTTGAAGAGAAAGCATATACTAGTGATGGTGTTTGTCGTATAGCTATCGACCCACGTTATTTTCGACCTACCGAAGTGGATACTTTATTAGGTGATGCCAGTAAAGCACGCACCCAACTAGGTTGGGAGCCTAAAATCACTTTTCATGAGTTAGTGAAAGAAATGATTAATTCGGATTATCAAATTGCGTGTAAAGATAAATTTGTTAAGGAAAATGGATACAAGGATTAATGTAAGTTAATCAATATCTATCGATTCAGAAGTCTTTTCCAAATGAATTAGGATTTTAATAAATGATAAAATTTATGCATGAGAATGCAAGAATATTTGTTGCTGGACACTCTGGCTTGGTTGGATCAGCTATTGTCAGATCCTTGAAAAAACAAGGTTATACTAACTTGATTCTTAAATCCAAAAATCAATTGGATTTAAGAGAACAAAGCAGTGTGCGGGTTTTTTTTGAAAAAGAGCAACCTGAATTTGTTTTTATGGCTGCAGCAAAAGTTGGTGGTATCGTTGCAAACAATACATATCCAGCTGATTTTGGCTATGAAAATCAAGTTATTCAAAATAATATTATTCATGCTTCATGGGTAAATAAAGTGCAGCGTTTATTGTTTTTAGGTTCTTCTTGTCTTTATCCTCGGGAATGTCCTCAGCCTATGCGCGAAGAATATTTATTAACTGGACCTCTTGAGTCAACAAATAAGGCCTATGCATTAGCTAAAATTTCAGGGATTTCTATGTGTGATTCCTTTAATAAGCAATATAAAACCAAATATTTAGTTGGTATGCCAACTAATCTGTATGGTCCAAATGATAATTACGATCTGCAAGCATCACATGTCATACCTGCATTGATGAGAAAAATTCATGAAGCCAAAGTATCGAATAGCTCGTTCGTTGAGGTGTGGGGTACCGGGGTGGCAAAACGAGAATTCATGCATAGTGATGATATGGGGGATGCAGCGCTTTTTTTATTAAATTTACCGGAATCTCAATACGATGATCTAATTAATTGTCCCGTAAGTGGGCCTTTGGTAAATATTGGCTATGGAAAGGACATATCTATTAAAGAGCTTGTTGAATTGCTTTGTATTATTGTGGACTATAAAGGCGAACTTAAATGGGATACAACCAAGCCGGACGGTACGCCCAAAAAGCTGTTAAATACAGAAAAAATTAATAGCGCTGGATGGCAACCAAGATTGTCGCTAGTAGACGAATTAAAGAGAATTTACATGGATAAATTTTCTAATGGAATTAATTAATATTATCTAAAAATATAGGGTAAATTTATAAATGAAAGATGTCATTTTTTTTTCGCATCATAATACTACCCCATGGTGGCAATTTTTAGCAGATAATTTAAGTTTTACAAATTCTGCCAGTTTGGCCAGCGATTTCCGTGAGAAAGTAGATATTTCTATTGTTGATGATTTTTATCATCATCTTAATACAAAAGATTGCTGCGAATTTGCTATTCAACATTTATCATCAGAAGTTTGTGATGAAATAATCAGAAGGTGTCGTGTTTTAAGAAATTTAAAAAAATCTACTGCTCTATCAATGATAGGCTCAATGTGGTTGACCTTTGATAATGTAATAAAAAAAGAAAGTCCTAAATTAGTAATAAGTTTCATTATCGATCGTTACGTGTTGGACGTATTAAATCGAGTGCTTCAATCTTATAATATTCCTTTTATTGGCATGACCGCCTCAATTATACCTGATTATGTGATGTTTATGACTGGGGGTAAGCTACTTCCTCTTCGAGAGCCAGAAATTTCAGAAGTTGAGCACTCTAGAAAACAGCTGATGAATGAATCATTTGCTCCGTCTTATGTAAATAAAAGTAAAAAATACAGCTTGTTTTTGTTCTGGCGGACTTTTGTATACTTTAAAACAAGAGGAATGTTTTTTAACCTAATTCGTCATTTGAAGCGGAACAAATTAAATCTACACTACCTTGATAGTTTAAATTGTTTGGAACATAAACCTCGTTTGAATGACTATAAAGCGCTCCGCTATTTAGATAAAAATTGGGAAAATAAGTTAAGAGAAACTCCAAGTGAAAAACGAGTTTTTTTAGCATTGCAGTTATTACCTGAAGCCTCGTTAGATTATTGGCTTGATGATTTGACGTTACTTAATAATGAACAAATTGTATTTGAAATATGCACGGTTCTAGGAAATGCAGGTTATGTTCTGTTTGTTAAAGATCATCCACTGCAGTTTGGCTTTAGGAAAAAAGAAATAATTGAGAAACTCGCTACCCTTCCCTCTGTTATCATTGTACCTTACGACGCTCCTGCTACTCAATTAATTAAGGAATGCAGCATTTCAGTAACCTGTACAGGTACTATAGGCTTTCAAAGTGTATTAGCAGGTGCATGCTCCATAGTTAGTGGAGCCTATTATTCAGACGAAGAACATTTTATTCACTTTCATAGTCTAGCAGATATAGCATTACTTCCCGACAAAATTAGGGCATTTCAAAAAAATAAACCGGAAAAAATCACCGAGCAGTCGATAGATGATTTATTAACTAAAGTTTTGGCGGCAAGTATTCCCGGCGATCTGTTTAGTTTTAAACGATTTGATAAAAATAATCCAAGTCATATTAGTCGAGTAAAACCTTTAATAGAATCATTAAATAAATATTTACCACAATTCTTAAATGCGGAAATGTAGCTATTATTATGATAATTTTAAGTATTTTTGCATTACTTTCTACGATAATGACGAAGTTGTTTTACATACTGGCTCAAAATACCAGGCTTGTAGATAAACCAAATGAACGATCTCTTCATCTCAAGCCTACGGTAAGAGGAGGTGGCGTTGTATTCATTGGATTATCCTTAATTTCTTTAACTTTTCTTAGTTATTTTACCGGAGCGTCTTTAGCTCAACAGATCGTCTTAATTTTCAGTATTTTTTTACTTGCTACTATTAGTTTTATTGATGACTTATATCAATTATCGGCTAAATCCAGATTTTTGGTTCAATGTATCGTTGCATTATCAGTTTCATTATTTCTTAGACCTGAAATCCTGGATTTTGGAGTATTTATTATAAATACCCGTTTTTTAATAGTCCCTTTTCTATTTTTTGCGGTTATATGGGCTATTAATCATTTTAATTTTATGGATGGTCTTGATGGGCTGTGTGCTTTACAGGCCATATTTTTATTCGCATCTTATGCACTGTTATTCAGTATCCACGACGCACTATTATACCAGGAGTTTTGTTTTGTTCTTATCGGTAGTCTGTTTGGTTTTTTAATTTTTAATTTTCCACCTGCGAAATTATTTATGGGAGATATAGGAAGTGCTACTTTAGGATTCATTACTTTTTGTTTAGCAGTAATTGCCCAACAAAAATTTCAAATTCCAATAATATACTGGTTCATATTAAATGGGTTGTTTCTTTTTGATGCGACAATTACCTTAATACGCAGAGTTATTAATAAAGAAAAATTTTCTGTTGCTCATCGGAAACACGCATATCAACGATTAAAGCAATATGGTTTGGACACCCGGTTAATTTTATTGGGACAAATATTCATTAATGCTTCCTTTCTGTTGGGCATTCTACTGTTACATAACAATAATTTGAGCCTGAGTATATTATTGTTCTTTATGGTAGGGCTTATGTCTCTTATTTATTATTTCATTGAAAAGCTTTTTCCTATGTTTCAAACAATAAAATTATAAAAATTTTTCAATATTTCTATTTCATTACCTTGCTTAGTTAAAATAATTCTAAACCATAGACTGAAGGTAAGGTAATAAGAAGTTACTGTTTTGAATAGACTAATTATTTATAATTCCTTTCTCTGGTATTTTTCTTGTTTTATAAATAGATTATACTCGTGATAATACAAATATTATTATCTCAAGACCCCTAAAGTTTCAGCTTTATATTTTAATTAATGTTTGTATTTTTTAAAATAATAACTATAAAATGCCCGTCACTCTTAATACTCCGTTAATAATCAAGGTGTAAAATAGATTACGAAGAACAATAGTGTGTAACTTAGTCATTTAGTAGCTACGAAGAACACCATGGAAGCGTTCTATGGAGAAATAAGTAGTTACATCGTTAGGGAGATTTAGTCATGTTAATTTTGACTCGGCGTATAGGTGAGACCTTGATCATTGGTGATGATGTGAATATCACTGTGTTGGGTGTAAAAGGTAACCAGGTTCGCTTAGGTATTAATGCACCAAAAGATGTTTCTGTCCACCGTGAAGAAATTTATTTACGTATACAACAAGAAAAAGAATCTGGTGATTCTGAAGAAGCTGTATAAGTCGATTTCCTCGCAGTTCATCCAGTCCCGAGCGCCTAACAATGCTTGGGACGAACCCCTCATACTGTAAAGATAAATTTAATACTCCATCAAGCTTGATCCTGAAATATATTCAGGGTGTATTTATCAATCAATTATTAAGCATTAGTGTTTCCACGAACAAATACTCGTATCTCCTGCTTCAATGATTAAGCGCGAAATGTATTCCAGACTATTCAAAGGATTTTATAGCTAGCCTATTTAGATAATTAAATATCAATTAAACAGCTCCAACACCTTCTCTGGCGGTCTTCCGATTATTGCTTTGCCGTTAAAGGTAATAATTGGGCGTTGCATTAATAGAGGCTCTGTTAGCATGGCCTGTAACACACTGGTTTCATCATTAAGAGATAATCCTGATTCTTTAAAAAAGCGTTCGTTTGTTCGAACAAATTCCGAAAGAGCAAAGTGGGACCGTAAAACAATTAATTGTTCCATACTAAGTGGAGTTTTAAGATATTCAATAATAGTGACATTACAGTGGACCCCATTGTCAAGACAGCGATCCGTTTAATTTAAGATATAACTTTAATTCTACTTTCTTTCGTTGACGAGGGTGCGTAGCACACGAGTCAACCACAATAGCAGTTAATGAAACACCTGTTATTGAGCCTGTGGGTATGTGGGCGCGAAGCCATCGAGTGTGGTCAAGCGGTGGATAACGTCTTTTTGTTATCCATGGCTTGTCCACATGTCCCGAAGGGCGATGGCTGATCCGCAGGACGCGTCCACATATCCACAGGCATTCCATTACGCTGCAGCCTCATATAGGCCAGCATAAACCTCTGACGGCGTGTATATTCCAAATGATTGATGAGGTCTTTCGTCGTTATAAAACTTGAAATACACCCTTAAACCATTTCGTAGTGCTAAAACTGTTCCGTATTCTTTTATGTAAATATCTTCATATTTGACTGAACGCCATAGCCGTTCAATGAACACATTATCCATCCATCGACCTTTCCCGTCCATGCTAATTTTGATGTCATGGTCTTTTAAAACATCGGTAAACGCCTTACTGGTAAACTGGGAGCCTTGATCCGTATTAAAAATATCAGGCCTGCCGTGGAGCCTGATGGCGCTCTCCAACGCGCTTACACAAAAGTCATCATCCATGCTGTTTGATACCTTCCAAGAGAGCACCTTGCGGCTATACCAGTCCATTATTGCCACCAAATATACAAAGCCTCCTTGCATCCTAACGTAGGTAATATCGGTGCACCAAACCTGATTGGGTCGATCAATCACTAAACCACGTAGCAAGTAGGGATAAACCTTTTGTTCCTTGTTCTTTTTACTCGTATTCGGCTTTGGTGCCACTGAAACCAGACCCATGATCCGCATCAAACGCTGCACTCTCTTACGGTTAACGTCATGGCCAAGGCGACGTAAATAAGAACGCATCTTTCTGCTTCCATAGAAAGGATGGCGCATGTATTCCTCATCAATCAAGACCATCAAAGCCAGATTCTCTGGGCTCTCGGTACATATTCCTTCGCCAGCAGTGCGATAGTAGCTAGCGCGTGACAAATTAACCAATGCACATTGGCGTACGATGCTGAGTGTAGGGTGATTGACATCAATCATGGCTCGCTTCTCCCGCACGCTCAACTTAGATGACCGGTCTTTTTTTTAAGCCAGTCTAACTCAACCGCTAGCTGGCCTATTTGCGTGTATAATCGATCTCGTTCTTGTATGATGGAGTCCATGTCTTTGTCATGCTTGCCGCTAAACAATTGCTTGCTTCCATCCAGTAATTGTTTTTTCCACAGATTGATTTGTGTTGCATGCACCTCAAATTCAGATGCCAATTCATTGGTCGTCTTGTGACTTTTTAATGCCTCAATTGCTACCTTTGCTTTGAAGTCAGATGTAAATTTTTTTTTAGCCACTTGGTACCCCGTTTAACAATGGTTTCTATTTTACACCACTGTCTCATTTTTGGGGTCCACTATAATATAGGCGCGGTTTTCTGGACACAAAAAAAGGTTTTTTAAGAGCTATTCTTCTTAATACAAAGAGGAGAATAAAATGTCTAAAAAGCGAGCTTATTATACGGCGGCCAAGAAGGCAAAAATAACGCTAGCTGCGATTGAGGGGAAACTCACACAAGCGCAAATTACCAGTGAATACGGTGTTCACGCAACGCAGGTAAAAACTTGGAAGCAATCGGCCATCAAAGCCATTAACGATTTATTCTCTGGGGCTAATGAAAAAGAAGCCAAGTCCCAAGAGCAGCTTGTTGAGGCATTATATCAAGAAATTGGTCGACTTCAAGCGCAGCTATCTTGGCTAAAAAAAAAGCATGAACTTTAGTCTGGATGAAAAGCGCGTCATGATTGATCCTCTTGCCGAGCTCACCATTCGTGAACAATGCTTGCTATTAGACTTGCCTGTTTCAAGTTATTATTATAGTGCCAAGCCCATTTCTGTCGAAGATGAAGCGCTTATGGCGCTACTTGATGAGCACTATCTGCAGTATCCATGTGAAGGTAAAATTAAGCGGGCAAGATGGCTGTCAAAAGAAGTAGGCTATCCTGTTGGTAAACGTCGAGTAAAAAAGTTGATGGAAATGATGGGGTTATCGACTGTTTACCCAAAGCCAAATACAAGCGTTCCCAATAAGGAGCATGAGGTGTTCCCTTATTTATTAAAAGAGGTGGATATCACCAAACCAAATCAGGTTTGGGCCGCAGATATCACCTACATCCGCATGAAAGGAAAGCATGTGTATTTAGTAGCTATTATGGACTGGTATAGTCGTTATGTGATTGGATGGGCTATTTCACCTACTATGGAGGCTGAATTTTGTATTGAGGCGCTTAGAAACGCTTTGCTGCATTCGCGTTGTGAGATCTTTAACACGGATCAGGGTTCTCAATTTACCTCAAAAGATTGGATAAATACGCTAAAATCTCACCACATTTCTATCAGCATGGATGGGCGAGGACGTTATTTAGATAATATATTTATCGAGCGATTGTGGCGTAGTGTTAAGCAAGAAAAAATCTACCGGTATGATTTTGATACAATTGAAGAGGTTGAGCTGGCCTTAACGGAGTATTTTGAGTATTATAATAACCGAAGGCTTCACCAGTCCTTTAATTATTTAACGCCCGCAGAGGTGTATTATGGCCGGAAAAGACCATAAACCCTAAATGAGAGCGTCATGACTTACCCACAAGGCCCACAGGCCTATACGAGAAAGTGAAGCTCTCCTGACCTGTGGACTTGTGGATAAGTCATTCTGATAGAGTTGTGGTAAAATGACCTAAGACAATTCGTAGTAGCAATCACTATTCATACGGTATTGAGTAGGTTTAAATAGGTTAATTTGAGTGAATTTTTAACTATAAATGATGGATGAATAGCTCTTATTTTTCCTTAATTTTGTTCCAGACATGCGGACCCATATCACTATACATCCCAGCTTTTACTTTGAAGTATTTCCAGTGTTTTTCTAGACTTAGAACAATGGGGGTTATGATATAGAGTGATTTTTTGCATGCGGTTTTTTAACATTTCCTGAGAATGAATCAGACTTTATCATGTTTTTTTAATTTTATCTTGTTCAATACGGAGATCAATCCAGGGTAGGCTAATGTTTTCATACATGACCCTCTTGTCCAGTAATTTTTTCTTTGTGCCGGACAATTTTTTAAAAGACAGTCTCTATTGGATTAAACAAGATCCAATTTGAGAGTTTACGAAACATTTTTATATTTATTTTGGAATTCATGAGTAGATCTCTGAGATGATCAAGACCATATCGAAAGAAGCTGTTTTTTGGTTTTTTTTGGTTTCGTAATTTTTTAAGGACAATAGGTTTAACAGAGGCCTTCCATTCACCGATGCGATGGGTCCAAACAAAACCTAGAGCGAGTAACACCAAGAATTTTTCGATGCGTTTAGGTTCAATAACTCGTGTATCTTCAAAGCGCCATCCCTTGGTTTTTAATGCAGAAAAAAGACATTTGATTTCCCATCGACGCAGATAGCAAGCGATAGCATTTTTAGGATGTTGGTTGGTCACAACAATCATCAGGTCTTCACGCGAGTTTTTGCTGCCCGCCAAGTAAAGTGTTTGACAAAAAAAAAAGACCTTCATGCCAAATACGTGTTGCTGATACGGAGCTAAATGATCGAATAACTGAGCTGAAGTTTTAAATCTATTCCTTCCAATACACACATCTACATTTCCTTTAATGCGTAAATAAAAAGGAATATTGACAGCATGAACACATTAATTTTAGCTTTGCCCCAATACCAATTGGTCCTATCTATAGCGATGTAAACCTTCGTTTTATCATCAAAAAATAAAGAATATATCCAGCGCGCAATCCATATAAAATATAACTCAAACTTTGCAAAAAAACGATATACTCTTTTGTACCGCGAATCAATGCTGGCTTTACTCCCATCCATAGCCACTGCTATTTCACTTAAATTAACACTTCGTACCATAAATAAGCCTAACAACATTTGTGCGAAACAGTCTATTCGTGACTTGTGCCAATTTAATTGTTCGCTTAAAAATCCCACTCAACTCGCTGATATACTTCATTTATGCTCCTTTTTTGTCGAAGCTGAGTATAAAAAAATGGGTAAATCAGCGATTTTCTTCTCTTAATTCTTCTTTATATACCTTTTTTTCCGGCACAAGGGTTTTAAGTTCAAACAACACAAGATGATCATCCCGACTTAATATTTTAAATGTATTATGATTTTTCAAAACCAATGGTACAATAATTTCAAAAAATAATATGGATAGTTTTACATAATACAACTTACTTCAACAAACGCATGGAAAGCATTACAGCAGCATGCTGATGACCATAAATATAGGACATCAATTGATTTTAATTCGGATGATCGTAAACATTGCTTTGTATCAAAAGCCTGTGGTATCCAAATTGATTATTCATGTCAACACATCACTGAAGAAACTTTATCTTTACTCTTTGACTTAGCCGAAGCAAGCGGCTTACGCACAAAAATCAAAGGTCTGTTTCAAGGAGAAAAAATAAATATAAGCGAAAATAGGCCTGCTTTGCACACAGCGCTTCGAGCACCGGTAGATACACATATTTGTGGATTATCAGGATATTATGCCTGAGATACTAAGAACACGCCAAACCATACAGCTTATCTCAGAACAAATAAGAACGAAACAATGGCTTGGCAGGGCAAGATCATGATTGCCTAGTAATTAATCCAATAATATGATCTTATATCTCCTTTGAAATAAAAGGAACAAACGAGATGACAACGCCATCATTAGTAGACTGTCTATCAGTGATTCGAGCCCCCCGTCAGGAAAGAAAAACTGAGCATGAATTAATTGATATCCTTATATTGTGTGTTTTTGGATTAATTTGTGGTGCGGAAGGTTGGCAAGATATAGAAGAAGTTGGTCATTCGCGCCTAAATTGGCTTCAGGCGCGTGGTTTTTGTAAAAATGGAATCATCCGTTGATGATACGATTGCGCGCATTGTATCAAACCTTTGCCCAGAAGAGTTACAACGTTGTTTTATTGCATGATGGCCGCTGCCGAAGAAGCCTCTGCTGGAAAAATTGTGGCCATTGATGGAGAAACCATACGCCATTCCTATGACAGGAAAAAGTGTAAAGCAGCCATTCATATGGTGAGTGCCTTTGCTGCTGAAAATGGTGTTGTTCTTGGTCAAAAAAAGACAGATGCTAAATCAAACGAAATTACAGCAATCGCGGCTCTGCTGGATTTATTGGATGTAAAGGGCTGTATTGTTACCATTGATGCCATGGCTTATCAGGAAAAAATTGCTGAGAAAATAATCAGTAAAGAAGCCGATTATGTTTTAGCAGTAAAGGACAACCGAAAGCAATTACATGAGGAAATAATCGATTTTTTTCAAACGGCACAGAAATATGATTTTCGAGATGTCAGATATGATTATTTTGAAGAGGCTCACAAAGGTCACGGGCGCGTAGAGCAGATCGGCGACATGCTTAATACAATTAGCAATCCAGAGCGTTGGTCGTCTTTATGCAGCATTGGGATGGTTGAATCAGAGCGATATATTGATGGTAAAGTTACATCTGAGATACGTTATTTCATCAATTCTATAAATCCAAATGCCATGATTTTTGCTAACGCAGTTAGAAAGCACTGGGCTATCGAAAATCAGTTGCATTGGGTACTCGATGTTTCTTTCAGAGAAGATAAATCGAGGATAAGACGAGATAATGAACCTGAAAATTTTGGTGTATTTAGACATGCGGCTATTAATGGCTTACGTAATGAGAAAATATGTAAAAAAGGGATAAAAGCTAAGCAATTTAAAGCAACGTTACAATCAGAGTATGCGCAAAAGGTGCTAAATGGTATTTTTTGATCACTCATGCGTTTGCCCTGAATGGCTTGATTTTACTGGGGAGCCTATAAAGGATATCGTTAATATAGGCATTGGAGGATCCGATTTAGGACCCCGATTTTGCGTAAATGCGTTAATAGATTATATTAGCCCTTGCCAGAGCTTACATTTTATATCAGATGCTGATCCCTCTAATTTTCAACGAACAGATTAATAATCTAAAACCAGAAACCACCTTATTTATTATCCCATCAAAATCGTTTAGTACTGAAGAAACACTTTATAATGAAAAAAAAGCTATCGCTTGGTTAGGAAACAAAAATTGTATTACGCAACATATCATTGCCGTAACAGCTAATCGAAAAAAAGCAATGCAATATGGTATTAAGATTGTTCTTCCTATTTGGGAATGGGTAGGTGGTCGCTATTCCTTGTGCTCTGCGATTAATTTAATTACAGCTATTGGAATTGGTTTTGAAAAGTTTAGTGAGCTTCTTCAAGGAGCACACGCTATGGATAACCATTTTCAATACAGTGATTTTTCTAAAAATTTGCCTATACTTCTTGCGCTTCTCGGTATTTGGAATAATAATTTTTTACATATTAGCAATCTATTTTTTTTGGTTTACTCAAAAAACCTTGAGCTTTTTGTACCACATATCCAACAACTGGATATGGAGAGCAAAGGCAAATCTATTGATACACTTGGACGGGCAGTTAATTACAAAACGGGTTCTATTATTTGGGGTGGATTAGGTTCATAGCTACTATCAATTGCTTTACCAGGGCACACATAAAATTAGATCAAACTTTATTTCAATCAAACAAAATGATGGAGAAATTATTAATAAATTTTGTAAGTTGAAAATGCGACTATTGGCTAAAGGAAGTAAAATAAGCCAAGATAATCACAATAATTTTATCTCTGGTAATATGCCCTTGAACCACCTCGAACTAGATTTTTGTTCGCCTTACTCAATCGGTGCATTGATTGCATTGTACGAACATAAAATTTTTACTCAAAGTGTCATTTGGGGCATTAATCCATGTGATCAACCAGGAGTTGCTAATAAAAAACAGAATATGAATGCAACTCCGATTTAATGGTCCGAAAAAATCGGATATTTAATTATTAAATATCTTATTTGGTCATAAAAGCATAAGCATTTTGATTCTAAAATTTTAATGACATGAATAATAGCCTTAATTTGATACGCTCACTTTTAACTGTTCTATTTTTGATCTCCGAAACAAAGGCCCCAGATGTGTCATTTAACCCTTAATTATTATGGTTTAATAAACCCAATAAATAATTTCCATAACTGTTCTTACTTAATTTAAGAGCAATATTCTCGATCATTTCTTTTGAAATCCAACCATTAAAGTAAGCAATCTCCTCTAAACAAGCGATTTTTAATCCTTGTCTATGTTCAATAGTTTGTACGAACATACCTGCCTCTAATAGACTTTCATGAGTTCCAGTATCTAACCAAGCAAAACCACGGCCGAGTAGCTCTACGTGAAGAGTCTCATTTTCCAAATATGCCTGGTTAATAGAGGTAATTTCCAATTCCCCTCGATGGGAGGGTTTAACTTGTTTGGCAATATCAATAACATGATTGTCATAAAAGTAAAGCCCTGTAACCGCGTAGTTGGATTTAGGTTCAGACGGTTTTTCTTCGATAGATATAGCCTTTAGTTGTTTATTAAAAGCGACAACACCGAATCTTCTTGGGTCCTTTACCTGATATGCAAAAACTGTAGCTCCAGATTCTCGCATGGCAACTTCGCGTAGTTTTGGCGTGAAGCCTTGACCATAAAATATATTATCGCCTAGCACCAAGCATACTCGGTCATTACCTATAAATTGTTCACCGATGATAAAAGCTTGAGCTAATCCATCTGGAGAGGGCTGTATTGCATATTCTAATTCGATACCAAATTGGTGTCCCTTACCTAAAAGTCGTAAATAGGCCCTGTGATCTTCAGGTGTGGTAATAATCAGAATATTACGAATGCCTGCTAACATGAGAACAGATAATGGGTAATAAATCATAGGCTTATCATAAATAGGCAATAATTGTTTGGATACGCCTTTGGTAATCGGATGAAGTCGTGATCCTGAGCCACCGGCTAGAATAATGCCTTTCATAATACTACTTCCTTAAGTTGAATCTTTTGTTTTTTATTAGAAATTGCATGGCACCAAGCGTTGTTATCAAGATACCATTGCACGGTTTTTTTCATGCCAGTTTCAAAGGTTTCTTTGGGTGTCCAACCTAATTCTTGCTGAATTTTTTTTGCATCGATAGCATAGCGTTGATCATGACCTGGTCTGTCGGAAACATGAGTTATTAACTCGTGATAATGAGCTATGCCAGTTGGTTTGGAGGGAATCATATCGTCTAAGAGTGCACAAATGGTATGAACCACTTCAATATTTTTCTTTTCATTGTGCCCTCCGATAACGTAGGTTGAACCCGTTGATCCATTTAGCAGGACATGATAAAGCGCTTGAACATGATCATGAACATATAGCCAATCTCGTATTTGGGTACCAGAACCATAGATTGGTAACGGCTTACCATGAATTGCATTAAGAATAATTAGTGGAATTAATTTTTCAGGATATTGATAGGGTCCATAATTATTGGAGCAATTAGTTATTACTATTGGTAATCCATAGGTTTTATGCCAGGCATTGACGAGATGATCAGCACTGGCCTTACTTGCTGAGTAAGGTGAGCTGGGGGCATAGGGTGTGGTTTCAGTAAAAAACTCTGTGGAATTTTCCAGATCACCAAAAACTTCATCTGTTGAGATATGGTGAAAGCGAAACTTTTCCTTTAAATCGTGTGGTAACAATTGCCAATAGTTTCTCGCTGCCTCAAGTAAGATATAAGTTCCGATAATATTGGTTTCAATAAATCCTGCAGGCCTCGTTATTGAGCGATCAACATGACTCTCAGCTGCTAAATGCATCACTGCATCAGGTTGAAACGATGTAAAAACATAAGCCATACTTTCTTGTGAGCATATGTCCATTTTTTGAAAAACATAACGAGGATTATTAGCAATGCTAGTAAGTGATTCTAAATTGCCAGCATAAGTCAGTTTATCAATATTTATAACGGAATGTGATGTTTGCTCAATAATGTGCCGAATCAATGCTGAACCAATAAAACCTGCACCACCAGTAATCAAAATTTTCATAGATTAACTTATTATTTTCGTTAAATAACTAAATTCAATGCATTCTCAAGCTGAACCACTACTCGCTCTTGTTGACTTTGAGTCAATCCAATCCATAGCGGCAAACGAATTATTCGTTCCGAAAGCGAATTCGTCAAGGACAAATCACCATAAGCTCTACCAAAACGCAAACCGGCTGGTGATGAATGCAAAGGAACATAATGAGATACGGCTTGAATATTATTACGTTTAAGCTCATCCAACACGATTTGCCTTTCTATTTCAGGTGACAAAATAATAAAATACATGTGAGCATTGTGCTCAGAATACTCGGGAAGATAGGGGCGACAAATAAAACCCGTTTCTTCTAGTGGTTGTAATAACTGATGATAGTAATTCCAGATAACAATACGCGCTTGCGTAATTTCTTTAGCTTTTTCAAGTTGTGCTAAAAGAAACGCAGCAATCATCTCGCTAGGTAGAAAAGAAGAGCCAATATCACACCAGGTATATTTATCAACTTCTCCGCGAATAAATCGAGTTCGGTTAGTCCCTTTTTCACGAATGATTTCAGCTCGGGAAATTAGTTCGGAGTTGTTGATCAGTAATGCGCCACCTTCACCTGAGATTATATTTTTTGTTTCATGAAAACTATAAGCACCGAAATCGCCAATACTTCCTAAATCACGATCTTTGTAACGAGCCATTACACCTTGCGCTGCGTCCTCAACCACCTTTAAACCATATTGGCACGCAATCTCAGTAATCTTATCCATATCACAAGCCACTCCAGCATAGTGCACAGGTACTATTGCTCTAGTTCGAGAGGTAATGGCTTCCTCGATCAGATGGGCATCGATATTGAGTGTGTCGCGACAAACATCCACAAACACTGGTACCGCTCCTCGCAAAACAAAGGCATTTGCAGTGGAGACAAAGGTGTAGGATGGCATGATGATTTCATCACCGGGTTGAATATTGAGCAGTAAAGCGGCCATTTCTAAAGCAGCAGTACATGAATGGGTTAATAATACTTTACTGGGATGAATGCGATTTTCAAACCAGGCATGACAACGCTGAGTAAATGAACCATCCCCAGATAAACGTTTATTTGAATGAGCTTCAGCAATATAACGTGATTCATTTCCACTCAGATAAGGATTATTAAATCTAATTAACTCATTATTCATTTTGTTCCCACTAATGGTTTGTTCCTATCTAGTTGTATTTTTAGGGGTGTAGAAGGATGAAATCTAAAATAAGGGCGAATTTTATCATAATGAATGATTGGTTGTAAGCGCCAAACTACCCATAAATTAAATGGGTCTCAGGAGTATTAGGTAGCAGCAATTTAAATTGTTAACAACTCAACTTCTTTTGCTCACTGAATATTAAAATATTTAAACTGAGGTTCAGTTCTGGAAATGCAGAATAGATTGTCTTATAATGTTCTTTTTCTTCAGATTAGTGAAGTGAGAAGTAATTGTAGATAATTAATTATCATTATAATCGACCTGTTTGACACAAAGGACATTAAAATGTTGCAGAAGGATGTTATCAACGTACTACTTAAAAAAATGCGATTTAAGATTGGGGAATCATGGTCAACAATGTTAGATACGCTTTCTAAATATCGTGCCTTTTTGCATGCTTTTACTGTTCTTTCTAGCATTGCACTTGTGTTCTGCTCGTTGTTTTTTTCAAGTGTATTTTCTCCTAATACCTATTTGATTTTTTTATTTCTTGTGCTGGTTTGTATTGGTCTTACAACAGCAGAGTATGATGCTCGAAACCAATTGTCATTACGTCAAGAAAAAGATCTGCTCTTTAAGATTCAACCTAGTAAGTACATACCCGAATTAGATGGTATTCGGGGTTATGCTTGTCTTTCCGTGTTTTTTGCACATTGTTGTATGGGCTTAATAAAACCAAATTTAAAATTTCTGTATAATATTGAACAATTTACAAATGCTTTATTATTAGGAGGGGTAGATTTATTTTTTGTGCTTTCTGGATTTCTAATCGGTGGAATATTGATTGACTCTCGTGGTTCATCGCATTATTTTAAGCGATTCTGGATACGTCGTATTGCTCGTATTTTCCCTGTTTTATACGCGCTACTTGCATCATATTGTATTGCATTAATCGTAAGCGCAAATTTTGATCTACCAATACTGAATAAGTGGTTACTTGCTGATCCCAAGCCACCACTTTGGACCTACGCCACTTTTCTACAAAGCTTTCATATTGCTGCTGGTGGGTATGGTGGTCCACGTTGGGTTGGTATTACATGGTCCCTTGCTATTGAAGAGCAGTTTTATTTTCTTTTTCCTCTAGCGGTTTATTTTTTATCAAAACGATCATTATTATTCATTGTTTTTGCTGGTATTATTATTGCACCTATATTGCGCGATGTTTTTGAGCGTTTATATGGTTATTGGTATGCGCCATATGTTTTGCTGCCATCACGAGTAGATGGTCTAATGTTTGGTGTATTGGTTGCAATTATAATTAGGAATGCATCTGCATTAGAACAAGCGTTTAAATTCCGTCGTTTACTTGATGTTGTAGCTATTGCAATTGTTTATTTAATTGCTACGTCACATCCCATATTGCGACAGATTTGGACTCCTCCTTTAGGAGGAGATTTCCCCCCTCTAAAGCAGACATGTTTAGCTATATTATCGTCTATTCTTATTTTGCGAGTTTTTCTCTACCGAAAAAATACGGCTAATTTTATATGGCGATGGAGATTATTGGCGCTATTTGGATTAATTTCATACCCTCTTTATATGTATCATCAAGCTATTAATGGATTGATTCATGGATATTTCTTTGGTGACGAGCCAGTTATCTCTTCCTATAGCCAATTACTCGCCTCAATTCCAGTTATGGTACTATCCATACTATTAGCTACAATATCTTATATCTGGATGGAAAAGCCCATACGACGCTGGGGGCACCAGATAAGTAACAAATGGGCCCCTAAAAACCAAATGTCGCTTAACCAGGTGCTTGGTTAGATATGGCGCTGTTCACTAACTTTCTAATGGGGGGGCACCTTATTCACAGGGTGACCCACCAGATCTATTCAAACCATTAGGTCCAATAAAATATTACTATTGTACTCACTCTAGCGAAGTCAGAGTTTTAAGCGTAAAATGCCTTCTCGAAACGACTTTTTACGCATCATATTTTAACATGGGCAAAAATAATACGTGAGCATCTGAATTATTATGAGTGAAATAACCGATATAACGAACAGTTGGCGAGAGAAGTATCCCAACACTTTGTTCCTTCTGTATTCTTACTTTTCAACTGTGTGTGCTTTTGCATTAGATTTTCTTCCTCCTTTTGTAAGGAATTTAATATTTAAAACCTGTCTTGGTAAATTTGGGGAAAAAACCTTAATTGACTATAAGGTTTATATGAGATATTTCAAAAACATTGAAATTGGCCATCATGTTGCAATAAATCGTGGTTGTGAGTTTTACACTTCCTACCATTTATCAAAAAAAATTGTTATAGGCAATCATGTGACCATATCGCCTAATGTTACGTTTTATGGTGCTGCCCAGGATTATCATTATAAAACTATGCCTGATATTGCTGGCGACATTATTGTTGAAGATAATTGTTGGATATGTGCCAATTCTACTATTTTACCTGGGGTCACTATTGGAAGTGGAAGTGTCATTGGCGCAGGGAGTGTCGTTACAAAAAACATTCCTCCAAACTCAGTAGCTGTAGGAAATCCCGCGCGAGTAATAAAAGAAAGGGTCTATTATGAACACTAGATGGATAATTTTTTTTTCCGGCATGTATGCAGTACTTAATTCTATTGCAGCGTTAATTGTAAAAAACAAACTGCTAACACATAAAATAAATCAATTTCAGGATTTTATCATATTCTTATTCGATCCCTGGATTGCGGGAGCTTTCGTTCTCATTCTTTTTTCGATGTTTTTTTCCATGAAAGCCTTGTCTCTCTCTGATTTCTCTTTTGTCATTCCCATAACCGTGTCAATTAATTTTATTCTCACTATTCTTATCGGAGTTTTCTTTTTTAAAGATGAGTTCTCTTCTGCAAGCTATCTGGGAGTCATTTTAATTTTTATAGGTATTTCTTTATTAGCAAAATCATATGGAAGATAAAATATATGAAGCTCACTATTCCTCGCGGTATTATCTATCATACGTTATGTCAAGACTTGTGGTCACTTGCATCTTCATTGTTTGTGACGCTTGATAACAAACCAGTTATAAATAACTTTGAACAACAGTTCGCTTCTTATATTGGTTGCCAACATGGTCTGTCCTTTCCTTATGCTCGAATTGCCATTTATTTTACATTGAAGCTAAAGCAATTCTCTCCTGGCTCAGAAATTATCATGCCTCCAATAACGATTAAAGCGATTTTAGATGTTGTTTTGGATTTGGGCTTGAAACCTGTTTTTGTTGATATTGATCCTGATACCTTAGGCTTTGATCTGAATAAACTTCAGAAAAGCATCACCCCGTATACAAAGGCTATTTTAATCACTTATCTTTACGGTATGGTTCCTAATATGGAGTCCATGCTGACCATTTGTAATGATTATCATCTTTTTATCATCGAGGATTTTTCTCAATGTCTGAATGGTGAGTATAAAAATAAGAAAGTGGGTGGTTTTGGTCATGTGGGCATATATAGTGCATCATCTATTAAAACACTCGATACTTATGGTGGCGGGTTACTGGTGACGGATGATACTGCTTTATATGAACAATTGCGTGAGTGTCAATCAACACTGGAAAAACCTTCTCGCAAATTTCTAATTCAAAAGATTTTTACAAGTATTGTTAGAAATTTTGCAACAACACGCATTATTTTCCATACACTCGTTTTTCCTTTATTAAAAACCATCAATTTCTTTAAGCCGGATACATATATAAAAAATACAGGTGAACGCGCTAAAACCCCGTTGCACAGTTTACCCACGGAGTGGTTTACTTCTTATACTTCTTTTCAAGCGCATATTGGACAAAAACTCTTATCTAAGGTTCAAGAGGGGGATAGTCAACGTATCAAGAATGCAGAGATAATTCGCGCTAACAAATCAATACATTTCCCACGAGGAGTAGATGATACTCAAAATGTTTATTGGCAAACAATTGCTTATTTTTCTGAGCCATTAGAAATCCTTAAACTATTGCGAGATAATCATATTGACAGCGCAACAACAAGTCTTGAAAAAATATCAACTTTATCTAATTACCCTATTCAGGGAAATACCCCTAACGCAGATATGATCTATGCATGTGCTTTATTTGTTCCTACCTATCCAGGTTTAAAAGCAAAAGATTTAACTCATATCATGAATACTCTTAACGTTATTCCTGCCCATTTCTCAGCAACCGAAACACTGCAATGGAACAAATAGCGATAATAGGCTCGGGATTAGCTGCTGTTTCAGCAGCTAAAGCCCTTATTAAACGTGGAGTTAAGCCCGTTATTCTGGACTATGGCGATACACTTCCCTCTGATGTGCAAACTATTGTTGAACGAATGTCCAAAATAGAATCTCATCTATGGTCAAATACTGATAAGGAAAAAATCAGTGCTAATACAACAATTGGAAACAAAGAGGATTTACCTAAAAAATTAGCTTTTAGCTCTGATTTTTTCTATGGAAGCATTAATAAACTATTTAATAATGTCGTTCAAAAAAATAATCCGTTACCCCCTTTTAGTTTGGCCTATGGCGGCTTTGCTAATGGTTGGGGAGGTGCTGCATTACCCGCTGATGACTGCGATCTTCAATCATGGCCAATAACCAGCAATGATCTTCAAGCGTATTATGAGGAAACTTTGGTTGACGTGCCTTTTTCAGCAGTCGATGATGGGTTAACACATCATTTTCCTTTACATAGTGCCCATTATAATCCTTTAAAATTAACTCCAGGGAATAAAGCATTACTATCTGCCTTTAAGAAAAAGGCTAATGCATTGGAACAAATGAATGCTGTTGCCGGCCAGGCTCGTTTATTAACTCAAGCGGCTAAGAAAGACACTTCTTCCTGCAAATATTGTGGTTACTGCATGAGTGGGTGTGTATATGACAGTATCTATAAGCCCACCAACGATTTGGAAGATCTTATCCATAAGAACTTGGTCGAATACAGAGCAGGTATTTTTGTTGATTCATTAACAGAAAAAAAGGATTATGTCTCGGTTCATTACACCAATAAGAATAAACAACAGGGTACCCTAAATTTTAAACGAGTGCTTGTTGCCGCGGGAGCGATTGGAAGTACCCGTATCATATTACAGTCAAAAAACAGATATGATACGGAAGTGCCCTTATTAACTACAGGCTCCTTTATTGCACCTTTGTTGAAATTAAAAGGGCACAAATTAGATTGGCCAAATAGTAATACGCAGCCTGGAATCTTTTTAGAGTATAAAGTTCCTGATCTTTCCATGCATTGGGTGCATGTACAATTATCGACTCCCAATGAATTGGTTCTGCAAAAGCTTAATTTGTTGCATCAAAAAAATACGGTTTTTTACAAATTTAAAAAATATGCTGCCGAACACCTTTTCATCGCACAATGTAATATGCACTCCAATCATGGAGTAGGCCATACTTTAAAACTACAAAAAAATAATTTGTTAACTTCTCAATATAAAGATACAGAACATGCTCATCAAGCCGTACGTTTAGCGAGAAAAGGATTATCTCGGATCGCCAGGCGCGTGAGGTGTCATGTATTATCTCCCTTTGTACAATCAGGGGTAGGTTTTAGTTCAAATCATTTAGGTGGTTCTTTACCTATGAAGCACCAGCCTGAAGAAGAAACAGATACCAATGTTTTAGGAAATCCCAAGGGGTGGACACGAATTCATGTTATTGATAGTAGTATTTTTCCAACAATTCCAGGTACTACAATTGGCTTGCTTGCAATGGCTAACGCTAAGCGTATTGTTTCTCACTTAGCAACTGATTAGATGGTCGATTGATTTTCTTTCCCTGAGCTATTGTTCCACTGTTTGGGCAAGAAGTTGCTGACGATCTACTTTCCCATTTGCATTTTTACTGAGTTCCTGTCTCATAAAAATACGACTTGGAATCATGTATTCAGGCAGCAATTTGGCTAAATCAGCCAATAAAATTGGCTCAACTGTTGTTTCCAAACACGCTACAAAACCAATAAGTTTTCCGTGCGTAGTATTAGTTCGTTGATATATTACTGCTGCTTGATTGACGTATGGGAGCTTTACCAATGCCTGTTCAATTTCTTCCAATTCAATCCGGTAGCCCATATGTTTGATTTGATTGTCTTTGCGACCGATAAAATAAAGCATGCCCTCTTTCTCTTGCACCAGATCCCCTGTTCTATACATACGTTTCATAAAACGTGAGGGCTCAGTTAGCATAAAAAAAGAGATAGTGCTGCGCTCTATATCATTAAAATACCCAGCAGCGACATTGGGGCCTATAAGGCAAAGCTCACCCTCTGTGGAATCCTTATTTTCATTATCGATAATGTAATCAAAATTTGGATTAAGTTTTCCTAAGGGAGGCAGACCATCCAGATCATCGAAATCATATGCGCTAAGGTTGTAAGCACTGCAGATACACGTACATTCAGTGGGGCCATATACATTCACTAAAGTTGCTTGTGGGGAAAACAGGGTATACAGCTTTTTTAACTCCGGCTTTGGATAACCTTCTCCACCAAATATAATGTAGCGTAGCGTGGATAGTGTTGCTCTGGTCATTGCCTTCATGGTCATTAAATAGATAAGAAGTGAAGGAACAGAAAACCAAATGGTACATTGGGATTTTTGTAGATGAATAACCAGGTCATAAGGTTTAGTCAGCAACTCGCGGTTTACAGGGCTTAATGAGGCGCCTGAAAATAATCCTACGTAGAAATCAAATACGGAGTTATCAAAATACATAGGACTTAAATTAGCAAAATTATCGTCTTTCGTAATTTGAAAATAGTGCTGTCCCCAAGATATAAAATGCAGAATATTCTGATGCGTTACAGCAACACCTTTAGGGATTCCAGTAGATCCCGAAGTAAACATAACATAAGCAATGCAAGAACCATCCACTTCCTGTAACAAGTGCTGTTGTAAATCCCTGTCATTTTGTGAGACGGCAGGTAAGTCGCTGAGTTTAAGGTATAACGCGAGACATTGATGTTCCTTAGCCAGCTTTTGCATTTCCAAGTCATCGGACAGATTGTCATAGAAGAGTAAGGATGCATTACATATATTCAGAATATGCGTATTTCTAATTAAAGGTGAGGCAACATCAATATTGACATACACAATGCCCAATCTTAATGCCGCTATCATTAATGCATAGGAAAGGGGGCTTTTCGTATTGCCAATGGCAATGACATCACCACGTTTAAGGCCATGAGAAAGAAGCACACTTCCTAAGCTTTCAGCCCATTGGAACAGCTCGGAATAGAGGTAACTTTTTTCAGAATAGCGAAGAGCGGTTTCTGCTGCGTATTCTTCTGTGATTTCAGAAAATGCCTGTCCTAAATTGTAATGATATGTATTCATAATTTCTTATTAATGGTAAAAAATGGGTAAGGATCTGTAATGGGATAAAACCCAATAGACTTACAGAGCATCATTGAGCCAGAGTTATTGGTGAAACAATCCCAAAGAGGTATTAATGATAAATCAAAACAGCGTAGAACAAAATGATTAACTGCCTGTTTACCAAGCCCCAAATTTCTATATTCAGGGAGGGTTAGTACATCTATTTCTACCCGATTGGATGCCTGAGCTGCTGAATAGCATATTGAGGCAGGTTTCCCTTCGTAAAAAATCACCACTGCATTTGAGCGTACAATAAAATCTTCTGCATTTCGCCAAAAGTGCCTTACTACACCAAATGCTTCGGAAATTAAACCGATATTCATTTCATTGACCTGCTCTACCTTTATTTTTTCCTGATGAAGGGAGGGGGATTGTTCTCTGGTGAAATGATTGGTATCGATAGCAAAGCGTTGTCTGTAGGAGCGCCAGGATTCATCTTGAGATAAATTAAGCCATTTAGGAGGTGACGGTGCGTATAAGCGAATTTTATCCGCATGAAAACACATATTTACCAGCAAATAATACGATAAGTTTTTTTCAAAAAGTTCATGACTATCACCAAAGAGCTGAGCAAAACCGAAACTATGTTCCACGTATATTTGTGAAGGAGAGTCCGCGTCATCAACATATACCACTCCATCTTGCTCATTGAGTAATACAGCGGCAATCAATGGGAAAAAAAATGGATGAGTTAGATATATGGGGTAAATGTATTCATATCTGTTTTTATCTAATCGTATCACTTTATATTGTTAACCCCCCATTTACTGGCAATATGGCTCCATTTATAAAATCATTGGCGATCAGTGATGCTACAGCTTGGGCTACATTATGTGAATGACCGAGGCTGCGAAGCGGAGTATTGGATTTAATATGTTTGAGTATGGATTCATCAAGAGCATTATGCGTGGATTCCGTTGCTATAAAACCAGGAGCGACCGCATTGCATCGAATACCTAGTCGTCCTAATTCCTTAGACCATGTGACTGTCATTGCATTTACTCCAGCCTTTGCGGCTGAGTAGGCGGTTTGTCCCTCATTACCACAAGCACTAATGGAGCTAATATTGATGATAACTCCTTTAACACGTTGTCTTACCATTTGTTCTATAACAGCCGAGCTCATAATGAATACGGAATCAAGATTAACGGTGATGGACTGACGAAAGGTGTCATAATCATGCATCATTTTTTCTGGGTTCATTATGTTTAGAAGGGGCTCGCTATAAATAGCTCCAGCATTGTTGACTAAGATATCAATTCGGCCATGGTTATTAATAATATTTTGGATGGTCGCCTTAACTTCAGCAGGGTGTGTCACATCAAGGTAATAAGAGTGGATTGTTTTGGGTAATAATTCCATAGCCTGAACATCACGATCAACAACAATTACGGTTGCTCCTTGTTCCTGCAAATGATGAGCAATGGCCAAACCTAAACCTTTGGCGCCACCCGTTATCAATGCTGTTGCCCCTTTAAACTCCAAGTTCAACTCCTTTACCATTCAACACCTCAATAATATTTTTTACGGAGTTCATTTTAACTATATCCTGAATGTCTAAAAGGATATTAAATTCGCGCTCAAGGGAAACCACTAAGTCCATTTGCTTTAAAGAGTCCCAACTTCCCAGATTTTCTTTCGTGAGATCAATAGCGATTTGATCTCCCCGTACTCCAAATACATCCGCTAAAACCGAAACCAAATGTTTATTCATAATTAAATTCCAAAAAATTTTACATAATCTTGTGCCGAATAGCGAAACTCTTCACCGGAACGGGCGAGATGGACACTGGATGCTTTGGTATTTTTAGTAATCAAGGCACCTGCGCCAATAAGGCAATACTCATCAATAATCACTTCATTAACAATTGTGGCATTAACCCCTATAAATACATTTCGTTTTATTTGGACTTGTCCCGAAATAACCGCACCAGATGCAAGCCAACAATGTTCTGCGACGCTGGAATGATGGGCTACGGTGACATTAGCCCATATGAGAGTATTTGCCCCTATGCGTACATGTGGTTCAATTACTGCAGAAGGGAGAATAATACAACCCTCACCTAATGGGTATTGCGTGTAAACTTTTGCGTCTGGATGAATGTACGACTCAATGTGATAACCCATCTCTTTCAGACGCTGAAACATGGATTCACGGCTTCGATTAATGTCATTATAACCCATCGCCATAATTACGACACAGTCTTGGGGGGAGTGGAACTCTTTAAGACGGGATAGGGGAACACAATCGTAATCAGCGATTTTATTTTGTTCCATGTAGTCATCATCAACGGTCAATCCTACTATTTTATAGCGAGGATCTCTCTGGATATAATGATTCAAAATATCAGCAGTAATAGCATTTCCAGCTAAAATAACGTTTTTCATTCAACATGTCCTAACACGGCCAAACCAAATCCGGTTTTGCCATAATCATTGCCATTATAAAGCATGTACAGTTGATCTTGATGCTCAAAAATATAAGGGTAACAAATCATTTCACTATCCCAGCCGGTAGGCGAAACATCAATTCCGGATAATTTATCTTTTCGATCCCAGTTTAAACCGTTCGAGGAGGAGGCAAAACCTATCCGATAGCTGGCCGTTTCCTTGGTTGCACGATGGGCAAACCACATATAATAAATATCATCCTTAAAATAAACGCTAGGGCGACCAAAGGCATATTCATACTCATCAGCAAAAGGAATACACATTCCAGGATCACATGTCCAATCCACTCCATTGGTAGATTGAGCATGATGAATGCCGTAATGATGGTGCCATCCCTGTTCACGTTTTTCCCACTTCACTCCAGAATTATACCAGGTATGCCAAACATCATCTTTAATATGAAAGGCTGTTGCAGCAGCAAAAAGGGGGTTATTTTTATCTCGGCCGAGAACAGGCCCGGGAAATTCTTTCTCTAATGTCAATTCATCTGGGTTTAAAACGGCTCTACCGGTATCGCAAAGCCATAAACTATCAGGAAGATTTTGCCATCCTACGTAGTATAAATAATGTTGATTATTATTTTTCACCAAGCAAACACTAATCACCCCATCACAATCGAAATAGCCGGCGTCTCCGGGAGCTAATGCCAATTTAGGTGTGCCTATCATGGTCAAATTACCCTGAGAGACTGTAGCGTATGATAAAAAGATATGGGAACGGCGTTTGGCGTCTCGGCAGGTAAATGCCACGATAAACACATCATCTTTATAGTGAATGGCGCAAGGGTGCGATCCATGGGTGTAATGAGGCATATTAGGTTGAAAAACCAAGCCCTTTTTGTTCCACTTAAAGGGCTTGTCCTGATCTAGGTGATACTTGATTTTTTCTGCGACACTCATAGTTTACTCACTATCTTAATTACAACCCGCTTTGAGCAAGCGTTCTAAATATTCTACTCGACTGATACCTTGTTTTTCTGCTGCAGCATAAACTTCATCGCGCAAATCCGGATCTATTCCTTCGAGCGTACCCAGGTAACGAGTTCGGATACTCCCACCGCGTTTACCAATATGAGGAACATCGATATTTACCGATAAAGGCGAATTGGAAACAATAAATCCTATAACGAAAAAACAGTGATTTAATTCCCATGATAATTGAACTGATTGGGCATTCTGAGGCAACAGTGTTAAAGGCGCCTCGTACGCATAAAGAGGATTATTAGTGATCAGCATTTTACCTAAATCGGTTTCTCTGAGCCAAGGTGCAATTCCTTCATCACAAATTAGTACTTGCCCACCTGATTTAACCACCCGATTCATTTCAGAAATACCTTTTTGCACATCAGGAAATAAATTGAGTCCACCAAAATGATAAGCGACATCAAAAAAGTTATCATCAAAGGGCAGATTGGTTGCATCACTTACTGAAAAGAATACATCAACTCCCCAAGTATCTTTAGCGGAAGCGTATTTTTGAACACCGGTCATTAACATCTGTTTGGAAATATCTTGTGCATAGATAGTTCCTTGTCCTTCTAACTGTTGCGCTAGAAAGGGGATATCATTACCACTACCGGCGCCTGTCACAAGAATGGTTTGGCCTTTTGATAAAGTAAGTCGCGCCACAAGACTTTTTCTTAATTCTGCTTCATTGGTTCCAAATGTTTTGAAAACCCACTGAAAAGAATTGTCATGAATGGCAACTGCATCTGCTTGGGAATAATCATTCGCGTTTTCAGATTCACACGCAAAAAGAGGCACGTTCGTTTCTGGAAGATAAGAGTATACATGGCCGTTGGGGCAATGTAATCCATCATCATATGCTGTTAAAGACACCTGGTTGCAATTAGCTTCTGTGCAACAATACTGCATATTATTTCTCATGTACTACCCCTTTTGGCAAACAATCCAAAATACTTGTTCCGTAATTCCATAATAATTATTATCAGCAGAACCAAAAGAAAAATTTTTAAATAAAGAAGAACAATATTTTTCAATATCTGCTGTATTGGCGAACGCCTGAAGACGATACCCATTACGATTATTGTAGGGATCGTTTGCTATTAGATACGTGCCATCGTCTAAGGCTTTTGCTTTATCAAATATGTAGGACGCGCGATTAGCTACAGAGGCAATCAGGTAGCCGTCTGGTTTCAAAACCCTGGAGTATTCCTGTAAATTATCCAGCAAGGTCTGACCTTCATCACAATAATAGCAACAATGGCAGGCTAATATATAATCAAAAGTTTCGGTCTCATATGGGATGCTGCTATTTCTGCCGACACGCAAATCAGGTGTATGTCCTAATTCCAAAAGACGGTTACGTGTTTGATTTACGATACCTTCAGTAATCTCAATTCCACTAACGGACAACTCTAAATCGCATAAAAAAGAAGTATTGCGCCCATCACCAAAACCCACATCAAGAATGGTATCTCCACGTACGGGTTTCTTAAATTCCAATTGGGGGTAACTTGCTAATAGAGTTCTCACAACAAATTCCGTGGGATAAACTTTAGCGCGCGCGCGATTAGCGTAATGCTGCTCGTAACTCGAATTAATATTACTCGTCTGATTTCCCATATATGTTCCTAATAATTGCATAAGGTCTTTGCTTTGTTTCTAAAAATATCTTTGCTAAATACATTCCTATAATACCAATAAAGGAAATAATCATGCCACCCAACATCCACACTGAAACCATGATGGACGTCCATCCTTCTACTGGTTTGGACATAAAGAGTCGACCAATAATTAAATGCGAGGCGAATAAAACGGAAATTAAAAAAACCAAAGTACCGCAAAAGAAGATCATTCTCAATGGGGCTGCGCTAAAGGACGTAACGGCATTCACCAAATGATTAAATTTTTTGAATAATCCATAAGTTGAGGGACTATTGCTGTATTTTTTTATAAGTTGAGGACTTTGTTTAAAACCGGTAATAACCCATAAACACGAAATAACGGTTTCCACTTCTTTATGGCTTAAAAGTGCATTGACATAACGGCGCGTCATTAAACGTGTTGTAGTAATATTGCGCGGATGATTAATATTTAATAGCCAATTTAAGATAGTGTAATATAAAGCACCACTCCAACGTTCAAAACGCTTACCCTTTCTTTCTTTTTGTATCCCATAGATTACATCAGCATCTTCAGTAGCCATTTGTTCCGCAAAGGATAACAGCCACTCTGGCTCTTCTTCTAAATCACTATCAATAAGAAAAACCTGGTCGCCTTTGGATTGTTCCAAGCCAGCTCTCATGGCATGGTGATGACCAAAATTGCGTGATAGATCGACCACAACAACATGAGAGTCTTTCTCAACTAACTCTACTGCAATTTCAAGACTGTTATCAGGAGAACCATCATTCACTAAAACGATTTCATAATCATCACCCGCCAACTGTTGAGCCACAGCGGTCATACGATTATAAAATTCAACCACATAATCTTTAGAATGATATAGGGTTGCAACAATAGATAATTTCATAATGATACGTATCTCATATAATTATAGGTATCCTTACCGCAATTAAATAACAAATCGAGAATGCTAACTCCGTGAACGAAATCACCCCAAAGTTGGGGGTATTCGGGGTAACCTGTATAGTCGAACCAGGATAGTGTAATATTATTTTTTTCAAATACCTCCTCATCAATATAGTCTTTAGCAGAAGGTCCTGAAATATATTCACTAGCTTCTGCTTGAAGACATAAATCAGCCAAGCGCTCTGTTTTCCCTTCAATTAAAATGTAATCAGCGGAGGTACTAATGATGGTTTTAATTCCTAAATAACCACAGACTGCTTTGATAAAGTTTTTATTTAACTCGGATAAGCAGGAAGAGGGATGAGTGTAAAGTGGCTCTAGCCAGTCAGCTATCTCGTTAAAATACTCTGAACGACGATAATTTTGTATCAGGGATTTCCAATGCATCATTGCCCATATGTCACCATCAATCATGGTTTCTTTAATGGCCTGATAATATCGTCCTTTCGCGATTACTGGCACCGTTAGCCATTGAATGCCTTGCGGCGTTTTTATTTGATTTCGGTTACGCCAATCTCTACGTGTATATTGCATGCAATCATACAAAATAAACTCATCAACCGCAGCTATCATGTCAAAATAGCCTTTCCAGGGAATATAATTGGATTGACTGATTGCAATTCTTTTCATGTACAGAATCTATGGCAAATATCTTATAGAGCAGTATACTATCGCTTTTTAACTTGAGAATACACCCCTAATAAAATGAATCTATTAAACCAATTTAAAAATACCAGCATCCATCGTTTGTTTATGTTGTATTTTCTGACCTATATCTTTTTATTGCTCAATTATAATGGTGTGTATTGGGATGATTGGGTTTTTGTTTTTCAAAAGCCGCAAACTTTAAAAGTCATGTATGCGCAAAGCGGTTATCCTTGGATGGCCTATGTACAACTATTTTTACAAAAAATGGGTAATAGCATTTATATTTATCGAATATTAACGTTTGTTACTTATTTTCTTTCCGGTATATTTTTACTGTATATTTTACAAAAAACTAAATTATTTAATAAATCAACGGCATTACTTTTGACCTTATTATTTCTGCTGGCTCCCTTGGATGATGCGCGAGCTGCATTGGTAAGCACTGCGTCAATTGTTACGTTTTTTCTCTTTTTTGCTGCATTTTTTCTCTTATCTCTATACCTGGATAACAAGAAAAAACATTATTATCGCGCCCTGAGTTTAGCCCTGTTTCTTATCTCTTTTTCCCTAGAGTCACTGCTTGTTTTTTATGCTACTGTATTATTTTATATTCTTTGGAATATTTATCAAAAAAATATAGGCTCGACTAGAGGCTTTCAAACGCAGCAATTGTCTATGATAAAAAGGATTACGCTGCTTATTAAACCCTTTTTTATTCAATATCCTGATTTTATTTGTTTACCGATATTATTTTTTATCTTAAAACATTCTTTTTTACAGCCTTACGGTTTATATGCAAATTATAACTCAATTGGTTTTAATTTTTTCCAAATCTTGGATTTAATTCTTAAAAGCTTTTTGACCTCCTTTTATGTGCCTATAGTTCATGCTCTAACCACAGCAGTTCGTCTACCTATACTTACGATAGCTGTGTTTTATTTAGTGATGCACATTTTGAAAAAAATGGGTGTCTCATCAATGCTAGAAAAATCAAACGAACGTTCTTGGCGAGAAATCAAAACAGTCCTCATTATGGGTTTAGTATTGTTTTTTTTAGCCGTGTTTCCTTATTGCGTTGTTGGAAAGTTGCCCCAAAACCTTTCTTGGGATTCTCGAAGCCAAATTCTTATCCCTCTTGGTATGTCCTTTCTTATCTATTACTTGGTAATGATGAGTGCAAAAATTAATAAAAGAATCCCTGTGCTTGCCGTACCGTTGCTCATCTCATCGTTTATTGTTCAAGCTCTTCATACTTATTATCTTTATGATTTGGATTGGTTCTACCAACAGTCATTATCAGAACAATTTAAACAATCCAAAATAATTCGAGAAAACTCTACCTTTATTGTTCAAGATAATCTTGAAATGGACATTTGGGTCAATAAAAGAGGATTGTCATTTTATGAAGTAAATGGATTACTGAAACAAGCCCTAAAAGATGATTCACGACTAGTAGTTCATGATATCCATTCAATTAATGATTTTGCGCAATATAAAGAATATCCTCAATATAATTTTTCTAAATGGATAAATAAGCCGCCAGTATATCTAGCCTTTTCGAAAAATGAAAATTACACGTTTTCGTGGAATAAAAAATTCTTACTTTTTTTCTATAGTATTTTTGATCGCAAAGCGTTTGAAAAAAATGTTGCTTATTTAACTGAAATTACTTCAACTCCCGGAAGAGACGGATTTTAAACATAATGTATGTATGCGTTTCACAATTATGTAAAGCCCTATAAAGCAGTTGGTATCTCAATGTGCTAGCAACTAGGTCATTATCTGGTTTTTTTCAAGTCTTTCACCCATCCAATTAGATGAGTTAGTTACACCCCACATAAATTAATTCAATCTAACCGCTCCTTAATTATCTGGAGCTGTCATGTCGCAACGAAACAAATATTGGGATGGTGTTATTGAGCCGATATTCCGTAGCAAATTCTCAATAATTTTGAATTAATCCTACATTGGTGCGAAATATAGGATTGAGCAATATAAAACGAGTGGTTCGTCACAGCCCTCTTTTGGCAATTTCCCACCGGGTAATAATAAGTCCATAAAGTGTATCCAGATTTTCTTCATCGGCGGTGACTGTAATATCGCTATCCAATGCTCTTTCAAGTGAATAAATGGAACACTTGTCCCTTAGTAGTAAATGAGCCATCAGAGTTTTTTACCCAATCATCATGGGTTTTATGGAATTCATCCTTAATGCGCTCAATTAAAATATGTAACAAATTATCTAGAGTAATGAATCCAAGCAAGCTGTCTTTACTTTTGTAAACAAGGGCAAAATGGGGCATTCCTTCCTGGAATTTACGCAAAAGATCCATTGCAGGTAATTTATGAGAAATTTTTAACACGGGACGAATATAAGGAGCTAAACTGCCAATTTCTTTTTTTAATAATAAATCTGCAAACAGATCTTTTATATGGATGACACCAATCACTTTTTTTATATTTGAGTCGTATACTGGATAGCGGCTGTAACCATAGATGAGGCAATGGGGAATATACTAAAAAATATGTCTATGGATTAGTGGGAAATGCAATATACCTTTTTTGTCCGACACAAAGTAATTTTTTCTTTAAAATTTATTTGTTAATCAATCCTTAAGCTTAAGTGTTTTACACTGATAAAAAGCCTGGAGGAGACTATCATGTCAAACAAAAAACTAACTGAGCGTTTGAACAGTGAGCTTGATGAACTTGGTGTACCTACTTTAATGACCGATCGCGTCCAAGTGTGTTCTAAACTTTTTAGATTACCCAAATTTAAAATTGAAGCTTTACTTCATGGTGTTATTGCTTTTGACTCCAGCTCGATGCAAAAAATTGCTGATGAGCTGGATGTATGTAAGGAGTGGCTTTTGGGCAATTCAGGAAAAACAAAACACTAGAATATTGGGTGAAAGTCCGTACGACCTTCACCCAGTCTCACTTCTGCTCACTAGGCTAATACCAGCCCAGTGATATAAAGGACTCATAAACTACAGCAGCCTGGTTAGCCACTTTCTGACACATTATAAAACTTCAGCCCGGTTTATCACTCTAAACGTGATTGTAAAGAGGTATCTCCTGAAGAAAGGTAATGCCTTATACCCTGTTCATTTTCTAAAATTAACATCCCTGCCTGATTAATACCTCGGGCAATTCCTGAAATAGCTCCTGATGATTGTGTAACGGTAATGTGTTTACCTTGCAGATAGTCAAATTTACTCCACTCGTCAATAAAAGCATCAAGCCCTTTGTTTATGAATTTAATTAAATAGCGCTCAAGGTTGCCAATAAGGTTCGCAATTAATATATTACGATTAAATTTCTGGTTTAATAGTTCATATAAGGAACACCAGGGTTTATCCGATAGTGGGTAGTTTTTAGTATCGGTATTAACATTTAACCCTATGCCAATGATTACCTGCGCATTACTATTTGATTCTGCAAGAATCTCAATCAGGATGCCACATAATTTTTTATCTCCCCATAAAATATCATTTGGCCATTTTATCTTGATGTCCGGTAATGAGCTGAGCTGGTGGATGGATGCCAGTATGGCCAAACTGGTTATGAGGCTTAAACCTGATAGCCTGCTGAGATCACAATTTAAACTCCAACGACTGGAGCAATAAATATTTTCTCCAAATGGAGAGTGCCAAACTCTGCCAAATCGTCCTCTCCCCTGAGTTTGTATTTCAGCGCAACACACATCAAGGTTCGAACTAATGGGTAAATCTTTTAAATAACGATTTGTTGAATCTATAGAGGTAAATAAATGAAGGTTAAAAAGTGACGAAAGATGGTTAGCATTCAAATGGCTGGAGATTTCCTCAACATTTAATAAGACGAGTTTGTTTGGCAATTGGTAACCTTGGTGTGGCAATCGTGTAATTGGCACTCCTAAATCAATCAATTGATTTATTTGTTTCCAAATTGCAGAGCGAGTAATTCCTAATACGTCCCCTAATTCATTACCGCTATGACAGTAACCGTCCCCAAGGATTTGAAGCAGGATAAGTTGAGAGTGTGTAAATTGGATCATATAAATTAGTATCTCAGGATGAAATTCGGTTGGAGTTGCAGCAATCCGTGACGAAGCTCCCTTATTGTGGGATGGTAGCATAGAGCGCCACTGCAGGCCACTCCTGGCATGAAGGAGCGTAATTGCCAAGTGATCTTGTGAAGAGGATCTTTGACTAATTGTTTCGTGGGCATTGTGGTAGGGACAGTAAATTCTTTGGTGGGATAAGAAAGACCAAGTCCGCAGGCTTTAATAAATGCTTCTTTTTGTGCCCATACATGAAAAAAAACAGCAGGTTTTAATTTTGTAGGCACTTTTTTAAACTCTTCAAATTCCTGAACCGAGAATAGAGTTTTTGCTATGCCTTCGTAGGGGCGCGCAGAGTAATGCTCTACATCTACACCTAGAGGGTGGCCTTTGCCTATAGCTAACAGGGCAAGGTCCCCAGTATGACTTATATTAAACTGCAGTTTTTGTGAGTTTATTACAGCTGGTTTACCATGAGAACTGTAGGTAAATTCCAAGCGTTCTGGGGCGGTATTCAGATATCGCCCCAGAATAATTCTCAAAGCAGTCCTTGCGGTAGTAAAACGCCGCCTATGCCGGCTAAAGTAAAATCGGTCGCCTCGAGCTTTCTCATCTACACTTAACAGTTGATAGGAAACGTTTAATTCATGCTGCAGGGAAAATTGCCATAGATCAACGCGTGATTCATTTAAAATACAGTTTTGTGTGTTTAAAGGGGTAAATCCTGTAATTGTCATATGATGTGCTTTGAATCTGGCGTCAGTTAACGGTTAAGAGTATCATATACCATGAATTTTAATTTACCAAAGAGTAATCAATGAGCCGACAATTTTTGGATTTTGAGCAACCTATAGAAGAGTTGAATCAGAAAATTGAAGCACTTCGTATGATAGGTACTGATAACGAAGTAAATTTAAGTGATGAAATAGCGAAACTTGAAGCTAAATGTTCTGATTTGACCTCCCATGTTTTTTCTAATTTAGAACCTTGGCAGATCGCACAAATGGCCAGACATCCCCTCAGACCCCAGACTACTGATTATATTGAACGTATTTTTACCGACTTTCAGGAGCTGCACGGCGATAGAAGTCATTCTTCTGCCCCTGCAATTATTGGTGGACTGGCGCGCTTGAATGGTGAGCCTGTTATGGTTCTAGGTCATCAGAAAGGAAAACGTACTAAAGAAAAAGTATACCGCAATTTTGGGATGGCTCGTCCTGAAGAGTATAGAAAGGCATTGCGCTTGATGAGAATGGCTGAGAAATTCAATGTTCCTATATTTACTTTTATCGATACGGCGGGAGCCTATCCTGGTATTGGTGCTGAAGAAAGAAACCAATCTGAGGCTATTGCGCGAAACCTTTTTGCCATGTCACGATTTAAAACACCAATTATTTGCACTGTAACTGGTGAGGCAGGTTCTGGGGGAGCATTAGCCATTGGAGTAGGGGATAGAGTATTAATGCTGCAGTTTGGTATTTATTCTGTAATTTCTCCTGAAGGTTGTGCATCGATATTATGGAAAGACGCCGCAAAGGCCTGTGAAGCTGCCCGAGCTATGGGGATTACCGCAAATAAAATAGCTGAAAATAAACTAGTGGATATGGTTGTCCCTGAGCCTTTAGGAGGTGCTCATCGTGATGTTGATGATATGGCTCGCCGCTTGAAAATAATATTAACTACTGAACTACATGAATTGCAAAAATTGCCAGCAGATAAATTGATAGAGCTTAGGTATCAGAAATTTATGGCTATGGGGGCCTGTGACTAAGTCCTTACTTAATGCAGAATGGATAGCTCGCCTTAGAGAGTTCAATAAATTAATTATAGGGTTTAGTGGCGGACTGGACTCTACAGTATTACTGCACGTACTTGCTACCCACTCTTTATTACGTCATAAATTAATCGCTGTACACATCAATCACGGCATTAGCTCAAATGCTGAGTATTGGCAAAATCATTGTGAACAATTTTGTCTGAATTCAGGGATTGATTTTCTTGCTCGTTCGGTACAGTTTGATCGTTCTGCAAATGTAGAGGAACAGGCGAGAATTGCGCGCTATACAGTTTTCTCATCTTTATTAGAGGCACAGCGGGATTGCTTGGTTTTAGCCCATCACCAGGATGATCAGGCTGAAACCGTGCTTTTGCAACTTTTTAGAGGAGCGGGTGTAGATGGTTTAGCTGCTATGAGTGAGTTGAGTGCTTTGGGACTGGGAGCATTAGCCAGACCATTGTTAATCTATTCTAGAGAACAGCTTGAACACTATGCGGCCAGTCATCAATTAAAATGGATTGAGGACGAAAGCAATCTAGAGATTAACTATTCGCGTAATTATTTACGTCATCAAATAATGCCTCTTCTGTTAAAAAAATGGCCTGGAGTAGCAGGGAATATAGCCAGGACTTCGATTCATTGTCAGCAAGCCAAAGCTAATTTGGATGATCTGGCTATTGGTGATAATAAAGAGTTATTGGTTCCCAGGAATTCGTTATTTATTGAGCCTTTAAAAAAATTAAGTACAGAGCGATTGACGAATGTGTTACGTGTTTGGTTGAAAAAAAATCAAATTCAGTTGCCTTCTACAGCTACATTCCAACGATTGATTCATGAGTTGATATGTGCTGGTTTAGATGCGACCCCTATAGTAAGCTGGGGTGAGATTCAAGTACGTCGTTACCAACAGCATCTTTATTTGGACAAAAAAAAAGAACTTAGTTTACCGAATTGTATTGAGTGGACAGAGTTTCCATTACCTTTGGCTCTAACAGAATATAATTTTTATGTAACTGCAAAAAAAACAAAGCAGGGTTTAATAGTTCCTCCAAAAGCTAAAGTTGTGCTTAGGTTTCGAGAGGGGGGAGAGCACTTCTGTTGGCATGGTCAGACCAAGCAGTTAAAAAAATTATTTCAGGAGTGGGCTATCCCTCCTTGGCTAAGAGCTAAAATTCC
The DNA here is from genome assembly GCF_011764505.1 of Legionella antarctica. NCBI lineage: Bacteria > Pseudomonadati > Pseudomonadota > Gammaproteobacteria > Legionellales > Legionellaceae > Legionella > Legionella antarctica. Next base: position 1,415,767 of record NZ_AP022839.1, read on the forward strand.
GTTACTTTTCATCAATGATGAGCTAGCAGCAGTAGTGGGATATGCTGTTAGCGATTTATTTTTTTCTAGTAATTCTTCTAAAGCCTGGCTATTAGTAACCAATAGTTAACTATATATGACCATTTATCCTATTTATTAAATAATAGTTAATTATTATAATCGGTTAAATGGTACTAATTGATCGGTGGATTTGGTTTCGTTTATTGCCCCGCCTTCTAATAACAGAGGTTATCAATGATCCGACTTAAATTCGAGACGTGTCGCAATTGCTTGCCATATTCAGAAAGCCAGCCATCTTTAAGTATCTTATGTTTGCTGACGTATAACTATACTCATGGAGCAAGTCGCGATACCTCGAAGACTAATTGACAGCGGCTTTATAGCGAAATAAAAATCCTCCTACAATTTATGGAGAATCGTAATGCCCTTTTTTAACGTGTTTTGGCTATTAAGTTATATTTCTATTGCTTCTTTTTCTGCAGCAATCATTACTCCTGCCTTACCAGAAATTCAGCATCAGTATGCTTTACCTCAAGGTCAGGTTGAGTGGGTAGTCTCTGCTTTTTTAGTTGGTTATGTATTTGGTCAGCTGATTTATGGACCTCTTGCAAATCGGTTTGGGCGCATCATTGCTCTACGTACCGGTTTAGTTATAAATCTTATCGGTATTCTAATTTGTTTTTCTGCCTTTTTCCTACGTTCATACCCGATATTAATCATGGGAAGGTTTATTAATGCCTTGGGTGCTGCAAGTGGCTTAGCATGTACCTTTATGTTAATTAACGAATGGTTACCTGCTGAGCAAAGAAGAGCAGCAATGGCCTACACCATATTATCCTTTACACTCGGTATTGGATTAGCGGTAATTATAGGGGGAGTAATTACTCAATACAGCCATTGGGAGAATTGTTTTATACTTCTGTTAGGGCATGGATTGCTGATGCTTTATGGAACAAAAATATTTGATGAAACATTAACTACACCCGAAGCAATTAATTTAGGCTCCATAATTAACGACTACCGGAGCGTTTTAACTTCAGGCTCCTTAGTAGTCTATTCTCTGGTGGTTGGTCTTTGTTCTGCAATAGGATATTGCTATTCAGCGGCTGGACCACAAATAGTGATGGAATGTTTTCATTTATCACCGGCAGAATATGGCTATTGGAATCTTATTAATATGGTGGGAATGTTAGTGGGGGGATTATTGGCCAAGGAGCTATTACAAAGGTATGGGGCTGATAAAGTAGTTTTCTTGGGTTTGAGTGGCACTGCATCAGGTTTAATGTGTATGATTTGGATGGTCTATTCAGGAAATGACTCTGTCCTTTGGTTTTTCACCAGCACTTTATTAATGTATTTATTTAGTGGTTTATTGTTTGCCGGTGGTTCTTATATTGCTTCGAACGCAGTTGATGATAAAGCCAGCAGTGCTGCTATGATGAGTTTTATCAATATGATCAGTGCGACCCTTGCGGTAATAGCTATGGGTTATATAAGTAGTTCGCCTTTGTATGCCTTTATAGGAGTGTTGGGAGGTTTCTGGCTGCTTGTTTTTGTGGTTTTATTCGTTCATAAAGCATTAACTATCAATATTCGAGGTGTGAAGGTTGATTTATAGGAGTCATTAACCCTCTCTTGTTGCCCATAGTTACTTTGGGGAAACAAGAGAGTTGTTAACTAGATATTTAGAGCTAATCAAAAGTGAATTAATTGATACTTGTAGAAACCGTAGGCCATCAGAAGGACGCCTATAATAGCGGATATTATTGGTATAACATAATATCCCCATCCAGAATTCATTTTTTTGGTAACATGTACCATGTATTCTGGTAAAGACAGCCACAGTATCGATTTAATCAATAAAAACCAGGCTATAAATGTAATTAATATTTCTGTATCCCATACCCAGATATTATGAATAATAATGAGAATAACACCCAAAATTAATCCTAAAGAAGCAGCCAAAACGATAACAGAACTATCTCCTTTATAATGGCTTAATAGATTTTGATAATAACTACCGCGAGCAACCATAATAATGGCAATAATAACCAGATACAGCCCTATGGCTTGTGCTAAAAATAAAGAATGTAATGAGTCCATAAAAAAATCCTTTTTAATTGTTTTCTATGCTAAGTCTAGTATAGAAATATAGAAATTAATTCCATTGAAATAATTGTACCCCAAAAATTCTTTTCTTAATAGCCAGGTCGTAACTTGCGAGCCTGGCTTGTTAATCATTCTTTAATAAACAGAGTAACTAGCATTCTGGCAAATTGACAGCCAAACCACCCATTGATGTTTCTTTGTAGATACTTTGCATGTCCATTCCAGTCTGTTTCATCGTTTTAATAACTTTATCCAGTGAAATATGATGTTGCCCATCACCTATGAGAGCCATTCGCGTAGCATTAACTGCTTTTACAGCCCCCATTGCATTACGTTCAATACAGGGGATTTGTACTAGTCCCAAGACGGGATCACAGGTCATTCCCAAATGATGTTCCATGGCAATTTCAGCTGCATTTTCTACCTGCTCGATAGTACCGCCAAGTACCGCGGTGAGACCTGCTGCGGCCATAGAGGAGGCAACGCCTACTTCCCCTTGACAACCAACTTCAGCACCAGAAATAGAGGCGCCTTTTTTATAGAGGATTCCAATAGCGGCTGCGGTAAGAAAATAAGTGTAGATGTCCTCATTATTCATTTTATCATGAGCCATTTGGCAATATTTTAGTACCGCTGGAATAATTCCAGCGGCGCCATTGGTCGGTGCTGTGACGATGCGTCCTCCAGCGGCGTTTTCTTCATTGACCGCCATAGCATACAGATTCAAATGGTTCATGATGTCTGATTGTTCAAAAATACTTTTAATCCCTTTTTGATCCACTAATTTTCTATAGAGATCGGGAGCTCGTCTTTTCAGATTAAGGCCGCCAGGTAAGATTCCATCGTGCTTGCATCCGCTCACAATGCAGTCATCCATTACTTTCGCTATAGCCATAATTTCGCGCTGAATTTCTTCTGGAGTGCGCCAGGTCTGTTCATTTATCATCATTAATTCAGCAATGGTGATTTTATTTTCCTTACACAATTTTAATAACTGTTCTCCAGTTGAGAAGGGATAGGGTGGCGGATTAGAGTCTTCGGTGGCTTTATTAAAATCTTCTTCGGTGGTGATGAAGCCCCCACCAATTGAATAATAAACTTGATCAACTAACAAACTACCTTGATCGTCGAAGGCAGAAAAGTGCATCCCGTTAGTATGCTTAGGTAACAGTTCTTTCTGCAAAAATAGAAAGTCAGTGGCTTCGTTAAACGTGATATTTTTTCTGCCAGCCAAATTAAGCGTATGCGTGTCACGTATTTCGTGCATCCGAGGCACCATGGATTCAGGAAGAACGGTTTCAGGAGCTTTATTCTCAAGGCCGTTTAAAATTGCTTTATCCGTACCATGTCCTTTACCAGTTAGGGCTAAGGAGCCATAGAGTTCTACTTTTATACGCTGAGTTTTTTCAAAAAGATGATGTGATTCAAGTAACTTTAAAAAAGCATTAGCAGATAGCATTGGACCAACAGTATGTGAACTCGAAGGGCCAATACCAATAGAAAATAAATCAAATACACTAATGTTCATACGATTAAATCCCATGTCTATTTAAAGGCAAGTGTAGAAGGATAAACGGTATTTGTCTATTTGTAATTAAATAGTGGTTTTGGCTGGTAATTTTATGGGAATTTAGGCAGAATGAATGGGCATTTTTACAATGTTCTATCTTTCTGGTTGTACAGTAGGGAAGATAAGTAATCAAAGAAAGACTAAAAGGGGATTGTTTATGAAGATGAAATTGGTCACTGCGGCCGTCATGGGGCTGGCAATGTCAACAGCAATGGCTGCACCCGATGCAACATCATTAGCTACAGACAAAGATAAATTGTCATATAGTATTGGTGCTGATTTAGGTAAAAACTTCAAAACTCAAGGTATTGATATCAATCCAGAAGCATTAGCTAAGGGAATGCAAGATGGTATGAGTGGTACTCAATTGATTTTGACTGAACAACAAATGAAAGATGTTCTGAATAAATTCCAGAAAGATTTAATGGCAAAACGCTCTGCTGAATTCAATAAAAAATCTGATGAAAACAAATCAAGAGGTGAAGCGTTTTTAAAGGAAAATAAAAGTAAAACTGGTGTAATTGTATTACCAAGTGGTTTGCAATACAAAATTATTGACTCTGGTACTGGCGCAAAACCTGGTAAAACAGATACAGTAACTGTTGAATATACTGGTCATTTGATTGATGGAACTGTATTTGACAGTACAGAAAAGACCGGTAAACCGGCAACATTCCAGGTATCACAAGTTATTCCTGGTTGGACTGAAGCGTTACAATTAATGCCTGCTGGTTCTACCTGGGAAATCTATGTTCCTGCAAACCTTGCCTATGGTTCACGTAGTGTCGGTGGCCCAATCGGTCCAAATGAAACCTTAATCTTTAAGATTCATTTAATTTCAGTAAAAAAACCTGCTTAATGTTTCTTTTATTCACCCTGAACTCCGTTTTCAGGGTGAAGTCTTTTTTATAGGTAATTCAATTGAGCGGTTTTAAAAAATGAATAAACGTTTGTTTATCGTTTTCATTTTAGGTTTTTCTTCTGGTTTGCCAATGGCTTTAATCAGCAGCACCCTTCAAGCATGGTTTTCCAGTAATGGCATGTCCATACTTGCTACCGGTGCGTTAAGTTTAGTTAGTTTACCTTATGCCTATCGTATTTTCTGGGGTCCCATTTTAGATCGCTACTCGTTGTTTGAGATGGGTAAAAGACGGAGTTGGATCATTACTATGCAAATACTCTTGCTAGTAGGATTTAATCTAATGGCATGGTTTACTCCTGAACAATACCCTAAATTTATAGCTTTTATAGCTTTAATCCTTGCTTGCTTTTCAGCTACACAAGATGTGGCAATTGATGCACACAGAGCAGAATATCTTCCTCCTAATCAACATGCGCTAGGAGCCTCTTTGGCCGTATTTGGCTATAGATTAGCTTTGTTGTTATCTGGTGGTCTGGCCTTAATTATGGCTGAAAAACTAGGATGGGCTTTTACCTATCGTTTCATGGGCTTCGCTATGCTAATCGGGAGTTTTGCTGTCTTGCTTAGTCAGGAACCTTCGATAAAAATTAAAGAAAAAAATAGTTTTGCTTTCTCGTTTATCGCTCCAGTCAAAGAATTATTAACTCGTCCGGGAGTTATCCCTCTTCTTTTATTTATTTTTTGTTACAAATTAGGTGAGGCCTTTACTACCACGACCAGCGGTATTGTGATGCCATTTTTGATTCAGGGACTAGGATTTTCTCTGGAGACTATTGGTTATGTTAATAAAATGTTGGGTATAGCTTCTATTTTATTAGGAGGATTGACTGCAGGGTTTTTATTGCTACGCTATAGTTTATATCGAGCTTTGTTTCTCTTTGGATTCTTACAGGCACTGACAAATTTATTATTCGTGGCCTTGGCAATACAGGGTAAAAACATTACTTTATTATCTATTGCAGTTTTTTCAGATAATTTTGCCGCAGGTTTGGCCTCCACTGCTTTAGTTACTTTATTTATGCGTTTGGTTAATAAGCAGTTTACCGGAACCCAATTTTCTATGTTAGTTGCCTTATCAACATTACCCCGAATTCTTTCTGGCCCTATTGCTGCCAGTATTCAGATGAGTTTAGGATGGGTGGGTTTGTATGAGCTATCTATCCTGCTTGCGTTGGCTTTTATTCCTTTTTTAATTATGATTAAAGATCAAACTAAAGGGAATTCACCACTTGAAATTCAATCACAGGAGAACTTAAACTCCAAGGTGAAACAAGCAACTTTTTGATTTTATCCCTTTGTAACTGGTAGCAAATAAAAAATATTTATATTACTCATCATAAATGAATTTCTGCTGATTTTTATATGAAGCTGTTTCGCGTGTATTTTTCTACCAACAGAACCGTTTATGTGACCACAAAACGACCCTTAGTAACATTTCAACCATGAAACTCAAAAGGTGTGTTCCAATTCCATATACTGGCATATTAAGTGGTTTTATAGAGAGAAATAAAAACCACTTACGAGCATTGAAAAATGCGAGTATAAAAATCAGCACTTACAGCAAAATCAAAAATGCTTGGTAGTCTGGCGTATAAGCGGTGAGCTATCTCATGATAAACTTTTAACTCATGAGGTTGGACAATGTGTAAGAGATCTGCTTTTGTTATTTCATCCATGGGCTTTTCACCTATCAGGGGATAAACATCACGTACAAGACTTTTATAATGACGATCGCGTGATATAGCTTTCCAACGATGAAGATTTTTAGATGCCAAAGTTTGGCAATTCCTCGGAAGCATAATTGCTTTTGTTTGTTGAAAGAAGGATAAAAAACCTTACCCAAAGTGCTCGCGGTTATATGCGAAAAATAACGAATAGTTGAGAAAGGTTTGAGAAGTAGAAGTCAGTGTTATTACAATAAGAATCAAGGAGTTATGTGCCGTTTTGAACCATTGAGAACTGTTACAAAATGTCTCAATGGTACCGAGGGTCGGACTCGAACCGACACGATGTCACCATCACCGGATTTTGAATCCGGCGCGTCTACCAATTCCGCCACCCCGGCACGCGCGGTCATTATAACAAAGTTACGGAATCTAACAATGCCCTGAACGAATTATTATTTAATAAATATTTAAGCAGGTCTTGAGTTAATGCTGTAACTCCGAGGCAGGTCTTCTCAAACTGATGTAATTAGACTAAATTGGTATCCATCCATCCATCCATCAGCTCTAATCTAATTTGATCCTTATTAAAACTTAGGTCTAATTTGACTTTTATCCCAGGCTTACCAAATAATAGGATAGTAAATAGTGTCAGGCATATTGATGTTAAAGAAGTTAATGAGGTACTTATGATAAAGACTAATGCTCTATTTATTGGATTATTTTTTGTAAAGTTTAGTACCGTAACCCTAGCCACTAGTTGTCCTGATCCTCAAACTACTTCTTTAAGATGGGGCGTTCCCCCAGCTCCATGGCTTGAGAATCCATTTTCACCTAATCGCCCTCAAGGTGAAGAGAATACTCGATTTATAGGTGCTAATATTCTGGTGGCAGGGTATGGTCAAGGAGTTGTTTGTACCTATACCAACTCAGTTGGTGACTATTCTATATGGTGGCAAGTCCGTACCAAAATACCAGCTCGTATAGATTATAATTGGATAGATACCCCTGGGGGTTTTATTTGTACTCAGGGTTTGACCGCGTGTCAGTTTTATACGGCTGGATAATGGTGTTAGGAAATAGCCAAAATTTGGGTTTTTTACTTCCAGAGCCTATAATTTATATACAGGGTTAGAAACACACCGTGGCTGAAATGGCTTATCATTTTAAACAAAATATTCTGCCATTAACTGATTCATCATATAAGGGTTATCAATCATGAAACAAATAGATAATTCCCCAACGCATTCAGGATCAGATGTACCATTAAGTGACGATACACCGCAGGCTATAATCTTTAAGCAGGTTATACTAAATAAACTATCGACGATGAGACAGAATATACAGCGTCTTTTATATGATAAAGCTTATCCGGAACGAGCTGAATACGTTCAAAGAGCTAACTTTATATATGCTTTGATGTTTAAGATTAAAGAAGGCTACACGTCTAATGATAATCTTCTGGCTTTTATTAATTCAATTGAAAAAGAATATCCACTTGCTGGAAAAACAATTTCCGATGTTAAAAATATGCCAGAAATGCAAAAGGAATAAGAGCCCCCAACAATAAAGAAATTAGTTGAGGGTTGTTATAAGGCTAATCAAGTATTAAATCCTATCTTCAGTAATATTAATCATCATTTCTAATGATTTTTTAGCATTGTCAATAACCCACTGCTGATTGTTTAAGGTAAGCCTGTTTCTGGTTCCAGTAAATTCATTGATCACATCTCCAGCTTTTACTTCGTTATAAGCCATACTTTTACCTTGGCGCAATAGATCAATGAGGGCGACGAGATGAGGTGGATCATTACGTGACATGGTCGCGCAGCCACAGCCTACCCCTTTTTCCTCACTATTTTTTGGTGCTTCAGCCAAATTAGTTACTTTAATACCTAAATTTTTACAGTATTGCTTTAGATTTTCTACCATATGGTTTTCAGTACCAATGGCATATTGCTTTGTTCCAGCACGATCATGAACCACATAATCCCAGATAAATGCAGTAGAACCTGAGTGTTGAGCCACTTTGATAACCTCGTTACGGCATTCAGGATGAACTATAGTGGTATAGTTTTGACTGTGCCAGTAGTCACACATTTCAGGCTGGTACACTGTATGGACAGCACATTGACTTGCAAACAGAATTAACTCAGCTTTATCAAATTGGTTTAGAGTTTGTTGATCCTGGTCTGGGAGGGAGTAGTGAGCTCCTGCAGTTCCTCCTGGCCAATAGGCGAGATTTTTTATTCCTAACCAATAAGCTACATTTTCCCCCATATGCTGATCAGGAATGAACAGAATTTTTTTATTTTTTTTCTGCGCCCACTGAACTATTTTTTTTACATTAGAACTGGTGCACACTGCTCCACCTTGTGCTCCAGTCATTGCTTTAACCCGTCCAGAAGTGTTCATATAACAGACGGGTAAAATATTGTCAGCGCCATAACGTTCATTTAAATCCAGGAAGGCGGGCTCAACCATAAAGTCTTTAGCGAGCATCTCCATCGTGCATCCTGACTTTGGGTTTGTTATATAGACTTGTTGATCAGAACTTGCCAAGATGCTGATTGATTCAGCCATAAAATGAACGGCTGATTCAATAATCACTGATTTTTCGGGATGATTTGCTGCCATTAAAGCTAATTGGTAGGAGTCGCCAATTTTACCGCCAAATTGTTCAATCAATCTCACAATATCACCACCCATATAATAATGGGCCAGTAATAATAATTTATCGCCAAAATGATTTTGTGCTTTTTTAAGATAGGGCTTCATCCATTCCAACACGGTAGTGAGTTTACGATCGGGTAAAGCCTGATACTCCTGTGCATAAGGAATAAAATCTTCTTGATACCAGTCGATAGGGTAATCACTTTGACAAATGCTCATATCATTGTGGATATGCATTAAAGTGGTTTCTGGTTGGTAATCGGTAGAATGTTCAAACATCACGTGTACCTCTGGTAATTGGGTAGGTGGTTAATTGGTGATTAAATTAATTCTTATTCCAAGGAATCCATTGGCCCCAGTTTAGCAATACTCTCTTGTGCCTTGGCATTTTTCTTGGGGAAGTCTTCGCGAAAATGCCCTCCCCGTGACTCCCTTCTGGATAAGGCAGCTCTAACAATCAACTCCGCATTAAGGATGATGTTTCTTAGCTCAATAAAGTCTCGGGTAATGCAATGTTTCCAGTAGTACTCATCGATTATTTTTTTACGTTTCATTATTAATTGTAGCAAATCCTGGAGCCCCGCTTCAGTTCGAACGATTCCTGCATAAGAGGTCATTTCTCCCCTTAAACCTCGCCATTGGGCATTAATCTGGCTGGCGCGCCTTGCATTAACCTCCCCAGGGGAACTCCAGTTAGATATTTTATCTCCAGATTTTATTGGAGTAGAGATGTCTTTGAGAGTGCAACGAGCTGCATTGGCACCCATAACCAATGCTTCAAGCAACGAGTTACTAGCCAGTCGATTGGCACCATGTAAACCTGTAAAGGCCACTTCTCCTATAGCATATAAACGCTTTAAGTCCGTTCGGCCATCGATGTCAGTAAGTACACCACCACATTGATAATGTGCTGCAGGGACAACGGGTATCATATCCTGGCTCATATCAATGCCGATAGATTGAAGCGTGTTATAAATTTGAGGAAAACGTTTTTTTAGAAAATTTTTACCTTGATGAGTAATATCCAGATGCACATATCCTGTCTGACTTCGTTCTATTTCACTAAAAATAGCTCTTGCAACTATGTCTCGAGTAGCCAGTTCAAGCTGCTCAGGTGCGTACTGCTTCATAAAGCGCTCACCTGTTTCAGGGTTTCTGAGCAATGCACCTTCTCCTCGGACTGCCTCAGAAATCAAAAAATTATTCAGGGAGTGGTGATGTAGAAGGGTAGGGTGGAATTGATAGAATTCCATATTTCCAACTCGTGCCCCGGCCCTGTATGCCATAGCAACCCCATCGCCCGTTGCAACCATGGGATTCGTGGTGTACCGATAAGTTTTACCAGCTCCTCCAGTTGCCAAAACCACACAGTTTGCCAAAAAAGTATGAATGCGATTAAGCTCACAATCTAATATGTAGGCTCCTACTACTTCACCTTGATTGTCAGTTCTATGCGGGTGGTACTGAGTGATTAAATTAACAGCTATGTGGTGTTCAAAAAAATGTATTTGGGGTTGTTGTTGAGCTAGATGGTTCAGCGTTTGAGTCAGAGTTAAACCCGTTTGATCACCACAGTTAAAAATACGGCGATGCGAGTGTCCACCTTCTTGAGCCAGGTTAAAGCTGCCATTGCTATTATGCTTGAATTGAACAGCATACTCACCCAATTGTTTGATAATTTCTGGACCTTGGCGAATGATAAATTCTACTGCGGGTAAATAGCAAAGACCGTCGCCAGCAGTAATGGTATCAGCAATATGTGACTCCAGCGAATCTTCAGGGGAAAACACTGCAGCAATCCCACCCTGAGCGTAGCGACTATTGCATTCTATAGACTCTGCTTTACTAATTAAGGCAATTTTAAGGTGCGGTTGGAGGGCTAGTATTTGTAAGCAATATTGTAACCCGGCCAATCCGGTGCCTATAACCAGGACATCAAACTCAAAACTCTGTCCTTGTTGTGACAGGTTATTCATGAGAATGCCTTGACCAATTGAGTAGCCAGACCGGTGTAAGTTGCTGGTTTCAAAGCAGTTAACTGTGCTTTTGCCTCATCAGGGATGGATAAATTCTGAATAAAGTTTTTGAGACTGTCCGCATCAATACCCTGCCCACGGGTTAGGGCTTTTAATTGCTCGTAAGCCTCTGGAACGTTATAGCGACGCATCACGGTTTGTACTGCTTCAGCTAGTACTTCCCAGTTATCCTCTAAGTCTTCTGCAAGTACGCGTTTATTGATTTGTAACTTGTCATTTCCTTTGGTTATGGAATAGTACGCGATCAAACTGTAAGAAAAGGCCACCCCTATATTACGCAGCACGGTAGAGTCTGATAAATCTCGTTGTAAACGTGACTGAGTTAACTTATTGGCAAAATGAATAAATAAAGCATTAGACAGCCCTAAATTTCCTTCGGCATTCTCAAAATCGATAGGATTCACCTTATGAGGCATAGTCGATGAACCTACTTCAGCAGCAACTGTTTTTTGTTTGAAATATCCCAAAGATATATAGCTCCATATATCTTGAGTATAATCCAGTAGGATATTATTAATTCTCACCATAATTTGCGATACCTCAGCAATGCCATCATGAGGTTCAATTTGAGTTGTATAGGGATTGAATGATAATCCCAGCGAAGTAACAAAATTAGCGCAATGTTTACGCCAGTCAACTTCAGGATAAGCAACAACATGAGCGTTGTAATTGCCAACAGCTCCATTAAATTTAGCAGGGATCAGAACCTCTGCTAATTGCTGTTGTGGTCTTTTAAGGCGAGCGACAAAATTGACCAATTCTTTACCCATGGTTGTCGGAGTAGCTGGTTGACCATGGGTTCTTCCCAACATGGCAACATCACAATGTTGTTTACCAAGCAGGGTGATTCCACCCATAATTTCAGCCAGGGTAGGCTGAATTACCTGAGCAATGGCTTGTTTAACCATCAAGGCATATGCCAGGTTATTAATATCTTCAGAAGTACAGGCGAAGTGAATGAAGCCTACGATTTCTTTCAGTGCTTTATTGTTCTGAAATTTATCCTTAAGATAATATTCTATGGCTTTAACATCATGATTCGTTTGTCTTTCAAACTCCTTTATTTTTTCAGCCTCTGCTTCATCAAAATTAGCAATGAGATCAGATAAAAATTTCTTGGATTGAGTATTTAATGAAGGTACCTCGCTAATCGCTGTATTGGCGGCCAATGACTCAAGCCAGCGGATCTCAACCATTAAGCGATAATAAGTCAGGGCAAATTCACTAAAATAGGGGCTTAAAGTTCTGGTTTTTTTAATATAACGACCATCTATGGGAGAGATTGCGTTTAAAGCTGTAAGTGTCATAGGTAGCTTGCCCAAATGATAAAGCACATATGATATTAGAAGCGAGGCAAGATGTGAATTAAACTGAGAAATTATATAGCAAAATTAACATATTTTTGTTCCATGTGCGTATAATACCCTCAAACGCTAACAAGTTAGGTCATTATTTATGAAAACGATAATTGAATCATACCAGGCTGGATTGTTTCAAAAAAAATATTGGCTGCAGAATATTATTTCTGGAGTGATTGTTGGGGTGGTTGCATTACCTTTGGCTATGGCATTCGCTATCGCTTCAGGAGCCAAACCTGAGCAGGGATTGTATACGGCAATTGTTGCTGGCTTGATTGTCTCTATCATGGGTGGAAGTCGTTTACAAATTGCAGGACCCACAGGTGCTTTTATCGTAGTATTATCTGGTATCACTGCCCAATATGGTATTTCCGGGTTACAAATTGCTAGCCTGATGGCAGGGGTTATGTTGCTCTTTTTTGGTCTGGCTCGTTTTGGGGGGATTATCAAATTTATTCCCAATCCTGTGATTATTGGCTTTACCTCAGGAATTGCTGTAGTTATCTGGGTAGGACAATGGCAATATTTTTTTGGTTTACCTGCCGTCAGCGGTCATCATTTTCATGAAAAACTGTGGCATTTAATTCAGTCATATCCTCAGTTGAATGTACCAACTACTGTTTTTGGTTTATTTGCATTATTGTTAGTTCTCTTTTCTAATAAATTGCCTGGGTTGAAACGTGTACCTGGCCCACTGACTGCCTTGACTGTTGCTACTCTTTTGCAATCCGTATTTCATTTTGAAGGGGTTGCTACCATAGGCAGTATGTTTGGAGGGGTTCCACAGGGTCTACCCTCTTTTGAAATACCTGATATATCATTTGACCGAGTGATCGAATTAATGGGGCCTGCCTTTACTATTGCGATGTTGGGCGCTATAGAGTCCCTATTATCTGCGGTAGTTGCAGATGGAATGGCAGGAACGCAACATGATTCTAATCGGGAGTTGGTAGGACAAGGGGTTGCCAATATATTAGCTCCTTTATTTGGTGGGTTTGCCGCAACAGGTGCAATTGCCAGAACAGCCACCAATATTCGAAATGGTGGGAACAGCCCTCTATCGGGTATTATCCATTCGGTAACATTGATTTTAATTGTTTTATTCCTGGCGCCTTTAGCTGTTAATGTTCCTTTGGCCTCGCTTGCAGCCATTTTGTTTGTAGTTGCATGGAATATGAGTGAAGTAAAGCATTTTATTAAATTGCTCCAAGTGGCTCCAAGAGCGGATATAGTTGTTTTAATAGTAACTTTTTTCTTAACTGTATTTGTTGATTTGGTTATTGCAGTGAACATAGGTGTAATCATCGCTATTTTACATTTCATACGTCGAATGGCATCCAGTGTTGAAGTACAGCAAATGACTGAGCAACAGCTCGCTCAGGAATTGCAACAACAAAACATACCTGCTTTACCAAAAGAAGTATTGGTTTACTCAATTGAAGGTCCATTTTTTTTCGGTGCGGTAGAAGTGTTTCAACGTGTTTTGGCAGTGACACATACTGATCCAAAAATCCTGATTCTAAGAATGCGCTGGGTTCCTTTTAGCGATATTACAGGATTACAAACTTTGGAAGAAGTTATAAAAGGCCTACATAAACGGGGAGTAAGAGTTATAATGAGTGGAGCCAACTCCCTGGTAGAAAGTAAACTACGGAAGATGGGTATGATTATGCTCATTGGAGAAAACAATTTTTATAAAGAGTTTTCTCAAGCTCTTGCAGCATGTCATATTGCGCTTTCTGACAATAGCAATAAAGATGGCTTTAGCGAAATCTCTGTATCTCATTTACTCATTTAATTATTGAGATCTATTAACATAGAATATGAAGTGGTACTGAGACAACTTAAAATCATTTTCTGTATAAATCCCCTACGTCCCGCGACTTGTTCGCGGGATCCAGTTAGATCCCATAAAACAAAAAACTCTTATGTTTTGTGGGGATTTCTGGATGCCGCGAACAAGTCGCGGCACGTTGGAATTTTAAAGACGCATTGTCAAGCCTCCAAAATATCTCATTTTAAATTCTCTAATGCTCATCATTTTAAATCATTTAGATAGACATCAAAGGTTCTAATTCCAATAGACTAACAATTTAAGTAGAATGACTATCATTTTAAGGATTTGGGGTAGTTATGACAGTCAAAACACATACTATTAATCTTGCACAGCTAGGTATGCGAGATCTGGAGCAGGTTGGTGGTAAGAACTCTTCTCTTGGTGAAATGATCAGTCATTTGTCATCAGCAGGCGTTGCTGTCCCCGGTGGCTTTGCAACTACTGCAGATTCATTCAGGGAGTTTTTATCATGTGAGGGTCTTGATGAGAAGATCTATGAACAATTGATTGCTTTAGATACGGAAGATGTTTGTAAGTTAGCAGTAGTTGGAAAAAATATCAGAGACATGATCGTCAACACTCCTTTTACCCCTGAATTTGAAAACGCGGTTCGTGCAGCCTATGAAACCCTTGCTCAGCAAATTGGACATGATAACTTTAGTGTTGCTGTCCGCTCCTCGGCGACAGCAGAAGATTTGCCAGACGCTTCTTTTGCTGGGCAACAAGAAACTTTTTTAAATATTAAAGGGGTTGACTCAGTATTAATTTCAATAAAACACGTTTTTGCCTCTTTGTTTAACGACAGAGCCATTGCTTATCGGGTTCATCATAATTTTTCCCATAATGAAGTAGCTATATCCGCAGGCATTCAACAAATGATCCGCAGTGATTTGGCAGTCAGTGGTGTCATGTTTACGATGGATACAGAGTCTGGTTTTGATCAAGTCGTATTTATTACCTCTTCCTATGGATTAGGAGAAATGGTGGTGCAAGGAGCGGTGAATCCTGATGAGTTTTATGTGCATAAACTAGGAGTAAAAGCAGGCAGGCCTGCTGTGATTCGTAGAAATCTTGGTTCTAAAGCACTGAAAATGATTTATTGTGATGATCCCAATCTTGATAGACGAGTTAAGACAGTCGAGGTAGATACCGCAGAACGATTATTATTTTCCCTAAATACTGAAGAAATAGAGCAATTGGCACGTCAGGCATTAATAATAGAAAAACACTATGGCCGCCCTATGGATATCGAGTGGGCTAAAGACGGCATCAATGGGAACTTGTATATCCTGCAAGCTCGTCCAGAAACAGTAAAAAGTAGAGATAACAAACAAGTTTTAGAACGGTACACCTTATCTAAAAGAGGTAATGTATTAGCTGAAGGACGCAGCATTGGACAACGGATTGGTCAAGGTAAAGCCCGAATTATAAAAGACATCAGTGAAATGCATAAAGTGCAACCGGGAGATGTATTAGTCTCTGATATGACTGATCCAGACTGGGAACCCGTTATGAAACGTGCTTCTGCTATTGTTACTAATCGAGGAGGAAGAACCTGTCATGCTGCAATTATTGCTCGTGAATTAGGTATCCCCGCTGTTGTGGGATGTGGTGATGCTACCAAAACCATAAGAGATGGAGATGATGTGACTGTAAGTTGCGCTGAAGGGGATGCAGGCTTCGTTTATGCGGATATATTACCATTCGAACGAGTGAGTCTTGACGTAGATACGATGCCAGAATTACCGATGAAAGTGATGTTGAATGTAGGAAATCCTGAAAGAGCGTTTGCGTTTCAGTCTTTTCCTAATGCGGGGGTAGGCTTGGCGCGTTTGGAGTTTTTGATATCCAATACTATAGGTATTCATCCGAGGGCATTGCTTGATTTCGATATCCTGGAGGACCTTGAGGTTAAAAAATTTATCACTGAGAAAACTGCAGCTTATGCTTCGCCTGTTGAATATTACATTGAGCGATTGAAAGAAGGAATTGCAACCATAGCTGCTGCCTTTTATCCAAAACCAGTTATTGTAAGATTGTCAGATTTTAAATCTAATGAATATGCAAATCTTGTTGGCGGAACGTTATACGAACCACACGAAGAAAATCCTATGCTGGGTTTTAGAGGAGCTTCCCGCTATGTTTCCTCATCATTTGCTAAGTGTTTTGCTCTTGAATGTAGCGCCGTAAGACGAGTTCGTGAACAGATGGGATTGACTAATGTCGAAGTGATGATTCCTTTTGTGCGGACTGTCTCTGAAGCCAGTAATGTCATCCAGGTATTAAAAAAAGAGGGACTTGAACGTGGTAAACATGGTTTGAGGATCATCATGATGTGTGAATTACCTTCCAATGCCTTGCTTGCAAGTCAATTTTTAGAGTATTTTGATGGTTTTTCTATCGGGTCCAATGATTTGACTCAGTTGACGTTAGGGTTAGATAGGGATTCCGGTCTGGTGGCTGCACAATTTGATGAGCGTGATGAGGCGGTAAAAGCTTTATTACATATGGCTATTTCAGCTTGTAAAAAAGCAAATAAATATATAGGAATTTGTGGACAGGGGCCTTCAGATCATCAGGATTTTGCGCGATGGTTGATGAAGGAAGGGATAGATAGTGTCTCTTTAAATCCTGACTCAGTATTACAAACTTGCTTATTTCTAGCGAAACAATAAATTTATTTTGCGTAAGGGATAGAGTCATGCGTATTTCAAAATGGTGGATAATTTTACTAGGTCTATGTCCTGTGCTCGCATTTGCCTCTGAGAATGGGGATCATGCGGACCCGGTCGCTTCGGTAATTTTGAGCGTGACCACTATTTTTTTCTTTGCAATTATTGGTCGTTACCTTGCCAGACGTTTTAATCAACCCGGAGTTTTAGGTGAATTATTAATGGGCGTTTTGGTTGGTAATCTATGTTATTTTTTTGGATCTCAACTGGTAGTGATTCTGCGGGAAGGATCCTCAATTTTTAATATAATGAAAGAAGTACTGCTTGGGAATTCGTTAACTCAGGCAGTGACTTCCGCAATACCCAATCCGTTTTATGCTCAACAAGTCACTCAGGCTTTGAGTTCCACGGATGGCACAGAGTACCTGAAGATCGCGTATACTGTGGATGTATTTTCACGTTATGGGGTAATTTTTCTTTTATTTATGGTGGGTCTGGAAAGCTCTGTTGAAGAAATAAAAAAAACAGGTCGGGAGTCGATACTGGTAGCAATAATTGGCGTTATTGCACCCATGCTCCTTGGTTTTGGAGTGGCATATCTGTTGATTCCCCATATTTCCCATCAATCCGCATTATTTATTGCTGCTACTTTGAGTGCTACGAGTATAGGAATTACTGCACGAGTGTTGTCTGAGTTAAAAAAACTGCGTACTCGTGAAGCAAGAACTATTCTTGGTGCAGCAATGCTCGATGATATCCTGGGTTTAATTATACTGGCAGTTGTAAGTAGTATTGTTATTAATGGCGCCGTTGATTTCATGATTGTAGCCCGAATTGTAATTAATTCGTTACTCTTCTTTATCGGTGCTCTAACTTTAGGGCCAATAATATTACGAAAAGCCGTGCATTTTTTTCGTTTTCTTGAACCATGGGAAGCAAAATTATTTATCTCTTTTGTATTTATTATGACTTTGGCCTGGTTGGCTTCATTTATTCAATTGGCTGCTATCATTGGCGCTTTTGCTGCAGGAATTATTCTTCACGATGGTTATTTTAAATCCACTAGTTCGTTTCAAGAAGAGGAACGAAGTATTCATCATTTGGTATCACCCCTGGAATCTATTTTGGCCCCCATGTTTTTTATTGTCATAGGTATTCAGGTAAAGTTAGAAACTTTTTGTCATTGGAATGTTATTATTTTAGCCAGTGGTTTGGTGGTGGCTGCAATTATTGGAAAATTAATGAGTGGCTTTGGGGCAAATCGTAAGGATGATCGTTTGCTTATTGGCATAGGAATGTTACCTCGGGGAGAGGTTGGTCTTATTTTTGCCTCTATTGGGCGAACTTTAGGAGTGATTTCGGATAATTTATTTTCGGCAATTGTTTTAATGGTGATTATAACTACCTTTATTGCCCCGCCTTTATTAAAAGCTCGTTATGCCACGAAGAAGGAAATTAAAGCATGAATATCAATTCCTTACAGGTTTGCTCAGATGTCAAAAATGCTTTATTTGAAGATGTTGGCAATGAAGACGTTACTGCGGCTTTATTACCCTCTCATCTTGTTATTGCCGCTGAAATAATTTCTCGGGAACCCATGTTAGTTTGTGGACAACCTTGGGTTAATGAAGTACTCAGGCAGATTGATAATAAAATTGAGGTTGAATGGTTGGTTTCAGAAGGTGATTGGTTAAGTACTTCTGCTACTTTATGTAGGCTTCATGGAACGGCAAGCAGCATTTTGACTGCAGAACGTACTGCATTGAACTTTTTACAAACCCTTTCAGCCACTGCAACGCAAACTTATAATTACACTCAAAACCTTAAAGACAGCCAGACTCGACTACTCGATACACGCAAGACCATACCAGGCTTAAGAATGGCTCAAAAATATGCAGTTCGATGTGGTGGTGGTGTAAATCATCGCATGGGACTATATGATGCTTTTCTAATTAAAGAAAATCATATAAAAGCTTGCGGATCAATAGCCCATGCTATTGCTTTAGCCAGACAAACTAACAAGCATCTTTTGGTTGAAATAGAAGTTGAAAATTTAACTGAGTTACGGGAGGCTTTGGATGCCCATCCAGATAGAATATTACTGGATAATTTTAGCCAATCAATGCTGGAACAGGCAGTTAGAATGAACCAACCTAAATACTGTGAATTAGAAGCTTCAGGTGGAATTCACATTGAGAACATTGCTGAAATAGCTAAATCAGGAGTCGATTTTATTTCGGTAGGCGCAATTACTAAATCAATTAAAGCCATTGATTTAAGTCTATTGGTTAGGGAAGTATTATGAAGCCAAGTATCGTCTTTACCGGAGGTGGCACTGCTGGCCATGTGACCCCTAATGTGGCATTAATTAACGAGTTTAAGCAAGAAGGCTGGAATATAGATTATGTAGGTTCTGATAACGGAATTGAAAAAGGGATGATTCAAAATCTGGGTATCCCATTTCATGCGGTTAGAAGCGGCAAATTAAGACGGTATTTTAGCGTCAAGAATTTACTAGACCCCTTTAAAATTATTGTCGGTATTATCCAGTCTTGTTGGTTATTTTATAAGCTAAGACCGGATGTGGTTTTTTCTAAAGGAGGCTTTGTCGCATTTCCAGTGGTGGTCGGTGCCTGGTTAAACCGTATTCCTATTATTGCTCATGAATCAGATATGAGCCCGGGTCTTGCTAATCGCTTGTCTTTTCCCTTTGTAAACAAAATATGCCTTACTTTTGAAGCAGCTAAAAAGCATTTTAAAAGTCAGGATAAAATTGAAGTCACAGGCACTCCAATACGTCAACAGTTGTTTGCTGGAAATAAGGCTACAGGACTCGAGTTATGTGGATTTGATGACAAGAAACCTTGTTTGCTCGCTATTGGCGGCAGCTTAGGGGCAGGTTCAATTAATCAAAGCATAAGAACAGCACTTCCCCAGTTAACACATGACTATCAGGTGATCCATATCTGTGGTAAGGGAAAACACGATCATTCTCTGGAAGGTTTGGACGGCTATTGTCAATTTGAATATGTTAACGAAGAATTAGCTCATTTTTTTGCTGCTTCTATAGTGGTGATATCAAGAGCAGGTGCAAACTCTCTTTATGAAATACTAGCACTAGGAAAAGCTCATATTTTAATTCCTATTTCTTCCCAGGTTAGTCGCGGTGATCAAATTCAAAATGCACGCTTTTTTCAGGGATTAGGTATTAGTGTCGTGATTCAGGATAAATTGTTGAATGCAGAAACCTTATTACATGCTTTGCAGGAAGTGATGCAAAATAAAAGTGACATTGATAAAAAAATCAAAGCATTAAAAATTGAATCTGCCTCTGATAAAATTGTGGCAATTATCAAGGAGCAAGCCCATGTTCAATCTCCAAGGACTGTATGAGTATATAGACCATCAGTGGCAAGAAGAAATACTGCCCAGTTTATTTGAATATATAAAAATACCTAATAAATCACCTCATTTTGATGCTCACTGGCAGGAACACGGATATATGGATCAGGCAGTGAATCATATTGCTAAATGGTGCAAAGCCTATGGTCCTAAAGGGTTGAAACTGGAGACTTTAAAATTAGAGGGGCGTACACCCTTGATCTTTATGGAAGTACCCGGTCAGGTTGATGAGACTGTTTTACTTTATGGTCATCTGGATAAACAACCTGAGATGAGTGGGTGGGATGACGATCTACATCCTTGGAAACCAGTATTAAAAGATGGTCGCCTATATGGACGTGGTGGTGCTGATGATGGATATTCAGCCTATGCTTCATTAACTGCGATTTGTGCCCTTGAAGCCCAGGGGCTACCTCATCCACGGTGCGTATTATTAATTGAGGCATGTGAAGAAAGTGGTAGTTATGACTTACCTTACTATATCGAATTGTTGAAAGAGCGAATAGGAAAACCTGCGTTAGTTATTTGTCTGGACTCAGGTGCTGGAAATTATGAGCAATTGTGGATGACCACATCTTTGCGAGGGAATGTAGTTGGTGAATTGTCGGTTGAGTTGATAAGCGAAGGAGTTCACTCAGGGAATGCCAGTGGCATAGTCGCTGATAGTTTTAGAGTGGCGAGACAATTGCTCAGTCGTATTGAAGATGAGGTTTCTGGTGAAGTAAAATTGCCGGAACTTTACTGCGAAATTCCACAGGAGCGAATAAAGCAAGCTCATCAGTGTGCTGAAACTCTAAGTGAACAAGTCTATAGTGAGTTTCCATGGCAGATGGGCGCTCAACCTGTTGTTGAAGATAAAGTGCAACTCATCCTGAATAGGACATGGCGTCCTGCTCTGACCGTCACTGGAGCAGATGGATTTCCGGCTATAGCAGATGCAGGAAATGTCATGCGTCCAAGGACAACGCTTAAACTATCCATGCGCCTTCCTCCTTTGGTAAATCCTAAAAAGGCTGCTTCTGCGATTCGAAACGCATTGACTTCAAATCCGCCTTATAACGCAAAAATAAGTTTTAAAGTAGATGATGGATCTAAAGGGTGGAATGCTCCCTTGCTGTCCAATTGGTTAGCAAAAGCTGCCGATGATGCCTCGCAAGCTTACTATAGTAAACCAGCCGCCTTCATGGGGGAAGGGGGAACTATTCCCTTTATGGGGATGTTAGGAGAACAATTTCCAGATGCTCAGTTTATGATAACGGGAGTGTTAGGTCCTCAATCGAATGCTCATGGGCCGAATGAATTTCTTCATCTGGATATGGTAAAGAAATTAACATCTTGTGTTTCTTACGTTCTGTATAGTTTTTCACAACAAAAATAATTAAAAATTTTCTCGACAGTGCCTGGAATTATTGGGATACTTCTGAGCGACTCTGGAACGAGTCGCTTAGTCCAACAATTAGGAGAAAATTATGAAAGTAAAATACATTGCTATGTATTTGTCATTAGTTGCAGTAACTATTCCTGCACAAGCTGTTAGTTCTGAAAAAAATCCCCATATAAAACAATCCACGGTTGTAAGTACCAAAATAGATTTGAATAAGGCAGATTTATCCATTCTTATGGGTTCGATTAAAGGGATAGGAAAAAAACGTGCTGAAGCAATTATTTCTTATCGCGAGACCCATCACGGTTTTAAAGCGATTGAGGAGCTTGCTGAAGTCAAAGGCTTTGGACAAAGGTTTATTGAGGCGAATCGCGATAAACTTAAGGAAGTATTCGTTATTAATTAAACTAATTTCGATATAAGACGAAATGCTGACAGTCCTGATGAATTAGCAGTACTTTCAATCAGCCCGGAAATTCGTTTTCCTCAATAAGGGATCTTTAGACAGCATCCACTAGTACAACGTTTCACTGATTCTGTCCTGTTGCATTAAGGACAGGATACAGCTTTTTTAATTTAATTCTGGCATCCGCAGTTGTAAATTGCCAATCAATTGTTGCTTCCTCTGCGTTTCTTTGCTGGTTCCATTCGGATATTTCACGAACAAAGGTCTCTTTATCAGGAATCCGTCGATCAAGACATTGCCTGCTTAAATGGCTTAGTTCAATCTCAGCCATATTTAACCAGCTTCCATGCTTTGGCGTATAATGAATTTCAAGTTTATCCAAAATTCTTTTGGCTTCCACCGGCTCAAAAGCTTCATATAAGGATGAACCAGCATGAGTGTTCAAATTATCCATGATCAATATAATGATATCCGCTGAGGAGTAATGGGTATCGAGCAACTCTCTGATAAAGTGCGCCCAGTCAATTTTTTTACGCTGCTCCGTTACCTTTGTTGTTCGTTTTCCCTTTAAAGGCTCACAACTTAAAAAAATATTACACGTACCATTTCTTTCATATTCTGCATCATAACGTAAACTCTCACCTGGGCTTGCTGGAATTGGTGTTCTTGTTTCTTTGATCAACTGTTTACTTGTTTCATCCATACAAACAACGGGACGTTTTGAATCATAGGGTCGTTTATAAATATCCAAAACATCTTCCATTTTACAAACAAATTCAGCATTAGCCTCAGGGATACACCATTCTCTCTTTTGCCATGGCTTTATTTCGTTTTTTTTAAAACCCTACAAATTGTTGAAGGTGAAACACTGTCAATAATTTCCAACGCCACTAATTTATGTGCTAACAATTTTAGCGTCCACCGACTCCTACCCTCTGGTGGTGTTGAGCAGCATAATGCAACCAAATGAGCCTCTTGTTCGCCGTCAATTTTACGAGATTTTGGATTGGCATGTGGCCTACGTGATAGTGCTGATTCCATACCTTCCTCAACAAATCGTTGGCGTATCCGAGCAACCGTTTTACTACTCACATGCATTTCAGTAGCTATTTCTTCATCCGTTTTTTGTTTTAATTTTGTATCATTTGCATCTGCAGACAATAACACTCGCGCATGCATTAATTTATTTGCCGCTTTTTTCCCAACTCGAATCAAAATCAACAATTCTTCTCGTTCTTCTAATGTTAATTTTACGATATACTTTTCCATGTGTGCTGCTTTCCAATGCGCCTCAAGAACGCGGAAGGTTAGCACACCTTGCCATAACAGGACAGAATCAGTGAAACGTTGTACTAGGCTAGTTGTGAAGATCCCTCACTGTATTCGCGATTGGAGGTTCCACGAATTATTTGGATTAGGAGTAGCTTTAAAGCCTCTAACATGATGAATTCCATGAGCAACCTAATTTTTATTCAAAATGATTGAAAATCATGAGATATCTGTTTTGCTATAACAATTACCAGGTTAAATATTTACTGGATTACATGGATGCAATCACTCGATTCGTTTTTATTAGCTTATTTATAATTCTTGTAATACAACTGTCGATTTTTACTCAAATATAGGATAAAGTACCTACAAAAAGAAGAACGAGGTAGTGCTTGTTATGTTCAGAAAATTAAGGGGCGTATTTTCTAATGATTTATCTATAGATCTTGGAACCGCTAACACATTGATTTATGTAAGAGATAAAGGGATTGTTCTCAACGAGCCTTCTGTCGTTGCTTTGCGCAATGAATCAGGTCAGAAACGAGTTGCTGCTGTTGGTATTGAAGCCAAACGCATGTTAGGAAGAACACCTGGCAATATTAATGCGATCAGACCGATGAAAGATGGCGTAATCGCTGACTTCTTTGTCACTGAAAAAATGTTACAACACTTTATTCACAAAGTGCATGAAAATAAATTTCTACGACCTAGCCCACGGGTTCTTGTCTGCGTTCCGTGCGGTTCGACTCAGGTTGAGCGTCGTGCGATTCGTGAGTCTGCAATGGGTGCTGGTGCACGTGAAGTATTTCTCATTGAAGAGCCTATGGCCGCTGCATTAGGTTCGGGTATGCCAGTCGAGGAAGCCAGTGGATCAATGGTTGTTGATATTGGTGGTGGTACCACAGAGGTAGCAATCATTTCTTTGAGTGGCATTGTCTATCATCAATCCGTGCGTATTGGTGGTGATAAATTTGATGATGCTATTGTTTCTTATGTTCGTCGTAACTATGGAACGTTAATTGGTGAAACCACTGCAGAGCGTATCAAGCATGAAATTGGTTCTGCTTTCCCAAGTCGCGACTTATTTGAAATAGAAGTACGAGGAAGAAACCTTGCAGAAGGAGTGCCTCGCAGTTTTACTTTAACCAGTGCCGAAATTTTAGAAGCGTTGCAAGAGCCTTTATCAGGTATTGTAGGTGCTGTTAGAGCAGCCTTGGAGTTGGCGCCCCCTGAATTAGCAGCGGATATTGCTGAGAGGGGTATGGTCTTGACCGGTGGCGGTGCGTTGTTGAAGAACATTGACACATTGCTAATGGAAGAAACCGGGCTACCTGTATTAATTGCTGAAGATCCATTAACCTGTGTTGCACGTGGTGGTGGTAAGGCTTTAGAAACCATGGACTTGCGTGGCGGTGATTTCCTCTCAACAGAATAATGCACATAACAGATTATTTAGAAAAGGCGGGCACAGTTCTATAGGATTTGTGCTCGGTCTTGTCCTTTCTATTTTTTTGATGTTTTGTGATTATCACTATAAATATTTGGACATGTTCCGAAGTGGTTTTTCTTTAATCGTTTCTCCTTTGCAATATGCCGTAGACTATCCTGTACGAGTAGTGGGATGGGTACAATCTCTGGTAAGCGCTAAAAAATCATTAATAGACGAGAACATGAGGCTGCGTTACCAGCAGACTATGCTGGAAGCCGAATTACAAAAATTATTAGCTATTCAAAACGAAAATTCACAACTCAAAAAATTATTACTTACTTCATCAAAAGCAGACATACGGGCGATGGCAGCACAAATCCTTGCAGTTGATACCAGTAATGCACGGCAAATTGTCGTCTTAAATAAAGGCAAACGTGATGGAGTTTATGCTGGACAGCCTGTGCTTGATGCTAAAGGTGTTATGGGACAAGTTATAGATGTTGGTCCAATGACCAGTACTGTGTTGTTAATTTCTGATTCGAAAAGCGCTGTTCCAGTGCGCAATAATCGCACAGGTGAACGTGCAATTCTTGTAGGTACTAATCGCCTGGAACAGTTATCTTTAATTAATTTACCTAAAACCTCATCGATTCATCCAGGCGATATATTAGTTACTTCAGGCCTCGGCGGGAGATATCCAGAGGGTTATCCAGTAGGACGAATATTGGTAGTGAACAGTATTCCGGGTGAGGATTTTGTTAAAGTAACCGTGAGTCCTATAGCCTTGCTTAATCGTAACAGGTTAGTACTATTAATCTGGCCTGATAGTGAGCAAGAGCAATTAACAACTCAGATTAATGAGCGTTTGAATGCAGAGGAGATTGGCTAGATGAATCTTCATTTACGTTTAGGAATCGGATTTATCTGCGCACTTATTTTATCTATATTGCCCATACCTGAATTAATTTCCGATTTTCGTCCAGCCTGGATCTTGCTTTTGGTTCTTTATATTGAATATTTTTTACCAGTCAATTTTAAGTTAACTACTTTATTAATTGTTGGTCTGCTTTTAGATGTATTGCTTTCCACAGTAATAGGAGAGCACTCATTTGCATTGCTGTTGGTAACCTGGATAGCCTCGACTAAATCAAGACGGTTTCAATTTTTTTCAATGATACAGCAAATTTTGCTAATCGGATTCTTTTGTCTTTGTTACCAGGCAGTTATTTGTTTTATTGATGCATTGCTAGGCTTTAATTACAGCTTATTCATGCCTTTTGCCTGTGCCTTACTAGGAATGTTTATTTGGCCGTGGATTCGTTTATTGGGTGATGGCTCATTAGCAACGCGATTGGTTTACCGTTGATTTATATCGAGCAGCTCATACTCTCCAGGTTGCAGTTTATCTAACTCCCATTCGCCAATTTTGTGTCGTACCAATCGTAACGTTGGGAATCCAATTGCTGCTGTCATTTTTCTTACCTGATGATTTTTCCCTTCTTTTAATATGATTTCTATCCAACTGGTTGGAATGGTTTGTCTTATTCGTATGGGAGGATTGCGTGGCCAGAGTAATGGCTCATCGATTAAATGAGCTTCGGCGGGAAGAAAAGAAACATCTTTAAGATTCAAGCCTTTTCTTAAGATTTGAAGATGATCTTCAGAAGGAACCCCTTCAACCTGAACCCAATAATATTTTTTCTTATTAAATTTGGGATGACTTAACCGATGTTGAAATGCTCCATCGTTAGTAAGTAATAATAATCCCTCGCTGTTTTTATCCAGGCGCCCAGCTGGATAAAAATCAGGTATCTTAATATACTCCGCGAGAGTTTGCTCTTGAACTTCTCCTGAGAATTGGGTAAGAACACCATAAGGTTTATTAAACAAAATCAATTGAGTCATATACTTCGGTTAATAAAAAATTTAGAGTGTTAATAGTAGAATGAATAGTTATTTTGAGCAAATATAAGGGAAGGGATTAGGTATATTTGTTTTTTAAAGTCGACCACTATACAATGGCACAAATTTACTCTTTATGTTGAAATTTATTCATGAAACATCTGGTGCTTCTCTTATTATGTTTAACTCAAGTGAGTTGTGCGTTAAACCATAAAGTAATGGTTGGCGATGAGCAGGTAGTAATTCAACAAATAACTGGAAAAGGTAAAAACTTTGTCCATGTGCACCATAACGAACAAACGGCTTTAAAGGCTGCGAAAGCAGTAATCCGCAAGGAAGGGGGAAGTCTTATAACTCTAGTCCATTCTGGTGGTCGGAATATAGTGTTTCATTTAAATAATATACGTTATGAATTTGATCCTAATCGAATTTATACGGATAAAGGAATTAAAAAAACACTAACCCAATTTGGTTCATACTCCCCTGAGGCACATCGAGAAGTGAAAAAATTAGCTAATAAAATGAAACAGCTATTACCAAAAGGAAAAATAATTGCTGTTCATAACAACTCATCCTACTCTCTAAAAGATTATTTGCCTGGACATGAATTGGCTCATGACGCTAAAGCGCTTCATATGAATCCAGATAATTACTTTAGGAATTTTTATCTGGTTACTAAAATCAGTGATTATCTGCGTTTAAAAACGGAAGGTTTTAACGGTGTATTACAAAAACAAAACGCTACCGATGACGGATCGTTATCTGTTCTACTGGCTAAAAGTGAATATATTAACGTAGAAGCGGGTTTTGATCAGTTGATTGAACAAATAAAAATGTTGCAACGTGCTTAGAATTACTAGTGCAATAAATAGTTTTGTCTTTATGATGAAGTGGAGAATTAAGAGTACAGCGTTTGGGTGAAGTACGGAGGGAGACTCTGAGGGTTGGGAGTGATCGTTGTAAAAAATCGATATTTGACTGAGTTAGATATTTCCTATTGCGATTGGTCTGATTTTAATGATGTATCCTCCATTAGCCAGGGTGAAATATGAAAAATTGCCACTGATATTCAAAGACTGGCGAATTCTTCTGTTGTCATGTTTTTTGTAGGTTTTGCTATGGGAAAACTTATTGGTGCCAGTTACAAAAAAACAACAGCGGCATCATTTACCGCAGCCAGTAATAATTTTGAATTGGCTATTGCTATTGCTATTGCTATTGCAGCCTTTGGACTTAATTCTGCTACTACCTTTACAACGGTCATTGGGCCTCTTGTTGAAGTACCGGTTCTGATTTTACTTGTTAACGTTGCTTTCTGGTTAAGAAAGAGATGGTTTTCACAAACAAGTTCTGATTGAGATTTTAAGGAAAATTAGTTTATCACGGACAGTTCTGGGTGAATGCTTTTTCGTTAGAATTACGAGCGACTATTAAGTTGCCTTGTTCGGTAATTGAATAGTAAATCTGGCTCCTGTATCAACTCCCTCAGAATCAACCTCTAGTGAACCCTTCATCTCATGTATTGCAATAATGCTCGAGTGCAGTCCAAAACCATGTCCTGAATTTTTTGTGGTAAACCCATAAGAAAAAATTTGCGGAAGATGAACACTGTTGATCCCAATACCGTTATCGATTACTTGTATAAAAAAACGACTCTCATCTATAGGGCCTGCTTTAATCAGGATAAATTTTTCTTTATTCTTCGATTCCAGACAAGCCTCTTTGGAATTTTTTATTAAATTGATCAGTATTTGAGTTAATTTTAATTTATCCACATAGATGTTTTTAAGTTTTGCATATTCTCTCTTTGATATGGGTCCGCATGTCTGGAACAAAATTAAGGAAAAATAAGAGCTATTCATCCATCATTTATAGTTAAAAATTCACTCAAATTAACCTATTTAAACCTACTCAATACCGTATGAA
Organism: Legionella antarctica; assembly: GCF_011764505.1. Lineage (NCBI taxonomy): Bacteria > Pseudomonadati > Pseudomonadota > Gammaproteobacteria > Legionellales > Legionellaceae > Legionella > Legionella antarctica. The sequence goes on from NZ_AP022839.1 coordinate 1,444,326, forward strand.
TAGTGATTGCTACTACGAATTGTCTTAGGTCATTTTACCACAACTCTATCAGAATGACTTATCCACAAGTCCACAGGTCAGGAGAGCTTCACTTTCTCGTATAGGCCTGTGGGCCTTGTGGGTAAGTCATGACGCTCTCATTTAGGGTTTATGGTCTTTTCCGGCCATAATACACCTCTGCGGGCGTTAAATAATTAAAGGACTGGTGAAGCCTTCGGTTATTATAATACTCAAAATACTCCGTTAAGGCCAGCTCAACCTCTTCAATTGTATCAAAATCATACCGGTAGATTTTTTCTTGCTTAACACTACGCCACAATCGCTCGATAAATATATTATCTAAATAACGTCCTCGCCCATCCATGCTGATAGAAATGTGGTGAGATTTTAGCGTATTTATCCAATCTTTTGAGGTAAATTGAGAACCCTGATCCGTGTTAAAGATCTCACAACGCGAATGCAGCAAAGCGTTTCTAAGCGCCTCAATACAAAATTCAGCCTCCATAGTAGGTGAAATAGCCCATCCAATCACATAACGACTATACCAGTCCATAATAGCTACTAAATACACATGCTTTCCTTTCATGCGGATGTAGGTGATATCTGCGGCCCAAACCTGATTTGGTTTGGTGATATCCACCTCTTTTAATAAATAAGGGAACACCTCATGCTCCTTATTGGGAACGCTTGTATTTGGCTTTGGGTAAACAGTCGATAACCCCATCATTTCCATCAACTTTTTTACTCGACGTTTACCAACAGGATAGCCTACTTCTTTTGACAGCCATCTTGCCCGCTTAATTTTACCTTCACATGGATACTGCAGATAGTGCTCATCAAGTAGCGCCATAAGCGCTTCATCTTCGACAGAAATGGGCTTGGCACTATAATAATAACTTGAAACAGGCAAGTCTAATAGCAAGCATTGTTCACGAATGGTGAGCTCGGCAAGAGGATCAATCATGACGCGCTTTTCATCCAGACTAAAGTTCATGCTTTTTTTTTAGCCAAGATAGCTGCGCTTGAAGTCGACCAATTTCTTGATATAATGCCTCAACAAGCTGCTCTTGGGACTTGGCTTCTTTTTCATTAGCCCCAGAGAATAAATCGTTAATGGCTTTGATGGCCGATTGCTTCCAAGTTTTTACCTGCGTTGCGTGAACACCGTATTCACTGGTAATTTGCGCTTGTGTGAGTTTCCCCTCAATCGCAGCTAGCGTTATTTTTGCCTTCTTGGCCGCCGTATAATAAGCTCGCTTTTTAGACATTTTATTCTCCTCTTTGTATTAAGAAGAATAGCTCTTAAAAAACCTTTTTTTGTGTCCAGAAAACCGCGCCTATATTAAAAACCAATCGGTGTCCTAATCTGTATTATAAATGAAAAAAAAAGGATGATTGTGAGCCAGATAAAACAGAAGCGAATTTTGCTGGTTGATGATAATGCAGAAATCCATAAGGATTTCTGTAAAATTCTTTCCAAAAATGACGATTTAGCTCTGGACAGTGATGAAGAAATTCTATTCGGGCAAGTCAGAAATACTAAAAAATATACAGCACCTGAGTATAAAATTGATTCGGCTTATCAAGGCAAAGAAGCGTTTGAGTTAGTTAGGACCTCGTTGTTGAGTGGAGAACCTTACGCACTGGCTTTTATTGATATGCGAATGCCTCCTGGCTGGGATGGTATCGAGACTATTAAAAGAATTTGGGAACTTGATCCCTACATTCAAATGGTCATTTGCACCGCTTATTCTGATCATTCCTGGGAAGATATTACAAACGAATTAGAAAACTCTGATAATCTCTTAATTTTAAAAAAACCGTTTGAAGTGATTGAAATTAATCAATTGGCGGCGGCATTAACCAGAAAATGGGAGTTAATCGCTAATTTACATACTTTAATTAAAAACCGTACCAGTGAATTAGAGCGTTTACACTCTTTAACCCAAACTACACTCGAATCCGTCCAGGAAGGGATTCTTGGTGTTGGATTAAATGAACAAATTTTAGTCTATAACGAAAATTTTTTAAAACAATGGAATATCCCGGAAGAGTTACTTAAATCAGAAAAATCTAAATTAATTTTTCAGCGCTTAGCGGATCAAGTCGAAGACTCAGTGATTTTTTTAAAAGTGATGAACGATTTACAAAAAGAGCCGCAGCAGAAAAAAACCAAGGAATGGAAGTTAAATACAGGGATTATATTGGAACTTTTTGCTAAACCGCAATATCTGCACGATGAAGTTAAGGGTATTGTTTATAGTTTTCGTGACACCACTGAACGAAAGGAGTTAGAACAGCAATTACTCCATCAAGCCACTCATGATAATTTAACCGGATTACCTAATAGAGCTTTATTAACCGATAGAATAAACCAGGCGATATCTCATGCCAAACGTTATGGAATGTATGTAGGTATTTTGGTGGTGGATTTAGATTTTTTTAAAGAGATCAATGATTCCTACGGTCATAAAGTTGGTGATTTAGTGTTAAAAGAACAAGCCAAAAAGTTATTAAATTTCGTGCGTGAAAATGATACTGTTGCCCGTATGGGGGGCGATGAGTTTGTTGTAATTTTAGGTTCGCAGACGGATGAAAATAATCTTATTGGGCTTCTTAACCAATTTATAGAGTTATTTTCAACTCCCTTTGAAGTGGAGAAACGTGAGATCATTGCTACCGTAAGTATTGGGGTGAGTATTTATCCTCAAGATGGTATGGATGCAGATACCTTGTTAAAAAATGCAGATGCAGCCTTGTACCATGCAAAAGATCTCGGTCGTAACAGGTTTCAATTTTACATGGAAGAGTTTAATAAACACATCTTACAACGAAACGAGCTGACGGTAGCCCTCACTCATGCCCTGCAAAATAATCAACTTTCATTAAATTATCAGCCATTGATTGACTTAAAAACAGGTAACATAATGGGCGTAGAAGCTTTATTGCGCTGGATCCATCCTACTCTGGGTCTAATCCCACCATCTACTTTTATTCCCATCGCCGAAGAAACAGGGCTTATTACTGCCATTGGAGAATGGGTTTTAAGGACCGCATGCACTCAAGCTGAAAAATGGAACCAATCATCTATTTTTCATAACTTGAAAATGTCAGTTAATATTTCTTCGAAGCAATTTCGACAACAAAATTTCTTGTTTATACTCAATAAGATAATCGAAGAAACCGGACTTGATCCAGACTGTTTAGAACTGGAAATAACTGAAAGCCTTATCTTAGGGAATATTTCTGAAATAATACAAAAAATGATTGAATTAAAGTCATTGGGTTTTCATTTTGCGATCGATGATTTTGGCACCGGATACTCAAATTTAAGTTATCTTAAACATTTTCCATTTGATACGATTAAAATCGATAAAACGTTTATTGATAATATTACAACGGATTCTTATAGTGCATCAATTGTACAAGCAATTATTGGCATGTCAAAAAATATGGGCATAAAAGTCCTGGCAGAAGGAGTGGAACATAAAGAACAAGTCGACTTTTTAAAAAAAAATCACAGTAATCAAGTTCAGGGCTACTATTTCAGTAAACCCTTGAATGAAGAAGATTGTGCTCAACTACTTGCTCTTAAACAGGGTAAAAAATGGGATGAAAATCTTGGTTGATCCAGTTAGAGCTATTCAAACAACAATCACTCTGTTTTGTTCGAGACTTTGGGTGCCGCGAACAAGTCCGGGCAGGTTATATTTTAAATGCATAAAATATTCATAATTGGGTTGCACCTTGGACAGTAATTAAGTTTAGCTTTCTACTGTATTTTGGTAATGTCTGATAATTCATATTTAGTAATTCATATTGGGATTCCTTAGTATCACATGCTATCATTGATCTCTCTAAATTTATGGAGTTGTCAATGACATACGATAAAATCAAAGTGCCTTCACAAGGCGAAGCCATTACAGTTGCTGCTGATCTTTCTCTTAATGTACCTAATAACCCGATTATTCCTTTTATTGAAGGGGATGGTATTGGCGTTGATGTGACTCCTCCAATGCTTCGTGTTGTTGATGCTGCAGTTGAAAAAGCCTATGGCAATAACAGAAAAATTGCCTGGATGGAGGTTTATGCTGGGGAAAAAGCAACTAAAGTGTATGGAAATGATCAATGGTTACCTAAAGAATCTATTGATGCGATGAAAAAATTTGTTGTTTCCATCAAAGGCCCTTTAACAACTCCAGTAGGTGGTGGTATTCGTTCATTGAATGTTGCTATTCGTCAGGATATGGATCTGTATACATGTTTGCGACCAATTCGTTATTTTAGTGGTGTTCCAAGTCCTGTTAAAGAGCCTTGGAAAACCGATATGGTAATTTTCAGAGAAAATTCCGAGGATATTTATGCAGGTATTGAGTGGCAAGCTGATACTGCTGAAGTAAAAAAAGTAATTCAATTTCTGACGAACGATATGGGTGTTAAGAAAATTCGTTTTTCCGAGCATTGTGGTATCGGTATTAAACCGGTTTCAAAAGAAGGTACTACCCGTTTAGTAAAAGCTGCGATTCAGTATGCAATTGATAATGATCGAGAAACGGTCACTTTGGTTCATAAAGGTAATATTATGAAATTTACCGAAGGTGCCTTTAAAGATTGGGGATATCAGGTGGCTCGTGATTCTTTTGGAGCAAAAGAATATCAAGGTGGTCCCTGGATGGAATTTAAAAACCCTAAAACAGGTAAACAGATTATCATAAATGACGTGATTGCCGATGCATTTTTGCAACAAATCCTCTTAAGGCCTGAAGAATACAGTGTGATTGCTACATTAAATTTAAACGGTGATTACATTTCGGATGCTTTAGCTGCACAGGTAGGGGGTATTGGTATCGCCCCTGGCGCAAACATGAGCGATGAGGTTGCAGTATTTGAGGCTACTCATGGAACAGCACCAAAGTACGCAGGTCAAAATAAAGTGAATCCAGGCTCCATTATTCTTTCAGCTGAAATGATGTTGCGACATATGGGTTGGACTGAGGCTGCAGATCTTATCATCCAAGGCATGGAAGGTGCTATTGAAGCGAAGACAGTGACATATGATTTTGAACGTGGTATGACAGGCGCTACCCTGGTTAGCAGCTCAGGTTTTGCTGACGCGATGATCAAACACATGTAACTATACAAGAGCAATTCACAACAACGTTAACCTGAATTCTGCCAATGAACTCAGGTTAACGTTGCTAGTGATTAGTTTATATTAATAAATATGCCATACTTAAAGTGAAAAGAATTTTAATACGTCCAGTAAAATTGCTATTAATTTACAATTGGCTGAGTTCTATATAATCAATATGCTGCTGATTATTTCAATAGCCAAATATTTCCTGAAAAATAGCTGATTTTACTGGCCAAATGTGTGTAGGGAGTCTATAAAAATAGTAAGAGGTTGTAAGTTATGAGTGGGCAAAATATAGAAGAAATTGTAAGACATGTAATATCTGAAACGAAAACTCGTGCTGATATTAAAGTCCCAAGAAAGTATAAAGTTGTATTGCTCAATGATGACTATACACCAATGGATTTTGTGGTAGAGGTGCTGAGGCATTTTTTTCATTTAAGTGAGGAGAGTGCAGTTCAGGTGATGTTGCAAGTTCATCTTCAAGGGAAAGGCGTGTGTGGGGTATTTACACGAGACATAGCAGAAACAAAAATTGCCCTAGTTAATGAATACGCCAGAATGAATCAACATCCATTGCTATCTAGCATGGAACCCGAATAACTGGTGGTGGGCTGGAAAGGAGCAACGACAATGTTAAATAAAGAACTTGAATTCACCTTGAATCTAGCCTTCAAGGAAGCAAAAGAAAAGCGTCATGAATTTATGACCGTAGAACATTTGCTGTTGTCCTTGCTTGATAATCCGGCAGCAGGTAATGTATTACAGGCTTGTGATGCTAATATTGAATCATTACGCCGCGATCTGATGGAGTTTATAGATGAAACAACTCCCAGGATTCCGGACGATGAATTGGATAGAGAAACTCAACCTACCCTTGGTTTTCAACGGGTATTACAACGTGCAGTTTTTCATGTGCAATCTGCAGGAAAAACTGAAGTAACAGGAGCGAATGTCCTTGCAGCTATTTTTAGCGAACAAGAAAGTCAGGCTGTATACTTCTTACGGCGTGAAAATATTACTCGTCTTGACGTAATCAATTATATTTCTCATGGTGTTTCCAAATATCAAAATAATGACATGCATGATCATATGAACTCCTCTATGGACGAAGATATGATGTCTTCAGAGGGTAATGAATCTCCACTTGATAGTTATTGCATGAACCTTAATCGACGCGCAAAACAAGGCAAGATTGATCCTTTAATCGGTCGGCATGAAGAAATACAACGTACAATTCAAGTACTGTGTAGACGTCGAAAAAACAATCCATTACTTGTTGGAGAGGCCGGAGTAGGCAAAACCGCTATTGCTGAAGGATTGGCAAGGCGCATTGTTGATGGTGAAATTCCTGAAGCAATAAAAGGATGTGTTGTTTACTCACTTGATCTTGGTGCACTTTTGGCTGGAACCAAATATCGTGGGGATTTTGAAAAACGCCTCAAAGCGGTACTAAAACAACTGGGACAGCAAGAAGGTGCAGTTTTATTCATTGATGAAATCCATACTATAATCGGTGCAGGAGCTGCCTCTGGTGGTGTCATGGATGCCTCCAATTTGATTAAACCATTATTGGCAAATGGCGAATTGAAATGTATAGGTTCTACTACGTATCAAGAGTATCGTGGTATCTTTGAAAAAGACAGAGCTTTAGCAAGACGTTTTCAAAAGATAGATATTTCTGAACCAACTATTGATGAAACTTTTGAAATATTGAAGGGCTTAAAAGGCCGTTTGGAAGAGCATCATAGCGTCAAATTCTCAATTGCTTCTTTAAAAGCAGCTGCAGAATTATCTGCTAAATATATAAACGATAGATTTTTACCTGATAAAGCTATAGATGTAGTTGATGAAGCAGGAGCCTATCAGAATTTACTCACAGCCAACAAGCGCCGTAAAATAATTAGCGTGACCGAAATTGAAAGTGTTGTTGCGAAAATAGCACGTATTCCAATTAAGAAGGTTTCAGCTCGTGATAAAGATACATTAAAAAATCTGGAAAGAGATTTGAAATTATTGGTTTATGGACAAGATCAGGCAATTACTGCCTTGTCCTCCGCAATCAAATTAGGTCGCTCAGGCCTTAGAGAACCTCAAAAACCGGTGGGATGCTTTTTATTTGCAGGTCCTACAGGAGTTGGTAAAACTGAAGTTACCAGACAGTTAGCTAATGTACTCGGCATTGAGCTTTTACGTTTTGATATGTCCGAATATATGGAAAAACATACTGTTTCCCGTCTAATTGGTGCTCCTCCTGGCTATGTGGGTTATGATCAAGGGGGATTATTAACAGAAGCTGTGACTAAGAATCCTCACGCTGTTTTATTACTTGACGAAATAGAGAAAGCCCATCCAGATGTATTTAACCTCCTGTTGCAAATTATGGATCATGGGACCTTAACCGATACAAATGGTCGCCAGGCTGATTTTAGACACATAATCATGGTAATGACCAGTAATGCGGGAGCCAATGAGATTATTCGTAATTCTATAGGTTTCTCATTACAAGATAATTCTAACGATGGCCTCGATGTAATCAAAAAACAATTTAGTCCTGAATTTAGAAACAGGCTAGATGCCATTATTAATTTTGCTCCGTTAGATGCACAAACCATCGGTTTGGTGGTTGATAAGTTTATAATGGAGTTGGATGAGCAATTAAGTCATAAAGGCGTATCATTTACTGTCGATAAGTCAGCACGCGAATGGTTAATCGAGCATGGTTACGATAAGGCAATGGGCGCTCGTCCTATGGCAAGACTGATTCAGGAAAATGTTAAAAAACCACTTGCAGATGAGCTTTTGTTTGGAAAATTAATCCATGGTGGGCATGTTATATTAAAAGTTAAGGACGGTAAATTACATTTTGATAGTCATGATCATCGAGAGGGTGTATTTTAATTAACCATAACTTGTAGTCTATTCAAAAGATTGTGCCCCTGATAAAGCAAACGTTATTATGGGCACTTTTTTTCAATAAATCAGAAGTGTTCCATATTATGAATAATAATGAGTCAATCCTGTCGCTAAAGAATGCTTAAAGTTCCCTGGTTTTAATTACCCATAGGATTCATCGAAGATATAGATTCAAATGGGAATTGGCTAATTTCAAAATTAAGTTTTCCTTGAGATTTTTCCATTATATTATCAAAATCACCTTTTGCCATTTTTTTATTAATAATATAAATTTCTTGCAGAGATTGCTGTCCGACAGTAAGAACTTTAGATACTGCTGCTAGATTATTGCCTTGTCCTGCCTGGTCCAATACTGCCAGTTCTTCGTATATTTTTTTGGCCAGGTCTGACTTCTGGGGTGATACAAAAGGAGGAAGTGAAATGGGCATGACAGCACTTAGAATTCTATTAACCGTATCCCAAAATAGATTGCGCTTATAATAGGCATTAAATTCTTTGCCAATATCAGAAGCAATGCTTGTCTGGGAATAACCTGGAGCACTTAAGGTGTTAAGAGTTGTAATTAATTGCTGGAAAGTAGGGAGGTTTGATTTTACGTGGTCCGATTCGTCAGGTAAATTATGGATCAGGACAGAGTCATTCGCCTGGAAATTTACTAAATTTACTGCTGCGCTACTTATAACTGATCTGATTGCTTTTTGTTTTTGAAAATAATCAAAAGAATCATTATTTTTTATTTGCTGAAGTTCTTCTCGAACTTCAATCAAATAGTTTCTCTGTTCTTCATGCAGTTCTGGATTGTTATCAAAATGCTCTTCGAGAAGTTTATCAACTGTGTTAATAAACTCTTTTGGACCAACACTTAATTTTCTTAATTGCTGCGCCATATAACTCGTAGCACTTTCGCTATGACTCAAATGCTTGGATACAGAGTATATTGCCCCACGCAAGGTGATAATGGACTGTTCCTTGGAGTCCATATTTTCAGCTATTTTTAAAGCGTTTTGTAAATACTTGATTGCTACTCTGGTATTTATTGTATATTCTTTGCTATGGTGCAAATTAAAATTAATTATAGAAACTATTGAATGTTTTAAAAAAGTCAGTTCATCTTTTACTGTAACATCTCTAAGTGGCGTCTGAAAGGATGAGGCAACTCTCCGAGATGCTGGCAAGGGTTCCCCTTTTTTTATTGAGCAAAGTTCACAAAACTTTTTATAGAAAAAATCAGAAGAAACTTCTTCCAGAAGATCAAGCTGATCGTAAACCTTTTCTTGAGATGTTTTTAACGTATCATTATTTAAGAATCTATCGTAGAGAACAGGAAAAAGTTGTTGAAACAATTCCCCATGTTCCTGGTTAACAAATAGCTGATAATCCTGACTGTAATGTGCATGATTGTTTAAGACATCTCGTGTATTTAGTTGAGTTCCCTTAGAATAGAACCACCAGTTCTCTTGCATTCCACTGTATTCATGGAATCGCTGATATGGACCTAAGGCATGCGCCTCTTTATCCTCATAATGAGTCCAGCTATGCATGACTTTATAAGCGGGTAGTGGGGCTCCATCATTTAGACCTCCTGTTTCTTGTGCAAAATTATACAGATCATCATGTAACAAACGAGGGACATGATTGGTCTTTTCATCAAGAGTTAATAACATGGCTTTGCCATGCCAACCTGGATAAACTTTAATAGATACTTTGGTCGTGTGAGGACTGGCTAATACATAACGATTTCTATCCTGTGGATCAAAACCAGGTGTATATTCATGTAACATAAGAACTGATTCAAATCTTTGGACGTTCCTGGGAATAGTATAAGAGCTTGGATGATCCCGACGCCCTGGTCCAGGAACGTGATCAATAAGAAATAAATTTACTTTAACTTCTGGATACATGGTGTCTATTAAGTTAGCAAGTCTTACACAAGCATCTGCACCGCGACTAAAACCATGTAAATTAACAGTATCAGGCATTACACCGCCATTATTTTTTATCAATTTTTCCAGGTAGAGAATAGATTCAAATAATAAATCATCCATTCCGTCACCGGCTAAACATCCCGTGAGACGTTTCATCAGGTCATTTATATTTTGAGATGTTTTTGAACTTATCTTTATCTTTTTATTTTGGTCAGCATCATAAACATATTGACCTGGAGTGGGGTGTTTGTCGGATAAATGTTCTGGATTTGAGCCAACTCCATCAAATAGGCGGGCTGAGATGCCATTTTTTTTAGTGGCTCTATAAAAATTAGTTAGAGCATCCTGATAAGAGCTTCGATGACAATTTGTACCCAAGAAGAAAAAACTGACTATTTTATTTTTCATAAATAATCTCGCCAATCAATCAATTTATACATAAAGGTTACCAAAAGAGCATAAATGAACATTATGTCGATGTGGACTTAAAATGGACCATAGTGTTTGTATTTTAATTATAGAAGGAAAGTGAGTAAAAAAGGGAAATATGAAAAAGGTAATGGACCTCTTGCATATCCCCTAAAGCTCAAAATTAAAAATTCCAGGGGTTATGCAAGAGCTCTAATATAATGCCTTGCATTAACGAAGGAGAGTTACGAGTCAATAATAATCATACTGTCTTATTTTAGTACTATAATTAAATTATAATCACAATGCTTGGATAATCATGTCCTACGCAGCTATTACGAAACACCTAAAACAAGGACCTCGCCTAAAAAATGATGCAACAAAGGACTTGGAAGAAATTGTAAGGATCTTTCTAGATGCTGGCGAAGATGTTGTCTGTCGCTATAACAGTTATGGTGAACTTGAAGTTAAAACGGGTTTTAAAATTTTTAATTTAACACAAATCTTAATGCATCAACCTGATTTTGAGCATTTCGCATTCAGTAATAAAGAAATGAAGCATTATGAAACTTTCATTGTGAGTGCTAAAAATATCCCCTCTTTGAAAGGGCAATTTAAGATTCCAACTGAGCAAGAGTACATTGACACTGATCCAAAACAGAAATTTTCCCAACTTCAATATGCCGAAAAACTTGCAATTACTCTCTATAATATAGGCGCGGTTTTCTGGACACAAAAAAAGGTTTTTTAAGAGCTATTCTTCTTAATACAAAGAGGAGAATAAAATGTCTAAAAAGCGAGCTTATTATACGGCGGCCAAGAAGGCAAAAATAACGCTAGCTGCGATTGAGGGGAAACTCACACAAGCGCAAATTACCAGTGAATACGGTGTTCACGCAACGCAGGTAAAAACTTGGAAGCAATCGGCCATCAAAGCCATTAACGATTTATTCTCTGGGGCTAATGAAAAAGAAGCCAAGTCCCAAGAGCAGCTTGTTGAGGCATTATATCAAGAAATTGGTCGACTTCAAGCGCAGCTATCTTGGCTAAAAAAAAAGCATGAACTTTAGTCTGGATGAAAAGCGCGTCATGATTGATCCTCTTGCCGAGCTCACCATTCGTGAACAATGCTTGCTATTAGACTTGCCTGTTTCAAGTTATTATTATAGTGCCAAGCCCATTTCTGTCGAAGATGAAGCGCTTATGGCGCTACTTGATGAGCACTATCTGCAGTATCCATGTGAAGGTAAAATTAAGCGGGCAAGATGGCTGTCAAAAGAAGTAGGCTATCCTGTTGGTAAACGTCGAGTAAAAAAGTTGATGGAAATGATGGGGTTATCGACTGTTTACCCAAAGCCAAATACAAGCGTTCCCAATAAGGAGCATGAGGTGTTCCCTTATTTATTAAAAGAGGTGGATATCACCAAACCAAATCAGGTTTGGGCCGCAGATATCACCTACATCCGCATGAAAGGAAAGCATGTGTATTTAGTAGCTATTATGGACTGGTATAGTCGTTATGTGATTGGATGGGCTATTTCACCTACTATGGAGGCTGAATTTTGTATTGAGGCGCTTAGAAACGCTTTGCTGCATTCGCGTTGTGAGATCTTTAACACGGATCAGGGTTCTCAATTTACCTCAAAAGATTGGATAAATACGCTAAAATCTCACCACATTTCTATCAGCATGGATGGGCGAGGACGTTATTTAGATAATATATTTATCGAGCGATTGTGGCGTAGTGTTAAGCAAGAAAAAATCTACCGGTATGATTTTGATACAATTGAAGAGGTTGAGCTGTAATATAGGCGCGGTTTTCTGGACACAAAAAAAGGTTTTTTAAGAGCTATTCTTCTTAATACAAAGAGGAGAATAAAATGTCTAAAAAGCGAGCTTATTATACGGCGGCCAAGAAGGCAAAAATAACGCTAGCTGCGATTGAGGGGAAACTCACACAAGCGCAAATTACCAGTGAATACGGTGTTCACGCAACGCAGGTAAAAACTTGGAAGCAATCGGCCATCAAAGCCATTAACGATTTATTCTCTGGGGCTAATGAAAAAGAAGCCAAGTCCCAAGAGCAGCTTGTTGAGGCATTATATCAAGAAATTGGTCGACTTCAAGCGCAGCTATCTTGGCTAAAAAAAAAGCATGAACTTTAGTCTGGATGAAAAGCGCGTCATGATTGATCCTCTTGCCGAGCTCACCATTCGTGAACAATGCTTGCTATTAGACTTGCCTGTTTCAAGTTATTATTATAGTGCCAAGCCCATTTCTGTCGAAGATGAAGCGCTTATGGCGCTACTTGATGAGCACTATCTGCAGTATCCATGTGAAGGTAAAATTAAGCGGGCAAGATGGCTGTCAAAAGAAGTAGGCTATCCTGTTGGTAAACGTCGAGTAAAAAAGTTGATGGAAATGATGGGGTTATCGACTGTTTACCCAAAGCCAAATACAAGCGTTCCCAATAAGGAGCATGAGGTGTTCCCTTATTTATTAAAAGAGGTGGATATCACCAAACCAAATCAGGTTTGGGCCGCAGATATCACCTACATCCGCATGAAAGGAAAGCATGTGTATTTAGTAGCTATTATGGACTGGTATAGTCGTTATGTGATTGGATGGGCTATTTCACCTACTATGGAGGCTGAATTTTGTATTGAGGCGCTTAGAAACGCTTTGCTGCATTCGCGTTGTGAGATCTTTAACACGGATCAGGGTTCTCAATTTACCTCAAAAGATTGGATAAATACGCTAAAATCTCACCACATTTCTATCAGCATGGATGGGCGAGGACGTTATTTAGATAATATATTTATCGAGCGATTGTGGCGTAGTGTTAAGCAAGAAAAAATCTACCGGTATGATTTTGATACAATTGAAGAGGTTGAGCTGGCCTTAACGGAGTATTTTGAGTATTATAATAACCGAAGGCTTCACCAGTCCTTTAATTATTTAACGCCCGCAGAGGTGTATTATGGCCGGAAAAGACCATAAACCCTAAATGAGAGCGTCATGACTTACCCACAAGGCCCACAGGCCTATACGAGAAAGTGAAGCTCTCCTGACCTGTGGACTTGTGGATAAGTCATTCTGATAGAGTTGTGGTAAAATGACCTAAGACAATTCGTAGTAGCAATCACTATTCATACGGTATTGAGTAGGTTTAAATAGGTTAATTTGAGTGAATTTTTAACTATAAATGATGGATGAATAGCTCTTATTTTTCCTTAATTTTGTTCCAGACATGCGGACCCATATCATTCCATTAGTCACTGAGTATTTCAAGGATTTTGCTCAACCTGTATTAAAAGAGTTTTGTGGGGATCTAGGTACCAAAAATATCAAAGATCTTCAGCTCTGTATGCTTTTTAGTGTTTCAGGTAGGGAATCTGAGGTAAGTTTTAGCAATAACCCTGAAAAATATCGTGAGTATCGGCAAAATTGTGCACAGCAATTCGAACAATATGCCAAAGAAATAAAAATGAATTCCAATGACATCAAAAAATATTCTACCTTAATACTTAACATGGGAAATCCTGATTTCTTGAAAGAAAATAAGTCCCCAGAAATGGTTAATATGTTTCATATTATGAACTTCGCTCATAAATTAGATCTTATGCGTTGCTATCAATTCAATGCATACAACAAAGCTATTCAAAGAGCTCACGATCACCTAGTAGAGAAATCAGAAGAGCAGCAGCAAGGTTTAAACCATTTATTTAAAGTTGTTAGTACTCGAATTGCAGCGACTGGTGATAGACAGTTTTGTACTTTTGATGAAAGTCGTAAAATGATAGTACCGGTAAATCAAGGCTATGACAAAATTTTTCTCACAGCAAGCAGGGATCCAAGAGAATGTCTAAGTTTGTGTACGCGATCTGGTTTGGACAGAGCTGGGGTTGAAATCCCGAAAGATTTGGGGAGTAAGCAAGAAGTTGTCGACAAGAAAAAAGAAGAGTTTAAGCCAATACCCAAAATCAGCCCCGAGGAAATGGACTATTATCTCAAGGAAATTACAGAGTTTTTAGGCAAAGCCAAATCAGAGCAATTAGGTATTTCTAAGTTCGATAAGCTCCCAAGCGATTTATTAATTGTAAAAATTACTCGAAATGAAAATGAGTTCACAGTTTTAGCTGAGAGCGTCTATATGGATTTTGAAACAAATATCACTTTATCCATTGGCGAGATGAATCAAATCATTAGTAAAATGAACCCTGTGAAACTACCTTTTCCTTGTGATCAGAATACTGTGCTCAATTATATGAATGCTTATAAAGATACACTTGAAATTAAAGGACTCGCTGAGCTTGATTCATCCTATTCAATTAGTAAGCTTGAACGAACCAACAATTTGAATGAGTTTAGGGTAATTGCGGAAAGCAATTATGAAACGAGTAACCCTATTGAAATAGTGATTACTGGAGAAGAATTGCATGAGTTAGAACAGAAGGCAAATGAACCTAGGAACTTCGCGTCTTTAGTTTAGGTGCCCCTTTTTTCCAAAAGGGGATATAATCTTTTGGCTTTTCACCCGTAATGATATAGTGGCAGGAACCGCATAAACACTCACCCTTATATTGACTCATTGCATAATCTCTCTACAGTACAACATTATAAATTCCAGCAATCAAATTGAATCTCAAACCAAATCGTTTCCTTATATTTCGATAACAAGAGCTCTTACTGATACCGCAGCTACGTGAAATATGAAAGTATGTTCTATATTCGCGCAAGTACTCCAGGGTCATAAGCAGTCTATCTTCAATTGCCAATTTATTTGGTTTACCGCCTTGAGCTTTAAGAATAGACTCTGACTCTCTCAATATCCCTATCATCACATCAAAGGTTGTGCGTCTAATCCCTGTAAGTCCACGAAAATCATCGGAAGACTCTTCTTTGATTTGCTCAAAATTCATCGACATCCTTGCTAAAAATCAACCAATTTAATCAATTCCTGAGGTTGTACAAGAGCTCTAATATTTCTATGATCCAGTTGAAAATTGAACCTTGGATAAGCAGGACTTTTCTTAATTAAACTGGTTGTGTTCTCAATATTTTATTATGATTACCCGATATCACGGTATTGATACCAGTTTTAGGATTCAAAACAACATGTTTCGAATAAATCTCAGGCATGCCTGAATTATACAAAACACAGTTCTTTGTGGGGGGATCTGAATTGAGGCAGGCAAGGAGAATTACAGGAGAAGCTTTATTTCAAAAGACCCTTGTTGCCTGTTATTCATTGAAAAAGGAGTGTTGAAATTGAATAAGTTACAATTCTATCCAATTCTGGATATAATATTTGTTTTTCAAATGTTTTAAAGGGATTATGTTAACTGTAATTATCATTTCTAAAAATGAAGAAGCAAATATCAGACGATGTTTGCAATCGGTGCGTTTTGCTGATGAGATTATAGTTCTTGACTCGGGCAGCACTGATAATACGGTAGCTATTGCCAGGCAATTTACTGATAATGTTTTTATCACAGACTGGCCAGGTTATGGTGTTCAAAAGCAAAGGGCTCTGACAAAAGCCACTGGGGATTGGGTGCTTAATCTTGATGCTGATGAATTCGTAAGCAATGAGTTGCAGGAAGAGATTAAAGAGGCGATTGCTTCAAACTCTGCTGACGCATATCGTATAGCGATCCAGATGATTTTTTACAATCAACCATTAAAATACTCTGCAAGTCCAAAGCGGCATGTTCGTTTATTCAAGCGAAAAAATGCATTTTATAGCAAAGATATTATTCATGAGAAAATTTTGATACCCCCATCAGCGGTCGTTAGAAAATTAAAAAATGGCATTTTACATCACTCATATAGAGATGTAAGCCATGTGCTGTTTAAACTTAACAAATATTCTTCTTACAGCGCAAAAGTTCGGATTGAATCGAAAAAAAGTATAGGCTGGATAAGAATTTTTATCGGCACAGCCTGGATGTTTGGCAGGTGTTTTATATTACAACGGGGTTTTTTAGACGGAAGGCTTGGTTTATTATTCGCACTTTTTAGTGCCCAGGGTACCTTTTATCGAGGCATCAAACAGTTATATCGAGACGCTAATATCGATCGATTGCCCAAGTTATCTAAAGAGGATGAGAATATATTGTGAGAGTTCCATTAATTAAGGGTAAGGGTATTTTGTTAGCTCCAATATTCTTTTTGCTATTTATATTTTTTTTGCCAATTAGCCCCAGTATAAAGTCAATTTTTTTAGTATGCAGCATCGTAAGTATTCTATTTACCCCTCTATACAGTAAGCACCTTTTTTTTGCATTTAACACCTTGTGGGGGCGTGCGGCACTTGGCTTATTTATTTTTATCTTAATCGCTTGTTTTTGGAGTCAAGCACCCTACTCCATGCAATTGGTGGTAGTAGGTAAATACTTTAAGGTAATTTACCTACCCATTCTGGCGGTTGGATTTATTCATCCCGGGGTTCGCAACTTGAGCGTGAATGTTTACTTGGGGTCAATACTGCTTACCTGTATTATTTCTATTATAAAATCACGATTTTTTATAGCAGGAGATGCTGGTGCGGTATTTTATAACCATATTATCACGGGATTTATGGTGGCTTTTGGCTCTTATTTAGCGGGTTTATTTGCTTTTCAAAATAAGGGATGGCTCCGGATTTTTTATTTATCGCTGGTTGTGTTAACTAGCTACCAGGTTTTATTTATAAATACTGGAAGAACGGGATATATAGTCTATTTTATTTTAATGGTTTTATTGTTACTGCAAAAGATTTCATTTAAAAAATCAGTACCGGGTATTATGTTACTGTGTGGTATGATGCTGGCAGTTTATTATACTAGTCCCGTTTTGCAATTTAGAGTTAATGATTTGCTAGGTGATATTAAAATCATACATCAGAATAATAAAGAAAATACTTCTCTGGGATTTAGAGTTCAGTTTCATAAGTATGCGAAATCATTATTTACAACTCATCCTTTTATTGGCATAGGTACTGGGGGGTTTAAATACAGAATCTCTAAAGACAACCCTGTTCCTGGCTGGGGAACGAAGTTAACTGATCCCCATAGCCAATATTGGCTCACTCTTTCTGAACAGGGAGTAATAGGCTTATTGTTTTTATTATTTTTTTTAGGCTCTCTGTTTATTACATCATTCCAGCTGACCGAGACCAGACCCATACTTCTAGGTGTTCTGGCTGCTTTTTCTTCATCAGCTTTCGCAGATACAATTTTATGTTATTCAACTGCAGGTTTTATGCTTGTATTTATGAGTGCTTTATCATTGGGTGAGTTGATTGAGAAAAGAGTATTATTTGTTAAAGGAAAAGAGTTTTCATCATCAACTGCGTATTTTATCAGTGCAACTGATGTGGGATAAAGTAGGCCATAGATGGTAAAAGTGATGAATAGGGCCATTCCCCTTACCCAAATGTTCGTCTTTTGCCGCGCGTATTGCATGGAATAGATAATTTTTTGCCATAGCACAAGCGTTTATCATATCCATGTTTTGGGCCAGACAGGATGCTATTGCTGCAGAAAGGGTACAGCCTGTACCATGGGTGTTTTTTGAATCAATTCTGGGGCTTTTAAACCAGTGGGAAGTTCCGTCCAGACCCAATAACAAATCATTAGACTCGTTAGTTTTCAGATGCCCCCCTTTTAATAAAACATATTGAGGACCAAAATCAAGTAGTTTTTGAGCTACAAGGTTCATCTCATCCTCTGAAGCAGCATCTATGCCCGTAAAGGTATGAGCCTCAGGAATATTCGGTGTTATGACTGTAGCGAGTGGCATAAGCAATGAAATCAATGTTTCAACGGCTTCGGGAATGAGTAGGGGGTCGCCACTTTTAGCAAGAGTTACTGGATCAAGCACTAGAGGAATATTGACTGCTTTTTGCTTCAGGAAAGAGGAAATTAACTCAATAATTTCACTATTAAAGAGCATGCCAATTTTAATGCTGTCAGGCACCACATCATCAAAGATTGCATGAAGCTGGTCTTCGATAGCTTGCAGGGGAATACTGTAGCATTTCCTGACCCCACATGTATTTTGAACGGGCAGGGCAGTCAATACAGTCATTCCATAACACCCGAACGCTGAAAATGTTTTTAAATCAGCCTGGATTCCAGCCCCACCAGAACCATCGAAACCAGCAATAGACAGTGCTTTATATATCATTTATCAAGAACTCATCTGAGTGAATATTTCAGAAAAATAATTCCAGTCAGGAGAGAACAGATTATTTATAAATTCCTGCCTGAAAAAACCTGGGGCTTCAGATTTTTGGTGGGCTAATTGACCGCATAAACCAAAATAGGCAGTGGCATAAGTTGTAGCCTGAAAGAGGTTAGTGTTACAAGAAACAAAAGCGCTAATTACTGCAGTCATTGTGCATCCCATCCCTGTTATTAAGGGCATTAGGTTTGATCCAAAAGGGAGGGTGTGGCTCTGACTTCCATCAGTAATAAAATCTTTTGGACCACTGATAACTATAGTTTTAGCCAAATCCTTCGCTAGAACCATTCCACTAGCTATGGCATTTTCTACGCTATCCATGCTTTCCACCCCTTTTGTAGAACTATTAGTACCTGATAATGAAATGATTTCACTGGCATTGCCTCTGATTATATGCGTAAAAGGGAGTAGTTGATGCACAGCTGACGTTCTTAGCTTACTTGCTCCTGATCCAACAGGGTCAATAATTACCGGTTTCTGCAGCGAATTTGCAATTTTTGCGGCAAAGACTGCTCGTTCCATGAATTGTTTATTTAAAGTACCAATATTGATGTAAAGGGCATGACTGATATTCGTTAGCTCCTCAAGTTCATCAATGGATTCAGACATAATTGGAGCCGCCCCCAAGGCAAGCAGGCAGTTTGCCATAAAATCCATAGTGACATAGTTCGTCAAACATAATACTAAAGGTCTTTTTTCCCTCAGGATAAGTAACGAGGATTTAATCTGTTCTATCATGTTAAAAAGTCCTGTTATCAATAATTTTACGAAGCGTTAAAACCATTTCTTCAGGGTTTTCTGCTAGATGCAAGGCACCTATCACTGCTACCCCCTGAGCGCCTGCCTGCATAAGTTGGGGTAAATTACTCTGGGTTATTCCACCTATCCCTATCAGGGGATGTTTTGTTTGGTTACAAAGATGACATACTCCTTCAATACCCCAGATGGTTTTCAGATTTTTTTTATTTTGGGTTGGGAATACCGCACTCGCAGCCACATAGTCTAAGGCTAAATTATTAGCTTGCTTTAGTTCGTTTTCTGATTCTATAGATAAGCCAATGTATTTCTCGTTTCCGAGCCTGGTTCTGGCTATTTGGGGCGAATCATCTGATTGACCAAGGTGGACGCCATCAGCATGAACGTGTAGAGCGAGCTCAATATCATCGTTGATTACCAGGGGTACATTGTAAGGTTTTAAGAGTTGCTTAAGTTTCTGAGCAAATTGCAATTTGAATGACGGTTCAGCATTTTTTTCTCTTAACTGAACGCAGGTAACGCCAGAAGAAACACAGCACTTAATAAAGTCCAAGTATTCATTTAAGCTTGAGTTTTCTCTGTGTGTCACTAAAATTAATTTATAAAAATCATTACACATAATACCTCTGAGTACGCCTTTTACCAGGTTGCAATTCTTTCATGAGGATTTTTTAGTGAGCATTCTTCTGATAGCCAACCATCATTACATACTACCAGGCCAGAGGTATCATAAGCAGGTAATACACCTCCATGCCACAAACAGCATCCTTTTAAGAGTTGCAAATCCATTATGGCGTGACGTGTGCAGTAGCATGCAGAATAGAAACCATTATTACAGACAAGGCGCCCTGCAGAAGAGTCACAGTAATTTACTCCTCCCATTTGATTGCAGCAACCATCAGCAAAAACGGGTGAGACAAGCAAACTTATTGTACCTGTTAGAATAAGAGTTTTAAATGATAGCATCTTGATTTCTCTAAATGTTTATTAATTTTAGAATAGCATAGAGTTTGAAAAATTATTAGGGATTATATCATCAATTGTTGCATCGCTCCCGACGTATAAAGTTTATAGACATAGCTGGTGGCAAGACCTGCCAATAAACCAAAAAGATGTCCTTGCCAGGAAACTCCCTTTTCTCTGGGAAAAATCCCAAGAAATATACCTGCAAAATAATAGAGGCTGAGGAGACCAAGTATAATGGTTGTTAGTGTGCCGTTTTGATAAATATTACTGACCAGGAGGCCCCAATAACCTGTAATCAATGCGCTGGCACCAATATGCAATCCTGGTTTGGCAAAACACCAAATTGCGAATCCACTCAGCACGGTAATAATTAAAGTGACAACAAGATAGTATTTAAGGCCATCGATCAATATAAAGTTACTTAAAACAAGTAATGGAATTGAATTAAAAAAGATATGATTGAAATTGGCATGAAGCAGGGGGGCGCAGAAAACACCAGGTAAACCGCGAACACATCTGGGGATAATGCCCAGCAGTAGAATTTTGTTGTTTATAAAATAGCTAATAAAAAAAATGAACCAGGGAATAAAGAGAATCATTCCTAAAATATATAAATTATTTTGGGTTTGAGTAACAATTAAGTTAAGGCTCGTCATTAACTCATTAATCACAGTTTTACCGCCGATTGATTAATTGCTTTACCCGGATTTTTGCTTGGTGGGGGAGGTACAATGGCAATGCTGCGAATTGGTACGAATAGTAAAGGCTCCACTAAAGTTTGGTTGACTATCATTGTCCAATGTAAATGTGGTCCTGTTACCCTTCCGGTCATACCCACTAGCCCAAGTTGTTGTCCTTGAAGTATGGAGTCTCCAGGTTTAACCTCAATTTCGCTTAGGTGGGCATATAAGGAGAAGACACCCATCCCATGATCAATAATCACGGTGTTGCCAGTAAAGAAATAGTCTCCTGTTTCTACTACTTTTCCTCGATTGACAGCGAGAATTGGCTCGCCGTGTTTCGCCGCAATATCAAGTCCGGAGTGAGGGGCTCTCGGCTCGTTATTGTATACTCTTTTTAACCCAAATAAGCTACTTATTGGCCCACGTACAGGTGCAGTAAAGGGTTTTTGGAACGGATTGGTATCGGAGTAACCTGAAAATAACTCCGTTAATTTTTTTGTTTCTTTTTCGATACGCAGCTTATCTTCAGGTGGAGGTACTACTTTACTGACATCTTTAATGTTTAAAAATTGGGTTGTATAAAATTTCTCGCTAATATGAAAAGGTATGGTTGTTTTAACGGGTTTTGTTACCGTCAGATATTTAACTGGCTCTTTATTATCTAAAGGTACAGCTACCATGAGTAACCACTGATTTGGTTTTGTACCGGGTAATACGGGAATGCGCTTTCCTTCAAAATAGGCTTTTGGCTGCTGATTTATGTCGATTGGAATTATAGTTAATCCACCATTTACTGCGTGGTTTTCTGGTAGAGCTATAGCAAATGCACTACTTGATAAATAGAAAAAAAGAAAAATAGTTATATTAATTAGTTTATTCATGATGAATTAGTCCTTAATCCGGGTTATTTCACATGCTAGATTACCTTTTGCCAGCTGCACCTCTATAGTATCGCCAATTTGTACCTGTTGGGTAGTAAAGAGTACCTTGTGTTTTATTGTTGCTATTGCGTATCCTCTGTCCAGGGTAGCCAAAGGACTGACTGCATGCAACATGGATAAATTAGTGTTCAACTGGTATTTGAGATGGTTGATTTTAATTTGAATTTGTTGCGCTAAGTGTGCTGATATCTGCATGAGACGAATTTGAGTCTGCTCAATAAGGGTTCCAGGATTTTTAGCATGCAATTGAGTAGAAACAAGATGCAGTTGATTTTTTTTTCGGTTAATCATGTGTGCTAAATGAGTCATTAATCGCCGTTCCAGGTAATCAAGAGTTTGCCAATAAACCGCTACATTTTTTTTCGGTGATGATATTTTATCCATTAGATGATTTAGTTTTAATTGATGACCTTGGATGCTTCTGTTTACTGCCACCTTTAATCTTGATAAGGCGTTATCAAGAATATTGAATAACTCAATGCAGTCAGGGGTGACCGCCGCCGCGGCTGCTGTTGGTGTTTCTGCTCGATAATCTGCTACGAAATCTGCAATAGTAAAGTCGGTTTCATGTCCTACACCTGAAACTATAGGGATTAGGCTGGCCGCAATTTGTCGCGCCAACTGCTCATCATTAAATGCCCATAAATCCTCGAGGCTACCTCCGCCTCGAGCTAAAATCAGCACATCACATCGTAAGTCAGTATTAGCTGCTTGCAGGGCTTTGATTAATTGAAAGGATGCAGTTGAACCTTGAACATCACTAGGATAAATAAGGATTGTTGCCAAAGGGAATCGACGAACTAAAGTCGCTAATATATCACGAATAGCAGCACCATTAGTTGAGGTAATTACTCCTATTGTTTTCGGGATTGCAGGTAGCGGTTTTTTTCTGGATTGCAGAAATAAACCTTCTGCTGCAAGTTTATTTTTAAGTTCCTCAAACTGTTGATATAGTTTTCCCAGGCCTGATTCAGTTACTTGTTCTACAATTAATTGGTAATCTCCGCGGGCTTCATAAAGACTTAATTTACCACTAGCTACTAACTGCAGACCATCGGCCAGTTTCGTTGCAAGAGAACCAACATGACGGCTTTTAAAGAACACACAACGTATTTGTGCGTTACTGTCTTTTAGAGTAAAGTAAAAATGGCCTGAGAAAGGTTTACTTAGATTAGAAACTTCTCCTTCCACATGCACTGTACCAAGTTCATTTTCCAGGTGGTTTTTAACCTGCCTATTGAGTTGACTTACAGACATTACTGAAATTTGCGTGTGCATAAGTTGGAAAAATCCTGCAAATCAATGATTAGAATACAATAGTATCAGATTAAAAAAAAATTCAAAATCTATTGAAGGAGGGTATTTTATGATTTAAGTTGATGGGTTATCATCATTTTTGATAGATTCAATTACTAATAAGGACATCAATGAGACATGGGTTAGTATAATATAGGCGCGGTTTTCTGGACACAAAAAAAGGTTTTTTAAGAGCTATTCTTCTTAATACAAAGAGGAGAATAAAATGTCTAAAAAGCGAGCTTATTATACGGCGGCCAAGAAGGCAAAAATAACGCTAGCTGCGATTGAGGGGAAACTCACACAAGCGCAAATTACCAGTGAATACGGTGTTCACGCAACGCAGGTAAAAACTTGGAAGCAATCGGCCATCAAAGCCATTAACGATTTATTCTCTGGGGCTAATGAAAAAGAAGCCAAGTCCCAAGAGCAGCTTGTTGAGGCATTATATCAAGAAATTGGTCGACTTCAAGCGCAGCTATCTTGGCTAAAAAAAAAGCATGAACTTTAGTCTGGATGAAAAGCGCGTCATGATTGATCCTCTTGCCGAGCTCACCATTCGTGAACAATGCTTGCTATTAGACTTGCCTGTTTCAAGTTATTATTATAGTGCCAAGCCCATTTCTGTCGAAGATGAAGCGCTTATGGCGCTACTTGATGAGCACTATCTGCAGTATCCATGTGAAGGTAAAATTAAGCGGGCAAGATGGCTGTCAAAAGAAGTAGGCTATCCTGTTGGTAAACGTCGAGTAAAAAAGTTGATGGAAATGATGGGGTTATCGACTGTTTACCCAAAGCCAAATACAAGCGTTCCCAATAAGGAGCATGAGGTGTTCCCTTATTTATTAAAAGAGGTGGATATCACCAAACCAAATCAGGTTTGGGCCGCAGATATCACCTACATCCGCATGAAAGGAAAGCATGTGTATTTAGTAGCTATTATGGACTGGTATAGTCGTTATGTGATTGGATGGGCTATTTCACCTACTATGGAGGCTGAATTTTGTATTGAGGCGCTTAGAAACGCTTTGCTGCATTCGCGTTGTGAGATCTTTAACACGGATCAGGGTTCTCAATTTACCTCAAAAGATTGGATAAATACGCTAAAATCTCACCACATTTCTATCAGCATGGATGGGCGAGGACGTTATTTAGATAATATATTTATCGAGCGATTGTGGCGTAGTGTTAAGCAAGAAAAAATCTACCGGTATGATTTTGATACAATTGAAGAGGTTGAGCTGGCCTTAACGGAGTATTTTGAGTATTATAATAACCGAAGGCTTCACCAGTCCTTTAATTATTTAACGCCCGCAGAGGTGTATTATGGCCGGAAAAGACCATAAACCCTAAATGAGAGCGTCATGACTTACCCACAAGGCCCACAGGCCTATACGAGAAAGTGAAGCTCTCCTGACCTGTGGACTTGTGGATAAGTCATTCTGATAGAGTTGTGGTAAAATGACCTAAGACAATTCGTAGTAGCAATCACTATTCATACGGTATTGAGTAGGTTTAAATAGGTTAATTTGAGTGAATTTTTAACTATAAATGATGGATGAATAGCTCTTATTTTTCCTTAATTTTGTTCCAGACATGCGGACCCATATCAGTATTACTACTCTTGTTAACTTCCACTTGTACGGCGGCCGATACTTTATATGAAGCTGTTCAACATGGAATGATAGCTAATCCAGATGTTCTGTTAAATACGGCAAAGGGTTTGGCAGCAAAACACGGGATAGATAAAGCCAAGGGCGGCTATTATCCCACCGTTGATGTCAATGCAGGATTTGGTCGTGAAAATAGTCGTAACCCTACAACGGCAGCTATTGATGATACTCAAGTGGCCATCCTCAATCGCACTGAGTCGATGATTGAGTTAAAACAAAATTTGTTTTCCGGTGGTGGAATAGTTAATGAAGTAAAGCGAAATGAATATATAACTCAATCGCAACGATGGACCACCCAAGGAGTCGCAGAAGATTTAGCTTTGGAAATTACTAAGGATTATTTGGCAGTAATCATGCATGAACGCTTGTATGGTTATGCCGTGGCCAATCTTCAAGCACATCGGTCAGTTTTTAAAATGATAAGAGAAAGAGCAGACGCGGGAATTGCTCGTGAGGCGGAGGTGGATCAAGCAAATGCTCGACTTGCTTTAGCTGAGTCTAATAAAATTAGCGCTGAAGCTGATTTGCAAGAGTCACGGATTAATTATGCTAAAGTAGTTGGTAAATGGCCCCAGCACTTAACCTTGCCTCGTATTCCAACAAACAAATATTTACCCGGTAATTTACCAATGACCTTGGAAATAGGTATGGATAATCATCCCACAGTCAAAGCAAGCTATGCCGATGTAAAACAGGCAAAAGCTCAATATGAAGTAGCAAGAGCTGCTTATTATCCTAAAGTTGATGTGGTTTTGACTTCTGCCAAAAATAGAAATCTTCAAGGGCTGGTTGGGCCTAATGATAACCAATTAGCTATGCTGAGGATGAATTATAACGCGTTTCGCGGCGGTGCGGATCAGGCATTTGTAAGACAAACCGCCTATCAGGTACAACAAGCTTATGAAACAAAAAATCGTACCTTACTGCAATTAAAAGAGGCCATTCGTTTATCATGGAATGTGTATATTTCAGCGGGTCTTAGATTAACCCCCTTAAGAAAACACGTCAGTGCTTCTAAAAAAACACGCCTGGCCTATCAAGATGAGTTTCAAATAGGAAAAAGAACACTTCTTGATTTACTGGATTCGCAAAATGAATTGTATCAATCACAAATTCAGTTGGTTCGTGGAGAAAATGATGAGATGCTTTCTCGATTCAGAATTTTAAATGGAATGGGCAATTTATTATATTTCTTAAAATTGAAATTACCGGTAAATGTCGTCAACAATGATGTGTTCACTTCTGCCCAGACTAATATTCTACTGGATAAAAATATGGATCGCATCCCTTATCCGAATACTACTGATGATCCAATGGTATTGGCACGTCCGGTGCCTAATATGGAAACGACTCCTTTAACTGAGTCTATAATAAATAGAAATACTACGTATCCTTTACAGGTAACCCCCAAGGTTTGGTATGTGTCAGCAGGGACATTCCAGGAAAGAAAAAATGCTGTCGCTCTTGCTAATCATCTACTAGGGCTTGGTTTTCCGGCGTTTATTAGTCCTTGCAAGAGGCTGCTAACCGTCTTTGTTGGACCCTATGAGTATCGTGGGCATGCTGGTAATGGAATGGAACGATTGAAGGAACTCGCTCATGTTCAAGGGGTACTGGTTACATTCAAAAAACCTCCCAAAAAAGGTTAATATAAATTTAACTCTCGGCATTTATATAACAATTTGTCTGGTTTTTTTGTATTTCACCGTTTTTTCCATAAAAGCCTCACCTTCTATCAGCATAGAAAAAATCCAACAAATGGAGCAAAAATCACAAGGCCAAGCTCAAAAAAGATATCGAGCCTGGGCTAAATTAATTGAGGAACTTAGAAATAAACCGGTTAATGTGCAATTAGAAAAAGTTAATTCTTTTTTTAACCAATTTAGATATCAAACCAGTGAAGAATCACGAGGAGTTGCCGATTATTGGAAAACACCCCAAGAATTTATGCATGACGGCGGTGGAGATTGTAAGGACTATGTCATTATTAAATACTTTACTTTGATAAATCTTGGGGTACCGCGAGAAAAATTAAGACTCACTTATGCTATCTATGCTTTAAAGCAGGCTCATATGGTCTTGTCTTATTACCCCACTTCTGAGGCAGAACCTTTAATTTTAGACAATTTGAAAACTGAAATTCTCCAAGCATCGAGAAGACCTGATCTAAGACCGATATACAGCTTTAATGGCGAAGGTCTTTGGCTGCAAAAACAACGTAACCAGAGTACTCCCATAGGACAACCCAGTAGTTTAGGTAAGTGGGATGACTTAATGAAACGAATGCAACTACAAGGTGATAAACGATGACTCTAATAAAGAAAATGGCATTAGGTGTTTTAATCATGTTATTTTTGGTTTTTATTGGCACTTACTTGATAACTATGAATAATGCCCGGAACTTTTTTATTCAGCAGATTGAGAGTAATGCACAGGATACTGCGACATCTCTGGGTTTATCCTTATCTCAATCTTTTTTAAGTCATGACATACCAACAATGAACTCAATGGTGCAGGCTGTTTTTGATCGAGGTTACTTTTCTTCAATTGAGGTTAAGGACGTTAAAGGCAAGATTATTATTTCTAAAAAGCAACCGGACCAAGTAAGTAGTATTCCAGGCTGGTTTGTGAATTTGATCCGATGGCCTACGACTGATAAATCTTCTTTGGTTATGAATGGATGGATGCAAGCTGGGTTGGTATCGGTAACAACAGATTCAGGTTACGCATATTCTGCATTGTGGTCCAATGCTGTTGAAATGGTAAAGTGGTATTTTATTTTTGCTGTAGTTGCTTTAATTCTTATCTATGGTTTTATTCAGTTTTTATTAAGACCCTTAAACAGAGTAACTGCCCAGGCGCTGGCTATATCAGAACATGAGTTTCCCATTGAATCTAACATACCTAAGACTCCTGAACTAAAACAGGTGACATTGGCAATGAACCAAATGGTGACTAAAATTAAATCACTGTTTCAAACCCAACTTCAACAAACCGAAGCACTTAGAGTACAAGTTTATCAAGATGCACTCACAGGAATGAGTAATCGTCGTCATTTTTTACAGCAGCTATCGTCTATTTTAGAGAATGAAGATGAGTTTGTTCCCGGCTATGTTTTAATGATTGTTATTGATGGATTGGATGAATTAAATAAGCAGCAGGGGTATCAGCAAGGTGATAATCTGGTTTTAACTGTCTCACGTATTTGCAAGGAGTTCTGGCAACAGACCTCAGTAAGTACTATAGCAAGAATTAATGGCAGCACATTCGCCCTAATCAATAATGAGTTGGATTCTCTTATTTTCGAGAAAGCATGCAAAGACTTTGAATTGGTACTACGACAAGCGATTAGTAATATTGCTCTTTGTGATATTCACATAGGCGCAACCAATTATTTTGTTCATCAATCTGTATCAAATTTATTAACCATGGTTGATTTGTCGATTAAAAAAGCCCGGGAGAAAGGGGTTTTTTACTGTCAAATAGAGCAAGATACTTTTAAGTACCCTCGTTTATTTGATGGCGATGATATAAAAAAAGCATTAGCCCAGAAAACCATGAATTTATATGTTCAGGAGGTAACAAATGGTAAACGAAATATGCATAAAGAAGTGTTTGTGCGTATTCCTGACCCAAGTGGAGGAGAGCTAGGTGCTGGATATTTTATGCAACTGGCGGAAAAATTATCCCTGGCCTGTTTCATTGATCTATACGTACTTCACGAATTAACTTCCAGGAAAGTGGCCACGCAAGAATGTTTTGCCTTAAATATTTCCGAGAATACTTTGCAAAAAAAGGAGTACAGGGAAGAATATTTGAAACAGCTTAAAAATTTGCCTCAAGCGGTATTAAATAATTTGGCACTAGAGATCAACGAAGCAATCCTACTCTCTAATTTTTCCGAAGCGAAGCTGTTTGCCAGACAAGCCAATCAATTAGGAGTCACCATCGGGGTGGATAGAGTTGGAATTCATTTTTCCCCACTTCATTATTTAAGTGACTTACATATTGATTATATAAAATTGCATGGCAGTTTGGTGCAGGATATAGATGAGAATGAAAGCAAACAATTTTTTATTCATTATTTTAATGAGATGGCCAAGACTCTGGATATTCAAGTAGTGGCTACCCAAGTGGAACAACAAGCACAATGGGAAGCATTACAATTAGCTCATATACCTTGGGGGCAAGGGCGTTATTTAGGCATTGTGGAGCTATTAAGTTAGAACGTTAGTAATAAAAAATTCATTCTTACGGATAGCAGTGTATTGGAATAAAAAATAAGAATCAGTTATGATTATTGCCTTAAAATTTTTTAAAAAAATGAAATGAATTATCTTGAAAAACAACAAATATTTTTCTTCATATGCTGTATTACTTTGGGGTTGACAGGTTGTGTTGATCTATCTGGTGCTAAGTTAACTCCAGAAAAAAAAGTTGCCTATCATTCCAATAAGTCATTGAAGTCTTCCTCTCAAAAAAAGAAAACAAATAGATCTAAATCTCAAGGGGAAGTACATACCATGCTTGGTGGTTTAGGAATGTTTAGTGTGGGCATGAATACGGTCCGCGATGATATTGCAAAACAATACAAGAGCGTTTCAGCCTCCAGCAACATGTGGTATAACGCTGGTGACGTAACTAAAGCTATAACTCATTATTATTATACGCATAAAATTCATAGACCTATTATATTGATGGGGCACTCATTGGGTGCTAATGAACAAATAAAAGTGGCTCGTAACCTTAATGCGGCAGGAGTACCTGTTGAGCTACTGGTGACTGTAGATGCTGTGTCGCAAACTATTGTGCCACCAAATGTGAAGCATGTCCTCAATGTATATAAACCAGGTTATATTCCAATGTTTAGCGGGCTCAGACTGAAGGCTGTAGACCCCAATGCAACTCGGATTAAAAATATTAATGTTGATAATTTAAAGGAACTCAATGTCAATCACTTTACTATCGATAAAGACAAAGTCGTACAGGCAATGATACTAGACGAAGTTAAAAGGGTGATAATTGATGGCAATAGAAAGAGCGCTTAAACAGCTAAATCCTAAGATCTGTGTTATTGGCGCTGGCCCAAGTGGTCTTGCTGCGATTAAAAATCTGCAAGAACAAGGTTTAACCAGCATTACTGTTTTTGAAAAAAATAACGAAATAGGTGGTAATTGGGTTTTTGATGAACGCAATAACCATTCAAGTGTCTATGAAACAACCCACATCATTAGTTCGAAACGCTGGTCGGAGTTTGAAGATTTTCCCATGCCTCCGGATTATTCTGATTATCCATCACATTCCCAACTGTTAAATTATTTCAGAAACTACACACAACATTTTCAATTAGACAAATACATACGATTTAACAGTACTGTTTTAAAAGTTACCAGAAGTGATGAGCAACAATGGCATGTAGTATACAAGGATGAGCAAGGTACTCACAATGAGTGTTTTGACTACCTGTTAGTGGCAAATGGCCACCATTGGGATCCTGCTTTACCAAAATATCCTGGTGAGTTTAGCGGAGAAATACTTCATTCTCATCAGTATAAAAAAGCTTCAGTTTTTAAAAATAAACGGGTTCTTGTGGTTGGGGGAGGGAATTCTGCATGTGATGTTGCAGTGGAAATCTCAAGGATTGCGCCAAAAACGTGCATTAGTATGCGCCGAGGATATCATATTTTTCCGAAATTTATTTTTGGTAAACCTACCGACGAGGCCGTGGCAAAAATTCAATGGATGCCGTCTTGGTTAAGACAAAAATTCATTGCTTTAGTGATCCGCGGTTTACAAGGCCGATATCCCAAATATAATTTAATGAAGCCCGATTGTGGCCCTTTAGAAATACATCCGACAATTAATACTGAATTATTGTATTTTATTCGACATGGCAAGATTACCCCGCTTCCCGGTATAGAACGCTTTGACGGTAACAAAATACATTTCACTGATGGTACTCAGGAAGAGTTTGATACTGTCATTTTTGCAACAGGTTATCAAATTAGTTTTCCATTTTTTGATAAAGACATTCTGGATTTCAGCAATTCGACTAAAATTCCACTGTATCGCAAAATGATGCATGCAGATTTTGATACTCTTTATTTTATTGGATTATGCCAGCCTCAAGGATGTATTTGGCCATTAGCTGACTATCAATCTAAAATAGTGGCACGAATCATCACTGGTTCTCTTAAAAGACCAGAGCAACTGCATAAAAAAATTGAGCAGGAAATCAACAAACCCCATTATCGCTTTAAATCCAATATGCGTCATGCATTAGAAGTGGACTATCACATGTTCCGACGTGAATTATTGGATATGCTGGGCTAATATAGGCTGCCTCTGCTTTGACATGCCGGTAGCTTATTGGTCAGGGGAGGGGTATTCCCTTAAACTAGACTATTGATTTTTTGCGTTTTAATAACGAACTTATTAATTTCTCAACATTATTATGATGAGGGGTTTCTTGAAGGAGAATTGCTTTGGTGCGTTCTTCACAATAACCCTTAACTTCCTTATCAGGCATGATATAAAACCGTTTTTGTTCTACTTCCTGAACTATATGTTGAGCTACTTCCATGGCGGGTCTTGAGTGAGACATCAGCGAGCTTAATGACTCATGAAAAGCCGAGCTGTATTCAGCCGATTGTCCGGATAATAATGAAGTATCAGTAAATGATGGAAACGCTACTGAAAGGTCAACAGGTTTGTCCAGGCGCTGAAGATCAAAATAAAGCGATTCCGATAATGCAAGAACGGCATGTTTTGACATGGCGTAGGAAGCCATTTGTGAGCCGGAGCATAATGCATATAAACTTGCAATATTGATGATGTGAGAATTAAACTTTTGCTTGAACAATAGGGGAACAAATGCGCGAATCACATTAATCATACCGTATAGATTAACATCCATAACCTGGCTAATTTGTTCGGGTTTTAAGTCCCATACAGGAGCTAAATTTCCAATAATGCCAGCATTATTATATATCCAGTCTACTCGCCCCCATTTTTTAGCTATTAGCTGTGTTAATTGATTCACCTCATCAATTTTAGTTATATCGCAGACCGTATGAAAAACCTGATCAGGAAATTTGACCATCAACTGCTTGGCTTCATTGTTGAGTTTAGAGACGTCTTTATCTGTCATGACTACTATTATTCCCTTTTGCAGGTAAACAAGACTTAAAGCGAGTCCTATGCCACTTGCAGCACCGGTAATTACAGCTACTCTCATGCTTATGTCCTCATATTCAGATAAAACTCAATTAGCAGGTGATATTAACACCTTCCCTAAAAAATATTAAATAAACTCCATCTTCATTTCTTTACTCTTTAAGTCCCTTTATAGGTGTATTTGCTATACTTAACATACACCTCTAATTAAAAAGGAATTATTTTGAACAGCAGTGAGATACCCGAACCTAATGAGATTCCGGATGAACCTAATGAGTATCCATCTCGTCCTGAACCAATAGAACCGACATATCCTGGCACACCAGAGCCTGAGCCTAGTCAAGCCCCTGAACCTGATAATTTAAGTTAAACCTGATCATTAATCAGATTTTTTAGTGTTGCACCGATGTTATTCGATCTCATCAAGCTTTCTCCTATGAGAAAAGTATTGATGCCGTGAGCTTGCATGAGTTTTATATCTTGATGAGTGTTAATGCCACTTTCAGTTATAACAATCTTATCTTCAGGAATGTAGTGCTTTAAATCAATACTAAGTTGGATGTTTGTTTTAAAAGTATGAAGACTACGGTTATTAATTCCTATAAGGGGTGTGGGTAAGAGTAATGCTCTATCTAATTCTTCTCTGGTATGGCTTTCTACTAGAACAGCCATCTTTAGCTCTTGAGCCAGCTGACAGAAGTCAGATAATTGTATATCGTCTAACAAAGCAACAATAAGCAGAATACAATCCGCTCCTAAGGCTAAACTTTCATGAATTTGGTATGGATCCAGGACGAAGTCTTTACGAAGTACAGGAAGAGGGCAATGATTTTTTGCCAGGAGTATATTATCAGGATGTCCTTGAAAAAATTCGATATCTGTAAGTACAGACAAGCAACGTGCCCCATTTAGGGCGTAAGCTGTGGCAATTTGAGCTACATCAAAATGATCTCGGATTATTCCCTTGCTAGGAGAGGCTTTTTTTATTTCCGCAATAATTGCAGGATTTGAATTGGATTGAAGGGCTGTGATGAAGTCACGTTGTGTTATTGGAGGTTGCTTCAAAAGTGAATTTAAAGGTTTATCTTTTTTTGCTTGAGCAATTTCTTCCATCTTATGATGGGTAATTTTGTGTAATATACTATTCATGATTTGGGTCTTTAATCAAAGTTTGGGTTAAAAGACGGAGCTGATTAAAACACTGTGCTGCTTTGCCGCTGTCAATGGCGGTTTTCGCTTGTTCTAATGCTAAATCGAAAGTAAGCTCCTCATGGGCACAATAAATTGCCGCTGCTGAATTGAGCAGAACTATATCGCGTGCGGCTCCTGGATGTCCTGCAAGCACTTTATTGATTAATTCTAAACTTTGCTGGGGCGACTCGATAATGATTGAGTCTAAAGATTGATGTTTGAGGCCATATTCTTCAGGGAACAGCAGCCACTCTTTGAATATTCCTTTTCTGTATTCCACTATATTGGTAGGAGCAGCAATACTGATTTCATCCAGTCCGTCCTGGGAGTTCACTACCAAAACATGCTCGCTACCTAAATTTGCAAGTACGGTTGCTAAAGGTTTAAGCCAACTAGTTGAGAATACTCCTACTACTTGTTTTTTTACCTGGGCTGGATTGATCAAAGGCCCAAGTAGATTGAACAGAGTTTTAATTCCTAACTGTTGACGCGCTGTTCGGACCTGTTGCATCGCCGGGTGATAGTGTGGGGCGAATAAAAAAGCTAAATTACACTGCTTAATACAGGTTTGAATCTGCACATCGGAAAGCTTAAGCACAAATCCTGCCTGTTCTAATAAATCAGCGCTCCCACTGCTACTTGAGACTGAACGATTTCCATGTTTGGCAACTGCGAATCCGGTTGCTGCAACTACAAAACTACATGCGGTAGATACGTTGAAGGTGTTTTTACCATCACCACCGGTACCAACAATATCAATTAGGTTAGCACCTAATTCTACCGGGTGAGCTAATTGCCGCATGACTTTGGCCGCGGCAGTCAGTTCGTTGACTGTTTCACCTTTCATCCGCATTAAGGCTAAAAAAGTTGCAATTTGTAGATCATTTAATTGACCAGTCATGCAGGCATGAATCACCTCTTGCATTTGATCTGAGGTTAAGTCGTTTTTCGCAATGAGCTGTTCAAACAAGAGATTGGGTTTCATATTTTAAGAAATTCTCTAATAGTTGCAAACCATGTTGGCTTAGGATTGCTTCAGGATGAAATTGTAGACCAAAAAGTGGAAATTGACGATGTGAAATTGCCATTATTGTTTCTTTTGCCCATGCATCTATTGAAAAACATGTAGGCAAACTGGCTACATCAACAGCCAGAGAATGATATCGGGTTGCTTCAAATGCATTAGGAATATTATGAAACACTCCTTGGTAGTTATGAATTATTGTTGATGTTTTACCATGTAAAATTTCATAGGCTGGTATAATCTGACCTCCAAACGCTTTTGCCAGACATTGATGACCAAGACAGATGCCCAAGATAGGTATTTTTTTATAAAATTCACGAATAACAGCAAGAGAAATACCTGCTTCACTGGGGGATTTGGGACCTGGAGAGATTACAATATACTGAGGGGCAAGTTTTCTTATTTTATTCAGACTGATTTTGTCGTTTTTAAAAACATGGACCTCTTGGTTTAAACATTGAAAATACTGAACCAGGTTATAAGTAAATGAATCATAGTTATCAATAAGTAGCAGCATAACTTAGTAATTGAATCTTAAAGATACGATTAAACATGATGTTATTCTAACATAAGAGGTGGAGATATGTTCAAATTATAAAGCGTATTAAAATTCAAGGCTTGAATTTCCTAAGGGGGCATGAACGTTTTAAGCAGTTGATGTGTATTATTAAAACCTGGCCATATCAAGTTTTTCAAAATTAAAATTCACACCAAGTCCCTTTGCCATAAGATTAAAACATCATGAAAAAATTATTAGAGGAATACAAACCAGAGCATGTCCTGAATCTGTAGACCCTGGTTTAGAAATTTACTCTAAAATTAAAAACAGTAGGCCAGACGCAAAGTTACTGAATAAAGAAAAGGAAAGTAGGTGTCAGCAGGGTTAAGTTGGGACTCCCCATAACCTGCAGTATAGTGAGCTCCAAGTTCTCCCATCAAGTTCTCTGCGATATGGTAATTTAATCCAACTCCAAATGCAGGACTTAAACGCCAATCGTCAACAATCATATCTTCACGATGCAGATTAGCTGCTCCTGCACTGGAATATATTCTCATTTGGGTGTTCGGTATGATAAGCATTACTTTGGCCATCAAACTTAACACTTCGGTGTTAGTAGAAAATTTTGTCAGTCCGTCATAATTGAAACTAAATAAACTAAAGGGCTCAAATATGATATTGGCACTAGGATAATGGATGTAACTTGCTTCAAGTGCAAAGAAAGGGCTAATTTCATATCCGGCTAAAAGTCCCCAAACATGACCTCCTTCCTGAGCATTTATCGGAGTGGACATGCTGATAGCCAGATTTCGATTTACCTGACTGGGTACTAATCCTTGCCAGGTTGTTGAGCCAAAACCACCTAAGGCGCCTACATAAAATGGATGCTTAAATTGATTACTTATCTTGGCTTGACAAAAAATTGGCAAAAAAAATATTAGTGAAAACAGGTATAAGTTTGTTTTTTTATTAATCACAGTTAAATACTCTTTAAATTTTGGCCCTTCTTTTTTTGAAGAGCCAAATAAATACTCTAAATTTAGCTACAAGCCAGCTGGTTAGAACTACATAATCTACCGTGAGAATCTATACCTCCCAAACGATAACAATTCCAGTTATCCATACAGTCTTGAGTAGTGGTATAGCGCTGATATTCACAAGCCTTTTGTAAGGATCCAAATACACCTATTAGACGATTATAAAGTGCAGTCATATCTTGACACATGCCAGCAGGTAGACCTGAAGAAGTACAATAGCAGGTTGCTGCGGTCCTAAAGGAGGCACAAAAATTTACGTGATCAGTAGGTAAAGCACCGGGACAACTAAAAACGGACAGGCTAAATAAATACATACAGACACCAAAAATTCTTTTTATCATTTTTTCGATCCTTGTTAAACTTAAAAAAGAGAACAAAAACAATGTATCAGAAAATAAAACAGCCTGCAAAATACAAATAATGTAATATTGGAAACCGCATCAGATTTTTATTGGATTAACTTTACTTTCCAAGGCAATATACTAATAAGAACTGATCCAAAAAACCATTCTCTAAGTTAAAAATTTTTGGTTAAATAATGATTTTTTTCGTAAATTTTGTTAATTAAGTTTTCCTGAGGAGGAGGGAGTGATGCAGAAGCAATGATTTCACTCACTTCTTTTGCAATTAATTCACGGTATTCGGGCCTCAAATTTGCTGAAATCACCATGTAATGAGAATTATCGTTTTCATCCTTTACAAAACAAACGTCAAAAATATTATCTATTTTTAATAAATCATAGTGATGATTATTAACAGGTACTTTAATATAGGCGCGGTTTTCTGGACACAAAAAAAGGTTTTTTAAGAGCTATTCTTCTTAATACAAAGAGGAGAATAAAATGTCTAAAAAGCGAGCTTATTATACGGCGGCCAAGAAGGCAAAAATAACGCTAGCTGCGATTGAGGGGAAACTCACACAAGCGCAAATTACCAGTGAATACGGTGTTCACGCAACGCAGGTAAAAACTTGGAAGCAATCGGCCATCAAAGCCATTAACGATTTATTCTCTGGGGCTAATGAAAAAGAAGCCAAGTCCCAAGAGCAGCTTGTTGAGGCATTATATCAAGAAATTGGTCGACTTCAAGCGCAGCTATCTTGGCTAAAAAAAAAGCATGAACTTTAGTCTGGATGAAAAGCGCGTCATGATTGATCCTCTTGCCGAGCTCACCATTCGTGAACAATGCTTGCTATTAGACTTGCCTGTTTCAAGTTATTATTATAGTGCCAAGCCCATTTCTGTCGAAGATGAAGCGCTTATGGCGCTACTTGATGAGCACTATCTGCAGTATCCATGTGAAGGTAAAATTAAGCGGGCAAGATGGCTGTCAAAAGAAGTAGGCTATCCTGTTGGTAAACGTCGAGTAAAAAAGTTGATGGAAATGATGGGGTTATCGACTGTTTACCCAAAGCCAAATACAAGCGTTCCCAATAAGGAGCATGAGGTGTTCCCTTATTTATTAAAAGAGGTGGATATCACCAAACCAAATCAGGTTTGGGCCGCAGATATCACCTACATCCGCATGAAAGGAAAGCATGTGTATTTAGTAGCTATTATGGACTGGTATAGTCGTTATGTGATTGGATGGGCTATTTCACCTACTATGGAGGCTGAATTTTGTATTGAGGCGCTTAGAAACGCTTTGCTGCATTCGCGTTGTGAGATCTTTAACACGGATCAGGGTTCTCAATTTACCTCAAAAGATTGGATAAATACGCTAAAATCTCACCACATTTCTATCAGCATGGATGGGCGAGGACGTTATTTAGATAATATATTTATCGAGCGATTGTGGCGTAGTGTTAAGCAAGAAAAAATCTACCGGTATGATTTTGATACAATTGAAGAGGTTGAGCTGGCCTTAACGGAGTATTTTGAGTATTATAATAACCGAAGGCTTCACCAGTCCTTTAATTATTTAACGCCCGCAGAGGTGTATTATGGCCGGAAAAGACCATAAACCCTAAATGAGAGCGTCATGACTTACCCACAAGGCCCACAGGCCTATACGAGAAAGTGAAGCTCTCCTGACCTGTGGACTTGTGGATAAGTCATTCTGATAGAGTTGTGGTAAAATGACCTAAGACAATTCGTAGTAGCAATCACTATTCATACGGTATTGAGTAGGTTTAAATAGGTTAATTTGAGTGAATTTTTAACTATAAATGATGGATGAAT
Source organism: Legionella antarctica (assembly GCF_011764505.1). NCBI lineage: Bacteria > Pseudomonadati > Pseudomonadota > Gammaproteobacteria > Legionellales > Legionellaceae > Legionella > Legionella antarctica. The sequence goes on from NZ_AP022839.1 coordinate 1,482,360, forward strand.
AGCTCTTATTTTTCCTTAATTTTGTTCCAGACATGCGGACCCATATCACTTCATCTAATCCAAATAAATCAAATTGACTCTTATTTTTTTCAGAAATAAAATTCCTACTGACGTTGATATTAATAAGAAAATTATTCTTACGTTTAAACGAAGTCAGGCGCTGAATACAGAGCTTAAAAATTTTTCGATTTATTTCTGGAATTGAGAATACTGTTGCATAAATTGAAGTGAACACATTAATTAAAAAACTTCTAATTATTTTTCTTTTTGGCTGAAAGGTGCCAATTACAGAAAGTTTCACGAGGTCCGGACATTGCTGATAGGGGCTTGTATCAATTGTAGACTGGTGTAACTGGTTAGATATTGTTTCTAAAGTGGATTGTTGTCTATCTAATGCAACTTTGACTGGCTCAAGCCTGAGAAAGCATCCAATTGTTTCATCATATAACTCATTATTTCGTGTTGATTTTACTATATTAATATAAACAAAAGGAGGTTGAAGGTCCTCTTTTTGGGCACAGCGTTGCAAGGCTAATATAATTGCTGCACATAAGCCATCGCTCAGGCTTACATGTGTGTTTGCACAAAATTGTTTAAATGTATTTAACTCGGATTCTGCTATTTTGGTATAAGTTGAATAGGATATATTTTTTGAGTCCATGTTTCTTACTACATTAACAGCGGGAAACACGAATAAACCAGCATTTTTTAAGTACTTATCCCAAAAAGCCATGTCTCGATCTAAATTTTTTTGGAAATAGCTTTGTTCGTTGAAAATATAATCTTTATAAGGTTTTTCGATGCTAACTACTTCAGTATCTGGTTGGTTTTTATAGATCAGATAAAATTGAGATAAATCAGATAACAAAATTTCAGGCGAGAAATCATCACAAACAATATGTGGCATACTGATTTGTAATTCAATCCGATTATTTTTTAAATAAAATAATTTAGCCATTAGTAATGGAGAATCTTTTGGCCAAGGAAAATAATTGATCAGTTGATTCATTGAATCTTCAAGTTTTTTCTCTGCTTCAGGTTCTGTTAATAATGCCACATTGATCTGCTTAACTTTAAACGAAATATTTTTTTGCAGCAACTGAATTGGACGCAGCTTCAAAATACGATAAAATAATAGTTCCTGTTTTTTTAAAACAGCGTGAAAAGCGGATTCCAGGGCGGTTATATCCAGCCCGCCTTTTAACCGTTTTCTAATCGTTATATTTAGTTTTTTTGCTTTAGATTCAAAGGTATCTGATATCCATAACAGGAGCTGAAAATCGCTAAGAGGAATATCCGTTACATTGGTGATCGGGTTGTTTTTTTGCCAGGATCTCTTTCTTTTTTGAGTTTTTAAAATTATCAAGCTTAGCTTACCAATGCTGGTGGCATAATAAAAATCACGTAAAGTAATATCTGTTTCCTGTAAACGATTTATTTTAGAGACAATGCGAGCAGCTGATAATGAATGCCCACCTAATTCAAAAAAGTTGTCGTCTAATCCTATTGTTTGGATCCCTAATTCTGCCGACCAGATTTCAGCAAGAGATTGCTCAACATCAGTTATAGGCTTTCGATACGATTGGCTGGCAATCAGTCGTGGAGCTGGGAGTAATAAGGTATTCAATTTGCCATTAGATGTCAGTGGGAACGATTTAATACTGATAAATGCAACTGGAAGCATATATTCTGGAAGGTATTTCTTTAGATATTTGCGTAATTGCAGAACATCCGGAATGTCATTTGTTTGTTTAGGAATATAGTATGCTATCAAAGAGTTTTCATTTAACGAATTTTTCTGAGCAAGAACTTTCGCAGCCTCAATGGCTTCATGCTTTGCCAGGCATCCTTCAATTTCCCCAGGTTCTATTCTGTATCCTCGTATTTTGATCTGAGAGTCGATCCTTCCAAAATACTCGAGTACTCCATCCCTTCTGAGTCGGCAGAGATCGCCTGTTTTATATAAACGTGCATGTTGTTCTTTGCTAAAAAAATCGTGAATAAATTGTTTTTTGGTCAAATCAGGTTTATTCAAATATCCCCGTGCCAGACACATACCCCCTATATGTAACTCACCTATTTCCTCTGCAGGTAATGGATTATTGTTGGCATCAAGAATGAGGCAATGGATGTTATACCCTGCTTTACCAATAGGTACATTTACCCCCAATTCAGAAGTATTTGAATTACAAATTTTATATTGTGAAATACCAACGGTTGTTTCAGTTGGACCATACTCATTATGTAAGATATGGTTGGGGTAAAGTTTAAGCCAGGATTTACAATCCGCAGCAGATAAGTTTTCTCCTCCTAAAAGAATTGTTTTCAAATAAGGAAGAGTAGTGAATTTATTTTTTACTTCTTGTAATAATATCTTAAAATAACTGGGGGTTAATTTAATGAAATTAACCCTGGATCGCTTAAGATACTCAAGATAATGTCGCACATTTTTTTTAACTTCATCATCACACATTATAATAGTCAAGCCCAACATGAGTGGTGCAATTGAAATGGTTATTGCCATATCAAAAGTGTGATTAGAGGAGAAATCAAGGCGTTGTTTGGGACGAACATCTGAGAAGTCAGCAAGCCAGTGGCAATAATTAACAACTGATTTATGTTCGATCAATACCCCTTTGGGCATTCCAGTTGAGCCAGAAGTATAAATCACATAGGCTAGTTGTTCTGGTTTTATCGGAAGCTCAGGATTTTCGTTTTTTTGATTACAAATTTTAGGCCAGCACTGATCCAGTAAAACCAATTTTCCTTGATATTGAATAAATTTCTCTTGCAAACAGGATTTTGTTATCAGAATGGGGGTATTACTGTCTTTGAGAATATATAATAAGCGCTCCTCAGGGTGATAGGAATCTAGTGGTAGGTATGCAGCTCCTGCTTTTAAAATAGCTAGAATTGTAATGAGGCATTCAAAAGAACGCTCCATACAAAAGGCAACAGGCGTGTCAGGTAGAATGTTCATTGTCAGTAAATAATGAGCAAGTTGATTTGCTTTTCTATTCAATTCATCATAGGTTAGCGATTGTTTACCAAATAGTGCAGCAATATGTTCCGGCCTTTGTCTCGTATGCTCTTCAAAAAATGTATGTATCGTATCTTGAATTTCCACACTACCCTCCGCTCCTTTATTCTTAATTTTTAAAGCTTCGTGTCGTTATTTACTAATCGAACTAGAAATTTTTAATGGGAACGTAATGCAGCAGCTTGTATTTCTTGCATATAAGAGTATGGACATAAATTCTTGATAATTCCAATTTAAGACTAGAGGATTGTGAGTGAATGACAGGTAAATTAAAATTTAGGTAAAATTTTATCTAACCATTTGGGTAAGTACCAATTCCAACTCTCTAAAAGCGACATTGTTGCTGGAACTAAAAGGGTACGGATTAGGAATGCATCCACAAAAATAGCGACAGCAATACCAAGACCAAAAGCTTTCACCATCAACACATCTGCCACTAGAAATGAGCCGCAAAGTACAATCACAATAATTGCAGCACTGGTAATAATACGACTGCTTTTTTCAATACCAAAAATAATACTGTTCCTGTTATCACCACTCAGCTCATATGATTCTTTAATCCTTGAGAGTAAAAAAACCTCATAATCCATGGAAAAACCAAACAAAGCACAAAAAATTATCACTAGTAAACTTATATCGAGTAAGCCTTGTGGCTGAAAATTGAACAAATTAGACAAGTAGCCGTCTTGAAAAACCAAAACCAGCGCACCGTAACAGGCGCAGAGACTTAGTAAATTCATTAAAATTGCTTTAAATGGTAAAAATAAGGACCGTAATAACAGAAGCAGAATAAGGTAGCTAAAGACCATTATCCATAAAATTGCATACGGAAGAATTTCATAAATACGTTCTAATACCTCCTTATTACTTACTGGTTTACCTGTTATCTGCATACTTAACCCTGGGCTCATTTTTATTTTATGCAAATCAGTTATCAACTGATCTGTTTGGGCTGAGTGCATGGGATATTTACTGACAACTGATAGGACTGTTACCTGTTTATGGGTTGTTGTAGATAATAGTTTTTTAATAGTAGCTTTGTTCAGACTTTGTTGGGTGTGATACAAAGTGTAATATTGTTTTTTCGTTAAATCAGGATTAGTGGTAACTATACTGTCTACTTTCTTAATTAGCGGATTTTTTTTCAAATTTTGGGTTAAATTATATAAATCATATAGGTTCTTTCTAGATAAAATAGGCCCTTTTTTTGATTTTACTACCAATAAGATGGGAGTAAGTTCATTAATATTGAATTTCTCAGAATAAGTATCATAAAACTCTCTACCTTCCGAATTTTCGGGAAAAATCTTATAGTCGGAAACTCCAAATGTTGCGGATAAAAATGGATATCCCAGCAGTAACAAAAAAATAAGAACAGATAAAAAGAACAGAAGAGGGCGATTGACTACTTTTTCAGCGATCCAATGCCAGGAACCCGCGCGATTATTTTTATCCTTTCCAAGAGATCTTATGGATAATAAATTAATTTTTTTATCCAGAACGCAAAGAATTGACGGAAGCAATATAATCGCTATTAACATGGCAACAAACACAGCAATTAACCCCCCGACTGCAACAGAAAATAGAATATTGATTGGAAATAAAAATAAAGCGCTAAGGCTTACAAAAACAGCCAAGCCACTAAAGAAAATGGCTTTTCCAGCGTGTTCTTGTGTTATGGCTATTGCTTCGATAGTATTTAATCCATTATCCAGTTCATCGCGAAAACGGCTTATTATAAATAAGGAATAATCCAGGCTCAGACAAAGACCTAACAATAGGGCAATATTTAGAGTAAAAATTGACAGGGTAAATAAATGGCCCAGCATAAAAAGCGCAGTAAGGATTATTAAAGCGCAACCCCCGCCCAGAACAATAGGGAGGAAGGCTGCGATTACAGATCCAAAAACTAAAAGCATAGTTATTATTGCTACTGGAGCTGCGATAATATCTGCTTTGAAAAGATCAGTCTGTGTTTGTTTCGTCACGCTTTCTATAAAAAATTGTTCCCCCCCGGTCTGAACGGTCATGTTTGATGGAGTTTTTATAGACGCTTTAAATTGCTCAAATAGTTTATCTGGGATTGGTTTATTGGTTTTAATAATAACAACTACATAAGCCGTATGCTTGTCTTTGGATATTTGTTTTTTCTTGTCTGGAAAGATGATTTCATGTTTAAGCGGAAAGTTTTTTAGTTCAGTTAATGATCGCTTTATTTTTTTTAGAAAGAGAGGATTTTTTGCTAAAAGTTTGGGACTATGATAAATAATCAGAAACTTATTCTTATTATCATAACCTAACTCTTTGTCAATGTATTCTTCAGCAGTAGCGCTGGATGAGTTTTCATCAATAAAACCAGTTGTTTTAAATGGGGTAATGATGTGGGGTAAGAATGGAATGCACGATACAATAATAAGCACCCATATTATTATAACAGGCCAACGCATCTTATAGATAAATTTTCCGAATCGGTAAAATTTAAAATTTTGCATTCTTATAGTGTTCCTTCACAATATTAAAACGAAGTTAGAAAGATCTCTATTTAAACATATTAGCCTAATTTTGAATTGTCGTATGGTTTTTAATTATTCATTCTGGGTTAGAGACAGGCTGGAATGAGATTATATGTTTAAATTTAAATCAGATAAGCTCAAAGAAGGCATTAAATTTATAGTGCATGATCAATAGCAGGTGATCCGAAATTTGCTATTGAACATGGCTCTAATTTAATCCCATAGATATATGAGCATCGATAGTTTGTTCTACGTTTTTGGGGGGATTATAGAAAAAAAGCTGTTGTGTTTTTTTAAAATTCAGTGCTTTTTCAATATTAGAACATACCTGTAGCACTTTATCTTGATTTTTAGCCTCCTCTAAATGCCCGAGGAGCTGGGAAAAATCTTTCTCAAAATTAATAAATGCAGAAGTTTGGCTCCGAGCTGCCTTGATAGCATCTAAGTAAGCCTGGTTCATAAACCGTATTTTGTACTCTATTTGCGGCAAAAGGTTGGCTGCTTCGGTCTGATCATTGTCAACCAGTGCATTTTTATAGGCGTAGATTAGTCTATAGCTTGATGCAAAAGTAACCGACATGGAAACTTCTGTAAACTGATCAACTAACTCATTCAGTTCTTTTATATAACGCTCAAGATTAAAAAAATTTCCTGAGAACTCCTTAAATAATTTTAGATGTTGTGCTGTTTGTGCTAATAATTCTTCTGCTGGCGCTAAATTATTATCTTTTAATAAATCTTTAATATGAGCAAAATCGTTATTAAATTCGTTAATGATACTTTCGATCATGGATATACAACTAGAATAAAAAAAGGCCTTAATATAGCATTTTATGGATTAAAATAACAGATGAAATTCAATCTATACTCCTCTAAGCAGAGCATTATTAACCCCATAGCGCAGTCTGTTAAGAATTCTTGCAACTGATTGTGAAGCGTAAATAAATTTTAACCGAAATAAATTACTATAAAGTAAAATCCTCACCCAAATAGACTGCTCTGACTTGTTTATTGGCCAGAATGAGTTCAGGAGTTCCTTCGCATAGAATTTTTCCCTGACTGACTATATAGGCTCGTTCACAGATATCCAAGGTTTCACGAACATTATGATCTGTGATTAAAACACCAATGTTTTTACTACATAAGTGTTGAATGATTCTTTTTATATCAATTACTGAAATAGGATCTACACCGGCAAAAGGCTCATCAAGCAAAATAAAGGAGGGCTCTATAGCTAATGCCCTTGCAATTTCAACGCGTCTTCTTTCACCTCCGGATAAGGCCATACCCATGCTTTTTGTAAGATGACTAATATGAAATTCCTGGAGTAAAAGATCCAGTTTTTCTTCTCGAGCCTGTTCATTTAAATCCTGTCTTAGTTCGAGAATAGCCATTATATTATCTGCTACACTGAGTTTGCGAAAGACTGAAGCTTCTTGAGGAAGGTAACTAATGCCTAATCTTGCTCTTTGATGCATTGCATCCTGGGTAATGTCTTTATTATTAAGAATAATTTGTCCTTTATCACAAGATTGTAGGCCTACAATCATGTAAAAACAGGTGGTTTTACCAGCTCCATTTGGCCCTAATAAACCAACACATTCCCCTCTTTTGATATTAATACTAATTCCATTTACTACTGCCCGTTCTTTGAATGATTTTTTTAAATTCCGGGCTTCTAATGTGCTCATGATGGCTTTTTCTCAGGATAGAGAATAATAGTCGTTCTTGTTTGCCCATCACTTTCTGATATCACATGCTGCTTAAGAGTATCATATGATATTTTAGCTGCGGATAAGGAGTTCGCCCCCTGTTCAACATGTGCATTGCCAATCAATTCTATTAAGTGTCGTAAAGGGTAATAGCGTATGGTATCTGCATAAGCATGGAAAGGGGGTTTATTGGGATCAGTTTGCTCCCAATAGTGGGCTTGCTTGCCTTCAGTGCCATTAGCTATAGCTAAAGTTAATTGATTTTTGATATTGCCTTGAGTGATGGCGCTGCTGGCGTGAAGGTTTGTTGTTCCTTGGGTAAACTCTACATGACCTGTGTAAGTACCTTTATGGTCTAATTGGTTTAAATCTGCTGAGTCTGATACGACATGTATCACTTGTTTTTTATCAGAGGGGAGGGCAATTCCAACCGTTGTAATCATCGTAAAAAACAAAAAGAAGCAGTACTTAACCTTTGTTTGGGGCATAAGTTCCTCTAGCTTGATGGAGTAACTCTACTCGTTTCTCATCCAGGTATGCATTCATTCCAGTTGATTCTACTATATTACCAGGTTGCTCAAAAGTTACAAAAAGATCAGTTGTTGCTTTTTTTAGTTTAGGAAAATAAGCTACTTCTTCGGTCCTTAACGTGCTCTCTTGGGTTTTATTACCGGGATTTTGATGGACAACAACGTGTTTAATAAAATTAATCCGCTCCCCACCGTTAAAAGATTTTGCTTTCATTGAGCGAATTTCCCAAGAAGGTTGATCCTTTTGGACAATGATAATATGAGGGGATTTGAGCAGATGGATATCTTCTTTGGGAATATGTTGCATTAGTGGCGTGGTCAGCAGGTTTGTTAACAAACCATCGCTATTGAATTGACGCACGGTTAACTGAGAAATGGTTGTATCGATGGTAGAGGATAATGTCTCACTATCTAACCTGGAGGCTGTTTCCAAATTCACATAATACCACCCGGAGGCAGCGAGAATAGCTAGGGTTAAAAACAACCAAATTGATTGCTTTGCCGTATTCATTGTATCAGATAGCCTTTCAAGGCTACATCCGCTTTATCTTGTGCATCCAGAATTAAGTCGCATAGTTCACGGACTGCTCCACGACCACCAATCTGTTCTGTTTGCCAATCAGCAAACTCCTTAACCTGACGCACACCGTTCGCTACTGTAACTCCAAATCCCACTTGTTGAATAATGGGTAAGTCGGGTAAGTCATCACCTATATAAGCAAATTGTTCATCCAGAAAACCCAAGGTTTTTTTTAGTTGTTGGTATGCATCTCGTTTATCAACCTGACCTTTGTAATAATGAGTAATACCTAATTGCTTCATTCGATGATCAATTACCGCATTACGTGCTGTGGTAATCACAGCCACCTCAATGCCCGCTGCCATTAGTAGTTTTAAGCCCATGCCATCTTGCACATGAAAAGCCTTTAATTCATTACCCTGGTTATCAATGTAAAGCAGTCCATCAGTGAGCACTCCATCCACGTCACAGATAAGGCATTTAATTTTTTTTGCTTTTTCTAATAATTCATTCATTGATATTCTCTAGTTAAAAAACGCCAGCTCTTAATAAGTCGTGTAGGTGGAGCACCGCGTGTGGCCTGTTATTGTCATCGATTACTACTAATGATGTAATGCTGTGTTTTTGCATGACAGCCAAAGCCTCTGCAGCAAGCATCCCTTGGTGAATGGTTTGTGCATTCCGCGTCATTACTTCTTTAATTTGTGTCGTATTGATGTCAAATTGGCTCGTTAAGGTACGGCGTACATCGCCATCGGTATAAACACCGAGCAAATATCCCTGATTATCGATAACGCAGGTCATTCCAAGTTTTTTATCCGTGACTTCAATTAAAGCTTCACTAATCGTTGCATTTTGATTCGACAATGGAAGTTGGCTTCCTTTATGACATAAGTCATCGATACGAAGCAGGAGTTTTTTGCCCAGAGTGCCTCCTGGGTGTGATAAAGCAAAATCTTCAGCGCTAAAACCTCTGGCTTGCAGGAGTGCTATAGCAAGGGCATCTCCCATCACTAGAGAAACAGTAGTACTCGTTGTTGGCGCAAGACCAAGAGGACAAGCTTCTTGTTGAATACTGACGTCTAAATTAACATCAGCGGTTTTAGCCAATGTAGATTCAACATTACCTGTCAGCGCGATAAGTGGGACTTCCAACCGTTTTAGCAAGGGTAGCAGGGTAACAATTTCATGAGTATTTCCAGAGTGCGAAATGGCAACTACAGTGTCCTGGCGTGTGATCATGCCCAGATCACCATGACTTGCCTCTCCGGGATGCATAAAAAAAGCAGGGCTTCCTGTGCTGGAAAAGGTCGCAGCTAATTTATTGGCAATATGACCGGACTTACCCATACCAGTCACCACAATTCGGCCTTTACAGGCCAATAATAATTCGCAAGCTTTTTCAAATCGCTCATCGATTCGTTGCGTTAATTCAAAGACAGCTTGTGCTTCAGTTTCAATCACTGCTAGACCAAGTGTGCAAAAATTCATGGTTGGTTTAATCTGTTTTTGCGTATTTTTCATTCTAACATAATGTTTTTGATTGATGTAACCTTATTTTTTTATGATCCAAATTTTTTTTTTATTCAAATGCAATTAAAAAACCGCATTTTTTTGCGAAGCAGTATATACTTCTATATTCTGAGCTAAAGTGGAAATGAGAGCATGCCTGAAAATTGGGTCGAAATTAAAAATCTGATCTTTACAAGAGGGGACCGCTACATTTTTAATGATATTGATATGGTGGTGAAACAAGGTAAGATTACCGCCATCATGGGACCTAGTGGTTCTGGAAAAACGACTTTACTAAGATTAATTGGCGCTCAATTATCGCCTGATTCCGGTCAAATAAATGTGTTAGGTGAGAATGTACACCATTTATCTCGCAAAGCTCTCTATGAGGCGAGACGTAATATGGGTTTACTTTTTCAGAGTAGTGCATTATTTACCGATCTTTCGGTATTTGAGAACGTTGCTTTCCCGTTGAAAGAACATACCCAATTAAATCCCTCGATGTTACGTGATATAGTCTTAATGAAGCTTGAGGCGGTTGGTTTGCGTGGTGCGGCACATTTGATGCCCGATGAGCTCTCTGGTGGAATGTCCCGTCGGGTAGCGTTAGCACGAACTATAGCACTTGATCCGCAGCTTATGATGTATGATGAGCCGTTTACCGGACAAGATCCAATTTCTATGGGCGTTTTGGTTCGTCTGATAAAGCGCTTGAATGAGTTGTTACACACCACAACTATTATCGTGTCACACGATGTTGAAGAAACATGCTCTATTGCAGATTATATTTATTTAATTGCTGGTGGAAAAATTATAGGACAAGGAACTCCTGTTGAATTGATTGAATCCTCGGAACCTCAGGTGAAGCAATTTATGCATGGGGAAGCAGATGGAGTAGTGCCCTTTCATTACCCAGCAAGACCCTATACGGAGGACTTGTTAGATGCTTGAGACAATCGCACGTCTTGGTAATCGTGGTGCATCTATTTTGCAACGCATCGGTAGTTCAGGATTATTCTTATTTACCATGCTGTTTAGACGGCCTGATATTCCCAGATTATGGCCGTTATTACGTCATCAACTTTACTTTGTTGGTGTGTTATCCTGCTTAATTATAGTTGTTTCCGCATTATTCATTGGTATGGTAGTTGGTCTACAAGGTTATAATACCTTGCAAAAATTTGGTGCGGCCAGTCAGTTAGGGCAATTATTGGCTTTAAGTATTGCGAGAGAATTAGGTCCAGTTGTTAGCGCTCTGTTGTTTGCGGGGCGTGCTGGTTCTGCTCTAACAGCAGAAATAGGTTTGATGAAAGCAACAGAGCAATTGTCCAGTATGGACATGATGGGAGTCGACCCTTTGGGGAGAGTAATATATCCCCGCTTTATAGCAGGCTTTATTTCTCTACCAGTTCTGGCGTTGATTTTTTCAGCTGTAGCTATTTATGGCGGGTATTTTATAGGAGTACATTGGCTAGGTGTCGATGATGGAAGTTTTTGGTCTAATATGCAGGCAGCAGTTAATTTTCGTATCGATATATTAAGTGGAATTATCAAGAGTATAGTTTTTGCTTTTGTAGCAACCTGGATTGCGGTATTCCAGGGTTTTGAGTGTGTGCCTACAGCGGAGGGCATTAGTCAGGCGACGACTAAGACTGTAGTGTATTCATCGCTGGCTGTTTTAGGGCTCGATTTTATGTTGACTGCAATGATGATTGGAGATTGGTAAATGAATAAGCAACGTTACGTAGATTTAAGTGTGGGCATATTCATGTTGCTAGGCCTATTGGCTTTATTCGTAATGGTAATGAAGGTCAGTAACATTTCTGATTTCATGTCCCATAAAGGCTATCAAGTGACAGCAGATTTTACTGATATAGGTGGATTAAAAGTGCGTGCGCCCGTCACAATAGCTGGAGTTCGGATTGGTGAAGTGAGTCGTATTGAATTACAACCAGGGGAGCTTAATGCAAAGGTTACGATGAACTTAAGAAGCGATAAAAAGATTCCTTATGAGGATGCCTCTGCACGAATTTTGACCGAAGGCTTGCTCGGTTCGAATTATATCAGTATCGTGCCTGGTTTTGAAGATGAAGACAGTAAAGATCATCCCTACTTACGTGAAGGTGATACGATTACAAAAACTCAAGAGGCTATTATTCTTGAGAATCTTATCGGTCAATTATTATTTAATATTAAAAAATAGGTGAACCATGAAGGTATTTAAAACAATTTTACTAGTTGCCTGTATGTCTTTATCACAAACTATGACGGCTCAAACATCTCCCGTACCTATGCTAGAACGGGCTGCCAATGCAATTATTGCAACACTCAAGGCAAACAAGAGCAATTTAAAGAGAAACCCCGGTATTATTTACAGCGCTGTAGAAACTCATCTCTTGCCCAATGTTGATGTCGCAGGAATGTCTCGCTCTGTTTTAGGAAGACAAGCATGGAATAAGGCAACGCCTTCTGAAAGAGATCAATTTTCCAAAGCCTTCACGCGCTTGGTTATTCGTACTTATTCTAGTCCTCTGGCTCAGTACTCTGATGAAACGATACAATTTTTGCCCTTAAGAGGCGCTCCAGATGGTCGATTTATGCGGGTAAACAGTGTCATTGTTCGTTCAGAAGGGCAAAATATTCCACTAAGTTACAGCTTGGTTTCCAAAAATGGCCATTGGAAAATATACGATATAAGTGTTGAGGGTGTGAGTTTACTCCAAAGTTTCAGATCGCAATTTGCACAGGCATTGCAGAATTCAAGCATTAATGAAGTGATTAAGCAAATGCAACAAAAGCAAAATAAAAAGGCTGCATGATTGTGGAATTAATTAAATTTAAACCAGGACCTGTCCTTACTTTCAAATCGGTGATCTCGGTGAGAGCGAAGCTTTACGCAGCTCTTATGGATGATAAAAGCGACAGGTTTTGTCTCGACTTGAGTGATGTGATGCATTGTGATAGCGCGGGCTTGGCTCTGCTTATTGAGGCCAGCAAGCTATGTAAGCAAAATAACAAGATTCTTCAAGTGATCGGAGTATCACCTGAGACTCAATCCCTGGCTGAATTTTGTGGGGTAAAGAGTATCCTAGAACCAGTTTGAAGATAAAGCCTGAGAAGTAAATCCCATCCGCAAGAAAAATGAGCCTGGTTACAAGCAGGTTTGTGCCCATGATATAAATTAATATCGCATACTCTTTTGGAATGGAAGTACTACCTTCCCACTTTATTTTGCTGTACCAATTATAAAAAATTGTATTTATTTCAATTAGTGAGCTAACTTTATGTTAAGTAATGAAGAAATTGAACAAAGATTTAAAAATCTTGATCGTGTGCATTATGTAAATGTTGAAGGTGATGGTTATCAATATCAATTAACCATAGTCACTGACATCTTTCTGGATAAATCAAAAGTTGCAAGGCAGCAATGGGTTTATGCACAACTAAAAGATTATATTACCACCGGAATGCTTCATGCCTTAAGTATGAAGACATGGACAAAAGAGGAATGGGAGAAAGAACGTGGATAAATTATTGATCAACGGTGGTAAAGCATTAAACGGTGAAGTGGTTATTTCAGGTGCAAAAAATGCGGCCTTACCCATTATGGCTGCAAGCTTGCTTGCTAGTGACCATGTAACAATTTCAAATGTTCCTCATCTGAAAGATATCACCACCATGATGGAGCTTTTAGGCCAACTGGGTGCTCATTTAATCGTTGATGAAAAAATGAATGTTCAGGTTGATGCCAGTAAAGTCAATGAGTTCGTGGCACCCTATGATTTAGTTAAAACCATGCGTGCATCAATTCTGGTATTGGGGCCTATGCTCGCTCGTTTTGGTAAAGCAGATGTCTCTCTACCTGGCGGTTGTGCTATTGGGACGCGGCCTGTTGATTTGCATTTAAAAGCGTTAAAAGCAATGGGCGCTGATATAACTGTTAAGAATGGCTATATCAATGCGCGTTGCAAAAAGGGGCGCTTACAAGGCAAACGCTTAATGTTTGATACAGTGACTGTTACTGGTACGGAAAATATACTGATGGCGGCCGTGCTTGCGGTTGGCACTACTGTCATTAAAAATGCAGCCAGGGAGCCTGAAGTCGTGGATCTGGCCAATTTCTTGATTCAAATGGGCGCAAAAATTTCTGGGGCAGGAACTTCAACTATTGAAGTTGAAGGGGTTGAAGCTCTTGCAGGTGGAACATACTCTGTGATGCCAGACCGAATTGAAGCGGGAACTTATCTTGCTGCAGGAGCCCTGACTCGTGGTCATGTTACAGTGAAGAGGGTACGACCTGATAATTTGTTATCCCAACTATGTAAATTTGAAGAAGCAGGAGCAGAATTAACTATTGGAGAGGATTGGGTCAGTTTGAATATGAATGGTAAACGTCCCCAGGCGGTTAATATTTCCACAGCACCCTATCCTGCATTTGCAACGGATATGCAAGCTCAATTTATGGCCATGAATTCTGTAGCTGAGGGATCTTCTACAATAGTTGAAACAATCTTTGAAAATCGGTTTATGCACGTACAAGAATTACAACGTATGGGAGCCCAAATTCAACTTAATGGTAATACTGCTATTATTAACGGGGTTGAAAAATTAACGGGAGCTCCTGTGATGGCAACAGATTTACGTGCCTCTGCAGGTTTGATTTTAGCAGGTTTGATTGCTGAGGGCGAAACAGCTGTTGAGCGAATTTACCATGTGGATAGGGGCTATGAACGGATAGAGGAAAAATTATCGCTGTTGGGAGCGGATATCAAGCGGGTGTCGGAAAGGTGATAACACGTAACGAGTTATCTCTTCATTTACACGAGTTTTTGAATTGTGCACAGTACAACGATTATGCACCAAACGGCCTTCAAATTGAGGGTCAGGAAAAAATAAAGCGTATTTGTACTGCAGTGACCGCCTCTGAAGAGATCATCTCTAAGGCAGTTGCCTGGAAGGCAGAGGCGCTTTTAGTACATCATGGCTATTTTTGGCGAGGTGAGGACCCAATTATCATAGGGATGAAGCGCCAAAGAATTGCTAAGTTATTAAGTCATAATATTAATTTATTCGCTTATCATTTACCATTGGATTGTCATCCCGAGCTTGGAAACAATGCCTGTTTGGCTAAATTATTGTTATTAGAATCAATCCAAATGCATAAAGCAGGAAACACCGAAAATCTTCTTTGGTCCGGTAAGCTAGCTCATCCAATGAGTAATCCGATGTTTACGCAGTTTTTAGAAAAAATTCTCGGACGTAAACCTTTGTATATAGCAGGAAGTAATAATATAATTAAATCTATAGCCTGGTGTAGCGGAGCAGCGCAGGATTTTATTGAAGATGCACATAGACTAGGTGTTGATGCTTATCTTAGCGGGGAAATTTCAGAGCGTACATATTATCAGGCTAAGGAATTAGGAATTAGCTATTATTCTTGTGGACATCATGCAACTGAGCGATATGGAATTCAGTCCTTAGGTAAATATCTCTCGAGCTATTTTAAATTAGAGCATTTGTTTCTAGATAGTAATAACCCTGTTTAGTTACTCGCTAATCCCCTGTTATTTCTTATGATAAAAGTAAAAACCAGATCAATAAGACCTCTTTTTATTCTTTGTCGAGATTTATAAAGCTTCCTGCTGAATCGCTATTGTGCCTGTTGGTCCTCTTGAGATAACATGTATTAATTGCTGCTAACGGATTGTTATAATGATCAATTTTCGAAACTTACTGATCTTTATATTTTTTCTCTTCACCTTTAATGGTGAGCTAAATGCTTCTGATAAGTATAACAAAGCATATAGAAATTTCTGGCATCCTGTCTTTCATGGCCAGCGATTGGATTATTGCACTTTTGACGGTAAAGAATGTGGTAATGCAGTAGCCAATCGTTATTGTCACATGTTGGGTTATGATTACTCCAGTCAAAATGTAATTGCTTACAACGTAGGTTTAACCAATTACCTGGACAGTCGAGCACAATGTACTGGTTGGCGTTGTAACGGCTTTATGACAATAGGTTGCGCAACCGGATTGTCACATGGTCCACCTAAGCCTTATCATTATAGGGAAAAAAGATTTGCAGTTCCTCGTTATAATGATTATCGAGTAGATTGGTGTTATGACCAGAATCATGGCTGTGGTCTAACAGCCGCTAATTCTTTTTGCAGCCGAATGGGTTTTATGCAAGCTAAACATTTTGTTAAAGAAACCGAGGTAAGTGCAACCAAATCGATAGGCAGTCAGCAATTGTGTTTTGGTAATCATTGTAATGCCTTTAAAATGATAGTTTGTTATCGATAATTTTTAAGGAATTAGATTTTAATTTCAGTGTTTCATGATCAAACAGTATATTTAAAAAATAAGATAGATAATTTTTGGTGATCTATTTTATGGCGGTTACGTTAATTTAACGTCATGGATTTGACAGTTGTTTGAAAAGTGTCCGATACTTTAATACAAACAACTCAACCTTAAGGAAGGGTTTATGAGTAGCAATGAGCGAATTTTTATCATTGACGATAACAAAGATCGTTGCGAAAAATTACGTACCATATTTGATTTTATTGGTCAATCTATAGAAGTAACTAAATTCGCTACATGGCAAGTCATTACTAATTCTAATCCAAGCGTCATTATCTTAGGCGCACACTCTTCCTTTGATAAAACATTAGATGAGTTGGACTCATTAGTGAAGCAATTCTCTAAAGTTCCTATTCTAGTAATTGATGAACAGTTAAATACTGCTCAATGTGCAGACCGCAACGTGATAGCCTGTTTGTCTTTTCCTTTTAGTTACGCTCAAATGCTTGAATCGCTACATCGATGCCAAATTGCAAAAGAAGCAGTAAAATTTATTACAGCAAGCACCCATAAAACTCCATTGTTCCGAAGTTTGGTTGGCAATAGTGATAGTGTGCGAAAGGTACGTAAATTAATAGAGCAGGTAGCTGATACTGAAGCCAGTGTTTTAATTTTAGGTGAGTCGGGTACAGGTAAAGAGGTCGTAGCTCGAAATATTCATGCCCTTTCATCAAGAGCACATAAGCCATTTGTACCCATTAACTGTGGTGCTATTCCTGGTGAGTTATTAGAAAGCGAATTATTTGGTCACGAAAAAGGGGCGTTTACGGGGGCTATTACTTCCAGACAAGGGCGCTTCGAGTTGGCTAATGAGGGGACCCTTTTTCTTGATGAAATCGGAGATATGCCCCTGGCAATGCAAGTTAAGCTGCTTAGAGTGTTACAAGAGCGTTGTTTTGAAAGAGTAGGCTCGAATAGAAGCATTGATGTTAATGTAAGAATTATTGCAGCTACACATAGAAATTTAGAAGTGGCAATAAAAGAGGGTAAATTTAGAGAGGATTTATTTTATAGACTTAATGTATTCCCTATTGAAATGCCGCCTTTAAGAAAAAGAAGTTGTGACATATCACTTTTGTTTAATGAACTAATCTCTCGAATTGAAGGTGAAAATAGACCAATTGTGAGATTAATGCCCGATGCAATGGATGCATTAAGCCAGTACAGTTGGCCGGGAAATGTGAGAGAGTTAGCTAATTTGGTTGAAAGATTATCTATTCTTTATCCAAATGGGATTGTTTGTAAAGAAGACTTACCCCATCGATTTCAAGGTGAATACAAACCTGCTTATCTTGAGGTATACCCATCAGGCATGGAAAGAGAAACTTTATTGCAAATCATTAGTCAGGATCAAGTGGCTAATACTGACGGTATTGATTTGAAAGAGCATTTGGTAAAAACAGAACTAGCATTAATAAGCCAGGCTTTGGAGGAGTCTGATTGGGTAGTGGCTCATGCTGCGAGTTATCTTAATATGAGAAGGACAACTTTAGTTGAGAAAATGCGAAAGTATGGCTTAACTCGGCCTGAACGAATCGAGCGCTAAAACATGATGATACAAGCTGAATTCAGTATTTATATGGGCGCTTTGATAGTCCTTAAAGTTTACTCTATATAGCTGATTTCACTGCAAGTGGAAAATAATAATGGGATCAATCCCCCAAAAAAAACAGCATACTACTCCATTACCAACCCTCTTTATCGCCATAATTTTGGTGGGTATTGGGTCGGGGTTTTTTGCGATGCTTTTAGGCTTGTTGCTCCATTATGTACAACACATTGCTTACGGATACAGTCTCAATGAAATTATCAGCAGTGAAAGTTTTCTAGCAGGAGTTCTAGCCTCATCTCCTGAGCGAAGAGTTATAGTGCTAATGTCGTGCGGTCTAATCGCCGGACTAGGCTGGTGGGCTTTGTATCGTTTTGGCAAACCTTTAGTAAGCATCACTGATGCCGTATTATTGCAAAAGAAAATGCCTGTTGGTACAACGATCATTCATGCATTATTACAAATCGTAACCATCGGATTAGGTTCACCCTTAGGTCGTGAAGTAGCACCCAGAGAAGTGGGGCAATATTTTCCTTTTGGCTGGCTTCGAAATTAAGACTGAGTATTGATGAAGCAACAAAATTACTTGCTTGTGGCGCTGGAGCTGGTTTGGCGGCGGTTTATAATGTCCCCT
The DNA here is from genome assembly GCF_011764505.1 of Legionella antarctica. Taxonomy (NCBI): domain Bacteria; kingdom Pseudomonadati; phylum Pseudomonadota; class Gammaproteobacteria; order Legionellales; family Legionellaceae; genus Legionella; species Legionella antarctica. The sequence goes on from NZ_AP022839.1 coordinate 1,500,736, forward strand.
TGGGAGGGATGTTGTACATTATGGAGGTATTACTTTGTACATTTAACTGGTCAGTGCTTATTCCAGCACTTACTACTTGCGCTATTGCAGTAGTAATTTCCTGGATAGGTCTTGGCAATGCCCCCCTTTATAATATTCCTGATTTAAATATTAGTTATTCCTTAGTTATTTGGTCTATTTTAGCAGGTCCAGTTTTTGGTTATGTAGCTTATTGGTTTATTTGGGTGGCAAATAAAGCACGCTTGCACTCTCATCATAATTGGCATATGCTTTTGGTATGCTTTATTAATTTTACCCTAATCGGTTTTTTGGCCATCTATTTTCCTGCCCTTTTAGGAAACGGTAAAAGTCCTGCAGAAATGGAGTTTGATGATTTAGATTATTTTGTGGGTGTTGAGCTAAGCCTGATTTTGCTGGTATTACGCATGCTAATTTGTTGGTCAAGTCTGGGATCTGGAGCTCAGGGAGGATTATTGACGCCGTCACTTGCAAATGGAGCGTTGTTGGCTGTTGTTCTCGGTGGGCTTTGGAATTTATTATGGCCAGGAACGTCATTTAGTGCTTTTGCTATTATTGGATCAGTAGCCTTTGTGGCCGCTGCTCAAAAAATGCCTATCACCGCCATTGTTCTGATTTTCGAGCTAACTCGAATTAAATTTAATTTTTTAATTCCAATAATGTTTGCTGTTTCAGGTTCTGTTGGTATATCAACGTTATGTATGAAAATATGTTCACAAAAAAAATAAAATGCGAGCAAAAAAAGAACCTTTAGTTGTAAAAAAAATCGACTTTTAATAAACTGTTAAGCTTTTCATGTTCTAATATCTCCTCACGTTTTGAGGAGATAATATGCCCACTTATACAGTAAATTCCCCTGTCATAGTTTTTAATCAGGAGGAATATGGAAAGCGCTTATTATTCCAGAAAGCCGAAACTAATCCACGCAATGCATTAGGAAAAAACGGAGTTACTTTGCAGCCGTGGCCAAGCTCCCTCTTTTATAAAATAATTAAAATTCGAGCACCCCAGATAGATGAACATGGTCAGCATGAAGCTCGAGAGTTCACTCTTAATCGTAATAGTTTAATTAAATATATTGGTGTTGATGCAAGCGTTGATAACTCTGATGAAGAACTTATTAAAAAATTAAACGATAAACTCTGGCATTCTGAATTAAATCAACCGGGGCTCGATGATAAAAATAAGCAAATCGAGGCTGGTGAACATTTACGTCATGCTGGACAGCATAATAAGCGAGTTATTAACCATTGGTCTGATCCTATAGTTGATCTTTTTAAGGGGGCTTTCTTTAGTTGGTTTTATCAAATTACTCTGCAAAGTATCAATCTTATTAAGCTGCGTTTTTTCTTTTTTGGAAAAGAAAAGGATCTCTTCGAAACCGGTGAAATTTTAGCAAAAAAACGGTTTCACGAGGCGTATGCTGATGTTCCAGCTTATAGTAATCATTTAACAACTTTTAATGGCATGGTAGTTACTGATACTGTTTTTCATGAGATTCCACTAACCACTAAAGCAAATTACATTAAAATACAAGAGCACGATTCAGATACTCATTTTTATGGCACATACCCGGAAAATAGTAAAACGGATACATCCACGGGAACAACTGGTAAGCCTACAGCTTGGGTCCGTGGAGAGGGGGAATTAGAAACAGTTAAAAAATCGTTAGCATTAGCAGCAAAAATTCAATTTGGCACCAGAAGACTCAGTTATATTAATGCCTTTGCTATGGGACCTTGGGCTACAGGATTGACTACCTATGAATTAATGCGTCAAACTGGCTCTGTCTTTGCAACGGGTCCTGATAAAGAAAAAATACTTGATGAAATGTTGCGAATTGCCAAGTATGAAAAACATCAGCTCGACTTGGCTGTAGACAAATTACAACACAGGAACCCTCAAATCCAAGAGGGAGAGAAGAAAATTATCAACGACGTTATCCATAAATGTTTAAACGCTCTATTAAAAAACCGTGATCTGTCGCTTGTTGATGCTCTGGATGCTCAAATTACCCAACTAACAAACCAGCAGCAAGTGATTATCAAACGTTACCAAGATAAAATTAAGGCGGTTGTTGAACGTCTGAATAAAGAAAAGACTCAAATCATTATCGCCGGTTATCCCCCTTTTCTTCAGGATCTAACTACCTATGTAAAAGAACAGGGCTATGCCTTGGCTGATTTTTCTCCGATTGCTGTTGTAGGGGGCCAGGCCATTTCAGAAGCGATGCGTGACCTTCTGGTAAAAAATGGCTTCAATCAACTATATTCCTCCTATGGTGCATCTGATTTAGATATTAACCTGGGTGTTGAGACTGAATATGAAATCATGGTACGCAAGGCTATTGAAAAAAACCCAGGACTTGCTCGTGAACTGTATGGGGCCAATAAGGGCCTACCCATGATTTTTCATTACGATACCTGGAATTACCACGTAGAGTGCCTGGATAAGGATAACGAGCAACCTGATAACACAGACTCATTAGTTTTTACAGCTACCCGTGATGATCGATCTTCACCTCGAATCCGGTATGATTTAGGAGATAAGGGTAGAGTCTATGCATCCAGCGATGTTCAGGCTTTATTAGCGAAATATGGTATATTCCAAAAGCCAAAAACAAATCTGCCTCTCCTGTTTGTTTGGGGACGTGATTCCACCGTTGTTTTCAATGGTGCCAATTTGGCCTTTACGGAATTAGAGCGTGCGGTAACTGATATCGATACATACGGTAATATATTGAAGAAGGCTTTTTATAAATATCAGGATACTGAAACAGGTGCTGAAAAATTGGAAATTTGGTTAGAACTCAATGATGGTGTTGAAATACCTGAGAACATAACAGAATATGCTCAGAACTTGATTTCTAAACTTGCGATGTTAAATCAGGATTTCCGTTATCAATTAGAAAGTCTTGATGAAGGTACTATATTGCCTATGGTTCGTTTTTTCAAACGTCATCAGAGCCAGATCAGTGAAGCAGGTGGTCTGATATGGGTCCGCATGTCTGGAACAAAATTAAGGAAAAATAAGAGCTATTCATCCATCATTTATAGTTAAAAATTCACTCAAATTAACCTATTTAAACCTACTCAATACCGTATGAATAGTGATTGCTACTACGAATTGTCTTAGGTCATTTTACCACAACTCTATCAGAATGACTTATCCACAAGTCCACAGGTCAGGAGAGCTTCACTTTCTCGTATAGGCCTGTGGGCCTTGTGGGTAAGTCATGACGCTCTCATTTAGGGTTTATGGTCTTTTCCGGCCATAATACACCTCTGCGGGCGTTAAATAATTAAAGGACTGGTGAAGCCTTCGGTTATTATAATACTCAAAATACTCCGTTAAGGCCAGCTCAACCTCTTCAATTGTATCAAAATCATACCGGTAGATTTTTTCTTGCTTAACACTACGCCACAATCGCTCGATAAATATATTATCTAAATAACGTCCTCGCCCATCCATGCTGATAGAAATGTGGTGAGATTTTAGCGTATTTATCCAATCTTTTGAGGTAAATTGAGAACCCTGATCCGTGTTAAAGATCTCACAACGCGAATGCAGCAAAGCGTTTCTAAGCGCCTCAATACAAAATTCAGCCTCCATAGTAGGTGAAATAGCCCATCCAATCACATAACGACTATACCAGTCCATAATAGCTACTAAATACACATGCTTTCCTTTCATGCGGATGTAGGTGATATCTGCGGCCCAAACCTGATTTGGTTTGGTGATATCCACCTCTTTTAATAAATAAGGGAACACCTCATGCTCCTTATTGGGAACGCTTGTATTTGGCTTTGGGTAAACAGTCGATAACCCCATCATTTCCATCAACTTTTTTACTCGACGTTTACCAACAGGATAGCCTACTTCTTTTGACAGCCATCTTGCCCGCTTAATTTTACCTTCACATGGATACTGCAGATAGTGCTCATCAAGTAGCGCCATAAGCGCTTCATCTTCGACAGAAATGGGCTTGGCACTATAATAATAACTTGAAACAGGCAAGTCTAATAGCAAGCATTGTTCACGAATGGTGAGCTCGGCAAGAGGATCAATCATGACGCGCTTTTCATCCAGACTAAAGTTCATGCTTTTTTTTTAGCCAAGATAGCTGCGCTTGAAGTCGACCAATTTCTTGATATAATGCCTCAACAAGCTGCTCTTGGGACTTGGCTTCTTTTTCATTAGCCCCAGAGAATAAATCGTTAATGGCTTTGATGGCCGATTGCTTCCAAGTTTTTACCTGCGTTGCGTGAACACCGTATTCACTGGTAATTTGCGCTTGTGTGAGTTTCCCCTCAATCGCAGCTAGCGTTATTTTTGCCTTCTTGGCCGCCGTATAATAAGCTCGCTTTTTAGACATTTTATTCTCCTCTTTGTATTAAGAAGAATAGCTCTTAAAAAACCTTTTTTTGTGTCCAGAAAACCGCGCCTATATTACTATTCAGGCGCGCACCTCCTTTGTAATTTAGTCTACTTGTTTTCACCTGAATCTTTATGAAGCTCTTCCTTCACCTGTTCTTCTGCTGGGGTATCAGTGGGCTCTTCGGTTATGACTGGTGTTTCCACCACAGGAGGTGTTTTAGGGGGAGCACTATCAGGGGTTACTTTTGTTTTAGCAGCAGGAGTTGAGACTGAAGCTTCGGACTTTTTATTTACTTCTTCTGCTTTTTCCTTAACTTCTGACTCGGCTCTTTTTTGTTTGTAGTCATGAATTATTTCTTCTACGCTCGTTTTAATTCCTTTATATAATTTGCTGGTCATTGAAGTTAGTTCTTTGAAATCAGGCAGTTTGGATTTGAAATCGCTCATAATCTATTCCTTTGAAAAAATGTAATTAATATAATTATATATCGTTATTTAGTTTTTTGGGATGATGATTTATTTGACGCCATCCCAAAGACATGCCAGCTAAGCCCATGGATGCATCAAACGCATGGCAGGTTTAATTAGTTTATTGACTAAAGACGTTTTAGGCTGAATCGTTAATTTGAACGCTTTATAGTTTGTCATTTTTCCTATCAGATATTCATCGCTGGTGGATAATTTATCAACCAGGCGAAGGTCAAAGGCATCTTTTGCAAGCCAATGTTCTCCTGTAGATACTTTTTCCATATCCAGTTGACTGCGATTAGTTAGGACATAATCCCTGAAAGCTGCGTGTATTTTTTCCAAATCTTCCTGGAATTTTTTTCTTCCTTTATCTGTATTCTCAGCAAATAAGGTTAAAGTTCGTTTGTATTCCCCTGCGGTTAATAATTCAATATCGATATTATTTTTTTTCAGCCAACGGTGAAAGTTAGGAATCAGGGCAACAACACCGATAGAACCAATAATTGCAAAGGGGGCTGCAATAATATTATTTGCTACGCATGCCATTAAATAACCCCCACTGGCCGCTACTTTATCAATACTGACAGTTAAGGGGATATTTTTGTCGCGAATCCGTTGTAATTGTGCCGCTGCCAAGCCATAACCATTAACAGCTCCACCAGGGCTATCCAGCCTGACTAGAACTTCGTCCTCAGGTTTGGCAATACTGAGAATAGCAGAAATCTCATCCCTTAGCTGTTCCACCTGGGATGCTTTAATATCGCCGTTAAAATCCACGACATAAAGAGTAGGTTTATTGTCTTTATTTTTCTTCTTTTTCTTTTTCTCAGCCTTGGTTCCCAGAACTTCCTTCCGCATCATAGAACTCAGATGTTCGTATTGCTCATTAAGTGATGAGATTTCCAATTTTGGTTTGGGTTTACGACTAATTGAAAAAATTCCGGCAATCAGAAGCAGGACTGCAATCACAAGTGTTAACGTTTTTAATAAGAACAACCCATATTGACTTAAAAATTCCATTATTACCCTTTGTAAAAAAAATAAAACAGATTATGGCGCTCATAGAGTGACTTCGCAAGACAAACCACAACAATGGATCTAAAAAACTTGTTTTGTCGTTTGTTTCTGGTTAGTCTCCTCTTTTAAAGTGAATTATCTGTTTTATGATTGATGTTATTGAACTTGATTTTGATTACCAGGAACAACCGTTATTAAAAAAGGTTTCTTTTCATCTGCCTGCAGGTGGATTAATGCATTTGCGTGGAGCAAATGGCGCTGGAAAAACCACCTTGCTTAAATTGATTGCTGGATTATACCATCCTGCTCAGGGACAAATACTTTTTGATGGACAAAACATAGAGAACAATCGTGCAGCCTATCAGCGTCAGTTATGTTTTATCGGACATAAAACAGGTATAAATCCTTACTTGAGTCTAAAAGAAAATTGTTTTTTTGACCTACATTATGAGGTTTTTGATAACACTATCGAGGAGTTGGCTTCGATTTTTAAACTTGAAAATCATCTAGATTGCCCCTGTGGATTACTTTCAGCTGGACAAAGGAGACAAGTTGGATTACTACGACTTTGGATGTCCAGTTCCAAATTATGGCTATTAGACGAACCCTTGGTTGCCTTGGATGATTTCTCTCTGTCAATCATCTTGGAAAAGATGGAACATCATAGAAAACTAGGGGGCGCTGTATTACTTACTTCTCATCAAAATTTATCTTTAAGTAAGTCTGATTATCAGGAGTTTTTTTTGTGATTTCCGGGTTTTCATTATTTGTAAAGCAGTTTAAACGAGAGCTACTTATCCAAGTACGCCAAATTAGATATTTAGTTAATTCATGTTTATTTTTTCTTATGTTGTTATTTATTTTCCCCTTGACTCTCAGACCAGAAATCATACTCATGAGGACTATAGCACCAGGATTAATCTGGATGTCTATGTTGTTATCCACATTACTATCGGCTGAGAGATTGTTTCAGCAAGATTATGATCATGGGGTGATTGAACAGTGGTTAGTATCAGGACAATCATTAAATCTCATTGTGAGTGCCAAAGTATTTGCTCATTGGGTTTTTAATCTAGTACCAATATTAGTTCTTTGTCCTTTAATTGCTGTTTTATTTTCTTTTACTCTGCAGGAGATGTGGGTATTAGGAGTCAGTTTATTGTGTGGCACTCCAGCATTATTTTTTTTGTGTGCGTTAGCAGCTGCGTTTGGCGTTGGGGTAAGCCAGAGAGGTGCCTTGATGGCCTTGATTCTGCTACCCTTGACCTTGCCTTTACTGATATTTGGTAGTGGTACTTTAAACATTGCAATGCAAGGTTTACCCATTAGTGGTTATTTGGCTTTATTATTGGCAATGTCCGTCATGGCGGTTGGTTTTTTGCCCGAGGCAATTTCAGGTGTGATTCGTATAAGCCATGTTGATTAGGTGAAACAACAATTCTAAACCTGTTCACTCGGCGGTTCTTGGCAACAACCTTCGAGTGAACAGTGGTTGTAGTTTACTTCAAATTTATGGAGTAATTGGTTCCTTCGGGTCATTCGTAAATGCCTTACACTACCGAACACGTTTTGCGTTAACCCGATATTGCGAATAAATATTTATCAGTCAGTAAGCAATATTAGCATTTTGTTTTTTATAGAAACTAATGCCGTAGTTGCTTAATAAGATCAAAAACAGTTTATTTAAGAAAACAATGTGGATTTAATACTTATTTTGCGAAAGCTTGGATGCATGATAAAATCCCGTTCTTTTCCTGATTTTATTGTTTCCTATGTGGAAGTTTTTATATCAACTGGCTTCTCCAAAGATATTTCATTCTTTATCTGGGCGAATGATCCCCTGGTTGGCTGCAGGTGCATCATCGACTCTGATTATTGGGATACTTTGGGGTTTGATATTTGCTCCGCCTGACTATCAACAGGGCGAAGCTTATCGAATTATTTATGTGCACGTACCCAGTGCTTTTTTATCAATGGCTCTTTATGCCTGGATGGGCTTTCTTGCCGTATTGCTTTTAGTCTGGCGTATTAAAATTGCTGGACTGTTAATTAGTCTTGTTGCTCAGGTTGGCTCTTGGATGGCCTTTCTTGCTCTGATAACGGGAAGCATTTGGGGTAAACCCATGTGGGGTGCCTGGTGGGTTTGGGATGCTCGGTTGACCTCTGAATTAGTTCTATTACTTTTATATGCCGCAATTTTAGCGACCCATCAAGCGGTAAAAAATAAAGAAGATGGAGACAAAATAATAGCCATATTAACCTTGGTTGGTTTAATCGACTTACCTATTATTCACTATTCTGTGTACTGGTGGAATACCCTGCACCAGGGGGCCACTTTATCTGCTTTCGCCAAGCCCAAAATTGATCCCAGTATGCTCTATCCTTTACTTTTGACCATGCTGGGATTTTTCTTATATTGCATGTGGGTTATTTTAGAAAAAGCTCGCAATGAAGTATTGCTGCGAGAGAGAAAACAATCCTGGGTCAAGATTCAGTTTGAGGGAGAACTTAAATGAATCAATTTTTTGAGTGGTTGACTATGGGAGGCTATTCCGTTTATGTTTGGCCAGCTTATGGTCTGGTTTGTGTGGTTTTGGTAATGAATATTCTAGGAATCAAATGGCAGAAGGCCCGTACTCGAGAAAAACTCCAACGATGGTTTAAGAGATAACACAGTATGATACCAGTAAGAAGGCGCAAGATATTGATGCTACTCTTTGTTATGTCTATTTTAGCTGTGGCCTCGGCTCTGGTTTTATATGCTTTAAGACAAAATATCAGTTTATTTTATTCGCCAAGTCAAGCAGTTGCAGGACAAGCTCCTCTTCACCATGCAATTCGTGTAGGAGGGATGGTTGAAAAAGGCAGTATTATTCGTGCTGCCCAAGGCTTGGAAGTTCAATTTAAGATAACCGATTTTGAAAAAACAATTACCGTAACTTACCTCGGCATTCTTCCTGATTTGTTCCGAGAAGGTCAAGGAATAGTAGCTGAGGGACAGCTAATCGACAATCATTCATTCCGCGCATCTCAGGTATTAGCAAAGCATGATGCCAATTATATGCCGCCGGAAGTGAAAGCTGCTTTGACTAAAAAGGTGAATCCATGATAGCAGAGGTAGGGCTGTTTTCTTTAATTCTGGCATTAGTTGTATCTATAATGCTGGCCACAGTTCCTTTAGTGGGCTTGCAAAAAAAGCGTATAGACTGGATGGATTCAGCAAAAATATATGTTGGCTTGCAGTTTTTCTTTGTCGCATTGGCTTATCTTTGTTTAACTCTGTGCTTTTTAACAGATGATTTTACTGTAGTTTATGTGATCTCAAATTCCAGCTTGTTATTGCCATGGTTTTATAAAATCTGCGCGGTCTGGGGGGGGCATGAGGGTTCCATGCTTTTATGGGTTGCCATTCTCAGTTTTTGGATGATACTGGTTGGCTGTCTCAGTTCCAGCCTGGATAAAGAAATGCGCACCCGTGTCTTGGTAGTGCTTGGTTGGTTAAGTATCGGTTTTATTCTTTTTTTATTGACTACATCCAATCCTTTTTTACGCCAGTTTCAAGTGTTAAATACTCAAGGTCGCGATCTGAATCCTTTATTACAAGACCCGGGATTCCTATTTCACCCGCCCATGTTGTATATGGGCTATGTAGGATTTTCTGTAGCTTTTGCGTTTGCTATTGCCGCTTTATGGGCAGGAAAAGTTGAGGCAAGCTGGTCTAAATGGACCAGACCATGGACCCTGGCAGCCTGGTGTTGTTTAACTGCTGGTATCACCCTTGGAAGCTGGTGGGCATATAGAGAGCTGGGGTGGGGGGGCTGGTGGTTCTGGGATCCGGTTGAAAACGCTTCTTTTATGCCTTGGCTAGTTGGGACTGCGTTACTTCATTCATTGGCTGTTACAGAACAACGCCAGCAATTTAAAGCCTGGACTATGTTATTAGCTATTGCCGCGTTTTCTTTAAGCCTAATTGGAACCTTTCTAGTGCGTTCTGGAGTTTTGACTTCAGTTCATGCTTTTGCTGTAGATCCTCAGCGTGGCCTATACATTCTGGGATTTTTGCTGCTAGTGATTGGTGGTTCTTTGCTGCTTTTTTTGTTTCGAGCGCAAACCTTACAAACAGACAATAGTCCAAGCCCGTTTTCTCGCGAAAGTGCTTTATTATTGAATAATGTGTTTTTGATAGTAATCATGCTTACGGTCTTGATGGGGACAGTTTACCCCTTATTAATTGAGAGTTTGGGCTTGGGTAAACTATCAGTAGGTGCTCCTTATTTTAATGCAGTTTTTGTTCCCTTGATGATTCCTATGCTGTTATTAATGGGGGTGGGAATTCATTTAAGATGGAATAGTGATAGTTGGCGCGCTGTGTTTAAAAAACTTAATGGTATTGCTTTGTTTAGCCTGCTTCTCCCTATTGTTTTATTACTCGCCACGACCAGTGAACTTAACTATTCTGCTCTAACGGGTTTGACTCTGGCAATGTGGGTTATCTTAAGTACGGGGAATGCTGTATACAAAAAAATTAATGAGCGAGGATTGGCGGGTATTGGGCAGGCATATTGGGGTATGGTTGTAGCGCATTGTGGTGTTGCTGCTACTGTAATTGGTATTGCTGTTTCTACTGCTTATGGTGTGCAAGATGATGTACAGCTCGCTCCTGGAAAAAAATTGGATCTGGCAGGATATTCTATTGAATTCATTAGCCAAGAGCCTTTAATTGGTCCCAATTATAAAGGAACAAGGACGCAATTTAAAATAAGCCATCTGGGAACGACTAAACTGATTTATCCGGAGAAAAGACTTTATACGATTGGCCAAATGGCTATGACTGAATCAGCCATAGATGTAACTCCATTCAGAGATATTTATGTGGCACTAGGGGAGCCTTTGGCTGATGATTCCTGGTCCGTGCGTCTTTATTATAAACCTTTCGTGCGTTGGATCTGGGCTGGGGGGTTCTTGATTTTGGCAGGCGGTTTTTTTGCTCTGACGGATAGAAGATATTATCAAAAAAGAAAAGAAGTGGCTGAGCGTTCTCAGGAGTTAAAAGTATGACAAGGAACCGATGGCGTATCATTCCCATTATTCTCTTTTTACTGCTTAGCATCTTTCTGTGGCGAGGCTTGTCTATCGATCCTCATAATTTGCCTTCAGCCCAGCTCGGAAAATCAGTACCTGTCTTTACCTTGCCTCAATTACAAAAACCGGACTCATCTTTTAGCTCAACCCAATTGCGAAACCAGGTTGTGTTGTTAAATGTATGGGCCAGTTGGTGTGAGGCGTGTGTTGAGGAACAGGTTTTCATGTTGCAATTAGCACGTGAAGGCGTTCCAATTTATGGTTTAAATTATAAAGATAAATCAGTAGATGCGCTGCAATGGTTAGAGCAATGGGGGAATCCATATCAATTGATTGCTCAGGATACTGAAGGCAGGGTGGCTATTGATTTAGGTGTGTATGGAGCACCCGAGACTTTTGTTATCGATAAGAAAGGCATAATACGCTATCGACATGTGGGTATAATGAATCAGGAAGCCTGGTTAAAAGAAATTTTACCTTTAATGAAGAGCCTGGAGCAGAACTCATGAGATCAGTTCATTTCATAGGTTGGAGTTTCATTATGCTATTAATTACCTCATTAACTTTTGCAAACAGCATTTACCCTCTGGATTCAGCTAAAAAAGAAGTACAATTTAATCATCTCTTAAAAGATCTGCGTTGTTTGGTTTGTCAAAATCAGGATTTAGCCGATTCTAATGCCGAATTGGCAAAGGATTTACGATTACAGGTTTATCAATTAGTAAAAGAGGGGAAAACCGATACTGAAATAAGCGATTATCTTACCTCACGTTATGGAGATTTCATTCTATTTAAACCCCCCATAAAAGCAGTGACCTTATTACTCTGGTTTGGTCCATTTTTATTTCTATTATTGGGCTTTGTTATTTTTTGGCGAACATGTTTTAAGCGGATTCCTTATGAGTGAATGGTGGTTGGTTGGTGTACTGGTTGGTATATCATTGGTTGCAAGTGGTGTAATTATCTATCCTTTAAGGCGTAATCTTAAGGTAAGTTTGTTAGTGATGCCCATTATTTTTGCGCTGATATCAACTGGATATTTTTTTTGGGGAAGCTTTGCTGATTGGCGGAAATACCTTCACCATAATAAATCTCGGGTTTTAGCGCAAGAAATGCTTAAGTCCGTTAAGAACCCCCAGGAGTTAATTGATAAACTTGCTGCAAAATTGGATGACGCTCCCGAGAGCGCCAAAGGCTGGTATCTTTTAGGACGTTTGTATACCAGTCAAAATGATAACCAGAACGCTTCTAAAGCTTTTGCTAAAGCATATTATCTTAAACCTGGGGAGGAACAGTTTGCAGTCAACTATGCCCATAGTTTATGGGAGATAAACAGTCAGCAATTCAGCCCGAAAATAATAGAGATTTTTGATGTCTTATTAAAAAATAACCCCAAACAACCCGATGCACTAGCGATGCTTGCTATGAATGCATTCCTGAGCCATGCTTATGAAGATGCAATAGTTTATTGGCAACGTCTATTGAACTTGGCACCTGAGCAATCAGAAGAAGCTCTAGCGATACGCAAAGCCATTGCCAAAGCACAGGAACATATCAATACAGGGAGAGCAGAATGAATGATAAAGTATATGAAATTCTTGAATTAGTTGGGACATCTCAAGAGGGTATAGAGCAAGCCATTGACAATGCAATCACCCAAGCGGCAAAGTCATATGGTAAATTGGATTGGTTTGAGGTATTGGAAACACGCGGCTTTATCGATGATAATAAAGTCAAATATTATCAGGTCCATGTCAAGATTGGTTGTAACAAATAGGATGTTAGACTTCACTATCTGAGGCATTGTTATTAAGTTAAAGGATTTGATTCGTATCCGTTCGGGCTGAGAAAGCGCTTCAGCGCTGTCTCGAAGCCTTGGTGGCCTGGTTCTAGGCTTCGAGATGGCATAAATGCCTCTTCAGCCCAATTTTTAGGCTAATGTACGCCAATTCTGGGTCGTATCATGCTCATAGAAAGATCGAGGTAATTGATGCATCATGATATCTTCACTCAGTCTCACAGAACTCTTTTAATGCCTTAAGAAAATGGTTTCCATAATGTGTGAGTTTGTGTTGACCAACGCCCGAGACTGCCAGAAGCTGTTCCGTATTTTGAGGTTTTGTTTGAGTCATTGCATGCAAGGTTGCATCGCTAAAAATCATAAATGGAGGTTTATTTTCTTCTTCGGCCAGTTGTCGTCTTAAGGTGCGTAAGACTTCAAATAAGGGGCTATTCTCTGGTTTAATGGAGTTTTTGTCTTTAGTTTTCTTTTTCGTTCCTTTGAGATCATTATGAGGAATAGTAAGGGAAATTTTTTCTTCGCCTTTTAACAAAGGAATAGCTTTGGAATTTAGTTTTAACACATTGAAATGGCTGATGTCCTGAATGCAATAATCTTTATGAATGAGCTGCCAGGCAAGTTGTTTCCAATAATTGGCGGACTTATCTTTTCCTATGCCAAAAGTACTCAAACGATCATGGCCAAATTGCTTTATTTTATCAGTGAAAGCCCCTCTTAGTACTTCAATGGTATGAGTTAATCCGAAACTCTGTTTTAATCGATAAATACAGGAAAGCAATTTCTGAGCATCTACTGTTGCATCTGCCATTTCTGGTGGATTATCACAGACATCACAGTATAGGCACTCAGTGTCACAGGGTTCATCGAAATAGCGCAGGAGGATTTGGCGGCGACAATGGGTGGCTTCGGCAAAAGCCAGCATGTGATTCAATTTATTGGTTTCTACTCTTCTTTGTTCATCAAGTGGGGTATTAATTATCCATGAGCGCAATCTGGCGCTGTCAGCGGCATCGTAGAGAAGAAGAGCTTGGGCTGGTAATCCATCCCGACCTGCCCGACCAGTTTCTTGATAATAACCTTCAATGTTTTTAGGTAAATCATGATGGACAACAAAGCGTACATTAGGTTTGTCTATACCCATCCCAAAAGCTATAGTAGCAACAACTATATCAATGCGATCATGGCGGAATAAGGTTTGCACTTCACGTCGTTCGCTATGTGCAAGGCCGGCATGATAGGCTCGAGCCTTGAATCCCATGTCCTTTAATTTTTCAGCGAGACGCTCCACGCTGCTTCGTGTTCCACAATAGATGATGCCCGATTGTTGGACTTCAGATTGTAAAAATTGATTTAACTGTTTTGCTGCGTTGGTTTTAGGGACTACTTTATAATGAATATTAGGTCTGTTAAATGAGGCAACGTATTTTTTAGGTTGATAATTTAATTTGACCACAATGTCCTGGCGTGTTTGTTTATCGGCAGTCGCCGTTAAAGCAATGATTGGGACTTCCGGAAAATGTGTTTTTAACAAACCTAATGCTGCATATTCAGGCCTGAAATCATGACCCCATTGAGAAACACAATGAGCTTCGTCTATTGCAAATAAGGCAATAGGACATTCTTCCAGGCGTTCAAGAAAAGAGGCACTGATGAGGCGTTCCGGAGCGATATAGAGTAAATCCAATTCCTCATGATGCAGCTGTGCCAGTACCTTTCTGGCTTCCTCGCTGGTTAATGAGGAATTGTAATAGGCTGCACGAATACCCTGTAATTTCAGAGCTGCAACTTGATCTTCCATTAATGCAATTAATGGAGATACGACAATTCCTACCCCTGATCTGACTATTGAAGGTATCTGATAACAGAGTGACTTCCCACCACCAGTGGGCATAAGGACAAGCACATCCAGCCCTGAGATGACATCATTTATTATATTTTCTTGAGGTGCTCTAAAAGAATCGAAGCCGAAATAGTCTTTTAAAACAGCTAGGGCATTTTTATTTGCCAATTTAGGTTGCGCTAAAGTTTCCATGTGATTATTCTTGTTCTTCTTTCACAGGCGCTGAAAGTTGGCAATAATATCATCTTTTAACTCTGTATCATAAATAAACTTTCACGAGTTTTTTAAATGAATAGCCTCCTATTTGTAACAGCATTCAGATCAAATAAATTTGTTAGTTTGGATTGAGTAAAAACCTTTAGATGCACTTGTTGCTGATCAAGATTTTACGATTGAAGATCGCAGCAATATCGCGGTAAGATGAGAGTACCTAATAGTACAGGTTATAAATTTACTGGGTCTAAGGACGGTTTATGGATTTTGAATTCACAGAAGAACATTTAGCTTTTCGGGAGATGTCAGCAGATTTTGCCCAAAAAAAATTAGCCCCAATGGCGGATAGTTGGGATGAGCACTGTCAATTTCCAGTTGATGTACTGCGGGAGGCCGCCCAATTAGGTATGGCTGGAATGATGGCACGAGAGGATATTGGTGGTGCTCAGCTAACCCGTCTGGATTCTGCCTTAATATTTGAGCAATTAGCAACTGGCTGCATTAGCACGAGCGCTTATCTTTCGATCCATAATATGGTTACCTCCTTAGTAGATCGTTACGCAAGTAAAGAGTTGCGCGCGGAATGGGGGCCGAAACTCACTTCAATGGAAGCACTTTCCAGTTATTGCCTTACTGAACCCGGCGCGGGTTCAGATGCTGCTTCCTTGAAGAGCAGAGCGGTCCGGGATGGTGATTATTATGTTCTTAATGGAGCAAAAGCCTTTATCTCGGGTGGTAGCATCAGCGATGTTTATTTATGTATGGTCCGGACTGGAAATGAATCGCATTTGGGGATTAGTTGTTTATTGATTGAAAAAAATACCCCAGGATTAAGTTTTGGTAAATTGGAAAAAAAACTGGGGTGGCGCAATCAACCCACCTGCATGGTGTATTTTGAGAATTGCCGAATTCCAGTTGCTAATCGTGTGGGTGAGGATGGGATGGGGTTCAAATTGGCACTAAACGCATTAAATGGGGGGCGAGTTAATGTTGCTTCTTGTTCCTTGGGAGGAGCACTGGCTTGTTTGCGACTGACCCAAACTTATATGCATGAACGGGAACAATTTGGAAAATCATTAACAAAAATGCAATCTTTGCGTTTTTATTTTGCGGATATGTTAACTGATTATGAAGCAGCGCGATTAATGGTTTATAGGGCTGCAAGAGCAATGGATAATGAGGATGTCAATGCGCCAATGTACTGCGCTATGGCTAAACGCCTGGCTACTGATGTAGCATTTCAAATTAGTGATAAAGCCATGCAGTTGCATGGTGGTTATGGTTATTTACGTGACTATCAAATAGAAAGAATATTCAGGGATTTGAGAGTACACCAAATTCTTGAGGGTACTAATGAGATCATGCGTGAAATTATTGCTAAAGCAAGTTTGGATGAAGACTACGTTATTGGATAACAGGAGTTAAGTGATGAATTTAATAGAACAAGAATTGGATAGTAGCGGTATTTTAACGTTAATCTTGAATAGACCAGAAAAACTAAATGCGTTGAGTACTGATTTATTAGGTGCTTTAGCTGAACTATTTAGATCAGCAAAAATAAATCCTAAAGTTAAAGCTTTAATTATAACGGGTAATGGTAAAGCTTTTTGTGCTGGTGCAGATATTAACAGGCTTGCCGAATGTACTGCTCAAACAGGCTACGAATTTGCTTGTCATGGACAAGAAGTATTCCGCATTCTGGAAACCATGGGTAAACCGTCTCTTGCTGCAGTAAATGGGTTCGCTTTTGGGGGAGGATGTGAGTTAGCCATTTCCGCAACTCTCAGAGTTGCCTCATCAAATGCCATGTTTGGCCAGCCTGAAGTGAAATTAGGAGTGATCCCAGGATATGGTGGTACCCAGCGATTAGCACGCTTGGTAGGAAAAGGACGAGCATTGGACCTTTGTTTAACCGGACGTTTTATTAATGCTGAGCTTGCTTTAAATTGGGGATTAGTTAGTGAAGTTGTGGCGCCGGAACATTTGATAGAGCACAGTAAAACCTTATTAAAGAGCATATTAGGCATGGCACCTTTAGCTATAGCAGGAGTAATGCAGGTTATTGATTATGGCTATAATATGTCCCTGACTGATGCATTGCATTTGGAAGCTGTACACTTTGCCAAGTTATGTGCTTCAGAAGATAAGAAGGAAGGAGTAGATGCATTTCTTAATAAGCGTGCTGCAGAATTTAAAGGAATATAATCATGAGTGAAGAAGTGCTTTTTAGTCATGAGGGTTCGGTGGGGTTCATTACTTTAAATAGACCCGGGGCGTTAAACGCCCTTACTTTACCTATGATTATTGAATTGCAGAAGCAATTAGAACTTTGGAAAGAGGATAACAATATTCAGGCAGTAGTTTTGCGTGCCACACCTGCTAATGCTTTTTGTGCTGGTGGAGATGTACGCTGGCTCTATGAGCGACGGGGTAATGATTCCGAACAAATGCAATTTTTTTGGCATGAATACCGGTTAAATCATTTCATCCATCAATTTGGCAAGCCTTATATATCTTTAATGGATGGTATTACCATGGGTGGAGGAGTAGGCGTCTCCATGCATGGTAGTCATCCAGTGGCTAGTGAGCGCTTTATTTTTGCTATGCCTGAGTCCAGTATCGGTTTTTTCCCTGATATTGGAGCAAGTCATTTATTAACCCAATGCCGTGGTTTTTTGGGTATTTATCTGGGGCTAACGGGAAATAGATTAGGCCCACAGGATGCAATGAAAACAGGATTGGTGAAGCAGATTATTACTTCTGAAAAAATGCAGGATATGGTTAATGAATTAATCAATTTGGATTTGTCAGAAGATGCCCACGCTCGTGTAGACCAATGCTTGAATGCCTATGCCAGACCACATTCCGAAAGTGAAGTAACTCAGATTAAGCCGATGATTGATGTATGCTTTTCACATCCGACTGTTGAAATGATTAGGAGCTCTTTGCGGAGCTGCGAAGGGGTTTGGGCGGAAGGAGTAGATAACACCTTAGGGCAAAAATCACCCTTAAGTCTTAAAGTAATTCTTTTGCAACTTCAAAAGGCAAAAGGATTATCCTTGGCTGAGTGTTTGAATATGGATTTCAATTTAGTGGGGCATTTTATGGGGGATAATGACTTTTATGAAGGGGTAAGGGCATTATTAGTGGAAAAAGATAAAGATCCTCAATGGAACCCTTCACGTTTGGATTTAGTCCCTGAACACAGAGTAGTTAATTATTTTGAACAATCTTCTTTTGGATTGGAATTGATAGTGTCATAACATTGGTCAGTAATGACAAATTAGCTTGTAACCATGAAATGAAATACAGGAATGAAAAATATAAAGCACAATTAAAGCTGCAATGTATTTACTTATTTCCCCATATCTCGTTTCGAAGGGATACTTCTATAGAGATTCCTGTTTTAAACATCGTTGGTTCTTGTGTTTAGTACAGTTATGAGCAAAATAATACTTTAACCCGGATACAAATATTTCGTTTCCATTATCCATAAGAAAGATTCGTTCGGGCTGTAATTCCACATAATTGGAATCTCGAAGAACTGCTGTATACAAAGTATCTGCATAGGAATATATCCATTTGTTGAGGAAGGGGAGTATTTTCTCCGGATCGTTACTAAAGAAATTTTGATATACATCAACAAGCAATGTATTTTTCATTTCATAGTTATTTTTAAAATAAAAATTACTACGATCCTTGCGGTATTCTATAAAAAGGGGTGACTTTGGATTGTTCTTTATTCCAGCAATAATGTTTAAAGAGATAATCATTCCTTTTGCTGATTCAATTTTTAATTTTGTTCCTAAAAAATCGGTGTCATTATATTCACTAAGGTAGGAATTTAAAAAATTAATGGCGTTATCATCTAAGGGATCAAAATAGCTATGAATGGTGAATTGGGTAGCTAAGTTGGTTTCGGGATCATAACTACAAATAATGTACATGTTCACGTTAAATTTGTCAGGAGTGATGTTTTGAACTATGGTTTCATCAATTTGTTTATTTACCTGTTCGCAGTCTAATTGTTGATTTTCCAGACTGCTGGATAAGCGAATAACCTGGGTTGGATAGTCAATATAATATAGGCGCGGTTTTCTGGACACAAAAAAAGGTTTTTTAAGAGCTATTCTTCTTAATACAAAGAGGAGAATAAAATGTCTAAAAAGCGAGCTTATTATACGGCGGCCAAGAAGGCAAAAATAACGCTAGCTGCGATTGAGGGGAAACTCACACAAGCGCAAATTACCAGTGAATACGGTGTTCACGCAACGCAGGTAAAAACTTGGAAGCAATCGGCCATCAAAGCCATTAACGATTTATTCTCTGGGGCTAATGAAAAAGAAGCCAAGTCCCAAGAGCAGCTTGTTGAGGCATTATATCAAGAAATTGGTCGACTTCAAGCGCAGCTATCTTGGCTAAAAAAAAAGCATGAACTTTAGTCTGGATGAAAAGCGCGTCATGATTGATCCTCTTGCCGAGCTCACCATTCGTGAACAATGCTTGCTATTAGACTTGCCTGTTTCAAGTTATTATTATAGTGCCAAGCCCATTTCTGTCGAAGATGAAGCGCTTATGGCGCTACTTGATGAGCACTATCTGCAGTATCCATGTGAAGGTAAAATTAAGCGGGCAAGATGGCTGTCAAAAGAAGTAGGCTATCCTGTTGGTAAACGTCGAGTAAAAAAGTTGATGGAAATGATGGGGTTATCGACTGTTTACCCAAAGCCAAATACAAGCGTTCCCAATAAGGAGCATGAGGTGTTCCCTTATTTATTAAAAGAGGTGGATATCACCAAACCAAATCAGGTTTGGGCCGCAGATATCACCTACATCCGCATGAAAGGAAAGCATGTGTATTTAGTAGCTATTATGGACTGGTATAGTCGTTATGTGATTGGATGGGCTATTTCACCTACTATGGAGGCTGAATTTTGTATTGAGGCGCTTAGAAACGCTTTGCTGCATTCGCGTTGTGAGATCTTTAACACGGATCAGGGTTCTCAATTTACCTCAAAAGATTGGATAAATACGCTAAAATCTCACCACATTTCTATCAGCATGGATGGGCGAGGACGTTATTTAGATAATATATTTATCGAGCGATTGTGGCGTAGTGTTAAGCAAGAAAAAATCTACCGGTATGATTTTGATACAATTGAAGAGGTTGAGCTGGCCTTAACGGAGTATTTTGAGTATTATAATAACCGAAGGCTTCACCAGTCCTTTAATTATTTAACGCCCGCAGAGGTGTATTATGGCCGGAAAAGACCATAAACCCTAAATGAGAGCGTCATGACTTACCCACAAGGCCCACAGGCCTATACGAGAAAGTGAAGCTCTCCTGACCTGTGGACTTGTGGATAAGTCATTCTGATAGAGTTGTGGTAAAATGACCTAAGACAATTCGTAGTAGCAATCACTATTCATACGGTATTGAGTAGGTTTAAATAGGTTAATTTGAGTGAATTTTTAACTATAAATGATGGATGAATAGCTCTTATTTTTCCTTAATTTTGTTCCAGACATGCGGACCCATATCAATACTTCGCTCAAATTGTTTGTCTTTATTGACTGATTCAAGTTCATTGGAAAAAGATCTTACTATCGTGTTTTTGCTCACAGGATTTTCTGAAAAGATCATCGTGTCAGAAGGTACTTTAGATTGGCTGAAGGCACAAAGGGGTAGAATGACAGGGAGAAGAAAATACGTATGTCTCATGGTAAACTCCTTTTTATTTTTAAATTAAATCATTTAATTTTGTTACGGATTTTATAAAGACACTTAAGATTAAATTATAGTTCAGATTGTTCGTTTATATGTTGATTCGATTACTTATCACAGAATGAATTCAATCGGCTGAACATGGATTGACTTCATTACTATGTTTGGAATTGAAACTATGGGGCTAAAAAAATCAAGATGAATGAGAACAAATAACGAAAAAATTGTTACTTTCCTTCTTTTACCTTAGAATTCACTAATTGTACAAACAAACTTATTTAGAGAGCCTTATGTCTGATTTTTATCAAGACTTTAATAAAAGACGAACTTTTGCCATTATTTCCCATCCTGATGCGGGAAAAACTACTGTTACCGAGAAATTACTTTTATTTGGAGGTGCTATTCAGCTAGCTGGTACGGTTAAAGGTCGTAAAGCAGACCGACACGCCACTTCTGACTGGATGGAAATGGAAAAAGAGCGGGGGATTTCGATTACTACCTCAGTAATGCAGTTTGTTCATAATCAGCATGTGATGAATTTACTTGATACGCCGGGACACGAAGACTTCTCTGAGGATACTTATCGGACATTAACTGCTGTCGACTCTGCTCTAATGGTAATAGACGTAGCCAAAGGGGTGGAGGATAGAACAGTGAAATTGATGGAAGTATGTCGTCTGCGTGATACACCAATTATGACTTTTATCAATAAACTGGATCGCGAAGGGCGTGAGCCTATTGATTTACTCGATGAAGTAGAATCTGTACTGGGTATCCAGTGCGCGCCTATAACTTGGCCGGTAGGTATGGGTAAACGGTTTAAGGGAATTTATCATCGCTATGAGGATATAGTGTATCTTTATCAGCATGGTAAAAATGCCCAAAAACAAGAGGCTATGCAGATTAAAGGTTTGAATAATCCTCAGTTAGATGAGTTATTAGGTGATAGCGCAAAAGAATTACGTGAGGAAATTGAGCTTGTGAAAGGGGCTTCACACGAATTTAATTTAGACCAGTATTTGGCTGGTAAAATGACTCCGGTTTATTTTGGCTCTGCTATAAATAATTTTGGTATTAAAGAGCTTTTGGATGATTTCGTTCAATATGCTCCAGGCCCACAGCCTCGTGCAACTCACGAACGCAAGGTGCTGCCTCAAGAAGAGAATTTTAGTGGTTTTGTATTTAAAATCCAGGCAAATATGGATCCGAGACATAGAGACAGAATAGCTTTTTTGCGCATCTGCTCTGGAGCCTATAAAAAAGGAATGAAATTAAGTCACTTAAGAATTGGCAAGGAGGTACAAATTGCCAATGCATTAACATTCATGGCGGGTGACCGTTCCCATACTGAAATTGCACTGGCCGGCGATATCATTGGTTTACATAATCATGGAACTATCCGTATAGGTGATACCTTTACACAGGGTGAGCAATTAAAATTTACTGGTATCCCTAATTTTGCGCCTGAATTATTCCGCCTGGTACGTTTACGAGATCCTTTGAAGAGTAAAGCCTTACTTAAGGGATTAATTGAACTTTCTGAGGAAGGTGCAACACAAGTATTCAGACCATTAAACAGTAATCAGTTAATTCTGGGAGCAGTTGGAGTGTTGCAATTTGATGTCGTAGCTCATCGCTTAAAACATGAATATAAAGTTGATTGTATTTACGAAACGGTAAGTGTGTCCTGCGCTCGTTGGGTTTATGCTGAGGACGAAAAAGCGATAACTGAATTTCGAACTAGGGCTTTTGATTATTTGGCTTTAGATGGCAGTGATACTTTAATGTATCTTGCTCCCACCAAGGTCAATTTAGCTATGGCAGAAGAACGTTATCCAAAAATTAAATTCTGCTCAACCAGAGAACATTAAAATACAGAGTTTTCATCTAAAGCTCAGTAAAAGCGGTTCCGTAGCCCGATAAGTAACTTTTTTATAAATTAAGCCTGGTTCTCACCGGGCTTGCTTGACGAGTTGGAGTATCACAGTACCAAGACATAAATATTAGCTCCTATTGAGCTCCCGTGTTTCACCTCGCTTATGCAAGACTTAACCAAAAGGGATCAACAAACCAATTGGAGCCATCCACAATGTGAGAATATATGTATGTCTTGGACTCGATTTTTAATTAATCTATAGTTAATATTTTTTATTAAGAAGTACAGGTAGCACGCACTAAATGAGTTCCAAGATTAGTGATTTGAACCTTGGCACCAGAGTCAGCACTAAGTTTTATATTTTCGCCAGAGTGCAAATTCACTTGCAATGATTGTCCTACAGTTAAAGTAATGTCATTTATTTTACCTTTTTTGGCTAAGGCTTTCGCAAATAATTCAACATTCTCATCTTCCGAGGTGATCTTACAAGTGGCTTCAACTGACCAAAACATATAGTTTATAAATAATTGAGGATCATGAGGTGGCAATTCAAACTCAAGAGTGACTCCTTGTTGCAGTGAATGGCTGGTCATTGAGAAAGAGGGAGCACTAAAAGATGTTAATGCACAAAGTAAAGTAAAGCCGATTTTTCGTAACATAAAACGCTCCATAGTGAAAAATTAACGAACCAAGATACATTTTTTTTGCTGGTTTGGCAAATTTAAAAACAATAAGGCAAGAGGAGGAAATCTATGCTTTGACAGGAGTTAACAGGGGAATTATAGTTCCCCTAAACCTTTTGAGATTGATTCAGTCATGATTTTTGCATCTCCAAAAAGCATATACGTATTGTCATGATAAAATAGAGTGTTTTCAACCCCTGCATAACCTGGTGCCATGCTTCTTTTAACAAATAAGACAGTCTTTGCATTTTCAACTTCCAATACTGGCATACCATAAATAGGTGAACCAGGATCTGTTTTTGCAGCGGGGTTAGTTATGTCATTTGCACCAATAACAAAAGCCACGTCACAGGTTGCGAAATCTCGATTGATTTCACTTTGTTCAAAAACTCGGTCATACGGAATGTTTGCTTCAGCAAGCAATACATTCATATGTCCAGGCATCCGGCCTGCGACTGGGTGTATAGCAAAACGTACTTTTATGGAACGCGCTTCCAGGGCATTAACTAGCTCTTTGACGGCGTGTTGTGCATGTGCTACTGCCATACCATATCCTGGAACAATGATTACATCTTTTGCATTGCTTAAAAGAAATGCGGCATCTTCTCCATTAGCTTGTCTTATAGTCCGTGACTCATCGCCGACATTAGTTTGAGCAGCGCTTCCAGAAGAGTTAATACCTCCAAAGATCACATTAAAAATAGAGCGATTCATTCCCACACACATGATGTAACTTAAAATCGCCCCGCTAGAACCTACTAAAGCACCGGTAATGACCAATAGATGATTACTTAAAGTAAAGCCTATACCTGCAGCAGCCCACCCTGAGTATGAGTTAAGCATGGATATTACCACTGGCATATCTGCCCCGCCTATAGGTATTATTAATAAAACACCAATTAGGAAAGCGAGTCCTGTTAACACACTGAAAAGTAATAAAGTTTGATTGTTTAAAAATAAAAGAAATAAAGCTAACAGGGACAATGCTATAATCAGATTTACCAGGTTCTGACCTGGAAATTTAATTGGTATTCCCGTCATCAGTCCTTGTAGTTTTAAAAAAGCAATTACGGAACCTGAAAAAGTAATAGCACCAATGATTAACCCTAAACTCATTTCAACCAGGCTGGCTTTAGCTATATCTCCGGGAAAACCGATGTGGAAGGAATCTGGAGCCAAAAAGGCACAAAACGCCACCAGTACTGCTGCCATACCTACCAGGGAGTGGAAGGCCGCAACTAATTGAGGAATAGCGGTCATATTGATCTTTAGGGCAATTAAAGTTCCAATAATACCGCCGGCTATTATCAAGCTAATGAGGATAAGGTGATGGTGCACGTTTGGCATCATCAGTGTAGAACCTATGGCAAGTACCATACCTGAAATTCCAAGAAGATTACCTCTTCTTGATGTTGCCGGACTTGCTAACCCTTTCAATGCTAATATAAAACATATGGCTGCTAATAAATAAAATAGTGGAACAATTGAATTCATAACCGGGTCCATCCTTTAAAACATTATTTTTTATACATGCGCAGCATGCGTTGAGTTACAACAAATCCACCAAAAATATTAATTGATGTAATGAATATTGCTAGTCCTCCTAGCCAGGTAATAGTTCCTAATAATTCATTGCCCGCCGCAATGAGAGCTCCCAAAACAATAATACTGGAAATGGCATTGGTTACAGACATTAAAGGAGTATGAAGAGCCGGTGTGACCTTCCAAACCACGTAATATCCAACAAAACAAGCCAGAACAAAAATGGTCAATATGGTGATATAGGGATTGCCTAAGGTATTAATATCATGCATTTTTTAACTCCTTTGCAGCTTGGAAAGGTAAGTATTGGCCGTCATGACAAAGAAGAGCCTGTTGTATGATTTCATCTTCAGGATTAAATTGTATTTCAGAAGACTTGGCAGCCAATAGATTGATCAAATGAACCAGATTATTAGCGTAGAGATCACTTGCTGTAGCGGGTACCAGACCAGCAATATTACTTAATCCTATTATTGTTATTTCATTATGTTTAATGGTTTTATCAAGAACACTGAGCTCGCAATTTCCTCCGCGTGAAGTCGCTAAATCTACGATTACTGATCCGGGCTTCATCAGATTTACTGTTTTTTTAAGAAGTAAGATAGGGGCTTTTCGTCCAGGGATTAAGGCGGTAGAAATTACTATATCTGCTAATCTGGCGTATTGGTCTATTAGCTCTGCCTGTAATTTTTTGTACTCGTCACTAGTCTCTGCTGCGTATCCCCCTTTGGTTTCACTGTCTTGCTCCTGGCTTACTTCTATGAATTCAGCACCTAAACTTTCAACCTGTTCCTTTGCTGCTCGTCTTACATCAAATGCATAAACTACTGCTCCTAAACGCTTGGCAGTTGCAATCGCTTGAAGACCAGCTACGCCTGCGCCAAGTATTAATACTTTCGCTGGTTGAATCATACCGGCTGCCGTCATCATCATGGGTATTGCTCTATGATATTGATTGACTGCTTCCAAAACTGCCCTATAACCTGCCAGGTTTGCTTGGGATGATAAGCTATCCATACTTTGAGCACGACTGATCCGGGGAATAAGACTCATTGAAAATAAATTAACGTGTTGTTCTTTACACCATTCAATCAACGGGCTTTCAGGTTCATTATCTATATGGCCTATGATCAAGGCATGTTTTGGCAGACCTGCTAAATCTTTGGGGACAGGTTCATTAATACAAAGAAGAATATTAGTTTGTTTCAGGAGAGTCTGTTTGTTACTTATAACTTGAACACCCACTTGCTCATATTCCTTATCAGCAAAACCTGAAGAAAAGCCTGAATTTGTTTCAATGGCCACTTCAAAACCCAACTTAATATATTGTTTGGCTGAGTTAGGCGTAATTGCCACGCGAGTTTCATTGCCAGTTTCCTGGAGGGTTGCAATCATCATGGGAAATCCTTTTACCGTTTTATATAAGCTATCCTATTGTAGTTTAGAATAATTTGCTACTCGTTGCAGTATGATTTTTAAAAAACGAGGAAACTGGGCAAATAAAAAGGGCGTATAAACTACGCCCTTTTTAACAATTCGATATAGACAGCAAGATTGAGTACAGTCCTAATTCTTTAAGTGGATTCCTCCGGAGTGCTTTTTGCTTCTTAGTCTTTGCTAAGCTTGCGCACCACACTCTCAATCTGGCTTCCAAGTTTGGAATGTTGGCTGAACAATGGTTACCGCCTATGATTCTATGATAGGCTAGTCACATTGTTAATTCCACTTGTTTGGTTCATTATTTTGCAAAGATATCGTTAATTATGAGCTTAAAGCACTCTTCCTCGAAAATGAGTTAGAAAAAATGTGGAGCAGTGGTCTTTTTGCAGTATAAGCACCACTACCTGTTCTTAAGAAAATCTGCGTAAAATAGATTTTTCCATTCTTATCTCGGGCAATACCTATCCCTGTCAGATTATAATTTCCTTCAATATTTCTTTTGTGGCCTGGACTGCGCACCCAGTTATAAACTACATCTTGCGCGTCCTTGTAGTTATAGGCAACGTTTTCAGCCCCTGCATTTGAGTTTTTGATTTTTGCATGCAGACGGTTGATGCGATTGTTAAAATATTTATGACCAAAAGACATGCGATGGTTTGCCATGTCAAGAGAGTGTTGTTTCGCTTCTTTAACGATGTTGTTATCCATTTGCAGAGGTGATAGACCCTGGTTTTGTCTGTATTTATTAATATGGATTAAAATAGCATTTTGGATGGCTGCATCTCTGTCTTCTTTTTGTACTGGTTTACCAGCATGAGATGACTGAAATAAACCTAATGTAATGGAAATTATTATTGCTCTGGCCGAATGAAAATTCATCGATAGCCTCTTTTGTTATTAGAAAAAAATTGAGCTGAATGGTTACTGAAAAACAGTCATTTGTCTATAGGGTTATTGCATCAATATTTGCAACCCTGTAAATTAATCATCCATTTTTATAAAAATTGGAGCCAGAAAACGCAATGATGAATCAGATGAGCGCTTTTATTCGTTTGCTGCTATCCAGGTTTTTTCTATAAAATCGGTACATGGGTCCTGAAGGGATAAGCGGTACAAAAGTCACTTTACTAATGACTTAATTTTTTTATTGTCTCGTCAAGCTCTTCTACTTCTCCAGAGTAATGATAATAAATTCTTTTATGAAGACAATCTATAATACATAGTGGCTCTTTAGGTTGATCTCCAAATTGTTTAAAAATCCAGAAAACCCCTTCCGCATGCTCATTTTTAATTTCTTTTAATAAGTCTCGCATCTTATCTTCTTTTATTTCAGAATGGGAACAAACTATTCCAGATGAGGCAAGATTTATTTCATAGGCATAATATTTTTCTTTCATAAAAATACTCCCTTATACTCATGACTCTTTTTGAATTAGATAAAAAAATAATTTACTAATTGTTTAAATTATAGCCTTTTATGCGAAAGAGGAGTGGAAAAATATAAATGATTGTTATCTTCGACATACCGAGAAACACAACAACTTTCAAGAACCTGGTTCTGGGGTGATTGTACTGATTAAATTATCTAATTGGGATGTTGCTTAAAGATTAACAGAAAAACCTAATAATACACCGTGTAGCGATGGAATATTGGATACATGGCCTCTTTTCGTATAGGCATTTATTTTTAAATTAGCCTCGTTACTGTACACTCCCTGATAGAGCAAACTTAGAGTGGCGAGAGCAGTAATAGGATAACCAAAGCCTGCTTGTATTTCTCCTGCTAATTGGGATAAGTCATTGATTGATTTTTGTTTAATTCGCCAGTTTCTATATGCAACTCCTCCTTTGAGCTGAGCGAAGAATTCACTTCCGCACAATGGGTCGCTTTTAGCGGTAATCAATAAATCAAGCATGGTGCCTAATGTGGATTGAACAGGAATCCAATCTAAAACTTCCAATGTTTCATAAGGAATATGCAGACGAATGTGACTTCCATTTTGGACACCAAGTTCCAATCCTAATGCAATGTCACCGCTAAGCATCATTTCATTGCCTAGTGCCAGCCGGGCTAATACTGCATCACTATCTGTAGAGTAGGTATTTGGATATTTGCTTTTTCCAACACTGGCAGTTACTGACCACGGTTGGTCTTGTGAGGTTGATTCAGGATAATAACGAACACCATTAGCGAATACATTTATTGATAATATAATTCCAATTATGCCTAATTGTAATTTCATTCTCATAGGTTATGTCTCTAATCTAATCAGTATATTCTGACAAGCGAACTGAACAACTTATGGTATCTTGGCAGGGATTTTAAATTTGGCGGAGAGAGAGGGATTCGAACCCTCGATACGTTGCCGTATACACACTTTCCAGGCGTGCGCCTTCAGCCACTCGGCCACCTCTCCAACCGGGCAAGCTTATCCTTCTGCGGATATAAAAGCAAGATCATTTAAAAAGTATTCAAAAGCTATGATTTAAGTGATGTACTAAAATTGAAGGACTATGAACTGAACTTGAGCCAGAGCCTGTAAAAGAATATCAAAAGACGGTTGTTTTATACTGATTTTTAGGGTGTGACCTCGCATTAATATAAGAATATTTCCGAGCCCTTTTGTTCAACTTAAAAACAAATAGTCCTTTATTTTTCAATCAATTCAAGTATGATTTTTTCATTAATTGACCTAAGTGAATAGAAGTAAGGCGAAAAGAATTAGAATGTCATTCTGATACCGAAAATAGCCCACACACCCAGTATCAAGTGTTGGATTTCTTTCATGCAACACAATATCTGGCAAAGGCTTCTCATGCCTTTAAGGGGTAACTAAAAAGAAAATACTTTATGATAAATGGTGTTAAAATTTACTGTAAGTGTTGATTGGTGACTTTTCACGATATACTATTCGTTTTTAAATTTTTTAAAGAAAGATTATGTCTGTAGAGCGTTCGATTCAAAAAGGTATTTCTGATTTCACCTTTATTATCGGTAGAGGTTTAATGTACGGAGGCGGGGCAGGGCTTTTAGTTATGGCTGTTGTAGGTACAGTGGCAATTGACCTGGTGATTCTTGCCGCTGCGGAACGCAACCATAATTCTTTTTTAACCGGCTTTGTATTAGGGTCTATGTTTTCCAGAGGAAACGTAGATCCAGTACCTCTGCTTATTGCTTCACCAATCACTTCCATTATTGCTGTTGTTTTATCAGTTGCTCTGGGTGTCTCTGGGGTAGGTGTTGGAATATTAATAGGTTGGGGGGTAGCTGCTTCATTATTGGCTATTGGTTATGGGCTTGAACAATTGTCGAAGGCAATTGCTCCTGAACCCGAACCTGATGAAGATCTTGGTAACTGTTTTTCTCCTTGTTTTTAATCTCAGACCTATAATTTTAAGTAATACTGGTTTTAATAAGCGCTGAATTTTTGTCCAGTGCTTATTAACCTGATTTGGGCAATTCATGAATTGTCTGCATATTACCCCTGCTTTATCACCACACCGTTCGCACAATTTGTCCTGATATTGTATATACTAATAAGTATGTTGCTTTTTTTCAAAATATGGTGTGACTATGTTTATACGGACATTGATCGTATCTTTAGGCCTTAGTTGCTCCTGTGTAGTTTGGTCCTTTCCTTGTTATTATACTTTGGTTAAAGACAGTTGCTGGACTAAATACAATGTATCTGTTGATGTGATTGATCCCGTAACCTCAAGCAAATTATTAACAGTCACTGTACCCTCTGGAAAAAGCTGGGTCAGAGAAACTTTCGACTGTCATGCTGCCCAGGGCTTAATTTACATAGCAAAATTTAACCCTGTGTTTTGGAAAAATGACGCGGGAAAAACTTATCAGGGGCTAAGAAATTGGTTTCTTCCTGGAGCAATTAATCCTGGTGACACAGCATGGACTATCCCTGTATGTTATCCTAAAGATTTTTCAGAGGTGCCACTACCTCCTGAAGCTGATGGTAATTGTAAATGTGATTTTTCCGTGATCCCACCTGTGGAACCTAAATAACCAATAGCGTTACATTCTATCTTTGTGTATGATTTCTTGTATGATTTGTGATGGAGCAAACGATTGATTACCTTAAGAAACAAGATTGGACAAATGTTGATTGTTGGCTTTCAGGGCTGTGAGATAAATGAGCATAGCCCCATAGCGCACTGGTTGTCTGATGACGGATTAGGTGGTGTTTTATTATTTGATCAAGAGCTGAATACAGGTTTGTATGGAAAAAATTTAAAAAACCAGGTTCAAATTAAGCAACTGATTCGGCAACTAAATCATTATGGATCTATAAATCTTGAGCTCGGTGAGGCATTGCCCTTATTAACTGCTATTGACTATGAAGGTGGGGCTGTAGACAGACTAAGTAAAATAGAAGGATGTATGTCTACTTTGACGGCTGTGGAATTAGCTCATTTAACTGCACCTGCTTTGGAAGAAGAATTTAGTCAAATGGCATCTACTTTACAATCCTTGGGTTTTAATTTGAATTTTGCCCCGGTAGTTGATTTGGATTTAAATAACCAAGAGGGGATTATTGGTAAATTAAAACGAAGTTTTTCAAATGATCCCGCTCAGATTGTTCGTGTTGCTCATCAATTTGTTGATGTTTTTAGTCGTTATGGCATTGCCTGTGCGTACAAACACTTTCCAGGTCATGGAAGTGCTGTTGGTGATACTCACGAAGGGTTTGTTGATGTCACTGATACGTTCAAGCCTGAAGAGCTGGTTCCTTATCAAAGTTTACTTCTGGATGTTTATAAACCTACAATGGTGATGACTGCTCATGTAATCAATAAGCATTTGGACAGTAAAGGATTACCTGCAACTTTATCCTCTGAAATTTTGACGGGGATATTACGTGGCGATATGGGCTATGATGGGGTGATAGTTAGTGATGACTTACAAATGCAGGCTATTTCAAAACATTACTCCCTGGAGGAGTCTCTTAGTCTCACCATTAATGCCGGGGCTGATATGGTGATATTTGCAAATCAGTTAGGTAGTATTACCGCCCCTGAAGTGATTGACTGTGTTGAGCAATTAGTCCTTCATAAAAAAATAGATCAACAACGAATAGATGATGCCTATAGACGAGTGATGCGTTTAAAGCAACAAATTAATTGTATTGAGTTAGTTTAATAGTCGGAATGGATCCTCCCATCTTGATCTACAGTTAAAGTTCTGAATATCAAAGAGGGACCAAACAGATATAGCTAGACGACTTGGGATAGGTCGAACCTCTGTAAGAAGAATATTGAATGGAAATAATATAATTTTTGAGACTGATAAATGATGAACAACATATTGATAACAGGAAAGACAGAATTTATAAAACTACCAAGTAGAGTTAGCATCCCGTCTTCTGAGCTTTTCACAAAACGATATGTTCAAATTTAAGCTCCTGCCATGCAATCTGGTTAGCCCTAACAATTAGTTTGTACTTAATGGCAAAGTGATTTAATTGAGTTTTTATCTTTAACATTTCCAGCTTGCAATAGGCAATAATAGAAGCATAAATATGATTACACTGTGTTTTGACGGTTCTAGTGGGAGACTTGGTTAAGCTTGCGTTTTGCTTAATTGATTAGTTGTACTCTTCAATCCGCCACCGTTTCTGGTACACTTCATAAAGACGTTCGGCACTACTTAGCATGTCATTAGAAACAAGATAGAGAATTCCTGTTGAACCGTTTTCGTTTTTGAATATTTTTTTCAGGAGCCTCACTGGGAAGTCTAGGCCTTTAAGCCAGACTGTTTGGGCTGCATCCTCTTCAACATCTAATGCTCTTACTTGTTGGTACCGTCCGTTTTTGGCATCGTTTTCAGATAAAGCTAACGTGCGTTTAGACTTAATCCCAATGATAAACGATTTTTGAAGGCCTTTATGGATGTGAACCATATTGGCCTTCGAGCCAAACCAGTTGTCCGCCAGAACATAATCAAACATCACCTTGTTGATTATGGCCTGGGCAATCAGGTTTTGAAATAATTGATTCTTGGTCACTGATGATTTTCTTCTGGTTTGTCTGGTTTTAATATCACAATAAGCGATATCTTTTTTAATCACCTCATATCCTATGGGTAGGCTGAAGTCAGCGTAGCGAACCATGCACGACAAGATGTTTATCCCTTTGAGTACAGTCCCTTTCGCATGAGAATAATGCCAGCAATTCACTTCATTCTCATCGGTGTAAGGTTTTTCCTCAATGGAGTCATCAAGAATCAATACTCCACCAACTGTTTCTTGCGACCTAACTGGCTTTTTTACATAGCACCAAAGTGATTTTGAACCAAAGTCCTCAAGACGAAGAAATCGGGTTACTTTGTCATGAGCAAATGCTCCATCAACCAAATCAGACAACCCTGTAGCTGTCGCATATTTATTTTGGAAAATTAAATAATCACTATAGAGATCAAGCATATCCATTGAATCCCTCCCTAAAATTAAGGGCGGAATTCTAATGCTTTTTGTTCAATCTGCAAGTCCATGTGCGTAACATGAGTTAATAAGCGTATCTTCAACCCAGCGGATATTCCGATAACAAGCACTTTCACTGATCCCATAACTACGCGAAATATGAAAATATGTTCTATATTCGCGCATATACTCCAGCGCCATCAGCAGCCCATCTTCAATGGCTAATTTATTTGGCTTACCCCCCTTCGATTTTAATAAAGTATCAGCCTCACTCAAGATTCTTGCCATCACATCAAACGTTGTACGTTTAATACCTTTGAGCCTACGAAATCCCTATTGGGATTCATCTTTGATTTGTTCAAACTTCATCAACGCCCTTGCCAAAAACTTAGAAGCCTAATCAAATCATGGGGTTATGCAAGAGCTCTATTATCGAGGTATCTTTATCTTTTAAGCTGATATAAGTAGATTGGTTTTCGGGTTAAACGTTTTCGTTGCCATTGGCGAAATGACGAGGGCGTACTTTCTTATTAAAGCCAGCGAGGAAGTAAAACGTTCAGGGAGGGTGCCAACTTCAAAGCATTGAAGGACACCATGCGTTTATGATAATGTAATTTTTTTCGGTACGGGGTTATGAATAGGTGTTACCGGGAGAGTGCGAAGGTGCATGTTCATCGGCACTTTTAGGTGCAAAGAAAGAGGTTGTCGCGATAGTGGCTACCTTTCGAGGACGACTGCTATCGGGTCGAGTTGACATTGCATTGACAATCTCACTAAATAACGCTTGGCAATTATCTTTCTTGCTACCCCCTTCTCGTTCGGCATCAAAAATTAAGCATTCTTTATCATTTAATTTGCCCAAGTAAACCTGATGATAGGTATCACTCTTTTCCCATGGATCTTCTACTGGAAAAGTAATGATAGTATGTCCAGGCGTTGGAAGCACCGAATCCACATTTAAATCTTTGACTGCTTCTGCAGCGAAGGTCTGAACTTCATGCGGGGTCTTTGTAACCACAAAAGCAGAATGTTTGCCATCCTGACCTTGTTGACGTAAAGCGTGCTGAAGATGTTCCTCTGCCACTGCTGCAGCATAGACCTCTGTATTTTTTTTGGATAGTACGTCGGTTTCATTGGTTCCAGTAATTTGATTTCTGGCATAAAGATTGGCAAGCGGGCCGCAAAGTCCAGCTTCCTTTTCACGTCCAAGTGCTTTTAGCATTTTTCCTTGTGTACTGTAGGTGGACTCAGGGCTTACAGAAGAACCTTGTGCAGCATTGTCTGAACTTAATTCCTCGTCATGCAATGCTCTCCAAATCGAGGCTAACCTCATTATGGTCCTTATTTATACTATTTATGAATATATAATATACCATATACAGGGGATTAGCAAATGGTGTATCCGCAGCGAATTGCCTCAAATTACCTGTTGCCCAAGTACCATCTAAATAAGTATGTAAATTGCATCGTTGCCTCATTTATTAAACCCGTTGATAAAGTACGCATTGAATCAAGGATTAAGAAAAAGTAAGATAAAGCACACACTCCTTATCAACGATTAATGGCATCAAATTGCCTTAATTTAGAGCAGAAAAAAACGCTTCAGGATAAATTTATTACACTTGACCCATTCGATTTACAAAAAAACATCCAAAAGAAGCTAAAATTACTATTTAAGCAAGTGACTGTTCAAAATACAAAACAGAGAAAGGCCATTTAATAAAACAATTGAGCACTGATGGAACTAAAGCCTGTGGATATGATGGACGAATCCTTCGGACCAGCCTGCGTCCTGCGGGACGTGTGGTCAATAGCTATGGATAACGAAAAGATGTTATCCATAGCTATTGACCACACTCACAGGCTTCTCGCCCACATACCCACCAGGCTCAATAACAATTATTTTTTAACTGCAATAAAATCTCTCAAAAGCAACACCTATTTTGAGACAACGACTCAGTACTTCTTTGTCCTTCGGCAACACCTTTCATTGAGGCATCAGGCTTTTTAGGGCGGGGGGATCGCCCATTCAAAGGTATGTCATTTATATTTAACCGGTGTTCATTTTTTAATCCATCGACCCATCCCATCCCATCTCATTAGAGTTGAGCCAATGTTCCATTCATGAAAGAAAACCCTCTTAAATGTAAAGAATCAGAAAATAGGATATCCGTTAATATTCTGTTAATAAAGTGAACGTATTATGTAATTGTAAACCATTTAATTTAAATAGGATTAATTATGAAGAATGTACAAGAAGTAACAATTGGTGCGGTTATAAAAGCCATTAAGAACAATTTTATCAGTGCTCATGAGGTTGCGCGCGTTGAGAAGCAAAGCGGCATTGAGTACCCAGGTCACTCTGGCTATAACTGTTCGGAACGAGCAGACTTAAAAACTATCTTGGAACGGTTAGGTGGACCACATATCAAAGCGGTAGATGCTGTTAATAATGGCCACGACAGTAATAAAACGCCACTCCATCCATTTGCAAAAGAGGCCTTGATACAGCAAGCGAAACATAATCAGGAAAATGGGTTATCCCCGTTTCTTCCGCATAAAGACTCGCGTTCGCAAGAAAGTCTCAATCTGGACTTTGGCCATTTTCCAAAACCTGCTATGAGATAATTTAAAACCTCAAGCAATATATCGAACCCAATTCTACTCACCTCGCCTCAACCATAGCATGGAATTCGAAATGATAAATATAAATTCACTATGTACTTTTTTTGTGATACTGGTTATAATATGTGAATTATTATTAAGAGAGAATGGGTATGAAAAAATCAATCTACGATTTACCTTCAGAGATAGGAAAGGAAATTTCGGGTCACCTACCTTCGATAAAAGCCAAAACGAATGCTATATTAGATAAACATACCCGAACCTTATTTCAACCCCCTGCCATTTTATCCAAATTCCTGGAGTTTGTGGCTCATGGAAAGCAAGACCATGCAGAAAAAATATTTACAATAAGGAAAAAAAATCCCCACCAGCTCCAGGAGTTATTACTTGAACGAGGCACAGTGACCGACTATTCAGGTCGAACCTTTACCAATATTTCAGCGTATGAATACGCTTATTGGGCAAAGGACAAGCATATGTGCCGGATGCTTGAATCGCATATGGACGAGAATACAAAAGCGGCGATGCTAAAGCGCTGCGAAGCGATAGAGAGCAATGGGTTAACCTATAAGCAACATGGGGTCGAGGTTAAGAATTCAAAGCATTTTGACTTAACCCCACTCAAAACAGCACTGAACAATTATATTGATGGTTATGATAACTGGGAGAGCTCCCAGAATTGTGACGCCATGAAGGCGGCATGGATGGAGGTTGGAAAAGAGCAGCGCGATGTTCCAGTCCATGTGGCTAATGAATATTGCCGTAAAGACCGCTCGTTTGACCCAACACCTCAGTTTAATGAGGACAAATTACCCCGTAAGTTAGCGTTCCACAATTATAATACAAACAAAGGCGAATCGTGGTTCCCCTTGGTTATTTCTGATTCTTCCGGGCTTGCGGTTGATTTTGCATTAATTAGGGCGGGGCGTGGGGTGGGCGCGGCGGGGCCGTGGGGGTTGGACGCTTTCGGCGGCGCCGGATGATTTGGCGGCTATAATCCGCCTTGATGAAGTAAGAACATTAGATCTCACGCAGTCGCGTAAAAACCTGGAGCCGACAAAACCTGGGCTTGAGATTGATAACCGTATTTTTTAATGGCGTGCGTGAGCAGACCGGCGGCATAGGCCGCCGGGCTAAAATCCCAGCACACATTTAAAAACCATTCAAGTAGCTCCTGGTACTGCCAACTTTCTGTTGTTCTTACCCACCACATGACCCAGAGATGTAGGTACCTTCTGATCTTTTTGGGAGACACCCCATCTTTGACCATAAGATTAATCTGCTCTCGTGCTTTTCGTAACGTCCTTGCGTGCGGGACAATAGTGTCAAGCCCAGGCGTTTGATGATTAATTGCAATCTCTGTACCCCCCCCCACAATGAGGTTAGATTTTGCGCAGTACCCGCCGGGATAACTGCTCTATCATTTGCCTGTATCACATGGGTGTTATCCTGGGTTTGCGTCCCAGGATAGTGTATTCCGAGAAAGTGGAATCCTTTCTCAATGTTGCCTATGCGTGTCTTTTTGCGCGATAAACTGAGCCGTCTTTCATGCAACACCTCCATCATGCGCTGTTTGCAACGGTTAAGCTGACGGCTGGTTTGGCACAGAATAAGAATGTCATCCTGATACCGGATATAGGTTACATCCATCGAATTGAAGGCATCATCCAATGGCTTTAAATAAATGCCACTAAAAAACTGAGACAGCGGCCCA
The DNA here is from genome assembly GCF_011764505.1 of Legionella antarctica. Lineage (NCBI taxonomy): Bacteria > Pseudomonadati > Pseudomonadota > Gammaproteobacteria > Legionellales > Legionellaceae > Legionella > Legionella antarctica. The sequence continues at coordinate 1,537,594 of NZ_AP022839.1, forward strand.
CGTAGCGCAATTCCCTGATCGGGATTTTTATATCCGCGAGGGGTTTCAATGGGATTGATAATAATTTGTTCTAGCATGGATTGGACATTGAGATCGTTATAGTGCTTTTTGATATCTTGAATCAATTGGTGATGCGGGATGGACTTGTAAAACGATTTGATGTCAGCGCGGATGATGTATTGTGGTTTTTTTTCCAAAAGCACTTGCCGGATACGCCGCGTGGCAAGCCGTACACCACTTGGTCCATGAAGATGGTAGCAATTGGGGTTCATCACGTAAGGGAAGGTAGGTTTTATTTGTTTGAGCAAAATATTTTGGAAAATCCTGTCCGATAAATGCAGCTGATCAACCATTTCATCTGGAAAATAATGGCGCTTAAGATGGCGCGGTGTATAGCTGCCATTCACCATGGATTCAACACCCCGCACCAGCCAATCATCTATTTCTCGTGCCATGAAATGCACGTCGTGATTAGGGTTTGCATGATGTTTTTGTTTGTGAATTTTGGCGAACAACTTGCGGCCAATATTCACCATGTCGGCAATACTCCATCGTTTCATGTTGATTTTTGTTCTGTATGTTCGTGGTGTGAGGCCAAGAGCGGGATGACTCCTATTTAAAAAAATTGCTAAAGCGGATAAAGCGAGTATCTTGATGTTCGCAAAAACAATAAGGTACAAGGAGTTGCTCAACAATGACACCCGAGATTATATCCGTTTTAGCTGCTTTTGCACCTTTATTTACACGTCCTACCTGGAACAATATCAATACGCTTTTCATTGGTGCCATCCTTTGTCGAGGGGCAAGGCGTATTACGAGTATTTTACGTGTTATGGGCTTAAGCGAGGTTAAAAATTTCTCAAAATATCATCGTGTATTGAGTCGTACACAATGGAGTGGTTTAACTGCCAGCAAAATTTTATTTGGTCTTTTAATCACACTGCTTCCTGAATCATGGCCCAAGATTGTTGCTGTTGATGAAACACTGGAGCGCCGACGCGGAAAGAACATCAAAGCCAAAGGAGCATACCGTGATGCTGTTGCGTCCAGCCAATCACGGGTGGTTATTTGTTTTGGTTTGAAATGGGAATGCATGACCTTGATAGTACCGCTTCCTTGGTGTAAAAGACCATGGGCTTTGCCTTTTATGGTTATCCTTTCACCATCAAAAAAGTCAGATGAGGCCTCAGGAAAAAGACACAAAACATCGATAGACTGGACCATACAAATGGTGCGTTGTGTCAGCCGATGGTTGCACCGTACCCCTTGGATTTTGGTTGGTGATGGCGCCTATGCTTGTATGGCCCTTGCAAAAGTCTGTATAAAAAATGGTGCAACACTCATATCCAGAGTACGAATGGATGCGCAGTTATTTGAATTTCCTGAGGTCAAGCCAGCGGGAAAGCGTGGAAGAAATCAAATTAAAGGACAGCGTATCCGGCTCAAGGAATTACTAGTAGATACTAAGACATGGGATACACTTCAGGTAAAGTGGTATGGTGGTGAACAAAAAACTATTGAGTGCTTAACCTTTGAATGCCTATGGTATCATGCAGGCGTTCCACCAATAAGGCTACGCATAGTGCTTGTTAAAACACCCGATGGTAAGAATGAGGCGGAGACATTTTTCAGCACCAATACGGAAAATTCACCGACACAAATTATTGAGTGGTTTGTTTTACGCTGGAACATTGAAGTTACCTTTGAAGAAACCCGTGCCCACTTAGGCATTGAAACACAGCGTCAGTGGTCAGATAAGGCTATTGCAAGAACTACCCCTCTGCTTATGGGACTACTTTCGATATTGGTACTGGTTGCCATTAAAATGCATGAAACTAAAAAATTGTTAGTGCAAGAAACTACATCATGGTATGACAAAAAGGGCGAGCTCACCTTAGTCGACATTATTACAGCCATAAGAAGATCAATCTGGGTGAAGATGTATTTTTCAATGTCTAAAAATTACGAAAATAATACGGATTCTTTAAAAATAACCGAAAAAACTGCTAACTTATTGATTTATCAACTGGCTTTGGCTGCATAATTGGCTAAAGTCGAGATTATAAGATAAGATATAATATACTTTACGAAACAAGAATGTTGGAGTCATTAATATGCCAGGAAAAAATAAAGAAAAAATTTGCGCTCACCACAGAACTCCGCTATGCCGGATTAATAAGCCACAAAAAAACAGCAATGCCAAACAATCCTATGAGCGAATTGCTTGTGTATTTCAGGGAGGAGGGGCATTGGGTGCTTATCAAGTTGGCGCTTTTCGGGCAATTCATGAAAAAGGCTATCAACCAAATTATCTCGCTGGCGTTTCAATTGGGGCTATCAATAGCGCCATTATTGCCGGGAATCCAAGAAATACACAAATCGAAAAATTAATGACATTTTGGGAAACCATTATTCCCAAACTGTGGAGCGATCCCTTTATCGAGGATGATGTGCCTGATTTTGCACGTCATATACACAATCATTGGGGATCTTTACACGCCCTGACATATGGTCTGGAAGGGTTTTTTAAGCGCAGATCGCTTCCGCCTACTCCTCTTTCCCACGATACACCTGATAAATTAAGTTATTACGATACCAATTGTCTGCGTGGAACACTTGAAAATTTAATCGATTTTGATCGCATTAATGATAAAAAAGTTACGTTATGTCTTGGGGCCGTAAATGTTGTTTCTGGTGAAATGGATTTTTTTAATAACCAAAAGATAACGTTGACGCCAGATCACGTAATGGCAAGTGGTGCTTTACCTCCGGGCTTTCCTGCAGTTAAAATTGGCGATGATTATTATTGGGATGGCGGTATTTATGCCAACACCCCTTTAGTTACCGTGCTGGATGCTTTACCCGAACAGGATACTTTATGTTTTGTTGTGGATTGTTTCAGTCTTATGGGCAAGCTACCCAAAACCATGGATGAGTTGGAAGAAAGACAGAAAGATATCCGATACGCCAGTCATTCTCGTCGATTGACAAACGTTTATACCAGCCGTCAGAATTTACAAGCAGCCATTCAATATCTTGGCGAAAAATTAACGCCTGAAGCCAAGGCAGATCCCAAAGTGCAAAAAATTCTTGAGTTAGGACACAGCAAACATTTCAGCGTCGTTCATATTATTTATCGTGGCACTTCGTTTGCTCATTCATTTAAAGACTATAATTTTGCTCACTCAGCTGTTAATTACCGAATGAAGACTGGTTATCAGGACGCGATGGGAGTATTGAATAAACCTGATTGGGAGAGGAAGTCTGATAAAGCTTTAGCTTGTTCTATTTATGGAGTTCCCTCGGATTATTTTGAACAGCATTAGAGAGGCAAGATATCATGTATTGCGGATTAACTGATGAGTGCCCCCGTAATTGGGAAAGACCCAAATTTATTTGATTTATAATAATTAGATGATGATACGCTTGAAGAATTTTGCACGTTGCTTATATTCACAGTTGGCGGAGAGGCAGGGATTCGAACCCTGGGAAGGTTGCCCTTCAACGGTTTTCAAGACCGCCGCATTCGACCGCTCTGCCACCTCTCCGACAGGCAAGAATACTATCGTAAGCCCTGTGCTTTTGCAAATATTTTTTTTATTTTTATAAAGAAACCACGTATCCTGTCAGAATCGCCGGGTAAGTGTCTGCCACTGAGTCCGGATTAATCCGAGCCGCGCGCGTCAGCAAGCGGAATTCTTTAAAAATATTCAAAATACCTATTGACACGGTTTTTCTGTAAAACTGATGTTTTTCCATATCAAACGTAAGTCATGCAATATGCATGCCCTAAGATCCCCAAGATCACAATGTAGCCCCTTTCACTAATAAAACATCTCCCTCCTGAGGTCAGATTTTTTCTTAGCCCTTAGTGGCGTTAAAACTCGAAAAATGCGTTCAAAAAAAGTCATGTTATGATTGCCGTATCAGCATTAGTAACGCAGTGGTAGATGATGAAACGCCAAGAAATCAAACAAGTTTTAGATGAGTTAACAAAAGATATCGATAGTCTTGCCGACAAAAAGGCCGTGACTATCATTAAGGTATTGGTTAATTTGGTCGAAATGCTTGCCGAAGAAAATGCTTTGCTCAGAGAGGAAAACCAAGTATTACGTGATGAGATAAACCGCCTTAAGGGTGAACAGGGCAAACCTAATATTCGCGGTCAATCCAAAGGTAGCAATGGCGATAATACAGGCAATTCCAATCATTCATCTGAAGGAGATCGCAATAAACGTGGTAAAGGGAACAATAAAAACACAGGCAAAGACAAAAAAAACGTACGTATTGATAGACGTGTTACGATTGCTCTGGACAAAGCAACGCTGCCAGATGACGCCAAGTTCAAGGGTTTTGAGATTCGAATCATCCAGGATCTAAAAATCATCACGGATAATGTTGAATTCAAGCTGGAAACGTATTACTCACCATCTTTGAAAAAAACCTTTATTGCGCCGATTCCTGGCGAATATAAGGGCAGTGAATTTGGTCCTGGGGTTAAAGCGCTGGTCATCACATTATACCGTGATGCAGGGATGACGGAGAGCGCCATTGAGCGCTTTTTAAAAACATGTGGTATTCAAATATCACATGGTAAAATTGCTTCCATGCTGACAGAAGGCAATGATATTTTTCATCAGGAAAAAGAAGATATTGTCGATGCCGGTAGCAACGCAGGCTTGTACCAGCAGATGGATGACACAGGCAGTCGTGTTAACGGCAAAAATCACTACACCCATGTTTTATGTAATGACTTTTTTACAGCATACTTCACTCGTCGTAAAAAAGATCGCTTGACCTTATTGGAGTTGCTGTGTCGAGACCAATTAAAGTTTATGTTTAATCAGGAGGCTTATGAGTTAATGGATGAGTTTGGTCTCGCAAAAAAATGGTTGGATCAAATTAAACCAATGCTGCATGCACAACCCCTCACACGTGAATCAATCGATAGTTTGATGGGAACACTTTTTCCAAATCCAAAAAAACACAGCACGAATCGACGCATAATTCTTGAGTCAGCAGCTCTTGCCTATTATCAGCACTCGAAATACTTCATCCATTATTTAATGACAGATGATGCGCCTCAGTTTAATAAATTGGCCCTACATCATGCGCTGTGCTGGATCCATGAAGGTCGTCATTATAAAAAACTCACTCCATTCTCAGATATGAATCAGAATATATTGGCTGTATTTCTTGAGCAATTATGGGATTTCTACCATGCATTATTGACTTACAAGACGGCTCCATCTCAATCAATGGCCCAACAACTATCAATGCAATTTGATACTTTGTTCGCAACCACGACAGGCTATGATGTTTTAGATCAACGCATTGCAAAGACACGTGCTAAAAAACAAGCGTTATTATTGGTGTTAGACCATCCATTTCTGCCATTGCACAACAATGCCTCTGAATTAGGGACACGGTTTCAAGCAAGGATACGCGACATCAATCTCCAAACGGTCTCCCAAAATGGCACCAAATCAAAGGATACGTTTGCCACGATTGTACAGACGGCCAGAAAACTGAAAGTTAACGTTTATCAGTATATTTACGATAGGGTGACTAAAAAATTTGAAATGCCATCATTGGCTGAATTAATCTTACTTAAAGTGCGGCAGGTTCCATGCACCACATAAGCATCTCGAGATAATTCCGCTTGCTGACGCGCGCGGCTCGGATTAGTCCGGGCTCAGTGGCAGACACTTACCCGGCGATTCTGACAGGATACGAAACCACTTATAAACCACCAGGAATTTTGACTACACTAATTTTTTGTAAAAACGATTCCCGTTAAAATTGCAGAATATATTTATCGTAGTTTCGTTTATAAGCAGGGCTTTTTTGATACTGAAGCAATGCATTATTTATTGCATTTAACAATTCACGAGCTCCGGAATTAACTGCAATCCCTACTCCGTTACCATAAAGAAAGGAGGGACCTATTGCATAGAATTTACCTGAGGAATTGGCTTCCCAATAGATTGCTGTTGGATTATCAACCAAAACAAAATCCACTTTATCCTGGCCCAGGCTTTCCACCAAAAGCTCATCAGATTGGTATTCTTTAATGATAGGATTTTTAATTCCCATTGCATTAATCTGCTCTTCAAAAATAGTGCCTGTAGCTACACCGATTTTTTTATTTTTTAATAATTCCAAACTAAAAGTGGGTTTTACTCCCTTAGCCGGGTATTTAGTTAAAAAACGCGAATAGCTTAATAAATAGGGATTACTGAAACTAACTCGTTTAGAGCGTTCAGGTGTAATTGTAATGTAACTTACAGCAGCATCGATGTTTCTATTTTCAACTGCTGATAATAATTCCGAGAATTGCATTGTGCGAAAATCACAAGTACGGTTCATTATTTTACATAGACTGGTCATCATATCTATATCAAATCCATAACTTTCGTTGTTTGTTCCTTGCATGGCAAAAGGGGGCAGAAATCCGTCAACTCCAACTTTCAATGGAGTATTTAGGGTATTAACCTGTGCATTTAAAATGGGAATGGCGCACATCAAGGCAATTAGTATTCGTTGGATGAAATTCATTTAATCTTCATGATATATATAGTGATACTTTTTAGTATAACAAAAAAAGTCTCAATCACAACGAAGATGTTTTATTTTAGATTTTTGAAATTTCTTAAGTGGATCAAAATACTAGTGATTAGTTATTTAAATTTAAGAATAAGGTTAAGATTGTTCGCAAATTAGCTGGTCCTAGGTATAATGTCCCAATTTTCGTGTCCCTGTTGCCCTGATGCAACAGATACAATTTAAAGGTGTTGGTTATGAAACGAGTTCAGATGCTATTCTTGTTAGGTTTTATTATTGCTTTATCTTCCTGTTCAAAATGGGGAAAAGATGATGAGGACAGTAACCCCTATAAAGGAATGACCGCAAAACAACTTTACGTGGAGTCTCAAAAGGCTCTAAAGAAAGAAGAATATGCTACTGCTGCAAAAAAACTTGAAGCCATTGAATCAATGTATCCATTCAGTGATTATACAGAAAGCTCACAAATGGAATTGATTTATGCTTATTACAAAAACGAGGATTATCCTTCTGCCGCAGCCACTGCGGAGCGTTTTATCCATCTCTATCCGCGGGCAAAGAACGTGGATTATGCCTATTACATGAGAGGATTAGCTAACTTCCAGCAAACTCGAGGCGTCTTTGCCAAGATCCTGCCTTTAGATGAGTCATGGCGTGATCCTGGCACACAAACCCAAGCCTACATGGATTTTTCAATTTTGATTCAAAAATTCCCTAACAGTAAATATAAGGCAAATGCGTTACAGCGGATGATTTACTTGCGTAATATGTTCGCTCAGCATGAACTCAATGTTTCTTTGTTTTACTTTAAACGTAGGATGTATGTAGCTGCCATTGAAAGAGCAGGCCACTTGGTCAAGAACTATCCTCAGGCACCTAGTACTCAACAAGCATTAACTGTAATGTATGAGGCGAATAAGGCACTAGGCCTTAACAAAGCCGCTGAGGACGCGATGAGAGTATATCAAGCTACCTACCATACATCCAAAATGCCACGACTAACCTACACTAAAGGATAGTCGCAGCCAATTACAGACAAAAAGTGAGGCTGTAGCCAGGGATTTGATAGAATCTTCCTGGTTACGGCTATTTATTCAACCCGGCCCCAATTGATACTATTAATCTGAGAGGGGTTTAAATTAATGCCCTCAGTAATAGCCAGATTCTGCCAGAGTCCATTTGTTAAGCTGGACATGCTTCCTTGATAATTTCCTTAACAGGTGTGTCTGATTGAGTTGGACTTACTAAAACCGCTAACAAATCATTGGTTAGCTCTCTGAGTTCGCCTGCAAGCAACGTCAAAGCAGCATCTTCTCGTTGATACTCTTCATCAAGCTTTCCGAGTTCATTAAAGTCATCAATTAGAAACTCAAGGCTTTTCAATTTCTTAAAGGTGAAGTCATGGGTTAGGGTAAATTGGATTCGTTCTTTCCAAATAATGGAAATTTCGGCAGTAGCCATTCCTTGCGCTAATAAGGTTAAAATCTCTTCAGCCGGTAGTTCATATCCTTTACACAGTACCCGTTTTTTTTCATCATCAAGAGAAAAAAGAAGACACTCTGAGGCTAATTGAAAATCTGCAGGAAGTGTTTCTGGAGAATGTATCCATTCTGCAAAACGTATCGCAAGATTTTCCGTATGGGTTAGCGGCTCTATGGTGATACCTGCAACTGATTTTCTTAACAGAGACGTAAGTTGAGATGCCTGGGTATTACTCGATGTGTTGATGATTAAGCGTTTACTCACATTATCCAGAATCGCTGGAAGTCTTTTTTGGACACAGAAAGATTTTGGTAATAACTCAAATTCAAGATCTTCGGCAAGTTGTGCTTTTTCAGTACGTTTTACGGTACGTCCATGCTGCATTTCAATCATTTGAATTTTCTCTGCCAGCATCTTATTAATGACGCCACGAGGAAGTATACGCTCCTCTTTCCCCATACAAATAAGCGAACTTCCAGCCACTTCATGAACCAGTTCATCTGCAAAGGCAGGGAGCCAGCCATAAATAAAACGGGCGTGAGGTGGGCATGGCTTAAGCGTTTCTTCAGATAATGAGGCGTTCAAATCACACGCTTCATCCAGATCATATTGATATATAAGTGCATTATTAAACCACATATTTTGTCCTTTGAGTAAAATTGGAATGTTAACATGAATTAATTTTTGCTGCGAAGAGTATCCCTTGGTTTTAGCTGCTTGAATGAGGAAGCCCGTATCGAAGTCTCGCTAATCAACCATAAATAAGAGTGTTTTCGTTAGATATAGGCTCGGATTTAGTAATCATAAGATACAGTAAGTACCTATGGCTATAGTTCTATTGTAGGGCAATTTATAGAATTCAATATTTAAATTCGCAGAGTAGTTACGCATTAGAAAGGCAAAGAGCTTTTCCTGATAGAAGAAAGCAAGGGACCTCTTGGATTTTGACGCCATAACATTAGGTATTTCTACCATGTATGTTGCATGATCGACATTTATTTTAAAAGGGAGAAGGTTTTTCTTACTGGCTTTCTCCAGAGCCCAAGGGATGGAAATAGTTTCCATGAAGCCATAATGGATGGTGAGCTTACAAATTCGTTCATCCAGACATGATATTTCATAACGCTGGCTGAAATGAACATGAGGAATATTATCTACGATATAACTTACAATTAAGACATGCTCAGGGACTGAGCGGCTTAGTTTGAGGAAGTGGAGAAAACTGCCGCCACTGTTATCATAAACATCTGTTATAAAAATTGCAGTAACCCCGGGGAGTTGATTGAGGCTTTTGTATTGTAATTGTTTTAGTATTTTGTAAATATCTTCTTTATTCAAGTAGAAATTTTTTCTTAAATATTCAAGCCCATATTTCCAGGTATACATAACAAAGGCTATGAATAAGGCAAAAACTACTGGCACCCAGCCTCCAGTCAGAAATTTATGAGCATTTGCACCCAAAAAGGCCAAATCTATCACTATGAATAAGCCAAATACTAATCCTACTTTAAATTTCGACCAATACCAGATAGCTAGTGCTGTATAGGCAACCATGGCATCCACCATCAACATATCAAAATTTACAGCTATTCCATAGGCATGAGCCAGTCTATCTGATGTTTGGAAAAACAAAGCAAAGAATAATGTGCCAATAAAAAGAATCAAATTAATTTGAGGCACATAAATTTGTCCTGAACGATCTCTGGAAGTTTGTATTATGGGTATTCTGGGGCAAAGGCTAAGGAGAACAGCTTGTTTAGTTAGGGAAAAAGTGGCTGTAATTACGGCCTGGGATGCAATGATGGTTGCAATGGTAGCTATTAAAATTAAAGGCAGATAAAACCAGGGAGGAGCAATCATATAGAATGGATTCTCAATGGCTTCTGGATTATGTAATAAATTTACCCCCTGACCAAAATAGCTCAACAATAGGCAAGGAAGAACCAAGATAAACCAGCTGGTTCTGATTGGACGTTTACCAAAATGCCCAATGTCTGCAAACAAGGCTTCCCCGCCTGTCATAACAAGAAAAACACCCCCCAACAATAAATAACCATTTAAACCGGCATTATATAAAAAAGTAAAACCGTAGTAGGGATTTATGGCTTTCAGGATTATCGGATCCTGGATAATCTGTATTAAGCCAAGAGTTGCTATAGTAAAAAACCAAATTAATATTAAAGGACCGAATAGATAACCTATACTGGAGGTGCCTTTGGCCTGAAGGGAAAACAACGAAATAAAGATAAGGCATGCTGTTGGGAGAATATAAGGGGTAAATGTACTCGAAAGAGTACTAATTCCCTCTACAGCACTAATGACCGAGATGGCTGGAGTCAGCATCCCATCTCCCAATAAAAGCCCAGCTCCAAATATAGCGATAATATAAAATAATGGTTGGTATTTAGTATTCTTATGTTTCATTAAAGCCAAGAGAGCAAGAATTCCTCCCTCACCCTCATTATCTGCTCGAAAAATTATCATTAAATATTTAAAAGAAATAACAATAATTAAACACCAAAAAATCAGGGACAGAACGCCCAGTACATTTGCATAGTTAATAGGAAGGTTGTTGAGAGTTACCTTTAAGGCATACAAAGGGCTGGTCCCGATGTCACCATAGACAACACCTAAGGCACCAAGCGTGAGCCCGTATGAGAATTTATTTTTTTCCATAGCGTTACAGCCCCTTGTTAATTACCAGTAAGCATTGAGCGCTAATACATAAGTGCGAAAATGCGAGGTATTTTTCCCTGAAACGGGGAACCAGACTCCGCCAATGAGACCTACATTCGCATTGAAATTATATTCTAATGCAGGAGCTAAGGTTCTGGCAGAATAATCATTCCCACGAATATTTACAGGGGCTCCAATATTACCAATATCTAAAATACCATTAAAAACTGTTGACTGACCTCTAGAAATAGTTCCTTCCATTACCGCAACCCAATTTTGGGTAAGAGTGAATTCAAAAGCCAAATCGGCATCATATTCACCGCCACGCGCTATGCGGCCATTAGTATTTATCGTTCCTCCATAGCTGTTTAATCCATGAACTTTAACAGGAGATGCATGGAGGTAGCTAAGGATAAGACGTGTACGTAAATAATGGGATTGAATAACCTCTAATAAATACTGCAGGTCTAGACCAACCAGAGTCTGATAACTTCCAAGTCCAGTAGAGTCTGTGCCCAGGAATGCAGGATTGAGGTTCTCGTATTTGCCGGTAGGGAAAGTTTGCTGGAGCAGGATACGTACATCAGCACGCTTCGGTGAGCCATTTTGTTCCACTAGTTGAAATCCGAGTGCTGTTGTTATATCAGTCAGTCTGTTGTAACTCACTCCTCGTGTGGAGTTAAAGGTATAGGGTAAAGTTAGCTGGACATCTAACCAATCATTGAAGCCATGAGTCATGACAGGGTTGGTAACAAAGCTTCGAAACAATGGGGTATGGATTATGGTTCCTGAATCATTATACCGACCATCGGTAGAAACATGTAAACTATAAAATTCAACGTTAGTGTGGCCTTTGGGTATAGTATGTCCTGCAGGAGCAAGTATGGGACCGGTAAACCAAGGTCCGGTAAATCCAGGGTTACTAAAAGTGCAGATAAAAATAAAAATGCCCACTGTTTTTATAAATTGTTGCATGTTTGCCCTAACTCCCATTGCAGGTCTATCGACTGATAGTGTAGATTAGCCGACTTTTAGTCTTTGGGAAATAGAAAATGAAAGCGAAAGTTTATTTACATGCCACAAAGGAAAAAACGGTTTTAAGGGGTCATCCCTGGATTTTCCCCAAAGCTATTGCTCGCCATTCGGGTAAATTGGTTACAGGGCAGCTGGTTGATATTCTTACTGCCGAGGGAGAGTGTGTAGGGGTAGGTGCTTATAATGAGCATTCATTATACAGAATAAGAGTATTGGCGCTTGCAAACGAAGCAATTGACATCAGCAACTATTCGTCACTGATAACGCATCGTTTACAACAGGCAAAAAAGGTAAGAGAGTGCTTAACTTTACCAAATAAAAATACTACTGCTTACCGATTATTTAATAGTGAATCAGATGGCCTTTCCGGATTAACCGTTGATCGGTTTAATCAATTTTGTGTTGTTGCCAGCTCAGCCTATTGGGTCGAGTTGAATAGGGAGATAATCACTCGGGCTCTTCAAGAATTACTGCCTGACAATCAAGTTATTTGGATAGCCCAAAGCAGGCCTCTAGGTCAAGACGGTTGGAAGGCGATTGAGATTCCTGCAGTGCAGAAATCCGCCGAGGTTTTGGAAGAGGGTATAATCTATCAAGTTGAGTTCGCCCATGCGCAAAAAACGGGCTTGTTTCTTGATCAAAGAGAAAACCACAGTCGCATAGCCAACCTGGCAACGGGTAAGAAAGTTTTGGATCTGTATACTTATACCGGTGGGTTTGCATTGCATGCCGCCAAGGCAGGAGCTATGCAAGTAACTGCGATAGATAGTTCTGATCAAGCCATTGCTCAAGCAAAAAATAATGCCACATTAAATAATCTAACAAATATTAATTTTATAGAGGCTGATGCGCGTGATTATTTAGCACAGGCAGGAGATTATGATATTGTAGTACTCGACCCACCCAAATTAGTGCCTTCACAAAAACATTTGCAACGGGCTAAAAATTATTATCGTTTTCTACATCGCGAAGTATTTAAACACATGAAATCTGGTACGTTATTAATGACTTGTAATTGTTCTTCCGCTCTTTCAGCCTCTGAATTTGCTTCATTGGTTAGTGGGCAGGCTGCGGCTGTGGGAAAACAGGCACGGATTGTAGGGATTTATGGACCTGCCAGCTGCCATCCTACATTGGCTTCATTTCCTGAAGGTAACTACCTTACTGCAATTTTATTAGCAGTAGTATGATGTCAAATAGCATCTAAACCTTGAAGCTTGCAGTTGTAGCCATCGCAGTCCCGTATTGCTATTCTGATACGGGCATGTTGGTAACTGAGGTTGATACAGCCCATGTTTGGCTCAGTTTTACTGCCAGAATAACTCATGCAGCGGTTCATCAGGTCCCTCCCTGTATTAAGCAAATGCTAACCTCTTACAGCAGGAGTGTAAAAAACCAGTTTCAGCCCAATCAATGGAAATAGACAAGACAGGAACTGGTCAACTATTGATTAAATTGCTCTTTGTTAGTATAATGCGCGAACTAATTTTTTAATGTAAATAGGATTTGTGATAACAATTCTAAACCTGCAAATAGAGAGAAATATTTTGAATATCAAGCCTATCGTCCTTTGTGTGCTTCTATTTATTTTTCCCACCTGTTTTTATCCTGCAGAACCTGGCTTAAGAGAAAAAATTGGGCAGATGTTGATTATTGGTTTTAACGGTAAAGTGATTGATGAGCGATCTGCTATAGCGACTTCGATAGATAAAGATAATATTGGTGGCGTAATCTTGTTTGATTTCAATCAGCAATCCCAAACATTTGACAAAAATATAGAAAGCCCCGAGCAAGTTAAAAAATTAAATCAAAAATTACAACGCGTGACTCAAAATGCTAATAAATTGCATCAACGTCCTAACTTACCTTTACTAATCTCAGTTGATTATGAGGGCGGAAGAGTCAACAGATTACATCAAAGATATGGTTTTCCAGAAATCTCCTCCCCTCAACAAATAGGACAAAGGTCTTTGGATGAGGCGGATAATTGGGCTAACCTCATGGCCAAAATCTTGCGCTCATCGGGTTTCAATGTGGATTTTTTCCCAAGTTTAGATGTTGATGTCAACCCTGAAAATCCAATCATAGGCAAATTGGAACGCAGTTTTTCATCTGTACCCGACGATGTAACGCGATATGCTCAATTATACTCACGCCAGTTTCTTACTAATCAGATACAGTGTTCTTATAAACATTTTCCTGGGCACGGCAGTTCTATTGCTGACTCACATTTAGGCTTTGTTGACATTACTGATACCTGGACCGATCAAGAATTAGTCCCCTTTTTACAGTCGTTATCTCAACCTCATCATTGCAATATGATTATGGTCGCACATGTTGTCAACAAGAAATTGGATGTTACTGGAGTTCCAGCTACTTTGTCTCAAAGCATTATTACTGGCTTGCTACGTCATGATTTGCAATTTGATGGGGTAGTTATTACCGATGACATGCAGATGAAAGCAATAGCTAACTATTATGGCTTGGCAAATGCTCTAACTATGTCAATTAATGCTGGTGTGGATATGCTGATTTTTGGAAATCAGTTGGTCGATAAATTTCAGGACCCTAAAGAGCTCATTGACATTATCGAACAAAAAGTTCGTTCAGGGGAAATTCCGGAACAAAGAATTAACGAATCATATCACCGCATTATTCAGATGAAGCAATCATTGGGTAATTTATAAAAAAATTCTGAAAAGTATTCCGAATCAATCGAGTTTGAACCTCGCATTAATAGACCGATATCTCTTCTCAAATGCATCCTGATCTACTTTAAACACAGGGTGTTTATTTCTCGATGGGTTCAAGTATAATTCTCTAATTAATTTTTTCCCAAGCATAAAATGAAAAACACACAAGATATATTTAGATTTCTTGGGCAGTTACCGCAACAAATGGGGATTGAAATGGCACCTCATTTACCAACCCCTGAATTGATAAGCATTTCTATGACATCAAAAGGGCACAGGGCTTTCTTTAAGCCTGTATTGGAAGAGCGTAAGGTGTTACAAAAATTCCTATATCATACGGTGCGTGGAGAACATGATGCTGTTAAAGAAATGTTAAGTAATGATATAAGTTTAATTTTTAAAAGGGGCCAAGTGACAGATTGCTCCGGACGAACCTTTGATAACATCAGTGCTTTTGAATTTGTGCTTTGGGCTCTTGATAAACCTATGTGGACGATGATGCTCAATTGCCTTCCTATAACTGAAGATGGAAAAAAAGTGATTGTAAAGCTGCTCTGTCAATATGACAAAGTCAGCACAGAAGGAGTAACTTATGTGCTTAATGGAAAAACTGTAACCGAAACCCATTTTGATTTTAAAAATACCATTATTAAGGAGTTGCAATCGCAAGTTGATTCGATAGCCGCACAGGGGGATAAGAATTTTGCTGCCATTGATAAACAGTGGAGAGAAGGGGTTGGTGGTGCGCAAAGGCTTTTACCTATGCATGCCGTTTATGAATACTGCTCGCACGATCCTTTTCATCCCGTGTCAAAATTTACCGGGCAACCCAAATCATCAGGGCAGTTTTATAATTCTGAAACTCGTCAGTATGAAAATTGGTTCGTAGTTGATTCTAGGTTAGGTGTCGATTTTGCAATCTATAAATACCGAGCCAAACATACCCGGTCGCGAATCGAGGCACCGTTGTTTAGCTTTCGCAGTGATTTAAGCGACTTAAGGGCGTTATCTAAGGCGAGTATAAATGGCTTTATCAATCTCAAATTTCAATTGGAAAAACAGATGGCTTTGGATAGTCATCCCGGCTTTTTAAGCTTTGACTGAATTTATATAGTAGATAAAATTTTCAAATGAGTGTTCTCTTTCTGAGCTAACAGTTCCCCATGTTTTGGTTTGACAAGCAACTTGCTGCAGCTTTCACCCAATGACATTTTAAAAACTAAGTATGAATTGACCTGTCCCTGTCTTGTAAACACTGCAATACATCATAAAAATTTAACTCACAGGCTTTAAAAAGGACTAATAAGTGAAAAATTAAATCGGCACTTTCATTAATTAATTCTTCTTTGTTATTGCTTGCTGCTGCGATAACAGTTTCTACGGCTTCTTCCCCTACTTTTTGGGCGCATCGGTGAACTCCCGACTCTAGAAGCTTCACTGTATAACTGATCTCATTACTCGTTTCTGCCCGTTCATTAATTAAATCAATTAATGCATCCAGAAAACCAAGTGTACTGTAAAAAGGCGGTTGATAGCAGCTGTTGTATCCTAAATGACATGCAGCTCCTTTAGGTATCACTTGAATTAAAAGACTGTCATTGTCGCAATCAACACTGATATGCTGTAATGCCATGCTATTCCCTGATGATTCTCCTTTGCGCCATAGTCTTTTTCGACTACGGCTGTATAAAGTCAGCTGACCAGAAGTTAATGTAGCAATTAATGACTCCTGGTTCATATAACCTAACATGAGTACTTTGCCATTTTCTGCATTTTGGATAATGGCGGGCAGTAAGCCGTTCATTTTTTGCCAATCCAGAGAGTTAATTTCTAAGTCACTCATAATCTTACCTCTATTTTTTGTTCTTTAAGGGTCAGTTTAGCTTCGTTTAAGTCCATATCGTGAGCACACAGATCAGTAAAGAAATTGAGAGCTTCATCCTGATTTTCAAGCACACTAATTAAGTACATTAAATCAGGAAGAGCAGCGTGTTTTATGGTGGTAGGTAGTTTCACGTTATTGTATTAACACGCTATAATATGATTTAGACGATAATGATTATCTTTATTGTTGTCAATAATAAAATGAAGCCGAACGGACATATATGTGGCTTCTTTGACCTTAATCCTATAATAAGCAAAAATATCTTAGCTTGACGTCGATGGGGCAGTGCCCCGACATTATCTAATGTGTTATTCAATACATCCATAATTTTGCTGGTAGGATTCTAATTTTTTTACTTGTTCAAGTTCATTTTTGCTGTTTAAGTATTCAATTAAATCAAATAAATTAATAATAGAGTACACTTTAATTCTTTGATTTCTGATCTCGGCAAGGGTTGATTTTTCCGTTAAACCTCGTTCACATCTGTCCAGGGCAATAATTACTGCAGTCAGATTTCCACCATTTTCTTTTATTAAAGCTTGTGACTCTCTAAAAGCAGTTCCTGCAGTAATTACATCATCTATGATCACTGTTTTTCCAGTTAAAGGCCCTCCAATCAATTGACCTCCTTCACCATGACTTTTAACTTCTTTGCGATTAAAAGTTACAGTAATATTTTTACCCTGTTCAGCAAGAGCAACTGCAGTGGTGGTGGCAAGAGGAAGCCCTTTATAAGCAGGACCAAAAAGGTGTTCAAATTCAACTTTATTGTCTAAAAGTGTTTGTGCATAAAATTGGCCTAATTGAAGCAAAGCATTGCCTTGATAAAATAGTCCTGCATTAAAGAAATAAGGACTTAGACGACCGGACTTTAATTTAAACTCGCCAAACTGTAAAACCTGGCAATCCAGAGCTAATTTTATAAAAGATGATTTGGTATGATTCATTATTCATTCCTAAAACAAAAAATTATTGAAAACAAACACATATTTTGAAAAAAATCCTTAACAATCAATAAAAAACTGTTATGCTAATCAAAGTGTGCGTGATTGTTCGTGCATGGAGAAAGTGCTTATTATAGCGCAGATGACTCATAAGCAAGTGTTTTTTAGGGTCTTTTTCTGTTGTTCTAAAATGAGTAACTAAAGTATTCAAATAACGAAAAAAATGTAAAAAGCTTAAGACAAAGGGGATAGCTAATGTCGCAAAGAGAAATAGGCCATGTTAAATGGTTTAATGAAAAAAAAGGATTTGGATTTATTATTAATCAGCAAGGCGATGATATTTTTGTACATTACAAAGACATCCAAGGTGTTGGATTTAAAACACTTCATGAAAATGATCCTGTAACTTATGTGCTTGATAAAGGACCTAAAGGTCTTAAGGCACAGGAAGTTGTTGTAGCAACCGAATAATACCAATACAAGCCAGGTAATTTTGTCTGGCTTGTTGCTCCAATCAGTCCTATACCTGCTCCATCAAAAATAATTTCTGACTTTTTTTATCAGTGATAAAGAAATAGTAATGAAATATTGTCAATTTATACGTATCAATCAATATGTAATCTATACTTAAATAAGTTAGAAAATTACTACTACAATCAGCGTTTTAAGCTGAATGAGTCTATATTTCTATGACTAAAAATTTTGATCAGGAATAAATTTATAATTTAATAACATAGTGAGAGATCTACTCTCCCATAAAAAGGTAACGAGGGTACATTGCAAAAAAATCTATTCTACCTCATCTGGGGGATGAAATTATTATGCACTGTCAGCACTAGAGTTATCCTCTATACTATTTTATTTGCTGCTGCAAAACACAGTGCTCAACTTGATAAGTACTCTTGGATAGGGATAGCGGTTAATTTCTTTATTATCATTGCAGCATTATTAACTTATAAAATACTGGATAGATTTTTACTGCGCCAGGTATTCCAACTTATAGTATTCAGTCAGCTTCTGGTTGTTTTCCTCTTATCCCAGGTAGGGGTAAATATTCAAAATATTTACCCCATACTAATTATTATTAGTTTATTTATCTTTACTACCATTGAAACCAGTCTATTTGATAAATCAATCAAAATTCTTTTACCCGAAAAAATATGGAGCGTAGGTATATCACTTAGCTTGGTCATAACCTCTTTAAGTTATATATTGGCTCCACTTCTTGCAAATTTTTTGCAAAAAATGATATTGCCCTCTCAATTGTGTTGGATCACCATAGGGTTTTTAACTATTTACTTATTTGTACTCCATTTTATTAAAGACAATAGAAAAGCTTTAGGAACGTCAAACCAAAATTTAACAAATTTCTTTCGTTTCGATATACCAGAGAACAATAAAATTATTATTCAATTATTACTTTCATTTTCAATAGCAACGATATGGATAAATTTTATGACCCTTTTAGCCATACCTATTATCAGTTTTTACCACAGCCAACAATTTTTGAGTATAGTACTGGCAGTTAGTGGGGCAGGCCTGCTTTTTGGTGCACTATCCTTATCGTTCGTCACCGGGATACTTTGCTATATTAATGGATTATTTTTCTGTGTTCTTAGTACAGTAGCTTGTATTTTTATATTTCTTCTTCTTTGCGACAATTACTTTATTTGTCTGTTATCTGCATTTTCAGGCAGTGTTCTGTCCTACTGGGCTTATGGTTTATCGCAAAAAATAAGCCAATCCAAAATTGACTCAGAAAAATTGGCTGGCTTCTACATCCTACGCGGTGCATGTAGTGCTTTTTTATTAATAGTTTTTTATCTGGCTACAATTTTTTTCTCGGAAAATTTCACTCAACTATCATTGAGTATTCTCGGCTATTTAACTGTATTTAGTTTGATTTATACCTATATTTATATCCATCAGAAATACTATTAATAATGAAACCAAAACCCCAAAACCTGGTTTTTTCCCCCGATACGGAGCGAGGATTGATACTGATCACGGCTATGCCATTCGCTCCGAGCAGGATTATGAAATAATAAGATTACTATACAATAATTGGAGTGCCAAACCGATTAAGATAACCCCGGTAATTCGTTCAACCCAGTGACTGATTTTTTCAAACTTAGCTCTGGTTTTTTTGCCAGAGAGGCTAAAAGCTACGAAGGAAAACCAAAGCAAGGTTTCTATAAATAAGATTAAAGCTAAAAGTAACTTATTCGTTAGAGTAATATCTTTGGGAATAAGTACAGAAAATAAACTGACGCAAAAAAGCATTAGTTTGGGATTAAACAGATTAGTAAGCAAACCGGTTAAAAATGCGTTCATCGGTTTCAGATCGGTTTTTGAGTGTGCTCCGTTGATTTTGTCTAAATGACTTTGCGCTTTAAGGCTCTTGTATCCTATATATAAAAGGTATCCTGCTCCTAAATATTGAATTACATGCAGCAATACAGGAGTCTTGGTGATCAATAAAGCTAAGCCCAGAATAGTATAGCTAATATGGAATAAGCATCCTGAAGCAATGCCTAAAGCGGTTAATAAACCACTGCGTCGTGAGTAAATAAGACTGTTTCTGACTGTAATAGCAAAATGAGGGCCTGGACTAATAAGAGAAACAAAAAACAAAATAAGGAGAGGCAAGATGCTTGTAAACTGCGATATAGATGACATAAAAAATCCTTACAGCTTAAAATGAGTTTCATGCAAGTTCATAGCTGACTTTTAAAAGAGCTTGCTTCTGTTTACTTTGATGGGTGCAATTATTTTATAAAATAAATAGAAATATGAAAGTATTTTAATTAAATAATAAATTTTATGCAAATATTTAATGGAATTCTCTGCCTTTATTAGTTAAAATAGTATAAAAATGAAAGTAATTATAATAATGAGGTTATTATGGATTCTAATCCTATTGATTTATTAAGACACTTTTCCAGAAAATTAGTTCGTGAATTAGGAATGTTGCAACTGAATAAAGTCGATAAGAAAGAACAGCCATCTTATTGGCATGCTTTAATAGAGATTAATAAAGCATCTGATCTGACTATTTCCAAACTAAGCCAATTACTATTGGTTTCATTACCCACAGTTTCTCGCATTGTATGTGCATTAATTAAAAATGGATTAGTAACAATAAGAGAGGGATCAGACAAACGGGAAAGATTTCTAAGTGTTACAGAAAAAGGAAAAGACAAAATCTATTATATTGATGAATACTCTAATACAAAAATCAAAAGAGCCTTCTATTTTTTAACTATTGAAGACCGGGAGCAATTGATTCATTCCATTGAAAAATATGCTAATGCTTTGGAGCAAGGTCGAATAATTCGGGAGCAAGTTAAGATTTTAAGGCTTTCTACGTCACGTACTTTACGAAAACAAATAATTCATTTGATTGAACAAATCCAGGTTAATGAGTTTCATCTTCCTGTTACCTCGGAAATAAACGCTCCTATTCTTAAAGCAGAAGAAGAATATTGTTATCACCAATCCTGTAATTTCTGGTATGCCGTTGATGGTCAGGGTGCAATTATAGGATGTATAGGCCTAAAGAAATTAAATGAAACACAAGGTGAGATAAAAAAATTCTTTGTCATTCCAGAATACCGTGGGTTGGGGATAGCCCAACAATTAATGAATAACTTAATTAAAAATAGTATAAAACATGGTTTTACAAAGTTATTTCTTGGGACCGTTGAACAATTAAGAGCAGCTCGAAATTTTTATTTGAAAAATGGATTTACACCCATCGAGAAAGAATTATTACCTCCACAATTTAAATTGTCTCCAGTTGATACTCATTTTTATCTTGGGGACACTAAAGAAGTGGATAAAATACTGGGTAAGTTATTTTAGTCAGCAAGCTCAGATGTTCACAGCTGTTTCACTGAAGGCTTACTGGATGGAGTGAACTTGTTCACAAACTGCCGCTGTTGGTAAAAAATCCTTATCAAATCCATATTTCTTATTTACTTTATGGTATGACACCAATATTCTTAGTAATTTTTTATTTTTGTATTCCGAGGAGTTTTTAATGGGTTCAGGATATGTCTACCTATTGAAAGATAAAAGATTTTTGCCTCTTTTTCTTACTCAGTTTTTTGGGGCTTTTAACGATAATGCCTTCAAGCTAGCCATGCTTACCATGATAAGTTATCATTTAAGTCATACCCAAGCCCAATCCGAATATTATCAAGCTCTGGCTGGCGCTTTATTCATACTTCCTTTCTTTCTTTTTTCAGCAACATCAGGTCAGATAGCTGATAAATATGATAAAGCCTTAATTGTTCGGTTAATTAAAGTGGTTGAAGTAATTCTGATGATTACGGGCAGTTTTGCATTTTATTATGGTAGTATTTTTTTTATGATGTTGACTTTAACCGGAATGGGCATACATTCTGCTTTTTTTGGACCAATAAAATACGCTATTCTTCCTGATCATTTACCCAAAAAAGATCTGCTTAGAGCAACGGGTCTAATCGAAGCCAGTACTTTTTTAGCTATTTTATTAGGGACGACCCTTGGCACTTTAGCAGTTGGAACAACTAATGCGACTCCAATAATTGCTATTTTTATGACCATATTTATAGCTTTTGCGGGTTTGATTTCCAGTTTATTCATACCAAATGCCCCCTCGAGTGCTGTGAGTTTGAAAGTGGATTTAAACATTTGGCGAGCTACAATGATGATGCTGAAACTAGCCAGTAAAGAGAGTGGTGTTCTATTGGCTATTTTAACTATCTCCTGGTTTTGGCTTATTGGAGCTGTTCTACTTACCAAATTACCTGATTATACCCACTACGTATTAGGTGCCAATACCACTGTCTTTGCTGTATTTCTTGCGTTATTTTCCTTGGGTATTGCTTTTGGTTCTTTGTTGATTAATCGCCTGTTGCAAGGGCGCATTACCCTTGGTTTTGTTCCCTGGGCCATGTTTTTGCTCACTGTTTTTACTGTTGATCTGTTCTTGGCATCGCCTGTTGAGGAAGCTAAAACTCCACTTTTAACCTTGTCATCATTTTTTGCTTATTTTAACCACTGGCGTATAGCTTTTGATCTCTTTATGCTGGCCCTCAGTGCAGGTTTGTTTGTAGTGCCATTGTATGCTTATTTACAAGTTACCAGTCAGCCAGAAACCAGAGCACGAACTATAGCGGCAAATAACATTTACAATTCCCTGTTTATGGTTATGGGAACTTTGTTGGTTATGTTGTTATTGAAATTAAAAGTTGCTATCCCACAAGTTTTTTTAATCCTGAGCTTATTAAATCTTATTGCCGCATTAACTGTATGGTTTTGTTTAAGGAAACAGAAAAAAATTGTGGTAAGAGAAATATAATAACCTGGCCATAAAATAGCTCAGGTTATTGGTTTACATGTTTTTAGAGTTAGCAGGAGCAGGAGGAGAGGGATGATAAAAACTGATACTTCTGTTTTTTGCATAAGCTGATCGATTTGACGCACTTGCGTCTTCCTGTTGTTCATCTTGAGTTGATGAAGATTTTCCTGGTGTCGTGTTTCGAAGAGTAACTATTTCAATTTTTAGAGTGTCTTCACTATCAGCCAGATAACCGTTTATAGAACTCGTTTGATTGTCTTCTTCAGATTTTCCGAGACCCACAAAAGCGCGTTTTACAGATTCTTGCATCAGAGTACTGGTAACAAAATCAAATAATTCAGGACAAATTACCCCTCTTGCTAAAGGGATTATCAGGTTAATAAAAAAGCACCAGATATGTTGGGGGTAATTCTTGATAAACAAAACAGGTCTCAAGCAATGAGAGGTGATAAACGTAATTGCAACAATGGTAACGGTTTGACCAGTGTTCTAATGTTGTGTGGAGTACCGCAGTAGACTCAATACTAATTCTAGCTAATTTTTCTGGATACTTGTTGTATTTAACCAATCGCGTGCAGGCAGAAAATCTGTGTATAGTTTTGCTTCGGGACTATTTTCTTCGGGTTGCCAATTATACTGCCAACAAACTTCGGGGGGAAGAGACATTAATATCGATTCAGTTCTTCCTCCTGATTGTAAGCCAAACAAAGTGCCTCGATCATAGATTAAATTAAACTCGACATAGCGGCCGCGTCTGTAGTTTTGAAAGGCCTTTTCTCTTTGATCGAAAGGATGACACATGCGACGGGATACAATAGGAGAATAGGCTTTTATAAAATGATCGCCTATGCTTTGCATCAGACCGAAGCTATGATCAAAACTGATTTCGTTGTAGTCATCAAAAAATAATCCACCAACACCACGAGCTTCCTTGCGATGTTTAATATAAAAGTAATCGTCACACCATTGTTTAAACTTTGGATAAATCTCATTGCCAAAAGGTTGGCATGCTTGTTGCGCCATTTGATGCCAATGTTGACAGTCCTCTTCAAACCCATAATAGGGGGTTAAATCAAAACCACCGCCAAACCACCATACAGGATCAGCCCCTTCTTTTTCTGCAATAAAAAAGCGCACATTGGCATGAGTAGTTGGAACGTATGGATTAATAGGATGAATCACCAGGGATACGCCTAAAGCGCTAAAATTTCTACCAGCTAACTCAGGTCTTTGCGCAGAGGCTGAAGCGGGAAGTTGTTCACCGGATACGTGAGAAAAGCTGACCCCTGCCTTTTCAAATACTGCACCATTGGTCAGCACTCGAGTAATCCCGCCGCCGCCAGCTGGTCGCTCCCAGGCATCCTCAATAAAACTTGCATTTTTGTCTAAAGATTCAAGTGTAAAACAAATAGTATTTTGTAAGTGAAGGAGGTAAGATTTTATTTGAGGTAGTGCATTTGGTGGAAGCATTTTAGAGTGTGGCATGATGTATTCCAACTATTTGCCGATTTAATTGCTTTATTTTCTCATTTTTTCGAAATTGGCACAATGTTTGCTTTGGTTAAAGTAACTTAAAAACAGGAGTGTTTATGGCCCTTAATCTCGATTCTTATCTGGGGATTCATGCAAAAGCTCTGATAGCACGAGATCAACGTGCATCGCAGCTGGCAAATAATTTAGCAAATGCAAATACCCCAAATTATAAAGCGATGGACGTAGATTTTAATGAGTTGTTGGCTGCCAGTATGGGTGGTGACACTCAAAGCGTTCAAGTAACTGCACCCAATCATATAAATACCAATGTAGATTTTAGTGCCAATTTAAAGTATCGCACCACGAATAATACTTCCTTAGATGGAAATACGGTGGATAAGGATATAGAAACTACAGAATTTGCAAGGAATGCACTTAATTATCAGGCAACTTTGAGTTTCCTGGATGGTAAAATTAAATCTATGGTATTGGCATTGAAAGGGGAGTAATAATTATGTCGTTAAATACAGTCTTTGACATTGCTGGATCTGCGATGAGCGCAGAAACAACCCGTTTGAGTACCAGTGCAGAAAACATGAGTAACGCAAACGTATCCAGAGGAAGTCCGGAGGAAGTTTATCAACCAAAATATCCAATCTTCGAAACAGTTCAGGAGAAGCAAAGTCAATGGATGGGCGATCAGATAAAAGCGGGTGTTCAGGTTAAAGGAATTTATGAAAGTACTATCGAACCGACCAAACGATATGAACCCAACAATCCTGTTGCTGATGAAAAAGGTTTTGTTTACTCATCGAATGTGAGTTATGTTGAGCAGATGGCAAATGTGATTTCCGCATCTCGATCGTATCAAATGAACATCGAATTGATTAATACAACAAAGCAACTGATGCAGCGCACACTACAACTGGGTCAATAAGGGGAAAAGGATGACAACAAATTCAGTAAATGGGTCCAATTCTGCAGCAAACCTGGGTCTAACTCAGCAAGACTCTGCTTCAAGAACAAGTCTGGGGCAAAAGGATTTTCTACGTCTGATGGTGGCGCAAGTTCAAAATCAAGATCCGATGCAACCACAAGCTAATGGCGAGTTTCTATCACAATTAGCTCAGTTTAGTACTAATGATGGAGTAACGAAAATGCAGGAATCTTTACAGCAAATGGCCTCGTCATTACAGTCGAATCAGGCTTTGCAGGCTTCTGCTCTGGTGGGGCGTAAGGTTCTGGTTAACAGCGATCATCTGGGTTTGAGCACTGAAGGGGACGTAAAAGCCGCCATTGATATGCCCGCAGGTCTTAGTAACTTGACTGCCTCAGTATACTCGGAAAGTGGGGAATTGATAAAAACAATTCCTTTGGGACAACCAGATCCTGGTTTTTTTCAATTTGCCTGGGACGGTACTGGGGAAAGTAACCAACGTCTTGCGGCAGGTAATTATAAAATTTCTGTACGAGGTACCTACTCTGGAAAGGAGGTATCCTTAAATACAATGACCTCAGCTAATGTTGACAGTGTCAGTCTTGGTCAAAATGGAGAAGGCTTAAAATTAAATGTTGCTGGAGTAGGATCGGTCTCCTTAGATGAGGTAAGACAAATAACAGTATAGATTTTAAATCAATCTGCAGCCCCTTTATTACTAAAGGATTATAAATTATAAGCAGGAGGCTAATATGAGTTTTAATACAGGCTTAGGTGGTATTCAAGCAGCAAGTAAAGCTTTGGATGTAACCGGAAATAATATCGCTAACTCTTCAACCGTGGGATTTAAAAGATCACGAGCTGAATTTGCGGATGTTTATAATTATAATGCATACGGTGTAAGCAGAACGGCTGTTGGAGGTGGGGTAAGTCTGTCTCGAGTCAGTCAATCCTTTGCTACCGGTGATATCTATGGAACAAATAATGCTCTGGATCTTGCAATCAATGGATCAGGATTTTTTATTCTGAACGACCAAGGGGCTAAAGCGTATACTCGTGCAGGTCAATTTAGCTTAAACAATCAGAACTATGTTGTAAATGATAAAGACCAGCGTCTAACCGGATTGCTCGCTGATGATGTTGGTAATATCACTGGCGTTTCTGGTGATTTACAAATAAACACTGCGAACATAAAACCCAGGGCAAGCTCTACCGTGACAGCAGGTTTGAATTTGTACTCTGCAAGTACTCCACCTGGTGCAAATTGGACTGGAGGGGCTACACCGGTTAGCGATACGTATAACAATACTACTTCATCAACTATTTATGATAGTTTGGGTAATTCACATGTCTTAAGTATGTATTTTATAAAAGCCGATCCTGATGCATTAGCAGGCGCACCAAATGCTGCGTCACCTCCGGGCACACAGGGGCAATGGTATGTTGCTTTTCAAATAGATAATCAAGATGTTCCCGCCCTTGGTGGGCCAGGGAACACGGACAATCTCTTTAGAGCAGCTTTTAATCCCGATGGGTCTTTTGCAGGAGCCCAGGACACAACCAATACTGGATTACCCAATAATTTAATCCCTTTGACCATGAATCTTAATAATGGATCCAATCCATTAAGTATCAATGTTGATTTAACTGACAGTACTCAATTTGGCAGTGGCTTTGCTGTGCAATCAACCTTCAATGATGGTTTTACTACTGGCAGTTTGGCTGGGTTAGATATAGACATAACAGGCGTCATTTTTGGTCGTTATACTAATGGTCAGGCTATGGCTATGGGACAAATCCAGTTAGCCAATTTTGCTGATACCGGAAGCTTACAGAATGTGGGTAATACCAACTGGGCTGAAACAACGGGTTCTGGTCAGGCATTAATTGGTGTTGCTGGAACTGGCGGGTTGGGTTCAATTAATGCGGGCAATCTTGAGCAATCCAATGTTGACATCACCACTGAGTTAGTGGACTTGATAACGGAACAGCGTAATTTTCAAGCTAATGCTCAAACCATACGGACAGGTGATGCTGTGACCCAAACCATTATTAATATACGCTAGGAGATAAATGATGGATCCTATTCTGTATAAAGCCACCGGCGGAGGTCAGGCTGAGTTTAAGAAACAGGCAATGATCGCCAATAATTTGGCGAATGTTAATACGCCTGGTTTTAAAGCAGATTTATATCAAGCACAAACCATGTATATGAATAACAATGCTTCCAATGCAGGTAGTCAAACCTTTAATGTCCAGGGGCCTAATGGGATAGATCTAAGCCCTGGTGGAATAATTACTACAGGCCGTGATTTGGATGTCGCTGTTGATGGAAATGGATGGATTGCACTGAAAGACACTCAAGGCCAGGAAGTATATGCACGAGGAGGGAGTTTGCGTGTAGGGGTCAATGGCCAGTTAACTACTGCTTCTGGTAAGGCTGTCCTGGGGGATGGTGGGCCTATTTCCATCCCGCCCGCGCGATCTGTTGAGATAGGATCTGATGGAACCATTTCCATAATTCCGCTAGAGGGCGATGTCAATGAATTGGCAATATTAGACAGGATAAAGCTAGTTACCCTTGATAAAAATAATATAATTAAAAATGATGAGGGTATGATACAACTTAAGCAAGGAGCGAATGCACCTGCTGCTGATGGATCAGTCAAATTAATTAATGGCGCTATTGAAGGCAGCAATGTTAAGGCTGTAGAGCAAATGGTAGAAATGATCAGCTCTGGTCGAGAATTTGATGCCCAAATGAAAATACTATCAACAGTAGATGATAACTCTCAAAAATTGGCACAAATATTGCACGAGTAGTCCCATTATAATCAAGTATTATTGTAGGAGGCTTTAATGGAACCAGCATTATGGGTCAGTAAATCTGGCTTGGAAGCTCAAGATCAAACTATTGCGACCATTGCAAATAACCTGGCTAACGTTAATACGACAGGTTTTAAAAAAGGCAGAGCTATATTTGAAGATTTAATCTATCAGAACATGCGTCAAGCAGGCGCACAGTCTACTGCCAATTCGCAAATTCCTACCGGTATTAATATGGGAACCGGGGTGCACTTAGTCGCCACCGAGAAATTATTTGCTCAAGGTGGTTTGCAAAATACGCAAAATTCTTTGGATGTGGCTATTCAAGGGGCTGGATTTATGACCGTCATCATGCCTGATGGCACTTTGGCATATACTCGAGATGGTAACTTAAAATTAGATAACGCGGGTCAGATAGTAACCAGCAATGGCTACTTAATCCAACCCACGATGGCTATTCCTGCTCAGACTGAGAATATCACCATAGGTAATGATGGAACAGTGAGTGTTACGGTAGCAGGAAACAACGCACCTTCTGTACTGGGAAACATTCAATTAACCAATTTCATTAATCCAGCAGGATTACAGCCTGTTGGGCAAAACTTGTTTTTAGAAACTCAGGCAAGTGGAAATCCCTTGACCGATAATCCTGGTAACTCCGGGTTAGGTACTTTATTGCAAGGAAACCTAGAGGCCTCTAATGTCAACGTGGTTGAGGAATTGGTTAATATGATACAGGCGCAAAGAAGTTATGAGATTACTGCAAAGAGCATACAGACTGTGGATAGTATGTTGCAATATTTAAACCAAGCACTTTAAGCGGACTATAGTAATGAGATTATTTGATTGTGCCGTACTAACCTTGATTGGAGTTCTTTTAAGCGGGTGTGAGGCTTTAAATCCCCCAGTCCCTGGAGCAAGTCCCGATTATGCTCCTACTTATCCCGATACACCAGACCCAAAGCAACTCAGGAAGGTGAGTGGGGCAATATACAGCAACGAAACGGCCTTACCCCTTTTTGAGACGCCGAGAGCAAGGCATCCGGGTGATATATTGACCGTATTTTTGGTGGAAAAAACCAATGCGCAAAAGAATGCCTCCACTGTTCAAAGGAAAAATGATCAGGAGAAAATCGTTAATGCAGCTTTTTTAGGTAGACCCATTAGCCTGGGTAGTGGGTACAGCATGGACTTTGATTTAAATAATCAACGGCAATTTACCGGTCAGGGACAGTCGTTACAAAATAATCAAATGACGGGAAGTATCTCTGTTACAGTAGCGAAAGTATTTCCTAATGGGAATATGGCGGTACAAGGTGAGAAGTGGATTAACATTAATCAAGGAAAAGAATTTATCCAATTATCTGGTATCGTTCGTCCTCAGGATGTTAAAGCGGATAATTCGATTACTTCTGATCGAGTGGCTAATGCCAGAATTTCTTATGGTGGTACTGGTCAAGTGAATAATGCAAATGCTCAAGGTTGGTTAGCACGCTTTTTGTGGAGTCCGTTATTCCCAACTTAAATTGGATTTAGGCTATGGATGCATCCAGGTTTCATAGACTCAGGCTTGGATCCACCGTCATTGAGAGCCTGCGAAGCAATAAAGAGTCATTGTTTGGTTGTTGCTTGAAGTTCACAATGACGAGAGATTATATAATATTAGTAAATAGTTAACTCGAAATAACAGGACTGAAAATAATAACTTCTACAAGGACAGTAATGCGGCGACAAAGGCTGATTATTACAGGGTTTTTAGCATTATATTTGACTATCGGTCAGGTTTTTGCTGAGCGGATTAAAGATATTGCTACTCTGGCTGGAGTGCGTATTAACCAGTTAGTTGGCTATGGTCTGGTAGTCGGGTTAAATGGCACCGGGGATAAGTCCGGTACGAAATTTACGGAAGACAGTTTTGCCAATATGTTAACTCAGTTAGGGGTAAACATTCCTCCGGGACTCAAACTCAATTCAAAAAATATTGCTGCGGTAATGGTTACTGCAAGTTTGTCCACTTTTATGAAAAAAGGGCAAAATATGGATGTTAATATTTCATCTGTAGGTGATTCAAAAAGTTTATTAGGCGGCACATTACTGCTTACTCCACTTAAAGGAGCTGATGGTCGGGTTTATGCCATGTCTCAAGGGAATGTGGTTGTATCGGGGATAAGTGCTTCTGGAAGTGACGGTTCAAGCGTTACTGTAAACGTACCTAGTGGGGGGCGAATTCCAAATGGAGCTACCGTAGAAGCAGATATTCCCAATCCTTTTTATTTTTCAAAATCACTTACTTATAATTTGCATAGCCCTGATTTTACGACTGCCAAACGGATGAGTGATGCCATAAATGAATTGATGGGACCAGGAACAGCAAGAGCTATGGATGCTACTTCTGTCGTAGTGACTGCCCCTAAAAAATTGAATCAACGGGTAGATTATGTCTCCGTTCTTGAAAATATAGAGTTTAAACCGGGAGAGCCAAACGCTAGAATAATTATTAATGCACGAACGGGAACTATCGTGATATCAAGTAATGTGATCGTGAAATCTGCTGCAGTATCGCATGGTAACCTGGTAGTTAGTATTACGGAGACCCCAGTGATTAGTCAGCCTAATGCTTTTGCAGGAGGTCGAACAGTTCAGACACAGCAATCACAAGTTAATGTGGACCAAAAAAATAATCACGCATTCGTGCTCCCCAAAGGAACCACATTGAAAGATATAGTCAGAGGAATTAATGCTGTAGGTGCTACTCCAGCCGACGTGATATCCATACTTGAAGCACTGCAACAAGCAGGTGCATTAACTGCAACGTTAATAGTTATTTAAAGGTGATAAATATGAAGTTTCAAAGTATTGCTACCAGCGACTTTCAAGGTTTAAATGAATTAAAAGTTCAGGCAAAAAATGATGCAAAACAAGCTCTGCCAGAGGTTGCAAAACAGTTTGAAGGGATTTTTTTACAGTCAATGCTTAAAACTATGAGAATGGGACAACATTTTCTTGATGAATCCAGCCCCTTTAGTGGAAAGAATCAGGCAACATTTCAAGAAATGCTGGATGCACAATATGCTAGCAATATTGCTAATTCTAAGGGTATAGGTTTTGCTTCCATGCTTGCAAAGCAGTTACAAGGGTATGTCGGTGGGGACGATCATAAAACCTCAGATACTGCCCAAGCGAATGTCCCAAATACTTCCTTTCTTAACAAGGCAACAGAAGCAACAGATTCATCCATTAAGGGTATTGATGACTTTATCAAAGCTATTTGGCCTAAAGCAAAAGAAGCTGCATCAGTGATGGGACTTGATCCAAAGATTTTGATTGCTCAAGCAGCCTTGGAAACAGGGTGGGGCAAGTTCATTGCTAAAGATGCTGATGGATCGAGCAGTAATAATTTATTTAATGTTAAAACTGGGAATAATAAAAATCTTGAATCGATTAAAGTTAAAACAACCGAGTTTATTGCCGATACACCTATTAACATGACCGAGTCTTTTAGAAAATATTCATCAATAGAACAAAGTTTTAATGATTATGTTTCCCTAATTAAAGGAAGCGAGCGTTATCAAAGTGCCCTGGCACATGCTGGAAACCCGGAACTTTATGTCAATGAATTACATAAAGCGGGCTATGCCACAGATCCAATGTATGGCAATAAGATCTTATCGATTTATCATGGAGATGATTTGAATCAAGCAATGCAACGATGCGGGATATCAGAGCAGGTTTGATCATTTAAAACTAAATACTTGGTTTAGGGAGTGAACGAATATGTCCATACTGAGCATAGCCAATTCAGGATTGAATGCCTTTCAAACCGCATTAGCTGTAACTGGCAATAACATAACAAATGCTAAAACCAGAGGTTATTCCAGACAAACTATTAATTTTAATCCAAGTCTTTCTCAACGTTACTCCAAATCCTTTATTGGTACTGGGGTAACAGTGGCTTCAATTTATAGGAATGCTGATCAATTTGCTAACTTTCAAGTCAGAAATACTCAAAGTTTTAAATCGCAATATGAAGCTTTTTATCAACAGGCTTCACAGATTGATAAATTAATTTCTCAAGATGGGACCAATGTTTCCGCATCATTACAATCATTTTTTGATGCCCTGAGTCAACTAAATAATTCACCTGATACAGCGGCTTCCAGGGATGTTGCTTTGAAACAGAGTCAATTATTGGTGCAACAGTTTAACTTTTTACAAACGAAACTGGATGAATATCAAAATAATTCGACTGCTCAAATTTCACAAGCCGCACTTCAAATAAACCAAATAACACGGGGTATTGCGGCTGCCAATCAGCAGCTAATGGGATCAGCTAACTCCCCTGAGTTACTCGATCAACGAGATGAGTTATTAAAAGAATTATCCCAATTTGTTGATGTAACCACCTTTGATCAGGGGGATGGAACAATCAGTGTGGGTATTGCCACTGGGGAAATGCTGGTATCTGGAACTCAACAACGAGACCTGGTTGTTTCTTCTGAGCAATCAAATGTATTAGGTACCAAGGTTCTTTTGGGCAATGGTGCTGGTCAACTGGATATTACCTCAAAATTAAACTCAGGCATGATTGGCGGATTGTTGAATTATGAGCAAACCGTATTAGGACAGGCCAGCCAAATGCTAGGACAAATGGCTATAGGTTTGTCGCAGACCTTTAATGCCCAACATCAGTTAGGCATGGATATGAATAATCAACTGGGACAAAATTATTTTACTGATTATAACTCAATTTCCCAACAGTTAAATCGTTCCATTCCTTCAGGCATTAATACGGGCACGGGAGTGCTGTCTGTAAATATCTCGGATATAGCACAAACTCAGTTAAGCGATTATGAGTTGGTAGTTAGTGATGTACTTACAAATCAGATAAGGTTAGTGCGTCAATCAGATGGCACTTCAACGACACTTAACTGGTCTAGTAATCCCCCCGCACCTCCTGCAGGGCAAGTAGTTATTGATGGGATGACCATAACTGTAGATGATATTGCCAACCTTGCCAATAATGATACTTTCAAGCTTACCCCCACTCGTGGTGCGGCGAAAGACTTGGAGTTACAAATTACAAATGCCCGCCAAATTGCCATGGCTTCACCAGTCCGTACCTCGGCTTCCTTAAGTAATTCTGGCATAGGGGAGATCTCTTTAGGAACAATATTTAATACATCGGCGGTATCGAATCAATATAGAATTGAATTTATCTCGGATACTCAATTTAATCTTGTGGATGTAACTAACAGCACGACTACAGGACCGCACCCCTTTGTTCCGAACACTGAAAATACCATCCAGATACCAGATTCTGTTAATCCCTCCTATTCAGTGGTTTTATCAGGCCTGCCAAAAGCAGGAGATGAATTTTCCTCAAATTACAATACTGGAGGAATTGGGGATAACCGTAATGGTTTATTACTTGCCGGCATACAGGGAAATAAATTTTTTTCTGGGGGTACTGAAAGTATTTTTGATAGATATTCCGATTTACTTGTAGATGTAGGTGGTCAAACCAAACTGGCAAAAAATAGTTATGATGCCTCCGAAATATTGTTTCAACAGGCTGTTGGTTATCAGGAAAGCATTAGCGGGGTTAATTTAGATGAAGAAGCAGCGAATTTATTAAAATTTGAACAAGCCTATGAAGCGGCTGGGAAGTTAATGAGTGTTGCCAGCCAGATGATCAATGTTCTATTTGATATGATGAGGTGATAAATGCGTATTTCAACGAACCAGATTTATCAACGTGGATTAAACAGTTTATTAGTACAACAAGAAAAAGCATCAAAACTGCAAGAGAGGCTGGGAAGCGGACTAAGAGTAGAATCACCT
Organism: Legionella antarctica; assembly: GCF_011764505.1. Classification (NCBI taxonomy): domain Bacteria; kingdom Pseudomonadati; phylum Pseudomonadota; class Gammaproteobacteria; order Legionellales; family Legionellaceae; genus Legionella; species Legionella antarctica. Next base: position 1,571,297 of record NZ_AP022839.1, read on the forward strand.
GAGGATGATCCTATTGCTGCTGCTCAAATTGAACTGATGAATCAACGAATTAGTACTACTGAATCCTTACAAAAAAATCGACAAAATGCAGTTAGTGCGCTTAGTTTGGAAGAGGGTATTTTAGGAAATACGGTTAATGCGTTACAGCGTTTAATGGAAATCCAGGTTCAAGCCGGAAATGCGGCTTTATCTGAAGCCGATCGGAAGTCTTTAGCTGTTGAAGTCACTAATCTCTTGAGTCAACTTAAGGATTATTCCAATACAAAAGATATCAATGGCAGTTATATGTTTAGTGGCGGCCAATCAGCAACCCAACCCTTTTCTATAAATGGTTCTGGACAATTTATCTATAATGGAGACAGTTCACAGCGCTATCAGGCGGTAAGTGGGAATTTACACATTGCAATCAGTGACACTGGGGATGACCTCTTTATGCGGATACCTGATGGTAATGGGCTGTTCTCTATTTCCCAAACAGTCGCTCCTCCCAACACAGGCACAGCATCGGTGAGTTCTGGGGCAGTAGTGGATACAGCTGCTTATGTACCTGATGATTATACTATGAGTTTTGCTCTCAACACCCAGGGAAATCTGGTGGTCATGGTTAGTGGCACTGCAAGTGGTAATGTAATCCCACCCTCAGGATTACCTGATGATGCGCCATTATATCAGGATGGTTCAACTGTTAGTTTTAATGGTATGGAAATGACCGTGAGTGGTGTGCCACTTCCCGGTGATTCATTTTCTATTAATCCTGCGCAAAATCAATCCATTTTTACAACGGTACAGAACATGATTGCCAATTTGAATCTGCCTTTTGGAACTGCAGTGGAAAAGGCAGCCACATTAACAGAAAACAATCAATTACTCGCTCAGTTAAACAGTGCAACCAACAATATTTTATCATTTCAATCAGATGTAGGAGCCCGCTTAAATCAACTGGATCTGGTGGACGATATAAACAGTAATTTACTCTTGGTAAGTCAAGACGCACGGAAAAAATTAAGAGAGATTGATCCAACAGCTGTAGCAACAGAATATAATATGCAATTAATTAATCTGCAAGCCGCACAACAGAGTTTCGTGCGTATCCAGGGGTTATCTGTTTTTAATTATATATAAAAAGCTCAGTTTTCGTTTGGTTTTGCGTAGGCACTCATTTTTTATCCTGATTTTTAAGCTATTCTATATATGTTAATATAATAGCGTTTGAGTTATGTATGAAAACGGACGCTTTAATTGGTTATAATACCTCAAGCTTTGATTAAATTTAATAGGAATAAAAAACAGGAGAAAGGATATGAGTAACCAACCTGTAGTAGAAACACTAAAATCAGTTTTAGCTGATACTTACATGCTGTACCTTAAAACTCAGAATTATCATTGGAACGTTGATGGGCCTCGCTTTAAAGATCTGCACATGATGTTTGAAGAACAGTATAAGGAACTTGCCGAAGCCATTGATACCGTAGCCGAGTTAATTCGTGGACTTGGCGAGAAAACTCCAGGTACATTTGATGCCTATAATAAGAAAACCATCATTAAATCCGGGGACGAAAGTGCCACTGCTGAGCAGATGGTAAAAGAATTATTGGACGATCAAGAGGCAATTCAGAAAACGTTACATAAAGCTCTTGATGCTGCACAAAAGACAAACGATGAAGTGGTTGCCGGTTTTCTGATTGAGCGGTTAACTGTCCATCGTAAAACTGCCTGGATGTTAAAAAGCAGCTTGTAATAGGAACTTCATTATCTCCATGAACCAGTCGTTTTACGCACTAATGCGTTCAACTGGCGTCCCGGGCAGGATTCGAACCTGCGACCTGCCTTAGGATGGGGATTTACTAAACCAATCACTGAATTTATTCGTTATTAAATAGTATTGAGGGATTTTATTCTAAAATAATAGGTTCAATAATTAGTTGTACATCATAATGCTCTTTAATTTGTGTTTGTATCCAATCAGCAAATTCCAATAACTCTGAATGATGAGCACCACCATAATTTACCATAATCAATGCATGCTGCTGGTAAATGCCAACATTACCTTGTCGCGATCCTTTCAGACCTAAATTATCAATAAGCCATCCTGCTGATAGTTTAAGTTTATCGGGATTGGGTGTGGGGTATATAGGTAAAGTAGGGTGTTGAATACATAAATTCTGCGCCATTTTCTTTGATATAACGGGATTATGGAAAAAACTACCTGCATTACCTAGCTCGTTGGGGTCGGGCAATTTACTTTGACGAATTTTTATAATTATATTACGCAAATCATATGGTGTTGGATTAGTTAAAGATGAAATTTTTTGCGCAACATCACCATAATGTACATTAATATTAGCCTCCGCTGATAAAGTAAACGTGACGTTAATAACGATAAAACGCGAATTATTTTTTAAAATACTGTTCCGATAACTAAATTGGCATTCACTGTTGCTAAGATTAACCAATTTTGCAGTTTGAAGATCAAATACCAAAACATTTTTTATAAAATCTTTAACTTCGATTCCATACGCGCCAATATTTTGAATTGGCGATGCTCCCACCGTGCCGGGGATTAAGCTTAAATTTTCTAACCCAAAAGCACCATGAGTATTACAATAAGCTACAAGCTCATCCCAGTTCTCACCTGCCATTGCTGTAACAATTTGTTCTTGCCCAACCGTATTAATTGTAATGCCACGTAACTCATTATGAATAACTAAACCTTGATATCGAGTGGGTACAATTAAATTACTGCCTCCTCCCAAGACAAAGAATTTTGGAAAATTAGAAATAACTTCTCTAATTTCAGCTAGCTGTTGGATTTTATTTAAGACAACATAGTGAGATGCTGTTGATTTTAAGTGCAATGTATTTAAGGGAGTTAAATCTATATTCTCTAGTATGTTCAGCATCGGTTGCCAGTCAGTGTTTATTAATTATCTATTATCGCGAGTTTAGTTTTGAGGTGCAATGGGATTCTGATGTACAACTCACGAAAATGTTATGCATTTAAAAGCATAAGAAGTGACGTGGTCAATGAATTTGGACACACCAGTTAAGAGATAATGACTTAACTGGAGAGAACAATGGCTAGGAGAAAAAAATATTTAAAAGAGTTCAAACTGGATGTGATTAGTCTGGTTACCAACCAGGGTTACAGCCGCGCAAAAGCAGCGCGCAGTTTATCCATTAACCCCACTCTTCTGAATCGCTGGATAAAAGAAAACGAATCGGATGATGAGCAAGCCTTCAGGGGGCATGGGAAATTAACAGCAGATCAGCTTGAAATACGCCGTTTACGCGAAGAAAACAAAAGGCTCAAGCTGGAGAAAAAAAATCTTGCTAAAATTACACTTTATTTAGGTCTTCCATAATAGGATTATGAGACTTTTCCAAGCTCTCTTCATCTAACGTTGATTATTTCTATTGCATACGCAATTGCTGAAGGAATAGTATCAAAATCACACTACTTGCAAACTAAAATTTGACCTATACAGTTGAACTCTGTCTAAAATTCATGATTTTGTCTTTTTTTGATGTTTGCATCAGCAGTTACCTATTAATCTTAGTAACTGTATATTTTTTAAAGCAATTTGCTCTCGTTCATTTTTTTTTAATTACATTAGTGCTACGATCATGCCCAAAATTAACTATTTAAATTAAGGAAAATATATGGCAACTAGTACAAAAGAGATGATGAAGCTATTGGCACAAATGCACCTGAATTCTTACTCCGAAACAACTACTATTACTTATGAAAATGGAAAAAAAATTATTGTAACTCAACGTAGTGGCATTCATAACAACATATGGGAGAGTAATGGTTATCGCTATTCATTAGATGATCCAACAGCAGCTAATTGTATGTCAGGAAAAGACAGGGAACAATTGTGGGCTATATGTGATGATAAAGCTAAAGATTCGGAATTATATCGTAAGTATGCGCTGGAACGACTAGCAATAGCAAAAATTGATTTAGAAGATTTGTATTATCCTGAATTAAAGCTCTTAGTAATGTAAGCGCCAAAGCAACCCCATCTACACAGGACAAGTGAATTAACTCAAACTCCTTTAAATTACAAACAAAGGAGACATGAGTATGAGTTCAAATCGACAGGCCTATTGGTCAGAGCAAAACAGCCTCTGGGAATCAAGTGGATTAGCGCAACCAAAATTTTGTGAACAACAAGGTCTGGTATATAAGCAATTTGTTTATTGGCGCGGAAGACTTAATAAAAAGATCTCCGGGAACGCTGAGCCGAAGCTGTTGAAGGTATCAACGACCCCAGCACGTGAACTATCCCAAGTTAAAGCTGCGCCGACATCCTGTCTGGAAGTTATCCTACCTACGGGTATTAAATTGCACATTAAAACTGAAGCAGACATCAGCAAAGCCAGTGCGCTTATCCAGCTATTAGGCGATGCACGATGATATCATTTGACCAGCAGCAGATTTATTTATACAGCCAGCCCATAGATATGCGCAAATCAATTAACGGCTTGAGTTATATTATTAGTGACCTATCGAGCCATATAGTACAAGATGGTTCACTGACTCTATTCTATAATCGGGCTCGTGATAAAGTGAAGTTGCTGTACTGGGACAAGAATGGCTTTGTCCTGATTTATAAACGTCTGGAAAAAGGCCGGTTTAAAATCATAAAATATGATGAAAATATGGATGTTGCAACACTTGATAACAAGCAATTAAGTTGGTTATTGGCAGGCCTTGATTATGACCTGATGGCTCAGAATAAAGCCCTTGATTACAGTGGTTTTTATTAATGAAACGTGTTGGTTTTATTGGTGTCATGGGTCACGATTACTAGCCCACCCTCTGGCCACTCAAAGTAGCCCACTTAGGGTAAATTTTTTTAACTCACTTGTCATCTACTAAATTAAATTTCGGTATAAATTTTTTCCTGTATGACTCCCCATCAAGAACAATTCGATAAGCTTTATTTACGATACGATCTAATGCTGCGTTTGCCATAACCGGATCATAAAATAGCTCCATCCATCCTTCTATTTTACGGTTAGTAGTTATAATTAGCATAGAGTTTACATGGATAGCTGCTATTAAATCATACAGATCAGTGGACTGTTCTGGCGATAATGCTTTCAGCCCGAAGTCATCTAAAATAAGCACATCGTATCGTGAGTAACGTTTAAAAAGCGCAGTCCATGTTTCATCCGCTCTTGCTTGGTGGAACTGATTTAACAGTTCATTCGCTCTTATAAAGCAGACTTTTTTATGTCGTTGACATGCCATTAGACCCAGGGCTTGAGCCAGGTGAGTCTTTCCGGTGCCAACAGGTCCCATGATGATGACATGGTTTTTTTCTTTGATAAACTTCCCTGTCATCAGGGTGCGGATGGCTTGTGTGACTTGTGTTGAATATCGAGCCAGTTCAAAATTTTCAAAACACTGAGGCTCCTCAAATCGAGCTTGCCTTACACGCCCAGCAAGCAATTTTTGTTGACGAGCCTCATCCTCATCCTGAAACAACATTGAGAGCAACTCTTCATAAGAGAGGGACGCTGCGCGAGCCTGTTCTACTCTTGCTAGCAGTGTGTCTGGGATCCCTGTCAAACGTAGTTTTTTTGCAAGCTCTAACATATTGATATCACTCATAATGAGCCTCCATCGTTGAGCTGTAATCACTTGCTGCGCGAATATAGGCAAAGTTCTCATGATTGGCCGAGCGCTTAGTGGAGAATGTTCTCGTGTCTTTTTTATCCAGGCCTTCCGTGAGGATTTTTTTCAATGATTGATGAGTATAATTATCAAATAAAATCGCGCGTAAACATGCATTTTCAAGGCGCTCATTACCGTATTCCTCAACCAAGCGGATGATAGCCTGGGCTTTTCTTAAGCTCGTTCTAGAGCCTTCAGCCAGTACCTTTGTGACCATTTCCTCCGTTGCCTGACCAATTGCTTTGGCCGCTTCAATACAAACGCCAGCAGTATTTTCTAAGTAATACTTTGCAGAATTATGGTAGTCATTGGGATCCGTTTCCCACTGTCCACGCCCGTAGTTACGAATATGGGTCTTAATCAAAGCATGATTCACATAGGCCTGAACGGTCTTCAAGCCAACTCTAATTTTAACCTTTGTCCCGATATGTATCGTTGGCACAGAATAAAAATTACCAGCAACAACAAAATGATGGTCACGATGAACTTGAGCATCCATCCAAATGGGCATATCAAAAGCGCCTGCTGGCAGTGGGTTTAATAAATTAAATTCTTCATTTTTAAATACGTCAATTGGCTTTTCACCAGTGGTACTGCAGATGACGTGCGATACCTTATTAGCGCACCAATCACGTGCAAAGGCGTTCCGATAGTGTCGCTAAGCTCGTGATTGATTTTAGCCATCCATGGCTGAAATCGACTCGCAAACGCGACAAGTATGCCTCCGGCGGCCCTGGCCGTCCTGTGTCCGCTTGTTTTTTCACCCCATTCGGGGTTCAAAAACAACGCTACCCCAATGACTGACGCCTTTTCGGATGCCTTATATTTTGCCTGCGGCAAAACATCCGGCTCTAAGGCTACCAGGGACTACCAGCCTCGCTCGTTCCTCGCTTCCTTGGCTGGCAGCGATCGAGGCCAAATCATCATAGGTTATCCCCGCGATAACCTGTTCTTTTACCAATTGAACACTACGCTCAACCTTCCCCTTGTGCTCGGGCGTTCGAGCCTTCGCCGGATCGGCTATAAAGTCATAAAAGCGAGATAACTCTGCATAGGTTTCATTGACCGTTGGATCATAAATATGTGCTTTAATAATTCCCGATTTCAAATTGTCTAAAAGAATGCAGTTGGGCACGCCTCCAAAAAAATGAAAGGCATTGATATGGCTTTGCGCCCATGATTGCTGATTTTGAGAATGTACAAACTCAACATATCGATACCGACTATGTGATAACGTCATAATAAAAGCGTATGTTTTTTTATTATTGATAAACCCAACAAACGCATAGTCAACTTGTGCTTCATGCCCAGGCTTTGTTAACAAATGTACCGTAGCCTTAGGCAACGAGGGGAAATGACGTTCAATATAACGACTAAGACTTCTTCGACTGCTAACAAGACCATTATCGCTTAAAATTCGGTGTATCTGCATATGGGTAATCCACTTCTCAGTGAGGAGTGATGCTATTTTTTCGTGATGCGCCTCAAGTTCTTTTTCTGATTTATTGGGTCTGTTGTTGGCTGTAGTATTAACGATTTTATTATGTATCTGCAAAGCGATAACTTCGAGCTCATCATTGGAAATATCCTCCTGATAACCCAAATCCTTGGCCATTGAAACGTACTTGCGTATGCTCATTCGTGAAACGCTTAGAGACTTTTCAATATTGCGTTGAGTCATCCCTTTTTTGTGCTGATATAGCACCTCTCTAATTTCTGCCATTGTTTTAATCCTCATCTCATAACAAATCCGTTAGTTATTGGTAATGACCAAACTAACACTGTTTATTTGCTACTCAAAGTGGGACTCAGAGATGGCCATGGAGTGGGCCATTAATCGTGGCCAAACCCGACCTTTAGTGGGCTAGTAATCGTGGCCCATGACAATTGGGTCAAATGATGGTTTGGCCACTGGTTTTTTGGTATAATAAGCCCATGAAAAAGACCAATTACATCACTCAAAAAGACTCCAAAACCATGGAACAAATGGTGGCTGATTTACAGCTGAAATTGGTCGAGTCCGAGAAAAAACACCAAGAACATATTCAATCAAAAGACATTATTATTTCTGCGCTGCACCATCAGCTCTTTGTATTAAAAAACGCTAAATTTGGCCGAAAAAGCGAGAAGCTTGAAGAAGACAAACAGCTGGATTTAGGCTTTGATGAAGCAGAACTGTTGAGCTCACAAGATGTTACATCTGAAGAAGTTATTGAAACCAAAACCATTACGATTAAAAAGAAAAAACCTGGCCGCAAGCCACTCCCCTCAAACATGCCTTATATCGAGCACATTCATGACATCAATGATGCAGACAAACACTGTGCTTGCGGTTGTGCCTTAACACACATTGGCAATGAAACCAGTGAGCAACTTGATGTATTGCCTCAAGTCACTTATCGCGTGATTCACATCAGAAGAAAATACGCCTGCAAGTCATGCGAAGATACTATTAAAACAGCCAAGCCACCTAAACAACCTTTTCCAAAGAGCATTGCCACGGCAGGTCTTGTGGCAGCGGTCATTGATGCTAAGTTCAACCGTCATTTACCTCTATATCGCCAAGAGGATATGTTTAAAAGCATGGGCGCTGAGATTAGTCGTACTAATTTGGGTAACTGGGTGGTAAAAGCTGCCGAGCTGCTCAAGCCCATCGTTGATAAAATGGTGACACAAATACAAAGCTATGATGTAGCCTATGCTGATGAAACCGTACTTCAAGTCCTTAATGAACAAGGCAAGTTATCAACCAGCACCTCCTACATGTGGCTTTTTGGTGGGGGTCCACCAGATAAGCGCTGTTTTGTTTATCAATATCATTCGAGTCGCCAAGATGCGATTGCCAAGCAGTTCTTTGATTCGTTTGAAGGCTATCTTCATGCCGATTGCTACAGTGCTTATGTAAATCTTGATAAGTCGCGCATTAAGCATGTTGCTTGTATGGCGCATGCCAGACGTTACTTTGTTGATATTGTCAAAGCCACTAAAAACAAACCCGGTATTGCTAAATCAGCGGTTGAGTGGTTCGCGAAACTTTATGCTATTGAAAAGCGCTTAAAAGAAGACAAGGCAACAAATGAGCAAGTTAAACAGGCACGAATGACTGAAGCCAAGCCGATTTTAAGTGAGTTCAAGCAGTGGTTGTTAACACAACAAAAAACCACCTTGCCAAAGTCGCCACTCGGAAAAGCACTTTTTTATTCAATAAAGCACTGGGATAGTCTCACGCAATACATTAATGATGGTCGGCTTGAAATAGATAATAATCGTTCTGAACGCGCCATCAAACCCTTTGTGATCGGGCGGAAAAATTGGTTGTTTAATACATCAACTAAAGGTGCTGATGCTTCGAGTATTCTCTTTTCTCTAGTGCAAACATGCAAAGAGCATAGCGTGGATGTCTTTGCTTACTTTAAATTCGCGCTTGAGAGTGTCGCCAAATGTAATAATGAGCATGATATTCAACTCTTATTGCCCTACAACGTCAACCCAGAGTTACTCAAGGATCAAAGAATCATTCCTGTTTTACAGTATGAAGACAAGTAGGTCTTTGGTTTGGCGCTTACTTAGTAATCAATAATGCAATATCCTTAGAAGCATTAGCACAATATTGTTTATCGCAAGGATATACGAACTGGTTAAAAGATCTTACAAATCAAGACAAGAAACAGTTAGAAGAAGTAATAAAATATTCTGAACAAATAAAACAATTGCTAGAAGGCCTAAAGCGTTTAGGTTATCAAAATCCATTACTGCAAATAATGCAATTAGACAAAGCTCACCATGAACATTATGAAATAATGCTTAATGATTCATATAATACCGTTGAGACTTTAAAGGGGTTAAAACAACTTGGTTATATGGACCCTCTTTCAACTGCAGTTGAAATTAGCCCCCCTACATTTAAAGACTTTTTGCAAAATCACTACTATACTTTCGAAACGGTCAAAGGTTTATCCAAGTTAGAATATAAAGAAACATTAAAATTATTCCTCTCATTAGAGCCTGAACAAATAAAATTACTAAGTGATATGGGTCCGCATGTCTGGAACAAAATTAAGGAAAAATAAGAGCTATTCATCCATCATTTATAGTTAAAAATTCACTCAAATTAACCTATTTAAACCTACTCAATACCGTATGAATAGTGATTGCTACTACGAATTGTCTTAGGTCATTTTACCACAACTCTATCAGAATGACTTATCCACAAGTCCACAGGTCAGGAGAGCTTCACTTTCTCGTATAGGCCTGTGGGCCTTGTGGGTAAGTCATGACGCTCTCATTTAGGGTTTATGGTCTTTTCCGGCCATAATACACCTCTGCGGGCGTTAAATAATTAAAGGACTGGTGAAGCCTTCGGTTATTATAATACTCAAAATACTCCGTTAAGGCCAGCTCAACCTCTTCAATTGTATCAAAATCATACCGGTAGATTTTTTCTTGCTTAACACTACGCCACAATCGCTCGATAAATATATTATCTAAATAACGTCCTCGCCCATCCATGCTGATAGAAATGTGGTGAGATTTTAGCGTATTTATCCAATCTTTTGAGGTAAATTGAGAACCCTGATCCGTGTTAAAGATCTCACAACGCGAATGCAGCAAAGCGTTTCTAAGCGCCTCAATACAAAATTCAGCCTCCATAGTAGGTGAAATAGCCCATCCAATCACATAACGACTATACCAGTCCATAATAGCTACTAAATACACATGCTTTCCTTTCATGCGGATGTAGGTGATATCTGCGGCCCAAACCTGATTTGGTTTGGTGATATCCACCTCTTTTAATAAATAAGGGAACACCTCATGCTCCTTATTGGGAACGCTTGTATTTGGCTTTGGGTAAACAGTCGATAACCCCATCATTTCCATCAACTTTTTTACTCGACGTTTACCAACAGGATAGCCTACTTCTTTTGACAGCCATCTTGCCCGCTTAATTTTACCTTCACATGGATACTGCAGATAGTGCTCATCAAGTAGCGCCATAAGCGCTTCATCTTCGACAGAAATGGGCTTGGCACTATAATAATAACTTGAAACAGGCAAGTCTAATAGCAAGCATTGTTCACGAATGGTGAGCTCGGCAAGAGGATCAATCATGACGCGCTTTTCATCCAGACTAAAGTTCATGCTTTTTTTTTAGCCAAGATAGCTGCGCTTGAAGTCGACCAATTTCTTGATATAATGCCTCAACAAGCTGCTCTTGGGACTTGGCTTCTTTTTCATTAGCCCCAGAGAATAAATCGTTAATGGCTTTGATGGCCGATTGCTTCCAAGTTTTTACCTGCGTTGCGTGAACACCGTATTCACTGGTAATTTGCGCTTGTGTGAGTTTCCCCTCAATCGCAGCTAGCGTTATTTTTGCCTTCTTGGCCGCCGTATAATAAGCTCGCTTTTTAGACATTTTATTCTCCTCTTTGTATTAAGAAGAATAGCTCTTAAAAAACCTTTTTTTGTGTCCAGAAAACCGCGCCTATATTAAAGAGATAACAGCTACTACAGTTTAGAAGTAATGCAGGGACTCCAGAAAATTGGCCATAAATCCCCTCTAAATACATTTTTAGCATTAGATCCTGTTAAGAGAAAAACACTTTTAAATAATACTTATTATTCATTCGAGTTAATAAAATTCTTCTCAAATAATAAATACCCCGATCCTTTAAAAACTTTTTTAAGTATCCCAGCATCTTCCCTAGTCTTACTTCTTAACAATACTTATTATACGACTGAAGTAATGAAAGCATTAATTTCTCGTGGGAAATCTGATCCTATCTCTTATTTGGAAAAACTTGGTAATGATGCTTTCATTACTATAATGAGTTCACCTGAAGAATACACGAACAGAATAAAGAGAGGAGTCAATTTAGAAGATGAATTTTTACCACCTCCTGTAGATAATGAATTTAGTACTACTCTTAAAGCGTTTATTCAATTTGTTCAACAAAAACCTGAAAATACCTCACGCTTAATTTCCTTATCTATTAGTAAATCACTATTGGAGCAGTTTAAAGATGATAAGACAGGAACAATTTGTAATATTCCTGTAAGACTGGATGGAGACCTATTTGATCTAAATACATTAGAAAGCTTAACACCTAATCGTGAGGGGTATAGAACAAATCCTTTAACAAATGAACAATTCTTATTAAGTGCTCTACAACCAGCTAAAGATATTCAACGTAATATTGAAAAGTTGATTCAATCTACATCATCTGATAAACCTGTCAAAGAGCTAACAAACTTTGCGTTTAATTAATAATTAGGTTATAGGAGCTTATTGCTCCTATAATTCCTATCTAATATGAATTAGTTACAAATTAGTAACTAATTCAGTAGGTATATTCAAGGTAGTGTTTAGATATTCTATGCATAATTGGGCGCCTATTGTATATAAGATCCAAATTTTCTTCGATGGAAGATTGGATTTAGAGTTGAGATGAATCAGAAGCTAACACAGTTAAATGAACACTCTTCTGCAGAACTAGGGATTTTATTGTTTAGACAACCAATCGTTAATGTAGGTACAAGATTCTTCAATGGTCTTAACTGCTTGATGATATAATTGATTGAATAACTTACGTTCGCCTGTTTTCCAATACCGCTCAACATATTGGCAGGCGTATTTTATGCGTGTGAGACCAAGATAAACACAACCACCCTTGATTTTATGAGCTATTTTTTCTATTGTTGTAAATTCCTGTTTTGAGAAGGCCAATTTCATCTGTTCTAAATCAGAGAGCAATTCTTGCGAAATCATCAAAGTGAGCATTTCTTTTAACAAAGATTCATTGCCTCCACAGTTTTTAATACCTTCTTCCCAGTCTAAAAGTGCAAACTGCTCTAATTGAAACAATTCTGCTTCTGTTGGTGGGAGATCGGTTCCTAAAGATGTGGGTGCTTTTTCCACGGTTTCATTCTTTGGCAATGAAGGGTTAGAAAAATAGGTTTCAATTAACGTGTGAATGAGTTGTAAATTGGCGGGTTTTGTAAATACATCGTTCATTCCTGATGCGATGCAGTCGTTGTATATAGTGGACCCCAAAAATGAGACAGTGGTGTAAAATAGAAACCATTGTTAAACGGGGTACCAAGTGGCTAAAAAAAAATTTACATCTGACTTCAAAGCAAAGGTAGCAATTGAGGCATTAAAAAGTCACAAGACGACCAATGAATTGGCATCTGAATTTGAGGTGCATGCAACACAAATCAATCTGTGGAAAAAACAATTACTGGATGGAAGCAAGCAATTGTTTAGCGGCAAGCATGACAAAGACATGGACTCCATCATACAAGAACGAGATCGATTATACACGCAAATAGGCCAGCTAGCGGTTGAGTTAGACTGGCTTAAAAAAAAGACCGGTCATCTAAGTTGAGCGTGCGGGAGAAGCGAGCCATGATTGATGTCAATCACCCTACACTCAGCATCGTACGCCAATGTGCATTGGTTAATTTGTCACGCGCTAGCTACTATCGCACTGCTGGCGAAGGAATATGTACCGAGAGCCCAGAGAATCTGGCTTTGATGGTCTTGATTGATGAGGAATACATGCGCCATCCTTTCTATGGAAGCAGAAAGATGCGTTCTTATTTACGTCGCCTTGGCCATGACGTTAACCGTAAGAGAGTGCAGCGTTTGATGCGGATCATGGGTCTGGTTTCAGTGGCACCAAAGCCGAATACGAGTAAAAAGAACAAGGAACAAAAGGTTTATCCCTACTTGCTACGTGGTTTAGTGATTGATCGACCCAATCAGGTTTGGTGCACCGATATTACCTACGTTAGGATGCAAGGAGGCTTTGTATATTTGGTGGCAATAATGGACTGGTATAGCCGCAAGGTGCTCTCTTGGAAGGTATCAAACAGCATGGATGATGACTTTTGTGTAAGCGCGTTGGAGAGCGCCATCAGGCTCCACGGCAGGCCTGATATTTTTAATACGGATCAAGGCTCCCAGTTTACCAGTAAGGCGTTTACCGATGTTTTAAAAGACCATGACATCAAAATTAGCATGGACGGGAAAGGTCGATGGATGGATAATGTGTTCATTGAACGGCTATGGCGTTCAGTCAAATATGAAGATATTTACATAAAAGAATACGGAACAGTTTTAGCACTACGAAATGGTTTAAGGGTGTATTTCAAGTTTTATAACGACGAAAGACCTCATCAATCATTTGGAATATACACGCCGTCAGAGGTTTATGCTGGCCTATATGAGGCTGCAGCGTAATGGAATGCCTGTGGATATGTGGACGCGTCCTGCGGATCAGCCATCGCCCTTCGGGACATGTGGACAAGCCATGGATAACAAAAAGACGTTATCCACCGCTTGACCACACTCGATGGCTTCGCGCCCACATACCCACAGGCTCAATAACAGGTGTTTCATTAACTGCTATTGTGGTTGACTCGTGTGCTACGCACCCTCGTCAACGAAAGAAAGTAGAATTAAAGTTATATCTTAAATTAAACGGATCGCTGTCTTGACAATGGGGTCCACTGTAGTATGCTGCATCGCGAGCATGTCCCGTTAATCCGATTATCGGTCGTTGTGTTAGATTTTTTTCTTTTTCAAACGCACGCGTTAACGAACACAATTCGGTACCAGAAATCCCGGGAAGACCAATATCAGTTATTATCAGATCGAAATGAGTAGACTTTATGAGATTTAATGCGTCTTCTCCACTTGTTGCCGATAGATAAGCGCATCCTGTCTGAGAGACAAAAGATTCCAACACGATGAGCGCTGTTGGATTATCTTCTATTAATAGACAATAGGGTAATGGTGTTTGGGGTTTATTGATTATTTTGACAGGGGAAAAAGATACGTCCTCTTCACCTTGTTTTAATGAAGGAATGATCTCCTCATCAGGTGTTTTACATTCAAGATCAAACAGGAACGTACTTCCAATTCCTTCGTTACTTATTAAAATAATCTGTCCACCCAATAAATGGACATAGTTTTTTGCAATGTGTAGTCCTAATCCATGACCCTGATAAATCCCTTTGTAAGAGGGAGAGGAACGATAAAACCGCTCAAATACTTTAGTGTGTAGTTCTTTCGGAATGCCTATTCCGGTGTCAGACACACTAAATTGTAGTTTTATCATTTCATTTTTTCGCTCAACACATTTTATCTTAAGGGTAATATGGCCAGATTTGGTAAATTTAATGGCATTACCTAATAAATTTAAAAGAATACGGTGAATTTTTTTCCGATCGCTAATGATTTTTCGAGGAACTGTATCATCTATTTCTGCAAACAACCCTAAATGATTTGCCGTGGTAGTAGGGCGTTCCAGTT
The DNA here is from genome assembly GCF_011764505.1 of Legionella antarctica. Taxonomy (NCBI): domain Bacteria; kingdom Pseudomonadati; phylum Pseudomonadota; class Gammaproteobacteria; order Legionellales; family Legionellaceae; genus Legionella; species Legionella antarctica. The sequence goes on from NZ_AP022839.1 coordinate 1,586,299, forward strand.
TAATTAAATCATCAACACATTGATATAAATCAAAGGATTCCTGGTGTAATTCCAGATCATTGATGCTTCCTGCTTTGATATCATCCAGGATGTCATTGAGCATTGAAAGAAGCTCTTCACCACTATCGTGAATAATGTGAGCCTCTGTTTTATGCTCTATGTTATCTAAAGCGTTTTCTAAAATGTCTGCCATCCCAATCACTCCAGTAAGTGGAGTTCTCAGGTCATGCCCCATGTTCGCTATGAACTCTGTACAGTGGACCCCATTGTCAAGACAGCGATCCGTTTAATTTAAGATATAACTTTAATTCTACTTTCTTTCGTTGACGAGGGTGCGTAGCACACGAGTCAACCACAATAGCAGTTAATGAAACACCTGTTATTGAGCCTGTGGGTATGTGGGCGCGAAGCCATCGAGTGTGGTCAAGCGGTGGATAACGTCTTTTTGTTATCCATGGCTTGTCCACATGTCCCGAAGGGCGATGGCTGATCCGCAGGACGCGTCCACATATCCACAGGCATTCCATTACGCTGCAGCCTCATATAGGCCAGCATAAACCTCTGACGGCGTGTATATTCCAAATGATTGATGAGGTCTTTCGTCGTTATAAAACTTGAAATACACCCTTAAACCATTTCGTAGTGCTAAAACTGTTCCGTATTCTTTTATGTAAATATCTTCATATTTGACTGAACGCCATAGCCGTTCAATGAACACATTATCCATCCATCGACCTTTCCCGTCCATGCTAATTTTGATGTCATGGTCTTTTAAAACATCGGTAAACGCCTTACTGGTAAACTGGGAGCCTTGATCCGTATTAAAAATATCAGGCCTGCCGTGGAGCCTGATGGCGCTCTCCAACGCGCTTACACAAAAGTCATCATCCATGCTGTTTGATACCTTCCAAGAGAGCACCTTGCGGCTATACCAGTCCATTATTGCCACCAAATATACAAAGCCTCCTTGCATCCTAACGTAGGTAATATCGGTGCACCAAACCTGATTGGGTCGATCAATCACTAAACCACGTAGCAAGTAGGGATAAACCTTTTGTTCCTTGTTCTTTTTACTCGTATTCGGCTTTGGTGCCACTGAAACCAGACCCATGATCCGCATCAAACGCTGCACTCTCTTACGGTTAACGTCATGGCCAAGGCGACGTAAATAAGAACGCATCTTTCTGCTTCCATAGAAAGGATGGCGCATGTATTCCTCATCAATCAAGACCATCAAAGCCAGATTCTCTGGGCTCTCGGTACATATTCCTTCGCCAGCAGTGCGATAGTAGCTAGCGCGTGACAAATTAACCAATGCACATTGGCGTACGATGCTGAGTGTAGGGTGATTGACATCAATCATGGCTCGCTTCTCCCGCACGCTCAACTTAGATGACCGGTCTTTTTTTTAAGCCAGTCTAACTCAACCGCTAGCTGGCCTATTTGCGTGTATAATCGATCTCGTTCTTGTATGATGGAGTCCATGTCTTTGTCATGCTTGCCGCTAAACAATTGCTTGCTTCCATCCAGTAATTGTTTTTTCCACAGATTGATTTGTGTTGCATGCACCTCAAATTCAGATGCCAATTCATTGGTCGTCTTGTGACTTTTTAATGCCTCAATTGCTACCTTTGCTTTGAAGTCAGATGTAAATTTTTTTTTAGCCACTTGGTACCCCGTTTAACAATGGTTTCTATTTTACACCACTGTCTCATTTTTGGGGTCCACTATACTGTTTTAGCACGGTCAGCTGCCTCAGCTGCTTCTTTTGCTTGTTTGAGATCATACTCCATTTTTTTTCGTTCTGTAATATCGGTAGAAATGCCAAGCATGCCCATCACATTGCCATTATCGTCATGCAAAGGCACCTTCTTTGATAAATAAATAAGTTTTTTACCATCTGGTTGGTATAAAGGTTCTTCCAGGCTTAATGAAATACCCTGTTCCATCACTGATTTATCAGCTTTTTTATAAAATTCAGCGGATTTTTGGTCATATAAGTCTGCATACGTTTTTCCCACAATCTCATGGCGTGAAGACAAATGGAGTAATTTAGCCATGCTGTTGCTGCATCCGAGATAAACATAATTTCTATTCATCCAATAGACACTTACTGGAATTTCTGAAATGATGGCTTCCAGATAATGGAACGTGTCTTTATTGTCGTTTTGGTTTGATTCTTTAAGTTTCTCAAATTGCTGTATTTCACTAAAATCGGGTTTTATCTTATCTTTTTCAGATATCACTTGAACGATTAAAACATAACAGCGATAGGGCTTTTTCTTTACAAGGAGGTTAATCAACTCTGGATTGGCTTTTCCTATTTTTTTTAATTCATTGTTCGAGCAAAGATGAGTTAATGAAGTGCCAACAATAAGATTTTTCTTAAGACTTAACTTTTTTTCAGCGCTTTGATTGATATCCAGGACAATATACTCTTCAGATACTGCAAGAATTGGTTCTTGAGCCATGTGTAGAAGCATCGAGAATGCTTGTCCATCTAAAGTGGTCAATTGCATAAATATTCCATGATGTTGATATTATTTAGTATAACAACTATCAAAATCTTTATTCTAGGGCAGCCCTGTTTATCGTGTTTAAACTTTCATTGAGTCTCTCAGCTAAAATACTAACGTGTGGCTCAGAAAACATAGTTTCATGATTACCAGGAACTAAATAACAGATAATTTCCTCTGACATATAGTTATCCCACCAATTTAAAGGGGCATCGTAGTTAAAAAGATTAGTCAATGTTTTTGCTTTGAATAAAATTAATTTTGATTTAATCTGGGGTAATTTATAGTGCATAAGCATTTTTTCTCTATGCCATTGCAGTTCTAATAGATTGTCTGAATGCTTAATATCGTGGTGCAGGTGCTGCTCTAATATTCGCGCATTTTGCTCTCTCATCAGCTCTTTAAAATGTTCTTCATTTCTTTGCAGAGCAGGATATTCAGCCCATCCATCCAGTGAGATAATGGCCTTTACTTTCTCATTCATTTCTTGAAGTTGTTTGGCGATTTCAATAGCAACAGTGCTTCCGAAGGATGCTCCTCCAATGATATAAGGTCCATGTGGTTGGATCGTTTGAATCGCTTTTATGTAGGTGGATGCCATCTGTTCAATGCTTTTAAAAAACAACTCATTGTGTTCCAGGCCTGGATCTTGTAGCCCGTATAATGGCACCTCTTTTTCTAGATACATTTCCAGCGATTTATACCAAAAGATGCTTCCTCCAATAGGATGAATGAAGAACAACGGGGTTTGTCTGCCCGATTCTTTAATTGGAATGATAATGCGTTCTGAAAGCGATACTTCATTGGAAAATCCCTGCTTGGTTTGCAGTAACTGTTCTATGTCAATCGCTAAAGAGTGAATCGTAGGAAAATCAAATAACTTTCTCATGCTAAGCTTAATTGAAAAGTGCTCTTGCACACGCGAGATGATGTTCATTGCGGTTAAGGAGTGACCTCCCATTTCAAAGAAATCATCATAGATGCCTAGGTCTTGTGTTTTTAACACAGAGCACCAGATGTCATGCAGTGCCTGCTGTATATCATTCTGAGGAAGAAGATGTTCTTTGCTGGAGTAGAGTTGTTTTAAAGGTACAATAATACTTTTTCTATCTAATTTTCCGCTGGGAGTCGTTAGCAGTTTTTCAACCACAAAAAAGCGGGTTGGGATCATATAATCTGGGAGTTCATTTTTTAAAAAAGAGCGGATATCGGTCGCCGATACATGCTCGTTTTCCAGGAGTATCATATACGCCGACAACGATAATTCCCCATTGGGGGTTGCTTCGGGTTTTACGAGGCATTGATAAATGGCAGGAATTTTATCCAGGCACGATTCAATTTCACTAATCTCTATCCTAAATCCACGAATCTTTATCTGATTGTCACGACGCTCATGATATTCGATGATTCCATTGTTTTGCCATTTCACCAAATCGCCAGTTTTATAAACCCGTTCGTCTTTTTGTGTGCTAAATGGATTAGGTAAGAATTTTTGTATCGTGAGTGCTTCATTATGGAGATAGCCTTTGGCTAGCCCATCCCCTGTGAGATAAAGCTCCCCTATTATTCCTGTAGGAACCAGCTGCATGTGATCGTCTAAAATATAGGCTCTCGTATTTGCAATGGGTTTTCCTATTCGACTGACGTGGTATGTAGCGTCTTGTGGTGAACAGGTGAGGGTCAGTGCATCAATGGTTGCTTCAGTTGGACCATACAAATTATGCAAGGCACATCCAGAAACGTAGTGTTCAAAAAATGCATGAATGGTTTCGGGTAACAAGACTTCGCCACCGCAAAATACATGTCTTAAAGAGGAGCATGATTCAAATTTTGGTGTTAAGGTCATTTCTCGAAGCATGGATGGAACCATTTGGAGTATGCTTACCTTATTTTTTATAACCAGAGCAATTAATTCTTTTGGACTTGCATGAGCATCATCTGGAGCTATCACTAACGTGCTTCCCACCAAAAGAGGCATAAAAAATTCCCAAACTGAGGCATCAAATGAAAAAGGTGTTTTTTGCAAAAACACATCGCGTTCATTAAAATCGTATGCATCTCGCATCCATTCCATGTGATTACACGCTGCTTGGTGTGGAATAGAAACACCCTTTGGTGTCCCCGTAGTTCCTGATTGTCAATCAGCATCCAATTTTGACCCTCAAACCGCATCCAAAATTGACCCTCAAAAACATATCACATTGATTATTTACTTTACTGTTTTAGCTTCGATTTTTAAAGCGATAACTTTCATTTCCAGTCTCAACAATAGAGCAATGATGAGTCAATCTGTCCAGCATGGCTGCGGTCATTTTTGTATCACAAAACACCTTTGGCCATTCACCAAAATTTAAGTTTGTTGTAATGATTAATGATGTTTTTTCATATAATTTGCTAACTAAATGAAACAACAGAGCTCCGCCCGCTTCAGAAAATGGTAAATATCCAAGCTCATCCAGGACAATAGCATCAAAATTTTGCAGGCGATTAGCTAGCCGTCCTGTATTAACTTGTTTTTTTTCTTGTTCTAATTTGTTGACCAGATCAACAACATTATAAAAACAAGCCCGCTTTCCTTGCTTAATTAAATTAGTTGCTATAGCAATAGCTAAGTGCGTTTTACCAGAGCCCGTGCCACCCACAAAAATAATATTGCGCCCAGCATCAACAAAGCTCCCTGCGTGCAATAAACTTATTTCTTCTTCATTAACAGGATGTTGCGTAAAATCAAATTGGCTTAAATTACGATTGACCGGGAATTTTGCGACACTCAGTTGATAATTAATAGCACGCGTTTTGCGTGTTATTTGTTCTGCTTCTAATAGCATAGATAACCACTCATAATGAGTTAGTTTCACCAAAGGCTTCGACTCTTCATAGGCTAGCAACCTATCTAACATGCCTTGTAATTTTAATATCTTAAGCAACTCAGATAATTTAGTGAATGGCATGATTTGCTCCCGTTAAGAGTAAATTATATTTATGACAATTACTTGTGGGTTCTTCCTTTAAGATTAATCCAGCGGGCATTGTCGTTGCTTGAGGAAGTGCTGTAGGCCGTAATCGATGCAACGCATTAAGAATATAATCACGGCTAACCACCTGCTCTGTTAGCGCTAATTCACAGGCTACACTCACCGCCTCAATGCCATGCTCACTCATTGCCAACAGCACCTCAACGCATTCTCTGTCACCACCACGGCGCTTCATGAGAATGCTTTTGATTTTTAAAATGGCTGGTGGTAATTGCCAGTCTTTGAATGGAGCACCATTGCGTAATGCCCCTGGCTTGCGCTCCAGTAAAGGTAAATAATGCCATGGATTAAACAGTGTTTTATTGCGGCCAAAGGTGCGTTGGTGGCAACCGATGGACTCATTACCTGAAAATACCTCTATAGTTAATGCGTATATCCTGAGCGTCACCATCTGGTTGGCATAGGCACAATCAACGCTATAACGATTTCTATCGCAATGAATCAAGCAGGTTGAATGTACTAGAGTTGAAACTTCTTTATACCCATCAAATGGATGATTTAACGCTCTAAAATGAGTTCTTTCTTCTTGAAATACAGCGTCAACAGTTAGTTCTTGTTGTTCTGGGTGATGCCTTTTCTCGGCCAATAATTGGCATTGCTGCTGAAGATGTTCATTTAATAACGACAAGGTTTCATATTTAAGACGTGGTTTAAATACCCAGTCACGTACATTATCAACTTGATTTTCAATCTGCCCCTTTTCCCATCCGGCTGCGGGATTGCAGGCTGTAGGTTCAATTAAGTAATGATCCATTAATGCCAAAAATCGCCGGTTAAAAGCACGCTCCTTACCCTTGAAAACACTATCTACCGCCGTTTTCATGTTGTCATAAATACCTCTTAGCGTTAAGCCACCAAAAAATTTGAAGGCTAAATTATGCGCATCAAATAACATTTCTTGAGTTTCTCGAGGATATGCTACAAGAAAAAATTTACGGCTGTAGCTTAAACGAAATTGAGCTACTTTGATTTTTTGAACAACGCCTGCAAGCTCTACAGTTTCTTCACTCCAATCAAACTGATAGGCCTCTCCGGGATGATAGTATTGTGGAATATAGGCTTTTAATGACTCTCGACTCGTACAGCGCCATACTTTAACAAAACGCTGGACACTATCATAAGAACCGCAATAGCCACTTTCTTTTAGTTGAGTGTAGTACTTCATTGCACTACGGCGTTCCTTTTTCGATAACTTGTGGTCGTTGTTCAACCATGATACCAACGTCTCTTTGAAGATATTCAGTGCAGGTAGTGGTTGAATGGAGCGTTGATAATTTTTCCCAGACTTTTCTGCTCGGATTACCCGTCTAACTGTATTACGCGATAATCCTGTTGTGCGAACAATTTCCGCAATAGTTAATTTTTGCACATGAAACATGCGCCTAATTTTTGCTTCTGTTTCCATGATCAACATCCTCTAATTCCCTCTAGATTATTAAAATCTAGAGTACACGTTTTACTCGATTTTAGAGGGTCAAAATTGGATGCTGATTTACCCTAAAAGGGGGTCATTTTTGCATGCTGATTTACAGACAAGGCCAAAAGCCATCTTTTGCTTGAAGAATTCAAGCAATCCTGCCGTAACTTTGAGTCAAGAATGAGTGCAGGGCTTCAGCTTGAAAGATTGGGAAGCGTAATAGAGGCTGATTCAATTGTTCAGGATAATTTTTTAAGGCATCTGCAATTGTGCATTACAGGGCTTAATCATCCTGTCAATTTGCCAAAAAATCCGATTTATCTTGATGCCCTGCTTGGCGGGCAGGAGTTGGTGACAGGGATTACCCCTAAAATTGGCCGCAAGTTTATTCAATGTGTGGCGATTGAAGGCTTTCCTTGTGTGTCTTACCCGGGAATTTTAACAGCACTCACCCAATTGCCGGTTGAATACCGCTGGAGTTCTCGTTTTATCTTTATGGATACCCATGAGGCAGTCGCCCATTTCACCAAGTATCGTAAAAAATGGAAACAAAAAGTCAGGGGCTTTTTTGATCAGGTTTTTAATACTCACTCAGGCGTGATTGATGAAGATGCCCTGGACATGGTCAAAGATGCTCAATCAGCGATTGCTGAAACCAATTCAGGCATGGTTGGACAGGGTTATTACACCTCGGTTGTCGTCTTGATGGATGAAGACCGGGCTTTGGTTGAAAAGGCAGCCCTAATGATTGAGAAGAATATTAACGCTTTGGGCTTTGCCGCCAGAACCGAAACTATTAATACGCTTGATGCTTTTATGGGTGGCCTGCCCGGCCATGGAATTGAAAACATCAGACGGCCTTTGATTAACACCATGAATCTGGCAGACTTACTTCCTACTTCCAGCATTTGGACTGGCGAGAATAAGGCACCTTGCCCCTTGTTCCCAGCATTGGCACCGCCCTTGATGCACTGTGTCACTAGCGGTAATACGCCTTTCAGACTTAATCTGCATGTCAGAGACTTGGGCCATGGCATCATGTTTGGCCCAACCCGTTCAGGTAAATCAACCCATCTGGGATTAATTGCTCTGTCCTGGCGGCGGTATAAAGAGGCTCGGATTTATTCTTTTGATAAAGGCATGTCGATGTATCCAACCTGTAAGGCCACAGGTGGCGAGCATTACACCATTGCCGATAAATCATCAACACTTGCCTTTGCGCCTTTACAGTTTTTAGCGACCAAAGCAGACAGGGCTTGGGCTATGGAATGGATAGATTCCATACTGGCTTTAAATGGTTTGAATACAACACCAGCTCAGCGCAATGAAATTGGCCATGCCATTGTGAGCATGCACCAGAGTGGCTCTAAAACCTTGTCGGAATTTGTCATGACCATTCAGGATGAGCCTATTCGTGAAACTCTGAAACAATACACTATTGATGGCCTGATGGGGCATTTACTGGATGCAGAAAGTGATGGTCTGGGCTTGTCGTCTTTCATGACTTTTGAAATCGAGCATCTCATGGGTTTAGGTGAGAAATTTGCCTTACCCGTGCTTTTGTATTTGTTCAGACGGATTGAAACCTCCCTCGATGGCAGGCCAACTCTTATCTTATTAGATGAGGCTTGGTTGATGCTTGCCCATCCTGTATTCAAAAGCAAAATCGCCGAATGGTTAGATTCCATGGCCAAGAAAAACTGTGTGGTCTTTATGGCAACCCAGCATTTATCACACGCCGCCAACTCTGGCATTCTCGATATTATCGTTGAATCCACCGCCACCAAAATCTTTCTACCCAATCTCTACGCCCGAGATCCTGAGACAAGGGCTATTTATGAGCGCATGGGCTTAAATCCCCGTCAAATCGACATCATAGCAACTGCCCAGCCTAAGCGTGATTACTACTATGTCAGTGAAAAAGGGCAGCGCCTTTATCAATTGGCTTTGGGGTCTTTGGCTCTCGCCTTCGTCGGGGCAACCGATCCTGATTCCATCGCGCGAATGAAGCAACTTGAGCAGCATCATGGTGAACATTGGGTGGATTATTGGCTCTTGGAAAAAGGTCTCTCAATAAATCAATACGGAGAAGCAGCATGAATAAAATCAAACAATGGCTAAGGCCGGCTAAAAGGGCAGGGTTAACTGATAACCCCTATCTCAACGCCAAAAGAGCCTGGAATACCCACACCGCAGGATTGATGAAGTCAGTACAAATCTGGCAGTTAGTAGGTCTTGGTAGTTTGTTAGTGACCCTGGCTGCAGTTGGCGGATTGATTGCAATTGGCAGCCAGTCGAAGTTTATCCCCCTGGTCTTTCAGCAGGATTACAGCGGCAACACTCTTTCAGTAACACGGGCTGACCGAGTTGGGCAAGCAAACATTGATGATTACCGCAGCACGGCTGCCCATTTCATTGAGAACTTGCGCATGGTGAGTGCGGATAGCGAGCTGCAGAAAAAGGCTGTATTTCAGGTTTACGCCTATTTGAGCCAAAACGATGCAGCACTGGCTAAAGTTCAGGAATTCTATAATGACAAACAACAGGCCAATCCTTTTGAAAGAGCGGCTCATGAGCTGGTTAGTATTGAGATTCGATCAGTGTTGCAAGAGTCTCAGGATACCTGGCAGGTTGATTGGGTGGAGACCATCCGCAATCGCGATGGCACCTTGAAACAAAAGCCTGTGTTGATGAAGGCCATGGTGACCATGTATCAGGAAAATGAGATCAATGACATTGCAAGCGAATCACTCTTAAAAAACCCACACCTGATTTATATCCGCGATTTTAACTGGTCTTATGACTTAAAACATGGGGAATAGTTATGAAAAAATTACTGCTTTCATTGGGCTTATTGCTGCCGCTGTCTGGCTTTGCCCAAGACAATAACGAGCTTGCCAATCTTTATTTTTCTAAAAATATGCCGGAATTCTCCAGCAAAGATAAGTTGGCTTTAAACATTGCTGAGCGCTTTCAACAAGGTGATAAAACCAGCAAGCCCTTTCAATCCTCAGATGGCTCAGTCAGCTTTGTTTATGGTTCTGGTCAAATCAGAGTCGTCTGCGCACCCTTGCAGGTTTGTGATATCGCCTTGCAAGCTGGGGAAGAATTTAACGACATGAATGTAGGCGATCCCCGCTTTATCGTTGAGCCTTCGATTACAGGAGCTGGCCTTAATCAACAAATTCATCTGCTGATTAAGCCAAAAGATGCGGGTCTTGATACCTCGTTGGTGGTGACCACTGACAGAAGAACCTACCATTTTCGCCTAAAGTCTGACCGCTATGACTTTATGCCTTATGTCTCCTTTACCTATCCTGATGAAGCAAAGGCCAAATGGCAGATGCTCAAACGCATGCAAGCAGAAAAGCAAAAGGAAAATACTTTTACTGAAACCAATGAGTATCTTGGCAATCTGAATTTCAATTACCGGATAGGGGGCAATGCCAGATTCAAACCGGTTCGTGTCTATAACAATGGCGTTAAAACCATTATTGAAATGCCGGCAAACATGTCGCAAAACGAAGCACCAGCTCTGCTAGTCTTGCGAGGCGGCGGACTTTTTAAAAAGCCGGAATCGGTAATGGTCAATTATAGACTCCAAGGCTGTCGCTATATTGTAGATAACGTGTTCGATAAAGCCATGCTGGTAATTGGCAGCGGTTCTTCTCAAGAAAAAATTACCATTACGAGGTGCTGAAGATGAAAAAATTATATCTCTTACTCTGGACTTTGGCCATTTTCCAAAACCTGCTATGAGATAATTTAAAACCTCAAGCAATATATCGAACCCAATTCTACTCACCTCGCCTCAACCATAGCATGGAATTCGAAATGATAAATATAAATTCACTATGTACTTTTTTTGTGATACTGGTTATAATATGTGAATTATTATTAAGAGAGAATGGGTATGAAAAAATCAATCTACGATTTACCTTCAGAGATAGGAAAGGAAATTTCGGGTCACCTACCTTCGATAAAAGCCAAAACGAATGCTATATTAGATAAACATACCCGAACCTTATTTCAACCCCCTGCCATTTTATCCAAATTCCTGGAGTTTGTGGCTCATGGAAAGCAAGACCATGCAGAAAAAATATTTACAATAAGGAAAAAAAATCCCCACCAGCTCCAGGAGTTATTACTTGAACGAGGCACAGTGACCGACTATTCAGGTCGAACCTTTACCAATATTTCAGCGTATGAATACGCTTATTGGGCAAAGGACAAGCATATGTGCCGGATGCTTGAATCGCATATGGACGAGAATACAAAAGCGGCGATGCTAAAGCGCTGCGAAGCGATAGAGAGCAATGGGTTAACCTATAAGCAACATGGGGTCGAGGTTAAGAATTCAAAGCATTTTGACTTAACCCCACTCAAAACAGCACTGAACAATTATATTGATGGTTATGATAACTGGGAGAGCTCCCAGAATTGTGACGCCATGAAGGCGGCATGGATGGAGGTTGGAAAAGAGCAGCGCGATGTTCCAGTCCATGTGGCTAATGAATATTGCCGTAAAGACCGCTCGTTTGACCCAACACCTCAGTTTAATGAGGACAAATTACCCCGTAAGTTAGCGTTCCACAATTATAATACAAACAAAGGCGAATCGTGGTTCCCCTTGGTTATTTCTGATTCTTCCGGGCTTGCGGTTGATTTTGCATTAATTAGGGCGGGGCGTGGGGTGGGCGCGGCGGGGCCGTGGGGGTTGGACGCTTTCGGCGGCGCCGGATGATTTGGCGGCTATAATCCGCCTTGATGAAGTAAGAACATTAGATCTCACGCAGTCGCGTAAAAACCTGGAGCCGACAAAACCTGGGCTTGAGATTGATAACCGTATTTTTTAATGGCGTGCGTGAGCAGACCGGCGGCATAGGCCGCCGGGCTAAAATCCCAGCACACATTTAAAAACCATTCAAGTAGCTCCTGGTACTGCCAACTTTCTGTTGTTCTTACCCACCACATGACCCAGAGATGTAGGTACCTTCTGATCTTTTTGGGAGACACCCCATCTTTGACCATAAGATTAATCTGCTCTCGTGCTTTTCGTAACGTCCTTGCGTGCGGGACAATAGTGTCAAGCCCAGGCGTTTGATGATTAATTGCAATCTCTGTACCCCCCCCCACAATGAGGTTAGATTTTGCGCAGTACCCGCCGGGATAACTGCTCTATCATTTGCCTGTATCACATGGGTGTTATCCTGGGTTTGCGTCCCAGGATAGTGTATTCCGAGAAAGTGGAATCCTTTCTCAATGTTGCCTATGCGTGTCTTTTTGCGCGATAAACTGAGCCGTCTTTCATGCAACACCTCCATCATGCGCTGTTTGCAACGGTTAAGCTGACGGCTGGTTTGGCACAGAATAAGAATGTCATCCTGATACCGGATATAGGTTACATCCATCGAATTGAAGGCATCATCCAATGGCTTTAAATAAATGCCACTAAAAAACTGAGACAGCGGCCCACGTAGCGCAATTCCCTGATCGGGATTTTTATATCCGCGAGGGGTTTCAATGGGATTGATAATAATTTGTTCTAGCATGGATTGGACATTGAGATCGTTATAGTGCTTTTTGATATCTTGAATCAATTGGTGATGCGGGATGGACTTGTAAAACGATTTGATGTCAGCGCGGATGATGTATTGTGGTTTTTTTTCCAAAAGCACTTGCCGGATACGCCGCGTGGCAAGCCGTACACCACTTGGTCCATGAAGATGGTAGCAATTGGGGTTCATCACGTAAGGGAAGGTAGGTTTTATTTGTTTGAGCAAAATATTTTGGAAAATCCTGTCCGATAAATGCAGCTGATCAACCATTTCATCTGGAAAATAATGGCGCTTAAGATGGCGCGGTGTATAGCTGCCATTCACCATGGATTCAACACCCCGCACCAGCCAATCATCTATTTCTCGTGCCATGAAATGCACGTCGTGATTAGGGTTTGCATGATGTTTTTGTTTGTGAATTTTGGCGAACAACTTGCGGCCAATATTCACCATGTCGGCAATACTCCATCGTTTCATGTTGATTTTTGTTCTGTATGTTCGTGGTGTGAGGCCAAGAGCGGGATGACTCCTATTTAAAAAAATTGCTAAAGCGGATAAAGCGAGTATCTTGATGTTCGCAAAAACAATAAGGTACAAGGAGTTGCTCAACAATGACACCCGAGATTATATCCGTTTTAGCTGCTTTTGCACCTTTATTTACACGTCCTACCTGGAACAATATCAATACGCTTTTCATTGGTGCCATCCTTTGTCGAGGGGCAAGGCGTATTACGAGTATTTTACGTGTTATGGGCTTAAGCGAGGTTAAAAATTTCTCAAAATATCATCGTGTATTGAGTCGTACACAATGGAGTGGTTTAACTGCCAGCAAAATTTTATTTGGTCTTTTAATCACACTGCTTCCTGAATCATGGCCCAAGATTGTTGCTGTTGATGAAACACTGGAGCGCCGACGCGGAAAGAACATCAAAGCCAAAGGAGCATACCGTGATGCTGTTGCGTCCAGCCAATCACGGGTGGTTATTTGTTTTGGTTTGAAATGGGAATGCATGACCTTGATAGTACCGCTTCCTTGGTGTAAAAGACCATGGGCTTTGCCTTTTATGGTTATCCTTTCACCATCAAAAAAGTCAGATGAGGCCTCAGGAAAAAGACACAAAACATCGATAGACTGGACCATACAAATGGTGCGTTGTGTCAGCCGATGGTTGCACCGTACCCCTTGGATTTTGGTTGGTGATGGCGCCTATGCTTGTATGGCCCTTGCAAAAGTCTGTATAAAAAATGGTGCAACACTCATATCCAGAGTACGAATGGATGCGCAGTTATTTGAATTTCCTGAGGTCAAGCCAGCGGGAAAGCGTGGAAGAAATCAAATTAAAGGACAGCGTATCCGGCTCAAGGAATTACTAGTAGATACTAAGACATGGGATACACTTCAGGTAAAGTGGTATGGTGGTGAACAAAAAACTATTGAGTGCTTAACCTTTGAATGCCTATGGTATCATGCAGGCGTTCCACCAATAAGGCTACGCATAGTGCTTGTTAAAACACCCGATGGTAAGAATGAGGCGGAGACATTTTTCAGCACCAATACGGAAAATTCACCGACACAAATTATTGAGTGGTTTGTTTTACGCTGGAACATTGAAGTTACCTTTGAAGAAACCCGTGCCCACTTAGGCATTGAAACACAGCGTCAGTGGTCAGATAAGGCTATTGCAAGAACTACCCCTCTGCTTATGGGACTACTTTCGATATTGGTACTGGTTGCCATTAAAATGCATGAAACTAAAAAATTGTTAGTGCAAGAAACTACATCATGGTATGACAAAAAGGGCGAGCTCACCTTAGTCGACATTATTACAGCCATAAGAAGATCAATCTGGGTGAAGATGTATTTTTCAATGTCTAAAAATTACGAAAATAATACGGATTCTTTAAAAATAACCGAAAAAACTGCTAACTTATTGATTTATCAACTGGCTTTGGCTGCATAATTGGCTAAAGTCGAGTTACTACTGGTTACTCTATTATCAAGCTGTACGACCATGCGGTATGGCAATTTCACCCAGCCATCACAAGGGCGGGATACTTATCTGGTTCAGGATGCAGTAAAGCAATTAACCCGGACTTATCCGCCAGCGCAGAATACCTTTTGCATCAACCAAAAAGTCAGTGATGGTTTTGGCGTGACTCTCCTGCATGAGATGCGAAAAAAAGGTTATGGCGTAATTGAAAACGTCCAGCCAAGGCAAAAAGCCAATTTTTTCTATGTAGTGGATGAGGTAAAACCCGGCCAATTGGTTCGGGTCAGCCTTTATATCAACACGCAGGCCTTGAGCAGGCTTTATGCCAACAACAAGAACCAGTTCGCCCCGGTTAGTGCCTGGTCACATAAGGAGTAATGTTAATGAAGCCGAATAATGATTTGCTCTCGCCTGATTCTTCGCCCCAAAAACTGAATACTGCAGGAGTGAAACGAGTCAATAATTTACCCTTGGTCATTGCTATTGGGGTTCTGACTGTGTTTGTCCTGCTCATTGCCTTGGTTGCGCATAAGCGTGCCAATGCGCAGAATCAGCCGATAGAGCCAGTAAAAATAGCAAGTGCCAAGAAAAACACACTTAATCTCGCCAATGAAGTCGTGGGCAATCACCACCCTGGAGTCTTGCCTGCTCTGGTAGAAACTCAAACTGCATCTCCCGCTATCCAATTACCTGAGCCCCTGCCAAAGCCAAAGGATATGGAAGATCAAACTGTTTCAGACACCGAAATAGAGCGCATTCGTCAGGAAAAAGCGCAAGAGTTTGAGGAAGCAGTCAAAGCCAAAACCGCCATCATGGTTGATAACTCCCGATTGAACAATAAAGAACGACCAGTCAATCAAGGTGTTGGCGCGGATATGGATGTAGCCTCAACCTTTAAAGTACAACTACAAGCCTTACAACAAAGGCAAAACGCCAAACCTGTCGCGTTGAATCTGGGTGGTGAAGAAAACGAGATGCGCTGGCATTTGAACTCAAAGCTTGAAAATCCCAATAGCCGATTTGAGTTGCGGGCAGGTTCTGTGATTCCCGGGGTTATGATTAGCGGTATTTCCTCGGAGTTGCCCGGGCAAATTATTGGTCAGGTCTCACAGAATGTGTATGACACCCCAACTGGCAAACATCTTCTCATTCCTCAAGGAACGAAACTGATAGGCGTTTATTCCAGTGATGTGAGCTTTGGTCAAAACTCGGTACTGGTTGCCTGGCAACGCCTCGTTTTCCCCGATGGTAAAGCACTGGATATAGGCTCCATGCCCGGGGCGGATAGTGCAGGTTATGCTGGCTATCGTGACGAGGTTAATAATCACTATGCAAGAATTTATGGATCAGCACTCCTGATGTCTGGCATTGTAGCTGGGATTACCTACAGTCAAAACATCAACCAACCCAATCAATACGGCTTTGCGCAACCAACCGCTGGCAGTGTATTAAGCCAGGCTTTAGGCCAGCAATTGGGTGAAGTGACTTCGCAGCTGGTTTCAAAAAATCTGAATGTCGCACCAACCATCAATATTCGTCCTGGTTATCGTTTCAATATCATTGTAGTGAAGGATTTAACCTTTAATCGGCCTTATCGCCAATTTGCTTATTAATGCGGGAGAAATGTTATGAAATTTAAAATCTTGCTTGTTTATCTCTGCTCGCTTTCTGCTTTAGCAACCGGTGCGCCTGTTTTTGATATTGCCAACTGGATTCAAAACGGGCAAATGATCATGAATCAGGCCAGTGAATATAAAACACAAATCGATCAATATGAAAATCAAGTTAACCAGTACCAAAATATGCTGGACAACACCAAGTCACTGAGTTCATTCGAATGGGATAATGCCAACTCAGTGATTAACAATTTGCTTGAATCGACCAACACCATTGATTACTACAAGCAGGAAGCAGGTAGTTTACAAAACTACCTCGACCGATTTCAAAGTCAGGAATATTACCAAAAGACCGCCTGTTTTAACGGCAGCGGTCAATGTACAGCCGAGGAACTTAGAAAAATCAAACAAACAAGATTGGCAGCATCAGTTGCCGAGAAGCGTGCCAATGATGCCATGCTCAAAGGCATCGATAAGCAGCAACAGAGCTTAAAAACTGACTCAACTAAACTTCGCACCTTGCAATCCCAGGCGCAGACTGCCGAAGGGCAAAAGCAGGCACTACAAGCTGCTTCCCAATTGGCCAGTCAACAAAATCACCAACTCATGCAGATTCGGGGTTTATTAATGGCGCAACAAAATGCCCAAGCGGTGAAAGATGCAGCAAGTGCTGACAAGGAGGCCATTCAAGCGGCTGGAGATGAGCGTTTTCGTGCAGGGAGCTTCCACAAGAGTTCAGGAAAAAAATGGTAATTCAATTTAAACAACAAGGAGAAATAATGAAGAAATTAGGTCTATCTATAGCAATTTTGGCTTGCTTGCTGTCTGGCTGTGACAGCGCAGAAACAAAGGCCAAAAAGAAAGCCGCGCATTTGGCCTCGCTCACCTGTGAAAGCAGTAGAGAAGATCGAAGCACTGAGGAACTGCAAGCCATTGGGGATGCCTGCTTCAAGCGAGGCTCTTATACCAAAAGTTCCGGTCATAAATGGTGATCTTATGAAAAAAACGACAATCACTTGGTTAATCACACTCTTTCTCTTAAGTTTTTCAATTAATAGTTATGCCCAGGGAGGTGGTTTAGATAGCCGGGATTTGCTGGACAATATTTTATTTCGATTTTCCAGCACTGCATCTATGTGGAGCCAGACCTTACTGAGTTATGCCCGATACCTCTTTTGGTCTTTGGCCTTAATCAGCATGGTCTGGACTTATGGGCTTATGGCCTTACGCCGGGCTGATATTCAGGAATTTCTGGCTGAAACGGTACGGTTTTTTGTGGTTGTCGGCTTTTTCTATTGGCTATTGGACAATGGGCCTGCCATTGCCACGGCCATCATGGATTCCATGCGCAAACTCGCTGCCAATGCTTCTGGTATTGATGCGCATGTGTCGCCTTCTGATATTGTCGATGTAGGCTTTGATATAGTCTCAAAAGCCATCGATAACTCATCCATTTGGTCGCCGGCCGCAACAACGGTTGGCTTGATTGTCGCCGGTCTTATTTTGGTGGTTTTGGCATTAGTCAGTATTAACATGCTGATTGTGCTTATTACCGCCTGGATTTTGACCTATGGCGGGATCATTTTATTGGGATTTGGTGGTGGACGGTGGACACAGGATATTGCCATTCAATACTATAAAACCGTGCTGGGTATCGCCCTACAGGCTTTTGCCATGATTTTAATTATCGGCATTGGTAAATCTTTTGTTGATCAGTATTACGCCGCCATGGCCAAGGACATTTTATTAAAAGAAATGTTCATCATGCTGGTTGTGGCCATTCTTTTGCTAGTCCTTATTAATAAGATTCCCCCGGTCTTAAGTGGCATTGTCACTGGTGGCTCAAGTGGCGGCGGTGGGCTTGGCTTAGGCGGTGCTTTGGGTGCAGCGGGTATTGCCGGAGCTGCCTTGGCAAGTGCTGCAGGTGCAGCAAGTACAGAAGGCGCAGGCGGTTTATCGGCTTTGCAGTCAGCTTTCAAAGCCGCCTCGCAAAGTACCAGCGCAGGTGGAACAGGCAATGTTTCAGGTGGAGGCTCTAGCGCTAAATCAGGTGGTTTGGCTGAAGCCATGGGGAGGGCAACTCAATTTGCCGGTTCATTCGGCTCTCATTTGGCCTCGGGTGCTGCGGATGTAGCACGTGAAAAAGCCAACTCTATGCGAGAGGCCTTTTCGGCGAAAGTGGCTGAAACCACTGGGGGCAAAGTTGCCGATGCCATTCATCAACGCATGGACGCCAATAATGACTCGTCACCACCTGAGCCACCAGACTCACCCGGCTCAAATGTCAGATCTATGGGCGTGCCGGAAGGAAGTTTTAGTGCAGGCAATGATGAAGTCAGTCAATTTGTTAATAGCAAGGTTGCAGGAGATGATCAATGACTCCGAATAAAGCCATTGGCCCACAGGTAAGGCAAAGGCCTCATAAGCGGTTTAACCTGCCGCTGATTGGATTAGCCTTGCTTTCATTGATAGTCAGCCTGCAAATCGGCACACAATACCTGGCCTATAAATTTTATTATCATGAGAGCCTTGGCGTATCGGTGGGGCATCTATATCTACCCTGGCAGCTGTTTTTGTGGAATCTGAAATACCATGCCTTTTACCCGGATTATTTTAACGCCGCATTTGGTCTGGTAGTGATGATTAGTAGCCTGCTGTTAATGATGCTGATCCTTGTCAGTCAACAGCTTAAAAAAGGTGGGGTCAGCGAGTACCTGCACGGCTCTGCCAGATGGGCGAATAGGGAGGATTTAAGAAACGCCAGCCTCATTGGTCATGATGAAGGGGTCTATGTGGGGGCTTTTGAAGATGAACAGGGAGAGATTCATTATCTGCGCCATAATGGCCCAGAACATATTTTAACCTATGCCCCCACTCGCTCTGGTAAAGGGGTGGGGCTTGTGATTCCCACACTCTTATCCTGGAAGCACTCCTGTGTCATTACCGATTTAAAGGGCGAGCTGTGGGCAATGACAGCTGGCTGGCGGCAGCAACATGCCAATAACAAAGTAATCCGCTTTGAACCGGCCACATTAAAAGGTTCAGCCCGATGGAATCCATTAGATGAAATCCGGGTAGGCACGGAATCAGAAGTGGGTGATGTCCAAAACCTCGCGACACTGGTCATTGATCCTCATGGAAAAGGACTTGAAACCCATTGGCAGAAAACCTCGCAGGCGCTGTTGGTGGGCTTTATCCTTCATGCCATTTACAAACTAAAAAATCAGGGGGAACCAGCCACCTTTCCCAATATTGACTACATGTTAGTTGATCCTAATACCAATATTGCTGATTTATTAATTGAAATGACCCAATACCCACATATTGAAGGTAAAACCCATCCTGTCATTTCTGCCTCTGCCCGCGATATGATAGACCGACCCGAGGAAGAAGCAGGCTCTGTGCTATCAACATTGAAATCCTATCTGGCTTTATATCGTGATCCGGTGGTGGCGTTTAATGTTTCAGATTCGGATTTTTGTATCCGCGATTTAATGAACTATGAAAGTCCTGTGAGTCTTTATATCGTCACCCAGCCTAATGACAAAGCCAGACTTCAACCCTTAGTTCGGGTCATGATTAATATGATCGTGCGCTTATTAGCAGACAAGATGGAATTTGAGCGTGTGTCTGATGATAAGGGGCTCTCTTATGTCCGCAGCAAAAAAACCTATAAACATCGTCTGCTTTGCATGATTGATGAATTTCCAAGTCTGGGAAAACTTGATATTTTGCAGGAGTCCTTAGCCTTTGTTGCAGGCTATGGCTTAAAGTTCTATTTAATCTGTCAGGACATCAATCAGCTAAAAAGCCGTGAGCGTGGTTATGGTTCTGATGAAACCATCACATCCAATTGCCATATTCAAAATGCCTACCCACCAAACCGGGTTGAAACGGCAGAGCATTTATCCAAACTAACTGGCCAAACTACCATTGTTAAAGAACACATCACCACCAGTGGTAAACGCATTTCAACCTATCTCTCGCAAATATCCAAAACCATTCAGGAAGTATCGAGACCTCTATTAACCGTGGATGAGTGTTTACGGATGCCGGGGCCAAAAAAAGATGCTGATGGCATGATTGTTGAGGCTGGAGATATGGTGGTTTATGCGGCGGGCTTCCCGGCAATCTATGGCAAACAGCCCCTTTATTTTAAAGATCCGGTGTTTATCGCCCGATCATCCATCGATGCACCGGAAGTGTCCGATATCTTGCGCCTGCGATTAAGCAAAGATGAGGAAATCAGACTATGAAGTGCTTGTCTGTATGCCTGATTAGTCTGATTGGCCTGGCGTTTTTGTTAATCGCTATGGGATTTCGGATTAATCTCACCGATTCAATCCCTGTTGGTTTATATCGCATCACCCATGAGGGCAATCTCAAGAATACCTTCGTCATCTTTTGTCCCGATGACAGACAGGCTTTCAGGGTTGGCTTAAGTAGAGGTTATATAGACCATGGCCTTTACTGCGGGGGATATGGCTATTTGATGAAAAAAGTAGTGGCTTCGCCTGGCGATATTCTTTCGGTCACAGATACCGGAGTCTTTGTAAATCAAGATCGCATCCCTTTCTCTAAACCTAAATTAAAAGACGGGCTAAACCGCCCCTTACCACAATGGCATGCCACAAATTATCAACTGAAAGAAGACGAATTACTGACCATGACCAGTCAAAGCGAATGGTCGTTTGATGGTCGCTATTATGGCCTTGTTCACTCAGGGCAAATCAAGGGAATGTTAAGACCCCTATGGGTTATCAATAAACAGGAGAACAATCATGAGAAATAAAAACGAGCTAATGGATGTAATTTCAGAAAAGTTAGAGGATTTGGTCATCCCCGGCTTTCTGGTTGAGGTCAGTCCAATTGAGGCGGATATTATGGGGGCATTTGTCGAGGATGCTCTTAGTGAAGTTGAGGCGTTGGAGGCTGCCTATGACTAAGATGCCCTACCACCAAATCGTTGCTAACCAGATTATTGAAGGCTTAAAAGCAGGAACGGCTCCCTGGCTCAAGCCTTGGGAACCAGGCATAGGTAATGGCCAGGTTCCCTTTAATCCCGTCACAGGTAAACGCTATCGTGGCATTAATGCCCTGTATTTAATGCTCAATCAAAGTGATGATAATCGCTGGCTCACCTACAAACAGGCGCAAAGTATTGATGCCCAAATTCGCAAAGGTGAAAAAGGCACGACCATTCAGTACTGGAAATTTAACGAGGAACGAGTCAAAGAAGATGAGTCCGGTCGTCCTGTTCTTGATGAACAAGGCAATTCAGTCAAAATTCAAGTCAACCTTGAAAGACCCAAAGTCTTTTATGCAACGGTGTTCCATGCCTCGCAAATTGATAATATGCCAGAGCTTGATATAAAAGCACCAGACTGGTCTGTGGTGGAAAGAGCTGAGAACCTTCTACTGCATTCGGGTGCTACTATTATTCATTCCGAAGCTGACAGAGCCTTTTACAGATTATCCACTGATAGTATTCATTTACCACCCAAAGAGCAATTCAAATCCGCCGCCAATTATTATGCAACTGCACTTCATGAACTCGGTCACTGGAGCGGTCATTCTTCAAGGCTTGATCGGAATTTAGGGCATCCTTTTGGTTCTGAAGCCTATGCCAAGGAAGAGTTGAGGGCAGAAATTGCCAGCATGCTCTTAGGCGCAGAACTCGGCATTGGTCACGACCCATCGCAACATACTGCCTATATCAAGTCATGGATTCGTGTTTTGGAGGATGATCCCCTTGAAATATTCAGAGCCGCTGCAGACGCAGAAAAAATAGTTAATCACATCTGCGCGTTGGATCAAGTCCAGCAAATCCAACAGCCCAAGTCCATGGAAATCAAGGAAGGCACAACCATTGAGAAATCGATTATGGAAAATGAAACATGCACCACTGAAAAAACCTGGTTAAGTATACCCTTCAAGGAAAAAGATGCAGCCAAAGCAAAGGCTGGAAAATTGCCCGATGGCACGGCTGCCATTGCCTGGGATAAAGCTGAGAAATGCTGGTATGTAAACCCCGGAGTTCCGATTGAAAAAATCAAGGCATGGCTTCCAGATGCGCAGGTATTAAGACAAGACAAAGCCACCTCTTCTGAAGATGAATTCAAAGAGGCGTTAATTAGCATGGGGGCAATCGTATCAAGCAAACACCCAATTATGGACGGCAAGCCGCACCGAATTGAAATGGAGGGTGATAAACACGGTGAAAAGGCCGGATTTTATGTGGCTCACTTAGACGGTATTCCTGCGGGCTATATTAAAAACAATCGCACAGGTATTGATCTGAAATGGAAAAGTAAAGGCTATGTCTTAACCGATGAACAAAAGACAGCACTCAAATCACAGGCACTGCAAAATCAAAAAAATCGTGAGATTGAGATTGAAGAACTGCAAAGAAACACTGCCTTAAAGCTCAAGCAAAAATTATCCCTGATGAATGAGATAACGGAGCCAACTCCTTATCTAACAGCAAAAGGAATCCAGATCCATTCTGGCGTTTACACCAATGAGACTAAAAATGTAACCTGCATCCCCGCCACCGACATTGAAGGCACCCTCTGGACTGTCCAATACATCACCGAGGATGGCACCAAACGCTTTGCAAAAAACTCAAGAAAGGAAGACTGTTTTCATGTGTTGGGTGGATTAGATAAACTGGCCGTTGCACCTGTAATCGTTATCGCCGAAGGCTACGCCACTGCTGCAACGATAAAGGAAGCAACAGAACTGCCAGCAGTTGTTTCAGCCTTTGACTCAGGCAATCTTAAGTCAGTAGCCAAGGTCTTGCATGAAAAATATCCGCATATCCCAATTATGATTGCTGCAGATGATGATAAACACCTTGAGCTAACCAATGGTGTTAACCCCGGCAAAGATAAAGCCATGGAGGCTGCCAAGGCAGTCAATGGCGTGATTATCCTGCCAACCTTTGCACCTAATGAGCAGTCTGAAAACCCCAGGAAATTTAGCGATTTTAATGACCTGGCTACCAACAGTAAGCTGGGAATCGAGGGAGTGAAACGGCAGTTAAAATCAAAAATTGATAGTGTTGCTAAGCAAAATAGTCGCGTGCAATTAACGCAAAAGCCGAATGTGGTTCGTATCTCCTAGATTCAATTAAATATGGCAGCAATTGACGGGTTCAAATGTTGCCAATATCTGGCTCCCTCTCTTTATGTTGTAATTTCTGAATTTCTTAATGTATACTTCCGCCAGGTTTGTCTACATCCCTGGTTATGAGTGGCCAAAAAACGATTTTTCAAAAAACGTAATCTGTATTGTAGTTAATCTTTATTAACTGCTGGCAGTTTTCCTTAAACACTCATGAAAACAAAATTAAGCCCAGCATATTTAATAAGGAATCTACAAATGTCCATTGCAAAGCTGTGCGCAGATCAACTTCGTGCTATTTCCAATAATTATGGTGTTAAACTAAAATCTAGCCATGCTCATGAGCTTGTCGCCGCATTTTTTGGGTATAGATCAAAAGCAGCCTTGTTGTCGGATACCCTCTCATCCATAGAGAATATTAGTCGAGCACAAATTTTTGTTCTAATCCCATCCGCATTTACAGAAGAACGTCGGAAATGCCTTGTGGATTTACCATTTGACTTACCAGATACCAATACCTTAGGTAAGGAAATGTTTACTTTCCTGGTAACTCAAAAAATGCTTGTAAGTAATTCCTTTCCGTCATGGGTACATCTTTCTGAAGCACTCAGCAAAGATTATTTGCAAAAGAATGGCCATTTAATATTACCAAGCAATTTTGGTCCTTTTGAAAAAGCACGCAATATTTTTAACAAACCTTTATATGAATTTAATCCTAAGATAGAAACTACAGATAACGGCATAAAATTAACGGTATTTAATAGATACTACGATTCAAGTCATATACATTTTCAACCAATCGATGTTGTCCTAACAATCACACTGCAGCGTATTGCTGGCCATTTTGGTTATGCAAAGCCAGAAATCTCCTTAATTGATATTTCTAGTCAGCCAGTTCGTTAAGTTAGGAGTCATAATGAAATCTTTAAAAATAAAACTTCCTTTTGGGTTAAATGAAAATAATGTCATTGTTCATATTACTAGTGTTGAGAGTGGTAAAAATTGCAATTGTATTTGTCCTTCTTGCCACTCTCCACTAATCGCAGCCAAAGGCACTAAAAATCAACACCACTTTAAACATGCAACTACCATCGAATGTGAAGGTGGATTGGAAAGCGCTATCCATATGGCTGCTAAGCAGATTATAAAGGAACGAAAGCAAATAAAGCTCCCTGAATATACCATCACCAAAGAAGTAACCGATTCGAAAGGAAAAATGCACCCCGAACGCAAAATTATTGTAGAGAAAGGAAGGATTATTTCCTTTGACATGGTGGAGGAAGAACAAGCGCTAAATGAAATACGGGCTGATATATTAGCAATAACACGCAACCATAAGCTCATCATAGAAATTTTTTATCGGCATAATGATATGGGTCCGCATGTCTGGAACAAAATTAAGGAAAAATAAGAGCTATTCATCCATCATTTATAGTTAAAAATTCACTCAAATTAACCTATTTAAACCTACTCAATACCGTATGAATAGTGATTGCTACTACGAATTGTCTTAGGTCATTTTACCACAACTCTATCAGAATGACTTATCCACAAGTCCACAGGTCAGGAGAGCTTCACTTTCTCGTATAGGCCTGTGGGCCTTGTGGGTAAGTCATGACGCTCTCATTTAGGGTTTATGGTCTTTTCCGGCCATAATACACCTCTGCGGGCGTTAAATAATTAAAGGACTGGTGAAGCCTTCGGTTATTATAATACTCAAAATACTCCGTTAAGGCCAGCTCAACCTCTTCAATTGTATCAAAATCATACCGGTAGATTTTTTCTTGCTTAACACTACGCCACAATCGCTCGATAAATATATTATCTAAATAACGTCCTCGCCCATCCATGCTGATAGAAATGTGGTGAGATTTTAGCGTATTTATCCAATCTTTTGAGGTAAATTGAGAACCCTGATCCGTGTTAAAGATCTCACAACGCGAATGCAGCAAAGCGTTTCTAAGCGCCTCAATACAAAATTCAGCCTCCATAGTAGGTGAAATAGCCCATCCAATCACATAACGACTATACCAGTCCATAATAGCTACTAAATACACATGCTTTCCTTTCATGCGGATGTAGGTGATATCTGCGGCCCAAACCTGATTTGGTTTGGTGATATCCACCTCTTTTAATAAATAAGGGAACACCTCATGCTCCTTATTGGGAACGCTTGTATTTGGCTTTGGGTAAACAGTCGATAACCCCATCATTTCCATCAACTTTTTTACTCGACGTTTACCAACAGGATAGCCTACTTCTTTTGACAGCCATCTTGCCCGCTTAATTTTACCTTCACATGGATACTGCAGATAGTGCTCATCAAGTAGCGCCATAAGCGCTTCATCTTCGACAGAAATGGGCTTGGCACTATAATAATAACTTGAAACAGGCAAGTCTAATAGCAAGCATTGTTCACGAATGGTGAGCTCGGCAAGAGGATCAATCATGACGCGCTTTTCATCCAGACTAAAGTTCATGCTTTTTTTTTAGCCAAGATAGCTGCGCTTGAAGTCGACCAATTTCTTGATATAATGCCTCAACAAGCTGCTCTTGGGACTTGGCTTCTTTTTCATTAGCCCCAGAGAATAAATCGTTAATGGCTTTGATGGCCGATTGCTTCCAAGTTTTTACCTGCGTTGCGTGAACACCGTATTCACTGGTAATTTGCGCTTGTGTGAGTTTCCCCTCAATCGCAGCTAGCGTTATTTTTGCCTTCTTGGCCGCCGTATAATAAGCTCGCTTTTTAGACATTTTATTCTCCTCTTTGTATTAAGAAGAATAGCTCTTAAAAAACCTTTTTTTGTGTCCAGAAAACCGCGCCTATATTATAAAGTAGACAATCAAAAAATTGAAAAAATTAAGGCAGCTAATATATCTACCATTGAAATTGACCTATCTGATCTCACGTCGGACGATGTGAAGGACTGGGAAAATTTTTGGTTCTGTATCAACGATCCAAATCGTGCTCAATGGTTGTATAATGCCAAAGCAACTACTGAAAGTGTAGAACTTGAAAAAAAATTGAGAGAAAAGGTTCAGAAAATAGAAAAAGAATATGAACAGGAAGAAATTAGGAGATTAAAACAAGAGCAAGAAGCAAAACCAGTACTTGAAAAGGCTCTAGAGGAATTAAATATACTTCGTATTAAGAAATATGGAGTCCGGCTCGAACAAAAAGCAGAAAATCATCCCGCATGGGAATTTTATAGTAAGTATCTTCAGCTTTCAGCTGGTGAATTGCCGAATTTTCTGAATGTAGATGTATCTGACGGAGATTGGATTTTCGGTTGCGATAAACGTGTATGGCAAACTGCTTTTTATTATAATTTCTTCATTCTGAATGAAAAAAACCAAAATTATTTCTCTATTAAGCAGGTAGATGATTGGCTTCAAAAAACAGCTAAGTGTAAAATCCCTCCTTGTGCTCAGATTGTAGGGAAATATGGAAGACGCTTTCCTAGTCTTATTCTCACCGATATTTCAAGAAATATGCCCTCATCATGGAAAACCCTGAGGGAATATTGTAATCATCTCGACAAATTAGGAATGCTTATATATTCGGGCAATGATCGCCGCCATAAAGGAAGTTGCTGGTTTCAAATTTTCAGCAAAGATCTCAATTCCTATAACCCTTACCCTTCGTCTTTAATCGATAAGTTTTCCGTCGCACATGGTTATCAAGTTTGATTCTTTTGCACTCCAGCTTATTAGGTGCATTACTCTGCAGTAGCACTTCACCTCTTGAGGCGAGCTGAACCACATCGAGTTGGGACAGGTCTCGCAGGCTGTTTTGATCTTCGGCCGGCGTGCCGCGTCCAGTGCGGTGAGGGTTGGGCTTTGCTCTTGTTTTGCCTCGGTTTTTTCTGCTTCTTGTTCTAATAGCTTCATCGTTTTCAGTAGTTCTTCTTCCATGGCTTGTAAATCAGCATGCAAAAATGACCCCCTTTTAGGGTAAATCAGCATCCAATTTTGACCCTCTAAAATCGAGTAAAACGTGTACTCTAGATTTTAATAATCTAGAGGGAATTAGAGGATGTTGATCATGGAAACAGAAGCAAAAATTAGGCGCATGTTTCATGTGCAAAAATTAACTATTGCGGAAATTGTTCGCACAACAGGATTATCGCGTAATACAGTTAGACGGGTAATCCGAGCAGAAAAGTCTGGGAAAAATTATCAACGCTCCATTCAACCACTACCTGCACTGAATATCTTCAAAGAGACGTTGGTATCATGGTTGAACAACGACCACAAGTTATCGAAAAAGGAACGCCGTAGTGCAATGAAGTACTACACTCAACTAAAAGAAAGTGGCTATTGCGGTTCTTATGATAGTGTCCAGCGTTTTGTTAAAGTATGGCGCTGTACGAGTCGAGAGTCATTAAAAGCCTATATTCCACAATACTATCATCCCGGAGAGGCCTATCAGTTTGATTGGAGTGAAGAAACTGTAGAGCTTGCAGGCGTTGTTCAAAAAATCAAAGTAGCTCAATTTCGTTTAAGCTACAGCCGTAAATTTTTTCTTGTAGCATATCCTCGAGAAACTCAAGAAATGTTATTTGATGCGCATAATTTAGCCTTCAAATTTTTTGGTGGCTTAACGCTAAGAGGTATTTATGACAACATGAAAACGGCGGTAGATAGTGTTTTCAAGGGTAAGGAGCGTGCTTTTAACCGGCGATTTTTGGCATTAATGGATCATTACTTAATTGAACCTACAGCCTGCAATCCCGCAGCCGGATGGGAAAAGGGGCAGATTGAAAATCAAGTTGATAATGTACGTGACTGGGTATTTAAACCACGTCTTAAATATGAAACCTTGTCGTTATTAAATGAACATCTTCAGCAGCAATGCCAATTATTGGCCGAGAAAAGGCATCACCCAGAACAACAAGAACTAACTGTTGACGCTGTATTTCAAGAAGAAAGAACTCATTTTAGAGCGTTAAATCATCCATTTGATGGGTATAAAGAAGTTTCAACTCTAGTACATTCAACCTGCTTGATTCATTGCGATAGAAATCGTTATAGCGTTGATTGTGCCTATGCCAACCAGATGGTGACGCTCAGGATATACGCATTAACTATAGAGGTATTTTCAGGTAATGAGTCCATCGGTTGCCACCAACGCACCTTTGGCCGCAATAAAACACTGTTTAATCCATGGCATTATTTACCTTTACTGGAGCGCAAGCCAGGGGCATTACGCAATGGTGCTCCATTCAAAGACTGGCAATTACCACCAGCCATTTTAAAAATCAAAAGCATTCTCATGAAGCGCCGTGGTGGTGACAGAGAATGCGTTGAGGTGCTGTTGGCAATGAGTGAGCATGGCATTGAGGCGGTGAGTGTAGCCTGTGAATTAGCGCTAACAGAGCAGGTGGTTAGCCGTGATTATATTCTTAATGCGTTGCATCGATTACGGCCTACAGCACTTCCTCAAGCAACGACAATGCCCGCTGGATTAATCTTAAAGGAAGAACCCACAAGTAATTGTCATAAATATAATTTACTCTTAACGGGAGCAAATCATGCCATTCACTAAATTATCTGAGTTGCTTAAGATATTAAAATTACAAGGCATGTTAGATAGGTTGCTAGCCTATGAAGAGTCGAAGCCTTTGGTGAAACTAACTCATTATGAGTGGTTATCTATGCTATTAGAAGCAGAACAAATAACACGCAAAACGCGTGCTATTAATTATCAACTGAGTGTCGCAAAATTCCCGGTCAATCGTAATTTAAGCCAATTTGATTTTACGCAACATCCTGTTAATGAAGAAGAAATAAGTTTATTGCACGCAGGGAGCTTTGTTGATGCTGGGCGCAATATTATTTTTGTGGGTGGCACGGGCTCTGGTAAAACGCACTTAGCTATTGCTATAGCAACTAATTTAATTAAGCAAGGAAAGCGGGCTTGTTTTTATAATGTTGTTGATCTGGTCAACAAATTAGAACAAGAAAAAAAACAAGTTAATACAGGACGGCTAGCTAATCGCCTGCAAAATTTTGATGCTATTGTCCTGGATGAGCTTGGATATTTACCATTTTCTGAAGCGGGCGGAGCTCTGTTGTTTCATTTAGTTAGCAAATTATATGAAAAAACATCATTAATCATTACAACAAACTTAAATTTTGGTGAATGGCCAAAGGTGTTTTGTGATACAAAAATGACCGCAGCCATGCTGGACAGATTGACTCATCATTGCTCTATTGTTGAGACTGGAAATGAAAGTTATCGCTTTAAAAATCGAAGCTAAAACAGTAAAGTAAATAATCAATGTGATATGTTTTTGAGGGTCAATTTTGGATGCGGTTTGAGGGTCAAAATTGGATGCTGATTGACAATGGCTATATCGGTTTGATCTTGTGTATTCATTGTCTTTCTCCTGTTTCAGTTTAGTTCTTTGGGCTTCCATGTCCACATCAGCAAAGTTAATTGGCAGATTATGTTGAATCACGATTTGCAGGATGATTTTTTTAAATAGAGGGGAGCCATTGACGCGAATACAGTCGCCATATTGGTGTCGCGCCACTTTCAGTGCCTTTATTAATGTCTCAATCGAACCACCTTTAGAAATACTGATCTCATGGCCATTATTTCTGATGACTGCCTTATCAAATTTGAATATTTCAGTGCCTTCTTTGGTGATTGAGTCAAGAATATTAAAGTCGGCTGGGGAGTTATCTGACCCGCTCCCGGAAAAAGAATATTTGCCTTTGTTCTGTCGGTTTTGAAAACGCAGTGCGGTTAACGCATCCTGATCACCATTCTCTGCTTTAAACTTAAGCCAATCAGCCCAGGTTCGGTTCTGATGGCCGTCAATGTGCTGTTGGCGTTGGGCGGAATAGTTGTTGCGGATTTTCGCAATTTCATCTAAGAGGGTCTTGCTGATTTGCCCATAAAGCAGTTTCTTTTGAATGGTAGGCATTTTCATCAACTTCAATGCCTTTCTTTTTAACCTGGCTCGTTTTTTGGCTTTCTCAATGGCATAGGTCTTGGCTGTTCGTAGCACCTTGAGCTTTTCTGACAGGATGATTTTGTTATTCAGCCTTTCATCACGGTAGCGAGCATATAGCTCGGAATTGGATATGGCCTTGTTAAGCGGTTCATAGCGATAGGTATTTTGTTGTGAATCGGCTTCACCCTGAAATGAGGTGGGTATAAATTCCCCCAGTTTGGGCAATAGGTTCTTTTTGGAAAAGTTTCGGGAAATGGAACTGGCTTTAACCATCAATCCCTTCTGATCACAGAAAACAAATCCATTGGCTCTGGGTTGAATAGTCAACCCGTGCACTGCTAATATCCGATGAAACTCATCCCAGCTCTTAGCTGCCTCTATTTGATCTTTACAATGGCGTTTCATCCAGTTAATCAGGCTTTCAATGCCGGAATGTTGCTCCATGTCATCAGCCAAATTTTCAGACCGCCCCTTACGCGTTTGATGATTGGTAATTTCTAGTCCGAACTCAATTTCCAGCCTGGTAGCGACTTCGGCAAAAACTTTGTAAGCCCTGTATGGCTCAATCATATTATGGGTTTCGGGATGGATTTTATTGATGGCGACATGGATATGAAGATTATCAGTATCATGGTGTATGACGCTGACTCTTTGATGATCCCTGAACCCAATAGACGATACAACCCTGTCTTCTATGGTGTTTAACAGGTTATCAGAAAGTATTTCTCCCGGGGCGAAAGAGATCAATAAATGATAGGTTTTATCGGCAATAGCGCGTTGATTTTTAGCTTGTGTCGCTAAGATCTCCTGAACCGCCCAGTTGGAATCGATACTGTTGCAATTGGACAAGCTAACCTTACCCACCCGTTCCTGTTTATCCTGGGGATCAGTGATGTATTGGACGAGGCCTGAAAAGCTGCTCAAGCGTGCTTTTTTCATAGGGATATGGCGAATAATCATAGCTTTTTCACCACATCAAACATGGCCTCTTGTAAAACCATGATTTTCTTTAGCAGGGTCATTACCGTGGCATGGTCAAAATGGGCAACGCGCTTATCCTGAGTCAACCACATTTTTAACAGCCCACCAAGCCTGCCGGCATCGGCATTGATTTTGGCAAGCTGGATTACTTGATCTTTATCAATAGCACTTTGAAGGGGATAACCAAGACTGATTCGTCTCAGATATTCCGCGATAGATAAACCGGCATTAGCCGCATTGGCTTTAATTTGCGTTTCTTCATTAGGCAAAACAGGCACACGAAGATGGCGACCGTTTTTTCTGGTGGGGGATTTGATTTTATCGTCCATAAGGATGCTGACCTCTTGATAAAGTGGTTATGCAATCCTTTGGGTATCTGTTTATGACTTCAAAGCGCAAGCTTTTCGTTGAGCACCGAAGGTGCGAATAAGGCTTGTGAAATTTGGTAACCAGCTTGCTGGTTAGCTAACTTCACCTATCTTGCCCTGTATTTTGAGATCCGTTTTTAGAATCATAACAGGAACTTTTTGGAACTTGCAACGATTTTTCTGGAATTTTCTAGCTCAAGGTACCGAAAAATTCCAAATTATTCCTAAAAGTTCCATTATCATATAAAAAGAATATTTATTATATTCCAATAAATTCTTAATAGTTCCAAAATATTCTCATTTTTCTTGTTTCAACCCAAATTATGATTTAGAATTTTTAGAGAAAACAAAGTTGACGCCAAAGAAAAATGAAAAAATCACTTTCAGAACGAGTAATTCAAAACCTGTCAGAAAAACAGACAGGGCGAACCAATGCTAAAATTGAATTTATCGCGCTACAAGAGGACATTCGAGAAGCCCTTGATAAGGGATGTTCGATGAAAGCAATTTGGGAAACATTGTCTGATGAAGGTCAAATTTCATTCGGTTATAAAGCATTTAGACACTACGTACTTAAGTTAATTAAGTCAGTGCAGGAAAACACCAGGGATGACAAACAGAGCAAAAGTAAACCTATAACTACAAATGAAATCAAAGGTTTTACTTTTAACCCAATACCCAACCCGGAGGAACTCTTGTAATGGCAAAAATACATATAACGATGCAGGGCAAAGGCGGCGTCGGCAAATCCTTTATCACAGCCACTACCGCTCAATATAAATTCCAAAAAGCGCAATCACCACTTTGTATCGATACCGATCCCATTAACGCCACTTTTCATGGCTTTAAGTCACTTAACGTCGAACGCCTCGATATTATGGACGGTGATGAAATCAATCCACGCCATTTTGACGCTTTAGTTGAAAAAATCGCAAACACGCAAGATGATGTGATTATTGACAATGGTGCCAGCTCATTTGTGCCTCTATCACATTACCTCCTGACCAATCATGTTCCCGCCTTGCTTAAGGACATGGGACATGAACTGATAATTCACACTGTTATCACTGGTGGTCAAGCTCTGCTAGATACAATAAACGGCTTTGCTCAGCTGGTAAAACAATTTCCAGAAGATGTTCGCTACGTTGTATGGCTAAATCCCTACTGGGGAAAAATTGAAAGTGAAGGAAAGCCTTTTGAGCAAATGAAGGTATACAAAGAAACAAAAGACCGAATAGCGGCAATAATCAACATCCCCGACTTAAAGGAAGAAACCTTTGGTCATGACCTATCAAACATGCTTCAACAAAAAATGACATTTAATGAAGCAATTGACTCTCCTGAGCGAAATATTATGACCAGGCAGCGTTTAAAGCTGATACGAGATCAACTATTTGACCAGATTGATAACGCCATGGTGATCTAGTGTCTACAGCTATCGATGAAATAATAAAAGATATTTCGATTATTCACGGTGTTGCCCTTGGCAAAGATGACCCGATACTGATGTTACACACCGTGAATAAAAAATTAATCGAAGATAATAAAAAATCTCATCAAGAGATGTTAGCTCAATAATATAGGCGCGGTTTTCTGGACACAAAAAAAGGTTTTTTAAGAGCTATTCTTCTTAATACAAAGAGGAGAATAAAATGTCTAAAAAGCGAGCTTATTATACGGCGGCCAAGAAGGCAAAAATAACGCTAGCTGCGATTGAGGGGAAACTCACACAAGCGCAAATTACCAGTGAATACGGTGTTCACGCAACGCAGGTAAAAACTTGGAAGCAATCGGCCATCAAAGCCATTAACGATTTATTCTCTGGGGCTAATGAAAAAGAAGCCAAGTCCCAAGAGCAGCTTGTTGAGGCATTATATCAAGAAATTGGTCGACTTCAAGCGCAGCTATCTTGGCTAAAAAAAAAGCATGAACTTTAGTCTGGATGAAAAGCGCGTCATGATTGATCCTCTTGCCGAGCTCACCATTCGTGAACAATGCTTGCTATTAGACTTGCCTGTTTCAAGTTATTATTATAGTGCCAAGCCCATTTCTGTCGAAGATGAAGCGCTTATGGCGCTACTTGATGAGCACTATCTGCAGTATCCATGTGAAGGTAAAATTAAGCGGGCAAGATGGCTGTCAAAAGAAGTAGGCTATCCTGTTGGTAAACGTCGAGTAAAAAAGTTGATGGAAATGATGGGGTTATCGACTGTTTACCCAAAGCCAAATACAAGCGTTCCCAATAAGGAGCATGAGGTGTTCCCTTATTTATTAAAAGAGGTGGATATCACCAAACCAAATCAGGTTTGGGCCGCAGATATCACCTACATCCGCATGAAAGGAAAGCATGTGTATTTAGTAGCTATTATGGACTGGTATAGTCGTTATGTGATTGGATGGGCTATTTCACCTACTATGGAGGCTGAATTTTGTATTGAGGCGCTTAGAAACGCTTTGCTGCATTCGCGTTGTGAGATCTTTAACACGGATCAGGGTTCTCAATTTACCTCAAAAGATTGGATAAATACGCTAAAATCTCACCACATTTCTATCAGCATGGATGGGCGAGGACGTTATTTAGATAATATATTTATCGAGCGATTGTGGCGTAGTGTTAAGCAAGAAAAAATCTACCGGTATGATTTTGATACAATTGAAGAGGTTGAGCTGGCCTTAACGGAGTATTTTGAGTATTATAATAACCGAAGGCTTCACCAGTCCTTTAATTATTTAACGCCCGCAGAGGTGTATTATGGCCGGAAAAGACCATAAACCCTAAATGAGAGCGTCATGACTTACCCACAAGGCCCACAGGCCTATACGAGAAAGTGAAGCTCTCCTGACCTGTGGACTTGTGGATAAGTCATTCTGATAGAGTTGTGGTAAAATGACCTAAGACAATTCGTAGTAGCAATCACTATTCATACGGTATTGAGTAGGTTTAAATAGGTTAATTTGAGTGAATTTTTAACTATAAATGATGGATGAATAGCTCTTATTTTTCCTTAATTTTGTTCCAGACATGCGGACCCATATCACAATTTAAAGAAGAAATTGAGCAAATTTCCAATCAATGGAAGGATAACGCCAAAGAAAAATCCGAAAAAATATTAAACAGAACGCTCTCAGTAAGCAAAGAAGTCATGGCCAAAACGTTGCATGATGCCACTATACAATCAGTTGATACCATTCAGAAGGCGATATTTTATGCGCTGGAAGAGTCGCGAAGGCTTACTGAAAGGGCTGAAAGAATAAGTTTCTTTGCTATGGTGTCAGCTGGTGCTGCGATTTTTGGTTTGTTGTGTGTCTTGGCTCTGTTTTTTTTTAAGTAAGAGTTATTTCTCAAACTATTCTCAAGTGCAATAAATTCTTTTTCGTTACCAAATGATCGGCTTAAATCGGCAAAGATCGTTTGACATCTGTTGGTCGGTTTGTATACTTTAAAAATAATTTCCTCAGGGAGGCTTTACAGTTCCCTTTTTTCGGTTTTGGCAATTGCATGATTTAACCGCATGGCCCACGAGGAGTTTAAAAATGGAAGAGATGGAAGATCGTTGGTTATCGATAAGTGAGATCTGTAAATACCTCGGTGTAAGCAATGACACCGTATATAAGTGGATTGATAAACATGAAATGCCCGCACATCGAATGGGGCGGCTTTGGAAACTCAAGAAAGCTGAAGTGGATGAGTGGGTAAAGGCTGGTGGTGCACTGAACACATAAAGTTAGCCGAAAAAGCGGCCTACAGATTATCCTCCGATGGGAAGTTACCCGGTTTTAAGGTCGGTGGTAGTTGGCCCTTTAAAAAGATGATATCGAAAGTTGGATTGAAAAGAGTAAAGCAAACCCAAAAAATAGAGGACCGCACGCGTGTTATTAGACAATAAAAATAACGGATATGTAGGCCACGAGCTTAAAAAGCACTCATTCGATGGAAGTAAACTATCCGTGCTTTCAAGCCTATTCACTCTTTATGGATTCGCCTCACTCAAAAAAGAGCTAACTAAACTGCAACATACACGCTTATTCATAACCGACTGGCAAGGTCAAAGCCTTCAATCCCTAGTTGGTAATGAGCAAGAGGTCAGGCTTATAAACCAGTTAAATCAAAAGCATGTAGCAACAGAATGTGCCAAGTGGTTGCGTGGAAAAGTGTATGTTAAAGCAAGCAAGAAGCCCCAAGCTGCACAAAATTTAATACATCTTCAATCAGATGATAACAGTTTTGCCGTTCATGGAAGTGCCACACTGTCTCCGATTGGGCTGGGTGATGTGCGGTCAGATAACCTTCAAATGAATACCGGAATATCAGATGCCGAGACCACTAAACAGCTAATAACTTGGTTTGATGGAATATGGTCTGACAAAACAACTACGCAAGATATAAAAGCCGAGCTAATTGAAAAACTCGATTTTATAGCAGCAGATCAACCTGCCAATTTTATATATTACCTAACTCTTTACAATATTTTTAAAGACTTTCTTGAAGACATTGATGAAGAAAATATCATCAAGAGTAAAACTGGTTTCAAAGATACCATCGTTTGGAACAAATTGTATAAGTTCCAAAAAGATGGTGTCTTGGGCGCTATCGATAAGTTGGAAAAACACAACGGCTGCATTATTGCCGATAGTGTTGGTTTGGGTAAAACTTTTGAAGCTTTAGCCGTAATTAAATACTACGAGCTACGTAATGACCGTGTGTTAGTGCTTTGTCCCAAGAAATTAAGAGATAACTGGACTGTCTACACCATAAACGACAAGCGTAATCTGCTTGCCGCAGACCGTTTTAATTATGATGTACTCAATCATACAGATCTTAGTAGAGTTAAAGGTTTTTCCGGTGAGATAAATCTTGAAACGCTTAATTGGGGAAATTACGATCTTATTGTGATTGATGAATCACACAACTTTCGTAACAACCCTAATAAAGCCGATGGCAAAACCCGATACGAACGCCTGCTAGGCGATATCATCCGTTCGGGCGTTAAAACTAAAGTGCTCATGCTCTCTGCTACACCAGTAAATAATCGCATGAATGATCTCAAAAATCAGGTCGCATTTATTACTGAAGGCAAGGATGATGCCTTTATAGATGTCGGTATCAAGAGTATTGAAAGCACACTAAGGTTAGCCCAAAAACAATTTAACCAATGGACAAAAGAACCTGCTGAAACCCGCACCACAGCAACTTTGCTTGATAGTATGAGTTTTGACTATTTCAAACTATTGGATGTAGTCACTATTGCTCGCTCACGAAAGCATATAGAAAAATACTACGGTACAGCGGATATTGGTAAATTCCCCAAACGCTTACCGCCTAAAAACGTTTATGCCGATATCGACCTGTCCGATGAGTTTCCACCACTGAAAGAAGTCAATCTGACTATTAAACGTTTATCATTAGCTGGTTATTCACCCTTAAAGTTCGTGCGTAATGACCTCAAAGGTGATTATGCCCGGCGTTACGATAAAGCTGTAGGAGACGGTAAAGGTGTATTTAAGCAAGTAGATCGTGAAGAAAGTTTGATTCACCTGATGCGTATTAATTTGCTAAAACGAATGGAAAGCTCTATTCACTCTTTTACGCTAACAGCGACAAGACTGGCTAATCAGGTGGAAAACTTGCTAGCCAAGATTGATGCTCATGAGAGCGATGAATTGTTCGAACTGAATATCGAAGAGATTGAAGATGTAGAACTCGATGCTCCTGAGTTCGAACCATATATGCTGGGCAATAAAACCAAGGTACTAATTCAAGATATTGACTTAATTCGTTTCAGGCAAGAGCTTGAGGCAGACCGAGTGCTGTTGGAAAGCATTGTTGACGACGCAAAAAAAGTAACTGCCGTCAGAGATGCCAAGCTTGAAAAGGTCAAGCAACAAATTAAGGCAAAGGTTACAGTGCCATTAAACCCTGATAATAAAAAAGTGATCATCTTCACCGCATTTGCCGATACTGCTCAATACCTTTATGCTCATCTAGTTGAATGGGCGCAGAAAGAATTGGGAATCCATAGTGCGCTAATAACTGGTGGTGGTACAAATAAAACCACACTTTTAGGTGTCGGCTCAGACCTTAATGATTTACTTACTGCCTTTTCTCCTAAATCAAAAGAACGTAATAAAATCGCACCCGATTCAACATGCGAAATCGATTTACTTATCGCAACAGACTGTATCAGTGAAGGCCAAAACCTTCAGGATTGCGACACCCTCATTAACTACGATATTCACTGGAACCCTGTACGTATTATCCAGCGGTTTGGTCGTGTAGATCGTTTGGGTTCTAAAAACACTCAAATTCAGTTGATAAACTTCTGGCCGAATATGGAACTAGATGAATACATCAAACTAGAAGCCAGAGTATCAGGACGGATGGTTCTTCTCGATATCTCCGCCACAGGTGAAGAAAATCTGATCGTTGAAAACGCGACTGAGATGAATGATCTCGAATATCGCCGTAAACAATTGCAGCAACTCAAAGATACTGTGGTTGACCTAGAAGATATCGTGGGAGGTGTATCTATTACAGATCTCACCCTTAACGACTTTCGCATGGACTTATCCGGCTATATGAATAACGGTCGCAGCCCTGAGCGGGGAAAGAGTCAAAATATGAGTAAGTTGGAGCAGGCTCCACTTGGCCTATACTCGGTTGTTCCTCTTGATGAAGATTTGAAGAGCGACGGTATCAATGAAGGTGTGATATTTTGTTTGAAAAATATCCGAGAAGGCAAAGAAGCGGTACAGGTTGATGATAATTATCCGCTCTCACCTTACTTTCTTGTCTATGTCTCAGATGATGCAGCGGTAGATTTAAATTTCACACAAAGTAAAAAAGTGCTCGACCTCCTTAAGCGCCAAGCTTTTATCCATAGTAAGGTGGAAACAGACTGTGTTGAGATTATAAACGCCAGAACAAAAAAAGGTCAAAATCCGGATCACTTTCAGTATTTGTTGGCCGTCGCGGTTGATAGCATTGCGGGTAAGAGCGAAGAAAAAGGTGTTGAAAGTCTATTTACAAAAGGTGGAACTGTCCTTACTCCAACCAGTAGCCAAGGCATAGACGATTTTGCTGTGGTTTCTTACCTCATACTAGTGGATATGGCTGGTAATGATGAAGGGTTTAGTGCATGAGTATTGAATCTCAGCCCAACCCAATAAGTAGCTTTGAAGACTTTCTTGCGCGACTAGATGTGCCAAAAACTTGTGAGCTGAATAAGCCAATCTTCAAGAAAATGTTTCTCGATACCACCGATGGAAAGAAAGACATTCTGGATGCGACAGATAAGAAAGCTCTGAAAGAGGATGTTAAAAAAATACGTTGGCTGTACACCTTAAAGTCTAACACGATCAACATTGCGTCCTATACAGATAAAACAAGAGAATACCCTGAAGTTGCAATACTGCATATTGAACTTTCACGCCCTGACAGATTCAAGCGAACATCCCAGTTTATCAACCGAGCCATTCCATACCCTCTCGTACTTATATTTACTTGTGTTATTGAGAGGGAACAGAGGCTATGCCTTACTCTTGCAGATAAGCGCATCAATCAGGCAGATAAAGAAAAGTGGATAATTGAAGACTGTATTCACACAAAATGGATCAGTATGTCCTCAGTAAGCGCCGCAGAATTGAAATTTTTTGAAAGTCTCAAAGTAAGCAGTCTGCCGTTTACGAACTTCTTTGCTTTTTATCAGGCTTTAATTAAACGGGTTATTGCCATTAAATGTGCCGAACATAGTGGTGATTTTTCTATAGAGAGGGCTGGCAACCCAAGTGAAAAGATGTCAAACACTTTGCGTTTAGATAAGTTGCGCGAGCTGGAAAAGCTGGATTCTCAACGCTTGGAAATATCGAAAAAGCTTAAAAATATAAAGCAGATGGGTAAGAAGATAGAGCTAAACACTCAAATCAAAAAGATTAATGATAAGATTGCCAATATCAAGAGCAGTCTTTAGAAAGAAGATTAAAGATAACAATGGGAAATGAGATGAAAAACGTAGAATTTAAAGATGGACAAAGCCTCGATATTGTTAAGGAAAACATTGAAAAACTGAAAGAACTGTTTCCCGAGGCTTTTTCAGAGGCGGGCGTTAACTTTAATACTTTACGTCAGCTAATAGGCGATGTATCTATATTAGAAGAAGGCAATGAAAAGTATGGCTTTGAGCTGGCACGGAAAAAAGAAAGCGCGCCAGATCGCACTAACGCCTTCTACAGGTACATTGCTCCCATGCCCCGATGAAAGTGTTAATTGGGATACTACTCAGAACTTATTTATCAAGGGTGACAATCTTGAGGTTTTAAAGCTATTACAGAAGAGCTATGCCAATAAGGTAAAGATGATCTATATTGATCCACCATATAACACGGGAAAAGAGTTTATTTATCCCGACCGTTTTCAAGAAAATCTTAATACTTATCTTAAATATACAGGGCAAGTCGATGATGAAGGGATGAAGTTTTCGTCTAACACTGAAACCACAGGTAGGAAGCATACAAATTGGCTAAATATGATGTATCCAAGATTAAAATTAGCCAGGCAATTGTTGAGATCAGATGGAGTTATTTTTATATCTATAGACGACAACGAAGTTGCTAATCTGAGGGAGATTTGTAATGAGATATATGGGGAGGAAAATCTGTTAAGCAATCTTATTTGGCAGAAAAAATACTCGCCGCAAAATGATGCAAAATTTTTTTCAGATAGCCACGAACATATTCTTTGTTTTGCAAAAAACATATCAGAATTTGAAATTGGTATTTTGCCTCGAACAGATGACGCAAATGCAAGATATAAAAACCCAGACAATGATCCAAGAGGCCCCTGGAAGTCTAGTGATTTGACTAGACAAGAGTATAGGAAAAGAGATTATTATCCAATTGTCAATCCTGTAAACGGTAAAGAGTTTTACCCACCGTCTGGGAATAGCTGGGGAAGACCAAGCGATAAGGTTAAAGAACTGATTAATGATGGGCGAATTTCGTTTGGGTCTGAAGGAAACAGTATTCCTTCACTAAAAAGATTTCTATCCGAAGTTAAGCAGGGAATTACACCACAAACGATATGGGAAAGGAAAGATGTTGGCGACACTCAAGAGGGTAAGAAAATTGTAAAAAATCTATTTGGAAATGCTGGGATTTTCGAGACAGCTAAACCGCCTCGTCTAATTCAAAGAGCAATGCTTGTTGCTAACGTTTCTGATGGGGACATAGTTCTAGACTTCTTTGCTGGCTCATGCACAACATATCAGGCTGCTTTGCAGTTTGAAAAGCAGATAAGAACAATTTTGGTGCAACTTCCTGAAATTTGTGACGAAAAAACGGAAGCATATAAAGCTGGCTTCAAGACAGTTGCTGATATCGGTCGTGCACGAATGGTTAAGTATTTGGAGACGAATAGAGATAAATTATTAGGGAGGGATTGTGGTTTTAGAGTATTCGCTCTTAGTTATTCTAGCATCCAGCTCTGGAATCCAGATCGTACAAACCTTGAAGCGAGTCTTTTCTCACATGAAGAGCACTTGATCAAGGGTAGAACTGAACAAGATATTTAATATAGGCGCGGTTTTCTGGACACAAAAAAAGGTTTTTTAAGAGCTATTCTTCTTAATACAAAGAGGAGAATAAAATGTCTAAAAAGCGAGCTTATTATACGGCGGCCAAGAAGGCAAAAATAACGCTAGCTGCGATTGAGGGGAAACTCACACAAGCGCAAATTACCAGTGAATACGGTGTTCACGCAACGCAGGTAAAAACTTGGAAGCAATCGGCCATCAAAGCCATTAACGATTTATTCTCTGGGGCTAATGAAAAAGAAGCCAAGTCCCAAGAGCAGCTTGTTGAGGCATTATATCAAGAAATTGGTCGACTTCAAGCGCAGCTATCTTGGCTAAAAAAAAAGCATGAACTTTAGTCTGGATGAAAAGCGCGTCATGATTGATCCTCTTGCCGAGCTCACCATTCGTGAACAATGCTTGCTATTAGACTTGCCTGTTTCAAGTTATTATTATAGTGCCAAGCCCATTTCTGTCGAAGATGAAGCGCTTATGGCGCTACTTGATGAGCACTATCTGCAGTATCCATGTGAAGGTAAAATTAAGCGGGCAAGATGGCTGTCAAAAGAAGTAGGCTATCCTGTTGGTAAACGTCGAGTAAAAAAGTTGATGGAAATGATGGGGTTATCGACTGTTTACCCAAAGCCAAATACAAGCGTTCCCAATAAGGAGCATGAGGTGTTCCCTTATTTATTAAAAGAGGTGGATATCACCAAACCAAATCAGGTTTGGGCCGCAGATATCACCTACATCCGCATGAAAGGAAAGCATGTGTATTTAGTAGCTATTATGGACTGGTATAGTCGTTATGTGATTGGATGGGCTATTTCACCTACTATGGAGGCTGAATTTTGTATTGAGGCGCTTAGAAACGCTTTGCTGCATTCGCGTTGTGAGATCTTTAACACGGATCAGGGTTCTCAATTTACCTCAAAAGATTGGATAAATACGCTAAAATCTCACCACATTTCTATCAGCATGGATGGGCGAGGACGTTATTTAGATAATATATTTATCGAGCGATTGTGGCGTAGTGTTAAGCAAGAAAAAATCTACCGGTATGATTTTGATACAATTGAAGAGGTTGAGCTGGCCTTAACGGAGTATTTTGAGTATTATAATAACCGAAGGCTTCACCAGTCCTTTAATTATTTAACGCCCGCAGAGGTGTATTATGGCCGGAAAAGACCATAAACCCTAAATGAGAGCGTCATGACTTACCCACAAGGCCCACAGGCCTATACGAGAAAGTGAAGCTCTCCTGACCTGTGGACTTGTGGATAAGTCATTCTGATAGAGTTGTGGTAAAATGACCTAAGACAATTCGTAGTAGCAATCACTATTCATACGGTATTGAGTAGGTTTAAATAGGTTAATTTGAGTGAATTTTTAACTATAAATGATGGATGAATAGCTCTTATTTTTCCTTAATTTTGTTCCAGACATGCGGACCCATATCAATTCTCTACGAGCTTTTGATTAAGCGCGGTATTGACTTGGCCGTGCCCATTGAAATTCGAGAAGTGGCTGGGAAAAATATCTATAGCATTGGTTACGGTGTTTTATTTGCTTGCATTGACGAATCGATAACCAAAGATCAAGTTGAAGATATAGCTCAAGGTATTATTGCATGGTATGGCGAGCTTGCACCAAGTTCTGACACTCACGTCTTCTTTCGCGATAGCGCATTTCGTGATGATATTTCTAAAACTAACATGGCTGCTATTCTTGAACAAAACGGCATTACCCATGTTCGAAGCTTATAAGGATTAAGTTATGAAACTT
This sequence comes from Legionella antarctica, assembly GCF_011764505.1. Lineage (NCBI taxonomy): Bacteria > Pseudomonadati > Pseudomonadota > Gammaproteobacteria > Legionellales > Legionellaceae > Legionella > Legionella antarctica. Next base: position 1,629,222 of record NZ_AP022839.1, read on the forward strand.
CATTTTGAAGATGATCTGGATTATCAGAAGGCCGCCATTGAATCGGTAGTGAGCCTGTTTAAAGGGCAAGAAATATCCCGTTCTGAATTTACTGTTACGCATCGTCCAAAGTCTAGCCCACAGACCTCCTTTGATTTATTTGAAAATGAATTGGGTATTGGTAATAGATTGTTGCTTGTAGATGATGAAATTGAAGATAACCTCCGAAAAGCTCAACTAACGAATGGTTTACGTCCTTCTGAAAAGCTTACTAGTGGTGATTTCACCGTTGAAATGGAAACAGGTACGGGGAAAACATACGTCTATCTTCGCACCATATTTGAACTGAATAAAAACTATGGTTTTACCAAGTTTGTGATAGTTGTACCTTCTGTGGCGATTAAGGAAGGAACCTATAAGACTCTACAAATTACCCAAGAGCATTTTGAGGGTTTGTATCCCAAAGCCAAGGGTTATGAATACTTCCTCTACAGTTCATCTAAACCAGGTAAGGTGCGTAACTTTGCTACCAGTTCTAACATCCAGATTATGGTCACATCAGTTGGTGCAATTAACAAGAAGGATGTGAATAACCTATATAAAGAAAATGAAAATACAGGTGGAGAGAAACCCATTGATCTCGTTCGCGCAACAAACCCAATCATTATTGTTGACGAACCGCAAAGCGTTGATGGTGGCTTAACAGGTAAAGGTAAAGAAGCTCTCTCATCAATGAATCCGCTCTGCACTTTACGCTATTCGGCTACCCATGTTGATAAACACCACATGGTGTTTCGCCTTGATGCCGTAGATGCCCATGAGCGTGGGTTAGTAAAACAAATCGAAGTGGCCTCGTTACAGATCGATAGCGGTAATAACAAGCCCTATATTCGATTGGAATCGACAACCAACATAAAAGGCTCTATCACTGCCAAGGTCGAAATCGATGTGCAACGAGGCAAGAATATTAAGCGTGAATTCTTAACCATTGAAGATGGTGATGATTTAGAGCAGATAACAAATCGTTCAATCTACAAGAACATGCAAATCGGCACTATTACTTGTGGTAAGGGTAACGAAACTATTGAAGTGAAAGGCGATGGTTTTGATAAAACCCTCAAAGTGGGTGATGCCATTGGTGGCGTAGACCCCGATGAAATCAAGCGCCTTATGATCCGGAGAACAATAAAAGAGCATTTAGATAAAGAGCTGACCTTTGCTGCCAATAAGAACCCTATCAAAGTCTTGAGTCTATTTTTTATTGATAGCGTCGAGCACTACCGCCAATATGATGAGGATGGCAATATCGTTCTCGGTAAATATGCCAATATGTTTGAGGAAGAATATCGCAGGCTAGCGATGTCAGCGGACTACCAAAGCCTATTCAAAGAGATTGATTTGGATACGGATGCATCGGAAGTCCATAACGGTTATTTCTCAATAGACAATAAAGGTAAATCCGTCGAAACAGCGGAAAATAATCAAGCAGGTCGTGAAAACGCTGAGCGCGCCTACCACTTGATTATGAAAGAAAAAGAAAAGCTTTTAAGCTTTGATACCAAACTGAAGTTTATCTTTTCCCACTCTGCACTAAAGGAAGGCTGGGATAACCCTAATGTCTTTCAGATATGTGCCTTGAGAGACATGGGTAGCGAGCGCGAACGGCGTCAGACACTAGGGCGTGGTTTGCGTTTATGTGTAGATCAAAGCGGTATGCGCTTGCGAGGTAGCGAAATTAATACGCTTACAGTAATCGCAACAGAAAGCTATGAGAAATTTGCCGATAACCTGCAAAAAGAGATTGAGCAGGATACTGGTATTCGTTTTGGTATTGTTGAAGAACACCAGTTCGCAGATATAAAAGTAGTTTCAGAGGCTGGTGAATCACAGGCATTAGGCTTTGAACAATCTAAGAAAGTCTGGCAGTTCCTCAAAGATGAAAGCTACGTCGATGCTAATGGGAAGGTACAAGACACACTAAGAGCGGCGCTGAAAGACGGTACTTTTGAACTATCTGATGAAATCAAGCAAGAGCTAGTTGAAGAACTTGGTGAGGTTCAAGCTGGAATAGTCACATCCGACATTAAAGGCGTTTTACGCAAGCTTGCTGGCAAGCTGGATATCAAAAATGCAGATGACCGTAAAGTTATCCGCACTCGCGAAGCCGTGCTTGAATCGGATGAATTCAAGGCGCTGTGGAATCGTATTAAGTACAAAACTACTTATCGAGTAGAGTTTGATAATCTTAAACTTATCCATGATTGTGCAGAAGCGATTCAATCGTGTCCTCCAATCACAAAAACTCGTGCGCAATTCCGTAAAGCCGATATCGCAATCGGTAAAGGTGGTGTGACAGCGGATGAAACCTCTGCTTCAGGGTTCACCACAATCCACGAAAACGACATTGAGCTACCCGATATCATTACCGACTTACAGGATAAAACCCAACTAACACGCAAGAGTATCGTTCAAATCCTTCGTGATAGCCGAAGGCTACAAGACTTCACCCGTAACCCTCAACAATTCATGGACTATTGTGCAGAATCGATAAACCGAACCAAACGCTTGGCTTTAGTAGATGGCATTCGATACACCCAGATAGATAAAAAGCATTACTATGCTCAAGAACTGTTCCAGCAAGAAGAACTTAAAGGCTATCTGAAAAATACACTGGAAACTAAAAAGTCAGTTTACACTCACGTAGTTTATGACTCGGCGGGCATAGAAAAAACCTTTGCTGAAGACTTAGAAAAGAACGAAAAAGTTAAGGTTTACGCCAAGCTTCCAGCGTGGTTCAAAATACCCACACCATTAGGAGCCTACAACCCAGATTGGGCAGTAGTTGTTGAAGATGATGACGAGGAAAAACTTTACTTCGTCGTCGAAACGAAAGGCAGCACATGGTGGAACGATCTTCGCCATTTAGAAAGCGCAAAAATTAAGTGCGGTGAAAAGCATTTTGAAGAAATAGCAAAAGAAACTGAAAATCCAGCTCTATACATCAAGGCTACAGACGTGGTTGGGATGATGGGATATGTTGATTGATAATTTAACAGGAAACACTTATTTAATTTTCATCGACTTTATTATTTCATTGCTTAGTGGGCTGTTATAAATACTACTTGGAGGTTAGGGTTCTGTTCTATAAATGCAAATTTTTTTATACTGGTTGGTTTATTTCGAGATGATGAAAAACTTACAGTGTACAGTGGACCCCATTGTCAAGACAGCGATCCGTTTAATTTAAGATATAACTTTAATTCTACTTTCTTTCGTTGACGAGGGTGCGTAGCACACGAGTCAACCACAATAGCAGTTAATGAAACACCTGTTATTGAGCCTGTGGGTATGTGGGCGCGAAGCCATCGAGTGTGGTCAAGCGGTGGATAACGTCTTTTTGTTATCCATGGCTTGTCCACATGTCCCGAAGGGCGATGGCTGATCCGCAGGACGCGTCCACATATCCACAGGCATTCCATTACGCTGCAGCCTCATATAGGCCAGCATAAACCTCTGACGGCGTGTATATTCCAAATGATTGATGAGGTCTTTCGTCGTTATAAAACTTGAAATACACCCTTAAACCATTTCGTAGTGCTAAAACTGTTCCGTATTCTTTTATGTAAATATCTTCATATTTGACTGAACGCCATAGCCGTTCAATGAACACATTATCCATCCATCGACCTTTCCCGTCCATGCTAATTTTGATGTCATGGTCTTTTAAAACATCGGTAAACGCCTTACTGGTAAACTGGGAGCCTTGATCCGTATTAAAAATATCAGGCCTGCCGTGGAGCCTGATGGCGCTCTCCAACGCGCTTACACAAAAGTCATCATCCATGCTGTTTGATACCTTCCAAGAGAGCACCTTGCGGCTATACCAGTCCATTATTGCCACCAAATATACAAAGCCTCCTTGCATCCTAACGTAGGTAATATCGGTGCACCAAACCTGATTGGGTCGATCAATCACTAAACCACGTAGCAAGTAGGGATAAACCTTTTGTTCCTTGTTCTTTTTACTCGTATTCGGCTTTGGTGCCACTGAAACCAGACCCATGATCCGCATCAAACGCTGCACTCTCTTACGGTTAACGTCATGGCCAAGGCGACGTAAATAAGAACGCATCTTTCTGCTTCCATAGAAAGGATGGCGCATGTATTCCTCATCAATCAAGACCATCAAAGCCAGATTCTCTGGGCTCTCGGTACATATTCCTTCGCCAGCAGTGCGATAGTAGCTAGCGCGTGACAAATTAACCAATGCACATTGGCGTACGATGCTGAGTGTAGGGTGATTGACATCAATCATGGCTCGCTTCTCCCGCACGCTCAACTTAGATGACCGGTCTTTTTTTTAAGCCAGTCTAACTCAACCGCTAGCTGGCCTATTTGCGTGTATAATCGATCTCGTTCTTGTATGATGGAGTCCATGTCTTTGTCATGCTTGCCGCTAAACAATTGCTTGCTTCCATCCAGTAATTGTTTTTTCCACAGATTGATTTGTGTTGCATGCACCTCAAATTCAGATGCCAATTCATTGGTCGTCTTGTGACTTTTTAATGCCTCAATTGCTACCTTTGCTTTGAAGTCAGATGTAAATTTTTTTTTAGCCACTTGGTACCCCGTTTAACAATGGTTTCTATTTTACACCACTGTCTCATTTTTGGGGTCCACTATAGTGTTTACATGGTGATTATGAACTAAAATTAAAAAAAGTTTCAAATCAATATTTCAAGCCGCATTTTAGTGAACATCCAATGTATCATTACACATCACTTGGTAGTGCTTGGAAAATCTTAACAAATCGAAATTTCCATCTTACTAGCTATAAGGATATGAATGACTCAAATGAAATTACGTATGGGCTCGATAAGTTTTTAACTATCATTAAACAAAACATTAGAGGCTTAGAAAAAGAAATTCTAAGCAGACTAATAAAAAATATTAGAGATACCTACAATATCTATATAATATGCTTTTCTAATACTTCTCGCTCTTTACCAATGTGGCGGTTTTATGGTGATGCAGGCAATGGAATTGCTATAGGGGTTGATAGAGCGATATCAGCTGAACATGAAAAGCATAATAGGATTCATGAGGATTTTAAAATTTGTAGCGTATCTTATGAAGATGCTGCATTTCAAGAGGTTGAAGGTTTAGTTGAGTCGTTAAACCTAATAATGAGTCACCACTCTTTTAAAAAAAGGGCGAAGAGGAACAAAAACGTTTTTTATTAAGGCCAATAAGTGATCTAATCCGAATGATATTTAACTTATCTTTGTTGATAAAACATTGTGATTACCAAATAGAAGATGAAGTGAGGCTATTATTATTCGATAGGAATGATGGCGAGTATCAATTTCATAAAGAAAGATTAGGCTACCGAACAGGAAAAGATTCAAAATATTATATTGATCAAGACATTGAAATTAAGCGAGTTAAAACTGATAGAACAATGCAATATCTTGTGTCTGGGCAATTTCAGCATAATGATATAAAAGAAATATGGTTTGGGAATAAACTTGATGATACAACCATATCAAAATTTAAAGAACATTTAAGTAATCAGGGTTATGATATTAAAAAAATTAAATTTGAACAGTTTGTTTCAAGTTATCGATAAAATTGGAGCAAATCCAAAAAACAATATACCGATACTGTGACACAAACATGGAAGGCTTCTAACTAAGTTCTTATTAATTCCTTCAGTTAAAAATGGGGAGATTACCGATTTTTTTGGGTATTTACCGGCAATCAATGTGATATGGGTCCGCATGTCTGGAACAAAATTAAGGAAAAATAAGAGCTATTCATCCATCATTTATAGTTAAAAATTCACTCAAATTAACCTATTTAAACCTACTCAATACCGTATGAATAGTGATTGCTACTACGAATTGTCTTAGGTCATTTTACCACAACTCTATCAGAATGACTTATCCACAAGTCCACAGGTCAGGAGAGCTTCACTTTCTCGTATAGGCCTGTGGGCCTTGTGGGTAAGTCATGACGCTCTCATTTAGGGTTTATGGTCTTTTCCGGCCATAATACACCTCTGCGGGCGTTAAATAATTAAAGGACTGGTGAAGCCTTCGGTTATTATAATACTCAAAATACTCCGTTAAGGCCAGCTCAACCTCTTCAATTGTATCAAAATCATACCGGTAGATTTTTTCTTGCTTAACACTACGCCACAATCGCTCGATAAATATATTATCTAAATAACGTCCTCGCCCATCCATGCTGATAGAAATGTGGTGAGATTTTAGCGTATTTATCCAATCTTTTGAGGTAAATTGAGAACCCTGATCCGTGTTAAAGATCTCACAACGCGAATGCAGCAAAGCGTTTCTAAGCGCCTCAATACAAAATTCAGCCTCCATAGTAGGTGAAATAGCCCATCCAATCACATAACGACTATACCAGTCCATAATAGCTACTAAATACACATGCTTTCCTTTCATGCGGATGTAGGTGATATCTGCGGCCCAAACCTGATTTGGTTTGGTGATATCCACCTCTTTTAATAAATAAGGGAACACCTCATGCTCCTTATTGGGAACGCTTGTATTTGGCTTTGGGTAAACAGTCGATAACCCCATCATTTCCATCAACTTTTTTACTCGACGTTTACCAACAGGATAGCCTACTTCTTTTGACAGCCATCTTGCCCGCTTAATTTTACCTTCACATGGATACTGCAGATAGTGCTCATCAAGTAGCGCCATAAGCGCTTCATCTTCGACAGAAATGGGCTTGGCACTATAATAATAACTTGAAACAGGCAAGTCTAATAGCAAGCATTGTTCACGAATGGTGAGCTCGGCAAGAGGATCAATCATGACGCGCTTTTCATCCAGACTAAAGTTCATGCTTTTTTTTTAGCCAAGATAGCTGCGCTTGAAGTCGACCAATTTCTTGATATAATGCCTCAACAAGCTGCTCTTGGGACTTGGCTTCTTTTTCATTAGCCCCAGAGAATAAATCGTTAATGGCTTTGATGGCCGATTGCTTCCAAGTTTTTACCTGCGTTGCGTGAACACCGTATTCACTGGTAATTTGCGCTTGTGTGAGTTTCCCCTCAATCGCAGCTAGCGTTATTTTTGCCTTCTTGGCCGCCGTATAATAAGCTCGCTTTTTAGACATTTTATTCTCCTCTTTGTATTAAGAAGAATAGCTCTTAAAAAACCTTTTTTTGTGTCCAGAAAACCGCGCCTATATTAATGGCCACCAAAGACAATATGACGGGGTATCTGAAAACCAGCTAATTTGAAAGAAGAAATTAAGCTACTCCAGCAATTTATGCGGCCGAACAAGAAAACTCATCAAAAATAGTTATACAGCCTTGCATTAATTTCTTGAGCTCATCACTTCTCTCCAGCAACAAATACCTAGCCAGATCATGATCTCGACTTTCAGTAGCCAAAACAAAGATGTACCTTTTATCTTGATACTTTTGAATAATTGTGACTCCATTATGAAGCCCAAAAGCAGAGCGGCCGGACATGGTGCGTTTTTCGTTTTTGTTCATAACGCTGGCTTGATTCCACGGTAAAACTGAAATATGGGTATTTTCGGCGATCCTTTTTAGTGGATCATGATCAATGAATTGTTCTTCATAATAAAAATCCATCCAGTCCTCGTGGGTGCAGAAACGGTATGAGTCATTTTGAGGTTTGGAATCTGAAACCAGATGGTAAAAATAATCACAACCTAAAGCGTTTAGAGGTCGTAATTGTTTATTAAAAAGCAGTTCTTGTTTTTCATCAAAGCGGAGGAATATCCTTTTGTGCACATCCTTTATCATACTACAATCCTTAAAGCTACAACTAAAATCATTTCAATGCTAAAATAATGTACTTTATTATTGAGCAAATGTAAATGAAAAACCTGGCAAGGATATCCGTTTTTGTTAGTACTGCTATTGAAGTCTATGATCTTAGTATCTTTGCTTTTCTTATACCGGTTTTATCGACCATCTTTTTTCCCTCTCAGACAAAGACTGCAGCAGTTAGTTTCACCACTTTGGCTTTTGTCGTGAGTTATGCAGTAAAACCCCTTTCTGGTTTTTTCTTTGGTTATTTGTCTGATGCTTATGGCCGTAAACGGGTGTTATCCATCACCACTTTATTAATGATTGGCTCGACTTCCATCATTGGGCTTTTGCCAACTAATTTACCTGAGATTGACCTATGGATTTTATTGTTTGGCTGTCGGGTAATTCAAGGATTATCAATATCAGGTGAGTTTGCTAATGGTTTAATATTGGCCGTTGAACAAGGTAGAAATAGTCCTGCGCTTTCTGGCAGTATGGCTTTTATGGGTGGGGTATTGGGATTAATGTTTGCAAATTTAACCGTATTTGTATTACTCAACCAGCTACCCGATGAGGTAGTGATTAAATATGGCTGGCGTATCCCTTTTTTAATGAGTGCGGTGATCTGGTTGGTGTTATACCAGATACGGCGGTTTATTAATGAGCCCTTGGAGCGTCATGTGGGTGCTGATAATCGTTTTCTCGTCTTAATCAAGGCTCATAAAAGGGAACTGCTGATCTGTTTTGTTGCTGCGAGTTTATCTGCTTCTGCCTTTTATATGACCTTTGTCTTTATGCCCACACTGTTATCGTCAGTTGTTCAAAGTTATACCCATCAAAAGTCAGTAGGGGTAACCTTGTTGTCCTTGCTGGTGTATTTTGTAACCCTTCCTGTTTTTGGGGCCATGGCTGATAAGGTGGGAATCACTAGACAAATGAGTTTTGCAGCTCTGCTCTATTTGCTGTTTTCATATGTATGTTTTGATTGGATTAACCGCTTAAATATTGAGGTTATCTTTTGCAGTATCATATTTTTTTCTTTGATTCAGTCGTTGTTTAACTCAGCTTTACCTGCCTTCATGGTGTCCTTATTTCCTGCCATGCATCGGGGTAAGGCTTTGGCGTTGTCATATAACACCAGCCTGGCGTTGTTTGGTGGTTTGATGCCGTATGTTATATTGAGCCATGCCAATTATATTAACCCCGGAATCGTGATTAGCGTCTGTGCGCTTTTGACGTTGTTTGTTTTACAATTTGTGAGGAAGTAATAATGGTTATCTATGAGGTGAACCTTTCCATTGATCATGACATTTACCAGGATTATAAACATTGGTTAGATGAGCATACTCAAGAAATGCTGATATTCCCCGGCTTTTTAAATGCCACCGTGATGCATCAAACTATGGGGGGTGATGCTGATGGTCAAAAGCATGTAACGGTTCAATACCAGCTTGAAAGTTTAGATGATTTACAAAACTACTTTAGTGAACATGCGCCTAAGATGAGGGGGGATGGTGTGAAGCGGTTTGAGGGGCGATTTACTGCCACTCGACGCACCTTTGAAGTAGAGTCGGTAATCACTACAATAAATACGTGAATCGCGTATAAATTTATTGATAAATACTTTTTACTGGTATATATTGATGGTGTCTTATGATGTTGTATCAAAATATACGGAGGTATTTATTGTGGAAAAGAGAGTTTTTAAAGAAGTTGAGGCGGCGGGCTATATTTGCATGAGTCGCTCCTTTCTTTCTCAAGACAGGGTTAACGGTACTTTGTCTAGTAGAACACCCGGTCCGAGATATATTAAAATCGGGCGGGCTATTCGTTATTTGAAGGATGATCTAGATGTTTGGCTTGAGCAGCATCGTCGATAATTAGTTGTTTCATTTTTATTGGCGCAGTCATGTTCTTTGGTTGCGCTTTGTTCTTTCTCATCTGTTTTATTTTTCATACCGCACTTTTAATCTTTTCTTTCTGCTTAAAAATGATATTTTTCTATACGCTAGGGATGCTTCTCTTCGCTCCGTATTACGTGCATGTACATAAAAACACATTCAAGTTTCACTTACACTGCACTTACGGAGTCGTGTTTGATAAAAGTAATTTTACATAACTTATTGATTTAACTGGTGTCCCGGAGCGGATTCGAACCGCTGACCTGCCCCTTAGGAGGGGGCCGCGCTATCCAGCTGCGCCACCGGGACTTAGTCGCAAGTTTACCTTTATCATTGATAAATGACAACGAGATACACAGGAGAGTTGAATAAAAACTTATGATCCATTAAAAATAACATGTATTTTAACCCCGTTGTAAACAAAGATTGAGATCATTCCTCTGAGGACGACCTGAGTATTCTTGATCAAAATCAGCTCAATGAAATAACCGAACTGCAAAAATTAACAGCACCTGCGACTCAATTCATTGAAAAAAATCCATTTTTAATTACTTATCCTGATTTGGATTTACCTACGCTGGAAGTCTATCGGCAATGGTTAAGTGCTGAAATTAACAAAAAAGGACTTCGTTGCCAGATTTTGCTGGTTATCGATTCACTGGATAATCTTGAGAGCATCGAACAGCAAACACGTAAATACATTCATAATAACAACAGAGTAGTTGATACGGTAGATAATTTTCAACGTATTAAATTCTTTGAGTTGTATATCAACGGTTCTTAACAGCATCAGCAAGATAATTAATTTGGTACTCTGGTTAAAAATGGTGAAGAGGGGGATGTTCTGTGGGTACCTATTAAAAAATATAAGGCTGCAACAATAAATCCTTTGTTGGATAATCGTCGTGAACTAAAAAACAATAAAATACCTAAAAATGTGTTGATGATTGCCCTCATGGAGCTTCGTCAATTTGATGAAATGGGAGATGACTTTATTTCTCGCTTACCGATCATCTATTCGTGCAACGCCTCCCAACTATTCAATCCATCGTTGATGATCTTCCACCACCAGCTAGTCTTGAGGATCAGGACGCGATGGATATAGACGGTCAGCCCGTGCCAGCTGAGTTTATCTTTGGAGCCCCTTATTTTATGCTTGTGTGTAAAATGACTTAAATACTCACCAGATATGTATTATGCTAATAAGGATATAGCTCTCCATAAGGTATTCATGTGATTTTAAGTAACTCAATAGAAAATCTAACGTTCTTAGTCATTCTTATTCTTATTCTTATCTTATTTGGCAGTATTTTTGTAGCATTTAAATTCAACCCGGCTCAATACCATAAAACACGAATAAGTGTATTTTTATCGACTATTGCCAGCGTTGCAATGTTTCTTGTGGCAATTAATATTATTTTAACCTCATTATCTTTTGAACATAATACAGAGTACACACGTCTGGTACAAACTAAGGCTGCTATTGATAAACTATGGCTGTATCCAAACCAGGTTATAACGAGCAGCAAGAAAATACGCCCTCAGTTTCTTGCAGGATTTTATCCCGCTAATTTTAAACTCTATAAGCAGGCGGAGGCGGAGAGTACAAAATCCCAGCAGTCCATTGAGAGTATTGCAGAAGAACAATATATTTCAACTTTGCTAATCCAAACGTGGGAGGACTTCTTAAACCAAAGAAAATTTGGCTCGACAGAAACGAACACCTGGATTACTTCTTTTCTGCCTTGGGCACAAAATCCCTACTTCAGGGAGTATTTTGAAATTTTCAAATTTGAATATAACAAATCTACTATCGAATTGGCTAATCTATTATTTGAATATGCTGCGAGTATCCCTGTTCCAACAAGGGATACAACTATTTATCAAGAGACTGCAGATAAAATCCTGAAGGATCCAAGGTTCCATAGGATAGTAAATTTGTAATGGAACATTCTAATGCAACAGTACGCAATGATATTCTCTCTAAAACTCACTGCTATTTTTGTCATTCCGTACATACCTGTCTCTTAGCAAGGGGCGACTAATCAGATTTTTACAAATTCAGGGCGACAAATGTTGGTGGGATTGTGGCACATATCCTCATCCTGAAAGCACTGAGGGATCTTAATAATAAGGACATCAGAATTTCTCTCAGTACGACAGATCGTGTTGACAATTGCATCCCGCTGGCTATGTCCAGAACTGATTCTTTTAATCGTCACAATCCTGAATAATTAGGTCCTCCACCGCCTTCTGGTGCACACCAGACAATATTCTGGCGAGGATCTTTAATATCGCAGGTTTTACAATGGATGCAGTTCTGAGCATTAATTTGTAATCTCGGGCCTTTTTCTTCCTCCACAATTTCATAAACCGCAGCAGGGCAGTAACGGCTTTCTGGAGAGGCATAAGCAGTTAAATTAACATCTATGGCTAATTTAGGATTCTTTAGTTTTAGATGACAGGGTTGGTTTTCTTCATGATAGGTATTGGATAAAAAAACAGATGAAAGTTTATCGAAAGTGAGTACTCCATCAGGCTTGAGATATTTAATTTTTTTTGCTTTTTCAGCTGAAATAAGACTTGTATGATCCGCATGATTACTCAATGTCCAAGGCGAGTATCCACGGGTAATATAAGTTTCGAAAGCGGCATTAATTAAACCTGGAATTAGCCCGTATTTAAATCCCGGCCTGATGTTCCGTACTGAATGGAGCTCTTTAGCTAACCAGGATTGGTTTACTTTTTCCAGATAACTTTTTAACTCAAATTGAGTTTTATGCTCATGGCTCAATTGCTCAAAACAGGATTGTGCTGCGAGCATGCCTGATTGCATGGCTGTATGGATGCCTTTGATTTTGGGAACATTGAGAAAGCCCGCCGCATCACCGATTAATACTCCTCCGGGAAAGGAGAGTTTAGGTAGCGACTGCCACCCGCCTTCATTAAGAGCACGAGCTCCATAGCCTATTCGTTCTCCACCTGTTAAAACAGACTTGATTAAGGGATGGTTTTTAAAGCGCTGTAACTCTTCAAAGGGATTTAGCCAAGGGTTTTTGTAATCCAAACCGATAACAAAACCAACGGCCACACGTTGTTTGGAAAGGTGATAGATAAAAGAACCGCCATAGGTTGCCTGATCAAGAGGCCAACCAACTGTATGAATTACTGTTCCGGGTTGATGTTTTTTCTCATCTACTTGCCATAACTCTTTAATTCCTATGCCATAAGTTTGAGGTTGCACATTATCTCTTAGATGATAATGAGCCATAAGACTTTGACTTAACTGTCCACGGCAGCCTTCAGCAAATAATGTTTGTTTGGCTAATAAACGCATGCCCGGTTGATAATTATTGGTTTCTTTACCGTTTTTATCTATTCCCACACTACCTGTGGCAACCCCGATAACTTGATTTTGATCATTGTAAATAACTTCCGCACCGGCAAATCCTGGATACAGTTCACACCCTAAAGCCTCAGCCTGGTTCGCAAGAAACAGGCATAGCTCGCCAAGACTAATAATAAAGTTTCCCTGGTTGCGCATGGGTTTGGGGGTAGGCAATTTGAAAGATTTTGATTGGGTTAGAAAATAAAAGAGATCGTTATTAACTGGGGTATCCAAAGGAGCTTCTTGCCAGGTATGGGGTAATAATTCTTGCAAACTTTTTGGTTCAAGTACCGCTCCTGAAAGAATATGTGCTCCTATTTGTGCTCCTTTTTCCAAAATACAAATAGAAATTTCTTTTTTAGCTGCAAAGGCCAACTGCTTTAATTTAATCGCTGCAGCTAAACCTGACGGACCGGCTCCGACAATGATTACATCAAATTCCATGGTTTCTTGTTCCACACCTTCTCCTACTTACAAAAATTAAAATGATCGCTTTTATACAAGGTAATATCAAGATTAACTTTGATTATTGCTGTCAACTAAAGGTTACATGAGGATTAACAAAGCACTTTGATGAATCAAAATCCTATTTTATGTAATTCCTAACTGTCTGCTTACGGGGACCTGCCATATGCTTCGATACAAGCTGTGTAAGATACGATCTTTTTGGTATTACTGTATAAAAAAATCGCTCAGGAATTGTCTGCGTTTATGGACTCTACAAAGAACTTAACTATACTTCAATGAGATTATTTATTCTTTGCATATAAGGACTGATATTGTTGTTAAAACATAAGTTAAAATGGTTGATGTTGGTAGTCACTAATTATAGGTATTCCTAATGAACAATGAATATAAAAATTCACTTCAATTGCCTAAAACAATCGGTCGTTTTTTCTGGCACTTTATCAAAAAACAACGCGTGGCTTTTATTTTTTTCTATTGGCTCCCACTGTTATGGTGCTGGAAAATAATGTTATTCCTTATTCATTAAAAATGATTGTTGATGCTCTAGGAACTCATTCCAAAGGGGAGCCTGTTTTTTCTCTTCTTGCTCCAGCTTTATGGGTTGGTGGAGGAGCCTGGTTAGGAATGGTAGTTATTGTAAGACTTCAAAATTGGTGGCAGGGCTATGTTATACCCAGATTTCAGGCAGATGTACGTATGTCTGTTTTTGATTATCTGAACAAACAATCTTATCAATATTTTTCTAATGAAATGGCGGGCAGTCTGGCGAATAAAGTTAACGACTTGCCACGTGCTCTTGATTCCATTTTTATGATTATTACCTGGTATGGTGTGGCAGCCTTTTCATCGATTATTGTCGCTTTAATTTTAATGTGTACCATTAATGTTTGGTTTGCAATTGTTCTGGGCGCCTGGATTATAATTCAGCTCCTGATTAGTTATAAACTATCAAAAAAAGTCGATCAGTACTCCATTGACAATGCTGAAGATAAAAGTGAACTTAGTGGTAAAATTGTTGATAGTTTAAGCAATGCAAATGCGGTTAAGCTGTTTGCACGACGCACAGACGAATTAGCTTATGTTTCTGTAAGTCAAAATAAAGAAGAAAAAAGTAATAAAAAATTAACGATTTATATGAATATATTTCGTTTGTATTTAGATATCCCAGTCACAATAATGCTGGGTACTATGGTCTATTTACTGATCACATTCTGGCAACGGGGCATAATTACTACGGGTGATTTCGTTTTTATATTTAATGTCTCTTTTGTCATCATGTCGCAAATCTGGTATCTGTGCCATGCAATGGCAGAATTATTTCGTGAAATAGGTATTGCCAGACAAGCCTTGGCACTTCTTAGCGTGCCTATAGAAATTGAGGATATTCCTGGTGCCAAGGCTTTAGAAGTAACCGAAGGTAAGATAGAGTTTGTGAATGTAGCGTTCCATTACAATCGAGGAAAAAAAGTATTTGAAAATAAATCCGTCATCATTAAACCAAAACAACGTGTCGGATTGGTGGGATTTTCAGGAAGTGGAAAAACTTCTTTTATTCATCTAATTCTGCGTTTTTTTAATATTGAGTCGGGTCGAATACTTATTGATGGTCAGGATATCAGTCAAGTGTCCCAAGATTCTTTGCGTTCTGCTATTAGTATGATTCCGCAAGATACAAGCTTGTTTCATCGCTCTCTGATGGAAAATATTCGCTATGGTAATCTCAATGCAACGGATGAAGCAGTATATTTAGCTTCCAGACAAGCATGTTGTGATGAGTTTATTTCTTTATTGCCTGAAGGGTATGATACGTTGGTCGGAGAGAGAGGAATTAAATTATCGGGTGGCCAGAGACAGCGTATTGCTATTGCTCGTGCCATTTTAAAGAATGCCAAACTGGTGATATTGGATGAGGCCACCTCCCAACTTGATTCACTCACAGAAGAGAAAATACAAAATTCCCTATGGCGACTAATGGAAAACAAAACCACAATAGTTATCGCTCATCGGCTATCGACCTTATTACATATGGATAGAATATTAGTATTTGAACAAGGTAAAATTGTTGAAGATGGTACTCATGTCGAATTAATAGCTAAAAACGGTTTATATAAATCAATGTGGGATGCACAAGTAGGTGGATTCTTGCCTGAATCTGATAAAGAAGGGTGGGATGAGTGAACTGTTCAAATTGCAATTGAGGGATCTTATGTTAGTAAGAAAATGTCTCCAGGCTTTGTTTATTTCAATTAGTTTTTTATCCACAGCAAATGCCAAGCGTTGCGGAGAAAAACTGGTTTATGCAGGAGACAGCGAGTTTGATGTTTTTTCTAAATGTGGTGAGCCGCTGAATAAGCAAATATATGATCAACCAGTACCTCAATATAATACTTATGGCTACCAGATAGGAGTTATTAACAATTCCGTATCTAAATGGATTTATCAAAAATCACCGGCAGAATTTCAATATGAATTGATTTTTGATGCTGGCGTGTTAAAGGAAATTAATGCGAATCGAAATCCTTGATCTATAATTTAAACTAATTTTTAATTATTCAAATAAGGAATCTGATGAATATTTTATTGGGGTGTGTATTGATGAGCCTTTCAATTATAGTCAATGCCGGCGTTGGTGATGATGTAACATTAGATGTAGATGCTTCCCAGAGTAGTTTTGTAGTGCAATTAGCAGCAAATCCAACAACGGGTTTTCAATGGAAAGTAGTAAAATTTGATAAAAAATTATTCAGTTTACTTAGTAGTCATTATAAAAAACCTCAAACTAATCTAATTGGCGCAGGTGGAGAGATGTTCTTCACATTTACCTTGAATAAAGGCAAAAGTTATCCTGCGAAAACCAATATCGTATTCAAATACGCTCGCTCTTGGGAAGCTGATAACAGTACTGTAAAAAATGTTACTGTGAATTTCGTAAAGACTCCAAAGAGTTAGTAGATTTGATTTGTATTTTTTTTTCCCGTATTAGTCCTGCGATACGGGAAAAACCAAGACCTCTAGGGGGACACTTTTCTAAATGGCAAATATCTAGGTTCCCAAAACATATCTTCTACAATTTTTTTAATATCTTTATCCTGATTTTTTTGAGCATAACCTGAGTTAATCGCACATTGCGCTACAGCAATTGCTATTTTTTTAGCAACATTTTGCGCATCATCCAATGACGGTAATAATGGTAAGAAACTGTCTTTTTTACTCGGAGCAAATTGGCATAGGGTTGCTGAAGCAGCCAAAATCATTTCTTTAGTCAATCTTGAAGCACTAACAGCTAAAATACCTAAACCTATTCCAGGAAAAACGAGTGCATTATTGCATTGAGCCACCTCGAGCAGGCGATTCTGGTATTCAATAGGAGGAAAGGCTGTTCCTGTAGCAATAAGTGCTCTTCCTTGGCTCCAGATTAATATATCGGCAGGTTGTGCCTCACATTTTTCGTCAGGATTCGACAATGGGAAGATAATGGGGCGCTCGCAGGTTGAGGACATCATTTCAACAATATCTTGAGAGAAAGCACCGGTTTGTGCAGAGCAGCCAATGAGAATTGTAGGCTTTACATGTCTTACTGTATCGGTAAGAGAGGGATGTGTCTTGTCATTGATTTGCCATGATGCGATTTCTTCAGGTTTACGTCCATATGGTTTTTGTGCATCAGTAAGCTCCATATCGCTACTGAGCAGTAAACCTTGTCTGTCGATTAGCCAAAATCTTTGATAGGCCTCTTCAACACTTAATCCATCCCGAACCATTGCATCTATGATCTGATCGCTTATTCCTGTTCCTGCAGAACCCGCACCAAAAACAACGATTTTTTGATCGTGCAGTTTTACACCAGTTACATCACAGGCGGCCAGCAATGCGGCTAATGTAACTGCTCCTGTACCTTGTATGTCATCGTTAAAGGTACATAACTCATCCTGGAATTGATCAAGAATACGCCTAGCATTTCCTCGTCCGAAATCCTCCCAATGCAGAAAGGCATTGGGAAATTGTTTGTGAATTTCGTTTACAAAAGTCAAAATAAAATCATTGTAATCGGCGCTATTGATACGAGGATGGCGACAACCCAGATACATGGGATCGTTTAATAAGTCCTGATTATTAGTACCCACATCAAGAAAAACCGGAAGTGTTCGTGTTGGATCGATACCCCCACATAAACTATAAACCATCAGTTTTGCCACCGGGATATCCATGCCGCCTATGCCCTGATCACCAATACCAAGAACACCCTCACCATCAGTGACAACAATAAGGTCAATATCTGGATTAGAGCGATTACTTATTATCTCTTCAATTTGATTCTTATCAGAATGAGCAATGTATAAACCTCTGGGTTGTCTGTATTCGTGACTGAATCTTTTCACAGCAGTCCCAACAATAGGGGTGTATATAGTGGGTAGCATTTCACTTAAATGCCGGCTTAAAAGCTTATAAAAAAGAACCTGATTTTTATCATGCAGGTTATTCAAATAAATATTTTGTTTCAGTCGTGTAGTATAGACTGAATACTGAAGATAGGCCCGTTTTACTTGTTCATCCAAGGTTTCCACACGGTTAGGCAATTTGCCTAATAAGCCAAAGGCTTTCCTTTCTTCATGAGTGAAAGCTGTGCTTTTATTGAGTTGTGGTGTAGTAAGCAGGGGCTTTCCAGATAATGAAGTTTGTATGTACAGTTCCCCGGTTTGGGGGTCACGAATTAATTTAAAATCAAGCATGGGAGTTCTCATAAGATAGCGTTACTAGCTGACTGGTGATAATATCGGTTTTTTGTAGTTTACATCAAGAGGTTGTGTATGAATAAGTACTTGGTGGTGATTTTAATAGCTCTTGGATTAACTTCTTGTAACGTGAAAAATGAGCAATATTACCTATCTAACCCTAAAGAATTGCAAAAAGCGCTTAAAGCCTGCCCTAATCAAACCCCACAGGGATTGAGCTGTCAGCAACTTGAGCAAATTGGCGGTCGAATGAATCGATTAGCCTATCAATTGCAATCAAATCCTCAAGCGTTTGGAAATAAGATTTTGGTGCTGCAACAAGCGATTTCTAATCAGCAGTTGGCATTAAAAAAGAACAGCTCGAGTAAGGAATTACAAGCATCGCTGGCACTAAATCAGCGTAATTTAGTCGACTATATGGCAGTAGTAAAATGGCTGGAATCACCTGAGAGTTAATAATGAGAATATTAGTTAGTAACGATGACGGTGTTTTGGCACCGGGAATCAAAATATTAGCCAATCAGTTAGCTACTGTTGCAGAGGTTGAAGTTGTTGCTCCAGATAGAAATCGAAGTGGCGCCAGTAATTCCCTAACCTTGACGCGCCCGTTGAGGGTCAGACAATTAGAGAATGGTTATTATAGCGTTGAAGGTACGCCAACCGATTGCGTTCATTTGGGTTTAACCGGTTTTTTAGATCCTGTAGCTGATATGGTAGTTTCCGGTATTAATGAAGGTGGGAATTTAGGTGATGATGTTCTTTACTCAGGCACTGTTGCTGCAGCGATGGAAGGTCGATATCTGGGGTTTCCAGCCATAGCTGTTTCTATGGTGGGTGATACGATAAAACATTACGAAACTGCTGCGCTTATTGTCAGGCAACTGGTAACGCAATTAAGTATGAACCGACTGCCTTCGCAAACTATTTTAAATGTTAATGTACCTGACTTGCCCTTAGATCAAATTAAGGGTTTACAAGTAACTCGATTGGGTACCCGCCATAGTGCTGAGCCCATTGTTAAAGAATATGATCCCAGAGGCCGGCCTATTTTTTGGATTGGTCCACCCGGAATGGAAGCAGATGCTGGTGCTGGAACTGATTTTTACGCAATCAGTACAGGATATGTGTCGATTACACCACTTCACTTGGATATGACCCATTATAAGATGTTCGATCAACTGGCAAACTGGCTGGATGGGATTAATCTTTAAAAGAAGTACTGCTCAACGAACGATTGATTCCTAATTTGAATAAATGATGTATCTGAGACTATAAATAATGCTTATACGATGCAAAAATTTTTTTTGTCTGTTTCTCATAATAATTCTTGCCGGCTGTGGGGCAAGAAATGGGCTTGCCCCGGTATCGGAATTAAAATGGCAATCCTTTTCTAAATATCAAAAAAAACATACAGTTCGACGCGGTGAAACTCTATATGCCATAGCATTTCGCTATGATACTGATTTCAGGACACTGGCCCGCATCAATCGTGTAAGGCCACCTTATGCTTTAAGAGTGGGGCAGGTATTGAACCTACAAGGCATTCAACACAGAACCTCTCTAGCCAAACCAGCATATTCTCGAAGATACTTACGTCCAGTTACCCAAGCAAAGCAAAGAGTAATTTATTCGCCAACTCATAATGCTCGTTCTTCTTCCGGATGGATGTGGCCAGTAACTGGACGTGTCGTGACGACCTTTATACCAAATCAAGGCAAGAAAGGCATAAATATTGCTTGTAAAAAAGGTGAAAAAGTCCATGCCTCCTCTGGCGGAGTTGTGGCGTATGCTGGAAGTGGTTTGGCTGGATACGGAAACTTGATTATCATAAAACATAATAATGAATATTTAACAGCATATGGAAATAATGCAAAAAATTTGGTTTCAGAAGGTCAGAAAGTTAAAATGGGTCAGATTATTGCTGAAGCGGGAGTGATTGACCGAAAGTACTGGGGTGTTCATTTTGAAATCAGAAAAACAGGAATACCGGTCAATCCATTGAATTATCTACAAAAAGGTTGACATATAACTTGTAGTTATAGCAACAATAGACATGTTGAGAAGTATTATAGATTTCAAGACATGGCGAAACATTATAGGTGAAACAATGAACGAGGAAGAAGAACCAATTAAAGAGACGGACGTTAAAGATGAAGAATGGTCCGAGCCTGATGAGAATTCACTTTTGAACGAAGATGATGTTGAATTGACGATTAAAAAAGCTGAAGAAGAGGAAGAGGCGGCTGAAATCCCTGATTTCTCTGACGATGTTGCTTTTCCATCATTTCATAAAGGCAAAAATGTTGCCAAGGCTATGGATGCTACTCAGCTTTATTTAAGTGAGATTGGTTTTTCCCCTTTACTTAGTGCTGAAGAAGAAGTTCATTATGCCACTCTGGCATTGCAAGGTGATATCGCTGCACGAAAGAAAATGATCGAATCCAACTTGCGTTTAGTAGTTAAAATTTCACGTCGTTATCTTAATCGTGGTTTGCCTTTGCTTGATTTAATTGAAGAGGGCAATCTTGGTTTAATGAAATCAGTTGAAAAATTTGATCCTAACCGTGGATTCAGATTTTCAACTTATGCAACTTGGTGGATTAGGCAAACTATAGAGCGCGCCATAATGAATCAGACGCGAACTATTCGTTTACCAATTCACGTTGTAAAAGAGCTCAATGTGTACCTTCGAGCAGCAAGACAACTCACTCAAAAGTTGGATCATGAGCCTTCACCAGAAGAAATTGCAGATATGGTAGATAAACCTTTAGAGGATGTACAAAAATTACTGGGTTTAAACGATAAAGTGACCTCTGTTGATACTCCTATAGGTTATGATGAAACTAAATCGCTATTGGATACTATAGCTGATGAAAACAGCGTTAATCCTGCAGAATTACTGACTAACGAAAATCTGCGTTTACACATTGAATCTCTTTTAGATAAATTAACTGAAAATCAGCAGCAAGTGATTGCCAGAAGATTTGGTTTACGAGGTTTTGAAAAAGCAACCTTGGAAGATGTGGGGAAAGAAATTGATTTAACCCGTGAGCGAGTTCGTCAAATACAGGTTGAGGCTTTAAAAACGCTACGAACCTTATTAGAAAGGGTTGGATTGACTCAGGAAGATTTGTTTTAATTTGCAGTTAAATGTAGCCCCACTGCTATCTGCTATTAAGGTAAGGATTTTTCAAATTTACCTCGATCCGTTCGGGCTGAGGAGAGGCGGTAGCTTCGTCTCGAAGCCTTGGTGCAAGGCTTCGAGATGGCGTAAACGCCTCCTCAGCCCGAACGGATCGAGATAAAATTCTTACACCTGGCTCTCAAATTGAGCTTCAAATCCTTGCCAACAATTGATGTAATCAGCCTGCAGACTTGGATGGTGTTTCGCTTGGTCGGTAATTTGCCATACTTCTCTTGTTTCAAACATAAAGGCTAATGAATCACTGTATTCGGGCTTCAGATCCACAGAAGCCGCTTGCTCATAAGACAAGTAATCTGGGCCATGGGGTGTCATACGATTATGAATGCTAACCCCTCCCTTTATAAATCCTCCCTTTTTTGCATCGTACTCTCCCCGGATCAGTCCCATTAATTCACTCATATAATTTCGATGAAAATAGGGAGGTCTAAAGGTATGTTCAGCTACCATCCAACGTGGCGGGAATATAACAAAATCCAAATGAGCTACACCAGGTGTATCACTTTCCGAGGTTAAAACAGTAAATATAGAGGGATCAGGATGATCAAAGCTCACGGTGTTAATGGTATTAAATAAAGCAAGATCATAACTGTAGGGTGCATAATTACCATGCCAGGCGACCACGTTAAGGGGTGAGTGATTACCTGATGCAAACCATAATTTATTTTGATGTTTACAGATCAGGGTGGTATCCGCCTTATCTTGTTCAAATGCAGCGACTGGATAGTTGAAATGGCGCGGGTTAGCTAAACCATTGGCACCAATTGGCCCAAGTTGAGGTAAAGTGAGCGGACTACCACCATTTTCACAAAGATAACCTTTAGCTTCCTTACCAATAACTTCTACTTTAAATTTAATACCGCGTGGAATCACCGCAATCAAACCGGGACAAAGATTTAAGCAGCCAAACTCAGTATGTAAATTAATTTCACCCTCATAAGCTACAAACAACATCTCACCATCATTGTTGGCAAAATACTTATTATCCATGGATTGATTGCAGCAGTAGAGGAAGGCATTGATCAAATGACTTCCTGCAAGGTGAAAAAGTCCATCAATGAAATCACAGTTAATTTGGGCGCTTGAATAAAGAGGAGACCAACGTGAAGGATTAGGGGATTGTTCTTCAGCAAAAGGTTGAATCACCGTTTTTTCATAAGGATAATAAGTTCCTTGTGCGACTGTTGGAAGAATTCGATAGAGCCAGCTACGAAGATTATTATGTCGAGGACGAGTAAAGGCAGTACCGCTCAACTGCTCGGCGTATAGGCCCAAATTACACTGTTGTGGAGAGTTTTGCTGAGAAGGTAATGCACCTTCAATGGCTTGACTATGATGATAATTACCAAATCCTTGCAAGTACATTCGTGGGCTCCTTGAGAGTTTTTCACCGTTCTGGCTAGAATAGTCTAAAAAAGTTAAAATTGTCGATAGTGATTCATTGCTTAGACGTTCTTTTTAATGATAGAGCAATGTATAATCTTTATAATACAATTCGAATATTATTCTGAATTTTCTGTAAGGTCTTTTGTCGGGTCGAGAAATTAATAACCGTCAAGCTGAGAGATTTTTTGATCAGTAGCTGTTTTTTGATCAAAAACTTACGCAGATGCCGTTCGGGCTGAGGAGGCGTTTACGCTGTCTCGAAGCCTCTATACCAAGACCAGAAAGGCTTCGAGACAGCGCTAAAGCGCTTCCTCAGCCCGAACGGATCGAGGATAGACACGGCTAAACTCCTTAGCCTGACGGTTATGGGTCGATACCCAACAGGTAATTAAATCAGGTTAGAGGTGAAATGATGGCAGGTCATAGTAAGTGGGCAAATATTAAATTTCGCAAAGGAGTTCAAGATGCCAAACGCGGAAAAATATTTACTAAATTAATCCGGGAAATAACCGTTGCTGCTCGAATGGGTGGTGGGGATGAGTCCACTAATCCTCGGTTGAGAGACGCGGTTAAAAAAGCACTTAATGCGAATATGAAACGAGACACTATCGATAATGCCATCAAGCGTGGCGTTGGTGGGCTTGATGGTGATGCAATGGTGGCAATGCGTTATGAAGGATATGGTCCCGGTGGAATAGCTGTATTGGTTGACTGTTTGTCCGATAATAAAAATAGAACTGTTTCAGAAGTCCGTCATGCGTTCACTAAAAATGGTGGTAATTTGGGAACTGATGGCTCTGTGTCCTATCTTTTTGCTAATCAAGGTGAGGTTTTAATGGTTGCAGGTCAATCTGAAGATCGGGTCATGGAGATTGCCATAGACGCTGGAGCTTCTGATGTGACTGTAGATGAAGGTCAGATAGAAGTAATTACCCCGGTTGAGGCCTATCATAGCGTTCTAAATGCATTGCAGGCTTCTGGCTTGGAAATTGAACAATCTCATTTAACCATGCGCGCCCACACGTTGATACCCATTGAAGATGAAACTGCGGAGTCATTGATTAAGCTGATTGATATGCTAGAGGACCTGGATGATGTTCAGGAAGTCTATAGCAATGCGCAGTTTTCAGAGCAACTTTTAGAATCAATGAATTAATGACAATTATTTTAGGAATAGACCCGGGATCAAGGATTACAGGATATGGTTTAATTAAAGAAACCAACCGGAAAATTGAGTACGTTGATAGTGGTTGTATCCGTACATCAGCAGATGGAGAGTTAAGTCAAAAATTATTGCAAATTTATGACGGTATATGCCAGTTGATGGATCATTACTCTCCTGAAGAGGTAGCTATTGAACAGGTTTTTATGCATCAAAACCCAAACTCAGCCTTGAAATTAGGGCATGCACGCGGTGTTGCTATGGTTGCCGCGGCTTCTCATCGCGTTAGGGTTAGCGAATACTCAGCCAGGGCAATTAAACAAACTGTAGTGGGGTACGGAGCTGCAGACAAAGATCAGGTAGGTCATATGGTGGTTCACTTGCTCACCTTAAGCAGTTCACCTCAACAAGATGCTGCTGATGCCTTGGCTATTGCAATTTGTCACAGTCATATGCGTCATGGCATATCCGCAGGGATTGGAAAGCAGAGACTAACGCGAAGGAGAAGAGCACGATGATTGGTTGGTTGAATGGGCAAGTTGTAGATAAATATCATCCGGGAAAGTTAGTTTTGGATGTAAATGGTGTTGGCTATGATGTTGAAACCTCATTAAACACCTTTTTCCAAATTGAGGGACAGAATAAAGCAGTAGGTTTACATATTCATACTGTTGTTCGTGAAGATGCTTTATTGCTGTATGGATTTTTAGAGAAAGAGGAAAGAGCACTATTCAGAGCTTTAATTAAAGTGAATGGAGTTGGTCCAAAACTTGCAATGGCAATTCTTTCCAGTATATCCCCTGCTGAATTTATTCAGTGCATTCACCAGGAAAATTCGGGTTTATTAACCAAATTACCTGGTATAGGCAAGAAAACAGCGGAGCGGCTTGTGGTTGAGATGAGAGACAGCATCAAGCAGTTCGGGGCTGCTACTTCTGATACCTTGAATAAACCAGTTAATACGATGCGCAGTCAGGATGAAGCCACTAGTGCCCTGGAAGCTTTGGGATACAAACCCCAGGAAGCATTAAAGGTGGTTAGTAAAATTGACGATGGAATTAAAAGCTGTGAGCAATTAATTCGTGAGGCACTTCAAATTCTGGCTAAACGGTAACTCATTTATTCTTCTATGTTATTTTTAAATAACTGATAGATTCAATACGTCCATACAAAGTGGATTGAACTCTCAATCTTTTCTGCTTAATTATTGCTTAATAAAACTCCTCTATAATGAAATTGAACCATCTGAAATATTATTGGTCCAGAACGGTAGCTATATCAGATGACATCTCACGTTATTTTTCCTCGTAAATGGGGGAGTTGATATGAAAAAAAGTGAAATGAAAACGAAAGCTGAAAGAGTTCTTATAAAAATAACGCAGTTTGAGTTAGAGTACAAAAAATATAGGAAAATTAATGCCCTAGATGCAGAAACCATTAGCCGGATTAATATAGAAGAATTAACGATACTTAAAGACAGTTTAGGCAAATCTTTAAAGCTGATTGATGCACTTCCGACTGAAGATGCACCTCCTGTTATGGAATCTCCACCAACATACACTTACGATGATCCCAGCCTCTCTACTGAGCAAATAGCTGTACTTGATAAAAAAGTGAGTGAATGGCAAATAAACAATAACCAGCGTCGCCGATACACAACACTAATTCCAGCGGCGTTGAATTCTATTGAAAAACAATTAAATTTCATGATGAAACACTTAGATACATTTAAATCTTCAAATCCTGATATTTCGTTCCTAAACGATGCTGAAGTAGAATTAATAAATAAACAACAAGAATTCATCAGATCGCGCCTGGAACTGGAGCAAGAGGTTGATTCTGAACCATTCTCCATATCGCCTGTTTATGCAGGAGATGCTGAATTAAAGATAGCTTTAAGTCAATTCAAACAACAAAAATCAGGGTTGGCAAATCTAATTAAAATTATAAATGCTGATATAAATAATTTCAGCGGTAAAAATACTACGACAAAGCTAGCTTCTTATGAAAATGGAATATCGCTTTTAAAAACTTACTCTGATGGATACCAAAATTTTAGTAAACAAGTACAAAACAGACTAGATGTATTGGTATCTGCTGAGAGTGTCTATGAGGAAGCACGCCGCGCCAAGAATGATGCAATAGAATCGGCAAAAAGGTCAATGGCGAGTGCTCATGTATTGCTACGACATGATGATTTGGTACAAGCAAAGAAACTGATAGGTTCTTCTGATACCATAATCTCAGAACTAAGTACTGATGTTAAAAAAATTGCTGATAAAATTCGAGATATAGAGAAGAAAAATTATCTAACAAACGCGGGCTTGATGAAACCTACCCCTCCTATTCTTGATCAAATAAACAGTGCTAGTGCACAATGCTTGCAGGATAAGGGTGAATTAACCCAAATGGTCGCCGCCCTTAATAAAAAAATTGTTGCTGTTGAACACAAAGTTGACGAACTGGAACAACAAGTTAAAACAGATATCGAGCGGCAGAAGAAGGAATTTTCCGGAATTTCTGAGATAATTAAAAATAAATTAACTGCTGCAAAAGTTGACACATTTGCAATTATTAAACTGGAAAATCAATTTGCAAGAGAAGAGTCTCGAACAAACAGTAACAGCCAAAATTCAATTACTTTTGATCAAGATAAACTAACAAATCTAAAAAAAATTACCCAAGAGTTATTAAAACAGGTACCTTTAGAAGAAAACCGAATTCTTCAAGAGCTTAGCAAGAATATCAGTATTATAAAGAATGAAAGTTTAAGCAGACAACGTCAAATAGTAACTTCGGTAGAAAAGGGAGGCTTTCAGTTTAGTGATATAGAACTAGAATCTGTTAATGCTGTAAAAGGATATCAGTTCAGTGATATGGGTCCGCATGTCTGGAACAAAATTAAGGAAAAATAAGAGCTATTCATCCATCATTTATAGTTAAAAATTCACTCAAATTAACCTATTTAAACCTACTCAATACCGTATGAATAGTGATTGCTACTACGAATTGTCTTAGGTCATTTTACCACAACTCTATCAGAATGACTTATCCACAAGTCCACAGGTCAGGAGAGCTTCACTTTCTCGTATAGGCCTGTGGGCCTTGTGGGTAAGTCATGACGCTCTCATTTAGGGTTTATGGTCTTTTCCGGCCATAATACACCTCTGCGGGCGTTAAATAATTAAAGGACTGGTGAAGCCTTCGGTTATTATAATACTCAAAATACTCCGTTAAGGCCAGCTCAACCTCTTCAATTGTATCAAAATCATACCGGTAGATTTTTTCTTGCTTAACACTACGCCACAATCGCTCGATAAATATATTATCTAAATAACGTCCTCGCCCATCCATGCTGATAGAAATGTGGTGAGATTTTAGCGTATTTATCCAATCTTTTGAGGTAAATTGAGAACCCTGATCCGTGTTAAAGATCTCACAACGCGAATGCAGCAAAGCGTTTCTAAGCGCCTCAATACAAAATTCAGCCTCCATAGTAGGTGAAATAGCCCATCCAATCACATAACGACTATACCAGTCCATAATAGCTACTAAATACACATGCTTTCCTTTCATGCGGATGTAGGTGATATCTGCGGCCCAAACCTGATTTGGTTTGGTGATATCCACCTCTTTTAATAAATAAGGGAACACCTCATGCTCCTTATTGGGAACGCTTGTATTTGGCTTTGGGTAAACAGTCGATAACCCCATCATTTCCATCAACTTTTTTACTCGACGTTTACCAACAGGATAGCCTACTTCTTTTGACAGCCATCTTGCCCGCTTAATTTTACCTTCACATGGATACTGCAGATAGTGCTCATCAAGTAGCGCCATAAGCGCTTCATCTTCGACAGAAATGGGCTTGGCACTATAATAATAACTTGAAACAGGCAAGTCTAATAGCAAGCATTGTTCACGAATGGTGAGCTCGGCAAGAGGATCAATCATGACGCGCTTTTCATCCAGACTAAAGTTCATGCTTTTTTTTTAGCCAAGATAGCTGCGCTTGAAGTCGACCAATTTCTTGATATAATGCCTCAACAAGCTGCTCTTGGGACTTGGCTTCTTTTTCATTAGCCCCAGAGAATAAATCGTTAATGGCTTTGATGGCCGATTGCTTCCAAGTTTTTACCTGCGTTGCGTGAACACCGTATTCACTGGTAATTTGCGCTTGTGTGAGTTTCCCCTCAATCGCAGCTAGCGTTATTTTTGCCTTCTTGGCCGCCGTATAATAAGCTCGCTTTTTAGACATTTTATTCTCCTCTTTGTATTAAGAAGAATAGCTCTTAAAAAACCTTTTTTTGTGTCCAGAAAACCGCGCCTATATTACAGTTCTGCTCCGGATGATGAACAAAACCAAGATGCATTAAGCGATAGTTTAAAAAAAGCTTATGAGGAGAAATTAGAATTTGATACCCTTTATGGTGAGCTTGACGATATTGTGGTTGTCCATAAGGTCGCCAAATCAATTGCTGATAAAATAAGTAACAGTTCTCTTACCGACAAAGATTTAGCTCAAGAGGTTAATACCTCCCCAATCGGCCTTAAGCTATTGACTGCTCTTGGGCAATACCATCCTGGATTAAAAAATGCTCTTAATAATAATTTAGATCTTTTTGATGCAAAAGGGATAGTGGCTATAAAAGAGTTTGTTAAGTATAACGAGGCATCTTTAGACACTCCAATTCAAAAGGGTAAACCACTGTCAATTCAACAACGTTTGGCATTTATTACCATACTTTCAGAGGAAAAAGTTAATTATTTACCATATCTGAATCAGAACGATGATAAAAATAAAGACATAATAGCAGCTGTATTTTATTTAAAAAAACAGAAGCTTACTGAGTTGATAACAAAAGAAAATCTTAACAATAAACCATTTATTGATGCTTTATTGGTTTTAAAAGAACATGAAATAACCCTCTCATCTATAGAAGCAATAGCTTTAGCAAAAGATTCGAATAAATGTGCAATTATATCCCAACAAAACGAACTCTATAAAAAGTCACATGAATCTGTTACGGAGGATACATCTGAAACAGATAAGAAAATAATATCTAACAAAATAGAAAGTGGCACATTTAAAGCATTAATTGAGGACTTTTTAGGATGCGATCAAGATGTCATTGAGGCTGTAAATGTGGTGAGATTAAATGCACCACAATACTGTCAGCATGGGTTGCTAATGGCAGTTAAAGAATCTCAACCTTTAAGGGATATGCTTAATAATGAACAAAACTTAAAAAGTAATTTACCATTTCTTATGATTATATTAGAAAATTCCCTTAACAATAATATATTGTATTTAAAAGATTATTATTCTGGAAGTAACAGCTTGCGTGGTGTTGTTACAAGAAATATGTTGAATGCATTAAATACAAGTGAAATATTAACGCAACTCCAGACGGCGAATAGCAGTAAAGATCCGGTTTTTAATGTAAAAAAAATGGGTGTCATAATGGAGGAAATCAATAAATTTATCATGGACAATCGCAAGCCATCTTCTTCACAAGCAAACAGAGATCTTAATAATTCACTTTATAGTTTTCGTCGTGAAACAGTTCCTATATTACTGAGTTCGAAATTAAAACCGAAAGATAAAAAAGATAAGCTCGAAGAGCTTGCTGACAAACATTTTAAAAATACAGGAGTTATAGATAGACTACTTGAATGTATTTTTAACGCTTTTGAAAAGATTTTGCCAGCCAAGGTGGTTTCTGAATATAGGAGTAGTTTTTTCGTATCCTGTCAGAATCGCCGGGTAAGTGTCTGCCACTGAGCCCGGACTAATCCGAGCCGCGCGCGTCAGCAAGCGGAATTATCTCGAGATGCTTATGTGGTGCATGGAACCTGCCGCACTTTAAGTAAGATTAATTCAGCCAATGATGGCATTTCAAATTTTTTAGTCACCCTATCGTAAATATACTGATAAACGTTAACTTTCAGTTTTCTGGCCGTCTGTACAATCGTGGCAAACGTATCCTTTGATTTGGTGCCATTTTGGGAGACCGTTTGGAGATTGATGTCGCGTATCCTTGCTTGAAACCGTGTCCCTAATTCAGAGGCATTGTTGTGCAATGGCAGAAATGGATGGTCTAACACCAATAATAACGCTTGTTTTTTAGCACGTGTCTTTGCAATGCGTTGATCTAAAACATCATAGCCTGTCGTGGTTGCGAACAAAGTATCAAATTGCATTGATAGTTGTTGGGCCATTGATTGAGATGGAGCCGTCTTGTAAGTCAATAATGCATGGTAGAAATCCCATAATTGCTCAAGAAATACAGCCAATATATTCTGATTCATATCTGAGAATGGAGTGAGTTTTTTATAATGACGACCTTCATGGATCCAGCACAGCGCATGATGTAGGGCCAATTTATTAAACTGAGGCGCATCATCTGTCATTAAATAATGGATGAAGTATTTCGAGTGCTGATAATAGGCAAGAGCTGCTGACTCAAGAATTATGCGTCGATTCGTGCTGTGTTTTTTTGGATTTGGAAAAAGTGTTCCCATCAAACTATCGATTGATTCACGTGTGAGGGGTTGTGCATGCAGCATTGGTTTAATTTGATCCAACCATTTTTTTGCGAGACCAAACTCATCCATTAACTCATAAGCCTCCTGATTAAACATAAACTTTAATTGGTCTCGACACAGCAACTCCAATAAGGTCAAGCGATCTTTTTTACGACGAGTGAAGTATGCTGTAAAAAAGTCATTACATAAAACATGGGTGTAGTGATTTTTGCCGTTAACACGACTGCCTGTGTCATCCATCTGCTGGTACAAGCCTGCGTTGCTACCGGCATCGACAATATCTTCTTTTTCCTGATGAAAAATATCATTGCCTTCTGTCAGCATGGAAGCAATTTTACCATGTGATATTTGAATACCACATGTTTTTAAAAAGCGCTCAATGGCGCTCTCCGTCATCCCTGCATCACGGTATAATGTGATGACCAGCGCTTTAACCCCAGGACCAAATTCACTGCCCTTATATTCGCCAGGAATCGGCGCAATAAAGGTTTTTTTCAAAGATGGTGAGTAATACGTTTCCAGCTTGAATTCAACATTATCCGTGATGATTTTTAGATCCTGGATGATTCGAATCTCAAAACCCTTGAACTTGGCGTCATCTGGCAGCGTTGCTTTGTCCAGAGCAATCGTAACACGTCTATCAATACGTACGTTTTTTTTGTCTTTGCCTGTGTTTTTATTGTTCCCTTTACCACGTTTATTGCGATCTCCTTCAGATGAATGATTGGAATTGCCTGTATTATCGCCATTGCTACCTTTGGATTGACCGCGAATATTAGGTTTGCCCTGTTCACCCTTAAGGCGGTTTATCTCATCACGTAATACTTGGTTTTCCTCTCTGAGCAAAGCATTTTCTTCGGCAAGCATTTCGACCAAATTAACCAATACCTTAATGATAGTCACGGCCTTTTTGTCGGCAAGACTATCGATATCTTTTGTTAACTCATCTAAAACTTGTTTGATTTCTTGGCGTTTCATCATCTACCACTGCGTTACTAATGCTGATACGGCAATCATAACATGACTTTTTTTGAACGCATTTTTCGAGTTTTAACGCCACTAAGGGCTAAGAAAAAATCTGACCTCAGGAGGGAGATGTTTTATTAGTGAAAGGGGCTACATTGTGATCTTGGGGATCTTAGGGCATGCATATTGCATGACTTACGTTTGATATGGAAAAACATCAGTTTTACAGAAAAACCGTGTCAATAGGTATTTTGAATATTTTTAAAGAATTCCGCTTGCTGACGCGCGCGGCTCGGATTAATCCGGACTCAGTGGCAGACACTTACCCGGCGATTCTGACAGGATACGTTTTTTCTCTGCTGATAAAGTTGAAGCACTTAAATATATTGAACAGGGATTGAAATCCTCCACAACTGACGACACTAATAAAGTCGAAGGTGAGGACGAAGGAAAGCAAATTCCTACTGGACCTAATTAAAAGTGTTTTGTAAGAAGACAGGACGCATTGCGGGTCAATTTTGTAAATAAATTATGGATGACTGTTCAATAGTTAACAGTCAAGTCTGGATGTTAATTGCTGTTTTTATGCGGTCGCCAGGAATTGGGCGACCATAACAGATAATATCTTTTACCGTCTAAGTGTTTTGATTGATTAGCTTGGCTAATGATTAAAACAATCAAATGACGTTAATAGTAGTCACAATCTAACCAAAATGAGGTATGCAAATGAAGCAATTTTTTGATCAATCCGTCATGCAACACAATTCAACAATTGCAGCAATTAATCCTACATCAAATGAAATGTATGTTCTTGATACTGATTTGAGTGGTGGGGATAAGTTTACTTATTCTTTGTGGATGGATCTTGCAACTCGTAATCCAGGGTTAATGATGAAATCATTACCAGTTGAAAAGACAAAAGGTCAATTTCAATTAACTGTTACAGATAAAGAAAATATCAATAGTGTCCTAGAGTTAATGCTAGCATCTAAAAATTCAAAACATGTATTATTCGCTCAGGAAATTGAGGAGCGATATTCCTTCTATTTCGATGAAAATCAAAAATATATGAATGTAAATCCATAGAGGATGGAACTAAGTATTGTTTAACAACAGGCACTAATTTGTTGGTTGTTAAACAATTGCAAAATAAATAGGTCACCCCTAAGCCACGTTCTTTTTTAACTGCCCTATGGAGCTGCGGCCTAAAATCGACCCAAGAACCCGTTTGTTGTCTCCAATTATTTTTGTGGCAGAACAATTCCAATTGTCAGGCCCTTGGCATTGAATGCTATCTTTTTAATTTCTTTTCACGGGAAGAAAAACTCGAACGATAAGCCCTGTAGTGAGTTTGGGTGTGTCCAGAACTACTCGGCCACCATGTAATTCACATATTTGCTGCACTATGGCAAGACCAAGTCCACTTCCAGGACTTTTATTGCCTAATACTCTAAAAAATCGCTCAAACACTCTGGCTTGCAATTCAGGAGGAATTCCAGGACCATTATCACTCACTTCCAGCATGATTTCTTGATTCTGTCTGTTCAGACGCACGATAACCCGCCCATGTTCGGTGCAATAACGAATTGCATTGTCCACCAGATTACGAATTAATATCCCTAACGCAGTAGGATTGCCTTTGATTTTAGGGGTATTTTCATCATTTTCAAACTCAAGTTCAATCTGCTTTTCCACTGCTGATGGAGCAAGCATGGCGAGTATTTCACGGGTTAATTTGCTTAGGTTTACTTCATCCCCTTCACTTAAACTGGTGGCTTCAGGGACCAATCGGCTCATAGTTAATAGTTGTTGTACTATATGGGTACTTCGATTCACGCTGGCAATTAATTTTTGCAGGGCTTGATTCTTTTCTTCTATATCATTTGAGTAAAGGGCGACTTGAGCTTGAGTTTTAAGGGCAGCAAGAGGAGTCCGAAGCTCATGTGCTGCATCGGCAGCAAACCGTTTTTCTCGTTCAAAACCTTCCTTTAGTCTGAAAAATAGTTTATTCAGCTCATCGATAACCGGTTTAATCTCTTCAGGCACTTCTTGCAAGTCTACTGGCTCAAGGTGGCTGGGAGCTCGGTTTGCTACCTCTTGGGCTACTTTATCCAGACTGTCCAAACCTCGACCAATAATGATCCAGATTAACAATCCAGACAATGGGAACGTGAGCAGCATAATATAAAGATCATCTTGGGCAATCCGGTGCCCCAGCTCGTTACGTGTATCATACCGTTCGGCCAGGACGGTACGAATACCTGCTTTGTCATTATAGGTGGTAAAAACGCGCCAATTTTGATCCGATATTTTTTTATCACTAAACCCATCTACTTCCGCTGTTAATGGTATTTTAGGGGCTGTAGAGGAGTGTAATAATAATTTTCCTCCATTCGTCCACACTTGAAAATTAAATTTATCCAAATAATTTTCTGGAGGCTCATCATTTAAAAACTTTTTTTGGTAGTAGGCATCAATTTTTTGCGGGATGGTTTCCAAAGCATCCTGAATTTTAGTAAGAGGGCGTTGATGTAAATCATCCCCCAATAGGGCTTGATATGATAAAGCAGAAATTTCCATTAGGGTATCTAAATGATCCTGAATATCTTTTTGATCCAGATAATAGTTGCCTATGGCGGTCAATGTAGTGGTGATGGTGATGGCTAGTAACAGGTTTATTAAGAGAAATTTTCTTATAGAAGACTTCACGATACAGTTACACCATCATTTTTCTCTGCCATATATCCAACCCCTCTGATAGTACGGATAAAATTAGCATTAAGTTTTTTGCGTAAATTATGGATATGTACTTCCAAGGCATTACTATCGACATCTTCTTCCCAGCCATAAATGCTTTGCATCAACTGTTCTCTTGATAGAACTTGCCCGCTATTTTCCAGCAGTTTTTGCAACAGGGCGAACTCTCGGCGCGGAACATTTATCAGGATATCATCAACCATAACCGAGTGAGCAGCAGGATCCAGAGTGATATTTCTGTATTGCAGTACCGAATCAGCTCGTCCCTGTGAACGTCTTACCAGAGCTCTGATTCGTGCACTTAGTTCATTTAAATCAAAAGGTTTTACAAGGTAATCATCGGCACCACTGTCCAGACCCTTAACGCGATCTTCTACCGACTCACGTGCGGTTAGAATAATAACTGGCGTTGCGTTTCCTTCTTGTCTAATGTGTTGAAGCAAAACCATTCCAGAAAGTTTTGGTAACCCCAAATCAAGAATAATTAATTCAAAAGACTCTGACTTTAAAGCAGCACGTGCTGCATCTCCGTCTCTGAGCCAATCTACGATATAGCCGAATTGGGTTAACCCTGTTTTTACAGCATCACCAAGTAGTTCATCATCCTCAACAAGTAATAATCTCATCGCTGCTCCTACTTATTGATCATCTTTATAGATGATACTGTTATTGTTGTTTTTCTAACTCTTTTTCATCCATATGTTTTGTTAGATAAAAAGCCTGTATTAAAACAAAAAGTAAAGTAAAACCAACCCCACCAAATAACTTAAAATTAACCCATGCATCTGTATCGTAATGATAGGCAACATAGAGGTTTAAAGCACCCATTAAGATAAAAAATACAGCCCAGGCCGCATTAAGCCGGTGCCAGATTTTTGAAGTTAGATTAACATTTCCTTCCATCATTTTTTGAATTAAAGGTTTGCTGCCTATGAAACTGGAACTAAGAAATATAATAGCGGAGAGCCAATAGATGCCAGTTGGTTTCCATTTTATAAACCAGGGGTTATGAAAAAAAAGCGTTGCACTGCCCAGTACCATGATTATTGCCAAACTAATAACATGCATTTTCTCATAGCGTTGAAACTTTAATCGATAGAATATTACTTGGCTTAATGAGGCGATCATAGCAACTGCCGTGGCAGTATAAATGCCATAGATTTTAAATATTATAAAGAATAAGAGGATAGGGAAAAAATCAAACAGTAATTTCATATTATTTAATTTATTAATAAGTTATTTAGAGTATAACACAATTTTTAGCGCACTCCTTCACGCTTTGTGCCTTAAAGTGAAAATAAATAATCCAAAATAAATAATCCAAACAACAAGAGCCAGGTTTATCCAACCAGTATTTTTTGTCCCAAACGAAGGGGGGTACTTTTATCAAGATCGCGATTCAGGTCAAGAATTGAATTAACGCTAGTCTGATGCTGCTTGGCTATAGTGCTGAGACTGTCTCCTCGCTTGATTATGTATGAAACTGGTTGTTTTACTATCCTCCAGATAATCAGTTGCTGACCTACTCGTAATGACTTGAAGTTGGACAATTTATTCCAGCTTTGAATGGCTCTGGCAGAAACCCCATATTTTTCCTGGATTTTTTCAACGGTATCATTGTGTTGTACAATATGAATAATGCGACGGTTGCCTGGTGTTGTAAATGGGTGTGTTGAAGAGGATGAAGTTGTGTTTTCTTTTCTGGCGACAACAGCCGTGTTTTTGCTGCTGGGTATTAATATGGATTGATTCGGTTTAATTCTATTGGTAGTTAATTGGTTTAATTGTTTAATTAAATTGACAGTGGTGTGATATCTCGTAGCTATGTTATTCAAACTATCACCTGGCTTTACCTGATGCTTTGTCCAGCTCACTCGTTTTTCTTCAGGAAAGTTAGCCAGGTTGAGGTTAAATCGTTCTACTTTTTCAGCAGGAATAAGCAGTCTAAAAGGTTTGTAGGGAGCAGTGGTCCAGCGATTATAGCCCGGATTGAGTTTAATTAATTCTTTATAACTGATGCCAGCAAGCTTTGCTGCATGACTCAGGTCAATTTGGCTGCCAATGTTTACTTCTTCAAAATAGGGGAGATAGGGAATGCCTGGAAGCGATGCTTTATAACGACCGGGGTTTTTTATAATTTCTGCCAATGCAAATAAACGTGGTATATAAATTTTAGTCTCTCTGGGAATAGAAAGATTCCAGAAATAAACGGGCTTACCAGGACGGCTAACTGCCTTAATAGCACGAGCTATCGTCCCTTCTCCTGAATCATAGGCTGCTATCGCCAATATCCAGCTTCCGTTAAAAAACTTATTAAGATAGACCAAATAGTTGAGTGCAGCATCGGTTGAGGGGCCTATGCTGCGTCTTCCATCAAACCACCAGTCTTGCTTTAACCCTAACCCGCTTCCTGTTCGTGGCATGAGCTGCCACAGACCAGCAGCTCCTGCTCCTGAGTATGCGAATGGGTCGTAAGCACTCTCTATCATGGGTAGAAGAGCTAATTCACCGGGCAATTTACGTTTTTTTATTTCAGCAACAATGTGATAGATATAGGGTTCAGATTGACGACTTACTTTATGGAGATAACTTGGGTGTGCCACCAGCCATCTGATTTGTTCTTGAACTTCTGGTCGTGCAACTTCATGACTCAGAGTAAACTCACTACGTAAAACATCCCAAACATCTGGCGCATTATGTGCCATTGCAATATTAGAAATGCCAAAAAAAATAAAGATGAAAAATAAAAAGCTTTTTATTATGAATAGCTTAAATTTCAATGATACTACCTTTGAAGATAATTGGTCGGTCAGTCTACTAAAGTTTATTAAACTAATAAACCCTTTTTGATTTCGATCCATTCAGACAGAGTTAAATTAATACCTTTTGGTCGATTATTTGGATTAGGTAAATGAGTTCTTCTGGTTTCTCAGGATTTTGAATACCTCCAATGAGTTAGAAGATAAGGCGCCATGCTGAAAAGCGTACTGTATTACATCTTTATTTTCAGTGCGTAAAAAAGGATTAATCGACAGTTCCATATTCAGAGTTGACGGCAAGGAACAGGGTGTAGGCTGTTGCTTCAGGTGTTGTATATGAGCTTTTATAGCTGGATTTTCAGGTTCTACAGTCTGAGCGAATCTCAGGTTTTGTTGCGTGTATTCATGGGCACAAAAAATTTGGGTAGCAGGTGGTAATTTTTTGAATAGCAGTATTGATTGATGCAGTTCTTCCATTGTTCCATCAAATACTCTGCCACAACCTGCTGAAAACAGAGTATCACCACAAAATAACCAACCTTGCCGGGATTCATAATAGCTAATATGGGTGGAAGTGTGTCCAGGATTAAATAAAATATGAAACGAGTAGTTGCCAACCTGAATGGCTTGATTTATCTGTACTTGATTTGTTATGTAAGGGATTCGGTCATCGTGAGGGCCGTAAACAACACAAGCAGGATATTCCTTGATTAACTGACCAACACCACCGATATGATCATTATGGTGATGGGTCAATAGGATAGTACGCAGTTTTAGCTTCTGAGTCTTTGCAAAAGCAACCACAGGCTCGGCCTCTCCGGGATCAATGCAGTCGAATACATCTTTTTTTTTATCAATTATTGCCCAAATATAATTATCTAAAAAAGCTGGAATAGGGTAAACAGTCATTGTTTCTTTCTCATGCTCCTGAATATGTTTCTACTATATATGAAGAAACACCTGGATTAAAGTAGGTTCTTAAGGTATCAAGAACTGATTTAATTTCATCAGCAAAGGTAAATGGTGGGTTTATAATCCACAATCCACAGCCGGACATTCCCTCCCTTGGTGCAAGGGTTAAATTGAATTCAATTCTCAATGCATTTTTAGCACCAACTTCTTTCATCCCGCGAATCAGTTGTTCTGTTAGTTTTCTATTAACTACAGGATACCAAATGCAATAAATCCCGGTAGAAAAACGTTTAAAGGCACGTTTTATAGCAGGTGGGATTTGTTTGTATTCATCTTTTACTTCGAAGGAAGGAT
Source organism: Legionella antarctica (assembly GCF_011764505.1). NCBI lineage: Bacteria > Pseudomonadati > Pseudomonadota > Gammaproteobacteria > Legionellales > Legionellaceae > Legionella > Legionella antarctica. The sequence continues at coordinate 1,667,560 of NZ_AP022839.1, forward strand.
CAATAAAAATTAACCCTCGTTTTTCTGGAGGGGGCAGAAGTGCATTCAACGCTAAAATACCATCTGTATTACTGAGATGAACTTTTTTATTCAAATGAGGCATTTGATCCAGGGCTTCATATTCTGCTGGATGGAGTTCACAAAAATATGCTCTATCCTGCATCCGGAGCGCATTAATTGCTAAATATGGAGAGCCGGGGTAAAGCCGAAGACCATCGGAACCATTTAATTTACTGATTGCCTGTATATAGTCTTTAAAAACGGGTGCCAGAGTTTTTCTATCATCCCAGATTAGCTTGATTCCTTGTTTGTATTCACCTGTTTTTTCAGCTTGTTTGTTTTTTAAATCATATTGTCCTTTTCCTGAATGAGTCTCAAGATAGAACAAAGGTTTATCCTTAAGCAGGAGATAGTTTAATAGACGGGTTAAAGAGATATGTTTAATAACATCAGCAAAATTGCCGGCATGATAACCGTGTTGGTAACTGAGCATAAAAGGACTTATAAAAAAGAATTTTGCTGATTATATCAGAATCAGGGAGCTCTTCCTTATAGTTTTCATTCAGGAAATCTTTTCATCACTAGAGGCATGTAGCGATATTTTTTAAATGGATAAAAAATAATATTCTCTATCCTGTTTTATCAATGCGAATATTAATAAATTGCCAAGGGTCACTTTGATCGGTGAATTTAGTATTTAAATTGTTTTTGTCCTGTAACGGAGTCCAATCTGTATAGTAACCACCAACTTTACCCAAGTAAGGTAAGGCTAGATTCAAAATATATTCATGATCCATATCTTCAGGTTCTATAATCCCACGCTCTGGATTATTAATAGCCCAAATCATACCCGATAACACTCCGGCTGCAACTTGTAAGCTTGTGGCATTGTTATAATTTGCCAGCTTTTTTGCTTCTTGGATGGAAAGATGTGAGCCATACCAATAAGCTCCTTTTTTATTTCCCATTAATAACACTCCGAGCTCATCAGTTCCATCAACAACATCTTTTAAAATGATTCTTTTTTCTTTTTGGACGGCGTACTTATTTTGTACAAGCTCTTCTAAAGATAAAATAGCATCAGGACAGGGATGATAAGCATAATGAACTGTTGGTCTGTAATATACTTCACCATTTTTTTTTAAAGTTAAATACTCTGCAATAGATAGAGACTCAGCGTGAGTAATCAAAAAACCATTAATAGGGCCAGATGCAGGTGTCCATGTACGTACTTGGGTTTCTGCTCCTGGTTGATTAAGATATATTCCACAATTTGATCCAAAGCTGTGATGATTAGCATCATGAGGCCAATGACGCTCATGGCTTCCCCAGCCTAGTTCAGCAGGTCGAAGTGCTTCAGAAATTAAAGCATCTACTGACCATGTATTTATGAACTCGTTCGTTTTTTTTATTTGAGATGAAACTTGAGTATCATGTTCAGAAACATGTATTGTTTTAATATCGAGATCATGGGCCAATTGAGCCCATTCTACTGCTTTTTGTGGAGGTTTGCCCTGCCAATTAGTATCTTTTGCCATATTCCATAATGCTTGTTTAAGAAAATGAGATACTAAACCGGGGTTGGCTCCATGTGTTAAAACTGCGGTAGGCCCCTGTTTTTTATGTTTTAAGGTAGCATCACGTAAAGCATAATTAGAAAGAAGTTTACTATTATCGTTATTCCTTTTTTCCCAGGATTCAGCGGCTGCATCCAAATATAATATATTGTTTAAATGGCAATATTTTATCAAATCGATACTGGATACACCCACGGATAAATTTAACAAAAAATCACCTGGTTTTAGAATTGAAGACAAAAGTTCCTGGTAATTATTTTCTGTAACGCCAGTTTCTTTGAATGGGACATTAAAATGTTTGGCAACATCAGAACCAAAACTATGTTTTGACAGGATGTAAATTTGAGAGGGATCTAATTTAAAATATTGGAATAAAAGAGGTAATATTGCTTGGCCAATACTGCCGAATCCAAGAATTAGAATTTTATTCTTATAAGTTTTTTGCTTCGCAGATTTGTCCATAATACCTCATCAAATAGAAGCATCTATTAGTTAGTTTAGTTAGTTACTAAGAGAATATTTATAGTTGTCGTCAGTATCAGTTTATCTACCTCAATCTAGTTATAAGTATAGCTCATAAAAAAAATCTGATTTTAAATTTTTACTTGATACAATCCTTGTATGAAAATACTCAAGTGTTTTATTTATAAAAAATAACCAGCGAATTTACAGTTTTTGATAACTACACTATATTTGAATAAAGTCCAAACTATAAAGTGTGAATTGGATTATCCGAGTTTAGGGACTTGGCGTTTATGCTCGCTCGGATTGACTTCGTTTGTAGACTGTAAACTATTTTGCGACATTAGAACCCACTCAAGTGGCAAATCAATTTACTGGACTCAATAAAAGGCGTTCAAATGAAAAGTGAAATGTATATTGATGGGAAATTTACGCTAGCTAAAAGTGGAGCCACTCGTGATATTATCGATCCCGGTAATGGCTCATTGATTGCAAAAGTTCCGGAATGCGCCAGAGAAGATGTTGTGCTCGCGATCAAAGCAGCACGAAAGGCTTTTGATGAAGGTGATTGGAAACAAACGTATGCGCTTGATCGTGGTAAGTTGTTATTCAAGATTGCTGAGCTAATTCGTGCAAATGCAAAAAGGTTAGCTGAGCTGGAAACACGAAATTGTGGCAAACCTTTGGCAGAAGCAGAGTATGATGTGATCGATGCAGCAAACTGTTTTGAGTTTTACGCAGGTCTTACCACTAAAATTCATGGCGAAACGATGTCGGTACCGGCGAATTCCTTTAGTTATGTTGTACGAGAACCTATCGGAGTGTGTGGCCAAATCATTCCATGGAATTTCCCACTGCTTATGGCTGCCTGGAAGCTTGCACCAGCACTTGCAGCAGGGAATACTGTAATTCTAAAGCCTTCTGAACTGACACCGATGACCGCTCTTGAATTGTTCAAACTTATTGATCAATGCGGGTTTCCCGCAGGCGTTGTGAATCTCATCACGGGTCCAGGGGTGGGTGCAGGTGAAGAATTGGCAAGTAATTCGATGGTGAATAAAGTTGCCTTCACCGGCGGAACAAGTACCGGGAAAAAAATAATGCAGGCAGCTACAGGTAATTTGAAGCGAATATCATTAGAGCTTGGTGGAAAAAATCCAAATATTGTCTTTGCAGACTGTGATCTTGTGATGGCGGTTGATGGTGCTCTTTTTGGTGCTTTTGCCAATCAGGGCGAAGTGTGTTCCTCTGGTTCTCGTTTGATAGTGGAGCGTTCTATTCATAAACAAATAGTGGAAAGAATGTTGAAAAAAATTCCAAATATCAAACTGGGGCATGGTTTGGACAAAGGAGTAAAAATGGGCCCTTTGGTTTCAAACGCACACCGAGAAAAAGTAGAAAATTACATTAAAATAGGTATCGCTGAAGGTGCGAAATTGGTTTGTGGCGGGAAACGCCCTACAGGAGCAGCCTTTGAAAAAGGGAATTTTGTTGAGCCCACTATTTTTGATGAGGTGAAGCCAACAATGCGTATCGCTCGAGAAGAAATTTTTGGTCCGGTACTCGTAGTCATTCCTTTTGATACTGAAGAAGAAGCGATTCAAATTGCAAACGATACTGACTATGGTTTAGCTGCAGCTGTGTGGACTAAGGACCTTACTCGTGCTCATCGCGTGACTTCTCAAATTCATGCCGGAATTCTTTGGGTAAATCATTACCATCCTACTTTTAATGAAATGCCGTGGGGTGGATACAAACAAAGTGGATCAGGTCGTGAGTTAGGTTTGTATGGAATTGAAAGCTATCTTGAAATCAAACAAGTAAATATTAACCTCGATGAAACACCAATTGGGTGGTATTAATGAATCAAATTAATATTAAGACAAAACTACCAGGACCGAAATCAAAACTATTGATGGAGCAACGCGTTAAACATGTTGCAAGAGGACCCTTTCACCTTACTCCCATTTTTGTGGAGCGAGCAAAAGGTTCCTTTGTAGAAGATGTAGATGGAAATGTATTTCTGGATTTTTCATCTGGATTTGGTGTGGTGAATACAGGACACTGTTCCGATGCGGTAGTCAATGCAATCAAGGCTCAAGCTGAAAAATATATTCACACAAGTTTTAATATTCTTCCATATGAGGGCTACATCAAAGTATGTGAACGACTAAATTATCACACCCCTGGCAGTTTTGAAAAAAAATCAATCCTGTTGAACTCGGGAGCGGAAGCTGTAGAAAATGCCATTAAAATTGCTCGTGCTTATACCGGAAAGCAAGCGGTGATTTGTTTTGATCATGCTTATCATGGGCGCACTTACATGGCTATGACCCTTACAGCAAAAAACAAACCCTACAAGCATGGATTTGGTCCATTTCTTTCGGAAGTCCATCGTGCTCCCTTTCCGTATGAGTATCGTTGGAAAGGAAAAAATTGTGTAGAAGAATGTTTCAATGATTTTTCTGATCTCGTTAATTTTCGTGTGGGTATTGAAAATATCGCAGCAGTTATTTTGGAGCCAGTGTTAGGTGAGGGGGGATTTATCCAGTTTCCAGCATCCTTTTTGCAAAAAATTCGGGAGTTTTGTACGGTAAATAAAATTGTTTTCATTGCAGATGAAATTCAATCGGGTTTTGGTCGTACTGGGAGCCTGTTCGCGATGAAAACAATGGGAGTGGATCCTGACGTTACCTTATCAGCAAAGGGCCTTGGCAGTGGAACAGTGATCGCTGCGGTAACCGGTAAAGCTGAAATCATGGATGCTGCAATGATCGGTGGACTAGGAGGAACTTTTGGAGGAAATCCTCTAAGTTGTGCAGCAGCGCTTGAAGTATTTAAAATCTTTGAAGAGGGGGGGCTTTTGGAGCATGTCGCACATCTTTCAAAGGTACTAAATTCCAGACTTTCTAAATTTAAAGAAAAGTACAAGATAGTAGGTGATGTTCGTGGTTTGGGCGTTATGCAGGCCATCGAACTGGTGAAAGATAAAAACACGAAAGAACCGAATAAAGTAGCTGTGGACAAACTAACTAAATTTTGTCTAGAGCAGGGACTGGTAATTCTTGGTTGCGGAACATACGGGAATGTAATTCGTCTCCTTATGCCGCTTTCTACTGATGTAAAAGATTTGGAAATTGGACTTTCTATCATCGAGGAAGGGCTCAAGACATTATGTCAATAATAACAAGCGTAGCCGTTATCAGGGAAGCCTAATACGTGGTTTGGCTGTATCTTTATCCTTATTTCTTTTTTTAAAATTGGGGTGAAACTATCAATCGGAAGAGGTCACGTTTTTTTAAAAAGTGCACTATACTTTTCTTGAGTGATACCATAAAAGGGGAAAGGAAAATGAGTTTACACGAAGAATACGATCATCACTCTCTTTCTGATTATGGCTTCGATGAAGAGGTTGAGGACTTGCCTAAAAAAAAGAGAATTAAGCGCATGCTTGAAGACCGACTGGAGCGTAAACGTTTGAAAGATGAGTTTAAAGATGATTTTGATGAATTAAGTGGTGAGTTTGATTGGGATGAGCTGGATAAGTAGTATCATCCCTTTAATTTTGCCATCATCGTATTTTCGAGTAGGGAAACAATGGTCATGGGACCAACACCGCCAGGAACAGGGGTTATCCATGCCACTTTTTTTATCGCTTCCTTAAAATCAATGTCCCCACGGAGGCTACCATCTTCTTGCCGATGCATTCCCACGTCAATAAGTATCTGTTTTTCATTGAGCCAATCTGGACTAATTAAATCCTTTACTCCCGTGGCTATGATGATTAAGTCAGCAATCTCTACATACTTTTGCAGTTGTTGGGTGAATTTATGACAAACAGTGACTGTTGCTCCAGCGAGTAATAATTCCAAACTCATAGGGCGACCGACTATATTTGATGCGCCAATGACCACTGCATGTTTTCGTTTCACATCCAGTTTATAATGATGCAAAAGATTCATGATCCCAAGGGGGGTACATGGGCGTAACAGAGGATTTCTTTGAGCAAGCCTGCCTAAATTATACGGATGAAAACCGTCAACGTCTTTTTCTGGTTTAATATGTTCAATAACCAATGTCTCATTAATGTGTTTGGGCAAAGGTAATTGAATGAGAATACCATCGATTTTCTCAGAGTCGTTTAATTCACTAATAAGTTGAAGCAAATCATCCTGGCTTGTTTCAGCAGACAAATCATAAGAATGAGAGGTGATGCCTACTTCTTCGCAGGCTTTACGTTTATTACTGACATAAATTGAAGAAGCGGGGTCATTACCAATAAGAATGACAGCCAGTCCAGGGGCTCTGTTACCTTGGTGGACATGCTCCTGCAGCCGTTTTTTTAATTCGTCTCGACGAAGAGAGGCTAAAAATCTTCCATCCAGTAATGATGCTGACATATTTGTCCTATAAAATCGAGGGAACTATTATGACAGGACTTACAAAAAAACGCCAAGGTTGAGATAAATTTTTTAGATTGATAGGTTGGAAAGCACTTTACTGATGATAGACAGTGCAAATTTTAGTTGGCATCAACTGATTCCATTCCTGGTAGTTTACCACTGTACCGTTGACGTGAAACAATAACAGTATCCTTAATTCAAGGGATCAAAAGACCATGATTAACAGTCCCTGGTGAGGCTAAACTGACTAAACAAATAAAAGTATTTTGCATTAATTATTCAAATGAAGTTATTATGTTGTGAGGACGATATAAAAATTAAAAAGGAGCTTATTAATGTATCATTTAGGATTAAAAATCATACTGTTCATTTGCAGTATGACTGGTTTTTTTTGTGGACTTGCCCATGCGGAGCCTGTTGAACCAAAACCTCTCGGTAAAACAGTAACGCAGGCAAAGCAACAAGAAATGAGCCCAAAACAGGCATTGCAACGCTTGAAGGACGGAAATCAACGTTTTCTGACGCACAAACAAATTTCCCGGGATTATTTACAACAAGCTTATTCATCAGCGTACGGACAATTTCCTTTTGCAGTAGTACTCAACTGTATGGATTCACGTAGTGTCCCCGAATTGTTTTTTGATCAGGGCTTAGCTGACTTGTTTACCTTACGGGTTGCAGGGAATGTTCTAAATGACGATATTCTGGGCAGTATGGAGTTTGCGGTGAAAGCTGCAGGATCGAGATTAATTGTGGTGTTAGCTCACACCTCTTGTGGTGCAGTTGCTGGTGCATGTGATGGGGTCAAATTTGGGCATTTGACTGATGTGTTGGACAAAATTCAGCCGGCAGTACAATCCACTATGAAGGATGAGGATTCAAAAAATTGCACTGATCCAAAACTGGTCAATGCAATAGCGAAAGCCAATGCCTTAAATATGGCTAGAGAGATCCAGGCAAAAAGTCCAATACTAAAAGAGTTTCTCCAGAGCAAGCAGGTGGGTATTATCGCCGGACTACATGATATAAAAACAGGTCAGGTAACATTTTTTGAAGATGAGCGCTCCGTCCCAGAGTAAAAGTCTGATCCCGGAATTATCAATAATGGTGTTGTTGCTATTTTCTGAACAACATCATCATCTAATAGCACAGAAAAAATGTGACTATTGACGGTGAATGAGAGCATCAGGTTATTAATTTGATCGAAGTGATCTTTTATTGAGCCAGTTTTTGCATAAGTCAATGATTGTTTTAGAATAATCTTCAGACTTCTTGAATAGACTACCTGTTAGTGTTAATTTTTATGGATATATTAATTAACCACTATGCATACCCAACCAGCATGGAGCTCTGATTGAAAAAAACTGTTTTACACTCGGCTTTATTAGCATGGATAATTCCAATGTCGCTCAATGCAATTGGCTTAGGGGAAATGACAGTTAAGTCGTCTCTTGATCAACCTTTTTTAGCCGAAATAGAATTAATAGACGTAGGAAATGCTCCTTTGATGGGAATTAAAGTGGGCGTGGCTGATCCTGAAAGTTTTCATCAAATAGGCCTTGAACGGATTGCTGTACTTTCTTTATTAAATTTTAAAATCGAACAAAATGCCAAAGGTAAACTCGTTATAAAAATTCAATCTGTAGATCGAATTTCTGATCCCTATATGGAGTTAGTAGTAGATTTAACCTGGCCAAATGGTCAGTTATATAAAGCGTATACCGTATTAGTGGATCCTCCAGGATATCAATTAGTGTCTACTCTTGCACAGAATAGCCCTGCCTATTACAAAAAAATGACAGGTCATAAAAAAGTTGCAGGGCATAGAGCTCAGTCGGGTGTGATCAACAAAAAAGTAATCACCGAAGTGCAGCATAATCCGGTTGCTCTGAAAGATAATAAGAAAAAAACGACGTACGGACCAACAATAACCAATGAAAACGTGTGGCAAATTGCTCAAAGATATAAAACGTCCGAAGTGATTTTACCTCAAGTGGTTCTTGCTGTTGTTGGTGAAAACCCTGATGCGTTTAAGGAAGGAAATTTAAATGGGTTAAAAATCGGCATCCGTCTGGTGATTCCGTCTACACGCGAAATCATGGAGGTTCCCGCCGAACTGGCGACCGAAGAAGTGATGGCTCATGATAAAGCATGGGATGAAAGATCATCCATAAATCATGTACTTTCCCCACCCTATATTAATGGTCAAACAATTAATACCGTTCCCCGGATTGCTACCAATTACCCAATAAAAAAATCGGAAGTTCCGGCTATACCCAGATTTACCACCATGCAGGCAATAACACCGCCCCCTGCAATACTACCCCAATTTTTAATTCCCAACTCTGCTGTTTCTGTAATGAACTCCAATCAACAACCAGCTCCGGATAAGACGGCCCAAAATCCAGAACGCGTATCAAATATTAAAGCAGAGATTTCAATTACAACAGCTGCAGTCGAGTCTGTACGAGAATCTAATGCCATATTAATGGAGCAGCTCCATCTGCTCCAGGAACAAAATAAGAAATTACAATTGCAATTGGACAAACGCGATAAAGAAATAGAATCAATCCAAGCGCAAATGCAACTAATGGTGAAGCAACGTTTGGCAGTGGCTTCTCAAGCGAATGCCTCTTTTGCAAACAACCAATCTTCAAGCTTATGGCCACTATGGATTTTATTGGTTTTGGCAGTGGGAGGGGGAAGTTTCGCTTATTGGTATTTTATCTATCGCGAAAAAGACATTCATGATGAGCCTTATCTGGTAAGAACTCCCATGGAGCCCCCATCACTCAAACCTGAAGCTCAACAAAAACTAAAAAAAGCAGATGAAACTACTGAACTTTCTGCAGCTGGGGAAGATGTGGGTGTGGTTGAACAAAATGAAACGGCATCGAAATCTTCGAAAGTTGAAGAGATTAAACCAAAGGTCATTGCCGAGTCCTCCAAAAAAATTATAAATGATAATGATTTGTCTGACAAAAAAATGATAAATAAATCAGAGAGCGTTGAGACTGCTGATAAGCCTGTTAAAAAACAGGGAGCAAAGAAAAAGAAAAATGCTGTCCCAAAAAAAGCGCCCATTGAAGCCGCTGATTTGCCAATTGGAAAACAAGAAGCCTTTAATGAACGTGCCGTGCTTATACCTGGAAATAAAGAAACAACAGGCAAGGATAAAAAACAAAAAGATAAAATAGCTCGAGATATAAAAGAGGATCAGGAGGCTGCAAAAGAAAAATCAGTTATGGAATTTGAATCTCAAAAAAATCATTTACCTGTTAATGATGAAGTGCAAAATCTGCCGCCTTCAGATCAAAACCCTTTATTATCAGGTAGTGAATCAATATCAGAACAGAGTGAAAACAAAGCCAAAGAAGAATCATCAAATCATGATGTATTAGAGTTTGAAACGGATTTACATCAATTAATTCCAGAAAAATCAGAAAAAAAAACTAAACCAAAATCAGAGCAGGAGGATGGTAGTGACCAAAGTATAGATTTTGTCTCAACCTCATCTAACCCCTTAAAAAGTAAAACAGCATTAAATACTTTATTAGCTCTGGCTAAGACGTATATAGGCATGGATGATATCGAATCTGCCAGAACCTCACTGGAAGAAGTGCTGGAATATGGTAATGAGATACAAAAAACAGAAGCTCAACGTTTGCTTGATGAAATAAAAGATAAGTAATCCCTAATTTCATCTTAACCTGAGTATTTCTCACGTTATACCAGGACAGGCGAGAGTATTCACTCTAGTACCATCCTCTGGAATGATTGGCTGCCACTTTCTATTTTTCCATTTCGGGTTTGGCAGACCTCCAAGAGTTATTTCCTTTATTTACTTTTTTCGTGACTGGAATAGCCAGATTCCTCGCTAAGCTCATGCTGGCATGAGAACACCATCCCTTTGTTGAAGCTCTTTAGCTGAAATCTTTGCTAATCAATCATCATAAGGTATAGACAAAATAAATAGGGTATTATAAATTGACCCTTTTTATCAGGAATATTGAATGCGTATTGCCTTAGTGGTTGAATACGATGGAAGCCGATATCATGGCTGGCAGGCACAAACAGGCTTACATACGGTTCAACAAGCAGTTGAACAAGCATTGTCAAAAGTTGCCGATAGTACTATTTCAGTAGTATGTGCTGGCAGAACAGATACAGGCGTCCATGCTACGAACCAAGTGATCCACTTTGATTGCGATAAAGAGCGGACGATTCGCTCCTGGATACATGGGGCCAACTCTTGCTTGCCTAAAGATATCTGTATGAAATGGGGTAAGGAGATCCCTGATGATTTTCATGCCCGCTATTCTGCACTGAGCAGAAGATATCGTTATGTCATTTACAATGGAGCGATTAGACCGGCTTTACTTCGTAGCAATGTTACCTGGCAATACAGGCAACTGGATCATCGATTAATGCATCAAGGCGCACAAAGCTTATTAGGAGAGAATGATTTTACATCTTTTCGCTCTGTTGAATGTCAATCAAAAACACCCATGCGCAACATTCATCAAGTCCAGGTTTCACGCTCTGGTGAAATGGTAATTATCGATATCACTGCGAATGCTTTCTTGCACCATATGGTTAGAAATATAGCCGGTGTACTCATTGCTGTTGGCTCTGGTAAACACTCAGTATCATGGGTAAATGAGGTTTTGCAAGCTAAAGATAGAAAGCTGGGCGCAGAAACAGCACCTTCATATGGTTTATATTTAGTACAAGTCAACTTTCCTCAGAAGTTTGCTATTTTACAAAATAATCCGGGTCCTTTATTTCTATGGGAGAAATAATTGAATCCATCTCGTACACGAGTCAAAATGTGCGGCATGACGCGTGCTGAAGATGTGGCCCATGCCATAAACCTGGGTGTTGATGCCATTGGTTTGATTTTTTATCCTAAAAGCCCTCGCTTTATCACTATAGAAAAAGCCATGGTTCTATTAAAAAATCTTCCTCCATTTGTGGATGCAGTCGCCGTTTTAGTTAATCCGGATGAGGCTTTTGTACAACAAATAATAAAAGAGCTACCTATTAAATTATTGCAATTTCATGGTGATGAATCACCAGAATTTTGCAAGCAGTTTAATAAACCTTTTATTAAGGCCTCACAACCTAAAACCAGTGGGCAAATTGAGCATCTAATACAAGAGTACTTTAAAGCCAGTGCTATACTTCTTGATACACCCTCAGAAATAAGCAGAGGCGGGACGGGGGTTCCTTTTGATTGGCAGATTATTCCTCAGCATTTATCCAAGCCGATTATCCTGGCTGGTGGTTTAAATGAATTTAATATTCTAGATGCAATTAAGGCATCCAAACCCTATGCAGTAGATGTATGTAGTGGAATTGAGGCTATGCCTGGTGTAAAAGATCATGTAAAAATGAGTCAATTTATTAAGGTATTATGGGGTATATAATGAGTAAAAAAGAACTTCCTGATGCACATGGTCATTTTGGTCCATATGGTGGTGTATTTGTAGCAGATACCTTAATTAATGCTTTAAAACAGTTAGAACAAGGTTATGCTAAATATCGTAATGATCCGGAATTTTTAGCTGAATTACGTACTGAATTAAAAGATTATGTAGGCAGACCTAATCCTTTGTATCATGCTGAACGGCTTAGCAAGCATGTAGGTGGTGCTCAAATATATCTTAAACGAGAAGATTTAAATCATACTGGTGCGCATAAGATTAATAATACCGTAGGACAAGCGTTATTAGCCAAACGACTTGGAAAAACCCGAATTATCGCTGAAACTGGTGCGGGTCAGCATGGAGTTGCATCGGCAACGGTAGCTGCAAAATTTGGCTTTGAGTGCGTCGTTTATATGGGATCAGAAGATATTAAACGTCAGTCAAGTAATGTTTATCGCATGAAATTATTAGGAGCAGAAGTTGTTCCTGTAACTTCGGGCTCTAAAACACTCAAAGATGCTTTAAATGAAGCGATGCGTGATTGGGTTAGTCATGTGGATGATACTTTTTATATCATCGGTACTGTTGCAGGACCTCATCCTTATCCTCAAATGGTCAGAGATTTTCAGACAATTATTGGTAGTGAAGCCAGAGCGCAATTTTTGGAAAAAACAGGCCAACTGCCCGATGCTCTGGTTGCTTGTGTAGGTGGTGGTTCCAATGCAATTGGTTTGTTTTATCCCTTTTTAAATGACCAGTCTGTGGCAATTTATGGTGTCGAAGCGGGAGGAAAGGGCTTGGAAACTGGAGAGCACTCTGCTTCACTTATTGCAGGAAAACCAGGTGTGTTGCATGGTAATCGTACCTACTTACTTTGCGATGAATATGGTCAGGTTAAAGACACTCACTCAGTGTCAGCAGGTTTGGATTATCCAGGTGTAGGTCCCGAGCACTCCTACTTAAAGGATACTGGTCGAGTGACGTATGAAGCAATTAATGATGATGAGGCTCTTAGTGCTTTTCGCATGCTAACGCGAATCGAAGGAATTATCCCTGCTCTTGAGTCAAGCCACGCTGTGGCCTATGCTATGAAGTTAGCTAAAAGCATGTCTAAAAGCCAGAGTATCATCGTTAACTTGTCAGGTCGTGGAGATAAAGACATACATACAGTTGCTACTATTGACGGGATCACAGTTTAATTATTTAGTTTGACACTTAATCAGGTACATTATGAATCGAATTGATCGGAAACTGACGCAGCTTAAAGCCAGTGGTAAAAAAATGCTAAGTCCTTACATCACGGCAGGAGATCCTCATCCTGATCTGACCGTAGCGTTAATGCATGAGTTGGTAAAAGCGGGGGCTGATATTTTGGAACTGGGCATACCTTTCTCCGATCCTATGGCCGAGGGGCCTGTGATCCAGCATGCTATGGAACGAGCACTTGCTTATTCTATTCATTGTCAGGATGTACTCAGGATGGTCCGGGAGTTTCGCCAGAAGGATAAAGATACACCAGTGGTCATTATGGGCTATTTAAATCCTATTGAGCAGTATGGCTATGACCTTTTTGCTGAACATGCCTCTGCAGCAGGGGTAGACGGGACTATATTGGTCGATTTACCCCCTGAGGAATGTGAGGGAGTTGCCAGCGTTTGGGAAAAACACGGCTTATATAGCATTTTTCTTTGCTCTCCAACGACATCAGATGAACGTATGGCTTTAATTAATCAATTCGCAAAAGGTTATCTGTATTATGTTTCCTTAAAAGGAGTTACGGGCTCGGATACGCTTAATATTTTCGCTTTGCAGTCTGAGTATCAAACTCGAAAAGCACAAACGAAATTACCTTTAATGGTAGGATTTGGTATCAAAACACCAGCGATGGCTGCAGAAGTTGCTCATTTTACCGATGGGGTTATTGTCGGTGCGGCATTGATCACGGATATTTTAAACGCTTACGAAACTAAAAAAAATGCACTGCAAGCAGGGGCCGCTTTGATAGGCTCCATGCGGTATGCAATCGACAACAATGGAAAATGCAATGAATGAAAATATTGAAAAACGAGCTCATTTTATAAGACAACTGATTACTGAGGATTTATCCAGTGGGAAACATCAGTCTGTAGTCACTCGATTTCCGCCTGAGCCAAATGGATATTTGCATGTGGGGCATGCAAAATCTATTTGTTTGAACTTTGGTTTGGCCGAAGAGTTTGGCGGTCTCTGCTTTTTAAGGTTTGATGATACAAACCCAATAAAGGAAGAGGATGAGTACGTAAAAGCTATTATTGATGATGTTCGATGGCTAGGCTTTGAATGGTGTGGAATCACACACTCATCTGATTATTATCAGCAGCTTTATGATTTTGCTGTTTTATTAATAAAAAAAGATATGGCTTATGTTGATAGTCTTAGTATGGAAGAGATCCGAGCCTACCGAGGAACATTGCAGGAACCTGGACGAGAAAGTCCTTTTAGAAATAGGCCTACACAAGAAAGTCTGGATCTGTTCGCTAGAATGAAAGAAGGTGATTTTGCAGATGGGACTCATGTTTTACGGGCAAAAATTGATATGAAGTCCGGAAATGTGAATATGCGTGATCCCGTTTTATACCGGATACGTCATGCTCATCATCAACGCACTGGTGATGCCTGGTGTATTTATCCCATGTATGATTATGCCCATCCTATATCTGATGCTTTAGAAAAAATCACTCATTCGTTGTGCACTTTGGAGTTTCAGGACCACAGGCCATTGTATGACTGGTTGGTCGATAATTTACCTTTACCAGCAAAGCCTGTCCAGACTGAGTTTGCCAGATTAAATTTATCGCATACAGTGACAAGTAAACGTAAGTTGCGCGAGCTGGTTGAAAACAATGTAGTCACAGGATGGGATGATCCCCGCTTACCTACCTTACGCGGTATGCGTAAACGAGGATATCCTCCTGCAGCCATTCGTCAATTTTGTGAAATGATTGGAATATCACGTAGCGATTCAGTTATTGATATGTCTTTATTTGAGGAATGCGTACGTGCCGAATTAAATACAACTGCCAAACGTGCGTTATGTGTTATGGACCCGATAAAAATTGTGATAGAAAATTATCCTGAGGGTAAGGTCGAGAAGATTAAAGCCAATTTTTTTCCTCAAAATCCAGATTCAGCAAGCAGGGAGATACCTTTTTCTCGCGAGTTATTCATAGAGCGATCAGATTTTATGGAGGATCCTCCTAAAAAGTATTTTCGATTATCACCGGGCGCAGAAGTACGCTTGCGTCACGCCTACGTGATTAAGTGCCATGATGTAATAACAGATGCTCAGGGAGCAATTACTGAGTTACGTTGTACTTATGATGAAAAGACTTTGGGTAAAAATCCTGAAGATCGTAAAGTCAAAGGAGTGATCCACTGGGTTTCCTGTGCTGAGGCATATCCCGTCAGTGTGTATCAATATGACCGGTTATTTAACGATCCGAATCCAGCTCGTGAAGAAGATTTTCTCCAATTTTTAAATCATGATTCATTACAAACCCTGCAAGCATTTTGTGAACCTTCCATGGCAGATCAACCCGAGGGTGAGATTTTTCAATTTGAGCGTTTGGGTTATTATTGTGTTAATAAAATAGTCAATGGCGAAGTGACAGCTTTTCATCGGGTAGTTGATTTAAAAGATACTTGGGGCAAGGTGAACTAAGGAGCAGAGATGTTACATTTGTATAATTCTTTAACCAGAACAAAAGAGCCATTTATTTCCCTGAAACCAGGGAAAATCGGAATGTATGTCTGTGGAATTACGGTTTATGATCTTTGTCATTTGGGACATGCACGTTCGATGGTGGCTTTTGATGTCATTGTACGTTTCCTGCGTTCACAAGGATTTGATGTAACCTATGTGAGAAATATTACCGATATCGATGATAAAATTATAGTTCGAGCTAATGAAAGAGGTATATCCATTGATGAGTTAACTGCCCAATATATTTCGGCAATGCATGATGACACCCGGGCTTTGAAAATTCTACCTCCTGATTATGAGCCTCGAGCAACAGGACATATTGAAACTATTATCAATTTAATTCAGCGTTTACTGGAGAAGGGTAACGCCTATGTCAGTGATAATGGGGATGTTTGCTACCAGGTTGATTCTTTTGCTGACTATGGCAAATTGTCTCATAAAGATCTGGAGGGTTTAGTTTCAGGTGCGCGTATTGAGATTGTAAAAGAAAAACGATCCCCTCTTGATTTTGTTTTATGGAAAAAGGCAAAGTTAAATGAACCCAGTTGGCCATCACCCTGGGGTGATGGACGTCCCGGTTGGCACGTTGAATGTTCGGCAATGGCGATGCATGAACTTGGTGAACAGTTTGACATACACGGTGGCGGACTGGACTTGCAATTCCCACATCATGAAAATGAAATTGCTCAGAGTGAAGCTGCTACAGGTAAGCAGTTCGCCAACTACTGGCTGCATGTTGGCATGCTGCAAGTCAATAATGAAAAAATGGCTAAATCAACCGGTAACTTCTTCACGATTGCTGATGTGCTAAAAGATCATCATCCTGAAATCATTCGTTATTTCCTGCTCAGCAGTCACTACCGTAGTCCATTGAATTACTCTGAAGAGAATTTATTGAATGCTAAAAAAGGCTTAACCAGACTTTATCAGGCGATTAGAGAAACTCCTGCTACAACTGATGGCGAAGTAGATAAACATTGGTTAGAACAATTTAACCATGCTATGAATGATGATTTTAATACTCCAGTAGCTTTATCTGTTTTATTTCAATTAAGTCATGAAGTGAATAAAAATAATTCGCTCAATTTGGCTATGACATTGAAGCACTTGGCTGGAATTATGGGTTTTTTACAAGAAGATCCGGCATCTTTTTTACAGTCTGGTTTTGCTGACGATGATAAAGCTTTCATAGAGCAGTTGATCGCTGAGCGAATTCAGGCACGAGCTGATCGTAACTGGGAAAGAGCTGATCAGATACGAACAGATTTATTGAGCCAGGGGATCGAGTTGGAGGACGGGGAAAAGGGTACTTCTTGGCGTAAAATTTCTCAGTAATTCGAAAATCAACGAGTTTACATAGTATTTTTAGAGACTGCTTGCATAATTGAAATGGATTTCTTATTTAAGAGATTTAGTTTTGAGAGGTAACACGAAGAATTTCAGCCAGAGCAGTATCGCCAACAAGCACGCGTTTAAAGCCATCATCACGGATACTCGGGGTGTTGGGTCTTAGGTAACCCTCTAAGGTTTGCATGTTTTCATTGCGATGAATCATTCCTCTTAGAGGCTCATCTATTGTAATTAATTCATAAATTCCCGTTCTTCCCCTGTATCCCAGATGATTGCATAATTCGCATCCATGAGGTTCAAATACTTGTGATACATCTGCGTCTGCTGCAAGACCCATCAATTCTTTTTCATCCGATCTTAATTGATGAGGTGTTTTACAATGAGGACATAGCTTTCTTACCAAGCGTTGGGCAATTAGTCCGACGATACTTGACGACATTAGAAATGATTCAACACCCATATCACGCATACGGGTTAGAGCCCCAAGAGCACTATTGGTATGAAGGGTAGAGAGAACTAAATGTCCTGTCAAACTGGCTTGAACCGCAATTTCAGCTGTTTCCAGGTCGCGGATTTCTCCAATCATAACTACATCAGGATCTTGTCTGAGAATGGCTCTTAATCCTTTGGCAAAAGTCATCTGTACTTTTGTATTTACCTGGGTTTGTCCTACGCCTTCTAAATCATATTCTATAGGGTCTTCAATCGTTAAAATGTTGCGCGTTACCTGATTTAATTCGGTAAGCATTGCATATAAAGACGTGGTTTTACCAGATCCAGTTGGGCCTGTTACAAGAATAATCCCGTGAGGTTCTGCTATCATTTTTCGCATAGCTATTAGCGTTGATTTGGGCATGCCTAGAAGATTTAAATCGAGTTGGGCGGCTTGTTTATCTAATATCCTCAATACCACTCGCTCACCATGATTTGAGGGCAGCGTAGAGACTCGGACATCAATGTTATGCCCACCAATACGAAGCGATATTCGACCGTCTTGTGGAATACGTTTTTCCGCTATATCTAATTTGGCCATCACTTTGACTCTGGAAATAACAAGAGGCGCAATGGCACGCTGAATTTCGAGTACTTCCTGGAGAACTCCATCAATTCGGTTGCGAACCAATACCCTGTCTTCATAGGTTTCTATATGTATATCAGAGGCTTTTTGTTTGATTGCCTGAGTAAAAAGGGCATTTAATAATCGGATAATGGGAGCATCATCCTGATTCTCTAATAAATCTTCACTTACGGGGAGTTGGCTGGCTAATAACGAAAGGTCCATATCATCTTCCATTCCCTCAGCAGCATCAAGGATTGATGATTTCGACTGATATATATGTGCCAGATGTTGCTGGAACACTGTTTCATCGACTTGTTTCAGATCAAGATCGGTTTGCAACAAACGTTTTACCTCTGCAAACGCCTGCAAAGATGTACTAGGTAAATGATAGATTAAAGCATTATTATTTTTAATTTCACCCACCACAACACCATTGGTTTTAGCAAAACTATAAGGCAGGCGATGTGATTTTTCTTCGGTATCCATAATCTATTTAGTCATTTCAGATAAGTGCGTCACTGGACGATTAAATGGTCTGGGCAAAGGCACCTGGGTCCATGGAGGCAGCACTGTTTGGGTATTGTTTTGTTCGTACTCCTCTTGGGATCGGATCCAGTCCAGTTGGTATTGACGAACATCGTGATATTTATCACCCGTTACAAGTAAACTATCTCTTTTATCACGCAGAATTATCGGTTTAATAAATACCATGAGTACTCGCTTATCTCTGTTGCGAATATTGTGCTGAAATAGTCTTCCTATTCCAGGTATATCGCCAAGTATTGGCAGGCGATTGTTATCATTACCAAGACTATCCTGAGTCAATCCTCCCAAGACAACGATATCCCCGCTTTCGACATGTACTGAGGTGACTATGCTGCTAATTCTAAAAGTGGGATTAGTATCACTGTCTGTAGTACTGGATGGGTCTAAAGTATCATTTCCCTGGTCTATTTGCAGTTGAATCCCTTGTCCGTGAGTAATCTGTGGTCTCACGTAGAGATGTAGGGCGACATTGACCCGGTTAAACGTAGTAAAAGGACTCGCTGTTGTTGTGGCGCCAGCATTGTTTGGGTAACTTGATGTGGCAACGGAGACTTGTTTACCAACCAATATTTTGGCTTGTCGGTTATCAAGAACAACGACAGATGGGGTAGATAAAATATTTGCCTTTTGCAATCGAGCCAAGGCATAAATCTGAGCTTGAAAATCTGCAATTTTAGTTTTGCTGTTCATGATAGCAAAACCGGGTCTGAAGTTTCTAGGATCACCTGTTTGTTGATCTGAACCCCATTCTATCCCCAGGTTATTGATATCGACTTGGTTTACTTCAGCCACCAAGGCCTCAATTAATAGTTGTGCTGGTTTAATATCCAACTGAGAAATAACTGTTTTTAAAATGCGAATAATGGATGCAGGGGCATTAATAATAATCGAATTAGTATTGGGTTCAGCGATAATTTGAACTGTTGGTTTCGTCGTGCCCTCATTTTGTGTATTAGCTGAGGTCGTGTTTGCTGTAGCCGCAGGATTTGCAGCGAGTAGTGGGGTGATGTTACCTGAAGGGGAGCTTTGTCCATCTGAGGAGGAGGTGCCCATAGCAAAACTTGATGCTGGATTAGTGCTATCCAATGCAGGCCGGGTAATTGTCCCTATGGTTGTTCCTACATTACCACTAAAATTTGCCTGGGCAATTCCGGCCAGGATAGGCACTAAGTCTTCCGCTCTAAGATAATGTAGATAAACAACTTGAGTATTGCTGTTTATTCCCGCGGAGCTCTCTCTGTCTAGTTTTAAAATTAGCATTCGCAATCTGATTCTATCGGTTTTACTGCCACTTACTAAAATAGCGTTAGAACGGTCATCCGCTGCAATGGTAATTTGCGATCTACTGCCCAGACTGGGTTGTGTCTTAACCAGATCTTTTAGCGTATTGGCAATATCCATGGCTAAAGCATGTTTTAAAGGCACCATATCAATGCCATTTGATGTGGAGCTGTCAACTTGCTTAATGATCTTGGCAAGACTTCGGATGTTATTGGCACGTCCAGACAGGATAAGCATATTAGATGGAGCATAGGCAGAAACGCTACTCCATTGTGGCATTAGAGGTCTAAGAACCGGTACAAGTTGTTCCGAGGGGACATAATGAACTGGCACCACAGCAACCATCATGTCATCACCCCGGGGAGGGTTTCTCAGCATGTTAACCATGTCAGGAGATTGGGTTTTAGCGTCAATATTAGGGATGATTTTGATGATGTCGCCGTTAGGAATAGCTGCATATCCCGAAACCTGAAGAACAGAGAGAAAAACCTGATAAAGTGCATGATTAGACATCGGTGTAGAAGAGACTATAGATACTTTTCCTTGAACACGTGGATCGATAATAAAATTTTTACCAGTAACGCGGGAAACCTCAGTTATTACTGCACGAATATCAGCATTACGCAAATTCCACAATTTACTTTCGGGTGGAAGGGCAGAAGGCTGTTCTGATTTTTTTGGAATCTGATTTACATGCAGAGATGACTTTTGATTATTATTTAAGCTCTCTTTTTGATGGTTTATTTTTTGGGAGAGTTTTTCTTTGAGCGCTATTGCAGTTTGGTAATCATTTATAGGACCAATTTGAACGAGGTAAAGGCTCTTATCTGCCAGATTTTTAATTTTAATATCCTGGTTTATAAGTCCTGTGAGTTCTTTTTGACGTAAATTCGCATCTTTTTCTAAATTAAATGCTCCAGCCTGCAGATAAAAAATAGTATTGCCATTTTTTGTTACGGTGGAAATATTAATATCATTAGCATAAGTGAAAGAAGACAAAAAAAGGGCTAAAAATAAAATTGCTATAGAGCGCATTTAAAAACCGTAAAGTCATGGGTAATAACATAATAACTAAAAATGTCAGCTTACCATAGCTTTTTTGACAACTTAAATGAGGAATTTTTTAAATTGGATATGGTGGCTATGGGTGGACTCGAACCACCGACCTCAGCATTATGAGTGCCGCGCTCTAACCAGCTGAGCTACATAGCCATGAGAGGCGTGATTTTGTCGTTTTCATGAGTTTATGTCAAGTCTGTTATAAGTTTTTTTTTCACTTTTTATGCCCATATTTTTTATATCTGTTTGAAATATGCTTATATTGTTCTGTTTACAGCAAATGCGAAGAAGTGACTGTTACTGAAATATGAAAAATAAAACCCTCTATTAAACACATAACATAACGTGAGTTATGGATAAGGAACTCAGATTTTACCATGCTCCGTTCGGCCTGAGGAGGGCTTTAGCCCGTCTCGAGGGCTAGGCACTGGGAAAACCCTTCGAGACGTCTCTAAAGCGACTCCTCAGGGCGAACGGATCGAGGTAGTGACTGGGTTTAATAAGCTTCTTGTCCATAACTGACGTTAATATAAGGCTTTGTTTTGAGGATATTTCTCACGAGCAACCAAGCCCGTGAGAAATATGAAGGAACATTAGATAATTAACAGGAATAAAGCGCCCGGTCCTCTTAACACCTGAACAAGCAATTCTTGTTTTTTCTCTTGGGCAATAGTGTGCAACCCTTTAACATCTTTCACTGGAACTTTATTGGCAGAGATTATAATGTCCCCAGGTCTTATTCCTGCTCGCCATCCTGCACTGCTCTCAGATGCACCTACGACCTGTACTCCAATAACATTACCATGAGGAGGTGATTCCTGTTCAAAAGATCTCAGGGCTAATCCATAGAGGAATGGATTACTTGACTGTAATTTTTGTTCATGTGATTTGATGTCTGTAACAACAGCACTTAAAGTTAAAGGCTTGCCATCACGCTGAACCATAATCTTGGCTGTAGTTCCTACTCTTAACAGACTAATTGTTGTTTTAACCTGAGTTGCCTGAGTTATTTTTGTGTTATCAATCTGGACAATAATATCCCCAGATTTTAAGCCGGAAAGTTCAGCAGGTGAGTTTTGATTTACCTGAGACACAAGCGCTCCCTGGAATTCCTCAGGATATCCCATGGATTGGGCGAGTTCAGGAGTTAAATGCTGAACAAAAATCCCCATTAAACCTCTATGGATTGAGCCGAATTTTATTATTTGTTGGGTAACGTCTTTAACCATATTAATGGGAATTGCAAAACCTATTCCCACGTTACCGCCATAGGGAGAAAGAATTGCTGTATTAATACCAATCAGTTCTCCTTTAGCATTGACTAAAGCACCACCAGAATTTCCCGGGTTAATTGCCGCGTCAGTTTGAATGAAGTTCTCCACCCCTTCAATATTTAAATCACTACGTTTTAAAGCACTTACGATGCCAAAAGTCGCTGACTGGCTGTTACCAAAACTGTTTAAACCAAAAGGATTGCCAATAGCGACTACAAAGTCACCGACTTCAAGTTTGTCTGAGTCACCTATAACCAGTGATTTTAAATTTTTAGCATCAATTTTTAGAATGGCAAGATCTGTTTCACTATCACTGCCAATCAGGTGGGCTTTTAAGCGTCTGCCATCCTGTAGTGTCACAGTAATTAAATTAGCATTACGGATTACATGATCATTCGTAACAATAACCCCGTTCTTAGGATCTATTACAACCCCTGAACCGATACTTTCAAATTTACGGCCTTTTTCTGGGGATGCACTTTTGGGGCGCTTATTTTGTCTTTCATCGTCATCATTAGCAGCTCCAGGTGATGAAATGTCGCTGGGGAGAATACCCTGTACTGCAACATTAACAATGGCTGGCATTATATTTTTTAGAACTGGAGCCAAGCTGGGCATTACAGGCTCTTCAGCGGAGTAAGCATAAGGTACCGTCAAGAGCAGCAGGGCGCTCATGAATAATTTTATACGAGTAATCATATTATTAATCCTGATGTTGATCATTAAACCATATTAAAGTTCCTATTCTACCTGTTTGTGACTCTCTTCGATAGGAATAGAACTCATTTTTTAACTCAAAAGTACATAAACCGGACTGAGACACCGCCTTAATGCCTTTTGAATTAAGTACAATCTCAGCAATTTGAGGTAAGTTAGCAAACCATTTTGCATTGTTAGGTACAAAAGCAGTTTCACTTAATGGGTATTTAGTGGTAAATGCCAAGTACACTTCCTCTCCCACTTCATAACATTTTTGGCAGATGGCAGGCCCTATCCATGCCAAAAGATCCGTTGCAGGGCTATTCATCTTTTCTATAGTATTTTCAACAATACCGTTAAATAATCCCTTCCATCCTGCATGAATCGCAGCAATTTCCGTTCCTTGAATATTGCATAACGTTATTGGAAGACAATCAGCTGTAAGGATGATTAGCGGGTGTGAATTAGAATGGCTAATTGCAGCATCGGCATTTCTGTTTGAATCACTTTCGGCAATAACACAAGTGGTGCTATGAGTTTGTTCCAGCCATACTGGTTCGCAAGGTAATTGTAAAGCCTCTGTTAACTGTTGTCTGTTTTGCATGACGTGGATTTCATTATCACCAACATGCAGTCCGAGATTATTTAAATCATAGGGAGGCTGACTAAACCCTGAGTAACGGCTAGTGCTCAGCGCGGTTACATTTTCAGGCGCAGGCCAATTTGCCAGTTTAGTCTTCATAATGATGATCCATCGTGTCAAGAAGTAACTTGAAATCATTGGGCATGGGAGCTGCAAAGGTTAGTTCTTCATCTGTTTGAGGATGATAAAATGCAATGGAGCACGCATGCAGCGCTTGTCGTTTAAATTGTTGCAATACTGTTCTTAGTTGATCACTGGCATTAGCTGGAAATCGCATACGGCCACTGTAGAGTTGATCTCCAACTACTGGATGATTGATGTATGCTAAATGTACTCTGATTTGATGGGTACGACCTGTCATCAGACTCACATCCAGCAATGTAAAGTCTTTATATTGTTTATTCACGGTATAATGGGTAATCGCTTGTCGTCCTTGTCCAGTCACGGTCATCTTCAACCTGTTTCTGGGATGTCTACCAAAACCAGTGTCTATTGTGCCACCAGCAATCACATGTCCTTGAACTAAAGTAATATAATGGCGTTGAATTTCTCGAGCCTGCATTTGCCTGATTAATGAGGTGTGGGCGGTCAGGGATTTAGCCACGATTAATAAACCGGTAGTATCTTTGTCTAACCGATGGATAATTCCTGCTCGGGGTAAATGTTTAAGATCTGGTGCATGATGGAGTAGGGCATTTACCAGCGTATGCTCTTTATTCCCTGCTCCAGGATGTACCACCAAACCTGCTGACTTATTCAGAACGAGTACTTCATCATCTTCAAAAATCACATCCAGGGGAATATCTTCTGGTTCACATGAGTTGAAATTAACGTCAATGGCAACAAAGTCGACATTGATCTCAATAAGATCCCCGCCCAAGGCTTTATCCTTTGGTTTACAGGGCTTATTATTCAATGTGATAGCACCGGTTTTAATCCAATTGCTGATCTGTGAACGCGAATACTCGGATAGCAGCTGAGCAAGTACGGTGTCAACCCGCTGACTATGATATTCCCGGGGTACTGTTATTTGTTTTTGCAGTTGGGCTATCATTAGGCTGTTTGCGTCTCCTCAGTTTCAATAAGACGACCTCTTAATGAATTTGGCAGTGCATCACTGATTTGAACTATCACAAATTGTCCAATTAAATGGGGTGAACCATCAAAGTTAACAACCCGATTACATTCAGTTCGTCCAGCAAGTTGTTGGCTATCCTTTTTGGAAAGTCCAGTAACTAAAATTCGTTGAGTGCTGCCTATCATCGATTGGCTATAGCGAGATGCCTGCAGTAGTAATCTGTTTTGTAAAATTTGCAGTCTTTGTTTTTTCACATCTAAGGGGGTCTCGTCGGCCAGACTGGCAGCTGGGGTGCCTGGTCTTGGACTATAGATAAAGCTAAATGAAGTATCAAAGCCAATTTCATGAACTAAATCCATAGTATCCTGGAAATCCTTATCAGTTTCACCTGGAAATCCTATAATGATATCAGTTGACAAGCGAATGTCTGGGCGAATTTTTCTTAATTTTCGGATTTTAGATTTAAATTCCAACGCAGTATAACCCCGTTTCATTAACCCTAAAATTCGATCTGAACCACTTTGTACTGGTAAATGTAAATGATTTGCTAACTCAGGGACCTCTGCGTAGGCATTGATCAAGTTATCCGAGAAAGCCAGTGGATGAGATGTGGTAAAGCGAATTCTTCCTATTCCATCTATTGCCGCAATATAATGAATTAGCAAGGCCAAATCAGCTGTGTCACCATGTTCCATTGGTCCACGGTAATCATTGACGTTTTGGCCGAGTAAATTAATTTCTCTTACCCCTTGTGTCGCAAGTTGATAACATTCGGCCAAAACATCATCAAAAGGCCTGCTTATTTCTTCTCCGCGGGTGTACGGGACAACGCAGAAGCTACAATATTTGCTGCAACCTTCCATGATAGATACAAAAGCAGTTGGTCCTTCTGCTCGAGGTGCGGGCAGATGATCGAATTTTTCGATTTCCGGGAAACTGATATCCACAACAGACTTGTTCTTCTCAAGCCGCTCATTAAGTAAAGCAGGTAGCCTATGCAGGGTTTGGGGGCCAAATACGATATCTACAAAAGGAGCCCTCTTGATAATATCCGCACCTTCCTGACTTGCTACACAACCCCCAACGCCAATCACTACATGGGGATTCTTCTTTTTGTACTCTCGCCATTGTCCCAGCTGTGAAAATACTTTTTCCTGGGCTTTTTCACGAATAGAACAGGTATTGAGTAATATTACATCGGCTTCTTCTACCTGATCTGTTTTAATCAAACCATGAGATTCAAGTAATACTTCTGCCATTTTGGATGAATCATATTCATTCATCTGGCAGCCATTTGTTTTAATATATAATTTTTTAGCCATAATCTTCTACTTTCTTAAACTCGGTATTATTTCATTAATAAACACTTTGGCAATAGGTTTCTTTGATTCTTGGTAAAATAAATAATGCAATGAGCATCCCAAGAGGGAGAATTGACAAAGCAGTATGATATGCTGCCAGTGGATAGAGTCGGACTGTTCCAGTCATTTCACCTTGCCACATTTTATCAAGAATAAAACCAATAAGCGGTTGGGCCAAAGCGATTCCTACCATATTCATCATATTCATAAAACTGAGACCAGTAGCAACATATTTTTTATTACATAACTCTTTGGCTACGGTAAATGCGGGCAAAAACCCGGCAGAGAAAATACCAAAGGCCAAAAGGAGAAACTGCATGGGGAAAGCAGATGTAATCGGGGCAAAAATAAACAGAGTAGAGCAAATCAAAGCACCGACACAGCCAATATACATTGGTGGTTTACGTAAACCGATACGGTTGGAAAATATTCCCCATAAAGGACTGGCAATTGCCCAGCCTACAAATACCAATGAGACATAGTTCGCTGCTGTAGATTTAGCAATGAGCATTTTATTCATCAGAAAGGGAACACCCCAAAGGCCACAAAATACAGGTGTTGCCATGTACATTAGACCACCATATAAAGCTACCAGCCATAATTGCCTGTTTTTTATCAGGGCAAGGAAACTAGGCACCAAGCGTTCTTCTTCGAGAGGATGTTGGTGAGTTAGCGGGGTATGGTTTTTGGGAGCATCTCGGACTATTAAAACAATTAATCCCGATAAAACAAGACCAACAGATCCCATGATGATCATGCTGTGGCGCCAACCAAAATTTTCGATTAATAGTGCTAAGGGAGCCTCGCCACCAATTGCGCCCATCATGCCGATTGTGACCATTAAACCGGTTAACAAGGCAAATTTTTGTGCGGGAAACCAATTCGCTGCTAATTTCATGGCGCCTACAGCTGCAAAAGCTGACCCAAAACCAATCATGAGGCGTGCGACACAGGCCATAAAAAAATTATCAGTCATACCAAATGCAATGGTACTGACTGCGCAAACAACTGTAGCCAGGGTTAACAGCCTATGAGGTCCGAAATAATCCATTAACACACCACCAGGCAATTGCATGGCGGCATAAGAATAAAAGTAAATACCTGATAAAATACCTAAAGTTTGGCTGGTAACGGAAAAATCGCGCATTAATTCATTACTCATCACGCTGGGTGATACCTGCAAGAGACATTCATAAAAATAAAATAAGCAGCCTAACCCCCATACCAGCCAAGGTATTAATGATTTGATGTTTGATTTTTGCCTTAATTCAGACTGCGTATTATAATGAGCCATTATTATATAATTCTCCTGATTTACCCGATTTGATTGATTTTGCGAGATTTTTTCGAACAAAAACCAGAGATACAAGAGGGGGTCTTCATATCTTGCTGCTTAGTCAATAATGTATTTATTTTAATCACAAAGTCGCTTTATACGTTAGCATACAAATATATAAATATCACTAATTAAAATGTTATCAGCTTGTCCAGTATTGGTCATTGAGGGGGATTTGCTTGATTACCGCTCATCAGGGGCGTCCAATATAACGCGAGTACCTCGCATACCTCCTCCTGGAACATCAATAAACTCCTCATTTAACCAACGTGCATCTTCAATAAACATCCTAACACATCCATGGCTTGCTCTGTACCCAGGTACTTCGTAACTTCCGTGTAGGGCATACCCTCTGAAAAAATGCATGCAGTAAGGCATTAGAGCACCGCCGCTTTCACCATTCCTCCTTCTAGGGTAAACGGTAGAAACACATTCAATATCCTGTTTTCTAATAACTCGGAACGATCCAGTAGGAGTGCTGCAGCCGCCAGCAACTCTACATTTGCTTACCCCGGAAGAGATAGGTCCCCACCAAAGTAACTCGCCATCTTGATCATAAGCTCCCCAGGCTAATTTCTTTTGACTGACATAAATCGTTTTTTCCCCATCTGATTCTATATATCGCGGGAATGGTGAGACGTCGTAAATAGTTAGCCGATCAATATTTTTGGGTACAGCAATAGTCATTCCAGGACGAAGGCTGATATTCATTCGATTAATGCGTCTGACAATATCTCTTTCTTCAACATTGGGAAAAAGACCTTCCCATGATTCACCACTTTTAATGTTCATACAAAAATAATCCGGTACATTGCATAAGGTTTCACCAAATCGGGAATGAGCCAAAGCTAATGGAGTATTTAATATGAGGAAGGTTAAGACTATGATTGATTGAATAACTTTTTTCATAATCACCTCGATTTTGGTTCTTTAACTTCTTTAACGGCATAATTAAAAATAACTTTACTGTTTAAAGTCATTCATCCATTCTGATTTAAGGTTTTTTTTTGAAAATTGGCGAAAAACTGTCGTCTTTGTGAGCTGATGTATCCGCACGAAACAGGCATACATATACTTATGTGAAACTAATGAATACTTATTGTCTACAGGCCAGAGTAATTCGCGAGGCAGGTAAAATAAAGACAAATGATTGTTGTCTGTTAAATTATAGTTCGTCAGCTATCCTTTTTCTTTGGCTTGTGAATTGGAATTAATGGATTGCCAGGCTTGATGTACCTCCGCAAGTAGTATATTGGATTGCACTAATAAATCTTCATCATTATTTAAATTTGCCTTTAGTAGTATATGTTGAATGTAGTCATAGAGCTGCAATAGATTTATAGCAATGTCACCACCTTGTTCGTGGTTTAAGCTTGTCTTTAATCCTTCAATGATATTAAGGGCTTTTCCAATATGCTCGCCTTTTTCTCTAATCTGATTACGTTGAATATTACCTTGGGCTGTGGCTATATGAGAACGCGCCCCTTGTAGTAATAGTTCTATAAGCTCATGAGGAGAGGCGGTATCTATACGCGTTTGTAATTCAATTGACTTATATTGATTTAAAACTTGGGTATATGGATTTTTCATGAGCATAGCCTTGTGTTATTTAGTATTAAATTTTGGTAAAGCTGCCAGTTGTTGGGTAAGAAAACTGCTGGTACTTTGCATTTGGGTTAACAAAACATCCAGAGCATTAAATTGTTTTAGATACCTGTTTTGCACGCTAACACTTCGGGCATTTATCTGAGTTTGGGTTTTACTTAATAGATTGACTTGTTTGTTTAATTGTTCCGCTCGTTGATTTAAATCACCAGCAGTGTCCATGTAAGAGTCGAGAAAATGATTCATCAGTACGGCTATGCCATCATTAACCACAATTTGACCGCGAGAGCCATCACTTCCTGAAAGTACTTTGATAGATAGTCCGCCCAGGTCATCGCTCCCGTTAAGGGTGATGCCATCACTTGACGTTGCGGGAAAAGAACCGATAGTGCCAGCCATGTTCACGCCAGGGGTAAACTCGCTTAAAAATACATCATATTTTCCTGCCGGAACTTGCGCATTAACTGAGTTGATACGTATATTACTGTCAGTAGGAGTGGCCGTTTTTGCAAATAAGGCACCAATATCAGCATAATGATTACTAAGGGCGGTGTTGTATTTATCCTGATTTAGTTCCAGCAAACCGTTTTCTGTGGTTGTAATACCCAGGTCAGCCAAAGATTGAATTGAATTGGTACTTTTAACCAGAGGAGAAGTTGCCCATTTGCCTAAATTAAGTTTCAAATTTCTAAATTGGGGGTCACCCTGGAATAAACCACTTTGTTTGGTGTCTTTATTATATCCCGTTAAATTGGTTAAAAAAGTCATACTGTCATTGTATTTGCTTACAAAATCTTTTATTAGATTGGTCAACTGATCTTTATTGTCATCCACTGTTAGCGTAGTTATCGTTCCAGGTTCTGCTTTCTTTAAATTAATGGTCACTCCAGAAATTGCATCCTGGAGTTGGTTGGTGCTTTGAGTAAGGGATAACCCGTTTATTTTAACCACGCTGTTTTGTGCAGCAATAGTTTCAGTTAAAGCGTTATTACCCATTGTAGGGTCATAATTTAGCTCTGGAATGCTACTGCTGACCTGCATTGCATAATTTTCACCTGTCTTTGATGAGGTGAGGGTTAACCGCGATCCAAGACTATCCTGGACTATGCTGGCAGTGACTCCTGAGTTGGTATCGTTAATGGCATCGCGAATTGCAACAAGACTGTCACTTCCTGGAGCAATAGTAACATTCACTGGTGCTGCATCGCCATTCGCGGTGAATACCGTTTTATCAGGATTATAGGTGCCAAAATTAATGGTTATATTGCCGCTACCTACACTTGTTGGATTTAAATAAGTGCTCGCAAGACTTTGTTGTTGTGCCAGTGCCTCAACTTCTACCTGATAAGTGCCTTTAGTCGCCTGCGAAGTTAGGGTGGCCGATAGAAAATCGACATTACTAACCGAGTATTTCATATTATAAAATTTAGTTACATCGGATAAATTATTCAGTGATGTTTGCAAGTTTGCCAATGAACTTTTGAGTTGACCTATAGCCGACAGTTCAGTGTTAACACTGGTTAATTTATTGTCATGCCGCGTTTGTAGCGGCGTGATTTCAGCTTTAACCAAGGCCTCAACGAGGGTCTTAACATCAAGGCCTGATCCGATCCCTGGTGATGATAGACTCATAATATCCCTTATCTGTGTTATTAATCAGTAGTCAGGTAATAAACAAAATAGATTCATTTATTAAATGTGCTTATCTATAGAACCATTAATTATTTCATCAAGCAAACTTAATAAATGCAAATATTCATCCGAAGGCATTTTACGTATCACTTTATCTGTAATCTTGTCAGTTACTATCGCCTGGAGCAATCCTGTTGCTTCATCGAGAGTGTATTTCATATCTGAATCCACCAATGGACTCGTAGTGCTGGTTTTATCACTGGTTTTAGTAACCGATTGACTTTGTATTTCAGGTGATTTTACGGTTTCATTTTTTATTGTTGGGACTGGCTTTACAGATTCAATATTCATTTCCTACTCCTTTTATACCCCGAATACAGCTAGAGTATAAACTAAAGAATTCCAGTGCAACTAATGCTGCACTGGAATTGCTGTGTCTTATCCTAACAGTTTTAGTACAGATTGAGGCATACTATTAGCCTGTGCCAACATCGCTGTTCCTGCTTGCTGCAGGATTTGATTTTTAGTCAGATTTGCCATTTCAGCAGCATAGTCAGCATCCTGGATACGGCTTCGGGCAGCTGCCAGGTTATCTGATACGTTTTGCAGGTTGGCAATTGTAGAATCAAAACGATTTTGCAATGCCCCCATATCTGCCCGGTTGGCGTTGACCGTACCCAGAGCCGCATCAATTCTCATGATTGCAGTCTGTGCACCAGCAGCAGTGCTTACATCTAATGAATCGATACCGATAGTATCTTTAGCTATGGCTGCAGCAAGTCCAATGTTAGCTACAGTACCGCCGAGGGCGATGCTGTCTGCTGCATTGATTGTTAATTGTCCGCGTAATGCGTCATCAAAATCACCACCTGTTACCGTGATACCATCAGTACCTGCGACAAAACCAACACCACTTTCAACAACCGTAATATTCCGGCCATCAGCAGCAGTCAGAGTCAAATCGCCACCATTGAGACTGGCAATAACCCCTGTTTGGTTGCTCACGCCGTTTATCGCATCACGTAAGGCATCAGGGGTTAACGCTACAGCTACGTCTGTACCACTGAATATTGATACCCCGTTAATATCCAAGTTGTAAGTATCAGCAGCCGTACCCCCAATACCTCCTAGTGTTTGAGTACCTGTGGTTGAGGCAGTTACTGAAAAGCCGGCATCAGCTAGTGCTGCCGCTTTGGCATAAGCAGAGGTGCCATCCTGTGAAGCCAGAGTCCCTGCAAAATTTGCAGAAGAGTTGATGCTTGTAGCTGGGCCACCACCGATTGAAACAGTAATGTCTGCAGCAACTGCAGCTGTAACTTCAGTACCTGTTGCAGTTGCGATACCACCAATTGATGATGCTTTGGCACTACCTATGGAAAAGCTAATGGTTTGGTTTGCGTTAGCACCAACCTGGAAGCTGGCATTAGAGAACGAGCCATCCAAAATTCGTTGACCGTTAAACTGCGTATTTAATGCGATACGGTCGACTTCACTTTTTAGTTGATTGACCTCAGATTGAATTGATGCACGGTCAGAGCTGTTATTGGTTGAGTTTGCTGCCTGAACTGCCAGTTCACGCATACGCTGCAGAAGGTTAGTTGATTCTTGCATCGCACCCTCAGCTACTTGAGCAAGAGAAATACCGTCATTCGCGTTTCTTACGGCCTGATTCATACCGCGTATTTGTGCTGTCATACGCTGAGAAATTGCAAGACCCGCGGCGTCATCTTTTGCACTGTTAATTCTTAAGCCAGATGACAATCGTTGAATTGCCAAAGACATCGCATTTCCTGACACCCCCAAGTTCCGTTGGGCAGTTAGCGACGTTACGTTTGTATTAATTACTTGAGCCATGATTATAGTCTCCTCAGACCTGAATCCCTGGTTTGGGACATTTACGATTCAGTAAACTCATTTTTTTATTGGAAATTTACTGTACCCACCAAAGTTATCGGAAAATTGTAAAAAAACTTTAGGAGTTTGTGCATATTTTTTTAAAAAAGGAGTTATTTTGGTTAATATAATCAATGTGTTGTATTTACACTCATCAAGAATATATATTGCTCGTTTGACGACTGCAATTTTAAATTCAACCCACGTGCAGTGACATCAGAGTTAAGAAGAGCCGTGATTGTGTTAATTCGTCATTTAAAATTCACGATGTGTTGTGATCTGTCAGAGGCGCTCATAAATTTCACGGTAACCAAAACATCCTGAGCTTTGTCAAATCACATCGATTGCAGGCTTAGGAGAAGCAATCGAGAATGGTGCCGCGTTAAAACGTCGCAACAGTTCTGTTGCACAGTTACAATACTGGACATAAGCACGACTTATTAAAAAGTTGTTAAAAGTCCAGATTTGCAATGTAACAAAAGTGTAAAAAAAATAAACACCCCCCCGTTGTTCATGTTTACTTAATAAATGAGGCATAAAATAGTAATTAAATAATGTTGTTTTAATTATTACAACACAATCCAGTAATGGGGGATGTATGCCTAGTGATATATTTGCAGCGTTAAACAAGCTCAAAAAAGAAATAGTGGAAATCAATAATCGACAAGAGTTAGTTGAGAATCGTGAAGGACTCGATGATACTAAAATGTCTGCACAGATGTTCGTTAACAGGGAACTTCTTCCTGAAGCAAATTTTGTAAATTACCCAGACAATAAGGCCGTAGCGGAATATTCCAATCTTGCTCTTCAAGCAGTATGGAATATTGCTCATTATGCTTCCAGGGGCTATGCATCTGCAATTTGGAATCAGAAAGCAATTGTAGAAGCCTTCCAATTTTTAGATGAAAATTGGGTTCCTAAAATTATCGATGAGCAAACGAATCAGGTAGGGTTGGCATTACAGACCTTTTTAAATACTGCTTTAGACGAGGAAGTGCTTGATAACATAACCATACCAAAGGGTGTTAAGGATGGGATAAGACAGACTCTAACAGGGTTGCAGAAAAAACTGGAGCATCGCCTCAAGGTCTATGAAACTCACACTCCTGAACATGTGAGTACAGCTGTAAAAGGTATCCAGGTTAAAAGGGATAGCCAAGCTGCATGGAAACAGAATATGGATGAAACATTTGATAAGGTTAATCCTCAAATGTATTATAAATATTTTCAAGGGCCATTAAACTCAGACTATGCTGAACTGGAGAAAAAATTAGAAGTTTTAGACGGCTATTCGAAGCTTTTTGATGAGGCAGCAGAATCATTTAGATCCTATAACGAAAAATGGAATAAAGCTAATTTAGAAAAAAAACTACCACCAAAAGTCTCTGCATCAGCTTATATTTTTTCACTTGCAGATGAAAACCAAACATCTCAGGAAAACTTAGCAAAGTTGTCCGAGGTTTATAATAAGCCTAATTATAAGATATTGGATGAAAACATTGGTATTTCTTTGCAGAGAACGTACAACACAACTGAGGACATGATAAATTATTTAAAACAAAATAACCTACAGATAATTGAAGTACAAAAACAACTCCTACAGGAATACATTACAGATTCTAAATCGCTATTCGATTTTGAAAAATCGCTTGAACAAGCCGTATCTTCTCTGAAACCAGTTGTTATACCTGAAGAGATTCAATCGTTAATTGACAATCCAGAACATTCATTTGTTGATGATCAAATAGACAGCTATGATAAACTAATCAAGCAAATTGAGAGTTCTCAGGCGAAACTTTTAGAACATCAAAAATTGTTAGATACAAAAGTTAGTAATTTTGAAACAGCCAATCCTATACCTTCCTTAGAAACAAAAGATCATCTATCGGCTTTTGAAAAAGCGCGTAGTGATGCCGGGGAAAAATTAGACCTTAAAGTTAAAGCTAACAAGGATCAAATTACCACCATAAAGGCTCTTTTAGATAAGGCAAATGCAAAAGTAGTTGATTTACACTATGAACAGGCAAAACAATCTAAAATGGGAAGGAAAAGGATATTAGAAGAAGCTGGAACGCGTACTAAAGAGGCATTTAAAGAAATGCATGAGAACTCGCGTCCCAGAGAAGTATCGGCAAAATACCAATCTCAACTCATTCACCAGCGGTATCCTGCTGCTGTGCAAACAATAAAGAAGCAGTACTCGCCACAAATCAGAGCTTTGGAAGAACAAATAGGCACAATAAAAGCCCAAATACCATCCAAAGAAGATGGTCTTGAGGCTATCAAATCAAAAAGTGAGCAACGTAAGGAACTACTGCAAACATCTCTTGAGGAGTTAAAACAATATCAAACGGTCTTGGAAAAAGAACAAGGTTTGTACATGCCTTCTGGACAAGTTCCAAAAGACCGCTTGATAAAAAATCTGGAATGTAATGATGAAATAGCTGCTTTCATTGACGGGATGTATGTAAATGAGCAGACTGCCGCCAGTTGGTATGGCTTTAACCGTACAAATTTGTATAACAATTACAGCCACTATTCCAGCCTCTTGGGCCCCAGCGATTTAGAAGCTGATTTAGGCGATGTAATTGACTACATCTCTAGGAAAATTGATTTAATAGACCAGGAAATGAAAATAGATGTAACAGTTGAGGCAATTTCCCCCATATCTTCACCACAGCTGCTGGGAGAAGGTAATTTATGGAAGTTGCAAGAAGAATACCAAGGTATTAAGCAGGAAAAAAACAAACTGGAAGCCGAAGTAAAGAAAACAGAGGAAACGCTACAAAGCCTGACTGCAACAATGAATGAAGAACTAAATAGCTTGGAAAGCAGAAAAATTGCAATTGACGAAAGGCTCACATTCGCTACCCTGGAAGAAAAAATTAATACGATTGATCATGGTCTGGCGATGGTTTCTTCCGATAGCCATTTACTTGCCTTCAGGATTGAGGAGGTTATACAGGCACAGCAAAAACTAGAGGCCATTAGTGAAGAAATAGACAAAATGGAGCATGGTGAGGCTCTGAAATATTATGAAAGCGTGAAGGATGAAATTACGAAAATAAATGTTGATGACATGATGAATCATCGTGAGAATTTTCGAGATAAATCCGGTGCTGAACTTCAAAAGAATATTGGGAATTCACTCAAGGCTTTAGTAAGCAATTTAGATAAGCTCAAATCAGAAGAAAATAATATCGATAAATCTGAGACGCTCAGTAGTAAATTAAAAAGAGTAAGAGATAATTTTGAAGCATTGAAGGAAAGAAATGTGAAGTTGAAGAATGAGCCCGTAGGTTTGGATTTTGCTGTAAAAAAACTTCAAGAAACTAATGCTGGTTTAATGACAGCCATCAACGATAGCATAGCCAAGCATAAGTTAGCTGCTCTTGAAGAAATGCTGCAGAGTAAATATCCTGAGTTGAATGGTTCTAGTGTCAGACCAGACACTAAAGAAGATCGAGACTCACAAATCAGGGAAATTGAACAATTTTTTGGACCTTTAGCTGAGTTTAAGAAACATACCAATGAATCAATCAGGGAAAAATACCAACACATATCTAAAATCGCTCAACCACTGAAAGAGTATTTTATTCCACTCAAGTTAGACGTAATACTTGAAGAGACGAGTGGGTTTATTGAGAGATTTCATTCAAGAGAACGACACGGATTATTAGCTGAGATTAAGCAATTTGAAGCACGTGAGGGGACTTTCTTAAATGAGCTTAAGAGTTCTGACTCCTTAGAAATTCAGGAAAAATTAAAATTGATTAAGAATAACGAAAATCAATTAGCTGTGCAAAAAGATATTCTTAGTCCAGATAGTCCAGACCAATCACTGGAATTTTTTAGCCCTGCTCCGGATGCTATACCAGAAGAGCAACCTCAACGGGAGACGGGTCCTAAACTGGAGACTAGTCCTATTGAAAGCTTAATGGATAAATATTTTACAGATAGATCGGGTGTTTTTCCACAGTATCTTGCAGAACGTGCACACAAGTTTTGGTTGAAAGATTTCTTCAGATCTTTTGCAGCCTTAACTTTCGGATGTTTTGGTTATAAAACGGATGCACAGGTGAGGGAAACATACGTGAATGAGTTAACGGATGTATTTGAGAATTATAAAAAAGACAGTAGTGAGGAGAATAGGTTACAATTGCTAGATAAGATTGATATAGGTCAGGACCAATTTTCTCCTCGGGCTAAAGTCGGAGAAGAGCGGTACAACGAGTCCTTACATTCTAAACTTCAAGATCTGAAAAAAAGTATATCCGAAGTCCCGGAACAGGAGGTTGTGATAGAACTTCAATCCCCACAAATGCATTAACAGCTCAGGAGTTGAACCTGCTCCTGAAATTTTAATGACCCGTTGTTGCTCAGAGCAGAACGGGTTTCTTTTTTTCATGGATCTAACGAATAATAAAATTGAAATTTTAGACACATCAGAATAAAGATAGATATTAAGAATATGTTTTTTTCAGTGTATACTATAAACCGATTCTTAATATAGGTTCTAATTTATGAGCTGGTTTAAAAAGCTATTACCATCAAGAATAAGAACAGAGACCTCACAAAAAAAAGGAGTTCCAGAGGGTTTGTGGGTTAAATGTTTGGGGTGTAATGAGGTACTTTACAGTACTGAATTGACAAAAAATTTAATGGTTTGTCCTTCTTGCAACTTTCATCATCGAGTATCTGCACGAGTTAGAATTGCACAATTTCTTGACGAAGGCGGTCAAGAGGAAATTGCTGCACATTTAGAGCCTCAGGATAGACTAAAATTCCGTGATTCAAAAAAATACAAAGATAGAATATCACAGGCTCAGAAAGCAACGGGTGAAAAAGAAGCCTTGGTTGTTGTTACAGGTAGCTTATCTCAGCAACCTGTAGTGGTCAGTGCTTTTGAGTTCAGTTTCATGGGCGGTTCGATGGGGGCCACAGTAGGCGAGAAGTTTGTCCGTGCAATCACCGCAGCAACGGCAGAAAATAGAGCCTATATTTGCTTTACCGCAAGTGGTGGTGCCCGAATGCAAGAGGGGCTATTTTCTCTGATGCAAATGGCCAAAACATCAGCAGCACTTGCCAAATTTGCAGAAACAGGATTACCCTTTATCGTTGTTCTGACCGATCCTACTATGGGTGGTGTTTCAGCAAGTTTTGCCAGCCTTGGTGATGTGATTGTTGCCGAACCTAATGCATTAATCGGTTTTGCA
Organism: Legionella antarctica; assembly: GCF_011764505.1. Classification (NCBI taxonomy): domain Bacteria; kingdom Pseudomonadati; phylum Pseudomonadota; class Gammaproteobacteria; order Legionellales; family Legionellaceae; genus Legionella; species Legionella antarctica. Next base: position 1,705,206 of record NZ_AP022839.1, read on the forward strand.
GGTCCAAGAGTGATAGAGCAAACTGTAAGGCAGACCTTGCCAGAAGGATTTCAACGCAGTGAATTCCTGTTGGAACATGGCCATATTGATATGATAGTTGAGCGTAAAAATCTTCGTTCTACTGTCTCTGAATTGGTATCAAAATTAACTCATAAAGCCACGGAGAATTTTTTTGCACAAACCATGGAGTGAGTGGAATTTAAATCAATGGCTAAATGATCTAGAAAACAGGAATAATCAGGAAATACAGCTTGGCCTAACCCGAGTATTGGAGGTGGCCAAAAAAATAAGCGTACAAACTTTAGGTTGTAAAGTCATTACTGTTGCGGGTACTAATGGAAAAGGATCGACAGTTAGTGCCCTGGAAATGATCTACCATACTGCAGGTTATAAGGTAGGTGCCTATACTTCCCCTCATCTAATCCATTTCAATGAACGCATCCGAGTGAATCTTAAACCGATACCGGATGACGACCTTTGTCGAGCATTCAATCTTATTGAAGAAGCTCGTGACCCTGTACACCTTACGTATTTTGAATTCACTACTTTGGCCGCATTGCTTTATTTTAAGCAACACCACCTTGACGTTATTATTCTTGAGGTGGGCTTGGGCGGAAGACTGGATGCAACTAACATCATTGATGCCGATGTATCGATAATCACAACCATAGATTATGATCATCAGGAGTATTTGGGAGCCTCTTTAGAGAGTATTGGATACGAGAAAGCAGGGATACTGCGGCAGGGAAAACCGTTTATTTATGCAGATATTAACCCTCCATTAAGTATTATCAAAGCTGCTGGAGATCGTGCCGCGCCCAGTTATTTTTATGATACGGATTTTTCTATTAATGAACAGGGTGATTTTTTAGAGTTTAATTGTCAGGGCAAACAATTTAAAGAACTACCTAAACCAAAAATTCATATAAAATCCACATCAGCAGCCATAATGTCTTGTTTGTTATTAGACCAGGATTTACCGGTATCTCTAAGTCATATTTATTTGGCGATGAATAAAGTAAGTGTTCCTGGGAGATTGCAGTTTTTTCAAGGCAGTATTAGCATATTATACGACGTTGCTCACAATGGACAATCAGCCAGATTATTGGCTGAGACGATTCAAAAAAAAGCAATAAAAGGCAAGGTACATGCTGTTTTTTCAGCTTTAAAAGATAAAGATATTTTAGGTTTAATTTCTCCCTTAAGGGATTGTGTTGATCGATGGTATCCTGCACAATTAGATAATAAACGCGCTTCGAGCGCGTCTTTGTTATCCTCTATTTTTGATGATGCAGAAATTTTTGTGGAAGTTTGTTATACTAGTCCCCTTGTTGCTTTTCAAACTGCATTAAGTCAAGCTAGGGAAGGAGATTTAATTGTGGTTTACGGGTCATTTTTTACGGTTGGTCATGTAATGGCTGCCCAACATAACATATTGGAGCAGAAGGAGATTCTATGAAACTGGTAATGGATGAGAAGCTGAAGCATCGTTTAGTCGGGTTAGCCGTAATTCTTTCATTAGGAGCAATTTTCGCTCCTGCAGTGATGAAAAAATCAAGCCAACATCTTGATGGTAATTTTAGTAACGTACAATTACCTCCTAAGCCATTGTCCCCCAATGTTGTTTTAACTGATGAAAAAGAACTATTTAAAACCATAAAAGTGGCAAGAGTTGAAATTCCTCATGTATCAGAAAACAGGCAGCTAACTGAACTTGTAAGAGCTGAGCCTGTTAAATCAAACTTGATCAATTCCAACCGAATCACAGGTGTTCCAAAAGTGGCTTCTAACGGTAAAGCAGAGCCTATTCATCTTGCTGTAAATGATGCTGCCAATACTACAAAAGAAGCCGCTAAACAATCGGCTAAACGACCTGTAACTGTCGCTTTAAAACAAAAAGCGGTTACCAAGGTTGCTCCTGTTAAAAAAATTGCCAAATCCAATGGTAAACCACCAGTCAGAAAAGACGTCTATGCGGTACAATTAGCTTCTTTTTCGCGATTTAACAATGCTCAGGCTTTAGTTAATAAGCTGCGTAATAAAGGTTATAAAGCGAACTATACCAAAATTAAAGGGAAACAGGGCCCAGTTTACAAGGTTTACGTGGGTCAGTCGCCACATAAAACAGATGCAGTAAAACTAAAAACTCAACTAGCCACTGCGATGCAATTAAAAGGCTTTGTAGTGAATACCGGAGTTAGCTAGTCATGCTGCAATGGATTGATATAGCCATTATTGCCGCTATCGGTTTATCAGTACTAACCGGTTTATTTAGAGGCTTCGTAAAAGAACTTGTGGCATTATGTGTCTGGATATTAGCTTTTTGGCTCGCATATACCTACTGCCAAAGTCTGGATCCCTGGTTACAGTCCTATATAAAAGAGCAATCGGCACGCACTGCAATTGGATTCATTATTATTCTTTTTGCTACCTTGCTGGTCGGTGGTGTCGTTAATGCTGTATTGAGTTTCATATTAAAGCGTGCTGGCTTGAGTGGAACTGATAAAACTCTAGGTATGCTCTTTGGTTTTATGCGAGGAGTTTTCATTGTTGCACTGATTATGGTTGCAGTTAAAATGACTTCTTTGCCTTATCAAGAATACTCTAAGGAATCCATGCTCTATGCTCGTTTTGACCCGGCAGTCGACTTGCTTTATGCCCATTTGCCTGAGTTTATTAAAAAATTGAAGACGGTGGATACAACCGAAAATATTGCTGAAACCGTTATTGATACAGTTCCTGTGTCTTAATGTATTCATATACTTCACCAGGCAGCCTAGTTTCTACTGACTTGTTTTTTTTAAGATCATCTCTTATATGTGTTGAAGAAATTTCATAGTTTCCTGCATTAAATAAAAATACAGCTCCTGCTGGCTGTGTTAACAGTTGTGTCTTACGCTTGGTTTCATGTTGTATAAGAAGTTTTTTTATGGCTTCTGGTATCGGGTGTTTAGAAAATAGACTGCGATTAATAACCAGTAGATTTGCTAATTCAATTATTCGATGCCATTGATGCCATTGAGGTAATGATAAAAAGGCATCGTATCCCATAATCAAAGTAATTGCCGTATTTTTCATCTCCTCTCTAAAGCTCGCTAATGTCTCGACCATATAAGAGGGGGAGTCACGCCGAATTTCTCTTAAATCCAGCTTGAAATCAGGATAATGTTTTATTGCAATTTGAAGCATTTCAATTCTTTGTACTGGGCGGGCACAAGTTGGAAGCTTTAAAGTGGGGGCTTTACAAGGAAGAAAATAGAAATCGTCAAATTTAAAATTAGATTGGATAGAAAGACTTGTTTGTATATGTCCATTATGTACGGGATCAAAGGTTCCACCTAAAATAGCTATACTGTGCATAGAGTTCCCATACACAGAGAAAGGGCTAGCTTTTCTAAAGAGTTCCATACTTGAGTATTTTGATTTGATTTAATCTGTTCATCGATTGTTTTACAGTAATGTAATAGCTGGTTCAGGCCTGAGCTATTCAACCTTTGGATACTTAATTTATAAAGATTAATTCGTTGAGGCCATATTTTGAGTTGATTGCAAGCGGTTTTAAAGTCCAGATTTTGTCGCGTGCTAAATAGTAATTGTAAGAGCACTCTTATTTCCTGGGAAAGCATCCATAAAATCAATGTTGCTTCTGTTTTATTATTTGCTGCCTGCCTTAGTATATGAATGGCTTTATCTGCTTGACCCATGAGACATGCTTCAATTAATTCAAAAGGAGATTGAGCACATTGATCAGATAAATGTTCCAAAGCCTGCTGAGCGTTAATTTGGCTGTTAGATGGGCTGGATAAGGCAATTTTTTCAATAACCTGGGCACAAGCCAGCATATTGCCTTGAGTGTATTGATAAATTAAATCAGGTATCTGATGTTCAAAATTGAGGGTGTTCTTTTTAAGCTGGTTGGCAATCCAATGTTTCATTGACTCAGCATTTAGTGGATATGCTACTACAAGCACAACATGTTCATTACTGTAGAGCCATTGCAGTTGATTTGCTGGAATGTTAGGAGCCCTGATTATTATAAAGCAGCGGGAATTAATTACTTTAAGATATTCTGTCAGGATTTTTTTCCCGGCTGCATCGATTGATTTTTTATCATAAAAAATATTTAACACGACAGTATCGGAAAATAATGAGTAACTATTCGCCTCTTCTAAAACGGTTGACCAATCTTCTGTTGATTGTATCGCGATAATTTTTTCATCGAAATCGTAGGATTTTTTAATAAAGGATTTTAAAGTATGCAAACTTTCATCAAGAAGATAATGCTCCTGGCCCGTGAGGACATAGAGTGGGGCGATTTTTTTTTGTAACTGCTGGGCGAGCATTTGTTGTTTAATTTGCATGTTGTTTCTTATGAGTCCAAAGATCGTATCTAATATGAATATAATTGATAAATTATAGCAAGTGTAGCCGTACTATGCGCCGCAAATAAGGCTACGATTACTGCCATAATAAAGAAAAAATCATCGGTTGGGCAATTATTTTCGATTTAATCTATTAATTATTTGGATTGCTGCTTCTCTTCTCATTTCACTGATTAAAACGGTTTCTTCTTCATTAGAGCCTAATATGCGATCGTTATTAACGGTAAGTTGTCGACTTACTGCTACGAATCTGGGTGCCTTTAAAATTTGTCCTTTCGAGGTTTGCAACATAAACTCTACAGTGAGAATAAGTTGGTACTGTCTTGGATTAGTACTCACACCAACACTTACTATCTGTTGTTGAAAAGTGGTTTTGTTAATGATGAGCCAATACTTGGCAAGAGCTGGCTCAGGGTTAACCAAGATCTTATAGCCTTCTAAATGGGATTTTAATATGGAAACCAATTCTTTGTTTCCATCCCTGGAAATTATAGAAACATTATCCAGCCATTCAGGTACATCGGTTAAACCACGCAAATGAAAACCACAAGCAGATAAAAGAAGAACTGAAATGAAGACAAACGTTTTTTTTTTCATTTTAACCAACAACCAGATTGATTAATTGCCTGTGAGCGACAACAATAGATTTTTTTATTGTTTTATCAATAATAAAATCCTGGACATGCTGCTTGGCGGTTTCAATCAGTACTTCTTCTGCGGTATCTACACTGGCAGTAAATTGCGCTCTCAGTTTGCCATTCACCTGCACGACAAAATCTGCTTCATCTGTTTTTAGCGCACCTTTATCTACTCTTGGCCAAGGGGCATCAATAATTGCTTTTTCAAAGCCTAACTGCTGCCATAAATAATGGCAGATATGAGGAGTAATAGGTGCAAGTAATCTCAAGATTATACTCATACCGGAGTGAACAAAAAACTTATCCTCTTCTGTTTCAATAGAGTAACCGGATATTTCATTGAAGAGTTTCATGCAACCTGAGACAACAGTATTGAATTGATTGCGCTCATAATCGTTGGTGGCCTGGGCAAGAATCTGATGAACGATGTGACGCGATTTTTTTAATCGACTTTCAGCGTTTTGCCAATCAACATGACCATTACCACTCAAAATTATGTCATTAATGTCAATGAGCATATTTAGGTGTTGATGAGCAAATGTCCACAAACGTTTGAGGAAACGATGCGCACCTTCTACTGCAGTGTCAGACCATTCTAAAGACTGCTCAGGAGGGGCGGCAAACATAACGAATAGACGAGCTGTATCTGCCCCATAAGTAGTTATCAAATGATTTGGGTCGACTACATTCCCGACAGACTTGGACATTTTATGTCCGTCTTTTAGAACCATGCCCTGTGTTAAGAGTGCCTTAAAAGGTTCATCGGAGTTTACCAAACCCTCATCGCGCATCAGCTTGTGAAAAAAGCGTGCGTAAAGCAAATGCATGACGGCATGTTCGATTCCACCGATATACTGATCGACAGGTGTCCAATATTTTGCTCTGTCATCAAGCATTGCATTTTCCTGACCTTTACATGCAAAGCGTGCATAGTACCAGGATGATTCAACAAACGTATCGAAAGTATCCGTTTCACGGCTTGCATCCTGACCGCATTTCGGACATGAGACGTTCACAAACTCATTACATTGTGCAAGAGGGGAGCCAGCACCTGTAATCTGAACATTTTCAGGTAGTACTACTGGGAGTTCTTCATCGGGAACAGGCACCAAACCACATTGTTCACATAAAATCATGGGTATAGGTGTGCCCCAGTAACGTTGTCGTGATACACCCCAATCACGAAGACGATAATTAATAGTGGCTTTACCTGCTTCATGCTCTTCAAGATAGTTGGTAATGTCTTCAATGGCTTGCGATGAATGTAATTTATCAAATTGATGTGAGTTTATCAGAGAGCCTTCACCGGTATAGGCTGACTGGCCTAAATCGTGTTTAAATTCATTTTCAGGTTTAATTACTTCAACAATGGGCAAATTATATTTTTTAGCGAACTCCCAGTCTCTTTGATCGTGAGCGGGAACTGCCATAACTGCTCCGGAACCATATTGCATCAATACAAAATTTGCAGCCCATATGGGTAGCTCTTTACCGGTTATGGGGTGAATTGCGCTCATGCCTGTTGCAATGCCACGTTTTTCCATCGTAGCCAGTTCTGCTTCAGCCATTTTGGTGCCCTGACAACTGTCAAGGAATGCTTTTACTTCTGGATTATTAGCTGCAGCTTCTTTTGCTATAGGGTGATCAGTAGCAACAGCAAGATACGTTGCCCCCATAAGTGTGTCAGGTCGAGTAGTATAAACTTTTACCCGTTTAGGGTAATTGTTCACACTAAAATAGATTTCAGTACCGATAGATCGACCAATCCAATTGCGCTGCATTTGTTTTACTTGGGCTGGCCACTCATCGAGGGTATCCAGGGAGTTGAGAAGCTCATCTGCATAAGAGGTTATTTTAATGAACCATTGTGAAATTTCTTTTCTCTCTACCAGAGCACCAGACCGCCATCCGCGGCCATCAACCACCTGTTCATTGGCTAAAACAGTTTGATCGATTGGATCCCAATTAACTACAGCATTTTTCTTGTAAACCAGACCTTTTTCAAATAATCGGATAAAAAACCATTGTTCCCAACGGTAGTACTCAGGGTCGCAAGTCGCGATTTCACGCTTCCAGTCATAAGCATTGCCCAGGCGTAAAAACTGTTCTTTCATTGCGGCTATATTTTTTCTGGTCCACTCAGCTGGTGGTATTCCATTTTTGATAGCGGCATTCTCAGCGGGTAAGCCGAAAGCATCCCAACCTATGGGCTGAAGAACATTTTTTCCTAAAGCGCGTTGATAGCGGGAGATAACATCTCCAAGAGTGTAGTTACGAACATGTCCCATATGTAAGGTTCCACTGGGGTAGGGGAACATAGATAAACAATAAAATTTTTCTTTGTTTAAATCTTCAGTAACATTAAATGACTGTTTTTTATGCCAATATTGCTGGGCTTGTTCTTCAACCTCTTGGGGTTTATAGGTATTATCCATAGTCCAATTAATCAAGTGACGGTGAAGCGCTAGGATAACTCCTCTTGTCCTCGCCAGCAATAGCTTATTTCTTTCTGCGTTGGCGAAGCTGCAAAATAAGTATATAAAATACAATAAATGAGCAGAAAATTAGCACTGGATAGTCATACCAAAATACCCATGGTGTAATTCCTTCAGCAGGGAAAATTTCCCCTTCTAAAATTCCAGAGCTAAATGGAGGTAATCCTGCAATTATGTCACCATTATTATTTATGATAGAGGACAAACCATCATTATTTACAACAATCTGGAATCGTCCAGTGAGCAACGAAAGAATCTGTGCCATTTGAAGTTGTTGATAACTGGCTAAAGAGCGTCCAAACCAGCCATTATCACTGATTGAAACAATCCATCGAGCCAGAGGCAGCTGAAGTCTTAGCAGATTAGGATAAGCTATTTCATAACAGATAAGACTGGCAATAGGGTTATTTGCTATTGTTATTAATTGCTGACCTTTCTTTCCAGGTAAAATATTGGGCTCGGGTAACTTAAGCCATCGGTTTATTGCAACAAATGGTGCCGGAATGTATTCACCAAATGGAACTAATTGTTGCTTTAAGTGCTCACCCTTAGCTAACCCTAAGCTGATTACGGTATTATAATAATTGGTTTCCCTGTCATTAACCGGCTGTAAAATTCCTACCATTAATGCACTTCTGGCTTTTAACGCTTTTTTACTCAATTTAAGTAGATATTCTTCCAGATAGCTTGCGGGTAAGGGGATTGCTGACTCTGGTAAAATTATTAACTGTTTCCCTAAAAGCTTATCAATAGCCTGTCTATAAATTTTTAATAAATTCCAGAAAAGAGCATCATCCCATTTATCACGCATTGATAAATTTGCTTGAACAACACCAACAGTCACCGGAGCTTTTTTTATGTCGGTCCAATGAAGATTTTTTCCAAGCGAGGGAATAATCAGAATTAAAACAAATAGACTCAGATAAAAATAACGTTTGATCGAATTTTCATGGACAGCGATCGTTAATAAAGCAGCAGAAAAAGAGCACAATAAGCTTAAACCATAGATACCAAAAAGGGGGCCAAGGTAGCGTAAAGGGGTATCAATCTGAGTTGTACCGATTAATAACCAGGGGAAACCGCTAAACAGATTTGATCGAATAAATTCACTAAGACACCACAAGGAACTAAATAAAAGGATGCTTGAAAATTTATTATGACAGGTTTCAAATAATTTAAAAATATAGGCCACTAAAGCAGGAAATAAAGACAGATAGAATACAAAAAGAAGAGTAGCTAACGCTGATAATAGGTAGTTTAATTGACCATAGTCATGAATGCTGACGATAACCCAGGAAACACCAAAACCAAAATAACCCACTCCATAAACAAAGCCTAAAATAAAGCTTTGCTTAACAGAACAATTCAATAACGCAGAAAAAAGGAATGCCATGCTTAAAATGGTAATCCCAGGCATGTGAAAAGGAGCAAATCCCAAAGGCGCTAATAATCCAGCAAAAAATATAAAAATATAGATTACATAGTGTGATCTGGTTACAGTATCGAAGAATTCAGAACTGGTGATAGCAGCTTGCTTCATGTGATAATCGAATTGATTAAAGTAGTCAAGATAAATGAGTACGGCACTGAGGTCAAGAACTATAGAAGGTTACAGGAGAATAGATCAGGTATCGTTGGGAAATATCATTTTAAATGGCCAATTATCTCTATCCAATACTTAATATTTTGTGTACGATTATCTCGTTTACAAAGGAGATGGATTGTATGTATAACGTAATGATTACTGGTGCTGGGAAGATAGGTAGCTTAATTGCTTGTTTGTTGGCAGATAGTGGCTCTTATCAAGTGCACTTGGCCGATGTTGAATTTAGTGGATCGGATGTAAAAAGATTATTAGCCGCATTACCTGAAATTAAAACCGTTGCTTTGGATGTTAAGGACGAACAGTCTACAGAAACCTATCTGAAGAAACATAATATTATCGCCGTTATTTCAAGTTTACCCTATTTTTTAAATACTCATGTTGCACAGGCTGCGAAGGCTGCAAAAGCACATTATTTTGATTTAACTGAGGATACGTCTGTTACGGAGGCTGTTAAAGCTATTGCTGAAAACGCAGAAACAGCATTTGTTCCTCAATGTGGATTAGCTCCAGGATTTATCAGCATTGCTGCAAATAGTTTGATGCAGGAATTTGAACAGTGCTTCCATGCTAGACTACGAGTAGGTGCCTTGCCGCAAAGAGCAAATAATGCACTCCAATACTCTTTAACCTGGTCAACTGATGGAGTTATTAATGAGTATGGAAACCCTTGCTATGGTATAGAGTCTGGAAAAGCAATAATCATGGCTCCTCTTGAAGGTCTAGAGACTATCCAGATAGATGGTTGCGAATATGAAGCATTTAACACTTCTGGCGGTCTGGGTAGTTTGGCTGAATTATATTTTGGCAAAGTTCAAACTATGAATTATAAGACCATGCGCTATCCTGGCCATTGTGAAAAAATGCGTTTGCTTATGAATGACTTACGTTTAAATGAAGATCGAGTTACCTTAAAGAAAATTCTTGAAAATGCAATTCCTAAAACCTATCAGGATATTGTTATTGTCTATGTTACGGTGGAAGGAATTAAGCACGGTGAGCTGACTGAAAAAAGCTATGTGAAAAAAGTGTATCCTGAAGTGATACGCGGCTTGGAATGGTCTGCAATTCAGGTCAGTACAGCATCGGGAGTCTGCGCGGTAGTTGATTTGGTATTGGGCCAATCAAATGAGTATAAGGGACTGATTTTACAAGAAGAGTTCAAATTAGCAAACGTGCTGGAGAATCGGTTCGGTAAATACTACGCTTAGGAGCGCTTTATGGAATTATTAAATCAACTTAAAATTCACTCTGTTAATCCAGGGGCTTTTAGTGGCCAAGGTTGGCATAGTGAACATCATCAAAAGAACCTGGTTTCTTACAGTCCTGCAAATGGCGAGAAACTTGCGGAAATTTCCCCATGTTCTCTTAACGATTATGAGCAGGTGATGAGTCGGGCTGAACAAGCAGCTCAAGCCTGGAAAAAGGTTCCTTCTCCAAAACGTGGAGAAATTATAAGGCAAATTGGTCAAGCATTGAGAGAGCAAAAAGATAAATTGGGCAGTTTGGTTTCTTTGGAGATGGGTAAGTCCAAACAAGAGGGTGATGGTGAAGTACAGGAAATGATAGATATTGCTGACTTTGCTGTGGGCCAATCGCGTATGTTGTATGGAAATTCCATGCATTCAGAGCGTTCGAATCATCGAATGTATGAGCAATGGCACCCTTATGGAATCATAGTTGTTATTTCAGCTTTTAATTTTCCTGTTGCTGTTTGGGCCTGGAATGCATTTCTAGCCGCCATATGCGGAAACATAACCTTATGGAAACCCTCTGCAAAAACACCCCTTTGTGCAATTGCCGTTCAACATATTTGTAATCAGGTTTTAAAGGAAAATGATTGCCCCGAGATATTCAGTTTAATTATTCCTGGTTCACATGATGTTGTTGATGTTATGGTTAATGATCCGCGTATACCGGTTATTTCCTTTACGGGGTCTACCGCAGTAGGAAAACAGGTTTCTGCGAAGGTTGCAGCTCGACTTGGTAAAACCATTCTTGAGTTGGGTGGGAATAATGCAATTATTCTTGATGAATCGGCTGATCTTCATTTAGCTATTCCTGGGGTAGTCTTTGGCGCTGTAGGAACTGCAGGGCAGCGCTGTACCTCAACACGTCGATTATTTGTTCATGAATCCAAATATCATGATTTGATTAAAAGACTGCAGCATGCCTATGAACAAATTACTATTGGCGATCCTTTGGATGGACGTAATTTAATGGGGCCTCTCATTGATCAGGCTGCTGTTGAGCAATTTGAAAAAGCCGTAGTCAGAATAAAAGAGGCTGGTGGTCAAATAGTGTTTGGTGGCGAGGTACTAAAACAACCCGGATTTTTTGTTCAACCTACCCTCGTTGTCGATGTGAAAAACCATTGGGATATCGTTCAGGAAGAAACTTTTGCTCCAATTTTATATGTTATGTCCTATAGTTCACTAGATGAAGCGATTGAGTTGCAAAACGGTGTTCCCCAAGGATTATCTTCCGCTTTATTTACTCAAAACTTGAAAAATGCGGAACGTTTTTTGAGTGCCTGGGGAAGTGATTGTGGTATAGCAAATATTAATATAGGTACTTCAGGTGCCGAAATAGGCGGAGCATTTGGTGGTGAAAAAGATACCGGAGGCGGTCGTGAATCAGGTTCTGATTCATGGAAAGCCTATATGCGACGTCAAACGAATACAATTAATTGGGGTGATGAATTACCATTGGCTCAAGGTATTCGATTTACATTATCTTAAAATTGATCTTGTTTTATAGCCTGTATTAGCGAAGCCTAATTCAGAGCGTGCCACAAATAGCCCGCAATGCGAGCTATTTGTGGTTAGGTTTTAACATCAGGATGAATTTATTTTCATGACAAAAAAGAGGATACGATAATGCAGGAACCTTTTTTCATAAAGAAAGTCGCGGTTCTGGGTGCAGGGGTTATGGGTGCACAAATAGCTGCGCATTGCGTTAATGCAGGCATAGAGACGTTATTATTTGATTTAGCAGCCAAAGAAGGGCCAGCTAATGGATTAATTGATAAGGCAATAGCTAATTTAGGTAAACTAAAACCTGCTCCCCTGGCAACCGCTCAGACTGCATCTTTGCTCAAGGCGCGAAACTACGAGCAAAATCTTACAGATTTATCTTCATGCGATTTAATTATAGAAGCCATAGCAGAGCGTCTTGACTGGAAAGAAGATTTATACAAGCGTATCTCACCCTACTTGAATGAAAAATCAATTTTAGTAAGTAATACTTCGGGTCTTGGTATTAATGCTTTATGTGATGTTTTACCAAAACAGCATCGTGAACATTTTTGTGGTGTTCATTTTTTTAATCCCCCACGCTACATGCATCTTGCTGAATTAATTCCTGCTGAAACTACCTCTAAAAAAATGATGGATAATCTTGAAGCCTGGTTAACCAGCCATTTAGGCAAGGGAGTAGTAAGAGCCAAAGATACACCTAATTTTATTGCCAATCGTATCGGTGTTTTTTCATTGTTAACAACCTTGCATCATGCTCTGGCAATGGACATAGGACTAGACGAAGTTGATGCACTAACTGGTTCTTTATTAGGTAGACCGAAGTCCGCAACATTTCGTACTATGGATGTTGTTGGTTTAGATACAATGGAGCATGTGGTTCATACCATGCAACAGCAGTTGAAAGAAGATCCATGGCATCGTCATTTCAGATTGCCTGAATGGTTAAGCCAATTAATCAAAGAAGGACATTTGGGACAAAAATCTGGCCAGGGGATTTACAAAAAAAATGGTAAGACTATTGAGGTTTATGATATAAAATCAGGTTCTTATCGAGCTGCAAAATCAGTGATAAGCGATGAGCTGAGAGCGATCATGAAAAATAAAGATCCAGTAGCTCGTATGAAAAGCTTAACTACTTCAAGTGATAAGCAAGCGCAATTTTTAGCAGCATGTTTTATAGACTTATTCCATTATTGCGCGTTTCATTTAGAAGGTATTGCTGATAATGTCAGAGATGTAGATTTAGCAATTCGATGGGGGTTTGGTTGGATGAAAGGGCCCTTTGAAACCTGGCAACTAGCTGATTTGCAACAGATGGCTCAGCTCATTAATCAGTCCATTGAATCTAAATCCACTCTAAGCACGGCTAAATTGCCAGATTGGCTCGCAGAAATTCAAGCCTTTTATACTGAAGATGGTGCTTATTCTCCTCAACAAAACGAGTATCACCCCAGAAGTAAATTGCCAGTCTATAAACATCAATTCTTCCCTGATAGAGTTTTGAAGGAACCCGTTCACTCCACCCCTTATCTTTATGAGAATGAAGGTGTTTGTTTGTGGCATCTAAAAGATGACGTGGCTGTTGTTAACTTTAATTCAAAAGCTAATACAATGGGACAGTCAGTCCTCGATGGCTTGAATGAAGCGTTAGACGTGGCAGAAAAACAGTGTAGAGGATTAATAGTTTACCAACATGATGCCTCTAACTTTAGTTCAGGTGCAGACTTACGTGGTGTTTCCATGCTGATTCAGGAAAATAACATGCAGGCACTGGAATCAATGATCACCCAATTTCAACGGGTGAACATGCGTCTAAAATACAGTGCCATACCAACAGTTGCAGCATTGAGAGGCAGGGCATTAGGTGGTGGTTGTGAATTAATGATGCATTGCGATACAGTTGTTTCAGCTTTCGAATCGTATCCAGGTTTGGTTGAAGTTGGGGTCGGTGTCATTCCTGCAGGAGGTGGTTGTAAGGAAATGGCGATGCGGGCCTCCTATCAGGCACAACAGGCTGATTTAATGACTTTTCTTCAAGCATTTTTCCAACAAATTGCCACCGCTCAGGTTGCTGGAAGTGCTGCTGATGCCTTGCAAATGGGCTATTTACGCAGTACTGACACAGTTGTAATGCATGCAGATGAAGTTTTATATGCCGCATTAGCAAAAATTAATGCCCTGCAAGCAGCAAATTATCTTCCGCCATTGCAAAAGAAGTTTAGAGTTGCTGGAATCGAAGGGCATGCACGCTTACAAGCCGGCCTGGTGAATTGGCTGGAGGGAGGTTTTATTTCCCAACATGATTATTGCATGGCTAATGAATTGGCAGCAGTGCTATGCGGTGGAAACCTCAATCAAGGCACCTTGGTCGATGAGGCATGGGTATTGAAGTTGGAAAGAGATGCATTCATTAAGCTTGCAGCAATGCCATTAACCCAGGAACGGATCAGTCATTTGTTAGAGACTGGTAAACCACTGCGCAATTAAGCAAGGAGATTTAGTTATGACAAATGTATATATAGCTGATGTATTGCGCACTCCGGTTGGTAAAGCACCGAGAGGCGTGTTTAAACATACGTTGCCAGACGACTTATTGGCACATACGATAAAATGTTTAACTCATAGAAACCAATCTGTAGATTGGCAGGAAATCGGAGATGTAGTTATTGGTTGTGCTATGCCTGAGGCAGAGCAGGGGATGAACGTCGCTCGTGTTGCATCGTTACTAGCTGATCTACCCGAGTCTGTTCCTGCAATGACTATTAACCGTTTTTGCTCTTCCGGAGTACAAAGTATTGCGACTGCTGCGGGTTCAATTCTTAACGGTGATTTCCACCTGGCTCTTGGTGGTGGAGTTGAAAGTATGTCTATGGTGCCTTTGGGAGGCAATAAATATACGGCCAATCCCTCAATATTTAATAAAGAAGATATTGCTATTGCCTATGGAATGGGAATTACTGCTGAAAATGTTGCCAAACGCTGGAACATCAGTCGGGAGCAACAGGATGAGTTTGCCTCTGAAAGTCACAAGAAAGCTGTAGCAGCACAGAATAATGGTTTCTTTAAAGAAGAAATAAGTCCTATAGAGATTACTATCAGGCATGCGGACTTGGAAACCTCATCAGTAGTGATTAAGAAAAAATTAATTAGTGAAGATGAGGGTCCCAGAGCAGATACCTCCTATGATGTGATTTCACGATTAAAACCTGTTTTTGCTGCCAAAGGAACGGTCACCGCAGGAAATAGTTCTCAGACCAGCGATGGGGCTGGAATTGCGTTGTTAGCCAGTGAGCAGGCTTTAAAGCAATATAATTTAAAACCGATGGGTCGATTGCTCAGCTTTGCTGTAGCAGGAGTGCCACCAGAAATTATGGGGATAGGACCGATTAAAGCAATCCCGCTTGCTTTAAAACGTGCCGGAATTCGTTTAGATCAATTGGATTGGATAGAGCTTAATGAAGCATTCGCAGCCCAAGCTTTGGCAGTGATTAAAGAACTTGATCTGCCCCGAGACAAGGTAAATCCTTTGGGTGGCGCCATCGCCTTAGGCCATCCATTAGGTGCCACAGGAACAATAAGAACCGCAACTTTGCTCCATGGATTGAAACGTACCAATGGTCGATATGGAATGGTAACGATGTGTATCGGCACTGGCATGGGTGCTGCTGCTATATTTGAAGCATTGTAATAAGAATGTATTTCTTGACGGGAGGCGTCATCTTGAACGAATGTATCCTCAAAAAAGAATAACTGTAATAATTTTGAAACTTGATACTATGCCTACGTGCCGCGGTTTCTGCGCGGTATTTCCATATCTGGCTTGTCAAACAAATTTGCTTTATTCTGTGTTATTTATGAGAATATACTGGTTTTTTTAAATCCAGCTTTCGTTAGCAGTAAAAACAATTGTGAGCCAGCGCTGCGGGCTTTCTCCTCCCATAGCATCTGCAATTTCATGGCGAATTACATCCAATGCTTCAACGCTGGCGATTGGATATCCTGGGGGGACAACTATATGGATTTCAATAAATTGGGCGCGACCAATTTTAGCGACATAACTTGAGTAAGTCTTAAATTGGTGTCGTATGACTAATTCATCTAAAAATTCCCTTACTTTTTCATCAAGACTAAAGGGGGCGATGAGGAAAATATCGCGCATTGCATTACGCACCGTCGGCATAGGAAAAAAAATTAAAAAAGTTGAAAGGATAGCTAAAACAAAAGGATCAACGAAGGGGGTTAGATATTGGTAATTGCTTCCTTGCATTAATTGAGCAATAGCAAAAGCAAGTAAAAGAGATAATGAAATAGAGCCGGACATAAACCAACTGTGAGCGTCAAGTCTCAAGAACTCTGAATTCACCTTGATATTTTTATGTCGTACATAGCCGTACATGCCCATGGACATAACAGACATCAACAGAGCAATAACCAATGCCAGGCCGAAGTTCATTTCTCGACCTCCAGATAGTAAGCTACCAATGGCGTTGATTAATGCATACGCAGAGAGCAGGATAAGAATGCTTCCGTTGAATACAAGTACCATGGGTTCAACGTGCCAATAACCATATTGAAATCGGCGGTTTCCCTCACTTGTTAAAAGTCGGGTGACAAAAAAAGCAAGAATTGACATAACAGCATCAATCATATCAAACATACCATCAAATACGATGGCTAATGATCCAGATAATAATCCGAATACGATTCCGACCGCTGATAAAAAACAAGTGACCACGATGGATATCTTTAAAACATGCTGTTCATTTGGCCCCTCCGTGATATGCGTCAAAATTTCCTCCTTTCAATAGTTAAAAATATTAATTTTTAGTTGAATGTCTTCAACTGTTGCTACGCGTTTTACACATTCTACCTTCTTTGATGTTATTTGGGTTAGTTAAAACTCCTGGTTGTTATTTTTTTCTAAACACAGATCCACTACCGACAAGAGGAGAGCTTATGAGCTCTTATATTTTTAAAAAAATAGAATGATTATAGTTGTTGTAAAGCAAAGGATGGCCAGGCTAAAACACTTTTAAATTTATCGGAAATGGTCAATAACTTGCTTTGTTGGCCTAATATTCTACTCTATAGATAGGGGAATTGAATTGGAGTAGGTATGCGCGGGTTCATTTTGGCACTATTGTTGCTAACAGCTAACTCGTCGTTTGCAGATGAGTTAATTGGTTTTGCGGCTTATGAAAATGGCGACTACAGCACAGCATACCCTCATTTAATGGAGGCTGCAAAAGAAGGTAACGATGAGGCGATGTATCTATTAGGCCGCATGCATCAATATGGCTATGGTATACCGGAGAGTTATGAGGCAGCAAAAAACTGGTATCAAAAATCCGCTGACAAAAATAATGCATTATCTCAATTAAGCCTTGGATTTATATATGATTCAGGTAAAGGTGTAGCACAAAACTATCCAGAAGCTTTTAAATGGTATATGAAAGCAGCAGAGCAAGGAAATGCTATTGCCCAAAGAAATGTAGGCTTGATGTATGCAACAGGCGATGGGGTTCAACAAAGTGATACTAATGCATTTACCTGGTTTAAAAAAGCAGCAGAACAAGGTTACAGTAAAGCTCAGGTCAATTTGGCATATCAGTATATGACCGGAAAAGGAGCGCCTAAGGACGTGAATAAAGCCCTGGAATGGTACCAAAAAGCAGCAGAACAAGGTGATGAAAAGGGCGCATATAGCTTAGGCCTTTTGTACACCGGCCAACAAGGAGGAGTCGCTGCTGATGATAAAATTGCTTTTTATTGGTTTTCTCAGGCTGCGAGTCAAGGTCATGCAAATGCAGGGACATACTTAGGATATTATTACCTGAAAGGATATGGAGTAGAGGCTAACCCACAAAAAGCGGCTTACTGGTATCAAGCTGCGGCAGAAAAAGGTCAACCCGAGGCACAGGCACAAATTGGTCAGTTACTGTTGACGGGTACTGGGGTTGATAAAGACTACCAACAGGCTGCATTTTGGTTTGGTAAGTCAGCCGCTCAAGGTAACTCTGTAGGTCAAGCTAAGTTAGGTTATATGTATATGGCTGGCTTAGGTGTTCCTAAAAGTTTAATAAAAGCTTATGCATGGCTTAAAATTGCAGCTGAAAATAAAAATGAGGAAGCAGGAAAAGAGCTTAAAGCTTTAGATAGTAAACTAACGGAACAGGATAAAAAAGATGCCGAAAAAATAATTAAAGAAATGGGGCCTTTAGAAAGTAAAGCTCAAAACGATGATTGATTATAAAGACTCTTAGTAGAAATACGTCATGTGGGTTGATGTTTGTATCCTGGCTTATCGTTAATTCAAGGTATCAATTCATAACAAACATGTTGGGTCAAAATAATCCGTTACGTTACATTCTCTTTAATTTTCTCTTTCTGTAGTAGGGCCACGTATCTATCAAGAGGAGTAAAAGATACAAATAAAGACAGGAGTGCTGCTCCAATAGCTGTAGCAAATGTTTCTTTCCAAGAACTACCACTACTATGGCTTACATAGTCGGCAATAAATGTTCCTACAAAAGCAATAAATGCTACTCCGTAACGAGATGTTTGAAATTTGACCCAATTGCCATAGGAAACCAATAAAGCGATTAAGCCAGCGCCTAATCCTGTAGAAAATGCAATTTTCCAATGCTGTGAAGTCAGAACTGATAAATTTCCTTTTGTCATAGCTAGGAGGCAAGCAGTTGTTGACTGGATTATATGTCGAATAACTATTGTAAATCGTACCTTTAGTTGAGGGACAATATTTGCCATCCATGAGCTCCTGTAATTATCGAATCAAACTGACCTAACTTATTTTCCTAAACTCTATAAGAAAAATACCTGGCATTCTAAACTTTATCAAATTCATTTTAACATGTTGTAACAGGTGAATATATCATAGTCATTTTCACTGTTACAGTACTATAGATCGTGGATGAGTAGAGTATGTAAAAGTTTTAACTATATGATGCGCTCATGGAAATTTAAACATCTAAAGACATAAGTCCATATCTCTATATAGTGGACCCCAAAAATGAGACAGTGGTGTAAAATAGAAACCATTGTTAAACGGGGTACCAAGTGGCTAAAAAAAAATTTACATCTGACTTCAAAGCAAAGGTAGCAATTGAGGCATTAAAAAGTCACAAGACGACCAATGAATTGGCATCTGAATTTGAGGTGCATGCAACACAAATCAATCTGTGGAAAAAACAATTACTGGATGGAAGCAAGCAATTGTTTAGCGGCAAGCATGACAAAGACATGGACTCCATCATACAAGAACGAGATCGATTATACACGCAAATAGGCCAGCTAGCGGTTGAGTTAGACTGGCTTAAAAAAAAGACCGGTCATCTAAGTTGAGCGTGCGGGAGAAGCGAGCCATGATTGATGTCAATCACCCTACACTCAGCATCGTACGCCAATGTGCATTGGTTAATTTGTCACGCGCTAGCTACTATCGCACTGCTGGCGAAGGAATATGTACCGAGAGCCCAGAGAATCTGGCTTTGATGGTCTTGATTGATGAGGAATACATGCGCCATCCTTTCTATGGAAGCAGAAAGATGCGTTCTTATTTACGTCGCCTTGGCCATGACGTTAACCGTAAGAGAGTGCAGCGTTTGATGCGGATCATGGGTCTGGTTTCAGTGGCACCAAAGCCGAATACGAGTAAAAAGAACAAGGAACAAAAGGTTTATCCCTACTTGCTACGTGGTTTAGTGATTGATCGACCCAATCAGGTTTGGTGCACCGATATTACCTACGTTAGGATGCAAGGAGGCTTTGTATATTTGGTGGCAATAATGGACTGGTATAGCCGCAAGGTGCTCTCTTGGAAGGTATCAAACAGCATGGATGATGACTTTTGTGTAAGCGCGTTGGAGAGCGCCATCAGGCTCCACGGCAGGCCTGATATTTTTAATACGGATCAAGGCTCCCAGTTTACCAGTAAGGCGTTTACCGATGTTTTAAAAGACCATGACATCAAAATTAGCATGGACGGGAAAGGTCGATGGATGGATAATGTGTTCATTGAACGGCTATGGCGTTCAGTCAAATATGAAGATATTTACATAAAAGAATACGGAACAGTTTTAGCACTACGAAATGGTTTAAGGGTGTATTTCAAGTTTTATAACGACGAAAGACCTCATCAATCATTTGGAATATACACGCCGTCAGAGGTTTATGCTGGCCTATATGAGGCTGCAGCGTAATGGAATGCCTGTGGATATGTGGACGCGTCCTGCGGATCAGCCATCGCCCTTCGGGACATGTGGACAAGCCATGGATAACAAAAAGACGTTATCCACCGCTTGACCACACTCGATGGCTTCGCGCCCACATACCCACAGGCTCAATAACAGGTGTTTCATTAACTGCTATTGTGGTTGACTCGTGTGCTACGCACCCTCGTCAACGAAAGAAAGTAGAATTAAAGTTATATCTTAAATTAAACGGATCGCTGTCTTGACAATGGGGTCCACTGTACTATGCTATCTTTAAAGGACTAAGGGGTGGAGTGTTTACAAGGAGCGTATGGTGAAAAAATTTGATGCTATTATCGTTGGAACAGGACAAGCAGGACCTTCGTTGGCAGTTCGCTTGGCTCAATCAGGCATGAGTGTGGCAATTATTGAAAGAAACAAATTTGGTGGTAGTTGTGTTAATACAGGGTGTATTCCTACAAAGACGTTGGTTGCAAGCGCTGAAATTGCCCATCATGCTCAACGTGCCGATGATTTCGGCATCGAGATAAATGGCAGTATTAAAACTAATATGGAGAAAGTGAAGGAACGGAAGGACAACATAGTCAGTAAAGCCAGTCAGGGTGTAGAACAATGGTTAAAAAATACGCCAAACGTTACAGTAGTCCAAGGTCATGCCAGCTTTATTGAGAATTACAAACTGTCCGTCAATGATGAAGTGTTAACCGCTGAAAAAATATTCATCAATGTGGGTGCGCGTGCATCAGTCCCGCCGATTGAAGGACTTGATCAAGTCGAATATTTGACCAATTCTTCCATTTTGGAACTGGATATAGTGCCCGGTCATTTAATAGTTGTCGGGGGCAGCTATATCGGGCTTGAATTTGCTCAAATATTTCGACGTTTTGGTGCTAAAGTTACCATCATTGAAAAAGCAACGAGTCTCATTCCTCGAGAAGATCCGGATGTATGTGATACAGTTCTTGAACTTATGCAACAGTCAGGCATTGATGTACATTTGAATGCCAGTTCTCTATCTTTTTCAGCCTCAGACGATCATATTACTGCAAATATAACCTCTAATGGCGATAAAAAAATTAGAGGCTCTCATGTGCTTATAGCAATTGGGCGCAGGCCTAATACGGATAACTTAGGCCTTGAACATACCGATATTAAAGTTGATGAACGCGGTATCATACTTGTCAACGACAAGTTAGCAACTACTGTTCCGAACATCTGGGCACTGGGGGAGTGTAATGGCCGGGGTGCTTTTACTCATACAGCGTATAATGACTTTCAAATTATTGCGGATAATCTACTCCATGGAGCAGCACGTAAAGTAACTGATCGAATTCAGGCTTATGCTCTTTATACTGATCCTTCTCTGGGAAGATGCGGCATGACTGAAGCTGAAATCCGCGCGAAGGGTTATGAGGCTTTAGTAGCCAAACGCCCCATGACTCAAGTGAAGCGGGCTATGATAAAAGGTGAACCAATTGGATTCATCAAAGTTTTAATCGATAAAAGCACAAAAAAAATACTGGGTGCTGCGATTATTGGCGTTAATGCTGATGAAATTATTCACTCAATTTTGGATGTTATGTATGCCGATAAACCCTATACATTACTGCGTGATGCTGTTCATATTCATCCAACTGTTTCCGAATTAATTCCTACGACGCTGGAAAATCTTAATCCATTAGAATCATGAAGAGATAAGGCTTTCATCTGGGGATTAAACAAGAATAAATTGCTTAAGGCTGAGGCATTTACAGGTTTTGAAACCTTAAAGTTAAATAAGTCTGCGTTCTACTAAAAAATCATGTGCTACCTTTTGGGGACTGATTTTTTTCACATCAACAAGATAGTTTAAATGTTGCATGGTTTCATTATCAATAGTGCCTAACAACGGTTTCAATACAACAGCAATTTGAGGATATTTTTTTAATACCGAATTACGTATTACAGGAGCAGCATAGTAGGGTGGATAAAAATGTTTATTATCGGTTAGTAAACGTAAATTAAACTCAGTGATTCTTCCGTCTGTGGTAAACGCACCTATGGCTTGTACTTTGTCATTTTGAATCGCATGGTAAACCAAATCAGGCTGCATTTGCACGATTTTCTTAAACTTAAACCCGTACACATGAGTCAAGCCAGGCAATCCATCGGGACGGCTTAAGAATTCTGCAGGAGCCGCAAGAGTTATTTGACTTCCCATCTGTACTAAATCGCTCAGGTTAATCAAGTTATTTTGCTCTGCAAATTGCTCTTTCACCGCTAATGACTCCGCATTATAAAAACCAAAGGGGCTGAGCCAAACTAGCTGGAACTGGTTCAAATAGGCATCTTGAACGAACTGATAAGTCTTTTGTGGATTTTTAATTTTTTTTTGCTTTAAAACTACAAGATACGCTGTTCCTGTATATTCCGGATAAAGATCGACTTGTCCCGAAAGCAACGCATTTTGCAAAATAGCTGTTGTTCCAAGATTAAATTTCTTGTCAACATGCAAATGAGTTTTTGCCTCAATCAAATCGGCCATCAAATAGCCTAAAACATACTGTTCCGTAAAATTTTTACTACCTATTACAAGATGAGTGTCTCGTTTGTCTTTGCTAAAAAAAACAACAAAATCATAGCTGACTATGGTGAGTAGCATGACAACGACTAGACTTACGATCAGAACTTTTGTTTTTTTAAATCGTAATATCAAACGATGACGTTGCGACAACAGTGAAGTCAAAATGACAATACTGTAATCCATGGTTAAAGCCAGCAGGGCCGTAGGGATCGCACCTAATAAAATAAGATTTTGATCATTGAGTGATAAACCTTGGGTAATAAAGTCACCTAACCCACCAGCTCCTATAAAAGCTGCAATGGTTGTTATACTGATAGTCATAGCCATCGAAATTCTGACACCGCCCATGATTACAGGAAGTGCTAAGGGTAATTCAATGAGGTGTAAGCGCTGCCAACGAGTAAAGCCTAAGCTATTAGCGACTTGATTATAGGTAGGTGCTATTCCTTTCAAACCAATATAAGTATTACTGGTTATGGGAAGCAGGGCATAAACAATAAGAGCAATCAGAGTGGGTGTTAATCCTATTCCGACCAAAGGAATAAGAAATCCAAGTAAAGCAATACTGGGTATCGTTTGAAATATATTGGTTAACCCAAGGACGGGATTTTTTAATTTCGGCAAGCGAGTAATCAGGATCCCTAAACTAATACCAAGAATAATTGCAAAAAACATGGCCGTAAGAGATATGTTGATATGCTCGACCAGTTTTGTTTGTAATTGGGGTAAATGTTCTATTATAAAGTCCATGTTCAATAGTTCATTTTAGATATCAGTAATTGTTTAACAAATTCAGTAGCGGGTTTGGCAAAAACCTCATCCCTCGTTCCAACTTGTTCAAAACAACCTTCATTCATAATAGCAATTCGATCGGCCAAGCGAAATGCTTCATTAATATCATGCGTTACGAAAATAATTGTTTTTTTCAGTTTTTGTTTTAATCCGATTATTTCATTTTGGAGCGTTTCACGCGTAATAGCATCCAGGGCAGCAAAAGGTTCATCCATCAATATATACTTTGGATTGTTAGCAAGAGCACGAGCCACTCCTACTCGCTGTTGCTCTCCTCCTGATAATTCATCAGGATAGCGATCAAAATATTTCTCCGGTTCTAAATTAACCAGGCGCAGAAGCTCATTAACTCGTTCCGTCCGTTGTTTTTTTGGAGTTTTCATCAGATGCATGATAATGGCGATATTCTTAGCCACAGTCAGATGAGGAAATAAACCGGTATGTTGAAAGACAAAGCCCATGGATCGACGTAATTGAACCTTAGGATACTCCTGAATTGGCATCCCATCTATTTCAATCGTACCAGTGGTAGGTTTAATTGTATGATTTAATAATTTAAGCAAGGTTGATTTTCCACCTCCAGATGAACCCACCAATACTAATGTCTCACCATCTAAAATCGATAAGTTGATGTTTTTAACGGAAAAAGTTTGTTTATTATCGAAGGATTTAGAAACATGGCGAAGAATAATCATATTTTATATTTATATTCCTTATAAGTATCCCGTATAGGATAACATCCGCCCAAATCTATTACTACTTTTGCTTCCCATCTTGAAAGTATTGTAATAGCAATAAAGTACAAATAAGGTTTTTATCCTCAGTTCAGGTAAAAAGCTTAAGGGCGCAAAAGGTGACGCAGATTTTTAAAAAGTGTTAATGCTCTCTCGGATAACACCGACGGATATTTTTCCTTGTTTATCCTTACTTCGTTTTAGTAAAGTATAAACGGTCAATTGAAACTCATCGCTGGTTACAAATGCTACACTAAGGAAATATTTGCTTTCTATAGTAATTTGCTCGTTGGGTAAATTAATTTTTTTAGCCAGTTCAGTTATGTCTTTAAGATCTGTAATTCCATTTTCACCTCTTGCCATAATTAACTCATTGACTTGTGCTTCAGTTATTCCATTACCAAGGGACATGAGTACTTTTTTTGAAGCTGTATTGATATTTATTGGGATTGTTTCTGGTAAAGCAGTAATAAAAGGACCTATAGCCTGGTATAATTCTGAAGAAACATCTTTGATTAATCTAAATTCAGTAGCACTGCTCATTAATTGATGACTTGGATAATAGGGGGGCTTTTGTGAGAGGTAATAGGTGCTGTAATTATCCTTACCACGAGCAAGATCATAAGCAGTTAACCAGTTTTGGACTCCAAGGGCTAAATTGAGTTGTTCTTTACTATTTAACTGGTGAGTAGTATGACCGATAAGATCAATAAATACAGGCAATAATTTTTTTTCAATCAAATTATTGAGATTAAAACGCGCCTGTAAATCATAAAGACCCCCGTTTAATTGTATCTGATCAACCAGGCGTTCCATTTTTCCAGGATATTGAGCAACCATACCTTGTTTATCTAATTTGGTAAATTTCCTGGTATTACCATTTAGTTCATTCATTGCCCAGAACAGTACAGCTTGTGATGCAAGATATAGTTTATCGTGAGTTATCGTTAATCGCGTTCGGTAAATATCTAATTGCAACCTGGTGCTCATAGCTGTAGCTACGATTGCAACTAAAGTCATAATAAATAAAGCCGTTAGCAGGGCACCACCGAAAGATTTTTTAAGTTGATGCATAAAGTGCCCCCGGAATGATAAACAGCAGGTTGATTTCACCCCATTCTTGCAATGTTATGTTGATTTGGATTGCTTTAGGTAACGGTTCTTTGCCTTGGTTTTGATTGACTGCTTGTTCTCGCCATTCAGGTAATAACTGTAAGCTTTGATTTAAGTAATTAAAACGACATCCAGTTACACTATCGAGTAATAGTTTATCCTCATAAGTATTTCTATTGGCAGGATCAAGGCTGGGCCATGTACGATGTAGAAGTGCCCCATCCATGCAGACAAGAGCGATACGTTTCAGGCTGCTGCGTTTTTCCAGGCTTTGAGGATTAACGTTGCCATCTCGAGTCAGTTCCAGATATTGAGGTTGTCCAACAAAAATCGGAAATAAATGCATTTCATTCCCTCTAATCGCTCTCTCTAAAGCTTGTGATGTGTCTTGTTGAATGATACTAACCGCAAGCTGTAAGGCATTTAAACGCTCAGCTTGAGCATTAACGCGGGTACGAGTAGTGAATGCATAATATAATGAAGAAGAAGTAATCGTTGCTAATATTGCAAAAACAGTAAGAGCAATTAAAATTTCAATTAGAGTAAATCCCTTGCTAGTGTTCATCCCAAGTACCTGAAGGCAACAAGTTCCTCACGAAAAGGCCCCGATTGTTTTTGACTAACCGAAATAGTGATTTGCTGCATTTTTTTTATGGGGGTAGCGCTAAATTGTGCCCTCCAATACCAACGCTGTCCAAGCATCTTGGTAATCTGTGTTGCTTCCTGACTCTGGTTTAGTTGGATGAGATTTAACTGAATCATGGAGACCCCTTGCATTGCAACCCAATGACTAATTGTTTTCTCTTTGATGCGATGAGTGCTCTCTATATTTTGAGCGGTGGCCTTTAATAGGGCCGTTAACGCTATAGCAATAACAGTAAGTGCCAGCAACACTTCAACCAGAGTAAATCCTGATATTTTTAGATTAAATTGTGAATGAGGGCTCATTTGGGATTAGCCGTAGAAAAACTCAGATTACCATTATGAGTACCCCGAAGGGTGATAATTATGTCTTTATTGGTTCCAAAACCTAAGGTAAAAGGGGTCATGTCCCCAGAGGAATTGATAATTATGGGTGGTGCTCCCGGATGGGGTTTGTTATTGGTTTTAAGAGTTATGAACGTATTTTTAGGGAAATAATTAACCTTAAAGACACCTTTATTAGAGATCGGTTCCCAACCAGAGATGTTTCGAAATCGTAAAATCTGATAACTGGTATTATCGATGCGAAGACCCAGGGTGCTGGTTTCTAAAATAGCTTTTTGTTGGGCTAATTTAAGAGTATTTACTAATTGATCGGCTGAAAACAAAACTCGCCTGCTTTCGCCAAAATCCCCGAAAGAAATTAAGGCAAAACCCGCGGTGATGCCTATAATAACAATGACGATTAATATTTCGATTAAGGTAAAACCTCGATTAGTGATCATCCCAGTTACCAATCTCCGCATTAATTCCTGTTCCCCCAGGTTGTCCCTCTGCCCCAAGTGTAAACACATCTACATCACCGTGTTGCCCTGGATTTAAGTAAAGATAATCTCTTCCCCATGGATCTTTAGGAACAGACTTAAGATATTGTTTCCAATTGTTTGGTGTGGGATTATTTGATGGTTTTTCTACCAGGGCCATCAAACCCTGGTCAGTACTGGGGTATGTGCCATTATCAAGCTTATATAGATCAAGTGCATTTTGGATGGCCAGCACATCTTGTTTTGCCTTTACTTTACGAGCTTCATCAGGACGGCCCATTATTTTAGGTACGACTATAGAGGCTAGAATGCCTAATATAACGACAACGACCATAATTTCAATTAATGAAAAACCCTTTTGTCGATTCATATTTGTTCCTCTGAAAGCTAAATGGTAAACATAACACATTTTTAATGTGTCAACCTCTCTGGATTCTCGCCATTTAGAAATTGATACAAAGTAGTGTCTTTGACCAAGTTAAATGCTGTTTAAAATGGCAAAATTCCGACCACATCATTAAAAAAGCCAATTCTATTTTATAGGGAATCATCCTTTAAGCAACTAATTGCTCCATAGAAAATATGGGCAATAGTGTAGCTAAAACAATAAAAAGAACCACAGCACCCATCATTAAAATCACCATAGGTTCTAACAGAGTTAATGAGGTATCAATCAATCGCTTTACTTCATTATCCAGATGATTGGCTGAACGTTCCATCATATTGGAAAGTTGCCCACTTTTTTCACCGCTAGCAATTAAATGAATTGCCATGGGACTGATGAAGCGAGTTTCTTTAAGTGCCTCATGAATACCACTTCCTTCCCTGACGCGCAGTGTAGCCGTATCAAATGCTTGCCTCATCACAATATTGGTCACAAGACTTGCTGAAACACGCATGGTTTCCAATACGCTCACCCCTGCGGCAAACAGTATTCCAAAGGTATGAATGTAGCGGGCAACGTTTATTGTTTTTGCCAGATAGGACACAATGGGTAATCGAAGAATCAGACGATGCCATGCAGTTTTAATTTTTATATTGTTCAAACTTTTTTTGAAACCAACAACAGCAAGAAGAATAAGAATCAGGGTATAAAGACCATATGCTTTAACAAAATGACTAAATGCAATGAGCAGTTGCGTCATTCCGGGTAGGGTTTGCCCACTACTGGTAAACACTTCAATAATTTTAGGAACTACAAAGGTAAGTAAAAAGCTAATAATCGCCGCAGAAACAATGATCATGATAAGTGGATAAATCAAGGCCTGCTGAACTTTTTGACGGGTACTTTGTTGATTTTCAGTATAGTCGGCCAATTTTTCCAAAACTAAATCCAGGCGTCCAGTTTGTTCTCCTGAACCTACAGTGGCCCGATATAATTCAGGAAAAGCATTTGGGTATTGAGCCATTGCTTGTGCTAAACCATACCCTTCGAGCACCTTGGCACGAATTCCTATAATAAGCTCTCTTACTTTATCTTTTTCAGTTTGTTCACTCACACCACGTAATGACTCCTCTACAGGGATGCCTGCAGCAAGAAGGGTAGCTAATTGTCTGGTGAGTAACGATAGGTCAGCTGCTGATATTTTGCTCTTGGTATTGGCAACACGTTGTTGGGTCAAGGCTTGAATCTGGGTCGGTATTAATCCCTGTTCACGCAATAGCTGACGGGCATGACGTTCCGAATCAGCTTCAATCACGCCTTTATTAGGACTGCCATTTTTTTTTAGCGCTTGATATTGGTACGCGCCCATATTATTTTACTGTAGTTAAAACTATAGAGTGTAATCTATTGGGTTTCATAAGTCACTTAAGGTAAACTTGAAGTCGGACTATCCTGGAGACTAAATGATGAGTAAAAATGTAGTACTTGAGGCAATTAGGGAAAACGACGCAAAGTTTATTGATTTAAGATTTACTGATATTCGAGGTAAAGAGCAACATTATACTATTCCAGTATCGGCTGCTGATGATGATTTTGTTGAAAATGGTAAAATGATAGACGGTTCATCATTCAAGGGATGGCAGAAAATTCATCAATCTGATTTGGCACTTATGCCGGATTTTGATTCTATCCAACTGGATCCATTTTTTCAGGATAATACGTTATTTATTCGTTGCAACGTTGTCGATCCGCAAACTCGAATTGGCTATGATCGCTGTCCACGCTCTTTAGCGCAGCGTGCGGAAGCTTATTTACAGTCTACAGGTATAGCGGATGAAGTTAATTTTGGTCCCGAACCAGAGTTTTTCTTATTTGACAATGTCCAATGGGAAACCAGTATCAGCGGTTCTTTTTACAAAATCGATTCAGATGAAGCGCATTGGAATTCGGGTAAAGAAATAGAAGGGGGCAATATTGGCCACAGACCTACTGTAAAAGGCGGTTATTTTCCAGTTCCTCCTGTAGACTCCTCTCATGATATTCGTTCAGCTATATGTTTAACTCTTGAGTCATTGGGGGCTGTGGTTGAAGCTCATCATCATGAGGTTGCGACAGCAAACCAGTGTGAGGTAGCTACGCGTTTTAATACCTTAACCAAGAAAGCGGATGAGTTGCAAATTTTAAAATACGTTATTCACAATGTTGCCCATAACTATGGAAAAACTGCGACTTTTATGCCTAAACCTTTAGTTGGTGATAACGGAAGTGGAATGCACTGCCACCAGTCATTAGTGAAAGATGGGGTTAATTTATTTTCTGGCGATCAATATGCAGGTCTTTCTGAAACTGCTCTATACTATATCGGGGGGATTGTAAGACATGCCCGCGCCTTAAATGCGTTTACTAACCCTTCTACTAACAGCTATAAGCGTCTGGTTCCTGGATTTGAGGCTCCTGTATTGTTAGCTTACTCCGCGAGAAATCGTTCAGCTGCAATTCGCATACCTCATGTGCATAATCCTAAAGCACGTCGTGTCGAAGTTCGCTTTCCTGATCCAACAGCAAATCCTTATCTGGCTTTTTCAGCTATGATGATGGCTGGACTTGATGGTATTCAGAAGAAAATTCATCCAGGGCAACCTATGGACAAGGATCTGTATGATTTACCTCCTGAGGAACTTGTTGATGTGCCAACTGTTTGTTCTTCTTTGGAACACGCAATGGAAAATTTACGGGCGGATCATGAATTTTTATTACAAGGTGATGTGTTCAGCAGAGACTTTATAAATAATTACATCAGGATGAAAGAAGAAGAAATAACTAAAATCAGAAGCCTGACCCATCCTTTTGAATTTGAGTTATATTACAGTCTATAAGGTTGTGGGATACAGTGATGACTAAATTCTTCCAGGTTGCTGCATTAATGATGATACTTTCCCCATCATATGCGGAAATTTATACCTGGATAGATAGTCAAGGAGTTGTTCATTTTAGTGATAATCCGCACCAAGGTGCGGAGAAACTCAAACTTCCTGCAGGTCAGAGTTATTCAGCACTATCACTGCCTTCTTCTGTTCCTGAAGAGGACGGTTCAGCTACCCATGAAGCTAATAAGAGTAGTGAAACCAGTGATAGTGATAAACCGTATACCAAAATAGCGATTAGAGAGCCGCTTCATGGGGCAACAATTCGCAACAATCAAGGATACATTCTTGTTTCCGTTGAATTAGAGCCTAAATTATCGGAGGGTGATAATTTATAAATGATATTTGATCGGGCTGTTCTGGGAGAACCACAACCAAATACGACTTTTGAATTAAACGGCATTTACAGAGGATCTCATGAACTTGCTGTTCAAGTTGTTAGTGCGGCTGGTGAAGTACTTTTGATTAGTGATCCAATTACTGTATACATTCATAGACCTCGGGTAGGTATGGGAAAATAAGGCAAAGTCTACTAACAAAATACCTCTGCGAAAACAGCAGGGATTTTTTAAATAAAATGAATGAGATTACAAGGTTATTAGAACGAACCTTGATGACGCTATAATGTTTTATTTACGTAGGGTAGAATATTTATAGAGTTTAGTTTAATACAGGTACCTGCATATGTTGACTTTATTATCACCAGCAAAAAAATTATCAACCTTTACAAAACCTTATCCTGGTAAAACCTCAAATCCTCAATTGTTAAATAAAACTATAAAACTAGCCAGGATTATGAAGTCTCAAACCGCTGAGCAAATTGCCACTTTGATGGATTTATCGAAAAATTTGGCTGTATTAAATTATAATCGTTACCAAGAGTTCTCTCTTAAAGAGAGCTCTATGACTCACTCCTATCCTGCTTTGTTTTTGTTTCAGGGTGATGTCTATCAAGGACTTCAGGCTTCAAGCTGGACAGCAGATGAAATTGACTACGCTCAATCTCATTTGGCGATTCTATCCGGTCTTTACGGATTATTGAAGCCTTTGGATGAGATTCAGCCTTATCGACTTGAAATGGGTGTTCGACTCGCCAATCCTGGTGGCGCAAATTTATATGAGTTTTGGCGTGATCCAGTTACTAAACTATTGAATCAACAATTAGCTCTTCAAGATAACCCTATACTGATTAACCTTGCCTCTATAGAGTATTTTAAAGTCGTAGATGATAAAAAAATCAAGTATCCAATCATTACTATTAATTTTTATGAGCGAAAGAATAATGAAATTAAAATGATTGGTATTTATGCTAAGAAGGCAAGGGGAGTAATGGCAAAATTTATTATGCAACACAGAATTGATAACTTACAGCATTTGAAAGAGTTTAGTGAGTTAGATTATGGGTTTAGTAAAGAGCATTCTTCTGAAGCCCATTTGAGTTTTATTAGAAATAAATAAGGACTACTGAGGGCTGTCAGTTTTTTAAAATAACGTGAGTTATGAATAAGGAACTCAGATTTTACCATGCTCCGTTCGGCCTGAGGAGGGCTTTAGCCCGTCTCGAAGGCTAGGCACTGTGTCCGCAAACCCTTCGAGACGTCGCTAAAGCGACTCCTCAGGGTGAACGGATCGAGATAGTGACTGGGTTTAATAAGCTTCTTATCAATAACTGACGTTAAAATAAATAAAAACTTTTGTGAAAGGTACATCATGTGGAACTTATCCAGTCGTGTTCATAAACTCAATTGTTTCCCCGGTGACGGAGTTAATTGCTATGTCAAAAGAGATGATGAACTGGGATGTGGTATCAATGGTTCAAAAGTACGAAAATATTCCAGTCTTACTCCTTTTTTAATTCAAAAAAAGATACGCCATTTAATTATCATTGCGGGTCCACAGTCGAATAATTTACTTGCTGCGTTACAAGTAGCAAGAGAACTCCAGCTGCAGATTACTGCGTTTTTAATTAAGCCAAAAAACCTGTTAATACAGGGGAATTTTAAATTGAGTCTTCTCTTTTTGAATGAACAAGAAATTGTTTGGGTGAATCGTGATGAATGGTCTAAAGTTGAGAGTTTGGCTCATGATTATCTTGATGCTCTTAAAGAAAAAGGCTTTGTGCTTAATGAAGGTGCAAGTGTGCCTGAAGCTTTGGTCGGAGCCATGAGTCTTGCAGAAGACATTATGGATAATGAGAAAAAGATGGGTTTTAATTTCCAGCACATATTTGTAGATGCGGGGACAGGGTTTTCTGCAGCGGGTTTGCTTAAAGGATTGGCTCAGTTGAATCACCAGTCCATTATTCATGTCTTATTATTAGCCGATGATGAGCAAACATTTAATGATAAACTCACTCAATGGATTGGTATGAATCCACCTAACTATCAATGTTTTTACCCAAGTACAGCTCGATCTTTTGGATCCATAAATAAGACACTAAAAGATGAAATAAAGCGGTTGGCGAGAGAGGAGGGGATTTTAGCTGATCCTATTTATTCAGCAAAATTATTTCATGAAGCAAGAAGACTCATAGAAATAGAAAAATTAAAGGGCAATGTCTTGATTATTCATTCTGGAGGGACTTTAACCATGCCCAGTTTCGAGTTTTGAACGTTCATCTTTGACGCTGCGCTTTGTTTGCTCAACCCATCCTCAAATCTGACCTTCAAGGTATCATCTATTCTCGGGGAATCAGTTTTATGAGAAAGATATTTGATATAAATCAATAAATTCAATTAATTAATCTTTTCCCCCTTGAATTTCTGGAAAATACCCTAATATGTTTCTTATAAATTTAAAAATGTTTAACAGGAGATTGGGTAATGGTTAATAAGCAACAAACTATGGGGTTTCAAACTGAAGTTAAGCAAATGCTTCATTTAGTAGTACATTCGCTTTACAGCAACAAAGAAATTTTTCTCAGAGAGTTAATCTCTAATGCTTCTGATGCTTTAGATAAATTACGTTTTTTAGCTTTATCAAAAGGAGAACTTTTCGAAAATGATTCAGATTTAAAAATTACTATTCAATCGAATGAGAAGCTGAAAACAATAACGATTAATGATAATGGCATCGGGATGAGTTGGGATGAAGCAGTAGAGAATTTAGGAACTATTGCTAAATCCGGAACTAAAGAATTTATGAGCCAATTAACAGGTGAAAGTGCAAAAGACTCCCAGCTTATTGGTCAGTTTGGAGTCGGGTTTTATTCTGCGTTTATTGTCGCTGATAAAGTAACAGTAAAAAGCCGTCGCGCTGGTTTAAAAGCGGAGGAAGGTATCGTCTGGGAGTCATCGGGTGATGGTGAGTTTACTATTGGTTCTGAAAAAAAGGCAACTCGTGGTACAGAAATTACTTTACATCTAAAGGCTGAGGATGATGAGTTTCTGAGTGATTGGCGAATTCGCAGCATTATTAGTAAATATTCAGATCATATATGCTGGCCAATAGTCATGAAAAAAACAGGAGAAGATGATAAAAAATCAGATGAGTTTGAAACAGTAAATAAAGCCACCGCTTTATGGACAATGCAAAAATCTGATATTAGCGATGAAGAGTATAAGTTACTCTATAAGCATATTTCTCACGATTATATGGATCCACTTACCTGGTCTCATAATCATGTCGAAGGAAAACATGAATATATTACTCTGCTCTACATCCCTTCTCATGCTCCCTATGATATGTGGCAGCAAGAAGTAAAGCACGGTTTAAAACTTTATGTGAAACGAGTATTTATAATGGATGATGCTACTCAATTCTTACCCAGATATTTACGCTTTGTAAAAGGGGTTGTAGATGCCAGTGATTTGCCATTAAACGTATCACGTGAAATTTTACAAGATAATAAACAAGTTGAAAGCATAAGATCTGCTTGTACCAAACGTATCTTGTCCATGCTTGAAA
This sequence comes from Legionella antarctica, assembly GCF_011764505.1. Lineage (NCBI taxonomy): Bacteria > Pseudomonadati > Pseudomonadota > Gammaproteobacteria > Legionellales > Legionellaceae > Legionella > Legionella antarctica. Next base: position 1,739,197 of record NZ_AP022839.1, read on the forward strand.
AAATGAGTACCAGTGATAAAGAAAATTATCAAAAGTTTTGGGATGAGTTTGGTTTGGTGTTAAAAGAAGGTCCAGTTGAAGATTTAACTAACAAAGAGACCATTGCTAAATTACTTCGTTTTGCTACGACTGTAAGTGGTTCAGAAAAGCAGGAAGTCACTTTGGATGAGTATGTGAGTCGCATGAAAGAAGGGCAGGATAAGATTTTTTATATTACTGCTTCCAGCTATAACGCGGCCAAGCATAGTCCTCATTTAGAAATCTTTAAGAAAAAAGGCATAGAAGTATTATTACTTAGCGATAAGATAGACGAATGGTTAGTAGGTTACATGAATGAATTTTCTGGTAAAAAATTACAATCCATTTCGAAAGGTAAGGTTGAGTTAGATGATGACTCTACTGACCAAATCAAAGAGCAAGAAAAGACTTTAGAGCCTTTAATCAAGCATATCAAAACTGTACTCGACGAGCGAGTTAAAGAGGTATTGGTCACAAGTCGTCTTACTGATTCTCCTGCCTGTATTATTGCAGATGAGCAAGATATGGGATTGGAAATGCAGAGAATTCTCCAGGCAGCAGGGCAACAAGTTCCAATAAGTAAACCTATATTTGAAATAAATCCTGATCATGCACTGATTAAACGCTTACATGATATTCAGGATGATACTCAGTTTGAGTTATGGGTTACTATGTTATTCGAACAGGCAGTTTTAGCCGAAGGTGGCCAGTTAGATAATCCAGCTGATTTCGTTAATCGAGTGAACAAACTATTGGTATCTTCTTAATTAGCTTTTTCTTGTGGTCGTTATATAATCGTGACCCGTATTAGCTCAGCCTAATACGGGTTTCAGGCACTAATATAAATATTACGTTTTTTGGTTAAAAATCAGCATGAATCCTCGTAACTCCCTCAATATACTTCATACTTCGAGTAAAATTTAAGCAATAAAATGTATCCTGTCAGAATCGCCGGGTAAGTGTCTGCCACTGAGTCCGGATTAATCCGAGCCGCGCGCGTCAGCAAGCGGAATTCTTTAAAAATATTCAAAATACCTATTGACACGGTTTTTCTGTAAAACTGATGTTTTTCCATATCAAACGTAAGTCATGCAATATGCATGCCCTAAGATCCCCAAGATCACAATGTAGCCCCTTTCACTAATAAAACATCTCCCTCCTGAGGTCAGATTTTTTCTTAGCCCTTAGTGGCGTTAAAACTCGAAAAATGCGTTCAAAAAAAGTCATGTTATGATTGCCGTATCAGCATTAGTAACGCAGTGGTAGATGATGAAACGCCAAGAAATCAAACAAGTTTTAGATGAGTTAACAAAAGATATCGATAGTCTTGCCGACAAAAAGGCCGTGACTATCATTAAGGTATTGGTTAATTTGGTCGAAATGCTTGCCGAAGAAAATGCTTTGCTCAGAGAGGAAAACCAAGTATTACGTGATGAGATAAACCGCCTTAAGGGTGAACAGGGCAAACCTAATATTCGCGGTCAATCCAAAGGTAGCAATGGCGATAATACAGGCAATTCCAATCATTCATCTGAAGGAGATCGCAATAAACGTGGTAAAGGGAACAATAAAAACACAGGCAAAGACAAAAAAAACGTACGTATTGATAGACGTGTTACGATTGCTCTGGACAAAGCAACGCTGCCAGATGACGCCAAGTTCAAGGGTTTTGAGATTCGAATCATCCAGGATCTAAAAATCATCACGGATAATGTTGAATTCAAGCTGGAAACGTATTACTCACCATCTTTGAAAAAAACCTTTATTGCGCCGATTCCTGGCGAATATAAGGGCAGTGAATTTGGTCCTGGGGTTAAAGCGCTGGTCATCACATTATACCGTGATGCAGGGATGACGGAGAGCGCCATTGAGCGCTTTTTAAAAACATGTGGTATTCAAATATCACATGGTAAAATTGCTTCCATGCTGACAGAAGGCAATGATATTTTTCATCAGGAAAAAGAAGATATTGTCGATGCCGGTAGCAACGCAGGCTTGTACCAGCAGATGGATGACACAGGCAGTCGTGTTAACGGCAAAAATCACTACACCCATGTTTTATGTAATGACTTTTTTACAGCATACTTCACTCGTCGTAAAAAAGATCGCTTGACCTTATTGGAGTTGCTGTGTCGAGACCAATTAAAGTTTATGTTTAATCAGGAGGCTTATGAGTTAATGGATGAGTTTGGTCTCGCAAAAAAATGGTTGGATCAAATTAAACCAATGCTGCATGCACAACCCCTCACACGTGAATCAATCGATAGTTTGATGGGAACACTTTTTCCAAATCCAAAAAAACACAGCACGAATCGACGCATAATTCTTGAGTCAGCAGCTCTTGCCTATTATCAGCACTCGAAATACTTCATCCATTATTTAATGACAGATGATGCGCCTCAGTTTAATAAATTGGCCCTACATCATGCGCTGTGCTGGATCCATGAAGGTCGTCATTATAAAAAACTCACTCCATTCTCAGATATGAATCAGAATATATTGGCTGTATTTCTTGAGCAATTATGGGATTTCTACCATGCATTATTGACTTACAAGACGGCTCCATCTCAATCAATGGCCCAACAACTATCAATGCAATTTGATACTTTGTTCGCAACCACGACAGGCTATGATGTTTTAGATCAACGCATTGCAAAGACACGTGCTAAAAAACAAGCGTTATTATTGGTGTTAGACCATCCATTTCTGCCATTGCACAACAATGCCTCTGAATTAGGGACACGGTTTCAAGCAAGGATACGCGACATCAATCTCCAAACGGTCTCCCAAAATGGCACCAAATCAAAGGATACGTTTGCCACGATTGTACAGACGGCCAGAAAACTGAAAGTTAACGTTTATCAGTATATTTACGATAGGGTGACTAAAAAATTTGAAATGCCATCATTGGCTGAATTAATCTTACTTAAAGTGCGGCAGGTTCCATGCACCACATAAGCATCTCGAGATAATTCCGCTTGCTGACGCGCGCGGCTCGGATTAGTCCGGGCTCAGTGGCAGACACTTACCCGGCGATTCTGACAGGATACATAAAATTACTTACTACAAGGACTAGTCAACGTCCCTAAAGTGTTTTTATTTAACAATTATCCCAAAGGGTACATATATGTCTTTACCCTCAACTCGTATTTGTGCAAATAACTTTATAAAACCTGCCTTTTTAAGTTTCATATGAAGTGCCAGTTCAGATCCTCCTCTATCTGATGGGTGGCTTGGCTCCTTTCCCATCGGATGTATGTGAATAACAGATGCGTAGTCGGTACTAAAACCAACAACGTGAGCAAATGCACCCATTACCGGCTCCAATTGGTTGAATGGTTTACCGTTCTTCCTTACGGTCATTGTGGCCATAATTTCTTGTCCTGCCCTGGGAACATCATTAAGTTTTAAAATAAATGTGTAGGGACCTATAATAGATTTTAAATTCATCGCATTATTAATGCTGATTTTCTTTTTAGATGAAACACCGATATCCGTTATTATAAATTGTTGCTCACCTGTTGTAATAGGAGTAATGTCGGCCCAGATTCGATATGCGCCTTTATATTTTGGCGTAAATTTAAATACAAACTCATGTGTTATATTATCTTCAACTGGATGAATGTGATGATAATCAGATAATGAAGGATCAATTATCAGTAGATGTATTTTTTTTGTATGAACTTCTTTTAACTCCTTCATGGTTATTGGCTGATTATTCCTATGAAGCAGTCGGAATCGCAGGGTTATAGTTTTTCCAGAAGTTAGCCTTATGGATGAAGGAATCACTGACAATACTGGTTTTGTCGCACCAGGTGCCTCGTGAAGCATTTTCTGTTGTGCATGGGACATAGAGCCAATCAACAAAAGATCAATAACTAAAAAAAATGAAAATAAATACGACATTGCAAAACTTCCTAAGTGAGAGGAAAAAAGTATTATCCTGATATAATTCAAGCCTAAAGAGTTTACCTGCACCATCTCCAAGACGGAGTTATCAGTAAGTTAAATTCCTTATTTTCCTCGCTAGCTGATAAAATAAATAAAGATTACATGAGTATCATCCAGAGTGCCATGGCGATCATCATTAAATTCTCTGTTAACGAAATAAAGCCGAGCGGTACGGAACTATCGCCACCAACACAGGCACATTTTAGTTCCCGTTTATCAATGTATACTGCTTTAAAGACTGAAACCGCACCTACTGTACCAATGAATAGGGCGACAGGAATTGAAATCCAATTAAGGGCTCCGGCAATCATTAGTATTCCAGCTAGTGCTTCAGCGAAGGGGTAAATATAGCTGTAGCGCACCCAGCGTTTCGCAAGGATATCGTAGTTGAGAAACATAGTGGAAAACAGTTCAAGGTTCTGTAGTTTTAAAAGTGCTAAAACGGACATACTAAATGAGATAAACCATCCTATCGCACGAACTGTAAAAACAGTACCCGTTAAAGCATAACTTACAGCAAAAGCCATTAAAGCAGTGATCACAAAGACAACAATAACAGGTTGATAACTTGTCGCATCAGGTTCACGAATTCTTTTTCCAAAATAACGACGTAAATCTTCATAACCCCCAATACGTTCACCATTAATAAAGGTTTGAGGTGTTGTTTTTACCTGATACTTCTCTTTAAATGAGTTGGTTTCCTCACGGCTCGTTAACCAAACATCCTCTATCACATATCCTTGTTGTTGTAATAAGTCTTTTGCTTTGAGACCAAAGGGACACACATGATGCTCCATTACCATTCGGTAAATCGTGGCTTTCTTAATGACATTGTGAGACATGATAAAGATTTCCTTTGATTTAGGTTTATACTTAATATAAGGTCAGTACTAGAGTACGGAGTCAAGTAAATGAGCAATAATACTATTGGGGAATTTGCCAAAATAGGTGGTGTAAGCATTGAAACAATTCGTTTTTACCAACGTCAGGGTCTTCTTAACATACCTAAATCTGTAAATGGTAATATAAGACGCTACAGTGAAGCTGATACTCACCGGTTGTGGTTTATCATTTCAGCAAAAAAAGCAGGCTTCACTCTTAAAGAAATAAAAGAACTGCTGGACATTAATGCTAGAAAAGATCGTGATCAGGTGAGGGTTCTTGCAAAAAAACGTATTGAACTACTCGATAAGAAAATTGCTGAATTGAGTTCTGCACGGAGTGCGTTATGCCGTTTACTCAATGAGTGTGAAAATACAACTACTGATGAGTGTCCCATTCTCACCGCATTTGATCAGAAATAATCGATTAAAAAATTGCCCACCCTTAATTCCAAACCAAAGTGCTTCACAGGCTCCCCTAATCAGTGAAGTTAGTCTCAAATATGCATGAAGATATTGTAGATAAAGGCTCTACTATCGAGCCTTTATTTTTTAAAGGGGGATCCCTTATTCATCAGTTAAACGAAAGTATTTGGTGCCAAAATATCTTTGTAATTTCTTTCTAATTGTTCCACGGCTAATACCTAACATTTTAGCTGCTTGCAATTGATTTCCTCGACGTTTTTCCATAACTGCTTGCAGTAAAGGAGGCTCAACCTCAGACAAAATCATGTCATAAAGATCATCAATTGATTTGGTTTTATTTTCAGCGAGAAAGCGGGTGACCAAACTGTATACTAAATCCTGTAAACCTTGTTCTTGTTTAATGGATTGAGTAGCTGCTTGTGTTTCAATGACATTCATCTTAACTTCCTTATTATTAATTAAACCATACAGTCCAATTGCTTACACTTACAAATGAAAGCAAGGTTAATTGTACATGAAGCTTATTTGATTTTCTAGATTTTCAAGCTAAAAACTTGCATTTATTTAGGACAATTCAGCCTCTACAAGGTCAAATAGGGAACAATCGGCCTTGTTGTTTGACAATGATTCTTTGAGATCAGAAAGTTGGTTGATCATTTTTTGCGGTTGATCCGGGTCTTGGTAAAATGTTGAAATATATTGAGATAATTCAATAGCATTACAATCATATTGCAAGAATTCAGGAACCATCATTTTATTGACTAGAAGATTACATAACCCTAAAAATTTGACTTTTATAAGAGTCATAGCGGCATGATAAGTAAGAAATGAGGACTTATAGATAATACACATTGGTTTTTGCAATAAAGCACATTCAAGCGAGGCTGTGCCGGATGCAACTATTACAAAATCTGCAACAGCCATACAATCAACTGCTTTACCTTGAATAAAGGAAATAGATAGGCTGTTGTTCGAAAAATAAGCTTTAATTTTAGGCGGATGGATGGTAGCTGCAATAGGAATTACAAAGTGTAGATCAGGAAACTGCTTATGAAGTAACTGGGCAGTTTCTTGAAGAATTGGCATGTGTTTTTCGATCTCATGAGAACGACTTCCTGGCAGCAAAGCGATTACTTTTTTTTGATAGGGTATTTGCAGCTCTTCTTTGGACGCCAACGATTTCATAATAAAAGACATTTTATCAACTAGTGGGTGGCCCACAAAACTTACAGGTACCCCGGCTATATCATACATATTTTTTTCAAACGGCAAAATTACCGCCATCCTATCAACGCATTCTTTTATTAAATGGATACGATTGGCTTTCCAGGCCCAGATTTGTGGGCTGATATAGTATAGAATTTTAAGGCCTAATTTTTTTTTAGCATATTTTGCAAGTCTCAGATTAAAACCAGGGTAGTCTACCAGGATAAGTAAATCAGGTTGCTGTGCTCTTAAATGCTCTTTGATAGCTGAGAATGCTCGTCGGAGTATTTTTAAAAATCGAACTACTTCGGTTAAGCCAGTCACTCCATATCGAGCCAAATCATAAACTAATTCAGCCCCGGCATCTTGCATATGCTTTCCACCAATACCACTAATTTCTATGTCAGGATAGGTTGATTTTAATTGTCTGATTAGAACCGCTGCGTGTATATCGCCTGATTCTTCACCAGCTATAATGACGACACGCTTAGCTTTCCGCATAGCGCTCCATGAGATTACTAGTAATCAATGCAGTAATTTTTTCTGCTGTTTCCAAAGCATCTTTACCCTCTTCGCCAGTAACCAGCGGAATAGTGTCATGTTCGATACACATTAGAAAGGCTTTTATTTCTTCCAACAACGCATCGCCCTGGTCGAACTCTTTTTGTTCACGGGTTATTTCAGGGATTCCAGGAAACATTTCTTCTTCACCTTTTTTGAAGACAGCAAGTTGTTTTTTATGGTAATCAATCGAAATATAGGAGCTATTTTGAAAAATTCGTGTTTTACGTTCCGTTTTAAAACTAATGCGGCTGGCTGTAACACAAGCGACACAGTGATTGGCAAAAGTTATTCGAGCATTGGCGATGTCAATTGCTTTGGTGAGTACAGGAGTGCCCTGAGCAACAATAGATGCGATAGGACTTTTAACCATATTCTGAATAATATCAATATCATGAATCATTAGATCAAGGATGACATTTACATCAGTTCCCCGAGGATTAAAAGGAGCCAGACGCTCAGATTCAATAAACAAAGGAGATTCTAAATGTTGCTCCAATGCCAGATGTGCTGCGTTGAAACGTTCAAGATGACCAACTTGCAATTTAGCATGATGTTTTTTAGCCAGCTGAATTAATTCTTCTGCTTGAATTAATGTTTCGGTAATCGGCTTTTCGATTAGAACATGTATACCTTGTTCCAGGCAGGATTTTGCAATCTGATAATGTTTGTTCGTAGTAGCTGCAATACTTACTGCATCTACTTTTCCAAATAAATCGCGATAATCCAGGTACGCTGGAACATTAAGTTCTCGTGAAATGACTTCACATAGTTCAGGATTAACGTCACATACTGCCACTAATTCAGCATTGGGGATGAGTTGGTATTTTTGGGCATGAAATCGACCTAAATAGCCGACACCAATTACTGCGCATCGAATTTTATTCATAGATTATCATTTGATAATAATTTGTACGCATGATCGCATTTCTTAGGTGATAAATCAATTTTAAATCTGTATTATCTCCAAAACTGATTTTAGAGCACCAAGAGGGATGATTATGAAAAATTTAGTTCTTATGGCAGGTGTAGACGAAGTGGGACGGGGTCCTTTAGCTGGTGCAGTTGTAACGGCTGCTGTTATTTTAAATATGCCGATAGCCGGTCTTGCTGATTCTAAAAAATTAACTGTAAAAAGTAGAAAATTGTTGTCATTGCAAATAAAAGAGCAGGCTTTGGCTTATTCATATGGCAGGGCAGAGGTAGAAGAAATCGATAGACTTAATATTCATCATGCAACACTACTGGCAATGAAGAGGGCTGTAGAAGATTTAATAATTAAACCAGATACTGTTAAGGTTGACGGATTGTATCTCCCTGAGCTGAGTATGCCTTGTGAAGCAATAGTTCAGGGAGATAGTCTGATCCCTGAAATAAGTGCTGCATCCATTCTTGCAAAAGTGCTAAGGGATGAAGAAATGGAAGAGCTTGACCAGATATACCCTGGGTACGGTTTTGCGAGTCATAAGGGTTATCCTACGGTGGCGCATAGGGAGGCGTTAATTCGATTGGGACCGTGTCCAATTCATAGGAGAAGTTATGCTCCAGTGGCTGCCTTAATGGTTTAATCTGTCATGCTTGTCTGATTGTTTGGAAAAAATTTTATTTAACAGTGTCTAATTCAAACTGTTAAATAAAATTCGATGTGAACTTATAGACATCAATATACCAAAGCTGGCTAAAAAAGTAACCATAGCGGTACCTCCGTAGCTGACTAGGGGAAGTGGGATCCCCACTACCGGAATAATCCCCATTACCATACCAATATTGACAAAGCCTGAGAGAAAGAATGACATGGCAAGACTCGCTGCCAGAAGTCTTGTAAAAGTTGTTTGCGCGTTACTGGCGATGTTTAAGCTCCTTAAGGAAATTAGAACAATGAGTGCAATCACAGCAAATCCGCCTGCAAAACCGAACTCCTCACCACTTACGGCAAAAATAAAATCAGTTGCGTGTTCGGGCAAGAAATTTAAATGTGATTGGCTTCCTTCTAACCATCCTTTTCCCATCAAGCCACCAGATCCTATAGCAATTTTAGATTGGATAATATGATAGCCCGATCCAAGAGGATCCTGCTCTGGATTAAGCAAAGTATAAACTCTTTGTTTTTGGTAATCATGCATCACATGCCAGACAACAGGGATAGCTGAACTTAGAATTATCATGATTAATAGAATTGTTTTAAAACGGATACCCGCTAAAAAAACCACGCATAATCCAGCAGCACTGACCATAATTGCAGTCCCCAAATCTGGTTGTTTTGCGATTAAGAGCGCGGGAATAAAGATGATCAATGCGGCCATGCAAATTGATTTTAAGCTGCTGGGATGAGCCTGGCGATCAAAATACCATGCAGCCATCATTGGAACAGCCAGCTTCATAATTTCAGAAGGTTGAAAACGAAATAATCCTAATTCCAGCCATCGTTGCGCTCCTTTACCGATTTTGCCCATTAACATTACTGCGATCAACAAAGCTAATCCAATACTGTAAATCCAGGGAGTCCAAATTTTATATTTATGGGGAGGTATAAAACCCAACACAAGCATAATCAGCGTCGCAAGAACAAGCCTCATTGATTGACGTAAAATCATTCCCATATTGGCGTTTGAAGCACTATATAAAATCAATAGACCAAAAGTAATCAATGTTAGTAATAATCCCAGTAATGGAAAATCCATGTGAAGGGCTTTGGCAGTGAAACGATAAACTGGTTTGGAATGTGTTCTATTCATGAGTCGCTTTAATCGGGTAGAGTTGATAATAAGTATCCAGAACTTTGCGCGCTACCGTTGATGCAATAGCATCATTTTCAACAACAACGGCTATAGCGATTTCTGGTTTTTTTACTGGAGTAAACGCAATAAATAATGAGTTATCACGAAGAGCCTCAGGTATGTTTTCATATTTAGTCTTTTCATACTGTCTCCCACTATGCACCTGAGCAGTTCCAGTTTTACCTGCAACAGGATAGGGTGGGTTGCGTCCAAATCTATAGCCAGTTCCTTCATTGCTTGTTAATACGCTTTGCATGGCTTCAGCAACTACATCCCAATTTGTCTCATCTTTCAGGTAAACAGGATATTCTTCAACGGGATTGTATTTCTCAATTTCTTCATTATCACTATTTACTGTTTTACTTAATAAATGCGGTCTAAACCTCTGCCCATGTTGGCCCAGAGAAGCTGTTGCATTAGCCATTTGCAGGGGGGTTGCTAACATAAAACCCTGACCAATTGAGGAGATTAGAGTATCTCCGGGATACCATGAGACACCTTTAAATTGTTTTTTCCATCGAACGCTAGGGATTATTCCATTCGCTTCCTCATGGAGATCTACATGAGTTAATTGCCCCAAACCAAATTTAACCAACATATCCTCAATGTTTGAAATACCCATTTTGTGACCTAATTGATAAAAATAGGTATCACAGGAAACTGTAATTGCACGTTTAAAATTAATTATTCCGTGTCCTGTTTTCTTCCAGTCTCTGAAAATATGACTAGCGGTTGGCAGTTTAAACTTACCTGGATCATAGATTTCTGTATCCGTAGTTATAAAACCTTTATCTAATCCTGCTAAACCAACAAATGGCTTGATAGTTGATGCAGGAGGATAAACTCCTCTCACAGCTCTGTTAAAGAGAGGTCTTTGCAAGGCATTAGATAAAATTTTATAATCTTTGGAACTCACACCTCCAACAAAAATATTGGGATCAAAGCTTGGAGAACTGACTATTGCTAAAATTTCACCGTTATGTGAGTTGATGACAACTACAGCCCCTCGTTTATCTTTAAGTGCCTTATATGCTGTTTCTTGAAGCCTGATATCGATACTTAAAAACAACTTTGCACCTGAATGCGGATTAACTTTATTTATTACTCTGAGAGTACGACCACTAACGTCGGTTTCTACCATTTGGTAGCCTACTTTGCCATGGAGACTATCCTCGTAGTATTTTTCTATACCCGATTTGCCAATAAAGTTGGTAGCACGATAATTGGTGGGATCAGCTGCTTTTAATTCCTGAAGGTTTATTCTGCCAACGTATCCCAGGGCATGGGCCGTCATTTCACCAAAAGGATAGTGACGCATTAGCCTTGCTTTAATATTTACACCCGGGAAGTGATATTGGTTGATTGCAAAGACAGCCACTTCTTCCTGACTTAATTTTAATTTGATGGGGATAGGAACAAAAGAGCGGTTCTGTGATTTAGCGTGATTAAAATTTTCTATATCATCGTCAGTAATTGAAGGAAGCAATGCCTGTAACTGGGCCAGGGTTTTTTTAATATCTTTTACATGCTCTGGAATTATTTCAAGAACATATACCGGAATATTCTCTGCCAGCAATACTCCATTACGATCGAGAATTACTCCTCTGGGAGGTGCTATGGGAATAATACTCATCTGATTTTTTAAAGAAAGGGTTTGGTACCGTTTAAATTCGGAAATTTGCAGGAATGCCAAACGTAGAATTAAAATCAGGGAGAGGATGATAAGAGTAGCAACTAGAAGATTGAGCCTAAAACGTTGATTTTGAGATTCCGCTCGATAATTTTTGAAAGATTGGTTTAGGCGCATCGCATGCAATAATCTTTAGAGGACATAACGAAAAAAAGAATAGTACCCTAAAATGATTTTTTTTACCAATTAATCTAATCCAGCGACCGATGACTCACTGGTTTTTATTTATGGTAAGGATGATTATTTATAATAGACCAAGCCCTGTACAAGGTTTCTAATAATATAATTCTTACTAGAGGATGAGGGAGGGTAAGTTTTGATAAAGACCAGCGTTCGTCACAAAGATTTAAAATTTCTGAGGATAGACCTTCCGGACCGCCAACTAAAAAACAAAAGTGACTGGAAATTTGTTGTAATTGACTCATTTTGAGAGCTAACGCTTCACTGCTAAATGATTTTCCCTCAATATCCAGAGCTATCAGTCGTGCACCATTTGGTAAACATTCTTTGATTAGAGATGATTCTTTTTCCAGAATGCGAACCAGATCAGATGATTTACTCCGGCGAATCAGAGGTATTTCTGTAATTTTTAATTGAATACCATCGTTAAACCGTTTGGCGTAATCATTTGAGCCTTTTACGACCCAGTCAGGCATTTTATTACCTAATGTAATTACGGTGATTTTCAGCATAAAACGGCCTAAACTTTGGGATGTTCTTCCCACAAGCCTTCAAGATTATAAAATTGTCTGCTTTCAGGTTGCATAATGTGAACTATAAAATCACCAAAGTCGATCAAAGCCCAATCACCACTATCCACACCATTAGAACCCATGGCTGGTAGTCCGGCTAATTTCATATCGTCCATCACTTTTTGAGCAATAGCTTTTACATGGCGAGATGCTCTCCCGGATGCAATAATCATATAGTCTGTAATCGTTGTTTGTTTGTGGACATCAAGAACTTTAATGTCTATGGCTTGAATGTCGTCAAGTGATTTTAATAACTTGTCTAGCATAGGGTTTTGATCAGGCATAATTAAAATAATCTTCCATCAAAAAGCGCCGAATGATATCAGCAATTAGTTTATATAAAAAGGGTTAATCATCATTCTTCAACGATATGAACTTTGGTTAACAAAAATTTAATCACTGCAAATAATACCAGGCATCCTAAAGTGGCAATAAAAAGAATACCTAATTGTTGAGTAAATGCGTTAGCGTAAAGAGTTTTTAAAACCAATAGATTTGTTTCTCCAAGAGGAACTGCTGTAAGGGCAGCAAGTTTTCCTGATAAAAATCCACCTATTCCTAGAGAAACAAAAAAGATCCCCATCATGGTGCTGACTTTATTTTTATCAGCAAGAATAGTGATCGCAGCCAAACCTACTGGCGATAAAAGCAGCTCAGCTAAAGAAATCATTAAATAGGCCGGGAAAATGAGTAAAGGGGGGATTAAATGTGCTTTATCTACAATAGTACTGACTAGCGCAATGATTCCATAGGCAATAGTGATAAATAGCATTGCAAGTAAGAATTTTTTTCCTGTGCTTAATCCTCGTTCTACTAACGTCAGTTGAGGGTATTTTCTTGAAAGAAAAAAACCTATAACCAACATGCCTACGCTTTGCACGGTAATGTAATAGGGTGGAGGGAATTGAATGCCCATAAAAGTTGGTTGCACAGCTCGGGAAATAAAGAGAGTCAGTGACATAAACATCTGAAAATAAAAAGACCAAAACATAACAGAGATGATACACAGCAAGCCAATTACAAGGGTTTGGCGTGATTGGCTGGCATTTTCATTATTTACGGAGTAGAGAATGTAGCTGGCTGAAAATAATACCACCATACCAAAAACCAAATTGGCCAGTTGAGGCGAATTAAGAATGTAAAAGGACAGGGACCAAAGTAGAGCCATTAACCCCAGAGCAAGAATGATTTTTGTATATTGGAACTCAAACGGATTGTAATCTTTTATTTTGTGTTTTATTACTCCATAGGTAAAGGTCAAAAACGCAATGATCATTCCCACTGCAGCACTGATAAATGAGGCTGTCCAACCAAAATATTCGCTCAACAGGCTTGGTAGGGTGGTACCTAAGATAATACCGGTAGTAATTCCCATGTAAAATATAGTAAAGCCACTTTCTCGACTCGACGAATTGGTAATGTACTCATTGCCTAATAATGAAGAGATATTAGGTTTTAGGAGCCCCGTTCCCACGGCAATACCAGCAAGTGAGGCAGTGAGCCTCAGATTATTATCCGCAAGAGAAAGAAGGCAATAGCTGATGAACAAAACAACTGCACCCAATAAAATGGCTCTTTTCTGACCGATTAGTTTATCTGCAATCCATCCACCTACTAAAGGTGAAAGGTATGTTAAAGCAGTAAATGAACCCACTAATGCATAGATTTGTTTGTCTGACCATTTAAAATATAATGCCAGATAAAGCGCTAATAAAGATTGAACAACGTAAAATCCATATCGCTCCCACATCTCTGTAGAAAAAAATACACTTAATGACTTAGGGTGTTTTTCCATAAAATAGACTTAAATAGAGGTTGCTGATTTTACTGCCAATCTTATCATAAACACAATAGGGTGACTATTCCTTCGACATACTACAGCATTGTCAATGGAACTTTAAAAATAACACTTGATCTCTTGAATCGCTCATTCCCGCAGAAAGTTCTCTGGTGTATGATGTTTTTTATTTTGAAAGCTATGGAGGCCATTTTAATGGATAAAGATAAGAATAATCACATCGTCAGAGCGAGTAGAGGAACTGAAAAACAAGCCAAGAGTTGGTTAACAGAGGCTGCATTGCGTATGCTGTGTAATAACCTGGATCCCGAGGTCGCAGAAGATCCTGGAGCACTCATTGTTTATGGTGGTTTAGGTAAAGCTGCTCGAAACTGGAGCTGTTTTAATAAAATTGTTCAGGTGCTTAAAGTCCTGGACAACGATCAGACTCTATTAATTCAGTCGGGTAAACCTGTAGGGGTATTCACAACCCATGAAGATGCGCCGCGTGTTTTAATTGCCAATTCTAATTTAGTGCCCCGATGGGCAAACTGGGAATATTTTAATGAATTGGATAAAAAAGGTCTGATGATGTATGGTCAGATGACTGCAGGAAGCTGGATTTATATAGGTTCACAAGGCATTGTCCAGGGTACTTATGAAACATTTATGGCAGCTGCTAAAAAGCATTATGATGGTGATTTATCCGGACGTTGGATTTTAACTGGTGGTTTAGGTGGAATGGGTGGAGCCCAAACTTTAGCTGGAACTATGGCTGGAGCAAGTGTCTTGGCGGTTGAATGTGACTTAAACCGCATAGAAAAACGTCTTAAAACTAAATATTTGGACAAATATACCAATAATCTTGATGAAGCTTTGTCCTGGATAAATGAATCTTGCCTGAAAAAAGAACCTATGTCTGTGGCGATTTTAGGAAATGCTGCAGAAATTTACCCTCAATTGATTCAACGAGGTGTTACTCCGGCTTTAGTCACCGATCAAACCAGTGCCCATGATCCTCTAAATGGATATCTCCCTATAGGATGGTCTTTGGAGCAAGCCAATGAAATGAGAAAAAAGTCTCCTGCTCTAGTAGTTGAAATGGCAAAAAAATCAATGGCAGTACAAGTACATGCCATGCTTGAATTTCAAAAGAGGGGTGTTCCTGTTTTTGATTATGGAAATAATATCAGGCAGATGGCATTCGAAGCTGGTGAGGAAAATGCTTTTGCCTTTGAGGGATTTGTACCGGCATATATTAGACCACTTTTTTGTGAGGGTATTGGGCCTTTTCGGTGGGTTGCCTTATCAGGGGACCCTGAAGATATTTATGCAACGGATGAGATGGTCAAAAAACTTATTCCAGATGACAAACATTTACACCAATGGCTCGATATGGCTCGGAATAAAATCGCTTTTCAAGGATTACCAGCGAGAATTTGTTGGGTGGGATTGAAAGATAGAGCGCGCCTGGCGTTGGCTTTTAATGAAATGGTTAAAGCTAAAAAGGTTAAAGCCCCTATTGTTATTGGTAGAGATCACTTGGATTCGGGTTCTGTAGCCAGCCCTAATCGAGAAACTGAAGGTATGCTGGATGGAAGCGATGCTGTTTCCGATTGGCCGCTTCTAAATGCCTTATTAAATTGCGCCAGCGGTGCTACCTGGGTAAGTATTCATCATGGTGGTGGCGTTGGAATGGGATTTTCCCAGCATGCGGGTGTAGTGATCGTTGCTGATGGCAGTGAAAAAGCCGCCCTTCGATTGAAAAGGGTCTTGCATAACGATCCGGCTACCGGAGTAATGCGTCATGCTGATGCGGGTTATACTCTTGCAAAACAGTGTGCGAGAGAACATTCGCTTTGGCTACCTATGGACTCTCAAGAGGAGCAGGTACATGTCTGAAGATTTTATTCTTGAACCAGGTCAATTAACCTTATCGTCTATTAAACAATCAGTGACTAGTCAGTTAAACATTACGCTTTCTGAAAAGGCATTTGAATTGATAGAAGCATCACATCAAACAGTTAAAAAAGTGCTGCAGGATAATAAAACCGTTTATGGTATCAACACGGGTTTTGGCTCTTTAGCAAATCAGACTATTTCCACAGAGCATTTAAAAGAACTCCAACGAAATATTGTTCTTTCTCATGCCTGCGGAACAGGTGAGCTGCTTTCTGATAAAGTTGTATCTCTTATTTTATTACTTAAAATCAATAATTTAGCTCAAGGTTATTCAGGTGTAAGACTGGAATTGATTAACGCTTTGTGCGCATTATATAACCATAGGGTCTATCCTTGTATTCCAGCGAAAGGTTCTGTAGGCGCATCAGGAGACCTGGTTCCTTTAGCGCATATGTCCTTGCCTTTACTCGGTGAGGGTGAAGTACGGCATCAAGGTAAAATTATTAGTGCTAAAGAAGGATTGGCGATTGCCGGGCTTGCTCCCTTAGAGCTTGAAGCCAAAGAAGGTT
This sequence comes from Legionella antarctica, assembly GCF_011764505.1. Taxonomy (NCBI): domain Bacteria; kingdom Pseudomonadati; phylum Pseudomonadota; class Gammaproteobacteria; order Legionellales; family Legionellaceae; genus Legionella; species Legionella antarctica. The sequence continues at coordinate 1,755,707 of NZ_AP022839.1, forward strand.
TAGCTCTTCTCAATGGGTTACAAGTCTCTACAGCAATTGCTCTAACCGCCTTATTCACGAGTGAAATCTTATTTGAAACTGGGGTTATATCAGGAGCATTGTCAGTAGATGCTGCTTGTGGTAGTGATGTTCCTTTTGACAACAGGATCCACCAGGTACGTGGTCATCGTGCTCAATGTGATGTGGCAAGGATGTACAGAGAGTTATTAAAAGGTAGCCAGATCAGGGAGTCTCATCGAACTTGTCTTCGAGTACAAGATCCTTACTCGTTACGCTGCCAACCCCAAATTATGGGTGCCGTATTGCACCAAATGCAATTTGTCAGTGATACACTCCAGGTAGAGGCAAATGCTATTTCTGATAATCCGTTGGTGTTCGCGGAGCAAGGTGAAATTTTATCAGGCGGTAATTTTCATGGTGAAATAATTGCAATGGCTGCAGATAATCTGGCATTAGCCATCGCAGAAATGGGAGCAAATGCTGAGCGACGTATTGCCTTATTAATTGATAAAAATTTTAGTGGACTTCCTGCTTTTCTGGTTAAAGAGAGCGGCTTGAATTCAGGCTTTATGATAGCTCATGTAACCGCTGCCTCTTGTGCTAGTGATAATAAAGCATTGGCTCATCCACATTCCGTTGATAGCCTGCCAACATCTGCAAATCAGGAAGATCATGTGTCCATGGCAACCAGTGCGGCCAGACGTTTACATGAAATGAATGACAATGTTGCGACCATTCTGGCTATTGAATTATTAGCAGCTTGTCAGGGGTTAGAGTTTCATAAGCCATTAAAAACCTCTCCTCTATTGCACGAAATTTACGATAAAGTTCGGACTAACGTTACATCATACGATCGTGATCGATATTTTGCGCCAGACATAGCAATTATAAAACAGAATATTCTGGCCGCTGAATTTTCCAGCCCCAATTTAATGGGATGACCTTGGTAGATAAGGAGAAATAAATGGATTTAAACACTGAATTTAAGGCCTTGCAAAAGGAACAGCAAATTAACTCATATCCCTCTTATGTTGAAAGAAAAAGATTGTTGCTTGCTCTTAAAAAAACACTGCAAAAGGATGCTTGTAGCTTAGCTGAGGCTATAAGTAAGGACTTTACCTACCGGGCAGCACAGGAAACTCTTTTTCTGGAGATTTTTCCAACCATAAAAGCGATCAATTTTTGTCTTAAGAAGTTAAAGCTCTGGATGAAGAAAAGATCACGGAATGTATCCTGGATGCTCGCTCCAGCCCGCGCATATTTACTCCCTCAACCATTAGGTATAGTGGGAATTATGGTTCCCTGGAATTATCCTGTTTATTTGGCCTTGGTTCCTGCAGTTTATGCTTTATCTGCCGGTAATAGGGTAATGATTAAAATGTCAGAATTATCACCTCATACCGCCAGGGCATTACAATCCATCATTCACTCTTGTTCACTTGAGCACTCAATTCAGGTTATTGATGGGGACGTAAATGTATCCAGACAGTTTGCCTCTCTTCCTTTTGGACATTTGTTTTTCACAGGCTCTACTTCTGTAGGAAAATCAGTCATGAGTACAGCAAGTAAACACCTTACTCCAATTACTTTAGAGTTGGGTGGTAAATCGCCAGCCCTTTTGACATCCTCTATGAAGATTAAATATTTCAAGCGTTTATTTATGGGTAAACTTTACAATGCAGGGCAAACTTGTATTGCTCCAGACTATCTATTAATTCCAAAGTGTTGGGAAGAAAAGGTAGCAGAAGAATTCAAAAAATTTATTCAAATTCATTACCCTGATTTGATGAGTAATGAGCATTATTCCAGCATTATTTCTGAAAAACACAAACAGCGTTTGTTAGCTTTAATCCAGGATGCACGAAATAAAGGAGCTGATGTCGTTGAGTTTGGCAAATTGGATCCAGCTAATAATAAATTGCCATTTTTTTTATTATTTGGAGTGACTCATGAGATGAAGGTGATGCAGGAAGAGATATTTGGGCCAATTTTACCAGTTATATGTTATGAATCAGTAAAAGAGGCTGTGGAGTATATTAATTCCTATCCTAATCCCCTGGCTTTATATTATTTTGGTGAAGATGATAAAGAGATAAGGTATATTCAAACTCAAACTCTTTCCGGTGCTTTAACTATTAATGATACCATTATGCACATTGCTGTTGATGATTTACCTTTTGGTGGGGTTGGTATGAGCGGCATGGGGGAATATCATGGTCAAGAAGGCTTTGATACTTTTTCAAAACTGAAACCAGTATTTGTACAAAGCCGATATTCAACAGTTTCATGGTTTTATCCTCCTTATGGAAGATTATTGAATATGTTATTAGCTATAGTTGGTGGTATTAAAATTAAGAAGAACAGGTAGTTTCTAGGGATCTTCTAAGTTAGCACTGTGACTGACTGTGGGAGTCTTTATTTTTGTTAAGGATAAGTCGGTTATAGACAAATTGATAAAATATGTGATTATTATGCTGTTTAACGTTAAACTTTTGTAGAATTATATGAGTGTTGAAATTTATACTGATGGTGCGTGTAAGGGTAATCCCGGTCCTGGAGGATGGGGAGTATTGCTGCGTTATAATGGTAAGGAAAAAACCATGCACGGCGGTGAGCCTCATACCACTAATAATCGCATGGAGTTAATGGCCGCGATTAAAGGTCTTGAATCATTAAGTCGTCCTTGTGACGTTGATCTATATACCGATTCCCAGTACTTAAAAAAAGGGATGATGGAATGGTTACGTGGATGGAAAAATAATGGCTGGCGTAACGCTAAAAAGGAACCAGTTAAAAATGTAGATCTTTGGAAAATTCTGGATCATTTGGCTTCCATTCATCAAATTAAATGGCATTGGGTTAAAGGTCATTCGGGTCATGTGGAAAATGATTTGGTTGATGCTTTAGCAAATCAAGGTATAGAAGAATTAATATAAGTTGAGCTAAAGATGATTCGACAAATTATTTTAGATACAGAAACTACAGGTATAGGCCCTGAGCAAGGACATAGAGTAATTGAAATTGGTTGCGTTGAGTTAATTGATAGAAAATTAACTGGGAAGCATTACCATGTTTACCTTAATCCACAACGTCTGGTAGACGAAGGTGCCTTTCGTGTTCATGGAATCAGTTCTGATTTTTTACAAGACAAACCTTTATTTGAAGATATAGTTTCCGAGTTTTTACAATTCGTCGGTGGTGCCGAGCTAATTATTCATAACGCGCCGTTTGATGTGGGATTTCTTAATTCTGAGCTCAAACATGCAAAGTGGAAGAAAAAATTAGAAGAGTATTGTGATATCTTTGATACCTTAACCCTTGCGCGTGAAAAGCACCCAGGACAACGAAATAGCCTGGATGCTTTATGTAAACGCTATGATGTAGACAATTCTAACCGCCAGCTTCATGGTGCTTTACTTGATGCGGAAATCCTGGCTTTTGTCTATTTGGCTATGACTGGGGGACAATCCAGCTTCTTTTCTGAGGTGGAATCTGCTTCCAGTAATTTAAAAATCAAAACCCATGAAGTTAATGCACTATGCCTGGCTAATCCAGTTGTATTAAAGGCAAGTGAAGAGGAGTTGACTCAGCACCTGGAGTTTGTCCAATTTCTTGCGAAAAAGTCAGGAATAAATCACTGGGAAGAACCCGTTACTGAACAGGTCTAGTGATACTAAAGGTTTGACCCGGCACGCTTACACATCGGCCCGTAGGGATTTGGTATTTATTTGATCTATTTTTTCTACACTCTGTTATTTTTTGAGGTTTGCCAGACAACGGAAAGCGGGTTTAATTTAATATCGGAGATTTATTCATTGTATTATATACCGATAACATTGCTTAACCTGTTCAATTTTATACAAACAATCATTTAATGGTCCATCGGTAGTGTCAAACTACCGATGAGATTAATGGATTACCTCGATATAGTGTTCCGCTGGATTAACTCTTTTGAACTAAATATTTTTCAGCGAAATCCCTGCCAATACATTCACCTAATGTTCTACCCCAAGTACCAGCAGTTTCACTGTTTATCTTGTCTGGAATGCTAGAGTATATCTGATCCTGGCATTTCTTCGCACTATCAGGAATTAAAGACACACATTTCTCATAGGTCATTTGAATTTCATCAAAGCGTTTTTTTAAATCAGCGTCTTGTATAAAGCCTTTACAAATTAGATCGGGCAACATTGGAGTCATAGTATTTAACCAATTGTCCTTAGGCATCTCAGTTTGAGTGGTGGTGCCGGAAGTTTCAGCATTTGAAATAAACGGTACAAAGGCACTACTTAGTGCAATTGCTGTTGCTATAAGAAATTTCCTTGACATGATGAATTATCCTTATTTTTGTTATCTATTAAATAGTAGAACAATAAATTGCAAATTGCCTTCAAATGATTAATTTGTATGGTGATTTTTATGAAATTTTCAGTCTCAAAAAGGTAGTTTCCAATGCATCAATAAAGTACAGATTGTTTGATTTGTTCAAAATTTAAACTAAAATCAGAGTGAGAAGGAATAAACTAGGAATAATTATGGAAAAGTCCAATTTGTACTTAATGCTCTTATCTCGCATTTCAGTAATATTATTTTCTGTTATGTTCTTTAGCACAGGTTATGCTGCCGGAAATACATTTATCTTTAATCCAAACACGCTTTCCTGGAAAGCAATTAATGCAAATGGGAAGGTCGTGAGGACAGGCAGAGGTTCCGGAGGAAGGCATTATTGTCCCGATGTTCGTCGAGGATGCAAAACACCTTCAGGGGTTTTCAGAATTATTAGTAAGGGCGGTTCAGGCTGTCGTTCCAGCCGTTATCCCCTGGGAAGAGGCGGAGCTCCGATGCCTTATTGTATGTTTTTTAGCAAATACTATGCAATTCATGGCTCTTATGATTTACCTCGCCATAATGCAAGTCATGGCTGTGTACGGGTATCTCCCGGTGATGCTAAATGGCTAAGCCATAATTTTATGCGAATAGGAACCAAAGTTATTATCAAATCTTATTAATTAAACCATTGCAGTACTTCCGTCGGTAAAACACACTATGAAAGGATTTTATAGTGTGTTTTATTTACAAATCATCCTCATCATCCATACTAAATGATGAACCACATCCACAGGTGGTTTTTGCATTAGGATTACGAATGACAAATTGTTCGCCTTGTATCCCCTTGATATAATCAATTTCTGCATCTTGTAAATATTGATAGCTTATTGAGTCAATAAGCAGTTTTACTGTTGCTTTATTATCAGTACAAAGTTGTTCAACAATCGTGTCATCATCGTTGACTTCTTCATCAAAACTAAAACCGTACTGAAAACCAGAACAGCCGCCGCCAGTTACTGACACACGTAGATTAAGATTCAAATTATCTTCTTCTCTAATCAGCTCTGCTACCTTATCGGCAGCACTGACAGAAAAAGAGATATTGGTGGTAGATGGAGATATATCAATAGCAGCCATAATCAACTCCGGTTTATAATAGTACAAGTGTTAGCTTTACACACATTCTATTTTAATTATATACTTTTCGAGGCTAAAAACCTTATTTTTGTCCGCTGAAGTATAACAAATTATCTAATGATTTGTTCTATAGTTGCACCACCCAGACATTGGTTTTTATCATAAAAAACCACATATTGCCCTGGAGTTATAGCCCTTTGTGGGCTTGAAAACATCACATAATGTTGATCTTTATCTATTGGAGAGATCATGCATGCCTGTTCTGTCTGTCTATATCTTGTTTTAGCATAACAGGTTAGAGGTAAGTTATCGTTACAATCGGCCAGCCAATGTATCGGCCTGCAGATGAGACCTTGAGCATAGAGCATTGGATGGTGACTACCCTGAGCGATATACAGAGTATTGGATGACACCTCTTTATCTACCACATACCAAGGCTCATCAGTTGAATGTTGTAAACCACCAATACCTAAACCTTGGCGTTGACCCAGCGTGTAAAACATTAAGCCATCATGTCTTCCCAGTATCTCTCCATTCATATTTTTGATCTCACCAGGTTTGGCAAGAATAAATTCTTTTAAAAAGGACTTAAATCTCTTTTCACCGATAAAACAGATGCCTGTAGAATCTTTTTTTGCGTGTGTAACCAAACCAAGTTCTTTAGCAAATTCTCTAACCTGTGACTTATTATAATCTCCGATTGGAAATAAAGTTCTTGCCAGTGCTGCTGTCTCTACAGCATGAAGAAAGTATGTTTGATCTTTGTCCCTGTCTTTTGCCTTATACAAATAGCCAATATCTCCAGCAATTTTATTTTTAGCATAATGTCCTGTGGCTATATAGTCTGCGCCAAGTGTTAAAGCATGCTTTAAAAAAGCATTGAATTTGATTTCTTTATTGCATAATACATCTGGATTAGGAGTCCTTCCCCTTTCATACTCACTTAAAAAATGAGCGAACACTCGTTCCCAGTATTGCTCTGAAAAATTGACACTGTGAAGAGGTATTCTTAATTGATTACATACAGCCTGGGCATCAGCCAAATCCTGGGCTGCAGGACAAAATCCGTCTGCATCATCTTGTTCCCAGTTTTTCATAAACAAGCCCTCAACCTGGTAACCTTGTTCTTTTAATAACCAGGCTGCAACTGATGAGTCAACTCCACCAGACATACCAACAATAACTTTAGTTTTCATAAGTAATGATACCGATGTAAAAAAATGCAAAAAGTAACTGCAGATTGTGCATTATCTCATAGAATTAGAAAAAGGAGGAGTGCTGCTTTTATTGATGATTCAGAATCCAGGTTTGGGAGCTCGATAAACTGGGCAATAAAACCCAGTAATCAACATTGTTTGGTAAAGTAGATTCAATCTGTTGCTTAACAAGAACTCCGCAATCCTGTTTAAAAGAATACTTACCAAACATTATTATGACGGGATGACGGCATAACGTCGCATTATGTTCTCTGCCCTTAAACCACCAGCTCCTATGCCGCCCGGGACACCTACATTGGTTAATGATCCGTTACCCGTATCAAATACTGGAGCAATCGCTGCATTTACTCCCCATGCTGTGGCAGATGCAGCTATAGGGGCGGCTGGTACCCCGGAACCAGATACAATCAGTGCTAAATTTGCATAAGGAGTTGTAGGGGGTAGATAAGTGATGGCAGCAGTAGCAGTGAGGGAAGGAACCGTCGTTGTATTAACTGAATCATATACAATAGTTGAGATAGTTCCAATCGTAGTTTTAAGGGGGGTTACTTCTACCGAAGAAATTCCCGTACAAACAGTAGCACTATGAATTGCCGAAGAAGACCATTTTACAACAGCTGTTCCATTATAAATAACGGTCGATATGGTTGAACATGGACCGGTAGAATCAGATACAACAACTGAAATACTGGATGCTGATGTTCCAATATTACCTGTTGTAGAGGCATTTCCTAAACTGTTGATTATAACTAACTGTCCACTTGTAACGGGGACTGCAAAAGGGGTTCCCCATAGCCCCATTAAAGCAATTGTGAGGGTTGAACGCAGAAAAAGATGTTTACTGGTATTATTGTTCGTGTTTTTGTTTATTAATTCCATAGTTAAAGTTCCTTTTTATATTATGAATTAAAATAATATCATACATTCAGTAAATACCACTTGTTCGCAAAGGGTGACAACATTTCATAATGTCAGAATACTCAAATGCGACTGATATTAACTAGGGTCTGTTGACATTTCACCTGCCGTCTACGTGCCGCGGCTTGTCCCTGTCTCTTGATCACATTTTATCCATGTAGATGCTTTGAGCGATTAGAAATCCTTCTATTCGCTCATTCAATTTAAACCAACCGTTCCAAATAGTTGACCATGCCGCTTTACCAGTTCTCTTGGAGTTGGTCCATCCACCAAGTTTGTCAATTGCTTTGAATGCCCAGTATGCATCAGGAGTTTGAGATGGAAACTCCGTTTTCTCCACCGTTTTCCATAAAACCCTCCATTCAACCTCGCTCAATAACTCATCACAAGGAACACAAACATGTTCCGCATCCAGGAGTTGAGAGTCTGGCTCAAAATACTCTTTGAGTTGAAGTAATCTAATGGCTAAAAAAGATAGAATGACTATCATTTTTTCTAAATTATCAGCAGATTGCATTCGTAAAAGTTCTACGTTTGTTCCGGATTTCCATGCTTTATGAAAGTCCTCGATACGCCACCTGAGTTCATAATATCGGATCACTTTCCTTGCTTGTTCAAAAGAGAAAATAGCTTCTGTCGTTATTAATATCCACTCCAAAATAGCTTCTGTTTGAGGATGTGTTTCAGTGGCATATACTACATTCACTGAGACGGGCTTTAATGGTTCTTCTCCATTTCTGCGCTCGGGCGGTTGCAGACTTACTTTGACTGCCTTTATCATTAATTCAACTTGACGTTTTGGTCGATTCGCTTTTTGGGCTACATCAATCGAGTAATTCCCTAAAACAGGCTGCTCTGATAAATAAGTGAATAGCATCCCTGAGAGGCCATTAAGCCTGCGATTATGACAAGCCCTAACCACAAAACGTTGATGATGTTCCGTTTTATATTGAATATATTCATAAACATCAGCATCCCTATCACATACCGATATAGTGTCGGCCATTTTTTCTGAAAGTCGCTGTTCCAGTTCATGGGTATTTTGCTCCCATTTATAACTTTCTTTATCTTTATAGGGGCGTTTATTTCTTTGGGTACTTTTCCATAGGCAGTTGAATTACGACACCAGCGGTTTTGAGCTATCAAACCAATCGTCTTTTCTGTTGCGGCATCCATTAATATCGTTGAATGGACTTGATATCCTTTCGCTTTAGCATGTGGATTGTTACTGGTATAACCAAGTTGTTTACTTAATTCATGGCTATAGACCAGACTTGTCGCATCTTCTATTGCTAACAATAGCTCATGTGATTTAGCTAATTGCCCAGTCACATCATAACCCCCTGATGCAATTTGACTCGCTTTAACTCGATGATTACGTAAGATACGATAGCCACCCTCAACTAACGCTTCATCTCCTAAACTACTTTGCGAAAGACTACTGCCACTCCAACTCGATAATTGATTCCCTATTTGAACTAGACGTTTTGTCAATCGTTTATCGCCTAGCTCAATACCACCAAATAATGCCTCTGACCATACACTAGAATCGCTTAATGACGAATTCATAAAACTCACCTTATTTAAAAATAATAAGGTGAATTTGATCATTATTTCTTCTTACATACAAGATGTGTAGAAGATTCAGGGACAAGCCGCGGCACGTAGGCGGCAGGTGAATTGTCAACAGACCCTAATCAATTTGATAATTATTATAAATTCTTGGATAATGCCGTATTTTTGGATGTCTGAAGTATGCTTCACTTACCAGAACTCGTTAAGCAGGGTCAACACACAAAGCTACTTACCGTAAAGGATCGCTTACCTTTTTTTCTTATAGCACCATGCGAAATAACTGTAAGCTATCATGTAGAAGCTAAAGATGATTGCTATCTAATATATCTCAAAGTGTCAGGTAGTCTCACCAGCCTTTGCCAGAGATGCATGCAGGATTTCCCCACCTCCTATGAAAATCATACAGTTATTGCTGTTTGTCGCACTGATGAAAGGGCTGAACAGATGTTAGGGCTATACGAATGTATCGTTTCAACAAACTGGCTGGTAGATCTTGAAGAGCTGATTGTCGATGAGTTGCATCTATATGCTCCTCAGTTTCACCCTGATATTAACGATTGTGATAGTGAAGTAAATCAATTTTTAACAGAAAAAAATGATTCTTATTGATATTTTGTGCAATTAACACTTGGATTGGTGTTAAAATATCGGTAATATTCCCGCTTTATGAATGCAAATTGTTTAGGAGTAATACAATGGCTGTACAACAAAATAAAAAATCAAGATCACGACGTGATATGCGTCGTTCACATGACAAGCTAAGTATGCCAACACTTTCTGTGGATGCAACTACTGGTGAAACACATCGTCGTCATCATATGACAGAAGATGGTTACTATCGTGGTAAAAAAATCCTCGATACTGATACTGCTTACGAACAAGAGTAATTTTCTTGAAAAACATCACCATTGCTGTTGATGCAATGGGTGGGGATCATGGATTAAGTGTTGTGATTCCTGCCTGTGTTCGTTCAGCTAAAAAAAATCCAAATTTAAACATCATACTGGTCGGAGTACACGACAAGGTGAGTGCTTCCTTGAAGAAGCATGGAGTCTTGTCTTCGAAACAATTATCTATTGTTCATGCGTCTGAAGTAGTCAATATGGATGAGTTGCCCTCACATGCATTACGCAATAAAAAAGACTCTTCAATGCGCGTGGCTATTAATCTGGTCAAAGAAGGCAGGGCCCAGGCATGTGTTAGTGCCGGTAATACCGGTGCTTTGATGGCAACTGCTCGCTATGTTTTAAAAACATTACCAGGAATAGACAGACCTGCCATAGTCTCTGAATTACCCACAATGAAAGGCAAAACCTGGGTCATTGATTTAGGAGCAAATGTTGATTCATGCGCTGAGCACTTATTTCAGTTTGCAGTAATGGGTTCAGCATTAATTCAGGCTATTGAAAATAAACCGAAACCTAAAATTGCCTTATTAAATATTGGTGTAGAGGAAATTAAAGGAAATGATCAGGTTAAGCGGACTGCCCATATGCTTGCAGAGTGCTCTGTAATGAATTATGTAGGTTATGTTGAAGGCGATCATTTTTATTCTGGTGATGTTGATTTAGTCGTTTGCGACGGTTTTGTGGGAAACGTTGCTTTAAAAGCTAGTGAGGGTATCGCAAAGCTGTTATTAAGTGTGCTCAAAGAGTCATTTAAGAGAAACTGGTTTACAAAAATTTCCGGACTAATAGCCTTGCCTGCACTAAATCATTTAAAAAAACGTTTGGATCCCTCTCGATATAACGGTGCCAGTATGTTGGGTTTAAACGGTATTGTTATAAAAAGCCATGGGGGAGCCGATGAGTTTGGTTTTGCATTTGCTATTGAACAAGCTATTCTTGAAGTAGAGAATAATGTTGTAGATTTAGTACGCGATCAGATAAACGATTTTATAAATCAGGGATTGTTATTATGACAAATGCTGTTATAAGTGGCACTGGGAGTTATTCCCCTGAGAAGCAAATTAGTAATGCTGAGCTGGAAAAAACTCTTGATACAGATGATGAGTGGATATTATCCAGGACAGGTATTAGTAGTCGCAGCATAGCTCAAGCTCATGAAACAACCTCATTTATGGCTTCCCGAGCAGCACATGAAGCACTGGTTTGTTCAGGTCTTAATGCTGAGGAAATTGATCTAATATTGGTAGCGACCTGTACTCCTGATAATTTTTTTCCAAGTGTGGCGTGTCATGTGCAACATACCTTGAAAATTGAAAGATCTATTCCTGCGTTTGACATAAGTGCTGCGTGTAGTGGCTTTGTCTATGCAATGGATATTGCCAAGCAATATATTGAAACAGGTGCTGCAAAAAATATAATGGTGATTGGTAGCGAAAGCATGTCCAAAGCTTTAGATTGGTCTGATCGTTCTACATGTATTTTATTTGGTGATGGCGCCGGAGCTGTTGTACTAAGCGCAAGCGATAGAAAAGGCATCATGGGTAGTGCAATACATTCATCATATGATGCCGATAAATTACTAACTCTTCGCAATGGAACCTTCGATGATGAGCGTGCAACTATAACTATGCGTGGAAATGAAGTTTTTAAAATAGCCGTCAAAATAATGGGCGATATCGTTGACGAGGTTTTAGAAATTAGTAAACTAAATAAATCCGATATCAATTGGTTAATTCCTCATCAAGCAAACATACGTATTATTCAGGCTATAGCAAGGAAATTATCACTTCCTATGTCACAAGTCATTGTTACAATTGGTAACCAAGGTAATACTTCAGCTGCATCTATTCCTTTAGCACTTGATTATTCTATTAAAAACAATCACATAAAAAGAGATGAATTGTTATTGATTGAATCATTTGGTGGGGGAATGACTTGGGGCGCCATGGTTATTCGTTACTAATAATTAATTTAAATTTTAAAGGGTTTTTCTGATATGGTAAAAACAGCATTTGTATTTCCTGGACAAGGATCACAATCTGTAGGTATGTTGTCTGATTTTATACCACAATACTCAATTGTTACTGATCTTTTTGCAGAAGCTTCTGATGCTGTAGGCTATGATCTTTGGCAATTAGTTCAGAATGGACCGTTAGAAAAGCTTAATCAAACAGAAATTACTCAAGTTGCTATGCTGACTGCAGATGTAGCTACATACAAGTTACTCTTGCAACAGGGTGTAACTTCGCCACTCATTATGGCAGGTCATAGTTTAGGGGAATACGCAGCTTTAGTATGTGCGGATTCTTTGTCTTTAACAGATGCAGCTCGTTTAGTAGCCCAAAGAGGTAAGATAATGCAACAGGCAATACCTTTAGGCCTGGGCGCGATGGCAGCTGTTGTGGGTTTAGCCGATGAACAAGTTAAAAGTCTTTGTGAGCAGGCAAGTCAGGAAAACCAGCACGTTACACCTGCAAATTATAATGCTATTGGGCAGGTTGTAGTAGCGGGTCATACACCTGCAGTTGAACGACTGATTGCATTGGCTGATAATGCTGGTGCTCGACTAGCAAAAAAAATCCCTGTCAGTGTGCCTTGTCATTGTCCTTTATTGTCTGAAGCCGCGGAGTTATTCGCTGATAGTCTTGCGAAAACAAAATTTAAAAATCCTTCTATTGATGTTGTGAGTAATGTGGATTTAAGTATTTACCATTCAGCTCAGAATATAAGAGATAAACTTAAAGAGCAGCTTTATAGTCCTGTGCGTTGGGTTGAAACCATCCAAATGTTTAAAAATCACCAGATAGAGCTTATTCTGGAATGTGGTCCAGGTAAAGTATTGAGCGGATTGACTAAAAGAATAGATCGAAGTTTAAATGCGGTTAGTGTTTATGACACAATTAGTCTGGATCAGGTCATAGAACAGTTACTTATTCCAGCATGAGAGGAACTTGAATGATAAATTTAGAGGGCAAAGTTGCATTAGTTACAGGAGCAAGCCGTGGCATAGGACAGGCTATCGCTCTTCAAATGGCAAGAATGGGTGCCTTTGTTTATGGAACTGCAACTACAGAGCAGGGTGCTGATTCAATTAATTCTTATTTTGAAACAGAAAAACTTGCAGGTAAAGGGATTGTACTTGATGTAACCAAAGCAGAACAGGTGGATGGACTAATGTCCTTCTTTTCTGATAATAATCAATATCCATCAATACTTGTTAACAACGCCGGAGTAACAGCCGATAATCTGTTATTACGCATGGATGATGAGGAATGGTACAAAGTAATTGAAACAAATTTGAATTCTATATATCGAATGTCCAAGGCGTGTTTAAAGCCCATGTTTAAAGCACGCTGGGGACGCATAATTTCTGTAGGTTCCGTTGTTGGTTCAAGTGGAAACTCAGGGCAGGTTAACTATACGGCTGCCAAAGCAGGGGTTGTTGGATTTTCCAAGTCTTTAGCCCAGGAAATTGGTAGCAGAGGGATTACTGTTAATGTGGTTTCCCCTGGCTTTATTGATACGGATATGACTACTGCATTGCCAGATATGGTTAAAGAAGAGATGCTAAAAAGAATTTCTCTGCGTAAATTAGGACAAGCAGAGGATGTCGCTGATGCTGTAGTTTTTTTAGCATCAAACAGTGCTAAATATATTACAGGTGAAACAATTCATGTCAACGGCGGTATGTATATGAGTTAAATGCACTTGCGTTATCTGTATAATTGAATAAACTACCCGTCAGTATTAAAATTATTTCTATCAACCGAAAGAGGAAAATTAAGTTATGAGTACAGTTGAAGATCGTGTTCGCAAAATTGTTGTTGAACAATTGGGCGTTAAAGAAGAAGAATTAAAGAACGATGCGTCATTTGTTGACGATTTGGGTGCTGATTCTCTTGACACTGTGGAATTGGTAATGGCTCTTGAAGAGGAATTTGAAACAGAAATTCCTGATGAGAAAGCTGAAAAGATAACAACGATTCAAGAAGCAATTGACTATATTGAATCTAATATGAATAAAGAAGAAGCTTAATATTTTTGAGGAGCTTTCATTGAACAAGCGGCGCGTGGTTGTTACCGGCATGGGGATGCTTACCCCGGTCGGCCTTAATGTAAAAGAAACCTGGAAGAATATATTGGCTGGTATTAGCGGTGTTGCATTGGTTGATGATTTTGATACCAGTGACTACACGACTAGAATTAGCGCCAAGGTCAAAAACTTTAACATTGAGAACCATGTTCCAGCCAAAGATGCTCGAAAAATGGACATATTTACTCAATATGGTATTGCAGCTGCTGATGAGGCGATGCTTGATTCAGGTTTAATCATGAATGAAGCATTGTCTCGTCGAACTGGTGTGGCTGTTGGTGCGGGTATAGGTGGTATCCAAACTATAACCAATAACCAAGACAGACTGGTTGCTGGTGGTCCACGTAAAGTTTCTCCTTTTTTTATACCAGCAGGAATAATTAACATGGTTGCTGGACAAATTTCCATCAAACATCATCTTAAAGGTCCCAATATTTCAGTTGTTACAGCATGCACCAGTGGTACTCATAATATCGGTCTTGCCGGTCGTATTATTGCCTATGGTGATGCAGATGTGATGATTTGCGGTGGTGCTGAAATGACTACAACCCCCTTATGCCTGGCTGGTTTTTCAGCTGTAAGATCTCTCTCCAAGCGAAATGATGAGCCTGAAAAAGCGTCAAGACCCTGGGATAAAGACAGAGATGGCTTTGTTATGGGCGAAGGTGCTGGTATTCTTGTTTTAGAAGAGTATGAACATGCGAAAGCTCGCGGTGCTAATATTTACGCAGAGCTGGTTGGTTTTGGAATGTCTGGAGATGCCTATCATATCACTTCACCTGATGAAGATGCTGACGGTGCTTCGCGTGCTATGGAAGCAGCGATAAATGATGCAGGAATAGATGCAGTCCAGGTAGATTACATAAATGCACATGGTACTTCAACTTACCTCAATGACATGAATGAAACAAAGGCCATCAAGCGTGTTTTCAAAGATCATGCATACAATTTAGCGGTTAGTTCTACAAAATCAATGACTGGGCATTTACTGGGTGCGGCAGGTTCTGTAGAAGCGATTTTTAGTATTTTGGCAATCAAAGATCAAGTGGCTCCGCCAACAATTAATCTGGACAATCCTGATGAGGGATGTGATTTGAACTATGTGGCGCATAAACCTCAAAAAAGAACAATTAATTATGTTTTAAGTAATTCACTGGGATTTGGTGGAACAAACGGCAGCTTGATATTTAAGCGGATTTAAATGGTAAATCCTAGACATAAACAACTGATAATTTATATTCTTGCAGTTTTTTTCATGTCTTTTTTAATAATTTCCTTGAATATATATAGCTTAGTGGTAACGCCTCTTATCTCCAGAAACAACACTGCAGTGATAATTGGAGTCGAGCCCTCGATATCGGCATCGAAATTCGCTTATCTTTTGAAAGAAAAGCATCTAATTTATTCTCCCAGATTTTTTTTACTAATAATCCGTATGCAAGGCTTATCTCATCAATTAAAAGCAGGTGTGTATCAGATCAATCCTGGTGAAACCGCCATGCAACTTCTTCACCGTGTAGTTACTGGTGATGTAGTAACTCAAAACTTCACAGTGATTGAAGGAACGACCCAACAAAAAATAGCTCAGGATCTGATGCAAGCTCAATATTTACATTATCATCCTGACGATTGGCTTATTATTAAAGGAAATCATCCAAATGTTGAGGGATTATTGTTGGCAGATACCTACCAATATCGAGGAGGCAGCAGCAGTCGAAATCTTTTAGAGCAGGCAAATAAAAATTTAATCAATTATTTAAATAATGCCTGGGTTCATAGAGCATCTGATTTACCTTATCACACTGCATACGAATTGCTTATTGCCGCGTCAATCATTGAAAAAGAAACTGCTATACCTCAGGAAAAGAAGATCATTTCCGGTGTCATGGTCAATAGGTTAAAGAAAAAGATGCCCTTGCAGATGGATCCTACTGTAATATATGGATTAGGTAATGCATATAAAGGAAAATTATCCCATAATGACATGCAGGTTGATTCTCCTTATAATTCTTATCGTTATAGAGGTTTACCCCCTACACCTATTGCTATGGTTGGAAAAGAGGCTATAGATGCTGCCTCTCATCCGCAATTATCAAATTTTTTATATTTTGTTGCGAAAGGAGATGGCTCTCATCAATTTTCAGAAACCTATGAGCAGCAAAGACAAGCTATTGAGCAATCTAGACACAAGGACTTTTAATGTCAGCTGGAAAACTAATAGTAATTGAAGGCTTGGAAGGTGCTGGAAAATCTACAGCAGTGAACAGTGTAATTGATCTGTTATCTGAATTAAATATTAAGACGATTACTACTCGAGAACCTGGCGGAACAGTTATAGGTGAGACTCTAAGAACAATTATTAAAAACCCCGAATACAGTGATGTTCTTGATAATAGAAGTGAATTATTACTGCTTTATGCCGCAAGAATTCAATTAATTGAGCAAGTGATTAAACCTGCTTTGCAGCAGGGTTATTGGGTAATCGCTGATAGATTTGAATTATCTACTATGGCATATCAAGGTGGTGGTCGAGGGTTAGACTCTAATATAATTAAAAAAATATCAGCTTTTTGTCTAAATGGATTTAAACCTGCTCTAACTTTGTATTTAGAGATCAGTCCAGAGTTGGGTATGGAGCGAGCAAAACTAAGAGGAGCATTTGATAGAATAGAGCAGCAATCTATAGATTTTTTTTATCGAGTGCATAAAACTTATATCCAATATGTTAAAGAAGATCCTGATATTGTAAGCATTGATGCCGGACGCTCATTGCAGGAAGTAAGGCTCGCAGTTCAAGAGGCAGTAGGTCAATTCATAGAGCAACAATCATGATAAATCATCAAGCTCAGTGGCAACAAATTCAATCCGCTTTGCATGAACAGCGTGTTGCTCAATCCATGTTATTTGTTGGCCCTTTACATTGCGCTATAGCTGATTTTGTTATTAATATTATGCAATTATATCTTTGTAAAAAATCTAATGGGCCCTGTTTAAATTGTATTGATTGTCAGATGATAAATCGTATGGAGCACCCTGATGTAGAGTGGGTTAAGCCTGAAAAAATTGGTGGTCCCATTAAAATTAACCAAATAAGGGAATTGCAAAATACTGCATACTTAACCCCACAAAGAGCAGATTACAAATTAATCGTTATTGAGGCGGCTGATCGAATGAATACCTCATCAGCAAATTCATTATTGAAAATTCTGGAAGAGCCGGCAAAACACACGATTTTTATTTTAATAGCTCAACAGTTAAGTACAATATTACCAACTGTCTTAAGTCGTTGTCAGATTGTGTCGTTTTCTTCCTCTGCAGATTCATATCGTAATAATCTGTTAAAACTTGGGGATCAATATCCTCAGGAATCAGATCGGTTTTTGATTATAAATCAGGCTGATTCAATTTTGGATGGACTAATATCCATGCTTGAAAAGCGAGTACATCCGTGTATTTTAGCTTCTCAATGGAGCCAATTTGAACTGAGTACTTTGTTATGGTTTTTATATCTGGTCTTTTCACAATTACAGTACATGCATTTTACCAGACTTAATAGTGTGGGACCTGCAACCAATCAATTAGTTGAATTATTATCCTTATTAAACCCAATCTTGATTTTTAGGCAAATTGATAAAATCAATACACTATTAAGAAAAATAAGCCATAATATAAATGTAAATCATACTTTGGTGCTGGAGGATTTATTATTTTCTTTAGCAGTTGATTTTTAGTTATTACATGGAGAGAAAATGACTGAAAGTGCACAATTAGTAAACTGTACCTTTCCCAGTGAAGCACTTTTATATAACGCTTATATGCCTTTTGTGAAAGGTGGCGGTCTTTTTTTTAGAACAAAATACGTTTACCCCCTGGGTAAAGAATTACAATTGTCACTTAAAATAATTAGTGAAATTGAACCTTATCTTATTGATGTTAAAGTAGTATGGGTTACTCCTAAGGGTGCACAAGGAAATAAACCTCCAGGAATAGGGGTTCAATTTATCGGTGAAAATAGCCGATATTTATGTAATAAGATAGAAACTCACTTGGCGGGTATGCTTAAGTCTACCCAGCCAACTGATACTATTTAGTCAATTTAAACGCTAATGCAGATTTAGAGTATATTTCTGCTGATTATAAAGCTCTATTATACACAAGTAGGCTGTTTATAGTTCACCTTTAAGGCTTGACGTGAGGCGAGTTGTTTTGCAACATGTGGTTTCTCGTAAAAAAATAACTGTGTTGTGTTCGAGATGATATGACTTGATCCAGCGACAAGTCGCGTGAATATCAAAGGACTAAGTGCCAACGGACCTGAAACATATCTGATTTTTCTTTTTTGAGGTTTCAAATGCTAGTTGATTCACATTGCCATTTAAATTTTTTAGATTTAGCTGAGTTTAATAACGACATGTCGCAAGTTTTAGCCAGAGCGAATGATAATGGGGTTCATCATTTTCTTTGTGTCTGTGTTGAGTTGAGTGACTATCCTCAATTGGAGCATCTAGCCGCTCATCATACCAGTATTAGCATTTCTGTTGGTGTTCATCCCAACACTGAAATGGATTATCCGGTTACAGCTAAAATGCTTTGTGATTTTGCTGCAAATCCAGCATGTATTGCTTTGGGTGAAACTGGATTGGATTATTACAGGACCCATACGGAAGAGGCCCGGGAAATACAGCGGTCAAGGTTTAGAGAGCATATAAAAGCCGCTTTAATTACTTCAAAGCCATTAATTATACATACCCGCCAGGCTGCAGAAGATACCTTGTTACTGATGGCAGAAGAAAATGCCCAACAAATTGGTGGGGTGATGCATTGCTTTGCTGAGGATTTAGATATTGCTCGAAGAGCTATTGACTTGAATTTTTATATTTCTTTTTCTGGAATAGTGACCTTTAAAAATGCTACCGCACTGCAAGATGTAGCGAGACAAATTCCTTTAGACAGAATATTAATTGAAACAGATTCACCTTACTTGGCTCCTGTTCCTCATCGAGGCAAACAAAATCATCCTGCATTGGTTAAGCATGTTGCAGAAGCGATAGCGGATTTGCGGGGCATGGATTATGAAGAAATTGCAGAAATAACTACTAATAACTTCCACACTTGCTTTAATCTTCAAAAAATTGAGGAATAATCAGTACTTCAAGATTTAAATACACTTCATCTTAGGAGAATCAGAGCAACAAGATTAACAATAAAAGAGCATCACTGCTTTGCCTGTACTCGTAAGATTTAGTACTATAAGAGTCTTATTCATCCTTTAGAGTAATCTATGCCTTTGTATATAGGTTTAATGTCTGGAACCAGCATGGATGGTATTGATGCTGCTCTTGTACAAATACCTGCTAACACGTTGAAATACGGTATTACTGTAAAATACAGTGATGAATTAAAAAAAAATATCAGTGATTTGATTAATAATGATAATTTCAATCTTGCTTTGGTTTGTCAATTAAATACCCTTATTGGAAGAGAGTTTGCTGGTGCTGTGAATAATTTGTTGCGTGAAGCGAATACATCTCCTGATGATATAATGGCTATCGGAAGTCATGGGCAAACTTTATGTCACGATACAAGTGTCAGTATTCCTTACACATTACAGCTAGGTTGTGGGCATACTATTTCCTCACTAACAGGCATTACCGTTGTCGCAGATTTTAGAACAAGGGATTTAGTGAATGGAGGTCAAGGTGCGCCGTTTGCACCCCTGTATCACCAAGAGTTGTTTAATAAAAAGGATACTAATGTGGCTGTAGTTAACATTGGCGGTATCGCTAATGTTAGTTTTATTACATCAGGACAACGGACACAAGGATGGGATACCGGACCAGGGAATTGTTTGATGGATGCCTGGATTACTGAACACTTGGGAAAAACTTTTGATAACAATGGGTTATGGGCCAGGGAGGGCGAAATAATAACTCCTTTACTCGATCAATTATTGTCAGATCCTTTTTTTGAATTGATTCCCCCAAAAAGTATTGGTAAAGAGTATTTTTCATTATTTTGGCTGAAATCCTATTTAAAGAAAGAATATAAACCTGCCGATGTGCAAGCTACTTTATTAGCTTTAACTGCACATTCTGTTGCTCTAACAATTTTAAGAAAAAATACGGTAAAACAATTATATTTATGTGGCGGTGGAACTCATAACCTCTATTTATGTAATTCCATGGCTGATTTATTGCCGGGGATTGGCGTACAAAGTATTGCAGAAATTGGAGTAAGCCCCGATTATCTGGAAGCTATGATGTTTGCCTGGTTGGCTGCTCAGACAATAAATCAAGTTCCGGTTAATTTAACAGCAATTACAGGCGCCAGAAGCCCTGCAGTTTTAGGTGCGATTTATCCTATAAGGAAATCGTATTGACAAACCAAATGAGCGTAGGCTTTAATGAGCCATCTCCAAATAGAGTGATCCTAAATTGAGCGTATCTAACACAAAAAACACAAAAAAAATAAGTGAGAATAATCTGACTAAGGCTTATCTTATATTTTTCTTAGCAGCCTCCTTTTATTTATATGAGTTTATATTGCAAGTTGCACCGAGTGTTATGGCCGAATCAATGATGAGAACCTTTAAGATCACTGGAGAAGGTTTTGGTTTCATTTCTGCTTTTTATTTTTATGCTTACGCACCTGCTCAGTTACCTGCAGGAGTTTTGTATGACCGCTATGGCCCACGTAAATTGATGACCTGTGCCATTATATTGTGCGCTCTGGGCTCTGCTTTTTTCGCCTCTACAGACAGTGTATTTACAGCCTCTATTGGAAGATTTATGATCGGAATAGGCTCTGCATTTTCTTTCATAGGTGTCTTGGTTCTGATTTCTCGTTGGTTTCCCCCTAATCATTTCGCCATTCTTGCTGGAGTAGCTCAATTAATGAGTTCAGTAGGGGCTATGTTTGGTGAGGTTCCCTTAGCTTCCCTCATTGCTCATGTAGGGTGGCGTAACGCGAGTTTTATTTTATCTGCAGTGGGCTTTATTTTAGCTGGTTTTTTTTGGCTCTATATTCGTGATTACCCAAATCAACAAAATCAAACCGCACCCAATAATTACCTTAAGGATGAATGGAAAAGACTTATCACCGTATGTAAACATTCCCATACCTGGGTTACAGGTGGATATGCTTTCGCTATATGGACTCCCATTGCCGTATTTGCAGCTCTTTGGGGTGTTCCTTATCTTCAAGAAAAGTTTCAAATAAGTGTAGTAGCTGCCTCAGGTTTATGCAGCATGATTTGGCTTGGTATAGGAATCGGTAGTCCATTATTGGGCTGGTTTAGTGACAGGATAGAGAGTCGTCGTATTGCCTTGATTATAAGTTCAATTTTAGGTTTGGTAGCTACGCTGATTTTGCTGTACTCATCACAACTGTCTTATGGCTGGACATATCTCATTTTATTTTTATTAGGATTAGGAGCGGGGGGGCAGACACTTAGTTTTGCCGTAGTTAAAGACAATAACTCTTCTGATTTTGTTGGAACAGCTTCCGGCTTCAATAATCTTTCAGTTTTGATTGGTGGGGCAATTTTTCAACCGCTAGTGGGTTATATATTACAGCATACAGACTCACCGCATTTGGTTAACGGTATTTATGTCTACAGCATAACAAGCTATCAGACAGCATTATTGGTCATGCCTATGTGCTTTCTGGGAAGTTTATTAATTGCTGCGTTTTTGCTTAAAGAATCTCATCCAGGTCGACGTACTTATTAAAAACAGACTGTTTTACTAAAGATCTGTAGAACTAAACAGGGATTTCCTTTATGGCTTCCTTTTCAGTTATAAAAGTCAGCCCAATAAAGAGCAGAAAAACAGCGCCGACCGCATTACAGAAAATTCCAAAATGCAGGTTATTGTGGTCCTGATAAAAAGCACTGGCTATTTCTATGCCCAAGGCACCGATAATCATCACGCTCAAACTCACTAATGCAGATGCGGTACCCTTGCTTACTGAAGTGATGTACAGACAAAACCTGTTTAATGGAGCATTAATAATGCTGAGTGCAAAAAAATAGATGATAATGCCTGGTAGTAAATACTGATAATGGTTACCATATAAATAGGGTAGAAGGGCAATCATCAGGATTCCTATCGTCATAATAATGCAACCCAAAAATATAATCTGCTTAATTTTATATTTGTACGTTAATCGATGTAAAAACCAATTACCCATAATGGTTGCTCCAAATATTGGAAGCTGCCACAGGCCATACTGAATAACAGTTAATTTAGCTTCAGTTATCAGTATTATAGGAGCCAGGGCAATCCAGGCGATACAAGGAATGCCGATAACACCCGCAGCCAATGTACTCAGGCAAAAGGTTAAATTTGTAAAAAGTTCCTTGTAATTTTTATATATTGACTTTGCAGAGAATGGGACTTTAGGAAGTAGTAGCCCATCCTTTTTTATATGTCCTATAGGCTCAGGCATGTAACGCCATAACCCCCAAAGGGCAATCAGGGCAAAGAAAGCAATCATGATAAATATAAAGCGCCACGAGGTATAGAGAATAATAATGGCGCCAAAAAGCGGGCCTAGTAATGGTGCTAAAATAGCAGCATTGGCCATAATTGCTATGATTCGTATAGCATTCATTTCATCAAATATCTCTTGAATGGTTGCATATCCGATAACTCCAATGAAACATAATCCCATTCCTTGGAAAAATCGTGCAATTAGAAATTGATGCATGGAGTGAGAGCAAGCAATCATTAAGGTAAAAATAAAAAAGAGGCAAGCCCCTAATAACATTGACGGCCTTCTACCATAACTGTCGGAGATAGGCCCAAGAATCAACTGCAGGCTGGCACCACCGAGAATATAAACAGTAAGGGAGGTGGCTACAGTCGATTCGGGTGCATTAAAAGATTTAACTACATTAATCATGCCGGGCATAATCATATCGTTAGCGATATAGGTTAAAAATTCATATAAAACCAGGAAGCAAGCAAAAATCAGGGCCTGTCTGCGCGATATAGGAATAAGTGGATCAGACATAACATTAGCCTTGATAGCTCAAAATCGAAAAATACACTGGCATATTATATACCATTTTTTGCCATAAATACGATAGAAAAAATCAGCAAATTGAATAACTGATGCGCAAATGGAAGAATAACTGCAAATGTAACAGCCAAGACTTGGTGTAATAAATTTTCCACGTGCCATAAGATCGAGTAACATGATTAATTTTATAGGTATCCGCTGCGAACTAATATAAAACGAGTTTCGAGCTGAAGCACGTTATCAATATCACGTGGAGAAAGGTGCTAGGTGAGACTTATTTTAAAAAAACCATAGTTCTCCTTACCAGTGAGGAATACTAAAAAGCCTTTAGCAATATAGAAGAAGAGAAAGCAAAGGTAACATTTACAGGTCATAGACCTTTTTAATGATTAAGCCATGCGGGTTAAAAATTCGTTAAGATGTGTTTTTTCTTGTTCAGCATGCAAATAAGTTTTTAAGCGCTGTACCGCAGCATCGTATTCATCCATATTAATAATTCCACGGGTCAACTCAAAGCGTAAATACACGCAATATGTGTTAAGTACATCAGTTTCACAATAATCACGTATGTTTTTGATTTGACCTGCAGTATATTGCTCCCAAACTTTTGAACCACTCATTCCCATTTTCCCTGGGAAACCTAACATACTGGAAATATCATCCAGTGGTGCAAACGCTTTGTTTTGATAACCAGCAATTAAATCCATTAAGTCCATATGGCGATAATGAAATCGGCTTAAATAGTTATTCCAACGAAAGGTTTGTTGATTTTCACCTGCTTCCCAGTATGTTGATGCAGTTACTGAATGTAATAATGATCGGTAATGCAAGACAGGCAAATCAAAACCACTACCGTTCCAACTGATCAACGTAGGGGTGTGCTTTTCGATGCCTGCAAAAAAACGTGTAATTAATTCTTTCTCATTAGAGTCCTCGTCTCCAAGGGACCAGACTTTTATTTGTGATCCATGACTCATAACCACAGAAATAGCACAAATTTTTTGTAAATAATGAGGCAGAAAATCATTGCCCACTTTAGCTCTTCTCAAAGCAAACATAGCTAACGCTGTTTCTTCATCAGACAAACCATCCAGATCAAACAATTTACGACCAGACTCAACGTCCGGGATAGTTTCTATATCAAATACAAGTATTGTCATGAGGATTATTCACCTAAAATACACTCAGTAAATTCTAGCATGGCGGGTATGGCAAGCAAAAGCAAATGTCATAGATTGTAAAGGGTAATTTTGTTACTATTGAATTTTTAGGCTTATTGAGTTGCTTTAGCTGCTCCACAATTTAATATAATCATCATGAACTTTAAATTATTTGCCTTGTTTCTACCCTTTTTTTTTCTCACGGCTTGTGTGAGTCGTCCCCCTACAGACGTCAACAACATATGTACCATATTTAAGCAGTATCCGAAGTGGTATCGAGATGCGAAAGATGTAGAAAAACGCTGGAAAGTACCTGTTGCTGTCCAAATGTCTATTATCCATCAAGAATCTAAATTTGATGCCAGAGCAAAACCCCCACGTACCAAACTATTGAGAATTATTCCATGGAAAAGACCTTCGACCGCATATGGCTACACTCAGGCGTTGCATTCCACATGGAAACAGTATAGACGAACTAATGGCTGGTTCTGGTCGTCCCGCGATGATTTTGGAGATGGTGTTGATTTTATTGGCTGGTATGCAAATGAGGCGAATAAAAAAGCCAGAATTTCCAGGACAGATGCTTACTCTCTTTATTTGGCATATCATGAAGGAATAGGCGGTTACCAGCGTAAAACATACTTAGTAAAACCCTGGTTGATTTCTGTAGCTCGAAAGGTTAAAGCAAAATCACAATTATACGCCGTGCAATTAAATTCATGTAAAAATCAGGTGAATTCACATTCGTGGTTTTAACGAGCAGTGAGATGAGATCATTATATAAAATAATAACTAAAAAATTTATAAATTTAAGAAGTAGTAGTATACTTGAAAGACTAAATTTAGGATTATCAAAGAGGAGTTTTTGATGCGATTAATGCTTTTAGGCGGACCGGGCGCGGGGAAAGGAACCCAAGCCTCGCGTTTAATTGAACGTTATAAAATTCCGCAAATCTCTACAGGAGATATGTTGCGGGCCGCTATTGCCCAAGGTTCACCATTAGGCTTAAGTGCTAAAAAAATTATGGAATCAGGAGGCTTGGTTTCTGATGACATCATCATTGGTTTAGTTAAAGAACGCTTGAAAAAAGACGATTGCAAAAATGGATTTCTTTTTGATGGGTTTCCCAGAACCTTAATTCAGGCTGAGGCACTCAAGCAAGAGGGAATTTATTTAGATCACGTAATTGAAATAAAAGTTGCTGATGACGAGATCATTCAACGAATAAGTGGTCGTCGGATTCACCAGCCTTCAGGGCGTGTTTACCATATTGTAAATCACCCACCAAAAACTCCGGGTTGTGATGATGTCACAGGAGATTCTCTGATTCAGCGTGAAGACGATAAAGAAGAAACGGTGCGAAAAAGACTGGATGTATATCATAGCCAAACGGCACCGTTGATAAAATATTACAAACAATGGGCGCAAGAAGGCTCTAAAGGGGCTCCACAGTTTCATAGTGTGGTCGGAATGGGGGATGTGGATGAGATTTTTGATAATATAGTAACAGTACTTGATGCAAGGGTAGAAACATGCCAAGCCAAACTATAACTAGCGATGCATTTGAATCGTTTATCAATGAAAATGAAATAGTATTTATTGATTATTGGGCTGAGTGGTGTGCCCCATGTAAGCAGTTTGCAACGGTTTACGAAAAAGTCTCAGATCAATTTCCCATGATAAGATTTGTTAAAGTAAATATAGAAATGCAACAGGAGTTGGCTGATTTGTTTGAGATACGCTCCATACCGCATCTCATGGTCTTTAAAGAGGGAATAGTCATTTACTCTGATGCTGGCAGCATGCCAGAATCAACGTTAAAAGAACTGGCGCAACAAGCGTTAGACGCTGATGTTAGTGATATTCGGGCTCAGATTGAGCAGGAGAAGGATTAATACTTGCCAGGTAGTCTTCCAGCTCTTTTTTACCCCTGTTATCTATAGTGAGCCCAAGTTTGGTTCGCCGGTGTAATACATCTTCAGAGTACTTGGCCCATTCTTCAGAAATCAGGTAGTTTAATTCTACTTGATATAGGGATGAGCCATAGTGTTTTCCCATGGATTCAATACAAGTACATGTTGACAAAAATAATTCCGTATTAGTACCATAACTATAGAGATAGCGATTAAGTAATTCATGATTCATCCAATGATA
The DNA here is from genome assembly GCF_011764505.1 of Legionella antarctica. Classification (NCBI taxonomy): domain Bacteria; kingdom Pseudomonadati; phylum Pseudomonadota; class Gammaproteobacteria; order Legionellales; family Legionellaceae; genus Legionella; species Legionella antarctica. The sequence goes on from NZ_AP022839.1 coordinate 1,782,223, forward strand.
TTTTTTTCGTGCATAAGTTAAATATTGATCAAAATTCATCGTTCCAAAAGTGGCTCCTGGGAGAGGGATGTATTTTGTTTGTGACTCATGCATGTTTGGAAATAGAGGGGCAAGTTGATTAACTGTTTCTTCTGCTAATTGCCGGTATGTTGTAATTTTTCCACCAAAAATAGTCACAATGGGAGCCGGAGTCGAACTAAATTCATAAATATAATCACGGCTTAGGGCTTTTAATTCGGTTCCTTCACTGGCTAACAAAGGTCTTACTCCACTCCATGAATAGACGATATCGTTGGAATTAAATTTAATTTTAAAATATGAATTGACTAATGAGATCAAGTAATCCGTTTCTTTTTTACTAATATGTATTCCATCCTTAAGTGCTCCTTTAAATAGTGTATCAGTTGTGCCTATCATGCTAAATCCATGATAAGGTATAACAAAAATCACCCGTTTATCATCGTTTTGTAAAAAATAAGCATGTTTGCCTTCATAAAGTTTAGGGACGATAATATGGCTTCCCTTGACCAACGTAATTTGATGTATAACGGGTATGTGAGTCAATTTTGCTATAGACTCCACCCAAGGTCCTGCTGCATTAATTATGGATCGTGCAAAAAGCCTATAAACAGTGCCATTTTTTGGCTGAATGGTTAATTGCCATAAATTATTCACCACTTCAGCCTTGGTTACTGTTGAGTTCGGATGAATAACTGCTCCATGATTCTTTGCTTGAATGGCATTAATAATGGTTAAACGAGCATCATCTGTGGCTGCATCATAAAATAAAAAGCCTCTTTTTAGCTTATCAGTTAAAGGGGTAAAATAATTATTTTTTCTGTTTCTCCTGACCGTTTTACATTTGGGTAAACGATTTTTACGGCTTAAATGATCGTAAAAGAATAAACCTAAACGTAATAGCCAGGAAGGGCGCATATGTTTTTGATAGGGTAAAATAAACGATTGGGGATGGACCAGGTGAGGAGCAATAGTTAATAAGGTTTGTCTTTCTTCAAGTGCTTTTTTCACCAAAGCAAATTCATAATTTTCCAGGTACCTTAATCCACCATGAATGAGCTTGGTGCTGCTTGAGGAGGTTTTTGAGGCTAAATCATCCTGTTCGAGGAGTACTACAGATAAGCCCCTCAAGGCCGCATCAGCAGCACATCCACAACCATTGATCCCGCCGCCAATAACTGCAACATCAAAAACCTGATCCATGTTTTGGTCTCCGAAAAAAAAGTGTAGAATAAATATAATAATAAAGGATACACGCAATAGAATCACTCTATTTAATCAGACTTGGAATTGGATCTATTGATAATTGTTTCAGATTGGCGTCTTAGATATCGGCAAAACTTTCATCCGCCGTCTCGAGCTGCTGTCAGGTCTACTTTTTATAGTTATCAAGGAATTGTGACTAATGAATTATCTACTCGCTATCGATCAAGGAACCAGCAGCACTCGAGCCATGATATATAATCTTCAAGGCGACTTAATTACAAGCAGTCAATATCCCCTTACTCAATATTATCCAAAATTGGGATGGGTTGAACACGATCCTGAAGAAATATGGAAAAAAACCTTAACCGCCATAAGAGATGTTGTAACTCAAGTAGAGAGAGCACGGATTTTATCTTGCGGTATTACTAATCAAAGAGAAACCACCGTTATCTGGAATAAAAAAACGGGTGAATGTTTAGCCCCCGCCATCGTATGGCAAGATAGACGTACTGAAGAATATTGCCATTCTCTGTATGAATATATTCCTATAATTCGGGAAAAAACGGGTTTAATTCTCGATCCTTATTTTTCAGCAAGTAAACTAAATTGGTTATTAAATAACAATATTCAAGCGCAGCAGCTTGCATCAAGAGGTGAGCTGGCTTTCGGGACTATTGATAGTTTTTTAGTTTGGCGAATGACAAAAGGTAAGACACATGCAACAGATGTGACTAATGCATCAAGAACCATGTTATTTAATATCAGACAGGAACAATGGGATAAAGATTTACTTAAGCTGTTTAAGATCCCTGCATCAATATTACCCGAGGTTAATGCCAGCGACAGCCATTTTGGTTTTATAGATAAAGACTGGTTGGGGTTAGAACTTCCTATTACAGGGGTTGCAGGTGACCAGCAAGCGGCTTTGGTGGGGCAGGGTTGTTTTAATGATGGCATGATTAAAGCAACTTTTGGTACAGGTGGTTTCTTATTACTTAATACGGGCGCTACTCCGGTGATATCAAAGCATAAGCTTCTAACGACAATCGCATACAAGATAAAAGGTACTATTGCTTATGGACTAGAGGGAAGTATTTATCATGCGGGTACCACAGTAAAATGGCTGCGTGATGAGATGAAATTGATCTCAAGCTCCAGTGAAACTGAAATTCTGGCACAAAGTCTTGAGACTAATGAAGGGGTTTATTTGGTATCAGCATTTACAGGCTTGGGAGCCCCCCATTGGTTATCAACATCTGGAGCTTCAGTTTTTGGATTGTCACGTTCAGCGAATAGAGCTCATTTTGCCAGAGCAGCGTTAGAGGGAGTATGTTATCAAACCCGAGAAATCCTTACTTGTATGAGAGAAGACAGCAATTTGGATTTATCTATATTAAGGGTGGATGGCGGCATGGCGGCGAATCAATGGTTTCTACAGTTTTTAGCGGATCAATGTCAGCTTCTTGTTCAAAAACCCAAGGATATAGAAACCACTGCAAGAGGCGCTGCTATTTTAGCAGCTTTAGGATACGGCGTTTTTGATTCAATTGCTGCATTGACTAATGTCTGGGATACAGAGCAAACCTTTAAACCCAGCAAAAAACTAGAGCAAGTCGAGGATGAATATAAAGGTTGGAAGAAGGCTTTAAGCTGTCTAACACATAAATAGACAAGGTGCACAAAATGCACCTTGTCTATTTATTATAACGACTAAATTACATCTCGATTTTTTTCGCCAGTGTAAAGTTGGCGTGGTCTGCCTATTCTTGATTTGCTGGCTACCATTTCCATCCAGTGACTCATCCACCCAACTGTCCGCGCTAAAGCAAACACAACAGTAAACATGTTCGTTGGTATTCCGATTGCACTTAAGGTAAGACCTGAATAAAAATCAACATTAGGGTAGAGTTTTTTCTGAATGAAATACTCATCTTCCAGGGCGATGCGTTCCAGCTCCATGGCCAGCTTGAATAAAGGTTCATCTTTAGCACCAACAACTTCCAAAACATCATAACAGGTTTTACGCATGACCTTCGCTCTTGGATCATAACTTTTATAAACTCGATGTCCAAAACCCATTAATCGGAATGGGTCATTTTTATCTTTAGCACGGTTGATATAATGTTCTATGCGACTTACATCACCTATTTCTTTTAACATATTCAAACACGCTTCATTTGCGCCACCATGAGCAGGCCCCCATAATGCGCCAATACCTGCTGATATACAGGCGAATGGGTTAGCTCCGGTTGAACCTGCGAGGCGGACTGTAGATGTAGAGGCATTTTGCTCATGATCCGCGTGAAGTGTAAATATAGTATCCATCGCTTTAACTAATATTGGATCTGGTGTTATATCTTCAGAAGGAACTCCAAACATCATATGGAGGAAATTTTCAGCATAAGTCATTTTATTTTGTGGATACATATACGGTAAGCCAATAGAGTATTTATAACTCATAGCAGCTAAAGTCGGCATTTTTGCAACCAGACGAATTGCCGAAATAAAACGATCGTTCGCATTATTTAAATCCATCGAATCATGGTAAAAAGCAGATAAAGCACCAACAATGCCTACCATAATAGCCATTGGATGTGCATCGCGGCGAAATCCGTTGAGAAATTGATACATTTGTTGATGTACCATGGTATGATTGTTGATCAGTCCAACAAATTGTTTCTTTTCTTCTGCATTGGGTAATTCACCATTAAGCAACAGGTAACTCACATCAAGAAAATCTTTTTTCTCAGCTAATTGCTCTATAGGATAACCCCTATATAACAATACACCTTTGTCTCCATCGATATAAGTAATTTTAGATTCACAGGAAGCTGTTGATAAAAAACCTTGATCAAAAGTAAAGACGCCATGCGCACCAAGTTGGGTAATATCAATCACATCATTACCTAAAGTAGGAGTGTAGATTGGTAAATCAAGCAATTCTTGCCCTTCAATGCTAAGTTTAGCTGTCTTTTTGCTCATTGTGTCTCCTGATTGTTTCGTACTATAAGTATTCATAATAGCGTGATTGCGCAGAACTATATAAAATTGGTTACTTATAGTCAATTTAAACGTTAACTAACTCTTTAATTACCAGTGTCAATCACCGGTACTCAAATTGAATCCCGAGAAATCTATATTTCAAAGAATTACCTATTATGGTTTAGAATTTTAGTGATTAACAGGAAAATATCAAAACTCCAGAAGATTTATTATGAATTTATTACTGGACTCTAGCCATTTTTTAAACTTGCTCTGAGATAACTTAATTAACATCCTAAGTGACGCATCGGCCAGGTTGACACCCCATCTCTTCAAGCAATAATATTGCCCTTGAATGTTCAGAGATTGTCCAACCAGTGTATTACATGATACAATATGCGCCGACTAAATCACTTGAGAACTATTTAACATGGCAGAGTCTAAAATAGAAAAGCAAGAACCTAGTTCTGATTTTGAATCGTTATATGAAAAGGCTGTAAAAAAGATAAACGAAACTAATTTTCCAATCACCATCCTCTCAGCTAAGTTTAAAAAGAAATTTTTGAATTTTTATAACTTACCTGCTAATGAGCAACTTGAATTGATAAGCGACTTATCAACGATTCAAGGTTTGCCACAAGAGATGGCTGATGCGATTAAACAATTCCCTTATTTTCATACAATTCCTACAGATACTCTTAATGAAATTGGCAGCTATCTCAAGAAGAAAGGGCCACATAAAGATAAGGATATAAGTGCGTTTGTAGCCACACACAAAAAACCACATACCCTGTTCCAACCGGATAGGCTGGGCGATTTAACATATCAGTTATTGCTGAATGTAGTGACTGGAAAACAGGATAAGGCAGAAAAAATTGTGGACATGCATCCTAAGTTGCAGTTGGCACGTGGCACAGTAACTGATTATTCGAGTAGAATCTTCAAGGACATCACCGCATACGAATATGCTTATTGGGTAAAGGACACCCACATGCGCTGGATGCTGGAACGACATATGAGCGAAGCAACAAAAGCGGCAATGCTCAAGCGCTGTGAGGATATCGAGAAGAATGGGTTGACGTATGTACAACATGGTGTTGAGGTTAAGGGCTCAAAGCATTTTGACTTTGCACCACTCAAAACAGCATTAAAAAATTATATTGATGGGTATGATAATTGGTATAACACGAACAACTGGACGGCTATGGAGGCAGCCTGGATGCAAGTGGGTAAAGCACAGCGCGATGTTCCAGTCCATGTGGCTAATGAATATTGCCGAGAAGATCGTTCGTTTGACCCTAAGCCTACGTTTAAGGAAGATAAATTGCCGCGGGGGACAACATTCTACAATTATAGAACGGATAAAAAAGAGTCCTGGTTTCCGTTGGTTATTTCTGATTCTGATGGTCTTGGAGTTAATATGGCAGTAAGTCGGGCGCGCGGCGGCAATCTGCATGCGGTTGGCGGCTCGCGCGTGTGGTGGCGGGTCTGCCCTACTAGCCTGCGCGTTGTTGATTGGGTCGCCATAGACCAGCTTGATCGAGTAAGAACCGATGATCTCACGCAGTCGCGTGAAAACCTATTGGTGAATCAGCCCGTCGGCATATGCTGCGGGGCTAAAATCCCAACACACATTTAAAAAAAATTCCAGTAGTTCCTGGTACTGCCAACATTAGAATATGGTCGGAGATTAAAGGGACAAAGGGTTATTGGGGAGGCGGTATGCGCGAGAAATTTTTATTGGTGGACAGTTATAACAAAGTTCATAAATCTTAACTTTGAATTAGAGAGTTATTGATTAATTTTAATAATCGTTCATTAAAAGTGGATTCTTTGACCATAGTTGTCGATGCTGACATTTTAACCTAACATCGTGAATGGGACTTTTTCATACAATTATAATCAATTAGTACAATGAGTTCGAATAAAATAAATGACTTTATCAGAGAAGCCTGTACTTTCCCATAGATTATTGTGACCTTTTTGTTCAAAAGAAAACATTTGTTTCGGTTCTATTGCCGTATTAAAGATAGCTAATCCATCTGAATAAGGTACAACTCGGTCTTGCTTTCCATGTAAAACAAGCAGGGGGGCATTAATCGCTGTAATGCGACTTAAAGAATCAAATTTATCCCATGGTTTGATGAATAGCCATGGATAATGATAACGAGATAAATTCACTAAAGAAGTAAAAGGTGACTGAAGGACTACAGCGCAAACCTGGTGATGATTTGCAAGTTCTGTTGCTACTCCTGTACCTAACGACTCACCATACAATATTGTTTGCTGTGGTTTAATGCCTTGCTTCTCTAAGTACCTCAGGGCTGTATGTCCATCCTCATAGAAAGCTGACTCACTGGGACTTCCTTTATTACCACCATATCCGCGATATTCCAATAACAATAACCCCAGGCCTGCATCAATAAATTGACGAGCCAAGGGCATACGATATCCAATATGACCTGCATTTCCATGTAAATAAAGAATTGTTGGTAGCTGGTTAATTGCAGGTTTATACCAGGATTTTAATGTTACATCGTCTTCTGTTTGCAATGACACTACGGTTATATCGTTCGCTTGGTATTTGTTTAAGCTGGGGTGATGTACGTCAGGGAAATATATTAAATGCCGCTGAAACACATACATGAGGATGAGGACAATGCTAAAAATAACGAAGGCGCTTATCACTAAGTGTTTTAACATAATTTTATGCCTTATCCCTAGAGGCTAATATTCTAAAGAAATCAGATCCATCAGTACCTTTTGTTTATGAATGGACTTATTTACTCTCAAAGATTGTTCCTGTAGGCCCAGCAACTTTTCCACCATCAGAAAATGCAGTGTGCCCTACAGCCGTCAAAATTGATGGCAAGAAAAGCAGAGCTGCAGCGATTAATACTAAAGAAATTGGCGTGCCGATTGGTATTTGGGTTGGGTTATCTTTGTGTTGTTTAAACTTCATAATGGCCGAAATGAAGAAGGCAAGCCCTCCCAAATAGGAGCCCGCAGTAATTAACCGAGCCAAGGCAGTAAAGCTGTTTGTGACACTATCTGCTAATGAGCCTATCCCTGACGATACATCCATCATTCCTGCATCGGCTGTATTGGAAAAAATCAGGAAGCAACTGATCAACCCAACGTTACATATTTGGGAAAAAAACATTAACAAACCTTTATCCTGGTATGTATTTTTAATGGTTTGCATCATGTGACAGGTTTTTTTGAAAAGGACTCTAAATTGAGAAAAAATACGGGTTTTCATGGTTTCGTAGTCTCGCGATTAAACTTCAACCCAAGGTGAAACGCGCCTAGAGCAATCAAAAATACAGCATTATAAAACAACAGAAGATGAGTATTAAATTTAGGATTAAACAGGTGATTAAAGAAAGGAATGTAGTTTGTGGAGAAAAAGATAGTGGAGAAGGTGACTGCTACATAAGCAAAATAAAATCCCCAAATTTTTGTAAGCAGCAGCCCAATAATACTCAGAGTATTTAATATAAAGAATAATGCTATAAGGAAATGCGCCCAGCTATAGTCATGCACTTGCTCCATTAAAAAATTGGACATTTCAATGTTATTGACCAGTGTATAGCCGATCAGTAATCCCAAAATTATGCTGCCAAGTCTAAGGGCTATCATTTTTGTACTTTTAAAATGCAGAAATATATTTTATATCATGGCATTTTTTTTCAAAAAAGTAAATTTTCCTGAAGACTTATATATCCTAAATGTCAGCCTCATGGTAACAATCGAACTCAATTATGATAGTATTGAATAAGATTAATTAAAGCACTTGTCAATTATTGGCTCTGAAGCCATTAGTCCATTTTAAGAGAAGCAATAGTATGAACTACGAACAACTCTTATTCATTGCGCTTTTACTAACCGCGCTTGTTTTTTTTGTTTCTGGATATATTCGCTATGATCTTGTTGCTGCCCTAACCCTGTTACTTGCAATTATCTTTGGCCTGGTACCGATAAAGGAAAGTTTTATTGGCTTTAGTCATAGTGCGGTGATCACAGTAGGAACTCTTTTTATCATTAGTCGTGCTGTGGAAAATACCGGTATTCTTGATGAGATAGCTTATTATCTTCGCTTAAGGCGTAAAAATATCCCCAAACAAATCTTGGTATTGAGTTCTGCGGTGGCGTCGCTTTCAGCTTTTATTAATAATGTGGCCGCTGTTGCACTTATGATACCTGTTACACTGAAAATCGCACGAATTAAGAATATTCCTCGCCGAGCGCTGCTCATGCCTTTATCATTTAGCTCTCTTCTTGGAGGCTTAATTACTCTGATAGGTACCTCACCAAACATTATTGTTTCTGATTTTCGTAAGAACAGATTGGGCAGTTCTTTTCACTTCCTTGATTTTGCCCCAGTAGGTATCGGCGTTGCCATAGTTGGAGTTGCCTTTATTGCCTGGGCAGGGTGGCGCTTAATCTCTTTAAAAACAGACAAGGATAATAAACCTTTTTTAGAAACGTTCACTTTTGAGTTTCGCATAAAATCTAATTCGTCTTTAGTAAACAAAAAAATGGCACATCTGCTCAACGAATATCAGGATAGAGCAGAATTACTTGTTGTTTTGAGAGGCGGTGAGGTACTCCGCAAAAATTTGAAATATCTGACAGTTAAAACAGATGATCTTTTGATCCTGGAAACAGACAAATGGACATCAGGAGAACTAACCAGTCAATACGGATTAGTTAGAGGACCTCAACATCAAAAAATGGAATCTATGGATTATTTTTTAACCGAAATTATTCTTTTACCGCAATCGTTTTTAGAGACGAAGCCTATTAAAGACTTAAATCTGATAGAAACCTATGGCATTGAAATTATTGCTATTTCAAGAAGAAATGCAACGTTTACCAAAAGCCTTGGAGATATTACGCCACAAACAGGCGATGTTTTATTGGTTAAATCAAATAGTAAGCTTATCCAGGAAAGACTATATGCTTTAAACTGTATAGCTGCCGGTGAAAACCGCATTCGTCCTTTCTCAAAACAAGCAACCATCAAAGTATTCGCTATATTTTTTCTTGCAGTTGCTGCAGTAATTTCAGGCTTTGTTCGCACAGACATAGCATTTTTCACAGCCTCAATTGCAATGATATTGACTGGATGTTTAAGCTTGGATGGGGCTTATCGAAGTATTAATCTACCTATTCTGGTTTTAATTGCTACTCTAATCCCGGTAGGTCAGGCTATGGAAACAACGGGGACAGCCAAACTAATCGCTCAAGGTTTTTATTATTACGGTCATGCATTGCCGATTAGTATGAATTTATTTATTTTGATTGTTATATGCATGCTGTTTGCAAACTTTATAAACACCGCTGCTGTGGCATTAATTTTTTCTCCCATTGCTTTAATGATTGCTTCTGACTGGAGTGCTTCACCCGATCCTTTTCTGATGGCGGTAGCTGTAGGATCTTCTTGTACGTTTATTACTCCAGTAGGGCATCAGGCAAATACCCTGGTCCTTGGGCCTGGAAATTACCAATTCTCCGATTATTGGCGTATTGGATTACCTTTAACATTGATACTGTCAGTCACTGCAACTTTGTTAATTCGTCTGTTTTGGTCGTTCTAGAACCTGAGCGGTACTGACTTAATTATATGGTGTCCTGCTAGCGCTTAGGAAAACCTGATATAAGTGGTGTGTAAACTGAAACATTCTTCATAATAAATTATCTATCTGGTACTTTAAAAGTCATGGGGTGAATATAATAAAAATAAGCACCGTGCTCCATGTGATTTTAGTTTCCTGCTTGTTGTTTTCATCATCACTATAATTCAACACGATTTTTTGCGTGTTAACCCTAAGGGAGAGCTGTTTAATAAGCGTTCGACTGCCCTCTAAGGCTCTGATAGACAACTTTCAGGAGGTTTGAGAGACTTAAGATGATGCATTTACACCTGTCTGTATGGTATCCTCTTACCAATAATTTATCTTAATCATTGAAAAAGGATACGTCCAAATCATGGTTTATTTAGCCAAAGAAGTCTTGCCAGTTAACATCGAAGATGAGTTAAAGCAATCCTATTTAGATTACGCAATGAGTGTAATCGTAGGTAGGGCACTACCTGATGTTCGCGATGGATTAAAGCCAGTACACAGGCGCGTGCTTTTTGCGATGAGTGAATTGGGTAATGATTGGAATAAACCTTATAAAAAATCTGCGCGTGTGGTAGGGGATGTAATTGGTAAATACCATCCTCATGGTGATACAGCAGTATACGATACTATAGTCCGTATGGCTCAACCTTTTTCCTTACGCTATCTTTTGGTTGATGGTCAGGGGAACTTTGGTTCTGTCGATGGAGATGCCCCTGCAGCAATGAGATATACTGAAGTAAGAATGTCTAAAGTGGCGCATGCTTTATTAGCCGATTTAGAAAAAGAAACTGTAGATTTTACTCCTAACTATGATGAAACTGAATTTGCTCCGATTGTTCTACCCTCCAGAGTGCCTAATTTATTAGTTAATGGATCTTCAGGCATAGCCGTAGGTATGGCAACCAATATTCCGCCGCATAACCTCACTGAAGTCATTAATGCATGTATTGCTCTTGTAGATGAGCCTGAGACCAGTCTTGATGATCTTATGGAAATTATTCCAGGTCCCGATTTTCCTACAGCCGCTATTATTAACGGCAGGGCTGGGATTATTCAAGGTTACCGCACTGGAAAAGGGCGGGTAGTGATTCGTGCCAGAACTGAAATAGAAACCGATGCTCACTCTGGTCGTCAGGCTATTATTATTCATGAATTGCCCTATCAGGTTAATAAAGCGCGTTTGGTTGAGCGTATCGCAGAATTGGTTCGGGATAAGAAAATTGAAGGTATTTCCGGGCTTAGAGATGAGTCTGATAAACAAGGTATGCGAGTGGTCATCGAATTAAAACGCAACGAAGTTGCCGATGTTATTTTAAATAATTTGTATGCCCACACTCAAATGCAAAATGTATTTGGGATTAATATGGTTGCGCTGGTTGATGGTCAGCCTCGCACTTTGAATTTGAAACAAATTCTGGAGTACTTCATTAAGCATAGACGTGAAGTAGTGACCAGACGAACTATATTTGAATTGAAAAAAGCCAGAGCGCGTGCTCACTTGTTAGAGGGCTTGGGAATTGCTCTTGCCAATATTGACGAGATGATTGCTCTGATTAAACAATCCCCAACACCTCAGGATGCAAAAGAAGCATTATTAGCCAAATCATGGCAACCTGGTTTGGTTAAGGCAATGTTAGAGCAAGCGGGCAGCAATGCGTCCCGGCCAGATGATTTAACTCCCGAATTTGGTATGGGGACTGACGGATACCGATTATCTGTGGCTCAAGCCCAGGCAATCCTGGAGTTGAGACTTCATCGCTTAACTGCCTTGGAACAAGATAAGATCATTAAGGAATTTGAGGAGTTGTTGCTCATTATAAAAGAGCTGTTAGATATACTTGCCTCTCCCGAAAGACTCATGCAAGTTATTCGTGAAGAGTTATTAGAGATAAAAACCCAATTTGGCGATGAGCGACGTACTGAAATAACTGCATCACAAGAAGATCTTACAATCGAGGATTTAATCACGGAAGAAGATGTTGTCGTTACACTGTCTCATCAGGGGTATGTTAAATATCAACCAATTACAGCTTACCAGGCACAACGGCGGGGTGGAAAAGGTAAATCAGCAACTCATGTTAAAGATGAGGATTTTGTTGAACGCTTAGTTATTGCCAGTACACATGATACCTTACTTTGTTTCTCAAATCATGGAAAGCTATATTGGTTAAAAGCGTACCAACTTCCTTTAGCTAGCCGTATTTCGCGCGGTAGACCAATTATCAACATACTTCCTCTTGCTGAGGGCGAGGAAATTAATGCCATGCTTCCAGTGCGTGAATATAAAGAAGATTTTTATGTATTCATGGCTACTAAGAAAGGAACGGTTAAAAAAGTATCATTAAACGCCTTTAGCAGGCCGCGTTCAAATGGAATTATTGCAGTAGATCTGGATGAGGATGATAGTTTGGTCGGCGTTGATATTACCGATGGAAAAAGAGACATTATGTTGTTTACTGATGCCGGAAAAGTGATTCGTTTTGATGAAAGTAAAGTACGACCTATGGGACGGACAGCTCGGGGCGTGCGAGGAATCAGAATAGAAGAAAATCAGGCGGTTAAATCATTAGTCGTAGTTCATCCTAACGGCACCATTCTTACTGCTACTGAAAATGGATACGGTAAACGTACTGAGATAGATGAGTATCGTGTTTCAGGACGAGGCGGCCAAGGGGTAATTTCCATTCAGGTAACAGAACGTAATGGTAAAGTGGTTAGATCGTTACAAGTCACTGATAGTGATGAAGCGATGTTAATTACTGATAAGGGCACTTTAGTTCGATTCAAAGTTAGTGAGTTATCTATTATTGGCAGAAACACTCAAGGAGTTCGCCTGATCAACGTCAGCCCTGGCGAGCATGTTGTTGGAATGCAGAAAATTGAGGATTTGGGTGATGAATCGGAGGAGTCAGATGATTCTGTAGATTCAGAAGGGAGTTTATCAGAAAGGGAAACGAGTAATGACGAAAACAAGGATCTATAATTTCGGTGCAGGTCCTGCAATGCTTCCTGAGCCTATTCTTAAAGAGGCTCAGGAAGAGCTTCTCAATTGGCAAGATATGGGTGTGTCAATTCTCGAGCTTGGCCATCGAACCCCAGAGTTTTCTGGGCTTTTAAAGCATGCAGAGCAATCTCTCAGAGCATTATTAACCATTCCCGAAAACTATCATGTTTTATTTTTAGGTGGTGCTGCTCGAACACAGTTCGCTATGATTCCCATGAATTTTTTATCCCCTCAGGAAGAAGCAGGGTATATCATTACTGGTATTTGGTCCCAGATGGCATTTCAGGAGGCACAACACCTTAAAAAAGCCTATTGTTTAGTAAATGAAGATAATGATGGTTTTAAATCAATACCCGCCCAGGGAAATTGGTTAGTAAAAAACAATACTAGATATGTTTATTATACCCCCAATGAAACAGTAAACGGTGTTAGATTTCCTTATGTGCCCAAAACTGGGGATCTTCCTCTGATTGCTGATATGACCTCTTGTTTTTTGAGTGAACCTATAGATATCAAGCAGTATGGATTAATCTTTGCAGGTGCTCAAAAAAACATTGCCAACTCAGGTTTAACAGTTGTAATTGTTCGTGAGGATTTACTGGAAAAATTACCAGAACCGCCAGTGCCCACGATGCTGGATTATAGAACTCAGGCTGAGCATCATTCGCTCTATGCAACCTCTCCAGTATTTAATTGCTATTTAGCCGATAAAATGTTTGATTGGATTAAATCTCAGGGTGGTGTCGATGCTTTATTTCAGCAAAACTGTTTAAAAGCTGCTAAATTATATCAATACCTTGATTCAACAGATTTTTATCTGACCCATGTTGCAAAAGATGCTCGTTCTTTGATGAATGTTTGTTTCGGGCTTAAAAATACCGTTCTAGAAGAAAAATTCATTGCATTCGCTGAAAAAAAGGGACTTTATGCGTTGAAAGGACATCGAAATGTCGGAGGTATTCGTGCCAGTCTGTATAATGCAATGCCAATGGATGGAGTTGATGCCCTGATTAGTTTTATGTCTCAATTCGCGAAGGAAAACAGTTAGTGAGTCTACTTAATTTTCTAAGTCATCCAGTCCACTCTATTACTGGTGATTTCACTGTGCCCGGTGATAAATCCATTTCTCATCGTTCTGTTATATTTGGTGCTTTGGCAAAGGGGACCACAGTTATTAATGGTTTTCTTGATGGTGATGATTGCATGGCTACTCTTGCTGCATTTAAAACAATGGGTGTGCCCATAGAAGATCCTGCCAATCATAAGTTAGTGATTCATGGGGTGGGTAAACATGGTTTAGAAAAACCTGCCCGAACCATTGATTGTGGGAACTCTGGAACGAGTATGCGCTTGCTTGCCGGTTTGCTTTCTGCTCAGCAATTTGATAGTCAATTAACTGGAGATGAAAGTCTTTTAAAGAGACCCATGCTGCGAGTAAGTAGGCCATTAACTCAAATGGGTGCAGATATTTCTACTTATGAAGGAAAACCACCTATTATTATCAAAGGTGGTCAAGAGTTAATAGCTATAGATTACGTAATGCCTGAAGCCAGTGCGCAAGTAAAATCGTGCATTTTATTAGCTGGACTTTATGCAAAGGGAAAAACCAGGATAACAGAAACCGTTGTGAGTCGTGATCATACGGAACTGATGTTAAAAACATTCGCTTATCCCATTCATCAATCGGGACGTTCAATAGAAATTAATGCTGATGGCGAGTGTCAGGGAACCAATATAAACATACCAGGAGATATTTCTTCGGCTGCTTTTTTTATTGTTGCTGCTGCGATTATTCCAGGCTCTAGTATCTTAATACGGAGTGTGGGGATAAATCCAACACGCACAGGTATTATTCATATATTAACGGAAATGGGTGCTGACATTACAATTTTAAATCAGCGTCAATATGGTGAGGAGTGGGTTGCTGATTTGCAAGTTAACTATTCACCGTTGAATGGAGTTGATATTCATTCTTCAATGGTTCCACTGGCAATTGATGAATTCCCTGTAATATTTATAGCTGCGGCATGTGCTGATGGTCAAACAACCCTTAAAGGAGCTAAAGAGCTTCGTCTAAAAGAAAGTGATCGTATCGGAGCTATGGTCGAAGGATTGGTAAAATTGGGCATAAAAGCAAAAGGATTTGAAGATGGAATTTCAATAACAGGAGGAGCAATGCACGGAGGAATAGTTGACAGTAGAGGCGATCATCGCATAGCGATGTCTTTTGCTATTGCGGGTGCTGTATCCACTGAGCCTGTTACTATCAAAAATTGCGCTAACGTGACTACATCATTCCCTGCTTTTGTAACTACTGCAAATGCGCTTCACTTTCAAATAGAGGAATTAATTGATAATGTATGACAAACATGTACCCGTCATTACTCTGGATGGACCAAGCGGGACCGGTAAAGGTACTATATGTAACTTATTGGCCAAACATCTTCATTGGAATATGCTTGATAGTGGCGCGATTTATCGTGTCTTGGCCTATGCAGCAAGAATAAATGGAATAGAGGCAAATGAAATTGATAAACTGGCTCAGTTGGCATTTACTTTAAATTTACGTTTTGAAACAACCGAAGAGACTGATTCCAGGATTGTGCTTAATGATACCGTTATTACAAAGCAAATCCGCAGTGAACAATGCGGTCAAGATGCATCCCAAATTGCAGTGTTTCCTGAAGTAAGACAAGCCTTGCTAGAACGACAACGCGGTTTTGCTAAATATCCTGGGCTGGTTACTGACGGCCGTGATATGGGGACTGTGGTATTTCCCGATGCATTTTTAAAGCTTTTTCTCTATGCAAATGAAGAGGAAAGAGCAAATAGACGTTTTTTACAGTTGAAAGAAAAAGAAAATAATGTTAGCCTCGCGCAGGTTGTAGAAGAACTGGCTAAACGTGATACAAGGGATACTGCACGCACACACGCACCACTTAAACCAGCTCAAGATGCAGTACAGCTTGATACAACTGGACTATCAATTGTACAAGTGTTCAATAGTGTATTAAAATTACTAGATGAACGCTTGAGAAGTTAATAGTTTTTGGGGAAAGATGAGTAGGACTCATTCTTTCATTTTTTTACTAAAGAGTTTACTAACATGTCTGAAAGTTTCAAAGAACTATTTGAGCAAAGTATTATCGGCGCTCAATTTTATCCTGGTGCCATTATTTCTGCTAAAGTTATAGGTATAGATGATGACTATGTCACTTTAAATGCCGGCTTAAAATCAGAAGGTATTGTTCCCGTAGAAGAATTCTATGATAAAGATGGCGGCCTGGAAATTAGCCTGGGTGATACTGTCGAAGTGGCATTAGATTCAGTTGAAGATGGTCACGGCGAAACGCTGCTTTCAAGAGAAAAAGCCAAGCGTCAGGAAGCATGGCGCAAATTATCCAAATCACATGAAAATAATGAAACAGTTACTGGTCTTATTTCCGGTAAAGTCAAAGGTGGCTTTACAGTTGAAATTGGTACCATACGCGCATTTTTACCTGGCTCATTAGTCGATGTGAGACCTGTGAGAGATCCATCTTACCTTGAAGGTAAAGAACTTGAGTTTAAAGTAATCAAAATGGATCTAAAGCGAAACAACATTGTTGTATCTCGACGTGCAGTTGTTGAAGAGGAAAGCAGTGCTGACAGACAAGCATTACTTGAGTCCTTACATGATGGCCAAGAGCTTCATGGTATTGTTAAAAATCTTACCGATTACGGTGCATTTATTGATTTAGGTGGCATTGACGGTCTGCTGCATATTACCGATATTTCCTGGAAACGCGTGAAACATCCAAGTGAATTATTATCAGTTGGTCAGGATGTTAAAGTTAAAGTGCTAAGTTTTGATAGTGAAAGAAACAGGGTTTCTTTGGGTATGAAACAATTAGGAAATGATCCTTGGGTAGATTTAGTTGAAAGATATCCCATAAGCAAGAGATTACAAGGCAAAGTAACTAATATTACAGATTATGGCTGCTTTGTAGAAATTGAGGAAGGTGTGGAAGGTCTGGTTCACATGTCTGAAATGGATTGGACGAATAAAAACGTTCATCCAAGTAAAGTAGTATCTATGGGTGATTTAGTTGACGTAATGGTTCTTGAAATTGATGAAGACAGACGTCGTATCTCTTTAGGTATGAAACAATGTGTAGGCAACCCATGGCAACAATTTGCTTCAGCACATGCAAAAGGTCAAAAAGTCAGTGGTAAAATACGTTCTATTACTGATTTTGGAATCTTCATTGGTCTTGATGGTGAGATTGATGGGCTTGTTCATTTATCTGATATTTCCTGGACTGTTGCTGGCGAAGAAGCGGTGAAACAATTTAAGAAAGGTCAAGAGTTAGAAGCTGTTATTCTAGCAATAGACCCGGAGCGTGAACGTATTTCGTTAGGATTAAAACAACTTGAAGGTGACAACTTTACAAGTTTTGTTGATGAGTACACTAAAGGCGCAATAGTTAAAGGTAAAGTAACAGCTGTAGATGCAAAAACAGTTACTGTAGCATTGGCAGATGATATTACCGGTACTATTCGTGCTAGTGAATTATCCGATGAGCGCGTTGAAGATGCTACTACCTTAGTTAAAGAAGGTGATGAGATTGAAGCTAAAATCATGAATGTTGATCGAAAAAACCGTTCAATAACTCTTTCAGTTAAAGCGAAAGACGCGCAAGATGAAGCTGATGCCATCAAAAAATATTCCAGAACCGAAGGTACTGCAACTACTCTGGGCGATTTATTGAAAGAAAAAATGGCTAGTAAAGAAGGCGAGTAATATTTTTACTGCTAAAAACTTAGAAAGCGTAGAGAGATCTACGCTTTTTTTATATCATGTGAATAGAGTTTCTAGAACTATTAATACAGAGTTTGAAACTTTTTATAAACTCTATGATTTTTAAACAGCACGTGGAAACTCCAGGTTACTCTATTTTTCTTGGTTGGCTAATTAGAGCGCTTATATCGGACTTTATTTAGAGCTATTGTATCTGACTTATTTAGAGTGATCATGGTATGATGATTCATTCGTGTAATGAGGGAAGGAATACTAAATGCGCATATTGATGCTGGTTATATATATAGTGCTTATTATCATTGGCGTTAGTTTTGCTGCTTTAAATGCATCATCAGTACAAGTTAATTTTTATTTTAAAACATTATCCATGCCTATATCTGTTCTCATGACTATTATGCTTGGCGTTGGCATTTTTATCGGGTTTATACTTTTTATTGGACGATATTGGCGTTTAAAAATTGAATATCGTAGAATGAAAAGCCAATTAAAACTCACAGAAAGAGAAATCAAAAATTTACGCTCAATTCCTTTGCAGGATCAGCATTAATACTTTTATTATGTAGGAACCCAATATGCAGAAAGGAAATTAATAAATGATTGATTTATGGCCACTATTGTTGCCTGCTGCCGCTTGGTCAGGATGGTGGATGGCAAATCGAAGCAATTCTGATAAAGATCCTAATGTATACAATCGGTTATCACGTGAATATGTTGTAGGACTTAATTATTTATTAAATGAACAATCTGATAAAGCAGTAGATATTTTTATTAAATTACTTGAAGTAGATAGCGATACAGTAGAAACGCATCTTGCTTTAGGTAGTTTGTTCAGACGTCGGGGAGAAGTAGACCGAGCTATCCGTATCCATCAAAATTTAATTGCCAGGCCTCAATTAAGCATACTACAGAGAAAAGAAGCTTTAATGGCCCTGGGCCAGGATTATATGGGGGCTGGTGTTTTTGATCGGGCTGAACGTATTTTTTTAGAAGTTGTAGAGTTAGGTGGAAGCAAAGAGACCAGCAGTCTTCAAGGATTATTGGCAATCTATCAGCAAGAAAAAGCATGGGAAAAAGCATTGGATGTGATAAAAAAGCTGGAAATTTCTACTGGTACCAGTCTTCATCATCAAGCGGCTCACTATTATTGTGAAATGGCAAGTCAGGCACTTAAAGTAAATGTGATTGATAGAGCAGTTTATTGTATTAAACAAGCAATGAATGTAGATGCTGGATCAGTCCGAGCAAGTTTAATGAATGCAAGCATAGAAATGAAAGAGGGGCGATATAAACAAGCAATTCGTTCCTTAAAACGAGTTCCAGAGCAAGATGCAGAGTTTTTATCTGAAATAATTGAGCCTCTGGTCTTTTGCCATAAAGAACTTGATTTAATGCCTGATTGCATTCATTATCTTGAGCAAACATTACCCGATCATCCTCGCGCTTCAGTGATTTTTGTTATTGCCGAGTATTTGCGCCAAAATAGGAGTATGGATGCTGCTATAGATTTTGTAGCAGAAAAGCTAAGTAAACATCCTTCAATCAGAGGATTAAATCGGCTTATTTATTGGCATCTTGAATCAGCTCATGGAAAAGTTCGTGATAAATTACAAATGCTTTATGATATTACAAGTAAATTTTTAGACAATAAGCCAGTTTATAGATGTGGACATTGTGGCTTTGGCGGTAAACATTTACATTGGCACTGTCCTAGTTGTAAGCAATGGGGCAGAATGAAACCCATTCATGGTTTAGAAGGGGACTAAATTACAAATGGACCATTTATATACTATTTTATGAGATTATAATGCAATTTATTGACTTAAAAACACAATATTCTTTAATAGAAAAAAACGTTCTCAATAGCATTAAAAAAGTATTGGACCATGGACAATATATTATGGGTCCCGAAATCAGTGAGCTTGAAAGGCGATTAGCCTCCTTCGTTGGAGTCAAACATGCTATTGTCAATTCCAGTGGAACAGATGCTTTACTAATGGCTTTAATGGCATTAGATATTCAACCTGGGGATGAGGTGATTACAAGTCCATTTAGCTTCTTTGCTACAGCTGAGGTGATTAGTCTGTGTTCCGCAAGGCCGGTTTTTGTTGATATTGATCCCCTGACCTATAATATAGACCCTCAGAAACTAGAGAGTGCGATTACTGCTAAAACAAAAGCAATTATACCAGTAGGGTTATACGGTCAATGTGCTGAGCATGATATTATTAATGCTATTGCAGCTAAACATGGTATTCCTGTTATTGAAGATGCAGCCCAAAGTTTTGGTGCCACTTATAATGGAAAGTATTCCTGTTCGTTATCAAATATTGGATGTACCAGTTTCTTCCCCTCCAAACCCTTGGGAGGGTATGGGGATTCGGGAGCTTGTTTTACAAATGACGATGCTATAGCTCAAAAATTAATTGAAATCAGAATTCACGGCCAAAATGCCCGCTATTGTCATAGTCGTGTGGGAATTAACGGGCGAATGGATACAATTCAAGCCGCTGTTTTACTTGAGAAAATGAAGATTTTTCCCGATGAAATAAAAATGCGTCAACACGTGGCGAAACGCTATGATGAATTGCTTTCTTCATTAGTGAAAACTCCCTATATTATGCCGCATAATACGAGTGTTTATGCACAATATACTATTGAAGTAAGTGATAGAGAGTCATTCCAACACCAGATGAACGCTGCCGGAATTCCAACAGCAATACATTATCCTGTAGCAATGCATCAGCAAAAAGCCATGAGTTATTTAAATTATGAAGCTGGTGATTTTCCTCATTCAGAAAAAGCCAGTCGTCATGTAATCAGTTTACCTATGCATCCCTATCTGGTTGAGGAAGAACAGCAGAAAGTTATTTCTGCTGTAAAAAAAGCTTTATTGATGACTGAAGTTGAGGAAACCGTGTAATGGTTTCGAAGCTAATTGTTGCTTTGGACTTTAAAAACCAGGATGATGCTTTAAATCTGATAGATAAACTTGACCCCTCCAGTTGTGCATTAAAGATAGGCAACGAAATGTTTACCCTCTTTGGTGGCAACTTTATAAAACTTCTGGTTGCAAGACAATTCAAAGTTTTTTTGGATTTAAAATTTCACGATATTCCCAATACTGTAGCTCAAGCTTGTAAGGCCTGTGCTGATCTGGGTGTATGGATGATCAATGTCCATGCGCTTGGTGGTATTCAAATGATGGAAGCTGCAAAAAACGCTTTAGAGGTTTATAGCAAAGATAGACCTTTACTTATAGCAGTTACAATTTTAACAAGCTTTTCTGAAAAAGAGTTAACCAAAATAGGAATTAACTGTGCTATAATGGAGCAAGTTAAGCTATTGGCAGCACTTGCACGAGATGCTGGACTTGACGGTGTGGTTAGTTCCGCACATGAGGTGCAGACAATTAAACAAAAGTGTGGGAATAAGTTTTTAACAGTAACGCCAGGAATAAGATTATCTAATAATACAAGGGACGACCAAACACGCGTTATGACCCCATTGCAAGCGATTAATGAAGGGAGTGATTACTTGGTTGTTGGTCGCCCAATTACCCAGGCTCCAAATCCTGCCATGGTTGTTTCCGAGATTCTAAAAGAGATATTTTCAGTTTAGATTAAAGAAAATTGAACTTAGAACATTATTTTATATGAATTATTTTATTCCGGGTTTTTTATGTTACTTATATCTAAGGTAGTAAGTAATTATCTGAGTAAAAATATGACTTACTTAGATTTTTATGTAATAAAATCTGCACAATTAAGGATGAGGCGATGACTCCACAGCATGTGATAAGTCAGCTTCTGGAATCTGACACAAACTATCCCCACAATCTAAATCTTTTAAAAAAAATTATTTTAACCACTTATCTTGGTCGTTTAAGAATCAATAATCTGTCTCCTGATAATCTAATTACCTTGGGTAGTTATTTATTTGATGAAGAACGGATAATGTTTGATTATACTCGATTGAGTGAGCATAAAAAATCCTTGTTTATTCAATGGCTCCTTGGATCCCATCAGGAAGAGAAAAAGACAGTTTTTTTGAGTGGTGTTCATATCAATGAATATCGGGGATTTACTTCTGAAGTTGCTTTAAACTGGTGGGGCAGATTGATCAGCTGGTTTGAAAATAGATTTTCGGAACAATGGAAAATAACAGATTTGAATCTTTCTCTTAATTACCAATTGACCGGGATTGAAATCTGTCATGGCCAACAAGGCAGTCTAATCGGTTTTAATCAATTTTTAGCTCCTCGAACGGGAACTAAATATAAAGCAGCCAATGATCCTCAGCAAGAACCGATGGGTAATACCAAAAGAGTTTTTATAACTAACGCGTTGGTTGATCAGTTAATGAATACTGATTTAAAAAATATTAATTATGAATCGGTATGCAAAAGTCCTCATCCTCAATCAATAGAGGTTACCAATCTTGGAGTTCGCCATCAGGAGATGCATGATTATCGTATTATACAACGATTTAGTGGTCATAAGCCTTGGTATATTCGATTTTGGAAATGGTGTGCATCATTATTCGTAAATCAAGATGAAGAGCTATTAGTTAAGAAAGCTACAGTCGCTCCAAGTGCTCCCGAATTACTTTATGAAAATGAAACTATTCGAATATATCAACGTGAACCAACGCATGAGGTATTAGTAAAGGAAAAACGACCAGAAATCAACAACCTGGTGCTATGCGGTGGTGGAGGCAAAATATTTGCACATATTGGAGTATGGAAAGCGCTTTGCGAAGCAAATATACGTCCCGTCAACTTCGCAGGAAGTTCAGCTGGTGCTATCATGTCTTTGCTGTGTTATTTGGGGTATTCAGCTGACGAAATCGAAGATTTATTGAGGCATTTCAGACAAGAACATTTGGTTTTTTATGATATAGACAGGAATGGGCTTTCAGATCCACACGCCTTAAAGACCTCTCTGGATTATGCAATTGCTCTTAAACTAAAACAAATTGTTACCAAATACAATATTCCTTATCCTCAAGGTAAAATCACCTTTGCAACACTCGATGCTGTAAGAAATCAATGTCCTGATTGTGGCATAGGTAAAGAACTCATAGTTACTGCAACCAATAAAAAATTAAGACAAACAAGGTATTTTTCTTTAGCAAAATCACCTTTATTTGAAGTTAGTGATGCAGTTAAAACCTCTGCCAGCTTCCCTGTCGTTTATAGAGGAACTATCATTGATGGTGAAGAACACAATGATGGTGGCATTTTAAACAACCTGCCCACTGAAGCCTTCCCAGAAGATCTTTCAACTTTACTTGAGTCGGAGTTTGGTAATAATCTTAAAGTCTTGGCAGTACAGTTTGATAACGGAACAGAACGAACTGCAATAGATGAAATTGAACGTGTGTATAGGGAGAATTTTTTAGCTAATTGGATATATGGTTTATTAACAGGTGTTAAGGATCCTGCCAGCGCATGGGAACAGGATAGAATGAAATTGCGGAAATATGCAGCTCAATCAATCGTAGTTGATGTTGATAACATTTCAGCCTCCTCATTTAGTGTAGAGGAGGAAAGTCGTGTTCGAATTATTCAGAATGGGTATGAAGCAGCGAAAAGTTATTTGGAAGTACGTTATAAAAAACAAGATGAACACTCCTATAAAAACCAAGAGGATATGTACTCTACGTTTACTTCATTAGGCGATTTGCTCGCATACTGTTGCTATAGAGGAAATAAACATTGGTTTGATATTGTTAATAAACTGATCCATCAATCCCCGCTTCCGAATAGAACAGCTCTTATGAAACAATCATCAGAGTTAAAGCAAATTTACTTTAGCACATCAACTGTTGCTGAAAGCTCCCCTATAGTTGAATACAGCCCCGTAACTTTTTTTGGGAACACCATACTCCGGGAACAGTCCGTGATAAATGAAGAAAATCACTCTCGTTTATTGGCTATATTTCCAATATTCTTGAAAATATCTCCGGAATTTGTGAAAAGCAATAAGGATAAAAAGAGGTTAGAGGCGGCCAGACATTCACTAACGCTCCAGTCACCTCTTCGCTGCTTGGATTATTTAACTCATTTAGTTGATGAAATAAATATTGTCATGCATATCTTTATTAATTTATTAAAAGAACTTAGAGATACCCCATCTGAGGACATATACAATTCTCTTCAGAATTTACAGAGTTTGCTCTACAGCAGTGTTGAATTATTTAAAGATGAATTTTATGGTAATTGGGATTTAACACTGCAACAGAGCTTAAGAGTCTTGAAGTTATTTAACAACAGCGATCTTGCATCAGTCGATACTTTATTGTCTCATTTGCGCAACAGGGCTGAACCGATGCAAATAGTTATTGATAAGGTATATACCGATGATTTGACGAACGGAGACATGGAGAAGAGTTTGGAGTTTAATCTATAGTTTTTTGCTATTAAATCGCGGGTATATACCTTCTCAATATCGAATTGTATGAGTGTTAAAGGTTGGGTCAAATAAACCAACCAACTCTTATTTGTTTGTAACACAAGGTTCTTGTTCGAGAACACCGCTTAAAACGGCATATTGACTATTCATTCTGTGAAGTCTTTGCGGACCAGATTTCGCTGTGGGTCGATATAAGTGATTTGTAACAAACTCTAAATAGTTTGGATTGGTAAACTTAGCTACGGCTATATGGTTTTTTAATTCTTTATGTTGGCCATTATCATACATCAAAAAGATACCACCATTCTGATCAATTGTTAGAGCCACCAGAGCGCCCAAAGAATAGCCATTGTGTGATATGGATTGTACATAAAAAGAACTTGCATAGGCTGTGCTGCTGGAGTGATCTATGTTTAGATCATTCAGACCATAATTTGTTGGCCATTGATTATGAGATAACCCTTCCTGATTACTCAGTTCTCCGGAGGGTTTAAAGATTAATTTTCCTTTGTTTAATTTGATGTCATCAACAAATACCTGGGCATCCCAAGTTTGAAAATTTATTTTCGTGTATTTAATGGTTAATACATGCGAAGCAGAAATTGAGTCATAAAGGGTTCCATTGGTTTGTACATAATCTCCATCAGAAGCTATTGCAGGGAGGTTAACGACTAAATTGACCTTAGTAGTCGCTTTCGGAGGTAAATGATTCGTCGAAATTTTTAATTTGCTTAATTTGTTTGGATCGGATTTTTTGTTAATTCCAAGAAGATAATCGCCTCTACTGGTACGCATATAGCCATCCATGTCGAGAAATAATTGACCAAATCGGGTAAAAAATAGCTCTCTGTTTTTTTTGCCCTGAGAAACAACAAAATAACCATCATTGCTTAATGCCAGATCTAAGGTATTACCTGTTTCTACTAAGTCACAACGATTAATTTTTAGGGATTCGTTAGATAGTTTGTATAAATTACCCGCATACGGCTGTTTGGCTACGACTATAAGAATAGCTAAAAATAAAGATTTAATATTCATAATAAGTCCTTTTAAAGATGTTGAGAGGCATAAAAGCAGTCGAGTGATTTCATTATTAACAAACTTGCTGAAGCAACAGACTATTGACGCTTTTTTTTTCACATTAAAAATCTTATTTGCGAACAAATACTATCTTTAATAAGCTAATTGTCAACTGTTTAATTAAACCTGATACAGTTTTGGCCTGATACTATTTATTGCACGAAACTATTTATACGCTTCATAGTTAAGTATCAAAAACTAACCACAAGTCATTCTAATGACTACACAAACTTAAGGGCTCTCAAGTTATTGATTATTACTGATCGAATTTTAATTTCGGGTTATACTTCAATTTTCGCAAGAATATAAATATGTTTAGTAATTTAACCCTTTATTATCTTAATCAACTGGAAATTGTTCCATGGATAAATAAAGAGCACTCTTTAAAATTTCAGGATAGTGCGGAACAAGTAAACAGAAATCCCTTTAAATTAGTAATTCTTGTTTCTGCAGATTTAAGTCATAAAGCGCAAGTTCTTTTAAACCACATGATGGCTTATATTAATCTGAAAAATGATGAATTATTAATAATTAAAATTCTGGCTAAAGATTCCGTTGAAAATAAAAATAGGCCCTGGTATTCTCAGGTTGAAAATAGCACTCCACGCGCAATGTTAGTTTTAGGCTTAAATGATAATGAGTTATTTATTGATTTGAATTTAACTTTTCCTGTAGTTCGGAGTTTAAGTGTTGAAGATTTACTTAACAACCCGCAATTCAAAAAGAAAGTATTTAACGATCTTAATATCCTTAAGAGCTTGGTTTCATGAATATCTGATTTGCGGGTGTAAAGTATTAATCCACGTGGTGTTATGAAGATTAAAGGACTTGCATTAATTGAAGTATTAATTACTTTGATTCTACTTGCTGCTCTGACGTTGCTATGCGTTACTTCGGCATCTTTTCTGACATACAAAAATGAACGACAGACTTTAGTTGATGAAATTAAAATGGCAATACACTATGCAAAGATTCAAGCTATTGTGCTTGGCCATCCTGTAAGCCTTACTCCCTTGAACCAATCATTGAATTGGGCAACAGGTATGGTCTTGAACAAATATACTAATAAACGTGATGATACATCGGCTCGTATTTATCAATGGCATTGGCATCATCCTCACTGGAGTATCACCTGGTCTGGTGTTAGTTCATTTGATAAAATAATTTTATCTAATACTCCTGTTAGTGCTATAAGCAACGGTCAATTTGAGTTGTTTAACACATACACTAAAGAACGTGTAGTCATCATCCTAAATAAACTTGGACGAATTAAGATTAAATCATTTGATTAAATGAGGGTAATTCCCCATGAAGTACTAAGCGAGGCGAATAATTACCAACAGACATGACGGATTCGATTATGATCTGTATCTAGTTATTTTATAAAACTGACCATTGGATAGTACTTAAAAACGGAGCTAATTTGTTTCTTGTTGGAGTTGAATAATAGTGACTACCATATTCATGAGATGCTTATTTTGTAGTATTCTTATGAATCATATTTAAGTTAAAATATATTGTATGTATATAAATAATCAACCAGTCTTTACTGCTGAAACCCAATATCCTGAGGCTCTGAAAGAATGGCGGGAATATGATCATTCATTGACTGATAAATTACAGGCACTAAAAGGGAGTACGCAATTAGAGCTTATATCTCAGCAGTGGATAAAGCCTACCTGGTGGGATACTTATCTTCTCCAAGTTAATGATGAACTGATTTTTCAAAGAGAAATCATAATGCAACATCGGGAGGTGGATTATTGGTATGCAAGGACCATAATTCCACAAAAATGCTATAAAATATATCCTGAGTTTTTTAAACGTCTGGAAAAAGAGTCAATACGTAATTTAATCTTTGACAGCCATCAAGTACACCGAGTGGCTATGATAAGTTATCCTGTTGATAAACACTGCATTGAGTTCAATTGGCTAAAAAAAAATCGGGATACTATTGATGGTATTATTTGGGTTAGATTAGCAGAGTTTTCTCTAGAACATTTGGAGTCCTTTTATCTGGCTGAGCTTTTATTACCCGAATTAGAGAGTAAACTATGATAAAATGGAACGCGTATTGGCGACTGTTACGATTTAATAGACCTGCGGGCACTCTTTTACTTTTGTATCCTACAGTCTGGGCTTTATGGATTGCTAATGAGGGCTTCCCTCCCTTCAAACTATTCTTTTTATTTTGTATTGGCACCATATTAATGCGGGCTGCTGGGTGTGTTGTAAATGATGTAGCAGACAGACACATCGATAAGCATGTTGCTCGAACTAAATTACGCCCTTTAACCTCAGGTGAGGTGGGTCTGACCGAGACTTTTGTATTATTAATTATACTTCTTTTCTCTGCTTTGGAGGTGGTAATTAACCTACCACCAAATTGTTTTTATTTAGCCGTTGTTGCCTTATTCCTAACGTCTATCTATCCATTTTGCAAACGCTATATTAAAGCGCCACAAATGGTTTTGGGCCTGGCTTTTTCCCTGGGTATACCGATGGCTTATGTAGCCTCTGATGTATCGCTAAATAGCGGATTCTTTATTTTATTTCT
The DNA here is from genome assembly GCF_011764505.1 of Legionella antarctica. Taxonomy (NCBI): domain Bacteria; kingdom Pseudomonadati; phylum Pseudomonadota; class Gammaproteobacteria; order Legionellales; family Legionellaceae; genus Legionella; species Legionella antarctica. The sequence continues at coordinate 1,809,914 of NZ_AP022839.1, forward strand.
GATTAATTTTGCCTGGATAGTGGCGTATGACACGATGTATGCAATGACCGATAAAGAAGATGATTTAAAAATTGGGGTGAAATCTACTGCTATTTACTTTGCTGATTACGATCGACTAATTATTGGTATGCTGCTTTTCTTTCTCCATGGCTTATGGTTGTGCTGGGCTTTAGTGCAAAATGCACACCTAGGATTTTATGGATGCTGGTTCGCAGCGGCATTGATTTTGATATATCAGCAAAAATTGATCAATAAACGAATTCCTGAAAACTGTTTTAAAGCTTTTTTAGTCAGTGTTTATTATGGCTTTGTAATGTGGCTTGCTGTAGTGGCTGCTTTATTCTAGGATACTTGAGAAATGACACTAAAAAATTTTAAAAAAATGGGCCGCTAAAAAATAAATTGATTCATTAACAGCCTAAAATTTAACCATGACCCTTTTTTACCAGGATCCCGGCCTGGGGTCATAATACAACAACTAACATTAAAAGGCCTAGTGCTCCGGAACTTGCGCCCTGATGCAAAATCTAAAATCTAAAATCTAAAATCTCATATCGGAAAAGCCCCAATTACATCGGTATATTTATCTTGTGCATCTGCTAGGCTTAACTTGGAGTATATTTCAAGAGAATCTCTTTTAATATGGCCTGAACAAGGTTGAATAAAAGCGTCATCAATGTTTTGCTTCTTAAGCCAAGTAAACAAAAAATGTCTTAACTTGTGGGGGATATGGATCGCTCAATACCTGCAAACTTAGTATATCTCATAAGAATTTTTTAATCTAAAGATTGGTATAATGGCGCCCCAATTCTGATCTCATGGATAAAACCTTTTGATTAATCAGGGTAAATATAGTCTCCGGCGTCTTGTGTCTCGCTTCACATAGGGATGATGCTGACACTGGTTGTTCCTGCAACCCCGAAAATTCCGCAGTTTCCCAAAGATCATTTAATAAAATTTTGTAACCCTGGCTATTCTTGCTTAAGACTAACTTTAATATAAAAGTTACTAAAAATTGGGTGTTAATAACCCGTTTTCGTGTTTGCCAATAAGGGACAAAATCTGAAAGCAGATCAAAATTAAATTTATTTAATTAAAATTCATTTCATACAAATTGATAAGCTTTTTCCGGTCTTCTTCAATAAGTAAGTTATCAACTGCTGCCTTTTTAAGGGATGTGGCATAAGATCTTAAAATGACTTTATGCTCTTGATTAAGTATATTTTTATACATGGAAATAATCATTGCCATCATATGAAATGTTGCATTTCTGTCCTTGCACACATAGGGTTGTACTCTGATAAAAACAAAATCACAAAACTCATCAAACACTATTGGCTTGGTAATTAATCGTAATTTATTCTCACTGTCGAACCGGTAAGGGGAAGGTGGGCTTGTTTTTGATATTTTTAGCAAAATTGACTGAAGCCAGTCAAAACAGTTCATTGCCGTGAACGGATCATTAATTCCAGGAGATAAAGCCCGAGCTATAATTTCCACCATTTCATCGATAAGAAAGAGTATGTCTTGCTCTTGATTACGTTTATGACCCACTGCGAAAGTTTCAATACATTTATTTTTTATTGCATCCTCAATTTTTCTTGAGGAATAAATAGTGAGTAAGGGTAAGTCTTCGGTGATATAAGCACCGGTCCTAACTTCCAGTTGAATAATCAAATCATTTTTAGTTGCAATATCCAGAAGAGAACGCCCATCTAAAATACGAATATAGCCCCGATCGGTTGCAGTAACGGTGACATGCTTTTCATAGATAACAGGAATATCGATTAGTTTGTTAACAACTTCTTTCCCAATGTTTGTTGGAAATTGACAAGTTACCTGACGGTATAATTCCTCTCCCACTTGAGCAATAATATTGGATATATTAATACTTTCAGGGATGTGATGAATAAAATAAATTAAAACAGAGATACTGCTTATAGTTAGTAAAATAGCAATAAGTAGAGATATTTGAGGAATAAATGCTAATCCGTCAGTATCGGTAACTCCATTTTTGTTAGCATTAAACAAAGCAAGTAAAATAAATAGGCAGTACAAAAAAGTAGCAATAAAAGTACCTAACGTAATTTGATTTGCCTTATCACGCATAAAATTTGTCGTGAGACGAGGACCAACCTGACTTCCCGCAAAAGCAACAGCCACAATAGTTATGGAAAAAGTGACTCCTCCCACTGTGATCATGGAAGTGGCAATCGTTGATAAAATAGTTCTTGCACCCTCTTGATTGCTAGCACGAAACCAACCCCAGCTTTCCAGCCAATCAACAACAAATAAGTGGTCAAGACGCAGGCTTAGAATTGAAAGCAATAAAGCTGCTATAGCCATCATCGATGGGATATACCAATAACTTCCACGCAACTTTGAAAGAAAATTTAATAGACCTGATTTCATTAATATCCGTTTATAGTAATTGCCTCATCATGAAGCGATTAATCTTTAAGCCAAATTATAGGAGCATGCTATAATTTGAATCAGCACCATGCTTAATGCACGTTTTTTTAAACTATAAATCCTAAAGCTCAATAGATCAACGGGTGAGCATAACATCAATAGTTGTATTTCCGTGTGAGTTCTGAAGAGTATGCGCATTAAATGAATCTACTATTATATTCCATTAGAATTTTGCGCGAGTTTGGAAAGTTCTAATGCTTTACTCAAATCCTCTACCGCAATAGAAATTAAGAGCGCTAAGCTATTATCTTTGCAATTTACGATTTTTTTTCTTGTTTTCTCTTTAGCTGGTGAATAAAACTCAGTGTAATTATTATCTACAAAGCACTGCCGTAACCAGCTTATTTCTTTTGGAGTTACAGGGTCGCAGAAAAGAGAACCAAGCAAAGATGGTTGTTCAAGAGAATAACTTTCTTCTATCAGATGGTCAGCAATATTTTTTCTTAATGCAGCGACAAGAGAGGAACTTGCTTTGTTTTCTTGCGAGGTTCTGTATAAATAAGCAAGTTGACTCAAGTCCATTAAATTAACTAAACGGTGCTGTAGACTTTCATCCAAATGATTAAATATGATTTGAGAAGTCGGTTCTTTTAACCCAATTTCATCTTTTGCGGCAATTCGTAAACGTAACAGACAGATGTTTGAGTCTTCAATGGATAAATTGTTTAGGGTTATTTGTCTTAATGCGGTAAAAAATTCGAGTATTGCCTCTGGAGAAGGGCGATCTTTCCTATATTTTGCTCCCATTTGAGTAATAAAACGTTCTACTATGTCACAAACAAATGGATCTGGTTTTTTTTCAAAATGTTCAAATAATCCCTCAGAACAAAAATCAATTTCACGGTATTGTTTTACAAGTTCCTCCATATTCAAATGTGTATGGGCGTTTCTGAACTCGATAATTTTTCGCAATGGATTAGAAGCGCCAAAAAGGCTGAATAAAATAGGAGTCAAGGCAAAAAAATCACTGGCCTCTGAATAATAACCATCCAGTGCTTCAATAGCAAGATGTTCGAGAGTTCCTTGGGAAAATTGTGGGTACTCTACTATGGGCTTGGCATAGTCAGGATCCAGATATAGTGCATCAATTTTGCATTGTTTTGCTCCACTAACATCTATTTCCTTAATTCTTATTTTTATATTTTCACCTTTGATGTCACCATGAACAATTGAAGGTCCACTTGTGTTTCTATAGTGCATTCGATTAAGACCCAGAATGAGTTGCCAGGCGACATCGGCTGCTTGAAAAAAAGTTAATTGTCTTAATTGAGGATTTTCGCTAGCGTTGGGATAGATATGGAACCCATCAATAAAATCCATGATGAGTGCTTCTTGCCCCTCAATATTGAGAACAGCAATTTCTGACACATAAAATTGATAGAGTGAAGGGTGTTGCCCTTTATTATAAATTTTAATTGCTACAGGGTGTGTCTCATCAATAATGATGTCTTCTTTTTTTACCCTTTGTGGAGCTAAGTTCTTGGGAACAGTTTTTAATCTACATTGATAACCCTTATAAACTTGGCTACCCAACATCTCAGTGTAGTCACTCGTATAATAATCTACTGTCCCATTCGGCTTTTTTACTGGGAAGAGTATACAGAACAAGGAATCATTACATTTTTCTGAATAACCCATAGAAACTGTCACCTTATTTGAATGAAATGCCATTGTAACTATGTACTATATAATATCATTTTATTGAACAAAAAGCTGCCCACATCAGGAATGAGTCAAATAGAAAACAAGTTGTGCATGACTCCAACTTAAACACTATACTTCAACTATCACAATAAAATAATACTTTATGTGTACTACAATTTCATTGTGGTTTATATATCTACAAATTGCTTCATGGCTCCTTAAACTAAAAGGAATAAGGTTAGATGATAGATGTAATCTACTGGAATACCAAAATTTAAAATTTGGTTATCACATCTTCATCTTCAATTTTAAAAGGAAGAAGAAATGGAATCTGTGAGCGAAATAACTGAATTGTTGGAAGAGGCCAAAAAAAGCCAGATTATTGAGATTTATCTAAGAGAAAAATACAAAGAACACTTCGATCCAGTCTGGCTAAATGCAACGGAAAATTATGAAAAGCTTGCGGCTGCTATTAATTTTTTTTACGAATTAAACCATGATAAATTAAATGTTGATGTAATTGGAAGTGAGAATGTAGAAACCCGTAAAGTCTACATTGATCAATATGAACTTTTAGAAAGATTGTTGGATAAAGTCGTGGTATTTTCTGGAGTTAATCCACCAGTTGCAACTGCATTTAAAGAGAAAGAGGCTATTTTACTAGGTTTGTATCTAAACCAGGAGATAGAGTCTCGTTCCTTGCGTGATTTGCATGCTCAAAGCAGTAATCTTGGAATTGCGGAGAAATTATTAAATGCCGATCTAGGGCAAACGGAATGGCTTGGTGAGGTTGATTTAGAGCGTCTGTTGATTAAGCTCGGAGTAAAAGACAGGACACATATTACTCGATTGAATGCTGAAGATATAGGTATGATACTACATTTTGAGCGAGTTAAGCACTTGGGGGCTATTGAGGAGTATACCATCCCATTATTAATTAACTGTGGTAACACATCTTTAGGCGGCCAGGGTTCACATTGGACTTATGCTATGGTATCCGTCAATCCCATCACAAATTCAATTACTATTAATTATCAGGATTCAATGCCTCTCCAAGGTACAGAGCAGGCTATATTAACTGCAGCCATTAATTACTCAGATGCCCCATATAGTGCATTTCCCGATTTTACTACAAAAACAGCAAATGTTGCATCTGATGGATTACAGGAGGATGGTTGGAGTTGTGGTTATCGTGCTTTGAAAGGTTTATTAGGTGAGGAGGAATTCCCCGTACATGGTGATGTGAACACAAGTATTGAGTGGTTAAGACTGGCTGGCACCCCCACAAGGTCTTATTCTTTAAGGAATGTTATTTACGAGTTATTACTTAGCGATCTGGAAATTGATCAGGATTATTTCATAGCAATGAGCCTTGATGAAAAAATGTTAAAACATACGGATAGAGAGACATATGAACTTGATAGTGAGTTTACTAAACATTATCTGGAGTTTATAACCAACACCAATAAAACGAAACCAGTTATCACATCAGAGAAATTCACAAAAGAATACAGAGATATTACAGAACAATTATCGGGTAGAATATCAAGTAAGCATATAGATACAGAACGAAAAAACAGTTTAAAAAGGCTGAGTCAAAAAATAGACGAGGTTACTAGCAACGGACTCTTAACTGCAGATGCTAAAATTCTCGCTCTTTTAGATGTCTTTACCAATGAATATGCCCTTATCTTAAAAACTAGTGGTGGTTCAAATAGTGGATTAGGTAAGTTTATTAAGAAGGTTTGTCTTGAACATTTTGGTGTTGAATTAAGCAAGGATCAACGTTACCGTTTAAAATCAGATGGCTTAATGATGCGTATTTTCAATGCCCAACTGGAAGAAACCATTAAAAAAACAGAAGAAATTAGTTTGTTACCTCCTAGCAAAAAAAATTCAATAGTGTCGGATCACATATCCCAAAGTGCTCCGGTCGTAGGAACAAAAAAATTAATGATCTCAAGTGTATCACCTTCATTAGGTATGCTTAGATCCGAAGATACTGAATCAGTTCAACCAAGATTACTTAAAAACAGAGAGCTTACTCGTTTAGGAAGTATGTTTGGTAAAAGCCAATTTTGTTATGCTGAAAAACCTGGAGGAGTTGAGCCTGGATTTAGATCAATTGACTGTGATGGCGCTTTTTTTGATGAACTAGACATCATTTTACTGGATGAAAAATTATTATCTGATGAGAGGCTGCCATTTGACCAGAAGAAAAAATTTAATGACTTGACAAAAGCACTTGCAGGAAAAAACGTAACAAGAAAGCAAATGATCTTTGCAACCTTTGTCAACACTCATGTGAAAGGACCTCATAGCAAGGAGGCAATCGATCCGGGTATTCAATGGCTTTGTAATGAGATAAAAAGAGCTGTTGCTAAAAATAATCAATTGAGTGCCTGGATGTATAAACTTGATTATGCAGAGGGCCAGAAAGATAGGATTAAGACCAACAAAGAGGCACTGAGAGAGTTTGTTGGTACACGGTTGGCAGGAATTTTTAGTGAAAAAAATCAAAAACAAGAAATTGTCTGGGTTAGTAACAGTAAAAATGGCGTACATGCTTTACTAGCCTGTGGCTGGAAAAATGGTTTAAGTGAGTTGAAGAAATTTCTCCATGGTGGGACTGAGCCTGATTATAATGGAATTTTAGTTGAGGAGATGGATGCACCGGTTAAACACTCTAAACGGGTTCCAGGTTTAGGTAAAAATTTAATTTTTGGTATTGCTATTGGGGATAGGGATGGAATTGGCAAGGAGGCACAAAATAAAGGTTTTGCTGATGGCGCATTTTATGGCTTTGATTATGGCAAGCCCTACGAAGGAGAAGGAGTATGTCTAAGTCTTAAAGATGATTTTACCTTTGAGGACACCTATGCAAATGCACCCTCAATATTCAGAGGCTCGTCAATATTTGGTTTTGCCCGTCATTTTATGTATCGGAACTACAGCATATTTTACGATACCCCTTTATCTGAGCGAATGGTTGGTGTCCACTTGTTGAAAAAAATGATTACAGGGGAAAATCCAAGTGAAGAGGTGATGAAAAGTTACCCTGGTTTAACGCAGGAACTTTTTCGGATTCAAGAACGCACACCTTCTCCCCAGGAGCTACTGCATCAGCTTGGTGATATTCGAGAAATTTGCCGCGATGGGGGTCGGTTGCAAGCCTCGATAGATACTTATATCACCCAAATCAGCACTGGAAAATTGACTCCTTTTGATTTTTATTTCGCTAAAATTAAAATTGATCTAATCCAGGAGGCTATAGAAAGAAACACGCGTGAAGAAGAAGTAGAGCAATATACGACATTTATCGATGAGATGGCAGCAACTGCAGACAAGAGCAACCAGACAATTTTAGATGTATTCGAACAACGTATGTTATTGACCCGGCAGGAAGTTGATTTAATCGATGCATTAGAAAAGTTCTTTTCTCCTGTTTCGGTTATGTCACATGACAGGACCGTTTTTCTTAACACAATGCGTTTCGATCCGCCCTCTGGAAGAATACCCTTTCAATTAATACGGGAACAAAATGGAACATATACTCTAAGCACCATCGATAAAACTATGGTCAAACAATTAAAAAATGAATTGGATCTTGATTTCATTGAAACCAGTGAGGGGCTAAGCTGCACTATTGAAGCAAAAAATATAACAAGATTAATGAGAAATGCAGAGCTAAAATATAATAATAAAAGGGATGAGTTATTAATCAAACCAATTTACGCAATAGAAACCTTCCCAAATTTTATCTCTTTGGTACATAAAGATCATGCTCCTGAGTCTCCTAAGGCTGATCTTGGCTTTTTATGGCATCCTGATAATAGCCTTTCCCTTCAATTAATTGCTAAAACTGAAAAGCAAGTCGAGCAATTGCATGAACTTTTGGACACACCAATTAAAATTAATGAAGTCAAGAGTATTGAAATACCTCCGGATATGCATACTGCATTTCAAAAAAGGATAGCCGAGATCTATCATAATCAAAACAAAACAAAGAGATCTATTGAAAAAGAACCCGAGCTGGAGTCTGGTATTACATTAAATTTAAAACAAACTAAATGGGAAAAGATCTACCAAAAATCTGAAAGAGATGAGCTAGAAGCTCCCATGGCACCATTAAATCAATTAGCAGAACAGTTAATAAAACGATTTGTGGAGTTAATTGGGGAGGATAGTGTTTCAGGAAAAATTAAAGATGCAATTCAGGAAATATCCAGTATTGATGTGCTTGAAAAACTGATGTCCTATAAAGATAAGACTTTGGTCTTACCTGATACGATTCAGGCTATTATTGAGGAACGAGTAGAGGATATCAAAGAGGTTGAGGATGAAATGGTTGTCACTCCTTCCGGTGACGGTGGTATACATCCAAATCTGCTTTAATAAAAATAACTGCTTAGGGTATTAGAGAATAAACCTTGATCCCAATAAGAAGTTTCAATCAGTACTGGACTCTTAATTTTTCTAAGTATATAGTCGTTCGCGACTAAAAGAATCATTAAAATGAGCAGGTAATTATGACTGATTTTCAACCCGGCGAACAGGTATGGATTATAAGTTTTGAAGTCGAAGATGATTTCTATTTATTATCCAAACAAACAATAACGGATGTATTAGAGGATAAAGTAGAGTGTGAAGATGATTTTAATACCTTCCATGTTTCTTATGAAGACATTTATAAAACAAAATCTGAGGCTTTGGATGAAATGATCAGCCGGTTACAGGATATGCGCCAGGCTGAGCCTTGAATCGCTTCCTACTATACACCGTAAACGTTTAAAGTGATTTACCTGTTTCAAAGTTGAGTCAATCCACCGTCTACAAAAAGTTCAATTCCTGTAATATAGGAAGATTCTGGGGCAAGAAGAAACGTAACCGCTGCAGCCGTTTCCTCTGGAGTTCCAAAGCGTCTCATAGGATTATTCGCCGTTACTTCTTCAATAATACTAGTAACTATCTTGTCTTTATGCCACAAGGGCGTTTTAATTGGACCAGGGCTCACTGCATTAACACGTATTTTACGTTCAATGAGGCTTGAAGCAAAAGTACGGGCCATCGACCTCACAGCAGCTTTTGCTGCACCATAAACTGAACCTATCGGAGAGCCGATGCACCCGGCTACAGAAGCGTTGAGTACTATCGATGCCTCATCGGTTAAGTACGGAATGGCTTTTTGAAGAGTAAAGAAGACACTTTTAACATTAACATTTATTAGCATATCAAAGTCCTCTTCAGTCACTTCATCAACAGGTTTTAGTACAGCAGCTCCTGCGTTAGCAAACAGGCCATTGATCGAGCCAATTTCTTTTTTGATGAATATAAAAAGTGCCTCAATATCACTTAGGCGACTCGCATCAGATGCAAAAGATCGAGCCTTCTTTCCAAGATTTTCGACTGCAAAGTCCAGACTTTCTTGATTGCGTCCAGTGATAATGACACTTCCACCTTCATCGATGATCCGTTTTGCTGTAGCAAATCCAATCCCGCTGCTACCGCCTGTAATTAATATTGTCTTGCTACTAAATCTCATGCCAGTTTTCCTATGCTTTTACTCTAATTACAACTAATTTTCTGAACCTGAACAGTGATTTTTATCTCCATTTGGTTATTAAAAGCAGTGATCAGTTAACCAACAACAATAATAAATATTATTCATACTATTTTAGAATGGAATCCTTTGAGTTAAATTATAAAAATGACGATCCAATTCGCAATCCTTCACGTCAATACTCTGTGAAGTAACATTAAAAAAAGAGATAAAACTTAACACCGATTTATCGCCATTTAATTTTTTAGTATGAAATAAAGATGAAATGGGTTGGTTTATTTGGTTGAAAAGTTCCTGTTCTTTTACCCTATCAGTGGAAAAAGCAGAGCTGGTATAATGGAGTGCTGTATCCACGCTGCGCCCAAGGATTGCTTGACTCAGTTGCTGATGCATTTTTTTTGTTAGTAGGTTTTGTTCCTTTCTTTGAAACTCTACTTGGGCTTGCACCGCTGCTTTATAGGCTATAATTGCGCCACAAATGACTGCAACTCCTATAATACTCCAGCCTAATAGAGGAAATACAGCAAAGCTGGTAAAAACCCCGATACCTGTTAACAGTCCTGAGATACCAGCGCTGCATCCTGCGATAGAACCAAATGTACCTACAAAGCCGAAAAAAGAAGGAGTTAGCAATTGAGAGTAAGGGATAGATTTTCCTGATGTGTGTTTTGCTATCTCTGCAACAATTGCTTGTTTATCGACAACTAAATTCAACTGTTTTTTGTCGATTTGTTGCTTAATAATGAGTAATATTTGATATAAAGGTGAATGGGTATCTTTTTTAGCTATTTCATAAAGATCTATATTCAGCATTTTTTTTAAATAACTACTAAAATCCTCCTCCTCTGGATGATTTAAAAAATTTTCATAAATACTGTTGATGTAATTAGTAATATCAGCACATAATTTTTTTTGATTTTTTTGTAATTGTTCTTCAAATTGAAGGGCATTATTTTCCATTTCCTGATAGGAAAAATAAAAAATAGGGATACTAATGAGACAAAACAGTCCTGTTGAAATTGCGCCCAGCGTTAGTGATAGGATACCTCCTATAGAGCCACCTAATATGCTAAATATAATACCGAATAAAGGCCATGCAACACCAGCTGCAGAGCCTATACCGTTAATAGCAGCTCTAGATAATCGCATCAATAAAATTTATACCTCGTTCTTCAAAAGCAAATAATTTAGATATAGAAACCTGATTGTTGTTCATATAATATTCTATAATAAAACATTCTGCTATGTTATTCCTTTTATGTGCTCTTTCTTCAAACAATTTGAATATTCGGATAAGGGAAGTTGATGTATAAATTCATTAATATTATGTTTGGTTACTTCTCTAAAGCAGCCAGTACTTTCAAGTACTTTCTTTTGACGCTCAGAACTAGTTCCTGAGTCTATAATTTTTTGAAGGGAAGCGAAATAGTCCTCATAACGATGCTGTTTTATATAAGGTTGAAGTTTTTCTAGCCATTCAGTGATGTCCTCACGCATTAATTTGGTTTTACCATCTGTATTTATTACTAATTCAGCATCCAGCCCATATCTCATAGACCGCCACTTATTTTCCCGAGAAAGCCAGTATGGGGGGCAAGCAACTGATTCCAGCCAACTTCCATTATCAGTGAACCAATGAGCTAAAGTGTGAATGAGTGCAACGATGGCTAAAGTTTCAGATAAGGTGGCCGTTCCATCACAAACACGAATTTCTAGTGTCCCAAAGGCAGGGCTGGGACGCAAATCCCACCACAAATCCTTGAGAGATTCGATAGAGCCGCAGGATTTTAGAGATCTATAGAGACGCTCAAAATCTTGCCATTTACTTACATGGTAGGGCTGACCGGCTGTCGGTAATGACTCACGATAGTGTCGCTAAGCTCGTGATTGATTTTAGCCATCCATGGCTGAAATCGACTCGCAAACGCGACAAGTATGCCTCCGGCGGCCCTGGCCGTCCTGTGTCCGCTTGTTTTTTCACCCCATTCGGGGTTCAAAAACAACGCTACCCCAATGACTGACGCCTTTTCGGATGCCTTATATTTTGCCTGCGGCAAAACATCCGGCTCTAAGGCTACCAGGGACTACCAGCCTCGCTCGTTCCTCGCTTCCTTGGCTGGCAGCGAAAGTGGTAGGGCGACAAGAGGATAATCCAGTATCTATTCCTTGCCAAAAAGGGGAACTAGCGGATAGGGCTAATAAATGTGGTAAAAAATACATGAAAAAATTATTATAGCGAATACAATCATCACCACTAGACATGCCTAGATGAACATGAAGACCATAAACATTCATACGACGTGTAAGCCATTGATTACGGTCAATTAAATTCTGATAACGCGCCGTGGGGGAAATAGCCCAATCAGAGTATTTAGAAAAAGGATGAGATCCAGTTGTGGAAAACAGCAGTCCCATTTTTTCAGTGGCTGCTGTAAGAGCTGTAATTGTTTCAAAAAGATCAGTTTCTACATTTTGTACGGTGTTGCATATATCACTATTAATTTCTATTGTACTCAGATAAAACTCAGGTTTAATTTTTTCTATATGAGCTGTGGCCTTGAGTACCTCCTCAGCACGTGAACATAAATTGTAATCGACATCATCTATTAACTGGAGCTCAATCTCTACCCCCAGGGTCATACACCCATTACTGCGAAAATAGATTTCGCTATCTTCTACAGAAGAAACTAAGGGGGAACCAGCTATTTGATTGTTCAGTGAAAACAAGAAATCATTTTGATTTTCCTTCATTAATGCACTCCTGTTTTGAAATAACTAAGAAAGGAAAAACCAATCCATTTATTTTCACTAATGTTAAAATCCTGTTACTTTATACATCCCTCTATAGTTATATTGTAGAGGTAAGTTTACTAGATCGAGACATTTTTTTATCTGCATTGATTTGGTCAGTGCACGAACTACTACACATACTAATAGCTAAAGCAGCCTATTACAACTATAACTTATTATTAAGACAGCTGACTCTACCGATTTATTAGTCAATTTATTGAAATACATGTGAGAGTAAAATTATGTGTGGAATGCATATTTAGAAAAATCCTAATAGGGCTTTCAGGTTGCTCGAGATTAATTATCATTCATGTAGTGCTTCACGTTCTTTTGTTTTTTTTATAAGCATTATTTAATCGATATGCTACATAGACAAGAGCTATACTCAAAGCAATAGGCCAGGAAATACCAGGTACTCTTTAATATGTCACAATTTAACAGCAATTTATTAAGCTAATAGAACTAATAATTTTTGAGTTATTCAATAGATGGGAAGACTATCCTTTTAAAGGATTTTGATAGTGCTGTAAATAAATTCTTGCAAACTGATAAGACGCATAATCTGTAATATGCTCTGTATCACGGAACACCGGAACCCCATTAATATCGGCAGTACATCGGCCTCTGGGACATTGTACTTTTTTAGGCTCAATAATTACTAACTGAGCATACTTATTTTTCATCCGTAAAAAAAGGTCGTTTTGCCATTGTTGCTCTTTAAGCGATATACTAAATTCACAGAGTTCAGGATTATATTTACCTCGCCGTTTTATGTGATCAAAAAAGCAATCCCGTGAATTAACCCCCAGTTGAATTGATTTTATCAATACTGGTATAGAACCGGAAGCAATAATAATTCGTAATGCATGATCTAAGGATTTTTCAATATGCTTTTTTACTGGTTCCTCTGAGTAATATAGGCGCGGTTTTCTGGACACAAAAAAAGGTTTTTTAAGAGCTATTCTTCTTAATACAAAGAGGAGAATAAAATGTCTAAAAAGCGAGCTTATTATACGGCGGCCAAGAAGGCAAAAATAACGCTAGCTGCGATTGAGGGGAAACTCACACAAGCGCAAATTACCAGTGAATACGGTGTTCACGCAACGCAGGTAAAAACTTGGAAGCAATCGGCCATCAAAGCCATTAACGATTTATTCTCTGGGGCTAATGAAAAAGAAGCCAAGTCCCAAGAGCAGCTTGTTGAGGCATTATATCAAGAAATTGGTCGACTTCAAGCGCAGCTATCTTGGCTAAAAAAAAAGCATGAACTTTAGTCTGGATGAAAAGCGCGTCATGATTGATCCTCTTGCCGAGCTCACCATTCGTGAACAATGCTTGCTATTAGACTTGCCTGTTTCAAGTTATTATTATAGTGCCAAGCCCATTTCTGTCGAAGATGAAGCGCTTATGGCGCTACTTGATGAGCACTATCTGCAGTATCCATGTGAAGGTAAAATTAAGCGGGCAAGATGGCTGTCAAAAGAAGTAGGCTATCCTGTTGGTAAACGTCGAGTAAAAAAGTTGATGGAAATGATGGGGTTATCGACTGTTTACCCAAAGCCAAATACAAGCGTTCCCAATAAGGAGCATGAGGTGTTCCCTTATTTATTAAAAGAGGTGGATATCACCAAACCAAATCAGGTTTGGGCCGCAGATATCACCTACATCCGCATGAAAGGAAAGCATGTGTATTTAGTAGCTATTATGGACTGGTATAGTCGTTATGTGATTGGATGGGCTATTTCACCTACTATGGAGGCTGAATTTTGTATTGAGGCGCTTAGAAACGCTTTGCTGCATTCGCGTTGTGAGATCTTTAACACGGATCAGGGTTCTCAATTTACCTCAAAAGATTGGATAAATACGCTAAAATCTCACCACATTTCTATCAGCATGGATGGGCGAGGACGTTATTTAGATAATATATTTATCGAGCGATTGTGGCGTAGTGTTAAGCAAGAAAAAATCTACCGGTATGATTTTGATACAATTGAAGAGGTTGAGCTGGCCTTAACGGAGTATTTTGAGTATTATAATAACCGAAGGCTTCACCAGTCCTTTAATTATTTAACGCCCGCAGAGGTGTATTATGGCCGGAAAAGACCATAAACCCTAAATGAGAGCGTCATGACTTACCCACAAGGCCCACAGGCCTATACGAGAAAGTGAAGCTCTCCTGACCTGTGGACTTGTGGATAAGTCATTCTGATAGAGTTGTGGTAAAATGACCTAAGACAATTCGTAGTAGCAATCACTATTCATACGGTATTGAGTAGGTTTAAATAGGTTAATTTGAGTGAATTTTTAACTATAAATGATGGATGAATAGCTCTTATTTTTCCTTAATTTTGTTCCAGACATGCGGACCCATATCAGAGTTATCATTTTTTAAAATTAGTTTATTACCTAGATAACCATTCCAGTTTTGACCTATAATCACATAATCATAATGATTTGCCTTAATCATATTATAGTAACGTTCTGTTTGCTCATGACAGGCTTTATAAACTTTAACATTCCAATCATATTGAGATATTCCGGGCAAGGAGAGACAGGCAGCAGTTGCATGAGCCAGTATGGATAAATTGGCTTCCTGACCAAGAATATCCATAAATCCCCAGTAATGATTTGAATAAGAGTCGCCTATCATAAAACCAGTTTTACTATTCGCGTTTTTTGCACCAAGCCGACACTTACTATTGACATCAATATTTTTTTCTTGAAGACACAATGGTCTTTGCGGACTAGCATATTTGTTTAACTCAGCATAAACTCTTGAAGCCTCTTTAAAGCGTTGAGGGTATCCTTCATGACTTTTGATTAAATAGTCGCTAATATGAGTTACCAGGACAGGGAGTATTAACAGAGAAACCAAGCTATAACTGAATTTAATCTTTTTAAAGTTACGTGCGGGTTTTTCAATATATCTCCAGGAAAGATAAGCCGCTATCAAGATTAAACCAAAGACTAATATTAAAATCCAAGTTGTCTCTTCAATGCCTAAATAACGAACTAGAGCAAGTATCGGCCAATGCCAAATATATAATGAGTATGAAATTAGTCCAATGAATACTAAAGGTTTCAAAGAAAGGAATTGAGTCAGGATTAATTTAGGGTGATTTTCACCGAGAGCGAGGAGTACAGCCGTAGCTATACATAAAATAAAGGCATACCCGTTAGGAAATCCTGTATTAATGTCATGACGTGTTGCTATATAAAATAAGGTTAGAAGAGCGATGGTACTTATCATCTCTAATAAATATTTATTACATGAAAAACGATTATGGCCCAATGCAATACATGAACCGATAAAAAATTCAAACCCGCGACTCAACGTAAGATAATAGGTTTTTGCTGGGTAATTGAGAGAAAAATATAACGACAAAGCAAAAAAAATCAGGGTAAGTAAATAAATAATCTTCGTAATGTGATCTTCTCCAAACTTTTTATGGAGGCTGTAAATTACCAGGGGCAAAATCAAATAGCATTGCCACTCAATCGATAATGACCAAGTATGTAATAATGGTAATTGATTATTACTCGGTGAAAAATAACCCGTCGTTACTCTTTCAAAAAAATTATTTGAGATAAAAAGAGAGGTTTTGCGGGCACTCTTGATATATTGGATAAAATCATCAGGCAAGTAGAACAATAAAGTTAGAAGGGTGGTAACTAGCAATAGACAAATAAATACCGGTTGTAACCGCCATAATCTGCGACTATAAAATTCGCCAAATGAAAAAGAGTCATTTTTCAATGACTTATGGATAATTCCAGTAATCAAGAATCCGGAAATAACAAAAAAAATATCTACGCCGATAAATCCGGATGGGAATAACTTGATACCACCGTGAAAAAATAAGACAAATAGAATGGCAATAGCTCTTAAGCCATCAATATCCGGACGATAGTTCATCCTTGGTTTACCTTGTTTTATATGCATAAGTTGTAGAGCATTATTTGGGAAGAATTTTTTTCGTTGATAACTCACCTACAGTCAAGTCATCATTTAAGGTTAATGTTTTAAAAATCATTTAACCTGACAAAGTTTGGTTATTATATCGATTATTTATATAAATAAAATGAAATTATCCAATTATAAAATTAAGTCTCATCACCATATGTTACAAAGGGCTCATTTAAACTTGTTCCCCGTGTTGCGGGTAGGATTAATAGAAGGGACATAACAACGTCAGGTTTCCCAGAAATATGGACGAGTTTATATACCTGAATTACTGTTTGAAAATTTTAATAAGATGCTTTTTAAAATGAGCTGAAGCCGCTAGCATTCCTATCTGAAGAAGCTGTCTAATTATCTGACTAAGCCATTTTGATCTTCCCAGGTTCCAGCCTATAAACAAAGAGGGCAACAGCGTTGTAAAAAATATAACCCTATAATCATTAACTACAGCTATAAGGTATTTTTTATGCGTCGTTATTTGGCTTTTCTGGTCTTGCAATGTCTTTTCCAGCGCTATTATTTCTACGATTAATTTTTTTCTTGAGTTTACCATTTTCATTATACTCTTTTGATGACAGGGATGCTCTTGTTTTTTCAAAGCTCATATTGTTTAAATTATACGAAAGGTAACTGAGTAGTCCGACAAAAAGTATTATATTTAGAGTTAGAATTAAACAAACGGCCAAAAGAAATGTGCCCCAAAACAGCGCAGCAAAATAACCAATTAGAAGCATCCCTGACAACCAGATTGTAATTAAAACAACAAAGATCAGACACAAATTTAACATTAAAGGGTAGACACTAAGCCCGGCAAGCCTTGCTTCTAACTTAAAAATAGAAAGTATTGTTTTTAAGCTAGATAATTTACCTGAAACAAGGCCTTCTATTTCATCAAGAATTTTAATCATTTTTTTAGTATTTTAGATAGTAAAAATCCAATTCCGCCCGCAATAAGTACTGATGTTAAAGGATTTTCCTGTACTTTTTTTAACAAGTCATCTGAGTATTTTTTAACGCTATCCTCTGCTTCACTAACCTTATTTAAGCCTTCCTCATATAACTCATGCGCGTATTTTTTTCCTTCATTTAAGAGGTCAGATGCAGCATCAGCAACATGAGATTTTTGAGTGCTGTTCGCTCTTTTGTTTAAACTATCCATTTTAAAACTCCTTTTTTATATAATCATTTCATAACAATATCTAATATAAGTTAGTTAACTAGTTAAAGCCAGTCAAACCCAATGAGCACGGGATTTGACTGGTTAGCCTTACATTATTATCACGCTCTGGGATTACGTTCTTGATGATCGCCTCTATCTTTTGCATCTTGAGGACGATGTTGAGGATCACGTTTAGTTTCTGAATGGTGAGGACGATCTTGTTTGACGTAGTCTTTGTTAGTTTTATTATCACGCTCTGGTGTTTTGTTATCCCTATTCATTTTATACTCCCTTATATTTAGTTATTAAGAACAGCATTTTAAATATAGTCTTTGGATTGGAAAAATCAAATCAAAAAGCCGATATTTCTTTTTTGTTCAAACAACTTAATGATTTTACATAGGAAATATATTTTACAAATATTTTCTCATATTTTGCTATATTATTCAGAACCAGAAGTGTACATACCAGTTAATTATTGTATGTCCCCAAAACATAGAAATTAAGCCTGCGATACACAGAAAAGGGCCAAAGGGAATTGCAGTATCACGTGGTTTTTTTCTCATTTGTAAGTAAATTAATCCAATCACAGCACCTGCAATTGATGAAAGTAAAAGAATTAAAGGTAAAAATATCCAGCCAAACCAAGCACCCAATGCTGCAAATAGTTTAAAATCACCATGCCCCATGCCAATTTTACCGGTCACCAGGTAAAACAATTTAATAAAAACCCACAGAGTGATATAAGCTCCAGCTGCACTTAGCACCGCAACAGGAAGACTGGTAAATAAATTTTGAGTATTGGCAATCAGACCTATCCATAGCAAACTTAAAGTAAGAGTATCGGGTAATAGCTGATGATCCAGATCGATAAAAATTAAGCAAATCAAAAGCCAAATAGCTAATAAAACAAAGGGTAATTGTAAAGTAAACCCAAAGTGCCAGGTTGCGTATACTGATAACAGTAATGTTAAAAGCTCAATCAACGGATATCTTATTGAGATGGGAGCTTTGCATTGATAACATCGGCCCCTTAAAAGGATATAACTTATTAAGGGAATATTTTGCCATGCTTTAACCAAATTTTTACAATTTGGACAAAAAGATCTTGGAATGAATAGATTGATTTGGTTTTTTTTTTCTTTTTCCTCAATTGATAATAGCTCACAACATTGCTGCCGCCATTCATCATGCAACATAATCGGCAATCGATAAATAATTACGTTTAATAGACTGCCTACACACACGGACAGCAAGGCAATAACCAGATAAATAAACCAGGGACTATTCGCGATAAGCTCTTGTATCATGTGATATACATGCCTTTGTCGATTGTGGCTTTAAAATCTTATTAAACAGCAGATCCAAGTTTAAAGATAGGCAAATACATAGCGATAACTAATCCACCTACCAAGATACCTAATATTGACATAATAATTGGTTCTAATAAACTGCTAAGAGCATCGACAGCGTTATCAACGTCTTCTTCGTAGAAGTCAGCTACTTTACCTAACATCTTCTCCAGGGAACCTGATTCTTCTCCAATTGCCACCATCTGAATCACCATATTAGGAAATAAATGAGTGTTATCCATGGCTATATTCATTTGTTGCCCAGTAGATACATCTTCCCTGATTCTATTGGTGGCTTTGGCATATATGATGTTACCTGTAGCTCCTGCGACTGACTTTAGAGCCTCAACCAGTGGTAATCCTGCAGCAAAGGTAATCGACAGAGTCCTCGTAAAACGAGCAATTGCGGCTTTTTCTAAAATGGGTCCAATAACAGGAAATTTTAGCAGGACTCTATCCAGATTTTCGGCAAAATTCACTGAATGATTTTTCGTAGAGACAAAAGCATATGCAGCAGCACCAAGAGAGCCAAAAATAAAATACCAATAGGCTTGGAAAAACTTAGACATACTAACAACAGTCTGGGTCAAAGCAGGTAAGTCGGCTCCAAATCCTTTAAATAAAGATTCAAACTGGGGAACAACAAAAATCAAGAGACCAGCAGTGGCAATAAGAGCGACGACCATTACTGCTATAGGGTAGGTTAATGCTTTTTTAATTTTCTTCTTGATCGTTTCAATTTTTTCTTTATAGGTTGCTACCTTATCTAACATTACGTCAAGAGAGCCTGATTTTTCGCCTGCATCGACCAAATTACAAAATAGCTCATTAAAATATACAGGATGCTTGATTAGAGATTCAGAAAGGGTTAATCCGGTTTCAACATCATTTTTAACGTTTTCTATTAAATTTTTTAATCTTTTGTTGGTCTGGCCTTTAGCTACAATATCAAAAGCCTGAACGAGAGGTATGCCAGCCTCAATCATAGTAGCTAATTGGCGACTAAACACAGTAATATCACCTGCTGTAATCTTTTTATTGTTTTTATCAAAAAATGGTTTTCTTTTTTTAACAACTTTATTAGAAATGATTCCTTGTTTGCGCAAATCGGCTTTAGCGATAGCAAGACTTCTAGCTTGAATATCACCAACCATTTTTTGGCCTGATTTATTAATTCCTTCATAATGGAAGGTTAGGACCATCGCCTTATTTTTTTCCATGAAATTATTCAACGGTTACCCGATTGATCTCCTCTATGGTGGTAATACCTCCTTTTGCTTTTTCTAGCCCAGACTGAAATATAGTTAACATTCCTTCTGATTGGGCAAGATTTAAAATGTCAAGGGAGTTTCCACCAGACATGATCAACTGACCAAGATTTTTAGTCATAGGTAATACTTCAAATAATCCTACTCGACCTCTGTAACCATTAGTGCATTGAATGCAACCTACTGCTTTGAATAGTTTAATATCAGTTATCTCTGAATCACTAAAACCGAGTTCTACTAAACCTGAATCTGTAAAGTCATCTCTTATCGTTTTACATGTATCACATAATTTTCTTGCTAACCGTTGTGCGATGATAAGTGTAACTGAACTGGCTATATTGAAGGTTGGGATCCCCATATTAACCAGTCGGTTTAAAGTTTCGGTTGCACTGTTAGTATGTAGTGTAGAAAGCACTAAATGTCCTGTTTGAGCAGCTTTTACAGCG
The DNA here is from genome assembly GCF_011764505.1 of Legionella antarctica. Taxonomy (NCBI): domain Bacteria; kingdom Pseudomonadati; phylum Pseudomonadota; class Gammaproteobacteria; order Legionellales; family Legionellaceae; genus Legionella; species Legionella antarctica. The sequence goes on from NZ_AP022839.1 coordinate 1,830,566, forward strand.
ATTTCAGCTGTTTCTAGATCTCGAATTTCCCCAACCATAATAATGTCTGGATCTTGCCGTAAAAATGAGCGTAATGCACCTGAGAAAGTTAAACCAGTCTTGGGGTTTATATTCACCTGATTAATTCCAGGTACTTTAATTTCAACTGGATCTTCAGCTGTGGAAATATTAACTTCCTTAGTATTAAGGATGTTTAATGCTGTATACAAACTAACTGTTTTTCCGCTACCGGTAGGTCCAGTTACCAAAATCATGCCTTGAGGGCGCTCAATTGCTTTAACAAAGTGTGCTCTTTGAATTGCGTTAAAGCCCAGTGCTTCGATTCCCAGTTTGGCAGAACCGGGATCAAGAACCCTCATGACAACTTTCTCACCACTGGTAGTAGGACATGTGCTTACCCGGAAATCAATAGAGCGAGTCTTTGAAATTTTCATCTTAAAGGGGTTATGTGGAAGAACTGACAAAAAGTGGGATTTCGGGAAAGATTTAACAATTCGGCTTATTTTGAATTGAAATAGGAGAGGTTAAAAGAATAATAGCACTTGATACTGATCAAACAACATAGGGATAAAGCTTTTGATAATTAATAAATAATGCTCTTACAAATTATTAATGTCATAATTATCAAATAGAGTAGTGAGGATCAAGGGATAACGTGCTCATGAATAAAATTATTAAAAAATTAACATGCATACGATAGTGTCGCTAAGCTCGTGATTGATTTTAGCCATCCATGGCTGAAATCGACTCGCAAACGCGACAAGTATGCCTCCGGCGGCCCTGGCCGTCCTGTGTCCGCTTGTTTTTTCACCCCATTCGGGGTTCAAAAACAACGCTACCCCAATGACTGACGCCTTTTCGGATGCCTTATATTTTGCCTGCGGCAAAACATCCGGCTCTAAGGCTACCAGGGACTACCAGCCTCGCTCGTTCCTCGCTTCCTTGGCTGGCAGCGTCAGTAGTATCTATTTTTGGATTACCTGCTGTAAGTATTGGATCACAAGAAAGTAAATTACCTCCTCGCGTATTCGCATGGGGTAATGCTGGAAATCGACTTTTTGGTGAGGGTGATGCAATGATTCCCTTGGCGGGCAATAGCAACCAATCTTTTTTTATGGATCTAACAGGAAAATACGGAAATGATGATGCAGGTCTTCTCAGTGCGGGTTTAGGTAGCCGTACTGTTGTTCGCGATAATGCCATTTTAGGTGTTTACCTATTTGGAGATTATAATAGAACGCCGAATTCTAATTATTTCAAGGTGGTAAATCCTGGGATTGAGGGAATGACAAGGGCATGGGATGCTCATCTTAATGGATATTTCCCTGTTGGGAGAAAAAGTAAAACCATGGCCATTTATACGGGCACCCAAGCGGGAATTAGCAATACCATGTTTTTTTCCGGACACAGTCAATATGATAAGTTATTTGATTTGGTTGAAGACGTTGGCGCAGGCACAGATTTTGAAATAGGAAGGACTTTTTTATCCTTAAACCGCACGCGTCTTTTTGCAGGCGGTTATTACTTTTCACCTAAATACAGTTCTGCTATAAAAGGTGTGGAAGGAGGTATTGAAATGCCTCTAAAATATCGAGGTATGCAGGTTGGTATTCGTGATAGTTACGATAACATTAATCATAATACGATTGCATTAACTCTGCGTGTTACTTTTGGGGGACTTGAGCAAACCCAATCAGCAGATATTCAAGAGCGCATGCTTGATTTAATCCCTCGTCATCTAGGAAACTTACGCTCAGGGGATGGTATACCGAGCCAAGAAAGTGTGGTTGATACAGGTAGAAAAACACTCATCCAGGATAATATTTGGTTCTTTAATGCAGATGGTACACCATCCATGGTAGAAGGATTTCAAAGTTGTACCTTTGAACACCCCTGTATAGGACTTGCACAAACACAAATTGATACGATTAATACATTAGCCCCTAATGCAAATTTTTATCTAAGTTCTGGCACTTATAATAACCCCCTCATTGGTTCAGGATTTAATTTTTACAATGGCCAGAATATATTTGGACGTACCAGTGATTTTAGGCAACTTGCAATAGGCAATAATAGGCCATTAGTCAATGACACGTTGATTTTCAATGGAAATACTAATCTCTACAATTTGAGAATCCAGGGAAATTCTGTACAAGTTCTAGAAACAGGGGGAATGCTTGTTCCTTTTCAAGTAGGCCTTTTAACCGCACCAACTTCCATGGGTGTTATAAATATTTATAATAGTGACATTAATCAAAGTTCAACAACAAATAATGTGATGTCCGTTGCTAATAATTCCAATGTCTCTTTTCCTGGACTTTGGCCATTTTCCAAAACCTGCTATGAGATAATTTAAAACCTCAAGCAATATATCGAACCCAATTCTACTCACCTCGCCTCAACCATAGCATGGAATTCGAAATGATAAATATAAATTCACTATGTACTTTTTTTGTGATACTGGTTATAATATGTGAATTATTATTAAGAGAGAATGGGTATGAAAAAATCAATCTACGATTTACCTTCAGAGATAGGAAAGGAAATTTCGGGTCACCTACCTTCGATAAAAGCCAAAACGAATGCTATATTAGATAAACATACCCGAACCTTATTTCAACCCCCTGCCATTTTATCCAAATTCCTGGAGTTTGTGGCTCATGGAAAGCAAGACCATGCAGAAAAAATATTTACAATAAGGAAAAAAAATCCCCACCAGCTCCAGGAGTTATTACTTGAACGAGGCACAGTGACCGACTATTCAGGTCGAACCTTTACCAATATTTCAGCGTATGAATACGCTTATTGGGCAAAGGACAAGCATATGTGCCGGATGCTTGAATCGCATATGGACGAGAATACAAAAGCGGCGATGCTAAAGCGCTGCGAAGCGATAGAGAGCAATGGGTTAACCTATAAGCAACATGGGGTCGAGGTTAAGAATTCAAAGCATTTTGACTTAACCCCACTCAAAACAGCACTGAACAATTATATTGATGGTTATGATAACTGGGAGAGCTCCCAGAATTGTGACGCCATGAAGGCGGCATGGATGGAGGTTGGAAAAGAGCAGCGCGATGTTCCAGTCCATGTGGCTAATGAATATTGCCGTAAAGACCGCTCGTTTGACCCAACACCTCAGTTTAATGAGGACAAATTACCCCGTAAGTTAGCGTTCCACAATTATAATACAAACAAAGGCGAATCGTGGTTCCCCTTGGTTATTTCTGATTCTTCCGGGCTTGCGGTTGATTTTGCATTAATTAGGGCGGGGCGTGGGGTGGGCGCGGCGGGGCCGTGGGGGTTGGACGCTTTCGGCGGCGCCGGATGATTTGGCGGCTATAATCCGCCTTGATGAAGTAAGAACATTAGATCTCACGCAGTCGCGTAAAAACCTGGAGCCGACAAAACCTGGGCTTGAGATTGATAACCGTATTTTTTAATGGCGTGCGTGAGCAGACCGGCGGCATAGGCCGCCGGGCTAAAATCCCAGCACACATTTAAAAACCATTCAAGTAGCTCCTGGTACTGCCAACTTTCTGTTGTTCTTACCCACCACATGACCCAGAGATGTAGGTACCTTCTGATCTTTTTGGGAGACACCCCATCTTTGACCATAAGATTAATCTGCTCTCGTGCTTTTCGTAACGTCCTTGCGTGCGGGACAATAGTGTCAAGCCCAGGCGTTTGATGATTAATTGCAATCTCTGTACCCCCCCCCACAATGAGGTTAGATTTTGCGCAGTACCCGCCGGGATAACTGCTCTATCATTTGCCTGTATCACATGGGTGTTATCCTGGGTTTGCGTCCCAGGATAGTGTATTCCGAGAAAGTGGAATCCTTTCTCAATGTTGCCTATGCGTGTCTTTTTGCGCGATAAACTGAGCCGTCTTTCATGCAACACCTCCATCATGCGCTGTTTGCAACGGTTAAGCTGACGGCTGGTTTGGCACAGAATAAGAATGTCATCCTGATACCGGATATAGGTTACATCCATCGAATTGAAGGCATCATCCAATGGCTTTAAATAAATGCCACTAAAAAACTGAGACAGCGGCCCACGTAGCGCAATTCCCTGATCGGGATTTTTATATCCGCGAGGGGTTTCAATGGGATTGATAATAATTTGTTCTAGCATGGATTGGACATTGAGATCGTTATAGTGCTTTTTGATATCTTGAATCAATTGGTGATGCGGGATGGACTTGTAAAACGATTTGATGTCAGCGCGGATGATGTATTGTGGTTTTTTTTCCAAAAGCACTTGCCGGATACGCCGCGTGGCAAGCCGTACACCACTTGGTCCATGAAGATGGTAGCAATTGGGGTTCATCACGTAAGGGAAGGTAGGTTTTATTTGTTTGAGCAAAATATTTTGGAAAATCCTGTCCGATAAATGCAGCTGATCAACCATTTCATCTGGAAAATAATGGCGCTTAAGATGGCGCGGTGTATAGCTGCCATTCACCATGGATTCAACACCCCGCACCAGCCAATCATCTATTTCTCGTGCCATGAAATGCACGTCGTGATTAGGGTTTGCATGATGTTTTTGTTTGTGAATTTTGGCGAACAACTTGCGGCCAATATTCACCATGTCGGCAATATGATATGGGTCCGCATGTCTGGAACAAAATTAAGGAAAAATAAGAGCTATTCATCCATCATTTATAGTTAAAAATTCACTCAAATTAACCTATTTAAACCTACTCAATACCGTATGAATAGTGATTGCTACTACGAATTGTCTTAGGTCATTTTACCACAACTCTATCAGAATGACTTATCCACAAGTCCACAGGTCAGGAGAGCTTCACTTTCTCGTATAGGCCTGTGGGCCTTGTGGGTAAGTCATGACGCTCTCATTTAGGGTTTATGGTCTTTTCCGGCCATAATACACCTCTGCGGGCGTTAAATAATTAAAGGACTGGTGAAGCCTTCGGTTATTATAATACTCAAAATACTCCGTTAAGGCCAGCTCAACCTCTTCAATTGTATCAAAATCATACCGGTAGATTTTTTCTTGCTTAACACTACGCCACAATCGCTCGATAAATATATTATCTAAATAACGTCCTCGCCCATCCATGCTGATAGAAATGTGGTGAGATTTTAGCGTATTTATCCAATCTTTTGAGGTAAATTGAGAACCCTGATCCGTGTTAAAGATCTCACAACGCGAATGCAGCAAAGCGTTTCTAAGCGCCTCAATACAAAATTCAGCCTCCATAGTAGGTGAAATAGCCCATCCAATCACATAACGACTATACCAGTCCATAATAGCTACTAAATACACATGCTTTCCTTTCATGCGGATGTAGGTGATATCTGCGGCCCAAACCTGATTTGGTTTGGTGATATCCACCTCTTTTAATAAATAAGGGAACACCTCATGCTCCTTATTGGGAACGCTTGTATTTGGCTTTGGGTAAACAGTCGATAACCCCATCATTTCCATCAACTTTTTTACTCGACGTTTACCAACAGGATAGCCTACTTCTTTTGACAGCCATCTTGCCCGCTTAATTTTACCTTCACATGGATACTGCAGATAGTGCTCATCAAGTAGCGCCATAAGCGCTTCATCTTCGACAGAAATGGGCTTGGCACTATAATAATAACTTGAAACAGGCAAGTCTAATAGCAAGCATTGTTCACGAATGGTGAGCTCGGCAAGAGGATCAATCATGACGCGCTTTTCATCCAGACTAAAGTTCATGCTTTTTTTTTAGCCAAGATAGCTGCGCTTGAAGTCGACCAATTTCTTGATATAATGCCTCAACAAGCTGCTCTTGGGACTTGGCTTCTTTTTCATTAGCCCCAGAGAATAAATCGTTAATGGCTTTGATGGCCGATTGCTTCCAAGTTTTTACCTGCGTTGCGTGAACACCGTATTCACTGGTAATTTGCGCTTGTGTGAGTTTCCCCTCAATCGCAGCTAGCGTTATTTTTGCCTTCTTGGCCGCCGTATAATAAGCTCGCTTTTTAGACATTTTATTCTCCTCTTTGTATTAAGAAGAATAGCTCTTAAAAAACCTTTTTTTGTGTCCAGAAAACCGCGCCTATATTAATACTCCATCGTTTCATGTTGATTTTTGTTCTGTATGTTCGTGGTGTGAGGCCAAGAGCGGGATGACTCCTATTTAAAAAAATTGCTAAAGCGGATAAAGCGAGTATCTTGATGTTCGCAAAAACAATAAGGTACAAGGAGTTGCTCAACAATGACACCCGAGATTATATCCGTTTTAGCTGCTTTTGCACCTTTATTTACACGTCCTACCTGGAACAATATCAATACGCTTTTCATTGGTGCCATCCTTTGTCGAGGGGCAAGGCGTATTACGAGTATTTTACGTGTTATGGGCTTAAGCGAGGTTAAAAATTTCTCAAAATATCATCGTGTATTGAGTCGTACACAATGGAGTGGTTTAACTGCCAGCAAAATTTTATTTGGTCTTTTAATCACACTGCTTCCTGAATCATGGCCCAAGATTGTTGCTGTTGATGAAACACTGGAGCGCCGACGCGGAAAGAACATCAAAGCCAAAGGAGCATACCGTGATGCTGTTGCGTCCAGCCAATCACGGGTGGTTATTTGTTTTGGTTTGAAATGGGAATGCATGACCTTGATAGTACCGCTTCCTTGGTGTAAAAGACCATGGGCTTTGCCTTTTATGGTTATCCTTTCACCATCAAAAAAGTCAGATGAGGCCTCAGGAAAAAGACACAAAACATCGATAGACTGGACCATACAAATGGTGCGTTGTGTCAGCCGATGGTTGCACCGTACCCCTTGGATTTTGGTTGGTGATGGCGCCTATGCTTGTATGGCCCTTGCAAAAGTCTGTATAAAAAATGGTGCAACACTCATATCCAGAGTACGAATGGATGCGCAGTTATTTGAATTTCCTGAGGTCAAGCCAGCGGGAAAGCGTGGAAGAAATCAAATTAAAGGACAGCGTATCCGGCTCAAGGAATTACTAGTAGATACTAAGACATGGGATACACTTCAGGTAAAGTGGTATGGTGGTGAACAAAAAACTATTGAGTGCTTAACCTTTGAATGCCTATGGTATCATGCAGGCGTTCCACCAATAAGGCTACGCATAGTGCTTGTTAAAACACCCGATGGTAAGAATGAGGCGGAGACATTTTTCAGCACCAATACGGAAAATTCACCGACACAAATTATTGAGTGGTTTGTTTTACGCTGGAACATTGAAGTTACCTTTGAAGAAACCCGTGCCCACTTAGGCATTGAAACACAGCGTCAGTGGTCAGATAAGGCTATTGCAAGAACTACCCCTCTGCTTATGGGACTACTTTCGATATTGGTACTGGTTGCCATTAAAATGCATGAAACTAAAAAATTGTTAGTGCAAGAAACTACATCATGGTATGACAAAAAGGGCGAGCTCACCTTAGTCGACATTATTACAGCCATAAGAAGATCAATCTGGGTGAAGATGTATTTTTCAATGTCTAAAAATTACGAAAATAATACGGATTCTTTAAAAATAACCGAAAAAACTGCTAACTTATTGATTTATCAACTGGCTTTGGCTGCATAATTGGCTAAAGTCGAGTTTTCTTAATATTTATAATACCAATATGACAAGTGATGTCAGTAATTCACCTGGAAGCCTTAGTATTGGTGTTGCAAATTTACGCTCTGGTGGATTAAATATCTCTGACTCTTCTATAACAACGTCTAATACTGATACGGCCAACAATAGTTCAATTTCTTTTGGCTTTGTAAATAATGAAGTGGGATTGGTAACTATTTCAAACTCTACTATTTCTGCTAATTTAGTCCATGGAAGTTTTGTTGCTGGTGTTTTAAATAATAACTCCACTGAAGGACTTGGGAAAGGAACTGTATCCATTACCGGATCGACGATAACTGTTAATGCGGATGACGCAGGACTTGCTGGTGGTGTGTTTAATCAAGCAAACAATCCAAATGGTATTAGTTCAAATATTAATATTGATCAATCCGCTATTTCTGTTACTTCCAACAATAATGGCGGCGGTACAGCAGCCGGAGTTCTGACTAGTGGGAATGGAACTTTCGACTTTAATAATTCTTCAATTAACGTTGCTGGCAACAGTGGTAGTATTGCCGGAGTAGTAGTAGGTGATCCAACAGCAACCGCAAATTTACAAGATACTATTATTTCACTCGTTACTTCAGGTACAGCAGTCGGAGCGCCCATTATAAATGGTGGCACATTGAATGATAATGGCGGAAATCAGTGCTTCCAAAATGGTGCGCCCGTACCCTGTTGATTTAAACGATATGGTAAGTAACCAAACTATTGACCGTGGTATTAGATGGCACGAAAATGAACATTGAATTTGCTATATAAAAATCAGTGCCATCTGAAACGGGTAATGGGAATATTTTATAATTGCCAGAGGGGATATTTAAATTCCAGGTATCCCCCCAATTGACGTCTTTTTGATAAACAGTTACAAAGCCTCGCATCACGAGTATCTTGGGGGCAGGTAATCCAACAGCAGGTGCTGCATCAACCGTAATGGAAAGTGTGCCATTTACAAATATGCTTGGTCCAGTCGTTGATGATTGTGGAATGGAACTATTTATCGCTGCAGCAGCTAGTGCGTTAAACATTAGTGAAAAACAAACGGATAATAAAATTCTTATCATGATATCCCTATCCTTATAGTAGAATGAATTACATCTTAATTTGAGCATGACCTGAAAAAACAGGTATTCTGCCCTGCGAACAATTTAACTTCAACCTGAGTTAATTTATATTCGAACTTTTCAATGAAGCCTTTTTTGATTGTAGTGTATTTCGATGTAAACAAACATGTGATTTATAGCAGAATAATAAGTAATGTCCCTCTTTTATAACTTGGCTTATTTTAATCCAGATTATTTGATGCGGGAACCCAACGATACAAAGTTGGTACAGATATACCAAGATCGTGTGCGACATCCTTTGGTAGGGTGCCAGAAGCAAGTAATTGTTTAGCTGATTCAATCTTACTTTGGGTCATTTTTCTCTTGCGACCACCAACCCGGCCCTTTGCCTTGGCAGCTGCTAAGCCCGCTTTAGTTCTTTCTGCCAATAATTCACGTTCCATTTGGGCAAGGCTTGCCATAACATGAAAAAAGAAACGACCCGCTGGTGTAGATGTATCGACATTATCGGTAATGCTTTTAAAATGGATTTCCTTTTGATGTAATTGATTAACCAAATCAATTAACCCCTTAACTGTGCGACCTAATCGGTCTAGCTTCCAAACAACTAAGGTGTCATGCTTTCTCAATACTTCAAGAGCCATACTAAGTCCTGGACGATTTGCTTTAGTCCCTGATATTTGATCTTGATAGAGCTTTTCGCAACCAACTTCTTTCAATGCTGAAAGTTGAAGATCCAAATTTTGATCCACTGTGGAAACACGCGCATAACCAACCAGCATAGTAAATCCTCTATTACAAAACCCAACGGCCTTTTTGTTTGATTGCATCATGCATTGCATCCGGTGCTAAATCAATTTCACCAGGCCAAGTGAGTACTCCATATTCAAGATGAGCCTTATTAAAAAGGTCTTTATCTTGAAGTACTGCAAATACACCTGCTTTATCACTCATGATCAATTTAACCATTTCAACAAACCCATGCGTTCCGTCATTGAATTCAACTTCAAGCTCATAATTGGGCAGTGGTGTGACTTTCGTTAGTCTCCAAGGAGCGGTACAAACTATTCCAGGGGCGATATTTTCTTTGGCGACTGATTGTTTTCGCATAATGTCCAATCCTCAAATAATTCAGCACGGTGCTGAAAAGCCCATTCTAATACTAAAGCCAATGCCCTGCGGGGCATAGAGCCTCGAACCACTTCAAGTGTATGAATATCAATAAGAACTTCATATTCAGCATATAAGGCATGAAAATGAGGAGGTGCATGATCACCCCAAAACATTTGAATCAGTATTCCATAAAATGCACTAATTGTTGGCATTTACTCGTTGTCCTCTATTCTCAAAACTCATATCTAGTATAATGCAGCAAGAAAGCAATATCAAGAATGGTTATTGAGAATCCATGGATCCAATAAACATAGTGATATCACTAAGCCAAGTAAGTATGCTCAAAAACGAACGTTTTCAATAATAGGTATCCAAGTAATTAATGTATAGCCCTAATCGAATAAACCTGTTATCTGATCAAGAAATTGAAGCCATTTATGCTATCCCTGAATTTAATAAAGCTGAACGAGAGTTGTATTTTTCAATAACGGATGAGGAAATGCTCATCGTCAAAAAATATCGCACTACGAAGGCACAGATTTATTTTATTCGATTGCTTGGCTATTTTAAGGCCAAGCAACAGTTTTATAAATTTAATTTAGGCCAAGATAATAACTCACAATTTATTTTAGGAAAATATTTCGGGGAACGCCTACTGGGACTTACAGGTCAAATCGATTTTAAAACTTATCAAAAACAAAAAACTGATATTCTCTTGTTGTTTGGCTTTAAAGATTGGCAGCCAATGCATGAGTCCAAAATTCAGCTTCATTTAAGTGAGTTGATCAAACTTTACCCTAAAGGACATGATGCTCTACGACAATTATTAAACTACTTTAGTAGTCAACAGATTGTTTTACCTTCGTATCGCACCATACAGGATATGTTTACCAATGCATATTCAATGGAAGATGCTCGACTTGATGAACTTATTTCAGTTATTCCAGAATCAAAAAAAGAACAACTGTCGGTTTTAATCAATAAAGAGGATGGGATAACTCCATTGAATGTAATACGGTTGGATCAGAAGAATTTTAAATATAAGGCTATCAAGGCTGAGGTAGATAAGGCATTGGGACTTGTCGAATTATATGATTTTGCAAAAAACTTCCTCCCAAGACTCAAAATATCCAAGAATTCTATTCGCTATTATGCTGATTTAGCGGAACAATACGCTGCTTCTAGGCTCAGACGTTTAAGTAAGCCACAACAATGGCTTCAAGCTCTGTGTTTTGTATATCATCGTTATCAACAAATTATGGATCACTTAATTACCAGCTTTATATATCACACCAGAGGTATAATGAATGAGGGTAAAATATATGCTGAAAAGGCAATGACTGAGCATAGTTCTGGTTTAGTTGTTGACTTACCAAAATTGGCTCGATTTCTAAAATGGTTTCCAAATCGCAAGCAGAATTTAACCCATGATGAGCTAAACCACCAAGCTTATAATATTTTACCAGAGGAACAGTTCCCTGCCCTTGCACAATTTTTGGAAGGCAGTGTATTTGATAAAAAAGCAGCTAAATGGGCATTTTATCTGGAATCATCAAGGCAAATTGCATTGTATCTCCGGCCTATTATGTTAGCAGTACCGCTCGTATTTTATAAAAAAGACAGCGATATTATGAAGCTTATCGATTTACTCAAAAAACATTATGGTGCTGATAAAAGTCCATCATCATTTAAGCTGACAAGGATTTGGAGGACACCATCTCTAAAACAATGATTCTTTACTTGAAAGAAAATCCAACTGATGAACAGGTAGATCCCCATTTATTTGAATTTTTTGTCTATCAAAAAATGTATCGTCGTTTAGATAAAGGACTGCTCTGTTGCAATGAAAGTGTCTCTTATTGTGACATAGACCATGATTTAATTGATGATGCGTTAGTGGATGATGTAGAAAAAATAGCCCATGAATTTGGTTATCCAAATATTCCAATCTATTGCAGTGAGCACTTAGATGAAGTGCTTAACGTACTGGATAACACGTGGGATAGGGCAACAAAACGCATTAGTCTTGGCGAAAATCCTGGATTTCTGATAAAAGAAACTAAATCTGGTGAGCAAGAGTGGAGTCTAGGCTACGATAGCCTGGATAAGCTAGATGATGCTTTTTTTAAGACCCTCACACAAGTAGAAATCCCTGATATTACTATGCATATTGGTAATCACGTTGATATGTGGCGTGCATTTACCCACATGAAAACCCGTTATCATAAAAAAAGAAAGCCTGTTCCTTTGGTTGTTAATGCGTGCGTACTGTCCGATGCCTTTGGTATTGGTGAGGAAAAAATGGCTGATATGTCAGATCTTAGCCATAATCTTTTGCGATCAACTCATGAAGATTTCATTCGTGTGGATACCTTATGCCCTGCGAATGATATAGCAAGCAATCTACTCCATTCATTGCCTATTTTTAAACAATGGAATTTAATGGATTTACAATTATTAGCTGATGCAGACGGACAAAAGCTTCCAACTAGTGAAAGTACAATTCAGTCAAGATATTCAAAAAAATTTCTTGGCAAAGAACCAGGGCTTTCTGTGTACACATTAATTGCTAATTTTGTTGCTGTGAATGCCAAGAATATTGGGCCTAATGAGTATGAAGGACACTGTCTCTATGATGTAATCTTTGGCAATAAGACAGACATTGATATTGACATGGTGACTGGAGACAACCACTCTTTAAATCAACTCAATTTTGTTATACTGGATTCAATAGATATTGAATATGTTCCAAGTATAAAAAATGTTAAAGAAGCGACAAATGACTTGTTTTCGGTTAAATCAGTTGATAACTACACTGGAATTATTCGTCCTAGTGGGATCATTGATAAAAGCCTGATTCAAGCTGAGGAAAGAGGGATATTACGGGTTTTACTCTCCTTACTTCTGCAGGAAAATACTCAGAGCATCATCGTTAAAAAAATAAATTCTTCTGCTCGGTATGGAAGATTAAAAAAAGCACTTTTTGAGTACAATAAAATATTAAAAAGTACGCATGTATTAAATTTAATAGATAACATGGCGCTTAGGAAGGCCATACGTGCGGCAAGAAATCGGACAGAGGCTTATCACCAATTGCAAGGTCTCATTAGGAAAGTTTATCGTGGGGTCTTTAAGGGAAAGAAAATTGTTAACAATCGAGTCAGCGCACATGCAGTAAGACTTGTTGCAAACTGCATCATTGCCTACAACGGTATTATTTTGAATACTATTTATGAAAAAATGCTTAAAGAAGGGGTTAGCCAAGACATTATTGATGAGTTTATTAGAATATCACCTATTGCTTGGGCGCATATTGCCTTTACCGGAAAGTACAGTTTTAAAAAAAGTAATGGTGATATTAATATTGCAGCAATGGTTGAGGAACTGGAAAAACATTTAAAACAGCATTTTTGGAAAGTTACTTAAGTAACGCGTGCATTTTTAACTATTTGCTATAAAATTGCACGGATTGTTGGGCCTAATCTTGAAATCCCACTTTTTGTCAGTTCTTCCACAGGACCCCTTAAAGCCCCCATCTTGAGGGATTCGTCTTTCAGAAATATCTAAATTTGACATTACTTTGATACGGGCAGTGATGCGAGATGACAAATTTGCTGGGGGTGTTGCTACTTCATGTAAAATACCGTCTTGTCTGTAACGAATACGATATTCTCTATCGTACGGTTCAAAATGAATATCCGAAGCACCTTCTTTAATTGCTTCTAATAAAATCTTATTAACAAACTTAACAATGGGGGCATCTTCTGTAACCGATGCTGGACTCTCAACATCCGGTTCTTCGTCATCTGAACTAATTTCCAAGCCTTCTAAATCATGATCATCACCATAATCCATAAGTCCCTGGTTTTCTTTAGCTGATAATAAATGATCTATAAATAAGCTAAGCTTGTCTGTTTCTACAACTATTGCATAAGTATTTAACCCAGTATGAAATTGAATTTCATTTAAGGAAGCTTGTTTGCTGGGATCATCTGTAGCTAGATATAAATTAGTTCCTCGACTAAATAAGGGGATCATTGCATGGCGACGAATAAGTTTTTCATTTACCAGATTTAAAGGAGTATTTTCAATATCTATGCAATCTATATCGATCAAAGGCACACCAAAACTTTGAGCTGCAGTAGAGGCAATTTGTTCGGCAGATAAGATATTATTTTTAACAAGGTATTGAAGCAAAGAAGTTTTTTCTTCGGCCGCAAGCTTATAAAACTCTACAGCTTTTGTTTTCGTCAAAAGGTTTTCTAGGACTAGTAGCTGCCCAATTCCCTGGAATCTATGTTCATCAGTTGTTAAAGCCATATTTTTCAATCAAAGTGTACAGTGGACCCCATTGTCAAGACAGCGATCCGTTTAATTTAAGATATAACTTTAATTCTACTTTCTTTCGTTGACGAGGGTGCGTAGCACACGAGTCAACCACAATAGCAGTTAATGAAACACCTGTTATTGAGCCTGTGGGTATGTGGGCGCGAAGCCATCGAGTGTGGTCAAGCGGTGGATAACGTCTTTTTGTTATCCATGGCTTGTCCACATGTCCCGAAGGGCGATGGCTGATCCGCAGGACGCGTCCACATATCCACAGGCATTCCATTACGCTGCAGCCTCATATAGGCCAGCATAAACCTCTGACGGCGTGTATATTCCAAATGATTGATGAGGTCTTTCGTCGTTATAAAACTTGAAATACACCCTTAAACCATTTCGTAGTGCTAAAACTGTTCCGTATTCTTTTATGTAAATATCTTCATATTTGACTGAACGCCATAGCCGTTCAATGAACACATTATCCATCCATCGACCTTTCCCGTCCATGCTAATTTTGATGTCATGGTCTTTTAAAACATCGGTAAACGCCTTACTGGTAAACTGGGAGCCTTGATCCGTATTAAAAATATCAGGCCTGCCGTGGAGCCTGATGGCGCTCTCCAACGCGCTTACACAAAAGTCATCATCCATGCTGTTTGATACCTTCCAAGAGAGCACCTTGCGGCTATACCAGTCCATTATTGCCACCAAATATACAAAGCCTCCTTGCATCCTAACGTAGGTAATATCGGTGCACCAAACCTGATTGGGTCGATCAATCACTAAACCACGTAGCAAGTAGGGATAAACCTTTTGTTCCTTGTTCTTTTTACTCGTATTCGGCTTTGGTGCCACTGAAACCAGACCCATGATCCGCATCAAACGCTGCACTCTCTTACGGTTAACGTCATGGCCAAGGCGACGTAAATAAGAACGCATCTTTCTGCTTCCATAGAAAGGATGGCGCATGTATTCCTCATCAATCAAGACCATCAAAGCCAGATTCTCTGGGCTCTCGGTACATATTCCTTCGCCAGCAGTGCGATAGTAGCTAGCGCGTGACAAATTAACCAATGCACATTGGCGTACGATGCTGAGTGTAGGGTGATTGACATCAATCATGGCTCGCTTCTCCCGCACGCTCAACTTAGATGACCGGTCTTTTTTTTAAGCCAGTCTAACTCAACCGCTAGCTGGCCTATTTGCGTGTATAATCGATCTCGTTCTTGTATGATGGAGTCCATGTCTTTGTCATGCTTGCCGCTAAACAATTGCTTGCTTCCATCCAGTAATTGTTTTTTCCACAGATTGATTTGTGTTGCATGCACCTCAAATTCAGATGCCAATTCATTGGTCGTCTTGTGACTTTTTAATGCCTCAATTGCTACCTTTGCTTTGAAGTCAGATGTAAATTTTTTTTTAGCCACTTGGTACCCCGTTTAACAATGGTTTCTATTTTACACCACTGTCTCATTTTTGGGGTCCACTATAATTTTTAAACCCTATTTTAATTTTCATCAGAAAAAACCCTCTGGAAAATCAGTTATCAATGTAGAGAGTCTCCATAAACGATTTGATGAGCGGGTCTTATTAAAGGATGTTTCATTTACGATACAACGTAACGACAAATGCGCCATTGTAGGACCAAATGGTATTGGAAAGTCCACCTTGCTGAAAATTTTATTAAATGAATTGCAGCCAGATTTTGGGAATTTCGAGTGGAGTGAAACAGTAAGTGTCGGGTATTTTGCTCAGGATTATCGAACTCAACTATCTCCTGAGCAAACTGTATGGCAATGGATGGAAGATAATATAGCTGCCCCAGCTCAGGAAACAAGAAAAGTCTTGGGGCAGGTTTTATTCCGAGGCGCTGATGTTGATAAAAAGATTGGTTTATTAAGTGGCGGAGAGTCTGCCCGCCTGATTATGGCTAAATTGATTTTAGAGAAACATAATGTGCTCATCTTTGATGAGCCTACTAACCATCTGGATCTTGAATCTATTGATGCATTAATAGAAGCGATACAACAATTTTCAGGGGCTGTATTATTTGTTAGCCATAATCGTTATTTTATTGACCATATTTCAACGCGTGTTTTAGTTTTAACAGAACAGTATGGAGTGCAGAATTACTTGGGTAATTACAACGATTATTTAGAGCAATTTGGTAAGGATTACCTTGCAATAGCATGATGAGCAACTCAACTTCTTGGTTTAAGCTAGGGAGTTAGCTCATCCTTTTTTGATTTTTCCATTATAAATAATACGTTGTGCTGTTATAAACAGTTATCATAGAAATTTATTGTATAAAAAATATATGATTGATTGTTTATCTGGTTTAAGGCATATTTCAAGGTTTAACGGTATGTTCATCAAATCCCGAATTTTCAGGTGATAAACGCTAATCAATCCAATTGCTCACTTTTTTACATCCATTTTTTCGTGACCTGTTAATATTCCGTTAATTATTATTTGCTAAATTACCTCCACTAAACTCTTCAAAGGATTATTAGAGATTCTATGCGTTATCTAATTATTATTGTATGTTTGTTAAATTCAACCTCATATGCGAGTATCGGGGACAGAATTTTAAAGAATTATCAATCAAAAATGTATATTCTACCTATTGTTAAACAAGAACATTTTGCAATCAGGATGTATGCTTTAACGGGTAATGAAGAATATCTTAACCCTGTTATTAATTATCTATATTTACTCGGTGATAGATATAGATATCTTCTTGATAATTTAAAAAACGACACCTTCATAGAAAATGAAAATAAAAGATTATTAACGATTACAGAACTCGATACCGATAAAACAAAAGATAGAGTTAGAAAAGGTCTAAAATTTCCCCGAATAGCTTATTATCTTAACTTACTTATTTTAACCAATAAAATTTATTCCTATCACTTGGAAGAAACTCCGCTCTTTCCAGATACACTTACAGCGATCAATTTCCTGAAAACAAAAGAAAATGATCTGAAAAATTATATTCTTGATGAGGAAAACATTAAGATTTATGGCGCACAGCTGGTTAATTATGTCTATTATTTATATAAATTAGGGATAGTTGATTTAAGAGAGCCCTACACTAATCAATTCAAAATCGTATTCCCAGACACCGAAGATGGTCATCTAACTGATTTAGAGTATTCAGCAAAAATCTATGGGATGACTCATTTTGTTATCAGTGCCAGTCGTTTTTATCAAACCAGGCTAAGTCCTGACTCATTTGAGTGGATTACAACCTATTTTAAAAACCATATTAGCGAAATAATAGCACGTACTGAGAATGATGTGATTGCAGAAGTGGGAGTTTGTCTGATGTTAGTTAAGAACAGTGATATGAATACTGTTAATTTAATTAAATCCTATTTAACTACAGTTTATAGTAGAACTTATCGTATGATTCCGGATAAAAAAAACTCATTCGATCTTGATAAAGGGGAGCATCGCAATATTTTGGCGATAATGCTCTTTAATTGGCCCGATAATCTCAATAAAATTCCTAATATATTTCTGCAAACAATGATGGGAAAAAGTTTTGTTTTAAATGAGGATGGGACAAAGATAACTTATGGGGTGCGTGTTCCATACTAAAAAAGCTAATTGAACGAGGTGATTATTCAATCGAATTAATGAATCATTATATATACTATTTGATTTAAAGAGCGAAACAAAAAAAGAGCAAGAAATTGCTATGGCATGTTAAAAAAGGCTTCTTCTTTTCAAGAAACTTGATACAATCGTTAACTTACCCACAATGAAGAAATAAATCATGTCATTCATGAAAGACGAAAAATACCCTAAGCTTTTTTCCCCGACACCATATGAACCAGTTTTAGCAGCAATTCCAGAAGTAGATGAAGAGGAAGAGGCAAATAATGAAGATGAAGTTAATAGTTTCGTTCCAACTTAAAAGATATTAAGAACCGTTTATTTCTTCAAACACAGTAAAATCCCTTATTTAATAAAATCATAAGTTAATTATAAATAACACCTCATAACTCCTGAATTAAAATGTGAATTTGCTAAAATTGACATGGATATAACAAAAAACATATTTTGGGGTGTTTTGGTTTCACTGCAAAAAAAATCAAGGCATAATGAGCTATAATTGTATGGTTTGTTACAAAATTAACCGTGAGAGTAAGTCATGAACACTTACGTAAAAGAAAATGTGATGCGTGCCTTGGTATTTACTTTATGTGTCTTGGTTAGCGTCTGTGCAGGAGCTTATGGTGGTTGGCGTGATGGTGGGTGGCATGGTGGTGGTTGGTACCCAGCGGGGGGCGTTACAGGTTCTCCGTATTATGGTTACACATGTCAAACAATAAGCATATGTCATCCATCCAGAGGTTGTTGGTTGCAACAAAGCTGCAATTAAGTGTTTTGTTTTGACTCTAGATGATATATTGAGGTTAAACTCAGACCAATTTGAAAACCGTTTGAGTTTAACCTTTTATTTTTTCTGAAATGTATTGTGAGTTGAAACTTTGATGGCTACAAACAAGGAAGAGTAATTTGAATCAGAAAAATAAAAAAACATTTCAGTGGGCTATTGTCGGTGCTGGACCAGCTGGAATTGCTGCTGCTGGTAAATTATTAGATAATGGTATTAATCCGGATACCATTTTATGGATTGATCCTTGTTTCAAGGTCGGTGATCTTGGTCAATTTTGGCCTAATGTTTCAAGCAATACTAAAGTTAAGCTCTTCAATGATTTCTTACTTTCCCCATCCTCCTTTTCTTATAAAAATCAGGCGCAAAATTTCCAGTTAAATGAGTTAACACCAGAAGATACCTGTACTCTGAAATACGTTGTTGAGCCTTTACAATGGGTTTCAGATCATTTAATCGAAAAAGTTGAAATCCAAAAAACAATCATTACTACTATGCATTTATCCGAACGGACATGGTTCTTATGTTCTGATTCGCATACCTTTAAAGCGAGAAATGTTATTTTGGCAACCGGTGCTTCTCCCTCTACTCTTAATTATCCTGGGGTTGAGGTTATTCCTTTTGATTTAGCAATAGACGAAGAGAAACTGTCGCATATAGTGAATAAAGATGAGACTTATGCTGTTTTTGGTTCATCTCACTCTGCAATTATAATTGTGCGCCATCTTGTTGATTTGGGAGTGAAAAAAATAATTAATTTTTACCGCTCTCCATGTCGTTATGCCATAGAAATGGGTGATTGGATACTCTTCGATAATACTGGGCTTAAAGGGCAGACTGCTGACTGGGCCAGAGAGAATATAGATGGTATTTTGCCTGCCAATTTGGTTCGTTACAATACGAGCAAGCCGAACATATCACGTTATTTACCTGAATGTAATAAAGTTATTTATGCAGTAGGTTTCGAAAAGCGTCAGAATATTGTTATTGGTGATTATGAGGATACGAAACATAATCCCCATGTTGGTATTATCGGCCCAGGTCTTTTTGGTTTAGGAATTGCTTACCCTGAACTGAGAACTGATCCTTTGGGCAGTGTTGAGTCTCAGGTTGGGTTATGGAAGTTTATGGTATATTTAAATAAGGTAATGCCTGTCTGGTTTGAATATCATACGTGAGCTGAGATCAAACGCTGCCAGCCAAGGAAGCGAGGAACGAGCGAGGCTGGTAGTCCCTGGTAGCCTTAGAGCCGGATGTTTTGCCGCAGGCAAAATATAAGGCATCCGAAAAGGCGTCAGTCATTGGGGTAGCGTTGTTTTTGAACCCCGAATGGGGTGAAAAAACAAGCGGACACAGGACGGCCAGGGCCGCCGGAGGCATACTTGTCGCGTTTGCGAGTCGATTTCAGCCATGGATGGCTAAAATCAATCACGAGCTTAGCGACACTATCGTCGCCATTGACCTTTTATATAAACCACAATCAGTCCTGCCTATTGTGGTTTATATTTAACTTATTAACTTGATGGATTAACTATTTTTTTTTGTAGCCCACTTTGCTTTCAATTCTTTATAACGGAATTTTTGCTGAGCTGTTAAGGTATTATAAATTTGGTTTTGCATCATCACTTCTTTTTTTAACATAGCACCTTTAACGTTATTTCTTTGGGTGATTAAGGTATTTAACTTATCTTCATCTACTTTATCATTATTGGCTAACGCATTAATTTTTAATTTAAGAGCTTTTAGTTGCTCATTGGCTGTTTTTAATTGATGATGTGTTTGTGCTCTAATTGTTTTGATTTGGGCTTTTTGTTCAGTAGTTAAGTTAAGTTTTTCAGATAACCTTTGTGCGTTATGATGGCACGTGCAAGGTCTTGATTTGCTAGACTCGGTTGCTGCAAAGCTTACTTGACCTATCATGACGCTTAATGCGGCAGCAGTTAACCAGACAGTTTTCTTATTCATTATTATTTCCTCTTGGTTTTTAGTTAAACTCATCTTCCTGAGTGATTCGTATCTTTTCCAGGATTTGCATATTTCATTTCTTAGCCAATTAAGTTATGACTGAATTATAAGGTTAATATATACTCCATTGTATAATACTATAAAATACGTACAGCAAATTTTTTTATTGGACATTACAGCTCATCATAGATATATTAAATATCCTGTTGTGGCTTAATCTGATTGCTGAATTACACTCGATGTGTTATAAATAACGCGCTTTAAATACACACACGTTTCGTCACATACGATAGGGTCCCTTGTGGGTTTCGTATGGGAAGCGTGGAGGCTTAACCCTGGAGATTAAACTATGAATGTAAGTATGCGTGAATTGCTCGAAGCAGGAGCTCATTTTGGACACAGAACCCGCTTTTGGAATCCAAAAATGGGTGAATATATATTTGGATCAAGAAATAAAATTCACATTATAAACCTTGAAAAAACCATGCCTATGTTGAATGACGTGCTCAATTACGTTGGACGATTGGCTTCTAATAAAGCAAAAATTCTATTTGTTGGTACTAAAAGAGCAGCACAAGAAAGTATTCGTGAACACGCGAAACGTTGTGGCATGCCCTATGTAGATCATCGTTGGTTAGGTGGTATGTTGACCAACTATAAAACAGTCCGTCAATCTATATTCCGATTAAAGGAATTAAAAGAAATGAAGGAAAAAGGATTGTTTAACGATATGATTAAGAAAGAAGCATTGATGCTCACCCGAGAACTTGAAAAATTGGATCGAGGCTTAGGTGGAATTGAGCATATGGGCGGATTACCTGATGCGTTATTTGTTGTAGATGTTGGCTTTGAACACATCGCTGTTGAAGAAGCGCGACGATTAAAAATACCTGTTATTGGTGTTGTTGATACGAACAATAGCCCTGATAACATTGATTATGTTATTCCTGGTAATGATGACTCCATGCGAGCTGTAGATATTTATGTTCGTTGTGTTGCAGACGCAATTTTAGATGGTAAAAACAGCAACACTGTGGGTGGAATGTCATCTGATTCCGAGTTTGTAGAAGCAGACATAAGCGCTAAAGGTAGTGCTAAAGATGCAGAAAAAGCCGGGGAATAATTAATATTTGAATAAAGGGGGCGTTATTTTTAACTGGCCCCCTTTTTGCTATGTGGAGAATTGAAAATGTCAACAATTAGTGCTGGATTAGTAATGCAACTTCGTGAGCGTACAGGCGCTGGCATGATGGAATGTAAAAAGTTTCTTATAGCAACTAACGGTGATATCGAAGCAGCAATTACTGAAATGCGTAAAGCAGGTCAGGCAAAGGCTGACAAAAAGGCGGATAGAGTGGCAGCTGAAGGGATTATAGTAATTGCTCGTTCTGCTGATGAGCGAACATCAGTGATGATCGAGATCAATAGTGAAACTGATTTCGTTGCTCGCGATGAAAATTTTACTGATTTTGCAAATAAAGTTGCAGAAGTTGCATTGAATAGTTCTGTTACAGATATTGCTGCATTATCTAATCAAAACCTACCTACTGGCATTACAGTTGAACAGGCAAGACAAGAATTAGTTGCTAAAATTGGTGAAAACATCAAATTACGTCGTATTGAAAGAATGCATTGTGAGGGTGGGGTTGTTGGTTATTATTTACATGGTGCGCGTATCGGTGTGATGGTTGCGTTGAAAAACGGAGACGAAGCATTGGCTAAAGATATAGCCATGCATGTTGCAGCGAGCAAACCTATAGTAGTTAATCGTGATCAAGTATCAGCTGAAGCAATTGAAAACGAACGTGAAATTTTTACTGCTCAAGCTAAAGAAAGTGGCAAGCCACAAGACATCATTGACAAGATGATTGAAGGTCGAATAAATAAATTTATTGATGAAGTAAGCTTGTTAGGACAGCCGTATGTTAAAGATCCTAATATCAAAGTCGGTCAACTTTTAAAAGAAAAAAATGCTGAAGTTATTTCATTTATTCGTTATGAAGTTGGTGAAGGTATTGAGAAAAAAGAAGATAATTTCGTTGAAGAAGTGATGGCTCAGGTTCGTAAATGATGAGTGATGTCCATCCTGAATTAAAATACAAAAGGATACTGCTCAAGTTTAGTGGCGAAGCGCTAATGGGGCAGTCACAGTTCGGCATTGATCCTTCGGTATTAGATACTCTAGCCCAGGATGTAGCAGAATTAATAAGCATGGGCGTAGAGGTTGGTCTGGTTCTCGGTGGTGGCAATTTATTCCGCGGAAAAGCACTATCAGAAGCCGGAGTGGGGCGTGTTACTGGTGATCATATGGGGATGCTTGCAACCGTCATGAATGCCTTGGCGATGCGAGATTCTTTAGAACGCATTGATTTACCAGCACGTATCATGTCAGCAATTCCTATGTTAGGCGTAGTTGACTCATATCATCGACGTAAAGCGATTACTCATTTACGTACTGGTCATGTAGTAATTTTTGCAGCTGGAACAGGTAATCCTTTTTTTACAACGGATACAGCCGCTTGTTTAAGGGCTATAGAAATTGGCGCTGATGTTGTTTTGAAGGCAACAAAGGTCGATGGTGTTTATTCAGCAGATCCCATAAAAAATCCTAACGCAATTCGTTATGATTATTTGACTTATAAAGAGGTGCTAACAAAGGGATTGGAAGTTATGGACTCTACGGCAATTTGTTTATGTCAAGATCAGGGAATGCCACTACAGGTTTTTGATATGGCAGCACCAGAGGCCTTAAAACGAATTGTGCGTGGAGAACGAGTAGGAACTATTGTGGGAGCAAATCATGATCGATAACATCAAGCAAGATTCAGAAAAACGAATGAAGAAGACCATTGAAGCATTGCGTACTGACATGACTAAAATTCGAACTGGCAGAGCAAATTCCAGCTTATTGGATCACGTTCAAGTTGATTATTATGGAAATTCAACTCCTTTGAGCCAGGTAGCTAACGTAACTACTAGTGATTCCCGTACGATTTTAGTTACTCCTTGGGAAAAGTCTATGGTAGCAGCTATAGAAAAAGCTATTTTGACCTCTGATTTAGGTTTAAATCCATCTACTGCAGGAAGTGCTATTAGAGTCCCGATGCCTCCTTTAACGGAAGAGCGAAGAAAGGATTTAATAAAAGTAGTTCGAAGTGAGGGTGAGCAAGGCAGAGTCTCAATTCGGAGTATTCGCAGAGATGCAAATAATCAGTTGAAGGAACTTGTCAAAGATAAAGCGATTTCTGAAGATGATGAACGTCGCGCAGCTGAAGTCATACAAAAGCTGACTGATAAGTATATTGCTGAAGTAGATGGAGTACTTGTTGAGAAAGAAAAAGACTTGATGGAAATATAAACACCATCTTGAATTTAGTGAAGGATCTCCAATGCAGTGCCTTATGCCTGTTTTCTGGAGATCTCTCGCTATCACTCGAGGTCGGACCAGAATTAATTTTTATATTTACCCACGTAGCCCCATGAGTCCATCCAGATAATACGCTTTATTTCAAGATAGGATAGTATTTGCTTAACAAAAACTTCTTTATCCCCATTTGCCGAAGCAATAATCACTATGTTGGCACTTTTTTTAACGGGAATGACCAATGTATTTTTAAACTGCTTTTTGATCATTTTAAAAATAGGCCACTGCTCTTTATAATTTGCTAAATTCACTGATAGAATCCCATGCTCCTTTAATCTCTTTTTGGCATGAATAAAAAATTCTTCATTGCAACATTCATCAGGGAAATTATTTGCACCGTACAGGTCAATCATTAAATGATTATAGGTAGTGTTGCATTCACGTACATACTCATTGGCATTTTGATGCACTATAGTTAAGTAAGGAATACTATCTACCATGAAAAACCGTTTTGCAATATAAATTACTTCTTCACTGCTATCTACTGCAATTATTGAGTGCCCCGGTATCTCAGAGTTTAATAACTGAGCGACACTGGCACCACCAAGGCCAAGTAAACAATTGTCGCCCGGCAGTTTACGAGCCATGAGAGTAAGAACGGGTATGTAGTGTAAAACAGGTTTTTTTGGATTGTATCTGCTAATTACAGTTTGCAGTGCATTACTGCCGAGAGTGAGCCATCGATAAAAAAAATTTTGACAAACTTTATAGCCAGAGGGCGAGACGTAGATGCATTTACCAAACTTTGTTCTCCATCTCATTTATTAGGTCAACTCGTTTTGAAATGGATAAATAGATCCTAATCTTAAAATTTGAGTTAATTCATCCAGAGCCTCCAAACTTTCATTCATTAGCTGGGGATCAGCTAAATCCTTGGTATGTAACTCCGTACGGTAGTGTTTTAAAATCCAATGATCTAAATGATCTAATAATTGATCATCAATCAAAACGCCCTGACTCATTGCAATCAGTTCTTTTTCGTTTAAAGGAATACGTAATCTTAAACAAGCGGGACCACCGCCATTACGCATGCTTTGCTTCAAATCAAGATAATGTACCTTATTAACGGGATTTGAGTTATCAGATAAGATGGCTTGGATACATGCTTTAACTCGAGGGTTATTTTGACATTCAAAAGGTGCAATTAACATCATATTGTTTTGGTCAGGCAAAGTTATCAGCTGTGAGTTAAAGAGATAAGTATTGACTGCATCTTTAACACTGAGTTGCTCTTTGGATAATTCAATAATAGTTAAGGGAAATTCAGCCTTGTCCCTTAATGTATTTAAAATATCCTCCTGATTGTGAAATGCTTCTGCATGGATGATAAATACTGATTCGTTCGCGACTGAAATGACATCATTGTGAAATACACCTTGATCAATCGCATCTGAGTTTTGACAGGCAAAAATGACCTGTTGATGATTTAGTTGATGACTGCGCACTATAGCTTCGGAAGCTTCCCTGGTTTGTCTGGCAGGGTATTTTTGGGGTTCTGAGTGAGGCCCGTTTGTTCTTAACGCCCTTTTTCCATAGACGAATAAATTAATGCCAGGATGACCATGACTTTGGCATAAACGGTTATGGTTTGCAGCTCCTTCATCACCGGTAATAGTGGACCTTGGCAAGACAGGATGGTGATTAAAAAAATTGGAATTTGAAAAAATAGTATGTAATAGTTTTTTGGAAAAATCCGCTTCCTGATGTCGATGTAGGTTACTCACTAGATTTGCTGCAGTAAAATGAATTTTGTTATCTAATGTATCAAGGCTTGCAGAAACAGTGGCTGCATTTGCTGTCCACATACTCGAAGCAGAATAACAAGCGCTGAGCAGCTCTGGAGCGATTTTACTGGCTTTTCTGATTTGTTCTTCAGGGGTGCCATTAAAACCCAGCTGGTAAAGTAAATGCAGGTTAGGGCGCTGATGAGGTGGGAGTACTCCTTGTTTGAGTCCCATATTATGCAGAATGCGCATTTTATCCAAGCCTTGTCTTGCTGCTGCTTGGGGATTCGATGGGCTTAATGCGTTCACTGTAGAAGCAATATTTCCAGAGGCAAGGCCGGCATAGTGATGAGTTAAACCTACTAAACCATCCATATTCAATTCATAGGTATTCATATATTATTCCAATACTATGCCAGGTAGCAAAGATGCTGGTGTATTCAAAAGAGGTTGCTCCATACTTGCAACTGGATAAGAACAATAGTCAGCTGCAAAATAAGCACTGGGTCTGTGATTACCACTTAAACCAACCCCGCCAAAAGGAAGGTTGCTTGCAGCACCAGTAGTAGGTCTGTTCCAATTAATTAGACCGGCACGTATGGAGTGGTAAAAGTGTTGATAATTTGATTCGTTATCACTTAATAAGCCAGCACACAAGCCATAGCGGGTTTGATTGGCTAACTCTATGGCTTGTTCAAAATCATCATAGCGATAGATTTGCACAAAAGGAGCAAATACCTCTTCATCATTTGGATTTTTTACTTGTGTCATATCAATGACTCCTGGGGACAATAGGCCAGTACATTCAGCTAAAAGCTTCATAGGAAGGACTAATTCGCCCCCTGACTCAACTAGCTTCTGTTGAGTATGAAGATGTTTTACCGCATGAATATGACTGATTACTGGACCCATAAAAGGTTCAGGTTGATTGTCAAAGGGGCCTACTCTTAATGATGTGCATGCTTTGACAAATCGTTTCAGAAATTCATCACCTTGGTGGGAGTTGGGAATTATCACTCGTCTCGCGCACGTACATCGCTGCCCAGAGGTGATTAATGTCGAAAGGATAGTTTGGTAAACAGCAGCGTTCAGATTGTTGATTTTATCTATAACTAATGGGTTATTTCCTCCCATTTCAAGTGCGAGAATTACTTCAGGTCTTTGACTAAATTGTTGATGAATACGCAGGCCTGTCGGATAGCTGCCTGTAAAATACACACCCTGGATGTTTTGGGATAACAATGTTTTTCCACAAGCGGCATCTCCTTGCAAGCAGTTAAGCACTCCTGCAGGCAAACCAGCATCATGCCAGCATTGTATCATCAGTTCAGCAACGGCAGGAGCAAGTTCGCTTGGTTTGTACAAAATGGTGTTACCAGCTAGTAGAGCAGGTACTATATGTCCATTACTCAAGTGGGCTGGAAAATTAAAAGCACCTAATACAACCACGACCCCTTGAGGTTTAAACCGAAGACATGCATTTGCATCAGGGGAGGATGATTTCTTTGTCCAGGTCCTTTCTTGATATGCTTGAATCGACAAATTAATTTTACCTATAACTGCCATGACTTCAGTTTGAGACTCCCATAGAGGTTTTCCCGTTTCCATAGAAATTAATTGTGCAATTTCACCCCGATTTTTTTCTACTTGTTGGGAAAACTTTTTTGCATAATGTGCACGTTGTTCAAAGCTTAAAGAAGACCAGGAAGCAAGAGCTTGGTTTGCAACGAAACTTGCTGAAACAATTTCATGTTCTGAAGCATTACTTCCTTGCCAGAGAAGGGTACCATAGGCTGGATTGATGGATTCAAGAATGCTTCCGGTTCCTTTTACCCATGAACCTTGAATGTATTGTCCTTTACTTTGTATGATTCGAAATTTAGACATCTTTTTTCCTTATTGGAATGAAGGAGCCTGATTAATTTGGATGGGTGATACGCGTAGAGAATCACCGCATTTAACTTTAAGAAGAGTTGCCGTATCTCTGCTGATAATACAGGTACTTTCTTGTTGATTAAATACGGCATAATTAATTGTGGCGCGATATTCCAATTGAGTGTTCGCTAATAAATATTCATTGCTACTGACTTCGTCACTAATGCTTTTAATAACCATAATACGGCTTAAATATATGGTTTTAATTTCATGTATTGGCGCCTCAATGGTTGGGCCTGCATCAAAGATATCAATGTAATTGTTATAACGAAAACTCTCTTTTAATAGAATAGACATTGCAGGCATGGTTGATTGATGTGGTTTTCCTATTGCTGCCTGGGCCTCCGATGATAGTAATTTGACGTAAATAGGATTTCGGGGCATTAAATCAGCTATAAATTGCTTATTGGTTGCCAAAGTCAAACGATCCGCCTCTGCAAAAGGCATATGAAAAAAATGAAATCCAACATTATCCCAAAAGGGAGATTGTCCTTTTTCATTTGATATACCGCGCATTTCAGCAATAACAGTAGGAGTAAAACGATTTTCGTGCTGGGCCATGAATAAAAAACGTGCCTTGGAAAGCAATAAGCCATTATTATTTTTTCTATATTGTGGCTCCAGGAAAAGGGTACATATTTCTGTCCGCCCTTGATTGTCATTTACAAGACTTAATACTTCATATTCACTACGTATATTCAATGAATGGCATATTCTGGTGCGCTTAGAGACTTTATAAGAATAAAAAGGTGTTTCATATCCTGTTTTGGCCTCTATACCGGAAGTACCCACAATTTTTTGGTTGCTTTGATCTTCCAGAACAAAAAGATAATATTCATTAGTCGGTTTGATTACCTTTTTTTTATAAGAATCACAGGACCATGCAAGACGTTGTTGGAGTAGGTCTTTATCTTTTGGGAGGGTAGTCATGCCAACGCCACTTTGCTCAGCCAAATGATGAATTGCATCTAAATCAGAGTCGCGGGCACTGCGAAAAAGCATCATTTTTTAAGATCCTCCAGGCCACCTTGGGCTAAATCAATCAAAAGCAAGGCACTAAGAGCGGCACGCTCTGGTAAACTATCAAGTAAGATATACTCCTCAGTACTATGGATATTGCCTCCTCTAACCCCCAGGGTATCAAGAACTGCTAATCCTTGATGAGCCAGATTATTTCCATCACAACATCCGCCGCTGTCTTTCCAATCTAAAGATAATCCTAACTCACTACCTAAAGTTTGTACTCGGTTAAAAAGACGCTCTGTAGCAGCACACACTCGCTTTACTGGTCTACCAAAACTTCCTTGAACAGTTAAAGAATAATCAGGCCGTTTCAACTTATTACTAATATTATCCAGCTGATCTCTTACCCAGAATTCATTTTCAGGCAGAGTGATTCGTATATCAAGTTGAGCTACAGCCCTATCAGGCACTACATTCAATGCTTCGCCTCCTGCAATTTTTCCCACATTAATAGTTACCCCATCGCATTTCCCATTTAAGGCATGGATTGCATTGACGGCTTCTGCTAAATAACAAATAGCATTTCTACCTTCATCAAATGCTCTACCAGCATGCGCGGCTTTGCCGGTTGCAACAACAGTTAGCTTTCCACTGCCTTTTCGATTTTTGGCTAAGGTACCTGTTTCATTCATTGCAGGTTCATAGACTAATGCTGCCTGATAATTTGTGGCTAGTTCGTCAAAAAGAAAACTGGAAGCAGGTGAACCTATTTCTTCTTCGGAATTTATTAACACATCCCAACCCATTTCTGAGGAAATATCGCTTTGTTCAAAGGCATTCAAAGCATGAAGCATTACGATAAGGCCACCTTTCATATCAGCCACACCTGGCCCATTTACATGATTGTCATTTAAATAGGTTAACTTTTGGAAGGGGTGGGATGCTGAATAGACGGTATCCATGTGACCACACAATAGAATTCTTCTTTTTAAGTGAGGCCGTTTGCTGATGAACAGCGCATCGCCGAAGTGCTGTAGGGTTGTGTGTCCTGTCATACCGATAAGGGATAAAGAATTTAATTTTTTCATGTGAATGGAATCTGCGAGCGATTCATAAGCCGACTGCAACGTTTTAGCCATAATTGCAAGTCCTGTTAGATTGGTGGTTCCTGAATTGATAACACAAAATTCATGGAGCTGATCTACCATGTTTTTTTTATTGGCTTTTATTGTATCAATAAGATCTTTATATAATTTAAGCATGGTTTTTAGCTCTAAAACTAAAGATTAAACAATAGCTTAAAGGTGGGGTAGTCGTCAAATAGAACTCTTGGGAATAGAGCGTTTAGGCGCTCCATCAAGCCAAGTGACAATAAAAAACTTAATTTAAGATGTTAATTGGATTAACCCTCCTATCTCATCCAGTTTTTTGTTGGTTTCATTCAGAAGATCTACAGTATCTGTATTGCACTTTATTGGAGTGAAACTTTGCGTAAACAAAGCTGCAAACGCATAACCTATTCCAAGGGTACCAATTGCAAATAAAAGATTAGTCAAAAGTTCTTTAACTCCCCTATGCTCACCAAGGATGCCAATGCGTCTGCTTTGTATGACTCTCGATGAGTTTTCTTTGAGCTGGTTAAGATCGATGGTTTGTCTCTTATAAGATACTGCATAGCCATTGAGGATATTGACCAGTTGACATGCAGCACCATATGCTTTACTTACATCATCACATGAATCCTCAGGATATCTTGTGTGAAATTCATCACGCTTTAGCTCTAATCGTTTAAGCAATTGAGTGTATTGACTGATTTTTCGTTCGCGCAATGTCATTTCTTTATCGAATTGGAGCTTTTCAAGGTCGCTTTCTGAGGCTATGCCAGGTTTGGGTTCAATATTTCCCTCTAACAGTGCGTAATCAGGCTGTATTCCAAACTTCAAATTGTGATGAGTCATTAAAACTGCAATTTTACTTTCCAGGCTGTTGAGTTTATTCTTTGCATCGCGATGTTCTGCTGTAAATTGTCTGATTTCTTTATTTTGAGAGTTGGCCTGGTTATATCGGCTTAGTATTGCTGTGTAACTTTCTAAATTTTTACATTTGTGTAAGCTAAGGTCTTTCCTGATTTGTTCCAGATTCTGATACAATTTATTAAATTCATCTTTATCAATATTTCCTGAACCGCTTGACATCCTTGGCATAAAACTGCTCCTTTGTTAAAATTTGCTAACTGTATCGAAGAGAAGTATTGGGTGAGTCTAGTTGTATTTATCCTTCCCTGATAAAATCGTGGCGAAATAATTTTGAACCCAACAGTTAAAGTATCATACTAAATGAATTGGCATTTCAAGCTTAAATTTAAATAAAGTGCAGACAATACAAAATATCGTCCGGTAATCAGGATAGCTCTAAGAGCTTAAACTAACTGCTGGTATGGATGAAGCTGAATGAACTTCACCCATTATAGATTTGTCAGGATTTTGCTTTGCGATAAGGAATATAAACCGGTTCCCAAATGTGTGCCCGTATGCATTTTTCCAATTGATCATCTGTCATAGGGGCAGCTAATTCACATTTAACCGCTTCTTTTGCTACTGCCAGTGCTACTTGATAGGATACTTCTCTTACCCTATCAAGGGAGGGTAATAAATTTGCGTGAGGATTGTCCTTGGCTGGTGAGCAGTCTGCAAGGGCTTTTGCAGCAGCCATGAACATTGTATCGGTGACTATTTTGGCTTGTGCTGCAATTAACCCTAGCCCCATTCCAGGAAATATATAAACGTTATTGGTTTGATCTACTCGAAAGGGTTTCCCATCCTTAATAATGTTGCCAAATGGGCTTCCTGTACCAATTACTGCACGCTCATTAGTCCATTTCATCAAGTTTTCTGGGGTTGCTTCACTACGAGATATAGGGTTTGAAAGAGGCATGATAATTGGTTTATCGACATGAGAAGCCATTTCTCGAACGAGTTCTTCTGTAAATATTCCCGGTTGAGCAGATACACCCAGCAAAGCATTCGGATGTAAATTGTTAATAACGTCTTTCAAACTCACTATATTATCATTTTCGCATTTCCAGTTTGTAATGGCGTCTTTGGCTTTTAATAATTTTTCCTGGAAGGGCAATAAACCATGCATACCCTCGAGCAATAAACCATTACGGTCAATCATATATATTTGCGACCGTGCTTTTTCTTCTGAACTACCGTCTGCAGTCATTGCCTGGACAATAAGTTCTGCAATACCACAACCAGCAGAGCCGGCTCCTACAATTACAATTTTCTGGTCACGCAATTGAATACCTGTTACTTGCACTGCTGCCAATAAAGTACCTGTTGCAATTGCTGCAGTCCCTTGGACATCATCATTGAAAGTACATAATTGATTTCTGTATTTATCTAATAGACGGGTTGCGTTTTGGAGAGCGAAATCTTCCCATTGCAAGAGTATGTTAGGAAACCGTTTCTTTATTGCTTTAATAAAGGCATCAACAAATTCATCATACGCTTCATCACGAACCCGCTCATGCCGCCATCCTACATAAAGAGGATCCTTGAGTAATTCAGCATTATTTGTTCCTGTATCAAGCAAAACAGGTAGTGTTGTTGCTGGATGGATACCTGCGCAGGCTGAATATAATGCCAGTTTACCAATAGGGATCCCCATGCCTCCAGCCCCCTGATCACCTAAGCCCAGAATACGTTCACCATCGGACACTACAATCACTTTTACCTGATCAAAGCGAGGATTCGCCAAAATGGTATCGATTTTATCACGGTTAGGATAAGCAATAAAAAGTCCGCGAGGTCTGCGATAAATATGACTAAAACTTTGGCAGGCAGCACCTACAACAGGCGTATAAACTATGGGCATTATTTCAACCGTGTGTTCTTTGATTAGGCTGTAAAATAGAGTTTCATTTGAGTCCTGTAGATCACGCATATAGATGTACTTTTCCAAGTCACTCTTCTTATTTGTAAACGCTTCGTAAGAGCGTTGATGCTGCTCAGAAATGGTACTTACTTCTGGAGGTAGTAATCCATTAAGAAAAAAATCCAATCGCTCTTGTTCTGTAAAGCCAGTTCCCTTGTTCAAAATAGGATTTGAAATAAGGGTAAAACCTTTGGTTTTTACTTCTAAATAGGGTTTCCCTTGTTCGTCAATTCGTTGCATGTAATCCATATTATTAGTTCCTATAAGTTGTAGATTAATAAAATATTATAATAAGAGTATGGATGAATATTTTTATTTTGCAGTTTTTTTTAATGATTTTTCAACGTGGTTGAAAACCAGCGAGCTACTTGGTTTTTGAAATTTTAAAGGTAAAAAATAATGATTTTTTGTTACTGCGTGTTCCATAATAGGAACACGCGATTTGAAAACAGGAGTAGATGAAATTCTAGTAGGCCTGTGCGAGATCGTTTACGTCAGCTGCTTCCGCAACGTCGTTAATCAACTCCTGTACCAAGGTTGTTTTAAAGAATCGATGAGAGGTATAAGCTAAAGTTGCTGTACCAAATAAAGAAGCACCGCCAACCACGGCTACCGCAGCGGCACTGCCTGCTGCCAATCCGGTAAAGAAGGCACCAGGCCCTGACCAGATTCCTAATGCGAATCCAATGCCAAAACCTATCATCGCAGCAATTGCAGTCATTGCAGCAGTAAGGGCAACAGATAAAATGATCTTTTCAAGAAATTGATGTTTACCTTGTAACCGTTCATTACTCTTTTCAATAAATAAATTAATTCTGTTCGCCTTATCCGCTACAGAAAGATTTGATAGATCGTCAAGCAATATATTGACTTCATCCCCAATTGCTTCGATCGTGGCATCATTCAAGTACTCCATGCTCGCATTTAAATGATCCAGAGCATGATGTAAATCTGAATCTTTTCGACAGCGATTTCTTGCTTTTAGAATAGCATTATCTGGTTGTATTGTTTGAGGGGGAAAATAAGGTCTTTCATACCGGGGAATCAGTTTTTTCCCTTCCATAGTCAGAAAGTCTTGCAGATCTTGTAGACCATCCTTCTCTCCAGCTGAAGTAGAGATTACCCGCACAAAGGATATCTCTGCTAATAAGTTCTGCGCTGTTTGCAATGCATTGGGTAAAGCACAGTCTCTTTTAGTACCTACCAAAATTAATTGAGCATCAGGACTGCATCTTTTATATTTATCAATCTCAATTTTTATTTTACTAAGCATCTCTTCTGTCAATACGACTGATAAATCGATGCAATAAAGACCAAAATTGGAATTAAAAAAAAATGGGATGGCCATCTGTTTCTTAACGCTATCACCTGGAATATCCCATACTTTGATATTCACTTGCTCAGGCTCATTTTCAATCATCATTACAGAGAAGTCAGGTGCAATTGTTGGTTTATAAGGGGGCGTGAGCAAATTGGTATGGAGTCCGTATCGAGATGTCAGTCTTTTGCCAATCATTGTTTTCCCTGTTTTTTCCATTCCCATTAGAGTAGCGCTTAAAGTAATCATAGCAGTTTCCGAATATATAAATGCCTCATTATACCTCATAGTGTTAATCAGGTGTTCAATTAATTGCTCTTTATAAAAAAAAATTGATTTTAGAGTTTTTGTCTTAAAAAACAATTATCCAGTAAGATTGTGTCAGGTATATACTTGGTGTATTAAATCAATAGAGTAGAGAGCCAGGATCGTATCGATGCGAATTGCATCGATAATAATTATCTAAAGCAATTGTTGTGGGACAGGACCTGATTTCCCGGATTGAATCATTATCATGCTTTTAATTGGGAACTTTGTCTGGAGGTTCTTGTGGAACAATTAACGATTATCAGGCCGACTGTCCAGTTAATCTCATTGGTTAAATGGCAGAGATTTTTCCTCAAGATAAATTCTCTGTAGGCCTAGCCACTGAACATCTTTATAATGTAAGCTTTATTGCTAATTAGCTGTAATAGAATTCTTCAACCCTTGGATTTATTATCAAATGAAGCATATTGAATCAACTATTGATGATCAGGAAGTGCATAAATTTTCCAAACATGCACAGGATTGGTGGGATACTCAAGGTCCTCTAAAAACGTTGCATGACATTAATGATACCCGGCTTGCATTTATTTCTCAGTATATCGATTTAAAAGGTTTGAATGTTCTGGATATAGGTTGTGGTGGCGGAATTTTATGCGAAGCCATGGCTAAGGCTGGGGCGAGTGTTACAGGTATTGATGCCGCTGACGAAGCAATCAGGGTTGCAAAAGAGCATGCTAGAGAAAATCAGTTATCTATTGATTATTATTGTATGCCCATAGAAGAATTTAAAAGCAAAAAATTTCATATTGTAACATGTATGGAAATGTTGGAGCATGTTCAGAATCCAGAACTCGTCCTAAAACACTGTAAACGATTGCTTAAGACCCAGGGAATGTTATTTCTATCTACAATTAGTCGTACTTTAAAAGCTTATGCAAGCGCAATTCTTGTAGCAGAATATGTTTTGAACATTTTACCAAGACAAACCCACGACTATCATAAGTTTATTAAACCCAGTGAGTTAGTCGCTATGGCTCGGTCGTTTAATTTAAATTTAATTGATATGAAGGGTATGGCCTATAACCCTGTTTTAAGAACAGCCACACTAAGTACAGATGTAGCTGTTAATTATTTGTTAGCCTTACAATGAGTTTGGTTGGACTAATAACATGCAGGTTAACTTTAGGAATCTTTGCTGGCTTTGACTGCCCTATACGTCACAGTATTTGACATGAACCTAAATCCAAGTAACCAATAAATTTAATTAATTATTGAATTCAAAACATCAATCCTGTTCTTTTTTCTTAGCGTATCGCTCCTGAAATCGTTGGTGTGCATACTTAGCCTGATCAGGAGTAACTACATCTACTTCATTGCCATAAATATCTACTCGAGCAGTATCGGGTTTTTGACAGCTCAAGTAGGCAGGGGATGCACTGTAGTAACTTAAAGCTTCTCTTAAAGACTTTTTGCTAAAAGGAGGGGAGTCCAAACGCTCATAAAAATCAATAATATCATCAAATATGCCAATTTTAAGCGGTTTAATCTGGTTACCTTTTTTAAAAAAAGCGCTGGGAAAATGTTCTATAAGCCAGTCTATAATTTGAAGTTTATCTTTCTTAACTGCATTAATCTGTTGGTTCATAGTTTTACTCTGAATCATGATATCTTGATTAAGCTACCATATCTCATGGCATAATCAAGCGACAATGAATTTTTTTAGAGATTCTACATCATCTATCAGAAGCATTGTAGCTTTTTGGCAATGAAATTTATGAGTACTAGTTGTATGCGTACCACTTACCTATCGAGGATATCTCCTTGGTTTGATGAGAAAGACACATTTTTTTCCTGTTGATAAAAATAAATTGGCTAAAAAAGGAATTTGTTGCTCTATTCTTTGTAAGATATTTCTCAAAACACTGGGGGAATAACGGCATTTTTTCTACATCCATTAACGGCAAAAAAAATAACCTATTGTTTTATATATTTATTTTATATGATGGAAGTCGGTGGTTGCACTTAAGTTAATGATGTATATCAAGCCAGGTTCCTTGCACTTATTGTTTCAAGTTGCTAAATTATATACATGACTTGTACGGATATGAGTCAAGCAAAAGGATTTGTAATCAGACGGATTTGATTTGTCAGGATGACTTATAAGAACTGGATGTTCTTATGCGGATGACTGCGAAAAGCCAGGGCTTGCCCTGGCTTTATTTTTAGGCCACTAAGTAACCTGAATGAGATAAGAAATTTTTATCAGGAAAATAGGCGAAAATTACTGAACCATTTTTAATGGTGTTGATAATGGGCTTAGCTAAGGTTTGTGCTATCGCTGGGCAGCCCCAAGACAGGCCTGCACGACCAGCTCTTTTAATGAAATCAGGTTCCATATACCATGCTCCATGCATCACAACGCGTCTGTTGTAGGCATTGGTATTAAAACCTTTATCTAACCCTTGTAAGTTTAAAGAATATCCTTTGTGACCTATATAGGTGTCTTTTGTAATGTATGTTCCAAGACTGGATTGCTTACTTGACTCTTGATTGGAAAAGTGATTTGCTCTATTAACACCTGAATTTTTACCGTGAGCAACATAAGTATTATAGAGAAGGCGTTCATTCCGAACATCAAAGACCCACATACGTTGTTTGTTTGAGGGTAGAGAGTAATCGATCACAGTAAGAACAGGCTTTCTAACCGCGCCTCGTTTGTCCGCGTTTGTATAAGCAGTTAAGGCAAGTTTCAGCACATTTTTATTTAACTGGGGAGCCCTGTGACTTAGATGTTGTAGCTGACTATTTAGGTCGGGACCTGTTTTGGCAAAAGTAGTGGTGCTGGATGTAATGTTACTCGTTAATATGACGGTTGAGATTAGAGTTAATAATGTATTCATACTTCTCCATTCTTCTTATTAAATCGCCGTTATTGGTCATTAAAAAGATGGTTATTATATTCACAAATTACATAAATGTAAAATTATCAGGACCATCATTGCCCAACAGGGAGAAATATTATTCAATTCATGGGGTTAGCAGGGGCTTTAAAAAAGCAACCGAACAAACTATTAACTAATTGAACATAATATGCACTATTAGACCGATTAAAAAGTAATCAAAATATTGAATAATTAATCAATATGCCCTCATTTAATTCCATTTTTTTTCTCTTTACAGCATGCTTTCCCTTTAATTAATCACGATTCTAGTCATATAATGCATTAGAAAGAACCTATGCATTTCTTTTAATGTGGTTCTGCATTATGATCTTTTGTTGTTATTTTTTTTTGATTTCGGAGAATATTATGCTGGAAAAGCAGTCCATTAATTTACCCGAAGGTTTACGAGCTGCTATTAATCAGGCTTATCGTTTAGATGAGTTATCCTTGATTACTGAGTTATGTGAAAAGGCAGCACTTGGACAGCAACAAACGGCAGGTATCGAAAGCAGTGCAATTAAATTAGTGGAAGCGGTCCGTACTGAGCGCAAAAAAAATACAGGTATGGATTCATTTTTGATGGAGTATGCTTTATCCAGTGAGGAAGGGATTGCTTTAATGTGTCTGGCAGAAGCCTTATTAAGGGTTCCAGATAATGCGACTATAGATAATTTAATTAAAGATAAGCTATCCGGTGGGGACTGGAGTTCTCATAGAGGACAAAGTGAATCATTTTTTGTTAATGCAACCACTTGGGCTTTGATGTTAACGGGAAAAGTATTGGCACCGGAAAAAGCTGGGAATGCTCTAACCAAAGTATTAATGAAATTAGTTAATCGCAGCAGTGAGGCGATGGTTCGTACTGCGGTGGAAAAAGCCATGCGAGTTATGAGTACACAATTCGTGATGGGACGTACTATTGACGAAGCATTGACTCGAGCTAAAAAGAAAGAGTCTCAAGGCTATCGATATTCGTATGACATGCTAGGTGAAGCTGCACTCACATCAGCTGATTCAGGTCGATATTTTGAAGCTTATAAACTTGCTATCGAATCCATAGGTCAAAAATCAGATAAAAATTCAGATGTTTATAAACGTGCAGGAATTTCTATAAAATTATCTGCCCTACACCCGCGCTACAGCGAGAGTCAGCGTGAGTCCGTAATGACTGAACTGTCTGATAAATTATTAGTATTGGCTCGACTGGCAAAACATTATGATATTGCTTTAACCATTGATGCTGAAGAGTCAGAGCGCCTCGATTTATCACTTGATCTCATTGAGAAGGTGTTCTGTGATGAGAGTTTGGATGGTTGGAATGGTTTTGGCCTGGCAGTGCAATCGTATCAAAAGAGAGCTTTCTATATATTGGATTGGGTAGCTGATTTAGCACGAAAAAAACATAGACGTATTATGGTGCGCCTGATTAAGGGGGCCTATTGGGATAGTGAAATTAAAAAAACCCAAATGCAAGGTTTAACAGAATACCCTGTTTTTACTCGTAAAGTATTCACTGATGTTTCTTTTCAGGCTTGTGCGAAAAAAATCTTAACCATGACTGATGCTATATATCCACAATTTGCAACTCATAATGCGTATTCAGTAGCGTTGATCCTCAATATAGTGGGTGATTATAAGGATTTTGAGTTCCAGTGCCTGCATGGAATGGGAAGTGAACTATATGACCAGATAGTGTCAAAAGAGCACTTTGGCATAGCTTGCCGTATCTATGCACCTGTAGGAAGTCATGAAGATTTGCTCCCTTATTTGGTTCGGCGATTGTTAGAAAATGGAGCAAATTCCTCTTTTGTAAATCGTATTGCTGATGATAATGCACCCATTAGCGATCTGGTTGAAGATCCGATTAATAAAGCAAAGTCTTTATTGGGTAGTATGAATAAAAATATTCCTTTGCCAGAAGCAATATTTTTACCTGGGAGAAAAAACTCTAAAGGATTTGATTTTAGTAATCGATATGATACAGCTCTATTGCAACAAGAGTTAGCAAAAATTGATTTAACTCAATGGAAAGGCGGGCCTATAATTGCCGGGCGTACTGTTGTTGATTCAACCCATCCGGTAACTTCTCCGCAACACCCCGATTATGTAGTCGGTTCATTGCAAAATTCTTCACTGGATGATGTTGAAAAAGCACTCATCCAATCTGAGCGAGCTTTTGCTCTATGGGGTAAAACAACTGTAGAGGAACGTGCTTCTTCTATCAACCGTTTTGCTGATTTATTGCAAACCAACATGGTTGAATTGATGGCTTTAGCCTGCCTTGAGGCAGGAAAAACCTGGAATGATGGGATTGCAGAAGTGCGCGAAGCCATAGATTTTTGTCGTTACTACGCCATTATGGCACAACAATTGATGGCAAATCCTACTCGTTTACATGGATACACCGGTGAGTTAGATGAATTAAGTTTGCATCCACGCGGTACAATCCTTTGTATTAGTCCCTGGAATTTCCCTCTAGCCATTTTTACTGGCCAAGTCGTAGCAGGCTTGGTAACCGGAAACTGTGTTATAGCAAAACCAGCAGAACAAACATCACTGATAGCTGCATATGCGGTGAAATTAATGCATCAAGCTGGGGTACCGGCTGGTGCCATACAATTACTTCCCGGTTCAGGTGAGCTCATTGGAGCTGCACTAGTTGCGGATAAAAGGATAAAAGCAGTATTGTTTACGGGATCAACTGAGACTGCAAACCACATTAATAAGACTCTGGCTGCCCGTGAGGGGGAAATAATTCCATTAATTGCTGAAACAGGTGGTCAAAACGCGATGATTGTTGATTCTTCAGCATTACTGGAACAAGTAGTTATTGATGTGATTGGTTCTGCTTTTGGTAGTGCCGGACAAAGATGTTCTGCTCTTCGTGTATTGTATGTTCAGGAGGAGGTGTATGCACGAACTACAGTTCTTCTAAAAGGAGCGATGGCAGAGTTGGTTGTAGGTGACCCTCGCTGGTTATCCACCGATGTTGGTCCTGTAATTGATCAGGAAGCATTATCCCTGATAAAAGGGCATGTTGAAAACATGAAAAAACGCCATGAGATTTTGTATCAATGCCAGCTCAATGAAGATGCAGCATCAGGTTATTATATGCCACCCACCGCAATAGCTATAGACAGTATTAGCTCGTTGGAAAAAGAAATTTTTGGTCCTGTACTTCACGTTATTAAGTTCAAAAGAAAAGAAATCGATAAGGTAATTGAGCAAATTAATCAAACCGGATATGGGTTAACTCTGGGGATCCACAGTCGTATCAATGAAACGGTTGAGTATATAAGAAAAAGGGTTCATGTCGGTAATTGTTACGTTAATCGAAATATGATCGGCGCAGTTGTTGGTCTGCAGCCTTTCGGTGGTGAAGGATTATCTGGGACTGGGCCAAAAGCGGGTGGGCCAAATTATTTGGTTCGGTTATGCCATGAGCGTACTTATACAGTAGATACCACCGCTGCTGGGGGTAATGCAAGTCTCATGTCTTTGCCAGAAGACATTTAGTTAATGTGATAATCAAGCTCTGTTACTTGATGTTTATTGCTAAAGTGATAAACATCAAGGGGCTAAAGTGAATGGAGTTCATTGTTAATGTTTTTTCGCAAGCAACCAGGGAATTAGCACAAAAAGAGTTAATCCTCCGACTAAAAATGATTCAAAGAAAACTATATTGCCAATAGGTATTTGAGTAGGGGGTACGAAGCCGATAAACATTGCAGCCAGGCAGCAAACAATCCCGGTACCGGAGACTAACCACATCACTATATTACCACCGGGAATAGTATATCCTCGCGGTTGGTCGGGCTTGCTGTATCGCAGTTTGATAGCAGCAGCAAACATGATGACATAAACCATCAATGCCATTTGTGCACTTAAATCACTTAACATCCAATAGGCAGCATTGATTGAATCAAGCAGGATAAAGACAGAACTAAGACAGGTAAATATAATAGCTTGGGTTACCAGGATAGTGACCGGAGCACCATACTTATTAACTTGGGCAAATCGGGCAGGTAGAGATCCATCTCGAGCAGAAACTAATAATCCTTTAGTGGGTCCAATAATCCAGGCCGAAACGCCGCTGATGCCACCTAAAATAATTAATACGGCAATGATTGATGTCATCCACGGCATATTATAGGAATTGAAAAATATAGAGTACGCATCAATCAATCCTGATACTACACTTAAACTTTCATTGGGTACAACTATAACAATAGCAAGAGAACCTAAAGACAAAGTAGAGATGATTACTAGCGTAGAATAAAGTAATGCCTTTGGGTAATCGCGTTGTGGATTTTTTACCTCTTCAGCATGTACAGCCGACATTTCCATCCCGATTAAACCAAATAATACAGCAGCAAAGAGCGATAAGTTCCCCAAAGAACTAAAATCTGGTAGCCAGGAAGCAGAATAATTAATTGCCATTGTTTTACCCTGAATCCACCAATTAATTCCCAGGATAATAATGATGAGCATTGGTAAAACGGTACCAATAGAGGCACCAATAATGCTCACTATGCTGGAAATTCTCATCCCAAAGCAGTTCAAAAAAGT
Source organism: Legionella antarctica (assembly GCF_011764505.1). Lineage (NCBI taxonomy): Bacteria > Pseudomonadati > Pseudomonadota > Gammaproteobacteria > Legionellales > Legionellaceae > Legionella > Legionella antarctica. Next base: position 1,872,128 of record NZ_AP022839.1, read on the forward strand.
AAAGAGCCAAAATAAACTCAGAGTTGTACCTAGCAGATAGAATTTATTATTGGAGAGTTCGGGAGCAATAAGGTAAGAAAGGGTGGCTGCGATAAAAGCGAGTATGGTTGGATACCAGACAACATTATAAATCCACTGAAGCCATATGGTTATAAATCCGGCCCGTTTGCCAAATGCTTCTCTGACCCAAACGTAGATTCCCCCGGTATTGGGGTAGGCGGTAGCTAATTCTGCAGCAACTAGTGCCACAGGGATAAAAAAGGCAAAGGCAGCAATAAAGTAATAGGAGATTAATGACAAACCAAGTTTTGCGCTAATAGGCAAGGTTCTTAAACTATCGACAGCAATTATGTTAATCATTACCAAGGAAAAAACGCTCAAAACCCTCTTTGAATGATTCATAATTTAGAGATCCTTAACGGGTATAAAAAGTAAAACTGGATGGAATCTGTGCGTTACTATTACCAGAATTATAGAAATTGACAAATAAACAAACGGCCATGCGCACGTATTCGCTGTGGGTAGTTAACGGCTGAATGTAGCATTTTAGCTAAAAAAAAACAATGATTTAAGCGATAACGAGTTTTCTAACCCTGGTTTTGGAAACCTCTTTAGAAAAACTCTAACTCATGAGAATTTCACAGCTTTTTGAGGAACCCGTATTAAACTGCGTAAATACGGGCTGCAATCTTTGGGAATGGTATTGATGATTAAATTAAGCGCATAAATTGCGTAATACATACTGTAAAATACCACCGTTTTTATAGTATTCCATTTCATCAGCTGTATCGATCCGGCAGAGTGCTTTAATTTCTTCTATATCACCATTTGCACGCTCTATAATAACAGCTACTAAACTACCAGGAGTTAATGCATCTGATAGAGCAATGCTGATTCGCTCATTACCCTCCAATGATAATGTGCTTCGACTCATGCCATCATTAAACTGCAAGGGTAAAACACCCATACCGATTAAGTTTGAACGATGAATACGCTCAAAACTTTCAGTAATAACTGCCTTTACGCCAAGTAAATTTGTACCTTTTGCAGCCCAATCTCTTGATGATCCCGTGCCATATTCTTTACCGGCGATTACAACCAGCTCCTGTTTATTCGCTTGATAAAGCATGGAGGCATCATAAATAGGCATAATTTCGCCGGTTGGGATGTAACGCGTGATGCCACCCTCTTGGCCAGGTGTCATTTCATTTCGGATACGTATGTTTGCAAAGGTACCCCGCATCATGACTTCATGGTTACCACGACGAGAGCCATAGGAGTTGAAATCTTTTTCACTAACCCCTTTTGATTTCAAATATAAGCCGGCAGGTGAGCTTGCTTTAATTGAACCGGCTGGAGAAATATGATCAGTTGTAATTGAGTCACCAAACAGGGCTAATATATACGCATCTTTGATTGGTTTAATTGAATCGGGTTTTATCTTTAGATTTTCAAAGAAGGGGGGGTGCTGAATATAGGTCGAATTGGCATTCCACTCATAGGTTTTACCGGAGCTGACTTTAATGGCTTGCCAAAGATCATCTCCCTGGAATACTTCCGCGTATTCCTTGCGGAACATTCCACCGCTAACTTTGGCAACCTCTTCAGCTACTTCTGCATTTGAAGGCCATATATCTTTAAGAAATATATCATTTCCTTTATTGTCTTTACCCAATGGATCTTTGCTTAAGTCAGTGCAGGTGGTACCACTTAATGCATAGGCTACTACTAAAGGAGGGGACGCAAGCCAGTTAGCGCGGACCTGAGGATGTACACGACCTTCAAAATTACGGTTTCCAGAAAGAACCGCTGATACCACCAAATCATTATCTGTAACGCAGTGAGCAATGGCATCAGGAAGAGGGCCTGAGTTACCAATACAGGTGGTACAACCATAACCTACAAGATTAAATCCTAACTGATCTAAATACGTTTGCAAACCAGCATGTTTAAGGTAATCAGTAACCACTTTTGAACCCGGTGCTAAAGAAGTTTTAACCCAGGGCTTACGTTGCAAACCTTTCTCAACTGCTTTTTTAGCTACTAAACCTGCTGCCATAAGAACGCTGGGATTAGAAGTGTTCGTACAACTGGTTATTGCTGCAATAACTACATTGCCATGTTTCATTTTAAAGTCTTTGTTTTTTACTAAAAAGTCAGTATGTTTTTCTGATTCTTTTCCTGTTTCCTTTAAAAACGCATTGAACTCAACAGGTAGTGTGCTTAAATTTACTTTATCCTGCGGTCTTTTGGGGCCAGCCAGGGATGGTTCAACTGTATTTAAATCCAATTGCAAGGTATCGGTAAAAACAGGATCTTCGCTGTCTTTGTCGTACCACATACCCTGAGCTTTTGCATAGGCTTCAACTAAGGCGATAGTATGTTTATCACGGCCAGTTAACTCCAGATAACGGATGGTTTCTTTATCAACAGGAAAAAATCCGCATGTAGCCCCATACTCGGGAGCCATATTAGAAATAGTCGCTCTATCTGCTAGTGGCAAATCATTAAGTCCTGGCCCATAAAACTCAACAAACTTACCTACCACTCCTTTTTTTCTAAGCATTTGGGTTACTGTAAGTACCAGGTCAGTAGCTGTAATACCTTCTTTTAGTTTTCCGATTAACTTAAAACCTATAACTTCAGGGATTAACATGGATACTGGTTGTCCAAGCATGGCGGCTTCGGCTTCTATTCCACCAACTCCCCAGCCCAGGATCCCCAGTCCATTGATCATTGTGGTATGAGAATCAGTGCCTACTAAAGTATCGGGATAGGCATATAACTGACCGTCATTCTCACTACTCCACACAGTTTTACCCAGGTACTCTAGATTAACCTGGTGGCATATGCCTGTGCCAGGAGGAACAACCTGGAAGTTAGAAAATGCTTTTTGGCCCCAACGCAAGAATTCGTAGCGCTCATTGTTGCGCTCCATTTCAATTTCTGTATTTACTTCAAGAGAATCTTTGGTACCAAATTTATCAACCATAACCGAGTGATCGATTACTAAATCAACCGGCGATAGTGGCGAAATTTTATCAGGATTTCCTCCCATTTTTACTATAGCAGTTCGCATGGCAGCCAGATCAACGACTGCAGGAACTCCGGTAAAATCCTGCATCAAAACTCGAGCCGGCCGGAATGCAATTTCATGCTGCGATGTTTTGGTTTGTAACCAGTCAGCAATTGCCTTGATGTCTTGAGTTGTAACTGTACTATTGTCTTCGAAACGAAGTAAATTTTCAAAGAGTACCTTCAGAGAGTAGGGAAGGCGGTTAATTCCTTTAAAATTCTTCTGTTCTGCTTCTTTTAAGCTGTAATATTGATAGGTTTTTCCATCAACTTTTAATTGACTTTTTGTTGATAGACTGTCAAGACCTACTTTCATAAAAGAACTCCCAAATTCAAAACCATAATCATAGCTCATATTTGGCAAATTATCATGAGATCTTGTGAATTAAGGTTGGTAAATTGGAATTCTGGGTTGGAAATTTATTAGCGGGAAGGCTATCTCATTAAAAACAACGAGCTATCCTAGATTTTTTGAGTAATTTCAGGTTCAAAATCAGCGGGAGGCTGAAAGACTAATTTTCGACAGACCTTAATTTATTCTTATTATCAGACTTGGTATGGAGCATATTTTAGCCGGATTTAGTTTCATTATTTAGTCTGGCATAAATATTGCTTGGTAAGAAAGTAAGTGCACAAGGAGTGTTAATATGCTTGATTTGACTAACTTTATTCTCAATTCATCTTCAACAACGGAATCTTCTATTAATACCAGGGATTTCCTTGAGTCTGAACAGCCTTTAGATTTAACAGATGAATCATTAGATAAAGATAGTTTTATCCTCAACCCTTCTTCTTTTGTCTTACTTCTTGCCGGAATATTGGCGAATACTCCTGTCAAAAATGCTATTAGTTCTGATTCGAGTACCCCTGTTCCAGGCAGCTCAACTGATGCTTATCAGGGTGCAAAGGAGGCTCCAAAAAAGAGTGACCCGATAAGAAACGCGCAAGACCTGCTAAGAATTGAAAATCAACTGAGTACAACAGGGGTACTTTTATCAAGTAGTGATAATTCTGACGTAACTATCGAAGATCAGGTTGTAACAACTGAACCTCAAAAGAGTTCGAGATCTTTTTTGTTCAATGATACGTCGGTTAATACTGGTTCCAGCTCGGAGCAGCTTCCGGTGCATGCATTAGAAAACAATGTGGCCATGGCATGGATTAATTCAGATAACTTCGAACCACCTCTGTCGATTGCTGTAACTCATGAATCGGCTGAAGAATTTGTTCCGGATTTAGATCCTTTTTTAGCAGAGTCTAAGGAATTACGTGAAATTGTAACAAAAAAAGATGAGGATCTTCAGAAAAACAGTGTGCTTGATGCTATAAATGATAAATCGTCTATAAAATCTAGAAAGAGTTGGTCTAATATTGCTCAATTAACAACTACTCTTTCCACAATAAATTCTGATAGCACAAGCCTTAACCAAGAGCCCAAAATAGATAGTCTCACATCTCATAATATCCAGCATGTTATGCAACCTATTGGCTCACCCAATAAAGATCAAATCTCGGCAAATATTCCCGAAGCCAAATCTCTAAGTATTCCAATTGAGCTTCATAACTCGCAATGGGCCAATAAGTTTTCCGAGCACATTTTATGGTTAGGTCATCAAGGAATTAAAAGCGCTTTAATTAAAATACATCCAGAGGATTTGGGACCATTAGAGATTAGTATAAAAGTCGTAAAAGACTCTGCCTCAGTAAGTATAAACACTCATAACAACTATGTTCGTGACATAGTAGATCAGGCTTTGCCCAAATTAAGGGAGATGATGTCCGAACAAGGATTAAATTTATCAGATGTTCATGTTGGATCTGATGCAAATTCCCGTCAATTTTCTAATAACAATGCCCCAGCTGAAGAAGGACTTATTATAAGCCCGGATGATGAGACTCAATTAACTACGTTAAATAAAAGAGGTCAGCAAGGTCTAATTGATGACTTTGCCTAAAATATTATTATATCAGGGATTATGCTTATGTGTGACAAACAAATAAGGATGGAAAAATCCAGGCTTATATAGCATGTTCTGAGTATTATATGCAGCGCCTGGTACAACGTATAGCGCGACCACTCCAACGATCTATGAGACAGGTTTGTCGGCAGCCATAACCTATAGAACGCCAACCGGTCCAGTAAGATCTGCGAGGATAATGTCTTGGACCATAATAAATGTATCCTGGACGATGATAGCCTCCGTTGTAACTATGATAACCAATAAAATAAGCCAACTGGATGCCTGGAGCTTGTGAAGCCTTATTTTGGGCGATGGCGCAAACACTGTATAAGGCACCTATCAACAGCATAAATGACACGAGAAGTATAGGCATTAATTGGGTTTTTTTTGCACTAGCTCTCTCCATGATGTGTTCCTTATTTTCGGGTATCATCAACATTATAGACCAAAGGGAAGATTATGTGATTAATAAATGTACTTTAACGTCTTTTAAAGTGCAAAATATAGGGCGGCAAAGATAGCTTTTATGAAAAGGTGCTAGTAGCATTATAATAAGTTTCTTCTTAAGGTTTGAAAATGACGGGTAATATAGTTTTAATCACCGGATGTTCGAGCGGTATTGGTTTCGATACAGTTTTTGCTTTACAGAAAAGAGGCCATCGAGTCATAGCATCCTGTAGAAAAATTGAAGATGTACACGAGTTATCATCCAAAGGGGTTGAAACTCTACTTCTAGATGTAAACGATTCTACATCAATTCAGAAGGCGTTCTCTTTGTTATTAAGTATGACGTCAGGACGATTGGATGTCTTGATTAATAACGCAGGGTACGCACAGGCAGGAGCTTTAGAGGATATCACTCGTGATGTGTTGCGCAACCAATTTGAGACTAACGTATTCGGTCTTCTGGAGTTAATTAATTTAGTTATTCCGGTGATGCGTCAGCAAGGTCACGGGCGGATTATAAATATTAGTTCAGTACTGGGTATTATCAGTATGCCTTTTCGTGGTGCATATAATGCTTCAAAATATGCAGTTGAGGGTTTAAGCGATACCTTAAGGCTCGAATTACATGCTTCTGGCATTCATGTTGTTACTATTGAGCCTGGACCGATAGAAAGTCGGTTTAGGGATAATTCGGTGGACAATACATTACAGAATATTGATATGAAAAACGGCTATTTCCAAAAACAATATGAGGGCATGCTTACAAACTATAAACAAGCCAAAGCGAACTCTTTTTTTACTAGAAAAACTGATAGCGTAATTAAGAAATTAGTCCACGCTATTGAAGCAAAAAATCCGCGTGCGAAATATCCGGTGACTTTTCCGGCTCATTTATTTATTTTTTTAAAACGTGTATTGAGTACGAGACTACTCGATAAAATATTTTTGTTTTTGTCAAAAAAAGAATTATCCTCCTAAAACTTATCTCGAGCAGCTCAACAGTTGGTGCACCGTGGCTCTGTGAAAAAGCTGCTTCGAATTAAAACTCTGTACATTTTGTTCTCAAGTGGATATTATGAACAGTATGAAAGAGAAGATTAAATTTATTAATTGTTTAATTCTGTTTAGTATGGCTTTATTTAGTGTAAAGCCAATGCTGTCTCATTCGATTGAAAATCAGGTACAAAAAACTCAGTATACTGTGGCTTCAAACCCGTGCTCAACCAGAACTGCAGTCGTATCCACATGTGTCTTTTCCTGGTTATGTGCACTGGCTGAAAGTGAATTTGGAATAGATGCCTATTTGTTTCTTCTCGCAGGTCTGCTGTATTTCTGCATATCAAAATTTACCTATACTTCTCCAACATACACTCTCTTTAAACCGCCGATTGTTAGTTCCTTAACTGCTGTCAATTGATCTTTTTACTTCCCGTTTGTTGGTGAACTTTGTAATCGAGTGAGCTAGCGGTTTTATTTGCTATCTCGAGAATTAGTGAGGGATTTCCAAAAATGCCAAGTGATGCATTTAGATGATCTCACTAACACTCAAGAATAGATGTCTTACCTGTTTCTGGGGACTTTAAAGATTAATTCTCATCAGATTATATTTTGTGTATTTATTAATTCATTTAGATATGTAACAAAATTAGGAAAATAAAATGAGAACATCAATTAAATTGCTTAGCATTATGATGCTGATGCTACTTGCTAATATGGGCTGGTCTACAACACCTGGTTTTGGGAGCTCTAATCCAGACACGGTCTTGCATTTTATTCAAGGTAACAATGCTTTTGTTTACTTGAGTGCTTTTTTTGGTTTGGGTGTATTGTTAGCCTTTACACCTTGTGTTCTGCCTATGGTACCTATTTTATCAGGAATCATTGTCGGACAAAAATCTCTGTCTACACCAAAAGCTTTTAAGTTATCCCTAAGCTATGTAATCGGCATGGCTATAACATATGCTGGAGCAGGAATGTTAGCAGGGTTAATGGGTAGTACTATCCAGACTTTGATGCAACGTCCCTTAGTGATCCTTTTGTTTAGTGTGATTTTTATTATTATGGCTTTATCAATGTTTGGACTTTTTGAATTAAGAGTTCCATCTGGTTTGACAGGCAGGATGAACAGATTAGGCCACACTGGTGCCAAACAAAACTATGTTTCTGTAGCACTAATGGGGGTGTTATCCACCCTGGTTGTTTCTCCGTGTGTTACAGCACCCTTAATTGGAGTTTTAAGTTATATTGGCCAAAATGGTCAGGTATTAATGGGGGGCTTAATTTTGTTTGTAATGGCATTAGGAATGGGTATCCCCTTACTTATTGTAGGCTCTGGTTATGGCTCTTTACTCCCGAAAACAGGCTCATGGATGATAAAAATCAAGTGTTTTTTTGGTTTGATGATGTTGGGAATGGCTATCTGGATGCTTTCAAGAATCCTGGATGGAGCAATAGTGAAAATTTTATGGGCAGCTTTACTAATCATTGGAAGTATTAGTTTAGGAAGTCTACAATCGCAAAAAAATAAAAAAGGCCTTTTTTTTCAAGGTATTGGAGTCTTGGCAATCATTTATGGAGGGATTATTATTTATGGGCTTTTTTTTCCTGTTAAGCCAGTTCCACAGAGTATGGCTTCAGGAAATCAATTTATTAAGGTCAGCAGCCTCAGCGATGTAAAGCTTCAGTTAGAATTGGCTAAAAAAAATCATAAAGTAGCTTTCGTTGAGTTTTCAGCGAGTTGGTGTGGTGATTGCCAGGACATGGACTCAAAAGTATTTAGCCAGCCTCAAATAATACAAGCGATGTCTGGGTTAGTTAGTATTAAGGTAGACATGAGTGGGAAGAGTAAAGAAGTAGCGGAGATCAAAAAAACCTTTGCAATTTACGGTACTCCAACAATGCTTTTTTTTGATACTCATGGCACACAAATTACTGCATTGGATGCTGCAGGATTTGTACCCGAACTATCCATGCTTGATTTATTAAATAAAGCACGGCTATCATCCTGAGATTAAAATTAGATGGCTTGGCTTGGTGATTTTTGTTGACTGAGTCAGCCATATAAATTCAAAAAAAAAATAAACAATAAATTTTGTTTAAAAAGAAGAAAAACATTAATTTGTTTGCTAATATCTTATTGGGTCAAGATAAAAAAACTATTAACTATCAAGGAAGTAATATTATGAAAAAATCAACTTTAGCTGTAGCTACATTGCTAACTGCACTGTCAACAGTTCCTGTAGTTTCAGTAGCATATGCTGATGAAGCCTCTGCTACTACCTCTTCAGGATGCACTGGTTGTAAAGGTTGTCAAGGATGTAAAGGATGTAAAGGTTGCCAAGGTTGCCAAGGTTGCAAGGGCTGCCAAGGTTGCAGTGGCGACTAATATTTAGTTCGGATTAAAAAAGAGGTAGCACCGACTACCTCTTTTTTTTACACCAATTGTTTATTTATGTAGTAATCATTATGCAGACTAATTCAGAATTTGCTTTGCCGGAGTTAAGTAAATGGCATCAGAAAATTTATCTGGGGTATGCGACTCAGGTCTTGGAAGCACAGCAACAAATGACTACCAATAAAGGTAAAAATATTTTACATCATACGCTTAAAAAAAAGCGCAGGCATGAGCGAATGAGTCATTATCCTAAAGGTGATCGTATTGATCACAGCACTGGTTCCCAATACTTTTATCATTGTCATAGAGAAAATTTTGAAAGTTCAGAACACGGTCATTTCCACTGTTTTATCAGATATAAGCACATTCCAAAACGCATAAAGCCAGCTTTATTAGCAGATTGGGATGTTTATATAGACAATCCTATAACTCACCTGGTAGCCATAGGCATGAATCAATTTGGACAACCGATACGACTATTTACTGTCAATCGTTGGGTTACCTCTGAAGTTTGGTATGACGCGAAACATATCGATTATTTTCTCAAACGCTACAAGATGACTTTAATTGATGATCCCTATTGGCAGGTTTTAGATAAGTGGGTGGAAGGCATGATTCACTTGTTTGCTCCTCAGATTTCCTGGTTACATCACGAACGTGATAAGCAAATACAAAAACATCAGGTAACGAATGAAACCAGTAATCCCTACACAGATTATAACATTGAAGAACTTTCAGCGATAAATATCGATTTAAAAAAACAGATTGAATGGATAATTAATTGAGACCAGAGGAAACTAATATAGGCGCGGTTTTCTGGACACAAAAAAAGGTTTTTTAAGAGCTATTCTTCTTAATACAAAGAGGAGAATAAAATGTCTAAAAAGCGAGCTTATTATACGGCGGCCAAGAAGGCAAAAATAACGCTAGCTGCGATTGAGGGGAAACTCACACAAGCGCAAATTACCAGTGAATACGGTGTTCACGCAACGCAGGTAAAAACTTGGAAGCAATCGGCCATCAAAGCCATTAACGATTTATTCTCTGGGGCTAATGAAAAAGAAGCCAAGTCCCAAGAGCAGCTTGTTGAGGCATTATATCAAGAAATTGGTCGACTTCAAGCGCAGCTATCTTGGCTAAAAAAAAAGCATGAACTTTAGTCTGGATGAAAAGCGCGTCATGATTGATCCTCTTGCCGAGCTCACCATTCGTGAACAATGCTTGCTATTAGACTTGCCTGTTTCAAGTTATTATTATAGTGCCAAGCCCATTTCTGTCGAAGATGAAGCGCTTATGGCGCTACTTGATGAGCACTATCTGCAGTATCCATGTGAAGGTAAAATTAAGCGGGCAAGATGGCTGTCAAAAGAAGTAGGCTATCCTGTTGGTAAACGTCGAGTAAAAAAGTTGATGGAAATGATGGGGTTATCGACTGTTTACCCAAAGCCAAATACAAGCGTTCCCAATAAGGAGCATGAGGTGTTCCCTTATTTATTAAAAGAGGTGGATATCACCAAACCAAATCAGGTTTGGGCCGCAGATATCACCTACATCCGCATGAAAGGAAAGCATGTGTATTTAGTAGCTATTATGGACTGGTATAGTCGTTATGTGATTGGATGGGCTATTTCACCTACTATGGAGGCTGAATTTTGTATTGAGGCGCTTAGAAACGCTTTGCTGCATTCGCGTTGTGAGATCTTTAACACGGATCAGGGTTCTCAATTTACCTCAAAAGATTGGATAAATACGCTAAAATCTCACCACATTTCTATCAGCATGGATGGGCGAGGACGTTATTTAGATAATATATTTATCGAGCGATTGTGGCGTAGTGTTAAGCAAGAAAAAATCTACCGGTATGATTTTGATACAATTGAAGAGGTTGAGCTGGCCTTAACGGAGTATTTTGAGTATTATAATAACCGAAGGCTTCACCAGTCCTTTAATTATTTAACGCCCGCAGAGGTGTATTATGGCCGGAAAAGACCATAAACCCTAAATGAGAGCGTCATGACTTACCCACAAGGCCCACAGGCCTATACGAGAAAGTGAAGCTCTCCTGACCTGTGGACTTGTGGATAAGTCATTCTGATAGAGTTGTGGTAAAATGACCTAAGACAATTCGTAGTAGCAATCACTATTCATACGGTATTGAGTAGGTTTAAATAGGTTAATTTGAGTGAATTTTTAACTATAAATGATGGATGAATAGCTCTTATTTTTCCTTAATTTTGTTCCAGACATGCGGACCCATATCAGATTTATTTTATTCGATTGCTTGGCTATTTTAAGGCCAAGCAACAGTTTTATAAATTTAATTTAGGCCAAGATAATAACTCACAATTTATTTTAGGAAAATATTTCGGGGAACGCCTACTGGGACTTACAGGTCAAATCGATTTTAAAACTTATCAAAAACAAAAAACTGATATTCTCTTGTTGTTTGGCTTTAAAGATTGGCAGCCAATGCATGAGTCCAAAATTCAGCTTCATTTAAGTGAGTTGATCAAACTTTACCCTAAAGGACATGATGCTCTACGACAATTATTAAACTACTTTAGTAGTCAACAGATTGTTTTACCTTCGTATCGCACCATACAGGATATGTTTACCAATGCATATTCAATGGAAGATGCTCGACTTGATGAACTTATTTCAGTTATTCCAGAATCAAAAAAAGAACAACTGTCGGTTTTAATCAATAAAGAGGATGGGATAACTCCATTGAATGTAATACGGTTGGATCAGAAGAATTTTAAATATAAGGCTATCAAGGCTGAGGTAGATAAGGCATTGGGACTTGTCGAATTATATGATTTTGCAAAAAACTTCCTCCCAAGACTCAAAATATCCAAGAATTCTATTCGCTATTATGCTGATTTAGCGGAACAATACGCTGCTTCTAGGCTCAGACGTTTAAGTAAGCCACAACAATGGCTTCAAGCTCTGTGTTTTGTATATCATCGTTATCAACAAATTATGGATCACTTAATTACCAGCTTTATATATCACACCAGAGGTATAATGAATGAGGGTAAAATATATGCTGAAAAGGCAATGACTGAGCATAGTTCTGGTTTAGTTGTTGACTTACCAAAATTGGCTCGATTTCTAAAATGGTTTCCAAATCGCAAGCAGAATTTAACCCATGATGAGCTAAACCACCAAGCTTATAATATTTTACCAGAGGAACAGTTCCCTGCCCTTGCACAATTTTTGGAAGGCAGTGTATTTGATAAAAAAGCAGCTAAATGGGCATTTTATCTGGAATCATCAAGGCAAATTGCATTGTATCTCCGGCCTATTATGTTAGCAGTACCGCTCGTATTTTATAAAAAAGACAGCGATATTATGAAGCTTATCGATTTACTCAAAAAACATTATGGTGCTGATAAAAGTCCATCATCATTTAAGCTGACAAGGATTTGGAGGACACCATCTCTAAAACAATGATTCTTTACTTGAAAGAAAATCCAACTGATGAACAGGTAGATCCCCATTTATTTGAATTTTTTGTCTATCAAAAAATGTATCGTCGTTTAGATAAAGGACTGCTCTGTTGCAATGAAAGTGTCTCTTATTGTGACATAGACCATGATTTAATTGATGATGCGTTAGTGGATGATGTAGAAAAAATAGCCCATGAATTTGGTTATCCAAATATTCCAATCTATTGCAGTGAGCACTTAGATGAAGTGCTTAACGTACTGGATAACACGTGGGATAGGGCAACAAAACGCATTAGTCTTGGCGAAAATCCTGGATTTCTGATAAAAGAAACTAAATCTGGTGAGCAAGAGTGGAGTCTAGGCTACGATAGCCTGGATAAGCTAGATGATGCTTTTTTTAAGACCCTCACACAAGTAGAAATCCCTGATATTACTATGCATATTGGTAATCACGTTGATATGTGGCGTGCATTTACCCACATGAAAACCCGTTATCATAAAAAAAGAAAGCCTGTTCCTTTGGTTGTTAATGCGTGCGTACTGTCCGATGCCTTTGGTATTGGTGAGGAAAAAATGGCTGATATGTCAGATCTTAGCCATAATCTTTTGCGATCAACTCATGAAGATTTCATTCGTGTGGATACCTTATGCCCTGCGAATGATATAGCAAGCAATCTACTCCATTCATTGCCTATTTTTAAACAATGGAATTTAATGGATTTACAATTATTAGCTGATGCAGACGGACAAAAGCTTCCAACTAGTGAAAGTACAATTCAGTCAAGATATTCAAAAAAATTTCTTGGCAAAGAACCAGGGCTTTCTGTGTACACATTAATTGCTAATTTTGTTGCTGTGAATGCCAAGAATATTGGGCCTAATGAGTATGAAGGACACTGTCTCTATGATGTAATCTTTGGCAATAAGACAGACATTGATATTGACATGGTGACTGGAGACAACCACTCTTTAAATCAACTCAATTTTGTTATACTGGATTCAATAGATATTGAATATGTTCCAAGTATAAAAAATGTTAAAGAAGCGACAAATGACTTGTTTTCGGTTAAATCAGTTGATAACTACACTGGAATTATTCGTCCTAGTGGGATCATTGATAAAAGCCTGATTCAAGCTGAGGAAAGAGGGATATTACGGGTTTTACTCTCCTTACTTCTGCAGGAAAATACTCAGAGCATCATCGTTAAAAAAATAAATTCTTCTGCTCGGTATGGAAGATTAAAAAAAGCACTTTTTGAGTACAATAAAAGTATCCTGTCAGAATCGCCGGGTAAGTGTCTGCCACTGAGCCCGGACTAATCCGAGCCGCGCGCGTCAGCAAGCGGAATTATCTCGAGATGCTTATGTGGTGCATGGAACCTGCCGCACTTTAAGTAAGATTAATTCAGCCAATGATGGCATTTCAAATTTTTTAGTCACCCTATCGTAAATATACTGATAAACGTTAACTTTCAGTTTTCTGGCCGTCTGTACAATCGTGGCAAACGTATCCTTTGATTTGGTGCCATTTTGGGAGACCGTTTGGAGATTGATGTCGCGTATCCTTGCTTGAAACCGTGTCCCTAATTCAGAGGCATTGTTGTGCAATGGCAGAAATGGATGGTCTAACACCAATAATAACGCTTGTTTTTTAGCACGTGTCTTTGCAATGCGTTGATCTAAAACATCATAGCCTGTCGTGGTTGCGAACAAAGTATCAAATTGCATTGATAGTTGTTGGGCCATTGATTGAGATGGAGCCGTCTTGTAAGTCAATAATGCATGGTAGAAATCCCATAATTGCTCAAGAAATACAGCCAATATATTCTGATTCATATCTGAGAATGGAGTGAGTTTTTTATAATGACGACCTTCATGGATCCAGCACAGCGCATGATGTAGGGCCAATTTATTAAACTGAGGCGCATCATCTGTCATTAAATAATGGATGAAGTATTTCGAGTGCTGATAATAGGCAAGAGCTGCTGACTCAAGAATTATGCGTCGATTCGTGCTGTGTTTTTTTGGATTTGGAAAAAGTGTTCCCATCAAACTATCGATTGATTCACGTGTGAGGGGTTGTGCATGCAGCATTGGTTTAATTTGATCCAACCATTTTTTTGCGAGACCAAACTCATCCATTAACTCATAAGCCTCCTGATTAAACATAAACTTTAATTGGTCTCGACACAGCAACTCCAATAAGGTCAAGCGATCTTTTTTACGACGAGTGAAGTATGCTGTAAAAAAGTCATTACATAAAACATGGGTGTAGTGATTTTTGCCGTTAACACGACTGCCTGTGTCATCCATCTGCTGGTACAAGCCTGCGTTGCTACCGGCATCGACAATATCTTCTTTTTCCTGATGAAAAATATCATTGCCTTCTGTCAGCATGGAAGCAATTTTACCATGTGATATTTGAATACCACATGTTTTTAAAAAGCGCTCAATGGCGCTCTCCGTCATCCCTGCATCACGGTATAATGTGATGACCAGCGCTTTAACCCCAGGACCAAATTCACTGCCCTTATATTCGCCAGGAATCGGCGCAATAAAGGTTTTTTTCAAAGATGGTGAGTAATACGTTTCCAGCTTGAATTCAACATTATCCGTGATGATTTTTAGATCCTGGATGATTCGAATCTCAAAACCCTTGAACTTGGCGTCATCTGGCAGCGTTGCTTTGTCCAGAGCAATCGTAACACGTCTATCAATACGTACGTTTTTTTTGTCTTTGCCTGTGTTTTTATTGTTCCCTTTACCACGTTTATTGCGATCTCCTTCAGATGAATGATTGGAATTGCCTGTATTATCGCCATTGCTACCTTTGGATTGACCGCGAATATTAGGTTTGCCCTGTTCACCCTTAAGGCGGTTTATCTCATCACGTAATACTTGGTTTTCCTCTCTGAGCAAAGCATTTTCTTCGGCAAGCATTTCGACCAAATTAACCAATACCTTAATGATAGTCACGGCCTTTTTGTCGGCAAGACTATCGATATCTTTTGTTAACTCATCTAAAACTTGTTTGATTTCTTGGCGTTTCATCATCTACCACTGCGTTACTAATGCTGATACGGCAATCATAACATGACTTTTTTTGAACGCATTTTTCGAGTTTTAACGCCACTAAGGGCTAAGAAAAAATCTGACCTCAGGAGGGAGATGTTTTATTAGTGAAAGGGGCTACATTGTGATCTTGGGGATCTTAGGGCATGCATATTGCATGACTTACGTTTGATATGGAAAAACATCAGTTTTACAGAAAAACCGTGTCAATAGGTATTTTGAATATTTTTAAAGAATTCCGCTTGCTGACGCGCGCGGCTCGGATTAATCCGGACTCAGTGGCAGACACTTACCCGGCGATTCTGACAGGATACCAATAAAATATTAAAAAGTACGCATGTATTAAATTTAATAGATAACATGGCGCTTAGGAAGGCCATACGTGCGGCAAGAAATCGGACAGAGGCTTATCACCAATTGCAAGGTCTCATTAGGAAAGTTTATCGTGGGGTCTTTAAGGGAAAGAAAATTGTTAACAATCGAGTCAGCGCACATGCAGTAAGACTTGTTGCAAACTGCATCATTGCCTACAACGGTATTATTTTGAATACTATTTATGAAAAAATGCTTAAAGAAGGGGTTAGCCAAGACATTATTGATGAGTTTATTAGAATATCACCTATTGCTTGGGCGCATATTGCCTTTACCGGAAAGTACAGTTTTAAAAAAAGTAATGGTGATATTAATATTGCAGCAATGGTTGAGGAACTGGAAAAACATTTAAAACAGCATTTTTGGAAAGTTACTTAAGTAACGCGTGCATTTTTAACTATTTGCTATAAAATTGCACGGATTGTTGGGCCTAATCTTGAAATCCCACTTTTTGTCAGTTCTTCCACAGGACCCCTTAATGGAAAAACAATCACTGAAAAGCATTTTGATTTCGAAAATACCATCATCAAAGAGCTGCAAACACAAGTAGATTCGATAAACGCGCCAGGGGGAAAAAATTGGGATGCCATTGATAATCAGTGGCGAGAAGGTGTTGGTGGTGCACAAAAACGACTACCTATGCATGTTGTTGATGAATACTGCTCTAATGAGCCATTTTATCCTGTGCCTAAGTTTACCTCACAGCCAAAATCATCGAAACAATTTTATAATTTGGCTACTGAAAAGGATGAAAATTGGTTTAGTGTTGATTCTAAGTTGTCGGTTGATTTTGCAATATATAAAGGCCTCGGGGCGAGGGCGCGCGGGCGCGGCGGGGCGGGGTGGCCAGCGCGTGATTTGGATGCCATGACGGCATTATGTAAAGTAAGAACAACCGATTTTATCGATCTCAAATCACAACTTGAAGACCAGATGACTGCTGATAATCATCACCAAGTTTATCAGATATGACCGATTTGGCTCTATGTCGATGAAGAAGCTCGGCGGCGCAAACCGCCACATGCTCATCCCAGCATGAATCCAAAAACCATAAAAGCAAGTCCTGGTATAACCAGTGTGCTGCTGTTCTCACCCACCACATACACCATCGATGCAAGTAACTGATGATGCGCAGGGGAGAAACCCCATCTTTGACCATCCATTTAACTTGCTCGCGCGCTTTGCGCAATGTTCGTGCATGAGGAACAATGTGTGTTTGCAAAAGAGGCTGCTTTTCGGGTTGCCAAAATGTCTCTACCCCCCCCCCGGGGTTTGGATTGGTTTTGCTCAACTTGCTCCGTATTAGGAACGTTTACAACAGCCTGTGTTATTATGGTGTTATCCAAGGGTTGCGTCTTTGGATATTGGATGCCTAAAAAATGGAAGCCCCTATCAATGGATCCGATACGCGTTTTTTTCCCGGACAAGCGCAGGCGCCTTTCCTGTAATACCTGCATTAAATGTTATGAGACACCTTATGGTGCTGTTCATTTGGAGCGTTACGTTTATCAAACGTCATCTGGAGGAAAAACCGACTGTCCTTTAGATGAACGAGCACGAACTCTTATCAGTTCAACGCCACGCTTTGCTAAACAAGTTTCTAGTAAATACCCACAACTCAGTGCACAAGAGGTCATGGATGATTTTAAAACCAATCATGGCCGTCCAGTAGCCCGTTTTTTTCTACAAAATATTGTGGATGTGGTGGGCTCAATTGCTCAAGCTGTGGAAACAGACTGGATGTATGAAATACCCAAATTTGATGACGTCGTTACTAAGGTATCTGTGAGTCTTGATGGTACTTGTGTGCTCATGGTCAATGAAGGTTGGCGAGAAGCGATGACTGGGACAATTACTTTGTACAGTAACACTGGAGAACGGTTGCATACTATTTATTTAGGGCAGCCCTAGAATATGGTAAGGCGAACTTTTTGGAACGTCTTGAGCGAGAGGTATACCGCATTAAATTGAAATACCCTAACGCAACCTATGTGGGTATTGCTGATGGTGCACGAGTGAATTGGGATTTTTTAGAGCGCCATACTCAATATCAAGTGCTTGATTTTTTTCATGCAACTGAATATCTTGCTGAAGCCTCTCATGCCATGCACCCAATCGATACTTCACTGCGGAAAATTTGGCTCGAGTGTTACCGAAGCGGCTTGCAAGACTCTTATTAAACAGCGCCTCTGCCAATCAGGAATGAAGTGGAAGAATCAGGGTATTTCAATGGTTCTGCATTTAAGAGCGTTGATATCAAACAAAGGTCGGTGGGAACAATTCTGGGAGCGTATTAATCAAGCAGGTTTAATCGGTCTGGCAGAAATTTGCTAGTTATGTATAAGAAACAAAACAGTACATTAATTCGAGGTCATACCCTCTCGAACCGTTCGCCCTGAGGAGGGCTTTAGACCGTCTCGAAGGCCAGGCACTGTACCAAAACCCTTCGAGACGTCGCTAAAGCGACTCCTCAGGGCGAACGGAGCAAGGTAAAATCTAAGTTTTTTATCCATAACTCTCGTTAAATACCATCCATAATTTGATTCTGAATCCCGCTTGCACAAATAAGAAGGGCGTCCTTGCAAACGCCTTTAAAATGAGCACTTTTTCTTTATGGAACCTCAGTCACAGTAATTTCTGAAGCAGCACCACGAGCTTTAGTGTCTGGATTATACATTGCTTCTGCATAAGCAGGAGGAACGATGTATTTTCCTGTATTTATTGCTTTGATTTTATAAGTAATTTGCTTGGCTGTAGAGTCAATGCTGCCAAAGTAATTTACTCTATCCTCACGTGCATCAGAAAAATCCATAGGATCAGTTTTCACTGAATCACGAACTACCTCAAAGCCACCTGGTAAAAGATCTTCAACTGCTATATTAGTCAGGTAGGCATTATCCAAGGCGCGGATTTGGATATGCACCTCAATTTCGCTACCTAAAGTTGTTGAGTTGATGACATTACCTTTTTCATCTTTATACTCTCTAAAGATCTCTATACCTTGTTTTAAGGGGATGGTTGGCAGTGTTTTGTCAAAACCAGCTTGTACTAACTGATAAAAGAAGGTTTGTTTATCAGGGTTACTCAAGCTGATTTGTTTGATATCAGTATCAAGAGTAACTTTTTGATAGTTACCATCTCCGGGGGGCAGGGTTGTTTCTTGATTATTATTCAGTGTTTCAGTTATTGACAGCGTCGAATGAGAGTTGGCTGTATCATCATTTTGCTGATAGGCACTTAGCGCTAAACTAGTGTAGCCAGATAATATGGTATTAATTTCATTATTATTGATGGCTTTAACTAATTGCATTACCAATTTATCGCCCACGTGGGCTAATATATCAGGGAAATGTTTGGCTACAATATAAAGATATTGAGCATCGACAATATTGCTGTCATAAAAATCGGTATCAAATGTCTGTTTCCTTTGTGGTTGGTAGAGGCCGATTAATTGATTCGCATCGTCGTAGCTTTTTAGCAATTGGTACGAACCTGCTAAATAGACAGCTGTAATATCTTTTTGCCACGCTCTCGTACTGTCTTGCTGTAAGTACAACTGTAGATTAGCCAGATAATTGGTCGTTACTATCTCATTTCTGGTTAAAATATAAATTGCATAAGCTTGAATTCTTGCTGCATCCATATCAGATGCATTTTGACTTGCCAGATTTTTAAGATAGCTTATACCATTAGAGAATAGGTCGTTAGAGACGGTAAAACCTTGAGATCTCGCCTCAGTTAAGAACTGCATTGCATAGACAGAAGAAAAAGTATTCCCCTCATTTTCTGCCAAGCCTGGCCAATAACTAAAGCCTCCATTCGACATTTGGCGCTGACTGAGCATTTGAATTGCAGCGTTTACCTTATCATTGATTTGCTGGCTGTCTTTCGTAAACCAGGATTGACTGTTCATGGCCAGCAAAGCTAAGACTTTACTGGTCAATTGCTCGGTACAACCATAAGGGTAATTATCCAGATAACGTTGTAATCCAAACACCAGGATTAAAGGACTCGTAGACATCGTCACATCAACATTGCGATGTTGAGGGTAAAGTGTTTGCATGATATCCAGTGACGTTTTAGCGTCGTGAGAAGTGCCGCTATTAATATAAGTGATGAGAGGCATCGCAGGCCTAATACTAAGAGAGGCATCCATACGACTGGATTTATCGTCTGCTATAGCGGTAAAGGTTACCTTGGCAGCTCCTAATAATGATTTGGCTTTTAATTTAAAGTGAACGGTCTGCTCATGTCCCTCACTAATTTCCAGGGTTTGGTTCGCGCTGCCTATAATTTCTATTTCCGGGGTAGCAGTAAGCTCCACGGTAACTTGCGTATGCTCACCCGAATCTTTGATATTGTTAGCAACACTTGATGAGATTACAAACTCATCCCCAGGAGCTACAAAGGTAGGGACATTCGGATTAATAATAAAATCTCCTCTGATCTCTGCAGATGCATCTTTTGAACCAACAGAGTCAGCTGATACAGCTACAGCCATGACACGAATAGTGCCATTAAAATAATCAGGAATTTGATAAACCAATTGTCGACTCGTCGTATCGGTATCAATGATTCCAGACCAATACACTACTGGTAGATCTGTTTTTCTTTTAAATGGATTAAGTCGACTTCCCATATCTTCTTCACTACCATCGCCTCCAACTGCGGATAGCTCTCTGTCCTGAATGAATTTAGGAAGAATTTGATCCACGGTTTGTTGGGTCAGTACTTCAAGAGCATGTTTTTGAAAAAAGAAAGATAAGGGATCGGGGGTATTATAACGTCCCACTTGAAGGATGCCCTCATCCACAGCAAAGACAATTATTTTTCCAGGTTTATCTGTTTGATAGTCAATTGTTAACTGCTCACCAGGACGGGCTAGCTTGGGCGTTTTTAATTCGATTTTAATATCATGATTGTCATGGTTCACCTTAAAGGGTACAACGCTATAGCTTAGAGGGCTAATAAATAACTCAGGAGATTCCCAATCGCGAATGAATGCCACATTAACGTAACCATTGCCCTGGAAATCTGCAGGTATATGAATTGTCTGTACCGAACTGGTCGTCCCAGTTTTAAACCATTGAAAAGCATAGATTTTATCTCGCTCAATGGTTATTAGACCTGAACCGGTATAAGGGGCGGTAATTTGTAATTCAATATCTTCGTTCGCTTTATATTCAGATTTATTTAATTTAATGGTTAATTCAGCATTTTTGGCCATGGGCTTTTGGCTTGCCCCAACAATACTGAATTTTAACTGGCTAAGTACTGTATTATCTTTATCTAGAATACTTAAGGAGTACTCACCAATCTGTTGGGTTGGGACTTGATATGAAGCCCCTGTTTCCTCAAGTGCAAAAGGATTGGTACTAACCAGTGTTGATTGCATAATTGATTGATACTGATAAGTTCCATCGGCTTTTTTAACCAGGGTTGTAACCGGATGTAATGAAACTAACTGAATTTTTAAATTCGTAACCTCTTCTGTACTTAATTGCGGGTTAACAGCAATAAAACTGATATTTCTAATGCTGTTTTGTTTAATGAACGATAAGTCACCATCAGGTTTATATCCAATAAAATAGGGTAGAGGACTGATTAAAGCTTTGGATTGGGTGGTGACACTCCGACCACCATCTGCTTCAAAACCCTCTGCAAAAAACGAAAGTTGATAAGTGGCTTTTTCAAACCGATCCAGATTTAAATCAAATTCAGCCTGGCCTTGGTCGTTTGTTTTAACGTCAGTCAGATTTTCAGTAAACACTTTTGGGGGTTTTTTGGGATCCAGAAGGGGATCAGCAAAAATATAGTCCGGATAATTGGCAAATTTAATTTGCTCAGGGGTCAATAAAATTTTGGCGCTGATTTTTCGATCAGTTGCAGGCGCACCATATAAATTCCATAGTCCTACGTGAGCTTTTAAGCCTGTCGGTGAAATCCATCCTTCGGACGAGAGAGGGGTTAGATTTGAAGTAATACGCATTCGGTCTGGCTGAAACTCTGCAATACGAACCGATGTGCTACCTAAGAGATTTTGTGGATGGTTGTCTTTTACTAAAAACAAGTTAACCATATATTGACCGGTTGGCGAGTTGGCATTAGTTGTGAAGTCAAGCTCCATATACCCGGTGTCATTCAAAGTAATCTTTTGATCTTTTAGTGTTGTTCCTCTTGAATCTACAATCGTAGCTTGGAGGGGTAATCCCGCCGGTTGTTTTTGTGCATAGGCTTGTTTTACTATTATACCTATGTGTACTGTATCTCCAGGTCTGTAGATGCCCCTATCAGAGAATAAATAAGCCGTTAAATTTTGTAATTCCTGGCTATTTGTGTAGATTCCCCCAATGTCAAACTTGCTAAAATTCAATTGTCTGTTGTAATTATTGAAGGGGATAAATGAAACGTCATTATCGATGCTGGCTATATAAACAATCGGCTCTCTATCCTCAACAAAATCCTTAAGGGTAGGGAAGCTAACCCGTCCTTGACTGTCACTTAAACGCGATAAGATAGGCAAGCCATTTTTACCCAAAACAGTTACTGTAACATTAGCGACTGGGGTTCCTTGAGTGATGGAGTTGATAAATACGTCATGACTGCCGTCGTTATTATCTTTTACCAGCATGCCCAAATCAGTAATCAGGATTAAGCGACTGGCTTTTACATCTAGTGGGAGTTGGTTAGCAACATCCCATCCAGTGGCCTGTAATAAAAATAAGCCTTGTGGTCCTGATGAATTCGCATCAACTGTAAGATATCTGCTTAGATCAAGGGCTGTATATTGTTGTTTGGTCAAATCTGAGCTGTCAAAGTGTTGAACATCAGAAAATACTTGACTGATATTCTGCTGATTAAATGAGGGGTTAATAAAATAAGGGTTATTAAAGTCACCTTGCGTTTGGCTAACCAGTTGATTGATGTTAGCAGGTAATACTCGAGCAAAATCAAATTTGACTGCAGGCACCCCACGAACTAGAACGGAAAGTTTTTTCTCCCCACTCAAGGCTAATAGCGACCCTTTGTGTAAAAAGCTGATTTCTTTGGGAAATTCAGGGATGACTATAACGGTCGCATAATTATTACTTAAAGTAAAATCTCCAAATCCTTTCATTCCTTTATCAATTTTAATATATAAATATCGCGGTGTTTGGGCGGCAAACTTAAAACTATGCAACGTGGCATAGTTTTGCTCTGTCGGTATAGCCTCCTTGGTCAAAGGAGTCGCTAAAGACAGAATAGTGCTGGTTACTTCTCCTGGATTTTGCCACTGATAATTTTGTTTGGCTTGTTCTGCTGCAGTGGCTGGATAGTCTTGCGGTAATAAGTAGACATGGACAGATTTGTTAAAATCTTTTTCATTAACCCCCAAACTTGTTTCAATGGTTAAAATTTGTTCGGGTCTGTCTTTATCATTTCTTACTATTGACGCAGAGGCGGAGAGTACTTTGAGGAAGTTACTGGTATCTGGAATCAGTAAATTAGAGACTGTGTCTGTTTTAAGTTTCGCTGAGTCAGTTGAAGAGGTTATATTTTTACCTATAATTAATACCAAATAACGTGCTACATCGATTATTTTAATGTTTTCTGAGTGCAGATAGGCAACTCGATTATGCTGATCGAAAGTATAAGAAAATTTAACCGGTTTCGCATGCAGATCCAATGCTCCATTTTTTATTGCCTGAAACATTAAAGAAGTATTTTTTTCAACAGTTTCCGGGTTTACAGGGAAGTTAAAATGAATGTTTGCTACAGCGTTTCTAACTTCTGAATTAACAGGATCCTGATAGAATTTAAAGTCACTTATCTCTGCTTCAAATGGTTTGGTAAAGAATGAAAAGTCGTAACGTTCCATATTAGTTTTTGATGCAAAGAAATTTTGGGAAAAATGAATGGTATACTTTTGTCCTGCAGGCCAGTCTTCAGAAGGGACAAAGACTAATTGACTATCGCTGGACCAACTCCAATCACCCGCTATTTTAGGCGTCATTTCTATGCCGTCAGTAACTGTTTTACCAATTAAATTGATGGGGGCAACTGACTGATTAGTAAATCCATTGTTTTTGATGCCAAAATCTATAATTAAGTTGTTAGGA
This sequence comes from Legionella antarctica, assembly GCF_011764505.1. Taxonomy (NCBI): domain Bacteria; kingdom Pseudomonadati; phylum Pseudomonadota; class Gammaproteobacteria; order Legionellales; family Legionellaceae; genus Legionella; species Legionella antarctica. The sequence goes on from NZ_AP022839.1 coordinate 1,896,000, forward strand.
ACAAGAGGGGTATCATTGTCAGCTATCGGAGTTATTTCAGGAACAGTAATTGATGCCGTGGTATAGGTTGGTTGAGGACGATGTTTATACCAATAGGCTCCATATCCCGCAGCAAGAAGTAAAACAACAATCAGTGAGGTGGTTCCCCAAAACAGTTTAGGGTTGCTCTTTGCTTTTTGGTGCTGGTGATTCATCCAGGGAGGACTATTCCAATTCAACTTTCCAAACACAGAAGAAAATGCGGAGCAAAGTCCATTTAGAATTGAAGAGCGTGGATTTTTTTTCATAGTTTACCCATTTGAGATGACTGTTTATTAGGTTTAAAGCGAATAGCATGAAATAATGCTGTATGGCGTTTATTTTTTCAATTCATCTGCATTCTCATGTGATTTATATAATATTTGAATATAATTTACTCTTTTTGATGCATAATATCGATTATGAAAAAAATAATTAAGATTATTAGCATAATCCTTGTTTCACTGTTTGTCAGTGGGTATTTAATATTATTTTTTTCACCCAATCCTTTGTTGCTCGAAGAGGTCAGTTTTTCTAGAACGGTATATGATGATCATCATCAATTATTACGATTAACCTTGAGTAAAGATGAAAAATTCAGGTTGTTTACTCCCTTATCGCAAATCCCCAAACAGTTGATTACAGCCACTCTATTACAGGAAGATCAATACTTTCGCTGGCATTTTGGTTTAAATCCTTTTGCTCTGTTCAAAGCTGTTTGGCAAACCTATGCGCTGAAATCACGTCGAATGGGTGCTTCAACAATAACAATGCAATTAGCTCGAATCCGTTATGGAATTAATTCAAAAAAAATATCTGGAAAGTTGTTGCAAATTATCTGGGCTTTGCAAATTGAAATGCATTACAGCAAAGATCAAATACTGGAAGCTTATTTAAATCTAGCACCTTATGGTGGAAATATAGAAGGAGTGGGTGCTGCGAGCTTGATTTATTTTAATAATCCTGTAAATCAACTAGGTTTGCCTGAAGCATTGACTTTAAGCATTATTCCTCAAAATCCAGGAAAGCGAACTCCTGATAACAGTAATTTAAAGAAGATTAGAGATCGCCTATTTGAGCGGTGGCTCAAAAAATATCCTCAAGATAACTCTCAAAAAATGATGTTTCATTTACCTTTAGTGATGCAAAACAGCCATCATTTACCTTTTCATGCGCCTCATATGGTCAACATGATTTTGAGCACTCGATCTTTGCACTTTCAAAGCATAGATACAACTCTGGATTATCGAACTCAGACCATTGTAGATCGTATCACACGTCATTATTTAGCAAGGAAAAAAAGTCTGGGTGTTTATAATGCTGCGATTTTATTGGTTGATACTCGGGATATGGGCATTAAATCCCTGATGGGCTCAGCGGATTTTTTTAATAAAAAAATTGGTGGCCAGATTAATGGTGTTGAAACAAAGCGATCTCCGGGATCTGTTCTAAAGCCTTTTATATATGGATTAGCTCTGGATCAAGGTTTAATTCATCCGAATACGGTTTTGAAAGACGTACCCCACAGCTTTAGTGGCTACAATCCGGAAAATTTTGATTATGATTTTATGGGACCTGTTAAGGCAAAAGATGCTTTGGTTTTAAGTCGTAATATTCCGGCTGTTGATCTTTCCAGTCAGCTCACCAACCCATCGTTACACCAATTACTGGAGCAAGCACAAGTAGGACACTTGCGAGCTGAATCTTATTATGGTTTATCTTTGAATTTAGGTGGTGTTGAGCTAACAATGAGAGAATTAATAGGTCTATACGCCATGTTAGTTAATGGAGGTGTTTGGTATCCCATACGTTTGATTAAAGAAGAGAACAAGGGAAAGGGGCATCGTTTGCTTAGTCCAGAGGCAAGTTTTTTGGTTTTGGATATGTTAAAAAATACGCCCAGAAATGATTTAACTTCCCAAAATTTTTCTCAATTGCCGGTCTCATGGAAAACAGGTACTTCTTCAGGTTATCGAGATGCTTGGACAGTTGGTACTTTTGGTCCTTATGTTCTGGGAGTCTGGATCGGCAATTTTGATAACAAGGCCAACCCTTCTTTTGTGGGCAAAGACATTGCTGCTCCTTTGTTTTTTGAGCTAGTAGATGCAATTAAGCAGGAAAGAGGACTTTTAACGAGTATTGAAAAACACCCCGAACAAATGAATCTACGCAAAGTAGAGGTATGCAAGGCCTCTGGAATGTTACCTACACGCTATTGTTTGGATACTGAATGGACCTGGTTTATACCGGGTAAATCACCAATTAAAACAGATACTATTTTCAGAGAAGTTGCAATCAATAATAAAACCGGACTGCGCACCTGCCATATAGATGACAATACACGTTTTGAAATTTTTGAATTTTGGCCTTCAGATTTGTTACGAATCTTCAAAAAAGCGGGTATTCAAAGACATACACCACCTTTTTTTGAGCCAGATTGTGCTCTAACCGGAAACGCAGGAACTCCTCCGCAAATCACCTCACCTCAAACAGGTGTACGTTATGTTATACGCGCCAATTTAAAATCCCATGCCAAGATCCCTTTTAGTGCGGTAACGGATGGAGGTATTGCTCATTTATACTGGTTTATTAATGAAGCGTTTATCGCTGAAACCAAACCCGATCAGCCTTTTTTATGGAGGGCTAAACCGGGTAGCTTTGTTGTAAGAGTTGTTGACGATCACGGCTTGTCTGATGCTCGCGATATCACGGTTTTAATGGATAGCTAGGATTTAAAACACTTAAATCAAAAAGCATTGGAGATGCTGAATCTGATCCCCAAATTCCGTCAATTCGGAGCGTTTCAGAGCAACCCAGAGTTTTGAGTGCTGAACTTTGGCTTGCTTCGCTACCCTGGAAGTGATGTAAAATAAACTACATGGTCAAATTGAGCCTGCAGTGCATTAGGCGAACGTAACTGCTCGGCAAGAAATTTATGTTTATCCAGTTTAGGAGCAATTAATTTCGACTAGTTGCAGCTTTCACCTTCTGATCTCTTGTCTAAAATGATAATCTAACTTTTTGAGCACATGAGTAATGAGCAACTTCTCAATAACCTCGGGAGTTGGGGAAGTATTTTTTTCGGACTTATTGAGACGTTACGATGATGAGTAATTCCTTTAAAGCAAAACGTATTTTATCTTTAGACGTATTCCGAGGATTAACTATTGTTTTAATGATTTTAGTGAACAGTCAGGGAACTCGATCTCCTTACCCACTGCTTGAACATGCTTCCTGGAATGGGTGTACCTTGGCCGATTTGGTATTTCCCTGTTTTCTTTTTATTGTTGGGTTAAGCAGTGCAGTAAGTTTAAACTATCAAAGTATCCAGAAATCCAGTTTTGACCTATACAGTGGGGTAGTACAGCGTAGTCTGATTTTATTTTGTGTTGGTGTCCTTTTGAATGCAATTCCTTACCATTTTAATATCGAAACCATTAGGGTGTATGGGATTTTGCAACGAATTGCGGTTTGTTATTTAGTGTGCGCTCTTATCTACCTTAATACCACAATAAAAATCCAGGTTTTGATATTTCTGTGCATTCTGTTGGGATACTGGTTTACTATGACGCAAGTTCCTGTTCCGGGGTTTGGTCCTAACCAGCTGACTATTGAAGGGAGTTGGGTTACCTATTTTGATCAGATGCTTTTTTCTTCAGCTCATTTATTTGAAAAGGCGTACGACCCGGAAGGTTTTTTAAGTACTATTCCTGCGATTGCCACCACTTTGTCAGGTGTTCTGACGGGTCATTTGTTGCTAACCTCGTTAAGTAATAAAAACAAATGCTATCTTCTGAGTCTTATGGGTTGTATTTTTTTGTTTTTGGGTTGGCTCTGGGGATTTAGTTTCCCAATTAATAAAAATTTATGGACGAGTTCGTTTGTATTATGGACTGGGGGCTGTGCTTTAATTACCTTTGCCTTATGTTTTTTAATTATTGATATTTTAGGTTATACGAAATGGGCATTACCATTGAAAATATTTGGGATGAATGCCTTATTTGCTTTTATATTGCATGTTACTTTGTTAAAAATTCAGTCTATGTTCTATCTTCCTTTGAAAAATGGAAGTCTCGATAATATGCGAGCTGTTATATCCGACCATTTATTCGGCGGGTTTGGAGCCGAGAATGCTGCTTTATTTTATTCAATCATTTTTTTAATCTTGAATTTTCTGGTCGTTGCAATTTTATACCGTTATAAAATATTTATACGTATTTAATGTCAGTTATGTATAAGAAGCTTATTAAACCCAGTCACCCCCTCGATCCGTTCACCCTAAGGAGGGCTTTAGCCCGTCTCGAAGGGTTTTGGCCCAGTGCCTAGCCTTCGAGACGGGCTAAAGCCCTCCTCAGGCCGAACGGAGCATGGTAAAATCTGAGTTCCTTATCCATAACTCACGTTATTTAGCTGTATAAAAGCCAAACAAGAGAGCTCTTTATAGCCGCTCTCTTGTTTCTAATAACTCTTTTAAGGGTTTGGGAAGTATTGAACGCATTTTATTGGTCATCTCCTGCTCATGTTTTTGCCATAGAATCCCTAAACCAACGATTACAAATCCTAAAAAAGTCAGCGCGACAGGGAATAAATAACTGCTTTGAAACACCTGAAATGCCAAATGACCCAAGTAACAACATACTCCTAAGCCCCCAAATAACACGAAGACTTTTCGGTTTAAAATGACACCTAAAAAAATCAAAACCAGGTTAATAAAAAGATAGGTCAATTTGGCTAACTCACTGTCTGAATTTTGTGCTGTCATCCCACTCCAAAAAGCCAATACCCCGAATATATAGAGCCAATAGGCATAGTCAGCGGAATTATGGGATCTGATATCAACCCAAAAGGCGATCAAGACGGTAATAAATCCAAAACACACGGAAACCATGGCGGCAAGCTCTGGGTTGAATCCCCCTCCAGCAATCATAGAAGTGAGATCCATAGACATGTACCAGAGTGTTACTGCTATAGGCATGATTAGAAAAGGATAACGATAGTTCCAGGCCATAATTATTCCTACAATCAAAGTACCTGATTCCATAAATATCCAATGCCATTTAATATAAGTATGATAGCTTTGATATGGTGTATCATCTGGCCACCAACCCATTCCTTTCTGAAACCCATAAATAGCCAGGGGTGTTAAAACAACAACAAAAGCAGCACAAATTCCCGCGGGAATTTTGTGTCCTTTATTTTGCAAAAGATGGATTAAAGCAATACCTAGAAGACCATAAGAAACAGACTGATATGGGTCCGCATGTCTGGAACAAAATTAAGGAAAAATAAGAGCTATTCATCCATCATTTATAGTTAAAAATTCACTCAAATTAACCTATTTAAACCTACTCAATACCGTATGAATAGTGATTGCTACTACGAATTGTCTTAGGTCATTTTACCACAACTCTATCAGAATGACTTATCCACAAGTCCACAGGTCAGGAGAGCTTCACTTTCTCGTATAGGCCTGTGGGCCTTGTGGGTAAGTCATGACGCTCTCATTTAGGGTTTATGGTCTTTTCCGGCCATAATACACCTCTGCGGGCGTTAAATAATTAAAGGACTGGTGAAGCCTTCGGTTATTATAATACTCAAAATACTCCGTTAAGGCCAGCTCAACCTCTTCAATTGTATCAAAATCATACCGGTAGATTTTTTCTTGCTTAACACTACGCCACAATCGCTCGATAAATATATTATCTAAATAACGTCCTCGCCCATCCATGCTGATAGAAATGTGGTGAGATTTTAGCGTATTTATCCAATCTTTTGAGGTAAATTGAGAACCCTGATCCGTGTTAAAGATCTCACAACGCGAATGCAGCAAAGCGTTTCTAAGCGCCTCAATACAAAATTCAGCCTCCATAGTAGGTGAAATAGCCCATCCAATCACATAACGACTATACCAGTCCATAATAGCTACTAAATACACATGCTTTCCTTTCATGCGGATGTAGGTGATATCTGCGGCCCAAACCTGATTTGGTTTGGTGATATCTAATATAGGCGCGGTTTTCTGGACACAAAAAAAGGTTTTTTAAGAGCTATTCTTCTTAATACAAAGAGGAGAATAAAATGTCTAAAAAGCGAGCTTATTATACGGCGGCCAAGAAGGCAAAAATAACGCTAGCTGCGATTGAGGGGAAACTCACACAAGCGCAAATTACCAGTGAATACGGTGTTCACGCAACGCAGGTAAAAACTTGGAAGCAATCGGCCATCAAAGCCATTAACGATTTATTCTCTGGGGCTAATGAAAAAGAAGCCAAGTCCCAAGAGCAGCTTGTTGAGGCATTATATCAAGAAATTGGTCGACTTCAAGCGCAGCTATCTTGGCTAAAAAAAAAGCATGAACTTTAGTCTGGATGAAAAGCGCGTCATGATTGATCCTCTTGCCGAGCTCACCATTCGTGAACAATGCTTGCTATTAGACTTGCCTGTTTCAAGTTATTATTATAGTGCCAAGCCCATTTCTGTCGAAGATGAAGCGCTTATGGCGCTACTTGATGAGCACTATCTGCAGTATCCATGTGAAGGTAAAATTAAGCGGGCAAGATGGCTGTCAAAAGAAGTAGGCTATCCTGTTGGTAAACGTCGAGTAAAAAAGTTGATGGAAATGATGGGGTTATCGACTGTTTACCCAAAGCCAAATACAAGCGTTCCCAATAAGGAGCATGAGGTGTTCCCTTATTTATTAAAAGAGGTGGATATCACCAAACCAAATCAGGTTTGGGCCGCAGATATCACCTACATCCGCATGAAAGGAAAGCATGTGTATTTAGTAGCTATTATGGACTGGTATAGTCGTTATGTGATTGGATGGGCTATTTCACCTACTATGGAGGCTGAATTTTGTATTGAGGCGCTTAGAAACGCTTTGCTGCATTCGCGTTGTGAGATCTTTAACACGGATCAGGGTTCTCAATTTACCTCAAAAGATTGGATAAATACGCTAAAATCTCACCACATTTCTATCAGCATGGATGGGCGAGGACGTTATTTAGATAATATATTTATCGAGCGATTGTGGCGTAGTGTTAAGCAAGAAAAAATCTACCGGTATGATTTTGATACAATTGAAGAGGTTGAGCTGGCCTTAACGGAGTATTTTGAGTATTATAATAACCGAAGGCTTCACCAGTCCTTTAATTATTTAACGCCCGCAGAGGTGTATTATGGCCGGAAAAGACCATAAACCCTAAATGAGAGCGTCATGACTTACCCACAAGGCCCACAGGCCTATACGAGAAAGTGAAGCTCTCCTGACCTGTGGACTTGTGGATAAGTCATTCTGATAGAGTTGTGGTAAAATGACCTAAGACAATTCGTAGTAGCAATCACTATTCATACGGTATTGAGTAGGTTTAAATAGGTTAATTTGAGTGAATTTTTAACTATAAATGATGGATGAATAGCTCTTATTTTTCCTTAATTTTGTTCCAGACATGCGGACCCATATCAATCCACCTCTTTTAATAAATAAGGGAACACCTCATGCTCCTTATTGGGAACGCTTGTATTTGGCTTTGGGTAAACAGTCGATAACCCCATCATTTCCATCAACTTTTTTACTCGACGTTTACCAACAGGATAGCCTACTTCTTTTGACAGCCATCTTGCCCGCTTAATTTTACCTTCACATGGATACTGCAGATAGTGCTCATCAAGTAGCGCCATAAGCGCTTCATCTTCGACAGAAATGGGCTTGGCACTATAATAATAACTTGAAACAGGCAAGTCTAATAGCAAGCATTGTTCACGAATGGTGAGCTCGGCAAGAGGATCAATCATGACGCGCTTTTCATCCAGACTAAAGTTCATGCTTTTTTTTTAGCCAAGATAGCTGCGCTTGAAGTCGACCAATTTCTTGATATAATGCCTCAACAAGCTGCTCTTGGGACTTGGCTTCTTTTTCATTAGCCCCAGAGAATAAATCGTTAATGGCTTTGATGGCCGATTGCTTCCAAGTTTTTACCTGCGTTGCGTGAACACCGTATTCACTGGTAATTTGCGCTTGTGTGAGTTTCCCCTCAATCGCAGCTAGCGTTATTTTTGCCTTCTTGGCCGCCGTATAATAAGCTCGCTTTTTAGACATTTTATTCTCCTCTTTGTATTAAGAAGAATAGCTCTTAAAAAACCTTTTTTTGTGTCCAGAAAACCGCGCCTATATTAGACAGTACTAAAATTCCCCATCCACCGTACTTCTCCCATCCTAGAGTCATAAACAAAGACATGGCTGTTATAGCAATAAGGCCACCAAGATAATAAAGAACATTTGTTAGATTAAAACTTGGGCTTTGCTCAGGTAAATTGGTCACAAACGAAATTAGGTGATTAGCTTGCTCTTTGGTGATTATTTTAGCATCGACTGCTTTATACAGCATCCTGCGTGAAATATTCATTGAATCTCCAGGATATACTTGCTTGTACTCTTGTAACAAGATTATAGTTGAACTATAAAATTCTGTGAAAAATTTAAGGTAAGATTGCATTAGATTTTAGCTGAATAGGAGTGATCTTCGTTGCCACGCAAAAAGCATTTTAAAAATAGTAATTTTGTTCTAATATAAGTAAGAAAAAAATATATTAACAGCCAGGAGATTAAGGATGTCACATGTTGATAAGTTGATTCAGTCTGCAATGACTGCTTTTTTTGTTCTCGCCGCTACCAATACAGCCCTAGCCGAAGTTGCCCCCAGCACTTCTGCGACTGAAAAATGTTATGGAGTAGTTAAAATGGGGATGAATGATTGTGCTACTCACAGTGCTTCTTGCGCGGGCTCCTCTACCAAAGACAAACAAAAAGACGCATTTCTTATCATGCCAAAGGGAATGTGCGAAAAAATTGTCGATGGAACTCTTGAGGCAGGAAAATAAAGAAACTAGCTTGCTAAACCTTACAGGGAATGAATATGAAACTTAGTCTGTCGTATCTTTTTGCATTATCAGTTGCTGTATTTGGTTTTTCCACGGTCACTTATGCTAAACCGGAAACCTTTACTTTGGACAAAAACCATACCTATGTATTATGGAGTATTAAGCACTTGGGTTTCTCTGACCAAGTGGGTAAGTTTTATGTCACTGGGCAACTCGTGCTTGATAAAGATCATCCGGATCAAAGTAAAGTTAATGCAACAATTAAAATTGCTGATCTGGCAACTGGTTTACCAGAGTTTGATAAACATTTAAAAGATAAGTTGTTTTTTAATCAGGAAAAATTCCCAACAGCTACTTTCGTAAGTGATAAGGTAGATGTATCAAGTAAAGATTCTGCCAAAGTACACGGTATGCTCACCCTCCATGGTGTCACGAAACCAGTAACTCTGAATGTTACCTTGAACAAAACTGGTATTAATCCAATTTCAAATAAAAATTCTGTAGGTTTTACGGCATCTACCGAGATCAAGAGATCCGACTTTGGTATGAATACCCTGGTACCTGATGTAGGAGATGAAGTGATAATACAAATAGGTGCTGAAGCATACCAGGATAAAAAATAAGGTAAACCATGCGTATTAAAAACAGTATAACCCGTTTTGGGATAGTAGCTATTTTATTACATTGGGTTGTTGCTATCCTTATCATTGGTCTAGTTGCAGAAGGCTTGTATATGGTGGATCTGCCCATTAATTTGCAAAAACTAAAGCTTTATGGTTGGCACAAAGAGTACGGTTTATTGGTACTATTTCTGGCAATTTTCAGGATTATATGGCGTTTAAGTAATCAAATGCCGGAATTAGAATTACCAATGCTTGAGAAACTTGCAGCACGAAGTATGCATTGGGCATTTTATATCTTCATGTTTGCTATGCCAATTACAGGTTGGTTAATCACTTCATCCGCAGGTCTTCCTGCTTCATTCTTTGGCCTGTTTACCTTACCTAATGTTATAGCCGCTAATGAGGATAATCTATTTTTATTTGAATGGGTTCATGAGTGGTTAGGGTATGCATTGATAGCTGCCATATCACTACATACTGCTGCGGCTTTAAAGCATCATTTTATTAATAAAGATAACATATTGCGCAGAATGATCTCATGATGTGCAGAGCAATTAATATGGATAGGATCCACTACTAATCAAGAATGCTTGTCTTTTTTAGTATTTCTCCTAATATAGCTAGATGATCAATGCCTTTCTCCAAATACCATGAACAGTCAGAGCATGCTAAATGTTTCCTAATAAAGTAGGATTTGCCAAAATAAGCATGAAATATAAACGACCATACTGTATCGTATCTTTACATAATGCAATTAAAAATATCAATAGTTAAACTATTGGAGTTAAAATAATCAGATTCGTTTGGTGAATTGAATCATCAATAAATACATTAAAACGATAAACAGGCTTATTGGTAGTTTCTTAAATGTTGTGTATGGCTTTATTCATAGATGTGATAGTTCTAAAATTCAGATAGGAGTGGATGATGGATGCAGCAATCATCAGAACAATAATGGCGCTATCACTGACTGTTTTACTGGAGTTATTGGCGTTTTATCTTTTTATCAAGAGGAGGATACCTAAAGAGAGGCATTTGTCTTGGGTTATCTTTATTGTAGGATTAAATCTGTTTACCAACCCGTTAGCACATTTTATATATTATTTCTTATCAACTCACATTTTAGTTGGGTTTAGCTGGATTATTACAGAATTGATAGTGGTACTAATGGAAGCGGCTTTGATCAATCTAGTGATGTTAATCACCCTGAGAAGAGCTTTAATTTATTCATTAATATTAAATGGAACTTCAATCGTGCTTGGAGAGTATATATGGTGGGGTTTATACCTATTGCATTAGGCCTGCTTGGCATTTTTTATGCTATTGCCAGTTACGCTGATTTAATTGTTGAGCCCAGGATTGAGCCTGGTTCTACAAGTTTTTTGAGTGGACCCACATCCATATTAGTAATTGTTATCGTTGCAGGGGTGATTATTTTATTGATTGTTGCTTATCATATGCGTAGAAAATAGCTTGGTAAACCATGATATTCGCTGTCATATTCCATCTTGAAAAAACTTTATAAGGACATGCGTTTTTTGGAATACCTATCCTTTTTAGTATTCAACCCCAAAGTAATCAATTTACTTAACTGTACTCTTTAAATTTTAAATAGAGTGAATAACCCAATTGCTTGAAAGTCTCCATTTTAAAACTCTTAATCATCATGACTTAAGCCAAACATACCCAGCATTAAATTGTATAACAATGTTTCAATTGAGGTATATACTTATACTAATGCTGCAAGCTAATAAATTAAATTTGGAGTTCATGATGATTAATCCATTACAGTATCAGCCTAAGGGGGATAAAGAGAATTCTTCCTACTTTAATGAATATAAAACAAAAATCTTTGAAAGAAGATTGGCATCAGGACTTGAGGATTTGTATGGAGTGATATGGGTCCGCATGTCTGGAACAAAATTAAGGAAAAATAAGAGCTATTCATCCATCATTTATAGTTAAAAATTCACTCAAATTAACCTATTTAAACCTACTCAATACCGTATGAATAGTGATTGCTACTACGAATTGTCTTAGGTCATTTTACCACAACTCTATCAGAATGACTTATCCACAAGTCCACAGGTCAGGAGAGCTTCACTTTCTCGTATAGGCCTGTGGGCCTTGTGGGTAAGTCATGACGCTCTCATTTAGGGTTTATGGTCTTTTCCGGCCATAATACACCTCTGCGGGCGTTAAATAATTAAAGGACTGGTGAAGCCTTCGGTTATTATAATACTCAAAATACTCCGTTAAGGCCAGCTCAACCTCTTCAATTGTATCAAAATCATACCGGTAGATTTTTTCTTGCTTAACACTACGCCACAATCGCTCGATAAATATATTATCTAAATAACGTCCTCGCCCATCCATGCTGATAGAAATGTGGTGAGATTTTAGCGTATTTATCCAATCTTTTGAGGTAAATTGAGAACCCTGATCCGTGTTAAAGATCTCACAACGCGAATGCAGCAAAGCGTTTCTAAGCGCCTCAATACAAAATTCAGCCTCCATAGTAGGTGAAATAGCCCATCCAATCACATAACGACTATACCAGTCCATAATAGCTACTAAATACACATGCTTTCCTTTCATGCGGATGTAGGTGATATCTGCGGCCCAAACCTGATTTGGTTTGGTGATATCCACCTCTTTTAATAAATAAGGGAACACCTCATGCTCCTTATTGGGAACGCTTGTATTTGGCTTTGGGTAAACAGTCGATAACCCCATCATTTCCATCAACTTTTTTACTCGACGTTTACCAACAGGATAGCCTACTTCTTTTGACAGCCATCTTGCCCGCTTAATTTTACCTTCACATGGATACTGCAGATAGTGCTCATCAAGTAGCGCCATAAGCGCTTCATCTTCGACAGAAATGGGCTTGGCACTATAATAATAACTTGAAACAGGCAAGTCTAATAGCAAGCATTGTTCACGAATGGTGAGCTCGGCAAGAGGATCAATCATGACGCGCTTTTCATCCAGACTAAAGTTCATGCTTTTTTTTTAGCCAAGATAGCTGCGCTTGAAGTCGACCAATTTCTTGATATAATGCCTCAACAAGCTGCTCTTGGGACTTGGCTTCTTTTTCATTAGCCCCAGAGAATAAATCGTTAATGGCTTTGATGGCCGATTGCTTCCAAGTTTTTACCTGCGTTGCGTGAACACCGTATTCACTGGTAATTTGCGCTTGTGTGAGTTTCCCCTCAATCGCAGCTAGCGTTATTTTTGCCTTCTTGGCCGCCGTATAATAAGCTCGCTTTTTAGACATTTTATTCTCCTCTTTGTATTAAGAAGAATAGCTCTTAAAAAACCTTTTTTTGTGTCCAGAAAACCGCGCCTATATTATTTGCTGAGAAGATCAATGATCCAGACCCGCCATTGCTAAAAAAATATATACTGGATAAAGCCGATCAGTTAAGTGAACAGTCTACACAACATGTACTGGCACTCCATGGAAGACAGGAGTTTAAGGGCATCGTTACAGAGTTAGTTAAAGGTTTCTTTAATTCCGAGTCAAGCAAGCAACTAGTACAACTTAGAGCCGTTGCCGACCAAGAAAAAACGGCTCTTACTCTGCCCTCTACTCCCGCAAGTGCAAATCAAAATTGGTTTCAAAGGAATCGTAACTCTTTATTAGCAGTAGGGGTTGGTTTAGTTGCGGTCATTAGTTTGGTTTTGATTTTAAGCGGGGTACTCGCTCCTTTGGGTATTGCACTCGCTGCTGGTACAGCCACTGCTGTTGCTTTGGCTGGAACAGCTACAGCGGCGGCTATTACTATTGGGGCTGGTGCTAAAATAGTAAATGATGAAATTGAGTTCTCTGGTGATATGCAAGGATTTACAGAACAAAACAAGGCATATGAAGAGAAGAAAACTGGTATTGATGCTCAATTAAAAGATAAAATTGAGCAATTGTATATTGCTGCAGACAGCAAAGTTGCTACTTTTTTAACCGCTAAATTTGAAAATGAAACTACTCCATCAACTAAAGCACTTTTGGAGAACTCTGATGTTGAATTAACCAGCGTAGCTCAAGTTGAACAACAAAGTGAATTAATGCCATTGGTAATGGAGGCAAACGGATTACTGGAACAACTAGATAAACAGCTTAAAATCAGTGAACTTGCTGTAAAAAATGGAGAGAGTGTTGTGGTTAGAGCACCGAGTTTCGATTCAGAAACATCGAACAAAGCCAAGCGAGTAGCATCGCAAGTTGAATTAGAAGACAAGGCAGCTGATGAGACGCTAGATGAAGTGCAACGCGTACTAAAGTGATCACGACGTTTGGGTAACAATTATGCTCTGGTAAAAGGAAAATATTATGACTGCTCCAACTTTATTTAATTCACCTATGAGTGGCTATATTAGGCAAGAAAGTCTACGTAACTATAATCAGCAACTAACTGAAAAAAAAGCTCATTTAGTGACAGCAAAAGAGTCTTATCTGAATGCTCTGGAACTAATAGGTCAATATCACCAAAAAGTTACCGCTGCAAAAAAACAAATAGATCTTATTAAAAACGAATTAAGTGAGAGTAGGGAAGTTGAAAAAACAAAAAAACTGGAATCACAAAAACAACAATATGAACGCTTTATTGCGGCTGCTCCTGAAAAATTAGCTTCGATAACTCAACGACTCAATCAATTAAATGAAAATTTGCAGGGTTTGGAAGCAAATATTGGTACATTAACAGAACAAAACCGTAAATCACTTAATACATCATCCCCAGGAGCAGGTGCTTAACTTACAAATAGCGATGGTGTTTTGAGAGCATATGGTGAACATGAGTTGCTTTCATCAAACCCGTAATTTATACATCGACCTATAGCTCCCACAAAGAGTCGATTAGAGAGTTACAACCTTTTCAGTGCGTTACCATTTACGTAATAAAAGCTTAATTAATATCCTCTATAATAGTAAATAGGCAGTAAAAGTAATTTTTAGGGGGGCTTATGCCAAAGAATAAACGAAAGCCCAGAATCGCAGAAATTGTCGATTTTGAGGATACTGAGGTATATAGATTACTGCAAAAAGAAAAATTATTAAAAAATGAGTCTGAGGTTTTATCAAAAACAGTTCTGGCAAAATTACATGAAAAAACATACCGGTCAACTGGAGTTAATAAGCAGGCCGCACTAATCTGGGAACATATCTCATCCATTACCGTTCTTTTAAATGAGCAGCTAAAGGCCATAGATTATCGCATCGCTAAACTTAATTCCGATAGCAGGGAAAGCGCAATAAAAAAACGAGTTGAATTATTAACGGAGCGTAATTCGCTCTTGGGTAATGCAATTGGACAATTCAAGCCAGAGCATGCAAATCTCTCAGCTCTTGAAAATGAGTTATACCCTGTCTCAAAAGCTGACAAAGGTAATGTTTTTTTACAAAATAAAAACACCGTGGCAGAGATCTATGTAAATCTAAAGCAGCATGTTACTGCCATTCGATTCGAGTTAGACAAATATGATGATACGGAACTTCAAGAAGCAATTAAGCCTGATGTTGAACAGTTAGATAAATTACTTGCGGAAACTGATG
Source organism: Legionella antarctica (assembly GCF_011764505.1). NCBI lineage: Bacteria > Pseudomonadati > Pseudomonadota > Gammaproteobacteria > Legionellales > Legionellaceae > Legionella > Legionella antarctica. The sequence continues at coordinate 1,911,075 of NZ_AP022839.1, forward strand.
CTATTACCCATAAAACCGTAGAGATTCATGAAAAATCAAAAGGAGGAGTCATTTCCAGTGATTTATTTGCCGAGATGGCTAATCAGCTTCATGAGTTAGCTGAAAAGAAATTTGATATTGAGCAGCGTTGTAAATTAATCGAAGACAGATTGGCTATAGCAAAATTGGATAGGGTAATTGCTGAACAAACAATAGAAATTGAGAAGGTGTATAATAATCTGTCCTCTTTATATGGCATTGTTTATATGGCTGCAACTCAGGGGCATAGCCGTTACAGTGATTTGAGTAAGGAATTAAAATCATTAATAATTGCTGACGGTTCTCGCTCTAAGCTGAGCTTTTCTGCTGAAAACTTTCAACCGCAAATTCCTCTTTCCAGCATGTACTGGAATGATTAATATAGGCGCGGTTTTCTGGACACAAAAAAAGGTTTTTTAAGAGCTATTCTTCTTAATACAAAGAGGAGAATAAAATGTCTAAAAAGCGAGCTTATTATACGGCGGCCAAGAAGGCAAAAATAACGCTAGCTGCGATTGAGGGGAAACTCACACAAGCGCAAATTACCAGTGAATACGGTGTTCACGCAACGCAGGTAAAAACTTGGAAGCAATCGGCCATCAAAGCCATTAACGATTTATTCTCTGGGGCTAATGAAAAAGAAGCCAAGTCCCAAGAGCAGCTTGTTGAGGCATTATATCAAGAAATTGGTCGACTTCAAGCGCAGCTATCTTGGCTAAAAAAAAAGCATGAACTTTAGTCTGGATGAAAAGCGCGTCATGATTGATCCTCTTGCCGAGCTCACCATTCGTGAACAATGCTTGCTATTAGACTTGCCTGTTTCAAGTTATTATTATAGTGCCAAGCCCATTTCTGTCGAAGATGAAGCGCTTATGGCGCTACTTGATGAGCACTATCTGCAGTATCCATGTGAAGGTAAAATTAAGCGGGCAAGATGGCTGTCAAAAGAAGTAGGCTATCCTGTTGGTAAACGTCGAGTAAAAAAGTTGATGGAAATGATGGGGTTATCGACTGTTTACCCAAAGCCAAATACAAGCGTTCCCAATAAGGAGCATGAGGTGTTCCCTTATTTATTAAAAGAGGTGGATATCACCAAACCAAATCAGGTTTGGGCCGCAGATATCACCTACATCCGCATGAAAGGAAAGCATGTGTATTTAGTAGCTATTATGGACTGGTATAGTCGTTATGTGATTGGATGGGCTATTTCACCTACTATGGAGGCTGAATTTTGTATTGAGGCGCTTAGAAACGCTTTGCTGCATTCGCGTTGTGAGATCTTTAACACGGATCAGGGTTCTCAATTTACCTCAAAAGATTGGATAAATACGCTAAAATCTCACCACATTTCTATCAGCATGGATGGGCGAGGACGTTATTTAGATAATATATTTATCGAGCGATTGTGGCGTAGTGTTAAGCAAGAAAAAATCTACCGGTATGATTTTGATACAATTGAAGAGGTTGAGCTGGCCTTAACGGAGTATTTTGAGTATTATAATAACCGAAGGCTTCACCAGTCCTTTAATTATTTAACGCCCGCAGAGGTGTATTATGGCCGGAAAAGACCATAAACCCTAAATGAGAGCGTCATGACTTACCCACAAGGCCCACAGGCCTATACGAGAAAGTGAAGCTCTCCTGACCTGTGGACTTGTGGATAAGTCATTCTGATAGAGTTGTGGTAAAATGACCTAAGACAATTCGTAGTAGCAATCACTATTCATACGGTATTGAGTAGGTTTAAATAGGTTAATTTGAGTGAATTTTTAACTATAAATGATGGATGAATAGCTCTTATTTTTCCTTAATTTTGTTCCAGACATGCGGACCCATATCAGATGATGCATCAGGGCGCGTGGCGATAAGACAAGAACGAGAGCAGTTAACTGAACAATTAAATGATAAAAGACAACTTGTTGATCAAATACAAAGATCGATTACCACTAATCAAGAGGCGTTAAAAACAATCATAAGTGATGATTTGGAGTATTGTTCTAAAAGAGCTGAACTTTATGACATGCTTACGAATAACCCAAGGGATTCTGCTCGCAGTTACGCTCGTGTTACCAATGCACTCCAATTTGACTTTCAAAATGGAATGTCTACCCCAAAATATCAAGCCGCTTTAAACGATTTATTACAATATGGATTTGAATCAAATTCGCCAGAAAGCTCTGTACTTGTTCGTAATTTAAAAAGTACACGTAAAGAGCTGGAACAGTTTGGCACTCAATTTAAACAAAATTACCCCGAACTAACTCTTAAAGACAGCACGTTTACTTTCAATGGAACTTCTTATCCACGTTCTGATTCACTAAGCAAAGCATTTGGAGAGTATCTGCTGGCACATGCAAGAATTAGTGAGGCATTGGAAAAAGGAGACAGACAAGTCAGCTATGCTGATGCCATTGATTATAAAAAGGAATTTGAAAATCTTAAGGAGGGAAAAACTAATATTGAACAATTTATTGCAAATTACCAAGCAGAACAATTAAAAATCAAACTGGATATTCAAGATTTAAAAAGTAGATTTCAAAAACTTTCATCAATGCCAATAATTGATAACTCTCTAACTCACCAAGAAAAGCGTTATATTCGTGAGCCATTAATTACTGAAGCGGTTAAAGAGTATAATAATATCCATGAAAATTTAACTCGGGATTTTGAAACAAATCCATCGCCAGATTCAAAAACCTTTGCTGCCCTGAAGGAACAGTTAACTACTCTGGAAATACATGGAAGCACTATTAATAAATTTCTTGAAGAGCAAAGACAGTTACATGAAGTTAATATTTTAAAAACTCAACTTAATAGACAACAACTACTCATTATGAAGAAAAAAGCAGTAATCGGAAAAATTATACAAAAAACTGCTGAAGAAATTAAGGACATTCAAAGCTCGTCTTCGGAAAATGATCCAAAGCTCAATGTAATGCTCGAGTTACAGAATGCATTTTCAAGTCATTACGAAAGCTTAGACAAATTAGCTAAATTTATCACTGTGACCAAGGCTGATTCGAACGTAACAAATATTGAGATTACTCAAACTGCTTTAGAAAAAATAAGCAAAGAAAACAGTAAGGGAACACTTAACCTGGCACAAGATCTTACAAAGGCTTTTGATCTGCATTTACCAAAATTATCTGCTGGTTCTCTCTTAAATCAATTTATGGAATGGATTGATGAAAATATAATAGAACCTATTTATATAACTTTTGTTGATAATGAAAAAACCTATAAACCGGGCCTTTTTGCTTCGACATCAGCGAAAAACCTGGACTCATTCAGGAAGGATCTTCTGCCTGAATTGGAGGAAATACAGTCAGATCATGATGCCGCACCAGCCGCTTAACGGGTCTTATTTTAACGGGTGATTAGAAACTATTTCCCTTATGATAAATTTACACCAACAAATATTTTATATTCTACTTTTGCTTGCAGTTCCGTGTTAATATCATACATTTAATTTAAAATGTATGCTGATTATGAATCTGGTAAAATTTTTCCCTTGGTTTGCTGAGGCATGGAGATCCTATACGCAGTGCCGTACGGCTCTCTGGTGGCCCTTAAGTTTTCTTTTTTTATCCCCGCTTGCTGTCTTAATTCTATTTGGAATAATTATTCCTTTTGAATTGAATGAGCTAGGTTGGATTAATTTTAATCATCCATATCTGAACTACCCTTATCTTTTGATAGTTGCAGGGCTAGTTTTCCTTGCTTTTTTTCCATTTCTTGATGGCCTGTACCAGCTTATTAAGGCTAATTTGGATGGTGATTCTGTTAATGAGAACACTGGTTTTCTTAATTTATATAAATCTCAAGCTATGGGCAAAGCTTTAGGAGCGGTTTTAGTTGCATTGTTAATATTGGGTTTAATAGGTTCTTTTTTTAAGCCATTTAACATGCTGGTTTTATTAGGTCATTGGCTAACACTATTCACCCCCGTTTTACTTGTTAACGATAACAAATCACCTTGGAAAAAGGGTATGGAGTCAGTCCAGTTTACACTTGCAAACAAAAAATTGGTCGTTAAGATTTGGGGGTTACGGTTGTTAATTTTAATGTCCCTAATTGTTCCCTGGGCTTTGGTTCTTTGTACCGGTGGGCACCCTGTATTAAAAATGGTTGCATTAGTTTTCGCTTTGCCATCGTTTGGATATATGACAGTTAAAGTTTTACCTTTTTATTTCTTTTATCCTGCATATGTATACCAACAGGTGACCAGGCTTTCATCGTAAGATGGGCTCTACACCAATTAAGGGGGCACTTTAATCGTATTAGTCTAAACTAACCTATTGATTTGACGGTCAAAAAGGAGATTAAAGTGCCTGGATATAATCTTATCCTAAATTTACCTGGGTTTGCCATAGTAAAAGTGAGTGGTTATCACCCATTAATACTAGATGTGGTGTATCAACGAAAAGCCCGCTGTTCCCATTGTAAAAGCAAAGAGGTAAGGAAGAAATCCAGCAAGATAAGAGAAGTACATCATGAGTTAATCGGTCATAGAAGAACTTTATTGCGATTTAAAGCTTATAAGCTGTATTGTAATGTTTGTAAACGCTACGGAAACCAGCAATTTCCCGGAATAGCCAAACACCAAAGGTCAACTGAGCGGTTACAAGGAGAAGTATTTCATAGCCATACTAAGGGCGTATCTCAGAAAGACTTGGCGAACTATTATAAGAAAGGGAAAGCGACCATAGAACGTTGGTACCAACGTCGTTATCGTCTCGAACATCAAGAATTACTCAATAGACCTTGTCCGCAAGTATTAGGTATCGATGAACATTTCTTTAGTAAAAAAGAGGGGTTTGCTACTACTTTATGTGACCTAAGGAAACATAAAATCTTTGATGTCGTTCTTGGACGTAGTGAACAGGACTTATCAGCCTACTTAAATCAATTGCCCGGCAAAGAAAAAGTTAAGGTCATTTGTATGGATTTAAGCAGTACTTATCGGTCACTGGTAAAAAAGTATTTTCCTAATGCGCTTATAGTGGCCGATAGGTTTCATGTCATACGTCTAATGCAGCATCAGTGCATGATGACCTATCGAGAACTCTCTCATCAGGTCAAAAATAATCGGGGCATCCTCGCACTATTAAGAACAAGAGCAGACCGCCTCACTCCTGATAAACAAAAAAAACGGGACGCCTTCTTGGCCCAAAATCCAGCCATAGACGCTATTTATCAATTTCAACAGCAACTTCATCAACTTTTAATGAACAAGGCTTTAAATCAAAACAAGTGTCGTGAAGTGATACCTATCTTTCTGGAGATGCTTAATGATTTAAAACAAAGTCCTTTTAAAGCTTTGGCTGCTCTAGGTAAAACGTTGACTACTTGGAAAGATGAAGTGGCTAGAATGTGGCGATTTACTAAATCAAATGGAATAACTGAAGGCTTCCATCGAAAGATGAAACTAATACAACGAAGGGCGTATGGGTTTAGGAATTTTGAAAATTATAGAGTGCGTGTTAAGGTGCTCTGCGGATGATTAAAGCTGCCCCCTTAAATGGGAAAGAGCCGAAAGATGAAGCTAATTCAAAGACGGGCTTATAGATTAAGAGTTAGACTGCTTTGTCGATGAATGAACAGCCCCAGGATTTGGGGAAGAGCCGAGCTTATGGATCTAGGAATTTTGAAAATTATAGAGTGCGTGTTAAGGTGTTCTGCGGATGATTAAAGCTGCCCCCTTAAATGGGAAAGAGCCGAAAAATGGCGCGCCCGGAAGGATTCGAACCTCCGACCCTTTGGTTCGTAGCCAAATACTCTATCCAACTGAGCTACGGGCGCGTTGATTGGCGGAGAGAGAGGGATTCGAACCCTCGATGGGATTTCTCCCATACTCCCTTAGCAGGGGAGCGCCTTCGACCACTCGGCCATCTCTCCAATCAATGGTTGCGGAGTATATCAGGTATTTGCATGTCGTCAATAATACTTGAAATTTAAATTGAAAAAAATACTAAAAATGGTTTAATTATATTTTATATGAATAATATGGAATCATAATTCAAAGGCATATCCTTAATTTTTGTATTTATCTCCCTGAAATAGATTCTATTGAAATGCCTCTGAATTATTCATAGAAAATTGGAAAAATATTGGGCTAAAAAAGGTTGTGCTGATATACCATTATGGCAATGGGGGTGATTGAGTCAGCTAACTAATCTCACTAGACACTTGGATTTGTCCCTGAGCGATCCTCACAAAATTAACGCTCTTTGTATTTAACTAAAAAGCAGTACCTGGAGCATCCATCATGGCACAAGATGCATCTGTAGATCGATCTGATTTTCTGTTCAATTCCTGATAGGAGAAGATCTTATTTTTACAGGGTATACTTAATGTACAACTAAATTCATTAGTTTTACTAAAAACAATAGTTTACATTTCCAAATTGTGAATATTACTGCTAATCTTTGCCTTTAAAATAATGGGTAAATACCTGTAATGAAATCGGCAGAAGGAGGACTAATGAAACTGCAGTCGAATTTAAGTGGGCGAGACGTTTATATAGTGGATGGAAGCCGTACCCCTTTTCTTAAAGCTAAAGGAATTGGTCCATTTACCGGATCTGATTTGGCAGTTGCCGCAGGAATGACTTTGTTGAATCGACAACCGTTTGCTCCTACTGAACTGGACGAGGTTATCATCGGCAGTGCAATGCCGGGTCCAGATGAGGCGAATATTGCCCGTGTTATTGCATTACGCTTGGGTTGCGGTGATAAAGTGCCCGCTTTCACTGTGATGAGAAATTGTGCTTCCGGAATGCAGGCACTTGATAATGCAGCAATGCAAATAGCCAGTGGTCGAAGTAATCTGGTTCTTGCCGGTGGCACCGAGGCAATGAGTCATGCTCCTTTATTATTCAACCAAAAAATGACTGCCTGGCTTGCGAGTTGGTTTGCTGCAAAAAGTGTGGGTCAAAAAATTGGCCTGGCGACTCAATTTAGGCCTTCGTATCTGGCCCCGGTAATTGCTTTGCTAAGAGGACTCACTGATCCTATAGTGGGTTTAAATATGGGACAAACAGCTGAAAAAATTGCTTACAGATTTAATATTACCCGCGAACAAATGGATGAGTTTGCTGTGCAAAGCCATTTGAAACTAGACAAAGCATATTCTGAAGACAGAATGACAGAAGTTGCCCCTATTATTGATAATAAAGGGCATGTCTATAATAAGGACAATGGAATTCGCTCTGACTCAACGGTAGAGAAATTAGCAAAATTAAAACCATTTTTTGATAAAAAATATGGCATGGTTACTGCTGGAAACAGCTCTCAAGTTACTGATGGTGCCTGTTTATTACTCCTTGCCAGTGGGGAAGCGGTTAAAAAACATGGATTACCTGTTATAGGGCGCATCGTCGATTCTCAATGGGCAGCTCTTGACCCATCACAAATGGGTCTTGGACCTGTTCACGCAGCAACACCCATATTACAAAGGCATAAATTAAAACCAGATGACATAGACTGCTGGGAAATAAATGAAGCTTTTGCAGCCCAGGTGTTAGGATGTGTAGCTGCCTGGAATGATGAGGAATACTGTAAGACACAGCTAGGTTTAAAAGAAGCAATGGGAGCTCCATCATTAGATAAATTAAATCGAGATGGTGGAGCCATAGCTGCAGGACATCCTATAGGTGCCAGTGGTGCTCGTATTGTATTGCACGTATTAAGTTCATTGGAGCAAAGAAACGAGTCACGAGGTATTGCTTCCATTTGTATTGGTGGAGGACAGGGTGGGGCTATGTATCTTGAACGTGTGACCGAGGTGAAAGGACATGAATAATTATAAAAATTGGGAAATGCATCGCGATGATGAAGGGATTCTATGGCTGGGAATAAATAGAAGAGATGCCGCAGTAAACACAATTAATGAAGAAGTATTGGATGAATTTAATAGTATTCTTCATGAGATTTCATTAGATAAAAAAGCGATAGGATTAGTGATCCACTCTATGAAAGAAAAAGGATTCATTGCTGGAGCAGATGTTAATGCCTTTTCAAAATTTGAAAGTCCAGCTCAAGCTGTAGATTTTTTACAGAAAGGTCAGGCCGTTTTTTCACGATTACAAGCTTTATCTATTCCCAGCGTGGCAATGATAGATGGTTTTTGTATGGGTGGGGGATTTGAATTAGCATTAGCCTGTAGTTATAGAATTGCCAGTGATGAAAAAGATACACGAATAGGACTGCCGGAAGTAATGCTCGGTATTCACCCAGGTTGGGGCGGAACAGTACGTTTACCAAAATTAATTGGTGGTTTTAAAGCATTGTCAGAGGTTATTCTGACTGGTAGTGCAATTTCATCTGGAAGAGCAAAAGCATTAGGTATGATTGATGATGTCGTGCCTGTTCGACAGTTAAAAAGAGCTGCTGTTTATTTTATTAAGAATAAACCACCTAAACATGAGCCTTCTTTAGTTGAGAGTTTAAGTAATAGCGTATGGCTTAGAAAACCCATTGCCTATCTCTTGAGGTACAATGTTGCCAAGCGAGTTCGAAAAGAACACTATCCTGCTCCTTTTTCCGTAATTGATTTATGGGAAAAAGAGGGAGGAGAAGGCGACAGGGCTTATTTAAAAGAAGCAGACTCAGTAGAGCAATTAGTTTCCAACGGTGATACCTCAAGAAACTTGATTCGCGCGTTTTTTTTACGTGAACGACTTAAAGGGTTTGCGAAAGACAGTCAGTTCAAAGCTCATCACGTGCATGTTATTGGTGCAGGTGTAATGGGGGGAGATATTGCTGCATGGTGTGCTTTACGCGGTATCCATGTTACTTTGCAAGATAAATCATACGCTCAGATTGCCCCAGCGATTGGGCGAGCCTATTCTCTGTATAAGAAAAAATTACGCAAGCCACGTCTGATACAAGCTGCAATGGATAAGCTGATTCCCGATCCAGAGGGGCATGGTATTGCACGTGCGGATGTCATTATCGAAGCAGTATTTGAGAATCTTGCTGTGAAACAAGAAATCATGCGAACTGTAGAAAAAAACGCTAAAAAAAGCGCTATTATTGCAACCAATACTTCCAGCATTCCCTTAGATGAAATTAGTAGCGTCATGACTAATCCTGATCGACTTGTTGGAATTCATTTTTTCAACCCCGTAGCGAAGATGGATTTAGTTGAAGTAGTAAGCAGTTCCTCAACGGCTAAAAAAGTACAACAAAACTCGTGTTCTTTCGTTAACCAAATTGGTAAATTGCCATTACCCGTTAAATCCAGTCCAGGATTTTTAGTTAATAGAGTGCTGATGCCTTATCTAATGGAATGTGTTCAATTATTAGAAGAAGGATACAGCGGAGAAACTATTGATGAGGCAGCTTTACAGTTTGGCATGTTTATGGGACCTGTTGAATTGGCTGATACGGTTGGAATGGACGTATGTCTGGCTGTAGCTGAAAATTTAACCAGCCATTTTGGTGGCAGTGTTCCGCAGAAATTACGTGACATGGTACAAGCTGGTAAATTGGGTCGCAAAACAGGCGAAGGTTTCTATAAATATAAAGATGGAAAACCAGTTAAAAAACGTCCTGACTCATCTATTGATAAAACTATTGCAGACCGACTAATATTACGCATGGTCAATGAATCTGCTGCTTGTTTACGTGAGGGAGTGGTTGCTGATGCTGACTTACTCGATGCCGGCATGATCTTTGCGACAGGTTTCGCCCCGTTTCGTGGGGGGCCAATGAATTATGCTAACGACTTTGGTAAAGATAAATTAGAAAACTTGTTCAAAACGTTTGAATCTAAATACGGAGAACGTTTTAAAGTTGATACAAGCTTGTAGTTTTAATTTTCTACTAAGCCGTTACCCTTTAATTCAGGGCAAAGCTTTTGGCTTTGCCTGAGTTTGTTTTAAAATTGCTCTTTTCAATTTCAAGAATAAGTCTTGGCAAATACGGCCTCTAAAGATAAATTGTCATCAGACATTGCTTTGAGAATTTTATGATGCTATGTAATCCAAAATCATGTGTATTGATTCTGTCTTTATTGCTGTTTGTATCTCACTATTCAAATGCCACCATACTGGTTTTACCTGAATCAGGTGATGTGGTGGGTGAACTTCAATACACCCAATCTGAAATGGGTGAAACTATTGATGAGATAGGCAGACGTTTTGATATAGGCTATTACGAGATGGTAAGAGCCAACCCTCAAGTTGATGCCATGCGCCCAGTTTCGGCCAGCTCATCGCTGATCATTCCTTCACAATTTATACTTCCCAGTGTCCCTCGACGTGGAATCATCATCAATTTGGCTGAATATAGGTTGTATTATTTTCCTGCTGATGAGAATGTCGTTATCACATTTCCAGTTGGCATAGGAAAAGAAGGTTGGAATACTCCTTTGGGTCTCACCCGGATCACGGCAAAGGTAGCCAATCCTGTATGGCGACCTACTGCAAAGGTTTTGGCTGCAGCAGAGGAGATAGGTGCGTCCATTCCCGGCTATTTTCCTCCGGGACCCAATAATCCTTTAGGTAAGCATGTTTTACGTTTAGGATGGCCAACTTTTCTAATACATGGGACAAACAGAGTAGATGGTGTCGGTGCCAGGGTTAGTGCTGGATGCATCCGCATGTTTCCTGATGACATAGAGTATTTATTTAGTATCGTAGCAGTTGGAACTCCTGTCAGAGTAATTAACGAACCAGTCAAAATAGGCAAGTGGAAAAATGACATCTACCTGCAAATTCATCCTTTACTCATTGAGCAAAAATATGTGGAGCTACGAACACTTATGGAACAGAAAGCAAATGATAGGAACATAAAAATATCGAATATCGATAAAACAATTCAAAACGAACTTGCTTATCCTTCAGGGCTTGTTAAGAAAATTAACAGATGATTTTTTGCCTTATAAAAGGTTAAAAAGTAATAGCTGATTGCGACTAAAAAAATTGCAGCTATTATATCGATGACATAATGCCAGCCTAATAAAACACAAGATGCAATTAATAAACAATTGATAGTTAATAAAAGTATACATGCCACAGGCCATTCTTTAAGCAGATAAACATTTAATAATGCCCATATGGTATGAAAAGAAGGTAGAGCAATTAGACCCCCTTCATTAGTTGTAGGAATCATATGGTTATGAATTTGATTAAATTTAAGCCCAGTGGCAATTTGAGCAGGAGAAAAAAAAGGGCTAGTAACAATACTGGCGGGAGCTGTTGTAGGAAAAAAATAATAAAAACTAAAACCGAGCAATGTGGTAAAGAGTAAAAGAAAATAATACTCTCTAATGAGGTGAAATCGCCCGGCAGCTATAATTATCAGGGGTAGGATGCTCATTTGATAAGGTAGCGAGTCATAAATTATACTGAGTAAAGTCTTAAGATTAGTATGACCATTGGTCCATTTCATAATATAAGACATATGAATTCCAAAAAATTCTTCTATAGAAAGGATTTTTCTATCGATAGTTGGAAAGGGTGTTAATTGAACCGCGTTAGTTGCTAAAGCTATTACCGACATGACAAGAAAGAAATAAAACAACTCAATGCCAGCATTGCTTGCTCTACTTTTTTTTCCGAACAGCAAAATCAAACCCAAATTGATGAGCAGTATGATGCTTACGAGCAGTAGCATATCTTCGGGAAAAAAATTGTTTCCTGTAAATTGATAAATATAATAGTTAACGAGGAATGCAATTATTGATAGAAATAATATTAAACCCGATAAAAAAGGTAAACTACACGCAGCCGTTGTACGCATTTTAAGAGACTATTCTGTCAGATTTAGGAGTTCTTTTTTCTTAATCGCATGAAATATCTCTTCTCTATGCACATTAACAGATCGGGGAGCATCTACTCCAAATTTAATATTCCCATGTTCTTGAGTTTTAAACGCTAGTATTTTCACAACAGTGTCGGCAATACGAATTATTAAGGGTTCTTCAAATTGAAGGGAAATAATATCCATTAAAAACCTCGTTATTTTATAATAAGTTATCTAAAAATTCCGCAGTTTGATCTAGTGCAGACGGTAACCTAATTTAGGGATACTTGTCACTACTATTACAATAAATATTATTAAAAAAAAGTCATGTATCTTTCTAAGTCAATTGATATTAAAAAGAATATATTTATTGAATCAAAAGTTAGAGTGCTCATACTTGAATACAGTTAATCAATTTTGAGTGGTTTTATGATTGTATGAATTGGGCAAATGGGTTATGATTAGCAGCTTTTTAAACCTTGCCTTACCTTATTTTAAATAATGGAAGGCTTTTATCCACAAGGAGAAATCATGAGACATTACGAAATTATGTTTCTTGTGCACCCAGATCAAAGCGAACAAGTGCCAGCAATGGTTGAGCGCTATGAAGGGATCATAAGTAAACACGAAGGTGTGATACACCGTAAAGAAGACCTGGGCCGTCGTCAGCTCGCTTACCCAATTAATGATGTACATAAAGCTCACTACATATTGATGAATGTAGAGTGTAACCTTGAAGCACTGGAAGAGATTAAAAATGCATTCAAATTTAATGATGCAATTTTAAGAAACTTAATTACTGTTCAAAAACAGGCGATTACTAGTGAATCTGTTTTAATGAAAAAAGAGAAAGAAACCAGAACCGCTTAAGAGGAGCATTTATGTCAGCTTATTTTCGTAGAAAAAAAATGTGTCGCTTCAGTGCTGAAGGTGGCAACGAAATTGATTATAAAGATATCAATTTATTAAAAAATTACATTTCTGAAACGGGTAAAATAGTTCCCAGTCGAATTACAGGGACTCAAACTCGATTTCAAAGACAATTAGCAAAAGCAATCAAGCACGCCAGGTTTATAGGTTTGTTGCCTTATTGTGATAGCCATAGATAATAAATAATAAAATGATACGTGCAGGCAATTTTATAATTAAACACAGTAAAACATTACTTGAAAATAAGCAGCATGCTATTTTGTATGCTGTTATTCTTTCAGTAGTGCCTTTTGCATCTTGGCTTTCTGTTGCTTTAGTTATTCTAGTGACCTTAAGAAAAGGCGCCAAGTCTGGTTTTGAGGTCATGTTACCTGCACTAGTGGTCCATTCTGTACCATTAATGATGCTTATGCCATTAGACAGTGCATTAGCAAACACTTTAATTGCCTATGTACCTTGTTATATATCTGCACTATGTTTGCGTAAATCAATGAGTTGGCAGATAGTCTTTGGCGTGTTTTTAATTCAGGCCTTTATTGGTTTTTTATTAATTCAGCTATTGGCACCAGATTTGATTATGGCTCAATTTAATCAATTCAAAAGTGTATTGATTGAGTATCAGGAGTATCAACACCTAATCGATAGTAGTACTGACGGACTCAGTTCTTTTGTACTGGCTCAATTGTTTTTTGGTGTGCAGATATTAAGTGTGATTGTTTCGGCAATAATTTCTTTAATGTTTGCCCGATCCATACAATCTAAACTGTACATGCCTGGTGGTTTTAGGGATGAATTATTAGGCTTTCGCAGTGGTAGACTATCGTTTTTAGTATTACTTGGAGTTTCAATTGGATCTTATTATGAAATTTCGTATGCCATAAATTTATTGCCACTCGTATTATCCTATTTTCTAACATCAGGGTTTAGTTTGGCTTATTATATTTTGGCTCGTAAAAATCAAGTAAGAGTAGTTATTTTATTATTATTGTTAGTATTGTTTAAACCATCTTTTGTATTATTAGCTTATATTGTGTTTGGCTCATTAGATAGTTTGTTTAATTTTAGATTGTATCTCCCAACAAGGGTGAGAGAATCAACTTAAGGGGTTATTAAGATGGAAGTAATCTTATTAGAGAAAGTTCGTAATTTAGGTAGTTTGGGCGATAAAGTAAGCGTTAAGTCAGGCTATGGCCGTAACTTTTTAATACCACAGAATAAAGCAGTTTTTGCCACAGCTAAAAGTATTGAGCTGTTTGAGCAACGTCGTGCAGAGCTTGAGAAAAAAGCTCAGCAATCATTAGCCTCTGCAGAACAACGTGCTGCAAAACTGAATGATACTACCGTTGTCATCAGCGCTATGGCAAGTGATGAAGGCAAATTATACGGCTCTGTTGGGGTTAACGAAATTAAGGAAGCTTTAATTGCCAAAAAAATGGAAATAAGCAAACGCGAAATTGTGATGCCAGAAGGTCCATTACATTCAATTGGTAACTATGTGGTAGAAATACATGTACATAGCGATGTGATAGCGAATCTACAAATCGAGATTGTTGCAGCCAAGTAATTTCATTCATAAGCCTTCATTCAAATTGAAGGCTTATTCTCAATACAAAGTTCACTCCGAATTCCCAATATATTCAATATATATTCAATCGTTTTATAATTTATAAAACAATCTTAAAAAAAACAACGTGTTGTGTCGTATTATTTTATTTTTTCGTGCTCTAAATTTTTTAAGCTTCATCGATATTTGCTTTCATTTGGAATAATGTGTGATTTTTTAATTAAAAGTGTGTATAATTAGATCATGTATAAATTTTGAAGGCTATTAATTATGTCAAAAGCAAAAAGGGAAAGTAAGAAAAAAGTAGTGGATGCGTTTCACTCCAAATTAAACCAGTATCAAGTCTTACGAACTGAACTTGCTCGAAACTCGTATAATCCTCCTCAAGAGAAAGCTAAAGAACTTCAAGACGCTTTAGAAAACCTTGGTAGGCTGTCAGAAGAACTTGAAAAAATGGATCGTTCTCCTGCTCAGACGAAAGCGCTTCAAGAGGCAAGAGCAACAGACGTAGATAACATTAAACAGTTACGTAGAATTTTACCAAGTTTGATTAGTTCTCATAATAAACAAGCAGAAAAAATGCGGGAATATGCTGAACAGGAACAACAGAAAGTACGAGAGGCTGAAAGTGTAATACCTGAATTATTTAGGCAAATAGAAGCTGCAACTGAAGATTATTTGAAGGCAACCAGCCGAACGATTGATGAGAGGCTGCAAATATTCAAGGACCTGACAAAAGAACTTCAGAATTTTCTTAGAAAACTTCCAAAAGGCGAAGAAAGAACAGGATATTTCAAAGATTTGACCTCATTTGCGACAAAAATTAATGTGAAACATGAAGAAAATGAACAATTGCTTCGAGAAATGAGAGAACAACACCAAGAACAAGTTAAGGATAATCGCAAAAAAATTAATCAAGTAGTTGAAAAAGGCGGTTCTCTGGTAGACGTCTTGTTCCTGACCGCGTCTAAGGAAGTAAAAAAAGCAGTAGCTCAATTGATTGAAAATAAAGATGTGATGGCACTACTTGATAACGAGCGTTTGCTGGAAATACTGGGTACTGAAAGTGTAGCAGAAGGATTAAAGCAAATCACTTCTGGTGATTCCCACGGTGCTGTTGCCACGATATCGCAACAAAATCAACTGGCTGCTCTAGAAACCATACTTGGGGTATTGAGTAGGAATGAGGATATCTCATCAAAAGATGTAGCATTGGCGCGTCAGTTTTTGGGAACCGTGGTTAGCATGGTTAAGGTAACCCAGGAACTGCAACGTGGTGAGAAACAATATGCCACCTTTGTTGCAGAAGTTGATGGCTCTGTTAAAGTGATGCACGTTAGTTTAGATGACATACTCACTGATTCGTCAACATTAGTTCGTATCCTATCCACTTTTAAGGAACAGGGAGTGGCTTCTCAACCGCTACAGATGGTACTTACGTCTCGTGAACAGGCTGCGGCAATATCCATCGTTATGAATAATGTGGATCCTGGAGCTTTAACAGGACGTATAGGCTCTTTGAGCCAAAAAGAATTACGTAGTTTAACTCAGGGTACTATGAGTAGTGCTTTGGTAAAAGCTTCAACAGGTGAGTTAGTAGTAAAATCTTTAGCAGATGTTACTAACCTAATCGCTCAATCTGCGAGTCATGTTGGTACTTTGGTACGTGTTTTAGGTACTGCATATCTGGATTTGGAACAGCAGATTAGTCAAGTTATGAATGGAATGGCAGCTCAATATGCTAACAAACCAGCAACTATTTTTACAGCGGAACAAACATTCCATTTAGTAAATGAATTCGTGGCTTTGAGTTTAAGTGCTCAAACTATACAACGAGGAGCAATTGGCAGCTTTGTTAACAGTTCTCTGTTCCCCATAAATTCAGGTAGTTCAGTAACACTAGTGGATAGTTCATTGGCAAATAATTCAGTAGGCCAGAATTTACTAGTAGGTATGGTACCTGAAGAACCTCATCAATTAGCTATCGGCCAAGCAGATCCGGTACTGATTGTGCCGCCTCAGTTGGAATCGGATGCCATTGAATTGGGGCCTTTTCTTGGTGCTGGTGATTTTGAAGAGGAGTCACCACCTGCACAGAAGAAGTTGGAATCGGAGGAGCCTTTTCTTGGTGCTCGTGATTTTGAAAATAAGTCTCCACCTCCACAGAAGAAAAAGAAACCGGTTGATTTAAGTGAACATGAATTGAAATTTGTTATGTTACTGTCAGAACTTGAAGCATTAGGTACTGAATTAGCTAATAAACAACAACTCGTTGGTGAGAAGTATAACGAAGTAGTAAATTCAGCTGGGATCCTATTGAGTACCTTAGAGGCAGAAGGCAGCTTGTTTTTCGCCCAAAAAAACCCTACTGTTAAACAGCTCGATGATTTTAAAACCAAATGTACAGATGCAATAGAGACCGCTGAGAAGGAATTTAAACAGCATCGTGGTGTCTGGTGGGATAGCTCGGGTTTTCTAGGTAAATTACTAGCAGTTACTAAAGCCATTTTGGGTGTGGTGGCAGGGGTTACAGTTATACCTGCGGTACTAGTAGAATCAACAACCAAGCATGGATACATAAATACATTTTTTACCAAACCTGAGACTGATTCTGCAAAAAAATTAGCGGAAGCTAAATCCAAGTTTAAACAGCAGACTGAAGGTATTGATATAGATAACGATTCTGAAAATGAAGCAAACGGAGAGCCGAAATCTAATATCTAAGCGAGCATCAATTGCTAAAAAGGCCCGTTACGAGGCCTTTTTAGTGCTTTAAATGCGTAGATAAATTTAGGCTGGTTACAATTAAATCACTTCCATTTGATATTGCATCCAAGACTGGGTTTTTGCTCAAAATCCAGATTGCATGGGCTGATCAGACAATCTAATGCTTTACGTATTGAGTCGCCGGAAACCGGGATATTATTTCCAGGTCTGGAATCATCAAACTGACCGCGATATACCAAACATAATTTTGTATCAAACACATAAAAATCAGGAGTACAGGCCGCATTATAGGCCTTGGCAACTTCTTGAGTTTCATCATAGAGATAGGGGAAGGGATAATGCTCCGATTTTGCTGTGATACGCATATTCTCAGGAGAGTCATCAGGATAACTTTCTACATCATTTGAGTTAATAGCCAGAAATCGAATGTTTTTAGAACTGTATTCGTTGGCAAGTTGAGTGAGATTAGCGTTTAAATGTTTAACATAGGGGCAATGGTTACAGATGAACATGATGACCGTTGCAATATAATCAGTAGAGTCGTTTAATTTAATTCGATTGCCTGTAGTCACATCCTTTAATTCAAAGTCAGGTGCTATGGTGCCTAAGGGAAGCATATTAGATGCTGTTTTGCTCATATTCATTCCTAAAAGATTAAAGAAAAATTTTATAAAGAGCCAATAGCGCAAATACTGTATTAAGAATAGCCCAAATATAAGATGGGTAACGTCCTTCAAAAGCGCTATGATAGGCGTAAATTGCAATAAACGAACTGCCGGAAAAGAAAATCCACTGATCATTATAGCTAAAACCAAGACAATGAAGAGCAATTCCAACAATGCCAATTAATAAGAAAATACTGTTTTCTTTTCCTACCATAAGATAGAAAATCAGTAGTTGGATGCAAAGAAAAACCGGCAATGCCATTTGGGTGTAACGACCAACCCCAAGAAGAATAGCTGAGTGTCCAGCAGCTATGATAATTTCCAAGGCAATAAAGTAAAGTAGCTTGTAGTGAATGGCAGTTACAAGGAGCGCAAAGGCACCCCAAATATAGTAAGTTTGCGGGGAATCTTGTCCATAACCGAATAATACGATCAGGGACCCAATAAGTCCTAAAATTATATATCGATTGTCGTAATAAACTTTGCTAGACACTAATCACCATTTCAGGTAAATCCCCTTAGCTACCGAGTCTTGTATCACATCTTTTTGCGATTTATCAGAAGAAATCCAATAGTTTCCCATATTACTCAAGGCAAATTTTACTCTGGGGTATTGGCAAACATCCAGCACATCGCGACAATCAACAATTGAGGTATTTTCTGCTACATGTTTGTAACATTTGAAGTTTAAATTTCTTACATCGGAAGCAAAGGCAGCCCAATTCATGGGTGAAAGTGATGCTTGTAGCGGTGGACTCATAAAGACATCACCTGTTTCGTGACGCTGCAATTCAATTTTAGCATCAGAGCGGTTTTGGATTAAATAATAAGATTGTTCACCACGCTCATTTAAAATTAAATAATTTTCGCTATATCCAAAACCGGAAACTTCGCAGCCCCTTGGAAATGTGGCTGCTGCATCTACATTATTGATTATCAGTACGCATAGAAGTATTGATTTTTTAATGGGATTAAATAATAACATGATTACCTCAAGAACTAAATATAGGCACTATTTTAATCATAAAAAATCTAAAGTCTATCCTGGAATCAAAATATTCCTGTTAATCTCTATTTGCGGCAATTTTTGCCTTAATCATGGGTGAGTAGGTTCTGTAAAAACTTAAAAACAAGTACATGCCAATGTAACCCAGGGACAGACTAAGCCATATAGTATTATTCTCAGGGTAATAAATTAATAAACAAGCAGAACTTATTCCGTAAATTGTAGAGCAACAATGCATCAGTATCTTCAATACTTTTGAATCGGTTAAATAATCCAATCTTGAAGGATATACGTATTTCACTGGAACAAAGATGAGAACACACAAGAAAGACAATAAAAGTGCGTTTAAATTCATTGACGTATTGAGAATATACATATAAAAAACAGCTATATTCCAATAACAGGGAAATCCTTTAAAGAAGTGATCCGGTGTTTTCGCATCAGCCTGACAAAATTGATAGGATGAAGTAATTGTGATGGCACAAATAATAAGTATGGAATACTCCGGCGGCAACATATCCGGTTTGACTAACAAGAAAAAACAGGGGGTAATCACATAATTCACAAAATCAACTATGTTATCTAATAAAGCCCCATCAATCTTGGGTAAAATACTTTTAATATGGACTAGACGCGCCAGACTGCCATCAACCGCATCGATAAATACAGTAGCAGCCATAAGCCAGAGAGCAAAAATATATTCATGTTGATAGATTTTGTATAAAGTAAAAACTCCAATGCACGCCGCGCTCGCGGTAAATAAATGAACACCCCAGGCTGCAGCATAATGCAAAGGGTGAAAGTGTTGCTTAATTTGGCTCATTAATGGTCCTAACGTTAATTAATTTAATTACATTAACTAATTAATTTATACTGCTGTTTGGCACAAAACAGCATAGAATATAAAAATAGTATCAACAATCAAAAGTAAAGTGCAAGGAGAGTTGGTAACTTTAGTCAAAATAGTACTCGCTGTCTGTCTAAAAAAATAACATTATCTAATTTCTTTGGTGACATGATGAAAATTGAAACTGTTAATCCTGCTACAGAAGAGACATTACACTACTATGAGTGTTTAAGTGAACCGTTAATTAATAAAAAAATTGATGCAGGATATGAGGCTTATTTATCCTGGAAGGAAACATCATTTGCTACAAGGCAGGGTTTAATGTTGAAGATGGCTCATCTTCTTGCAGAAAGAAGAGATGAGCTCGCCCTGTTGATGTCCCAAGAAATGGGTAAACCTATAACCGCAGGTAAGGCAGAAATTGATAAATGCAGCTGGGTTTGCGAGCACTATGCAAAGCATGCGGAATCTTATCTAAAGTCTCGTTTTATTCAAACTGAAATGAAAGTAGCAAAGGTCTGTTATAATCCGTTAGGCATTATTTTCGCAATCATGCCTTGGAATTTTCCATTCTGGCAGGTTTTTCGTTTTGCAGCGCCAACAATTATGGCCGGTAACGCGGCTGTATTAAAACATGCTCCAATTACTTCAGGTACCGGGAATAAAATAGAACAATTATTCAAAGAGGCTAAATTTCCTCCTTATCTGTTTCAACACCTTATTGTAGATAATGAGTGCGCGGCAAAAATAATTGAACATCACCATATTTCAGCTGTAACTTTAACCGGAAGTGAGCGGGCTGGTAGCTTGGTTGCTGCCCATGCAGGGAAGTTTTTAAAGAAGTCGGTATTAGAGCTGGGAGGTTCTGATCCCTATTTGGTACTTGAAGATGCTGATCTCGAATTGGCTGCACACTGTATTGTGACCTCCAGACTGAATAATTCTGGCCAAGTATGTATCGCAGCCAAACGCGTCATTGCCGTTCAATCGATCGGTCAGGAATTGATTGATAAAATTATCCACTGCATGTCAGTGTTTAAAATGGGTGATCCGTTGGATCCTAAAACTAATTTAGGTCCACTTGCGCGAAAAGATTTACGAGATACTTTGCATAAACAAGTAGAAAAATCTATTAAACAAGGTGCTAAATTATTGTGTGGTGGTATAATTCCTGATGGTAAGGGATTTTATTATTCCCCAACACTATTAACTGATGTTAAGCCCGGTATGACTGCTTTTGATGAAGAATTATTTGGTCCTGTTATTGCTGTTAGTTTTGTTGATGATGAGAAAGAAGCCATTGCTTATGCAAATAAAAGCCAATACGGTCTGGGGGCCGCTGTGTTTACTCGAGATCTGAAAAAAGGGGAGTCTATTGCAACGAATGAGATAGAAGCAGGAGTCTGCTTTGTAAATTCATTTGTCGCCTCAGATCCCAGATTGCCTTTTGGCGGGATTAAACACTCGGGTTACGGGCGTGAATTATCTCAAGAAGGTATATTAGAATTTGTAAATAAGAAAACAATTGCAATTAGTGATTCCTGAGATGGCTCAAAATAATAAAATTATTTTTATTTCAACTGCAAAACAGGAAATGGCCTGCTTTGAGAATGATCAGCTGGTTTCTACCTATCTTGTTTCTACAGGTAAAAATGGTGTGGGTGAAAAAAAAAATAGCGAATGTACTCCGAGAGGATGGCATAAAATTCACTCTATAATCGGACGAGATCAACCTATAAATAGTGTATTTATCGCAAGAGAATGGACAGGAGAACTGTATACAGTGCAATTGGCAACCCAATTTGCTGATAGAGACTGGATACTGACACGAGTAATTCAACTCGATGGTTTGGAGCCAGGGAGAAATAAAGGTGAGGATGTAGATACCCTGGAAAGGTATATCTATATCCATGGTACACCTGATACTACAGTATTGGGTACACCTGCTTCTCATGGTTGTATTCGTATGAATAATAATGAAATTATTGAATTAGGATGCTGGGTAACAACAGAAACTCTAGTATATATTCAATAATATAAATATCAATTAATGCTGCAGAGCATGAGCAAAACTGACGGGGTGAACTAATGTCCTATAAATTTGAAGAGGGTAAAGACGTTATAATTGAAGGAGTCGTTGAGAAAATAAAACATGCTATGGCTGGAGAGCAGACGGAGTTTTGCGCGGATTTTGCCAGACAACTGTATGGAACTGTGGCTCTGGAAGACCTTGATGAGTGGGATATAGATGATCTTTACGGTGCCGTAGTAAACTTCTGGGCATTGATCAGTGAGCGCATGCCTCATGAGACTAAAATAAGAATTTATAATCCTGATTTTGAGCGTCATGGTTGGCAAACCACACATACCGTAGTTGAAATCGTCTGTGACGACATGCCATTTATAGTTGATTCTCTTCGAATGGTTATTCATAGAATGGGACTTGCTTCCCATCTGATTATTCATATGGGTGGCATTAGAGTAAAAAGGGACAAAAATCACCGTGTTTGCGCAATACTTCCCAGGAGTAAAGAAAAAGATACAAAAGGAGTTTTGCGTGAAGCACCGATATTTATAGAAATTGATCGTCAAACAGATCCGCGTATTCTGGAAGAATTACATAAAAATTTTGAGCGAGTTCTCGAGGATAATCGAGTTGTTTATGAAGATTGGGGGAAAATGCGGGCTGAAGTTCGGGAAGCAATCAATGAACTCGATAAAGTGCCTAAATTAATTGATGAAAATGAAGTAGAAGAAACCAAGGCCTTTTTAAAATGGATTGAGGACCATCACTTCACCTTTTTAGGCATGCGTGATTATGAGTTGGTTGAAAAAGGTAAAGAGACTCTCCTGCAGGCGATTCCTAAAACAGGTCTGGGTGTTTTACGTGAAAACTTAAGTAAATCAAGTGCCCGAAGTATTTCTGCGATGACTCCAGAGGCACAAGAATTAACCCTTTCTTCTCGTATTTTGGTTATGTCAAAAACAAATACTCTCGCCAGTGTCCATAGAGATGCTTATACCGACTATATTGGAGTAAAACGCTTCAATGAAAAGGGAGAGGTTATTGGGGAAAGGCGAATTATTGGACTATATACCTCTGCTGCCTACCACACCAATCCGAAACACATTCCATTTCTGCGACATAAAGTTGCATTAATTATGGAGAACTCCAAACTAAATAATCACAGTCATGCAGGTAAGGTACTTTTGAATATTCTCGAAACCTTGCCCCGCGATGATCTCATACAAGGATCAGACGATGAGTTATTAGAAATTGCCATGGGCATTTTCTATATGCAAGATAGGAAGCGTATTCGCATGTTTGCGCGTGCGGATGTGTATGGACGTTTTATTTCCTGCCTGGTTTATGTGCCTAAAGATCGGTTTAATACCGAGTTAAGATATGCCATGCAGAGAATACTGTCCGATAGCTTTAACGCAGAAGAAATTAGTTTCTCAACTCTGTTTTCTGAATCTATTCTGGCACGAATCCATTTTATTATTAAAGTCAATCCTAAAGATCGTCCCGAGTATGATTTAAAGGAAATCGAAAAGAAACTCATTGAGGTTGGTCGTTCATGGACTGATGATCTTCAACATCATTTATCTGAAGCGTATGGTGAAGAGCAGGCAAATGCACTATTTGCGCATTATCGAAGCGCCTTCCCGTTTTCTTATAGCGATAACTTTACACCTAGAACAGCAGTCTATGATATTAAACATATAGAGATGCTGACACCAGAAAACCCCTTGGGAATTAATTTTTATAAACCTCTTGATGAACCAGCAAATAGTTTTAGATTGAAAGTTTATCAACATGGAACAACGATTCCTTTGTCTGATGTATTACCAATATTAGAAAATTTGGGTTTAAGGGCTATTAGTGAGCGTCCATATGTCCTTAAATTTGAAGACGGTAAGATTACCTGGATAAATGATTTTGCCATGCAATACAACAAGGAATCAGAGTTTCATCTCGATGAGATAAAAGAGCTATTTCAAAATGCGTTTAGCAAAGTATGGTTTGGTGAAGCTGAAAATGATGGATTTAATCAATTAGTATTAGCAGCTGGACTTGATTGGCGTGAAGTAGAAATATTAAGAACTTTTGCAAAATATTTCAAACAAATTGGTTTTACCTTTAGTCAGGAATACATGGAAAAGGCTTTAAATAATAATGTTACTATTGCTAAAAAGTTAGTGAGGCTATTTGAAGTTCGATGCAACCCTGCAGATATATCCGATCGAAATGAGCATTTTAGTTCTTTAGCGGCTGAAATATTAACGGATCTGGATAATGTTTCTAATCTTGATGAGGATAAAATAATCCGACAATACGTACAAGCTATTAGTGCAACTTTGCGTACGAATTTTTATCAGGTAGATACTAAAGGTAATCCCAAAAGCTATATTTCAATCAAGCTCAATAGTAAAAACATACCCGGTGTGCCCAAACCTCAGCCAATGTTTGAAATTTTTGTTTATTCACCACGGTTCGAAGGGGTTCACTTGCGTTGCGGTAAAGTTGCTCGTGGAGGATTACGTTGGTCCGATAGAAGAGAGGACTTTCGTACAGAAATTCTTGGCCTAATGAAAGCACAGCAAGTTAAGAACTCTGTTATCGTGCCTAGCGGGGCTAAAGGTGGTTTTGTTCCGAAACGTTTACCTGTAAATGGTACCCGAGAAGAAATATTGGAAGAGGGTATTAACTGTTATAAATTATTTATTCGTGGATTACTTGATATAACTGACAATTATAAAGATGGTGTGCTGGTTAAACCAAAAAATGTAGTATTTTATGATGAAGATGATCCTTATCTTGTAGTGGCAGCAGATAAAGGAACTGCAACCTTTTCTGATATTGCCAATTCTATTTCAATGGAATATGGATTTTGGTTAGGAGATGCGTTCGCATCAGGAGGATCTATTGGCTATGATCATAAAAAAATGGGCATTACCGCCAGGGGAGCCTGGGAATCAGTAAAACGTCATTTTTATGAGCTGGATATAGATATATCCAATAATGATTTTACTGTTGTTGGTATTGGAGACATGGCTGGCGATGTCTTTGGAAATGGCATGTTGTTATCCAGACATATAAAGCTTGTTGGTGCATTTAATCATATGCATATTTTCATCGATCCAGATCCTGACGCTGAAATAAGTTTTAAAGAAAGAGAGCGTTTATTTTATTTACCTCGCTCCAGTTGGGCAGATTACGATAAGAAGCTTATATCAAAAGGAGGCGGCATATTTAATCGGAGCGCAAAATCCATTCCGGTAAGCCTTGAGATGCAGAGGGTTTTTGATATCAAGCAAAATAATATTGAGCCTAATGAATTAATCAAAACCATTTTAAAAGCTAAAGTGGATTTGTTATGGAGTGGAGGGATTGGAACCTATGTCAAGGCTGCTACGGAAAGTAATACAAGTGTCGGTGACAGAACCAACGATGCTACTCGAGTCAACGCAAGGCAATTACGTTGTAAAGTAGTTGGAGAGGGTGGTAATTTGGGTTTAACGCAGTTGGCCCGTTCTGAATATACATCCCATGGTGGCATGGTTTATACCGATTTTATTGATAATTCCGGTGGGGTTAATTGTTCTGATAAAGAAGTCAATATTAAAATTTTATTGAATACTATCGTTACCGCTGGGGATCTGACTCCTAAACAAAGAAATGAACTCTTAAGTGAAATGACCGATGAAGTCGCAAAATTAGTGCTCAGGGATAATTTCTTGCAAACACGGGCCATTAGTTTATCTGCCTCCCAAGCCATAAGATCGCTTGAGTTACAAGGACGTTACATTAATGAATTAGAACGAACTGGTAAAATAGATAGAAGTCTGGAGTTTTTACCAGATGATAAAGCTTTATTAGAGCGCAAGCTAAAAGGGCATGGTTTGGGTCGACCCGGAATTGCTGTGTTAATGTGCTACAGTAAGACTCTTTTGAAAGAGCAAATACTGGCTTCTGATGTGCCCGAAGAAAGCTACATGAATCAGATTCTAATTGGTGCATTCCCCAAGCCTTTACAGGAACGTTTTAGCAAGCAAATGCAAGATCATCCTTTAAGAAGAGAAATCATTGCTACCAGATTAAGCAATATTATAATCAATGAAATGGGCTTTACTTACGTTTATAGATTACAGGATGAAACCGGAGCACCAGTCTCTGCAATAGTTAGTGCGTATATGATAGCTCGAAATGTTCTTGATTTAGAATCAATCTGGAGGCAAATTGAAGAGTTAGGAACCAAAATCAGCTCGCAAAAACAAATTGATATGATGATGCTTTATGTCAGGCTTTCAAGACGAGTAACTCGCTGGTTTTTACGCTCTCAACGAAAAACTCTGGATATCAGTCAGGCTGTGAAAATCTATTCTCAGGGAGTTAAAGAGCTTAAAAAATGCATGCCTGCAGTTTTTGGGGAACAATTACGTGCTCATTATGATGAGCAATATCATGCACAAGTTAATGATGGAATACCTCCAAATTTAGCGCATGAGTTAACCGTGACCCGTGCTTTGTTTGCAGCCACTGATATTATTGAAATAGCGCATAAGAGGGAGTTGAACATTCCAAAAGTTGCCGAAGTTTACTTTGGCATTGAAGAATTCCTGGATTTAGGTTGGATTAGAACTCAGGTTATCGTTCATACTACTGAAAACCATTGGGAGTCGTTATCCAGAGAGGCATTACGAGATGACTTGGATTGGCAACAGCGTCAATTAACAGATGGGATTTTAAATTATGATAGTAAATATAAAGACCTGGACTCACGACTGGAAGCATGGGGTCAAAACCATAGTGCATTAATTGAACGATGGCGTCATATTTTAGCTGATTTAAAATCAAGCACTGCCTTAAACTATACCATGTTTTTTGTGGCTATTAGAGAGTTACTTGATTTAACTCAAACAACATTGCAGTCTTATTCAAAATTGGAATCAGTGTATTAACCTGTCCTGAAACCATGTCATTTGTCATTTCAAAATGGCATGGTTTCTCCAGGGACGCTGCCCAGGATTCATCAGCATTATTTCTTCATAATAGAGCAAGAGGAATGGGATACTCGTAATTATTATTTTGTTTTGGGCACTGTGCTCAGGATAAACTAAAAGTCAGGACTTCTGATAATACCCTTGTGTACCTTCAGCAACAACAGCTTCAGTATATCTGTCCAAAGCATGAATATAGGCAGCAGTGCGCATGTCCGTTTGGTGAAACTCTATTAATTGATAAACATTGGTGAATTCTCTCGACATTATTTCATACAGATGACGATGAATTTTTTCTAAGGTCCAATAATATCCTGATTTATTTTGTACCCACTCAAAATAGCTAACAGTCACCCCACCTGCATTGGCTAAAATGTCAGGAATCACTAAAATACCCCTTTCTTTTAAAATAATATCTGCCGTTACAGTTGTAGGTCCATTTGCAATTTCCACAATAACTGGGGCTTTTATTCTTGATGCATTTGTTTGTGTTATCTGATTTTCAAGTGCAGCTGGTATCAAAATATCAACATCTAATTCCAATAACTCTTCATTACTGATATTGTTTGCTTCAATCAGTTCGCAAATTGAACCTTTGCAATAAACCGCCTGAACTTGTTCAGAACTATTTTTAATCTGAATAATGCTTGGAACATCAAGCCCCTGTTTTCGAAAAATTCCTCCTTTTGAATCGCTGACAGCCACAATTTTATAACCATCTTGATATAATAGTTCAGCAATATGTTGTCCTGCATTACCAAACCCCTGTATGGCTACTCGCTTTTCTTTTGATCTCCATCGCTTTATTTTTTCTAACTCTTTAATACAATAATAAGCCCCACGACCAGTTGCATCATCACGGCCTTGGCTTCCGCCCAACGGGATGGGCTTCCCTGTAATAACGGCCGGTACTGCTTGACGTACAATTTTAGAGTATTCATCCATCATCCAACCCATAATCATAGAGTTGGTATAAACATCAGGAGCAGGAATATCTAAATCAGGTCCAATAAAATCAGCTATTGATGAAATATAACTTCGGCTTAATCGTTCTAACTCCAAACGTGATAAATGTTTCGGATCAACAATAATTCCTCCTTTGGCCCCGCCGAATGGGACACCTACTACGGCACACTTTATGGTCATCCAAAATGCAAGGGTTTGAATTTCAGAAAGAGTAACTCCTGGGTGAAAGCGAATGCCTCCTTTAGTTGGTCCTCGGACATCATTATGATGCACACGATAACCTGTGAAAACCTGCAGCCTGCCATCATCCATACGCACGGGTATAGAAACTTCAAGACAGGCTTTTGAATGTTTCAATCTTTCTATTGCCTCTGGCTCAATATGCGCATACGGCGATGCTCGATCAAGTCGCGACAACGCTTCTGTGAACAAATCAGCACTCATTTAATATTCCCTTATCCGATTTAATTTAATTGTTGACTTAATTATATTACCTGAAATCAAAGTATAGTAGTTAGAATCTACAGAAACTCAAATTTAGGGTTAACTTGGTTGAATATTAAAGAAAGACACGTAAAATCTTACTAAACAAAAGGTGAGTTTTTGTTAAGAGGTTAACTACTTATTTTCTGCCAGGAAGATTTCAGACTCAAAGCCCTATACTTCACCTTAAAAAAATCTGATTCCATATGAAATCAGATTTTTTTAACTTAAGTATTCACAGTTCCGGCACTTGCAGGGGTATTGTGTCACTATGGCCTTCAAATCGTATGAGTTCTGCTGCTTCTTTAAGGATGCTCACTGCAATTATATAATTATTAGTTCCAATTGGAGCGTAATCTATTAATTCTCCAATTTCTGTTTCATCTGTAATTTTTAGCAATTTCTGACCTGAATAAATATTATGGTCTGATTGAATAACAAAAAAACGTAACTCATGCTTTAAAGTTGCTCGGTAATGAGTTCTTGCAATAATTTCCTGACCTTTATAGCAACCTTTTTCAAAACTAACATATTGAGTTTGATGTAAACCTAATCGATGGGGTAAAAATAAACCTCTTGACTCCGGATATATATCAATTTGCTGGTTATATAATCTTAAAGTATGCCACGTCAAAGAACCCAGTAATTGATTATGTTCTAAAAAAATTTTACAAAATTCATGTTCAATATCTTTGTGTATAATGAATATATAAAATCCATTACCCAGATGATAATAGCAATAATTAGAACTGTGAGCCTGAGCGTAGAGATTATTGGGTAAATATGTTGCATCAGGAATAACATCATTTGGATTTTGCAAGTAAAAACCAAAAATTTTTAAATCATTATTTTTTTCAATAGAAACTCGTGATAATTGGGCTGTCTTGGTAAATGAGCCCTGAGTTAGCTCCATTAAATCCTCAGGTAAAACAAGCTTAAAGCCATTCCAGTTGATAACATCCAGCAAAGATAGAACTCTTCCTTTAAGATTGCATTGTGCTCCTTCAATCATTTGAATATCAGAAACCAAACGCAAATCGCATGTTAATTGTCCCTGTAGAAAATCCTGGGCTTTATCACCAGCTATATTAAGGACTCCTAAATAGGATAAATCAAATAAATAATTATTGTCTTTATTAAAGTTTAGTTCGCTATCCAATGAACCAAATGTTGTAAATACTCGGGAGTTAATCGAATGATCAAAAGTACTTTTCATAATAAATGCACGGTTTCGTTTCTATAAGGAGTAGTGTATCATCAGATCACAAAGAATTGCTTATCAGTGGGAATGTATTTTATACTAGAGTTTAGCTTTTTTACAAATCTGAACCCAGAGCGATGCTTCATTGAATTTCATAATGATAAATCTACTTCGTATGGTAAGACGGCAGTTTTAGATAATCTTTTAAAGGTTAAAAACCATTAATATAGATCTCAAATCAGTAGTGAGAACAATTAGACTAGAGAGTATCATCAATGTTAGATGTACGGGAAAAAGCAAGACTTTCATGGCATTGTAGACGAGGGATGCTGGAACTTGACCTTATTTTACAGCGTTTTCTCCAGGAGGGTATTGGTAAGCTTACTGACAATGAAATTAAAACATTCGATTTATTACTTAACAGTACTGACCCTGAGTTATTTGCATGGCTAATGGGCCATGAAGATCCACAAGACAAAGAGTTATACGAAATTGTCAGTATCATCCGAAATAACAATTAAACCTGAAAAATCGAAAATTTATCTGCGTTTTGTTCTAGTTATTTATATATTAAGTATTTCATTATTGAGCTACTCCTCGCTATATTTAGTAATCAAGTGTAGTTTAATTTTTTTAATATTAATTCAGCTAAGATTCGACTTAATCCACCAAAGCCCTTGCTCTACCCTACAACAAATTAGATGTGGTACAAATGAATGGATTTTAGTCATGAACAACGATTCAACAAAACACTATGATGGAGCTTCTGTACTTATACATAATATGCTATTTCAGCTTATTGAACTGTCTCATTCCAATAAAAAAAAATTTATCCTTTTATTTAACGATCAATTGACAGGGTCCCAATTGCGATTGCTCCATCTCAAAACCCTTAAAAATAGTGTATAATAATACATTATGAGCAAAAAATATACGATTATGCTTGGTAAATTCAGTTGTAATGCAAGAAACCATAATGGATCAAAGAGGTAATTATGGACATTAAAACTGGTGATAGTGATGAGCAATTAGTCAGACTAGCACAGAAAGGTAACATTAATGCCTATAATATGCTCCTTGGGCGTTATGATCATAAAATACAACATATCATATATTTTTATACTAATGATCGCTCAACTGTAAATGATTTGGCACAAGAGGTTCTGTTTAAAGTATATCGATATCTGGATTATTTTAAAGAAGAAAGCACGTTTTCAACATGGTTATATAAAATAACTCAAAACACTGTAAAAAACCATTTTCGAACAGTTAGTCAACGACTAGATTCCGAAGCCCAATTTGTTAATGAGCAATATTCCGTATTAAATAGTTCTCCAGAACACTTATTAATCAACATGGAGTTTGGTAAACAAATAGAGTCTGCAATTTCGAGACTTTCTGAAGAGTTACGTATTTGCTATGGAATGCATATTCTTCAAGGATTCACCTATGAGGACATAGCAAAAAAAATGCATTGTCCTATTGGAACCGTTCGATCAAGAATATTTCGGGCGAGAAAACTGTTAATCAATTATATTGGACAAAGTCGATTAAGTAGATGATTCTAAAAAACCATTTGGTATTTCGTAAAAAGGAATTCAAAATTACTTTGAGAGTTAGATGTATTAATTTCTAAAGAAGCACGTTAGAATGTTTAATTTAGGTGCTCATGTTTATTTCACATAGCAAATTTGGCTGGTCATGCAAAGTTAACAAACCATGAGCCCAGAAAGAAAGAGGATTAATATCTTTGTCTCGCCGCATTGCAAAAATGTTAGGTTAAACTTAGATGATTTTGAACTCAGTTTCAATGAATGCCCAAATATAATTCAAAAAGGTCGTAATATAGTAAAGCAACTAAGTATTTGCAACCTTTCTGTCGTAGTTAAATCTTTCAAGATTCCTTACCCACCTAATGGAATTATCTATCGACATTTTCGAGTGAGTAAAACTCGTCGTTCTTACGAATACGCAGATTATTTGGGTCATTTAAACATAATCACACCCAAACCAATTGCTTATATTGAAGTATGTTCGAAAATAAGACTTTACCAAAGTTATTATATTTCCGAGTATTACGCTTATGATTTTAGTATCCGTGAACTTCTCAGTAAAAATATATGTGACTGGGAAGCTATTTTGTGTTTATTTGTACAGTTTAGCTATCACATGCATCAGAAAGGAGTCCTTCACCTCGACAACAGCCCTGGTAATACGCTCATTAGAAGAAAGGGGAATGAATTGGAGCTTTGTGTGGTTGATACTAACAGGTTAAAAATAGGCAAAGTATCTACAGAGTTGGGAATAAGTAATTTTAATCGAATTAGTATTGACCCCCACATTGTAGAAATCATAGCAGATGAGTATGCCAGATTAACCAAGAGCAATCCAAAAGATTGTCTGAATAGCTTATGGAGACATATAAGAAAACAGGGCTATGCAGTTTACTAACCTAACCACTACATATAGTGTTTAGCGATTTTGCTGGCACTGGATCAATTTCAAGCGCCTGCTGTATTAATCGCAAAAAAAGCTTACCTCTTGATGTGGATGTCCTTCGATTAAATCGAAACGTAAATTCATCAAGGTAGTAGGGTAAATTCTTGTGGTTAATAGCACCATGGTGTGTGCCAACCAACCAGCGTTTAAGTAACGACGCAACACGATGAGCAATCTGAATTGCATCGGTCTCTTTCACGTTATTATTACTAATCGACAAATGTGTATACCCGTTACTGCTCAAACCACTGTATCCACTCCAGCCATCTGTTCGGATTGTACTGCCTAGTGAAACCATTTTCTGAATAGTGTCGGTCAATACGCCACCGGATGCATCACTGATAGTAGAAAGCCTAATGCGTCCAATGCCACCGCCTGTGTCTTCTGCTGCTATCAACACTAATGTTTTACCGCCCGCACCACGACCCCGTGTGCCTGCGTGCTCGCCACCAATCATGGTTTCATTTACTTCAACAATACCACTCAACTTATCACGACCAGGCCGCACCATAGCTCTACGAAGTTTATGTAACCACTCCCAAGCCGTGTGATAACTACCCAGTCCAAGTGCCTTCTGCAGCCCAAGTGCACTAACGCCGTTTTTTTGGCTCACTACATACCAGATGGCTTGAAACCATAGCCGAAGAGGTTTGTGTGTATCTTGAAAAAGCGTTCCAGAAATGACTGATCCGGCATACCGACACGTTTGGCAACGGTATAACCCGCTGCTCATTTTACAAACATCCTTTCCATCGCAACGCATGCACACATAGCCATCAGGCCAACGAATAAGGCTTAAATATTCTAAACAAGCTTCTTCAGTTGGAAAAAGATCCATCAGTTCAACCACATTTTTGGGGTAGATATTCATGTGGCCGAATACTATATATAGTGGTTGGGTTAGTCAACTGCATAGCCCTGTAAGAAAATACAGGATGTTATTAGAAAGAAAAAATCAAATGAAAAAAATTTTCAAATGAGAAATATATAGGAAGGTGATATGTCGAATGATTATTTCAAGTGGAACAAATATTCTGATCAACCTGAAATAA
This sequence comes from Legionella antarctica, assembly GCF_011764505.1. Taxonomy (NCBI): domain Bacteria; kingdom Pseudomonadati; phylum Pseudomonadota; class Gammaproteobacteria; order Legionellales; family Legionellaceae; genus Legionella; species Legionella antarctica. The sequence goes on from NZ_AP022839.1 coordinate 1,943,788, forward strand.
TTGCTGATAAAAAAACTAAAAGAGCAATTTATTTAAAGGGATCTTATGCGAACTTAAAAACATTATTGGTATCTCTTTTGATACCCTTAATTGGAATTAAAAGAGTCTTCCAACCAAGGGTTATACCTGGAACAAAAGTAAATTGTTTTGGTCTCTGTGTTAATCCAGACTATCCTCTTCCAGAAAAAACATCACCCAATGTTGAACAACTGAAACAAATGGTAGATGAAATTAATGTAAGTTATTTATTAATACGCTTTCCTTTAGCGGATTACGATCATAAAGAAAAATACTTCGAGTTTATTCAACATTTTTCAGACAAACCTATTTTGATACACATTTTGCAGGATCGAAAACATATAGATAATCCCAAATGTACAGAACAACACCTGAGAGAAATATTTTCTCGAGTGCAACAAACTACAAGGTACTTTCAAATAGGAAATTCAGTGAACCGAAAAAAATGGACTTTCATATCAATGGATGAGTATTTTGCTTTTTTTCAAATCGCTCAACGACTTCAAAAAAAGGAGTTTCCTGAAATAAAACTTATTGGCTCTAGTATTATTGATTTTGAACTGCCGTTTATTGCCAGATCTCTCCTTCATTGGTGGCCAATAAAATACGATGGAGTAGGAATACAGCTTTACGTTGATCGACGAGGAGCTCCAGAAAATAAACAGTTTGGTTGTGATACCATTTCAAAAATTAATTGGATTTTTTCAATAATGCAAATGAGTCGTAAAACTGTAAAGAGCTTGTGGATCACAGAAGTCAACTGGCCTGTTTTGGGCACCGAACCTTACGCTCCTGCTTATGGAGACTGTATGGTCAGTGAGGAAACTCAAACTGCCTATCTTGTGCGTTATTTTCTATTAGCTATTGCAAGCGGGCGAGTAAATAAATGCTACTGGCACCAGCTTGTCTCTCCTGGATATGGTTTAGTTGATAATCGAGGCTCAACGCTTAGAAAACGTGGTGCTTTTTATAGTTATAAAACAATGATTAAACTTTTAGACGGAGGTAAAACCATCTCTTTTTCAGAGTTATCGCAGGTATATCGTTTGAAAGTTGAAAAAAATAATCAAATCATTGAAGCAGTCTGGACAAACAATTTTTCATCAAAAATTAATATTCCAAAAGGGACAAAAGTATTAAATATTTTTGGAGAGTTGATGGGGATTGATAATAATCAGCTGCATGTTTCAGCCTGTGTTGTTTATTTGATATCAGGCATCGATAACTATATTGAATAAAAGGAGTTTTTGTCGTTTTCGCTCGTTGGGCTTTATTGGATTTATAGATCACTGCATGGAAAGGATAATCATTAAAAAGAATAACAATAGGAATAGAAGTGTTCCTCATCTAATTCATAAAACATTCAATGTAGCGTGGTATGAGAAAACCAGTGATTTAGTTTTAATAAATAAATCCCTAAAGAAACAGCTGCTATTAAAAAAACATATGTTAAAATGTTTTATCTCGGAAAATCTTATAAGACCATTATGCTGGAAAGTGATCGCTTAATCAGTACCCAAAGTATTGTCTCTGAAGAAGCTATTGACCGTGCTATCAGACCCTTAAGTCTTACTGAGTATATAGGACAAGATGCGGTTAGATCGCAAATGCAAATTTTTATCGATGCTGCCAGAAAAAGAAATGATGCTTTGGATCATGTTCTTATCTTTGGCCCCCCTGGTCTTGGGAAAACTACTTTAGCTAATATTATCGCTCACGAAATGGGTGTAAGCATTCGTCAGACATCGGGGCCAGTTATTGAGAGAGCAGGAGATATTGCTGCCATTTTAACTAATCTGCAAGAACATGATGTTTTGTTTATTGATGAAATTCATCGCTTGAGTCCAGTGATTGAAGAAATTCTTTATCCTGCCATGGAAGATTATAAACTGGATATTATGATAGGAGAGGGGCCTGCAGCTCGCTCCATTAAATTAGAGCTTCCTCCCTTTACCTTGATAGGTGCTACGACTAGAGCAGGACTTTTGACATCTCCATTAAGGGATCGATTTGGTATTGTACAACGTCTCGAGTATTATTCTGTCGACTCTCTCACTCAAATTGTTACTCGTTCAGCCCAATTGCTCCATGTACCAACTGAGCCAGAAGGGGCCAGAGAAATTGCTTTACGTGCAAGAGGTACACCCCGTATCGCTAATCGCTTGTTACGAAGAGTCAGAGATTATGCAGAAGTAAAAGGAAGTGGCATAATCAGTATCGAAATTGCCCAAAAAGCCTTAGAAATGCTTGAGGTAGATCAACATGGATTTGACCTTATGGATAGAAAGTTACTGCTTGCAGTTATTGAACGGTTTAATGGGGGGCCTGTAGGGGTAGACAGTATAGCCGCTGCCATCGGTGAAGAAAAAGGCACTATAGAAGATGTATTGGAGCCTTTTTTAATACAACAAGGATTTCTTATGCGCACACCTAGAGGTAGAATGGCCACACCTATGGCCTACCAACATTTTGGTTTAAGTATAACAGAACTGGAATAATGTATGAGTGAAGCAACCACGGATCAACATACAGTCAGAGTATATGCAGAAGATGTTGATTTTATGGGAATCGTTTATCACGCCAATTATCTTTGCTACTTTGAAAGAGCTCGAACTGAATTATTAAGAAAAAATAATTGGACATTAAGCAATTTAATAAATCAGAATATTTTATTTGCAATTAAAGAGTTAACACTTAAATACATCCATCCTGCAAAACTAGATGATTTCTTAACAGTGACAACCCGAATTAAAGATTTAAGAGCTTGTAGTTTTTTGTTTGATCAAAAAATGGTTAATCAACATGGAATATTGATATGTGAAGCGGAAGTTAAAGTGGTTTGTGTTAACAGTGATTTAAAGCCTCAGCGATTACCTAATCAAAACTAAGAGCTGAATTAATAGATATAGACTTCAATATTGGAGAAAAAGGTGACTAATCAAGCAAATGTATTGATGTATTTTATGCAGGCGGGTTTGGTAGTTAAATCGGTAATGATGTTACTAATAGTTGCTTCATTAGTATCATGGACATTAATTTTTCAGAGAGCTTGGTTTTTCAAACGAAAAAAACAACTAACAGATGCGTTTAATAAACGATTCTGGGATAGTGGTGACTTAAGTAAACTTTATGCTGATGTGGATAGCAATCTGGAAGAAAAGCAGGGCATGGCTGCAATTTTCCATGCAGGTTTTAAAGAGTTTGTTCGTGCAAGAAAGCAAGGCACTGTTGCTATTGAACCTATTCAACGAGTGATGCAAATCAGCCACGCTAAAGAAGCAGAAAAAATGGAACAACACTTGCCATTTTTTGCCTCAGTTGGTTCTATCTCGCCTTATGTGGGGCTATTTGGCACAGTATGGGGTATAATGACTTCGTTCCAGGCACTGGGTCATGCACAACAGGCAACTATAGCAATGGTAGCTCCAGGCATTTCAGAAGCCCTGGTTGCAACTGCCCTAGGCTTATTTACGGCAATACCGGCTGTTATTGCTTATAACCGGTACACAACACGCGCAAATGCATTATTAAACAGATTTGATTTGTTTCAAGAAGAGCTTATTTCTTTGATTGAACAGCAAACTTCAGGCGCTGCAAGAGGATAATACCCAAAATGATTAGAGTAAAAACCAAACGGGAACGCCCAATTTCTGAAATAAATGTGGTTCCTTATATTGACGTCATGTTGGTTTTATTAGTTATTTTCATGATCACTGCACCTATGTTAACTCAAGGTGTTACCGTTGATTTACCTAAAGCTGCCAGTCAAACCCTTCAACCTTCAGAAAGAGAACCTATTATTGTTTCAGTTAATCAACAGGGGGCCTATTTTCTTAATATCAGCAGTACCCCAGCAGATCCTATAGACGCTCAAGCTCTAACAGTTCGCGTTGCAGCTGAACTTGAGCTAGCCAGGCAAGCTGGACAAAAATTAAATGTTGTAGTCAAAGGGGATCAGGGCGTTGTTTACGGTAAAGTAGTTCAAGCCATGGCTTTATTAAAACAAGCAGGGGCCGAGCAGGTAGGATTAATGACTGATTCAGCGCATGAAAATACAGAGGGTAGAGCATGATTAGTACTCCCAGCTATCGAAAAGCTTTTTTTTCTGCATTGGGACTCCATTTATTTTTAGTGATCATGCTGTTAACTGATAACAGCACCAGTCGGCCTGTACTTAAGAATGAGACTCAGAATACACCTGGGATGGAGTTGCCTGTTGCCGCATCGCCACAACCAGAAATAGTCAAAGCAGTCAGTGTAGATAATAAAGAAATAATGGAAACTGTAAATCGCTTAAAACAAGAGCGAGAACAAAAGCAAAGAGCTGAATTGAACAGACAAAAAGAACTTGATCGCCAGGTTCAGCTCGCAAAGCAACAAAGGGTTAAAGAACAACAACAGATTGTGAAACTCAAAGCAGAAGCGAATAAGATTGCAATTGCACGAAACAAACAGATTGAAGAAGAGAAAAAACATTTAAAAGAATTAGCGGAACAAAAGGCATTAGAGGTCAAGCGCATAGAAGAATTAAAAAAACAAAAAGAAAAAATGGTCAAGCAACACGAATTAGAAACTAAAAAACGTGCAGAACTCAATAAGAAAAAAGCAGAAGATCAAGCCAAGGCAGATAAGCTCAAAACTGAGCAGGCTTCTGCTGAAAAAGTTCGTGCTGAAAAGGCAGCTGCTGAACAAGCACAAGCAGATAGGGAAAGAAAAAAACAAGCAGACGCTGTTGCAGCCCAACAAGCAAGGCAAAATGCTGAAAAACAAGCACGAATTGCTGGAGAAGTTGATAAATATAAAGCACTTATTGTTGATGCCATAGGCCGAAACTGGATATTACCTGAAAATATTGACAGTAGCTTATCAAGTCAATTTAGAATACGATTGGCACCCGATGGAATGGTACTTGATGTTTCTTTAACTCATAGCAGTGGCGATCCTCTACTTGATAGATCAGCTCAAAGTGCAATATATAAAGCATCGCCGCTTCCCGTGCCTACAGACGTTGAAACATTTAATTTGTTTCGCGATATCACTTTAACCGTTCGTCCAGAACAAGTCAGGGGGTAACACTAACCATGAACCGAATTGTTTCATTATTTTTATTATTGCTTGCCAATCAGGTCTTTTCTCTTGATTTGGAACTGACGCAAGGTATTAATTCTGCCTTGCCTATAGCGATTAATTCTTTTGGTTCTGATAGTGGTGCACAAGAGATAGCTCACGTTATTGAAAATGACCTGACTTTGTCAGGACAATTCAAAATTGTATCTGGGCCTGAAAGTGCGAACGCACAATCATCAGTAAATACTCTACGACAGCTTGGTGCTGATAGTGTGGTGTCCGGTAGAGTAAATCGTGTTGGAAGTCATTATGAAGTAAGCTACACACTGGCTGATGCAGTTGCAAAGGGGAATATTCTACTCACTAAAACCTATAAAATCAGTGCCAACGAATTGAGACCGTTGGCCCATCACATTAGTGATGAGGTATACCAGAAATTAACAGGGGAGCGTGGCATTTTTTCTACCCGTATAGCCTATATTTCTGTACAAAGAGGCGGGGCAAGAACGCGTTATTCATTAGAAGTTGCTGACGCTGATGGGTATAATCCCCAAAGCTTACTTGTTTCTTCGGAGCCCATAATGTCTCCGTCCTGGTCACCCGCCGGTAAAGAAATTTCTTACGTATCATTTGAGAAAAAGAAAGCGCAAATATATACAGTTTCCGTTGAAACAGGACAGCGTCGATTGATTACCAATTTTCCTGGAATTAACGGAGCTCCTGCCTGGTCGCCTGATGGTCGTCATTTAGCAGTTGTTTTATCCAAGAGCGGTACACCGAAAATCTATAACATTGATATTAGCTCAGGAACTATGAAACAACTAACGTTTGGTGATGCAATCGACACTGAGCCCCGCTTTTCTCCTGATGGCACGAGTTTATTATTTACTTCTGGAAGAGGGGGGGCACCTCAGGTCTATCGTTTATCATTTGCAGATGGACAAGTAAGTCGGGTTACCTTTGACGGCAATTATAATGCTCGTGCTTCCTACACCCCTGATATGAAAAATATAGTGATGCTGCATAGAGATGACAGAGACTTCAATATAGGCTTGCAAAGTGCGAAGGGTGGTCCTGTCTCCAGCTTGACTTTTTCTGGACTCGATGAATCCCCTTCTGTTTCTCCCAACAGTCGATTGGTGCTTTATGCTACGCGTTTTCATAATAAAGGAGTTTTGGGTATCGTTTCTATAGATGGTAGAATCAGAATGAGACTTCCTGCACGTGAGGGTGATGTTCAGGAACCTGCATGGTCTCCCTATTTAGGTTAAATTGATGACTCGTATTCTGGGTACGTTGTTTTTATTGTTTTTAGCATGTAATAACTATGCCTGGAATGCATTTGGGCATAAATTAGTTGCCCAAATTGCCTATGATAATTTAACACCAAAAGCCAGGAAAATGTGTGATGGATATAATGGTACCTTATATTCATCAAAGCCAGCTCTCAATTTTGTGACTGCAGCAGTTTGGCTGGATCAATTACGAAAAAATGATGTGCACTGGTTTGATAGTCTACATTATATTGACATACCCTTTACAAGGGATCAGACGAAACTTCCTCCTGTGCAGAATATTAATGCTTTGTGGGGGATAAAGCAGGCTATTTTAGTATTATCATCTCAAAAATCCAGTCCTGCAGATAAAGAGCTGAGTTTGCGAATTTTGACCCATTTGCTAGGGGACATTCATCAACCATTACATACCGGGACTAAAATTAGCAAGCACCTACCCAAAGGGGATCTGGGTGGTAATTTATATCCGTTAGGTAAAAATCCAATAGGGAACAACTTACATCAATACTGGGATAATGGTGCTGGAATTCTACTTGGACAAAGAAAAATAATTCAAGTTAGAAATAAAGCATCGCAACTGGAAAAAAAATGGCCTTGCAGTCTGGCAAATGATAAAACGAAACCCCAGCAGTGGATTAAGGAGTCCCATAAGATTGCTATGACTCAAGTATATACGGCTAGTGCTCATAAAATTCCAAGTAAAAGATACCAAATGCATGCCCAAAATACAGCACAAAAGCAAATTTTATTTGCTGGATGCAGATTAGCTAACTTGCTTAATGGTATAGCAAAGCAACAAAAAAAATGGGTTTAAAATAACAGGGATTCATTAATTATTCGCTCCACACTCTGCGATCTGCTTGACCTCATGGAGTGGCTGAGGTAGTGAACTAAAGATGACATGGGAAAGCTGGTAAGTTGTTTTAATGAAGTACAAGATTCTAATACTTTCGTTAGCTATAAACTAGAAAATCCCAGTGTAAATCACCGGGATTTGATCCGTTTGTTATGCCTTTTGCAATGACGCCATGACCGCACCTAAAAAGCGAGTGGCTTCCCCACCAGTTACGGCTCTATGATCAAAACTAATTGATAGGGGCAGTAACTTATGGACTTCAACTTTACCATCTGGAGTTGCGACAGCGGCTTGATAGAGCCTGCCTACTGCCAAGATGGAAACCATTGGTGGAACTATAATAGGACTTGCAAACCGGCCAGCAAATTTCCCAAAGTTCGATAGAGTAATTGTTGCCCCTTTTAATTTATCTGCAGTAACTTCCCGATTGCTGACAGAGTGCTTTAACTCATTAATAACCTGACGAAGTTCGCTATCTGAAAGTTGTGCTGCATTATGGATGACAGGTACAAACAAACCCTCATCATTATCCATTGCCAATCCAAGATGAACTTCATCAAAACATAGCCGGGCACTGTGTTTGGTGTTGAACCAAGCGTTTAAAGCAGGTTCAATTTTTGTAGCATCTACAATGGCTTTAATTAAGCGAACAGTAATATCAGTTCCAGGTTTCCAGTTATTGATATCTGCTTCATCGAAAATACTAACAGGAACTATTTCGGCATGGGAATGAACCATGCTATTTAGCATTGCACGCCTGACTCCCCTCAAAGGCTCATATCCAGCTGGAGGTTGAGCAATTTTATCCGCATAGGCCTGAACATCCTGCTTGGTTATAACGCCATGTTCGCCAGTACCCTTAAGGACATGCAAATCAACGCCTAATTTTTTAGCTAACATTTTTACCGTAGGCGTTGCTTTAACGCGTGCTCGTTCAGTGTGTTGCACCCCAAAGGTAAAATTATCTTCGGTGATTTCGGTACTTTCCTCGAGATTACCAACAACAGTGCCTTTATCAGTTGTTTTTTCATTAGTGGATACAAAAGAAACCAAGGGGTCACCTGTTTTAATTACATCTCCCGACTTGCCAAATAATTTGGCTATAGTTCCAGCCTGGGGACAAGGGACATCTACTACCGCTTTCGCTGTTTCCATAGATACAAGAGGTTGATCTGTTTGAACGGTATCGCCTTCTTTTACAAACCATTCATGAATTTCAGCATCAGGTAATCCTTCACCTAAGTCAGGTAAATTAAAAATATTCATTATCACTCCATTATACTCATAACACTGTTTTTAATGCGGGCAATACTAGGTATGTATTGCTTTTCAAGCTGAAAATAGGGCATTACTGTATCGTAACCAGTTACACGTTGAACTGGCGCCATTAAGTCAGTCATCGAATTTTCCATGATGAGAGCTGAGATCTCAGCGCCAACACCACAGGTCTTGGCTCCTTCATGAATAATGACACATCGTCCTGTTTTTTCAACAGAGGCTAAAATCGTTTCAATATCTAAAGGTTTTATTGTGGCCACATCGATTATTTCACAAGAAATACCTTCATCCCCTAGCTGTTTGGCAGCCTGTATTGTTTCATGCATACTGGCACCCCAGCTGATAAGGGTTACATCGTCTCCTTGTTGCAGGGTAAAACATTTACCCAAGGGCAACGCTTGTCCATCATCTGCTACAGGTTGTTTAACCAGGCGATAAATACGTTTAGGTTCAAGAAAAATCACGGGATCGGGATTTCGCATTGCTGCCAAGAGTAGACCATAGGCTCTTTTGGGTGAAGAGGGGATTACTACTTGTAACCCGGGGATATGGGCAAACAAAGCTTCCGTACTCTCAGAGTGATGTTCTGGTGCTCTGATACCACCCCCAAAGGGAGCGCGAAAAACTATAGGACAATGAAGTCGTCCGCGAGTCCTGTTTCGCATTCGTGCCGCATGACAAATAATTTGGTTCATAGCAGGGTAAATAAATCCCATGAACTGAAATTCAGCAACTGGTTTTAAACCTTGTATGGACATGCCAATTGCCAAGCCAGCAATCATCGATTCTGCTAAGGGTGTATCGAAAACTCTTTTTTCACCAAACCGCTCTTGTAATCCTGCAGTAGCTCTAAAAACGCCCCCATTTTTTCCAACGTCTTCACCAAAGACAACCACTTTTTTATCTTGGTCTAACTCATAAGCCAGAGCCTGAGTTACCGCTTCAATCAAAGTAATATCAGGCATGATCCGCTTCCTCCATGGCTATTGCACGTTGCTCTACCAGATACTCTGGTAAATCGGCATAGTGATAATCAAACATACTACTGACAGGCTGGGGTTTTCTAGTCATATATTCTACAACTGCCTGTTCTACTTTCTGAGCACAATCTATTACTAATTTCTCTTCTTCTTCGGCCGTCCAGATTTTATTTTCAGTAAGATAATGCTTGAACCTGGTTATCGGTTCTTTAGTTTTCGCTAGTTCCACTTCCCTTGAGGGTTGGTAGCGGGTAGCATCATCCGCAGTAGTGTGATCGCATAAACGGTAGGTTATTGCTTCAACTAAGCTAGGTCCCTCGCCACGACGTGCTTTTTCAATAGCATCCCCTATAATTTGCCTTGAAGCTAAAATATCATTTCCATCAACTTGCATGCCAGAAAACCCCGCCGCTATTGCCTTTTGTGCGATAGTTTGCGTTCCTGTTTGTTTTTCTCTAGGTACAGAAATAGCCCATTGATTATTATTTACTACGAAAACCATAGGTAAATTCCAGGTGCCAGCAACGTTCATTGCTTCATAAAAATCACCCTCAGACGTTCCGCCTTCACCGATGCAGACGACCGCAACTCGTGACTCATTTCTATACTGAAAAGCAAAGGCAACACCCGCAGCATGTAGGCACTGAGAGGCAATGGGTACACAAATAGGTAAATCCTGAGAATCACATGCAAATTGACTGCCTCGTTCGTCGCCACCCCAATAGGCCAGAATTTCAGCCATTTTCACGCCACGCTGTATTTGGGCAGCATAATCTCGATAATAAGGAGCTAAGACGTCTTCTGGGCGCATCGCATGACCTATGGCCGTGGAAATTGCTTCCTGGCCATTGATCGGAGCATAAGTTCCCATTTTACCCGTCCTTTGCAAAGCAATCGCTTTTTTATCAAAGGTACGGGTAAGTACCATTACTTTATACAGTTCCTTTAGCGATGAATGGTTTTCGGCAATTGCAGGCAATGAGCCGACCAATTTACCTTCTTCATTCAGAAATTGTGAGAATGTAATATCAAATTGAGCAACTGTTGTCATTACCTGGCTCCTTGTCAACAACACAATGGCATAGGATACTCACAAATTAATTTAAAAACCAGTATCAATGAACTGAAATTAGAGAGCCATTTGTATGATCTGAATGCATCTGTTGTTGGTTTTGCAGGCATGAGTTGGTTTAATTGCTGATGAACGAAGCGGGTTATTAGCCTCCCTATCGCTTTTTCGAGTTGATCAGGATGATTTTCCCTTTTTGGTATAGTAAACTTTTACTGCATCTTTATTATTTTATTTTTTAAAGGGCTTCTCCATTCACGAGGTATAGCTACAATTCCTGATTAGAATTTTTAATTGTATGCGATACCGATTTAGCCTGTTCTAAATGTGAGTTTCCTTGGGTATCATTACTCACAGATTAGAAAAAAAAAACTAAACAACTATGAGTCGTTAAGTGAATTTACTAGATAATACAACGTCAGTGTTATTGGATTACCCGCTTTTTTTACAGGCATCCTACCAAAAGTTGTCTCATTTACCAGGTTTTGTTCTCCTCGAGAGTACGGATCGTGCGCATGGGCGATATGATATTTTAAGTGCCTGTCCTCATGAGCGAATTATTATTACCGAAAATACGTGCAATAAAGCTTCTGTACTGCATCATTTGAAAAAAAAATTATCGTTACAACCATCCGAAAGTGATCTTCCTTTTCAAGGGGGTGCTATTGGTTATATTTCCTATGATTTAGGGGCTCGTTTGCACGGTATAAACTCAAGAGCACAATCAACTCTCCAGGATATGCCATTATTGGATCTTGGATTATATGACTGGGCAATTATTGTGGATCATTATTTAAAAAAAGTGATCTTTTTTGCTGCCAATAACCATTCAGCCACCGCAGATATTATGCCAGAAATCATTAAACTTTGGCGGGCAATATCATCTGAAACTCAAAGCAAACAATTTACAGTTAAATCGGGTTTCACACCACTTATAACAAAAGAGGCGTATCAAAATTCTTTTCAGGCTATACACCAGGCTTTAAAAGAAGGGAGAAGTTATCAGGTTAACTTTACACAACCTTTCCATGCAGCATATGAGGGGGATACCTGGGAAATGTATAAAAAAATATGTGCTAAAAACCCGGTACCTTTTTCTGCTTTTTTAAAAACCAAAGAAGCAAGTATACTTAGTTTCTCCCCAGAACGATTTTTATTAAATGATAAAGGTAAATTATTAACTTCACCTATAAAAGGAACTATCAGGCGCTCTTGTAATTCATTTGAAGATGAACAATTAAAAAACCAATTAACTTCATGTGCAAAAAATCGTGCTGAAAATGTGATGATAGTTGATTTATTAAGAAATGACCTTGGTAAAATATCTTTTCCCGGTTCAGTTCATGTTTCTAATCTTTGTGCTGTTCAAAGTTACAATGCCTTACATCATTTGGTTAGCGATATTGAGGCACAGTGTCTTGATGTAGTCCACCCATTTGACGCATTTATCTCTTGTTTTCCAGGGGGATCCATCACAGGAGCACCGAAGTTAGAGTCAATGAAGATCATCAACGAACAAGAACGTTATGCTCGTGGCATTTATTGCGGAAGCATTGGTTATTTTTCTCAGCATGGACGTTTTGATACTAATATTGCAATACGCACTATAAGTGCTAGAGAAGATATTCTCCATCTAGCCGCAGGTGGAGGAATAGTTATTGACTCTAATAGCGAAGATGAATATCGTGAGTGCTACATCAAGATAGCAGCGATTATTAATGGGCTTAAATAAACTATTGGATAACAGGTCAACTCAATCTGCCGTAATGGTGATGCATGAGTTAGTAACAGATTTTTTAATTCTGACCAAACGCAGCAATCAATTGCACCATCATCCTGGAGAAATTTGTTTTCCCGGAGGTAGACAAGAGGTTGGAGATGAAAATTTATACGCTACAGCACTAAGAGAGCTTCACGAAGAGTTAGGTATATCAGCTGATCGAATTTCTCCAATAAAAAAACTGGAAATTGAACGAACTGTGTCAGGCACAATTATTCATCCTTGGTTGGCTAGTATTGACTCAATCAGACCTTACTATCAAGACCCTAATGAAGTAGCTGCTTTAATCTTTATACCCATGCATTTGGTGATAAATCCGATAAACTATAGAGAAGTAATGGTCGAGCGCAATGGATTCCGATTTAAAAGCTGTGCGTTTATACCCAACGATGAGTTGGTATGGGGTGCTACAGCACGTATTATGAAGCAATTAGCCATTTAATTTTATAAATAGCTAATTTCATCCATTATTTATTTGGATGGTCTGCATAGTAAAACAGTAGAGGACGACAAGAACCCCTTATGGCGCGTTAGCCAAGCTTGTAACAAAGGATAACCGCATTATTTTTTACCCCTCCTATGCGGGTATACTCCCAATATTTTTAATGAACAAGTTAATCGGGGCAAAAGCCCCTATAATAGCTCTATGTAGTAACAACTGTGTTTGTACTTAATTCACCTTTGGCTGCTAATCCATTTTCTTTGAGTGAGCGTCGTAAAATTTTACCGACATTAGTTTTGGGGAGTTCTTTATAAAAATCCACAATTTTTGGAATTTTATAGGCAGTTAAATGTTCTCTGCAGTGAGCAATAATCTGCTCGGCAGTGAGTTCAGGATCTTTTTTTACGATGCATGCTTTAACACGCTCTCCAGACTCTTCATCAATTACTCCAACAACGCCAACTTCCAAAACCCCGGGATGCATCCCGATGACTTGTTCTACTTCATTTGGGTAAACATTAAATCCTGATATTACGATCATATCTTTTTTTCTATCGACTATATAAACAAAGCCCTCTTCATCCATTCTGGCAATATCTCCAGTCTTTAAAAAACCATCTTCAGTGAATACTAGCGCAGTTTCATCTGGACGGTTCCAATATCCTGTCATAACTTGCGGACCCTTAATACATAACTCACCACTGGTACCAATTGGCACTTCTTTTCCATCGTCATCACGAATAGATGCATCAGTTGAAGAGAGTGGTAGACCAATGCTGCCATTATAACCCTCAAGATACATGGGATTTATGGTGGCAGCGGGACTCGTTTCAGTTAATCCATATGCTTCTAATACCCGTGTTTTGGTCATTTCAGACCACCGAAGCGAGACACTTTTTTGCAGAGCCATGCCACCAGAAAGAGCTAACTTTAATTTACTAAAATCAATTTCTTTAAATTTGGGGTGATTTAACAGAGCATTATATAAAGTATTGACTCCTGTAAAAGCAGTAAATCCGCTATTCTTAATTTCATCAATAAAGTGCCCTATATCACGAGGATTGGTGATAAGTATGTTTTTAGCACCAATTTTTAAAAAAGTAAGGCAGTTCGCGGTAAGTGAAAATATATGATAAAGCGGGAGGGCGGTTACAATAATATCCTGGTCGCTTATGCCAAGTGGTGATATCCAGGCATAAGCCTGAAGCACGTTGGCCACTAGATTACCATGCGTTAGCATCGCCCCTTTGGCTACACCAGTGGTACCCCCGGTATATTGTAAAAAGGCAATGTCGTCGTGATTTAGTTCTACATGATGCAAGGGGGATTGCTTTCCTTCAAGGAGAGCATAATTAAACGTAACGGTATGTGGAATTTTAAAAGCAGGCACTAGTTTTTTTATGTATTTTACTACGAAGTTAACTGCTATTCTTTTCAGGGTTGGGAACAAATCGCCAATTTCAGTAACAATTACATGCTTTATTGTCGACAGTGAAGGTAACGCTTTTTCCACAGTTTTTGCAAAATTTGCAAGGACAATAATCACCTCAGCTCCTGAATCATTCATCTGATGAATTAACTCATCACTGGTATACAATGGATTAGTATTAACAACAATAAAACCTGCACGTAAGATAGCAAAAAGAGCAACCGGATACTGCAGTACATTAGGCATCATAATGGCGACTCTGGCGCCTTTTTCCAGTCCTAACTGCTGCAAATAGGCAGCAAAATCCCTGCTTAAATGGTTTAGTTCAGCATAGGTAATTTCAGTTCCTAAATTTGAGTAAGCAACTCTTGTTGTATATTTGTCACATGATTCTTGAAATAAGGCGACCAGGGATAAGTACTGACTCGGGTCAATTTCATATGGCACGTTATTTTGATATTGTTCAAACCATCGCTTATCCACTTTGTAATCCTTCTGTTATTGTTTCCCACATGCTAGTATAAACAAAAATATCAGTTATGGATATCATCTAAATGAGTGAAAATATAACTAAAACTCAAGCATTTAAGCTAAAAGGTCGACTTTATACGTTTACGGTTTTACAAATTCTTAACACTGATAAAGATATTTTTTCCCGGCAATTTGCTGAAACAGTGGTTAAAGCCCCCAAATTATTCGAAAGAACCCCAGTTGTTTTTGATTTATCATTTGTTAATCATTTGGAATTTGATTTGCAAAGTTTATGCCAGATTGCTCGTGAGCATGGGATGATACCTGTGGCTATTCAAGGGGGTAATTCATTGCATGATACCTTGGCTCAATGTCAGGGGCTGGCAGTATTGAATGCCTCGACATCACAAGACAAACCTATAATTGAGCAAGGTATAGAAAATAGTTCCGTTACTGAGTCAGCAAAAACAAAACTACTAACGATGCCAGTTCGTTCAGGTCAACAGGTGGTGGCAAAAGGTGCGGATTTGATAGTAACTGCTTCGGTAAGTCACGGAGCAGAATTACTGGCTGATGGTAATATTCATGTATATGGTGCATTAAGAGGTAGGGCTCTCGCCGGAATATCTGGTGATCTGGACGCTCGAATTTACTGCCATTCCCTGGAGGCTGAATTGGTTTCAATTGCTGGTTTTTATCGTTTAAGTGATGCTATTGAGCCAATGATTGGTCCATGTCAAATTTATTTGCTAAATGAGCATATCGTTATCGAGCCATTATGATAGATGTTGTTTTTATTTCCGATCTTCATTTGCATCCAGAGGATAAAAATATTAAGTATCGCTTTGATCAGTTTATCGTTTGGGCTAAAAACTCGGTAAAAAATATTTATATTCTGGGCGATTTTTTTCACGCCTGGGCTGGTGATGATTCTATGGACGAATGGAGCATGGGGATAGCCAAACAACTTCATTCCTTATCAGTCTCGGGGATCTCATTGTACTACCTGCATGGTAATCGTGATTTTTTGTTAGGGGATGTTTTTGCAAAACACGCCGGTTGGAAGGTTTTAACTGAACCTGCGGTTATTAATTTGGGAAAAGAAAAAATAATGTTGGCGCATGGCGATCGTTATTGTATAAGAGATAAGGCACATCAACGTTTCAGATTGTTAACCAGAAACAAGTTATTTACCCTGTTGTTTTTGAGCTTACCCCTAAAATATCGTGAAAGACTGGTAGGGAAAGTTCGTGCACTTAGTCAAAGCAACCATACTAAATCTGTGGATGAAATGGATGTTGTACAAGGAGCAGTTATAAAACACCTCTTAAAATATAAAGTAGCCACATTAATACACGGACATACACATAAACCTGGATTAAACGTTTATAATTCACAGGCTCAGGAATTTAAACGATACGTACTTAGCGATTGGGATGACAACCCGCAACTACTGTGTTATGATAGTACAAAAGGGGTTTATTTCGCCCAGAATAGATTTGAGGAGTTGAGAAATGCCTAAAGACACTAAAATGCAGGAAGCGCTGAAAGAACTCCGTAAATCGGAAGAGGATAATAAGACCGCTGCCTACAGGGAGAAAGTACGGAAAGAAAGAGAGGCCAGACACGCTATGGAGATTGATAAAGCGAATGCAGACATTTACTCTGAAGTTGATTCAAAAGGAAACAAAAGAAGTATTTGGGAAAAGGTCATGGATGAAGCCGATCGCGCCATCAATAAAGAGCTAACCACTATTAACGATTGGCGAAGTGCAATGATAAGCTTGTTACAAATGTATTCGACTTTAGTTAAAGCATTAGACGGCTCATTGAGTGTCAATGTTAGAATACCACTTAACCAGTTGATTGTTGATAAAGGACTACTTAGGGCTGTTGACGGAGCACGCCACTTATTTGCAGGTAAGGAAGAAATCGACTTACCTTCCTTGGCACATAATGTAACGTTTACCGATGATAATAAACTGAAAGTAGACGGTTTGATTCGCTCCGATAATGTTGGTGATATGGGTAAGCTTGATATACTGTTTAAGCAAGGTGTAGTAAAGTGGTTAGATGATAACGGTTATAAACCACATCCCACTGATGAGGACAAATATGTTAACGGAGATGGAAAGGAATTAACCCAAACTGATTTTGAGATATTAAAAAATGATCCTGATGATGGGTTGGCTCATTTCTTAGAAGAGACATCGGACTTAACGTTCACTCCTCCCCGTCCAGCATAACTATGGGTTTAATCATTTAGCCAGTTCTCTGCAAGGGCTAGGCCTCAACGTTAGTGGCTTTTCTCTTTGCAGATGAAATTTTGTCTGATCTAAAATGATATCCGGTATACCACTATGGAAACGAAATACAGTGTCCGGGGATAAGATAAAACTATTTTCTATAGATAAAAAGACAGCCATTCGTTGCCTGATGTTCCCGCCGTATAACTTGGCTAAACCCAGATAATCCTCAAAGTGCCTTGATTCTGACTTAACTAATGTCCTGTAAAATTTAGCCAACTCGATATCCTGAATAAAGGGTAGTATCGCGTTAAAACGCTCGCATGAGCGGGCTTCAATAATGGCACCTATAATCAGCTGATCACATAATCGTTCAGGCCCATCTCTTTTAGTTACTTGCCTATGAAGCGTTGTTGCATAATCCGAGGGTTGTAAGGGGCTATATGAAATTTCTTTTTGATCCAGAATATTAATCACTTTTTCAAAGTGAAGTAACTCTTCTCGTGCCAAGGGCGACATAACAGCCACCAGTTCCCTTCGTTCCGGATATTTGCTAATGAAGTTAATAGCGGTTGCTGCAGCTTTTCGTTCACAATGCGCATGATCGAGTAATAGAAGGGGGAGATGTGTTGCTGCATGATTTAACCAGGGTTCTGGAGTTTTTATTTGCAGAAAATCATGTAACATTTGTAAATCTACATCTATTCGTTTTACCATCAGGAAAATACACTATACTTTCAAATGAATTGTCTTATATCACAGACTTTAAAAAAATTAAATTGGATGAACAATGGAAGACAAGCAAATTGACGAAGAATTGAGCCAGTGGTTTTCAACTTACGGGATGATTACAGCCGAGCGTATATTGGGCACATACCAAATTAATATTCCTCAGACTGAGCTTTTAGAGGCTATTAAAAACCCTTTCAGTTTCTATCATTGGATATTAAAAGTTCCTTTGAAGCACGTTATGAATGGAATCGTGTTGCAACAAGCAAATGATTATCATGTTTATGTTCAAAAGCTTTTTATTGATTATTTATTATCAGGGGAAACTGCAAAAGGAGAAGAGGCTCAGGGAGCTTTAACTCGAGAGTCCTTGGAAAATGAAAGAAAGGAGCTTGTGACACTTGGTGATGAATTCCATCATAAACAGTTAGCACATGATTCATTGATAGCAAGCAGCCAGTCTGTTTTAAGGAAAATAACTAAAGAATGGAGTGGTGCTCTGGAGACAGGAATTAAAATGGCAAGTAACACTTTAACAAACAGCAATTTTGATGTCAAAAAAAGTTTGATTAGAAGAGGAGTTACACATGCACTAATTCATTGTGATCTTATGCGTTCTGATTCGATAGATAATAAATACCTTTTCATAGAAAAAACTAATGAAATTGTCAAAGCAGTTCTGACCCAGGAATTAAGAGAAAAACTGCTTCAAAACCTTTCAGATTTGTTCAATAGTATAATAAATGTTAGTAGTGCAATCCGTGAGTTTCTGGAGCGAGTAAATGAGATTAGTGAGCAAGCCCGCTCCTATCGTTCACAGTTTTTTGATACGATTATACGTGTCAATGAGTTAATCAAACTCCTGCCCGAATATAAGATTGACCCTGTTCAAGATATGATCAATAGAGAACCTTTACACTTTGATAAGACGATTGGCGAGGTTTAGACCGAACGGTCTCTTATGAGCATTGAAAATCTCTTTAAAAAGTCTGGTGCCTGTTTTTCCCCACTATATGGATGAAAACTGTGATGGTAAAGTATCATAAAACTTGTGGCTGTAGATAAAGCGGGTATGTAGGTATAGAGAATGGATAAATGGGTGGGTTTTAAAAATAAAAGAACTTGCTCCTATGCCCTCATGAATTTTATTAGCCAGAAGCCTATGTTTTAATGTATAATAATGCCCTTTATACTAACCTCTCCTTGGAGCGCATGATGGCAAAAGAATTAACCCTGTCAATTATTAAACCTGATGCTGTAGCTAAATCTGTAATTGGTCAAATTTACAGCCGTTTTGAAAATGCTGAGTTAACTGTAGTTGCAGCAAAGATGACCCAACTATCACAAGAGCAAGCAGAACGCTTTTATGAAATTCACAAAGCACGTCCTTTTTTCAAAGATTTGGTTAATTTCATGATTTCTGGTCCAGTAATGATTCAGGTATTACAAGGCGAAAACGCTGTAGCTAAAAACAGAGACATTATGGGTGCAACCAATCCTAAAGAAGCAGCTCCGGGAACAATACGTGCTGATTTCGCTGATAGTATTGATGCAAATGCTGTTCATGGCTCTGATAGCCTGGAAAATGCAGCCCGTGAAATTACTTTTTTCTTTGAGCCTCATGAAGTTTGCGTAAGATAAGATTGCCGGGAGTGAGCATGTCTGATCAAAAAGTTAATTTGCTGGATTATAATTATCAGCAGTTACGAGAGTTATTGACGTTGTGGGGGGAAAAACCCTTTAGAGCGCAGCAGCTAATTCAATGGATTCATCAGACTGGTTTAACCGAATTTTCTCAAATGACTAATTTAGGGAAAGCTTTAAGGGAAAAGCTTTCCCGCTTATCTTTTATAGGGTTACCTGAAATCGTAACCTGTCAAAAATCAGCTGACGGGACCCATAAATGGTTACTAAAGCTGGATTGCGGTAATTGCATAGAAACAGTATTCATTCCTGAGGCCAACCGCGGTACGCTTTGTGTCTCATCTCAAGTAGGTTGTGCTTTGAATTGTTCATTTTGCTCCACTGCAAAACAAGGCTTTAACCGGAATTTATCTACAGCAGAAATTATTGGTCAGGTATGGCTGGCCGCTCGAGAGTTGTCCCATAGTCAAGGGGCACATGATAAACGGGTAACTAATGTTGTGATGATGGGAATGGGTGAGCCTTTACTTAACTTTGATAATGTCGTTTCTGCCATGAACATTATGATGGATGATTTTGGGTATGGACTTTCAAAGCGCCGCGTAACCTTGAGCACCTCCGGAGTATTACCTGATTTAGAGCGTTTAAGAACCGTTAGCCCTGTTGCTTTAGCCGTATCGCTTCATGCTCCTAATGATGAATTACGAAATGAATTGGTGCCGATAAATAAAAAATATCCTTTAAAGCAACTCATGGCACTTTGTAAAACCTATTTTAAAGACGAACCACGCAGAAAAGTAACCTTTGAGTATGTCATGTTAAAAGGGGTTAATGACCAAATAGAGCATGCTACGCAGCTGATTAAACTACTTAGAGATATTCCTGCAAAAGTAAATTTAATCCCATTTAATCCTTTTCCGATGACGCAGTATGAACGCTCATCCCAAACTGCTATTGATGCGTTTCGAGATCGGTTGATCAGTCATGGCATTAATACGATTACGCGCAAAACTCGTGGAGATGATATTGATGCTGCGTGTGGTCAATTGGCAGGTGAAGTTATAGACAGAACAAGTCGCTCACAAAAATGGCAAAAGCTTCATTTTATTCCTAAAATAGAACAAACAAATAACATTGCTCTTCCAGCAGATTAATTAGTTTTATAAATGAGACGACAAATCATTTTTCAATTTCTCAGTAAGCGGTTATAATGCAAAATCATTTCTAATCTAAGTGGTAATTGTGCTGAAAGCTATACGGTTCTTGATAATAATGACTTCCCTGTTTTTACTGGCCTGTCAGCATAATAAAATAAATCAAGAGCAAACCAGTAAAAAACCTGATCTTGGCAAGGCAGCATCATTTAATGTCCAATTAGGTTTGGGTTATTTAAAGCAAGGCGACAGGCCAAGGGCAAAAAAGAAACTTATTACCGCCTTGAAGCAAGAGCCAAGATCAGCAGATGTTAATGCCGCAATCGCGTATTATTTTGAACAAACCAATGAGTTAGAGCAGGCCAGAAAGTACTATCTCAAAGCAATATCTTTATCTTCCAACGGTGGAGCTCAACTTAATAATTATGGAACTTTTTTATGTCGTCGGGGACAGTACAAAAAAGCTGAAACCTATTTTTTGAATGCAGTGAAAGACGAACAATATGTCCATACAGCTGGGGCATATGAAAATGCAGGCCTTTGTGCTCAGGCTATTCCTGATCTAGAAAAAGCGAAGTTATACTTTACTAATGCTTTGAATCAGGATCCATCGAGAAGAGTATCTCTTTATGAGTTAGTTAAAATAGAAAGTAAAGAGGGTAAGGACGCTCAGGCCTTGGAGCTGATGCAAAAACATCCTGATTTGGTTTTAAATGATATGATATTTTTATCGTTAGCTAAAGAAATTGCTAACAAAGCAGGTAAATACGATATAGCGGCAGAATATGAGAATAACTTTAAAAAAATAGAGCCGCAGACTGATAATAGTGGAGTAAATAATGAATACAACACCCTCAATGGATGAAATGAATAATCCGGAAACTAATAATCAAGGAATACAACTTTCAAGTATACGCCAACAAAAAGGTTATTCTATTGAATATGTAGCCAGTAAATTACATTTAAGAGCACGTATTATTGAGTTAATTGAAAATGGTGAGTTTAACTTACTACCTGAACCAGTTTTTGTAAAAGGGTATTTACGCGCGTACTCCAAACTTTTGGGCGTTTCTCCTGATCCATTTCTCGCTGTTTTTAATACGCAATACATATTTGAAAAAAAACCAGAACGTGCATTATGGCAAAGTAAACGCGAATCGCACAAGGCAGAACATATTATCCGCTGGTTCACTGTAGTATTTGCCGTTGGAGTTATGGTCGCAGTGGGTATTTGGTGGCAAAAAAATCGAGACAGCCAACCCATTTATTCCGCCCATAAAACAGCAACTGAGTTATCACTCAATCAAGCGACTACAGAGCTTAAGTTGACTGATTTGTCCAAAATGCAATCTTTATTGACACCAAGAACTCACATGTCACCATTGGAGAAAGAGGGTGGCTGAACGAATTCAAGCAATCAGAGGAATGAATGATATATTGCCTGATAGGACCTCTATCTGGCGGTATGTTGAGAAAACATTTGTTGAATGCCTTTCGCGATACGGTTACCAGGAAATACGTTTTCCTATTATTGAAAGTACCCAATTATTCAAACGAACAATTGGTGAAGTCACTGATATAGTAGAAAAAGAAATGTACACTTTCAATGATCTTAATGGAGATAGCTTAACACTTAGACCCGAGGGAACCGCAGGATGTGTACGTGCTTGCTTGGAAAATGGTTTATTGCATAATCAACAACAAAAACTATGGTATATAGGGCCGATGTTTCGCCATGAGAGACCTCAAAAGGGGCGATATCGCCAATTTACTCAGTTTGGCGTTGAAGCTTTTGGTATGTCGGATTCAACTATTGAACTGGAATTGATATCAATCTGTCATAGATTATGGAAGCAGCTGGGCTTTGGTGAAGAGGTCAAATTACAAGTTAATACGTTAGGTGAGTTATCTGAGCGACATCGCTATAAAAACTTATTAGTAGAGTATTTGCGTGATCATTATGATGAGTTGGATGAGGACAGCAAGAAGCGACTGGAAAGAAATCCGTTACGCATTCTAGATAGCAAGAATCCCGATTTACAGACATTAATCTCAAATGCCCCAAAGCTGATTGATGTTTTAGAAGAAAATAGTCGTACTCATTTTCAGTCATTTTGTCAGGGGTTAAGCGCATTAGGCATACCTTATACTATCAATCCTTTTTTAGTCAGAGGTTTGGATTATTATGGGCATACTGTTTTTGAATGGATTACAGATAAATTAGGTAGTCAGGCTACAGTTTGTGCAGGTGGCAGGTATGACATATTGGTAGAGCAGCTTGGCGGATCGGCTACACCTGCAGCTGGGTTTGCCTTAGGTATAGAAAGAATTCTTCTTTTGATGGAAACCTTGAATTTATTAGAAAACAGTAGTACCAAGAATTCAATATTTATTATCGCCACAAATTCGCAGGCAGTACTAAGCGGATTAGTCATAGCAGAGTCAATTCGTAATGCCAATCCCGCTATAGCCGTATTTACCAATACGGCTGGTGGTAGTTTTAAAAGTCAGTTTAAGAAAGCAGATAAAAGTGGTGCCAGATTAGCTTTGATTTTAGGTGAAGATGAAATTACAAATCAACGTGTTAGTATCAAAGATTTGCGTCTGGAAATAGAGCAAATAACCGTTGAGCAAAGTAATATCAATCAATTTTTACACGATTATTTAGGATAAGTGCGGGAGCGGAGTATGTCAGTTTATATGACGGAAGATGAACAATTAGAAGTAATGAAAAAATGGTGGAAACGTTACGGGAATATCGTAACTGTTTTCTTGTCATTGATTCTCCTTTGTATTGCTGGATACAGGTATATGCACTGGCATAATGATAAATTAACGCAACAGGCATCAGTAACTTATGAAAATATGATGATGGCATTATCAGATCAAAATATAAAATCTGTACGATCTTATGCTAATGAATTAATCAAAGATTATGGACATTCTGTATATGCAGATGCAGCTCATATGACGCTTGCAAAAGTTTATGTTTCTAAAAACAAGCTGGATCAAGCTAAAGATGAGTTATCTGTTGTTGCCAACAAGAGCAATATGACTGCCCTAAAGCAAATAGCCAAAATTCGTATTGCACGCATATTGGCTGCAAAGAAATCTTATTCAAATGCCTTGAGTGAATTGAGCACTATTGATGACGAAACTTATTTGCCTGTCATCAATGAATTAAAAGGTGATATTTATGGTGCAACTGGACAGTACCAGGAAGCAATTGCTGCTTATCGTTTAGCTATAGATGAAGTAAAAACCAATGGAATGGGTAATTTGTTTTTAGAAATGAAAACCAATGAATTAGCGATGAAAACTCAATCGATGATTTCTGATAATAAAAAAATACAATCTACTTAATTTTATTGATAATAAGGTTTTAGTTTTATGAAAATTAGAATGTTAGCACTATTTATATGTTCTCTAATTCAGGGATGTGCTCAAGTTGATGATTATATGCTTGGAAAAGATAATACTCCCAAACCCAAGGATTTAAAGCAAATTCAACCCAGAGTTAAAGTATCACAAAATTGGAGTTCGCCTGTAGGAAAAGCGCATAAAGCGAAAGAGTACTTAAAGCTTAAGCCTGTAATTCGTGGCGATATAATTTATACCGCTGATGTAAGCGGTTTAATCCAGGCAGTAAATAAAAGTGATGGTAAAATCAGTTGGTCTACTCAGTTAAAACACGGTATTGTCAGTGGACCAAGTGTATCAGAGGGATTTATTGCAGTTGGAACAAATGCCTCTACAGTAACCTTGCTAAATCAAGCCGATGGTAAACAGTTATGGCAAAATAAAGTTTCAGGCGAAGTTCTTTCTTCACCTGCGTTATCTCATCAAAAGGTAGTCGCAAAGACAATTGATGGGAAAGTTTTTGCCTTTGATGCTGTCAATGGTAAACAATTATGGACAGCTGAGCATGGCTCACCTAGCCTGGTTTTAAAAGCAAGCTCCTCCCCAATTATAGTGGATAATTTAGTTCTTATCGGCTTTTCTGATGGGCAATTAGATGCTTTGGAGCTTCAAACTGGACGTCTGGTTTGGCAGCGCAGCATTGCATATGCTACAGGTGCCAGTGATGTGGAGCGCTTGGTAGATATCGACTCCGATCCTATAGTAAAAGATAAAGTTGCCTATTTAGCCAGTTATCAGGGATACATTGGTGCCTTATCGCTTACCGACGGTCAGTTTATCTGGAGAAAACAAGGTTCAGTTTATAAAAATATGGTATTAAGCTCTGATACTTTATATTTAACCGATAGCAATGATGTCATTTGGTCTCTGGATAAACGTACGGGGCATGTAAATTGGAAACAAACTTCATTAAAAGCCAGAGGACTTACTGAACCTGTTATTATTGGCAATGACTTGGTTGTTGGGGATAAAACAGGGTATTTACATTTTATCGGATCACAAACAGGGGAATTATTAGCACGTTCGCAATTACCTGGTGCAGTAACCATATCTCCAAATGTAGTTGGAAATAAACTGTATGTACTAACCGACAATGGAATGCTCAATCAATTATCTGTGAGTTAAATTAATGATCCCTGTTATTGCCCTTGTTGGGCGCCCAAATGTAGGAAAATCAACACTGTTTAATAGACTGACGAAAACACAGGATGCACTTGTCGCTGATTTTCCTGGATTAACCCGTGACAGGCAGTATGGACAGGCTCAGTTCAACGATAGGCCTTATATTGTAGTTGATACTGGGGGTATTGGAGTTGATGATATTGCTGTTGATAGCTTAATGTCAAAACAGTCTGCAATTGCCCTAAATGAAGCGGACGTTGTACTGTTTATCGTTGATGGTCGATCTGGTCTTACGGGTATCGATGAAAATATCGCTAATAATTTAAGAAAACTGAATAAAAAAATTCATTTGGTGGTAAATAAAACCGAAGGATTGGATGATGATATAGCGTGCTCTGATTTTCAATCATTAGGGATAGTCGATGTACACTCGATTTCATCATCACATGGGAGTGGTATCAGTACGTTACTGGAGTTGGTATTAACCCCGTTTAGTTATGAAACAGAGGACATAACCAATGACAATGCAATTAAAATTGCTTTTGCAGGTCGTCCAAACGTTGGAAAATCAACATTAATAAACCGAATTTTAGGTGAGGAAAGGGTTGTAGTTTATGATATGCCTGGAACTACCCGAGACAGTATATCGATTCCCTTTGAAAGAGAAAACCAAAATTATGTTCTTATAGATACAGCAGGGGTGCGTCGCAGGTCAAGAGTTGATGAAAAAATTGAAAAATTCTCTGTGATAAAAACATTGCAGGCGATAAAAGAGTCCAATGTTTGCCTGCAACTTCTTGATGCCAATGAAGGTATAACGGATCAAGATATGAATCTACTTGGTTTTATTATTGAGTCTGGTAAAGCCTTGGTTATTGCAGTTAATAAATGGGATGGACTTGGTGAAGAGCATAAAGAACGGGTAAAAGACGAACTATCCAGAAGATTACATTTTGCTAATTTTGCCAAAATACGATTTATATCTGCACTACACGGAAGTGGTGTAGGTGGGCTATTTAAAGATATAAATGAAGCTTATGCTTCTGCTACGCAATCATTTTCCACACCCAGATTAACCCGACTATTACAGGATATCAGTACAAAACATACTCCACCTTGTGTTAATGGCCGCCGAATCAAGTTAAGGTATGCCCATATTGGTGGACATAATCCGCCAATAATTGTAATTCACGGCAATCAATTAAACGAACTTCCTGAAAGTTATAAGCGCTACTTAAACAATGAGTTTATTAAACATTTAGAGTTAGTTGGAACTCCTTTAAAAATTGAATTTAAGGGAGGCGATAATCCTTTTGCTGAGAAAAAAAATAAATTATCGCAAAGACAAGTAAACAAAAAAAGAAGATTAATGAAGCGGGTTAAAAGTAAAAAATAATTTAACATACGAGGGGTTCTATGAAGAACTCATTGTCAGTGTTCTTTCTGAGTTAAACCCTACAGAAGTTTTTTTAAAATGGTCAAGTTCATTGATCATCGCTGACACATCAATATAAGTGTTTTTTTAAACTGCAGTTACCAGCGAATGATGGGTGCGAATAAGCAATGGTTAAAATAATTGCATGAGTAACCTTTTATAATACCTGTCCTACTGAATGGGCGTCGATAAGCGTTTGATTAATATAAAAGTATGTACATAATGTAATAGTACAGTGTAAGCTGATCCTACATTTCAAAAAGAGACTATTAATGAATAGAACAAGACCAGTTGTTATTGTATTTATTTTACTATGTCTTACTGTTTCCTGCTATGCAAATAAACGATGGCCCAATAAAGCTCAACTTGTGATATCTATCTCTATGCAACTAGAATCAGGTGGCCAACCCGAAGGTGCAGAAAGTCCCTTTTCCGGGAGCCCATTACCTAGTGGTTATATAGATCTACCAGCAAATAGTTGGTATCGATATGGTTATAAAGAGGGGATAGAGCGTATGCTTGATCTTTGGGATAAACACAATATTAAAGTTACTTCGTTTATGGTGGGGGAAGCAGTTTTAAAAAATCCAGAACTAGCTCGAAATATTGTAAATCGTGGTCATGAGGCTGCAGCACACGGCATGCGTTGGGGCAACCAGTATAATTTGCCTTATGATGAAGAAAAGGTTTTTGTTAAAGATGGAGTTGATGCCATACAAAAAATAACGGGTGCTAAAGCTGTGGGATATAATTCTAACTGGCTGCGTCGGAGTATTAATACACTAAAAATATTACAGGATTTAAATTTTCTATACCATATTGATGACCTAAGTCACGATGAACCATTTGTAACTATGGTTCGTGGGAAAAAATTTGCAGTAGTTCCGTATACAGTACGTAATAATGATATTGTTCTTATAGAAGGTAGAAATTTTTCGGCAAATCAGTTCCTCAATCAATTAAAGCTGGAATTTGATCGTCTTTATGCGGAAGGGGCAACAAAAAGAAGAATGATGGTGATTTCCTTGCATGATCGAATAGGAGGCACCCCTGCTATGGTTGAAGCAATGGATCAATTTATCCAATATGCCAAACAACATAAGGATGTAGTATTCATGCGTAAAGATGATATTGCAAAAATAGTCCTGAATGAGGGAAATCCCCTAATTGACAATTCAGAATCTAAATATAATAACTAGGAAAATATTTGCTCATTAATTTTTTTAACGAGCTTAGCGGTTTAAATGTTAGCCACTTAGAGTATAAAGATATACTAAGGGGTTAATTGGTGTCATTCTAAGAAATGTTTTTTAGCATAAAATCTTTAGTGAAAAAATCCAAACAATGCTTCGATGAACATCTGATCTGGATAGATCAATTTAGTTTTCAAAGGCGATAATGCCCTGGCTAGTCCCCAAGAAATGACTTGTGCAGTGAACAGTTAAAAATTTAAACTCGTAATGTTAATACATCACAGGGTGCATGATTTACTGTTGCACTTGCCGTACTTCCTAGAAAAGAGTGTAGTCCAGACGATGCATGACTACCAATAATAATAAGGTCGCAATGTAGTTCTTTAACTTTATTAAAAATGTGTTCTTTGACTGAGCCAATTTCTACAAATTGATTTTTAACAGGTATGTTTAGCGTTTCACCAAGAAGCGATAAAACCGTTTGTGCGTCATCTTTAGCTGGATTAGCTAACTCAGTAAAGCCTAGTCCTTGAGCTAGCTGAATACTTGCCGGCAATTCGATAACATGTAAAAGAAAGAGCTTTGCGTTAAATTGCTTTGTAATTGCAGCAGCTTTTTTTATGAGATGACTGTGTTCATTTAATAAGTCAGTGGCAAATAAAATATTAGTGTACATATATACCTCTTCTTAAATAGAATCATTAAGTTATATTGTAGTAGATCCTTTGATTAGAGTGTTAACTGGTAATGCAATATTTGGATTTAATTCTAAAAGAGGGAAAATCACGAAGTCTCTAGATCGCATATGAGGATGGGGAATTTTAAGTTTTTCGCTATTAATACTTCTATTTCCATAGAGGATAATATCAATGTCAAGAGTTCTTGGTCCCCAACGCCTCTTTCTTATCCTCCCCTGCTTGTGTTCAACCCTTTTACAAAAACTTAATAGCAGTGTAGGTGACAAAAAAGTTGTAATCTCGACTATTACATTGCAAAAATCCTGCTGAACTTGAAGTCCCCATGCCTGACTCCAATAAAAACTTGAAGTTTTAAGCACGGAAGTAGAGGGCATACTTCTTATCGACTGTATGGCATGTCTGATTTGACGTTCAGGAAATTTTTGATTAGAACCTAAACTTAAATAACATAAATTCATTTTATAACTTTAGGTTTTCGTCTACGTCTGGGTTTTGTAAGAGCAGCCGGCGTGATTAGAGCAATCATTTGAGCTTGTTCTGTTTCATCTACCTCTTGAAACGTTGTCCACCATTGAGCGATTTCCATAGACTCATCACCAGATAGTGCTCTTAGTGCCATAAAATCAAAGGCTGCTCTAAAGCGCGGATGCTGGAGAAGATTATATGCTCTTCCTCCTATTCTTTTACCAAAACGATATTGTAATAGCCATATTTCTCTTACAACTTGAGTATAGCGTTTGGGGATGGAAATTATTTTATTTTGCTCTGCAATAACTGAAGACATCGCTTTTTCTATAGCGGGTAATGGATCCAATCCAGAGATTTGTAATTTTTTCGATAACTCTATCATAGGAAACCATAATAAAACTGCGAATAAAAATGCCGGTGTGACTGGTTTGCTATCGCGAATTCGTGTATCTGTATTTTCCAAAGCAATGCCAATTAAGGCATTTACAGGGTATTCGCTCTCTAACAAAGAAGCTGTTTGTGGGCACAGGTAATGAAATAATTCATATTGAACCAATAGTCTTTGAACAGTTTCTGCTTCACCACATTGATATAATTTCGTTATCTCGTCAAATAATCGCGAGTTAGAAACATGCGTAATTAATGAGCTTATTTGAGGAAAAGGCGCTTCGGTCTCAGGTGCTAGTTTAAAATGCAATTTTGCACTGAATCTCACTGCTCGTAGCATGCGCACAGGATCTTCTTTATAACGAGTAACAGGATCTCCAATCATGCGTATTAGCTTATCATCAACGTCTTTTACTCCTCCAGTAAAATCAATTATGGAGGAATCACTTATGTTGTAGTAGAGAGAATTAATAGTGAAATCTCGTCGCCACGCATCTTCATCGAGAGAACCATAGACGTTATCTCGAACTAACATCCCTCGTTCATTAGTTTGTAGACTTGAATCAACGGCATCATGGCCACGGAACGTTGCTACTTCTATAATTTCCCTATGAAATAAAATGTGAACAAGTTTGAATCGGCGTCCAATGATTCTACCATTTCGAAACAGACTTTTAATTTGATTAGGTGTAGCGTTAGTTGCGACATCAAAATCTTTAGGTGCTTTATGAAGCAATAAGTCACGTACACTTCCTCCTACCAGATATGCTTGAAAGCCACCACTGATTAAGCGATTAAGAACTTTAACGGCATTATTGCTAATATCTGTTTTGGATATAGAGTGTTTCTTTCTGGGGACTATATAAGCTGAGTCAACAGGGACTTTAGGTCCTCTGTTTCTTCTTAACAGCTTTTTGATAAATTTGATGATTGTTGTTTCTCACTTGATAAATTAGGCAGTAATAATTATAACGAAGCAAATGAATAAAGTGAATCATTTACCTTTACAAATATTTTAGAGAGAATGAGATTTACGATTTATTTTTGGATAGAGCATGGATTTTATTGAGATCAGCTTGAGTTTAGTTGCTTTAATCAT
This sequence comes from Legionella antarctica, assembly GCF_011764505.1. NCBI lineage: Bacteria > Pseudomonadati > Pseudomonadota > Gammaproteobacteria > Legionellales > Legionellaceae > Legionella > Legionella antarctica. The sequence continues at coordinate 1,974,068 of NZ_AP022839.1, forward strand.
TCTGGAAGTTGTTTTAGGCATAGATAATTTGGTTATTTTATCTATTATGACTGAAAAACTCCCAAAAGAAAAAAGAAAAAAAGCTCGAAGGTGGGGACTTACCTTTGCTTGGGTGACTCGTCTAATGCTCTTAGGTTCGGCAGTATATATGGTGAAATTAGTAAAACCCTTATTTACAATCGGAAGTTTTACCTTTTCTACTCGAGATATATTTTTATTCTTAGGTGGTGCTTTTTTAGTATGGAAATCTACGGATGAAATCCACAAGGATGTAATGGACGAACCTCCAGTAGCAAGTATCTCCTCAAAAAAATATGCCGCAGCTACTTTTAGAAATGTTGTTCTTCAGATAGCCCTGCTGGATATTATATTTTCCCTGGATAGTGTTTTAACTGCTGTAGGCTTAACCACCAGATTTTGGGTAATGGCTTTAGCGATTACGTTTGCGATACTTATTATGATTTATGCAAGTGAGCCAGTGAGTGAATTTATAAGCACACACCCCACCATAAAAATGCTTGCTCTTAGTTATTTAATTTTAATTGGTATGGTATTGATCGCAGACGGTTTTTCTTTTCATATACCTCGTGGATACTTATACGTTGCTATGGGCTTTTCATTAGGAGTAGAATCTTTAAATTTAGTAAAAAGTGCACGAAAGAAACGTCTTAATAAATTGAGGAAGTAAGTATGTTGTTTGTTAAAGCATTTCATATTATCACACTTGTTGCATGGTTTGCTGGCTTGTTTTATTTACCTCGATTATTTGTATATCATGCGGATACTAAGGACACGGTCAGTCTTGATCGATTTAAGATAATGGAAAGACGTCTCTATTACGGGATAACCTGGCCTGCTGGTATCGCAACAACTTTACTGGGTATATGGTTAATCTGCTATAATCCAGCTTATTATTTCAAAGCAGGCTGGATGCATGCTAAATTGAGTTTAGTACTTTTAGTATGGCTCTATCATTTATTTTGCGGCCATTATTGTAGATTATTTACTGCCGATAAAAATGTTAAAACTTCTCGGTATTTTCGTTTTTTTAATGAAATGCCCACTTTGTTGCTCGTGGGCATCATACTCCTGGTTGTCGTGAAGCCGTTTTGATTCTAATCCATCTCAACCATATCAAAATCTTCTTTGCCTGCACCACAATCAGGACAGAACCAGTTTTCAGGTACATCAGCCCAGAGTGTGCCTGGCTCAATCCCGTCTTCCGGCCATCCTTCCGCTTCATCGTAAATAAAACCACAAATAACACAAATGAATTTTTTATATTCTTGCATAGTATAACTCGTTTCCAAAAACCGATAATTTATCTATTCTAAGACATTATGTAAAGTTAAACCTCAATTATACCCATTTATTTTTGCCAAATGAATCAAAGAAAGGTACTATTCACTGACAAAAAATCATAAAATTTGGTAGCTAAAAGCTGATAATCAGTGGGAATTACCTAGAACCTAGTTCGAGATGTTCTGAAACTGGTGTTCGCAGAAACATACTGAACAGTTTGTTGATAATAGCGTTAACCAGAGTCAGAGTCTGGTGAAAACTGGTGGAATCCTCTCAAGCCAACTCTACCCGAATTATTTATTAACCAGGAATGGATTTTTATATGACTCGATCTTCCGATTTATTTCATCAAGCCCAAGCTTTAATACCAGGAGGTGTTAATTCGCCTGTACGTGCTTTTAAAGGTGTGGGCGGTGATCCTGTTTTTTTTAAAAAAGGGAAGGGCGCCTATCTTACTGATGTAGATGATAATATTTATATCGATTATGTGGGTTCATGGGGACCCTTGATCCTGGGGCATTGTCATCCCGCTGTTATGGGTGCTGTGGAAAAAGTTCTTCATAGCGGGATGAGTTTTGGAGCTCCGACAGAGTTAGAGGTACAGCTAGCCCAAAAAATTATTTCATTAATGCCATCTATAGAAAAAATACGTATGGTAAACTCTGGCACAGAAGCTACAATGACCGCAATCAGGTTGGCACGTGGATTTACAAATAAAAACAAATTTATTAAGTTCAATGGATGTTATCACGGGCATAGTGACAGCCTTCTGGTAAAAGCTGGCTCTGGTCTACTTACCTTAGGGATTCCCTCTACCCCAGGCATACCAAACAGTATTACAGAGCATACTTTAACTGCGGATTTTAACGACTTGGCTCAGGTAGCTCAACTTTTCGACAAATATCCTGATGACATTGCTGCAATTATTGTAGAACCTGTAGCTGGCAATATGGGTTTTATATTACCTAAGCCTGAGTTTTTAAAAGGCTTACGGGACTTGTGCGATCAATATAAGGCTTTGTTAATTTTTGATGAAGTAATGACAGGATTTAGAGTGGGTCTTAACGGGGCACAAGGTATTTATGAAATTACTCCTGATCTTACTACTCTGGGTAAAGTAATTGGCGGTGGCATGCCTGTTGGTGCTTTAGGGGGCAAAGCTGAAGTAATGTCCTTCTTGGCACCAGAGGGGCCTGTATATCAAGCCGGAACCCTATCTGGAAATCCATTGGCTATGGCGGCAGGCTTAGCAACCTTGAAGGAAATTGAGAAAACTGGATTTTTCGCAAAGCTAGGCGAGACCACACATGCTTTAACTCAGACTCTATCAGCTGTCTCCGAAACGATGAATATTCCTCTGCTTACTTCATCATTAGGCGGTATGTTTGGTTTTTGTTTTACAGATAAAAAATCGGTTAATAACTACGCAGAGATCGCCTCTTCAAATGAAGTTTTGTTTAAAAAATTCTATCACGGAATGTTAGAACAGGGTGTTTATTTTGCACCATCGATGTATGAAGCAGGATTCGTCTCCAGCGTTCATGGTGGGGTTGAAATTAAAAAAACCGAAAAGGCTGCAGAAAAAGTACTTACTCAATTAAAACAAAACATATAATTAGATACTTGCTATGCGGCGTTAAATTAGATTTTTTACGAGGATTAGTTAGCAGTATTGGCTGTGCTCAATTGTCTATAAATTTGCTATTGTTACGCTCGCCCCTGTAAGGGCAGATATTTTCCAACGACAACCAATAGCCCCAATCCATAATTAGCCTTTGAGTTATTTATAGAGAAAGGTAGTAAAAATTTTTAAGTTGGCATGAAAAGAGACTCTATTGTGAAGATCCCTATTCTCTAGATTGATGAGTATATAATTTATAAAATACTAGACAGTAATTTTTCTCCATGTCATATTCGATATGAACTGTGCTAGTAAAGGAAGGCATCTTATGTCGAGATTGAGTAGCAAAAAAAAAATTTTGTATTCAATGCCACAAGGAACTGTGCCACTTTTTTTCATCCAGGTTTTTTCTACCCTAAGTTTCAGTGTTCTTTATTCAACGCTTGTTTTATACATGAAAGGTAAACTGGGTCTACCTGTTATCACAGCGAATAGCATTATGGGTGTATTTATTGCGTTTAATTTTGCTTTGCATTTACTTGGGGGTTTTTGGGGCGGGCGGCTATTATCCAATCGTTCCTTATTTTGTGTCGGGATGATTGCCCAGATTATAGGTTGTGTTTTACTCTCAGTTGGTGATCTGACTTTTTTATATTACGGTTTAGCGGCATTTCTCACTGGTTCAGGTTTAAACGTAACCTGTGTCAATTGCATGCTCACCCAACGTTTTACTCCTGATGATATCCGTCGTGAGACTGCATTTCTGTGGAATTATGCAGGAATGAATATTGGTTTTTTTATAGGGTTTACACTGAGTGGGGTATTTCAACTAACCCAAAATTATCAGCGACTTTTCCTTCTCAGCAGTTTGGGTAATTTAATTGCGTTAATAATTTGTCTTTATTGTTGGTATCAATTATCTGACAAAGATACTGCATACTCCAGAAAAGAAAAGTCGCTCCAAAAAAAAGCCTCTTTTTGGGGCGTAGGTTTAATATTATTACTTCCTGTCTTACTAAGTCAGTTATTACAATACGCTGATTGGGCTAATAAACTAGTCATCATAACTGCACTGGTTATGTTATTCCTTATTATTTTTATTGCTCGACAGCAACCTACTAAAGAATCCAGGGATAAAATCTATGCGTTTGCTGTACTCATGATTTTTGGAACTGTTTTCTGGATGCTATATCAAGTTGGTCCCATGGGATTGACTGTGTTTATTGATCATAATGTGAGAAGAGAATATGCCGATTGGATTATTCCCCCACAATGGTTCCAGAACATAAATACTCTATCTATAGTAGTTGGAGGCCCGCTTCTTGGACTTTTGTTTAATAAAATGCGGAAGAATGGAGTTCAAATCAATATCCCTTCCCAATTTGCTATGGCCTTGCTTTTTATTGGCCTTGCTTTTGTTATATTACCTGTAGGTATTGCTAATGCTAATGCTGATGGCATGGTTAATCCCGGCTGGATAGTCATCAGTTATATTTTACAGAGTATAGGTGAGCTTTTAATATCACCTATTGGATATGCTATGATTGGCTACCTGGCCCCCACATCAATGCAAGGAATTATGATGGGAATGTGGATGCTCAACAATGGTGTAGGTGCTACACTATCGAGCTATAGTTCTAATTTAATGATAACTGGATCTGAAAATAGCTCACCCATACTAACAAATGTGGGTTATAGCCATGTGTTTTTAATGCTAGGTCTATTTGCGATAGGTTCTTCATTTATTCTTTTTATTTTAGTTGCTAAATTGAGAACATTGATGCGTGAAAAAAAATTGACGACTATTGGACAATCCAGTTTGACCGTTACGGAACAAGTGGTTTTATGTGAGTAGTCCGTTTATACCGATCATAACCGCAGATGTAGCCTGGCGAGATGGCTTGCCTTGTTCTGTTTATGATGATAATTATTTCTCTACTGAAAACGGGATGAGTCAAAGACGTTATGTATTTATTGACGGTAACGATTTAATAAATCGATGGCTAAACCTGTCTCATAATGCACCTGGTATTTTTAATATTGCCGAGACAGGTTTTGGCATGGGCTTAAATTTTCTTCTCACCTGGCAACTGTGGGAACGACACGCGCCACCGACAGCTCAGTTACATTTTATTTCCTGTGAAAAACACCCATTGAAGATTACAGATTTGAAAAGATGCTTGAGTGTTTGGACAGAATTGACTGAGTATGCAAATCAATTAATTGATAATTATCCAATATTGACACCAGGGTATCATCAGCTATCGTTTGGAAATGGCCGTGTGATTCTAACGTTAATGCTTGGGGAGGCATTAGAAAGTTACGAGCAATTATTAATTTGTGGCGAATCAACATTAGAGTCTAATTTAAGAACTTCGTTTATTGATGCTTGGTATCTGGATGGTTTTCCCCAAAAAACAAATAAAAGCATGTGGTCTGAGTCATTATTAAGAGTTATTGCTCTGCTTTCAAAAGAAGGAACTACCATATCCACCTACACTGCATCATCTTCTGTTAAAGCGAAAATTACTGACGTTGGCTTTAATGTAGAGAAAAAGAAAGGGCTTGACCAAAAGCGTTTCATGATTAGTGGATATTTCAAAAAACCCCCTCCTTTTAGACTAAACACACGACATACTCCTTGGCATGTGGGTATTCCTGTACAACAGAAACAAAAATCCGCTCTTATACTAGGTGCTGGTTTGGCTGGTTGCTTCACCGCGAATTCGCTTGCTAGAAGAGGTTGGCAAGTAACTGTTATTGACGAACAGGAAGCTGCAGGGATGGGGGGATCTGCAAATCAACAAGCTATTTTATTTCCAAAACTGTCTGCGTATAAATCCCCTTTAACTCAATTGATGCTATCAGCTTTTTTATATGCAAATCAGGTTTATAAAAAAATCCTAAATCAATTGAAGATTGGTGAACTGGAAGGCTCTTTATTACTTGCGCATAATGAAAAGGAAATAAAGTCGCAACAGAGTTTAGTGGATTGGCTCCTCCATTACCCGGAATTAGGGGAGCTGGTAAATGCAGATCGTGCATCAGATCTTGCTGGAGTAGATTTAGACAAAGCAGGACTATATATCCCTTTATCAGGATGGATTAACTCACCACTTCTATGTCAGGACTTAATCAAAAGCGATAGAATAACTTTGTTAACCAACTGTAAAGTGGACTCTTTAATTTTCGATGGTTCTCAGTGGATGACAGAGCATGGCAGATCGCCTGTGCTCATTTTAGCCAATGGTTCTCAAGTTAGTTCGTTCCACGAAACATCGCACTTACCCGTAAAAACTATTCGAGGGCAAATGACTGCAATTCAGTCTACAACAGCCAGCAATAAATTATTGATACCTATTTGTGCTGAAGGCCATGTTCTTCCTGAAATAAATGGAACTCATCACTTTGGAGCAACTTATGAGCCTGGAAATATGAGCGCACCTGTATATGATCAAGATGATGAAAAAAATTTGCTCCAACTCTTTCAAATTTCAGATAAAGGGCTGTGGTCTAAAAAAGTTGTTAATCATTGGGCGGGATTAAGGGCGGCTACACCAGATTATTTACCTTTAGTTGGCCCTGCGCCTAAAATACATGAGTTCACTGCTTTGTTTAGTGGTTTGGAAAGTAATTCAAAGCGATGGATAGCTAGCCCAGGATCTTATTACCCGGGTCTGTATGTTTGTGCCGGGTTTGGTTCGCGTGGGTTAACCACTGTTCCACTTTGTGCGGAATGGCTTGCCGGCTCAATAAATAATGAAATCAGCTGCTTACCCAGGAATCTTGTTCATGCGCTATCCCCTGCGCGTTTCTTACGTCGTGACATAACCCGGGGTTTTAAGCAATTGTAATAGTGTCAGTAGGGACTGTATCGTGTTTACCTGTTCTATTATAAAAAATGATTTGAGATGCGTTTCTCATTGGAGCATAATGATAACCCTTTAGGGATCAAGGAGTAGATGCGAATGACCTGTTCCATGGGCAAGATGTTCAAGAATTCAATAAAGGAAAACAAACCCTTGCAAGTTTTGGGTACCATCAATGCTTATACTGCAATGCTCGCTGAATCTGCTGGTTGTAAAGCAATTTATCTATCCGGAGCCGGAGTTGCAAATGCTTCTTATGGCATGCCCGATCTTGGAATGACCAATCTATCAGAGGTACTTGAGGATGTGCGTCGGATTACTGAGGCATGTACGTTACCCCTTTTAGTTGACGTTGATACAGGATGGGGTCACGCATTTAATATAGCCCGAACAGTCAAGCTTATGGAAAAAAGCGGTGTGGCTGCTGTTCATATTGAAGATCAAGTAGTGGCCAAGCGATGTGGCCACAGGCCTAATAAAGCAGTTGTTTCAATTAAAGAAATGGGCGATAGAATCAAGGCTGCAGTAGATGCTCGTGACGATGCGGACTTTGTCATCATGGCCAGAACTGATGCCTATGCAGTTGAAGGAATGAGTGCTGCTATAGAAAGAGCTGCTTTATGCATTGAACTGGGTGCAGATATGATTTTTCCTGAGGCTATGACTACATTAGACGAATATCGACTTTTTACCCGCAACATTAAAGCTCCAGTACTTGCAAACATTACCGAGTTTGGTGAAACACCCCTATTTACTCGTGAAGAGCTTGACAGGGTAGGCGTTTCTTTAATTTTATACCCTTTAAGTGCGTTCAGGGCGATGTCTCAAGCTGCCCTAAATACTTATCAAACTATTATACAAAAAGGAACGCAACAATCAATATTGGACAAGATGCAAACTCGTAGTGAGTTATATGAAATTCTGGAATATAACAGTTACGAACAAAAACTAGACCAAATGATGGAGAATGAAAATGAGCAGTAAGAGTGAAGGTTTAGCTGGTGTTGTTGCGGGGCAATCAGCAATTGCGACTGTTGGACTCGCAGGTGAAGGGTTAAATTATAGAGGGTATTCAATTGATGATTTGGCTGCCTATGCAAGCTTTGAAGAGGTTGCTTATTTATTGCACTTTGGCACGCTTCCAACGCAGAAGGAGCTTAATCAATATACTGAAAAATTGGTCAGCCTTAGAGAGATACCCGATTCTTTAAAAACTGTTCTGAAATTAATTCCCAAAAATACACATCCTATGGATGTTTTAAGAACGGCATGCTCTTTTTTAGGAAACATTGAACCAGAGGTTAATTTTTCTGAACAATTTAAAATAGCAGATCGACTGTTAGCATTATTTCCAGGGGTGATGTGTTACTGGTATGCCTATCACTTTAAAAACAAAGAAATTTCTGGTTTTAGTGATGAGCAAACTATTGGTGGTCATTTCCTTGCATTATTGCATGAGAAAAAGCCCACTAAGCTTGAATCCGAAATGATGAATGTATCCCTGATTCTTTATGCTGAGCACGAATTTAATGCATCAACCTTTGCTGCCCGGGTCACAGCAGGAACTCTTGCAGATTTTTATTCCGCAATAACAAGTGCTATTGGCACACTCCGCGGGCCTTTGCATGGTGGTGCTAATGAGGCTGCTATGGAATTAATTGAGCGGTTTAGAAGCCCTGATGAAGCCGAAACCGAATTAAAAAAAATGCTTGCCAATAAAGAAAAAATAATGGGTTTTGGCCATAGAGTTTATACTACTTGCGATCCACGCTCTGACATTATAAAGCAATGGTCGTTTAAATTAGGCGAAGCAAAAGACGACCTGCTTTTATACCATATTTCAGAGCGCATTGAAGAGGTGATGTGGCGTGAAAAGAAGCTGTTCCCTAATCTCGATTTCTATAGTGCATCAGCTTACCATTATTGCGGGATTCCTACTCCATTATTTACGCCAATTTTTGTCATGTCACGGATTACTGGATGGTCTGCACATGTATTTGAACAGAGATCAAATAATAAGCTGATCAGACCGACTTCAGAATATATCGGACCAGAATCCAGAGCGCTTCCTGCAATTGAGACAAGAGGTTAATATGCACAGTTTTGTAGAAGATAATGTTAAACCTGATTATGATCAAGTTATTACTAAAATTGCTGATTACGTCTTAGACAAAAAAATTGACAGTGCTTTAGCATATGAAACAGCTCGTTTATGCCTAATGGACACTTTAGGTTGTGGGATACTGGCACTCAACTTTAGTGAATGTACTAAATTAATGGGACCTGTAGTTCCAGGTGCTGTTCTGCAAGGTGGCGCTCGTGTTCCAGGAACCAATTATGAGTTAGATCCGGTTCAGGCTGCTTTTAACATAGGTACAATGATTCGCTGGTTGGATTTTAATGATACGTGGCTTGCAGCCGAATGGGGACATCCTTCCGATAACTTGGGTGCAATATTGGCTGTTGCTGATTATATCTGTAGAGACAATTGTTCTAAAGGACAAACACCGGTTTTAATGCAGGATGTGCTCACTGCAATGATCAAAGCACACGAAATACAAGGGTGTTTGGCGCTCGAAAACAGCTTTAATCGTGTTGGCCTGGATCATGTGTTTTTAGTGAAAATAGCTAGTGCTGCAGTTGCAGCTTTTTTATTTGGTGCTGATAGGGATACAGTGTTGCGTACTTTATCTCAGGTTTTCGTGGATGGACAAAGTCTTAGAACTTATAGACATGCCCCAAATGCGGGATCCAGAAAGTCTTGGGCTGCTGGAGACGCAACATCCAGAGCGGTTCGATTGGCTTTAATTGCTCAAACAGGGGAGATGGGTTATCCAAGTGCATTAACTGCACCTACCTGGGGCTTCTATGATGTATTGTTTGGAAAAAAATCATTCAAATTCCAACGACCATACGGCAGTTATGTGATGGAAAATATCTTGTTTAAACTCTCATATCCTGCCGAGTTTCATGCCCAAACTGCTGTAGAGTGTGCAGTAAAGCTTCACCCAATTGTTAAACAACGTTTTGATGAAATTGCCAAAATTGATCTTGTGACTCATGAGTCAGCGATACGAATTATTAGTAAACAAGGAGTGCTACATAATCAGGCTGATAGAGACCATTGTCTCCAATATATGGTAGCAATCGGCTTGTTATTTGGTGATTTAAAGGCTGATCATTATGAAAACGAGATTGCATCTGATATAAGAATAGATGCATTAAGGGTAAAAATGCATGTTACTGAAAATGAAAAATTTTCCAGGGAATATCATGATCCGGAAAAACGCTCAATAGCTAACAGTATTCAATTAACGTTTAAAGATGGAACTCAAAGCGAATTAATTACTGTGGAATATCCAATTGGTCATAAGCGTAGGAGAGAAGAAGGGATACCCGTTTTGATGTCTAAATTTAAGAATAATTTACATACCAGATTTTCTGAAGAACATGCAGAGAAAATTATTCAAGTCATGAACGATACGAACAGTCTGGCTGCGATGAAAGTAGACGATTTTATGGCTATGTGGGTTGTTTAAATGATCGGTATGAGACCTGAGTTTTGCATGTCCCGCGACTGGTCGCGGGATTTGGACAAATAAAACTAGCGAATACTTAACTAAATGATTAATAAAAAAATTGTTGTTTTTTTTAGAACTAGGCTCTAGGTTTACACTCCAGCAGGTAATTTACCAGTTCAGTGAACAGTAAGTTTTCATATTTCAGGGTTTGGATGTAATAATCTATTCAACTTTTAAACAGAACTTGATATTATGCCCTGCTGTTTAAATAAGATGATTATCATGTCAAAATCACGGACATCTATTCTTTTGATAGGGCTTCTATCAGCCTTTTCTCTATTAACCTTTGATCTCTATCAACCTTCGCTGTCACATATTACCGATTATTTTGGTACAACTCATAGTTTAAGCCAATTAACTCTAAGTATTTATTTATTTGTTTTTGGAGTTACTCAGTTAATTTGGGGACCTTTGATTGATCATTTTGGTCGGCGACGTCTATTGCCAGCTAGTCTTATATTAACCGTAGTTGCTAGTCTTATTTGCGCCTTTGCACCGAATATTACCGTATTGATTGTAGGGCGTGCTTTGCAAGGTTTTGCATTATGTTGTTCCAATTTAATTGCATACTCTACTTCTCGTGATAGCGAAGATCCTGTAGAACGAGCAAAGATTTTGTCTTATATCTCCATGATAATTGCTGTCTCGCCAATATTAGCCCCTGTGTTTGGATCACTTATATTTACCTATTTTGGGTGGCAGTCTAATTTCATTTTGATGGCCGGAATTGCTCTGGTTTTATTTATTCAATCACGCAGGGCGTTGTTTGAGTCCCCTTACTGGTCTCCACCAAAACAACCTTTTATGCTGCATAATGCATTTAATGCCTATAAAGAGATTTTACCTTCATCTATTTTATGGTGTGGTTCTATGATTATGATGTTCAGTTTTGCAGCGGTCATGCTCACTGTTATTAACTCCTCTTATCTCATAATTGATCGACTTGGATTTTCTCCATTGGGTTTTGGCATCATTTTTGTGTTTAATGGACTAAATATTATTGTAGGAAACTATTTAGGTATTTGGCTACGCAATAGACTTGATATGACATTAACCATTTATTTGGGTAACTGGTTTATTATAATTGGGGGTCTGGCAATGCTTATCTCCTCTATGTTATATGGTTTTAGCTTAGGTTCTTTATCCTTTGCCTTAATTGCCAATCTGGGAATAAGTATCAGTGCGCCTCCTACTATGTCATTGATGCTGAGCGATTTTAAAGAAAATACTGGCGCAGCACTGGCAATTATAAACACCCTACGTATGTTTGGCTCATCTCTTTTATCCATGTTGATGGGATACTTGATAATGAACAATCTTAATGCATTACCAATCGGTTTAATAAGCACTGGTATTGGTGCATTGTATTTTTCATGGCATTTTAAACGATTGACAACAGAATCAAATGACTCACAATTTGATGGTGCTGAGGCTATTGGATAATGGCCTCAATGGATTATTCTTTGAAGAATGCACGTTATATTTTTCGTTGCAATCCAGACGCGGCCAGTACTTTTGTAGCTATCTCTTCAATAGAATATTTAGTTGAATTGAGATAAGGAATTTTTTCCTTTTGATACATCGCTTCTACCTCTGTTACCTCTAAACGACATTGGTCTGCTGATGCATACTTGCTGTTAGGCCGGCGTTCCGATCTGATTTGTTGTAAACGCTGGGTATCGATTGTTAGTCCAAACAGTTTTTGTTTATAAGGGCGAAGTACATCTGGCAAATGAAATCCGATGAGATCGTCTTCTGTAAATGGATAATTTGCGGCTAAAATCCCATATTGCAATGCCATATATAAGCAGCTGGGTGTTTTACCGCATCGGGAAACACCTATTAATATGATGTCCGCTCTATCATAACCTCGTGTTTTAATTCCATCGTCATGTGATAAAGCAAAATCAACAGCTTCAATTCGATGTGAATAAGATTCTGTGTTTGCAACACCATGAGTTCGACCAACAGTATAGGATGACTTTTCAAGAAGCTCGTTTTCCAAAGGCCCTATGAACGTACTAAATAAATCGAATACACAGGCATTAGCTTTTTTAAAAAATCCTCTAATATCTGGGTCGACCAAAGTCATAAAAACCAGCGGTTTACTCCCATGCTCTTCAAAAGATTGATTAATGCGTAGAACAACGCTCTGTGCCTTCTGAATTGAATCGATATAAGGGATAGTAAACTTTTCAAATTCGATGTTCTCAAACTGAGTGATTAAACTGTTACCTAAAGTCTCAGCAGTAATACCTGTTCCGTCAGAGAGCATAAAAACTCGTCGCTTCATTACTTACCTGCAAAAAAATTATTAATCATCCATTTTAAATTAATTTTGAAATTTAACCAGTGATTGTACTTATTTGTACCTATCTGCTATCTTTACATATGCTTTTGATTTTTATAGACGAAATTTTAACGGAATAAGGACAATGGAGCCGGATCGATATAGAATTAGTAACAAGCTGTATATATTAGCCATTATTTGTTTGGTTATTGGCTTATCACTTTTTTCTTTTAGTTTATATATAGCACCATTCTTGCTCTGGGAATTAAATTATGATGTTCCTGAGGTCATTACACATTTAATTACTCTGTTTGAATATAAATATGAGTATGCTACTGTAATAAGCAAATTATTGGTTTGGATGATATTTTTTATCCCCAGTTTAATTACTGGATTTTTTGCTTACTATTTTTCCAACCGTATTGATACAAAGGTTTATCAAGCTGAAGCTCCAGAAAATTACGAAAAAAATACACCTATTTCCGAAGAAATCTACAGAAAGATAAGAGAATCTGCCGGTTTATGTTTTAAAATTGTACTATTAATGATCGCTATAGTTCTTATTGTTTTACTTTTACATGCATTTATTGGATTAACAATCTAATCAAGATAGGAGTTTTTCATGTTCAATATAACCAAATGGAAGGTAGGTAGAATTATTAAAAAAATAAAATCGATGCAATTTAATCGAGTCAATAATCAACCTGGCGATGAGCTGCTTAAAAGAGAAATTTTATATTATTTTGAATTGGCTACGCTTTATAAAAAATTAAAAAACAATAAAAAATATCCTTATGCTGAGGTGATGATTATTGAATGTTACAGGGCAGCAGCGAGCCTTGATGACTCTTCTGCTCACTATCACTTAGGACAAGTTTTTCTTGAGGAGGCTAAGTTCAGACAAAATCTGCAAAGTGAAGGGATTTTTAGTAATGATGCTAACCTTAAAAGAACTCAACAACTATTTGAAGAGGCTCATGTACATTTGTTGGCTGCTGAAAAATTCGGACATATTGCTGCTAAAAGATTGAGAGGCCTTTGTTTAATTAATAGTTGGGGGGTAGTTGAAGATAAAAACGCAGGATTTGAGCTTATCGTAGCAAGTATAGAGCAAGAAGGAAGCTGGGATAAAGTCCCCCAAATATTTGCAACTATTGGATTAAACAAACCTGAGTTTTTTGCTGCGATCATGCAACGAAGGAAGGTCTAGTTTATTTTGATCAATTTTTTATTATCTTCAGAAAGTCTGCTTATCACTAATAAGGCTTAGATAAAAAAAGAGCCAACTCCCTTGATAGTAATGGGTTTCCCCACATATCAAGACCGAACTGACAATACGGGAAAACCTTAAGGGTCTGTTTCATATTTTATACCTTTTGAATCTGTTTTCGATGCAATTGTGACGAGCTCAGGAGGTGTTATTTTGATTAGTAAATTGTAATCTTATCATATCAATTACAACACGTATCATAATATGCCAGAAGGTCATAAAATGATGGGTTTGCGGACGCCGCAAATTGATCTTCAAAATTATATAAATCCCCCTAAAAAACAGTTCGAAAACTCTATACATTAATCAAAGTTCATTTTAATCTATTACTTTAGACTTTCTGAACAATAAGGAATAATAATGAGAGTAGGGTATGCCAGGGTATCTACCCATGAACAAAATTTAGACTTGCAACTTGATGAATTGAAGAGGGCAGGGTGCGAGGAAATTTTTACGGATAAGATCAGTGGATCGGTTTCGGAAAGACCAGGGTTAGAGAAATTACAAAATTACCTCCGTAAGGGGGATGTTCTGGTGGTATGGCGTTTGGATAGATTAGGGCGCTCCCTCAAACATCTCATCGCCTATGTTGCTAAGCTAGAAGAAAATGGGACGGGGTTTCATAGTATTACTGAGTCTATTAATACTGAAACTTCATCAGGTAAATTTATGTTTCATGTTTTTGGTGCACTTTCTGAATTTGAACGCAACTTAATTAAAGAACGTACGCTAGCTGGATTGGAAGCTGCAAGAGCTAGAGGACGTCAAGGAGGTAGGCCAGAAAAACTTAGTGACGAACAGAAAGAACTAGTTAAAACCTTATATGCTAATAAAAACCACTCAATCCAATCAATTTGTAAAATGGTTGGTGTGGGAAAGACTACACTCTATAAATATATAAACCAATGAATGTACAGTCTAAAATTTTAATGTTTAGACCTTTATAAAAGGATTAATAATGTTGTATTTATCTTTATGGGGCGCCATTACTGGTACGATAGGAACTATTCTAGGAGTAATTGGTCTCATTTTAAAAGCAAAGGAATTTAATAGAAATAAAGCGAACTTAATATGTAAATCTGAGATTAAGTATAAATCTATAGATGATTTAGATGTACGTATTTTTGCAAGTGCATTAGGGCGAACTCCAGTTCAAATGAATAAACTAAAAATCTATGTTATGCCAAAAAAATTCTGGATGAGATTACTAAAATTTCTTTATTACAAAAGGGGAAAGTTTCTTTTAGAATTAGATATTCCTAAAAGAAAAATAAATGAGCAGGAAAAGGTTGACTTTAAATTGGACATTCCTAAAGGACTTGAATATATCGATATATATAAATTATATATTATCGACGGGGTACATAAAGAATGGCCAGTAGAGTGGCCTTCTGTTTCAACTGTAAAGAAAAAAATCAAAAAAATCCAGCTTGGGCAATTTGAAATAAAGGGAGATCTACAGACTATCATTCTGACCTCCTATCTGCTCTATAAACAATTCTATTTAAAAGTGGAACATAAGATTCCTTTAGAAAGCTATACAACGGGATGTTGGTTTAAGAAAAAGAAAGATCTTGAGCAGGCAATAAAAAAAATACATCTCGAGCAAGAAGGAAATTTAGTAGATGGTAGGATTGATAGAATCACATTTTCATAAAATAAGAGAGTTTTGATATTGCTTTAGGTTTATCTTTATTGGTTTTTTGGAAAAACTATGTTGTGTCCCTGAAATCCATGTTAATAATGTTAGTGGTAGGTCAGGAATACCTAAATAATTCAGAAGGCTAACACAATTTTATTCCTAAACTATAATTGTTATTACAGAAGAGGAAATGCGGCTATGGATTATGACGACTATTTGAAAAAAAAGAAAAAAGAATCGCCAACCAGCTTGAACATTGGTGCTGATGAAGAAACAGGGAATTATTATTGTCCAGTTGATAAAAATCACAATGTAATTCGTGAAAAAAGAAAAGTAAGCGCCAAACCAAAGACCTACTTGTCTTCATACTGTAAAACAGGAATGATTCTTTGATCCTTGAGTAACTCTGGGTTGACGTTGTAGGGCAATAAGAGTTGAATATCATGCTCATTATTACATTTGGCGACACTCTCAAGCGCGAATTTAAAGTAAGCAAAGACATCCACGCTATGCTCTTTGCATGTTTGCACTAGAGAAAAGAGAATACTCGAAGCATCAGCACCTTTAGTTGATGTATTAAACAACCAATTTTTCCGCCCGATCACAAAGGGTTTGATGGCGCGTTCAGAACGATTATTATCTATTTCAAGCCGACCATCATTAATGTATTGCGTGAGACTATCCCAGTGCTTTATTGAATAAAAAAGTGCTTTTCCGAGTGGCGACTTTGGCAAGGTGGTTTTTTGTTGTGTTAACAACCACTGCTTGAACTCACTTAAAATCGGCTTGGCTTCAGTCATTCGTGCCTGTTTAACTTGCTCATTTGTTGCCTTGTCTTCTTTTAAGCGCTTTTCAATAGCATAAAGTTTCGCGAACCACTCAACCGCTGATTTAGCAATACCGGGTTTGTTTTTAGTGGCTTTGACAATATCAACAAAGTAACGTCTGGCATGCGCCATACAAGCAACATGCTTAATGCGCGACTTATCAAGATTTACATAAGCACTGTAGCAATCGGCATGAAGATAGCCTTCAAACGAATCAAAGAACTGCTTGGCAATCGCATCTTGGCGACTCGAATGATATTGATAAACAAAACAGCGCTTATCTGGTGGACCCCCACCAAAAAGCCACATGTAGGAGGTGCTGGTTGATAACTTGCCTTGTTCATTAAGGACTTGAAGTACGGTTTCATCAGCATAGGCTACATCATAGCTTTGTATTTGTGTCACCATTTTATCAACGATGGGCTTGAGCAGCTCGGCAGCTTTTACCACCCAGTTACCCAAATTAGTACGACTAATCTCAGCGCCCATGCTTTTAAACATATCCTCTTGGCGATATAGAGGTAAATGACGGTTGAACTTAGCATCAATGACCGCTGCCACAAGACCTGCCGTGGCAATGCTCTTTGGAAAAGGTTGTTTAGGTGGCTTGGCTGTTTTAATAGTATCTTCGCATGACTTGCAGGCGTATTTTCTTCTTGTCATGGGTCACGATTACTAGCCCACCCTCTGGCCACTCAAAGTAGCCCACTTAGGGTAAATTTTTTTAACTCACTTGTCATCTACTAAATTAAATTTCGGTATAAATTTTTTCCTGTATGACTCCCCATCAAGAACAATTCGATAAGCTTTATTTACGATACGATCTAATGCTGCGTTTGCCATAACCGGATCATAAAATAGCTCCATCCATCCTTCTATTTTACGGTTAGTAGTTATAATTAGCATAGAGTTTACATGGATAGCTGCTATTAAATCATACAGATCAGTGGACTGTTCTGGCGATAATGCTTTCAGCCCGAAGTCATCTAAAATAAGCACATCGTATCGTGAGTAACGTTTAAAAAGCGCAGTCCATGTTTCATCCGCTCTTGCTTGGTGGAACTGATTTAACAGTTCATTCGCTCTTATAAAGCAGACTTTTTTATGTCGTTGACATGCCATTAGACCCAGGGCTTGAGCCAGGTGAGTCTTTCCGGTGCCAACAGGTCCCATGATGATGACATGGTTTTTTTCTTTGATAAACTTCCCTGTCATCAGGGTGCGGATGGCTTGTGTGACTTGTGTTGAATATCGAGCCAGTTCAAAATTTTCAAAACACTGAGGCTCCTCAAATCGAGCTTGCCTTACACGCCCAGCAAGCAATTTTTGTTGACGAGCCTCATCCTCATCCTGAAACAACATTGAGAGCAACTCTTCATAAGAGAGGGACGCTGCGCGAGCCTGTTCTACTCTTGCTAGCAGTGTGTCTGGGATCCCTGTCAAACGTAGTTTTTTTGCAAGCTCTAACATATTGATATCACTCATAATGAGCCTCCATCGTTGAGCTGTAATCACTTGCTGCGCGAATATAGGCAAAGTTCTCATGATTGGCCGAGCGCTTAGTGGAGAATGTTCTCGTGTCTTTTTTATCCAGGCCTTCCGTGAGGATTTTTTTCAATGATTGATGAGTATAATTATCAAATAAAATCGCGCGTAAACATGCATTTTCAAGGCGCTCATTACCGTATTCCTCAACCAAGCGGATGATAGCCTGGGCTTTTCTTAAGCTCGTTCTAGAGCCTTCAGCCAGTACCTTTGTGACCATTTCCTCCGTTGCCTGACCAATTGCTTTGGCCGCTTCAATACAAACGCCAGCAGTATTTTCTAAGTAATACTTTGCAGAATTATGGTAGTCATTGGGATCCGTTTCCCACTGTCCACGCCCGTAGTTACGAATATGGGTCTTAATCAAAGCATGATTCACATAGGCCTGAACGGTCTTCAAGCCAACTCTAATTTTAACCTTTGTCCCGATATGTATCGTTGGCACAGAATAAAAATTACCAGCAACAACAAAATGATGGTCACGATGAACTTGAGCATCCATCCAAATGGGCATATCAAAAGCGCCTGCTGGCAGTGGGTTTAATAAATTAAATTCTTCATTTTTAAATACGTCAATTGGCTTTTCACCAGTGGTACTGCAGATGACGTGCGATACCTTATTAGCGCACCAATCACGTGCAAAGGCGTTCATCGAGGCCAAATCATCATAGGTTATCCCCGCGATAACCTGTTCTTTTACCAATTGAACACTACGCTCAACCTTCCCCTTGTGCTCGGGCGTTCGAGCCTTCGCCGGATCGGCTATAAAGTCATAAAAGCGAGATAACTCTGCATAGGTTTCATTGACCGTTGGATCATAAATATGTGCTTTAATAATTCCCGATTTCAAATTGTCTAAAAGAATGCAGTTGGGCACGCCTCCAAAAAAATGAAAGGCATTGATATGGCTTTGCGCCCATGATTGCTGATTTTGAGAATGTACAAACTCAACATATCGATACCGACTATGTGATAACGTCATAATAAAAGCGTATGTTTTTTTATTATTGATAAACCCAACAAACGCATAGTCAACTTGTGCTTCATGCCCAGGCTTTGTTAACAAATGTACCGTAGCCTTAGGCAACGAGGGGAAATGACGTTCAATATAACGACTAAGACTTCTTCGACTGCTAACAAGACCATTATCGCTTAAAATTCGGTGTATCTGCATATGGGTAATCCACTTCTCAGTGAGGAGTGATGCTATTTTTTCGTGATGCGCCTCAAGTTCTTTTTCTGATTTATTGGGTCTGTTGTTGGCTGTAGTATTAACGATTTTATTATGTATCTGCAAAGCGATAACTTCGAGCTCATCATTGGAAATATCCTCCTGATAACCCAAATCCTTGGCCATTGAAACGTACTTGCGTATGCTCATTCGTGAAACGCTTAGAGACTTTTCAATATTGCGTTGAGTCATCCCTTTTTTGTGCTGATATAGCACCTCTCTAATTTCTGCCATTGTTTTAATCCTCATCTCATAACAAATCCGTTAGTTATTGGTAATGACCAAACTAACACTGTTTATTTGCTACTCAAAGTGGGACTCAGAGATGGCCATGGAGTGGGCCATTAATCGTGGCCAAACCCGACCTTTAGTGGGCTAGTAATCGTGGCCCATGACACTTCTGATGTGAATCACGCGATAAGTGACTTGAGGCAATACATCAAGTTGCTCACTGGTTTCATTGCCAATGTGTGTTAAGGCACAACCGCAAGCACAGTGTTTGTCTGCATCATTGATGTCATGAATGTGCTCGATATAAGGCATGTTTGAGGGGAGTGGCTTGCGGCCAGGTTTTTTCTTTTTAATCGTAATGGTTTTGGTTTCAATAACTTCTTCAGATGTAACATCTTGTGAGCTCAACAGTTCTGCTTCATCAAAGCCTAAATCCAGCTGTTTGTCTTCTTCAAGCTTCTCGCTTTTTCGGCCAAATTTAGCGTTTTTTAATACAAAGAGCTGATGGTGCAGCGCAGAAATAATAATGTCTTTTGATTGAATATGTTCTTGGTGTTTTTTCTCGGACTCGACCAATTTCAGCTGTAAATCAGCCACCATTTGTTCCATGGTTTTGGAGTCTTTTTGAGTGATGTAATTGGTCTTTTTCATGGGCTTATTATACCAAAAAACCAGTGGCCAAACCATCATTTGACCCAATAAAACCAACACGTTTCATTAATAAAAACCACTGTAATCAAGGGCTTTATTCTGAGCCATCAGGTCATAATCAAGGCCTGCCAATAACCAACTTAATTGCTTGTTATCAAGTGTTGCAACATCCATATTTTCATCATATTTTATGATTTTAAACCGGCCTTTTTCCAGACGTTTATAAATCAGGACAAAGCCATTCTTGTCCCAGTACAGCAACTTCACTTTATCACAGCGGTTCCCGCTACCAGTTTCTCCCCACCGATAGGTAATAGAATATTCCCTATCTATTCCTCATGGGCAGCAACAAGCAATTCACAAATCATCTGATTGCAAAACAAGCACTAATCGTTATCAAAACTCAAAAACTCATTTAAAACCAAAACAATAGCCGTGTTCAAAAATAAGATGCTATGAGGTATTAATGGGATTAAGTTTGATTTTCTCCTGCCCATGAATAATTGCGTTAAATAAATCATTCCAATTATCAACAAAATATTCACTGAATAGGCGTTTCATTTTATCCCAGAGACCAATTTTTGATTGGCGCATTTTTAGTGCTTTTTGGAACATATTACAACAAAGCTCCTGAACCTGATCAACAAAGAAAGCGAGCATCATCAATAAGGCTAGCATGGTCGAGAGATTTTTATATCCATGTCCAAAATTATGACCAAAGTGGTAGTTTAGGTTTTTGAGTGTATTAAATATGGGATTTTCTATTTTCCAGTTCGCACGTCCTCCTCGCATAATGTCATAAGCATTGTTATTGGTAATCGTTATGTCAGTGACCCAGCTAAAATGTTGCTTGCCACCCTTTTTATTTGTTTCCCAGTACTCCATGAAATTTACTTTAAAATCATAATGGCTTGTATTGAGTGGTGCGCCATTAATATAACGGTAACTGTGCGTCACCCCGTCTTCTGTTTTGTGCTCATAAGTAATACACTCATGTTCGTTGAGCCATTTAAATAGTGCTTTGTGATCCCCTTCTTTAGCACCCGTTATGAACTGCATATCCAGGTTTTTAAGCTCATTGAGGTGAGGGTAATTTGAAGCCAAGCTGTCTTCAACGACAATGACTTTTAAGTGTGGGTGTTCTCGTTTCAAATCCCTATATAACCGTTTGGAAGCGTTGCGTTCACAGTCGTTTTTAGTATCGCCATCTTCTTTCATGATAAGTTCTGGTACAAATGGAATAACCACTTTTTTATCCGGGTGAACTATGGCTGCGCAATACATATTGTGGTAATACGAGACCTTCTCGTCAGGAAATCGAGCATAATGATAGGATTTGATGGCCAGCTCTATTTCCGCCTTAACTTCTTTTGATAATTCCTTATACATTTTTTTATCATGCAGCAATGTAGGCAAACTATCGATATCTTTAATTGGAATCAAAGTAATTTTTTTGTGGTCATCTATATACCATAATGCAAAATATGTTCGTAGTGGATTAGCTAAAATATAACTACGTGCTTTCAGAGATAGGTCGGTAATAGATTGCTTTGTGGTTAAAACTACAGATAATTTGTGATCATGCTTAATACAACATTGGTCGCAATGAATTACATTGGATGCAAAAAATCCAGTTCCATCCCCAGCCAGTAAATAACGACCGTTTAGGTAACGATAAGATTCCAGGGATTTCCCTCTTTGAAGAAAGGCAAATAACCGCTTATAGACTTTACGCAGAGTAGATGGGGCTCCTTCATCCAATCGCTCGCGCATGTACGTATCACTAGGGATCTGTTCAATGCCATAAAGAGTTCCTAAATTATGTTGAACTTGGGGATCCAGTCGGTGACTCCTATCAAATTGGAGTAATGAAGGGTACTTGAGATTAAACATCGCAAAGGCAGACATCAAACAATCCGTCAACGAAATAACATTTTTCCCTGGCGCAGCATCACGGGGAGATTTGATTTTCTGAAACTCTTTACGAACTACAGTGATCAACCCAACTGCAGACAAAAATTTTCTTATTGGTAACATCTTTGGACATTCTATCATTCAGTTTTAAATTAAAGATAAAATAGCAAAAAAGTTTACGAAATAAAATAGTTGGGATGCAGTACTGGCGCACTGTTGAGTAGGTTACGGGAACTGCTGACTTTATCACGAGCCCGATTATAGAATAGAGTCAGTGAACCATCTTGTACTATATGGCTCGATAGGTCACTAATAATATAACTCAAGCCGTTAATTGATTTGCGCATATCTATGGGCTGGCTGTATAAATAAATCTGCTGCTGGTCAAATGATATCATCGTGCATCGCCTAATAGCTGGATAAGCGCACTGGCTTTGCTGATGTCTGCTTCAGTTTTAATGTGCAATTTAATACCCGTAGGTAGGATAACTTCCAGACAGGATGTCGGCGCAGCTTTAACTTGGGATAGTTCACGTGCTGGGGTCGTTGATACCTTCAACAGCTTCGGCTCAGCGTTCCCGGAGATCTTTTTATTAAGTCTTCCGCGCCAATAAACAAATTGCTTATATACCAGACCTTGTTGTTCACAAAATTTTGGTTGCGCTAATCCACTTGATTCCCAGAGGCTGTTTTGCTCTGACCAATAGGCCTGTCGATTTGAACTCATACTCATGTCTCCTTTGTTTGTAATTTAAAGGAGTTTGAGTTAATTCACTTGTCCTGTGTAGATGGGGTTGCTTTGGCGCTTACAAAGAAAATACATTAAAGCCGGTGAGCAAATTCCTTCTGGTTGGGTTCAATGTGATTGACCTTGGCAGTATTCGGCGGATTAGGTCTACACGGTTTTAAGTTAAGACACAAACGAACACCTACCCTTTTAATTATTACTCATCCAATTATAGCAATTGCTGGAGTGATATCACTGGTAGCCTACTGCCCTCCTTGGGATATTTATCTGCTAATGTAATTAATTATGGTATCAATATCGATAAGAGGGGGTAATCCCCATTGCATTTTTTAACTACCACCAAAAGTAGGGGGTTAGCAGCCACTAAAGCTAATTTGTGCCTTCGTGGTATCTCCGATGGCCATATTGGGTCTTTCATTGTTATAAGGCCAAATCCATCGAGTAGCATACTCTTGTACTTCATCAATCCTAGTGAATAAATATTGGCTAGCCTGTTATACCTTCCAGTCCGGTTGTATCGCTAAACATAAGCATTTTGCTGCGGATTATTCAGTTGCGTAAATAACAGCGTTATTTGGTGCTTATTGGCCCTGAATTAGGTCCTTAATCAATTATTTTTAGAATATAGATATTTAACAACGGAACCAATTTCATCATCAGTGTGGTTAAGATTTTCTTGATAGAGCAATATAACAAATGCAGCATTATTTTTAATATTCTCTTTAGAGAAAGGTTGTTGAAACGCTGCCACGACCTTAGTATAACCATACTGTTTACTTAATTTATCCATTACTGTTGAGAATATTTCAGCTCCTTGTTTCACCTCTAAATCAGAGGCTTTTTTTGGATTTTCAAAGACTTGACCCCTAATTCCAAACCATGAATGCTCTAACTTATTTTTCTCTAAGATTTTTTAAAGTTATTAATCCAATAACAATTAGAGTACAAATGAGAAAGATAATTATTGAAATATGTATTGAGTTCAATGCATACCATAATCCAAACCAATCATGGGGTTGTTCAGCCCAGCCAACCTCATAATATCTCATAATATCGATTAGTGATAAACTTGACCAATTACCAGTTTTCAAATATTTAAGTATTTGAAAACCTAATATAATAATGGAACTAAATATCCCTATAAATATTGCACCTATTCCCACTAACACACCCAGTCCATAAAAATAATCATTCCTTTTTTCACGAAATATTTTCTTTTTTTCTTCATAAATTTTTGCTTCTTCAGGATGTTCTTGATGATATTTTTTCAATTCTTTTAAATGCCTTATAAAAGCAAAAAAAGTAAAGATTATTAATAATATTAAAACACTCATATTCAATCCTTTCTTCTCCCATCATAATTATATAAATGGACATCCGACTTCGATTGATCCATCAATATTGACTTCCCTTATAAAATTGACAGACTATTAAATAATTCATTATTGATGATTGTTCCTCCAAAATTAGTATTCTCAAATATACTTCTGGTCACCACTCCACATAATTCCCATGTATCTATAGTATCTTGTTTAATAACAAATATTGGTGCGCCGCTCATTCCACCCAGTTCTAAATTAACAGGGGGGAGCGACATTTCGTCTATAGACTCAACTTGGTTGGGATCAATATTTATATTAATTATTCGTTCCGTCGATATACTATCTAAAATTGGGAAAGCACTATATGTAAGCGCTCGCAATCATAAACCACTCGGCCTGCAAACAGAGCTCTAATTTGACCCAAATTAAATGCGAATATAATTCATCTTTGACCCACTTTAATTGCCACTAGCCAAAAGTCGACCCACATTAATTGCGAATGAACCCTCTTTATTTGCCACTATAATTTTCATCCAAACTGGTGCCCGAAGTTTCATTTCAATGTTTCGTCTTGAACTATATGCTTTGGCCATTTTGTAGTTGGATCTTCTTCGTCTCTCCAATAATCATCGATCTCAAGACCGTTTTGTGTAATGACTCGATTTTTCCCATCTTTCTTCAGCATTTTATCTGAATCTGGATAAGTACAGATCTCTTCATTAGCTTGGTTTGAAAGAGCAAAAAATAACATGGGACAGTCTGTATGATTATAAAATTGGTGAGCGACGCCAGTTTTGAAAAAAACTAAGTCTCCTTCTTTGACTGTGTAAAATTCGTCATCCTGCCTGACTGTTCCGGATCCCTTTAGTATAATGAATAACTCTTCTTCTTCCTGGTGTTTGTGATAGGGACAAGAGAAAGATTTTGGATTGAGAATTTCAATATGAAACCCAAGTTTTTTTGTTTGCCAAAGCTTTGCAATTTCAGCCACAGAAGCCGAATAATTTTTGGCATGAGTCCATTCTTCAAAATTGAGCTGAGCATCGGGAGAAAATAGGTTCACTAAACACTTCATAAGGTTTTCGTTTCCATTGAGAGTTTTATATATCGTAACGTTTGTATTTCAAAACTTTCTTCATAGTGTACAGTGGACCCCATTGTCAAGACAGCGATCCGTTTAATTTAAGATATAACTTTAATTCTACTTTCTTTCGTTGACGAGGGTGCGTAGCACACGAGTCAACCACAATAGCAGTTAATGAAACACCTGTTATTGAGCCTGTGGGTATGTGGGCGCGAAGCCATCGAGTGTGGTCAAGCGGTGGATAACGTCTTTTTGTTATCCATGGCTTGTCCACATGTCCCGAAGGGCGATGGCTGATCCGCAGGACGCGTCCACATATCCACAGGCATTCCATTACGCTGCAGCCTCATATAGGCCAGCATAAACCTCTGACGGCGTGTATATTCCAAATGATTGATGAGGTCTTTCGTCGTTATAAAACTTGAAATACACCCTTAAACCATTTCGTAGTGCTAAAACTGTTCCGTATTCTTTTATGTAAATATCTTCATATTTGACTGAACGCCATAGCCGTTCAATGAACACATTATCCATCCATCGACCTTTCCCGTCCATGCTAATTTTGATGTCATGGTCTTTTAAAACATCGGTAAACGCCTTACTGGTAAACTGGGAGCCTTGATCCGTATTAAAAATATCAGGCCTGCCGTGGAGCCTGATGGCGCTCTCCAACGCGCTTACACAAAAGTCATCATCCATGCTGTTTGATACCTTCCAAGAGAGCACCTTGCGGCTATACCAGTCCATTATTGCCACCAAATATACAAAGCCTCCTTGCATCCTAACGTAGGTAATATCGGTGCACCAAACCTGATTGGGTCGATCAATCACTAAACCACGTAGCAAGTAGGGATAAACCTTTTGTTCCTTGTTCTTTTTACTCGTATTCGGCTTTGGTGCCACTGAAACCAGACCCATGATCCGCATCAAACGCTGCACTCTCTTACGGTGTAAATCAGCATGCAAAAATGACCCCCTTTTAGGGTAAATCAGCATCCAATTTTGACCCTCTAAAATCGAGTAAAACGTGTACTCTAGATTTTAATAATCTAGAGGGAATTAGAGGATGTTGATCATGGAAACAGAAGCAAAAATTAGGCGCATGTTTCATGTGCAAAAATTAACTATTGCGGAAATTGTTCGCACAACAGGATTATCGCGTAATACAGTTAGACGGGTAATCCGAGCAGAAAAGTCTGGGAAAAATTATCAACGCTCCATTCAACCACTACCTGCACTGAATATCTTCAAAGAGACGTTGGTATCATGGTTGAACAACGACCACAAGTTATCGAAAAAGGAACGCCGTAGTGCAATGAAGTACTACACTCAACTAAAAGAAAGTGGCTATTGCGGTTCTTATGATAGTGTCCAGCGTTTTGTTAAAGTATGGCGCTGTACGAGTCGAGAGTCATTAAAAGCCTATATTCCACAATACTATCATCCCGGAGAGGCCTATCAGTTTGATTGGAGTGAAGAAACTGTAGAGCTTGCAGGCGTTGTTCAAAAAATCAAAGTAGCTCAATTTCGTTTAAGCTACAGCCGTAAATTTTTTCTTGTAGCATATCCTCGAGAAACTCAAGAAATGTTATTTGATGCGCATAATTTAGCCTTCAAATTTTTTGGTGGCTTAACGCTAAGAGGTATTTATGACAACATGAAAACGGCGGTAGATAGTGTTTTCAAGGGTAAGGAGCGTGCTTTTAACCGGCGATTTTTGGCATTAATGGATCATTACTTAATTGAACCTACAGCCTGCAATCCCGCAGCCGGATGGGAAAAGGGGCAGATTGAAAATCAAGTTGATAATGTACGTGACTGGGTATTTAAACCACGTCTTAAATATGAAACCTTGTCGTTATTAAATGAACATCTTCAGCAGCAATGCCAATTATTGGCCGAGAAAAGGCATCACCCAGAACAACAAGAACTAACTGTTGACGCTGTATTTCAAGAAGAAAGAACTCATTTTAGAGCGTTAAATCATCCATTTGATGGGTATAAAGAAGTTTCAACTCTAGTACATTCAACCTGCTTGATTCATTGCGATAGAAATCGTTATAGCGTTGATTGTGCCTATGCCAACCAGATGGTGACGCTCAGGATATACGCATTAACTATAGAGGTATTTTCAGGTAATGAGTCCATCGGTTGCCACCAACGCACCTTTGGCCGCAATAAAACACTGTTTAATCCATGGCATTATTTACCTTTACTGGAGCGCAAGCCAGGGGCATTACGCAATGGTGCTCCATTCAAAGACTGGCAATTACCACCAGCCATTTTAAAAATCAAAAGCATTCTCATGAAGCGCCGTGGTGGTGACAGAGAATGCGTTGAGGTGCTGTTGGCAATGAGTGAGCATGGCATTGAGGCGGTGAGTGTAGCCTGTGAATTAGCGCTAACAGAGCAGGTGGTTAGCCGTGATTATATTCTTAATGCGTTGCATCGATTACGGCCTACAGCACTTCCTCAAGCAACGACAATGCCCGCTGGATTAATCTTAAAGGAAGAACCCACAAGTAATTGTCATAAATATAATTTACTCTTAACGGGAGCAAATCATGCCATTCACTAAATTATCTGAGTTGCTTAAGATATTAAAATTACAAGGCATGTTAGATAGGTTGCTAGCCTATGAAGAGTCGAAGCCTTTGGTGAAACTAACTCATTATGAGTGGTTATCTATGCTATTAGAAGCAGAACAAATAACACGCAAAACGCGTGCTATTAATTATCAACTGAGTGTCGCAAAATTCCCGGTCAATCGTAATTTAAGCCAATTTGATTTTACGCAACATCCTGTTAATGAAGAAGAAATAAGTTTATTGCACGCAGGGAGCTTTGTTGATGCTGGGCGCAATATTATTTTTGTGGGTGGCACGGGCTCTGGTAAAACGCACTTAGCTATTGCTATAGCAACTAATTTAATTAAGCAAGGAAAGCGGGCTTGTTTTTATAATGTTGTTGATCTGGTCAACAAATTAGAACAAGAAAAAAAACAAGTTAATACAGGACGGCTAGCTAATCGCCTGCAAAATTTTGATGCTATTGTCCTGGATGAGCTTGGATATTTACCATTTTCTGAAGCGGGCGGAGCTCTGTTGTTTCATTTAGTTAGCAAATTATATGAAAAAACATCATTAATCATTACAACAAACTTAAATTTTGGTGAATGGCCAAAGGTGTTTTGTGATACAAAAATGACCGCAGCCATGCTGGACAGATTGACTCATCATTGCTCTATTGTTGAGACTGGAAATGAAAGTTATCGCTTTAAAAATCGAAGCTAAAACAGTAAAGTAAATAATCAATGTGATATGTTTTTGAGGGTCAATTTTGGATGCGGTTTGAGGGTCAAAATTGGATGCTGATTGACACTTACGGTTAACGTCATGGCCAAGGCGACGTAAATAAGAACGCATCTTTCTGCTTCCATAGAAAGGATGGCGCATGTATTCCTCATCAATCAAGACCATCAAAGCCAGATTCTCTGGGCTCTCGGTACATATTCCTTCGCCAGCAGTGCGATAGTAGCTAGCGCGTGACAAATTAACCAATGCACATTGGCGTACGATGCTGAGTGTAGGGTGATTGACATCAATCATGGCTCGCTTCTCCCGCACGCTCAACTTAGATGACCGGTCTTTTTTTTAAGCCAGTCTAACTCAACCGCTAGCTGGCCTATTTGCGTGTATAATCGATCTCGTTCTTGTATGATGGAGTCCATGTCTTTGTCATGCTTGCCGCTAAACAATTGCTTGCTTCCATCCAGTAATTGTTTTTTCCACAGATTGATTTGTGTTGCATGCACCTCAAATTCAGATGCCAATTCATTGGTCGTCTTGTGACTTTTTAATGCCTCAATTGCTACCTTTGCTTTGAAGTCAGATGTAAATTTTTTTTTAGCCACTTGGTACCCCGTTTAACAATGGTTTCTATTTTACACCACTGTCTCATTTTTGGGGTCCACTATAGTATTCATCAGGATTATCTTTGAATTGAACTGCTCCTGAAAAGAGCAGAGCATGGTCATTCTGCAGTCCTAATTCTTTTAAAATATTAAGTCCTATCTTCGCACTTTCAGACTCCCAGTCATCATGACCTTCTCCCTTTCGAGCTGCATCATGACAGCCCATAGTCATTAGAATGAGCAATTCTACTTCGTCTACATTGACTCCAATATGGTTTGCTATTTTTTCTTGTGATGAATTAACATACTCGGGCAGCAGTTTTTGCAGATGCTTATTCATAATTAGTGCCCACAAAGTCGCTCGGCTTGCATGCTGCGCACCATGAATACTTCGCTCAATAAAACCATTTTTTAAATCTTTTTTGAGAGTGCCATCAAGAGGTTGTAGATAATATTTTTCAAGCATTTCTTGAAATTTATTAATAAAATTCTCTTTAGTCAATTTGTTCACTTTATCACCATGCATACAAAAAGCCATATTGTACTATAAAAGAGCTTAATGATCAAATAATATTTATCTCATGAATTATCCCGAATTGCCTCAAATTACCTGTTGCCGAAGGAAGTACTAACTAAGTATAGTTTTTTGATTTCAAAATGACTTATATGGTGTGGTATAATTTTTAATTTTCATTATGAGGTTCTGTCGAAGGAAAAACAGCAATGGTTTTTATCGAGCACTAAAGACGAACACCACAAAAAATCACCTTAAATCCATTGAGTTGCATGTCACTTGCAAGAAAGAACGGGGTTGAAAAAAGAACCAAAATCATTAATCATAAAAACCTCCTGTTTTTTGTTACTTCCAATCAAGGGTAAGCGATGAGCAAAAAAAAAACAAAAATGCATACTTAAGGGTTCTGTCGCAAAAAGTTATCCTCTAAGATAGTACCTGATGCCTCAATGAAAGGTGTTGCCGAAGGACAAAAAAAGTACTGAGTCGTTGCCTCAGAATAGGTGTTGCTTTTGAAAGATTTTATTCCAGTTAAAAAATATTTGTTATTGAGCCTGGTGGGTATGTGGGCGAGAAGCCTGTGAGAGTGAACAACAGCTGTGGGTAACGTATTTTCGTTATCCATAGCTTTGTTCATACGTCCCGTAGGGCACAGGCTGATCCGAAGGACTCGTCCATCATTTCCACAGGCTTTATTTTTACTTTCTTCCAAGTTTTTCATTAAATGGCCTTTCTCTGTTTTGTATTTTGAACATTCACTAGCTTAAATAGTAATTTTAGCTTCTTTTGGATGGTTTTTTGTAAATCGAATGGGTCAAGTGTAATAAATTTATCCTGCAGCGTTTTTTTCTGCTCTAAAGTAAGGTCGCTTGATGTCATTAATCGTTGATAGGGAGTTTGCGCTTTGTCGTATTTTTTCTTAATGTTTGATTCAATACGTACTTTATCAACGAGTTTAATACAAGGGTAGAAAAAATTAAAAAGATGAGATATTTCATTAGCATATAAATCATTCATCAGTTTGACTAACTTAGGATTATCAAAGCGATGATAACCAAAGACTTGCCGTACGTGAGTCCAGTTTTTTTGTTCAACATGTGCATTATCGTTACTATGATAAGGTCTTGAGCGTGTAAATTGAATCGACCGTAGTTTTTCTGGGCGCTCAGTAAAATAACGAACAAGATGCCAATTGAGAAACTCTGAGCCGTTATCACAATCAAAACCTTTTATTTCAAAAGGTAAATGGGCTTCTATATCTTGAATCCCTACCATGATGATCCCAGTCGCTCCTTTGTTCCAAGCTGCACGCATCTCTGTCCAACCGCTGAAAATATCCGTTAACGTAATTGACCAGACAAAATCACCCATCAGTGAAGTACCACAGTGTGCGACAGTATCTGCCTCCATAAAATCAACTTGTTTGGAGTCCCACTGATTTGTACTAATCGGAATTTTTTTCCTTAGAAGGCTCCCGGGTTTAGTTCCACTTAAACCTTTCCCATATCGAATTTTAATGGGTTTTAGTAAGCGATCAATAGTAGCAGCACTCATTGATAGTAGTTGAGTCGATACATCTTCCGGTAAGGTCTCATGATGCTTCTCATAATGTGGTAACCACAAAGGCAGTGCCCTGTTTAAGCGCTTACCACACATCTGATCTGTAGCAAGCCATATCTTTTTAAGCGGCTCCAATAAGACATCAGGATTATAAGTTTTCTTTTTACCTGGTTTTTTAGGTTTTTTATCTGAAATGGGCGCCTGTCTTAGTAACCGCGCTGCTGCTTTACGATGATAACCATGGGTTTCGCAAAACTCATCCAATAGACGTTTTTTCACCGCACGATTACCACGACGATAACGACAACGCTGTGTTTTTAAATATAAATCCATGCAAACTGCTCCCATTTTGATTCTCCCTTCGGCAACAGCAATAATGAGGCAACGATGCAATTTACATACTTAGTTAGTACTTCCTTCGGCAACAGGTAATTTGAGGCAATTCGTGGTTTAAAGATTTAAGACAATGTTCATAGTTCCTTAATATGAATAGGTTATAATGATGTATGTAGAGATCTTTCCAGAGTTACTAAATGACATTATCAATTTCCAATAAAAAATTATTACGTGATGAATACGATAAATTAACTGATTATTTAGATGAGCAAAATAAAACGCTTTGGTTGCCTTTAAAAGAAAATATTATTGATTTTTGTATCGAAAATGATATGCACCTCTACAATATTGGATCGCTAAGAGTACAGTGGACCCCATTGTCAAGACAGCGATCCGTTTAATTTAAGATATAACTTTAATTCTACTTTCTTTCGTTGACGAGGGTGCGTAGCACACGAGTCAACCACAATAGCAGTTAATGAAACACCTGTTATTGAGCCTGTGGGTATGTGGGCGCGAAGCCATCGAGTGTGGTCAAGCGGTGGATAACGTCTTTTTGTTATCCATGGCTTGTCCACATGTCCCGAAGGGCGATGGCTGATCCGCAGGACGCGTCCACATATCCACAGGCATTCCATTACGCTGCAGCCTCATATAGGCCAGCATAAACCTCTGACGGCGTGTATATTCCAAATGATTGATGAGGTCTTTCGTCGTTATAAAACTTGAAATACACCCTTAAACCATTTCGTAGTGCTAAAACTGTTCCGTATTCTTTTATGTAAATATCTTCATATTTGACTGAACGCCATAGCCGTTCAATGAACACATTATCCATCCATCGACCTTTCCCGTCCATGCTAATTTTGATGTCATGGTCTTTTAAAACATCGGTAAACGCCTTACTGGTAAACTGGGAGCCTTGATCCGTATTAAAAATATCAGGCCTGCCGTGGAGCCTGATGGCGCTCTCCAACGCGCTTACACAAAAGTCATCATCCATGCTGTTTGATACCTTCCAAGAGAGCACCTTGCGGCTATACCAGTCCATTATTGCCACCAAATATACAAAGCCTCCTTGCATCCTAACGTAGGTAATATCGGTGCACCAAACCTGATTGGGTCGATCAATCACTAAACCACGTAGCAAGTAGGGATAAACCTTTTGTTCCTTGTTCTTTTTACTCGTATTCGGCTTTGGTGCCACTGAAACCAGACCCATGATCCGCATCAAACGCTGCACTCTCTTACGGTTAACGTCATGGCCAAGGCGACGTAAATAAGAACGCATCTTTCTGCTTCCATAGAAAGGATGGCGCATGTATTCCTCATCAATCAAGACCATCAAAGCCAGATTCTCTGGGCTCTCGGTACATATTCCTTCGCCAGCAGTGCGATAGTAGCTAGCGCGTGACAAATTAACCAATGCACATTGGCGTACGATGCTGAGTGTAGGGTGATTGACATCAATCATGGCTCGCTTCTCCCGCACGCTCAACTTAGATGACCGGTCTTTTTTTTAAGCCAGTCTAACTCAACCGCTAGCTGGCCTATTTGCGTGTATAATCGATCTCGTTCTTGTATGATGGAGTCCATGTCTTTGTCATGCTTGCCGCTAAACAATTGCTTGCTTCCATCCAGTAATTGTTTTTTCCACAGATTGATTTGTGTTGCATGCACCTCAAATTCAGATGCCAATTCATTGGTCGTCTTGTGACTTTTTAATGCCTCAATTGCTACCTTTGCTTTGAAGTCACGATAGTGTCGCTAAGCTCGTGATTGATTTTAGCCATCCATGGCTGAAATCGACTCGCAAACGCGACAAGTATGCCTCCGGCGGCCCTGGCCGTCCTGTGTCCGCTTGTTTTTTCACCCCATTCGGGGTTCAAAAACAACGCTACCCCAATGACTGACGCCTTTTCGGATGCCTTATATTTTGCCTGCGGCAAAACATCCGGCTCTAAGGCTACCAGGGACTACCAGCCTCGCTCGTTCCTCGCTTCCTTGGCTGGCAGCGGATGTAAATTTTTTTTTAGCCACTTGGTACCCCGTTTAACAATGGTTTCTATTTTACACCACTGTCTCATTTTTGGGGTCCACTATAGAGGAATCGATGCAAGTCGGCTTCTTGGTGAGTTAGTGAACCACTTTTCATTACTTCAAATTTTAGAACCAGAACAATGGGCTTATTGGAATAGCGAAGCACTACAGTGGAAACATAAATTTGAAACAATACTTGAGCAAGAGCAGTTAAATTTACGTTCCATCCATGATAACGCTTATTTATGTGTCGGTGATCAATACCTGAAAACCGGAACCGTTTTTTCTTGTAGTTTGCTAACCCTAAAGGATATGAGCGATCTTTTAACTGATCCTAATTTTAAATCTGAGCATGTATTGCTTTCAGAACCATTTTCTCTTACTGAAAGATCATCAACGCAGGAAGAACGTATACAGGCTTTGCTAGATAAAGACATTAATGATGAGCACGAGATATTTTTACCCATTAATCATGATGGACATTGGTGTTATTTGTCTAAAAAAGGGGGGGCATGGTCTGTGCAAGACTCACAGCCCATTTTCGAAGAATTATCTTTTCGACAAAAGGACATACTAGAGCAAAGTACCGTATTTCTATTCAAGCTGACTGGGCAAAATATTAAATTGACTCTCGAAACATGCGGGGAGCAATTTAATAACTACGATTGTGGTACGCGAGTAGTTAATGCCTACAGAAAAAGAGTAAATGAATACTATCAAACACAAACCCATAAAAATATTTTGATTGAAGCGCTGAGAAAGCAACTCTCTTACAATCAGTTACCAGAGTCTCTTTTCGGAGATCTAGTGAAACATGATGAGATTTATCCGGAAGAAGTAACTATCACTTATGAGTTGACCGCTAGTGAATTACAGATTATTGATACGACATCAAGTTCTCAGACCGAGCCGGAAAAAGCGAGATTGTATAAGGAAACACTGACAAATCTGATTAATACTGTAAATAAGAATGGACTATTTGCTCAGGTAGAAAATAGAATATCTGTTAATTCAATTGATATAGCTAAAGCAGATAAGGGAGAGTCTGATGAGGATTTCGCCATCCGCTTGCAAGAGGCTGAATTCAGGAAAGCAGGATTAAAATAAAACGCGCAATAATTTGATTCCTAAACTATTATCAAGTTACCTTGATGAACTGAAGCTTGTTAACATATTATTATCTGCTCTTTAAAAATTCATCTAAAAGACTGCTGGCACCGAGACGAAACCAATCTTTATTAATTTTTTTGTTCAATACTAATTCGGCCAAATAAGCATACTCTCGGGCTTGTTTCGGTGTTTTAATTCCTCCAGAAATTTTAACACCACACTTTTTTTCAGAATCTTTAATAGCACTTAGAATAGCAAATACAGCAGATAATGAAGCTCCCTGTGCAATTTTTCCAGTTGAAGTTTTGAGGAAAGCACACCCCATATCTATTAGCTTAACGCTTAGTTGATAAATAGATCCGATGTCAGAAAAAGCCCCTGTTTCCATAATAATTTTTAAGGTAAGTCCATATTGTTTGCAGGATTGAGCGATAGCTCGGCATTGATTTAATGCCTCATGTTTATTATCAGCAAGATACATTTGATAAGGAAATACATAGTCTATTTCTTTGACTCCAAGAATCAAAGACTGGTCTATTTCTTTAATGCAGGAATTTAGATCATTATTTCCATGCGGGAAATTAACGACTGTAGCGAAATTAAATCCTGATGGTAAATTAAACTTGTAAAGATGATTAGCATAAACACATAACGATGCAACTGGATGGTTTTTAGCTAACTGATTTATGTTTTCCAGTTCTTCATCCGAAGGATTGTCTTTAAGCAGCGTTAAATCCATAGATTGTATTAATTGATCTATGGATATACCTGAGCTGACAGCATCTGCGATTAAATGCTCTAAAACACTATTTAAATGAGCCTCCAGAGTCACGCTAATTCTAAAATGAACTGTTTCATTAAAGTATTAAGCTTTTCCGCAGCACTGGCCGCCATATTGACTACTGCCTCATGACTATGACTTGTCTTAGAAAGACCAGTTGCATAATTTGTTATCATAGCAATAACCGCAACTTTCATACCGCAATGATTAGCTACTAAAACTTCTGGCACAGTGGACATTCCTACAGCATCAGCACCTAATATCTTAAAAGCCTTAATTTCTGCGGCAGTTTCATAATGTGGGCCCAGTACAGAAATATAGACGCCTTGACTTAATTTAATTGAATTTTTTTGAGCAATTGCTAATAAATCAGTGCACATGGTCTTATCATATGCATTGTCTAAGGGATAAAATCTAGGTCCAAACTCATCATCATTAGGCCCAATGAGCGGATTACCGGGCTGTAAGTTTATGTGGTCTGTAATCAGCATTAACTCGCCTGGACCAACATCTTCTCTTAATGATCCTGATGCATTGGTTGCTATAAAATAGCTACATCCGAGAACCTTCAAGGTTCTTATATAGTTTTTAACTGTATCGTAGTTTTCAAGGCCTTCATAAGTATGTGCGCGACCTTGTAAGCAAACTACAGCCACACCTTGCCAATAGCCAAGACTTAATGTTCCACCATGTCCCTGAACTGTCACTTTAGGAAATCCCGGAAGATCTTCATAGCTTATTGAAACAGCATCTTCTAATTCTTCGGCAAATTTTCCCAATCCAGAACCTAAAACAACGCCCACTGTTGGTTTAAATGATGGCAGTAAGTTTCTAATATAATCTGCCGCTAAATGAGGGTACGAATTTTGTGTTGCAGGATTAGTCATATAAACATCCAGTTAAGGGTTAAAATTAAAAGCCAAGGGCAAGAGATTATCAATGGTTGAGCTTTGAAAGACAACATGTTCATTGCACATATGTACCATAGTACCTGTTGTTGCAAATTCATGAATTCGTTGTCTGCATGCTCCGCAAGGTGAACACAATAAACGATTTTCAGCTACCACAACAATACTTTTTATACGTTGCTCTCCTGCAAGAATCATATTGCAAATGGCAGATGATTCAGCACAGTTTGCCAAACTATAGGAACTGTTTTCTACATTAACGCCAGTATATAAGTTATCGTTATCTGTACAGATACACGATGCAACTTTAAAGCGGGAATAGGGTGCGTAGGCATTGGGTAATACTTTATATGCCTCACTGATCATTCTTTCAGTTATTTTATTCATTCTAAACCTCTTGGTAATGGACAGAATATACTAAATTATTAGCGCATTGAGCAAGTCTGGACACAAATAGGAGGGGTAGTTTCAGGTTGAAGAGATTGGCTATCCTCAGATGATTTTAATAAGCCTTCACCGTGATAATGGTCTGGTGAATCTGTTTCTTCCTGAAAGACTCTAGGTCCTAATGAATTTTTCATTTGACAGTGACTGCTCTGGACCACTGGTGTGGGTTTGTGATCTCCAAAAGTATAGTCTAACCAATTTTCTATTGCAAAAGCGCTCAAACCAATAACAATGATAGATGATAATATAAGAACTGGTATTGCTGCAGGAGGAAATAAGAAGACAGCAGTGGTTGCAAGAGCTGCTACAAAACCCATAGCGGTCATAGTAACGGCATAGGACACATAAGCTTTTTGATGGGTATAAGAAAAATTTTTATCATGAGGTGAGGGGCTATTGAGTTTATTATATTCACCCGAAGTCCACATGAAATTACTGGCCAGGAAAGTCCAGCCTGCAGGAATAAGAAGCACTGGCATAAAGAAGCCGGCAATGCTTAAACCAGTTGCAAGCAGACCAAGAGTAGCAGCAAATAAGTATTGTTCTTTAAATTGGGCAAAACCATACCATTCTTCTTCTTTTGGAATATGGTTGGGATAAAAATGACTGGCGAGAAACCAGACGGCATATCCCATCATATAAAATGTAAGAGAGACTGCGTTAAGTGCAGGGGAGACAACAGGAATTGGAAGATTTTGAATTTTCCCAAAAACAAATCCAGAAAAAAAGAAGAAACTACTTACTTTACCCAACTTTGATGCGGTACTCACTAAAAAATAATCCTGATTGTAACTTTTTGAACATATTACTTAAATTTACATCTGAAATCCAGTGAAATATTAATGATTATGAACTGTTCTCTAATTTTTTTACTGGCAAATAAGCCTATAGATAATTAGTCTCTCAACTTCTCACTTTGTTCCTGGATCTGGGGGAAAAAATTACAGGATTTAGGCACGGTCAAATTTGAGCGAGGGTCGAGTTGGATGAATTGTGTTGAAAGCTCATAGACTTGTTTTCGGGTTTCAGTTGGAAACATCAACAGGCATCTTCACCTGGCAGATTTATAATTTACATTCAAGGGGAGGGGGCACAGGAAGAGTAATTCGAACTAATAAACCACCATTATCTATGTTTTTAGAAAAAATTTCCCCATGATGTAAGGCAACTGCCCTAGAAGCAATGGCTAACCCTAAGCCATACCCCCCGGTTTTTTTTGTTCGTGACGTATCAACTCGATAAAAAGGATTGAATATTTTCTCTAATTGATCCTCTGGAACTCCTGGGCCATTATCTTTAACGTCAATATAAATATGATCTTTAGTATCGTTATATCGAAGAGAAAGTGTAACCTTTTGATCGGCAGCAGAATAATGGAGCGCATTACGGACAATATTTTCTACCGCTCTATGAATAAGGCGTTCATCGATAAGTAAATGACAGTGCTCTATCCCCTGAGCTATGACGCGAATTGAGTCATTGTCAAATTCATAATTGGCATCATCGATAATTTCCGATAAAAGTTGAGGGAGGTCCGTATTTGTTAATCGGAGCTCTGTTGTTGATTTATCTAAACGGGCAAAATCTAAAATTTCACCGATTAAAACATTTAATCTTGAACTCTCAAGCTCCATGCGACAAAATTCGTTATCTGCCAAATGCTTGGTCTTCTTTCTAGCTAATTCAATAGCAATATTAAGACGAGCTATTGGAGATCTTAATTCATGAGAAATATCTTGTAGCAAGCGTTCTTTGGAGCTAACTAAAGCCTCCAATTGTTCAGCCATAAGATCAAAATCGTTACTAAGCTCTGCAATTTCATCTTTTGTATGGCCTCGAAAGTGGCCAACTCGAGTATAGAGCTTTCCTGTGGCAATTGACTTTGCCGCCATGCCTAAAGTACGAAGTGGCTGGGTTAAATAAAGCGACAGTAAATAGCAAATGAGGCCACTGATAAAGATGGCAAGAGTCAAACGTATTGTAAGTCCTGCCCATGGTATTTCAATATAATAAGAAATCGGTTTTTCGCTTACAGCAGCAAGTCTGTAAAATTTACCTGAAGTAGATAAAATTTCATGACTGACTATTAATTTTCCAGACTTAAAAATACCCTCGCTAAGTTGATCTTTAATCAGATTTTCAGCTACTTTTTTAACATTTTCAGGTGGTGCCTGAGCACCTACAATCTCTCCAGTACTTGATAGTAAGTAAATTGACATGTGCCGCGAAATACCAATTTGATTAAGCCATTTCAATAAAGCCAGGCGTCGGCCTGACTCAAAGGTAGCAACTGCAGCATTAGCATAACTGTCCATAAAAACCTGTTCTCGAGCGGGTTGAGATGATTTTTTTGCGATTTGACTTGTAACCCAAGCAGTAGTAAAAATAATTAAGATTGTAGCTAACCAAAATGAGACAAATATTTTCCAATACAAACTACGCATTAAACATGTATCCAAACCCCCGGACTGTCTTTACTATGGGTTCACCTTGTGGATTATCGCCTAATTTATTTCTTAAATTACTGATATGAACATCAATGCTTCTATCATAGGCGGTGTATTTTCTACCTAGTGCATATTCAGTCAGCTCTTCTTTTGAGAATGCTTGCCCAGCTGATTTAATTAACATTTCTAATATATTAAATTCAGCATTAGTTAATTCGAGAAATTTACCAGCCATGGTTACATGGCGTTTTGAGCAATCTACTACAATATTATGTTGTTCTATAATGGGGCGTGAGATCGGGATTTTCAGAGTTCGTCTTAAAATAGCTCGTAAGCGTGCAACCAATTCACGAGGATTACAAGGCTTGGGTAAATAATCATCAGCACCAATTTCCAGGCCCACGATACGATCTATATCATCACCACGTGCTGTCAACATCAATACAGGGGTTTCCAGATGTTCACGGATCGATTTTAACACTTCAAACCCGTTTAGCTTAGGAAGCATGACATCAAGAATAATAGCATCAAATACTTGATTTAAAGCTTTTTTAACACCATTCTCACCATCGTGAACACACACTACATTAAACCCTTCGGGTTCCAAATATTCAGTTAACAGATCAGTCAATTCAGTGTCATCATCGATGATGAGAATATTACTATTCATTAATTAGTTATCCTTCGACAATTATCTTTGATATATCTTCAGAGCGTTTATCGATGCACTCCAATAACTTAATTCTTCTGGCATCTGCATTTACCACCTTAAACTCTAACTTATTGATAGTAATCGTATCTCCACGTTTCGGTAAATAACCAAAACTATTCATCACTATACCGCCAATCGTATCATAAGTCTCATCACTGAAGTCAGTATGCATCTGCTCATTAAATTCTTCAATAGGGGTATGGGCTTTTACGATATAATGATGATCGTGGTGGGTTTTAATATAAGCATCCTCATCGATATCGAATTCGTCTTCGATATCGCCTATAATCTGTTCAATGATATCTTCTATAGTGACGAAGCCGGATACTTCACCATACTCATCAACAACTATCGCCATATGATTGCGATTACAACGGAACTCACTGAGTAAACTGTCAAGACGTCTGCTTTCTGGAACAAATGTTACCTGCCGACAAATATCCAGCAAATCTAAAGAGTCCGAGTCTCCTGGTTGATAGCGTAGTAAGTCCTTAGCATGCAGAATACCTATTATTTCATCCGAATTTTCACCAATCACGGGGAATCGTGAATGCCCAGTTCGGGTGACAACCTTTATAATTTCACTATATTCATCGACAATGTTAATAGAAACTATCTGATTTTTGGGTAGCATGATGTCGCGAACACGCATCTTTGAAAATAAGATAGCACCTTCGATCATAGCGAGGGTTTCTGAATTAATCAGAGACCTTATCTGAGCGTCTCTTAGTAAAGTCACAAGTTCTTCCTGATTTTGTGGTTCTCCTTGCAAAAACTGTTTCAATCGGACAAACCACGAACCACCTTCTTCCTCTTTATTCAAGTTCATTTACCTCTAAGTCATAAGGATTGGAATAGCCAATTTCAGCTAATAGCTCCGCTTCAAGTGACTGCATTATGATGGCTTCATCATCCCTGACGTGATCATATCCCAATAAATGCAGTACTCCATGAATTACAATTAAAGACCAATGCTCCTCAAGTGATTTATTAAGTTTTCGACTTTCCATCATTAACACTTCCGGACAAATAATAACATCTCCCAAAAGGGGACATTCAAGTTCAATGTTATCAGGTAATGAACAAGGGAAAGCCAGCACATTAGTCGTTTTATTTTGTTTTCTATAAGTATGATTTAAATGGATCATTTCTGCTGAGTTAACGATGCGTATCGTTAACTCAGCATCCTTCTGATGCCCCTTAAGGGCGAGTTCGGCCAGCTTTGATAATTTAGTTTCTGTTAAAGGTAACGACTCTTGAGTAACATTTTGAATGTCGATGTAGTAAGTCATTTCTTACTTCCTGTAAATTCATTGTCATAGCAATCAACAATTTTCGATACCAGGGGATGTCTTACTACTTCACGACTTGTAAATGTATGAATGCTTATCTCTGGAATTTTTTTGAACAAATTGATGGCATGAGCAAGACCTGAATCAATTCCCTTAGGTAAGTCAACTTGGGTGATATCGCCAGTTATGACAGTTTTAGAACCAAACCCCATTCGGGTTAAGAACATTTTCATTTGCATTACTGTAGTATTCTGGGCTTCATCAAGAATGATAAAGGATTCATTTAGAGTACGGCCACGCATGAACGCCAGGGGTAATACTTCGATAATGTCACTTTGAATCATTTTTTGTGTTTCTTTAAAACCAATCATTTCATACAAAGCATCGTATATAGGTCTCAAATAAGGAAGGACTTTTTCGACCAGGTCGCCTGGTAGAAAACCTAATTTTTCACCCGCTTCTACGGCTGGCCTTACAAAAATCAGTCTTTGTACCTCACCTTTTTCAAAGCTCTCAATAGCCTTGGAAACAGCAAGATAGGTTTTTCCTGTTCCGGCGGGGCCAACAGCAAAGGTGATTCCGAATTTGTCAATGGAATCAAGAAATGTTGCTTGTTTATTATTTCGCGCTGAAATGGATTTGCGGGCTAATTTAACATGATGAGTCATCGCTGTTTGGTAATCCTCATTGATTAAAACACGGATAGTTTGTGTATCTACAGGTTTGTAGCACAAAGGGTATAATAGATTAAATATTTCTTTGATATCTTTAAGTGACTTTTCAGAAGATCCGTGGAGTGTTATGGTATTCTTTTTGATTTTGATTGTTAAATTGAAGTGATCTTCTAACAACTTGAAATTACTATGTAAAACGCCACACAGATTAGCCATTTCCTGCGTACTGAGATGTGGTAGTTTTATGATGTTGCCGCTTAGTGTACTGCTCAAGAGTATTGATACATTTAATAACCATATGTTAAGAATAGTTCAAAAGGTGCCTCTTCTGCAAGTTTAGGTTATTAAATAAAGCAATATTCTCAAATTTCTCTGATATACATGCTATAATATTTTGATTTTAAGTAATTCATTTTTTATGATTGATCTCCATTGCCATAGTAATTTCTCCGATGGGACGCTAAGCCCTGAAGAATTAATACAAAAGGCCCAAAATCAACAGTTACTGTGCTTGTCTCTGACTGATCATGATACTGTTGCTGGTTATAGTGCATTAAATCAAGCAGCCTCAACCACCAAAATTAAAATAATTAATGGGATAGAGCTTAGCACTCGCTGGAAGAAATATGATATTCATATATTAGGTTATCAAATCAATCATACTTCATGTTTAATTAATTTAATTCAACTTCAAAATCAAAGTAGAATAGAGCGAGCAGTAGCAATTGGTAAGTCGCTGTCTTTAGTTGGCGTATCAGACGCTTATGATAAAGCGTGTGATTTGGCTGGGCATGTACGAGTTGGACGTCCTCATTTTGCTCGTGTTTTAATAAACGAAGGCAAAACAAGAGATATGAAATCGGCTTTTAAACAATTTTTAGGAAGAGGTAAGGGGGCTTATATTCCCACGCCATGGATCAGTATCCCCGAAGCGGTCAAGGCAATAGTTGAATCACAGGGTAAAGCAGTTATTGCCCACCCCCTAAAATACGGATTGACGCGTTCTAAATTGCATGAGTTAATCAAAGAATTTAAGGAGACTGGTGGGGATGGTATTGAAGTGGTTTCGGGTGAAATGACCGTGTCACAAATCCAGGAAATGGCTGCAACAAGTATGAGGTTTAATTTACTAGCCTCTTCTGGCTCAGATTTTCATAGTGACGCATTATCTCGCATAAACCTTGGACGACAGAAGCAACTACCAGTAAACTGTAAGCCTATTTGGCATGATTGGAACATCTAACAGGGGACTTTATGAGTCAGTTTTTCGCATTACATCCTGATAATCCTCAAGCTCGTTTGCTAAGAAAAGCAGTTACCATTATCGAAGAAGGTGGATTAATTGTTTACCCAACCGACTCTGGTTATGCATTGGGCTGTAGTCTTGGGAATAAATCAGCTCTTGAGCGGATAAGGCGTTTAAGACAACTGGATAAAAATCACAATATGACTTTAGTTTGCCGTGATTTATCGCAGCTTGGAATGTACGCTAAAGTATCAAATTCCATATTCAGGCTTTTGAAGGCTTTTACGCCAGGCTCATATACATTTATTCTTAATGCTACTCATGAAGTACCACGTTTGATGCTTCATCCTAAGAGAAGAACCTTAGGTCTTAGAGTACCAGACAATACCATAACTTTGTCTTTGCTCGATTGTTTGGAAGCTCCTTTAATGAGTACCACCTTGATTCTTCCTGGCGCACAAGCACCGCTGAGCGAGCCGGAGTCCATTAAAGATCTTTTAGGTGCTCAGACTGACCTTATTATTGATGGTGGTAATTGCGGTCATGAACCTACCACAGTAGTTGATTTAACCGGTGAGTATCCCGTAATTTTAAGAGAAGGGAAGGGCGATCCTGAACCCTTTAGATAATTCAGTTAACTTGAATGTGAATATGGATCTGTATCATTTGTTATAGATTCTACATAAACTGATTGTTTTAATTTTTAACTAGCAGAGGATATTGATGTCAGCATTATTTACTTCCAATAAACGAGTTGTTTCTGGAATGCGTGTCAGTGGAAGATTACATCTTGGACATTAT
This sequence comes from Legionella antarctica, assembly GCF_011764505.1. Lineage (NCBI taxonomy): Bacteria > Pseudomonadati > Pseudomonadota > Gammaproteobacteria > Legionellales > Legionellaceae > Legionella > Legionella antarctica. The sequence continues at coordinate 2,017,977 of NZ_AP022839.1, forward strand.
CATGGTGTATTAAAAAACTGGATTAAATTACAACATCAATATGATTGTTTCTTTTTTGCAGCTGATTGGCATGGTTTAACAACCCAATATGAAGATCCCAGCTTTATTAAAAAACATGTATGGGACATGGTAATTGATTGGTTGGCATGTGGTCTTAATCCTGGACTATCAACAATCTTTATTCAATCCTGGGTCCCTGAGCATGCTGAATTACATCTGCTTTTATCGATGATTACCCCTTTAGGTTGGTTGGAACGAGTCCCTACCTACAAAGATCAGCAGGAAAAACTAAAAGAGAAAGACCTATCCACATACGGATTTTTAGGTTATCCCTTATTACAAAGTGCTGATGTGTTACTGTATCACGCAGACTGTGTCCCTGTTGGGGAAGATCAGGTAGCTCACATAGAGTTAATACGTGAAGTAGCTCGTCGATTTAATCATATTTATGGAAAAGAGACTAATTTTGAAGAATTAGCTGTAGAAGCTGTAGCTAAGATGGGCAAAAAAAATGGGAAAATTTATAAAGAATTAAGAAGACAGTTTCAAGAGAATGGCGTTCACGAGGCTATAAAAACAGCACAGGCGCTTTTAGAGGATCAATCAAATTTATCTATCGGTGATAAAGAAAGGTTGTTAGGATATTTAGAAGGAAGCGGTAAGATTATATTGCCAGAGCCTCAGCCCATGCTCACCGAAAATGCTAAGATGCCAGGAATTGATGGTCAAAAAATGTCCAAGTCTTATAATAATACCATTATGTTAAGAGAGCAGCCTGAACAGGTAGAAAAGAAAGTATTGACTATGCCAACCGATCCGGCACGAGTCAAACGAACTGATCCTGGTGAGCCAGAAAAATGTCCTGTATGGCAATTCCATAAAATTTATTCCAATAATGAAGTTAAGGATTGGGTTCAAAAAGGATGTCGCTCTGCAGGAATTGGTTGTATTGATTGTAAAAGACCCGTGATTGACGCCATTAATCAAGAACTCACCCCTATTCAAGAATCAATCGCTGATTACGAGGCCGATTTAGGGTCGGTCAAGCGTATCGTTAGTGAAGGAAGTGAATCTGCACGAGAAGAAGCGAATAAAACGTTAAATACTGTAAGAGAAGTGATGGGTTTGGATTACTGATGAGTACCGACTTATCAGTAAAACCGGAGGTACGCGCTGTAGTTGACGGTAAAGAGCTTATGCAGGTACCGGATGACTTGTTTATCCCTCCAGATGCTTTAGAAGTACTACTTGACTCGTTTAGCGGGCCTTTGGATTTACTTTTGTATCTGATCAGAAAACAAAATATAGACATACTTGACATACCCATGATGAGCATTACCAGGCAGTATCTGCAATACATTCAACTGATGGAGTGTCAGAGATTAGAGCTTGCAGCCGATTACTTACTGATGGCGGCTATGTTGGCTGAAATTAAATCCCGATTATTATTGCCTGTTTCAGCTAATACTGAGGATGTGGAGGATGAAGACCCAAGGATGACGTTGGTGAAAAGATTACAGGCTTACGAGCAAATAAAACAAGCGGCTGAATTGCTTGACACACTTCCCAGAAAAGACAGGGACACCTATGTAATACAAATAATGCCTTCAGAACTGGAGAGCTTAAAGCTCCATCCTGAGGTTGGGATAGCTGATCTAATTGAGGCGATGAAAGCATTATTGCAACAAGAAGAGCGTATGGCTCATCATCAAGTTGCCAGGGAAATTATGTCTGTTCGTGAACGAATGAGTCAAATTTTACTTCAACTGCAACAATATAAGGTTTTAGAATTCAATCAATTATTTACCATGGAAGAGGGCCGGATGGGATTGGTTGTTTCTTTGCTGGCTATTCTTGAGTTGGCCCGACAATCTTTATTGACCCTAACCCAAACCCAGGCATTTTCTCCCATACATTTACAGGCGGCATGATATATTATGGATGAGAATGAGTTAAAAAATATAATTGAAGCCATACTTTTAAGTGCTAATGAACCAATTTCTTTAGAAAAAATACAAGAAGTTTTTGATGAAAATCAAAGACCTACAATAGAATATTTAAAAATAGTAATGGTTAACTTAAAGACCGATTATTCACTACGAGCCTTTGAGTTAATTCAAGTTGCAAGTGGCTATCAAGTGCAAACCAAACCCGAATATAGTTTCTGGGTATCTCGTATGCAAATTGAAAAGCCTGCCAAATATTCACGTGCATTACTTGAAACTTTGGCAATTATTGCTTATAAGCAACCTGTTACTCGGGCAGATATTGAAGAAATACGTGGTGTTGCAGTGAACAGCCAGATAATGAAAACTCTGATGGAAAGAGAATGGATTCGAATTGCAGGTCATAAAAATGTTCCTGGAAAACCAGCTGTTTATACTACAACTAAAGAATTTTTGAATTATTTTAATCTAAACTATTTAAACGAACTTCCATCCTTACCCGAAGTTTTGGAAACATTGACAGTGCATAATGCAAAGCAAACTAATGAAGAGTGTATTACTGAATGAGCAGCGAAAGGGTACAAAAAATATTAAGTCAGGCTGGCCTGGGTTCTCGCCGTGAAATGGAGCGATGGATAGAAAGTGGTTGGGTTCAAGTTAATGGTAAAGCAGTGAAGCTGGGTGATTCAGCAGGCCCACTTGATAAAATTACTGTAAAAGGTAAATTGATCTCTAATCCATTAAAGATAAAATTAAATACAAGAGTTTTACTTTATCATAAGCCAGTGGGTGAAATTTCAAGTCGTCATGATCCAAAATTTGATAAAACAGTATTTGATAATTTACCTCATTTAAAACAGGGGCGCTGGATACAGGTTGGTCGCCTGGATCTTAATACATCAGGATTACTTATTTTTACTAATAATGGTGAATTGGCGAATCAATTAATGCATCCTAAATATGGTCTTGAAAGAGAGTATGCAGTGAGAGTGCATGGCCAAGTGAGTCCGGAATCTTTACGTAATTTGGAAAAAGGAGTCACTCTGGATGATGGAGTTGCAAAATTTAATCATATAGAGTTTCGTGGTGGTGAGGGATCCAACTCCTGGTATCATGTTATATTGAATGAAGGTCGAAATCGCGAAGTAAGACGTCTTTGGGAGACTCAAGGTGTTGAGGTAAGTCGTTTAATTAGAATACGATACGGCATGCTTTCCATGCCAAGATTTTTAACCCGAGGCCAGACATATGAGCTTAGCCCCAAACAAGTGACTGAGTTTCTAAGTTCATTACCTAAGGTGTAGTAATCTGCCTCCTACCTATCATTTCCAGGTATACCCCAGGGTAATTAACTATGGCTATTAATAATACTATATTAAGCAAGCAAGAAATAAAATGGATATCAGAACTGCGCGTGACACGAATTTCTGATAATCATGAGGTGTTAATCTACCCAATGGGAGCGGAAAGGTATTTATCCCTGGTCTTATCTGGAGAGAAGAAAGGTCGATATGGTATCAGGGCTGATATAGAAGGAAAGAATGTCTTAGTAATACCTGGTTATGGAAATAGTGCGTTCCTGTTTGCTCAGACTGGAGCAAAATCAGTTACGGTATATGATAAAGATCCTGTTACCATAGCCTGGATAAAAGGATTTAAGAAATATTATCATTATAGAGAATATAACTCTCAAGGACATCCTTACCCCTCAATTGGTGAGTTACTCGCAGCATTGACTTGTTGGTATCCTCCTCTTCTCACGTTACCCTCTGGAATGTTTAAAAACACCATGTGTTGGATCATTAACCCCAAATCATTGAGGCGGGCATATATTTATTACATGTTGTCATTAGTTCGTCATGCAATAAAGCTTAAGGAAGAAGATGGCTTTGAATTGGATAAAAATATAAAATTTTATGCTGGAGAAGTGCATCAAGTAATAGCTCATAAGGAAATAGAAACTTTTGATACCGCTTTTGTTCCTTATTTGTTAGGAGTGCGAAACGGTATTGAGGGTGAGAAAGATATAGTGGATTTTATTAAGCAATTGATTTGCATAGTTCCTGAAGGACGTATTTTGGTTAGTCCAGCACGAGACACAAAAGAATTTAATTTAATCGGCCAGCGCTATTTTGTCACAACAGGTTATCCAAACATCCAGGCAATTCCAGGATTAAAGCCCTATGCAATTGGGGGAGACAATGAGTGGTTCAAAACCCAGGGCCTTGCAGTTTTTGGATTAGTACGATGCTGAGCCTGAATAGAAGGGTGTACCCACTTATAAATTTAAGAGTTTACCTGATGAAAAGATTTATCTTGCCCGGATAATTTAAATAAGCCCATTGCTTGAAACGCAAGGCCAAAGTGAGTATAAATTAACCTGACACAGGCTCGTAGTATTGATGGATCAAAAAGTATGCAGCACAAAATGCCTATGGAAAAACCTGCAGGTGAATTAGGCAGATTGTTAGATAAAACCAGGTCAATGCATGGTCACAACCTAGAAATATAGTTCATAAGACCGTGTAAATAAACCAAAGATTATTTCGAAGACCGTAGCTAATAAAACTTCTTTAAATATAAACATTAACGAATTATTGGTAGGGTTAGGGAGGAACTGGTTTCCGATACTTTCACTGGTTTTTTGGTATTACTTACTGACCAGAAACGCAATGATTCATCCATTCCACTTGAAGCTGTTATTAATTGGTCCTTGTTTACGGGATTTTGAGCAGAAAATAGAATTTCATCGCTATGGAGAGTACTGCTTGCGTCCATTGAAAGCTTAGAGTCCTGAATTGACCAACATGAAACACCATTATTATTACATCCTTGAGTAACAAAAAATCCATCATGATCCAACCAATGAACACCACATATTAGATTGCCCATGTTCTTTTGAGCAATAATTTTTCCTGTATCAGTATTCCACACTTTTAAAGTTTGGTCACCTGCCCCACCTCCGGTCACTATTCGCTTACCCGTATTTGGAGAAAAATCTAATGCTTTTGATGGCGGATTATGTCCTTCAAAATTTAGTTGGGGCTTACCCCATTTTCGTGCATCGTACAGTTGTATACATCCATCTGTACTAATTGCCAGAGTATGTTTATTTATAGCTAATCCGGTGAGCATAGAATTCGGAAATTGCGCTGAATGAGTTATTGTATGTTCACGCAAATCATAATGGATCAGAGCATGACTGGTTTTTCCAATCATATAAAAACCATGATTCATATCAGACACGATATTTGTATGAGCAGACTCTGCATGATTCAATCGAGTTTGCTTATTTGAATGAGTATCTATAAATTGGAGGCTGGAGTCTGATCCAGCTCTTACTAACACTGATAATGAAGAGTTATAAGCTAAAGCGGTAATCGGTGAGTCTGCAATAGAACCAACATTAATTTTCTTAGACTGAAGCTTAATTACATTATAGGAATACAATTTAGACTCTAATCCAATGTAAGTCAATTCTTCAGTAGCCCAACAGATAGGTGTAACAAAATAGTCATTCGATAATCCTGGTAAATCAAGACATCGTCCATTATTCACGACATACGGGGGGTTTTTTCTAATAGATATTACGGGATCCTGGGTACGAGGAAGTGAAAAACCTAATATAGGTGCCCGATAAATCTGTTGATAGGAAACACCCCATAAAGCTCTGCAGAGTGAATCAGCGTAAGGAGATGGATCATCGTCATCAAAGACATGGTCTAATTTTGCCTTTTGGAGGCCTAATTCTGTGAAATTTTGAGCATGAGCAGGTATTTCTCTGCTGTGCAGATGGTTCGGCGTTCGAAAAAAACAGTGTTTATTTTTCATGCTACCTGGATTTAACAAAAAATTTTCCTATTATACATAAATAACAAGCGAAATGTCCAATTGCAGGGCAAATAATCAACCGATCTTTCTGCATCAATCCGCATACGGGAGAATTTGAGCTTTATGGTTAACGTTGTTTGAGCCATTTACTAATCTCATCTTTCGTTTCCTCAATGACCATACATAGTTGATGGTAGAGTGGCTCCAGTAGTTTGATGTGCCCGGCTTTACGATATCGTTCAAGATATTGACAGGCATAGACTAGTTTCGTTGTGCCACAATATAATAAACCACCTTTCATGCGGTGTGCGAGTTTTTCAATGGTTTCCCAATCATTCGAGCGATATGCATTTTCAAGTTCAGCACTATCATTGGGTATTTCTTGTTCCGTCATACACTTTAAAACATTATTAAGTAACACCTCATTATTACCCATATTGAAAAGTGCACCATAAGTATCTAAAAGTGGAAAGTCTTCCAGTTTAAAGAGCTCTTCTTCAGAATCTGGTAGATCAGTCCCAAGTTTTTTTGATGTATCTTTTACAGTAGGTTCAGGTTTTATTGATGCCGTATTAATAGATGAGAGGTAAGTCAATTTAATTTTTTCCAAGGTTTCTGGATTCATGGGCTTGGTAAACGTCGCGTTCATTCCTGATTGTAAACATTCAATTTTTATTTTGAACTCAGCATGAGCGGTTAGTCCAATAATGGGAGTAGGTTTCTTGTGTAGACCATTTTCAAATGTTCGTAATTGTTTAGTGAAATCTATCCCTGACATACCGGGAAGTCCAAGATCGGTAATAATTAAGTCAAATGACTCAGTTTTAGCTAAAATAAGGGCCGTTTCTCCATTGATGGCACTGCGGAACAACCAGCCAGCCTGACTTGCAATATTTTCAAGGGTAAGTAGGGCGATGTGGTTATCCTCGACAAGTAATAATCTGGGTAAATTTCTAGTAATTTCTGATGCATGCACTGATTTAACTGAGGGCATGAGAATTTTCATTTTATCTAACCTTTCGTTAGCCTTTGAAGGTACCCCATCATGCACGTTGTCGGCTATTTTTAGTGATAAGTCAAAATAGAAAATTGTTCCTGATCCCGGTTCACTGGTTAACTTGATTTTTCCACCTAATAAATGTGCATAAGATTGGGCTATATGAAGGCCAAGGCCATGACCTGTATAGACGCCTTTGTATGATGGAGTCACACGGAAAAATTTATCAAACACTTTATTTTGAAGATCGTATGGAATACCAATACCGGTATCCGAGACACTAAAGTGGAGTAAAACGTGAGTTTTTCTTTTTTTTACAAGCTTTACATCAATCTCAATTTGCCCCGTCTGAGTAAACTTAATCGCATTACCAAGCAGGTTCAATAAAATACGATGAATCTTGGTATGATCGCTAATAAGACAAGGGGGTATGGATTTATCTACATGTGTCTTTAAATTAATTCCTTTTGTTAAAGTTGAGGGACGCTCAAGTTGTAAAATATCAAGTATGACTTGATTCAAGTCAAAGGGCTCCTCGTGTAAATCAGTTTCATTCACGTTATCAGCTGAAACGGTGTCCAATATCACATTCAACATATTCAGGAGTTGTGCCCCACTTTCTCCCAGCCATTGGGCATATTGTTTTTGACTCGAATCCTGAACTTTATCTTCAAGCAATTTGGACATTCCTACAACACCAGTTAAGGGTGTTCGAATATCATGGCTCATATTCGCAATAAACTCAGTTTTTGCTAAATTAGCGGCTTTTAAGGCAATTTGTGATTGATGAAGGGCTGCTTCCATTTCTTTACGCTCAGTGATATCAAGTGAGGTACCAATAATCCCGATAATTTCACCATGTTCATTTTTTAACGGGGTTTTAAAGGTTAGTTCAGTAATAATTTGTCCATTGGATAATTGAGCTTTTTCTTCACGTACGATAGTTGAGTCGTCTTCAATGACCTTTTGGTCCAGTAAGCGCCATTCATCGGCAAATGCATTCCAGCAGAGATCATAGTCTGTTTTTCCAATCATTTGTTCAGGGCTATCGTATCCCGCCATTTTAGCTACAAATTTATTGCATCCCATATAATGTCCATCTTTATCTTTCCAATAAACAGCTCCCGGTAAGTTATTAATAATTTCATTGATGTATGTTTTGAGCTCTTTATAAGTCTCATTAATTGCCGTCATGGTTATGGCGAAATACGCAGGATGTTGCACAGGAACTGCTGTGATAGTAACAAAATACGTTTTTTGAGAAATAACTAGCTTTAATGTTTTTATCTCATGATAATTTGAGTTAAAAATATTGAGCAAAGGTCTATAGTTTATTTTTTGCTCTTTTAAGAGTTCTATAAAGGAAAGGCCGATGAGGTCTTGTCTGTTTTTATGAAATAGTTTTCGTGCCCCTGACAAATTAATATCTTGAATCACGAGTTCACTGTTTATTAATAAAATGATTGGATTAATTTCATCTTTATTATTTGTACCAAATAAAAGATCGTTGGTAGGTTTCGGTAATGATGAGTTCGGCCTTTTTATTTTTTTTGCCATTGTTTAACCATGAAGTGTAATCTAGGATTGGGATAACTCAAGTACCCGTTCAATATAGCTGGCCAACTTATCCATTGTATTATACTCACGAAACTCATGGTAATTTATACTTACAAGAAATGTTTCATTAATGGTTGCTAAAAAGAAGTACATACAAAGAGAAGAAACGCCATGCACCCAAAATTCTTTATTAATCAGCGCGTTGTCTCCGGTTATATTCCGCCACATTCCCTGTAATTGTTCAAGAATATTTGGTTCAGAAGAAGAGGCATCATTGCGGGTTATTGGCAATTGAAGTTTTTTCTTATCGAGCTTGCTATTCACTGTTAAAGGCCATTTTTCTATCCAGACATAAACAGAGGGATTAACCCACGAAACAACGTGTTGGCTTACTTTTAACTTAATATGATCAAAGCAAAATTTTTGTAGCCAGGGATTAAAAGGTTCGCGGCAATAACATCGATAATGATTATATTCAGTTTTAGTGAAGCATCGTACTAATGGACCGTGTTTTGGGTATAGGTGTACTGCAAGAGAAGTTGTTGGTTTTATTTCATCATATAGAACAAATTGATCATGTGAATTGTTTTCAAAATCAAGCTCTGTTAGAACCAGATTAAGACTATTTTTGTTATTTTCAAACTGTTCATTTGATGAGTCTATAGAAACATGTTGTGGAATTTCCAGATCAATTAACTGTATTAGTTTTTGTATAGCGGCATTAGGAATACTGTCAATAATTATTGGTTTAGTTGGGTTTGAATCTACTAGTTGCTTAATTTTTTTAATATTCAATGTTGGATCATAGGAAAAACTTATCGGTGTTAAATACTCTACAGGTTTATTAATGTGTAAAATAACATCGTATCTAAAATAGTTTAGTTCATTATCATGAGTCCCGTGTTTCACTGAAATATCTACATGTGTTATATCTTTAATATTTGCTTGCAGGGCATAAAAGAATTTAGGTGATAAAACTATTTCAGCATCTCGTGATTTGTAATAAAAACCATTTAAATCAATCGGTTGCTTTTCAGCAGTTGCGCTATTTCTCCTGATTCTTTCCAATAAATATACATCCATCAGTTCCAGCGATCGTACATCTCCAATTATAATGGTAGCTGATCGGGTAGATGCCTGAACAAGTTGGGTTATTGCAGTCACTAATGAATGAATTGATGGTAAATATTGGATAACGGAATTAACAATAATACAGCTGTATTTGTGATGATTGTGGACGTTAAGGATAGACTCGTTTTTAAAGATTGTTTTTAGCAACTGCTGTTTATTTAATCTACTTTCGACGTATTTAAGTGCCTGCGAGGATATTTCCACAACAGTGCAAGCTTGAGCTTTATCAATATATTCCAATAATAAAGAGCCAGTACCACAGCCCACTTCCAAAACATCAGTTAAATCGGATTGCTCAATAATTTTTCTGATAAAATGGTACGATTCGTTAAGTTCCTCAACATTAAATAATTGACCCGTAAATGAACTTTGCCAGCCGCAATTATTAATTATTCCATGTTCAAATTCATTGGCATGTGAGTAAGTTTCATCGTAGATATTTTTTAAAAAATGGGATACATCAAAACCTGGAGAATGGATACTATTTGAAAAGATTTGCTCTTCATCCACTTCAATGTAAGCAGCTAGGGTTTTATAGTAACCTTCCGTCTCATGTACTTTAACAACCGCTCTCTTTACAAATGGTTCTTGCTCAATAACGTTTTCAATTTCTCCTGCTTCAATACGAATGCCACCAAATTTTAATTGATCGTCACTGCGACCCACGTAATAAAGAGAATCTTCATCAGCAATGACCAGATCACCTGTTTTATAAAGTCGCATATTAGTTTTTGGGTGATAAATGAATTTTTCTTGGGTTAGCAGCTGATTATTCAGATACCCACGGGCTAATCCATCACCACCTATGTATAGCTCACCTTGGGATCCTGGAGCTACCCTGTTTAATTGATCATCTAAAATTTCAATAAATGTATTATTAAGGGTTTTTCCTAAAGGGACAGATTCAGAAGTCAGCGGTTTATTTACAAGATAACACATAGACCACATAGTGGTTTCAGTTGGCCCATACATATTCCAGACATTACCCTGCATATAATCAAGATGATCTGCTAACTGTGTTCTAAATTTCTCCCCACCAACAAGAATCTTTATATGACCTTCGTTTTTCCAACCCTGTTTTAAGAGAATTTCCCAAGTTAAAGGGGTCGCTTGTATCACGTTAATTATATTATTTTTTAAATAATATTTAATTTTAACCCCATCTGCCACGGTTCCTTGCTCTGTCAATAAAATAGTCGCGCCACATAATAAGGGCATTAACAATTCAATCAATGAAATATCAAAAGTATAGTCGGTTAAGGCCAGAAATTGATCTGATTCAGTTACTTTGATTTCAGCAATAAGACTTGAAAATAAATTCATCATTGAACCATGTTCAATGAGGACTCCTTTGGGATTACCCGTGCTACCAGACGTGTACATTAGATAGGCCAGATCGTTTGAATTGGCTGAATATAATGGAACATCCTGATTTGTTTTTTTTATAGTTGATGGTACCAGAATGTTAATTTTAGGGTCGATAATTGAACTAAGTTTATCAGGTATATTACTAATGACTACTGTAGCCCGAGAATCTTCAAAAATGAATTTTATTCTGGCGCAGGGTGTAATAGGGCTGATGGGTAAAAATACTTTTCCGAGTTTTAAAATAGCAAGTATGGCAATAATAGTATCTGCATCCCGCTCCATAAATAAAGGAATTATTGGTGTATGATTTCCCAGATCTGAAATGGATTGGGCGAAATCATTTGAGCGTTGATGAAGTTCTTTATAACTAATTGTTATGTCTTGAAAAATAATGGCAGGTTTATCAGGGTAACGTCCTACAGAAATTAGAAAAGAATTTAGAAAATTTATAAACATTTCTGACACCTGTTGAAAATAAAATTAATTATCTCTCCCTGATTCAAAGGAAGTGAATAATATACTATTTTTAAAATTAATACCCGAAGAATTATCTGGATGAATTTTTTTTCTACTTTAATAAAAAGTAGATCGTCTAAAAATGGCAACACTATAACTCCTGTGATATTCTTTACCATTGCAAAATGTTCATTAAATGAGCATGGTTGGTGTTTAAGTTCGAAGCAATTCAATAACGTTTAAGTGATAATTTAAGAGAATTATTTAATGAAAAGAATTAAATCCAGACCAGATCCTACCCCTCAAAAAGCCCAAATTGCTAATTTAAGTCATGATGGTAAGGGCGTGGCGCGCATCAACGGGAAAGCAACCTTTATTCAGGGGGCCTTAACTGATGAAACCGTTGAGTTTCAATATACTCGGGTCAAAAAAGACTTTGATGAAGGGCGATTATTATCTGTTATTGAGCACTCACCATTGCGGGTGGAGCCAAAATGCCCTCACTATCAGATGTGTGGAGGGTGCTCTCTACAGCATATGAGTGAACAAGAGCAAATTTATTTCAAACAAAAGCAGCTTTTAGATTTGTTATCACGATTTGGCCATACTAAACCGCAGATGATTTTACCGCCTTTAACCGGTGCGTATTGGAACTATAGGAATAAAGCTCGCTTAAGTGTTCGCTTTGTTGAAAAAAAACAATCGGCTATGGTTGGGTTTCGCGAACGAAATAATCCTCGATATATTACTGAGATAACTCAATGTCCTGTTTTAAATGCCAAAATTGATGCAGATATAATCCCTCTAAGACATTTAATAGACTCGATGAAAGATAAGCATTGTATTGCGCAGATAGAAGTTGCTGCGGGTGATGACGATATCGGACTTATCTTCCGTAATTTAAAATCGTTAGCTGATGAAGATGAAATCAAAATTGAGCAGTTTGCCAAACAATATCGATATAAGATATTCCTTCAACCAGGTGGTCCAGAGAGTGTTTATTGTTTTTATCCTCCAAACTCCAGTGAGTATTTAGCTTATAATTTGCCTGATTATAAAATTAACTTTCAATTTCATCCAACTGACTTTACTCAGGTAAATGCAGAGCTTAATCGCTCAATGGTAAAACTGGCACTACAGCTGATGGACTTAAAAAATACAGATATGGTGCTAGACTTATTTTGTGGGTTAGGCAATTTTTCACTTCCTATGGCTCAATTTTGTTCTAAAGTAGTTGGTGTTGAGGGCAGTAAAACCATGGTTGAAAGAGCTTACATGAATGCAAAAGCAAATCATCTGTCCAATGTAGATTTTTATGCTGCTAATTTAGATGATATAACGGAAATTAAAAATCTCGTTCGACAATCATTTAACAAAGTACTGATTGACCCCCCGAGATCAGGCGCTCTGGAAATTGTGAAACAGATTGATTCACTTAACCCGGAACGGATTGTATATGTATCGTGTAACCCAGTAACATTAGCACGAGATACAGATATATTAGTAAATCAAAAAGGTTATATTTTGATGAAAGCAGGGGTAATGGATATGTTCCCCCATACGGCACATGTTGAATCTATAGCCTTGTTTGAAAAAGGATAAAAGTCATGGTTAGAGTAAAAGATACCACTCCGTTGTCTTCTGATGGCACTATTGATGTAGGGATGTGGTTACATCAGCTTAGCTCAAAAGGCTACTTGGAAAATCTTGAGCTCATTCGTAACGCCTGCACCTTAAGTCAACTAGCGGGGCAAGAGCATGCAACAGAAACCGGACAAACCTGCTTACAACAAGGTCTGTCTATGGCTGACTTGCTTGCCGATCTTGAAGTTGATCAAGAAACGATAGCAGCCGCTATCATTTTTGAAAATGTTCACTATGCTGATTTGTCTATTGATGATGTAGAGGAACAGCTGGGGCACAATATTGCTAAACTGGTTAAAGGCATAGAAAAAATGAGTGCCATAAACAATTTTCAGGTATTAAATAAATATCCTCAAAATAAACAGCAAATTGATAACATTCGAAAAATGCTATTGGCCATGGTCGATGATGTTCGAGTTGTTTTAATCAAATTAGCAGAACGACTGTGCATCTTAAGGACAGCAGGTCATCTGCCAGAGACTATACGCAAACAACTGGCTACAGAAGCCATGAAGATTTATGCCCCCCTGGCTAACAGGTTAGGAATTGGTGCTATAAAATGGGAAATGGAGGATCTTGCTTTTCGATACTTGCATCCAGATGAATATAAAGCTATTGCCAAAGGACTCAAAGCCAAGCGATTGGATAGAGATAATTTTGTAAACAAGATTGTAGATCAGCTGAACAATCAAATTAAGACAATAGGTGCTCGCCATTTTGCAGTTTACGGTCGTTCGAAGCATATCCATAGTATTGCTAAAAAAATGCAGCGCAAAAATGTAGCTCTTGATGAAATATATGATGCAACCGCTGTGCGAGTTTTGGTAGATACTGAAATCCAGTGTTATGAAGTATTAGGAATGGTTCATACTTTATGGAAGCAGATTCCAGCAGAGTTTGATGACTACATTTTTAATCCAAAACCAAATGGATATCAATCTTTGCATACGGCCGTGGAGGGTCCGGAAGGGCGGGTGTTTGAAGTCCAAATCAGAACGTTTCATATGCATGATTTGGCCGAAATGGGTGTTGCAGCTCATTGGAAATATAAAGAAGGCGGGATCCAACAAAAAGAAAGTCATGAACGCAAAATTGAATGGCTACGTGACGTATTGGCTTGGCATCAGGAAATGGCGACCAACAAAGGTGTTGCTGAGAATATCGCTACAGAGTTTCTTGAAGATAGAGTTTATGTTTTTACCCCGGATGGTGATGTACTTGATATGCAACAAGGTGTAACTCCTCTTGATTTTGCATATCATGTTCATAGTGATTTAGGACATAGATGTCGTGGTGCAAAAATAAATGGGAACATTGTACCGTTAACATATCAGTTAAAAACAGGCGATAAAGTAGAGGTGTTAACCGGTAAGGAAATAAAACCATCTCGAGATTGGATTAATCCTCATTTGAATTACCTGAAAACTGCCAGAGCTAAAGCTAAAGTATTGCATTGGTTTAAGATGCAGGACTATGACAAAAATGTTCAGGATGGTCGAGAATTATTAGATAAAGAATTAAAATCTCTAGGTATAAAATCGGATAAATTAAATGATGTTGCTACTGCGCTGCATTTCAAAAAAACAGATGATCTTTATGCCAGTTTGGGACGTGGAGATATTAAAATGGGACAGGTTGTTAACCGTCTGGCCCCACCAGAAACTTCCGAGCAGAATATTATTAAGTTTGTTAAACCACAGCAGAAAAAACCGGAAGTTACTGGTAGTGATTTAAAAATTGAAGGTGTTGGTAATTTACTTACTTTTACGGCAAGATGTTGTCAACCTGTGCCGGGAGATGAAGTGATTGGTTATATTACAATTGGCCGTGGAGTTTCGGTTCATAGAAGAGATTGTCCAAACATTATTCATGCAAGTGAAAGGCAAAAGCAACGATTTTTACAAGTGAGCTGGGGTAGTTCCACACGAGAAAATTATGTGGTTGATGTCTTGATTAAAGCTTTTGATAGAGCAGAATTATTAAAAGACGTCACCTCTTTATTGTCTAACGAAAAAGCACATGTTTATGCATTACAGACGAATAGTAATCAGCATGAAAATATGGCTTATATCAATTTAACAGTTGAAATCGATGGGTTAAATAGTTTATCTCGATTACTGGCAAAATTAGAACAAATACCCAATGTTTTAGAGGCAAGAAGACAGATATGAGTGGTTGCACAAGACGATAGGTATATAAATCAATTATTATTTTCTGATCTACTTCACAGAGTAAGACGAACAGTATGAACGATAAATTGGACATCCTGGGTCAGCTACCACAGGACATCAAATTTGCAACAGCTTACTATTTACCTACATCTGATTTAATAAACCTATCTACTATTTCTAGGAAGCATTGGAATCTCTTTAAACCCATGTTGGATGTGCGTAGATTTTTATTCCATGTGGTTCATGGTGAGTATCATGCTGTTGTCGGAATGTTGAAAATAGATATTCATTTAATTTTTAAAAAAGGCCAGATATCGGATTGCTCTGGGCGTATTTTTGAATCTATCAGTGGTTTTGAATACTCGCTTTGGGCTCTGGATAAATACATGTGGGAGATGATGCTTGATTGTGTACATCAGGATGAAGAGGGTAAGAAGATACTGACAACATTACGCTCTCAACATCATCAAGTGAAAACAAAAGGTATTACATACTGCTTCAATGGCAATAAATTCACAGAGAATCATTTTGACTTCGAGAATACCATTATTAACGAACTGCAAACTCAATATGATTATCTAAGCCAATCCGATATAAAGGATGATCCTAAAATCTCAAAGCAGTGGAGGGAGGGCGTGGGTGGCGCACAGAAACTTTTTCCTATGCATGTCGTTTATGAATATTGCTCTGATGATCCAACACGAGCAATTAATTCTTGGCCGAAACCATCGACACAGTTTTATAATTGGGGAGCAAAAAACAAAGAAAATTGGTTCGCTATTGACTCCAAACTCGGTATTGAGTTCGCCATATACAAGGGTATGGAACGAGCTGGCGCATTTAACTCGATATTGTTGGGGAAGGATGGATGTTTGGTAGATTTAAATGCCATGAAGACACTGTATCAGTTAAGAACAAAGGAATTTATCGATCTTAAGTCACAATTTAAAGACCTGTCAATGAGTGAAGTCAATGTTTCTCAAATTGCGACAGGTTGTAAATAAAAAAGTTGTAGGACAGTGTTTACATAATAAAACCCGCTATAACTGCCCTATGTTCACTGAGTAAAACATTATAAGTCCGACATGCTGCCCCAATGGACATGAATTCAATTCCAACATGATGTGAGGCTAACTGATTAATAATTGACATTGGAGGAAATGTACCTGCGTTTTTATGGCCAATGATGACGAGTTCTGGTTTTAATTTTAACAATAAGTTAAGATAAGATTCGTCAATGTCTTGAATATGATTAATTGCGACATCACTGATGATTTCTTCTTTAGAAACAATTAAACTAGTTTCATAAATGATGGAATTTATCTGAATTTTCTTATCACTGTATGCTTGAACCGCGTGCTGTTCTGTTGCTTCCAAATTGATATGCATGATTTTGAAATTTCATTGAGTTATAGTATTAACAGTATATCACAGAGGTACATATTTATGAGTCAGTTTCCACGTATCAAACGCTTGCCCCCTTATGTATTTAATACATTGAATCAACTTAAAACAGAAGCTAGGGCGCGTGGAGAGGACATCATTGATTTTGGGATGGGTAATCCGGATCAACCAACACCCCCGCATATCGTAAATAAACTTATAGAAGCAGCGCAAAGGCCTGATACTCATCGCTATTCAATGTCTAAAGGAATACCCCGTTTACGTCGTGCCATGGCTGCATGGTATCATCGTAATTATGATGTTCGTTTAAATAGTGAAACACAAGTACTGGCCACAATTGGATCTAAAGAGGGGCTCGCTCATTTGGCTTTAGCAATAAGTGGTCCTGGTGATACGGTAATAGTACCGGATCCGGCCTATCCCATCCATACCTATGGGTTTATAATTGCTGGTGCCAATGTGAAGCAAGTGCCTTTAATAGACGAATCCCAGTTTCTGATTGCAGTTGAAGAGGCAATTACCCAAAGCTGGCCAAAACCTAAAGCGCTTGTGATTAATTTTCCG
Organism: Legionella antarctica; assembly: GCF_011764505.1. Lineage (NCBI taxonomy): Bacteria > Pseudomonadati > Pseudomonadota > Gammaproteobacteria > Legionellales > Legionellaceae > Legionella > Legionella antarctica. Next base: position 2,035,046 of record NZ_AP022839.1, read on the forward strand.
GCAAATCCAAGTACTCACTGTGTTGAGTATTCGTTCTTTGAACAAGTTGTGGATTTGGCTAAACGGCATAAAATCTGGATTATCCATGATTTAGCTTATGCAGATATTGTATTTGATGGTTATAAGGCCCCATCCATATTACAGGTTCCAGGGGCAATAGACGTCTCCATTGAAACATACTCCATGTCTAAGTCCTACAATATGCCTGGTTGGCGTGTTGGTTTTGCTTGCGGCAACGAAGAGTTAGTCGCAGCCCTTACTCGCATTAAGTCGTATCTGGATTACGGGACGTTTACTCCGATTCAGGTTGCTGCAATTGCAGCACTTGAAGGCCCTGATGATTGTGTTAGGGAAATCAGGGATCTATATGAAAAACGCCGAAATATACTATGTGATGGTTTGAATGAAATAGGTTGGGAAGTAACGAAACCTAAGGCCACCATGTTTGTGTGGGCACCGATTCCCCCTCATTATCTTTCAATGGGTTCCCTGGAATTTAGTAAATATCTGTTAAAAGAGGCTCAGGTTGCTGTATCTCCAGGAATAGGCTTTGGCCAACAAGGCGATGCTTATGTACGGTTTGGGCTTATCGAGAATAAAGATCGTATGCGTCAGGCATTAAGGAACTTAAAAGCCTTATTTAAACGGGACGGATTGCTTAAGGCTGTATAATATGAATGTTGTTATTGATTCAGAGTGTCCTTTTATTCCAGAACAGTCTAAATCTTGCATGTCTCAGGGAAAGGCAGTACTGAATTTTTTGACCTGTCTCGGATATGATGCAGTTGAAGTTCCTTTGGCAGACGTATTAAGACGAGTTCATCATCTTGAGGGGGATTGGCTTGTCGCAAGTCCTGTGCACTGGCAGGCCACTCATAATGACGCAATGATCGTGGCGGCTGATAAAGATCTTCAACTTGACGAAACCACCTCAAGATACTGGTTTCAATTGTATTCCGAGTATCTTGCAGCCGAACATATTAGTCTTTATTACCATGATGCTGAAACATGGTTATTACAGGCTATAAATAAACCAACTATAAACGCGAAACCGGTACATCAACTAGTAAATCATTCACTTATGCCCGAGTTATCACAGCTCGATTCGACCATGTCTTGGCAAAAGTTTTTTACTGAAGGTCAAATGTTTTTTGCATCACATTCCAATAAATCAACATTGAATGGAGTCTGGATATGGGGCGGAGTTCATTTAGAGGAAAAAAAATCAATTACTGTCTGTGCTGATGAGCATTTTTTTACTATTGCGCAAAATTGTTCTGATAATGTATCCCTTTATAACCCAGGTATATTTATAGAAGAATACTCCATTTTATTAATAAGCAATATGGATATTTTGAGCAAAGAACATAAAGAGCAATTGAAAAAAATACCTGCTTGCTGGTATTGGAATAACTTAGCATATAGCCTTAATGATCTTAATTGGCTTACTCGTCTTTGGAGAAAACTGACTCATGCTCATTAAACAACGCCAGCTAACTACCGATTTTATAAATTTACCCAACGTACCGAATGTTTTAAAGCGTATCTATGCTGCCAGAGGGATCACAGATGAGTCTCAACTGAATAAGCAACTGCAAACATTACTTCCTTTTAATACGCTTAAAGGTATTAATGAGGCATGTGTTCGTCTTGAAACAGCGTTGCGAGAGCAACAGCGCATGCTGATTATAGGAGACTTTGACGCGGATGGTGCTACCTCTACTGCTGTTGGCATTACAGCTTTGCGGGCCATGGGAGCAAAATTTGTTGAGTATTTAGTTCCTAATCGTTTTGAATATGGTTATGGCTTGACTCCGGCTATTGTTGAAGTAGCAAGTAAATGGCAACCCCACCTGATTATTACTGTAGATAATGGAATAGCCAGTTTTGAAGGGGTTGAAACGGCAAATCAATTGGGTATTGATGTATTGATAACAGATCATCATTTACCTGCTGAAACAGTTCCCAATGCTTGTGCCATTGTTAATCCTAATCAACAAGGTTGTGACTTTCCCAGTAAGTCTATTGCAGGTGTTGGAGTTATTTTTTATGTCATGCTTGCATTACGTCGACATCTTGCCAATACCAATTGGTTTAATGAAATGAACTTATCTGAGCCAAATATGGCAAGCTTTCTTGATCTGGTTGCATTAGGGACGGTAGCTGACGTCGTAGGTCTTGATCAAAATAATAGAATTATGGTGAATCAAGGAATGGCCAGAATACGTCAAGGAAATTGCCGCGAAGGAATCAAAGCACTTATTGAAATATCTGGTAGAGAGTGTTCTCGTTTAAGAGAGTCGGATCTGGGATTTGCTATAGCACCAAGGTTAAATGCAGCCGGAAGACTTGATGATATGGCTTTAGGCATAGAGTGCTTAATTAGTATAGACAGGCAACAAGCAAGAAATTATTGCCAGCAACTGGATGAGCTGAACCAGGAAAGAAAAAAAATTGAAATGGGAATGAAAGAACAGGCCATGCTTGCTTTAGATAAATTATCCCTAACTGCCGATTATAAAACCAGCCATTTGCCCATAGCACTGTGTCTTTATGATAAAACTTGGCATCAAGGGGTTATTGGTATTTTAGCTGGGCGAATGAAAGAACGATATCATCGCCCCGTAATTGCGTTTTCTTTAGTTAATGATCATGAGTTGAAAGGCTCTGCTCGCTCCGTCCCTGATTTAAATATCAGGGATGTACTGGCTGCTGTGGACAAAGATTATCCCGGATTAATTACTAAATTTGGCGGCCATGCAATGGCTGCAGGTTTAAGTATTAATATTGACTCCCTTGATGTGTTTCGTAGTGCCTTCGTTACTGAAGTGGATAAGCATCTTGAGTTATCTCAATGCGAAGGGGAGTTACTCACCGATGGACCATTGCAGGAAAAAGACTTGAGTTTGGAAACCGCACATGTTATCCAACAGGCAGGTCCTTGGGGGCAACAGTTTGCAGAGCCAGTTTTTGATAATATTTTTGAGATTCTCGATCAACGACTTGTTGGAACAAATCACTTGAAATTAACTTTAATTTCTCCACAAGGTGGTGATTGCCTTGATGCCATTGCCTTTAATATAGATTTAAAGTCATGGCCAAATCATCGAGTGAAATACATTCATGCTGCTTATAAACTAGATGTTAATTTTTTTCAAGGCAGAACGAGATTGCAATTATTGATACAAACGATGAATATTACTAATCAGGAAGCACTAGAGGCTAATAATTAGAGAGCTGGCGACAATTAGTCTGTCGAGCAACACTTAATTATTGGGCATTTTTAGGTTTGCGTATTCATGTTAACTTGGATGAGTGAGCCTGGTGAACAACATTATTTTTGTACAAATCCTTGTCATCAAGATATAATACGAAGTTTATTCAGGTTTAAATGTAATGGTATTGAATACTGCGTTATCTAAATTGTCTATTGCTCCCATGATAGATTGGACTTACAGCCATTTTCGTGTCCTGATGCGCCTGCTTGCACCCCAGGCTCTTTTGTACACAGAAATGCAAACGCCTGGTGCCATACATAATAACCCAACTCGTGCTTTGTATTTTGCTGGAATTGAACACCCGCTTGCCATTCAGTTAGGAGGCTCTGATCCAGACACTTTGGCCCATTGCGCCATCATCGCCGAAAAGGCCGGATACGATGAGATCAACTTAAATCTTGGATGTCCTAGTGATAAAGTTCAGGCTGGACGTTTTGGGGCCTGTCTAATGAATGAACCACGGCAAGTTGTTCAATGTATTCAGACAATAAAAAAAGCCGTAACTATTCCAGTTACGGCTAAAACCAGAATTGGCATTGACAATCAAGACAGCTTTGAGTTTTTTAGTTTTTTTGCTCATCAGCTCGTTGATGCCGGATGTGATAAATTGATTGTACATGCACGTAAAGCCTGGTTAAACGGTCTGAATCCTAAGCAAAATAGAACAATACCACCCGTTAATTATGATTTTGTGTATCAGTTAAAAAGTGAACTGCCTCATATTCCAATAGTTATTAACGGTAATATATTAACTATTGAAGAAATAAATACTCATTTGGATTATGTGGATGGAGTGATGCTAGGGAGGTTGGCTTGCGATAATCCCTATTTTCTTACCGAGATTCATCATGTGCTTTACCCTGAATTTCCAAAAGTAAAACGCAGTCAGGTATTCATTCAATATCTTGACTATTTAATTGAGGAGTACAGTAGAGGTATTCCATTAAGCCTTCTGGTTAAACCTGTTTTTAATTTGGTTTATGGTATACCCGGGACTAGTCAATGGAAAAAAAAATTAATGACCATTTTGCAATCCAAGGATTTGACCCATTTTGATGAGCTACGCCACTACCTATCAGACATGGAGTTAGCGGAACAAGATACCCCTTGTAAGTTGAGATAACTCCGTTTGCGGTATAGTAAGTTCGATATCCTGTGCTTATTTTTTATTCTGTGTTGTGCTTCCTACGACAACAATTTCAAAATAATCCCCAATTCTTGTGATTAATCATTCAAATCCAAGGTATTCGTGGCATTTTATATTGAATTCTAGTACATTAATGAGTTTGTTATTTGGAACCTCCAGAGGAATATCTAGGCCATGCTGAATACGTTGATCAAGAAAATGTTTGGAAGCCGAAATGAGCGTACATTACGGCGTATGGAAAAGGCAATAATGGCCGTCAATGCATTTGAATCCCAAATGCAGGCTTTAACCGATACTGAGTTGGCTGGAAAAACAGAGCATTTTAAAGCTCGTTTTGCTCAAGGTGAAACTCTTAATGAGTTACTGGCAGAAGCTTTTGCAACAGTCAGAGAGGTATCAGTTCGAACTCTAGGTCTGCGTCATTTTGACGTGCAATTAATTGGTGGAATGGTACTGCATGAAGGCAACATTGCAGAAATGCGTACCGGGGAAGGTAAAACTTTAGTTGCTACTTTACCAGCCTATCTTAATGCTATTAGTGGTCATGGAGTTCATGTTGTAACTGTTAATGATTATCTTGCTAAGCGTGACAGCCAGTGGATGAAACCTATTTTTGAATTTTTAGGGTTGAGTGTAGGGGTTATTTATCCTGATATGTCTCATACCGATAAACAGGCCGCTTATAAAGCGGACATAGTATATGGAACCAATAACGAATATGGATTTGATTATTTACGCGACAACATGGCTTTTAGTCTTGAAGATAAAGTACAAAGGGTACTTAATTTCGCAATAGTCGACGAAGTAGATTCAATTTTAATCGATGAGGCACGTACACCACTAATAATATCAGGTGCAGCTGAAGACAGTTCCGAACTTTATATTAAAATAAACACACTTATACCCCAGTTAACGAAACAAGAAGAAGAGGGTGGTGAAGGTGATTTTACTATTGATGAAAAGCAAAAACAGGCTCATTTAACTGATGCTGGTCATTTGCATATTGAGGAGTTACTCACTAAAGCCAAGTTGCTGGATCCTGGTGAGAGTTTATATCATGCCAGTAACATTATGTTAATGCATCATGTTAATGCTGCTTTAAAAGCACATTCTATGTTTCATCGTGATGTAGATTATATTGTTAAAGACAACCAGGTTGTGATAGTAGATGAACATACTGGGCGAACGATGCCTGGCAGACGTTGGTCAGAAGGCTTGCATCAAGCCGTTGAAGCGAAAGAAGGGGTGTCTATTCAAAATGAAAATCAAACTCTAGCTTCTATAACCTTCCAGAACTTTTTCAGGATGTATAATAAATTGTCTGGAATGACTGGAACAGCTGACACAGAAGCTTACGAATTCCAACAGATATACAATCTTGAAGTCGTAGTTATTCCTACTAATAAACCGATGATGCGTAAAGATGAGGCCGATTTAGTTTATTTGAATCAGATAGATAAATATGAGGCTATTATTGAAGATATTAAGGAGTGTGGTACTCGTAAGCAACCCGTATTAGTAGGTACAGCCTCTATTGAAGCATCAGAATATTTAAGCCAGCTGCTTAAAAAAGTGAATATCAAACATCAAGTTTTAAATGCGAAATTTCATGAAAAAGAGGCGCAAATTATAGCTGAGGCCGGACGTCCTGGTGCAGTGACTATTGCAACTAACATGGCAGGAAGGGGAACTGACATCGTTCTTGGTGGAAGTTTGGTTGCAGATTTAGCTCAATTACCAGAAACCGCGACTGATGAAGAGAAAGAAGCAATTAAAAAAGTATGGCAACAGCGGCATGATGAAGTATTAACCTCTGGGGGTTTAAGAATTATCGGTTCTGAGCGTCACGAGTCACGACGTATAGACAATCAATTGCGTGGTCGAGCGGGACGTCAGGGTGATCATGGAAGCAGTCGTTTTTATTTGTCTCTTGAAGATAATCTGATGCGCATTTTTGCTTCAGAGCGAGTTGCCTCAATGATGCGTCGTTTGGGTATGAAGCCTGGAGAGCCAATTGAACACAGTTTGGTAACTAAAGCCATAGAAAATGCACAACGTAAACTGGAAGGGCATCATTTTGACGTGAGAAAGCAATTACTGGATTATGACAACGTGGCTAATGATCAAAGACAAGTCATTTACACACAACGTGCTTCAATCATGGAAATGTCAGATACAGAAGAAATTGTTGCTATGATGCAAGAAGAGGTACTCTCCGACTTGGTCGATACGTATATTCCGCCGCAAAGTCTTGAAGATCAATGGGATTCTAAAGCTCTAGGTGATGTATTAGCTGACGAATTTAAGATTAAGGCACCAGTATCAGTGTGGATTGATGCGGATCATCACATTCAACCAGAGCAAATTAAAGATAAAATACGTGCTTTGGCAACAGACCTTTATGATGAAAAAGTAAGAAAGACAGGCAGACCAGTGTTATCACAATTTGAAAAATCAGTGATTTTACAAACTTTAGATAATCATTGGCGTGAACATTTAGCTGCCATGGATCAATTACGCCAAGGTATTCATCTCAGAGGCTATGCTCAAAAAGACCCTAAACAAGAGTATAAAAAAGAAGCATACACTTTGTTTACCATGATGTTGGATAATCTAAAGTACGATGTAATCAAGTTATTATTATCAGTAGAAATTCAGACTGAGGAAGATGCTAATGCTGTTGAGGAACAACGACGTGCAGAGCAAATACGTAAAATGAGTCTAAACCATGAAGACCCCTATGGTGATAATGAGAAAAGTCATGATCAAACCTACAAAAGACATGAAAAAAAAATAGGTCGAAATGATCCTTGTCCTTGTGGCTCAGGGAAAAAATTTAAATCTTGTCACGGCAGCCTCGCGTGAAGGTAGCTGTTGCCATTATAACGGATGAGAGAGACCGGATTTTGATTACCCAACGCTCTTATCATATACCACATGGAGGATTCTGGGAGTTTCCCGGTGGTAAGCTTGAGGCTAATGAAAGAGCGGAGCAGGCTCTGATAAGAGAGATTCGAGAGGAAGTGGGTCTTGAGATTAATAAGTTCCAGTTGCTTGGAGAAATTACTCATCAATATCCAGATAAATCAGTCCAATTAATTGTTTTTCAGGTGACTGAATTTAGTGGAAAACCTTCCTGTCTGGAAAGACAACTTAATATCAAATGGATGGAAAAAGAAAAGCTTAATCCTGAAGATTTTCCTGAGGCGAACAAAGGAATTTTTGATTTAATCTCAATAGAGTTAGCCCCTTTAGCCACAGATGATTGCATTAGTTCAAGTGTCTAACGCAAATGGATTCTGGGTATAAAGGGCTCGTCTTAACATTAGCACTGGCATTGCCTATTGCTGCATGGTGCTCCAGCAATCCCCCTTGCGGCGGTCCCACCGATTTACTTTCCATTATTGATCGACCAACTATTGCTGATAGTGTGTGCCTGGTTCCTAATAAATCTATTGTAATGGAATCTGGATACCAACACCTGTCCCTTTTAGGCGGAGGGACTCAACAAAACTTTCCTGAAGCTTTATTAAGGTTTGGTTTGGCAGACGAATTTGAGTTTAATATATTACTTCCTAATTACATTCATCAAAATATACTTCCATATACAGGGTATCAGGCAACCGTTATGGGAGTTAAACATCAAATTGGATCAAGTTCTGAATGGGTTACTGTTATTGATGGCTATGTCATTCTCCCTTCCGGTACTGCCAATTTTGGGAGTGAAAGAATAGGTGGAATAGTTAATGGTCTTTTTGGTTACAATTTTACTTCTGAAATAAATTTATCAGGTATGCTTGGAGTCAGCTCACAAACCCAATCCATTAATGAAGGAGGAATGCGATTCACCAGTGTCAATCCAGCTCTTGTATTATCCTGGTCAAAAGAAAAAGTTAGTGTTTATTGGGAAATATATGGCCAAAGTAAACCCTCGCCAGAGGATAATGCCGGGCTCAATACCGATGCAGGAGTCATTTATCTGATTAAAAAAAACATAGCTATAGATTTGGAGGCTGGACAACGTATCAATGGTAGCCTTGGTGGATTTAGCCATTTTTGGGGCGCAGGTATATCCATTCAATTTTCTTAAAACGCTGATAAGGCTTGGAGTCCGAGCGTCCTAATGATACAACCCTTCATGAATAGCTCCTATTTCATTTTCTCTAGAGGTTGCTCATGGCTCGGCAAGTTCTAATTTAAAGTGCGACAGTCAACAAAATTTACAGTCAATGAATTTTTCTATACCAATATATCAACAAAACATTCTAATATAGTAAAAATAAGACAATTAGTGGGGATGTTGTTCATGCCATTTGAAAAATCCGTGAAAATAAATGATTGGGCAATGAATCATGGAGTAGAAGCAGAGGATTCAGCCAATGATTATCAAGGCCAAACCTGGCAATTTCGCGTAGCAATTCTTCCCACTAAAACAAATCTTGAGAGCGCATTAAATGCGTTAAATGGATTATCTGTATTTAATGGTCCAAATCATCCAACAGCCAAGATAATTCAAATTGAAACCAATGATTTGACTCAGTGGGATGGAACGCTAGCCGATGCCGCTGATCGCGATCAACGGGGTAAAGAATTATGTGTTTATTTGCCCTATAATTCTGTGACAAATAAATTTTTATTTGATCAAGCTTATATTAAAAATTTGATGTTAGATATATGGAAAGCACTACAGGATGCCGGGGTTGAAATTAGTTACATTACACCCAATCAAGGTGAAGAAGAAATAAAAAGTGATCCTACAGTTTTAACACCATTTTGCTATTCTTCGTTCAAGCCATATTCTGCCCCGGAAGGGACTTTATATTCTGATAATTATAATCCCAACGGACATCCAGATCCTCTAGATGGGCTTCATTTTTCTGTTGCTGATTTGAGGGGTAAAGGTATAACCAATTTTGATGCTCAAACTGTCAGTAAATCTCGTATCCATTACATGCAGGATCATTACCAAATTACCATTCAGCAGTTAAATAAAACGATTGAGGAATTAACAAGCAGAGCAAAACCGAGCTCATATGCATCATCAAAAGATCGCATTAATCAAGCGCTCGCATCAAAGAATGAGAAGTTAATTAACGATTTGTTGACGGATTTACAGCATAATTATGTAAGTTTTTACACGTGTTTTCCTACTAAGTTTAATAAGGGATCTCGGTTCCCTATTTTAGAGGAAGGTCACATAAACTATTTAATCAATAAAGCCGAATTCAAGGAAAAGAAAGAAGTTTTAATTAAATTACAAGAAAAAACCGATGAAATAATTCAACAACTCCTGGTAGATTTAATGGCAGAAAATTGGCCGATTGATAAACCAGATGAGGCCGTGATTCGTGAACTTGTAAATACATTTCCTTTTGAGCTTCAAGCAGCAGTTCCCGTAACCTACTCAACAGTGCGCCAGTACTGCATCCCAACTATTTTATTTCGTAAACTTTTTTGCTATTTTATCTTTAATTTAAAACTGAATGATAGAATGTCCAAAGATGTTACCAATAAGAAAATTTTTGTCTGCAGTTGGGTTGATCACTGTAGTTCGTAAAGAGTTTCAGAAAATCAAATCTCCCCGTGATGCTGCGCCAGGGAAAAATGTTATTTCGTTGACGGATTGTTTGATGTCTGCCTTTGCGATGTTTAATCTCAAGTACCCTTCATTACTCCAATTTGATAGGAGTCACCGACTGGATCCCCAAGTTCAACATAATTTAGGAACTCTTTATGGCATTGAACAGATCCCTAGTGATACGTACATGCGCGAGCGATTGGATGAAGGAGCCCCATCTACTCTGCGTAAAGTCTATAAGCGGTTATTTGCCTTTCTTCAAAGAGGGAAATCCCTGGAATCTTATCGTTACCTAAACGGTCGTTATTTACTGGCTGGGGATGGAACTGGATTTTTTGCATCCAATGTAATTCATTGCGACCAATGTTGTATTAAGCATGATCACAAATTATCTGTAGTTTTAACCACAAAGCAATCTATTACCGACCTATCTCTGAAAGCACGTAGTTATATTTTAGCTAATCCACTACGAACATATTTTGCATTATGGTATATAGATGACCACAAAAAAATTACTTTGATTCCAATTAAAGATATCGATAGTTTGCCTACATTGCTGCATGATAAAAAAATGTATAAGGAATTATCAAAAGAAGTTAAGGCGGAAATAGAGCTGGCCATCAAATCCTATCATTATGCTCGATTTCCTGACGAGAAGGTCTCGTATTACCACAATATGTATTGCGCAGCCATAGTTCACCCGGATAAAAAAGTGGTTATTCCATTTGTACCAGAACTTATCATGAAAGAAGATGGCGATACTAAAAACGACTGTGAACGCAACGCTTCCAAACGGTTATATAGGGATTTGAAACGAGAACACCCACACTTAAAAGTCATTGTCGTTGAAGACAGCTTGGCTTCAAATTACCCTCACCTCAATGAGCTTAAAAACCTGGATATGCAGTTCATAACGGGTGCTAAAGAAGGGGATCACAAAGCACTATTTAAATGGCTCAACGAACATGAGTGTATTACTTATGAGCACAAAACAGAAGACGGGGTGACGCACAGTTACCGTTATATTAATGGCGCACCACTCAATACAAGCCATTATGATTTTAAAGTAAATTTCATGGAGTACTGGGAAACAAATAAAAAGGGTGGCAAGCAACATTTTAGCTGGGTCACTGACATAACGATTACCAATAACAATGCTTATGACATTATGCGAGGAGGACGTGCGAACTGGAAAATAGAAAATCCCATATTTAATACACTCAAAAACCTAAACTACCACTTTGGTCATAATTTTGGACATGGATATAAAAATCTCTCGACCATGCTAGCCTTATTGATGATGCTCGCTTTCTTTGTTGATCAGGTTCAGGAGCTTTGTTGTAATATGTTCCAAAAAGCACTAAAAATGCGCCAATCAAAAATTGGTCTCTGGGATAAAATGAAACGCCTATTCAGTGAATATTTTGTTGATAATTGGAATGATTTATTTAACGCAATTATTCATGGGCAGGAGAAAATCAAACTTAATCCCATTAATACCTCATAGCATCTTATTTTTGAACACGGCTATTGTTTTGGTTTTAAATGAGTTTTTGAGTTTTGATAACGATTAGTGCTTGTTTTGCAATCAGATGATTTGTGAATTGCTTGTTGCTGCCCATGAGGAATAGATAGGGAATATTCTATTACCTATCGGTGGGGAGAAACTGGTAGCGGGAACCGCTGAGCTTCAAGCAATTCAACGCCTACTTGCCCATATTAATCATGAACGTTTAATCATTGAAAAAGAAGAAACAAGATATATAAAACTGCAAAATTTAATCCCCCAATCTGACAGTCAAACTTCTCAGGCAATGGAAGCTACTCGTATCGGCGGTATAGCAGGTTTAATTGGATTAACTATCGGTGCAGCACTTGGCGTTACTCTTGTGTTGACGGGTGTTTTTGCGCCATTTGGTCTTGGAGTTTTAGGCGCTGTCGCGCTTGCGTCTGCAATGGGAGTTGGTGCTGGACTGTTTAGTGGGGGAGTTTTTGGAGTGCTTGCATTCAAAAATAGAACATCAGTAGAGACTGGGAGTACGTTGACTCAAGATCCTCAATCAGTGGTACAACCATTATTAACTCAAGAGTCTTCTAAAAAATTAAGTAAATTAACTTCTGAGATTTCCAGTTGTCCCGAGCGCACTACTCAAAACTCTCTAACGCAGAAAAATAGAAAAAACGCCGGTGTAGTTTCAAGCAATCCTGCAGTTGATATTTCTAACCCAGTAGAGGACCAACCCAGTGGAGAGATTGATCAATTTAAACCATAGTTGAATTTGTGCTGAACATTAAAATGAGGTTGCTAAACAAATCAACTAAAGTCAATATACAAAGCTGAGTGATCCGAAACTTCGTCATCCATAACGGTAAACTCATTAACTACAATCTCTGGTGAAGTAAGAATGTAGTCGGCAAATTTTTCTTCTTTGGGATAAAATCGGGTTCTTGTCGAGCGTATGTTGTTAATTCTTACCAAATTGATCATTCCCTGCTCTAGTATCTTCATGCTCTGTGTATCCGGCCTTAAGTTAAAGTCTCCACATAAAATTTTAGGGGTGTTTATTGTGTCCATAAAATGACGAATACGTTTGGATTGATTGATTCGTTCCGGGCTATCTTTTTTCCCTTTGCCATTCCAAAGACCATGTACATTGAGAACAGAGTAAATTTTCTTATTAATTTCACATTCAATCCACTGCAGGTTTCTATCGTGATTAAGACCTATTCCTGGATAATGTTGCTTTTGATGAATGTTAATTTCTCCTTCAGCAATGAGATCAATACTATTTTTAATCAGCATAGCAATTCCATAAACATTTTCTACGGCGGGTTTAAATATAGCGTTATGTATAGTGGACCCCAAAAATGAGACAGTGGTGTAAAATAGAAACCATTGTTAAACGGGGTACCAAGTGGCTAAAAAAAAATTTACATCTGACTTCAAAGCAAAGGTAGCAATTGAGGCATTAAAAAGTCACAAGACGACCAATGAATTGGCATCTGAATTTGAGGTGCATGCAACACAAATCAATCTGTGGAAAAAACAATTACTGGATGGAAGCAAGCAATTGTTTAGCGGCAAGCATGACAAAGACATGGACTCCATCATACAAGAACGAGATCGATTATACACGCAAATAGGCCAGCTAGCGGTTGAGTTAGACTGGCTTAAAAAAAAGACCGGTCATCTAAGTTGAGCGTGCGGGAGAAGCGAGCCATGATTGATGTCAATCACCCTACACTCAGCATCGTACGCCAATGTGCATTGGTTAATTTGTCACGCGCTAGCTACTATCGCACTGCTGGCGAAGGAATATGTACCGAGAGCCCAGAGAATCTGGCTTTGATGGTCTTGATTGATGAGGAATACATGCGCCATCCTTTCTATGGAAGCAGAAAGATGCGTTCTTATTTACGTCGCCTTGGCCATGACGTTAACCGTAAGAGAGTGCAGCGTTTGATGCGGATCATGGGTCTGGTTTCAGTGGCACCAAAGCCGAATACGAGTAAAAAGAACAAGGAACAAAAGGTTTATCCCTACTTGCTACGTGGTTTAGTGATTGATCGACCCAATCAGGTTTGGTGCACCGATATTACCTACGTTAGGATGCAAGGAGGCTTTGTATATTTGGTGGCAATAATGGACTGGTATAGCCGCAAGGTGCTCTCTTGGAAGGTATCAAACAGCATGGATGATGACTTTTGTGTAAGCGCGTTGGAGAGCGCCATCAGGCTCCACGGCAGGCCTGATATTTTTAATACGGATCAAGGCTCCCAGTTTACCAGTAAGGCGTTTACCGATGTTTTAAAAGACCATGACATCAAAATTAGCATGGACGGGAAAGGTCGATGGATGGATAATGTGTTCATTGAACGGCTATGGCGTTCAGTCAAATATGAAGATATTTACATAAAAGAATACGGAACAGTTTTAGCACTACGAAATGGTTTAAGGGTGTATTTCAAGTTTTATAACGACGAAAGACCTCATCAATCATTTGGAATATACACGCCGTCAGAGGTTTATGCTGGCCTATATGAGGCTGCAGCGTAATGGAATGCCTGTGGATATGTGGACGCGTCCTGCGGATCAGCCATCGCCCTTCGGGACATGTGGACAAGCCATGGATAACAAAAAGACGTTATCCACCGCTTGACCACACTCGATGGCTTCGCGCCCACATACCCACAGGCTCAATAACAGGTGTTTCATTAACTGCTATTGTGGTTGACTCGTGTGCTACGCACCCTCGTCAACGAAAGAAAGTAGAATTAAAGTTATATCTTAAATTAAACGGATCGCTGTCTTGACAATGGGGTCCACTGTAATGTTCTGGAAGCAGTTTTTTTAAATCAGAGAATATATTAAGGCTTAACTCCCTTTCTTTATCAACTATAGTACGATGAGCGTTATAGTAGACCTCCTGAAGACAAAAAATATCTACATCTCGATGCTCATGAATGAATTTCAATAGGGGGTTTCTAAGATGGCCTCCCCAGATATTTAAGGTTATCAATTTCATTTACAATTGGTTCTCTTTATGAGGCTGCTATTGTTTTATATCTGACAAAAAGCAATTTCCATATTAACCGCATTGTCGCGTATTTCCTGATTTGTTGATAACTCGTATAGTCTGATTGTTAAACTATGATGACCTAGTTGTAGTTTTGGAATAATTCCCATCAGTTTATCCATTTTCAATAAAATCAAATGATTCACGGATTTTGGGGAGATGCTATGTTGGTAAAATCCGTTATACGCAACAATTGGAATATATTGCGTTGCTTCTCGTAAAAGTGCCAAATAAATTGCCACGGTTTGTTCCAAATCCTTTAAACAATGGACCCATTGATGAATGCTTTTTTGTCTTAGTAAAGGATCCAGGTCAAACCAAGACACCAAATGAGGCGAGTTAAACTCACACTCCTTAGTATTTGGATGATGAATCTGTCTCAATATTTTCAAAAACTCATCATCGTGTATTGAATTACTAAAACGTCCAGGAACATAATTTAAAACATGAATTTGTGTTGCTAAATTATCAAATATTGGGGTGGTTTCGAGTAGATTATTTTTTTTTAAAACGTGTTCAATACGAATTAACTCTTTAAGAAATCTACTTTTTAATTCCGGCTTTTCAATAATATCAACAATTTCAATAATATGTTTTAAAGCAAAGCGATGGATGACTTCGTGGGATTCATAACATGCTTGATTGATAGTTTTAAATAAAAACTCCAGTCGTAAGGCAATTCTTGATAAAAAATGTGTGGCTAATTGAAAAGTAATTGTGTCGTTATACATAATCTGGCCATCCCTAGCGTAATCCGACTTCTAGCACTCAGTATTTTATCTCAGTGTGGTAAAATATATTGTAATTTTCTTCACACACTGTGCTCATATGAGTCGTTTTGCGCTGATTAACACTCAAAAATATTACAGTGCGAAAGTCCGTTTTTTGCACCTAGAATAACATAAAAGTCATTGAAAATAAAAGACATCTTGGTTTTTCAAATAGACTTTTATTCCACGACTAATGGGCTTCTTGTGTGTATTGAAGCACTTCTAAGGATAAGTACATTCATATTAATTTTTATTTGCTGATCACATTCGATGTTCATATGATACAAAATTAAGATACTTTAGATGTAGTTTTTCCAAGGCCTCTTTTAATAGATCAAGGCCTGAATCATTGATGAGTACATCGTCTGCACTTCTTAAACGCAAATTATCATCTGGTTGAGCGGATAATATAGCCAGGGCTTGCTCTTTAGAACATTGATCCCGTTCCATAACACGGGATATTTGCAGTTTTTTCGGCGCAGTAATTACTAATATTTTATTTAGGTATGGATAGTCCTTCTTATCTAGTAACAGCGGAATCTCAACAACACAGTACGGCGTGACACATGAATCAACCTTATTTTGCAAGTGCTTGCGAATCAGGGGATGTAACAGAGCTTCTAACCACTTACGTTCATTAGGATTAGAAAAAATAATATCCCTTATTAGCTTACGATTAAGCTCGCCGTTTTCGAGAACTATATGAGAACCATAATGTGCTATAATTTTTTCATATGCAGGTTTTTTTTTAGCTGTTAACTCTTTGGATATTGTATCTGCATTAATCACCATTACCCCAAAACTTGCAAAGATTTTGGCAGCTGTAGTTTTTCCGCTGGCTATATTACCAGTTAATCCAACAGCAAAAACCATTACAATCTAACTCCCTCTTGAAAACTCACACAGGTTACCAAATTGATATAACAAGTTTCGGGAATTGTACTGTTTTCTTTACAGTAAGCCCTGGCTCCCAAAGCTGCATCATCCCGTTGTGCATAAAAATTGCTTTGCCAAGGTACCGCAGTTCGATCTAATGCGGTACATTTCCACATAGGCCTTGTACTCATGCCTTGATTAAACCCCTCACAATCAGCCTTTGAGGCCTTACAGCTAGAAGGTGTTTTACTTTCTTTCTTACATGTTGCATAAGCAATATTGAGCGCTGCTTTTTGATAGGTGCTTTTTGCAGACCATTGTAGGTTTGCATTATCGTGGGTTGTACATATCCAATAGTTACTTCTATCCAAGTAGGGCGCTGTTATTCCACTGCCGCAGTAAAACGTAAGTAGCAGCAAACAATATTTAAAGGTGTGACTCATTTTCTTCTCCTTGTAACAGGTTAATTAATTTTTCAATAGATAACGCTTTTGAAAAATACCAACCCTGAAAAAACCTTACTCCATTTTCTGATAGATAATTAACTTGTTCACCAGTCTCAACACCTTCCGCTATAATAGCTAAACTTAATCGTTTCGCCATACTAATAATGGCATCATTTAACGACTCTGTAATTGCTTTTGTACCTATGGCCTGAATAAATAATTTATCAATTTTAAGATAGTTAAAGGGAAAGTTATTTAAATAACTAATACTTGCATGTCCTGTACCATAATCATCTACAGCCAAAGAAAATCCGGCCTGACGTAATTCCTGCATTTTTAGGAAAAAAATATTATTATTTTTATCTAATAAATCGCGCTCGGTTATTTCCAAAATAATTTGAGTAGGAGATATAGCATATTCCCTAACTAATGAATTGAACTTATTAAAAAAAGTTATATCAGTAAAATGTAATGCTGATATATTAAAAGCGAGATGAAAATATGGATAACTGTTTAAGATGTTCCTGGTTTGATTAAATGCAATTTCTATAATTTGTAAGGTAATTGGCACAATTAAGCCGTTAGATTCTGCCTCCTCAATAAATAAGTCAGGCATGATTATTTGATTTTGCTTGTCTTGCCAACGTAATAAAATCTCTGCTCCTGTATATCTGCCTTTTTCCCTGTCAAAAAGAGGCTGATACTCAGGGTAAAATTCATTGTTTTTTATAGCTGATTTCATCGCGCCGAGGAGTGAGTAACGTTTCGCGAGGATATTTTTCATCATTAAGTAAAATAAATATGAAGCCATAATAATGATTAAACTGGCTAGGATTTCGCTATATACTAAATAACGCAGGGCAGTATTTTCATTCTCGAAAACCACTACACTGACCCCAGGTATACTATATAGTTTATTAAAAGCAAACATTGTCTTATAGGTGGTCGGAGATAAAGAACCGAGATGGTTGCTCAGTACCCACCTTGAACGATCCTGATTAGATTCAACTCTTAAAATAGTTTTTCTCTCATAGCTATTATAAAGTTCGATTCTGCTCAAACTATGATCTGATGACGAGATTACGTTTTTAATAGTCGAAGCAAGAGTAAGGATAATTATATTATAACTTCCCATTCTCTGTTGAATTAAATAAACAGGCTGATCGAAGACTTTAAGATCGAAGGGGCCTGAAATACTCCTCCTGCGTGAATTCGATAAATTGAGTCCTTGAATATCATCCAGAGTAGAGCAGATGAGGTTTTTGCTATTTCTGATTATTAAGCCTGCAATTTTAGGATCATTAAGTGAGATGTGCTTCAAGTGAGGGGTTAATCCTGTTTTGCAATTCGAAAAATTCTTTTCAGGTACAGGCAGGGTATATACATCCTGGAAGAGATCCTCAAAAACCTTGTCCACATTATTGCTTAGTTTAAGTGCTGCTTTGGATAGGTCTCTATAGGACCTGTTCAGGCTCATTTGCCAGTTAATATACAAGCCAATTAGAAGCAGAATAATGGTAATTAGAATCCAGTAAATGGTGAATCGTTTAAAAATTACTTTTGATGGTTTTAGGGATAATTTATACATGACCTTGCGCTTTAATATAAGCTGCTTTTATAGAGTTTAGTGTTATTTGAGCTAATTTCCCAATAATTTCATTATCTGTATTTAAAGGAGGGAGCCAGTAGAGTGTTTTTCCTATGGGTCTAATCAGAGCCCCATATTTTAAAGCTTGCTGATACACCTCATTGCCTATTCTATAATCTCCAATGTCAACGAGATCCGCTGCCACAACAGCCCCAACTCCTCTAACATTGTTTAATTTACCAGACTCATCAGCAACCTGTTTTAGGAGACCTAGCATGGTATCCCCCAGACTTTGTGCCTGATTAACGGTGTTTTCATGGTGCATGGTTTTAATTGTGGCTAAAGCCGCACATACTGCAAGGGGATTACCGCTGTAGGTGTGGGAATGTAAAAATGAGTTACCGGTTTTGTAATCAGTATAAAAAAGATCATAAATGGAACTATCAATCATTACACAACTGAATGGAATAGACCCAGAGGTTAGACCTTTCGATAAACAGATTAAATCAGGTTCAACACCAGCATGATCACATGCCAGCCATTGTCCGGTTCGACCAATGCCAGTCATGATTTCATCAGCAATCAGATAAATGTCTTTTGATTTAGCCCATAAAGATATTTTTTTTAAAAAATCAGCACTGTAACATAACATCCCCCCAGCACCTTGAATGACAGGTTCTAAAATCAAAGCGCAGATGTTATCGCTGATTTTATCTAATTGAGAGACAACAGTTTCCCATTCCTTATCACAACAAGCCCAGAGAGGATCATTTACTCCAGTTACATAGGGAATATTATCAATAAAATGACAGGGAACACCGAAGGATTTATAGGGTTCTTTATAGATACCCAAGTCGCTTACACTCATTGTGCCGAGTGTCTCCCCATGGTATCCATTTTTAAGAGCTATGAATTGAGTTTTATCTTTGTGCCCCTTGATTTGATTAGCATGGATTGCTAACTTCATTGCAATTTCAACAGCACTTGCCCCATCACTTGCAAAAAAGACGTGCTGCTTACCCGTAATTTTTGTTAATTGCTCGGCTAACTCAACTACAACAGGATGAGTAGTGTTCGCTCCAATTACATGTTCAAACCGCTTCAATTGATGTTTAATAGCTGAAATAACAGCAGGATGTCCATGTCCGAGCGATTTACACCACCAGCTTGATATCGCATCAATTAATGGTCCTTGATTCGTATAAAGATAGCTGCCTTGTGCATAGTCAACCACTAGAGGTGGACAATTCTCAAAGTCTTTCATTTGCGAACACGGGTGCCAAATATGTTTTAAATCTCTTGAGATCAAATTTTTTACGTTGACCATTTTTAAAATTTTGGTTGACAAGTTTAACTGCCACTCTATCATGTTCATTATTATGAATAGAAGGGGAACGTTGTGACTGAGGTAAAAAAAAACTGGTCCATATCAGAGATTGCAGCAATTTATCAACAACCATTTAATGACTTACTGTACCAAGCTCATAAAATACATAAATTACATCATGAATCAAATTCCCTACAGTTCGCTACCTTACTAAGTATCAAAACAGGTGCATGCCCTGAAGATTGTGGCTATTGTTCGCAAAGTGGTCATTTTAAAACTCATGTTGAAAAAGAAAAGCTAATGCCTGTAGCTGAAGTTCTTAAAAGTGCTCAGGAAGCAAAGGACGGAGGGGCAAAACGTTTTTGTATGGGCGCTGCCTGGCGATGCGTCCCTGAGAAAGCGATGCCCGAATTAAAAGAAATGATTGAAGGGGTCAAAGCTTTGGGTTTAGAAACGTGTATGACTCTTGGTATGTTAAATCAGGATCAGGCAGTAAGCCTCAAAAAAGCTGGCTTGGATTTCTACAATCATAATATAGATACTTCTCCATCTTATTATGAAAAGGTAGTTACTACCCGTAAGTTCAGCGATCGCCTTGAGACTCTGAATACGGTTCGTGCTGCAGGAATAAATGTGTGTTGTGGTGGTATTTTAGGCCTAGGAGAGACACGTGAAGACCGTATAGAGTTTTTATTGACTTTGGCCAATATGGAGGTTCCTCCCGAAAGTATACCGATTAACAGATTGATACCTGTAGAAGGTACCAGACTTGCAAAAGCACAACCTGTAGAGGGTATCGAATTAGTCCGAACTATAGCTACTGCCAGAATACTCATGTCGCAGAGTGTTATTCGTCTTACAGCGGGGCGAACTGAAATGAGTGATGAACTCCAGGCCTTATGCTATTTTGCTGGTGCCAATTCAGTTTTTATTGGTGATAAATTACTAACGGAAGAAAATCCACAACGTGCTAAGGATAAAGCTCTTTTTAGTAAACTTGGTTTAACAGAGATGGTATAGATGAGTTTAACTGAAAAAGTTAAAAGCTACACTGAACAGCTAAATCAGCAAGGACTCTTGAGAGTTAGGCAATTGTATGAACCTGCCAATTCAGCGTTGATTCATTTTGACAGTAATGATTATTTATCATTAACCCATGATAAACGCCTCGCTAAGGCATATCAGGATGGATATGCTTTATATCCAGTAGGTAGTGGTGCTTCGATGTTGCTGAGTGGTTATCATCCTAATCATCACGCGGTGGAGCATGCTTTTGCTAACCTACTCAGTGTTGACGAGTGTATTCTATTTTCCTCTGGATATGCTGCAAATCTGGCTCTTACAGCTTTATTAGGTAAACTTAAAATCCATTCCCTGATTGATAAAAGCATACATGCCTCTGTTTATGATGGGTTAGCCTTGTCACGAGTCAGTTATTCACGTTACCGACACAATGATTTAAATAATTTGGCGCTGAAGCTAAAAGCAGTTCCTTTCAATTCAGTTGTATATACAGAAGGAGTTTTTAGTATGAGTGGTCGCATTGCGCCTCTGTCAAAAATTTCTGATCTTTGTTTTAAGAATAAGACAGAACTTCTGGTGGATGAAGCTCATTCCTTCGGCGTTTTTGGAAATCAGGGAAAAGGAGCCGTGGATTACCATGGATTAACCCAAAAAGAAGTCCCTCTTCGAATTATCCCGTTTGGCAAAGCATTTGCATCTCAAGGGGCTTTGATTGCTGGAAAAAAAGAGTGGATCGATGCCCTTTTACAGACGGGACGTTCCCTGGTGTACTCTACGGCGATAAGTCCTGCTTTGAGTTATGGCTTGTTAAAAACTTTAGATATTGTGGCTTCCTCTGATGATAGACGACAAAAATTAGCAGAACTCATTAAACTGTTTAGAGAGCACATCAAGCGCTCCCCATTACAGTGGAGTAATTCAGAGACTCCCATCCAACAACTACAGTTGGAATGTCCTCACTTGGCGTTACACTATGCTAAAGAACTCAAAAAAGAAGGTTTTAGTTGCTCAGCTATTAGAACTCCAACAGTAAATATCAAGTCTACTGGTTTGCGTGTTATTCTTAATTACCGCCACCAACCAGAACAAATTCAACAATTATTTAAAAAATTGCATGATATTGATGAACATACACATTAATCGCTACGGGCAAGGGATACCGTTGGTACTATTTCATGGATGGGGGTTTGATAATCAAATCTGGTTATCATTAATTCCTTCTCTTCAAGATCGCTATCAATTGATATTAGTTGATCTCCCCGGTTTTGGTTTGACCCCCATGATGGATTGGCACACCTTTAAAGCTCATTTACTAGAGGAGTTGCCGGCCAACTTTGTTTTAGCCGGATGGTCGATGGGGGGGCTTTATGCCACAAGATTGGCGATAGAGGCCCCTTATAGAGTGCGTTGTTTAATAAATATATGCTCATCCCCCCGGTTTATTATGGATGGTTTATGGCCCGGCGTAGCCAAAAACGTGTTTCTTAATTTTTATAGAAACCTGTCTACTGATATTAATAAAACGCTTTATGAATTTATTGCCTTGCAATTAAACAATGATAAATTTAAATTTGTACTGGGCGTTCCGCCAAGTCCAGAGGGTCTGGAAAAGGGTTTGACTGTTTTAGACACATGGGATTTGCGCGAAGGAATAAAAAATCTTGTCCAACCAACGTGCTTTATGTTTGGTCGACTTGATCCAATTACACCTGTTAAAACGATGAAGGCCATGCAGCCCCTTTATCCGAACTTTAAATATGTTCTATTTAACAGAGCAGCTCATATGCCTTTTTTGTCGCACACTGAACTATTTATTGAAAAAATTTTAGAGTTTATCAAATGAAACGATATTTTATTACTGGTACTGATACTGATTGTGGCAAAACCTATGTCACTGTAAAACTGGTTGAATACTTTACCAACTCAGTAGCACTAAAACCTGTAGCTAGTGGGTGTATGGTTATAGAAAATGAATTAGTCAGCACGGATGCCCAACAACTGCAAAAAAATAGCTCTTTATCGTTAGATGAAATTAATCCGTGGCGATTTAAGTTACCAGTTTCACCCCATATAGCATCGAAAGAAGAGGGAATCAGTCTCTCGATAAAAGAAATAGCTGATTATTGTATGGATTTTCATTTAACAGGGGTTGAATCGCTTTTTATTGAGGGAGCAGGGGGGTTAATGGTTCCCTTAAATGAGAATGAAACCTGGATAGATTTTTTAAAACATACAGGCATTCCCGTTATACTAGTTGTTGGATTAAAATTAGGTTGCATTAATCATGCACTGCTTACCGAAGCGGCTTTGAAAGCCAATAAAATTAAGTGTGTGGGCTGGATAGCTAATTGCCATGATCCTGATATGTTGGCGCTATCAGATAATATCAGTACACTAAAGCGTATTCTAAAATTTCGCTTATTAGGGACTGTTTCCTATTCTAGTGGTCTTTCTAATGTCCAGAAGCAATTATTCTGAGGATAGGGTGGTTCATTATTTAAGGTATGAGGTGCTGTTGTATTTAAGATCTGGCTTAATTAAATTAATTATTCTTCAACATCAGAAGGCCGGCCATACACTTATCTGAACGAAAATATTTGTTTTATTAACCAACGGTTTGTAATGAGTTAATTAATAATGTGATTTAACACTATAAATTGTGACTCATGTATAAAGTGAAGGTCTGAAATCATGTCACTCTTGCAGTCCAGGAACTTAACCCACTTATAATGCGACAAATGTTGTTCATACTCTGTTAGTTAGTTATAATCGATTGTTAAATTAATGTTATTTCCAGTTAACGGAGTTTTTTCGATGCCAATTTATGAATATGAATGTAAAAGTTGTCATCATCATTTTGACTTAATACAAAAAATCAATGCTGAACCGGTAAAACAATGTCCAATATGTTTTGATAATTCAGTAGTTAAGCTGGTTTCTGCTGCTGGTTTCCAACTCAAAGGTACAGGTTGGTATGCTACTGATTTTAAAACAAAGGGTACTGCACCCAAGGATACTTCTGATAAAAAAGAAGAGTTTACTACTACCAGTACAACAGCAGCCAAGGATAATCCTCCTGCCCCGAGCAAAGAAAAATCAACTAAAGGTGATTCTGCGTGAAGCACATGTCGGTACGAAGTTACTTGCTTGCGGGTTTAGTCGTATGGTTACCTATACTGATCACCATGGGTGTTCTTCGTTTCATCATTGATTTACTGGATAATACGCTGGCTTTAATCCCTAGAGCCTATCAACCAGAACAATTGTTCGGTATACACATTCCGGGGCTTGGCGTCATATTGTCGTTGATTTTGCTCGTTAGCACCGGGATTTTTGCCACCAATTTTTTTGGTCAAAGATTAATGACTTGGGGGGAATCACTGCTTTCTAGAATTCCATTAGTTCGCTCTATATATAATTCAGTAAAGCAAGTAATTCACACTATTTTATCTACGAACAGCGAGGCCTTTCGCAAAGTATTATTAATAGAGTATCCTCGCAAAGGCCTATGGTCTATCGGTTTTCAAACGGGGGCAGTGAACTCTGAAATCAGCGATATAGTAAATCAAGAAATGGTCTCTTTGTTCGTGCCGACAACGCCTAATCCCACCTCCGGTTTTCTTATTATGATTCCTAAACAAGAAGCCATCGAATTAAATATGAGTATTGATGAGGCGTTGAAATTTATAATCTCTTTAGGCGTCATGCAGTCTAATACTGCCATGCCATTAGCTACAAACAATAAAAATTAAATAGGTGGTTTTATGCGCACACACTACTGTTCTGCAGTGAATGAATCAAGTATAAATATGGAAATCAGCGTCTGTGGCTGGGTACATAACAGACGTGATCATGGTGGTGTGGTTTTTTTGGATATTCGCGATCGTTCTGGTTTATTGCAAGTTGTTTATGAGCCGGAAAACAAAGACACATTTTCTATTGCTGAAAAACTGCGATCTGAATTTGTTGTACGTGTCACCGGACTAGTGCGCAGAAGACCTGATGGTATGATAAATGATAGAATGGCCACAGGCAGTGTAGAAGTCATTGGTACTAAACTTGAAATTCTGAACGAGTCACCTACCCCCCCATTTTTGCCCGATGACCACCAAGTAGTCAACGAGGATTTGCGTTACAAATATCGTTATATTGATCTGCGTCGCACTGCCATGCAAAATAAAATGACATTAAGACATAATTTAAACAGGTGTATACGCGAATATCTAAACCAAAAGGATTTTCTGGATATTGAAACGCCCATGTTAACCAAGGCCACTCCAGAAGGTGCACGTGATTACCTGGTACCTTCACGAGTTCATCCTGGAGAATTTTATGCATTACCTCAATCACCACAGTTGTTTAAACAATTATTAATGATGTCAGGATTTGATAAATACTATCAAATTGTGCGTTGTTTTAGAGACGAGGATTTGCGTGCCGACAGACAGCCCGAGTTCACCCAGCTTGATATAGAGATGGCATTTATCGATGCAGAAGATATTTTATTGTTGATAGAAGGTCTATTAAAAAATGTGTTCAAACAAATTCTTGATGTGACTCTACCTGATAAACTACCAAGAATGTCCTATGCAGAAGCAATGCAGCGATTTGGCAGTGATAAACCTGATTTACGCAATCCTTTAGAGTTGGTTGATGTTGCTGATCTGGTAAAAAACTGTGATTTCAAAGTATTTTCCACCGCTGCCAATGATGTTGAGGGTAGAGTAGTTGCTTTAAAATTACCTAATGGCTGTGATCTGAGCCGAAAAGATCTCGATGGCTATGGTCAATTCGTTACTATTTACGGAGCCAAGGGACTTGCTTATATCAAAGTTAATGATCTTTCCGGTGAGATGTCTGGATTACAGTCTCCTATTTTGAAATTTTTATCTGAAGATACGATTCAGGCCATATTGAAACGTGTTGAAGCACAATCTGGTGATGTGGTTTTCTTTGGTGCTGATAAAATCCATATTGTAAATGAATCTATGGGGGCATTAAGAGTTAAACTGGGACAAGACCGAAACCTGTTAGGTGAAGGATGGAAGTTATTGTGGGTTATTGACTGGCCTATGTTTGAAATGGATCATCGAAATAATAAATTGCAGCCTATGCATCATCCATTTACATCACCTCAAGAGTTATCCCCAGAGGCACTGCGAGCTAATCCTGCTAAATCAGTAGCAAAGGCTTATGATATAGTCATTAACGGATATGAAATTGGTGGTGGTTCCATTCGTATTCATCAGTCAGATTTACAACAGACCGTATTTGAGTTGCTCGGAATTAATGAACAGGAAGCACAGGATAAATTTGGTTTTCTCCTCGAGGCACTTCAGTATGGTGCACCTCCTCATGGAGGAATTGCTTTAGGTATCGACAGGTTAGCGATGTTGCTTACTGATTCAACATCAATTAGAGATGTCATCGCATTTCCAAAAACGCAGACCGCATCATGTCTTTTAACCAGTGCACCATCCCCAACAGGAAATGCACAGCTTACTGAATTAGGAATCAGACTTGCGCCGACTATTAGCACAAAATAACTTATACCATAACACCATCAATCTTAAAGATTGGTGGTGCTTTTCTTTAGTTTTTTTCTTGATTTTTTTGTTTGTTAGTACTCATGTCAATGCAGTACCTGGTAAAATTACCCCTGTTCCTAACAAAGAAAGTAAAGCAACCCTTATTGAATATCTGGCCCAGGAAAAAACCCGTTTAACCATCGCTATTAATAATGCCGCTCGCAATACCTTACCCAAAAATGAGCAAGAATTTAATACAACAATGCAGCAAATTACCTCTATGCTGACTATGACCAGTGCTAAAATACAGAGTCTGGAGGGTTTTCTTGATAATCAGAACAAACAACAAATAAATCTAAATTTAAGACTAAACTATCTACAACAACTCCCTCTGGCCAGTGCAGAAGTAAGTATTCAAGAACGGGTCGCTAAAGTAGAAACGTTACTTACAGTAAATAAAAAAACCATTGAGCTTATTAATGAAAATTTGGAATTAGCTAGAGAGTTTGAAGGATCATTAAAAGAAGAAGTACACGAATTACAACTTTGGAAGCGCAAATATGAATTAGAACAAAAACTTGTTTTAATTAAATCCAGTAAAGCAAAATTAAACCAGGAGCTGGGGCAACTTTATCAAGCTAATCTTGGTAATCCTGATAAAAAGCATTCAGACAACAGTGCCAAGGCTCTGATAGGACATGAGATAAACTTACTGATTAATAATCAGCATATTGCGCTCATTCATCAAAATATAAATGCACTGAATATACAAAAAATGGTAATAAAGGCAAAAATTTTATTGCTTAAAAATCTGGATACTAAAACCTTACAGACAGTAAGTGATACATACAGAGAGAGTATTAAACAATATATTAATATTGAAAAATCATTGCAGCAAATGCAGGTTTCAATAAGTAATGAAGCCAGTCTTTCAGTTGAGTCCAGTATGAAAAACTCGTTTGGCTCGTTACAAAAGGCGCTAAATACGCAGATTGAAGACGCTAGATTACAAAGAAAAATGGTTTTGCAAGATATGGATGACATTCAAAATCAACTTAAAAAACTTATTTCTTCGCGCCAAAGTCTTGCTGAATATAATTTGGATAGTTTGCCCGTTATACTTCATAAATTAGTTGAAATTCCCAATTTACTTTATACCTATCTTAAAACTTTAACTTTGAAAGTTTATGATAGTTATACTTGGCTTGATACATTTCCTGCAACGATTTTGTGGGTAATACAGGCATTATCTATTGCCATTTTCTTTATGTTGAATCGGCTTTTAAAAACCTTGAGTAATGACAAGGAGCGTTTCAGATTGACAGGTTATCTTTATGATGGTGCGTTGGCCATTGTACAAAGAAACGTACCCTATCTTTGTTTGTTTATCATGTTGTGGTCGGTGTTGTATCTTACTAATATTTCATTTGCCAACTATCAATTACTGTTTAATTTAATTTATGTCTGGTTCACATTTAGAATATTAATTTTAATTGCACGTCTGGCTTTACTGGAACGAATCTCAGACTCTTCCGGTAAAGATGTAAAATTATATTATCGGTTAAAGTGGTTACTTTTATTTGGGGGCTGGACTACTGCCTTAATGGTATTTAGTCATATATTTCCTTTGTCTTTATTATTACAGGATATCTTTAACCGGTTATTTATGCTGTTCATTTTAGCCGTTTCTCTAGTTGCCTGGAAAAGTAAGGATGTAATTCCCTATTTATTAAGACCATTCTTAAAATATAAAAAGAGATATTTTAAGAATGCGATTTCTTTACTGGTTATCCTGGTACCCATTACTTTATTTACAACAGCAATTATTGGACTATTGGGTTTTGTTAATTTAGCCTGGACAATGTCTCGCTATCAGGCTTATCTGTTATTAGTTTTGGTGGGTTACATTCTCATCAGAGGATTACTCTTTGACGCATTAGAACTTTTTTCGGAATGGATGATCTCATCCTTGCGGAATGGATGGCTCTGGATAGAAGTATTCTTAAAACCAATTGACAAAATTCTTCGTATTATTTTGCTTTTGTTCAGTGCGCTTATTTTATTTCAGCTTTTCGGTTGGCACTCTGACTCTTTAGTCATGATTGGTCTGGAAAAAATGGCACAGTACTCTATTGTTAATTTAACAGGCATTCACATTACAGTTAAAAGTACTATAGAGTTTTTTGTTTTGCTGGCAATTTTTATTTGGGCGTCCAAATGGACACGTGAATTTTGTTATCGCTGGCTGTATAAAAATGCAAAGGATGCGGGAATTCGCAACAGCTTATCCGTATTCAGTCAGTACGCCATTATTTTATTGGGGGCATTTATAACGTTACACGTGCTTGGCCTCGATTTTAGCGGTATGTCTATGGTACTAGGTGGTTTGGCAGTAGGTATGGGTTTTGGTTTAAGAGACTTTGCCAGTAACATAGTTGGAGGCATAATGCTTCTTATCGAAAGGCCAGTCAGAGAAGGGGACTTGATTTCTCTCGGCGAATATGAAGGTCAAGTGACGCATATTGGCATCCGATCGATGCGAGTTTCTTCATGGGATAATATGGAGGTTTTAATACCTAATGCAGAAACTTTTAACAAACCATTTACTAATTGGACTCTACAAGACAGTATTGTGAGAACAGTAATTCCGATTAAAGTCTGTCGAGCTGATGATCCTGTTATGATCCAGCAATTAATCCTTGATGTGCTAGCAATTATTCCTGAAATACTTCCTGAGCCGCCTGCACAGGTTTTTCTTAAGAAAATTGATGAAGCATTAATTGAGTTTGAGGCGCGTTATTTTATTAATGTTCAGGTGCATACGCGATTTGAAGTTCGCTCAAATGTGCTTTTTGCCATTACTGCCCAATTCAAGGCTGCGGGGGTTAGACCTCCTGTAGAACCAATTTCTGTGGAGTTTAAAGAAAGACATGGTGAATTCCTTACTCAAAAAAATACCGCCGAAGACTGAAGAAGAACTAAGCGAACGCTGCAGCTGGATAGAAGCCTTTAGTTTCAGTCAATTAGCCATGAGTTTAGGACTAGCTATTCCAGCTAGTCCTGTTCGTAGAAAAGGATGGGTTGGACAAGCTCTTGAGTTGGCCTTAGGAACTGATGCAAGTAACAAATCCATCCCAGATTTTCAGTATCTAGGGATAGAACTTAAAACACTTCCTATCGCACCATCTGGTAAACCAACAGAATCCACTTTCATTACCTCAATTCCCCTGTTAACTATTCATCAACAAAATTGGAAGTCATCACAGTGTTATGCAAAGCTGAAGCGGATTTTATGGATTCCTATCGAAGGTGATACAAATATTCCATACCCCCAAAGAAGAATAGGTCGTGGATTTTTATGGTCACCTGATTTGCATCAGGAGTCGATACTAAGTGCTGATTGGGAGTATCTGACATTACAAATAAGCACAGGGAACCTTGAAACAATAGATGCCAA
Organism: Legionella antarctica; assembly: GCF_011764505.1. Taxonomy (NCBI): domain Bacteria; kingdom Pseudomonadati; phylum Pseudomonadota; class Gammaproteobacteria; order Legionellales; family Legionellaceae; genus Legionella; species Legionella antarctica. Next base: position 2,064,641 of record NZ_AP022839.1, read on the forward strand.
AGCTGGAGAATATTTACAGGTAAGACCAAAAGCTGCGAATGGAAAGTCCCTGTGTTATGGTTATGATAGTGAAGGGAATAAAATAAAAACTTTACCCAGAGGCTTTTATCTGCGCACTTCTTTTACTGAGCATATAATAGCCCAACAGAGAAATTAAGATAAAAACTTGTTCCCTAATTCTAGTGTTTATAATTTAGTTGCTATAACGTCCAGTACATCCCAGTTAACCGACTCACCATTACTTCCTGACTGTTTATAACGACGATTTAAGAAGTATCGAATTTCGAATCCATTTGCGTTTAAAATACTACTTAACTCATCTTTACTTATGCCATATGCTTGACCATTCTTTACAAAGGTATGATCATTACCAAAAAAGGTAACTGCAAAGATTGCATCGGGCTTCGTATGTTGACTAATTTTTCTGATGAGCTCTGGTAAATTATTTTTATCTCCAAAAGGTAATGCAAAAAATGACAGTACTAAATCATAATCCCCACTTAAAATTGCGTTCTCAAAGTCTGATAATTGAAAGTTAAATTTGCCATTAATATATTTCATTCGCTCGGTAATTAGTTCTCCTGCTCGTTGCGAAGTATCCACGCTGGTAACATCCCAACCTAATGCGGCAAGATTAAAATCAACATCACCTGCTCCTGATCCTAAATCAAGGGCTCTATAGTTTGATTTGTTCTGGAATGAACTGCTCATGACTTGATTATAGAGGTAGTAAATGTTTTTTCCGACTGAACCATCAAGATACGCCTGCCAATTATCTTGATTTTGATTAGCAAAAGACATATTTCCCACTGTTATGAGTAAAAAATAAGCTATTGTAGATATTTTAAATTTATACTTAGTGCACCCATTCATAGTTGTGGATCTCCTTGTGCTTAAGATAGCAACAGAGGATTAGCTCCAAGCAACCTTAAGAATCATTAGAACAAAGAGGCGTCAATGTAATATATATGAGTAAAAATTCCAATAATGTTTTTTTCTGGCTGTTTCTTGCGAGAGAAGTTGGAGGTTACCCGTGGGCAAATTATTAGATATTAAGCCTGATTACTTACATTTCTCAGTTTTAATGAATCCGCCATTCATAGTATTCAATGAAATTCAAAGCAAAAAAAAGCCCCAGGATATGGGGCTTTGAACAGGTTAGTTCTAAGGGCAAGATAACAAGATATCTTCAGCAATGCTCCTCCCAAAGATCTCGATCGCTGCCAGCCAAGGAAGCGAGGAACGAGCGAGGCTGGTAGTCCCTGGTAGCCTTAGAGCCGGATGTTTTGCCGCAGGCAAAATATAAGGCATCCGAAAAGGCGTCAGTCATTGGGGTAGCGTTGTTTTTGAACCCCGAATGGGGTGAAAAAACAAGCGGACACAGGACGGCCAGGGCCGCCGGAGGCATACTTGTCGCGTTTGCGAGTCGATTTCAGCCATGGATGGCTAAAATCAATCACGAGCTTAGCGACACTATCGTTATTTTAATATTTTGATCAATTGCTTTAATTTGCCGGCTTCGAGCACGTCGCCAGCGTCCTTTCTCATCCTGTCTGTAGCCAGGCCAATCCTCCTTTAATCAGATTCTCTTACCAGTTCAGGAAATAAACCGCCATCCTGCTCGTGATAGTTTCTATGTCGAAATCGGACCATGTGTTTTGCAAAGGCCTTCTTTTCTTCACGTCTACTCGCTGATTGTGTTAGTTCAAGACCATGCTCACCCATCATTTGATGAAAGGCTGATTAGTTTAATAGCTAGTTAGAGCTGGAGGGTGAAAAGCTTCCCATGAGAACACTTGGTAATCTATTTCTTGCTGTCTCAACAGGTTGTCTTATTTTTGCTGCCATTATGTCTCTAAAATCAGGACTGGTAGCAAAATATTTAATTGCCTGTTCCAATCCGTTAAATATCCCTACGTCAAAACCACGTGTTTCTACATTAACTTTTAACTCACGAATTCGATTGAGATCAGCGACAGGTTTTGCTGCTGTGGAAAATAAAGAAAATGCAGAAGACAGAGCAGTATAACCAGTTGAGAGGACGTTGGATAAGCCTCTTGTTTGTTCTTCTGCTGTTATCTCTTTGGTCCAGGCAAGCATAAATTCAGTGCTACACAATGGAGCGATTAACTTCAACATGCGTTGGATTTCAGGGTAAGCCAACTTATCTATATTTTCAGTACTTACTACTGGATTGTAATTTTCCAGCCCACCTTTTAAACACCAATTGTAAATAATTTTCATTTCTGCGAGTTGTTCAAAAAAATCAGTCATACTGAAACGTTCAAGAATATATCCAGCAACGCCGAAATAAAGAACAGCAGTTAAAAAATAATTAGCAAAGGCTGGAATGGGCAAGAAAAATCCTGCAACCCAGGCGCCTCCCCAAGTGGTTAAGCCAGAGCTCATCGCTTGAAAGAGATACATTTGGTTTGCAGTAAGCTCAAAGTTATCGATGTAATTTTTCAATGCTCGTGTATGTTCTTTATTATCCAGATCAAAAGGAGATGAGGTCAGGGATCTTAATTGTTCAGTTCGTTTAGCCCGTTCTGTTGCAATTTCACTCATTTTGATAGAGTTTATCTTACCCATACCTCTCTCCTTGAAATAAATACTTTAATTGGAAACAATCCAAAGATTGTACGAAGTTTTAAGCCGGCTCTATATTAATTAATAATTTTGAATCAGCTTCATAGAGTTTCAATAGATAATCCCTTTTATACTATATTTTTTGTTATTAATGAATGGAATTATACCCGGAAGTTGCAGAAATTTAACATTTTCAATGGTATGATGTATAATCCGACAAATTTTGTAAATTTAAGACATTTTTTGCATGGGCAATACAGTAAAAACACTTATTATACCTACAATGATTGGTGAGTTGGCTTCTGAAAAGACTCCATTAATTGCGGCTTTGACGTCTTTTTTTGACACTGATAAAATGGAAGGGGTCTGGGCAAGTCACAAAGAATATGAGTACACCTATAATGACATTACTTATCAATTTAGTTTTACTCAATCGATTTTAAAGCGTAAAAGAAAAGAGGGTAAATCAGGAGTAAGGTTTGATATCTACGATCCTGAGACAACACCACTTGGTAAAGGAGGCTATGGAATTGTATACCCTGTTGTAGGAACTATTTGTTTTAAGGCAGAACAACCCATTTTAAAAGCTGGCAATCACAGAATCGTTAAAATTCAGGATCATAGTGTAAAAGATTATTCGGCTGAAATAAGAAAAGAATATAAAGGGTTAATACAAGCAGGGCATCTGCATGTGAAACCACCTGTGTTTACAGACGGATCTGATGGAAAAAAAAGTTATTTAATCATGGATCTTGCGACAGGAGTTGCATTAGAAAAAATACTTCATCCTAATAAACGTGCTGAGATTAGTGATCAAATTCCAAATTTAACAGTATCAATTCGTTTAGAATTAACAATAGCTCTACTCAATGCTATTAAAACTCAGATCTTGGATAGAAAACTCATTCACAGAGATATAAAGCCCTGGAATCTTTTAGTCGATTTAAGTAGATCACCTCCAACAGTTACTGTTATTGATTATGGGTTTAATCTGGAAGAGGGCGAGCAGGATCATCGTAAAGTTGGAACCAGAGCATACAGGTCTCCTGAGTCATTTTCAGCCTGCCCAATTTATTCAATAAAGTCTGATGTATATTCAGTTGGAAGAGTCTTGAGTTATTTGTGGGGGGATAATTATCGAAATTATTATTTAGGCCATGATAGAGATTGGGATTATATAAAAAACAAGTCTGAAAATGTACAATTATTCCATGATCCTGATATTAAATTTTTTCTCAGTAAAGAAGAGCAAAATAATATCAGAAAATATATAAACCAGATGCTGAGCGATGATCCCAATATGCGATCCACGATCGAGGAATCAATTGCTCAATTTTCCCAAATTAATTTACAACCCTATGAGAATTTGAATAGGCATAGATCTTCTGAATTAGATCCAGATTTGTTTAAAATTCAATTAAATCAGCAAATTCAAGCAATTCGAAACCAGTTGAGACGTTTACAAATTAAAGAAGGAAATCTTAGACAAAGAGGATATGTTGATGCTGCAGATACAATGCAAAATTTAATCGATGAGCTCAGTATAAATACTGAATTGCTAGCAAGAAAACCTGAGTCGTCTATTCTCCTTGGGTATCGAAGATGTTGTTTACAGGAAATAAATACTGCAAAAAGCAAAGTGCAAAATCACAGAGACTCATGGTGGCTAGTTGCAGAAGTAGCAACAGCAATTGGTTTACTTGGAGTAGGGTATTTAATTGCTATTGGTATCAATTACATTAATACCAATAGAGTTGGTTTATTTTCTCAAACTGAATCAACTCAACTTATCGACGAAGTTAAAGATTTCATTATTGATTTTGACTCATAACCGCTTATAGTGATATGGGTCCGCATGTCTGGAACAAAATTAAGGAAAAATAAGAGCTATTCATCCATCATTTATAGTTAAAAATTCACTCAAATTAACCTATTTAAACCTACTCAATACCGTATGAATAGTGATTGCTACTACGAATTGTCTTAGGTCATTTTACCACAACTCTATCAGAATGACTTATCCACAAGTCCACAGGTCAGGAGAGCTTCACTTTCTCGTATAGGCCTGTGGGCCTTGTGGGTAAGTCATGACGCTCTCATTTAGGGTTTATGGTCTTTTCCGGCCATAATACACCTCTGCGGGCGTTAAATAATTAAAGGACTGGTGAAGCCTTCGGTTATTATAATACTCAAAATACTCCGTTAAGGCCAGCTCAACCTCTTCAATTGTATCAAAATCATACCGGTAGATTTTTTCTTGCTTAACACTACGCCACAATCGCTCGATAAATATATTATCTAAATAACGTCCTCGCCCATCCATGCTGATAGAAATGTGGTGAGATTTTAGCGTATTTATCCAATCTTTTGAGGTAAATTGAGAACCCTGATCCGTGTTAAAGATCTCACAACGCGAATGCAGCAAAGCGTTTCTAAGCGCCTCAATACAAAATTCAGCCTCCATAGTAGGTGAAATAGCCCATCCAATCACATAACGACTATACCAGTCCATAATAGCTACTAAATACACATGCTTTCCTTTCATGCGGATGTAGGTGATATCTGCGGCCCAAACCTGATTTGGTTTGGTGATATCCACCTCTTTTAATAAATAAGGGAACACCTCATGCTCCTTATTGGGAACGCTTGTATTTGGCTTTGGGTAAACAGTCGATAACCCCATCATTTCCATCAACTTTTTTACTCGACGTTTACCAACAGGATAGCCTACTTCTTTTGACAGCCATCTTGCCCGCTTAATTTTACCTTCACATGGATACTGCAGATAGTGCTCATCAAGTAGCGCCATAAGCGCTTCATCTTCGACAGAAATGGGCTTGGCACTATAATAATAACTTGAAACAGGCAAGTCTAATAGCAAGCATTGTTCACGAATGGTGAGCTCGGCAAGAGGATCAATCATGACGCGCTTTTCATCCAGACTAAAGTTCATGCTTTTTTTTTAGCCAAGATAGCTGCGCTTGAAGTCGACCAATTTCTTGATATAATGCCTCAACAAGCTGCTCTTGGGACTTGGCTTCTTTTTCATTAGCCCCAGAGAATAAATCGTTAATGGCTTTGATGGCCGATTGCTTCCAAGTTTTTACCTGCGTTGCGTGAACACCGTATTCACTGGTAATTTGCGCTTGTGTGAGTTTCCCCTCAATCGCAGCTAGCGTTATTTTTGCCTTCTTGGCCGCCGTATAATAAGCTCGCTTTTTAGACATTTTATTCTCCTCTTTGTATTAAGAAGAATAGCTCTTAAAAAACCTTTTTTTGTGTCCAGAAAACCGCGCCTATATTACACTTCCTGCGTACCGCTTTTATGCGTGTTATTTAGAATGATGTATAAAATTTTCGAAGTGATATATCCCCCTACAGCGTAATAATCAGGCAGTTAAAATTGCTGAGGGTCGTTTAGGATATGTTGCTTGACGGAGTGGATCAGTTAGCAACAGACTTTAAAACCTTTTGTCCATAGAGGAGCATTATGAATTATTCAATCTTATTAAAAATGATGCGTTTTTGGCCGCCTTTTTTAGGGGCTGGAATCAGTGTCAAAAAATTCAACTCTAATCACACATACATTTTAGTTCAAATGAAGATGCGTTTTTGGAATAGGAATTATGTCGGAACTCATTTTGGTGGTTCATTGTACTCCATGACCGACCCATTTTACATGTTGATGTTAATGAAACTCCTTGGAAAGGATTATATTGTTTGGGATAAATTGTCGACCATCCGTTATAAAATCCCTGCTAAAGGAACTGTTTATGCAAAATTTCTATTATCATTGGAAAAAATTGAAGAAATTCGTCTGGAACTTGAAAACATCACAAAGCTTGAGCCTGAGTTTACTGTTGAAATAACTAATGAAGAAGGAAATGTGGTTGCTGAAGTAAAAAAGGTACTTCATATATCTAAAAAATAAAGAGTAAACCGCACTGTTGATGCCCAAATATTTTCTGAGAGTGATTTTGAACAGGAGCATACCTTAGAGAAGATCCTAAATCCAAAGTGTTCGCTGTATACTATAATTAACAAGAAAGCCTGGGTTCAATGATAAATGGATATTTCATACTAAGGAGCTTATATTATGTTAAGTTGGGCGCTTGTCTTTTTTGTCATTGCATTAATCGCGGCAGCATTTGGTTTTAGTGGCATTGCAGTAGCTGCCGCAGGAATTGCAAAAATATTATTCTTTTTGTTTTTAGTGATATTTGTAATATTTCTCATAATGGGTTTAATGGGACGCCGAGGACCGCCACCTTCTGTATAGGGAGTGACTCTTGCCAGATCTCTCCGGCAAGAGCAACCCAATCAATAACAGACAACCACACTGTCTGTTTTATTGGACACCATTTTAATAGTTATACCCGTATTTGTTCAAATATTAACACGCTTTTCAATTTCACTGGCATGTGATCTTACAGTTTCTGCTATTGGGATTTTTCCACATATCCAGCCCAGACTGGCAATGAAACAAAAAATAAATTAACTTTTTTATAAATAAAGTCTATCAATTCTATCTATAATTTGACACGTATACTGTCTTACCCTCTAATTTAAGAAGGAATATTATGAAGCAAAGGCTTTTGGGAGTAAATGGTCCGCAGGTTTCAGCTATAGGACTTGGTTGTATGGGGATGTCTATAGTGGACCCCAAAAATGAGACAGTGGTGTAAAATAGAAACCATTGTTAAACGGGGTACCAAGTGGCTAAAAAAAAATTTACATCTGACTTCAAAGCAAAGGTAGCAATTGAGGCATTAAAAAGTCACAAGACGACCAATGAATTGGCATCTGAATTTGAGGTGCATGCAACACAAATCAATCTGTGGAAAAAACAATTACTGGATGGAAGCAAGCAATTGTTTAGCGGCAAGCATGACAAAGACATGGACTCCATCATACAAGAACGAGATCGATTATACACGCAAATAGGCCAGCTAGCGGTTGAGTTAGACTGGCTTAAAAAAAAGACCGGTCATCTAAGTTGAGCGTGCGGGAGAAGCGAGCCATGATTGATGTCAATCACCCTACACTCAGCATCGTACGCCAATGTGCATTGGTTAATTTGTCACGCGCTAGCTACTATCGCACTGCTGGCGAAGGAATATGTACCGAGAGCCCAGAGAATCTGGCTTTGATGGTCTTGATTGATGAGGAATACATGCGCCATCCTTTCTATGGAAGCAGAAAGATGCGTTCTTATTTACGTCGCCTTGGCCATGACGTTAACCGTAAGAGAGTGCAGCGTTTGATGCGGATCATGGGTCTGGTTTCAGTGGCACCAAAGCCGAATACGAGTAAAAAGAACAAGGAACAAAAGGTTTATCCCTACTTGCTACGTGGTTTAGTGATTGATCGACCCAATCAGGTTTGGTGCACCGATATTACCTACGTTAGGATGCAAGGAGGCTTTGTATATTTGGTGGCAATAATGGACTGGTATAGCCGCAAGGTGCTCTCTTGGAAGGTATCAAACAGCATGGATGATGACTTTTGTGTAAGCGCGTTGGAGAGCGCCATCAGGCTCCACGGCAGGCCTGATATTTTTAATACGGATCAAGGCTCCCAGTTTACCAGTAAGGCGTTTACCGATGTTTTAAAAGACCATGACATCAAAATTAGCATGGACGGGAAAGGTCGATGGATGGATAATGTGTTCATTGAACGGCTATGGCGTTCAGTCAAATATGAAGATATTTACATAAAAGAATACGGAACAGTTTTAGCACTACGAAATGGTTTAAGGGTGTATTTCAAGTTTTATAACGACGAAAGACCTCATCAATCATTTGGAATATACACGCCGTCAGAGGTTTATGCTGGCCTATATGAGGCTGCAGCGTAATGGAATGCCTGTGGATATGTGGACGCGTCCTGCGGATCAGCCATCGCCCTTCGGGACATGTGGACAAGCCATGGATAACAAAAAGACGTTATCCACCGCTTGACCACACTCGATGGCTTCGCGCCCACATACCCACAGGCTCAATAACAGGTGTTTCATTAACTGCTATTGTGGTTGACTCGTGTGCTACGCACCCTCGTCAACGAAAGAAAGTAGAATTAAAGTTATATCTTAAATTAAACGGATCGCTGTCTTGACAATGGGGTCCACTGTAGTCCAGGGCGTATGGACCAGGAAATGACGCTCAATCAATTAGAGTAATTCATAGAGCGATAGAATTAGGGGTGACCTTCCTTGATACTGCTGATATGTATGGTTGGGGGCATAATGAAGAATTACTTAATAAAGCCATCAAATCACACCGCAATAACATTACCTTGGCAACTAAGACGGGATTTGCCAGAAAATCACAGGGCGCTCAGGATTATTATATCGATGGTTCTCCAGCCCATATCAAAGAAGCGTGTGATGCTAGTTTAAAACGCTTAGGAATAGATATAATAGATTTGTATTATTTACACCGGGTAGATCCCCAAATACCTATTGAAGAATCAATTGGTGCAATGGCTGAATTAATAAAAGCGGGTAAAATTCGTCACATTGGTATTTCAGAGGTCAAACCGGAAACTATTCGGCGAGCGTCAAAAGTTCATCCTATTGCAGCAGTACAAACAGAATATTCTTTATGGGAACGGCGTCCAGAAAAGGAAATTATACCTACTTGTCTGGAGTTAGGAATTGCCTTTGTAGCTTACAGTCCTCTAGGGCGCGGTTTTTTAACGGGTACGATAACCAATATACATCAATTAACAACCGATGACTTTAGACTGCGATTGCCACGTTTTCAAGGGGAAAACTTAATTGCAAATCAAAAGCTTATTCGTAAGTTTAAAAAAATAGCTAAAGAGAAGCACTGCCGTTTGAGTCAACTAGCATTAGCATGGATATTAGCTCAATCGACATCAATTATTCCAATTCCCGGAACCAAGAAACTTTCGTATCTTGAAGAGAATCTGGAGGCTTTGAATCTTGAATTATCTCCAGAAGATCTAAATCACCTTGGGCATTTATTTTCGCTTAATCGTGCTAAAGGTAATAAATACCCCAAGGAATTTGAACGTGAAGCCTAATTAATTTCAAAAGAGATTGTTCTTAAGGAGTTGTTTGATTTTATTCGTTCAGTATGAATGAAATTTCACCGCTTCGCTCAAGGGTTCCTTTTTTTACCGAGGAAATATCCTCTGAACCATGTTGAAATCTTAGTGCCTGTTTAATATCATTAGGTGTGATTCGGCAAGAGGACATACTTTTTTCAATGTATTTTCCATTTTTAATGAGGCAAATTTTCTCACCTTTAATGTATTTACCAATCCAGTGACTTTTATACCCCATATATGAAAGAAGACGGTGTATCGCTACAATTAAAGTACAAACTACCATCGATGGAAGGGTAGGGACGGATTTGACAATGGCTTCACCTAATATGGCACCAAGAATGATATAAATAATAAAATCTAAAGGAGAATGGTTGCCATAGAGACGGGTAGAGTTTGTGCGGAATAAGAAGATCGCATATAGCGTGATAATAATAGCTCTTATATAAAGGTCGTAATTAAATAAGTCATTCCAGCCAAAAAATTGAGCCATTTGATAGTTCCATTTATTAAATATTAGTATTTTTTATACTACTCAATGTAATTTAATGATAATTCTTCTGCAGGATAAATCAACATTATTTTCTTTATAAACAAACAGGGTGCAGATAGAAATTAATCACGTTAGGAATCTATTTGATTTTTTAGCGGTCACCATCAATGCAGGAAGATATTTGTTACTATACCGTATAATATAATGCTCACAATGATTTTACCGGGTAAAAGATAGAGCGCAGAATTTAGCCGGATGATTTCTCAATTTCCAGAACGATGATAAACTGAATATCTTTTAAAGAGAGTTATAATGTACTATTTTTTAGCCCTGGTTTTAGCTGCTACAACGATGAGTGTGGCAGCTGGTGATATAATATAGGCGCGGTTTTCTGGACACAAAAAAAGGTTTTTTAAGAGCTATTCTTCTTAATACAAAGAGGAGAATAAAATGTCTAAAAAGCGAGCTTATTATACGGCGGCCAAGAAGGCAAAAATAACGCTAGCTGCGATTGAGGGGAAACTCACACAAGCGCAAATTACCAGTGAATACGGTGTTCACGCAACGCAGGTAAAAACTTGGAAGCAATCGGCCATCAAAGCCATTAACGATTTATTCTCTGGGGCTAATGAAAAAGAAGCCAAGTCCCAAGAGCAGCTTGTTGAGGCATTATATCAAGAAATTGGTCGACTTCAAGCGCAGCTATCTTGGCTAAAAAAAAAGCATGAACTTTAGTCTGGATGAAAAGCGCGTCATGATTGATCCTCTTGCCGAGCTCACCATTCGTGAACAATGCTTGCTATTAGACTTGCCTGTTTCAAGTTATTATTATAGTGCCAAGCCCATTTCTGTCGAAGATGAAGCGCTTATGGCGCTACTTGATGAGCACTATCTGCAGTATCCATGTGAAGGTAAAATTAAGCGGGCAAGATGGCTGTCAAAAGAAGTAGGCTATCCTGTTGGTAAACGTCGAGTAAAAAAGTTGATGGAAATGATGGGGTTATCGACTGTTTACCCAAAGCCAAATACAAGCGTTCCCAATAAGGAGCATGAGGTGTTCCCTTATTTATTAAAAGAGGTGGATATCACCAAACCAAATCAGGTTTGGGCCGCAGATATCACCTACATCCGCATGAAAGGAAAGCATGTGTATTTAGTAGCTATTATGGACTGGTATAGTCGTTATGTGATTGGATGGGCTATTTCACCTACTATGGAGGCTGAATTTTGTATTGAGGCGCTTAGAAACGCTTTGCTGCATTCGCGTTGTGAGATCTTTAACACGGATCAGGGTTCTCAATTTACCTCAAAAGATTGGATAAATACGCTAAAATCTCACCACATTTCTATCAGCATGGATGGGCGAGGACGTTATTTAGATAATATATTTATCGAGCGATTGTGGCGTAGTGTTAAGCAAGAAAAAATCTACCGGTATGATTTTGATACAATTGAAGAGGTTGAGCTGGCCTTAACGGAGTATTTTGAGTATTATAATAACCGAAGGCTTCACCAGTCCTTTAATTATTTAACGCCCGCAGAGGTGTATTATGGCCGGAAAAGACCATAAACCCTAAATGAGAGCGTCATGACTTACCCACAAGGCCCACAGGCCTATACGAGAAAGTGAAGCTCTCCTGACCTGTGGACTTGTGGATAAGTCATTCTGATAGAGTTGTGGTAAAATGACCTAAGACAATTCGTAGTAGCAATCACTATTCATACGGTATTGAGTAGGTTTAAATAGGTTAATTTGAGTGAATTTTTAACTATAAATGATGGATGAATAGCTCTTATTTTTCCTTAATTTTGTTCCAGACATGCGGACCCATATCAATATAACCCCAGAGAAATACTCACAACTATTTAAAAACTATGATGGGTGTTTTCTTATTTATAGTGTCAATAACCATAAGATAATTAGTGAATATAATCCCAAAAACCACTGTAATCAACGCATTGCTCCTGATTCTACTTTTAAAATTCCTTTATCCCTGATGGCTTTTGATCAGGGCATTATCAAACAAAAAACAGTGTTTAAATGGGATGGTAAAAAAGGAATATTGTCAGAACATGATCGAGATCAAACCCCGGATAGCTGGATAAAATATTCAGTTGTTTGGGTTTCTCAACAAATTACTCCACAATTGGGTTATCCCCTAATCAAACGTTATTTAGATGTCTTTGATTATGGTAACCAAGACTTTACTGGGGACTCCGGGAAAAATAATGGGCTCAAGTATGCCTGGTTATCAAGTAGTTTAAAAATATCTGCTGTGGAACAACTTCATTTTTTAAATGCTATGGTAAGTAATAAATTACCAGTTACCCATGAAGCTATAGTTAAAACAAAAGACAATATGTATTTGGGAAAACTTGCGAACGGAGCTGATTATTATGGTAAAACCGGTTCCGGACGGCACGGGCGTAACGAAAGAGAAGGTAATCCCAGCCAAATACGTGATGGTTGGTTTGTAGGTTTTATTGAGCAGGGTAAACAAACATATATTTTTGTAAGTAATCTTACTGATAAATTGGCACAAGACTCTATAGAAAACTCGACTATAAACCTAAAGCCATTTGGAAGCCAACTACTTTTAACAATCACTATGCAACTGTTAAATGAGTATTTTGCAAAGTAATTGTCAGAGTTTAAATAAAAATGATTCTTCATCCTTGAAAAATGAGATAAATAAATGTCAGGCACGCGTCGCTATCAGGGCTTTGATGTATTTAACCCTGATATTCATGCCAATTTAACTCAGCTTCTTCTTTATTTGCTAATTCCATCTCTGAAGCCTCTTTAACGTGGCTGCCAAATAGCCCCAATTGACTTAGCAAAGGTGCATTAGGGGAGACAGGAGCTAGAACACTACTTTCTTGAACTTCATTAAAGTGAGTTAACATCTCATCTGGGAGTATAGGTAAGTAGTCTATTTCAAAGCGGCTTATCATCTCGTCTGGGAATGATAAGAGGGGCTCTTCATGACGCTCATTACTGAAATCAAAGGGCACTGAATCAATAGGGTGTTGATTATAAAAATTGTGATATAGAGATAAGTCAACGAGCCTTACCCTATATTGATTCTTATTTTTGACTTTGCATATATCTTTAACTCCCGTAAGCGATTTATCCAGTTTTTTCAAGCTCTCAGCAGTCTCAGAATCCACCAAAAAACTTAATTTTCCGTTTAAGCTCTCTCCTGAGGGTAGTTTCTCTAGCAAAGCCCTCAGATCTAACATCTCTTCGGGAGCAATACCTTTCCTTTTTTTTGTTTTTTCAAGATTAGAAAAGCTCGTTTGTTTTCTTTTATTTGTCGGCCTGACTTTAAGGAAGGTTTCATCCTCATTACAGAAATCTTTTAAATCAGGAATTGTATCTATATGTATTTGCTGTAGTTGTTTGTGGCAGTACGGTTTAATTTTTTTGCACAAACTATCAAGAAGTAACCCGTCATTAATTTCTTTACGCAAGTCTTCTTTGCTTAAAATCGCACCTAAAAAGCCAATATGAGAAGACCTGGATTTACCATTTGCCAAGATCACTATAGAATCATGCGCTCCGGGGTATGAAGAAATAAAATGACTAATAGAGATATTCGTGACCAGGCTAAACAGGGCATCTAAATTCCTGGAGCCACCACCATGCCCTAATACCATAACCAGAGTATCGCAGGAAAAGCCTGCGTTGATTAAAAAGCCAAGGCGAGTCATCTCGCTGTCTTGAGCTAAGGGTAACAACAAGGATTTTAAAACGTCTAAATTCATGGAACCACCCCCATGTCCCAGCACGGTCACTATATGCGCACAGGTAAAACCTGCTTGAGTGAGCAAGGTAAAGTAGGTTGAATTGCTGTCTTGTGGTGAGGGTAACAATATCCCTATTAATGCTTCTAGATTATTCGAACCCCAATCATTATCCAATACGGTCACCATATGCTCGCAGCTAAAGCCTGCTTCAATGAGCAGGTTAAGATAGCTCCTCTCGCTGTCTTGTGGTAAGGGCAACAACAACTTGTTTAAGGCCTCTAAATTTTTGGAGCCACCAGTATGGTTTAGAACTCTCACCAGTTGCTCGCATGTAAATCCTGCTTCAGTGAGCAAGTTAAGGTAGGTACTCTCGTTGTTTTGAGGTGAGGGCAAAAACAAGTCTATTAAAGCGGTTAAATTATTGCAACCTCCAGTATGCCCCAGTATTGCCACCAGATGATCGCCAGAAAAACCTGCTTGAGTAAGCTGGCTAAGATAAGTTGACTCAGTGTCTTCTGTTAAGGACAATAGCTTTTTCAATGCCTTAAAGTTATTGTCACCACCTTTTTGCCCAAGTATCTTCACCAGATGTTCACAGGTAAAGCCTACGTTAGTTAACAGGCTGAGATAAGTCGTCTCGCTATCTTGAGTCAAGGTTAACAAACTTTTTAAAACATTTAAATTCTTGTAACCGTCATCCTGTCCCATTAGTGTCATGAGATGTTTAATATAGGCGCGGTTTTCTGGACACAAAAAAAGGTTTTTTAAGAGCTATTCTTCTTAATACAAAGAGGAGAATAAAATGTCTAAAAAGCGAGCTTATTATACGGCGGCCAAGAAGGCAAAAATAACGCTAGCTGCGATTGAGGGGAAACTCACACAAGCGCAAATTACCAGTGAATACGGTGTTCACGCAACGCAGGTAAAAACTTGGAAGCAATCGGCCATCAAAGCCATTAACGATTTATTCTCTGGGGCTAATGAAAAAGAAGCCAAGTCCCAAGAGCAGCTTGTTGAGGCATTATATCAAGAAATTGGTCGACTTCAAGCGCAGCTATCTTGGCTAAAAAAAAAGCATGAACTTTAGTCTGGATGAAAAGCGCGTCATGATTGATCCTCTTGCCGAGCTCACCATTCGTGAACAATGCTTGCTATTAGACTTGCCTGTTTCAAGTTATTATTATAGTGCCAAGCCCATTTCTGTCGAAGATGAAGCGCTTATGGCGCTACTTGATGAGCACTATCTGCAGTATCCATGTGAAGGTAAAATTAAGCGGGCAAGATGGCTGTCAAAAGAAGTAGGCTATCCTGTTGGTAAACGTCGAGTAAAAAAGTTGATGGAAATGATGGGGTTATCGACTGTTTACCCAAAGCCAAATACAAGCGTTCCCAATAAGGAGCATGAGGTGTTCCCTTATTTATTAAAAGAGGTGGATATCACCAAACCAAATCAGGTTTGGGCCGCAGATATCACCTACATCCGCATGAAAGGAAAGCATGTGTATTTAGTAGCTATTATGGACTGGTATAGTCGTTATGTGATTGGATGGGCTATTTCACCTACTATGGAGGCTGAATTTTGTATTGAGGCGCTTAGAAACGCTTTGCTGCATTCGCGTTGTGAGATCTTTAACACGGATCAGGGTTCTCAATTTACCTCAAAAGATTGGATAAATACGCTAAAATCTCACCACATTTCTATCAGCATGGATGGGCGAGGACGTTATTTAGATAATATATTTATCGAGCGATTGTGGCGTAGTGTTAAGCAAGAAAAAATCTACCGGTATGATTTTGATACAATTGAAGAGGTTGAGCTGGCCTTAACGGAGTATTTTGAGTATTATAATAACCGAAGGCTTCACCAGTCCTTTAATTATTTAACGCCCGCAGAGGTGTATTATGGCCGGAAAAGACCATAAACCCTAAATGAGAGCGTCATGACTTACCCACAAGGCCCACAGGCCTATACGAGAAAGTGAAGCTCTCCTGACCTGTGGACTTGTGGATAAGTCATTCTGATAGAGTTGTGGTAAAATGACCTAAGACAATTCGTAGTAGCAATCACTATTCATACGGTATTGAGTAGGTTTAAATAGGTTAATTTGAGTGAATTTTTAACTATAAATGATGGATGAATAGCTCTTATTTTTCCTTAATTTTGTTCCAGACATGCGGACCCATATCAGTTCGCGGGTAAAACCTTCGTTGTTTAAACGGGTAAAGTACGTTGACTCGCTGTCTTGAGTTAAAGGCAATAATAAATCTCTCAAGGCTTCTAAACTCAGATTACCATGAGCATGCTTTAGCAGCCTCACAAGATGCTCGCAGTTAAATCCTGCGTCAGCAAAAAGGTTAAGGTAAGTTGACTCGCTGTCTTGTGAGTAGGACTGCAACAAATCTTTTAAGCTATTTAAGCTCTTGTACCCCACATGTTGTCCCACTATGCTCACCAGATGTTCACAGCTAAACCCGGCTTGAGTGAGCTGGCTTAGATAGGTCATCTCTCTATCTAGTTCTGAGGGCAACAGCAATTTTGTTAAGGCGTTTAAATTTTTGGAGCCACCAGTAAACTTCAGTATCTTTGCAAGATGATCGCAGGTAAACCCTGCGTTAGTAAGCAAGCTAAAGTGGGTTGTCTCCCTGTCTTGCGGGAAGGGCAGGAATAAGGTTTTCAAGGCGTCTAAATTTTTAGAGCCACCTTTATCCCCCAGTATTGTTACCAGATGCTCAACGGTAATGCCTGAATTGGTAAGGTGATCAAGAAATGTGATTTCACAGCCATGTCTAAAGGGGAATAGCAGTTTTTCCAGGGCAGCCAAATTTTTGGGGTTTCTGTTTATTCTTTGAACCTGATCTAAGGAAAAAGGGCCATCTAATACTAATTTCTGGTAATTGCTATCGGTTAAATCAAAATTCATTTGTTTCTTATGTGTTTATTAAAATCATATAGTATCATATTTGATCTTTAAAGTATCATGAATCGATTAACAGGGATGAATTTGACATTCTATTGAACAATAGCCCCATATTTAGTTCTGCGCCTAATTAGACCGATTTTTTACCTGGGCTTGTAAAATGTGTTGGGAAAGTAATTGTTCTTGTGAATAAGTTAGTCCATTAAACGAGACGGCAGTTCTATAATGAGTTTCAGTTTGATATTGACTATAAACCACTTGTGCATCAACAATAATTGGAGTCATCTTGGGTTTGGTGTATATAACAATCTTTAGATTTGTTTTTTCTTTAATCTGATCATTTGTTTTAAAAGTCATCCCACTCAAACTGATATTCACGCTATGCATTTGAATTTTACTTAATACCAACATCTGAGATAAACAATCTATTTTTGCATTTAACAGGTTAAAATAATGCGCCCACCCCGGTTCATTTACCCTTATTGCATGAGTCAATTCAGACATTTCATAATCTATATTTTGAAAATATTGCGCAGCCTCTAATTTTTTTTGATTTTTATCACTGGATAATTGATTTATTATGGACAAATCAGAACAAAATTGCCCCGGTTCTATAATTGCATAATCAAAGTATAAATTATCATCTATTCGAAAATATTGACGCTTTTCATTTATTGACATAATGTCTCCATATTGATTTTATGAAAAAACATCGTTTCGTTCATCAAGAAATTTATAAATTAAGACGATTATTGCTACTTTAAACGAGTATTAAAAATACTTAACAGTGTTGTTTTCGTTCAGTTTCAATCATAACTATAGACATTTTTTTGGGCTCTGTCGAAAATAGAAAAAATTCAGATGAAAATCTCAATTACGATTGGCACTTTCGAACGTGATATGTGCACGCTAGACTCCATTGGACATCCACAATATACATCGGATTTATAATAAGTCTAATCTTCGTATGCAAAAGGCTTCTTATGAAATACAAAAACAGGCTCACTGCCTCGATATTATTCTGTAGATCCAAAATAAGGCAATTTACAAACATAAACATTTTATGTTTGCACAGTCGCCTGGACTATAATTAAATAAATACACTGTAGTTGGTATTGAGAATACAAAATGAAAATTGCAATAATTTTTCCTAATGTGGAATATACTAACATTCCTTTTGGCCACTTATATCAACTTGCTAAAGTTGGCATTTCAAATATCATTATTTTACTCAATGAGGATGAGTTTAAAAAAGCACATACAACAAAGTTTGTGGTTTTTGATCATACAGACCCTCAAACAGTGATACAGCATTATCAGTCGCATAATGATCAACTTAAAATCGAAGTTATAAATACAGATAAAGCTACTACAGTGGAAGAAAAATTAGATTTCTATCAGAGGCACGCAGAAGGTCAATATCAACTCAATCTCTTTCTTTGCAAAGAATCCATGCCGGGCGTAAGTGTAGAGTTAAGTGCGAAACCACCAGTAACAAATACTACAGAATATACATGTATCCCTTTTTTTAAAAGAACTGAGCGAAATAAACTGCCTTTATTCCAAACCCCTTGTTCCTCAGATCAAGCAATTAAACTTTTGCAACACGATTTAAATCCCTGTCTTTGTTATAAAATGGCTAATTTTGATGTGTTACATTATCAATGGCTATTTAACATTTTTGTTGAATTAATCAGCCTTAAAATAAAATTACATGAGGGAAAAGGGGATGAATTGTTACCTCAGTTGAGCAATTTAATTAATGATTTCAATAAAAATATAAACGACTTGGAAAAGACGGAAATTGACTTCAAAAAAACTCATAAAAAAACATATGCTACATTCGATGCCCCCGATGTAATCACACGATGGCAGCATGATAAAAATGCTAAAAAGAAGGTGAATCTCGAGGATAAGCTGCCTAAAATAATAGGTAAACTGGTCAAACTTTATGACAAATTGACATTAAAGGAAAATATTAGTCTTTCAAATGAGAAAGATGAAATCGATATTGAAGATAATGTCGAACGAAAAAGATTTGAATGAACATATCGAAGGCAAACCGTTTGGATAGTAAGCCAGTTGCAAATAATATATAATTGCATGGCTAAAGTGCTCGATAGAATAGGTGCTCCAAATTTCAGTGGTTTCTAAGCAATTCTGTGGTTATCTGATCTTTTATAGCCAAATTTTAAGCACTACTTTATCATGATTTCTACTTCGAAGCTGTTTTGGCCAAGATTCCAATTAGCAATTTAGTTGTCATTACCGTGTTCAAAGATAGTTCTTGATTTAATTTATCATCATATTATAGTTTACAATGAAGCAAGCTAATAGAGTCCCCAAGTTTAATGATAAGTTCTAACAATCATCCACAACCTTGACCTAAAACAGCTTCGATGCGTCTTGTTATTGGATAAAATGGTGGCTTAGTGAAATTATATTTCTCACGTAGTACAATTCATATCTCATATAGTATTAGGATTTATATAATGAAAATAACTGCTATTTCTAGAGCTGGGAAGTCAATAGAATTAAATACCGAACTTGCTGAAGGACAACTTAGCATTCAAGTTGGATCGGTTTGGAATACACCAAAAGGAATTGGAATTGTTGTTGGTGTGTGTAGTAAGGATTATTTATGGTTTGCATTAGAGAAGGATATTTTTGCTATTAGTTATTGGGATTGTATCAAAACAAAACGAGATTTAATAAAAGCAGGATTTAAATTAACGGAAAATTTTTATTCAATTAATGATTTGGTGGCATTGCTGCCCCGAAAATTTTCTATAACAGATGTTCCTGAAGAAACGCTACAAATAGCAATTAGTGCACAGGTTTCTTATTGGCTTAAAAACTATTCCAGTATTGAACAGCTTGTCCCGGTTGAAAGAAAATTAGTACAGAATTATATACGTTTCTTCGATGAGAGGCGTAAAAATTCTAATTGGCCAGGAAGAGATGCCGAGGTTAAAAATTTGATCGAAACTCTTGGTGGAGTTACTTTGTCCTAGTTAAAATTGGATTTAATTAATACCGTATTTACAACACCAACCTACGCATTGGAGAATCAATTCATCCTGACCCTTTGTTTTTATTATTGGCCGCTCTAAGTCGCATATATAGATACTATTATGATTTAAAAACATGTTTATTATGGTCTTTTATTTATTTGGCTCTCCTATTTCTTATTAACTTTATATGTTGACCTGGTAGTTCATTTTTCTTTTTATGGAAAATTGCTGTTGTATTATGGAAGTTTAATAATTTCATTAGGGGCAATTTCATATATTTTCTTTTCTACGTATTTTCAATATAAAGAGCGAATTGAATAAAACAATAGGCAACGTAGTTTTAATTGAGACTGGTGAAAAATTTTACTGGGAAGGTAACTTAACACTATATATTTCATGCAATCCAGCTTTTAATATCGAGCAACATCAGATTATTGATTAATTTTTTCAGCACTAATGAGTTCAAAATTAAACGCATATTGGGCCAAATAGACTCACCAAACGGTCCTTTTCGTTAAAATCCGGGCCAAATCTCTGGCTTATTAAATAACACCCTCGGTTTTATTACATAAAATAATCAACCTTCAGCATTTGAATCAAAAAAATAGTTTTCGAATAGAATCGTAAGCTTACGATTCATTTGAAGGGACGGTATCAATTTGACCATTTACAACTTAATGTGATCCATCTATGATTATTGCACCGATAATCAAAGGAGGCGGTCTAATGCCTAGAGGTGGAAAAAGACAGGGGGCAGGAAGGCCTAAAGGATATGGAAAATTTGGTTTTGAATCCACGAAACAAATTCGTATTCCAGTTTCACGTCTCTCGGACATTAAAGCCTCATTAGAGCAACATAAACCGGTTAGTTCCTTGCCATTATATTCGAGCAAAGTACAGGCTGGATTTCCATCACCCGCAGATGATTATATTGAGCGTTATCTGGATTTAAATGCAGAATATATTAAACATCCTTCGGCTACTTTTTTGGTCACCGCAATCGGTGACTCTATGGTTGATGCGGGCATTTACTCTGGTGATGTCCTAATTGTTGATAAAAGTTTAGAGGCAGTTGATGGAAAAATTGTTATTGCGGCAGTTAACGGTGAATTAACGGTAAAACGATTATCACGAAAAAAGGGGAGGGTGCAATTGCTGCCTGCCAATTCCAAATACAAGCCTATTGATATAACTGATGAGCAGGATGTAGTGATTTGGGGGGTTGTAACCCTTGTTTTACATGAGCCTATCTAATCATGTATGCCTTAATTGATTGTAATAATTTCTATGCATCATGTGAGCGTTTGTTTCGCCCAGACTTGCGCGATAAACCGATTATTGTTTTATCAAATAACGATGGATGTGTGATTGCTCGCTCTAATGAATCCAAGGCTCTGGGAATTGCTATGGGAGAGCCTTTTTTTAAAATTAAAGCACTATGTAAACAACATCAGGTTCATGCTTTCTCTGTCAATTACACGTTGTATGGTGATTTATCCCATCGAGTGATGACAACGATTGAAGAGACGTGGCCACATTGTGAAATTTATTCCATTGATGAGGCTTTTCTTGATTTAAGTACCATGCCCGTTAATCAGCATGATGCTTTTTGTGACGCCCTGCAAAAGAAGATTCTCAAAGAAACAGGCATTCCCACCTCTATTGGGATTGGTCAAACAAAAACGTTGGCAAAGATTGCTAATCACTGTTGCAAAAAAATTTTTAAAACTCCTGTCTTTAATGTGAGTGCTCAGCGAGAATTTATTCTTAGACAAATAGCAGTGGGGGATGTATGGGGAATAGGGAGGCAATGGCGTAAAAAACTAATCAATTGCGATATCCATACCGCTTTTGATTTGGCCTCAACCAATGCTCATCTGCTAAAAAAACAATTTAATGTAGTGATGATGCGCACTGCGATGGAGTTACAAGGCATCTCTTGTGGTGGACTTGAGGAAGTGCAACCCAAACAAAGCATCATGTCCTCCAAAAGTTTTGGACAGATGCAAACCCAGTACTCAAGTGTTGCGCAATCCATAAGCAGTCATTGCGCGCGAGCAGTGGAAAAATTAAGACAACAGCAATTAGTTGCCCAACGTATGTATGTTTTTGTTCATACCAATCGTTTCCGAGAGGATTTGGCGCAGCACTTTCAATCCATTGAAGTGAACTTTATCAACCCCACAGATGATTTGCGAATCATCACCAGATTTGCAAAAAAATGTTTGGGTCGTATTTTTAAACCCGGTTATCACTATAAAAAAGCAGGGGTGTGTTTAGAGGATTTGATTCCGAAAGACCCAAGACAGCTGGATATGTTTCATCAGCCCAGTGATGAGACTTTAGAAAAGACAGAACAACTAATGTCACTCTTTGATAAAATTAATCAAAAATTTGGACGCAGTACCATTCGCCTGGCGGCAGAGGGATATTCTAAGCCCTGGGCGATGCTTGCCGAGATTAAATCACCGGCCTATACTACACGCTGGTCTGATTTACCTGTTGTTATTATCTGATTATAAAGGCAGTCATGCATTATTTCGTAGGGCATTAATTGAGAAACTACGGGTTGTAATATCGTGAGTACATTACTGTGGGATTATTATTTACGCAGATAAGTAAAGGGTGCTGCAACAAAGACACTATAATATATTGATTAAACAAGGCAGTCTTCATAAAAAAAACATCAATTTTAACCGATGTGCAGCCCAATACCAAGCTCGGTGCAGCCTCTTTGAGCAAGTCTGTTTTTGCTTACCTGGTATTAAAATTTATCGACAAAGGTGTTAATTAGCTGAGTTATCTGGAGCGGTTTTTCTAGTCTCTGGTCGATCATTATTTGGGACGTTGGCACATGATATTGAATTAAATCAACTTGCAACGCATACATTTGGTGGTGATTTTGTTCAAGTTAAATACAAAATTGATGCAACTGGCTTATCGGAGACATAAAATGATTAAGTTTGATGGTGGATGTTTGTGTAACGCTACTACCTATATCGCTAAAGGTGAACCATATAACCCGCATTTATGGAGCATAATAACTAAAAGCAATCTTAATTAAATCCTGTTTGGATGTGCAGAATAATTTATCTTTAACAATTGTAAGATAGGACTCTATGGTTCTTTTGGACATATGGAGAATATCGGCAGTTTGTTTTGCAGTAAGTCCGCGCATTAACCAATAAAGACATTCTGTTTGTTTTAATGAAAGACCGGACTTTTTTGCACGTATTTGAAACTGTTCCTTTAAATATGAAACATTATTGATAATAGTCGACAGGCCAATTAAACCGTATATTTCTCCATGCTCATCTTTTAAGGGCTGTTTCACGGAAATACTTCTTAAAAACTGGCCGTCAAGGGTGGTTCCTTCTTCCGTCAGCAAGAGACGTTCGTCCGAATCAATCACTTTATTATCTGCTTTGTCCAAAACGTCTGCAGTTTGTTCTTCAAATAAATCATATACAGACAGGTTGACTACATCAGCAGGTTTTTCCAAATGGGCTGATTGTGCCTGAACAAGATTGCACCATTGATAAAGTCCATGATTATTTTTCCAATAGACATGAGTCTTATATTTGCCAAAGCGTCTTTCGAGGAAGGAGGCAATATTGATTTTATCATCAGCAGGAATTGTAGGAAAAATAAATTCTTCTATTTTTGTCATAGTAGTAAAAACAAATTTCTTTATCATCAATAATACAATTAATTCAATAATAGATCAAATGGGTGATTACTTTTGGGGTGGTTCTATGGTGTTTTAGTAAGCCATAAATTATATAATCCATCAAGGGCATCTTATGTATAATCATCTTTCTATTTTCTTCTTGAAGGTATTTGTAACGTGTTGGTTTTTAAATACCATTATTTGACAAATTTCTTGTTCCGTTGTTCATGAGCTTTGACCACCAGGAGACGCTTATTGCTGTCTAATTGTTTGGGACATCCCTTAGAGCACGAGATTGTGCAGCGAAATCCGGCCTTGGTATTATGTTATCCTGCATGTTGATTTATCCATTTCTTGTACTAAATATTCTTCCTTTATTTTTTTATAAGTATCCAATAACAATAGTGCTTCTTCCTGCTTATAATGATAAAAATATCCCTTGTCTGTTTTTTCAAGATAAGTAAAGTAATGTCTCAGACCTTCTCTTAACTCAGGACTTTTATAAAATATTTTTAATTTATTTTTAATTTCAGCTTTAAGTTCATTAATTTCAACTCCCTTTTTCAGATAATTTTCAACATGAGTCAGGAATTGCATTGGCACAATTGTATCTGAGAAATTAAACGGATAATTAAATCCTTCTGCAAAGTTTATGGGATATATCCCGGGGTTATTGTGTAGCCAATGGCAGTTTACATTTTCAGACTGATCGATATTAGCTTGATAAATGAGCATTAGCTGTACGATTTCTGTTTTCCCCAATAGCGCCGCAAAACAAATCGGCGGGATTTTATCAAAATTACATATAACAAAAGATCTCTCCATTATTGCAGAAAAACTTTGATTAATGTGTACAAGATTACAAATTAACAAATACTCAAGGGCCAGAATATTATTGTCTGTAATAACAGATTTTAAAATATCACTCTTATTTTTCCCTCCATGATGCATTCTTTTTCTTGCAGTATGTAATTCCTGAAAAAACCTTTGTCCATAACCTCCTTTCGTAAAATCACAAAACAACATATCTAAAGACATATCATTCGGCATTGTTCTGTTGACACGAAACAAATTCATAATATCCTCATTACTTAAAAGAGATAATATATATTCTTTTAGAGGCTTAGGAAGCGATTTAAATGGCATAATTCAATCCAATAAGTTTAATTAATATCATTTTATACTTTGTGATTTTAAAATATCAGCGTATTAAATACTCTGTTTGGGTATTAAGAATTCTACTTATACTTATAATGCATGAGGAATATACTGGCAAACCATGATGACATCTTTAATATAGGCGCGGTTTTCTGGACACAAAAAAAGGTTTTTTAAGAGCTATTCTTCTTAATACAAAGAGGAGAATAAAATGTCTAAAAAGCGAGCTTATTATACGGCGGCCAAGAAGGCAAAAATAACGCTAGCTGCGATTGAGGGGAAACTCACACAAGCGCAAATTACCAGTGAATACGGTGTTCACGCAACGCAGGTAAAAACTTGGAAGCAATCGGCCATCAAAGCCATTAACGATTTATTCTCTGGGGCTAATGAAAAAGAAGCCAAGTCCCAAGAGCAGCTTGTTGAGGCATTATATCAAGAAATTGGTCGACTTCAAGCGCAGCTATCTTGGCTAAAAAAAAAGCATGAACTTTAGTCTGGATGAAAAGCGCGTCATGATTGATCCTCTTGCCGAGCTCACCATTCGTGAACAATGCTTGCTATTAGACTTGCCTGTTTCAAGTTATTATTATAGTGCCAAGCCCATTTCTGTCGAAGATGAAGCGCTTATGGCGCTACTTGATGAGCACTATCTGCAGTATCCATGTGAAGGTAAAATTAAGCGGGCAAGATGGCTGTCAAAAGAAGTAGGCTATCCTGTTGGTAAACGTCGAGTAAAAAAGTTGATGGAAATGATGGGGTTATCGACTGTTTACCCAAAGCCAAATACAAGCGTTCCCAATAAGGAGCATGAGGTGTTCCCTTATTTATTAAAAGAGGTGGATATCACCAAACCAAATCAGGTTTGGGCCGCAGATATCACCTACATCCGCATGAAAGGAAAGCATGTGTATTTAGTAGCTATTATGGACTGGTATAGTCGTTATGTGATTGGATGGGCTATTTCACCTACTATGGAGGCTGAATTTTGTATTGAGGCGCTTAGAAACGCTTTGCTGCATTCGCGTTGTGAGATCTTTAACACGGATCAGGGTTCTCAATTTACCTCAAAAGATTGGATAAATACGCTAAAATCTCACCACATTTCTATCAGCATGGATGGGCGAGGACGTTATTTAGATAATATATTTATCGAGCGATTGTGGCGTAGTGTTAAGCAAGAAAAAATCTACCGGTATGATTTTGATACAATTGAAGAGGTTGAGCTGGCCTTAACGGAGTATTTTGAGTATTATAATAACCGAAGGCTTCACCAGTCCTTTAATTATTTA
The DNA here is from genome assembly GCF_011764505.1 of Legionella antarctica. Classification (NCBI taxonomy): domain Bacteria; kingdom Pseudomonadati; phylum Pseudomonadota; class Gammaproteobacteria; order Legionellales; family Legionellaceae; genus Legionella; species Legionella antarctica. Next base: position 2,090,596 of record NZ_AP022839.1, read on the forward strand.
ACGCCCGCAGAGGTGTATTATGGCCGGAAAAGACCATAAACCCTAAATGAGAGCGTCATGACTTACCCACAAGGCCCACAGGCCTATACGAGAAAGTGAAGCTCTCCTGACCTGTGGACTTGTGGATAAGTCATTCTGATAGAGTTGTGGTAAAATGACCTAAGACAATTCGTAGTAGCAATCACTATTCATACGGTATTGAGTAGGTTTAAATAGGTTAATTTGAGTGAATTTTTAACTATAAATGATGGATGAATAGCTCTTATTTTTCCTTAATTTTGTTCCAGACATGCGGACCCATATCACTTTTGGTCAATTATTTGTTTTATCAAATTGTCCAAACCTGAATTTGTCTTTTAATATAGGGTTGACACTAAATTAAAATGAAACAATTGATTCACTTTCATATTAATCGACCAAAATAAAAGCAAATAATAAAACCTACATATTTTGATTATTACTAATTTAGTCAGTACAATAATAAATCATTTGTTATGCTGAGTTTAAAATGTTTACATTAACCCAAGTACAATATATTTTTGATTATGCTATGCTTTCCTTTTATCAATATGCTGAAAAAACAAGACCTGAAGCAGTTAAAAGATCCGCGCAGGTGGCTGCTGCTGCTACGACAATGGTTAATAAAGAAGCAAACATGGCAATTAAAACTAGGGACACAGTTTTTAGATCCGGTTTAGAAGCAGTGGTATTCAATAAACACTTGACGGGAGAAGCCCACAGGGAGGCTTTTGATAACCAATTTGCTAAAAGTTTAAAAATTGGCTTTGAGAAGCTTTTTTGTGTTGAAAACATTATTGAATATGACAAGACAAATACTAAGTCTCCAACGCTTCCTATTGCAGCAGTTAAAATAGCAGCCTCCTCTTGTATTGAGCAGCCCGTAACTCCCGAGCCTACATCTAATTTTAATCCTCAATTTTTTTCAACTGTAATACCGCCTCAACAACATAATAATTCTAAAGAGCTTGATAACCCCCCTCAAGGCTATGCTTTGTAAAAGGATCTCTGAATTTGCTTGTACACACAACAAATTATTTATAATTCGCCAAGTATAATATTGGGTGTTATTACAGGAACGGGGCAAATGCGACCAAGTCCAGCTATTTCTGTCATTAATTCAACCATTTCAGACTAAATCTAAAATTTTATCTGCTGAAAAACTTTACTAGAAGCTTGTATCACTCCTTTTGGTTTACCAAGTTTTATGCCTTTAAGCCTAGTGTGTACGAAGTCGGTGCTTTCGGACAATATTTTAGATTACTTTTTAATCATTATGTTTCATTAATTCGTGTTTTGAGTAATATATAATTTTTCAATGATAATCATTTTTTTTAAAAACCCTGTGAACTGACAATCTAGCCTTAAATAAGAGATTTTAGCCCAGTTATGACAACTACATCATGCAATGTGGAACTAATTTTGACTGAAAATACCGTCTACGTACACTCTAGGCCTATAAGGCATGTTTGAGGGGAGTGGCTTGCGGCCAGGTTTTTTCTTTTTAATCGTAATGGTTTTGGTTTCAATAACTTCTTCAGATGTAACATCTTGTGAGCTCAACAGTTCTGCTTCATCAAAGCCTAAATCCAGCTGTTTGTCTTCTTCAAGCTTCTCGCTTTTTCGGCCAAATTTAGCGTTTTTTAATACAAAGAGCTGATGGTGCAGCGCAGAAATAATAATGTCTTTTGATTGAATATGTTCTTGGTGTTTTTTCTCGGACTCGACCAATTTCAGCTGTAAATCAGCCACCATTTGTTCCATGGTTTTGGAGTCTTTTTGAGTGATGTAATTGGTCTTTTTCATGGGCTTATTATACCAAAAAACCAGTGGCCAAACCATCATTTGACCCAATAAAACCAACACGTTTCATTAATAAAAACCACTGTAATCAAGGGCTTTATTCTGAGCCATCAGGTCATAATCAAGGCCTGCCAATAACCAACTTAATTGCTTGTTATCAAGTGTTGCAACATCCATATTTTCATCATATTTTATGATTTTAAACCGGCCTTTTTCCAGACGTTTATAAATCAGGACAAAGCCATTCTTGTCCCAGTACAGCAACTTCACTTTATCACGAGCCCGATTATAGAATAGAGTCAGTGAACCATCTTGTACTATATGGCTCGATAGGTCACTAATAATATAACTCAAGCCGTTAATTGATTTGCGCATATCTATGGGCTGGCTGTATAAATAAATCTGCTGCTGGTCAAATGATATCATCGTGCATCGCCTAATAGCTGGATAAGCGCACTGGCTTTGCTGATGTCTGCTTCAGTTTTAATGTGCAATTTAATACCCGTAGGTAGGATAACTTCCAGACAGGATGTCGGCGCAGCTTTAACTTGGGATAGTTCACGTGCTGGGGTCGTTGATACCTTCAACAGCTTCGGCTCAGCGTTCCCGGAGATCTTTTTATTAAGTCTTCCGCGCCAATAAACAAATTGCTTATATACCAGACCTTGTTGTTCACAAAATTTTGGTTGCGCTAATCCACTTGATTCCCAGAGGCTGTTTTGCTCTGACCAATAGGCCTGTCGATTTGAACTCATACTCATGTCTCCTTTGTTTGTAATTTAAAGGAGTTTGAGTTAATTCACTTGTCCTGTGTAGATGGGGTTGCTTTGGCGCTTACTTGAGTATGGAAGATCGGGAAAAATTTATACCAGAAAAGTTGAATTTTTTCTCAGGTTTGATTGGAATAAATAAATAATTGTAGCAATAGATATTTTTAGAAGAGCTCCAAAAAGGTATGGCCATACGCCTATCCACCAAGCATTGGTAAAACCCAAGTAACAACTTAAGACTAGGAACCCAATAAACAAAATTGAAGATTCATTTAGAGATAGAGTGAACCAACTGTATAAAAAATTTTCGGGCTTAGTAAATAATAATATTTTAGGCAAACTGTTTGGGCAGTTGATAAAATATGCTTGAAAATTGAATAGATGATGCGGCATGGGTATTTGCAGCTGAATCTGTAATAATGCTTTTTTTAAATTCAATATTTACTACTGCTGCTGGATACGGTTTTATATAGTATTGTTCACTAAATGTAATTGCATTTATATTAATTCCGGGAAACCCGTCTAATTGGGTATTCCTGCGAACGTGATCACCGATTATCGCCTAGCGTGATCACCTATTACTGCGCTGTTTTTACAAGCGGTGAGATTATTACAAAGTGATCACGATGAAGCAATTTCTTTTTTTCTCATGGACTCTCCGTTGAGTTCTATTCGATGTGCATTTTCAGAGATGCGATCGAGTATGGCATCGGCGATGGTTGGCTCACCTAAATACTCATGCCATTTAGCCACAGGAAACTGGCTTGTAATAATGGTCGATTTTAGCTGATACCGATCTTCAATAAGATTAAACAAGTCGTGGCGTTGTGCTGCATTGATTGCTGTTAATCCAAAGTCATCAAGAATCAGTACATCATCCTTGTGTAATTGCGTCATTAACTTGGCATAGCTTCCATCGGCATGTGAGATGCTCATTTCTTCTAAAAATCGCGTTAACAATAAATAGCGAACTTTATAACCTAGACGGCAAGCTTGGTTTCCGATAGCGCATGAAAGATATGTTTTCCCGCAGCCGGTAGGTCCGGTTATAAGTAAATTTTGATGGTGACGAACAAAGTCACATTTAGCAAGAGCCATCACTTTTGCCTTTTCCAAACCCCTCTTATTTTTATAACAAACATCTTCAATGGCTGCAGATTGCCTGAGTTTTGCTCGCCGCTGTAAACTCTGCACACGATTATTGTCTCTGCGTAGTATTTCGCGGTCCAACAAGAGACTTAACCTCTCTTCAAAGCTTAAGTCGGCGTGTTTGGGTTGGCTTTGTTGTTCACGAAAGCCCTCCTGCATGCCCGTCATTTTTAGTTGTCTCATTTGTTCTAATACGGATTCATTGTTCATTTTTTTCCTTGTTTTTTAATTAAAAATTGTTGATACAGACTCAGTGGTAATACTGAGAGCCCCTAATGTTGTCATGCGTTAATCCATGTAGGTTCACGTCACGTGATGCATGAATTTTTGCTCCTTGGTCAAGGTTATTTTCTAGAATGGATAACACGCTTTTACGGCTGTATGCCCCCTGGTGTACACCATAGGAGCAGGCTTGCTCTAAACGGATTTCTCCATAGCGTTTCGCTAGTTTCAAAATACCAAGGCAGGAACGGTAAGCCTGTTCGGGGTGAGGTTTTTCATCAAATATTCTTTTTACGACCATGTGTGTGCAAGCACCTATCTCGCTCGCCCACCGTAAATATCTCTCTTTTGATTGCTCGGTGTGTATGCGGTGCCTCTTGGGCATGTGATGAGAAATCGTGGATTGTTTACCTGGTATGCTTGAATACAGATGCATCGCTATGCGCTCTCCTTCAAAATAACATTCAACCGTATGCTGGTTAAACCATAAATCAATGAGCTGGCCGCAGTACCTATGAGGCACGCTGTAATAATGCCCTTGAAGCACAACATGGTAATCAATACCTGCGCGAGACGCTTTGTACTGCCTGTAATAATAGGCATCTGCTGGTAACGGTTTTAATACAGGTTTGTCCATTTCCATGAAGACTGACTCGCGACATCCAGGTAGTTTTTGAAATGGTTTTTGGTTCATTATGGTTAATAGCCGTGCAATCTCTGCATTGAGTTCATTAAGACCCACAAAGGTTTGATGTCGTAATCGGGCTAATATCCAACGTTGAGCAACTTGAACACCTGATTCAACAGATGCTTTGTCTTGAGGACGATAAGGCCTTGCTGGAAGTACAGCTGTGCCATAATGCTCAATGAAGTGTGCGTATGTTGGATTCGTATCAGGCTCATATCGACATGATTTACTGATGGCTGAACGGAGATTATCTGGCACAACAAGTGCTGGAACACCGCCAAAAAACTCAAACATCCGGCGTTGAGAACCCAAAAAGTCAGGAAGTTGCTGAGACCATGTGGCTTCAGCAAACGTATACTTAGAGGCACCCAAAACACCTACGAAAATTTCAGCAGCCCTGATGTCATTTGTTTCAGGATCAATAATACTGAACGTAACACCGCTGTAATCAATAAAAACCTTATCTCCCGCCTTATGTGTCTGACGCAACGAGCGTTTTAGGCTTTGCTTATAAGCACGATAGTGGTAACAATAACGAGAATAGCTTAAAGCGCCTTCTTGTTCTGATTGATGTTCATCCCAAAGCAACTGTAATGTGACGCCTTTTCGGCTTAATTCTTGGTGAGTTTTTGCGAAATCTATTAAGTCTAGCGCCTTGTTTAGGCTGGCATGAGCGGCTTTCGGCTTTAAAATTTCAAGTAAAGCTGGCTCGTCCATCCCCTCAGGAAGAGGCCATGAAAGATTTTTATCCAGGGCTCGATTGATGTATTTGATAACCACACCAACCGATACACTAAGACTGTTTGCTATTTGGCGCCTGCTTAATTTTAACTCAAAATGAAGACGCAGTATCTGAATCAATTTACGCATAGATGTTCCTTTTGCTGACATTTTTACTCTCCGATTAAACTAACTAGTATAACCGGTGCTAATGCTTGCAAAAGCCACGCCCCATATGGAGTGGTGGCATCGTGATCACCTATTCCTGTTTTTTGGGAAAAGTGATCACGATCAGGCGATAATCGGTGATCACGATCAAGCGATAATCACTGATCACGGTAGGGCGATAATGACTGATCACGATGGGCAGGAATACCCACTAATAAAACTTCTATTAAACCAAAGTCGTTTATCAAGTACCTCAGATAATCATCGGAGCTAGTTGAGATTAAATCACCGGCTTATCCTACGCGCTGGTCTGAATCATCACAACGAACGCGAACAAGTTATCTGGATTTTCTATACTCGCGTATTTTTTTATCAGTATTATATTGTGAGAGGGAATATACAGCCCATAGGGCAGCAGGTATCCAGCCAATAAGAGTTATTTGCAATATTAAACATATAATACCTGCGAAGGGACGTCCAATAGTAAAAAATACAGTAAATGGTAAAAATATGGCTAGAAGCAAACGCATTTTGACTCCGATTGATTATGAATTTAATAGAATTGTATTCAATAGAAATTTTATAATCAATATTATAAGTTTTGATTATTAAAGGCTTAATTACCACGTATCTAATTCTTTCAGGTATTAAGTGCTTAACCTATACAGTCACATTATTCTCTGGAATCTCATATTTTACACTTTTCTACCGTCATAAATAATTATCAAGGTGGTATGGTTATTTTTTATGATTGCCCAACATGGCTGCAACGTTTATGTTATCTAAATCCATCTCAGGAGTCACTTTGGCGTCACTTCTAAATAACCCCCATCGACTTAGCAACGATGCAGTAGCGGAGATCGGGGCAATGTCACCACTATCCTGGTTTTCATTAAAATGATATGGCCACTCATCTGGCAATGGAGGTAAGGAGCCCATTTCAAAGTGATATGGCAATTCATATGGCAATGGAGGTAAGGAGTCCATCTCAAGGTAATATGGCCACTCATCTGGTAATGGAGGTAAGGAGTCCATCTCAAGGTGATATGGCCACTCATCTGGTAATGGAGGTAAGGAGTCCATCTCAAGGTGATATGGCAATTCATCTGGCAATGGAGGCAAGGAATCCATCTCAAAGTGATCTGGCCACTCCTCCAGGCTCTCTCCCTGGGGTGGTTTCTCTGGCAGAGTTATTAAGTCTAGTTCTACGGGAGTAGGAGCCTTTCTTTTTTTTCTTATATCAGGGATAGAAGAACTCGTCAGTTTTCTTTTATTTACGCGCCTGACTCCAGAGGTGGGTTCTTCCTCTTTTCCAGATGCACTGCGCTGTGGTAGTTCGTTTTTCGCTGTCATTTTTTCCTTACAGAAATACTTTAAATCAGTAAAGGTATCTATGTATAGATTTTGGACTTGTTTTTGGGTATGCGGCTTTATATTTTTGCACAAATCCTCAAGAAGTAATCCACTCTTGATTTCTTTACGTAAGTCTTCTTTACTCAAAATCGTGCCTAAAAAAGCAATATGAGAAGACCTGGAGTTACCATTTGCCAAAATGACAATAGAATCATGCGCCCCAGGATATGAGGAAATAAAATCACTAATAGAGATATCCTTGACCAGGTTAAACAGAGCATCTAAATTCTTGTAACCACTACCATGACCCACTGCAGCCACTATTTGATCGCGCGTAAAACCTGCGTTGGTTAACAAATTAAGGTCTGTTGTCTGGTTATCTTGGGTAGAGGGCAACAACAATTTTTTTAAGGCGTTTAAATTCCTGGAGCTAGCAGCATGTCTCAATACCTTCTCCAGATGATCACCGGTAAATCCTGCGTTGATTAACAGGTCAAGATCTGTTGTCTGGCTATCTTGTGTAGAGGGGAGTAACAGCATTTCTAAGGCAGCCAAATTAGTGGGGTGTCTGTTTATTCTTTGAATCTGATCATAGGAAAAGGGGCCATTTACTACTAATTTCTGGTAATTACCATCAGCTATATTAACTTTCATCTGCTTCTGTGCGCCTAAGAAATCCAGATGGTATCATATTTAAACGACCAGAGTGAACCAACAATTTTTGGTGTACATCCAGGGAGCGTTGGTATTTAAAAGAGGCTCATAAAAATTTATAATGTTAAGAAAAAGATGCAGTATAAGGGGCTTTGGAATATATTTTAATGCAGTGAAATGCTCAAACCAATATATTTTCACTGCATTGGAAGATCTAAAACGCGTTGTTTTCAAGAACCCTCTGAAGATTACATGGTGTTGTTCGCAATCTGTGCGTTATTCACTATTGGCTCTTCTGGTATCGGTGCAAATAACCCCAATTTATTCCTGGCCTCATAACTAAGCCTAGCCTTTTGGTACTGGATACATATTTCTTCCTGAACAGCACTTGGCATCATACCAACAGCACCATAGACTTTAACATTCCCACCAGGTTTTTTTTCAGATGAGTATTGTTTTACAGAAACAATGGCATCATGAAGATCGTTGATGAATTTCTTATCAAACTCTTCAACCAGAGTATGTACATGAGTGAGACATAAATGAAATCCAACAGGATTTTGCAGAAGGTTTAACTTCCAGCCACGTGCTTCCAGTTCATCAGCAATTAAATAAGGATTTAAAGTGTCGCTGCGAAAGCCCAATACGGACCATTTCGGATCACCATATACATAGATGTCATGCTGATTGACACCATTTTCTTGCCCACATAATTCAGACACTTTCGTTTGTATACTCTGACGAAGGCTTATAATATTTTCAGCGATTTCTATGTATTTTTTTCGTCCATAGTAAGACAGTGTAGCATAAACTTCGGCAACACGGGCGCCACTTGTTGAACCATCTAAAATGCCTGAAGTAGCATATAATCCACCACACCAATTCAGTGCTGAGTAAACAGAAAGCGCGGGCGAGTTCTCGCTAAAAAGACAAACAGATGTTCCTTTGGGACAACAGCCATATTTATGCAAATCAGCCGAGAGAGATGTCACGCCAGGAACACGAAAATCCATTGGGCTTTCTGAAGTATCCAGGAACGCAGTTACAAAACCACCTAAACAAGCATCGACGTGGAAAGGAATGTTTTTTTCTTGCGCCAATTTACCTAACTCATCAATTGGATCGTTAATACCATTCATGAACGAAGGAGCAGAACCTACCATTACTGCAGTATTAGCTGAGAGATACTGCCTCATAGTCGCAGCTGAAACTGCACCTGTTTTTTTATCAACAGGGACTATTATTAAGGTAGCTCCTGTTAGATCAGCCGCCTTCTTAAATGCTGCATGGGCAGTTTCGGGCACCACTATTTCCGGGTGCGTAATGCCTTTTGATCGAGCCTCGATAACATAAGCTGCCATTGCTTCAATGATACTTGTTGTTCCACCATGGGTTAGTAAACCATAACCTTCTGTTGAGTTATGAAATAGCTCTTGGCACCAACGTATAATTTCTGCCTGCATAGCATTAATACGTGGCCATTTATCATGCATGGGGTTACTTAATGCTGTTTTTCCATTTGTTTCTTTGAGTAATTCCGTAAGCTCTTGGGGATGGACGGCATAAAGTGCTCCAGAATCCTGACCATCACCAAGTTGAACAAAAAATTTTCTTGCCGTGTCACCATCTTTAATCAATTGGAAATTAAAACTGCATCTGCTCACATCGATATCAAATTCATTTAAAATTTCAACTACGGAACGGCCTTCTTCAGGAATTTTATCCAGAAGGGACATTTTAGCACGCTGTGCAGTCAACTTATCTTTGGTGGATTGAAGATTTTTATTAAGCTCCTGCTGCAGATATTTCTGGAGGGGAGGTAAATTCTTAGCTAACTCATACGCAGCATCAAGAATGCGCTGTTTCGGTGTGGCATTATTTCGCGCTCGATAAGTTCGGGCTATCCATGGGTTATGGTATTGATTGTAAAGAAAATAAAGAGAAGCAGTAACCATGACAATCTGATGGGCCGGCGTATGTTGAAATGTCTCATCAAAAGCCTCAATGCTGCTGGTTAGTAATTCTAGAATAGTATCAAACATATTTATAAAATCCATTTTGTCATAACGGCGGCTATCTTAAACGTTTTTTATCTTCGGCACCATATTTTAATTTAATAAAAAATGTATTTAATACTCATGGAAGAAACCACTCATGTTAAAAGAAAAACGAATTAGAATTAATTGAAACTAATCATGACCAAGAATAATGCATAAGTTTCTACTTTATGGTTCGCGTAAATAAGGGTATTTTTTTTTATTATATCGATAAGAAAAAAAAATTTGTCACTATACTAAGATTATGAGTTTTATTAGCAATTTGGAATTAAATAAAGGATTTTATCATGAATATTGAATTGAATTGGATAGATTATTCCTTTTTTATTCTGTTTATCATATCGATTGTCTTCGGTTTTATCCGTGGCTTTATCAGAGGTGTGGTGTCATTGCTTTTTTTGATTGCGGCTGTATATTTAGCTGTTAAATACGCACCCCAATTAGCAAATAGTGCGGGTCGTGAACAGACTACTTCCTATCTGATCCTGGTTGGTATTTTCCTCCTTATTTTCATCGTTACGATTATCATCGGTGGCTTAGTGAGCTATCTTTTAAATCTGGCATTTCAATTTGGTGGGCTAGGATTTCTTAACAGCTTTCTCGGTGGGCTATTTGGCCTTGTTCGAGCTGTAGTTATCAGTATCGGGATTATCTACGTTGTTCAGTTGACACCTGCAAGTAATAACCCAATGTGGCATAAATCGAAAATTGTTATGTATTTTCAACCAATGACAGCATGGCTGAAAATCAATATTTCATCAAAAATTGAAATGATAAAAGGACAAGTGAACAGAACAGTTCAGGGTGTAAATTTCAGAAATTAGGAAATAACTGAAATCCAAGTCAAACAAATACATTGCAGAGTAGGTCGTTCCTGAATTTCCGCAAGTGATATATATGTCAATCTCACAAATTGCTGGAAAGCATCAATCAGCATATTACTAATCATTGTTTATATCAGATCAAGTATTTTCCATTCAACCAGTATTTTTGCTGCTATTTGATGTGTTTTATGGTTGGTCTGTGTAATGGATCGACTTCGTGTAGTTTTTCCCAGTAACTGTCTTCATTACATTTTCTTTTCCAGAAAGAGGGCAGCAATCTCTTTGTATAAAGTTCGGTAGGTTGTATTGGTCCAGCCTGGGTAGGAATAGGTGACGTATTTCCAGCGTCGATGGATTTACTGGGTTGTCTTTTATACCCTGCTCGTTGATCCGTGGCTTTGGGTTTTTGTTTAGGAAATTCAGCTTGAGCTGAATGACTTCGCGGTCTTATAGAAGCAGATTTAATGGGGGTAAGTTGAGCATTATATTGCTCTGTGAGTAAATTAAAAGTACTTGTAAGATGCGGCTTTAACTTCTTTCTAGTTTGCATTTTTGTTAAAATAAATTTTTCCAGCATTTGTTCTTTTAAGACCACATTATCATAGGAATTATCACTTGGGTTCAGATCTTTACTTTTACTGAATCTATGTTTTTCACCAATTACTTCATTGAGGGACGTCATATCTTTTGCCAATAGAAATACTGGAGGAAAACTTTTCGGGTGTAAATTTTCCTGAATGTGTGAGCGAAGAACTTTGAAATTTTGAGATGGGAACAAAAGTGAGCAGAGTTGATTGTAATCTTTTTTAGTATTCTTAGGCAATTCATTACTTAATCGCAACTCTGAATCTACTTGTAAAAGACGCATTATTACTAAACTATTTGCTTCATAATTATGGTGCTTTTTCAGTAACAGGTCAGCGATTCCAACCCATCTTCTGAAAGCTTGTAGTTGTGCTTCCCTTTTAGAGTGCCCACAAATATCATCAGAAATAAATTTTTCCAGGATGTCTCGGCATGCAAAAAAATTTTTAAGTGGCTGACTAGCTTTCTTCAGGTCTGAGAACCCCGATGGATCAGAGAAATTTTTGCTCTTTAATGTTCTAATGACTTTTCTTAGTTGCCCGTCAACTAAATCTGCGTAGTCATGAACAAGGAGAGCCTCGGTGGCCCTGTATATTTTCTGAACTGATTCGCTTGTTTGAAGGGCTTTTTGACTTAATGGATCAGAAATTCTTTTGTCCCATTCCTGTGAGGCTAAAGGTTCACGAAGAAAGAGTTTATTTGATTTATACCAGTTTATGAACCAGTTTTTTGCATTAGCCATAGCATCTCAAAATCAATCAATGATTTCAAATTATGCTTTTTTTATTCTAAAAAAGCAACGCCCCAACAGTGCAACAAGTTGCCTTAAAATGCATGGTGCCTATAGAGAAAATGATAATTAGAAATTTTTTTATTGTGGAAGGATCTAAAAAGCTATTTTTAAGTTTGCAGTTTTTTAAAAGGGATAGGTTTATCTGGTTAGTACATTGCAAATATACATTGTGCTTGTGCGCGGCATGAATGTCATTGATTTGAGATCATCCTTGATCTAGCTAGTATATAAACATCCTGTCAACACTCTAGCCGCGCCAAACAAATACATTATATATTGAGTCTAATAAAAAGCTCTAAATACATCCGCTCGCATTATTGTAAGAGATATCTCAAAATAGTGTAGTAAAATACCCTATTAAACGACCAAAGCGGCATATCTTTATAAATCACAAATTGAATCTACTGACAAAACTAGCGTTGGCCTAAGAGCAAGCCATATCCTGACCACAGCAAACTGGTGATTTAATTTGGCCACAACCATTAGGGCATTTTGCTACCTGAATTTTATTTTTTCCTTCTGGTGTTATTGTTTCAGAAACCAGCGATTCATTACACTTACTGCACGCTATACCCTTAACACCCATACCACACACATTACATTTACATTCCATGACATTTCTCCATTTAAAATAACTTGTTTAGTATAGACCAGACAATTATAAAATCAAAAATAACGCAGGATGATTTTTTTGCTTAATAATTTTTCGATACCTTTTCTAATAAAATTTAAAACATATCAGTGTTTTTTAAACTGACATACAGCTTAAGCGGGAATTGCTGGGGCACCCAAAACTTTTTTGACTAAAAAACAATACAACGTCAAATATATGCTCATCGATAAGAGTAGAGGGTATATTGGACATGTCGGATCCATTGGTAGATTTATGGCATTGGATAATTCGTAAAGAAGCATCATTTCCCAAGGATAGTACTAATCCAATAGTGATTCAGAAGCTCGAAGAAACAATCCGTGCTTTAATTCAAATGATTCGAATACAAAAGCTAGTCCCGCTGGAAACAAAGCTGGCGCCAAGCGCCGCATCTTCTTCCATAAAGGATATTGATAATTGCCTTGCCTTTCTGAATTATTGTCAAACAACCCTCCAGTCTAATAGGAATGAGACCGCGTATTCACTTGCGCTTCGTTATTTTGTAGAGAAAGAGCAGGCAACAGTATGGCCTGAAGAAAAAATAAATGCCGTTTTTTCTCACTACCTGGAGCAGAATAAAGAGGATGCATTGGAGTTATATACAACTCATGAGGATTATTTTAACGAGCATACTCCAGGCATGAAAAATATTATCAGTAACATAGAAGTGACGCTTGAATTGGAACGCTTTCGTGAATTGCTGCGTTTAGAAAATAACCTTCTAGGAATTATCCCCTTAAGCACTCAACTGTTTGCCGAGCCAAATCAATTGGCAGCGTTTCTTCTGTTACTTTTAGAACGAGGTATTAGTACTGAAGAGCTGATTGAAAGCCATGTATTGCATACGTTCTTAGCCTACCACATCACCTCGCTATGCTCACCTGAGAGCGAAATCAAACAACTCTATAAGGTTCTTGGCTGGTATAAAACAGATGAATTAATCACCCAGGCACACACAACCACAGCCAGTATTGCCAATTACCATGTTGCCTATTCATTGACCGGCGAACAACAAGATATCTCTCCTCCTGCCCCCAATGCCTTGGAATCAAGCGTTACTTTTACCATTGATGAACAAAACTTCAGGAACCTGCATGCCCTGTTTGGCGATGCCTTTTTAACAACTGCCCTGCAATTTTTTCGTACGAATAAAAACGAGGGACTAGCCGGTTTATTAAGGCAAACATTTGATGAATTGATGTTAAAGCAGACAGCGCAATTCATTAATAACACGGCCACCACCAATCCTGCCTGGCTAGAAACGCTTGCTGAATTATTGAATGCCCCCCTGGTTATTAAACTGATTGATGCACGTTTTGGTGCTATTTTCTATCTGGCTCGATACAAACCTGAAGTGTTCGCACGTATAAACGACATAAGCGCCCTTAAAGCTTATATCGAAGACTTGTTGAAATCAGATACCTCTATTTATGAACAGTTAAATCAGTTAACTAACCTGCTGCAAACGTTTATAAATAATCAGGGAAACAAGGAGGCGCAAGCATTGCTCTATACCTCCATTCTGGATATCACTCTGGATAATACCAGATTACATGATTCATCAATCATTAATTTTTTATCAAAAAATGCAGGGAGTTATAAAGAACTTATCAGGCAACGTGCCCAAGACTTTTTCGACTTACTTTTCAATACAATTAAAAACAGCACCTTGTTAACGAATGCTTCAAAAGACGTGTTTATTGAGGTTGAAGACTGTTGGAAAGAAAACAATAGTAAATTTGCCTTACTCAGAGCAATTGATGATCAGTTGAGCAGCTCTTTTCCTTCGGATATCTATGCTCTTTACGGTTTTATCGTGGACATGGCCGTTAAAAAAGATGGTAACTTTAATTTATCTCAATTGCTTCAATCCTTATTGCCCCCAACAATAGAACCATCCAATGATGAGATCAGTATGCATGAAAGAGCACTTTTTGAATTAATGGCAACCATTGATGATGTTTCGGTGAGAGAGCAATGCATCGTTTTACTCGAGACAACACCTAGAAAGCAAGGTCAATGGCTTAACACGGAGTACGGTGGTGAATCTGTTGTTAGCCGCGCTGCCGCCGCAGGGAACGTTAGCGCTATCCACAAATTCCTGGAAATTGGAAGCATCGATTCATCTATAGTTAGCCAAGCTCTGAAAACTGCTGCTAAAGATGGATACTGGAATATTGTGCGGTCCTTTTGTGCTATGACAACCGACAGTAAGCCTAATCGTGAGGTTGTTTACGAGGCTTTAAAGCAAGCTTCTAAAAGCAAAGATTGGGATATTGTGCAATTTCTCTGTACCATGGCAACAGACAACAAGCCAGATAGCGAGGCTGTTGGCGAGGCTTTAGATCAGGCTTCTAGAACCGGACATTGGGATATTGTGCAATTCCTCGGCGCCATATCAACGGACAACAAAGCGTATCGTATGGCTGTTGAATTAGCTTTATGGGAAGCTGCTAGAGTCGGAAAGTGGAATGTTGTGCAGTTTCTCTGCGACCTAACAACGAGCAACAAGCCTGATTGGAATCTTGTACGATTCCTCCGCGCCATGACAACGTACAATAAACCAGATAGCAAGGCTGTTGGAGGAGCTTTAATGCAAGCTGCCGCAAACGGACCATTAGATATTATACAGTTGCTATATACTGTGATAACGGATAATAAACCAAGTAGCATCACTGTTAGCTCGATTTTAAAGGAAGCCTCTACAACCGGACATTGGGATATTGTGCAATTTCTCTGCGCCATGACAATGTACAAGAAACCAGATAGCGAGGCTGTAGGCACCGCTTTAATGCAAGCTGTTGCCCATGATCGATTAGACATTGTTCAGTCTATCTGTACCATGGTATGGGATAACAAGCCAACTAGCAAAATTGTTGGCAAGGCTTTAAAGCAAGCTATTATAATTGGACGATTAAATATCGTACAATTCTTCTGCGCTATGACAACGGACAACAAGCCAGATGGCAAGATTGTTGACGAGGCAGAGCAAACGAAATTACTATTTTCTTTGCAAGACCAAATTACCAAGTATAAAATCAATGGTCAGAATCTAACGGACATACATCCAAAATCTTACGATGGGAAAAGAGCTATAGAAACTGCCGATAAACTTACCCAACTAACATGTTCTTTATTTTATCAGCATAGCAATGCACAAGAATATAAACGTCTACGAAAATCGTTTGCACTCACTTTAAACCAGGCCTACGATCGAATGGGAAGTCATGGAGAAACAGAGAAAACAATTTTGGACAGTGTTACCAAAGCTGCAACAGAGGCCAGTGTAATTAGACGACCACTATTGACGGGAACCGGTTTTTTTAAACAAACAGAAATTAGGACGCTTGAAAAAAGTGTTAACTACTTAAGCCTTTCACCTGAGTAGCCATTCGCTCGTACAAAAAAGCAAGGGCCTGTTGTTGACAATATACCCTATACTTATTTTTTGACTAAAAATTCTATATGCCTATCAATAGGGTAGAGGTGTCCATCAGGTTACTGATAAATTAATTGATGACCTAATGTATAATAATAGACTCTGAAAAACTTTCTGTATAATTCCATCGATTAGGTCTGATTATTTTGATAATCAGACCTTGCCTGTAACTATAGTGAGCGGATTCAACTCGCTAATGCAACACTACTTTTTTATTTCGATTATGAAGTTAATAGTTTTATTTTCTACATTCATACACAATGCTAGAATCATCTTTATCAGGGCTTAGAGAACCATCAAAAGCCTTAATCGTTTTAATTTCTTGAAAACCAACTTCTTTAAGCATATCAATTAAAACTAAAGGATCATCGTAGATTCGAACATTAAAATTCTCAATTTCTGTTTGTATGATATGTCCTTTTTCTACTAGTTCATATCTATCTATAGAATAGCAAACATCATTTTCGTAATTTGTAAGCCGATTTACTAGAATAAAATTACCATCTGGTTTGTTGCATACCATACCCCTCCAAACACCAAGTTGATCGGGAACTATTTTAGATGTTTCAGCTTCAAATAATAAAATCCCATCATCATTTAAATGATCATAAAAAATATTTAATGCTTTTTTAACGGAGTCAAAACTAATAAGATGTCCAAATGAACCACTCGGGATAAAAATCAGATTATATCTTTGTCCTCTATTTAAATCCTCAATAAATCCTTGCCATATTTCTGGCTTAATATGTTGCATTTTTGCTTTTGTGTGTAAGGCGTTAAGCATATGCTTACTGGCATCAAATCCTACAACTTCAAGATTTTCTTTGAGGAGCGGAAGTAAAAATCGGCCTGAACCACACATAGGCTCCATAGCTATGCCACCAGCATTAGCCACGTAAGTGCGGTAAAATGCATAAGCATCTTCTGGTGGATGTGGTCTTATTAAATCATAAAATTCAGTACAAAGATTAAGATAACTATTTAGCTCATGTTGACTCATCAATTAATTTCCAAATGTCCATTAATAATTTCATTAGGCGTAAAATAATTTAGCGATTTTCTAGGTCTTGAGTTTAATTTATTCATTATAACAAGTAGCGTATTATCAGTCACGAAAACCAGGCTAGAACTCTTAGTAACATATTGGCGAACTAAACCTACAGTGGACCCCATTGTCAAGACAGCGATCCGTTTAATTTAAGATATAACTTTAATTCTACTTTCTTTCGTTGACGAGGGTGCGTAGCACACGAGTCAACCACAATAGCAGTTAATGAAACACCTGTTATTGAGCCTGTGGGTATGTGGGCGCGAAGCCATCGAGTGTGGTCAAGCGGTGGATAACGTCTTTTTGTTATCCATGGCTTGTCCACATGTCCCGAAGGGCGATGGCTGATCCGCAGGACGCGTCCACATATCCACAGGCATTCCATTACGCTGCAGCCTCATATAGGCCAGCATAAACCTCTGACGGCGTGTATATTCCAAATGATTGATGAGGTCTTTCGTCGTTATAAAACTTGAAATACACCCTTAAACCATTTCGTAGTGCTAAAACTGTTCCGTATTCTTTTATGTAAATATCTTCATATTTGACTGAACGCCATAGCCGTTCAATGAACACATTATCCATCCATCGACCTTTCCCGTCCATGCTAATTTTGATGTCATGGTCTTTTAAAACATCGGTAAACGCCTTACTGGTAAACTGGGAGCCTTGATCCGTATTAAAAATATCAGGCCTGCCGTGGAGCCTGATGGCGCTCTCCAACGCGCTTACACAAAAGTCATCATCCATGCTGTTTGATACCTTCCAAGAGAGCACCTTGCGGCTATACCAGTCCATTATTGCCACCAAATATACAAAGCCTCCTTGCATCCTAACGTAGGTAATATCGGTGCACCAAACCTGATTGGGTCGATCAATCACTAAACCACGTAGCAAGTAGGGATAAACCTTTTGTTCCTTGTTCTTTTTACTCGTATTCGGCTTTGGTGCCACTGAAACCAGACCCATGATCCGCATCAAACGCTGCACTCTCTTACGGTTAACGTCATGGCCAAGGCGACGTAAATAAGAACGCATCTTTCTGCTTCCATAGAAAGGATGGCGCATGTATTCCTCATCAATCAAGACCATCAAAGCCAGATTCTCTGGGCTCTCGGTACATATTCCTTCGCCAGCAGTGCGATAGTAGCTAGCGCGTGACAAATTAACCAATGCACATTGGCGTACGATGCTGAGTGTAGGGTGATTGACATCAATCATGGCTCGCTTCTCCCGCACGCTCAACTTAGATGACCGGTCTTTTTTTTAAGCCAGTCTAACTCAACCGCTAGCTGGCCTATTTGCGTGTATAATCGATCTCGTTCTTGTATGATGGAGTCCATGTCTTTGTCATGCTTGCCGCTAAACAATTGCTTGCTTCCATCCAGTAATTGTTTTTTCCACAGATTGATTTGTGTTGCATGCACCTCAAATTCAGATGCCAATTCATTGGTCGTCTTGTGACTTTTTAATGCCTCAATTGCTACCTTTGCTTTGAAGTCAGATGTAAATTTTTTTTTAGCCACTTGGTACCCCGTTTAACAATGGTTTCTATTTTACACCACTGTCTCATTTTTGGGGTCCACTATAACCATTAGTGTTCTCATTCAAGCCACGCTGCCATTCAGGTTGTATGACTTTTTCAGATACAGATTTAAAAACTGGAAAATTTAAGAAAAAAGGTTTTATCAAAGACTCATAGAAAGAATGGATTCGGATCTCATTAACTTTAGCCTATTAATACATTGAAACAAATTTGACATAACAACCATATCAACTAATATTATTATACAATGCGACCATTATTGAGGCTATATTTTGCATCTTTCCACTTCAGCAAAGCCTAAACTGACATTTAAGAGTTTAAAACAAATTGAAGATCCTGCTCTTTCTGAGAAGTGTCTGGGATTGGTAACTACTTGGTTCACAGAAGAATGGGGTTATATACATGATAAAGATAAAACCCAAGAACATGCCATTAAGACTCGGAAGAAAAATCTAAAAGAAAATGCAGATAAAATCCACATCGCTTTTTATGAAAAGCTCATCGTAGGGGCTTTTCGAATTGAAGAAAAAAAAATTGATGAAAATTTATTAATAAAAGAGCAGTTAAAGACCAGTGAAATATGGTTTATATATGTAGACCCTACTTACCGAAGCTTAGGAGCTGGACGCCAAATGGTTCAGGAAATCAAACGAATGTCTAAAGATGAAATGAAAGCTGGTATGGTTTTATTAGAAACCTTAAATCCTGGTTTAAACCACTTATATATGACGGAAGGAGGCAAAGTAGTTTGTGAAAATTCTTTAGATAATAATCCAACCGATGTCATTAAAATAGGTTTATGATAATTATTCATCGCATTGTAACATCCTGTATTATGATGCCCTCTCCGAATGGGGAGAAATGTGGTATGTTCTGGCATGTCATTTTTTAGTTTTTCTTATATATAATTGCAACACTTAACCCGATGATAGTGTTCGCACACAAAAATAGCTGAAGTAAAAGCAATGAAACTGACACAGAGGAGAAGGAAAACACTTCCGTACGAAAAAATCCAGCAAAGCAAAATAACATTCCTGATAAAAATACAGCAGCTATGGCACCGCACCAACCGAAGTGCACGCTAACATAAATAGTGATCAGCATTACTAACAGGGCCAGAACAATCGTTGATACGATTGTTTGAGTAAAGATAAGCGAAATCATAACCAATAATAACAATACAAATAAGACGTAGGTTTTTTTCAATGGTTTTGCAGCATAAAAATCGAGAAAATATGCATCAAAAGTAATTAACGCACAAGAAAAGATAAGAATTGCATTAAGGTTGGCTAGCCACCACTGTAACCAAAGTTGCAATGCTGAGGCCTCTACATGAAGCAGCAGCGTGTAACAGATATAAATTAACATAAAACTGATAATGCAGGTTAATATAGCAGTGTATATAACGAAGGTAACGAATTTCCCCAGTCGATAAAAAATAAGAGTGGGGCCCAAAAAGTGGTGACTAAACCAGAGAAGTAGTGTTGCTTGCAAAGAGAGCACTATTGCACAACAGATAGATACCAAAAAGCCTGCCTTTGCTAGGTAGTATGCCGAAAACGTACCTAACCAAATCCCTGGCATGACACTATACCCTCGTAAAAAAAGGTAAGCGCATGAGGTACCAGTAGCGAACCACAAAGGTGATAGATTTTGAGATAAGGTACTTAGATTTAAACCGATATACTGTAATATAAAAATAAAGATATTTTCTGTTAGCAACCGTAGGAGAAATAGTTTTTTTAATTTCCAAACTAAGTCATGATGTAATATCTTCGAGTTTTGGTTAACTACGAGCTGCATTTGATGCCACTTTTCTGTATCAGACAAGGGTAAAGGAAGTTTTAGGCTCATATAAATTAAGGCA
Organism: Legionella antarctica; assembly: GCF_011764505.1. Lineage (NCBI taxonomy): Bacteria > Pseudomonadati > Pseudomonadota > Gammaproteobacteria > Legionellales > Legionellaceae > Legionella > Legionella antarctica. The sequence goes on from NZ_AP022839.1 coordinate 2,110,952, forward strand.
TCTAGTAACGTGTTATTTCATCAGGTTTCTACAACAGGCTTAAGTATTAATGATATTGATTCATTATGCCAACAATATTTGGCTATTCTATATCATGATGTTCAAAGGAGAAACGATCTTGTTATAAATAATATCTGTGAAACTTATGGTGAAATTCTCTATCCCAGTGTGGATAAGATACTATCAGTAATCCAGCCATCTGACAGTGATGTATTCGTTGATTATGGTTCAGGGCTTGGAAAGATGGTCATCCAGTTTTTTTTAAAGTCACGGGTTAAAGAAGCTTACGGTATAGAAATTTCCCCAGATCTTTATCAGCACTCTTTTAATGCCGCTCAGAGACTTCGCCATGAGCTTCCAGGCTTTTATCAATGCGGGCGAAAATTAACATTCTTTTTAGGTGACTTCTTGGAAGTGCATTTAGAAACAGCTACCATAGCGATGGTAACGTCAACGTGCTTCACCCAATCATTATTAAATCAATTGGGGAAAATAATTGAGCACACACCAAGTATTCATACAGTGTTATCATTGCGCCCTATTAGCATATTAGAGCGCCTTACGTTTAAAAAAACCATTCGTCTTGAATGTTCCTGGGATACAGAATTATGTTATGTTTACAGTGATAAATAGAAGATCTGGAGCAATAAGAATATCTGTAAAATAATTGGACCTCCAATGCCTTTTTTTTGTGCGCGGTATTTAAAGAAAAATTCAACAGCTTCTGATAAAATTGATTTGTATGATCCGCAGTTTTTAATATGTCATCAGATGATAAGGTGACCAAAAGAAACTCGTGCAATGAACTAAAATATCGTAAGATTAAAAAACATAATAGGCAGCGAGTGCATCCATGAATTCAACTTACACTGAAAAAAGCCTAGCAGCTATTGAGGCTCGGCTTTCTCAAATTGAGAACAGTCTGAATTTAAGTCATCCTTCCCAACCACTGTCTGTAAATAAGAACATGAATAAACCGGTACCTAAACCGATGTCGGGAAACTGGCTTGGTATAGTAGCCTCGGTCTGCTTTATTCTGGCTGCTGGCTTTATCATTAAATTATCCATTGCATCAGGTTGGTTAACACACGAAAAACAGCTTGGCCTTGCTACGTTATTTGGGCTGGCGCTTTTTACAGCAGGCATCCTGATCTCAAGTGCAGATAAAGTTTATGCCAGCTTTTTGCCAGCAGCCGGAGCTACTATTCTTTATATTACCTGTTTTGCTGCATATCAATATTATCTTCTGATCTCGTTCCAAACGGTTATTGCAATTACCAGTATGGTATCGGGGCTTTCCATTTGGTTTTACATTCGATTTAAGCACGATATTTACGCAATAATTGCTGCAATAGGAGCATATATTGCCCCTGTTATTTCAAATGTTGATGGAAACGTTATTTTTTCACTGTATTATTTTATTATTTGCTCCTTAACCTTTGCTACTCTTTCTATTTGGGTGCAGTCACGAACCTTAACTGTAGTTGCAGCCTATCTGGCGATTTCCATTACGGCCTGGGTGGGACTGAAGTTAGATCAAGACGGCTTAATAGCTATCGCTCTAGTGCTTAATTTTCTTATTTTTTCCATTGGATCTTATTTTCATACCCACCTGACCCATCAGGAATTAACCGAAAAAGAGTCGTGGAGTTTTTTCCCCGTCTTATTAATATTTTATGCGATGGAATATTATTTTATTGCCCGTATAGAACCCGCATTGGCTCCATGGGTCTCTTTGGCAGTAGCTGGAACTCTTATTGGTCTTTATCTGTCTGCAAAGAGATGGCTGCCAAACCGACAATTTAATAGTCATATCATGATATTAACCTTTGTAACTGTAGTTTTTTTCCATTCGGTGTATCTTGAACTGTTACCAGCAGTAATTAAACCCTGGCTTTTTGTCCTCATTGTACTCGGGTATGGTTTAAGTCATAGTACTGGTTATTTAAAGAAAGCTAATGCACAGCTGATTGTCCCGATTGTTGCTCTTTCTGCAATTATAGGGATCGAATATCTCAATATATTAAGCCATCTGATTTCACATTTTACCCTGCAATGGACGTTGGTTTCTTGGGCTTCTTTTGCCAGCATCTGGTTTGCATTTTTAAAACATCGACGAGAGTTAGCTCAAAAAGATGAATACAGTTATGCTCTTCTAGCCGCTGCTCATCTACTTTGTATTATGGGGCTTTATCAGATCACTATAAATTATGGGTCCCTTGCCGTTTCTTCCTCATGGCTTTTTTATGCCCTTATTGTACTTGTAATTTCCTTTATTAGGAACGATGTAATCATGGCTAAATCAGTGCTTATTGTTTTAAGCTTTGCGGCAGGAAAAGCATTGATTTATGATGCATCATCAACGCCAACAATCATTCGTACCTTATGCCTCATATTGACTGGCATTGTTCTTTATACTTCAGGTTTAGTGATCAGAAAAATGACTCAGTGGAAAGGAAAAATTCGTTAGCCCATGCAGAACAGAATCTAACCTTTAGAATCAAAAATAATCTAAAATTAAAATTAAAAGATGTGCTGTTTATTGCAAAAAATGTTGTCGAAGATATTTTTTAATGTTAGTCCTATACTTACACTAACTGTATTTATAATAAGAGCGGGTATGGGACGTTTAAATGATTTAATTATGGCAATTCTTAGTGGAATTTTGCTTTTGACGGTTAATCAATACCTTCCTCTCGCAGCTTTGATTAATCTTATCTTTAATTTTTTTATGATTATCATACTCGTTGTATATATTATGCAATTTCTGGCGCTAATAAACCCCGTACTCCCCTCTCCTAAAATATTTAAGTAACTATGGGCCCTTCTTGAAGAGGTATTTCGCAAACGCCACAAGAGACCTGTTGGGTATGGATGAGACCTATATTAAAGTAAAAGGGGTTCTGCGCAGGAAGGTACGAAATTTCCCACTATGTGCTTAAAATCCTTTACCGGACTGGGCTATAAGCGAGAAATTGATTTTCATCTGTCTAAATTATTGTGGTGCAACCTTTTGTAAATAATAGTATTTCTACTTTCTACTTTTTCATTTAATCTAAGTTCGTCTTTTATTTGTTTAACAATAATCTTTGTCAGACCTCCAAGGCTTCACACAACTTCTAGAGGCCTGATCCAGGTTATTATTTTGTAAAGGCCATTACTTGTTCAGATATGTAGATTGATTTCAGACAATCTGCCATTGACACACTTTCGTCCAATCTTTCAATGCTTTTTTGTGGTAGAATTTCTTTAAATTTATCTTGAATTGATTCATGGTATTGTCCATCTTTAAAGCCATTTTTATACAATTTTTCAAACAAAAGACTTGCTTTTGAGGCATCTTCATTTTCTTCAATCAGACCTTGCCCAATTATGTTTACTATAGATTTGAATTTTTCAATACTCGTTATACATCCATCAACTAAAAATCCACCCACTCCTGCATCTGCTTGACTGTAATTCCACTCTGCATTCTCATAACATCTATAAGCATTTGCCAAATATTTTAAAATAGTATCTTTATTGCTATTCTCTTTTTTTGCAAACATGGTTTAAACCTCATAATACAATTAATTATAGTTAACTCACAATTAGCCTACGAGCAAAATGTGGGTGTGTGATATGGGTCCGCATGTCTGGAACAAAATTAAGGAAAAATAAGAGCTATTCATCCATCATTTATAGTTAAAAATTCACTCAAATTAACCTATTTAAACCTACTCAATACCGTATGAATAGTGATTGCTACTACGAATTGTCTTAGGTCATTTTACCACAACTCTATCAGAATGACTTATCCACAAGTCCACAGGTCAGGAGAGCTTCACTTTCTCGTATAGGCCTGTGGGCCTTGTGGGTAAGTCATGACGCTCTCATTTAGGGTTTATGGTCTTTTCCGGCCATAATACACCTCTGCGGGCGTTAAATAATTAAAGGACTGGTGAAGCCTTCGGTTATTATAATACTCAAAATACTCCGTTAAGGCCAGCTCAACCTCTTCAATTGTATCAAAATCATACCGGTAGATTTTTTCTTGCTTAACACTACGCCACAATCGCTCGATAAATATATTATCTAAATAACGTCCTCGCCCATCCATGCTGATAGAAATGTGGTGAGATTTTAGCGTATTTATCCAATCTTTTGAGGTAAATTGAGAACCCTGATCCGTGTTAAAGATCTCACAACGCGAATGCAGCAAAGCGTTTCTAAGCGCCTCAATACAAAATTCAGCCTCCATAGTAGGTGAAATAGCCCATCCAATCACATAACGACTATACCAGTCCATAATAGCTACTAAATACACATGCTTTCCTTTCATGCGGATGTAGGTGATATCTGCGGCCCAAACCTGATTTGGTTTGGTGATATCCACCTCTTTTAATAAATAAGGGAACACCTCATGCTCCTTATTGGGAACGCTTGTATTTGGCTTTGGGTAAACAGTCGATAACCCCATCATTTCCATCAACTTTTTTACTCGACGTTTACCAACAGGATAGCCTACTTCTTTTGACAGCCATCTTGCCCGCTTAATTTTACCTTCACATGGATACTGCAGATAGTGCTCATCAAGTAGCGCCATAAGCGCTTCATCTTCGACAGAAATGGGCTTGGCACTATAATAATAACTTGAAACAGGCAAGTCTAATAGCAAGCATTGTTCACGAATGGTGAGCTCGGCAAGAGGATCAATCATGACGCGCTTTTCATCCAGACTAAAGTTCATGCTTTTTTTTTAGCCAAGATAGCTGCGCTTGAAGTCGACCAATTTCTTGATATAATGCCTCAACAAGCTGCTCTTGGGACTTGGCTTCTTTTTCATTAGCCCCAGAGAATAAATCGTTAATGGCTTTGATGGCCGATTGCTTCCAAGTTTTTACCTGCGTTGCGTGAACACCGTATTCACTGGTAATTTGCGCTTGTGTGAGTTTCCCCTCAATCGCAGCTAGCGTTATTTTTGCCTTCTTGGCCGCCGTATAATAAGCTCGCTTTTTAGACATTTTATTCTCCTCTTTGTATTAAGAAGAATAGCTCTTAAAAAACCTTTTTTTGTGTCCAGAAAACCGCGCCTATATTAGTGATTACTATTGTTTTATTCAATTCGCTAATGATGTTATATAGCTGTAATGTAAAAAAACAATGGGTCATATTATATCATGATTGATTAAATTAAAAACATATATTCGAAAGCACCGATCAATCATAAACAAATTTACCAAAGCTAGAGGTTGAGCATGAGGCACAATTCCATTATAAATGTGCGGATATAAATTTTTGCGGAGTTGCTCAACAATGACACCCGAGACTATATCCGTTTTAGCTGCTTTTGCACCTTTATTGCGCCTAATGAATCAATTTTCTTAGCAACTAATTAACCCGATTGCAACGTGTATCAAAACAATTATGCCCACTATTGTTACTTTCACCTTGTAAGCTTTGGCTATCAAAAAATAAATGATTGTTAAATGAGGCAGATGATCTTGAGGAATAGAACCTAGTTTGTCTTTCTTGGAAGCACACAGTTTCTTTTATCTGGGTAGAGATATCCTGGACAGGGTGATAGCCAGGAGATTCAATATGTGTCGTTACGTAAGGAGTTACATCATCTCTACCAATCTCAACCTCTTCAATGCTTAAAGCAGAAAAAGTAGTTTCGAATGTGGATAGGACTTTGGTATTGTGCTCAGCCTTAAATTCCACCCGTGTTTTTTCTTGCTGTAGTACCTCTTGAACAGTAAGAGTATATCGATACTCACTGGGTAAACCTGAATCAATTAATTGCCGATCACCATTTGGAGTCGTAATATATATATCCCCACGTTTTTTGACTTTGTTGTCTTCATAAATATAGGGAATAAAAAGCACGGCATTATAATATTGAAGGTTTAGGGTATTGAAATCCTTGCCTAATTCATGAGCAAAGTTTATAGCTAACAATTCATTAGTATTATTTTCTTCGCAAATAAAAAGCTTCATAGCATTTAAATTTTTAGCTAATTCGGGATTGAATCCACTTTTTTTCAAGCGTGAAACGATTGCCTTTACACTGAGAAAATAAGGGGTTTCCTTCAATTTGTAGAAGTAATCATTAATATTACCCACAAGGTTAGGATCTCCAACGCCGTCAGCCATGACATAGAGCGTGGTGTCTAAGGGGCAGTTGTCTGTAGTAAAGTGAAATTGCACATCGTAACCCTCGTAATCTTCATCATGTTCATCAGAATTTCGATATATGATCACATCTGGAACTTTTTCTAACTTATTGCCTTTTTTTAAATTATTAATATAGGCGCGGTTTTCTGGACACAAAAAAAGGTTTTTTAAGAGCTATTCTTCTTAATACAAAGAGGAGAATAAAATGTCTAAAAAGCGAGCTTATTATACGGCGGCCAAGAAGGCAAAAATAACGCTAGCTGCGATTGAGGGGAAACTCACACAAGCGCAAATTACCAGTGAATACGGTGTTCACGCAACGCAGGTAAAAACTTGGAAGCAATCGGCCATCAAAGCCATTAACGATTTATTCTCTGGGGCTAATGAAAAAGAAGCCAAGTCCCAAGAGCAGCTTGTTGAGGCATTATATCAAGAAATTGGTCGACTTCAAGCGCAGCTATCTTGGCTAAAAAAAAAGCATGAACTTTAGTCTGGATGAAAAGCGCGTCATGATTGATCCTCTTGCCGAGCTCACCATTCGTGAACAATGCTTGCTATTAGACTTGCCTGTTTCAAGTTATTATTATAGTGCCAAGCCCATTTCTGTCGAAGATGAAGCGCTTATGGCGCTACTTGATGAGCACTATCTGCAGTATCCATGTGAAGGTAAAATTAAGCGGGCAAGATGGCTGTCAAAAGAAGTAGGCTATCCTGTTGGTAAACGTCGAGTAAAAAAGTTGATGGAAATGATGGGGTTATCGACTGTTTACCCAAAGCCAAATACAAGCGTTCCCAATAAGGAGCATGAGGTGTTCCCTTATTTATTAAAAGAGGTGGATATCACCAAACCAAATCAGGTTTGGGCCGCAGATATCACCTACATCCGCATGAAAGGAAAGCATGTGTATTTAGTAGCTATTATGGACTGGTATAGTCGTTATGTGATTGGATGGGCTATTTCACCTACTATGGAGGCTGAATTTTGTATTGAGGCGCTTAGAAACGCTTTGCTGCATTCGCGTTGTGAGATCTTTAACACGGATCAGGGTTCTCAATTTACCTCAAAAGATTGGATAAATACGCTAAAATCTCACCACATTTCTATCAGCATGGATGGGCGAGGACGTTATTTAGATAATATATTTATCGAGCGATTGTGGCGTAGTGTTAAGCAAGAAAAAATCTACCGGTATGATTTTGATACAATTGAAGAGGTTGAGCTGGCCTTAACGGAGTATTTTGAGTATTATAATAACCGAAGGCTTCACCAGTCCTTTAATTATTTAACGCCCGCAGAGGTGTATTATGGCCGGAAAAGACCATAAACCCTAAATGAGAGCGTCATGACTTACCCACAAGGCCCACAGGCCTATACGAGAAAGTGAAGCTCTCCTGACCTGTGGACTTGTGGATAAGTCATTCTGATAGAGTTGTGGTAAAATGACCTAAGACAATTCGTAGTAGCAATCACTATTCATACGGTATTGAGTAGGTTTAAATAGGTTAATTTGAGTGAATTTTTAACTATAAATGATGGATGAATAGCTCTTATTTTTCCTTAATTTTGTTCCAGACATGCGGACCCATATCATATATCTCCATTCCATAGCTCGTATGTAGAGAGAGAAATTATTCTCTGTTGCAGAAAATGGAATAAATAAAATATTTTTTTTGGGCATACTACTTTCTCAATAAAGAATTGGTAGGTGTCTTTTTTTTATACAGGTAGTGTATCAAACAATTATTAAGATAAGATTAAATTGAGTATCCGGAAAACACAATTTCCTTAAAAGTTTAAATTAAAATCGCTTTGCACTAATTTATCACAAGAATTATCTGCATAGCCACGATAAATAGGACACTGATGGTAATCCCCCCATTTTTAATTGTAGCTAAAAGTAGAGGGTTAGGCAGCTAGCGGAAAGATAAGACTTCATGTTGTTGATTGTTAGGGTTTAAATTCAAATTCTACAGCTTGAACTTCTATACTTTCCAGCTCTCTTTCTGATATATTATAATTTTTCTTAACAAAACTATCTACAGCTTCTTCTATGAGTTTCAAACGAGGATTGTCGGAACCTATCGACACAAGTTTTTGTATGGCCTCTGTCATCAAAGGAACAAAAAAAACTGATTCGTTATTTTTAATTTCCTGTTTCTGAGTTGTATGGATTAATCGTAAAAGAAAAATTAGTATTTCTGTCTGAGCAGATGTAAATTTGTTAAAGCCAAACAGGTAGGAAGCCTCTTGGATTTGATGATGAATAAATTGACGTAATCTCTCTATGCCCTCGTTTATTTCATTCTTTTCTTTTTTTGGCTTTAGTTGATCGGTGATTCCCACTTTATCTGATTTTAATGTATAAATTTTGCCATTTTCAATTAATTGATTTTCCGTTTTAATTATTTTACAAAAAGCTTCTAAACGATTTGAAAACCCTTCATTCATCTGTCTGCATGCATCTAGTGTTGCAATTACATCTGAAGGCCACTGAATTCCTGATAGACGCACATATTCAGCAGCATCTAAAGCTATATCTCGATCGGTTTTTATATATTCAGCAATTTTCTCAATTTTTAGAAAATCTTGCTCGTCAAATTGCCCTTTTTGAGCAATGATCTTGTTTAATATATTTAATAAAGGTTCCATCGAGTCTACGGGGAGATTTAAAAAGTATCGACCATTAATATAGGTTTCAATGATATTTAATAAGACAGTGAGTCTCTCTGCATGCTTGAGTGATGGTGTTACCCCGATTATTTCATGTGTTAAATCAATTTTGTCGAACAGTTGATCTCTTATTTTATAGTTCTTTAAGTCAATTTGTAAAATTATTGCCGGATAGATCTTATCAGTTTGTTTTAATACAATTTCTGATTTTTTATATAGCTTTTCGTTCTTATTAGACTGTATACCCATACTAGCTAATTTTATGAAGTCTTCTTTGGTATAATTTTCCAGTTTTATTTCTGGCTTAGGATGGGATAAATGGTAAAGATCATATAAGTGTTTATCAATTTTTAAAGTTTGATTAAGGTCATTTTTGATAAAAGCAAACTTTTCACCAAGGGGGGTGCTATTATTATAAGTATGTAGTTTACTTACATCAAGAAAAGTTCTTAACCCTCGTAGAACTGGGAATGAAAACCATTCTAGAAAGGTGTCAGGTGGATTTTCCTTACCTAAATATGCTTTGTGTAATAAGGTATCGAACGTACTGAGGCTGTAAATTTTTTCTCTATTCCGCATGTAAACAAACCCTTTTCTTGCAGTAATTTTAAAGGGTTTGTCTTTAAATAACTCTAACATCTGCTCAGCGATTGAAGGGAATTCTTTTGTCTCTGCTCCAGCCTCACATATTATCAAAGAAATTGTTGTTTTAGTTATATTTTTTTTTAAAATATCTGATTCAATCAATGCAGTCACTTCGTCAATGGAGTACGATTGCAATGTACAGTTTTTGGTTACAGAGGATAAAATATGATGTGAGCTGCTATATGGAGAATGACCTAAAATTTCAACATTCAATGTTCCTTCACTCAGTGCTTCCTCTATGTATTCATCTAGAGAATCATAAATTGCTGGAGCAATAATAGGCTCACCCTTCTCACTGTTACAAAAATATTGAAGCTCCTTCACTATTTTAAGAACCCCATCCTCATCTCGACGTGCAATCAGTAATACATCGCCAATATTGAGTCTTAATGGACCAGCTAGGTCATCGGCAAAATTAAGAACAACACGACGTTTCATTAGTTAACCTCAGAGTTAATGTAGATGACCTAACTAAAAAGCAATTTAACTGCCTCCTTAAAATGAGAAGACATGATAAATGTTTTTATTTATGCACTTTGGAAGTTCTGAGTATTGAGAAATTGTGATCAAAACTAAACTTCTAAGTATAATTATAGATAATGAAAATTAAGTAAATATTAAGCAATTTGGATAGTAAATTACAAATTAGTCAGTATTGGTCAAATCGGTTTGTCGGGAATAGCGGGTAGTTTGCTGGCCCTGATTGCCCATGCATGATTCACCGGGCTTTTTGGTTTCCACGACAAACGCTCTGCAACAAATGTATCAGCCAGAGCACGATTCCCTAGCCGTATCGCAGCCTCAGTGAGTGTCCAGGAAAATATATCACGTTGCGCATGGCTGCCACCAAAACGATTAGCCTTTGCTCTTAGGGGTACTAATAACTCAATTGCCTGCGTATAATCTCCACGGCCAAATGCAACAAGACCTTGGCAGGCCTGTAACCCTATCTCACGGCTCATCATCGCATTTGTCCCTGTTCCTATCGCTGCGCGTTTCAAACTTGCAAGCTGTATTTTTTGCGCTGAATAATTGTCTGTTCCAACGAAAACCATCATCGCGTTAACATCATTAAAGGCATAATAGGCGTCTTTAGCTCGGGTACGCCATTTTTTACTCAATATATTCCAACGGTTACCAACATCATGGCCCAGTAGATGCAATCGCCACAATAAGGATGATCCGTCAATAAGCTCTAGCGTTTGACCAAATCCACCAGCCGATATCTTCTCGTCAAACAGTCTCAATGCGTTAGCTACATCATTTGTATCAAGATGAAAAAGAGCTTTATGCCACCAAAGGTGAAATGCAAACTGACTATTAGGTGCCCATCCATCGGCAGCATCTGCAAGAAAATCCGCGCCTTCAACTGTTCGACCTTGCATTTCCATAACATGCGTGACTGCATGCACAGCCCAGCCATCCTGTTTGTTTATAGATATAGCTTTGCGACCATGTTCTTCTGCTTGCTCATAGTCACCAGACTCCTCAAGACCGAATGCATACATGCCTTCGACAAAACCATATCCAGTAACGTTTTGATTCCATTGTGGCAGCACACGCGCAATACGGTCGCGCAGCATGTGCGAGTAACCCAGGAAGAAATCACCAAGATGGGCAAATTGGAGTGCCAATAGATCGCGTGGCCAGTTCATTGAGATTAGACCCCAAATATTTGTTGCTCGATCCCAGTCACCATCGAACCAAGAGCGAACAGCGCTGATATGCATTCGTTCACGTTCATTGGCTTTGGATGCCAGCGCTTCGGCAGCGATTAGGCTCTTGAATAACTCGGGCTCAAAAGTTTTGTCGGTGGTTATTGCTATGGCTCCAGCGCGAAAAGCGTGCGCCATCACAAACGTGGGATGATTGGTGAGTATTTTATCGACCTCAATCAGCGGATCGTTCTGATATGCATGCAGCAGGTCAAAAGCATGATCCAGAGCATCGATGGCTTGTTGATCACTATAAGAAACAGTGTTACCTCGCTTATCGAATTTGCTCATAATTTTCTCCAATAGCAGTAATGCTGTTTGGTTAACTATGTTTTTAAATTATAGACGTATCACTTCACCTTGTGCACGTAAATAATCCAGTGCAGCTTGCATGTAAACTGTATTCCATAAGATATCTTAATAAGCTATGGTAAGGAGCTCCGTATATTTTTATCAGAAATGGTTAAAAAAAGACACCCTATATTTACTAAGTTGTTGAAGTCATTAAAAATCAATAGCTCTAAACAAAATGATAACTTGATTATGGCGATTAATTTGGCTCTTAATAATGAATCACGAAAATCAGAGCTAATTGATAATAATATTAATTTATCCTTTGCCACAGATTCTTTGGGAGCGTACGTAAAAACCAAATGCCACTTGCGGTTCAAAGAACCGCAAGAGTCATGACATTTTCATTGTTGATGAAACCTCGTCTACTGAATTCACCGGACTATGGAAGTAGATGGGATAGAGTGGAGATTCTTTATATTCTTCACCTTCAAAATACGGCTCAAATCCCTCCAGTTTATAGGCTGCCGCTTTAAATAATTGCAGACGATGCTTTGTATCATCTATAAGTTGGGACTTTACTGGATCGAAATTTAGTTTCTCGCTCGAAGTATTTAATCGATTATCTTCTACCGCGTGCTCCATCATTAATTCTTTGGTGCTCTTCATGGGGGGAACAATGGTTTTGTTAATTTCTGCAATATATGTGTTTATATCAATCTTTAAAATTAATGCTAATCCAAAGAATAACTCTTGGTTCCTCTTATCAGAGCGAAAATAATCCAAAAATAATTGGGATTCATATATTTTTTCATCAGTTGATTCATGTGTAAAAATTTCGCGAAAATATTCAGCTATGGTATCACCCATGGCATTTTGCAAATCCCATTTATCACCAAAAATCAAAGCATCATCATCATCATCATCATCAGAAATAAAACCATCATCAACAGTTTCACAAGGAAACATTTCGGCAGCTTTTTGGGGGTCATATATATAATTCAGGTGCGCTTCGATAGATTCAATAGTCTCGCCAGAATCTGAAAAACAGCATTCCGGATCAAGTTTTATAATTTGAGACTTGGCTCTTCCAAGGTTATAAATAACATCAGGATCCCTGAGAAAATAACTAACTATAAGAATCACGATAAGCCCATCTAGATTGTCGTTGAATTTTGTCAACTTTTCAAAATCTGTAACTTCCTTTGAAATTCGGTATAAGGTGCATAGTTCCAGTTTCGTTTTGTTATTTCGCTCATTAAAATAAGGGATTGCGGCTTGGGCAATATAATATTCCGGTTGAGACCCTCCCAATATAAGTCGATATAGATCTCCTCCGATTACTGATAAAGCGACAGAGTAATTAACTGAGGTCTCATGCAGCGAACCGCTAGCTTTATCACCATTACTGAGAAAATATTTGTTTTTTGAAGCATCTAAGGCGATAATAGTTGTGTTAAATGTTGCTTTTGGTAATTGCTTCGCAGAAACCGTGACCTGTTCAACATCAGTATTTACTCTTCTGAAAAAATCTATCTTAATAAGAAGTTGTGCTGCAATAATCCTGTCAAATAATTCCTCTCTAAAAGGATCTCTACCTGGGTTAAAAAATGTTAGCAGGCTTTTAACGTGGCTTAAGGCCATTCCATCTGGTTCACCATGTAAACCGTGTTCTTTGCTTACCTTTTGAAGCGTTGTTTTAACCAACTGATCTTCTCGTTTTCTTTTTTCACCAGGCATACATAACCCTCAAATTGCCTCATTTAGTAATCTACCCACTTCTAGCAAAAAGAAAATATTTCATTTAGAAGTTAATGTTGCCAAGGATAACAGTTGAACATAATGGCGTCAATAATTCATATCGCGTTAATTTTTCTCATATAGATTGCTTGGCATTTGGTCATATTGCATCTCAAGTCGTTTTATCAATTCCGGGCCTTAAGGCTGGAATCTTGCGATGGAAAATTGGTCCACACATTTTTATACTCATTAAATGATATGCATACCCGAGTCAAATGCATCCTCTTCAAGCTTCAATGGTGTATCCTCCACCGCCCGGTCATCCATAGCTTTTCTGAGCTGCTCCGCTAGCTTACTATCTGGTGCAACCCTCTTATCCACTATTTCAAAGTCCAGGTTAGATTTTTGTTTGATTTCTACAATAGCAAATGCTCCATCGCATAACTCAAAGACATAATCACGGTACTTACTTTGTTCAAATTGAATAGATGAAGTCATACGTTTGACTTCAGGCAAATCCAAAGGTTCATCTAAAAAGCCACCCACAAACACTTGGCCGCAATTATCTAGTAACATCTGCACTGATAAACCGCTCCCTGAATAAGTTTTAATGTTATATACACCAATATCAATGATTTCTTTAAACGGTAATTTTTGTAATTTAGTAGGCTTATGGTAGGGTTGATCACAAGTATTATTTGGTTGCACATAAACTTCACCTGCACCAGCCAAGAACACAGTAAAATGATTTGTTGAATGAATTTTAGTTATTGGTGGAAGGCCACAAAAAATTCTTGGTTTTGTAGGTGAAAACATCGCAGAGTGATCAAAACTGCCACTGTAATAAACCTTACCTTCCGTATTTAAGAAAAAGGCTGCTGAGCACCTATACTGGATTCCTGTTATATTGAAATCGTTTAAATCCGTCACCTCTTGTGGCACTAAAACATTATCTTTGTGTCCTACACCTAATTGACCATATTGATTTTCACCAAAACTATACACCTTATTATTTTCATCAATAAGAAATGTAGAAGTATGACCCAAGGCAAAATATTTGATTGGCGGTAATCCTTCAATTTTAGTTGGATTTTCTCGATCGATTGTATCACCAAGCCCAAGTTGTCCCGCATAATTACGACCCAAACCATAAACCGAACCATCCTTGGTTAAGGCCATCGAATGAAGATCCCAGCGCGCACTAGCTTGTTTTTTGATATTGGTTAAACTGTGAAAGTCGTTATTTTTAACGAGTACGAATGTTGTATCGCCTTTGTCCAAGGCTTCTTTTTTATAGATTATTTTATTCATTGTCACTCCATTGAATCGTTTAGCCATGATATTATCAAGATCATATACAGTTTTTATCCATTCATTTTTCGAATCAAGAATTCTTCTAACATGCTCCAATTAGTAATCTTCTGGAAATTTCAGATTGTCTCATTTTATCTTTAAATAATGCAATGATTTCATTTCCATTTTGGGGAAAACTATATCGATGTTTCCCACTCGCTGAATATGGGATAATGGCACTGAGCTATCGGGAGCCAGATGCGGTAGTTCCGCAAGCCGGTTCTGAGGAGAGCTTGGTCCGAGTGATCCGGCCAATCTACTCAACCGGCCTCTCACTTAGTTGTTTCATCTGGAAGAGTAAAAACCGGGGTTGTAGCAGGAATTTTTTTATCCTCCCGGAGCAAGCAGCAGCAACATCGTCAATCCCTTTTTCATACTGTGTATCAGTCACATCATCTGCCTTCTTAATCAAATCCATTAATTTGGGTTTAGCACATTCACAGAAAGCAACAGTTATTTTTTTATTTGCATCAGTTTGCTTGGAAAATACAAGGTTCCATCGGTCTTCACAATACTCTTTAATATCCGTATCGTTAGCTTCACTTAGTCCTGCCTCCTCTTCCAATGACTCCATTGCATCATGTAATAGGGTTTTAGACATACAAAATTGAATTGCTTTTTGAATCGCAGCATCATTATCTAATTGCTGACCGGCTGCGCAAGTACAATATTTTTCACCAAAATTTTTAAAATTAACTCCATCACTAAAATCACTACTTTTTTTCATCCAGGTATTAATACATAAAGATTGAAAAGACTCATCAGGTTGCGCATATAGGGAAATAGAGAAAAATCCCATTGTTGCTGCAAATAATAATCGTTTTAAAGAAAAACTCATAATTCTACTCCTTTGATTGAAACTTTCTAATTTACCTAGGATAGCTTAATTTTTATCTATAAGCGTTTAGCACAAAGTCAAGCGAATAATGTGAAATGAATTAATTTACGCAGATGGATTTTCTTAAAAAAATTGCATCCTCAGCGCTGTTGCTATCTTTATAGTACTCTTTTTTTATTTCTACTTGTTCAAAACCCATGGATTGATAAAGATGTAGCGCTACATAATTGCTAGGTCTGACTTCAAGTACTACAATCTCAGCCTGAGTATATTTAGATAAGGAATAAAGAAAAGTTTGCAGTAACTTACGTCCAAATCCTTTTGATTGTAAAGGCTTGGCAATACAAAGATTTAATATATGACAGCTATTATTAGAAACTCTCGAGATAATATATCCAGCAAGTACAGGGCTATCCCCATTATTTATTTCAATAACTCGACAGTCATATCCTACAAGAACACAGTCTCGTAGTATATTTTTACCCCAGGGAGCAATGTGAACACTGGCCTCAATAGCATAAACATTCTCTATATCAGTATCCTTCATACGTCGGATATTCAGTATCATTACTTCTCCAGAGAGTCCACTTACAAGCATTTAATTATTGATGAGGAATATAAATTTATCAACGAGTTATAAATACTGAGTCAATATAAATAGTTATCCAACAGAGATGTAAGGAGTTTTTATGTGACAGTATTTACTCATTTGTCCGATATTGGACTTTAATCAATTGGTTAAGGTCATTCTCCATCTTGAAGGAATGACCTTTCACTAACTATTCCTTCTTTTTCTTTTTAGGTAAATAAAGATCAGTGATAGTACCTTCAAATGCTTCAGCAGCTTGCGCTATAGTTTCTGACAAAGTCGGGTGAGGATGAATAGTAAGTGCAATATCCTCAACGTCACAGCACATTTCAATGGCTAAAGCTGTCTCTGCAATCAAATCGCCTGCATTTACTCCGACGATGCCCGCACCTAGGATGCGGTTTGTATCAGGGCAAAATAGTAGTTTAGTCATGCCCTCTTCGCGTCCCATACTGAGTGCGCGTCCGCTTGCTGCCCAAGGGAACGAAGCTTTCTCATAGGTAATATCTTTTTCTTTTGCTTCTTTTTCGGTTAATCCAACCCAGGCAAGTTCTGGATCAGTATAAGCTACACTGGCTATACACTTGGGCTCAAAATAGTGTTTTTTCCCTGCAATGACTTCTGCAGCCACTTTCCCTTCTGGTATTGCTTTATGAGCGAGCATCGGTTGACCAACAACATCGCCGATAGCGAAGATATGAGCAACATTGGTTCTTTGTTGATTATCCACATGAATAAAACCACGCTCATCTATCTTTACCCCAGCTTTGTCAGCGTCTATAGACCCGCCATTAGATTTTCTACCTACAGAAACCAAAACCTGCTCAAAACATAGTGGTTTATCAGTACCATGAGCACCTTCCATCGATACATAAATTCCATCTTTCTTTGCTTCAACTGCAGTTACCTTTGTTTTCAGAAGGAACTTTACTCCTTTTTTGACCATTCGCTTTTGGAGAATATTGACTATGTCTGAATCAGCTCCTGGTATTAACTGATCCATAAACTCTACTACAGTCACGTCCACCCCTAATGCTGAGTAAACAGTCGCCATTTCCAAACCAATAATGCCTCCTCCCAAAACCAACAGACTACCTTTAATATCCGCTAGCTCTAAAGCTCCAGTAGAGCTAAATATACGCTTATCTTCTGGTATAAATGGCAAGTTAATAGATTCAGAACCAACAGCAATGATGGCATTTTCAAACTCAATTTCCACTGGTTCGTCTTTGGTATCCACTATAATTTGATGCGTGCCAGAAAATTTACCTGCACCAGTAACAACTTCAACCTTACGTTGTTTTGCTAGGGCTTTTAACCCTCCGGTTAACTTGGAGACTACCGAATTTTTCCAGGAAACCATTTTTTTATTATCAAACGCAGGCTTGCTGAAACTCACACCTTGCTCAGACATTTCTTCGGCTTCTTCCACAACTTTTGCTATGTGCAATAATGCTTTAGAGGGAATACAGCCTACATTTAAACAAACACCACCCAAAGTATCAAAGCGCTCAACCAAAACAACTTTTTTACCTAGATCTGCTGCTCGGAATGCTGCAGTATATCCGCCTGGTCCACTTCCTAATACGACTACTTCTGTTTTAATTTTGTTAGCCATTGCAAGCCTCATTTAAAATATTATTTTACAAAAAATAAAAATGTTTCATTGATATCAAAGTAAGATCCTTCTGATGTCACTTAATGCATCGCAAATAAAACGAGTAAATCGTGCTGCCTCGGCACCATCAATCACGCGATGATCGTATGATAACGAAAGGGGTAATATTAATCGTGGTTTAAAATCCCCGTTCTTATAAACTGGTTTAATAGCGGACCGAGATAAACCCAGTATTGCAACCTCAGGGGCGTTTACTATAGGAGTAAATGCTGTACCTCCTATGCCGCCAAGGCTCGAGATAGTAAAACATCCTCCCGCCATATCGATGGGCATTAAACCTTTGTCTCTTGCTTTACCACTCAATCGTGTCATTTCGATAGCAATTTCAGAAATGTTTAATTTATCTACATTTTTAATTACCGGCACTACTAAGCCATTGGGTGTTTCTACAGCAATACCCAGATTACAGTATTTTTTATATATTAGATTTTCGCCGGTGCTGTCTAAAGAGGCATTAAACTGGGGATACACTTGTAACGCTTTGCTCACCGCGCCACAAACAAAAGCCAGTATTGTCAGTTTAAAACCAGCATTTTTAAGACGATCTGTTTCCAACTTTCTAAATGCTTCCAGGTCCGTAATATCTGCTTCATCAAATTGCGTGACATGGGGAATAGTAATCCAGGAACGATGAACATTGATTCCTGTAAGTTTTTTTATTTTATTTAATGGTTTTGTCTCAATTTCACCAAACCTGCTAAAATCAATAACTGGGGTCGCAGGTAAATTAAAACCACCTGAACTCTGCTTTTCGGTTAAACGTGCTTTGACATAGGATTGCAAATCTTCTTTTACAATACGAGATTTTCGTCCACTCCCTTTAACCAAAGCTAAATTGACACCCAACTCTCTGGCCATCCGTCGTACTGCCGGACCTGCAGCAATAACTTCTGAATGAGTCGAAGTGTTTGTAGTGATGGATTCAGGTTTGGATTCTGGCTCAGGTCGTCCAGATTCAGGGGACGAATTAATCGCTTGTGGGGATGCTGTATCAGCCATCTGGGGACTTTGATCGTGATCAGCATTCGTTTCCAGTGTTAAAATTGCACTACCTTGAGATACTTTATCTCCTAACTTAAGGTTAATCGTTTTAATCGTTCCAGTATAGGGGGATGGGATATCCATTGTTGCCTTATCACCCTCAAGGGTTATCAAAGCCTCATCTTTTTCTATCTTCATACCCGGTTTAACCAAAATATCGATGACATCAACATCTGTAGCACCGCCAATGTCTGGGATTTGTATCTCTAGCGATTGTGGCTGCTTTTTACTGGCCGGTGGTTTTGCTGTTTCTGAAGGCGATTCATTTTTTGACTTTTCAGCCTTATTTGATGAGTCAGGTTCTTTAGTTTCTTTAGAAACATCCTCTGATTGAATTAGTAAAATGGTATCCCCTTCAGATACTTTATCTCCCACTTTTACAGAAATGCTCGTTATTTTTCCTGCTTTAGGAGATGGTATTTCCATACTTGCTTTATCAGTTTCCAATGTGATTAAAGGAGTATCAATGGATATCTCTTCCCCAACATGGACAATAATTTCAATCACATCAACCTGAGTAGCACCACCTATATCAGGAATTTTAATTTCTATTTCGTTCGCCATATCTATCCTCAGCATTCAGTTAAATTTTATTTATAACTCACAATAAATGTTTAACTAATGGGTAACCGGATCCAATTTATCCGGATTAATGTTGTAACGCTTAATTGCATCAACAACTTTAGATTTATCTATTGTTCCTTCTGCAACGAGAGCATTTAATGCTGCCAAAACGATAAATTTTGCATCAACTTCAAAGAAATGACGAAGACGTTCGCGTGTGTCACTTCTACCATATCCATCAGTACCTAAGGTAGTGTATCGTTTAGGTACATAGGGACGAATTTGATCTGCATAAATACGCATATAATCTGTTGCAGCGATTACCGGACCCTGACGATCTTTTAATAGGGACGAGACATAGCTTTCTTTGGATTTTTTATCAGGATGTAAGGCATTATAACGTTCTACAGCTAATCCATCACGTCTTAGTTCATTAAAGCTGGTAACACTCCAGATATCGGAGGTAATAGAAAAATCTTCTTCAAGCATTGATGCTGCTTTAATTACTTCACGTAAGATAGTTCCACATCCTATCAATTGGACATGCTGTTTGGATTGTTTCTTGCTTTCTTTTAATACATACATTCCCTTTATTATACCCTCCTCTACACCTTTTGGCATATCGGGCTGGATATAATTTTCATTCATTACCGTAATATAATAAAAGACATTATCCATTTTTTCAAACATACGATATAAACCATTCTGGATAATAACAGCCAGTTCATAAGCATAAGTAGGATCGTATGAAACGCAATTAGGAATAGTTGAGGCATACAAATGACTATGACCATCTTGGTGCTGAAGTCCTTCCCCTGCAAGCGTGGTGCGACCAGCGGTTCCTCCAAGTAAGAATCCTCTGACTTGCATATCTCCTGCAGCCCATGCCAGATCTCCGATACGTTGAAACCCAAACATGGAGTAATAAATATAAAAAGGTATCATAGCTAACTTGTTTGAGCTGTATGAGGTACCTGCAGCCATCCATGAACAAAAAGCGCCAGCCTCGTTGATACCCTCTTCTAATATCTGTCCATCCCGCGCTTCGCGGTAATACATTACCTGCTCATGATCAACAGGAGTGTACAATTGTCCAACAGGAGAATAAATACCGATTTGTCGGAATAATCCCTCCATACCAAAGGTTCGACATTCATCTGGAACAATTGGAACGATACGTGAACTCAACTCTTTATTTTTAAGTAATGCTGAAAGAATACGAACAAAGGCCATGGTAGTTGAAATTTCACGCTCCCCTAAGCCCGAGGTAACTGAGGAAAAATCCTCTAAAGGTGGTGCTTTTAATGGATCAACCTTGGTTGATCTGGCAGGTAGATAGCCCCCCAATGCTTCCCGTTGATTTTTAAGGTATTTAATTTCAGGGCTATCATCTTCTGGTTTATAAAAAGGAACCTCAGCAATTTTATCATCACTGACAGGAATACTAAATCTGTCTCTAAACGCTTTTAACTGATCTAAAGTCATTTTCTTTTGCTGGTGAGTTATATTTTGGCCTTCACCAGCAGCCCCCATGCCATAACCTTTAATAGTTTTGGCTAATATTACAGTAGGGCTTCCCTTGTGCTCGACTGCTTGTGCATAGGCAGCAAAAACTTTTTGAGGATCATGGCCACCTCTATTCAAGCGCCATATTTCATCATCTGAAAGATTCTCAACCATTTTCTTCAGTTCAGGATATTGGTTGAAAAAATGTTGTCTTACATAAGAGCCATCGTTCGCTTTATATGATTGGTAATCTCCATCAAGACACTCTTCCATTCGTTTTTGCATCCACCCTTCTTTATCACGGGCAAATAATGGATCCCAACGCCCCCCCCAAACCACTTTAATTACATTCCAGCCCGCTCCTCGGAATACACCCTCTAGTTCTTGAATAATTTTGCCATTCCCTCGGACGGGTCCATCCAATCGTTGTAAGTTACAATTAACTACGAAGATAAGATTATCCAACTTTTCTCTAGCTGCTATACTTAGTGCACCTACAGATTCAGGTTCATCCATTTCACCATCACCAAGAAAAGCCCAAACCTTTCTTCCTTCAGCTTTAATAAGACCTCTGTTTTCCAGATACTTTAAAAAACGCGCTTGGTATATGGCTTGCAGAGGACCTAAACCCATAGACACGGTGGGGAATTGCCAAAAATCATTCATTAACCACGGATGAGGATAAGAAGACAAACCATCGACCTCCACCTCTTGTCGAAACAGGTTTAATTTATCTTCTGTAAGTCGACCTTCAAGAAAAGCCCGGGCATAGATACCAGGGGATGAATGTCCCTGGATATAGAGTAGATCGCCACCATGATCGCCATTGGGACCTTTAAAGAAATAATTAAATCCGGTTTCGTATAAAGTAGAAGACGAGGCATAAGAGGCAATATGACCACCCAATTCAGGTGCATACTTCCCCGCTCTTAAAACCATGGCAACCGCGTTCCAGCGAATTAAAGCATTAATGCGTTTACCTATCCCCTCATCTGGAGGCATTTGCTTTTCTTCATGGGGTTTTATGGTATTTCTATATGGCGTGTTAATTGATCCTGCCAATTTAACCCCTTCAGCATTTGCTTTGTTAAGGAGTTGTTGTAAAAGAAAAGCACCACGTTCGCTACCATCATTGGCAAATACAGATTGCAGGGCATCCAGCCATTCGCGCGTTTCAATTGGATCTAAGTCAACATTAGGTTCATTTGCCATGAATAGTTCCCCGACATTCTTTAATATTAAGTGCAATATGGTACAGATTGTAATCTTTTTTGAATAACACCGGAACAACTTTGAACGCAAGTATTGAAATCCGATGCACAGTTACAACTTACTTTGCGGCATTGTAGTGGATCACGGTAGGAATTCAACCCGCGAGTTATATATCCGCCCTGAATTTTTTTTTCATGTACGTATTTTAAATAGTTTGTTGTTGAGGTATAGGTCGATGCAGAAGAACACCTTGGACAACTATTTGTACAATATTGCCTGCAAGAATCCAAGCGTTGCACGCAAAAACTTTTACATTGATTAAACGCCTTATGATTGGTTACAATTTTTTTTTGTATTATGCAGCCAGAAAGGCCTAGCAGGAGCACGCAACATAAAACACGGAATAACAGATTCATAGTTTAAGTCCATCATAAATTCAAGTTAGCCTCAACGTCACAACCAAGCCGCTAAGGTAAATAACGCGATTAATACCATAAAAACAATAGTGGCATGCTCTACTAGACTTTCTGCAACAGGCAGAGGAATTTCATCAGTCTCACCGATACGAACTGCCTGGAGACCACAACTACTTACTAATTGGCTATTTAATTCAGGTTTAGAAAGGAATAATCGTGTAAACAACATAAAACCACGTTGAAAATTGCCTACCATTAAAAAAAGCAAGGCACATACTCGTGCAGGAATCCATTCTGCAATATTAGTTAACTCCTCTGCCTGCTGGCTGATTGAACTGATGTCTCTACATAAAGTAACTAATCTATAAGTTAAAACGGCAATAGGTCCAGCCAGGATATACCAAAAAATAACTGAAAATAATTGTCTATTAACTTGAGAAAAATAGGTTCCTACCTGAGTATTATTAGATGATTCAGAAGATGATTCCGAGACCGGGTAAAATGCATTTTGGGGTCCGAGACAATAGAGAAAGAGTATAATACTGAGAATCAAACACAAAAAACCAAAAAGAATACTACAAGATAATGTGTAGATTATAAAAGTAACCAGTACAATTGGTAATACTGTTGCGGCTAAAATCATCCAGGGATTTGTAAATAAACTACTCTTGTCTATTGTACTCTTAATCAATAAATAATAATCGCCAAACCAATAAAACCGTTGGAAAGAAGCCTTATGAATTAAAAATCGTTCACTAAGCAAACATAAGACTACAACTAATAATTTCATATATTAATCCTTCCGCATTTTTTCAGATAACGCTATTGGTGTTGGGTATTTTAATACCACAAGATACGATGAAACAATAAAGGTCAAAATAGTTGTAGCTTGAATCAAATTAGAAGCAACCTCTGTTATCAGTTGTGTACTTAATGCGATGCTGGCAACAAGTAAAGAAAACTCACTACTCTGACCAAGTCGAATACCCACCTCTTTTGCAACTTGTTTTTTTTCACCTGCTCTTGCTAAGAGAACATAGAATAAAAATGGTTTTATTATAAGGATCAAACCGGCTAATATAACAGCAGGAATCACTACCTGCGCTGCAAAGCTAAAATTAAATGTTGCACCAACAGAAAAGAAAAACATAACAAGGAAGAAGTCTCTTAATGGCTTCAGGCTCTCTGCAATAAACAATGAAATTGGGCTCGATGCCAAGGCAACACCTGCTACAAATGCACCAATATCCTCTGAAAGACCTAATTTTTGTGCAAGAACCGATAATCCCAGACACCAGCCAATAGAAAGTAAAAAAACATATTCTTGTGTTCTGTCAAAACGGGCCAAGAGCTTAATTAAAATATAGCGTTCAAAAGCAAATGCGAATAAGCACAGGGCAGGTAGCGCAATGACCACTAACAGTAAGTCATTAAGTGATAACCCACCATGCTGCTGGGCTCCATTAATTAAAATAAGTATGACTATTGCTATAACGTCCTGCATTAGTAGTACGCTAATCATCACTTCACCAGTGTGCTGATGATGAAGTATTGTAGTCGGCAGCAACTTCAGACCGATAATGGTACTTGAGAACATCATTGAAGCTCCCAAAACCCATGATTCAGTAACGGATAAACCAAACCACCTACCTATAAAATAGGCAATAGTAGCAAAAACGATAGAACTGATAATTGCGATCCAAGTCACTTCCTTTAACATATGGACCAGATTCTGGGGTTGTAAGTGCAGGCCTAATAAAAATAACAAAAAGACGATACCAATATCACCAATCTGACGCACAGCAGAAACGTCAGAAACAAGTTTCAAACCCCAGGGGCCAAGTATGGCACCTAAAAGTATGTATGCCACTAAAAGGGATTGTTTTGTATATAAGACCAATGTAGAAAGAAAAGCAGCCCCAGCGAATATTAAAAAAATTGTATAAAATACAGAGCCATCATGCATTGATAATATGCCTCATTTTGATTTAAACAGGTGAAATTAGAATTATAAACATAATTTTATCCATTAATTTATTAATAAGCTATTAATTATTCTGTATAAAAGAGCAAATAATTTCTATTTACACTTAAAAGATAAGAGTATAGATATTTTATGTAAGTTTCAATTTGATTTTCCTGACTATTAGTGTCCAGTCAATTTGAAAAAAAGACTCCGTCTGTTAACAGCTTAAATCAAGACCGAAAAAGAGCCTGTGACACCATTCCTCGCCAATTTTATTTTTAAATTATCGGCCATATGCTTATCGCCAAATGGCCCCACTCTAACTACATAATGATCCTTATAATGTTCGATAAATACGGGGGATGGACTTATAAGCATTAATTTTTGTTTTAAGCTTTTGGCTAAGTTTTCTGAGGAAAAGGCGCCAGCTTGCAAATAATAATGAGCCTGACCAGCTGGACCCATTAAGGTTTCTATTTCGACTGGAGCCGTCCCTTTTGGAAATACACCTAATTTTAAAGCAGCAGCATAGGATAAATCAATTATCCTATCCGCATGAAATGGGCCCCTGTCATTTACCCGAACAACTGCGACACGGCCATTATTTAAATTTCTAACTTTTACATAAGTTGGTAAAGGTAGGGTTTTATGTGCCGCAGTCATGACATACATATCATAAGGTTCGCCGCTCGATGTTCGTTGTTTGTGAAATTTTGTTCCATACCATGACGCAATACCACGAGTCTTATACCCTGTGGAAGTTTTCAATACCTCATAGGTACGGCCATCAACGTAGTATTCCGTTGGATTACCATATCGACTTAATGGTTCTTTGGTCGGAACCGGTTCTTTGAAATCTACAGATCGCTCCTTTGTTGGTGCACCATCTTGTAGAATCGTATAACGATTCCCTCTGTTTTTATATCGATCGTAAACTGCATTTGCCGATTGAACTGAAGATTTTGTGCTGGCATGTGTTGAAACGGGTGGATTGTTGTTAGTTGTCTGACAACCTGAGATAAATGCAATTATTACGATTAATATTTTTCTCATATATACTTATTATAATTATTTTATCTAACTATACCTAAAAAGAGATATTTTTCGAAGTTTTTGATTTCAAATATATTTAAAACCAATAAAAAAAATCAATATTTTCATTCTGCTGTTTGGTCGCGTGTAACAGGCTGTGATAATATAACAATATTTTGTAACTACATCAGGAATTTCATGACCAAAGCCACGTCTTTTTTATTGACGACATTATTTTTTATTACCCTCTTTGTGCAATCAACTAATTCAGGTGCACAAGAGTCGTTACCCACAGATTTAAAGAAGGCATCACCATCAATTTCAAATAAACCTCTAGTTACTCCTGCTGCCCCTACTCTAAATGCAAAGGCTTATATTCTTATTGATGTAAATAGTGGCAAAATTATTGCAGAAAAAAACAGTGAAGAGCGTTTACCTCCAGCAAGTTTGACTAAAATGATGACCTTATATGTATTATCCAATGCATTACATCATGAACAAATTCATTTGAAAGATAGTGTGAGAGTGAGTCGTGATGCTTGGAAAATTGGTGGCTCACGCATGTTTATCAAAGAAGGACAGCAGGTATCGGTAGAAGACTTGTTAAAAGGCATTATAGTAGACTCCGGCAATGATGCCTGCGTTGCTATGGCCGAACATGTTGGTGGAACCGAAAATGCATTTACCGACATCATGAACCAGCAAGCCCAAAACCTGGGGATGACTAATAGCCACTTTACCGATAGTACCGGTTTACCAGATCCAGGCTTATATACCACAGCTAAGGATTTGGCTATTTTAGGCAGAGCCTTGGTTACTGATTTTCCTCAGTATTATAGTTGGTATAAACAAAAATGGTTCACCTATAATGGTATACGACAACCTAATAGGAACCGTTTATTATGGCGTGATAACCAGGTCGACGGGCTTAAAACAGGTCATACTTCTGAAGCAGGCTTTTGTCTCGTTTCTTCGGCAAAGCGCGACAACATGCGTTTATTAGCAGTGGTACTAGGCGAGCCAAATGAATCTTCACGAGCCGATGATAGCGAAAAGCTGCTTAATTATGGCTTTAGATTTTTTGAAACCCATCAATTATACAAATCAGGCCAGTCTATTACGGAAATGCCGCTTTATAAAGGTACTGTTGATAAAGTAGCTGTTGGATTAACGGACGATCAATTTATTACTATCCCCACTGGGCAGTATCAAAGACTTAATATCTCAACCAAAATTCCTTCCCATTTACAAGCTCCCATTACAAAAGGGGACAAAGTTGGCGATTTGGTAGTGACCTACGACAATAACATTATAACAACACGTCCTTTATATGCCCTGCAAACAGTTGAATCAGGTGGTTTTTTTACCAGGGCAATAGACGCTATTCGGTTGACCTTCAAAGGATGGTTTGGATCTTAGGGTTTATCAAGGATGAAAATTTTTATTAATGGCGAGTTTTTAGATGCTAGTGACGCCAAGATCTCAGTATTTGACCGTGGTTTTCTGTTTGGCGATGCTGTGTACGAAGTGGTGCCTGTTTACAACAGACAGCCCTTTTTTGTCGACAGACATTTAGAACGCCTTAATTCTAATTTAAAAAAAATCAAAATTCAGATGCCTCAGTATGATTGGCATTCAGTAACTCATCACCTGATTGCTGAAAATAATGGTGGTAATTTTCAGATTTATATTCAGGTGACTCGAGGTAGTCAAGGGATACGAAAACATGATATTCCCTTGTCAATTACGCCGTCTGTTATTGCATTTACTATGAATAACCCCTTCCCTTCTGATGAGGATAAAGAAAAAGGTCTTAGTGCAAAATTAATTGAGGATATTCGGTGGTCAAGATGTGATATTAAAACGACCTCTTTAATTGGAAATATATTACTCAACGATGAGGCTGTCTCAGCCGGTTACCAAACCTCTATTTTAGTTAGGGAAGGTGTCATCAATGAAGGAAGTACTTCAAATGTATTTATAGTTTCTCAAGAATCGACAGTTAAAACTGCTCCCCTAAACCATTTTTGTTTGCCAGGTATCACTCGACAAATTGCAATTGAATTAATAAACCAATTAAATTGGATATTCTGCGAGGAAGAAATAAAGGTCAGTGAGCTTTTTAATGCAAAGGAAGTTTGGATAACGAGCACGACGAAAGAAATTATGCCAGTTACACAAATTAATGATGTTCTTATCAATGAAGGTAAAGCTGGTAAATATTGGACTATTATAAATGAATCCTATCAACAATTATTAAGTTAACTATGACTAAATCTACAGCAATCGAATTTCCTTGTCTTTTTCCAATAAAAGTTATTGGTACTAATTCTAAAGTCTTTTTGGATGAAATAAGAAAAATTACCCAAAACCATTATTCTGGGTTTCAGGAAGAACATCTAACTCATAAAGTCAGTCAAAAAAATAATTATCTGGCAATTACAATAACTATACTTGCCGAAAATCAAGAGATGCTTGATGCATTGTATCAAGAGCTAAGCAAGCATCCCCATGTAAAAATGGTTCTGTAATGATAGTTCATCAATGGGGGATAACAGACTACGATGCTGTGTGGATAAAAATGAGAGAATTTACCACCAATAGAGAGAGTTACACTCCAGACGAACTTTGGCTTTTAGAGCATTCGCCAGTTTATACGCAGGGCCAGGCTGGTAAACCGGAACACATCCTAAATAAAAATTTTATCAAAATTGTTCAATCGGACCGCGGAGGTCAAGTTACATACCATGGCCCAGGACAATTAATAGCCTATGTGTTAATGGATATTAGCAGACGTAGTCTTGGTATTCGTACATTAGTTTCTCAATTAGAACAAGTCTTACTTTCAGTACTTGCAGAATATGAAATAGTAGCAAATACTCGTTGTGGAGCTCCCGGAGTATATGTAGGTGAAAAAAAAATAGCTTCAATTGGTCTTAGAGTTAAAAATGGTTGTACTTATCACGGAATAGCTCTGAATGTTGACATGGATTTAAACCCATTTTATGGTATTAACCCTTGTGGCTTCGCTAATATGGAAATGACTCAAATAAGTCATTTCCAATCTGATATCAGGTTAGAAGAAGTAAGTCAGCAGTTTGAGCGAGCTTTCCTAAATCAATTTAAATAACGAGATACTATGAATTTGTTCGCAGATTATGTTCAACCGCTCACTGATTGGCTGCAAACAAACCCTAGGTGGTCTCTCTTCATTACTTTTTTTATTGCTTTAACTGAATCCTTAGCCATTATCGGTAGTATCATTCCAGGCTCGGTAACTATGACCGCAATAGGGATACTTGCGGGATCAGGAATTATGCGTCTGGATTTAACTTTAGCAGCTGCAACCTTAGGAGCAGTCTGTGGGGATAGTCTTAGCTATGCATTAGGCTATTTTTATAGCGAGCGACTCGTTGAGATCTGGCCATTTAAAAAATACCCCCACTGGTTAAAATATGGCGAAGATTTTTTTTCCCGACATGGAGGAAAAAGCGTATTAATTGGACGCTTTATAGGACCATTAAGATCATTAATTCCCGTTATTGCGGGTATATTACACATGAAACAATGGCGATTTTTATTGGCAAATGTTATATCTGCAATAGGCTGGTCTTTATTGTATATTTTGCCGGGTGCTTTAATTGGTGCTGCCAGCCATGGACTTTCAGCCGAAAGTGCAACACGTTTGTTTGTCCTGATACTAATTCTACTTTCGGGAATTTGGTTGGTTTCTTTGTTTTTAAAATGGCTCTATCTTAAATTAAGTTCCTTCTTTAAACGCAATTTACATCACTTTTGGTTGAGTTTTAAATCCCATTCTAAATTAAGTCCACTCTATAATGCACTTACTCCCAAAGACGAACCGAATCACTTCCCAACAGCAGCATTGTTATTGTTAAGCTTGTTTAGTTTGCTTTTATTTATAATACTTATAATTTTAAGCATTATAACTCCATGGTTTAACTGTATTAATTTTCCCATTCATCTCATATTTCAAAGCTTCCATACACCATTATTAGAAGCATTTTTTATTGTTTGTACCCAATTTACAAGTACTATTACTATTACCAGTCTTTATATAATTTGTTGTCTCTGGTGTATTTACTACAAACATTTTAAAGTTATTGTATATTTAACGAGTTTAATTATTTCCAGCTATCTAATCGCCGTTTTATTAACTTTTTTCATTGATAACCCAAGACCTCAAGGCCTGCAAGTCACCATGGATGGGGCTTCCTTTGCAGCTAATCTCGAAATTGCAACAGCTTTTTATGGGTTTATATTATTCTATATCAACAATAAATACGCACTCCTTACTAATACGCTAAGAATTTTTATATTGGTTATACTCGGTCTAAGTGGTGTTGGATTGGCATACCTTGGAGACGTTTGGCCTACAGATATTCTTGTCGCTTATTTCGCAGGGGCAAATGTATGTCTGATTCATTATCTGATCTATAGGAAATATAATTTTAACGATTTAATAATCACCCATTCGGCAACGATACTTTCTACATTGCTTGTCGTCATATTATTTTTTACATCCTTATCGACTTATCTTAATTTTAAAACTTTGACTTATAATCATACCCCCTATCGCAAAGAATATTCTCTTAATAAATCGATATGGTGGAATCAACAAAAACCATTTTTGCCTATATATCGTCTGAACCGGCTTGGACACAGAATAAGTCAGTTTAATATTCAATACGTTGGTGACCTGGATCTATTGCAAAACAGCTTGGAACAAAAAGGTTGGGAAACACACACGGAATCATTTGCTACGAAATTACTGATGAAGATGAGTTCTAACTCTAACAAAATTACGTTCCCATTACTTTCTCAGTTGTACGATAATAAACCTCCCGTTTTAATTATGACCTATAAAGACAGTCATGCTCATTTAATTTTAGAATTAAATTTATGGGAATCGAGTTATAAAATCAGCGAATTAAATAAACATCTTTTGATTGGCACTCTTCATCAAAACCTCGATTACGCTGACAAGAATAACCAACAACAATCCTCCTCTCAATTAGTTAGTCCATTGACTTATATGCTACCTGCATTAACTAAATTTACCTTAAGAAGGATAAAGCTTCCTGAAGGCCTGCTAAATTCTACCGCAATTCCCACGACTCCAATGATTTTGCTAATAAAAGAGCCTGATATTAATAATTAGGTAGTCTGCTAGCCATATCGTTAAATTGCTGATATATATATAAGTCTATTGAACAATGGAACTTCTCATTTTAAGGGATTGGACCAATGTATATCTTAGCTCACTGTCTCTTTCCATTAATTGCATTAATATTCTTAATTGTTGGAATTAAAAGAAGTATTATTTATTATGTAATTTCCTCCTTATGGTTAAGTCTTATCGCCGTGGTTATTCATTATCAATCTTCGGGCGGTCAACTTCTTGGAAGTTATTTTAATATTATTAATGCAACAATCTACACCGCTAATTTAATTATTTTATTTATTTCACTAATCCAGATTATTTCACATTTAAGCAGCAATAATCCTGTTTTCAAATATGTCAGCAGTTTAATCAAATCTTTTATAGTAATAGGTAGCTTATTAGTTATTTCAAATCTCTGGGTTAATGCATACTTCGTAGATAATCGAATGCCTGGAACTCCAGTCATTCAGGTGGCTCTACCCAAGAATGTAGCCTATTGTAGTTATAGATATCTATTTTATAAGGTTGCCCCCGATGGTTCTGTTTTATATCTATGTCCTAATCATTACGGCTTAATCCCCTCAATTGGACATTTATCCATTAGCCCTGATTTTATTGCAACACAACTGCCTATTCCAAATAATAAGCAAAAATTGTTACTACAACATAAAGGTTAATGATGCAAGGTAGTTGTATTATTTAACAAATTGTCCTGAAGATTTTAATTTGATATGATGTATATAAGTTACCAGATCATCTTTCATATGAGCCGATTCATTTCTTTATTTATAGTTTTTTTTTGGCTTGATGGTTATAGCATGGCCCCGAAAGTCAACTGGGATAAAGCAATTGATCGTGCGATACAGCGTTATGGCTTACGTGCAGAACCACAACTAATTTCTTTTTTTTCAAAAGCAGGAGTAAGTTACCCTCCCCGTGAAATTGCACTGCTGGCTTTTAAGTCAGAACGAAAGGTAGAGCTTTGGGCAAAAAACTCAAATCATTCCTGGAGACACATCCATAATTATCCATTAACAGGCTTTAGTGGCCGATTAGGTCCTAAGTTAAGAGTTAATGATAAGCAAATCCCTGAGGGTGTATACAAACTCATTAATTTCAATCCATTTAGTAGCATGCATTTATCAATGATGATTAATTATCCCAATAATTTTGACAGAGAAAAAGGTTATATGGATGGAAGAAGAGACTTAGGAAATAATATTTTTATTCATGGAAATAATTTATCTGTTGGATGTCTTGCTGTTGGGGATTTTGCGATAGATCAACTTTTTATATTAGCCAGACGTGTGGGACTGAATAATATTCAAGTTATTATAGCTCCGAATGATATGCGTGATAAAAAACCCGCTACTTCTTCATTTGCCCAACCCAGATGGCTTCCTGAACTATATAAACACATCACTGAATCACTTAAGCCATTTAGCAAATCCAAGTATACTGTTTGATTCTAAATATCGTAATTTTATTTAATTTGAGTATATACTCTTAGATAAAATGATAATTTATGGATGATATGGTTACCTCAAGAAAGCAATCATGGTCTCATGTAGTGATATGGGTCCGCATGTCTGGAACAAAATTAAGGAAAAATAAGAGCTATTCATCCATCATTTATAGTTAAAAATTCACTCAAATTAACCTATTTAAACCTACTCAATACCGTATGAATAGTGATTGCTACTACGAATTGTCTTAGGTCATTTTACCACAACTCTATCAGAATGACTTATCCACAAGTCCACAGGTCAGGAGAGCTTCACTTTCTCGTATAGGCCTGTGGGCCTTGTGGGTAAGTCATGACGCTCTCATTTAGGGTTTATGGTCTTTTCCGGCCATAATACACCTCTGCGGGCGTTAAATAATTAAAGGACTGGTGAAGCCTTCGGTTATTATAATACTCAAAATACTCCGTTAAGGCCAGCTCAACCTCTTCAATTGTATCAAAATCATACCGGTAGATTTTTTCTTGCTTAACACTACGCCACAATCGCTCGATAAATATATTATCTAAATAACGTCCTCGCCCATCCATGCTGATAGAAATGTGGTGAGATTTTAGCGTATTTATCCAATCTTTTGAGGTAAATTGAGAACCCTGATCCGTGTTAAAGATCTCACAACGCGAATGCAGCAAAGCGTTTCTAAGCGCCTCAATACAAAATTCAGCCTCCATAGTAGGTGAAATAGCCCATCCAATCACATAACGACTATACCAGTCCATAATAGCTACTAAATACACATGCTTTCCTTTCATGCGGATGTAGGTGATATCTGCGGCCCAAACCTGATTTGGTTTGGTGATATCCACCTCTTTTAATAAATAAGGGAACACCTCATGCTCCTTATTGGGAACGCTTGTATTTGGCTTTGGGTAAACAGTCGATAACCCCATCATTTCCATCAACTTTTTTACTCGACGTTTACCAACAGGATAGCCTACTTCTTTTGACAGCCATCTTGCCCGCTTAATTTTACCTTCACATGGATACTGCAGATAGTGCTCATCAAGTAGCGCCATAAGCGCTTCATCTTCGACAGAAATGGGCTTGGCACTATAATAATAACTTGAAACAGGCAAGTCTAATAGCAAGCATTGTTCACGAATGGTGAGCTCGGCAAGAGGATCAATCATGACGCGCTTTTCATCCAGACTAAAGTTCATGCTTTTTTTTTAGCCAAGATAGCTGCGCTTGAAGTCGACCAATTTCTTGATATAATGCCTCAACAAGCTGCTCTTGGGACTTGGCTTCTTTTTCATTAGCCCCAGAGAATAAATCGTTAATGGCTTTGATGGCCGATTGCTTCCAAGTTTTTACCTGCGTTGCGTGAACACCGTATTCACTGGTAATTTGCGCTTGTGTGAGTTTCCCCTCAATCGCAGCTAGCGTTATTTTTGCCTTCTTGGCCGCCGTATAATAAGCTCGCTTTTTAGACATTTTATTCTCCTCTTTGTATTAAGAAGAATAGCTCTTAAAAAACCTTTTTTTGTGTCCAGAAAACCGCGCCTATATTATAGACTTAAGTGAAACGGCTGAAAATGATTCTCTTTTAGCATGCTTGGTATTATTAACACGATATTATCAGAATCCTTTTTCACCTCAATCTCTTATAGCTCGATTACCTTTAGTTAATAACAGACTAACAATAGAACTGTTCGCTAGATCAGCAGCCAGGGCCTCTATAGATGCTGAGGTCAAAAAAATAAAATTGGATCAAATTGACGATTCCCAGATTCCTGCCGTTTTGATTAAAAAAGATGGAAATGCTGTTTTATTAATTTTAGATAATGAGAGGAACAGAGTTATTCTTGATCCAAAACAACCTGATACTTTATCAGATATTAAGCAGATTGCCTCTTATCTAACTGATAAAGTTATTTTTGTTGATTTACAATTTAAACATACTGAAAGATCACAGGAAACAGTAGGGAAACAGCCTAAAAATTGGTTTTGGAATGTGATCATAAAGTCCTGGCCTCTTTACTCAGAGGTTTTAGTAGCGTCACTGTTAGTTAATATTTTTGCATTAGTAATTCCACTCTTCACCATGAATGTTTACGATAGAGTTGTACCAAATCATGCAACAGATACAATGTGGGTCTTAGCTAGTGGTGTAGCACTGGTTTTCATATTTGATACCTTATTGAAAACATTAAGATCCTATTTTATTGATATTGCTAATAAGCATACTGACCTTGAGTTATCTGCTACTATATTTCAACAAGTTCTGGGCTTAAGCATGGAAACCAGACCTAAATCTGTAGGTGCTCTGGCTAATACTGTCCAGTCATTTGAATTGTTTCGTGATTTTATTACTTCCAGCACCATGACTGTCCTTGTCGACCTACCCTTTGTTTTTATATTTTTATTTGTTATTTACTTAATTGGCGGCAACCTGTTTTGGATCCCCTTTATTGTTGTTCCTCTGATATTTTTAATTGGTCTTCTACTCCAATGGCCTTTAATAAGGCTCACGAGGAAGTCATATCAATACTCAGCAGAAAAACAGGCTACTTTATTTGAGTCCTTATCTGCCATCGAAACAGTAAAGACAACAGGAGCTGAAACAATATTGCAATCCCGCTGGGAAAAAATAATTGATGAATCCTCAAAAAATTCCATGCAATTACGATTTATTTCAAATAGCAGTATGAGTATCACCAACCTTGCTCAGCAAATTGCAACCATAGCAGTCATTATTGCTGGAGTATATATGATTTCAAATAATGAATTGACAACAGGAGCATTAATAGCATGTACTATATTAACGGGTAGAGCAATGGCACCTATGGCACAAGTGTCCTCCCTATTCACTCGTTATTTTCAATCAGCTAATGCCTTGCAATCTTTAAATAAAATTATGCAACTCGAGACTGATATTAATGAAGATGCTAAATT
The DNA here is from genome assembly GCF_011764505.1 of Legionella antarctica. Lineage (NCBI taxonomy): Bacteria > Pseudomonadati > Pseudomonadota > Gammaproteobacteria > Legionellales > Legionellaceae > Legionella > Legionella antarctica. The sequence goes on from NZ_AP022839.1 coordinate 2,145,968, forward strand.
TTTGCATCGACCCGCACTTAAAGGTGATATTGAGTTTCGACAGGTTTGTTTTAATTACCCTGGTGAAGAAATAAATGCTTTAAGTAATCTTAATTTTAAAATTAAGGTGGGTGATCGCGTAGCTATTATTGGGCGTGTTGGTTCTGGAAAATCTACTTTAGGCAAGTTACTGTTAAAATTATTTTTACCAACTGCAGGAACAATATTGCTGGATGGAACTGACTATAAACAAATTAATCCAGACGATCTGCGTCAGCAAATAGGTTATGTGCCACAGGATGTGATTCTATTTTATGGAAGTGTGAGGGATAATATCTGTGTTGGCGCACCTTTTATACGTGATACTGAACTTATAAAAGCTGCCGAAATAGCTGGGGTCACATCGTTTACAAACACTCATCCCAAAGGCTTTGATAGACAAGTTGGTGAAAAAGGTGCTGAGCTATCTGGAGGACAAAGACAAGCAGTAGCTGTGGCGCGATCTTTAATTTTGCATCCCAATGTATTACTTTTGGATGAACCTACTTCATCCATGGATGATAATAGTGAACGGCAACTTAAAGCCCGACTCCATCATTATCTAACGAATCAGCATACTCTCATTTTAATCACCCATAAAATATCAATGCTTGAATTGGTAAACAGGATAATTGTTTTAGAAGATGGTAAAATTATTGCAGACGGCACTAAAGAGGCCGTAATAAATGCACTTAAATCAGGTAGCGTAAGGAAATGATATAATGAGTAAAACTCACAAGTCTGGAGCCTTTACCCATATAATTTTATGGACTTCTGCTTTTTTTATAGTTGCAGCAATTATGTGGGCTAATTATGCAATACTTGATGAAGTCACTTCAGGCCAAGGAAAAGTAATTCCCTCAAGTGAAATACAGGTCATTCAAAATCTTGAAGGAGGAATAATTAAAAATATCTTTGTAAAAGAAGGTGAGATAGTTAAGAAAAACCAGATATTGATGCAAATTGATAATACACGGTTCATGTCTAGCTATTATGAATCCGAAAGGAAAAAAGATGCGTTGCAGCTAGAAATTATACGTATTAATGCTGAGATGACTAAAACTAATCCTGTCTTTCCTGACGAGATTCAAAAAGCTCAGCCTGATTTAGTAAAGGATCAACTGTCTTTGTATGAATCCCGCATGAGGGAGTTAAACCAATTACAAATATCTCTGAACTTAGCTCAAAAAGAACTTGATATGACCAGACCTTTGTTAAAAACCGGGTCAGTTTCTCCAGTGGAGGTTATCAGATTAGACAGGGCAGTTAACGAAATTAAAGGAAATATCGATAAATTTAATTCAGATGAATTGGACAAATTGAATAAGGCAAGAGGTGAATTATATGCACTCATCGAAGCGAATAAAGCTGACAAAGATCGTTTGACTCGTACAACAGTGAGATCCCCTGTTTATGGGATTATTAAGCAAATTAAAACAACCACCCTTGGTGGAGTACTCCAACCTGGAAACGATATTGTAGAAATTGTTCCTCTTGATGATAGCCTGTTAATTGAAGCAAAAATTCGCCCTGCTGATATCGGTTTTATACACCCGGGCCAAAAAGCAATGGTTAAAATTACAGCTTATGACTTTTCAATTTATGGTGGTCTTGAAGGATCAGTTGAGCAAATAAGTGCAGACACGATAATTGACGAAACTGATAAAAAAAATGAGAGCTTTTATATGATTAGGGTTCGCACTACTAAAAATCATTTGGGAACTGATAAAAAACCTTTGCCTATTATCCCTGGAATGTTAGCAACAGTTGACATTCTAACAGGAGAAAAGTCAGTACTTGCATACATTCTCAAGCCTATATTAAAGGCAAAGCAATCAGCCTTGAGAGAACGTTAACTGGCTATGCTGCGTTAAGTTATTATTGGGCTCTGGGCTGACAACCCAAATTTCCGCAATTCGGTCTGGAATCCCAATGCAGGATGGCAAATTTTCAGACTTGTTGCCATCTCTGCAAAAATTTCCTGAGCTGGCTATTCGTGATCTGGATGAACAACAAAGATTCCTGGAGCATTGCGAAGGTATTCATGATAATCCATTCCATAGCCAAAAATATAATGATCTTCGACTTCTAAACCAACAAAATCAGCTTTTTGAAGGCCATTAGGCACTCTTTTACGGTATTTATCTACCAGAACAGCACTATAAACTTCCTCTGCACCTAAAGCTTTTATTTCAGCAATAATTGCTGCCAAAGTAACTCCGCCATCAAGTATATCATCAACTACCAAAACTGTTCTTCCAGCTAAATTAGTTGATGGTTTTACCTTCCAGTGTATCTCACCCCCAGTAATATCCCCCCTATATCGAGTCGCGTGAACGTAATCGACTTCTAAAGGGAAATCCAGTCGATGCAATAAATTACCTAATGGAACTAACCCGCCAATCATGACGCAGATAATGACAGGGTTTCTATCTTGCAATTTCTCATGTATTTTTATTGCCATTCGATCCAGGGCTGCTTCTACCTCATTAGTAGTGAACAGACAACTTGATTTTTCATAGACTGACTTGATTTTATGAGGGATTGTCATTGATTTTTCCTTGAAGAGTTATGATAATTTTTTAACCCCATCGTTGTAAAATTTTAGTTTCAAAAATGGTTTCTAACAGATTAGGATATTGTGCATTTATAAAAAAACTAATCTTTTATCTTTCCTGTTCCTGGAAAAGGGCTGACTTTATTTCCGTAACCTATGTTATCCTTTACTTTCGCTGGTCCTTGTTTTGCTACTTCATCTATGCGGTATACTGATTGCATAGGAATAAAAGTACGCTTTACTCCGCTGAATTCCATTTTAAGTCTTTCTTCGGAGGGGTCCACCACTAGCGCGGTTTGCTCTCCAAATACCAGTTCTTCAATTTCCAAAAAACCAAACATCTCACTTTCTTTGATAGAACGTGCATATATCTCATAAATTGCCTCTTGATTGGCAAAAGTGATTCGGAATAATGTTTTTTTAGTCATTAAATAAACCTGTTTATAAATCAATGTGAAGTATACAAAAATAAAGGGGTAGTGTTCAAATATTTATTATTAGTTTGTTGCAGGTTGTAATGTAGATTTATATTTTTTAGTTATAGGTTGTAACACAGGCTCAGCCAATAATGAAGGATGCACCGCTTCGAATTTTTGAGCAATATAGCAATAGAAGCCTGAGGGAAAAGGCCACAACATTTTACCTACTTCATCAAAAAACGTAAATTTTTTTATTAATGACTTACTGTTTACAGGTGGAATATAACAAAAACTGCTTAAAGCACATTGTCTATACCCTCTTTGTAAAAATATCCTATTCACATTTAAAGGCGAACGCATTTTAATCGCACGATCATTATAACAATGTAACAAGCCACATTTCATAGCCCCGCCCCATAAACTCCAGGGATTGATACTCAATAAAATAATAAAACCCATTGGTTTTAAAATTCGGTCAATCTCATCTATCAAACTTAAACTACTACCATAAGGTTCCAAGGTTAATGGTGCTACCACACAATCCAAACTGTTTCTACTCAAAGGTATTTGATTAAAGGAACACTCCAAATTAATTGCATTACTTAAAAAAAGAGGAGCCGCAATCCATTTCCTCTTAAAATTTAGTGTACTTAACCACGGATTGTCGCCGCAGTTGCCTAACTGCAATAGAGTCTCCCCTCGTAAATAGTCATTTACGGACTTTAATTGGTTGCTAAATTCATTAGCCACAAATGAACCCAACGATGAATCAAACCATTCATCGAGGGCGCGATATTGTATTATTTGCTGTTCAATCAACAAAATAATGCCTTTTAAAATAGTTAATCCAGATTAAACTACAATACAACGAGTTTCACATCCAAACAATTTATTTCTCTTTTTTCAAAGATAAGCTTAATCATCTTAAGTTGCTATTTAATAAAAAATTACTAACCCGTATAATTAAAGCAGTTGTAGTAAAATCAAGTATATACTTAGCAAAAGGAATAAGTATTAAAATTTAATTAAGGATAGTTAATATTATTGAATATTTTAACTATGGTTATACATAATAAACACTATAGTGGACCCCAAAAATGAGACAGTGGTGTAAAATAGAAACCATTGTTAAACGGGGTACCAAGTGGCTAAAAAAAAATTTACATCTGACTTCAAAGCAAAGGTAGCAATTGAGGCATTAAAAAGTCACAAGACGACCAATGAATTGGCATCTGAATTTGAGGTGCATGCAACACAAATCAATCTGTGGAAAAAACAATTACTGGATGGAAGCAAGCAATTGTTTAGCGGCAAGCATGACAAAGACATGGACTCCATCATACAAGAACGAGATCGATTATACACGCAAATAGGCCAGCTAGCGGTTGAGTTAGACTGGCTTAAAAAAAAGACCGGTCATCTAAGTTGAGCGTGCGGGAGAAGCGAGCCATGATTGATGTCAATCACCCTACACTCAGCATCGTACGCCAATGTGCATTGGTTAATTTGTCACGCGCTAGCTACTATCGCACTGCTGGCGAAGGAATATGTACCGAGAGCCCAGAGAATCTGGCTTTGATGGTCTTGATTGATGAGGAATACATGCGCCATCCTTTCTATGGAAGCAGAAAGATGCGTTCTTATTTACGTCGCCTTGGCCATGACGTTAACCGTAAGAGAGTGCAGCGTTTGATGCGGATCATGGGTCTGGTTTCAGTGGCACCAAAGCCGAATACGAGTAAAAAGAACAAGGAACAAAAGGTTTATCCCTACTTGCTACGTGGTTTAGTGATTGATCGACCCAATCAGGTTTGGTGCACCGATATTACCTACGTTAGGATGCAAGGAGGCTTTGTATATTTGGTGGCAATAATGGACTGGTATAGCCGCAAGGTGCTCTCTTGGAAGGTATCAAACAGCATGGATGATGACTTTTGTGTAAGCGCGTTGGAGAGCGCCATCAGGCTCCACGGCAGGCCTGATATTTTTAATACGGATCAAGGCTCCCAGTTTACCAGTAAGGCGTTTACCGATGTTTTAAAAGACCATGACATCAAAATTAGCATGGACGGGAAAGGTCGATGGATGGATAATGTGTTCATTGAACGGCTATGGCGTTCAGTCAAATATGAAGATATTTACATAAAAGAATACGGAACAGTTTTAGCACTACGAAATGGTTTAAGGGTGTATTTCAAGTTTTATAACGACGAAAGACCTCATCAATCATTTGGAATATACACGCCGTCAGAGGTTTATGCTGGCCTATATGAGGCTGCAGCGTAATGGAATGCCTGTGGATATGTGGACGCGTCCTGCGGATCAGCCATCGCCCTTCGGGACATGTGGACAAGCCATGGATAACAAAAAGACGTTATCCACCGCTTGACCACACTCGATGGCTTCGCGCCCACATACCCACAGGCTCAATAACAGGTGTTTCATTAACTGCTATTGTGGTTGACTCGTGTGCTACGCACCCTCGTCAACGAAAGAAAGTAGAATTAAAGTTATATCTTAAATTAAACGGATCGCTGTCTTGACAATGGGGTCCACTGTACTTCTTCATAACGGAAATGATCTTGTTTTAAAATTCCCACTTTAAGATTCTTGGCTTTTTCAACCGTACCATTTGATGCCTGTTCTTCGCCCGCTAATATCTTCAGGAAAGTAGATTTACCTGTACCGTTAGCTCCGACAACCCCATAACGCTGGGTGGGCAACAATATCAAGTCCACATTTTGGAATAGTGATTTAGGTCCAAACTGCATACTTATACTTCTTACATCTAACATTTACCCAGCCTTATTTAAAATTTATAACTTATTAGATAATTATTTTTACCTGTTTGGCAAACTCACCTCGCTCACCCTGTTCCAGGGTAAAACTAATCCGTTGCCCTTCTTTTAATTCTTTATAGCCCTCTGTTTGTACTTCCGAAAAATGAACAAACACTTCCTTGCCTCCATCATCTGGAGTTATAAAACCATAGCCTTTAATTTTATTAAATCGATTCACTGTACCTGTGTGCATGAGTGTGTTTCCTGTCTTTAGAGCCTCGTAAAACATAAATCATCAATATTGCAATAAATTGACCAAGATGATCATATTTAATCCATTAAGTATTTATTGTTGTGCAAGTTTAACATTATTTATATAAATTAGCACGAGAATGAAGGTTAATGTTCATAACTGAGCCTATTCTTTTTAATTGACCCTACTATGGTTGATCGATTGATTACAGGAAGGTAGTATAATAAAGTGCTTATGAAAACCTATCGCCTTCATAAGCCCTAATCTTATGGTAAACCCAGGGTGAGTCAGATTTACATTACTCAGTTTGGCAGATGCACACAATGCCTAATTTTATTCATTTATTATTAAAGTGAGTATGAAGGTTGTTCTTCCTCATTCGAAGTTAATGCATCCAAAAATTCTGCTGGAACATTATATTTGCTATCTCCTAAAATTCTCATCAGATCGCTCTTATCAACTTCATTATAATCTGAAATTGCGTTTTTAAATTCCTTTTTACAATGAAATTTTTGCTGTTTATTTTTGCTACTCTCGTTGAAATAATCGGGAAACATATCTAATAGAATCTTAGCTTTATCAAAGAATTTAGTATTAAGACAATAAAACAGAATATCCAAATCACTCTCATCAAGATAAGTAAATAAATCGCTAAAGAGTATATGCTCTTGTTCCTGGATTAAAGTCAAAATGGATTTAAAATCACGGGTAGAAAGTACAGATATGGCTTTATGAATAAACGTCATATCCGCTCTATCATGTATTAGTATATTGGCTTCTTTTTTTATTAAAAGCTGTATTATTTCCCTATAAATAGCTCTGTCATTTATACCTCCATCAGCATAACCGTCGAGCGCAAGAAATAATGGACAATTGCCAGAATGATGCTGTTGACGATTAATGTTAACCTTCTGATTTGTCAACCAATCTACATTTTCTAATTGGCCAGCGTAACAGGCCAACATTAATGGCGTAAAATTATCTGCCTCGTCAAAATCCAAGATAACCTTAAACCTGCTTGTTTTTAGAAAAGGTAAGTCTAAAGCACTTTGATCAGGCATTATTTCTAACCTGGATAACCGACCATTTTGAAGAATTACATTACCTATAGTTGTTGCGTAAACAAAATCATTTTCTTTAATTTGTAACGCATCTATGTCTGCAGTCATTTCCATTAATGTATATTCTTCACAATTAATGTCTCTAATTTCTTTCGCTGAATACATGCCATCTTCAGGATTTAGAAAGAAATATTTTTTTGAGAAGTCTTCGCTATATTGATTGTAATCAATCAATAATTGCTCTCCTTCGTATAGATCCCGTGTGGTCATTACCTTTGCTACTTTACGACGGTTAAGTATGCCCTCAACAAACATGGTATTTGGTTGACTGTCGGAAAAGTTAATATAGCGTGTAAAGTTACCTTGAATTGCGCCATCAACCACTTTTGCACCGACATTCATGGTATAAGCATTATCAGCGTTGGGATTTTCCTTAAAATAAAGATCGAAATCCTTTTGAGATTCAAATACAACCCCAGTGTAAACGCCAATACAAGTGCCTGCTGGAATATATTGTTTCGCAAATAAACCTCTTCCGCCTTGTTTTTTTAATAAATTTACTGGTGTTACAGCAACGGAATCATTTTGATCCAATGGGGAGGCAATGTAATCAGCAGGTTTCATGTTATCAATACCGAGAGCGGTCAGAAACTGCTTTTTCACAAGATTTTTTTTGCTTGTTGAAGTTTGATATTTATTTTTTTCGGGATTAGAGAAAAAGAAAAGACCAATGTCTCTGGCTTTCCTTTCCTTTTGCTTGGTGTGTTTTAATTTACTTCCTTGTCGGTTCTCATGACTAAAACTGGTTTCATAATCGTCAAGTTTTGATGGAGTCTTTTTCTTTCTTTTTTCTGAATGTGGCATGTTAATTCCAAGAGTAAAAAACCGTAATTATACATTATGTTCATGATTTTTACTATAGGATCTTTTTTTAATCCTTAAAGAAAGTACATTGCGCTTAAAGGTTAAAAGCAACATTAGGAAAATTTTTTACCAAACTGACTCATACGCTTGATGTCTACCATTACTCCACTGCTCGTAATACTTTTGCTCTACAATTGCATGTGCTAACATTATTAAGAATTCTAATAGCAAAGTATAAATCTAGTGAGGTAGCTTTAGTCAAAGAAGCTAGCCGAATTAAATTCCTAATGAACAAGTTGGGGACTTTCCTAAGTTTTAATTATTTTATTTTGGACACCTATAATGGCCGTTACAATAAAAAAACCTGATGAAATTGAAAAAATGCGTGTTGCTGGCCAGCTTGCAGGTGAAGTGCTAGAAATGATTGGACCTTATGTTCAAGAGGGAGTGAGCACTGATGAGTTGAATACTATCTGTCACGATTACATTGTCAATGTTCAAAAGGCCATTCCAGCCCCTTTAAATTATAATGGCTTTCCTAAATCTATTTGTACGTCTATAAATCATGTGGTCTGTCATGGGATACCCGGAAAAAAAACTTTAAAAAATGGCGACATCATCAATATTGACGTAACCGTTATTAAAGATAAATATCATGGTGACACCAGTAAAATGTTTATTATTGGAACACCTTCCGTAAAAGCCAAACACGTCGTGCAAATTGCTCATGAATGTTTGTTTATAGGCATAGAGATGGTCAAACCAGGGGCTTTACTAGGTGATATTGGTTATGCTATTCAACAGCACGCTGAAAAAAATCGGTGTTCTGTAGTACGGGATTATTGCGGTCATGGTATTGGTCGCATATTTCATGAAGATCCCCAAGTATTGCATTATGGTGTAACTGGAACAGGTATGAGCCTGGTACCAGGGATGACCTTTACTATCGAACCCATGGTAAATACTGGCAAACATCAGACACGTTTACTACCCGATAACTGGACCGTGGTAACGAAAGATCATAGCCTTTCGGCTCAATGGGAACATACGCTCCTTGTCACTGATAATGGCGTAGAAATTTTAACCCTGCGCAATGAAGAACGATAATAATCTTCTTAAAAATACAATTAAACGGTTCAAAGAGAATCTGTGCGTAGAATTTACTCAAAAAGCTAATATCAGTAACGTCACTCGTAAATTAGCTGTTTTTATAGATACTATTTTAATTGCTTTATTTGTCAAAAATAAACTCAATCTAGGCGATAATTTTTGTTTGCTCGCTCTGGGGAGCTATGGCCGTAGAGAATTACAACTTCATTCCGATATTGATTTATTATTACTGCATACTGAGAACATTTCTATAACCCTATTGCAGCGAGCACAAAACTTTATTCGCGATTGTTGGGATGTGGGTCTGGAAGTAAGCCATCAACTAACCACTGTTCAATCCTGCGCCGAGCTTGCTGCCCAGGACTTAAGTGTTATATCCAGCATTATGGATATGTATTTATTATGTGGTCGAGGCGCTCTGATGGAGGAGTTAATCTACCAAACTCACCCTTTACATATGTGGCCAAGCCATCAATATTTTTTTGCCAAACAACTAGAGCAAAAGAAACGTTATGCAAAATATGGAGAAACTGCATACAACCTTGAGCCAAATGTTAAATTCGGGCCAGGAGGATTACGTGATTTGCAGGTTCTACTCAGTATTAGCAAGCGTCACTTTAATGCAAAAAAATTAGCTGATGGCATCAGTTATGGCTTTATTACTGATAAAGAATATGAAGAGCTAATGTATTGCCAACATTTTCTCTGGAGAGTTCGTTTTGCATTGCATATGCTTGCAGATAAACCAGAAGAACGTTTGTCCTTTGATTATCAGGTAAAACTTGCTCAGGTTTTTGGCTATACAGATGGTCCTCACTCTCTAGCCATAGAACAATTTATGAAAGACTATTTTAAAGTTATTAAACGCAATAGAGAGCTTAATGAAATGCTCTTGCAATGGTTTGATGAAACGATTGTCCATCATCAAAAACAAAAGTTAACCCATCTGGATAATGAGTTTCAGTTATCAAATAATTATATTGAAGTCCGAAATATGAGGGTATTTAGTCAGCATCCTCAAGCATTATTGACCCTATTTCTATGGATAGCAAAACGTCCTGATATCGCTGGAGTCAGAGCAAGCACCATCCGTCTAATCAGAGAGTCATTATATTTAATAAACAGACGCTTTAAAGCTTTGCCTGACACAACAGAAACTTTTATCAGTATTCTTCAAGCAGGTAATGAGCCCTACGAAGCATTACAAAGGATGAACCGTTATGGAGTTTTAGCTCACTATATTGATTGTTTTGCAACAGTAACCGGACAAATGCAATATGATTTGTTTCATGTCTATACGGTTGATCAACATACTCTATTTGTAATTCGTAACATATCTCGGTTCAAAAAAGAACAATATTCCCGGCAATTCCCATTATGCGCCAAAATAATTGCTACTTTGGATAAACCTGAAATTTTGTATTTAAGCGCTTTGTTTCATGATATTGCTAAAGGCCGAGGCGGTGATCATTCAGAATTAGGCGCATTTGAGGCCCAACAATTTGCCCACCACCACCATTTGGAAAAAAAAGATACTGAATTATTTATTTGGCTTGTTCGACATCACCTGTTAATGTCCCAGACAGCACAGCGACAAGACATTTATGATCCCAAAACTATAGAACACTTTTGCCAACTATTACCCCATCCCAGATATCTGGATTACCTTTATTTACTTACTGTAGCTGATATTTGTGGTACCAATCCTGCTCTTTGGAATGCCTGGAAAGACTCTCTTCTCAAAGAATTATATCGTGCTGCGAAACACATGCTTCATAAAGAACAAGAATTGATGGATGAAACAGCACTCATTGCTGCTCGAAAACAGTATGCTTTAACAATACTAGCCTCAGAAGGAGTTTCACCAGTAACAATTCAAAAATTATGGGATCAGTTTAAAGGGAAATATTTTCTTCATGAATCTCCTGAAGTCATCGCAAGACATACTCAAGCGATTCTCTTAGCCAAACAGTTTCCCTTGGTGATGATTATGCCTCATCACAGTCAAGGTGGAACTGAGGTGTTTATTTATATGCCCCATCGCGATGAACGATTTACAATTACTACATCGGTGTTAAGCAATCATCGTGTGACTATTCAGGAAGCAGCGATTATTACCTGTGACAACCAGTTTGATTTGGATACTTACATTATTTTAAATGAGCAAAATCAGGCTTTTTTCGATGAACAAAGATCAACACAAATCCAAAAGGATTTGTGTTTTCATTTGGCCGATAATGATCATCTGCCCCCTGTTACACGAAAAAGACTATCCAGAGCTTTAGCGCATTTCAACGTTAAAACACAAATCACCTACAACGAAGACAAACTGAATAATCACACCCGTTTGTTTTTAGTAGCCAATGACAGGCCCGGGTTACTAGCAACTGTAAGCAGAGTATTTCTCACTCTCTCCATTCATTTGCATAATGCAAAAATTGCAACCGCTGGGGAAAGAGCAGAAGATATGTTCTATATTAGCAATCAAAAAGGTCTGCCTCTCGACTCGGAAGAAAAAGAAACTCTTCGCCAAAAGCTGAGTGAGGCACTTTCGATTAGTCTTTAGATGGGCGTTGCCTCGAAGTTTTAAAGATTAGCCGGTCAAGAGTTAGCGACAATTCTTGAAAAAATCTGACAATAGTTGGGAACACTCTTGCTGCATCAATCCCTCATCAATGAGTACCTTATGATTTAAAGGATATCCCTGCAGTAAATTTAAAACTGATCCAGCAGCTCCCGCTTTAAAATCTCTGGTAGCAAATACAAGACGCTTGATGCGGGCATGAACGATAAGTCCAGCACACATTGCACAGGGTTCAAGAGTAACGTAAAGAGTTGTATTTAATAATCTATGGTTTTTAATTTTCTGTGATGCCTGCCTGATTGCGTTGAATTCGGCATGCTCAGAAGGATCGTGCTTGTTTTGAATCGTGTTTCTTCCAATACCTAGTAGTTCATTTTCTTTACTAACCAATAATGCACCCACAGGCACCTCCCCCTCCAATTGGGCAAGAAGGGCCTGCTGAAATGCTTGCTGCATCCAATATCGGTCATTCATTCCCATTCTATAGTTGCAGGTGGCTTACCTGAGATATCATAAGTTACTCGCGACACGCCATCGACTTCATTGATAATTCGATTAGATACTGTAGCTAGGAAATCCCAAGGTAGATGTGACCAATGAGCAGTCATAAAGTCAATTGTTTCTACTGCGCGCAAACAAATGACGTAATCGTAACGACGCCCATCCCCCATCACCCCAACACTTTTAACGGGTAAGAAGACAGCAAAAGCCTGGCTAACTTTATGATAAAGATCTGCAGCATGAAGTTCTTCTATAAAAATAGCATCGGCTTTACGTAAAATTTCCGCATATTCCTTTTTAACTTCAGCTAAAATCCGTACTCCTAAACCTGGCCCGGGAAATGGGTGTCTATAAACCATACTGTGGGGCAATCCCAGTTCAAGACCTACTTTTCTTACTTCATCTTTAAATAATTCACGCACTGGTTCCAACAATTTTAATTTCATTTTTTCTGGTAAACCACCCACGTTATGGTGTGATTTAATTACAACGGAAGCGCCATGCGTGCTTGTAGCTGCAGATTCAATAACATCCGGATAAATTGTGCCTTGAGCCAACCAGCTTACCCCTGAAATTTTTTGTGCTTCGTGATCGAATACTTCAATAAATGTTCGTCCAATAATCTTTCTTTTCTCTTCTGGGCAATTAATACCTTTAAGGGCATTTAAAAATTGCTCTTCAGCATTAACGGCAATGATATGAATACCCATATGTTGGCCAAACATAGTCATCACTTGTTCCGCTTCATTTAATCGAAGCAATCCAGTATCTACAAAGACACATACTAATTGCTTACCTATAGCCTTGTGCAGAAGTGCCGCAACGACTGAAGAATCAACGCCTCCTGATAAACCAAGTAAAACTTTGTCTTCACCCACTTGTGTTCTTATTTTATCAATTGCCTCATCAATAATATGGTTAGGAGTCCAGGTAGTAGATGCCTTACAAATATCCACGACAAAACGGCGTAAAATATTAAGCCCCTGTGCAGTATGAGTAACTTCGGGATGAAATTGTAATCCATACATTTGACGGCTCTCATCGGCCATCCCAGCAATAGGGGCATTACGTGTTTCACAAATAATGCTAAAACCCGGGGGTAATTGAGTCACTTTATCCCCATGACTCATCCAAACATCTAATAAAGCATGCCCCTGAGCTGATCTTCGATCTTCAATTTCAACAAAAAGTATGTTGTTTCCAAGCAATTTTACCTCAGCATACCCAAACTCTCGCTCTAAAGATGATTGAACCTCTCCTCCAAGCTGAACAGACATAGTTTGCATGCCGTAGCAAATACCTAATATCGGCAATCCCGCCGTAAATAACCATTGTGGCGCTCTGGGATTAGCCTCATGAGTAACAGTTGCAGGCCCACCAGATAGAATTACACCACAAGGCTGAAGCAGTTCAAATTGATCACGCTCCATGTTGTAGGGATAAATTTCGCAATAAACACCCATTTCTCGAACACGTCGAGCTATAAGCTGGGTATATTGGGAGCCAAAATCGAGGATAAGTAAGGGGCGTTGTTTTAAATCATTCATTGTTAATTATCCACCTGATAATTAGGTGCCTGTTTGATTATACTAACATCGTGTACGTGTGATTCCCTTATACCCGCATTAGTCACTTGCACAAATTCTGTTTTAGTATGTAATTCACCGATAGTAGCACAGCCGGTATATCCCATACAGGAACGCAAACCACCTAATAATTGGTGAACAATTGTTTGTACTGGACCCTTATAAGGTACACGGCCCTCAATTCCTTCAGGAACCAGTTTTTCAGCTCCTTGAGATATATCCTGGAAATATCGATCGCTTGAGCCTTGGTCTAAAGACATTGCCCCAATAGATCCCATGCCTCTATAGCTTTTATAAGTACGACCTTGATATAATTCAATTTCACCCGGAGACTCTTCTGTTCCTGCAAACATACCTCCTAGCATTACCGTATCAGCTCCAGCAGCCAAAGCTTTACATACGTCACCTGAAAAACGGATTCCACCATCAGCAATAATTGGAATTTTTCCTTTAAGCTCCGAGGCCACGTTTGCTATAGCACTAATTTGAGGTACCCCTACCCCGGTTACAATCCGAGTGGTACAAATTGATCCAGGACCTATCCCCACTTTAACCGCATCAGCACCTACAGCATATAAATCACGTGCAGCTGCTGCGGTTGCAATATTCCCGCCAATTACCTGAACATCAGGAAAGTGTTTCTTAATCCACTTCACCCGATTTATAACACCTTGAGAATGACCATGAGCAGTATCAACAACAAGAACATCAACTCCAGCTTCAACTAAAGCTCTTACACGTTCATCAGTTCCATCACCAACGCCGACAGCTGCACCAACGCGTAATTGTTCAGCCCCATCTTTACAGGCATATGGATTATCTTTTGCTTTTTGGATGTCTTTCACAGTAATTAAACCACGTAACTCAAAAGAATCGTTAACTACAAGTAATTTTTCAATTCGGTGTTTATGTAACAAGCTACGTACTTCTTCTCTACTGGCTCCTTCCTTTACAGTGACTAACCTCTCTTTAGGAGTCATCACTTCGCCAACAGTTAAAGACATATTTGTTTCAAAACGAATATCACGGCTGGTCACAATACCAACTAAATGAACACCATCAACTACGGGTACACCAGAAAAATTATAGCGAGTCATAACTTCAAGCAAATTCTGCACAGTGACATCAGGCGTTACTGCAATAGGATCTTTGACCATACCGCTTTCAAATTTTTTAACTCTTCTAACTTCTTCAGCCTGATCATTGATGCTCATATTTTTATGAATAATCCCTATACCACCTTCCTGGGCTAAAGAAATAGCCAATCTGGCTTCAGTTACTGTATCCATAGCAGCTGACAACAAAGGTATATTCAGATTTATTGTACGCGTTAATTTGGTTTGTAATGAAACGTCTTTAGGAAGGATAAGCGAGTGGGCTGGTACAAGTAACACATCATCAAAGGTTAGTGACTGCTGTACAATATTAAGAGACATTTTTATCTGACTCCAGTAGTTAAATTAACCGAGTAGTTTACTACAAATATAGAAAATGTTAAACACTTAAATCATAAATATTACACTTTTTTAAAATAAAAAAGTTTAATTTCAATTGAAGCTCTTGACAGCTTGAATTAGTTATTGAATAACGTGTAAACTGTTGGTTAAATATTGAGTTGAATCGAACAATAGGATGGGTTCAGCGTTGGCCAAAATAATTGTAATAACATCAGGTAAAGGTGGAGTAGGAAAAACTACTTCTTCAGCAGCTATATCTTCAGGTCTTGCTTTGCTTGGGCATAAGACTGTAGTTATTGATTTTGATATCGGGTTAAGAAATCTGGATATCATTATGGGCTGCGAAAGGCGGGTCGTATACGACTTTGTGAATGTCATAAACGGTGAGGCAAGTCTAAACCAGGCACTCATTAAAGACAAACGTGTTCCCAATCTTTGCATACTTCCCGCATCACAAACACGGGATAAGGATGCCCTTACGCTCGAAGGTGTTGAAAAAATTCTTAATGAGTTATCAAAAGATTTTGATTTTATCATTTGTGATTCACCAGCAGGGATTGAAACTGGCGCACTAATGGCAATGTACTTTGCTGATCACGCGATTGTAGTTACTAATCCTGAGGTTTCATCTGTTCGAGACTCTGATCGAATTTTGGGTATATTAGCAAGCAAAACCAAAAGAGCCATTGATAATGCAGCACCTATTCAAGAGCACTTATTATTAACACGCTACGATCCTGACCGTGTTGAGTGCGGCGAAATGCTCTCGGTAAATGATGTCAAAGAAATATTAGCTATTCCACTCATCGGAGTTATTCCCGAGTCAAAATCTGTTTTAAAAGCTTCAAATACTGGTACTCCAGTAATTCTAGATGAAGCAAGCGATGCAGGCATTGCTTATCAGGATGCTATTGCTCGTTTTCTGGGTGAAGAAAGACCAATGCGCTTCATAAGCAATGAACGTAAAGGAATATTGCGTCGCTTATTCGGAAAAAATAAGGAGGAATTGGCAATATGAGTATATTTAATTACTTACGTAGAAGAAACTCTACTGCATCAGTTGCCAAAGAGCGATTACAAATTATTATCTCTCATGAACGTTCTCAGCGCAGTACGCCGGATTATTTACCTAAACTGCAAGAAGAAATTCTTGCAGTCATAGCTAAGTACGTAAATATTACTCGCGATCAAGTAAGTGTCAACCTTGAACGAACCGGAGACAGTGCTGTATTAGAGCTTAATATTACGATGCCGGATGATATTTTAGAAGATGCATAGTAAATTAGAATATTCTTTTCGTCGACCTCCTCTTATGGCGGTATCTATCGTCATGTTTTACTGAACATGACTAAGACAGGAAAGAGATAAATGAAAAGCATGTCAACAAAAGAAAATTATTAACTATCTTGTTTTAATGAAATCCAAGCTCATTGATTTGTTCAAAACCTTAATACCTTATAAAAAATAAAAAATCCAAACTGTTTGCTTATTGATCTTATAGTGGTATTATCTTCCTTCCGCGTGAGGCATCAAGTAGTTTATTGCCTCATATACGACTTATCTTCTCAATCATGGATAATTTTGAGAACTGGTATTCACTTGATTTTTAATTAATAAAACGGGTTTGTCGTGTAGATAATAAACAAAGAGCGATATTTTTATCCCCTCCTAAAAGCGAACACGATTTGATTTATTGATTGCCTTCTTTCTCTACTTTCTAATTTAGCTTACGACCTTAAATTCGCCGTTATCTTTGTTGTATTTGAATACGATAAACTATTTTAAAATTAGCGAGGGCAATTGTATGTCAAAACGTAAATACGAGAAGTCGGAAGAAACTTCTTCCACTCATAAATTAGCTAAAGTCTCTTCTCAAGTAAACAATTATTCGGAAAATTTAATTGTTTATAACAATTGTCTTAAACTCAATCCAAAAAATGATGAAGCTTTGGTACGCAGAAGTGAAATTTACAGAAAGCAAGGAAATCAGGCTGCTGCTTTAGCTGATTTAGACCAGGCTATTATTATTAATCCTAGCAATACTCAAGCTTTTGTATTCCGAGGGGTGATCAATGGACTACAACGAAATTTTGCTGCTGCTTTAGCTGATTTAGACCAGGCTATTGTTCTTGAGCCGAATAATGTCCATGCTGTGGCAATCCGAGGTGCGACTTATAGAATGCAAGGAAACCTGGAGGCTGCATTAGATGATTTGAACAGGGCTATGGAGCTTGCTCCTAATCATCCACTTGCTTTAATAAACCGAGGTATGATTTATAAAATTCAAGGAAAGTTGGATGCCGCATTAGCTGATTTAGACCAGGATATTATTCTTAGGCCAAATAATATCAATTCGTTAGCTCACCGAGGTGAGCTTTATAGACTACAAGGAAAATTCGATGCTGCATTATCTGATTTGAACCAGGCTATTGGTATCAATCCGAACGAGATACATGCTTTAACTAATCGAGGTGAGGTTTATAGACTACAAGGAAAACTGGATGCTGCATTAGTAGATTTAAACAAGATTCTTGTTATTGATCCAAAGAAAGACTTTGTTTTATCAATCCGAGCCGATATTTATAAAATACAAGGAAACCTGGATGCTGCATTAGCTGATTTAGAGATGGCTATTTCTATTAATCCCGATAGTGCCTTATTTTTAACATTCCGAGGTGAGGTATATAGGAGACAAGGAAGCTTGGGTGCTGCATTAGTTGATTTGAACCGGGCTATTTCTATTAATCCGAATTATTCCCCTGCTTTAGCCAACAGAGGTGAAGTTTATAGAGAAAAAAGAAACCTGATTGCTGCATTAGCTGATTTGAACCGGGCTATTGAGCTTGAGCCGAATAATGTCCTTGCTTTAGCAAACCGAGGTGCGGTTTATAGAATACAACAAAGCGACCGTGATGCATTAACTGATCTGAACCGATCTATTGAGCTTGATCCAAATAATACCTTAGCTTTAGCAAACCGAGGCGCGGTTTATATTAACCTAAACTGGCTGGATGTTGCCTTACCTGATTTGAACCGGGCTATTGAGGTTGATCCGAATAATGCCCTTGCATTAGCAAACCGAGGTGAGGTATCTAGAAAACAAGGAAATTTGAGTGCAGCATTAACTGATTTAGACCGGGCTATAGAGATTGATCCGAATAATACCCTCGCATTAGCAAACCGAGGTGAGGTATCTAGAAAACAAGGAAATTTGGGCGCAGCATTAACTGATTTAGACCGGGCTATTATTCTTGATCCGAATAATGCCTTAGCTTTTGGTAGCCGAGGTGAGCTTTATTTCCGTCAAGAAAATCTGTCTGCAGCATTAACTGTACAGTGGACCCCATTGTCAAGACAGCGATCCGTTTAATTTAAGATATAACTTTAATTCTACTTTCTTTCGTTGACGAGGGTGCGTAGCACACGAGTCAACCACAATAGCAGTTAATGAAACACCTGTTATTGAGCCTGTGGGTATGTGGGCGCGAAGCCATCGAGTGTGGTCAAGCGGTGGATAACGTCTTTTTGTTATCCATGGCTTGTCCACATGTCCCGAAGGGCGATGGCTGATCCGCAGGACGCGTCCACATATCCACAGGCATTCCATTACGCTGCAGCCTCATATAGGCCAGCATAAACCTCTGACGGCGTGTATATTCCAAATGATTGATGAGGTCTTTCGTCGTTATAAAACTTGAAATACACCCTTAAACCATTTCGTAGTGCTAAAACTGTTCCGTATTCTTTTATGTAAATATCTTCATATTTGACTGAACGCCATAGCCGTTCAATGAACACATTATCCATCCATCGACCTTTCCCGTCCATGCTAATTTTGATGTCATGGTCTTTTAAAACATCGGTAAACGCCTTACTGGTAAACTGGGAGCCTTGATCCGTATTAAAAATATCAGGCCTGCCGTGGAGCCTGATGGCGCTCTCCAACGCGCTTACACAAAAGTCATCATCCATGCTGTTTGATACCTTCCAAGAGAGCACCTTGCGGCTATACCAGTCCATTATTGCCACCAAATATACAAAGCCTCCTTGCATCCTAACGTAGGTAATATCGGTGCACCAAACCTGATTGGGTCGATCAATCACTAAACCACGTAGCAAGTAGGGATAAACCTTTTGTTCCTTGTTCTTTTTACTCGTATTCGGCTTTGGTGCCACTGAAACCAGACCCATGATCCGCATCAAACGCTGCACTCTCTTACGGTTAACGTCATGGCCAAGGCGACGTAAATAAGAACGCATCTTTCTGCTTCCATAGAAAGGATGGCGCATGTATTCCTCATCAATCAAGACCATCAAAGCCAGATTCTCTGGGCTCTCGGTACATATTCCTTCGCCAGCAGTGCGATAGTAGCTAGCGCGTGACAAATTAACCAATGCACATTGGCGTACGATGCTGAGTGTAGGGTGATTGACATCAATCATGGCTCGCTTCTCCCGCACGCTCAACTTAGATGACCGGTCTTTTTTTTAAGCCAGTCTAACTCAACCGCTAGCTGGCCTATTTGCGTGTATAATCGATCTCGTTCTTGTATGATGGAGTCCATGTCTTTGTCATGCTTGCCGCTAAACAATTGCTTGCTTCCATCCAGTAATTGTTTTTTCCACAGATTGATTTGTGTTGCATGCACCTCAAATTCAGATGCCAATTCATTGGTCGTCTTGTGACTTTTTAATGCCTCAATTGCTACCTTTGCTTTGAAGTCAGATGTAAATTTTTTTTTAGCCACTTGGTACCCCGTTTAACAATGGTTTCTATTTTACACCACTGTCTCATTTTTGGGGTCCACTATACTGATTTAGAGCAAGCTGTTAAACTCAATAACCAAAATGGGGAGGTGCTTGTATGTATTGCCAGAATTTATCATCAACAGGGCAAACTTAATAATGCATTGAAAACATATGATAAAGCAAATAAACTTATTAAATCTTCAGAACTTTTAAAAGAACAGGCTGTTATTTACAAATTGTTAGGTAATGAGAAGGACGCCATTTTGTCACAACATAAAGCGCATTTACAGCAATTAGATGAAGGAAAAGTACCATCATTGCAGGCGTATGGAAAATGGACATTTTTCAAGCAGGAGACTACTGTATTTGGCACAGGAGAAATATTCCGTACCATACATCTTGAAAGGATCAGAGAGCTTTTGCTATCCAATGATATTAATCCGGTTACTATTGTGACGATGCGGGAGAAACTGAATCAATCTCCTGCCTTTAACCACTTACCATCAATTTTTTCACAACTTGATCGGATTGATCTACAAACAAGAAACCAACACGTACGCAACTTTTCAGACAATACGAGCAAAACAACACCTTGATTTTACGGGGCTTTGTTGGCTCACCCATCATAGCCCATGGTAATATAACAAAAACTACTTGTTATCAAATAATTGTTAATCTTTGAGCGTGAAAAAAAATAATTAATTGGCAACTTTTATGTCAGATTTATCAGAATTAATCCAGCTTATATCTGTTAACTCAAATTCGGTCCGTTAGTTGGTACGTCTTCATCTGCTTTTTCACTTGCTTTTTCTTTTTCTAATTCACTTTTAATTGATTTGAACAATCTTTCTGTAGAAGAACTCAATGAAAATAAGTTACTAAAAAAACCGGGTGAACGCTTCTCAAATAAAGCTTGGCTCTTTTCAGCTTCATACT
Source organism: Legionella antarctica (assembly GCF_011764505.1). NCBI lineage: Bacteria > Pseudomonadati > Pseudomonadota > Gammaproteobacteria > Legionellales > Legionellaceae > Legionella > Legionella antarctica. Next base: position 2,166,843 of record NZ_AP022839.1, read on the forward strand.
TCATAATCGATCCTAAAAGTTGTGTGGCAGTAAGGGTATTTTGACCTGCAATATCGTTATACATTGTTTTTATAGCATCGAACTTAGCTCGAGTTTTAGGATCTTCTGGATTGGATAAAGGAATCTCCTCCATTCTTTTATATAGTTTGCTTAATATACGATGCTGCTGGTCACTTGATTCTTTAAAAACATTGGGTGGGGGTGGAAAAATATAAAAACTTTCTTTATCAGGTTGACCCGCTATTAACAGTGTCTTATATTTAGGACTGACAAAAAAATATTTGGAAACATCGGTTGCAAAACCAAGAACAACCTCCACGATATTTAAAGCGGAGGTACGACAGGTATTAGATATGTGTATTTCCTGAACCTCTTTTGAAATTTTCTCAACCTTAGCCTGATCTGAAACAGTAAAGTTACAATCTTTCAGTGCCTTGAGCTCAAATCTAACCTCGTCATTATCTGCCTCTTCACTAACTGGAACATAGCACTTAATTGCCTCATCCTCCATAATTTTTTTGTCCGTAACTTCTTCATTAGGATGATTTTTACGATAAACTCTGAGAATACCTGCACTTATATCAGGATTTACTAACTGTTTTTTTTCAATCTCAGCAGTAAGTTCTAAAAATTGTTTAAATTGCTCATAATTAATAGCATAAGCCTGGTAATTAATAACTGCTACACTATCTTTACTGCGCCATAATCCTTCATCAGTAATTCTGGATAAGGTTCCGAAACTGATCGCCTTCCCAGTCATCAATACTGTTTTACCAAAATCAGGATCAATGTCATTAGTTTTACCGACCCTAGCCAATAGTTTTGGTGACCCATTATGCATTACTCCCAGCATCATAAAACTATGTATGTCTTGTTTCACTATGGAAACAAAGTACTCATCCTTCTTGCTCATTGTTATAGAATCGGTCATGACAACTCCAGCAATTGTTTTTTATATGTACTATTATTTTAATAGTAGAACATTAATTGCTAGTGAGATGTACTATGGGTAAAAAAATACTTTTCGTATTTTCCGGAACTGGCGACAAAGCTAAAGATGTGAAATGGTCTTATGATCAGCAAACCTTTAAGGATGATGTAGTAAGAGTATATTTCAATGGCTGCCAAGACTTTTCTATTGGAGGTAAAACTCCAGGCGTAGGATACCTTTCGCCCAACCTGGATGTTGTTTCTTCGAAATTACGTGATTGCTTCAATATTAAAGGTGAATTGTCATTTTCTAAATTAAAAAGAAAATTTGGTAATTCCATTATTATTGAGGGTGTTAATTCTGATGATGCGCCAGTAGACTCTATTAATTTAGCTGGTTTTAGTCGAGGGGCAGTAACTACTTTTGCTGCAGCGCGTCATCTAGATGATTTGAACATACCTATAGCTCTCTTTGCCGAGGACCCAGTACCTGGTAATAGCAAACAAAATGCAAAAAAGAAAGGCACCGAATTTTATAAAAATCACGATTTACGTGATTGCAAAAATTTACATCAGGCCGATGTTATTTTAGGTGTATATAAAAAAAATGTTGATCCCCTACATAATAAATTTTATAGACAAATGGCTCCTTTATTTAGTGAGCAGTGTAACGCATCAATTTCTACATTACCAAAAACCTATCATCTTAAATTCAGTCTGAAAAGTTTAAATCACAAAGTTGATTATCTTGAGAAATCAGGACTTATTGATGTGATATGGGTCCGCATGTCTGGAACAAAATTAAGGAAAAATAAGAGCTATTCATCCATCATTTATAGTTAAAAATTCACTCAAATTAACCTATTTAAACCTACTCAATACCGTATGAATAGTGATTGCTACTACGAATTGTCTTAGGTCATTTTACCACAACTCTATCAGAATGACTTATCCACAAGTCCACAGGTCAGGAGAGCTTCACTTTCTCGTATAGGCCTGTGGGCCTTGTGGGTAAGTCATGACGCTCTCATTTAGGGTTTATGGTCTTTTCCGGCCATAATACACCTCTGCGGGCGTTAAATAATTAAAGGACTGGTGAAGCCTTCGGTTATTATAATACTCAAAATACTCCGTTAAGGCCAGCTCAACCTCTTCAATTGTATCAAAATCATACCGGTAGATTTTTTCTTGCTTAACACTACGCCACAATCGCTCGATAAATATATTATCTAAATAACGTCCTCGCCCATCCATGCTGATAGAAATGTGGTGAGATTTTAGCGTATTTATCCAATCTTTTGAGGTAAATTGAGAACCCTGATCCGTGTTAAAGATCTCACAACGCGAATGCAGCAAAGCGTTTCTAAGCGCCTCAATACAAAATTCAGCCTCCATAGTAGGTGAAATAGCCCATCCAATCACATAACGACTATACCAGTCCATAATAGCTACTAAATACACATGCTTTCCTTTCATGCGGATGTAGGTGATATCTGCGGCCCAAACCTGATTTGGTTTGGTGATATCCACCTCTTTTAATAAATAAGGGAACACCTCATGCTCCTTATTGGGAACGCTTGTATTTGGCTTTGGGTAAACAGTCGATAACCCCATCATTTCCATCAACTTTTTTACTCGACGTTTACCAACAGGATAGCCTACTTCTTTTGACAGCCATCTTGCCCGCTTAATTTTACCTTCACATGGATACTGCAGATAGTGCTCATCAAGTAGCGCCATAAGCGCTTCATCTTCGACAGAAATGGGCTTGGCACTATAATAATAACTTGAAACAGGCAAGTCTAATAGCAAGCATTGTTCACGAATGGTGAGCTCGGCAAGAGGATCAATCATGACGCGCTTTTCATCCAGACTAAAGTTCATGCTTTTTTTTTAGCCAAGATAGCTGCGCTTGAAGTCGACCAATTTCTTGATATAATGCCTCAACAAGCTGCTCTTGGGACTTGGCTTCTTTTTCATTAGCCCCAGAGAATAAATCGTTAATGGCTTTGATGGCCGATTGCTTCCAAGTTTTTACCTGCGTTGCGTGAACACCGTATTCACTGGTAATTTGCGCTTGTGTGAGTTTCCCCTCAATCGCAGCTAGCGTTATTTTTGCCTTCTTGGCCGCCGTATAATAAGCTCGCTTTTTAGACATTTTATTCTCCTCTTTGTATTAAGAAGAATAGCTCTTAAAAAACCTTTTTTTGTGTCCAGAAAACCGCGCCTATATTAATGATCCAAAGTATTATCCTGAAGAAAAAGACTCTATGTTTTTCGTGCCAAAGATATTACAACAAAAATTCCATGTTGGTGTTAATGGACGAGTAAAACTATCAGATCGATATAAGAATCTATTATACTATCATATCAATATAAAGGGACGAGAAGTTGAACGTAGAGCAAGTATCAAATTGGGTCAAAGTTTATATGCATTGGATCTTGTACCAAATTTTACTTCTAAGGATGAGCTTTATAAAAAAATAAGCACTGATAATTCTGATAATGGCAAAGCATTAAGAGAGTTCATAGTCGAATTTGAAAATATTAATCAATATATTTTTAGAAAAATTGATGATGAGAACATCAAAAAAGCAATGGATAAATTTAGAGTCGCAGTTTATGAACAATTACATTCATTTCCTATTGAAGCTGCTACTCTCAGCCAAAAACAAGAATTTCACAACCATATTTTAAATAGTTTAAAAAGGGTTAAAGAAGAAATCCCAAGTAAATACTATTCTGAGCTTAAAAAACATATGGGTACTTTTTTGAAAGAGAATGTGATTTTTCATCCTGGATTATCAACATATCTGGATGAAACACAAACATATCAGACTAAACCCAAAAACATGAAGGATAGTTCTAAGGCAATAGTTGCTATTAGAGATGCAACAAATGCAGATGAAATAGCTGAGCTTCTATACCAAATGTCAGAAAGTTCAAGAGAAGCAGCATCAGAGATCATCATCTCAAATTTACTTCCACTGATCACAAATGCAAACCAATTAGGAACTATTATCCGTTTTATTCCCCCCTTAAAAATTGAAGCGATGTTAAGAAAACCGGGAATAATCTCACTACTGGAAAATATGGATGACCTCAATGGAGTGATGAGTATGATGTTTACAGCAGATCAGCGAAAAATGGTCTTTAATGCCACGAAGAATTTTATCAAGGATATGAAACCCAACTTTGCCCAATTGGGGGAGTGCATACAATACTTGTCGAATGATCAAATTAAAGCACTCTTGAAAACAATCTCGTTTAGTACTATCCAATCAGATTCAAGTGAAGACATGATTAGACTTTTTGAAAAATTAAGTACGAACCAATTTAATAAAATATTGCCAATTGTAGATAAAAAAATAGCAGAATACTTGGGAAAAAGAATTGGATACGACGATGGAAAAGGGCTGCATGATTTTCTAAAAACTAAAGCGAGTGATGCCGATGCCCTGAAGGCATTCAAAACAATCTTTCCAGATGTCTCAAAAATTATAAGCACCCAAAAAAATTATAAATCTCAGTTAACCTCTTTAACTACTGAGCCGAGTCTTGATGATAATTCGGAGCTTAAAATTTAATAGAGAGGTTCCTATTATCAACCAGGGCTTGTTGACCATTTATCTTTTACAACCCTATCACCCTACCTACTGCAGCTTGTTTGACATCCAGAGGAAATACGAAAAAAAACAGAAAAATTGCTCGCCAAGATCTCTAACTGGATCCCGCGAACAAGTCGCGGGATGTCGAAATACCAATTGTCGGCAGATCACAGATGTTTTTACCATCTCTAGATCATAGTATTTTATACTATCTCTGTTTCTACATCATCTTTAGCTATCATTTTACTTCTGGATTTTACTTCATTTAATGAAGAGGGACGACGTAGCTCGTCATCAGCAAAATCATCTACTTTAATAATTTCTTGCCTCGCTATCTCAGCTTCTTCCAATTGTTTGGCTTCGACTGGGGTTAATATCTCACAATGTAACGCTTCTTTAATCTGATCAAGGAAAGTCAGAGATTTTAATACATGATCTTTCGCTGCTTTCATGACCTTTTTCTCTAATTCCTCTGCAGCACATACTTTATGGAATGCTTCTTCTAGCCGGCCTAATGGGCAATTTTCACCTGCTTCATGGTATACCAGACGGGTTAGGCGATTTCGAGTTTCATTAGGTTCAATTAAAATTCTTGCTAGTTTATGTCCTAAGTGGTCATCAGGTTTATTTCTTCTATTTCCTAAAGGTTTTAAAATTAAATGCAAAGCTATTCTAGCCCAGCGTGCAGGGAAATTAATAATAACACCGTGCATGGCTGTTTCACACTCATGTAATAATTGTTGGCAAGAGTACTGAACTAATGGCAAATCGGCTTGTGGCTCCCCATCCTCATAAAAACGTTTCAGTACTGCTGACGCCATATATAAACAACTTAGCATATCGCCTAGACGGGCTGATAATTTCTCTTTACGCTTCAAATTCCCGCCTATAACAGCCATAGAAAAATCAGCAAGAAATGCCAAATTAGTACTGTATTTATGTATCAATTGGTAATATCTTTTCACGCTACTCGGGGGGGCTTTGGTCATCCATGCATCAGTCCATGCAAATATTAAAGACTTAGTGAAATTAGCTATAACAAATCCTACATGTCCAAAAAACACCTTATCAAACTCTGTTAAATCATTGTTTCTTACACTTTCAAGCTCTTTAAAAACATAGGGATGGCAACGAACTGCACCTTGACCAAAAATAATCAAACTACGCGTTAGAATATTAGCCCCTTCTACGGTAATCGCAATTGGAGTGCCTTGATAACCTCTGCCTAGATAGTTATTGGGACCAAGACAAATCCCTTTTCCACCATGAATATCCATACCATCACAGGCAAGCTGTCGAGCACGTTCGGTGGTATGATATTTTAATATTGCCCCGGCAACAGAAGGTTTTGCTCCATGATCTATTGCAGCCGCAGCCATAGTTAGAGATGCATCAATTATATATGTAGACGCTGCTATTCGAGCCAATGGCTCTTCAATACCTTCAAATTTACCAATAGATTGATTAAATTGCTTGCGGATTCTTGCATAGGCTCCTGATGCTAAAGCAATGACTTGAGCCCCACCGCTTGCACTTGAAGGTAAGGAGATAGCTCTGCCTGCACTTAGGCATTCCATTAGCATGCTCCAGCCATGACCCGCCATTTCTTGTCCACCAATTAAATAATCCATAGGAACAAATACATCTTTACCCTGGGTAGGACCATTCAGAAATCCAATATTTAAGGGGAAATGCCTACGCCCTTTTGTAACACCCTGTGTATCTGCTGGAATAAGTGCACAAGTGATGCCTATATCCTCACCTTTTCCTAATAAATTATCAGGGTCAAACATTCTGAATGCCAATCCTATAACTGTAGCTACAGGACATAAGGTGATGTAACGTTTATTCCAGTTTAGACGCACTCCAAGAACCTGCTCACCATTAAATTCCTGACGACATACAATCCCTTCATCTGGAATTGAAGCTGCATCAGAACCAGCATTTGGTCCTGTTAAAGCGAAACAGGGAACTTCACGACCGTCTGCCAATCGAGGTAAATAATAGTTTTTTTGTGCTTCTGTGCCGTATTTAAGCAACAATTCACCTGGGCCTAATGAGTTAGGTACGCAAATAGTAGTGGCTGCAGTAATTGATAGACCATAAATTTTAACAAGAATTGACATTTGAGCAGTAGCTGAGAATTCCAAACCACCATATTGTTTAGGAATAATCATCCCTAAAAAACGATTTTCTTTAATAAATTTCCATACTTCCGGAGGTAGATCAGTGTGATTATGAGTAATATCCCAATCATCAATCATGGCACAAAGCTCTTGGACTGGACCATCCATAAACGCCTTTTCTTCCTGCGTTAAAGACACAGCTGGTGCTTTTCTTAACAATGAAAAATTTGGAGCACCACTAAATAAGTCCCCTTCCCAGCTGACAGTTCCCGCCTCTAATGCCTCTCGTTCAGTAGAGGACATTGCAGGCATTGCTTTAGTTACTATTTTAAAAAGATGCTTTGATAATAATTCTCTTCTTAAGGATTTTATGGAACTTAAAACTAAAAGAATGGCTATGGACCATAAAAGGATCTCAGTGAATAATCCTGGATTGCCATAGTTCATAACCAAGGCCGCAAACATCGAAAAACAAATTGCCCATACTGAAATTGAAGCTTGCCGGGTTAATAAAATCCCTGTAGCTACTATTGTTGCAAGTATTAAAATAGCGTGTAACACAGCCCTTCTCCTTAGTTATCTGCAGCCTGATTTAAAAAATCAGATATTTTATTAAATTATAGTGCATCCACAGCAGCTATTATCATTTTTGAAACAGATTCTGGGTCCTCCATTGGGAATAAATGTGTTCCCTTGATTTTAAGACATTTTATTTTAAAATGATTTTTCATATACCGAACATCCATTCTATCAACCACAGAGCTTTTGTCACCATATATCAACACAGAAGGAGTTAATAATTTCCCTTTATATTGGGGAATAACATGTGGGATGGTACGATATATTTGATATTCAATATGCCTGTCAAAACGAAGATGATACCCATCTTCTTTGCACTCCAAGCCATAAGTGATGTAATCATTTAAACATTCATCAGTAAAGGTTTTGAATAAGTCACGAGTTCTTAAGTAACGGAGCAGTTGATCGTGATTTTGCCAATACTCTCGTCTTCCCCTGGTTCTAAATGCTGGGGTGATGCGATCTATAATACCCAACGATTTAGCCAGTTTCACCATATTGGATTTTAAAGGTCCAATAAGAGGAGAATCCAGCATAATCACTCCTTTGAACAATTGAGGCTCCTCTATTGCTGCCAATAAACTTAATACGCCACCTAAAGAATGTCCTAAACCTATTACTGGCTGTCTCGCTTGTCTTTTAATACTGGCAATAAGTTCTTTTACTAGGTTATGCCAATTTTCACTTACAGGAAAAAGAGGGTTATGACCAATTCTGTCTATATAACAATAATCAAATCGCTCTTCCAAATGATCTAACATTTGTTTATAGCAAAGAGAGGGAAATCCATTACCGTGAGCAAAATGGATTAGCTCCTTCATAGAATAACCATCTTATTACTTTCTGCTTTTAATGAGTAAATAGCAAAACCAAAATACAGAGCCATTATAACCAATATAACAAAGCCCAATCCCGGGAACATTGCATCAAACGTTAACATCATTATCAATACCAAAAGCATGGGAGTAGTAGCCACCATAAACATCCGGCTGGATTGGGTAAAAGAAATTTTAAATGAAAAAAAGATACTTGAAAAAACCTGACCCAAAAATGCAAGAACTAAAAAAATCACCACAAACATAGAATAGAATATAGCGACTACTATAGGGTAAATTAGTAACTCAGAAGCATATTTTAATCCTGCCATGTTGTTCTCATCGACTATTTTTTTACCACTAAATGCAAAATTAGACCCTTTACCAAACGATTGGGTTAAAGGAACACCTGGATTAATTTCTGTTGAGCTTGAAGCAAATAATTTGGGGGTTGGTATTTTAAAATCAATTTTATCTTTAGTAATGAGAATATTAAGATTCGGATATTTCGGACCAAACTTATCTATTGTTCCACTCGTATCAACAATTAAAACCACCTGATTTTTTTTATTTTTAACAAGGTAGGGCATTGGTTTATCTAATGATGCCTCGCCATTTTGTACGTAAATAGTAGGCAATAGTAGAAGTGGCTCAATAATTTGCTCGTTAAATGACTGATTTAAATTACTGCTCATTCTCACTGCAAATGGAATAGACAATACTGCAACAGCTAACAGAAGATAAATTAACCCAAGACCACGCCAACGCTTACCCACATCAACATACAAACGCCTTGAGTAAAAAGACATATAAAGTGCCTCCCAATAACGATAGACGGGAGCATCAATTAGCTTTAATTTATTTTTTGCTTTAGCCACGCCATTCTCCAATTCGTTTACCTGTTTTCTGATGAAATACATGCACTTTTAATTTCGGTAATTCAACATGTATTTTTCCATTTGCCAAAGGTCGATCCGCAGGAACACGCAAACTAAGACATTCGTCATTTTTAATACACTTACCCTGGATCAGCTTATCAGCTCCCATATCATCAATAAATTCAATCCGAAGTTCAATACCTTGTTGGTTATCCTCCGAGCAGAGCTGAACATGTTCGGGTCTGATGGCTAAAACTAAATGGGTTTTATCTGCCATGTGTTCAGTCCACTCAGGAGCAGGAAAATGAACGCCCAAACTGGATTGAATAATATTAGTATTCTTATCAAATACTCCCTTAAGAAAATTAATTGGATAATGACCTGTAAATCCCGCTACAAAAAGTGTCGCCGGGTTTTGATATAGATCTTGGGGTGTTCCAATTTGTTCAACAAGCCCCTGATTAAGCACCAATACCCGTTCTGCCATAGTCATCGCTTCTGTTTGATCATGGGTTACATACAGGCTGGTTGTATTAAATTGTTGGTGTAGTTTCTTAATTTCATGGCGCATTTCTGTTCGCAATTGGGCATCTAAATTGGATAATGGCTCATCAAATAAAAAAACTGCAGGAGAGCGCACTATAGCTCTTCCCATAGCAACTCTTTGTTTTTGCCCCCCCGAAAGTGCTTGAGGTTTTCTCTCCAAATAAGGTGTTAATTGAAGTAATTTAGCCGCATCAGCAACTCGCCGATGAATCTCTTTAACACTAAAACGTCTCATTTTTAATGCATAAGCCATATTATCAAAAACAGTCATATGAGGATAAAGAGCATAATTTTGAAAGACCATAGCCATGTCTCTTTTCGCAGCAGGAACTTCATTGACGCATTGATTATTAATCTTTATTGTTCCAGAGCTGATTTCATCTAACCCCGCAATTAATCTTAATAAAGTAGATTTACCACAGCCAGAAGGACCAACCACTACCATGAACTCACCTTTTTTAATACTTAAACTTAATTTATTCAAAATGGTTGTTGGTCCAACATGTTTTGATACGTCTATTAAATCAACAGTTGCCATGCTTATTTTAATCCTTTTTCAAACCATCGTTGCATCACCATAACCACCATACAGGGAGGAATTAGAGCAATCAATGCAACGGTCATAATATAATGCCATTGAGGAACCTGATCAGCGACACCTGCTAAATATCGGATGCCCATTACTATAGTTGTCATTTTAGTTTCTGTTGTAATAACCAACGGCCATAAATACTGATTCCACCCATACACGAATAAGATGACAAATAAAGCAGCAATCTGTGTTTGGGATAAAGGCAAAACAATGTCGAAAAAAAAGCGTATAGGACCGGCCCCATCGAGCTTTGCTGCATCGACTAAATCCTTGGGGATGGTTTTAAAAAACTGCCGAAATAGAAAAGTTCCTGTAGCTGAAGCAAGCAGCGGCAAAGTTAATCCAGAAAATGTATTTAGTAGTCCAAAGGAGGCAACCACCTGAAAAGTAGGAACGATTCTAACTTCAACGGGTAACATCATCGTTGCAAATACAAATGCAAAACACCACTTTTTAAAAGGGAAATCAAAATAAACCAAAGCAAAGGCTGAGCCTAATGCAAGGATAATTTTACCAAGGGCAATAGCCAAGGCCATCAAAAGGCTGTTCAATAACATATAGGTAATTGGTTCCCCCCCCGTTACTGCTAAACCCTCAATTAATACAGTTTTCATATTTTTTAAAAAAGAGGAGCCTGGAACTAATGGAATATGCGATTGCATCATTACTGCCCCCTCATTACTCGCAGCAACTATCGCTAAATATAAAGGCAATAACATGAGCATAATAAAAAAAATTAAAAGTCCATGTGAGAGTATGCAACGAAACAGTTTCATTCGTAATGAACCTTTTTTTCTAGAAAGCGAAATTGCAACAAAGAGACTATCCCAACTATGGCCATTAATAAAACTGATTGAGCAGATGAGCTTCCTATGTCCATTCCTACAAATCCATCTTCATAAACCTTATAAATCAAATTAGTAGTACTGTTACCTGGACCACCATGGGTCATTACTTGAATAATACCGAAGGTATCAAAAAAACCATAGATGAGATTCATTATTAAAAGAAAAAACGTGGTGGGGGATAATAGAGGCATAATTATTTGCCAGAAACGTTGACCTGGTGAAGCACCATCAATAATGGCTGCGTCAATTAAACTTTGGGGTACGGCTTTAAGCGCAGCGAAGTAAAATAAAAAGTTATAGCTAAACTGTTGCCAGCTCGCTGTTAAAATAACCACCAACATCGCTTGATTTGCATTATTTACATAATCAAAATGAATGCCTAAAGACTGTAATGCCTGAGTCATCCAGCCTAATGCTGGATGGCACAAAAATCGCCAAAGTATCGCTGCCACAGCCGGGGCTATCGCATAAGGCCATATCAACAAAGATTTATAAATTCCCTGGCTTTTACTCCGATGACTTACCAGATGAGCCATAATCAGTCCCAGACTCATAGTAATTAAAGTAACGCTGATAGCGATAATAAAAGTAACCCAAACTGCTTTGACGTAGGCGGGATCAAGAAATAAATCAAAAAAATTGGTAAATCCGGCAAAGTGCTGATGCAATCCAAAAGCGTCTGAATAAAAAAAAGATTGCTTTAAGGCACTGCAGGCAGGCCAAATAAAAAACACAACTGTTATTATAAGTTGAGGAAGTATAAAGAGCCAAGCATAGAAATTTTGGTGATTAAATTTAGCCATTAGCCAACCATAGAGCGATTTAATGATGTATTTGCTTAGCACTTACGAGTCGTTCAATTTTTATTCAAAAAATTCAAATTCAAACAGTTTGAAATGCTTTATTAAAATTTTTTGCGTCTTCCCTGGCAGGCTCGTAAACTCTAGCACTACATCACTTAAAATAAGATTATATAGCGATTTTCAATAACTATGCGAGCGCTAAAAGCGTTAATGTAGTATAACATTATATAAGAGATAGCCTTCGCGTAACAGCTCTATTTTTTAACTTCACTTTGGCAAATTGAATTGAAGCAAGAATGCAACGTCTCAATGAGTCAGGCAATTTTTCATCCTGAACACAACGAATAATCTTTACTTTCAGGAACTATACCAGTTTCAGGAGATCGATCACGATGTTTGAGATGACGTTCCCAGAAAATTCCTTTTTCCTCTGGTTATTGAGAAATTACGTGAATCAATGTAACTATTTATAGATGTAATGACCTTGTCTCTGTATTTAGGATAACAGGAGGAACAAATTTTGCGATACATACACATAGAAAACCCAGGCCCAAACAATCAACTGATTATTTCAGAGGGGCCAAAGCCAAAATACAGCGATTCGCAAATATTGGTACAAGTCCGAGCTACTGCACTAAACAGAGCTGATTTGATGCAACGGTCTGGTAAATACCCTCCCCCATCCGGTGAGTCTGATATACCAGGTCTTGAAGTGGCAGGAGACGTGGTAGCAGTGGGTAAGAAAGTCAGTCAGTTTAAACCAGGGGATAGAGTATACGGCCTCGTTGGCAGTGGAGGCTATGCTGAGTATTGTCCTGTAAATGAAACGCTGGCTCATCTCATTCCGCAGAGTTGGGATTACACTCTTGCGGCGGCTTTGCCCGAGGCATTGACCACAGTTTATGCTACCCTTTTTGATCTGGGAGCACTTAAACCAGGGCAAATATTGTTAATTCATGGCGCTGGAAGTGGTATCGCTTCACTGGCAATTCAGATGGCGAAACTTACTCAAGCAAAAGTGATTACTACTGTGGGTGATAATCGCAAAATTGAAAAAGCTTTGGCTCTTGGGGCTGATCAGGTAATCAATTATAAAGAAAGTGATTTTGAAGACTTAGTCGAGGAACAAAGTATTAATCTGATTCTTGACTTTATTGGTGGAGATTATTTTAATAAACACCTTCACCTTCTAAAATCACAAGGGAAACTAATCCAAATTGCCTGTCTCAAAGGAAGTACTGTTGAATGCAATCTGGCCTTGATCATGCGTAAAAGACTGCAAATTATAGGATTTGTCCTGAGACCCCAAAGCATAGAAGACAAAACCAGATTATGGGACTTAGCCCATAAAGACTGGTTTAATGCTTTATCTCAAGGAAATCTCGCTCCCGCCCTTGATAGTGAGTTTAAATTCGAGAAAATGGAGCAAGCTCATCAATACATGCACTCAAGTGAGCATTTTGGGAAAATTGTTGTCCATATAAGTTAAGAGTAGCCATGGTTCAACGCAGACTAAACATGGTTATTAAGTTGAGTACCATGAATATAAGTAGTCCCTAGCAGGTGCACTAGGGAATTTTTTGAAAGTGCCTACTCTTTTATTTTCAACTTTAACTTTAAGGATCGCTCCAATAGCTGGGTATAAATAGGTTTATTTCGAGCTAATTGCATCACAGTAGTTGATGTAATACAGGTGATCATCAGAGGTAAGATTAATAAATAATTTTGGGTCATTTCCACTACTAAAATCACGCCCGTAATTGGAGAACGTACTGTCGCTGCAAATAAAGCACCCATACCGGCAACAGCAAACATACCGGGTTGGATTGAAAAATCCATAGTCATCCAATGCAACACATGGAATGCAGCCAAACCCAGCAAAGTACCCAAAGCCAGCATAGGAGCAAAAATCCCTCCTGGCACACTTGTCGAATAAGATAGCATCGTGGTAAAAAATCTAATGATCAGTAAAAAACATAAAACATGAACGCTGGGTGACATGCTCAAAGCCTGATTAATGATACCGTAACCACCGCCAACTGTTGGAGGATATAAGTATGCCAGATAGCCAATCAATAGCCCAACAAGTAACACATAGGCTAAATGATGTTTTGAATCCAGTTCATCTAACTGTTTCAGAGTCCACATCAGTGTCAGATTAAACAACAGGCCAACCAGTCCAACAACAATACCAAAGATAAAAAATAGCCAGAGAGATGACAAACTGGGTAAATCGAATAATTGCATTTGAATGGAGGGTTGTGAACCAACACAAAGATTAAGGGTTATAGTGGCTGTCACACAAGTAATAACAACCATTTTAAAATTAGTAAATGAATAATTAAACTGATTGCGCATTTCCTCCATAACAAATAATACTCCGGCTAAGGGAGCATTAAATGCTGCAGCCAGACCAGCTGCGGAACCTGCGGCAATTAACGTATCGCATCGGTGGCGTGCAAGGTTAAAGACTTCTCCTAACATAGCCCCTAAATTACCACCCATCTGTATTGTCGGCCCCTCTCTACCCATAACCATTTTACCGGATATGGCTAAAACGCCAGAAAAAAACTTTACTGGAATTAAACGTCGCCAAAAAATGGGTCTGATGTGGAGCAACGTACCCTCAATTTCAGGAACACCGCTGCCCGCAGCTTCTGGAGCGATAAAGTGCACTGAAAGCCAGGATACTAAAACCATAAGCATTGTTAAAATCGCAGAAACCAATCCCACTGGCCAACCATGATCCTGAACAAAGCTTAGAAAAGAACTCAATAATAGATCAAGCTCTGCAATAGCCAATTGAAATAACGAAGCTATTAAACCGGTTAATACACCCAATATCACAGATAAAGCATAAAGTATCAGGACTTTTTTATTCATTTTACCATTCCCATCAAATTAGTAATAATTTTTAGCCCGGCCTGATTGATTAGAGACAGTATGGTTTCAGGATGAAATTGAACAGCATGTATGGGTAATTGCTGATGTGAAATAGCCATCACAACGCCATCCTCACTAATAGCTGTGACGGTTAATTCTTTGGGTACCGCTTCCAATCTGGCATAAAGAGAGTGATAACGCCCGGCCTTAAATGTTTTTCCTAACCCAGCGAATAGTACTTCACTGTGCAATACATTCACCATCGAAGGTTTTCCATGCATTGGGTAATCAAGTACATCTAAAACTCCACCGAAATATTCGACAATACCCTGTAAACCCAGACACACCCCAAATAAAGGAATACCTTGTTTGATTACTGCACCAATGGTTTCAGCTAATCTAAAATCACTGGGTTTACCAGGACCGGGCGATAAAACGACTAAATCATACTGATCTTCTTTTAAATAATTTAATGCCTTATCAAAACGAATGGTAGTAACATCAGCACCGGTTTGGCGAATATAATTCGCCAAAGTATGCACAAAAGAATCTTGATGATCGATAAGTAACACTTTTTTACCCTTACCTGTTAAGGGTAAATCAGCGGTACCTGATGAAATTTCGGGTTCATTTTTTCGGAGCATATCTAGAAAAGCAGAAGCTTTTAATCGTGTTTCTTGCTCTTCAGCTTCAGGAATTGAATCATAAAGTAAAGTCGCACCCACACGAATTTCAGCGATACCTTTCTCTATACGTACTGTTCTTAAAACTAGTCCTGTATTTAAATTACCATCAAAACCAAACCATCCCACGGCTCCAGCATACCATCTACGTGGTGATTTTTCATGCTGCTCTATAAAGTTCATTGCCCAGATTTTAGGAGCGCCGGTAACAGTGACTACCCACATATGGGTTAAAAAAGCATCAACCGCATCAAAGCCTGCTCTTAAAATGCCCTCCACGTGGTCGACAGTATGGATCAAACGTGAGTACATCTCAATTTGCCGCCTTCCTATTACCTTAACACTACCTGCCTCACAGACCCGGGACTTGTCATTCCTATCCACATCAGTACACATAGTTAACTCGGACTCTTCTTTGGATGAGTCAAGTAAGGTTTGAATATTAAAAGCATCCTCTATGGCATCAGCACCACGCTTAATCGTTCCTGAAATAGGACAAGTCTCCACTCGGTTTCCCTGTACCCTTACATACATTTCCGGTGAGGCGCCAACCAAATACTCTCCCTCTCCTAAATTAATAAAAAATCCATATGGCGATGGATTAAGTCGACGCATTTGACTGAATAACTCTGAGGGTTGTTCGGTATAATGAGTGTAGAAAGTCTGACTTGGTACTACTTCGAATAAATCGCCGCAGGCAAATCGTTGTTTCGCTTTGTTCACAATGTCCGCGTATTCACCCAGAGCATGATCGCAACTTTTATCGGGTTGCTCAGGGGATTGATAAGGGTAATAAATTCCATTTCTTCCCAGCGACTGAGTTGATTTACCTTGATACTGAAAATCGTATCGTCTGACAAAAGCTTCTTCTTTACGGTGATCCACAATAAAAATCTCATCGGGTAAATAAAGAACCATATCCCTTTGCGACAGATCTCGCTCCTGGTGCCGTGGTAAATCTTCAAACTGATGAATTAAATCAAAACCAAAGGCACCATATAAACCCAAATGGGTATCTTCTTCTGATTTAAAAAAAGCAAGTAATAATCGAATAATACTAAATACTGATGGCTGATGACTTCTGTCTTCTTCACTAAAAATTTGTTTTGATGCTTTAATCTTAATCTGGCAAAATACATCCGAGTTGTCCAGTATTTCTAACTCATCCTGGGCTGCCAATACAGGATGAATAAAACCTAATAAAACCTCACCCCGTTGATTTAAGGCTTCCAAATTAATAATATTCTGCTTACAAATAATGGCCAAGGGAGGATTATAAAATCCCAAATCCCAACAGGTGTAACGTCCTGGATATTCAAAGCTGGAGGCAAAAATTGCCCCTCGTTGCGAGTTGATCCGCTCCAGAAGAAACTCAATACCCTGTTGGTAATCCAAAGACTCCTGAGCTAACTCAACATGAACTCCACCTTGCGTTTTATACTGCTGCAACATAGATAATACACTCTAAATAATTAATCAGAACTTTAATCATTCTACTGAAAAACCAATCTAGTGCAATGTACTACTTCATTTTTAACGTGATCTCGATATAATGAGTCACTTTCAATCGGGATGCCACTATGACTCTTTCTGAAAAAGACTTAGAAAAAATTGCGCGTTTGGCTTATTTGGATACTGAATCTTCAGATTTTTCACGACTAACACAAGAAATCAGCTCCATCATGGATTTTGTGGATCAATTACGCTCAGTGAATACTAATAACGTAGAGCCTCTTTTTCATCCCTTCGCCTTACATCAACGTCTGCGAACAGATGACGTAACAGAGGAGGATTGTATTGCTGAACTGGAGGCAATGGCACCCATGTTTGAAGACAACCTGTATTTAGTGCCTAAAGTGATCGAGTCGGATAAATAATTATGGAACAATTTTCACTGACTCAATTAACCCAGGCTCTGCGCCAAGGCAAGATCTCCAGTACTGAATTAACCCAACATTATATTAATATAATCAATGCCAATAGCGATCTCAATGCCTTTATCAGCTTAGATGCAGAATATGCCTTGATCCAGGCACAACAAGCAGATGCAGAGCTAAAAAAAGGCCAGGGTAAGGTGCTCACTGGAATTCCCATGGCACTTAAAGACCTGTTTTGTACTACAAAAATGAGAACGACCTGTGGCTCCAAAATGTTGGCTGATTTTTACGCCCCTTATGACGCAACCCTGGCTATCAAATTAAAAGAAAAAGGAGCGATCCTTCTTGGTAAGACCAATATGGATGAATTTGCCATGGGTTCTGCCAATGAAAATAGTTATTTTGGTCCAGTAAAAAACCCCTGGGATAAAGAACGAGTCCCGGGTGGCTCTTCAGGAGGCTCAGCAGCGGCTGTTGCAGCAGGATTAGTTCCCTTTGCTATCGGTTCTGATACCGGCGGTTCCATACGCCAACCCGCTGCTTTTTGTGGCATTAGCGGCATTAAACCGACATATGGTCTGGTATCGCGTTATGGGATGGTGGCTTATGCATCAAGCCTGGATCAAGCAGGCCCCTTAGCCAAAAGTGCTGAAGATCTTGCCCTTATTCTTCAAGCTATGGCCGGTTTTGACCAACTCGACTCTACCTCTGTAGACGCTTCAATCCCTGATTATTGTGCCGAACTTAATAAACCTCTAAATAAATTACGTGTCGGTTTACCTGACTGTTTCTTTCAACCTCACGTAGATCAAGGGATACAAAAAGCAATTCGTGATGCAGTGAAAATATTTGAAAGTCTAGGTGCTGAAGTTATTGAGATGGAATTAACACTTCAACCGCTATGGGTACCTTGTTACTATGTCATTGCCTGCGCTGAAGCCTCTTCCAATCTGTCTCGTTATGATGGGTTACGATTTGGCCATCGCAGCTCTAATGCAGCTAATTTAACAGAATTAATCACCAGTTCCCGAAGTGAAGGCTTTGGTATTGAAGTCAAACGCAGAATTCTTACCGGAACACATGTTTTATCGGCTGGCTACTTTGATGCGTATTATCTTCAGGCTCAGAAAATCAGACGCCTGATTCAAGCCGAGTTGGCAGAAAAACTCAATTCAGTAGACGTTATTTTAGGTCCAACAACCCCAACCACTGCCTTTAAACTGGGGGAAAAAATAGCCGATCCCATCCAAAATTATTTAGCTGATGTATTTACCGTAGCTGCTAATCTGGCTGGTTTACCTGCCCTGTCAATACCTGCAGGATATGATAATAACCTACCCATAGGACTGCAACTAATGGGTAAGCATTTTAGTGAGGGGCGTTTGCTCAATATAGCTCATCATTACCAATTACATACCAGCTGGCACTTGACCAGTCCAAACGAATAAGGGTGATTTTATGGAGTGGGATACCGTCATTGGCCTTGAAGTACATGCCCAATTAAAAACAAAATCCAAACTTTTTTCAGGAGCATCGACAGCCTATGGTGCTTCTCCCAACACACAAACTTGTTTTATAGATGCCGGTTTACCTGGTGTACTACCCCTATTAAACCAGCAGGCAATCGTAATGGCCATTCAATTAGGTTTGGCCATTCATGCGGATATTAATGACTTATCTATATTTGAAAGGAAAAACTATTTTTATCCGGATTTACCTAAAGGCTACCAAATCAGTCAATTTCAACAGCCCATAGTGAGTAATGGTCGATTAAAAATTCTACTGGAGAATGGCAGCGAAAAAACGGTTGAAATCCTTCGCGCTCATCTAGAGGAGGATGCAGGAAAGTCCTTGCATGAATTACACTCTGATTACACAGGAATCGATCTCAATCGAGCAGGAACCCCGCTACTTGAGATAGTCACTACTCCTTGTCTGTATTCAGCGGAAGAAGCAATTAAATACCTAAAAGCTCTCCATCAGTTAGTAAGGTTCCTGGGAATTTGTGATGGGAACATGCAAGAAGGGTCTTTTCGTTGTGATGTTAACCTTTCATTAAAACCAAAAGGTTCCTCTGTGTTAGGAACCAGAACAGAGCTTAAAAATCTGAACTCTTTTCGCTATATAGAAAAGGCTATTGCCTTTGAACAGTCAAGACACGAGGATCTTCTGGAGGGTGGTAAGCCAATTATCCAGGAAACCCGCCTTTATAATCCGGACAACGACTCCACTCATCCCATGCGTACTAAAGAAAATGAAAATGATTATCGCTACTTTCCTGATCCTGATTTATTGCCCATCCAGGTCACTCGATTTCAAATAGCGGAGATAAAAAATAGACTACCTGATTTACCTGAAAAAATTTACGGTGAATTAAAAAATACTCCTTTATTAAACGATGAAGACATTAATTTTATTCTGTCCTCACCGACAGCTTATCAATTTTACAAAGAAGTAAAGTCAGCCAGCCAGGCTTCTGATAAACTAATTATCAACTGGTTAAAAGGTCAATATATCGCTGCTTTAAATGAGCATAATTTATCATTTGACGCACCACCCATATCCGCAAAAACTATGGCTAACCTTTTGAATAAAGTTCAAGACAACACTATTTCCTCCAATATTGCCAAAACTATTTTTACTATGCTTTGGAATGGTGAGAACGATGTAGAGGCCATTATTCAACGCGAAGGGTACCAACAAATAGATAATAGTTCTGCTTTGGAAGAGATGATTAAGACAGTAATTCAACAGTATCCTGAGCAAGCCGCAGAATACAAAGCGGGTAAAGAAAAACTGCTGGCTTTTTTTGTGGGCCAGATTATGAAGCAAACCAAGGGGCAAGCGAACCCGGAGCAAATAAATAAATTGTTAAAAAATCATCTGATTTAATCATTACCCTCAACATTTTTTGGGAAATCCTTGCATATAACAACAGGCTGTGTTTTACAGCCTGGCTAATTTTGCTGGCAAAAATTTTTCAAATGGAGGTGTTCCAAGAATAGAAGAGTCGGTCGATAAGCCGGGTTCTGTCGTGAGCAACCATTCATCTGGGACATACGTCACCGCATGCCTCAAGCGACCTACCCGAATCCCGTACGGGCCGCACGTTATGACTTTACAGTCAGATGGATTCCTATTTGGTCTTGCTCCGGGTGGGGTTTTCCCTGCCACGACTGTTGCCAGTCGCGCGGTGCGCTCTTACCGCACCATTTCACCCTTACCCGATTGTTACAAGAACAAACGGGCGGTATATTTTCTGTGGCACTTTCCGTAGGTTCACACCTCCCAGGAGTTACCTGGCACCCTGCCCTATGGAGCCCGGACTTTCCTCCCTTTATTCTGAAATAAAGAGCGATTGCCTGACCGACTCTGGAATTGATAGTATCAGAGTGACCAGCTAAAGACCACAAATAACATTTAAATTTTGGAAATTTGAGGAAGAATCCAGTTTAAAACAATCTCTAAATTAGAAATCACGGGTACCGATAAACTCATCATCAAAATAACGCTTCAGTTTAGTACGTAACGTACCACGGCTTACACCAAGAACTCGAGCAGCTTTTGATTGATTATAACGAGTTAATTCCATAACAGTACGAAATAAAGGCGCTTCTACTTCTTCAACAATTAATTGATATAAATTCAGATTGGCATCTTTATTACCAACACTGGTTAAATATCCTTTAACTGCATTAATCACTTGATGCGAAAGTGCCTCGTTACCTTGCACCGCTTCTTGCATTACTGCATTCATTTTAATCTCCTAGTACAAATTAATGAATATTTCTTAGGCTCAGTAAACAACCCGCACCGAACTCCATGTCCGATATAATATCAAATATTCCAAAGAGTGTAAACATTGTTTCAATGATATTCATTTATTAAGGGAAGATTAAGGAAAATTATTGTATCATTTTCGAGGGAATTGTAAAAATAATTGTATGATTTTTTTAACTATTTTGACCAAATTATGATAAAGTTTTAAAATAATTTAAATTTTGGTTACACAGTCAAATATTTACCCAATAATGTGAGAACTCTTGCCTTCCAAACGGATAATTCATTTTTAGATTGTACCAAAGACTAATTATTACGATTGATATACCTGACTCATTACGAGATAATCCAGCAAACTTAAACTTTTCTGAGCTATAATGAGCAATTCAACTAAAGAAATAATGGCTTTAATTGCAACTGATTACGCCCTTTACTCTCAAAAGCACCATGACAAGCACCCATCAAATCAATTTGTAGATGAAATGTGCATAGTCCGTGCTGAAATTTTGCTTTTAACATGCAATAGAATAAAGGAGCATCAAAAAAAACTTTCTCAAAAAGGCATAGAAAAAAGTAAATCTAAGCTATCACCCGCAGAAGCAACCCTGACTTATAAAATTGCACCTACCCCGGAATATGCCCAATTTTTTAGAGCTCCATGGAAGCATAAATCGGAACAAGCCGATGACGAGTTACAATCCATCTCTGTCACCGAACATTCAGAATCGATTGAAGTCAATGTGCATATTAAATTTAAATCTTAGTTGGTAGGTGGACAATCAGGAACCATCAGTTGAGCTGATAGTATTCACTATTTAGAGAGCATCCATCAACTCAAGTTATAACGGAACGATCCATACCTTTCAGGTACAACCTAATTGACATCAGCCAACAGTAAAGCTTTCACCACAACCACATTGACCCGTTTGATTGGGATTATTAAAAATGAACTTATAGTTAAATCCTTGTTTAACATAATCGACCTGCATATCCTTAAGAAATGGATAGCTTGCCTTATCAATGCACACGATATAATCCCCGGATAAAGGCACGATCATATCCCCTTCCAAAGGCTTTGTTACATAATCGACAACATATGAAAATCCCGAACACCCTGTTTTCTTAACAGACAAACGAACACCCCTATGTTCTGAATTTTTAGCCAGATATGAAATCAGGTGTTGTTTCGCTGATTCACTGAAACTAATTTCAGGTTTTTCTGTAGTATGTTGTATCACGACACTCATGATTTATAATCCTCTAATTTCTTTTTCATTAAAGTCAAAACCTCTTTATAAACATCCTCAACCTGTAGCGCAACGGGATACTGGTGAGTCGGTATTTCTAATTCTTTAATCAATGTCTGATAAGTTATTGACATAACACTGTCTAATTCCCTGCCCTGTGATTGACGACACAACCATTCAAGGGCTGCAATCACATAGGGATTTCCTATTGCTCGAAAACGAGCCTTACTAATTAATGACCTTTTAGTGCACTGCAAGTACAAGTCTATTCTTGTAGCGCTCAGATTGTTTTGACTGCTTCTAAAATGTACCGTTAATGGGGAAGCTAAATCAATGATTCCAACATGTTGAGGCAGAAAAAAACAATCCTCTACTATTTCATTATACATCTTTATTATACATCATAGTGGTGAAATTTCTTGCAATCGTTTTATTTGTTTACACATTATAGCAATCGCTTGGTGAATATGCTTCTCTTCGGTAAAACGCCCTATTGCTAACCGGACTGCATTCTGCGCTAAATCATCCGACAGGCCTAATGATTTTAGTACATAGGAAGGTTGTATACTTGCAGAAGAGCAAGCCGAAGTTGTCGACAAAGCTAATTCTCTCAAAGCCAGCAATAAAGAATCTCCATCGAGTCCTGCAAAGCTCATATTGAGATTTCCCGCAACTCTCTTGTGTTGATGTCCGTTCAGCTGGATCCCGGGTAAGTGTCGAATACCCTCCCATAATTGATTTCGATAATTTAAAATGCGAGCCTGTTCTTCCTGCCGCGTGCTTTCTGCCAAGGTAAAAGCCATACCCATACCTACAATTTGATGAGTGGCCAGAGTCCCTGAACGAAAGCCTCCTTCATGACCACCACCAAAAGTTTGAGCTTGTAAACGAATTCGCGGTTTATGGCGTATGTACAATGCACCTATACCTTTAGGACCGTAATTTTTATGCCCGGAAAATGACATTAAATCTACAGAAAGTTGCTGCAGATCAATCTCGACTTTTCCAGCACTTTGCGCTGCATCCACATGAAAAATGATCCCCTTATCACGTAATAGTTCGCCTAGAGCAGCAATATTCTGGATGACACCAATTTCATTATTAACATGCATAATGGATACTAAAATTGTATCCTGACGTAGTGCCTGTTCTAATTTTTCAATATCCAGCAAACCATCAGGTTGGGGATCAAGATAAGTAACTTCATAGCCTTCTTTTTCCAATTGGTAAAAACTATCCA
The DNA here is from genome assembly GCF_011764505.1 of Legionella antarctica. NCBI lineage: Bacteria > Pseudomonadati > Pseudomonadota > Gammaproteobacteria > Legionellales > Legionellaceae > Legionella > Legionella antarctica. Next base: position 2,190,278 of record NZ_AP022839.1, read on the forward strand.
ATACCGCTTTATGCTCAGTACTCATAGTTACTAAATGCCTTCCTTTATTCTTATAAAAATGAGCAGCACCTATAATGGCCAAATTATCCGATTCAGTAGCACCGGAAGTAAAGACGATATCCTGTATTGATGCATTAATTGAGTCAGCAATTTGGCCGCGCGCTTGTTCAACTGCCAAAGCAGCTTCTTTGCCATAAATATGCGTTGTCGATGCAGGATTGCCAAAATGTCCCTCAGGCCCTAAATATTTAATCATCTGCTCCACCACTCGTGGATCAACCGGTGTTGTAGCCATATAATCAAAATAAATCGGCTTATTGATCATCCTAATCACTCCTGTGCTTTTTACTTGCCCACTCCAATGATTTTTGGACCTGACTCAACATTCCCCGTAAAATACTGACTTCCATTTTTTCTAAATTAGTTCGGTTAAATAACCGTCTGACACGTTGCATTAAGCGCCGTGGGTTTGCAGTCTTCAAAAATTGAATCTCAATAAATACCTCTTTCAGATGATCATAAAACTGTTCTATCTCATCTGCAGTAGCATATTCACCTACCCGCTTTGTAACTTCTGCCTGAGGTGATAACAAGTTCATCCGCAACTCATATGCAACAATTTGTACTGCCTGGGATAAATTAAGTGAGCTGTAATCAGGGTTACTCGGTATGTGTATGTGATAATGACATTTTAGAAGTTCTTCATTAGTCAGGCCAGCATGCTCTCGACCAAATACAATGGCTACCTGGGTATTATCTGATTGTTCACTAACCAACTTTGCACATGAGGAGGGTATTAATCCTGGTAACGATAAATCACGAGGCCTTGCACTGGTAGCCAGTATTAACTGACATCCTGTTAACGCTTCCTCCAAAGTACGAGTCACTACTGCATGTTCCAGAATATCATCAGCGCCAGCTGCCATTTCTTTGGCTTTATAGTCAGGAAAAGATTTTGGCGTAACCAAATAGAGTGAATTTACACCCATGGTTTTCATCGCTCTTGCTGTAGAACCAATATTGCCCGGATGAGAAGTGGCAACTAATACGATACGAATTGAGCTTAGCTTCATAAAAAAACTTATAATTAATACAATATCCAACTATATCACAGCATTTATTGATTGGACTTCTCTCTGAATAAAAAAAATGTGGTAGAATCGCTGATTTTTTAAATAAAGAGTATATCCATGGAACCACTTTTAAACATTGCAGTGAGCGCCGCAAGACAGGCAGGCGAAATAATTATCCGTCACATGGAGCAAGTGGACCGTCTAAAAATCACCGCTAAAAACAGCCATGATTATTTTAGTGAAGTGGATATCAAAGCAGAGCAGGCGATCATCAATTGCATTCACAAGGCATATCCAGAGCATGGAATTCTCGCTGAGGAAAGCGGGGTTCATCCTGGTGATGGAGAATCAATATGGATTATTGATCCTCTTGATGGAACCTCTAATTATCTACATGGTTTTCCTTTTTTCTCGGTATCCATCGCTTTAAAAATAAAAAATAGAATTGAACATGGCGTAATTTACGATCCGCTTCGCCATGAGTGTTTTGCTGCCAGTAGAGGGCGAGGAGCCCGTTTAAATGACAGAAGAATTCGCGTTTCAAAACAAACTCAGCTTAGCGCTTCTCTTTTGGGTACGGGTGTTCCTTTCCGGGACATGGCTTTAGCCCAAAGATACTTACCTACTTTTGAAGCCCTATTGGGCAAATGTGCCGGAGTGAGAAGAACAGGATCAGCGGCACTGGATTTAGCCTATGTTGCAAGCGGTCGGCTGGATGGATTTTGGGAGTTTGGCCTTCGTCCCTGGGATATAGCAGCAGGTTCTTTGTTAATCCGGGAAGCTGGAGGACTCATCAGTGACTTGCAAGGAGGAGATGATTTCCTTAAACACGGCGACACAGTTGCCGGAACGCCAAAAGTATTTAAGTCGCTCTTGCAAACCCTTTCTCCTGCTCTGAAATAGTATTCTTTTGTTAGCAGGGGCTGAGTTTCCTGCTAATGAATCCTATGAATGTTTCTTACCGCTCCTCTATTTCTTCAACTATGAGCTAGAATCAGAGGAGTCCGTGCATTTTAGATCTAATGCCAGATTATTATTCAACTGCTACACTGTATTAATTAAGCGAACCTATTGAGCTTACTATTTATTTTCCTATTTTTATTTAAACACATAGGATTATTTGGGGAAACATCCAATGAGAAAGAATACTCTGCTTTTATTTTTATTATTGGGTATGTATCACTATCCAATTTATGCAGGGAACTTCACACTTGAGAGTCCCGCCTTTAAAATGAACACAATGATTCCATCGCAATATACCTGTAATGGCGATGAGCAGTCACCGCCTTTGACCTGGAATAATGCTCCGCCTAATACACAGTCATTTACTCTTGTTGTTGAAGATCCTGATGCCTCCGCTGGTGTATGGACACACTGGGTTTTGTTTAATATACCCCCTGCCGTGACCGAGCTGGTCGTTGGTAGTTCTGTTCCAGAAGGGTCATCCCATGGTCAAAACAGTTGGGGTAGCCCCAACTATCGCGGCCCATGTCCACCTTTAGGAGCACACCGTTACGTGTTCAAATTATATGCCCTGGATACTCTATTAAGCCTTGATAACGGCGCAACAAAGGATACAGTACTGCAAGCAATGACTGGACATGTTATTGGCAGCGCAGAGTTGGTAGGACTTTATCAAAAATACAATTAATCAAGAAAAGGCATTTTAAATACCCTGATAGGTACCAATTCAAGTTTCATTTCTAATAAATGACATAAAAGCAGAATAATTGGATAAAACAAGCAATATAATCACCAATTATGTTATTTATACGACCTTTTAATGTTTTTTAATACATAAAGAATTATAATGTAATAATATGACTGCGTTTTAATCATTTTTAGGCAGTATGTTGGAGCGTTATATGACTAAACGAGTAATCTTAAGTTTTGAGCGTACTGATCCAGATGACACAATTGCGTTCAAACAACGGATTCAACTTCGAGAAGCGAGCAAAGGTGTAGAAATCGCTCTAGACGATATAGTCGTTCTTTATCCCGCAGATATATCCCAAGATCAGTACATGACATGGAGCGGAACTGAGCCTTCTGAGGAAGATAAACAAGTACTACAATCTTTAAAAGGCGGCGACAAAATCTATCTTTGGGGGCATGGATCGCCTAACTCTGGATATATACCTGGCGCATTTTATACAGAAATTGCTGATTATCTGGCAAAAGGGCTCAATAAGGATAATTTTTCGCCGAGCAAAGGAGCATTAGACGTTTCTGTTGAGATATGTACAGGTGCTAGAGGTGGCCAACACGGTAAAAATAGTTTCGCAGCATTAATTCATTCTTATCTTGGTAAAATAGGGATTCATTCTACTGTTACTGGACGTTTAAACATTTTATGGATAGATCAGGAGACTCTTCGAACTGAAGGTACAAAAACTATAGATCGAGCCTATTATGCATTATCGCAAATTGGTATTCCAATTTCAGCAGAACGATACAAACATCAAGACGCACGTTCTAAGGTCACCTACATGTGGGATCCCAATGAATATGAGCATCAGATTCGTATTGATTCTTATCGAAAAGGCTTAAAAGACGCTTTTATTGTCTTAAAAGGGCAAATATTAACTAAGGTAAATGCCCCCGAAAGTACTGTACTGGACTTTGGAAAACTTCATAAGAAATTACTAACAGTCGAGTTACTCCTTGCTAATGATAATGAAGCCCTTGATACCAAGCTGTTAGAATCAGGAACCAAAGAGCTATATGATTATTGTGAGCAAATAATTGGATTTGACCAAAAAACGTTAACTGATTTAGGATTTGAACGTTTTAACATGGCAATGAAAAGAAAAGCACATGCAGATGGGTTCGTGCGAGAAAATACAGGACTGCTCAAATCAGATCCTAAACGCCCCATTGAAGAAAACACCTTCGCTGAATTGATTTCTGACCTTCCCCAGTTTAAAAAACTGGATGAAATAGTCTCTCAAGTTAAAGAAAAAGAAAACGTTCCAGAAGCGGTATTTGATGTTGTAGGATCCAGAGAAAAAAAAGGAGAAAGTAATTACTATGCTAATTTTTTTACAGTAGCACGAAAACACTTACTGGTACAAAATGATGGAACTATGAATATTTCGGATAATCTTACCAAACCAATGCTCCTTGTTAATAAAATGTTGGAAACGGTATTCTTAGATGAAACAAAAACTTTAAAACAAAAAGAAGTCGTATTTAAAAAACTAAAAAAAGAATTAGACAGTTACTATACTCCCTCTTTGTTTAATAAATTTAAATCAATGGTCCGTGGAATCCTATTTGGGCTGGTAGTTGGGTTTAAAGAAAGACATGAAGCAAGTTTTCTAGAAGCGATACCTAATTTGTTTTTCTCTGCCTACAGTCAAGGCCATTACTCAGTAAGTACTTATATTTACTCGTGTGGTGAGGTAGAAAAAGTTGTAAATATTTGTAGTGCTGCCCTAAAAAATTCAGCACCAGAGAATACTCAAGAAATACATGTATCTTCATTACCCTCTTTTTTTAATAATGCTGGAGTAGCAAAGGATCATAACGCAATTGAAACGCACAACGAAAATGAAATAGAACCAAACAAAGGTGGCAAGCCCTAGAGTGATGACATATCGCAGCCGAAACCATCACTCACGAACGTGTACTCTGTGTTTATGATTATCTAAATCCTGGTTTAACTCCTAAACTCTGAGGTAGTCCATCAGCCAAAGCCGTGCCCAGATTTTTTGTGACTCGCTCAAAGATATTTTGTTTACGAGTATAATCAACAAGACTGTCTATTTTAATTGTTTCACGGGCCAACTGACCACTACTTGAAAAACCATCAATTAACCCTAGGGCTAACGCCTGTTCACCAACCCAAAAAAGTCCGGAAAAGGTATCATTGTCTATATGCAATCGTCTTCCTCTTCCTTCTTTAACTCGTTTGATGAACTGTTGATGGATTAAATCAAGCATGACCTGCAGTTTTTGCTGCTGCTGACTATTGGGAGGAGAGAACGCATCAAGAAATCCCTTATTGACCCCGGCGGTTTGCAATCTTCGTGTTACCCCAACTTTACTCATCAAATCAACAAAACCAAAGCCGTTATAAACAACCCCTATAGAGCCTACCATACTGGAGGGACTGGCATATATTTCATCCGCAGCAGCGGCAACGTAATAAGCAGCTGAAGTACATAAATCCATACAAACAGCATAAGTTTTTACTTCAGGATAGGTTTTTTTAAAATATCTAAGGGTGCTGTACATATATTCAGCTTGTACAGGGCTACCACCAGGACTGTTAATTCGAATTATTAATGCTTTTAACCCTGTGTTTTTATAGGCACTATTTACACCTTGGGCAAAATCATCAGCATTTGCACCTTTATGTTCAAAAATTTCACCACTAACATCGATTAAGCCGACATGGGGCTTTGAGTTAGTACCAGTGTCTTCATTTCCTACAAAAAAAAGATAAATGCATGCATAAAGGATGACCAACAACAAAATAATTCGTGTTACCCAACGCCATCGGCTCTTTCGTTTCTGCTCTTTCATATAGTCAATAATAATTTGATTAAGCAAAGCTTGAGAATCCGTATTAGAATTAGGAGGTACTTCATTATTCATGATGATCACTTGAAATAAAAAAAACAACCCTCATTTTACGGCAGGTAGAAAAGAATTAACACCCTATAATCATTAATAAGGCTAAAGCTATGAGAATGGATAAACTGACCTCAAAATTTCAAATGGCACTCGCTGATGCACAATCCCTGGCGCTCGGCAGAGATAACGGGTTTATTGAGCCTGAACATTTAATGAAAGCCTTATTAGATCAGCAAGGTGGGAGTTGCAGACCATTACTGAGTAAAGCTGGAGTAAATATTCCACTTTTAAGATCGCTTATCGACCAATCTTTGGAAAAGCTTCCTAAAGTATCCGGTACGGGCGGTGACATCCACATTTCTAATGCCCTGAATCGCACTCTAAATCTCACCGATAAATTATCTCAGCAGAGAAAAGATAATTTTATTTCTAGTGAATTATTCGTTTTAGCAGCAATTAGCGAGGATGGTTCTCTTGCTAAAATGTTAAAACAAAGCGGCGGAGATACCAAGGCCATAGAAAAAGCAATCGAGGAACTGAGGGGTGGAGAAACGGTTAACGATGCTAATGCCGAAGAGCAACGACAAGCCCTTGAAAAATATACCCTGGATTTAACTGAACGGGCAGAGCAAGGTAAACTGGATCCGGTTATTGGTCGTGATGATGAAATACGACGCACCATTCAAGTGCTGCAAAGACGAACTAAAAATAATCCCGTTTTAATTGGTGAACCTGGGGTAGGCAAAACAGCGATTGTTGAAGGTTTAGCCCAAAGAATTATTAACGGAGAAGTTCCTGAAGGACTAAAAAATAAACGTTTGCTTTCTTTGGATATGGGTGCCCTTATTGCAGGAGCAAAATTCCGTGGTGAGTTTGAAGAGCGATTAAAAGCTGTTCTTAACGATTTGGCAAAACAAGAAGGTCAGGTTATTTTATTTATAGATGAAATACATACCATGGTTGGCGCAGGCAAAGCTGAAGGAGCGATGGATGCTGGCAATATGCTCAAACCCGCTCTGGCTCGCGGTGAATTACATTGCATTGGAGCCACCACTCTCGATGAATACCGAAAATATATTGAAAAAGATGCTGCTCTTGAACGACGTTTTCAAAAGGTTTTAGTCAATGAACCTAATGTTGAAGATACCATAGCCATCCTCCGGGGTTTGAAAGAACGCTACGAAGTACACCACGGGGTAGAAATTACCGATCCTGCAATTGTAGCTGCTGCTACTTTGTCGCATCGATACATTAGTGACAGACAACTACCAGACAAAGCCATAGATTTAATCGATGAAGCAGGCAGCTTAATTCGTATGGAAATTGATTCTAAACCAGAAAGTATGGATAAACTGGAGCGTCGATTAATTCAATTAAAAATAGAGCGAGAGGCTCTTAAGAAAGAAAGTGATGACGCCTCCAAGAAAAGACTTCTGGATTTACAACACAGCATTGATGAACTGGAGCAAAACTATTCTGATTTGGAAGAAATATGGAAGGCAGAAAAAGCAACCATGCATGGCTCTACCCAGATTAAAGAAGCATTAGAACAAGCAAAGCAGGAGATGGAAACGGCCAGAAGAGCCGGAGATTTAAGTCGCATGTCTGAATTACAATATGGTCGTATTCCCGAACTAGAAAAAAGGCTGGCTCATGTTGCTTCAGAAGATGTGGTAGAAAATAAACTGGTACGCAATAAAGTAACCGAAGATGAAATTGCAGAAGTGGTTTCCAAATGGACTGGGATTCCTGTTTCAAAAATGATGGAGGGCGAAAAAGAAAAACTGCTTAAAATGGAAGAAGCCCTGCATAACCGGCTCATTGGCCAAAATGAAGCCGTAGATGCTGTTTCAAACGCCATCAGACGTTCAAGAGCCGGATTATCTGACCCTAACCGCCCTATTGGTTCGTTCCTTTTTCTGGGGCCTACCGGAGTTGGGAAAACCGAGTTATGTAAAGCACTGGCTTCATTTCTTTTTGATACTGAAGAAGCAATGGTGCGCATCGATATGTCTGAGTTTATGGAAAAGCATTCCGTTGCCCGATTAATTGGGGCACCTCCTGGTTATGTTGGTTATGAAGAAGGCGGATATTTAACTGAAGCAATAAGGCGTAGACCCTATTCCGTCATTTTACTCGATGAAGTAGAAAAGGCTCATTCAGATGTCTTTAATATACTTCTCCAGGTAATGGATGACGGACGGCTAACTGACGGTCAAGGACGTACTGTAGATTTTCGCAATACCGTTATTGTAATGACCTCAAATCTGGGATCGCAGCTTATTCAGGAAATGGGCAGCAAATTCAAATACAATCAAATTAAAGACGCTGTTATGGAGTTAGTTGGTCAGCATTTCAGGCCAGAATTCATTAACCGTATCGATGAAACAGTTGTATTCCATTCTTTAGCAAAAGAACAAATTGCAAAAATAGCAGCGATCCAAATAGCGTATTTGCATCACCGTTTAAAACAACAAGATATCAATCTTGTGGTGACTCCGGAAGCTCTGGATCATTTGGCAGAAGCAGGATTTGACCCCGTTTATGGAGCAAGACCTTTAAAACGGACCATTCAACAGAAATTGGAGAACCCATTGGCCCAAGCTTTATTAACCGGAAAATTTAAATCAGGTGAAACAGTAAAAGTAACTTATAAAAATGAAGTATTGGAATTTAACAATCATTAAGCTGATAATTTAATATAAACTATTAAAAATCAGCCAGGAGCTTTAAAATTTATTGCTGCTCAAGAGTTTGATAAACGATCCCGTTGCGTGAAGCAAAGCATAACGGGATCGTTTGTTTGAGATCGTAGGGAATTACCTCGGTTCGCTCATAAAAATAACCTGATCAGCAGATTTTTTCGGTCTTAATTCATGCAGTATTTTGCTGCAGTCCATCTCACCAGAATACTATAGAAGACATAGGCTAACCCTTACCGGCTATATGTAAGGAGAATAAATTGTTGTTGAAGTCAAAAATTCTCGCAGCACATCCAATTTATCACCAATGATCATAGGCATAATATTATCGCTGACCGTACAAGCAGGCTGCCAGGTATTTTCAATGGTGATCTGTGCCGAATTCATATGAGGAGCCACATACTTAAACAAACAACCTATCTGATTTTTTTTCATAGCCTTGATGTGAGCTTCTGATTTTTGTCTCTCAACACTGTCCCTCTCCGCTTTTCTCGTATAATTTTCGGTTACATGGGAAGACTGAATATAAACGGTTAATTTATCAGTCTGTTTCTTTAAATAACTCAGGCATTCACCGGCAAAAATACCCTCCACAATAATCACATCTTTTGGCGGAAATTGAACCTCACCATCAATTACCCTATCACTGGAGGGCATATCATAAGTTGGTCTGGGAATGGTTTTTCCAACTTCCAATGCATTGAGATGACTTCTGATCAACGCTTGATCTAAAGCTTCAGGTACGTCAAAATTCTTTTCTGCAGTTGGATCTATCCTGCTTTTAGGAAGATAGTAATGATCCAGACTTAATATAGCCACCGAAAGACCAGTCTCTTTTACTTGCTCAGCTATTTCTTGAGCAACAGTTGTTTTTCCCGACCCGCTGGATCCAATTACAATAATAACTTTACATGATGACGTAAGGTCCAGTTTAGATTGTGCCATATGCTCTCCGATGAACAAAAAAAAGGCATTATAATTGAAGAGCGTTAAATTACAATAAGGGATATTATAGATATCGATTAATAGATTGGCTTAATGTGTTTAGAATAACAGGTCTTAGCATTTTTCATTTGTTTATAAAGAAAAATACCCGGTTTGTATCAACATTTGCCTTACTCAACACCGAGCATTGCTCTTGAATACTCAAGGAGGCTTTTTATCGCCAACGTCCTTTTCATAGAAATATTGTCTTTACCCTCACTGATTTCATTATGTTGAGTACGCGTTTCCTTGGGAAATGGGTACTCAACAGGGTTAAATATCAAAGCAATTTACAAATTCTTGCATCTCCAATGGGAGCTGCTTGGCCACTTGGTTTGTATCTATATTATTTTTAACAAAAAAAGCAGCATAAGATTTAAGATTTGGAACCTCTTCTCTTAAAAGTCCACTCCTCCAGGCTAAAAATTGACGAGCTTCTGGATTTTTGGTATCTATTACGTCGTTTCCTCTATCATCTAACAGGATAATATTTTTAAAATTTGGAAAAATTTCTTTTAATGAAATCCACTTATTTTGAGACATCAATTTAGTTTCTCGCTCGCTCAAATAAATGGTTCTCACCTCAGGAAGCAGGCCTTTTAATTGTTTTAAATCAGACTCAGATAACTCATCAAGAGAATTGTATTTCAAATTTAGCGAGGTCACAGTGGGCGGTAAGGCTATAAAAAACTGAGCTAATTTAGCTCCGGTTGTTGTCCCAAGAGCATTCATGCTCAAATCAAGCGAAGTCACTGTCGGAGGTAGTGCTGCAAATGCCTGAGCTAATTCAGCTTCGGGTATTTTGCTATTATCATCTCGCCTCTTGTAACCCAAACCATTCGAACCCAAATTAAGTGAGGTCACAGTGGGAGGTATGGCTGCAAATAGCTGAGCCAATTCTGCTCCGTCTTTGTTGTACAGTCTATTGTCACTTAAATTAAGCGAGGTTACCGTAGAAGGTAGTGCTGCTAATGCCTGGGCTAATTCAAATCCAGTTAATTTGAAAAAATTATTGCCACTTAAGTTAAGCGAGGTCACGTTAGGAGGTAGTGCTGCCAATATCAAGGCTAATTCAGCTCCGGTTTTTGCCCCAAGCCCATTCATGCTCAAATCAAGCGAGGTCACGCTGGGGGGTAGTGTCGCAAATGCCTGAGCTAATTGAGCTCCGTTTTTTTCCCAAAGAGAATTCATGCTCAAATCAAGCGAGATCAAGCTGGAGGGTAGTGAGTTGAATATTGAAATCAAGTCATTTAATTCCTTTCTACCAAGGTGATTGAACTTTAAACTAAGCAAGATCAGACGGGGTAACGCTGTGAATGCTTGGGCTAATTCAACTGCAGTTTTTTGGTAAAGTTTATTGTCGCCTAAATTAAGTGAGCTGAGGCTACGAGGTAGTGATTTAAATATGGGGGCTAATTCATCTCCTGCTACCTGGTTAAGGCTATTACCGCTCAAGTCAAGGGTAGTTAATGTGGCAGGGATTGCTGCGAATGCCTGTACTAATTCAGCGTCGCTTTTGTTGCTTAGGAGATTGGAACTCAAACCAAGCAAGTTCAGGCTAGGAGGTAATGATGCGAAGATTTGGGCTAATTCAGCTCCGGTTTTTTTCCAAAGTTCGTTAATGCTTATATTAAGCGAGGTCACTCTGGGGAACGCTGAGAATGCCTGAGCTAATTCAGCTGCGGTTTTGTTATAAAGATCATTACTACTCAAATCAACCGAAGTTACACTAAGTGCTGCGAATGCGACAGCTAATTCAGCTCCGGTTTTTTTATAAAGACTATTCCATTTTAAGTCAATTGATTTAACGCTGGCAGATAGTACTGAAAATCCTTGGGCTAATCCGGATCCATTAATGCAGTCAAGATTATTGGAGTTAAATTCAAAGGCAGTCGTTCCGGGTGGAACTCCTTTAATGATGTCGACGAGTTGATCGGCTGTTGTTGGAACGCAGTTTTCTATTAAGTAAGGCATTTAAGCTCCTGTATTAACAATCGATTGAGATGGAAGTCTCATTTTCAAATATAAATTTGTTTTGAAATTATACATTAAATCAGAATTATGTCAAAATATGAACATTATGTTTACATATGCATCTTTTAGTGTCACGTCAAAATTTTATACTCACTACTACAAAGTTTGCAGGTTATGTGTATATTTATACTAATTAAAATTTACCTTCTGGGTGGCTTTGCGAGAATGCCTTAGAGTGTCTGCTTGAAAATCCGACAAAATAATTTCGCGACTTAAAATTGGTGAGTCGACCGAGGGAACTTCCCCCTCAGCCGCTCGCAGAACCGGACATGATACTCTCGCATCATCCGGCTCCCATTAAGTCAACGCACCGAACATACCTTCGCGCCAATGAATGAACAGCGTAGGCATTTCTTTATGGATTCGTTCCATTAGTTTGCCTGCTTTGGTTCTGCTGTTCCCCAATGATTTATACTTCTTCTTTGCCCAGGCCAACAACATATTGTTGACGCACCGCCAAACTCGATACATAGCGGATCGTGAGTATTTTCCATAATACGCAAGCCATCCCCTTAGCATCGGGTTGATGAAGTCAGCCAGTTCTTGAAGACTCAAGGAAGTGTTATTTCTCCAGCTGCCCCTCCGCAGTTTCAATGTCATTGCCTTCACGGCCTTTAATGATACCACCGGAGTGAAGCCAATGAAGAAACTGTTTCTTGACTTGACTTTGACTCGTCTTGCTTTGAACGTATAGCCTAGAAAGTCGAATGATTTATTTCCATATCGTCCTTTCCGTGCTCCGTCTTTGCAATAGATAATCTTTGTCTTGTCAGGGTGAATTTCAAGACCACGAGACTTAAATCGATCATCAATCTCTTTTAGCATTTCCTCTGCTTCTCGCTGTGTCCGGCAATGGGCAAGCCCATCGTCGGCATACCGACACCATGGAGACTCCGGGTGATGTTTTGTCATCCAGTGATCAAATGCATAGTGCAGAAACAGATTACTTAATAGAGGACTGATCACGCCGCCCTGCGGCGTGCCGGCCGTTCTCGGCAGGCATATTCCTTGTGGATCATGAATTGGTGCAGTTAACCATCTTTCCACATACAGCACTATCCATTTGTCGCTGATGTGATGCTTCACTGCTTTCATGAGAAGTTCATGGGATAAATTGTCAAACAGACCTTTTATGTCAAATTCAACGACCCAGTCATAATCCCAGCACCGTTTCCTTGTAACGCCTATCGCATCTAAGGCGGATTTATTAGGCCTATATCCATAGGAGTCGTTCAAAAAGTGCGGTTCAAGAAGCGGCTCCATCATTAATTTCACCGTCATTTGCGCAATTCTGTCCGTCACTGTAGGTATACCTAATTTTCTCACACCGCCTTGTTTCTTAGGAATAGCTACTTCTTTCACCGCTGGTGGAAAGTAGCTTCCTGAACTCATGCGATTCCATAGCTTATACAAGTTGCCCTTGAGGTCTTGGCTAAACTCATCAATGGATTGATTATCAATACCAGCAGAGCCAGCATTGGCTCGCACCAATTTATAAGCTTGCCAGACAAGTTGTTTTGGTATGTTAAATGGTTTTGTTGTCACTAATATGTCATCCTGCTTCCAGTTGTACATTAATGCTAACGACTTAACGCAACCCCTTCGCTCCATCACCATTACAGTGACTTCAACACTAATACGAGTTGCTCCGCCCCAATGTATTGCATCAGTACTATCAGCCTCATTGTTTCTGCAATTTGACCTTTCCCTTGGCATCAATACATTGGTTCCCGCAGTTCCATAGAAAAGCCCGAAAACAGACTCACGCCACCTACACGCCGGACACCATTTATGCAGCACCCAAGTTCGCTCATAAACTCTTCCCGGAAGTACGACCTTGCCCCCGGTTTCGATGTCAATATCACGCGCTATCGACGCGTCATCAGTGGTTCATTTACATTCGTCTTTCTGTTCCACACCTGCCAGATCTATTCTGACTTTTCTTCATCGCTCATGACCTATGCTCTTAACATACGCCACATGAAGTGGTTTCAAGCCCGCTCTTGGTCGCTTGCTTCGGCGGGACTACCGCCATCTTTTCTATAGCTTCTATGCTTCGAGGTAAATTCGTTCCTTAAATTCACGTTCTGTGCATCTACGGCACACAATCGTTGTCGCGTAATGATTTGAACGAATGGTGAGAGCGGTTTATGGCATTTAAATAAACTATTACTACTAAAAAACTTAATTTTGGCATACATCTGAGGCCGTCAAGAACCAATAATTAGCAGCGCCGTATTCCACATACTGTCCGATGCTCTTCTTGCGCTCAGCAGTACACGTTCCAATCGATTTTATCGGCCAAAACAGTACGCGACAGCGACAAGTTGGTGAGTCGACCGAGGGAACTTCCCCCTCAGCCGCTCGCAGAACCGGACATGATACTCTCGCATCATCCGGCTCCCATTAAGTCAACGCACCGAACATACCTTCGCGCCAATGAATGAACAGCGTAGGCATTTCTTTATGGATTCGTTCCATTAGTTTGCCTGCTTTGGTTCTGCTGTTCCCCAATGATTTATACTTCTTCTTTGCCCAGGCCAACAACATATTGTTGACGCACCGCCAAACTCGATACATAGCGGATCGTGAGTATTTTCCATAATACGCAAGCCATCCCCTTAGCATCGGGTTGATGAAGTCAGCCAGTTCTTGAAGACTCAAGGAAGTGTTATTTCTCCAGCTGCCCCTCCGCAGTTTCAATGTCATTGCCTTCACGGCCTTTAATGATACCACCGGAGTGAAGCCAATGAAGAAACTGTTTCTTGACTTGACTTTGACTCGTCTTGCTTTGAACGTATAGCCTAGAAAGTCGAATGATTTATTTCCATATCGTCCTTTCCGTGCTCCGTCTTTGCAATAGATAATCTTTGTCTTGTCAGGGTGAATTTCAAGACCACGAGACTTAAATCGATCATCAATCTCTTTTAGCATTTCCTCTGCTTCTCGCTGTGTCCGGCAATGGGCAAGCCCATCGTCGGCATACCGACACCATGGAGACTCCGGGTGATGTTTTGTCATCCAGTGATCAAATGCATAGTGCAGAAACAGATTACTTAATAGAGGACTGATCACGCCGCCCTGCGGCGTGCCGGCCGTTCTCGGCAGGCATATTCCTTGTGGATCATGAATTGGTGCAGTTAACCATCTTTCCACATACAGCACTATCCATTTGTCGCTGATGTGATGCTTCACTGCTTTCATGAGAAGTTCATGGGATAAATTGTCAAACAGACCTTTTATGTCAAATTCAACGACCCAGTCATAATCCCAGCACCGTTTCCTTGTAACGCCTATCGCATCTAAGGCGGATTTATTAGGCCTATATCCATAGGAGTCGTTCAAAAAGTGCGGTTCAAGAAGCGGCTCCATCATTAATTTCACCGTCATTTGCGCAATTCTGTCCGTCACTGTAGGTATACCTAATTTTCTCACACCGCCTTGTTTCTTAGGAATAGCTACTTCTTTCACCGCTGGTGGAAAGTAGCTTCCTGAACTCATGCGATTCCATAGCTTATACAAGTTGCCCTTGAGGTCTTGGCTAAACTCATCAATGGATTGATTATCAATACCAGCAGAGCCAGCATTGGCTCGCACCAATTTATAAGCTTGCCAGACAAGTTGTTTTGGTATGTTAAATGGTTTTGTTGTCACTAATATGTCATCCTGCTTCCAGTTGTACATTAATGCTAACGACTTAACGCAACCCCTTCGCTCCATCACCATTACAGTGACTTCAACACTAATACGAGTTGCTCCGCCCCAATGTATTGCATCAGTACTATCAGCCTCATTGTTTCTGCAATTTGACCTTTCCCTTGGCATCAATACATTGGTTCCCGCAGTTCCATAGAAAAGCCCGAAAACAGACTCACGCCACCTACACGCCGGACACCATTTATGCAGCACCCAAGTTCGCTCATAAACTCTTCCCGGAAGTACGACCTTGCCCCCGGTTTCGATGTCAATATCACGCGCTATCGACGCGTCATCAGTGGTTCATTTACATTCGTCTTTCTGTTCCACACCTGCCAGATCTATTCTGACTTTTCTTCATCGCTCATGACCTATGCTCTTAACATACGCCACATGAAGTGGTTTCAAGCCCGCTCTTGGTCGCTTGCTTCGGCGGGACTACCGCCATCTTTTCTATAGCTTCTATGCTTCGAGGTAAATTCGTTCCTTAAATTCACGTTCTGTGCATCTACGGCACACAGTCGCTGTCGCGAAATGATTTGGGCAAGTTTGAGGAATAAAAATCGAAGGAATTTTTTTGATTTTAAATCATGAACAAAGTATCATAATTAAGAGTAATTTTTCAATACTCACTAACGCCAAGTAAAAATATAGGATTGCTGATGCAGGGAATGAACTATCGATTAGATATCAAAAAAGGATTGCTGGTAAGGTCCAATGACGGGACGATTGCCAGCAATCAGCAATCAGCAATCAGCAATCAGCAATAGCTTTTTCCTTATTTTCAATGTCCTCTATTATTTTTTATTGTGTGTATTTCCTTTGTTCAGGGTTCTTGCCTATCCTTTTGCTCAGTTTTTATTCAGCGATGCGTATTAGTCCATTTATTCGCTTGTTATTGAAATCGATTGCCGCTGCCTGTTGTTTAAGTCCATTTAATAAATCATTTGTATTATACAAGGAACGTTTATGAAGCATCGCTTAGTTCTTTCTCTCATCACGGCAGGAGTGCTGGGAAGTACAGCCTCAGCTGGCACTATGGGGCCTGTCATGGCCATCAAAGACTGGACCTGGGTAGGCTCTGTGAGCGCAGGCCCGGTTTGGGCTCGTGGTGGGGAGACTCAGACTTTTTATTTGGCTCCGGAAATTGAAAAGACGTATGCGGCCAGAAAATCGACCAATGCATTAGCATCAGGTGAGCTGTTTGTGGGGATACAAAAGTCATTATCCTCCCAGTGGTTGGGTCAATTGGGACTGGCAGTGACCACCACCGGCAGTGCCCATCTTCAGGGCATTATCTGGGATGATGCCGACCCTCAATTTGATAATTACAGCTACCAATATAAAGTACGCAACACGCGCATAGCGGCAAAAGGAAAACTTCTGCTTGATAAAGGCTATTGGCTCATGCCCTGGGTGAGCGCGAGCCTTGGCGTTGGTTTTAACCGCACTCATGAATTCACCAACACACCCTTGATTTTTGAAGCCTTACCCAATGCCAATTTTACAGACCACACAAAAACCGCATTGACCTACACGCTGGGGGCTGGCGTGCAAAAGTCGCTCAATGACCACTGGCAGGTAGGGGTTGGATATGAGTTTGCCGACTGGGGTAAAAGCGAACTGGGTCGCGCTTTTGGGCAGACTATGAATTCAGGATTAGCACTCAATCACCTTTACACCAATGGGGTGTTGGTCAATCTTACTTACGTGGCATAAGGATAAAAATCATGCTAGAGAAAACAAAGACATTTTTCAGCAATGCAATACTGACCGTTTTATTCTCCTGTCTGACGCTTGCAAGTGCGCAGGCGGCGAAGCCCTTATGGACGTTTGTGCCGCAAACACCAACCGAGATTACCGTAGCTAAAGGGGGCAGTGCACAGGTGATTTACACGGTACAAAATCAGTCCTCGAGAGCCAAAAACCTGGTGATGAAACCCATTGCAGGGGTGATTCAGGGCGCACCCTGCCAGTTTCCAGCTAAAGGAAGTTGTACGCTGACGCTCAATATCAATGGCTCTGCCCTGCTGGGCGATGTATTGGGCGGCCCTGTTTTATGCCAACAGGGCAATGACCTGCAGTGTTACCAGCCGAGTTCAGCCAATATCCTGCGTATTCACCTGGCAACGCCGCCACCGGTGCAGCAATTCACCGTGGCACCATCGGCGGGTGCGAATGGCTCCATTTCCCCCACAACAGCACAGGTGGTCAATGCTGGCAGCAGCCTGACGTTTACGGCAACACCCAATACCGGTTTCGGAGTCAATCAGTGGCTGCTGGATGGCAATGTGGTACAAAATGGTGGCACGAGCTTCCAGTTGAACAATATCCAGGCTAATCATGCTATAGAGGTAACCTTTAATCAGACAACCCTGTCTCCTCTCACGCAAAACTTGGCTTTGTCAATTAACAATCCAGGAGCAGACCCAGCCCTTTCTGGCACTGCGCGCATCATTCGAATAGAAAATACGGGCTCAATACCAGCAAACAACGTACAGGTGAGTACATCCGGATTTCCTGCTGGAACGTCAATTACCAGTAATGCCTGTATGGGCACACTGAATAACGGAGCCACCTGCGACATCACCATCACCCCAGGCATTAATGCCAGTTTGGATTCTTTAAGCTCTGCCTGCACTACTGCGCCAGGAACTGCGCCTGTACCAACAACGGTCACAGTAACTGCAGATAATGCGCCATCTACGGACGTTAATGTCTTGGTGTTAGGATACGGTTGTATTTATCAAGGGGGTTTTTTGTTTTCTGTGGATAATGCCACACCCAGCACACAAAGCATTGGTGGGAAAGTGGCCGCATTAACGGATGAAGAAGAAAGTCCAGCAGACTTTTTTTTCCAATGGGCAACATTATTCGATAATACGGCAGCGGACAGTATCACGGATGGATTAAGTAACACCAATGCGCTTGAAACCCCTGTAGGTCAATATCCGGCAGCGCAGGCCTGTCGAAACAAGAGTGAACAGGGGTTTACTGACTGGTTCATGCCGGCGATTTGCGAGTTGGGACGATATTCCAATCCACCAGGAGGAACTGATGCGGGTTGTGGCACTACCAATCCCAACTTATATACAACGTTGCATACGAATGGTTTAGGCGGTTTTGCCGGTGACTACTACTGGAGTTCTACCGAGTTTTCCGGCGTTCCTACGACCGGCGCCTGGATCCAGAACTTCTTCGATGGCGTCCAGGACGTCGACAATAAGTTCGACAGTCTTCGGGTTAGGTGTGTTCGGGCTTTTACCCCTTAAACCCTTTATCCCTTTTCTTTTGAGGCAGCGAAGCTGCCTCTTATAAAACCGCATAGCGGTCGGACTTAATTTTTATGGTTTAATGATGGCGCTATATACCGAGTTGCCGGTTTATCGGGACGCATACCTTTTGACACTAAAGGTGTTTGAGATAACAAAAGATTTTCCAAGGGAGTACAAATACACACTGGGCCAGGATATGAAGCGTGACGCCCTTCATTTGCTTCGTTGTATTTACCGAGCAAACAAGAATCAAAACAGAGTAGAGCACTTAGAGGTGTTTTTAGATGAGTTGGAGTTATTGAAACTAGAAATTCGCCTGTGTGTCGAGATGAAACTGGTATCACTTAAAAAGCAGGCATTATTAAGTGAGCTTTTAGATCGCATAGGCAAACAGGTGACCGGCTGGCGTAATGCCAGTCGATAAAGCCAGAATCATGAGAGCTACGGCGTTCATGAGCGAGCATGCTTTTGTTTAAAAGCGATAAAGGGACTGACTTGGCAGTTGATTCGCGTCTGCACAAGACGCCTTGTACAGACCAAA
This sequence comes from Legionella antarctica, assembly GCF_011764505.1. Lineage (NCBI taxonomy): Bacteria > Pseudomonadati > Pseudomonadota > Gammaproteobacteria > Legionellales > Legionellaceae > Legionella > Legionella antarctica. Next base: position 2,209,164 of record NZ_AP022839.1, read on the forward strand.
ACACCTTTATTAATTGTTTAGGCGGTTTTGCCGGTGACAACTACTGGAGTTCTACCGAGTTTTCCGGCAATCCTACGAACAACGCCTGGAACCAGAACTTCAACAATGGCAACCAGAACGACGACAATAAGAACAACAATCTTCGGGTTAGGTGTGTTCGGGGTTTTAAACAAAGTAAAGTCACAATCGGCGTGGGCTTTTAACAAGTCCACGCTACCCTATTAGAATGAGACTATTGATAGAAAAGGAACAGAGCCGTATGAACTATGGTGCGTCATTGGAATCCTTATTTCAAGCCTATTTTGACTGCCGCAAGAACAAGCGCAACACCATGAATGCGCTCCGCTTTGAAACGGATTATGAAAGCAATCTCATTGCTTTGCGAGATGAACTCAATTCTAGCACCTGGAACCCTGGGCGCTCGATTGCTTTTGTGATTGATAGGCCTGTGAAACGCGAAATCTTTGCTGCTGATTTTCGTGACCGTGTGGTGCATCACTGGTTAATCAATCAATTGAATCCTCTGTTTGAGAAAGCCTTTATTTATGATAGCTATGCGAGCCGCAAGGGACGAGGCGCGCACATGGGCATTGCGCGTGCCGACGAATTTATCCGCAAATGCTCTTTAAATTACCAAAGAGACTCCTATGTGCTGAAGCTCGATATCTTAAGTTTTTTCATCCGCATTAACCGCCATATTCTCTGGGAGAAACTTCGCTGTTTTATCGAGACCCATTATAACCAGCCCGACAAGGGATTAATCCTGGAGGTCGCCTGCAAAGTCATTCAAAATGAACCAACCAGCCACTGCTTTATCAAGGGGAAACGACGCGACTGGCAGGGTTTTCCCAAAGACAAGAGCCTTTTTTATGCCAGGTCTCACTGCGGGCTACCGATTGGCAATCTCACCAGCCAGGTATTTGCCAATTTCTATTTAAATCCCTTTGACCATTTCATCAAACACGATTTGGGTGTGCGTTTCTATGGTCGTTACGTCGATGATTTTATTCTGGTGCATGAAGATAATGCATTTTTAAAATCACTCATACCCCGAATGGAGCAGTTTTTGCAAAAAGAGCTCGAACTTGAGCTTCATCCGCGTAAACGATACCTGCAGCACTACTGCAAAGGCGTCCCGTTTCTTGGAGTGATGCTCAAACCACACTGCATCCATGCCGGACGTCGCATCAAAGGGAATTTTTATGAGGCCATCCAGCGCCATAACCAGGTTGTTAAAGACCATAAACCCACCAAAGAAGAGCAGATGGCTTTTTTATGCTCCATCAACTCTTATCTTGGGATTTTAAGTCATTACCAGACCTACCGCCTACGAAAAGGCATGCTTAAAAAGCACTTATCCATCTGGTGGTGGAATCTGATGTTTTTCAGTAACAGATGTGCCAAATTAGTAGCGAAGCAAAGAACAGTACGATAAAGAGGGTGTAAGCAAACAATGAGCTTGGATGTGAATGGCTTTGATGAGCCGGTTACAGGAGGCACCGCTACCATTACAGTCGGTAATGACCATCGCCTGGTTAAGCTGGCTCAGAAACTCCCCTGGGATGAGATGCTGCAATTAGTATTGCCTGATTTACAGCGCACGGAGAAGAAACATTGGTGGATGGGCAGACCCTTGCGAATCCGTATTCATTTAGGGGTTTATGTCTTACAGCAGATGTTTAATTTAACCGATAGGTTTGCTGAGCAGCAGGTACGTGATAATGCCGCCTTCCGTCTGTTTTGTGGTTATGGTCTCATCAAGAAATGGCATGCGCCAGACCATACCAAAATCGAGACGTTTCGTTCTCGATTAAGCCCTGAAAAACAACGACGGCTTGCCAATTTGATAGCGCAACAAGCGGTTAAACTGAATTATGCTAATCCTACGGAGCTCGATATTGACTCTACTGTGCAAGAAGCTAATATAGCCTATCCCGCAATCGCTAATTTATTGATTAAAGTTGCTGTCCTTGCGTCAAAAGTTGGAAAAGGACTGAATCAATTGTGTTCTGGTGGCATGAAACAGTACTGCGTTGGACTAAGCAATTTAAAACAAATCGCGCTGTATTATTTTAATTTGAAACGTAAAGATGTTGGTGGGGGTATATTATCCGTGGTACTTCAGCGATTATGGCGTGAAACGTATGCTGATGTACTGCCTATCTTAAATGATTTATATTTGTTTGGTGCTAAGTTAGCATCGGGTAAATATTGGGCGCTTCGCCGTTCTGTCGAGACGCTGAGCTGGCGCGGGACTATGTTATTACAGAATGTACATGGTTATCTTTTTGAAGGTATTATCAATACATCGATCTCTTCATTGCATGCTTATGAAGTCGGCTGTTTTAACAAAGGTAAATTAAATAAAGGAGTGCAGTTTGGCCGCGTCTATCAATTAGGACGTATTGGAGGTAATTTTCTTTTTGTTGGCGAATGCACGTCTACTTATATGCCAGATGCTCAGTCTTTACCGCTGATGCTCAATACACATGAGCATCTTTTTGGAAAGGGGTTGCTGGCATCTGTGGCGACAGATAAAGGGTATTATTCACTGAGCAACGAACAGCTATTGATTGAAAAAGGCGTCCTTGAAATTCAATTACCCCGTCCTGATAGGACGCTCAATGCGGCTCGTGAAACAACACCATGGCCAATTCGGCAATTATTGCATCATCGACGCGCTGGTATTGAGCCTTTGATTGGCCACACGAAACACGGAGGTCAATTGGGTAGAAGCCGTATGAAATCTGATGAAACCACCAAAAGCGCTGGTTATGCTGCTGTATTTGGGTTCAATTTAAGGCAACTTACTCGTTATCTTTCAGGCGAGGTACGTCCAGAAATTGATAAAATGACTAATATTGCAGCAAATAATGCAAATAGCACCTATAAAACGGTTATACAAGGGTGTAAATCAGCATGCAAAAATGACCCCCTTTTAGGGTAAATCAGCATCCAATTTTGACCCTCTAAAATCGAGTAAAACGTGTACTCTAGATTTTAATAATCTAGAGGGAATTAGAGGATGTTGATCATGGAAACAGAAGCAAAAATTAGGCGCATGTTTCATGTGCAAAAATTAACTATTGCGGAAATTGTTCGCACAACAGGATTATCGCGTAATACAGTTAGACGGGTAATCCGAGCAGAAAAGTCTGGGAAAAATTATCAACGCTCCATTCAACCACTACCTGCACTGAATATCTTCAAAGAGACGTTGGTATCATGGTTGAACAACGACCACAAGTTATCGAAAAAGGAACGCCGTAGTGCAATGAAGTACTACACTCAACTAAAAGAAAGTGGCTATTGCGGTTCTTATGATAGTGTCCAGCGTTTTGTTAAAGTATGGCGCTGTACGAGTCGAGAGTCATTAAAAGCCTATATTCCACAATACTATCATCCCGGAGAGGCCTATCAGTTTGATTGGAGTGAAGAAACTGTAGAGCTTGCAGGCGTTGTTCAAAAAATCAAAGTAGCTCAATTTCGTTTAAGCTACAGCCGTAAATTTTTTCTTGTAGCATATCCTCGAGAAACTCAAGAAATGTTATTTGATGCGCATAATTTAGCCTTCAAATTTTTTGGTGGCTTAACGCTAAGAGGTATTTATGACAACATGAAAACGGCGGTAGATAGTGTTTTCAAGGGTAAGGAGCGTGCTTTTAACCGGCGATTTTTGGCATTAATGGATCATTACTTAATTGAACCTACAGCCTGCAATCCCGCAGCCGGATGGGAAAAGGGGCAGATTGAAAATCAAGTTGATAATGTACGTGACTGGGTATTTAAACCACGTCTTAAATATGAAACCTTGTCGTTATTAAATGAACATCTTCAGCAGCAATGCCAATTATTGGCCGAGAAAAGGCATCACCCAGAACAACAAGAACTAACTGTTGACGCTGTATTTCAAGAAGAAAGAACTCATTTTAGAGCGTTAAATCATCCATTTGATGGGTATAAAGAAGTTTCAACTCTAGTACATTCAACCTGCTTGATTCATTGCGATAGAAATCGTTATAGCGTTGATTGTGCCTATGCCAACCAGATGGTGACGCTCAGGATATACGCATTAACTATAGAGGTATTTTCAGGTAATGAGTCCATCGGTTGCCACCAACGCACCTTTGGCCGCAATAAAACACTGTTTAATCCATGGCATTATTTACCTTTACTGGAGCGCAAGCCAGGGGCATTACGCAATGGTGCTCCATTCAAAGACTGGCAATTACCACCAGCCATTTTAAAAATCAAAAGCATTCTCATGAAGCGCCGTGGTGGTGACAGAGAATGCGTTGAGGTGCTGTTGGCAATGAGTGAGCATGGCATTGAGGCGGTGAGTGTAGCCTGTGAATTAGCGCTAACAGAGCAGGTGGTTAGCCGTGATTATATTCTTAATGCGTTGCATCGATTACGGCCTACAGCACTTCCTCAAGCAACGACAATGCCCGCTGGATTAATCTTAAAGGAAGAACCCACAAGTAATTGTCATAAATATAATTTACTCTTAACGGGAGCAAATCATGCCATTCACTAAATTATCTGAGTTGCTTAAGATATTAAAATTACAAGGCATGTTAGATAGGTTGCTAGCCTATGAAGAGTCGAAGCCTTTGGTGAAACTAACTCATTATGAGTGGTTATCTATGCTATTAGAAGCAGAACAAATAACACGCAAAACGCGTGCTATTAATTATCAACTGAGTGTCGCAAAATTCCCGGTCAATCGTAATTTAAGCCAATTTGATTTTACGCAACATCCTGTTAATGAAGAAGAAATAAGTTTATTGCACGCAGGGAGCTTTGTTGATGCTGGGCGCAATATTATTTTTGTGGGTGGCACGGGCTCTGGTAAAACGCACTTAGCTATTGCTATAGCAACTAATTTAATTAAGCAAGGAAAGCGGGCTTGTTTTTATAATGTTGTTGATCTGGTCAACAAATTAGAACAAGAAAAAAAACAAGTTAATACAGGACGGCTAGCTAATCGCCTGCAAAATTTTGATGCTATTGTCCTGGATGAGCTTGGATATTTACCATTTTCTGAAGCGGGCGGAGCTCTGTTGTTTCATTTAGTTAGCAAATTATATGAAAAAACATCATTAATCATTACAACAAACTTAAATTTTGGTGAATGGCCAAAGGTGTTTTGTGATACAAAAATGACCGCAGCCATGCTGGACAGATTGACTCATCATTGCTCTATTGTTGAGACTGGAAATGAAAGTTATCGCTTTAAAAATCGAAGCTAAAACAGTAAAGTAAATAATCAATGTGATATGTTTTTGAGGGTCAATTTTGGATGCGGTTTGAGGGTCAAAATTGGATGCTGATTGACAATACAAGGGGCGTGATTGAGCTGGCTGGGTTCGATCTGATTTAAGTTACATGTTGGTGCGTCAAATCAAGTCTCATCGATTATTTATCGAGCAAATCATTTCGCGACAGCGACGAGATATCCACAGAAAATGTGGATATCTTATTGCTAATGCACGAATAATAAAATAATGATACACCTTATACAGAAAGGAATTAGATTTAGATAGATTTTGAATTAGGAAAAAACAGGTAGTGTAAAAAAAAATTACCCACAAGAGAGAAGCATAAATAGATATACTTTAGAGATAATAATAACAACAAAATATTTAAAAAAACAGTCTAGACTGGCACGATCTATGAAAAATACCAATTTAAATTAGTACATTTTAACCACTCTGGAAATTAAGATGCAACATGCAATCAATCAAGGCATCATGCACTGAATGTCTCTATTTCGTGACTTAATCTCCATTTGCAGAGCAGAGTTTCTCGTTCCGCTTTCATTATAAATCTCTTTGTTCCATAATGTTACAATCAATAGCAAATTTGGGGCTCGGCGATAGTTTCATGAGAACTCTGCTCTTGCTATCTTAAATATTATTGCTAAATAGCTTTTCATGAACAGTCTGTGGTACGTCATTTATTGTCTTTGGCTCACCATCTACACTGAAAAATTTACCATATTGATGGATTTTCATGGTTTCAAGTAAAAGAGTAAATGGTTCTGGCCTAGCTTCTTTAATGATTAAAATTTTCTGTTCTAAAGCAGGAGATAATGCTGGGTACTTTTTTAGAACTGAGGTTAAACCATTAATGAGCATAGTTTCAAAAAGACCTTCTTGCTTAGGGTGCAAAGAACGCTTCAAAATATGATGTTGTCCTTGTTGGTAATTTTCAGTCTTTATAGTTCCACTATCGAAACGCAGTATTTGCACTGTACTTAATGCAGTTATAATTATGTTAAAGAACTCTTCTTGATGCAAAGCAAACGACTCTTCAGCATATTGTGTGGATAGCGCATTCAATTTATTGCAACATTCTTGGGCTGCTTGTTCAATTTTTTTTGTTAACGTCGTATTGGTAAATCGCTCTTTTGTAACATCTGAATACCAAAATTCATACCAAAGAGCTTTGCGGTTTCCTTTTGAATCGAGATATTGAAAACTACTTATAAACTGCGCAACAACGTTCTTTAACATAGGTATTATCTTCTCTTAAAAATAAAAGTGGCCAATGATACCTATCAACTAAATTAAAAACCAGATAGTGGCCACTATCTATAGGCACGCCCGATCCATTCTCGGCTGTAATAGCCTCCATCGTAACCACCAAATCCATAATCATTTAATACATAGCCAATCCGTCCATAACCAAGTCTGTAACTTACACCACTCAAACCATCCGAATTAAAATCACGATATCCTGAATGGATATAATTGTTATGGGCAGTCGTATCGCGGGTATTCGTAACACAACCAGTTAGAAAAAGGAGAGACAAACCTGATAGAGTTATCAATGTTTTTTTCATGAGCAGATCCTTGGGTCATTATTGTGTATTAATTATACTTAATTGGATTTATCTTGAGAAATATTCCGTTTTATATTGCTGGGCTTAGCTAAGATGGAGTGTTGTATTGTTCTTTACTCCCTTAACCCTGCCTTAAGTGATTCGGGTAGGGTTGAAAGCCCTAACTTCCTTAAAATATCATCGGTTAAGTACTCTGACACCCTCGTGCCATCTACTCCCCGAATACCACCCATTAGTACCATTATGCCATCTGTCCACTCCTACAGGTCGCCTCCATCTCTTACTATAGGAGCGTCCGCGGCTATCATAGTCAACAAATTTATCATCACCGCTCCCATAACCTAAACCGTAGTTACTATTTCCATAGTGATACGCATAATCACAATTTCCATATTTACAATTCGCATAGTCGCCGTTCCCATAATCATCAGGCCCATAGTTAATCCCATAACCTTTTCCAAAATCAAGCCCATAACTCACCACCCCTAAATTACCTGTGGATGAATTTGACCGTTTATATAAATAATCACTATTATAGCCGGAAGAATAGGAGGTTCTCTGAGTAACACAGCCAGTCAAAAATGTTGCAGGTACCAATATTAATACAGCCATAATGGTTTTGTTCATGATTACATCCTTGCACATAAGTTAGTTTAATTATACTATATGGGCAATAATTAATCATTTTTATTCGTACTTATTACTCTCTAGTGTCTAAAAGTTTTATACCTATCTGATTAAATTTAAGATTTTTCAAAAAAATTCTTTATTATGAGATAAAGTGGTTATCAGTAACAGGCAAGGGTTCGTCAGCTCGATACCCACCTGCCAACTCCTGGTATAGACTTACAATAGTGATTAATTGCAATAGCTTATCCTCATTAAGAGTGATATTGATCCTGTCTAAAATAATTTTAGCTTTTAACATATCCACATAGTTTTGAATTCCTTGCTTATACAAACGACGATTTAATTCATAAGATTTTGCCAAGTAATGCTGCGCCTCTTGAGTTTGTTTCAGTTTGTTTGTAAAACGTTCATTTGCGGATAAAGCATTAGTAGTATCACGTAAAGCCTTTTGAAGCGTATCTACATAGTTAAAATAAGAAACTTTATCCAATCCTCTTGCATTTGCAATTTCACCCAATACCGACATTTTAAAGTTGTCTAGATCAACTTATATCTATAGTATGCTTATATGTTTAAGAATGGTGATATGGGTCCGCATGTCTGGAACAAAATTAAGGAAAAATAAGAGCTATTCATCCATCATTTATAGTTAAAAATTCACTCAAATTAACCTATTTAAACCTACTCAATACCGTATGAATAGTGATTGCTACTACGAATTGTCTTAGGTCATTTTACCACAACTCTATCAGAATGACTTATCCACAAGTCCACAGGTCAGGAGAGCTTCACTTTCTCGTATAGGCCTGTGGGCCTTGTGGGTAAGTCATGACGCTCTCATTTAGGGTTTATGGTCTTTTCCGGCCATAATACACCTCTGCGGGCGTTAAATAATTAAAGGACTGGTGAAGCCTTCGGTTATTATAATACTCAAAATACTCCGTTAAGGCCAGCTCAACCTCTTCAATTGTATCAAAATCATACCGGTAGATTTTTTCTTGCTTAACACTACGCCACAATCGCTCGATAAATATATTATCTAAATAACGTCCTCGCCCATCCATGCTGATAGAAATGTGGTGAGATTTTAGCGTATTTATCCAATCTTTTGAGGTAAATTGAGAACCCTGATCCGTGTTAAAGATCTCACAACGCGAATGCAGCAAAGCGTTTCTAAGCGCCTCAATACAAAATTCAGCCTCCATAGTAGGTGAAATAGCCCATCCAATCACATAACGACTATACCAGTCCATAATAGCTACTAAATACACATGCTTTCCTTTCATGCGGATGTAGGTGATATCTGCGGCCCAAACCTGATTTGGTTTGGTGATATCCACCTCTTTTAATAAATAAGGGAACACCTCATGCTCCTTATTGGGAACGCTTGTATTTGGCTTTGGGTAAACAGTCGATAACCCCATCATTTCCATCAACTTTTTTACTCGACGTTTACCAACAGGATAGCCTACTTCTTTTGACAGCCATCTTGCCCGCTTAATTTTACCTTCACATGGATACTGCAGATAGTGCTCATCAAGTAGCGCCATAAGCGCTTCATCTTCGACAGAAATGGGCTTGGCACTATAATAATAACTTGAAACAGGCAAGTCTAATAGCAAGCATTGTTCACGAATGGTGAGCTCGGCAAGAGGATCAATCATGACGCGCTTTTCATCCAGACTAAAGTTCATGCTTTTTTTTTAGCCAAGATAGCTGCGCTTGAAGTCGACCAATTTCTTGATATAATGCCTCAACAAGCTGCTCTTGGGACTTGGCTTCTTTTTCATTAGCCCCAGAGAATAAATCGTTAATGGCTTTGATGGCCGATTGCTTCCAAGTTTTTACCTGCGTTGCGTGAACACCGTATTCACTGGTAATTTGCGCTTGTGTGAGTTTCCCCTCAATCGCAGCTAGCGTTATTTTTGCCTTCTTGGCCGCCGTATAATAAGCTCGCTTTTTAGACATTTTATTCTCCTCTTTGTATTAAGAAGAATAGCTCTTAAAAAACCTTTTTTTGTGTCCAGAAAACCGCGCCTATATTACAACAACCTTTTGCCCGTCAACTGTGCCCTCATTAAAAACATGGAGGTAGTCTTTTTCAGGAATCGTCCTAAATAATGATGGCTGCGACATGTTCATAGCAGTACTCATAGATGAATGCATTTATACCTACTTAAAATAATGGCGTTTATACACGATTTAACCATGAATATACCATATTTTTACCTTGTTATGTAAAGTATAGCCTATATTTTTTCTAAAGCAGCCGAGCACTTTTAATTCAGTAATCCCTCATTCGCTATAAACGTAGCTTTTCTAAGATTGAAAAAAATACCAAAATAAGCGATAGTGCCGTTAAGAAAACCCACCAAGGCTATGTTCAGAGAGTATCCTCAAACCGGTGGGTTACTTTTTTAAGGTGTTAAAAAGTACAGATCTATTGGGTTCAACTAAAGATTAAGCATCGTTCTATTTCGTATCTTTTCGTAACTCTTCAAATAAGGTATCATACCCTACGTTGGGTAAGATCTTGGGTAAGATTTGAGTCCTTATTATTTATATTATTTAAAATCAAAGTGTTGCGGCAATGTTCGATTCCGGCCCTGGGCACCAATTAAATCAATGAGTTACAGCGCAGTTAATAAGGCGAATTTTAACTCCAAATGCGACAATCATTTTTATATTACTGTATAAACAGTTCATTGGGCGTTTTATAACCGATACACTTTCTAGGACACCGGTTCATTTTGGCTGCTATTACATCAAGTTCATCTTGTGTTATTAGGTTAATTCTAGCATTTTTTGGTAAGTATAGTTGCTACATACTGCTAACGTCTAATTCCATAAGGTATACAATTAATGTCTGTTGATAAAATAATTTGTGTGGGAAAAAATTATCTTGATCATGCCAAAGAGCTTGGAGATGCAGTCCCAGAAAAACCCGTATTGTTTCTAAAGCCAGCAAGTGTTCTTAAACAAGCTTCCAATTGGGGTGAACAAATCCATCTTGACTTTCCTTTTGAAGACACTGCGGTGCAGCCCGAGTGCGAAATTGTGTTACGCATGGCTAATGATGGGTATAGAATGACTTCTGAAGAAGCTAAAAGCGCTGTTTCAGACATTACTCTTGGTCTAGAGATGACTTTAAGAACACGCCAATCTGAACTAAAAAAACAAGGCCATCCCTGGACTACAGCAAAAGTATTTAAAGATGCTGCTATTCTTGGTCCATGGATTCCCTATAATCAATTTAATGACTATATGGAGACTGAATTTCAGTTGCTTATTGACGGCACTCCTCGGCAATGTGCTAAAGGGGCAGACATGATGATGAAACCAGAAGATTTGATAGTTTATATTAGCCAATTTTTCCCTTTAAAATCAGGGGATGTTATTTATACAGGAACTCCAGCAGGAGTGACTTCAATATCAAGAAACACTACTGCTGAAGTACGCTGGCACAATTATTCCTACAGTGTAAAATGGGAGTAGTGCATCAATGATGCATTATTTGACCTGGAGGCCACAAAAATATTTTAAGATAAGAAAATCGCTTCTAAGTGAAGTTGGGCCGATAAACGACAGGTTTGTCAGGTAGTAGTTTCATGATTTACCATATCGATTTAATGCGTACTCCCCCATATTTCTAGCGATTTCTCCTTCAGCAAAGAATACTTTTCCGGTGATTTCTTTCTGTAATAACACTGCTTCCTCCTCATCATGTGTCCGAACGATAATTTCTATTTCTGGATTAAGTTGATACGCACATCGAATCATTTTTCTTACATGGACAGTATCTGATATGGCAATCATGAGCATACTGGCATGAGTTATATGGGCTTGAATCAGTACGGCTGGTTTGGATGCATCTCCATACACTGCATGAGCACCGGCGGTTCGCAGATCCATGATTAGTTCCCGATTATCATCAACCACAACATAAGGAATGGCTTTTTCAGATAGCAAATAAGTAATATGCTTTCCCACGCGACCATACCCTACCAAAACCACTTGTCCTGACAGATACTCTTCTTTAGTTGTCATCGGTAATTCAGCCAATGGATCGTCTGATCGTTCAAGAAAACTAACTAATTGTGGATGAGATCTCATCCAGATAAGAATAGGATTTATGAGTTTAAATATGAGAGGATTAACGGCTATTGATATCAACGCGCCTGCAAGAATAAAGCTTTGCCCTTCTTGTGGAAGCATTTTTAAACGTACCCCTAGCTCAGCAAGGATAAATGAAAACTCACCAATTTGTGCCAGACTTGCAGACACGATTAGTGCTGATTGTATTGGATAGCGAAAAGCAAGAACAAGCACAAAAGCTGCGATTGACTTTCCTATAATGATAATACCTATTACGGTTAAAATTTGTAATGGTTGCTCAACCAATACAGAGGGATGTCATGGGCCACGATTACTAGCCCACTAAAGGTCGGGTTTGGCCACGATTAATGGCCCACTCCATGGCCATCTCTGAGTCCCACTTTGAGTAGCAAATAAACAGTGTTAGTTTGGTCATTACCAATAACTAACGGATTTGTTATGAGATGAGGATTAAAACAATGGCAGAAATTAGAGAGGTGCTATATCAGCACAAAAAAGGGATGACTCAACGCAATATTGAAAAGTCTCTAAGCGTTTCACGAATGAGCATACGCAAGTACGTTTCAATGGCCAAGGATTTGGGTTATCAGGAGGATATTTCCAATGATGAGCTCGAAGTTATCGCTTTGCAGATACATAATAAAATCGTTAATACTACAGCCAACAACAGACCCAATAAATCAGAAAAAGAACTTGAGGCGCATCACGAAAAAATAGCATCACTCCTCACTGAGAAGTGGATTACCCATATGCAGATACACCGAATTTTAAGCGATAATGGTCTTGTTAGCAGTCGAAGAAGTCTTAGTCGTTATATTGAACGTCATTTCCCCTCGTTGCCTAAGGCTACGGTACATTTGTTAACAAAGCCTGGGCATGAAGCACAAGTTGACTATGCGTTTGTTGGGTTTATCAATAATAAAAAAACATACGCTTTTATTATGACGTTATCACATAGTCGGTATCGATATGTTGAGTTTGTACATTCTCAAAATCAGCAATCATGGGCGCAAAGCCATATCAATGCCTTTCATTTTTTTGGAGGCGTGCCCAACTGCATTCTTTTAGACAATTTGAAATCGGGAATTATTAAAGCACATATTTATGATCCAACGGTCAATGAAACCTATGCAGAGTTATCTCGCTTTTATGACTTTATAGCCGATCCGGCGAAGGCTCGAACGCCCGAGCACAAGGGGAAGGTTGAGCGTAGTGTTCAATTGGTAAAAGAACAGGTTATCGCGGGGATAACCTATGATGATTTGGCCTCGATGAACGCCTTTGCACGTGATTGGTGCGCTAATAAGGTATCGCACGTCATCTGCAGTACCACTGGTGAAAAGCCAATTGACGTATTTAAAAATGAAGAATTTAATTTATTAAACCCACTGCCAGCAGGCGCTTTTGATATGCCCATTTGGATGGATGCTCAAGTTCATCGTGACCATCATTTTGTTGTTGCTGGTAATTTTTATTCTGTGCCAACGATACATATCGGGACAAAGGTTAAAATTAGAGTTGGCTTGAAGACCGTTCAGGCCTATGTGAATCATGCTTTGATTAAGACCCATATTCGTAACTACGGGCGTGGACAGTGGGAAACGGATCCCAATGACTACCATAATTCTGCAAAGTATTACTTAGAAAATACTGCTGGCGTTTGTATTGAAGCGGCCAAAGCAATTGGTCAGGCAACGGAGGAAATGGTCACAAAGGTACTGGCTGAAGGCTCTAGAACGAGCTTAAGAAAAGCCCAGGCTATCATCCGCTTGGTTGAGGAATACGGTAATGAGCGCCTTGAAAATGCATGTTTACGCGCGATTTTATTTGATAATTATACTCATCAATCATTGAAAAAAATCCTCACGGAAGGCCTGGATAAAAAAGACACGAGAACATTCTCCACTAAGCGCTCGGCCAATCATGAGAACTTTGCCTATATTCGCGCAGCAAGTGATTACAGCTCAACGATGGAGGCTCATTATGAGTGATATCAATATGTTAGAGCTTGCAAAAAAACTACGTTTGACAGGGATCCCAGACACACTGCTAGCAAGAGTAGAACAGGCTCGCGCAGCGTCCCTCTCTTATGAAGAGTTGCTCTCAATGTTGTTTCAGGATGAGGATGAGGCTCGTCAACAAAAATTGCTTGCTGGGCGTGTAAGGCAAGCTCGATTTGAGGAGCCTCAGTGTTTTGAAAATTTTGAACTGGCTCGATATTCAACACAAGTCACACAAGCCATCCGCACCCTGATGACAGGGAAGTTTATCAAAGAAAAAAACCATGTCATCATCATGGGACCTGTTGGCACCGGAAAGACTCACCTGGCTCAAGCCCTGGGTCTAATGGCATGTCAACGACATAAAAAAGTCTGCTTTATAAGAGCGAATGAACTGTTAAATCAGTTCCACCAAGCAAGAGCGGATGAAACATGGACTGCGCTTTTTAAACGTTACTCACGATACGATGTGCTTATTTTAGATGACTTCGGGCTGAAAGCATTATCGCCAGAACAGTCCACTGATCTGTATGATTTAATAGCAGCTATCCATGTAAACTCTATGCTAATTATAACTACTAACCGTAAAATAGAAGGATGGATGGAGCTATTTTATGATCCGGTTATGGCAAACGCAGCATTAGATCGTATCGTAAATAAAGCTTATCGAATTGTTCTTGATGGGGAGTCATACAGGAAAAAATTTATACCGAAATTTAATTTAGTAGATGACAAGTGAGTTAAAAAAATTTACCCTAAGTGGGCTACTTTGAGTGGCCAGAGGGTGGGCTAGTAATCGTGACCCATGACACTTGCATTTATTACTCAAAGTTTTGCTCTTGATGGCCCCTTATCACTGTTAAATGCCAATAAAGATTTATTACCTTCACCTTATCCTGTTTATGTTATCAACAACTCAGCAGTCGTTAATCAACCTTATCCCGGAGCAGTAAAAGTTTTGCTGCCTACTGATAACAGTTACACTGAAGCACCTGGCTGTTATATCGCGTGTTACTCTCATAAAACCGGAGTATACAGTGTCTCTCCCAGCATTTCGGTCATGGGACAAATCAGGGTCAAAGGTCAATATATTTCACGTGTTTGCCAACCCGATGGATATCAAGGAAAAGATATCAGTGCTGAGCCAATGTTTAAGCTATTGTGTGCGAAAACAATACCTAATTGTGATGATGAGGGGTGTTGGGGTGGTGGGGATACAGGAGGATGGTTTGGCATTCAACCCTAATTCACTTAAACTGATTGATAGTTGCTGAAGTCTGAATGTCAGGGTTTGTTGTTAATTGTTTTAGCCAAATTGTTACTCTCTATTTGTGGTACATAAATATTACAAAAAAATCGTCAATCTTCCCGCGGACAAGTCCTGAGAATGTATTCAGAACAAGCGCGGGATTTCGATAGATTAAACGGTGATCTTTTAAGCACTCCCAAGAATATCAAAGTGATGAATATTGTTCAAAACACCATTTTTCCATCCTCCTGCAATTAAATTACTTGCCTTATTTTTAAGTGTGCTTGCAACAACTCCTTTGAAATGGAAGGTCCTTGCCGCTTCATCAACAAAGGTGTCGAATATGGCATAAGTTGCGTCATTTAGTTTTAATGCCAGCCAAAATGAAGTTTCAGGCTCTGTTTTACTGATGATACTTGCAGCCGATCGTAGCAGAGTTTCCAACTCTTTTTCCTTTCCGGGTTGGGCTTTTAAAACAATATAGCTGGCTTTAGTTGCTTTAAGAACTGTATCCGGTTGATAGTCGTTGGTAGAAAGAACTTCAGAGTTTTGGACCTTATCTAACACGCCTTTATCCCAACCACCATTTATTAAAGTGCTCGCATTTTCGTGCAAAGCAGCTGCTACTTTTCCGGAGAAATGAGCTGTTCTTCCTGCATTATCATGAAAAAAATCGAAAATAACAAAAGTTTCATGTTCTCCCTGAAGAGCAAACCAAAATAGTGTTTGTGGTTCTGTTTCACGAACTATATCAGCTCCATTTTTCAAAAAATCAGCAAGATTTAGTTCTTGCCCTGCATTTGCTTTAAGTTGAATAATCGTTGCCTGATGCAGATCATCAACCAGTGCAGTTGAACTTGCAATTGAGGAACCAACAAGGCCTAAACCAAGCAGACTTGAATTAAAAATATTTTTGATGTTCATTAGGGCCTCCTATCTACTGGAAGGTAGATAAATAAATTAAAAAAATTAGTACATTAACGTCAGTTATGGATAAGAAGCTTATTAAACCCAGTCACTACCTCGATCCGTTCGCCCTGAGGAGTCGCTTTAGCGACGTCTCGAAGGGTTTTGGCCCAGTGCCTAGCCTTCGAGACGGGCTAAAGCCCTCCTCAGGCCGAACGGAGCATGGTAAAATCTGAGTTCCTTATCCATAACTCACGTTACATTATATGATTTATAAATTGTTTCACCAAATTAATATGCGTTATGTCACCATACAAGCGTGACATTAATAAAGCCCCTTCTATTTGTAAGATCAAAAGATGGGCATAGCTATCAATAGGGTACAATAAATTAACCTCTTCCAATTGCTTCCCTTCAGTCATAATTTCTTCAATCCAATTATAAAGTGTATTGAAGAAGTATCTGACTTTGCTCTGGACGCTCTCTGGTAATGATAAAGCGTCCGACGCAAGCATTCCACCAAGACACATCTTCTTTTCATCGCCAAAAGTTAATGAAATAACTGCATCGATCATCGCTAAAATCTTGCGCTTGGTAGTTAATTCTTGTTGTCTTTTTATAGTCTCCAGACTGATCACTATCCTTTGTAAGTGCCAATTAATAACAGCAATAGCCAAATCTTCTTTGCTGGGATAATGATAATGAATACTCGAGGTTTTAATTCCTACAGTTGCCGCAATGTCCTTATAACTAAAGGCATTGTAACCCCGTTTTTGAATTAAATTCTCTGCAGCATTCAGAATGCTTTCTTGTGTTAATGAATAGTTCATACCTGCCATTCTATCTATCAGTAGATAGTTCGTCAAGTATTATTTTAAAAATATTCTTCCAGAAGAATCGATTAATGCGGACAACACATCGCGTCACTTAAGAAAAAGGTGGATAATTTTGTTGAAGGTTATATTAATCATTAACCTGATCTTTTCCTGAATAATCTGTAATAGAGAGTGGAAGAATGAAGATATTAATTAATCGTGAAGTAAAAAATAAGTTTCAAAGATTGTCTTATTGTGACGGCCAAATTACGGTTGAAATCAATATTTCTTGCAAAGAAATAACAGATGACACAATTAAACCCTCTAGGTCTATAAGACAAGTTACTGCATGTTACCCCCATACTTGTTATGATAGTACTTCAAAATTTATAATTGAAGTTGCTGTTAAGAACTCTTTAAAGCAATTTTTTTTAGAGAGCTTCCGCCAGCAGTTAGAAAAAAAAAGAGCATCTGAGATGACTCAATACTATCGGTTTTCTGAAGAGTATTATCTCTTTGATGAGGAATATAATAATTACCAAAAATTAGCAGAAAATCTGCTTCTAGAACTTGGTGCTAAATCAACTTCACCTTCTTTTTCCTACAAGAAACTTTCAATGGTTCCTTTTTTTAATCCTAATGAACTAGCTTATGAGGAAGAGTTTCCACCCTTGCCAAGCCCTCTTGGCCCCTAGTTCTCTTTTAATTAATTATATTCAACATGTAAAATAGAGAACATACTCCCTGGTTTTGTTAAAGTACGCAATCTTTCAATACCGTAAACTCCCTCCTTCTCAAGTGATTATTTCAGCTTGAGAAGAAAACCGAACAAGACAATGCTAGTAGAATACGGGTTAATTTAACTCTATTACCTTATTTCACCATACAGCTTATGAATTACAATTGCCACTTGCATCACTGCTTTGGATAATTAATACTGGTTTATTGCTTACAGTACCCACCAGAACATTCATATGAACCAGAATCCTTCAACTCGAAAAACTCTTGGTGTTTTGCTCTTTTCCGAATTTGAAACATTAGATGTCTTCGGACCGTTAGAAATGTTTGGCATGTTGCCTGATCTTATTAATATCGCCCTGATTGCCGAACAACGAGGGTTAGTCAAATCCGCTCAAGGCCAAGCTGTCTTTGCAGAATTTGATTGGAAAAATGCACCTCACCTCGATTTATTGTTAATTCCTGGTGGTAAAGGGACCAGAAAAGAGGTTTCTAATCAACCCTTACTCAACTGGATTAAATTTCGTTCTGCTACTGCTGATCTCACGTTGTCTGTGTGTACTGGTGCAGCATTGCTTGCCAAGGCAGGTGTTCTGGACGGTCACCAAGCCACAACGAATAAATTAGCTTTTAACTGGGTAGCAGAACAAGGCCCTAATGTAAGCTGGATTGGAAAAGCGCGTTGGGTAGATGATGGTTCGGTGATTACTTCCTCTGGAATTTCCGCAGGAATTGACATGAGTTTATATGTGATATCACGATTGTTTGGAGAAAATACCCGAGATGAATTAGTTAAAAGGGCAGAATATATAGCAAACCTGGATCCTTCCGTAGATCCCTTTATGATTCTCTAATTTTTAATATACTATACAGACAAAAAACACGAGTATATATTGATACTCAAGCTGCTGCAGAACTTATTTGTGAGCGAAATTCTTCGAGCTCTTCTACATGAGCTTTAAGCTTTAAACACTTCGGCGGACGAAACAATCCATGTCGATAGTTTGCTTTAATTGTTGTAGCCTCTATTTCTCCACCTGGTTCAATATCAGGTGTTTTATTGTGATTAATAATGGTATTTTTTAGATCAACAGTGACTTTAGCAACAGATTGACTTATTGATGCAAGTTCTTCCTGTAAACTGTTTTGTAATTGTTGATATTCCTGATCACTGATTTGCTTTAAACGACTTAAAACAACTAATGGAGCTTGTTGGTAACTAAGATCATTATTACTATGGATATCGTACCATTCCAGACAAAGCTGGTGTCTTTTAATTCTATTTTCTTTTCTGCGTTCAATATCTTCCTGACTCAGAAGCCCTTGCTCGCGTTTCGCGCTATAAACCTGTTCAAGCGCATCACAGTTCTTTATTCCCTCGATATAAAAAATTCTCACTTTAGAGGCATTTTCCATAGAACCAAATGCGCCTAGCATTCTTGCATTAACCTGAAACTCAGGAATTTCAAAAAAACCACCGTAATATCGCTCACGTACATTTTTATATAGTTCATTTTTAATGGAAACATACTTGGTAGCGAGTCCTAAACCAATTATTAAAGCAGGAATAAAAGCTGCTGTAAAAGCTAATTCAGGTAAAGCCAAAGGAGCTAAAATAACTGCAATTAAAATAATAAAAGCAACAATAATAAGGATTGGCATAATGGTTCTGAACGATTTCCAATAAGGATTTTTTTCATAAAAGGCGATGTCCTTGTATTCTTCATATAAGGGCAATAAAGGACTCAACAAATTGGTCAATATAGATCGAGTTTCAGCAATTTGTTCATGATGTCGCGCATAGTTATATAGGTCGAGTATGGCTAAAAAAGAACTTTCATTTTGGGTAGAAAAGCTGGTGGCCTGGATGAACCCATGAGCAACGGCCATCTTACTTATAAATTCATTGACTTGATTAACAGTTTGGTTATTCCATAAATAGGACAGTGACTGCATTAAATCTGCGGCCACTCCATTTGGCTGCATTTCCCATTTTTTTCCATGAATTAATTGTACTTGTTTTACTATGTGCTTATGCAGTTTATTTTCATAATGTTTAAACCACCCATCCAAATTTAAGGTAGTTTTATCATGAAACGCCTTAAGAACTGCCTGAGCTATTCGATTAGCATGTTTTTTGTTGAACGCTTCAAGATTCATAAAGTCAATTTCAATTTCGCTCATTTGCTGCATGCAAAAATACAGTAAATCCGCCAACAGTTCCTCATCAACTCGTGCTAGTTCTTCCGTTATCTCTTCTGCAACCAAATACCTGGATTGTAGCTGATGGATGACGGGTTCCTCTGCTTTAAACTTACGGTAATTCAACAAGGGAAAAAATCTACTTAATTGTGTTGCATGCTCCAGTAAAGAACAACGCTGTTGCTCTAGTTGATTCTGGTGAATTCTTTTCTGGTGGTCTTCAATAGTTTCTCTAAGGGAGGTCATATTCGGATTTTGAAGAAACTCAGTGCTCCAAAGCTGAATCGCCTCATCCCTTTCTGTTTGCAGTTGATCTATATAATCTTCATGAGAGGCATAAGTACCGTTTATTTTTGACCATAAACTCAAATTATCCCTATCTTGTTTTTCTTTCTCAATTTGGGGATTCAGTTGAGTAAGAGTCGCGACTAATTTTCTTGAAAACTCAGCATTGGAGAGCAACTGCTGCTGTGATTCTGATAATAACTGAAACTCTTCTATCTCTTGGGCTAGTACTGCATGAGTAATGTGCATAAGAATAGTTTGATATTCAACAGTGGAATTAATTGCTTCTAGTAACTCTTTTTTCTGTAGCTCCAATTGAATTTGGAAATCTCGTTTCCTTTGTTCTGCCGATCCGGTCAGCTTATGCCAAAATCCTGATGATGCTCTTAACGCGTCAGATGAGGTTAAGATACTCTGAACTACTTGAGAAAATTTTTTCCCTGGGATAGAGTCTTCAAAAACTGCTCTTGTTTTTTCAGATAAAGATTCGTAACCCGCTATAATCAAGGCAGAAGTCAACAAAAAAGTCATACAATGCATTACCTTAGGTTTAGACAGGAACCTTTTTTACCACAGAAAGATTAACGTTTTATTAACACGTAGATTACAATTAATACACATTGACACTAAGTGTATAAATTAGTAGCAATTCTTTTTTTTGAATAATTTATCTACACAACGCACTTTAAATATTCTCTTTTTTATATTATAATGCCATCTGTTTTATATGGGATAGGATAGATGATTCTTTTTAGCGAAGTTGTTTTCTTCTAGGGAAATCATTTGTTCTTATTCTTTAATATAAGGATTCACACGTGCCCGCTATCTCAGAGAATAAATACCTGCAATTAGTTTTAGACAATCTAATTACTTCCCATGAAACTGAGATAAACTATACACCCATTGAAGTTGAACTTGATCCCAAACAAATATCAAAAAAAGACATTGATACCCTGCTGGCGTTTATTACCGAGCCGCGTAAGCGCCTCTTTATTTTTAAAATCCCGGGCGATGATTCCACCACTAATAGACTCACTTTTACTGCACGTCGTTCCGTGCTTGATAAAGCAGCTGAAACAATTTTAGAAAGTACCTCCAGTCAGCCGAAAATCAACCCGTTGAAACAAGCTTTGAATAATGGTTCTTCATCTATTCGAGCCGCCATCCAAATTCAAAAAAGCTTCGTTGTACCCAAACAAGCCATTAGGGTAAACAATACGCAAGAAGAGCAGATTGAACAAATGGCGAACCCGGATTTAGTACTTATCCCAATCGAGCTTCCAGAACTGCCAACCTTAACAAAGCAACTGAAGGTTCTGGGTATTCATGCGTTACAGGACTGTGCCGAACTTAAAATCAAAGAACATCCTGATGTTTTCACGGACGGTATTATCCCCCGTAATTTGCCCAAGGGATTTTACATTGATGAAGAAAAACAGGCGCTGTGCTATACCAATACTCCACGCAGACTACCATCTGCTTTAGCACCCACGCTAGAAAAGACGGAGCAAATAAGACTGCCCTCAGTGGAACAAACCCAAGCACTGTTACCTTCAATTCCTATACAGCTATTAAACTCTCAATTCTCCAGATCTCAGAAAAATGCTTTAATTCGTGTCTTGCCTGCTCATTCAGCTGAAATCAGAAGTTTTCTTAATTTACTCAAGCCAGCAGAGATTGAATTCATCGTACCACTGCTCTCAAAACTATTTATTTTAGGAGGTGAAGCACACGCCAGTTTATTTGCCAGACTCCTTAATAACTGCCTAAACAAACGAATAAGTCTTGATTTTCTAAAAAATCCGGAGTTCCAAAACGCATTTTTCAGTACCCGTGGGATTAAAAATCTTCAGAAATTAGCTCATCTCCCTGCGGAACAGAGGGAGTGGTGGAATACCTTGGTTATGGCTCATCTGAGTAATGACCAGCATCATTTTGATTTTAATGCTTTTTTTGAAGCTTATACCCAAATATTCCTTCCCCGGATTGCGGAAAAAAACCTGACTCTCCCCAATCCATGCCCTATTCAACATCAAGGTCATCTACTTATAACTTTAAACCGTGTACTGGATGTGTTGGAACATGCTGAGAACCCGCAAGAACAATGTTTGTCTCTTGCAAACCTCAATTGGGGGGCTACCGGAGTACATTATGCCATGTCTAAAAAGCCTGAGTCGGGGCGTTTTAAACAAGTGGCTTCCTGCATGGAACTTGAAAACGAGAAAGACCTCATAACCAATCCTGAAATAATTTATCAGGACCTGGAGAACGAAAACCTCATTCTAAGCCCTTGGTTATTTCGCTACATAGGTCAACATTGGAAGGCAGAAATCAGATTAACAGTTATCCAGGAACAACTCAAAAAAATCCAGGAACTCCCTTGGCCCCAAGTACAAAAAAATCAATTAATTTTTATTTTAACAACGACTTTTTCGCATCAATCTACTCTTACAGCGGAACAATGGAAAAATAGCCTGACTAGTTCCATTAGCCTTCTTCAATCGCTAAATCAAAGTGATCGCAGTGATTTACTGCAGGGATTATCTCGCTGCTTTCAATTCAAGCCACATCCCTCGCTTGCACAAATGCAAAAATTAGTTGAGAAATGCATTGAGCTCAAATCTGCATTTCCAGAGAAATGCTTCAAAAATGAACTCATTAAGCCACTAACTTCCTGTTTGGAACAAGAAGGTTATGAATTGTTAAATACGCTGCAAGAGCGCATTCAAAAAACAGACAGTACTCCCGAAGAAAATCTATATTCTCTTACCGCTATTGTTTCCTATACGACAATAATACATAACAATCGCCAGGACCTGCATGCTGACTTCATCAAATTATTAGCGAAACTTGATGAACCGAAATTAAGCCAAACAAGTGTAGACAAGTTACTAACATCTTTTAAAACATTACAAACAAAAAAAGGTGATGCTTTTTATAGCCTTGTATTAAATACCCTAAGTCAAATTAATATTTCCAAATCCCAACCATTACCCAATATTGAAAACATTCAAAACCAACTGGCTACTCTTTCGGAATTACCTGAGATCATACCCGTTGACCATACGACTGTTGAAAAAAAGGAGGCCTGGTTAAAAAATCTCATTATTGATAAAAATCTCTTTCCAGGTTGTGTTCTTGGTAATGGGGATATTTCCAAACTTGATGATCTTATTGTCGATGCTCTGGTTGATGCAGTTAAAAAGCGCAGTGCAGCACTAAAAGTAGAAAAATTAAAAAATGCGTTACAAAGAAATCTACAAAATTTCATTGTACCTCAGCAACTGAGAGACCAACTAGACCTTGAACTAATGCCTCTGTTTGATGCCTTAAATAATCTTGTTCTTTTGCTGCAAACCCCTAACCCTAAGTTTCATGAAGTCATCGAAAAGTTTCACTACTTTGAAGAGAAAAAACCCGCATTGCTTGATGGAGTATACGGAGTAGGCATTCTAGGGCGATCTAGAGGCGAGTATCTTTTAAGTTTTCTCCTCACAGGAAAGAAAAAAGATACGGACGACATGACTGGAGCAGCATTTTCTACTGTTTTAAATCAGCTGCATGGTTTATTTGTCCGGGAAATGAACGCCTTTTTTGATAATCCACAAAATAAAGCGGCTGTTAAAGATTTGGATGTTAAAACCAGTCTTGGCTGGATGGCTTCCTTCAATGAGACACATTCACTTACATTTTTATTTAAAGAAGAGCTGGTGCAGAAAAAAGTCTTACCTGCTCTGAAAAAAACCTTACAACAACTTAATACGCAAGACCCTGACTTTGAAAAAAGCATCCTTGATGCAGCTGCGGAACTGCCTGAAAATCAACCTGCAGATCAAGCTCTTCAGAATTACAAAACAAAAATAGAAGCAATCGCCAACTATCTTAATTTGCTTATTGATATAAAAGATCGACTCCCGGAACAATTCAATACACTCTATAAACAACTTAATACCGGTGCTTTAGCTCGCATTAATTACACTCAAAAACAAATCCTGGTTAGTAAATTAATCGAGGCTAAGCCGGATTCTTTAGATCTGTATATAAGATTAATCACCCAAGCTCTGGAAGAAAGTCCTGAGGCAGATAATCTCGCTATTGCTCGTTCAATTAATGGTTTGGTAACCCTATTTAATTTATCGGATATTGAGCCAGAAACTGAAATTATGTTTTTTAAAATGAGCATGGCCCATAATTTAAAAAATCCAAGTCCTTTTCCGCTTGCAGCCTTAAATGAATTAAAAAAATCGGACCTTCCTGAAGAAATGAAGTCCAGTATAATCAAACAACTTATTCAGATTTTAAGTCGCATGCCTCAATCTGATTCTCCAGAGCTTGTGAGTGGTTTAGTACAACAAATCCAATTGTTCTTAACTCATAACCAGGATCAGGCGTCACTTTGTGTTGCCCTGTTAAAACGAGTCTCTCGAGGAAATCTCACTCAAGATTTAAACGCTTACCCTAATATTTTGCAACAAATGAATACACTGGGTGCAGAAAATAAAGAAAAGCTGGCTAGTATTTTAACTGGATTAGCCCTTAGTAAAAAAGACGACACCGTTAATTTATCGGTGTTATTGGAAATTACCAAAGGTTTGGTACGCCGATCTTCTGCTGATATAGATCAGGTCTTGAAATTATTTAGTACCCCACCATACCCAATTGCTCAAAACCTCAACTCAGCTTTACTCGCCCATGATTCGGAAAAACTCGAAGCCTATTGTTTAAGTTTCGATACAAACCCATTTGCAAAAACAGGTGAAAACAGAGAGCTGGAAAAACACTTTGCAACAGATAGAATACAAGATGCACTGTTAAGCTTAACGGATTTGATCGACGAAATAGAATTACCGCATGCCCTCCGGCTAAAACTTGCTAAACAATTAACGTTCATTGAAATTTTAGGCTATACCGATCCGTTAAATCCTAATGATTTCAAGAAATTAAAAAAACTAACTGCTGTTTCACGTCACGAGTTAAAAGATCGAGTTTGTACCTTACTTGAACAAATACGCTCCAAAAAAGTTCTTCCAGACCAGCTGGAAGTAACCCAGTTGGAGCTATTAGCCTATCTTCGAGAGATCTATTTCCGTACAACAGGTTTATTTCCCAATACGACTCAAATGCTTGTCCTCTTATTGGCTCTGCAAGACCCTTCCTCTAATTTACTGATGCGCATCAAGACTGGAGAAGGAAAAAGTATCAACACTCCGATGCTGTCCGTTTTGCAATGGACGCAAGGTGGCACTGTGGATCAGTGCACTGCCAACCCAACCTTGCTGATTAGAGACTATGAGAATAATTGCGAACCCTTCTTTAAGTTTTTGGGTATTGATTCGGCTCTGATTCAAAGTGATAGTGCTCCTGAAGAATACAGGCTCAACGGTATTAATTGTTTTACTATTGAAGATATGGCTATTTTCCGGCTGATAGCTAAAGAGTCTAAAAAAGAATCTTTAATTCAAAATGATGGTCCGATTCATGTAGTTTTAGATGAATGTGATAATGCACTTCTTGATCAACTAATACTTTATAAACTAGTTGCCGAGAATGATCTGTCCGAAGGTACAGAACACAATTCAGCCCAATGGATTTATCCGCTGGCTTATCAATTTATTAACCTGGCTGCTTTTCGTAATACCGATCCCTCTTTTGGGCCAGTCTGGGATGAAGATGAGGATCTGGAGCAATTCAGACTATTCCTAAACAAGGAAATCAACGAAAAATTTCATGGTGATGCCGAAAAGCAAAACTTCTTGATGGCGGCCAGCAATACCCAACTCATGCAGTGGATCCATGCCAGTTGTATCGCAGCAACCCAGTTTGAAAACAAACGATTTATTGTACAACCAATCAAAGTAAAAGACGAAACAGGCAATGACATCACTAAAAAAATAGTTTGTGTACCGCTCATGCGTAGTACTCCAAAAACCGGCTCCATTTTTACCGAGGGCGTACAACAAGCTTTGCAAGCTCGATTGATGGCAGAGCGTCCTGATCAAGCTCATCACTTTGTAATTGATGCTGATCCCCCTGTGCTTGCCAGTATATCCTCTCGGGGTTTAATGAAATTTTATCAAAACACTCAAGGGCGACTGATTGGGATTTCTGCAACACCGGGCGATAATCTGGAACTAAAAAGTTTAGCCACCCAAATAGGCACTCAGGCAATTGGTGTAGCACCCTATGCCGGCGACAAACGGACAATGCATCCACCAGTCTTCACTTTTTCTCGCCAAGAGACTATCAGTTCCATATGCAGTGCAATTGACAGGCTTAAGCTTCCTGTTACTAATCCCAGGATGGAACTTAATGCAGATGTAGCAATTCAAACTTTTGAAGAGCGAGAAGCATTTATCGCTCAAACAAATAAGGCAGTTGATGAATGGAGCCTGAGTCAAACCCAACCTATTCTCATTATTAATGAGGATTTTAGTGATGCTACAGACATTGAAGCAAATTTGGAAACATATAAAAGAGAAGGGTTCAAAATACAGGTTGTAACAGGGAAAGAAACTCAGGAAGAACTCCAGCACATTATTAAACAAGCAGGTCGCCCAAATACCATCACTGTGGGTACTGCGATGCTTGCAACAGGTATTGATATCAATACAGGTGATCATCCTCGTGGACTAATTGTGATTCAACCGTACACGGACACTGAGAGGATGACGACCCAAATAGCAGGACGTGCCGCTCGAAACGGAAAACCTGGTGAATGGCTTCCTATTTACCAAATCGAACCACCTAAAACCATTTTTGCAAAAATACTGTATTATATTTTTCCCTGGTATCGGCAAAGCATTCATGAACACGCCGTAGAAAATGCACGCAACAAAATCAAATTACAAGCTACAATTGATCGAATTTACACCCAATCTATTGATGAAATTCAACAAACCCTAATGCAACAAATTCTAGCTTGGGAAAGCTTACTCCTGGAGCTGTACCCCACTGATTACAAACTTCAGTTAGAGTTGTATCAATGGCGTGAAACTATTCTAAGTGAGCTCACTCGTTCACAAGAAACGAGCCTTTCTCAAGGTACACTTGAATCAAGCATCACTCAATTCAAACACTCAGCGTGCAGACTGTGGGAAACGCTTAGAGAAGAAAAGTGGGCTGCAAGAGCAGGTAAAGCCACTAATCTTACTGAAGAGCAAAATATAAAGCTCAATTATTTAAAACAATCAGATTTACCCCGGGAATTAGACGTTCAAGCAGTCCTGCAGCAAAAAAAGAAGTCTTTCACTGCTGGGGCAAAAGCTTTAATGCATCAAAACCTGGAAACGATGATTTTGGACAAAGCAGGGGTAGCTTTAGAGTATACCAATCCAACAGATGAAGAGAAGAAGGACCTGAAACTGGCTCAGTGCAAACAGCTTTTACCCAATTTTATTGGTTCCTTTTGCGCGGTTTACCCTCAGGCTATTAATCAACTCATTCCCCGAGATACGAGTCAAACCTCATCGTTTTTACCGGAAATGGTAACCTCAATAATCAAGAAAGTCATTGAGCAAAAAAATCGAGCATTTGGTAAAGAGGAACAACACCAGATTTCTCAAACCGTTATTAAGTTTTTTCAAAACGAATTGGCAAACGCTGATAGCCAAAAAATCAAGTTGCTTCTGGAACAAGTCAAACCATTACTTCTTCTTCACAGCGAGAAGTTAAATAAAGAATCTCTGGTGAACCAGTTCAAAATGCAAGGATTAGTCCTTACTTTTTGCACTCTTTACCAGAATTTGGAGCTACCTGAAGATCCTCAATTAACTGTTCTAAAGTCAAGTTATAGTGATGAAATCATGCAAAAACTCTCCCTGCGCCTGCTTGAGGAACTGGCATGGGTAAAACAGACACCTCAACCCGTACACGCCTATTTTGAGCGCAGTGTAGCTAAAGAAGCTGCCCATGCCATTTATGATCTGGCAGAGGCAGTAAGTGGATCACCAAACGATGCTGAACGAATTCAAGCGCTCTATGCCGGACTTCAGAAACACCGTGTCAGTTTAAAAGACAAATATCTATTTTCTATAGGACACTCCACTCCTCGTAGCGTGATAAATCAGGCACTTGATGCAATTGATTCATTAAATAATGCACCTCATTGTGAGCAAAGTTTCAGAGTCATTTGTCATGACAATACACTTGCAGAATATCATCTTGCCCAATTTCGTGACTGCTTGGAGCAGACATCACCAAATACAACACCCGATCCGGTTTGGCAGCATTTGAAAACTGCACTCCTGGGAATAAGCAACAGAAACAATCAAAGCTCTCTTATTCAAGAATTACATGCTGCAGTAGAACGCTTTGGAGCCTATGAAGCATACCACCCATACAAAAAACAACTTAAAGCGTTGCACCATCAACTGACTCAATCTATGGAGATCTTAAATAAAACTGACGGGCTCAAGCAAGATGTGAAAGACATTCTCTTTGAACAAAAAACGGTTCAAATAGCTGATTTAATGCACGTTGATGCAAATCAGGTTTGCATTCAAAGTGGTACAGATGGCCTACACTCTTTTATTGAATTACAAGTCGAAAACGCCCCCCTGAAAGAGGGGTTTACAGGGTATCAATCTTCCTTTTTTCCAAAAATAGAGACTGGAAAAAGCATGCAAACGTTTAGAAAATCCACTTTTGAAACAAACAAACAAGCTCTTGTGGGTTTATCAGATTTACACGTCATAGAAACGCTTCCACCAGTAAAACGTGCTACATTTGAGAAGTTATTCAAATTGAAAGCATTGTTAAATCTTGATTGGAGTAACGGTTTAGATAGCGATTTGCATGGTGAACTGCCAGAGTGCATTCAATCCAGAATGAACAACATAGAACAACTTAAGCAGTGGAACTGGACATTGGAACCCGTAGATATTGCCCAACTTACCAATATTTTGGATACCCCTCCTGAACAAAGCTTTATGTTACAACTGGAAAATCAATCTACTTTAAACAGGGATCTTCTGCAAATAAAAGCTAGAGCAGCAGATGCAAACAAAGCTGTAGCAGATCAAAAAGATAAGATAGATGCAATAGAAACTTCAATCAAAACAAAAGAGACCCGAATACAACAGCCTGATTGTAGTTATTTTGAAATAATGTCTTTAAATGCTCAAATTTTAGCTCAAAAGGCTCAGCTTTTGTACCTTAAGAGGCAAATTTCTGGCCCCATTGGAATTTATAATAAAATTATAATAGAAGAGGTTAAGTGTCAAGAAGGGTTAAATGGAATTAATCTGTCACTTGATAGTCAAAGAAAAGTATATATTTCCATCCTCACAGATAAGACCAAACAAGCATTAGATACTCATCTACAGGATAAAAGTAAAGAATATATCGTTGAGATGGAGGAAGAATTTCAAGCAACTGATACAACTCTTGCAACAATAGAAAAAACAGAATTGAAAAAATCCCGGTACCAAACCTGCCGCTTTTTCAATTTGGATGGTCTATTAAGTTTTGAAGCACGATTAGCCCATGAAGAAGAACGCATACCCCAAAGTGTAACACCACAACACCTAAGAAATTTAAGCGGTTCTCAAGAAGGAAAGACAGAGGATTATAACCACGAGCAGGAAAATAGCTGGGTCTTTGAGTGAGAAAAAAGCGGGAGAATAGTCAATTTTACAGACATCCCGGGTGAAAGTGTGATCTTTCACCCGGGATGTTGTTAATATAAACGAGGCTTATGACTACAACTCTCCTCGTAACAAAAAAGTAAATACAGGTGAAATAAGATTACTTTTAATAAATTCCTTTATTCCTTCAACAGATCTCGTGTGGACTGTTGATAGGAATTAAAAAAATCATCCATAACTACAGTAGCTGTATTATTCACTGTTGAAAGAGTTGCTGTTTTTTTAAGAACCCCTGCTTTAAATTGCCAGCCTGGAGGTAATCTTAACTTTAGTGCAAGCTGAGAAAGTGATGCTTCTTTTTGTGGGGATATTTGTTGACTATAGGATTGCATCACAAAAATATGGCCTTTACTGTCTATAAGTTCATAAACAGGTTTACCAGCCTCATAAATCCAGGTTGTACGTCGTTTAATATTTCGCGTTTGGTAAGGCACATTTGCGGAAAAAAAATCATTAGGACTAATCATAATTTCACCTGCCTGGCGCAGAGTTAAACCGCTAAACGTCTCTGTAGAAGGGCTGCCTAAAGCGGTGCTTTTCATACCATCCATCATCCAGTAACGAGGTCCGTTCAAACGAATAAAAAAAGAGTTTGTCGTTTCCTTTATCTGTACAACTGTTATTTTTCGCCAAATGTTTGGGGGGCAATCGTTTAAGCCAAATGTGCTGTATACAAAGATTTGTGTCGGTTTTTTGAATAAAATGATCTCACAATACCGTTTACCCCTTGTATTAGACAGTTCTGTTGCTTGAGAAAAATTCGGAATAATGAGTAAGAAAGAAAAAAAAGAGAACAAGAAAGTACTCAATTTAATTGATTTAAACAACAAAGCGAAGTTGCAACGCATTGGTTAGCTCCTTAAATTCTTTCATATTAACTATAGAGCATTTAACATAAAATGTACCATAGCTTAACCCAACGAAAGTAAAAAAATCATCTTATTATGTTATGACGGCAACCCCAAACTCGGTGTATCATATCTGCTCCGGAACTATATTTATCCAAGGAGTGAAGAAATGCTTCGTTTTTTTCCAGCCCATAAAGAGCCCGACCGAAATAAAAATTTTTTCCAGAATTACTCTGATCATCTCAATTATCTGCAGGTTAAATTTCAAAAAATCTGGGACGATTTTCAGGAGAAAGCCACCTTCGACCAAAAATTGGACTTTATAGGGGAGCAAGCATTAGAGCGATTAACATGTATCCTGTCAGAATCGCCGGGTAAGTGTCTGCCACTGAGTCCGGATTAATCCGAGCCGCGCGCGTCAGCAAGCGGAATTCTTTAAAAATATTCAAAATACCTATTGACACGGTTTTTCTGTAAAACTGATGTTTTTCCATATCAAACGTAAGTCATGCAATATGCATGCCCTAAGATCCCCAAGATCACAATGTAGCCCCTTTCACTAATAAAACATCTCCCTCCTGAGGTCAGATTTTTTCTTAGCCCTTAGTGGCGTTAAAACTCGAAAAATGCGTTCAAAAAAAGTCATGTTATGATTGCCGTATCAGCATTAGTAACGCAGTGGTAGATGATGAAACGCCAAGAAATCAAACAAGTTTTAGATGAGTTAACAAAAGATATCGATAGTCTTGCCGACAAAAAGGCCGTGACTATCATTAAGGTATTGGTTAATTTGGTCGAAATGCTTGCCGAAGAAAATGCTTTGCTCAGAGAGGAAAACCAAGTATTACGTGATGAGATAAACCGCCTTAAGGGTGAACAGGGCAAACCTAATATTCGCGGTCAATCCAAAGGTAGCAATGGCGATAATACAGGCAATTCCAATCATTCATCTGAAGGAGATCGCAATAAACGTGGTAAAGGGAACAATAAAAACACAGGCAAAGACAAAAAAAACGTACGTATTGATAGACGTGTTACGATTGCTCTGGACAAAGCAACGCTGCCAGATGACGCCAAGTTCAAGGGTTTTGAGATTCGAATCATCCAGGATCTAAAAATCATCACGGATAATGTTGAATTCAAGCTGGAAACGTATTACTCACCATCTTTGAAAAAAACCTTTATTGCGCCGATTCCTGGCGAATATAAGGGCAGTGAATTTGGTCCTGGGGTTAAAGCGCTGGTCATCACATTATACCGTGATGCAGGGATGACGGAGAGCGCCATTGAGCGCTTTTTAAAAACATGTGGTATTCAAATATCACATGGTAAAATTGCTTCCATGCTGACAGAAGGCAATGATATTTTTCATCAGGAAAAAGAAGATATTGTCGATGCCGGTAGCAACGCAGGCTTGTACCAGCAGATGGATGACACAGGCAGTCGTGTTAACGGCAAAAATCACTACACCCATGTTTTATGTAATGACTTTTTTACAGCATACTTCACTCGTCGTAAAAAAGATCGCTTGACCTTATTGGAGTTGCTGTGTCGAGACCAATTAAAGTTTATGTTTAATCAGGAGGCTTATGAGTTAATGGATGAGTTTGGTCTCGCAAAAAAATGGTTGGATCAAATTAAACCAATGCTGCATGCACAACCCCTCACACGTGAATCAATCGATAGTTTGATGGGAACACTTTTTCCAAATCCAAAAAAACACAGCACGAATCGACGCATAATTCTTGAGTCAGCAGCTCTTGCCTATTATCAGCACTCGAAATACTTCATCCATTATTTAATGACAGATGATGCGCCTCAGTTTAATAAATTGGCCCTACATCATGCGCTGTGCTGGATCCATGAAGGTCGTCATTATAAAAAACTCACTCCATTCTCAGATATGAATCAGAATATATTGGCTGTATTTCTTGAGCAATTATGGGATTTCTACCATGCATTATTGACTTACAAGACGGCTCCATCTCAATCAATGGCCCAACAACTATCAATGCAATTTGATACTTTGTTCGCAACCACGACAGGCTATGATGTTTTAGATCAACGCATTGCAAAGACACGTGCTAAAAAACAAGCGTTATTATTGGTGTTAGACCATCCATTTCTGCCATTGCACAACAATGCCTCTGAATTAGGGACACGGTTTCAAGCAAGGATACGCGACATCAATCTCCAAACGGTCTCCCAAAATGGCACCAAATCAAAGGATACGTTTGCCACGATTGTACAGACGGCCAGAAAACTGAAAGTTAACGTTTATCAGTATATTTACGATAGGGTGACTAAAAAATTTGAAATGCCATCATTGGCTGAATTAATCTTACTTAAAGTGCGGCAGGTTCCATGCACCACATAAGCATCTCGAGATAATTCCGCTTGCTGACGCGCGCGGCTCGGATTAGTCCGGGCTCAGTGGCAGACACTTACCCGGCGATTCTGACAGGATACATCATATTGTATTTAAAAAGAACTCAGATTAAAAGGTTACTTAATATACTTGATGTATTGTCTAAATATAGTCCTACATATGTTTGGCAGCAACTCATTAGTGGTGTATTAATTATCGCGGACTGGCAAACAAATATTTTACAATCAGGTAAGCAGCGTGTTTATCTAACTATCGTACTTTTCACCATTGCTCTGTGCTTGGTTGTAACCAGTGCTACTCAACATGCGATTCAAATTAAACTGCCCCAACCTTCTGTTTCCTGGCTGCCCATGTTTTTATTTTCCTGGATCTTTGTATCTGCAATATATACCATTTGGGTTGACACTTATTTAAGAGGGCTAATTTTTTTAGGAATGTTTGGTTTAGGTGTCGCATTGTTGTTTTTGGTAAATGGGGCTCCCGATGTTGCAATGACGCAAGTATTGGTCGAAACCTTAATTGTCATTATTGTGGTGCTTAATTTATACCGTCAGCCCCACTTGCCAAATATAGTAACTGAAGAAAAGAAAGTGTGTCTGATAAATATGACCATTGCCATCAGCATTGGAATATCGATCACATTACTATTGCTTACAATTACTCATCAAAACTTCGATCCGGAGATAGGGGATTACTTTCTAAAGAATAGCGTTAGTCTTGCGCATGGACGTAACGTTGTGAATGCTATTCTGGTTGATTTTCGTGCATTAGATACCCTGGGAGAGGTTATTGTGGTTGCTACAGCATCACTCGGTATTTATGGACTTTTAAGACCACATAAAAAAGGTAAAAAGCGATGAAGTCACTTATTCTTAGGACTGCATCAAATTTTTTACTCGTTATCACGTTACTCTTTTCGATCTGGGTATTATTTAGAGGACACAATTCTCCTGGTGGTGGCTTTATTGCTGGATTAATTGCAGCCAGCGGTTTCGCGTTATATTTATTGGCACACGGAGCGCAGGCATTGCGTGGGATAATTAGGGTAAAATTATCTTTGTTATTAGCATCAGGATTCATATTTGGGCTGACTAGCGGATTAATCGCTTTATTGCAAAATAAGAATTTTTTAACAGGGATCTGGATTAATACAAAATATATTCATGGACAAATTGGTTCACCCATTTTATTCGATATAGGTGTTTACCTGGTAGTATTAGGAAGTATATTGGTCATGATACTGGCCCTGGAGGAGTCCATATGACCGACATGATTTGCTGGCTAATTGGAAGCTTGATTAGCATTAGTATCTATCTGATCTTAAGTCCGCAAATTATGCGCTGGTTGTTTGGTATAGTCATTTTAAGCTCTACAATTAATTTAGTAATTTTTGTTGCTGGACGCTTGTTTTCTCAAAATCCTGCGTTTATTCCTGTGGGAGCGCAAGCTTCTGATGCCCAATTAGCTAATCCGTTACCACAGGCACTTATTCTCACAGCAATTGTAATTAGTTTTGGATTGCTAGCTTTTGCCCTGGTACTTGTACGCAAAGTTTGGCGCACGTTTGATACCACCAATTCCGATTTGTTAGGCTATTCGGATGGCAATCACTCCAAGACTGTGAAGGATAAGTCATGAGTTGGTTACCTCTTTTACCATTATTAACATGCTTTATTGTTATAATATTGAATTGCCTGTTTTTGCGAAATTCATTTTTACAAAAGTCCTTTCATCTTATAGGCGCAACTTTATTGTTAGTGGTCACGGGCTTACTTTTTTACGTTGTCTCTTTTCAAGAGATATTAGTTGTTCAACTAGGCGGATATAAAGCACCATTTGGTATCTCTTTTGTAATTGATAGACTAAGTGCCATTATGTTGCTCATTACTGGAATCATTGGATTTTGTGTCTCGATATATGCTATTCATGATATTAAAATCATGCATCAAAAATCAGGATTCTATCTTGCCTATTGGATACTATTAATGGGTTTATGCGGGGCTTTTTCAACCGGTGATTTATTTAATTTTTATGTCTGGTTTGAAGTAATGTTGATTGCCTCATTTGTTTTATTAGTATTAGGTAATCATAAAAAGCAATTAGACGGTGCAATGAAGTATGTAAGTTTGAATCTTGTTGCAACCATCTTAATGTTGTTAGCAATTGCTATGCTTTATGCAATGGTAGGTACGCTTAACATGGCTGATTTGGGGCTGAAGCTTAAAGCATACCCTTTAACAGGCACAGTAACAACTGTTGTACTTTTACTGGTAATAGCATTTGCCATTAAGTCGGCGTTATTCCCGTTGTTTTTTTGGCTCCCGGCATCCTATCATACAACGAATGTCACAACTGCTGCTATTTTTGCAGGCATGCTGACTAAAGCGGGCGTGTATGCACTGATACGCTTGACAACCCTCATTCTCCCAGATAGTCACTATATTTTATCACTATTATTATTTATTGCCGGCCTTACCATGTTAACCGGCGTATTAGGTGCAGCATCGGAGTTCCATTTCCGACGCCTGTTGTCTTTTCATATCATTAGCCAAATTGGCTATATGGTAATGGGGCTCGGAATTTATACTCCCTTTGCTTTGGCCGGCACAATATTTTACATTGTTCACCATATTATCGTTAAAACCAATTTATTTTTAATTAGTGGTATTTGCTCCAAAATTGGAAAAACAGCAGATATTCGTAAACTGGGAGGCTTTTATAAGCAGTATCCATATTTGGCAATACTTTTTTTTATTCCTGCCTTTTCCTTAGCCGGAATGCCCCCTTTATCTGGATTCTGGGGAAAGTTAATCTTATTAAAAGCAGCTTTACACTCATCTCATTATATTATTACAGTCATCGCACTTCTGGTCAGCCTATTAACCCTGTACTCAATGACTAAGATCTGGACGCAAGTGTTTTGGAAAGAACAATCATCGCACACGCTGTCCCCGGAGTCATTTGGTAATATTAAATTATTCGTTATTCTCTCCCCTGTTATTATTCTTGCAGTGATGACCCTTACTATTGGTCTCTTTCCACAACCAGTTTTTAAAATAATGCTGCAAGCAGCTGAACAGATATCCCATCCAGAATGGTATATACATGCTGTGCTAGGAGTTGAATAAGAATGAATGATCTACTCATAAAATTTATCCTGATTATAAAGTTTATGCTTATTTTTATTTGGCAAGTTTTAATTGCAAATCTTCGCGTAGCACATGACGTTATCACCCCGCGTTATCGAGCAAACCCAGGTGTTATTGCAATTCCTCTGGATTGTAAAACTGATATCGAAATTACTTTACTGGCTATTATTATATCCCTTACACCTGGCACATTGGCATTAGATGTCTCTACTGATAAGAAAAAATTATATATTCATGCGATGTTTATTACAGATAAAGATAAACTAATTGCTGAAATAAAAAATCATTTTGAGAAACCTATAATGAGGATATTAACATGAGCATTCAGGTATCGCATATAACATGGTATCTTTCTTTATCACTCGTCATGCTGTCTGTAGTTTTTTGCTTTATTCGAATAATTATTGGCCCAATTTTACCTGATCGTGTGATTGCATTAGACCTAACAGCAAATTTATTAATTTCATTTATCGCCATATACAGCGTCATTACAAATCAACCTGTCTACATTGACGTTGTTATAGCTCTGGCGCTTATCATTTTTCTTACAACAGTTGCATTTGCAAATTTAATTGCATGGCAATCTTATAATAAAAAAGAACATAAAAAGGAGATATAATGAACATATTAAATGCAATTTTCATGTTATTTGGCTCATTATTTATATTAATTGCTGCAATTGGAATAGTGCGCATGCCGGATCTTTTAATGCGTATGCATGCGGCAACTAAAGCAGGCACTCTAGGCACAGGGCTCATATTGATTGGAGTAATTTTTCATTTTCAAAAATGGAATGTCACAATTGAAGCATTACTTACAATTCTATTTATTTTTCTTACCGCACCAATTGCATCACACTTATTAGCAAGAGCCGCTTATTTTCGTGGAATTAAACTAGCACAAATCACAATAACCGATGAGTTAAAAGGTAATTACGATCGTAACATGTCGTAACTGTCACGTGCAAAAACGAGGGGACTTCGACATCGTAAGACTTGCTTTGACAAGGTCTCACTCGACTTAGCCGTCCAAGTACCTGCTTTATGACTGTCAACGAACCTTAGTCGCGGAAATTCTCATATTGCAAGGGCAACTCGATGTCCGATTTTTTTAACAAGGCGATAATTTCCTGAAGATCATCACGCTTTTTCCCTGTTACGCGAATCTTGTCTCCTTGAATGGATGCTTGAACTTTAGCTTTTGTATCTTTAATGTATTTTATTATTTCTTTGGCGGCAGGTTGATCAATACCTTGCTTAAATGTCATAGTTAATGAATAAAATTTACCACTATGTACTGGCTCATCCTCCATATCCACACCTGATGTACTCAGATTGCGTTTAGTACAATGATTACGAAACAAATCTTCTAGCTGTCTTACCTGGAAATCAGATTCAGAACGCAAGGTCACAGTAAGCTCTTTTAATAAAATGGTAGCTTCTACACCTCGAAAATCAAAACGAGTACTGACCTCACGTACAGCATTTTCTACCGCATTGCGCAATTCAACTTCATCCGTTTCAGAAACTATATCAAAAGATGGCATAACGAACCCATTAAAATCAAAAGTATAATTTAACAAAAAACATGGCTATGGGGAAGAAACCATCCATGATCGATCTAAAAAAGTCACTCAAGCTGATATGTTGCTTAATCTAAAAAAGAATGTTATCAAATAAATTGATGTAAATATCAACTAGTTGATTAGAGAAATCATTACTCGGTAGTAAATGGACCCACTGCCAGACAATAAACATCCTCACAGGATTCATTTTCTCAAGGAGTGAGAATATGGTAAGAAACAAAAATGAACATCAAGCTTCCTATAGACCTCTACCCCACAAAAACCGCTTTTGGCTTTATTCTGAACATTGTTATACCGAAGAAGATTTAGCGTTACGAGAATGGATTCTAAAAATTCGAGCAAACTCAGGAATTGATGAGGATTATTTAACCAATCCAAGCTCCTGGTTTACTGAGGATCAACAGGCTCTGATCAATGTATATGAGAATGCGTGGTTTTACTCCAGTGCATTTAAAACCCGCCACGTGTTATCCCGTGATGATTTTCACGTTCAACCAGTTGACAGCCAACGCCTTCAATGGCCTGCCTTATATGATTTGATGCAAAATGTTGGTGATTATCTCCTGATAAGAAATCAGGATTTGCCACCGGAACATTTGAATCAACCGATGAACTATGTCCTGCTTGATATTAATTTTATATTAAAAGGACTAAGCCAGAACTCCAACATTGAGCAAGTTAAAGAACAGTTAGAAATATTGACTCGATATGTACGTACTATTGAAAAAAATAGTTCACCCACTGTTGGTTCGGATCGTTTGTTTATGGCTAATTTTCGCCGAATAATTGATGATAACATCACCCCTCAGTTAACTTATTTTATGGATACACAATTACTCAAAGAACGGTTTAACGAACTCTCAAAAACCATTAAAAAAGCGTCCACTGAACGCAACCGGATATTACATTTTGCTCTTAATATAAATTCGGTGAATCCTCACCCTTATGATTTCTCAACAGCAGCTCCTGCAGACTCGAGTGCCTATCCCACTCAAATAGCAAAAAACTGTGGTAGCAGTAATAATGAACTATCTACCGAAATTACATCAATCTTGCGATTAACCGTGGAACAACTAAAAGCCTGTCCTAATTTCAATTTAATTTCCATGGATGAAGAAATTTTAAGTCATTATGCAAAAGCAGTATCTGATCTAAATGAATTGGACCGGTTTCAAAACGTTATTTCCCAAGTGATGGTTTTATTGAATCAAGCAGGTGAAGTCTATACCGTCTATCAATTCAAAGAACAAATGTTACATTTACTCAATCAAATTGAAGGATTTATTGATAACTCTTCCCTTCATGTCGAAGCAATTATCCATGCCAATACCCAAGCATATCATAAGGCTATTGAGGTAGAGCAAAACTTATCTCTCTGGCAGAAATGGCTGACTACAGAACAAGATAAATTAACCACCTTTATTAAAAATCAAGATACCTTAGCGCAATTTCCATCCACTAATTCTGATTTGTCCAAAACAAATAAGGTATTGAAAGGTCAAGTTAATGAAGTGATCAGTCATTTAAACCAATCCAAAACAAGAAAAATAACCTTTGATAGTCTTGCTGAACAAGCACAAGAGCTTAATAAGTTAATGCTATCAATGCATCAATGGATTAAAATTCAGTATGAAATTAAAGGCATTGAACCGCCAAAACTTCCAGAACCGCTTAAACTAGTACCACGTGTCATGGGTCACGATTACTAGCCCACCCTCTGGCCACTCAAAGTAGCCCACTTAGGGTAAATTTTTTTAACTCACTTGTCATCTACTAAATTAAATTTCGGTATAAATTTTTTCCTGTATGACTCCCCATCAAGAACAATTCGATAAGCTTTATTTACGATACGATCTAATGCTGCGTTTGCCATAACCGGATCATAAAATAGCTCCATCCATCCTTCTATTTTACGGTTAGTAGTTATAATTAGCATAGAGTTTACATGGATAGCTGCTATTAAATCATACAGATCAGTGGACTGTTCTGGCGATAATGCTTTCAGCCCGAAGTCATCTAAAATAAGCACATCGTATCGTGAGTAACGTTTAAAAAGCGCAGTCCATGTTTCATCCGCTCTTGCTTGGTGGAACTGATTTAACAGTTCATTCGCTCTTATAAAGCAGACTTTTTTATGTCGTTGACATGCCATTAGACCCAGGGCTTGAGCCAGGTGAGTCTTTCCGGTGCCAACAGGTCCCATGATGATGACATGGTTTTTTTCTTTGATAAACTTCCCTGTCATCAGGGTGCGGATGGCTTGTGTGACTTGTGTTGAATATCGAGCCAGTTCAAAATTTTCAAAACACTGAGGCTCCTCAAATCGAGCTTGCCTTACACGCCCAGCAAGCAATTTTTGTTGACGAGCCTCATCCTCATCCTGAAACAACATTGAGAGCAACTCTTCATAAGAGAGGGACGCTGCGCGAGCCTGTTCTACTCTTGCTAGCAGTGTGTCTGGGATCCCTGTCAAACGTAGTTTTTTTGCAAGCTCTAACATATTGATATCACTCATAATGAGCCTCCATCGTTGAGCTGTAATCACTTGCTGCGCGAATATAGGCAAAGTTCTCATGATTGGCCGAGCGCTTAGTGGAGAATGTTCTCGTGTCTTTTTTATCCAGGCCTTCCGTGAGGATTTTTTTCAATGATTGATGAGTATAATTATCAAATAAAATCGCGCGTAAACATGCATTTTCAAGGCGCTCATTACCGTATTCCTCAACCAAGCGGATGATAGCCTGGGCTTTTCTTAAGCTCGTTCTAGAGCCTTCAGCCAGTACCTTTGTGACCATTTCCTCCGTTGCCTGACCAATTGCTTTGGCCGCTTCAATACAAACGCCAGCAGTATTTTCTAAGTAATACTTTGCAGAATTATGGTAGTCATTGGGATCCGTTTCCCACTGTCCACGCCCGTAGTTACGAATATGGGTCTTAATCAAAGCATGATTCACATAGGCCTGAACGGTCTTCAAGCCAACTCTAATTTTAACCTTTGTCCCGATATGTATCGTTGGCACAGAATAAAAATTACCAGCAACAACAAAATGATGGTCACGATGAACTTGAGCATCCATCCAAATGGGCATATCAAAAGCGCCTGCTGGCAGTGGGTTTAATAAATTAAATTCTTCATTTTTAAATACGTCAATTGGCTTTTCACCAGTGGTACTGCAGATGACGTGCGATACCTTATTAGCGCACCAATCACGTGCAAAGGCGTTCATCGAGGCCAAATCATCATAGGTTATCCCCGCGATAACCTGTTCTTTTACCAATTGAACACTACGCTCAACCTTCCCCTTGTGCTCGGGCGTTCGAGCCTTCGCCGGATCGGCTATAAAGTCATAAAAGCGAGATAACTCTGCATAGGTTTCATTGACCGTTGGATCATAAATATGTGCTTTAATAATTCCCGATTTCAAATTGTCTAAAAGAATGCAGTTGGGCACGCCTCCAAAAAAATGAAAGGCATTGATATGGCTTTGCGCCCATGATTGCTGATTTTGAGAATGTACAAACTCAACATATCGATACCGACTATGTGATAACGTCATAATAAAAGCGTATGTTTTTTTATTATTGATAAACCCAACAAACGCATAGTCAACTTGTGCTTCATGCCCAGGCTTTGTTAACAAATGTACCGTAGCCTTAGGCAACGAGGGGAAATGACGTTCAATATAACGACTAAGACTTCTTCGACTGCTAACAAGACCATTATCGCTTAAAATTCGGTGTATCTGCATATGGGTAATCCACTTCTCAGTGAGGAGTGATGCTATTTTTTCGTGATGCGCCTCAAGTTCTTTTTCTGATTTATTGGGTCTGTTGTTGGCTGTAGTATTAACGATTTTATTATGTATCTGCAAAGCGATAACTTCGAGCTCATCATTGGAAATATCCTCCTGATAACCCAAATCCTTGGCCATTGAAACGTACTTGCGTATGCTCATTCGTGAAACGCTTAGAGACTTTTCAATATTGCGTTGAGTCATCCCTTTTTTGTGCTGATATAGCACCTCTCTAATTTCTGCCATTGTTTTAATCCTCATCTCATAACAAATCCGTTAGTTATTGGTAATGACCAAACTAACACTGTTTATTTGCTACTCAAAGTGGGACTCAGAGATGGCCATGGAGTGGGCCATTAATCGTGGCCAAACCCGACCTTTAGTGGGCTAGTAATCGTGGCCCATGACACCACGTTCTAAAGCACGACTAAAAACCGTTACCAACTCATCTCCTCCCCCCATTACTTTCTTCACAGCGAGTACAGATTCTTTTGGTGTTCTTCAATCATCTCCTGCAATTTGCCTAACAAATAATAGTGAATGTTCAATAGAATCGATCCAACTTGAGTCCACACAAAATGGACTCTTATATCTAGGGCTGATTAATATAGGCGCGGTTTTCTGGACACAAAAAAAGGTTTTTTAAGAGCTATTCTTCTTAATACAAAGAGGAGAATAAAATGTCTAAAAAGCGAGCTTATTATACGGCGGCCAAGAAGGCAAAAATAACGCTAGCTGCGATTGAGGGGAAACTCACACAAGCGCAAATTACCAGTGAATACGGTGTTCACGCAACGCAGGTAAAAACTTGGAAGCAATCGGCCATCAAAGCCATTAACGATTTATTCTCTGGGGCTAATGAAAAAGAAGCCAAGTCCCAAGAGCAGCTTGTTGAGGCATTATATCAAGAAATTGGTCGACTTCAAGCGCAGCTATCTTGGCTAAAAAAAAAGCATGAACTTTAGTCTGGATGAAAAGCGCGTCATGATTGATCCTCTTGCCGAGCTCACCATTCGTGAACAATGCTTGCTATTAGACTTGCCTGTTTCAAGTTATTATTATAGTGCCAAGCCCATTTCTGTCGAAGATGAAGCGCTTATGGCGCTACTTGATGAGCACTATCTGCAGTATCCATGTGAAGGTAAAATTAAGCGGGCAAGATGGCTGTCAAAAGAAGTAGGCTATCCTGTTGGTAAACGTCGAGTAAAAAAGTTGATGGAAATGATGGGGTTATCGACTGTTTACCCAAAGCCAAATACAAGCGTTCCCAATAAGGAGCATGAGGTGTTCCCTTATTTATTAAAAGAGGTGGATATCACCAAACCAAATCAGGTTTGGGCCGCAGATATCACCTACATCCGCATGAAAGGAAAGCATGTGTATTTAGTAGCTATTATGGACTGGTATAGTCGTTATGTGATTGGATGGGCTATTTCACCTACTATGGAGGCTGAATTTTGTATTGAGGCGCTTAGAAACGCTTTGCTGCATTCGCGTTGTGAGATCTTTAACACGGATCAGGGTTCTCAATTTACCTCAAAAGATTGGATAAATACGCTAAAATCTCACCACATTTCTATCAGCATGGATGGGCGAGGACGTTATTTAGATAATATATTTATCGAGCGATTGTGGCGTAGTGTTAAGCA
The DNA here is from genome assembly GCF_011764505.1 of Legionella antarctica. Taxonomy (NCBI): domain Bacteria; kingdom Pseudomonadati; phylum Pseudomonadota; class Gammaproteobacteria; order Legionellales; family Legionellaceae; genus Legionella; species Legionella antarctica. The sequence goes on from NZ_AP022839.1 coordinate 2,252,010, forward strand.
AGAAAAAATCTACCGGTATGATTTTGATACAATTGAAGAGGTTGAGCTGGCCTTAACGGAGTATTTTGAGTATTATAATAACCGAAGGCTTCACCAGTCCTTTAATTATTTAACGCCCGCAGAGGTGTATTATGGCCGGAAAAGACCATAAACCCTAAATGAGAGCGTCATGACTTACCCACAAGGCCCACAGGCCTATACGAGAAAGTGAAGCTCTCCTGACCTGTGGACTTGTGGATAAGTCATTCTGATAGAGTTGTGGTAAAATGACCTAAGACAATTCGTAGTAGCAATCACTATTCATACGGTATTGAGTAGGTTTAAATAGGTTAATTTGAGTGAATTTTTAACTATAAATGATGGATGAATAGCTCTTATTTTTCCTTAATTTTGTTCCAGACATGCGGACCCATATCAGATTACCTTAATTCCAATTGGCCTTATTGTCTTATATCTATTGATGAACAGAAATAATAAAGAGCAAGAATCCACCCTAATGGGAACTCAAGAAGAGTTTGAGCAAGTAAAAGTTAATTTTGATGATTTAATTACGATAATCAAGGGGATAGAATTCGCAGAGGATAGAAACGTTTCCGCCGAATATGAGCGGATGATTAGCGAATACCAAGAACTATGTACGAAGGCACTACAGGGTAGTTATGATGTTACAGCGTTAAAAGAAATTTATCATGAATTAGAGTGTTTCTACCAGGAATCAGTTGATTTATCACCAGTAATAAGCTAGAAAAGCACACTAATTCTCCAGCAGATGTTGATTCAATTTGCTGGAGGCACCTGTATTTTTGTTAATAAATTTTATTTGCCCATAGATATCTAAACGAATACAACACTACTTGTCTCTTCCTTTTGTTCTTTTATTTCATGAGTCAAAGCCTCTTCAATTTGTAAAATTTGAGTGTTCATTTTATTCTTTCCACCGAAAAACTCATAATTAAGTGCTGCTTCAGGATTTTTTTCAATAAACTGCTTAAGAAACTGAAGCTCGGTTAGACTGTCTTCATTGGTTAAATCTTCAGTATTTTTTTCGATACCCAATGCCTGATTAATACAAAATTTCAATTTTTCCATCCCAGGGTACTGTAATAATAAGGAGTAGCCACCGATAATAGTATGACAGGCTGTATCGGAACTGCATTTCTTCATCGCAGCCAGAAAACTATGGTGGTCCGCATTCTCAGTATTTGATTTGATAAAAGGTGTGTACAGTAAATCAAGAATTTTCTCTCTTGTTGATGCAGTTTTAATATGAGTAATCATATGAGACTCAATGGTTTCGATATTTACGAAATCAAAATCAGGGTGTTCCCTGGCAAAAATTCTATTCCATTCAAGAAGTGTCTGTTTGATTAGCTGATGCTCAGCCTCAACTTTGTCTGCCAAAGACTGAATAAAATCGATTGCCTTGAATTGTTTTAATACTGGAGCACCACTCATCTTATATTTATCAATAATTTCCTGTAAATGCGTTTCAAAATTGGGGTCTTCTACAGCAAAATGATGATATTTTTTAAAACGAGGTATTTGTTGTTCATCTTTTAATTTCATATTATCACGAAAAGTCTCTAGAGCCGTCACAATAGTAGTAACATCAAGGATAGCAAGATCTGTCTGCCTGTAGTCATAGGGCATCTGTTCAGGTAGTTGTAACGCAGCTCTGATGGCTAAAAATAACTTACAGCTTCTTGGGTCCCATGTATAGAATCTGGTACTCCAATTATCATATTCTTGCATCAATCTAAAATAGCGATGAAGTAAAGCGCCAAGCAAAAATAATGTACCTTTATTATTTTTTTCCTGATCTTTAAGTTTAAGGACTTCACGTAATTCATTGATTAGCAGATTAAATACCTCAAGCTGGGTTGCCCGGGCAGATTTACAATCTATTACCTGCTGGGTTCTTGCGATAAGTACTTCCAGGCTGTTTCGTTTTATAACTGCATCATCTACATCAGCTATTTTGTAACGTCCTAATAAAGTTGAGAGTGTAATATCCAAGTTACGAGTGTTTACCCTTACTGTTGAAAATCCTGGTGGGGTAAAAGCCATAGTTTCTCCTCCTAAGACACTGTGTTCATTCCCAATGTGCGCATTACTTCAGTACAAACTCCATACCAAGAGGAATCTTCTGTAAATTTCAAGTTACGAACTGTATGAATAACTACCTGAATTGTTGCACCTAATTGCTGGTTCAAATCAGCGTATATTGGTTGATGTTGATTCTCATAAATGAAGGAACAATATTGGCTCAATGCGTGTAAGCTTGCATCCACCATCATATCATCCATCTCTATTGGTGATTGTATTCCTAAATCCAGTTGAAATAACTCCACCAAAGGCTTATTCAAATAATAGGTAACTGGTGATTTATACTGAGACCATTTAATTAAATATATTCCAATAAGTACCTTTGTTTTAAACTCCTCAAACTCACTCTGATTTACTATAGAACATTTAGGTATTTTTTCAATATAACTTTGTAAGTATTTGTCATTAGTTTCTTCTAAACTATAAGCAATCTTACTAATAGTAGATGCATCATCTAAAGCACCACTGTTTGGAACAAATGTTGAAAAAAAACTGATACAGCTCTGTCGACTCATAAAACGCTGCGTTAATTTAGTATACAGATTCTGTGCGTTGTGCAGAAATTTGGCAAACTCTGGCATGGCGTCCTCCCCGCAGGCGTTCACCCGCAAAACTGCAGCGAGTAATTGGTCCTTATAAATTAAGGCACCTTCAATTTTTATATCAACCTATAAAAAATATTGCAACTATTAATTTAACTAATTGCTCAACTAATATTTCAAATTACTAATTCGTAAGCGTCAGGCTTTGTGCCGTTTTATCAATTGCCCAGAATAAAGGGGTGTATCCAAAGGCATCCTGAGCCGATAAATCTATAACCTCGCTCGCTATAAATCGTTTAAGTAAGTCAGGACTTTTACTTAAAACAGCAATGCCAAAGTAACTCCTATTGGTGAACACTTTTGGTGACTTTTTGCTTTTTCTATAGATTCAAGTATGGCGATGTTTTTAAATTTATCATTTAGATAATGGCCTCTGAACACGTCGTTGGCGTCAAACTTAAATTGCCCATACTCCCTGGTACCTATGTGTCTGTGATATTAATTTTTACGTATCAGATAAATCGTTTATCTATTGAATTTATTAATTGTTGATGAATACCATTAAAGCCTCTATTGCTCATCACCAAAACAGCGTCCCCATCCCTTACGGTGCTAGCAATTGCCTTTACTATTTCATCATTATTGCTGCAAATTTTATAAGGACAAGTCCATTGAGTCAGTGTATCTTGCAAATTAAAATCTTTAGGGTCTAATATGTAAGCACCATCAACCTGGGCAAGCGCATAAGCCATTTCTCTCGCATGAATTCCTGTACGCATGGTATAAGAAGCAAACTCCATTACCGCAAAAATACGTTGATGTCTTTTGCTTCTCTTTAACGCATCAATAGTTTTTGTAATGGCTGTAGGGTGGTGAGCAAAATCATCATATACAGTGATACCATGTCTCTTTGATTTCACTTCAAGACGACGTCTCACCGGTGTAAATCGCGCTAAAGCCTCAGCAGCCTGTTGTGGACTAACGCCAGCACGAACACTGGCAGCTATGGCTGCCAAGCCATTTTCTATATTAAAGCGACCAATCAAAGACCAATGAACCTGCGCAACTTCTCGTCCTAAATGCAAGACTTTAAAAGCTGAACCACTTTCTTCCAATAATTCTGCAGACCATTGTGCCGTTCCTGATAAAGCAAATTCCTCAATAGGTGAATATTCTCCCCAAGATAACACCTCATTTAGCGCCTTATCATCACGTGGTTTAATGGCTATACCTTTTCCAGGTATCGTTTTTAACAAATAATGGAATTGTTGTTGGATAGCAGGCAGATCAGAATAAATATCAGCATGATCAAACTCCAAATTATTTAATATAGCAATTTGTGGACGATAATGCATAAATTTGGGGCGCTTATCAAAAAAAGCACTATCATATTCATCGGCTTCGATAACAAACCACTCTCCCTTACCCAGACAGGCACTGGTATTAAAATCTGTAGCAACACCCCCTATTAAAAAGCCCGGATTTAGACCCGCTTGATTGAGTATCCAGGCAATCATAGAGGTGGTTGTGGTTTTACCATGCGTACCTGCCACAGCAATCACTTTATATTTATTTAAAATATGCTCCGCTAACCATTGAGGTCCAGAGGTGTAGTTTTTACCTGCCTCCATAACAGCTTCGAGTACGGGCATCCCTCTTTTAATTGCGTTGCCAACAATCACCAAATCCGCTTGTAAAGCCAGGGTTGCATCCTCATATCCTTCAGTCCATGATATCCCTTTAGCTGCAAGCAAATCACTTATTGGTGGATAGCAATTGGCATCACTTCCAGTAACCTTATAACCCGCGTCACGCGCAAGAAGAGCCAACGCGCTCATAAATGTTCCGCTCAATCCTAAAATATGTAAATGCATCATGATTTTATCGCCATAAAGAAACAGTTAAAATATTTACAGCAAGTACACCAAAAGCAGCCAATACAGATTGAATTGCTGAGGTGCTCAATGCATATTTATAAATATGCGCTGTGATAAAAAATTGCCACACTGATAAACCCAAAGTAACAAATAAATATATCACACCGATAAATAAAAAAAGCGGATTTTTTGAATGTATATGCGCTAAATAAGGATCAAACAAGAACAATGGACTTGCTATGCAATGAATAATGATACGAACGCAAAATAAACACGTCAAGGTTTGAACCAAGCGAGGAGTAAACCCTCTAACAAACAAGAGGATATACGTATAAAGAATATAAGACAAGATTAAACTACTGGAAGCTATCACGGTTATAGAGAAGTTATTGCCCAACACTCCATTTGAAAATCGCCACTGAATGATTAATATCAAAGCAAATATAATAGAACTCAACCCCAATAAAAACCGTGAATAAGGCGTATTTTCAGGGCTCTCTCTCAATAAACAAACGCGCCAATAGTAAACAATTATTTGCTTTATCATCTTAAATATTCATTTCTTGATAATTTTCTTTACTATAGTCAGTTGTTGAACAATGGGTTCTTTCCAGGGGCCAGAAATTTTATAGCTATAAGCACTGATTTTTTGCATACTCTGATTAATAATTTTATTGGCAACCCAAGCAGCGAGTCCTGCAACTGGTCCTCCAGCAATAGTAGCTACTATTGGTAGGCTAGCAGTAATATGCGGGGAAATACTTAAATTCAAATCGTACATTCTCCTGACTAAATCAAGATCTCCTTTCATGCTAGCATAAGCAACAGGGCCATCCAGATAACTATCCTGTGTACTCATGATGCCTTTCTTAATACTAAAATTCCCTTTAAAAATATCAAAGCTATATCCTTGATGAGAAAGATCACTAAAATCTAATTTTAGTCTTCTGGGTATCGTTTGCAAACTTAGAATACTCAATAATTTACCCAAACCCAGTTTTTCTTCTGTTTCAGGACTCAAATGAGTAATCCTGCCATTACGTAGCTGAAGAGACATCTCTCCAGTTAAGGTAGCAAGCGAGAAATCGTATAGTGTACCTTTCCAGCCACCACGAAACTCCAAATCGCCTTTTCCAGCATCTACTGCTGGAGTGATATGCCATCTCTCCAGGCTTTTTGCCAAATCTTTTAAGTGGAGTTTCAGTCGCATCTTTGTCTGGTTACTTTCACCCCTTTTGATCCAATCTCCCTCTATATTCAGTTGATAGACTGGTGAGTCTATCCTAAAGTAATTGATTAACCATCTCTCGGGAGTAGAGTGGCTTTTAAGGGTTACATTACCCACCTGGATCTCTCCGATAGATAAATTATCAATCCTTAAATTTAGATTGGGAATTTGTCCTGGATTGACGGGTGATGATGATTCACTCGACTCATCAGAATTGTCAATTTTATCTATATGTAGATATTTAGCAAAACCACTAAGAGTATTTGTTGGCTGGTTATAAATGAGATCCGCAGCAATCTTCTTTTGCTTAAGGTTCAAAGACCATTGTTTATTGGGAAGCAGTTTAGCTTTCATCGCAATGTTATCAAATTGTTGCTTCAAAAAAGTCAAATGACGCAGTTTTACATTTATTATTCTTAGTTTTTGGAAGAGTGAACTATTTGTTTGTTCTGTTGAGAATTGTTCATAAACCTTTTTCCATTCCTGTAAATTGAAACCGTCCAGAGATCCAACCAAAGCAAGGCCGGGCCTGTTTTGATTTAATGCCTGAGCACTACCCAACCGCAACTCCCCCGAGTGCAACTCTAAAGCTCCTGCCTTGTCTTGTAATAAAATATCGGCACTAAGACGACTGTTATAATTCGCTCTTAAACTGAGTGCCTTTGTGGCATTAAAATCTAAATTAACTTCCAATGGAACTGAATCATCACGAGTTTTTCCCAAAGGAGAAGGTAAGTTAATCGCTAATCCTTTCAAGGAGCTTTTTAGATTAATCTTATCCAAATCATCAGGATTTTCCGATATTTTTAAAACCGCATTTATAAAAAAAACTCCTTTAAACAAAGATAGGACGGGTAGATTAAACCTACTTTTTAGAGATTCAACACTGCACTCACCATCAACTGATATCAGGGTTGCAGGCTTTGGTGATATAACCGATTGTATTTTGAGATTTAATGGATAACCAAATGCTGTTGCCAGCAGAGCGCTATCAGTAACTCCATGCTCAGTAAAGGATAACTTTCCTGAGAAATCCTCAAGCGAAAGTTTGCTTAGTTGATGCTTAATCACAATAGAGTTATTTTTAAAAATCAGTTCGCCTTTAGCAAGATTGTCATCATTTTCAGGATATAAAGGAATTTCCAGGCGCAAATTTAATGAAAGCAAGCCCTTTATCGATAACATTTTTAAAGCACTTAATTTTTCACGTAAGGGAGAAGCTAAAATATAGTTCATCATTTTTTGTGCTGATCCATTTACAAGTCCATGTAGTAATAAATTTTCTTTATCCTTGCCTACATCATCAATACGCAAATTCATCTGTTTTACAAGCACGCCCTGGAAGTCAGCATTAATTATATCAATTTCAAGATTACGATTTTTAACTCTTATATATGCTTCTATGTCTTTAATTAATTGCCATTTTGAGTTAATCAAAAGAGAGCCCCCACTAGCATGACTGGTGATAGAGAACTCGCCATTTCTATTATCAAAAGGAAAATCTTTAGCGAAACCATTAATGACAACTCTACCGCTTGCTTGAGCAATACGCTTAACATCATTCTTTAACCAAAAATAGAGTTTTTCCTTAATTTGTTCTTTAGGAAGAAACTGCATCCATTGCTGTACATTTTTTGCAGAAAACTCGCTCACAAGACGAATATGGCCAAATGAATTGCGTGTCACCTGATCTACAGCACCCTGAATGCTTAAAGTTAACTCAGGCTGACTGAATACAAATCGATCAATACTAACTCGTAAGCCATCACTTAATTCTTTCCAGTCAACAGAGCCATTAAGAAGGGTCAAGTCCTGTCTGGGATATCCCTTTATCGCTATGGAAGTATTCTCAGAATCTAACTCTAAACGACCTTCCTCTGGTTGCCAATTTAAAACACCCGATAAATTATCTACATAAGGAATTTTATCTTGTGAATTCCATCCCAATTGATCAAAACGGGTTAAAATATAAATCGGTTGATTTTCTCTAATAAGCAATTGAATATCTGTCAAAGTACCATGCGCTTTTAGAGGTAATAAGTTTTGGATTACCGAAGGCCAGTTAATCGTCTGAGATAGTAAAGACTCAATGATGATGGACTTTACGAAAAGGCGGTAAGTTTGTTGTGTTTTGTCAAATTTAATTAATAATTGATTTTCAGGCCAAGTAACCCCTCCAATTCTCAACTTAATATGATCTGCATTAAACTGCCAACCTTTAACATCTGGTTTCCAGGATAAATTGGCGTAAAAATTTTGGATAATCTGATTATTCTTATTATTAAGTATATGCCATGCCAGTCGTTTAAATTTAACCTGAGCTTGAACCAACGACACAGCCCCTTTATTCAAATCCACCCATAAAGCAATATCTCCTTTTCCTCCTTCCATCCGTTCGGTTGCTTTAGGGAATACACTTTGCCACTGAGCAGGAACTATATGGTGAGCTAAGAAATATACCTGGCCTTTAGTCTTTTCCAGATGATAAGGGTCAAAACTCAAGTCACCCAATAATTTAAAAGAAGTACTATTAGTTTGTTCAAGCCTTGCATTCCCCTTTATTTTATAATTTCCACCTTTATTAATTACCGATATGTTAAGACCACTAACGGGAATTAACCCACCATCACTGAAATGAAAAAAAACAGATACATGCTTAATTATTACCCGTTCCTGTTGAGACAGCCAAAACAGGATTTTCTTACTCGTTTCGGGTGTCATCTCACTATCTTGCATAGAACTTGTCGAAATTCCATCGATATTCCAACGACCATTCTTCTCCCTTACTACTAAACGAAGATCATCGACATATAGAATTCCCGGCTGAATGTGCCAATTCCAAAGAGATTTGAATAAATTAATTCCTACTAACAATTTATCTAAATGCAGTGATTTTTTATCTCCATCACTTAGTGATACTTGCTTTAATTTCAGCACAGGATGAAACCAGTACCAACCGGTTTCCATAGTTTGAATAGTAACAGGCTGCCCCATAAGCTGAGTCAGATGAAGTTCTACCTCACCTTTATATTGCTTAGCCCAGGGTGTCAATGAGCGGAATAAGCTGGAAAAAACAGCCGCCAGAATAATCAGGATGGCTGCAGTTATCCATATTTTTTTTAATAATTTATTCACCGAAACTATTCGATTCATCATTCATGTTTTTACTATACCATTGCTTTTGCGCATACTCATCACTTTCTTTCTGATCCAAGCGCTGTAATTTGATTTGTTCTGCTTTTTTAACACGATCAATTAACTTAGTAACTCCCTCTTGAGAAGCCTTGAGCTGATTATAATTAAACTCTGCTTTGGATCTTATTTTAGCAAGCTGGGCCAAATGAGTATTCAAATCGATTAAGGCCGTGTCCATATGATTAATAAAATCGATGCGATTGCGCAAGCGCCCGACCAGACTGCCTTGATTCCCTAACACTTCCAATTGTTGCAAATAATCTTGTCGGTACGTAACTAATTGCTCGTGTCTTATTTTATTTTGGTTAAACTGTTCTTTTGCTTTCATCAAATCGATGTGAGCACGTTTTGTTTCTTCCTGTTTTATTTGGAGTAACTGAATTAAGCGTTCCAATCTTTGATTCATCCATTATTACCTAAAAAAGATGATGTTAGCTGGGACAGTAGCATGACGCTTTCCTCATGACTTACTCGCTCATTCATTCCTTGTACAAGGTAATCTCTAATTTGATCCCTGGCTATTATTGCCTTATCCAGGATGGGGTCACTTCCTTTAGCATAAGCGCCCAACAAGATTAAATCTTTATTTTTTTCATAAAGAGATAAATATTTTTTAAACAGCATCATTGCTTTCATCTGTGGCTCAGACACGATTGTTTGCATGACGCGACTGATTGAGGCCTCAATATCAATTGCTGGAAATTGCCCTTCCTCAGCAAGCGATCTGCTTAATACTATATGACCGTCTAAAATAGCGCGAGCAGCATCTGCTATAGGATCTTGCAAATCATCTCCTTCTGTCAAAACAGTATAAAAAGCAGTAATTGATCCGGTACCTGGTTTACCGTTACCGGCTCTCTCCACCAACTTCGGTAGTTTTGCAAATACGGAAGGGGGATAACCTTTGGTAGCTGGAGCTTCGCCAATAGACAATGCAATTTCTCTTTGTGCCTGAGCAAAACGAGTCAGGGAGTCCATTAACAACAGAACATGTTTCCCCTGATCTCGAAAATACTCTGCAATGCTTGTAGCTACTTTCGCCCCATGCAAACGCATTAATGGGCTTTCATCAGCGGGAGCAGCAACAATAACAGCCCGTTTCAACCCCTCTTCCCCTAAACTACATTCTATAAATTCTTTTACTTCTCGTCCTCGTTCACCAATTAAACCAACTACAACAATATCCGCTTCTGTAAAACGAGTCATCATTCCAAGCAATACAGATTTACCCACACCACTCCCAGCAAACAGGCCTATACGCTGACCGCGGCCAATAGTTAATAAACCATTTATAGCACGCACTCCCACATCCAATTGAGTATCTATCGCTGCTCTTTTTAAAGGATTAATTGTAGGAACTATGAGTGGATAAGTATCAATTAATTCAATTGAAGGCCCATCATCTATTATAGTTCCCGACCCATTTAGTACTCGACCTAATAATTGAGGACCAACGCCAATTTGAGCTACTCTCCCGGTAGGTACTACAATCATTCCAGGAGCAATACCTTGGATATTGCCTAACGACATTAAGTAAACGCTGTCATTGCTAAATCCTACTACTTCGGCTTCAATAGAATGTGATTCATTTACATTGACTAAACAACGAGCTCCCACAGGTTGATTAAAACCCTTAGCTTCAATGGTTAATCCTATAGCCCTGCTAATTTTACCGCAATGTAATAATCCATAATGCTGATGGTTACAAACCTCATTTAAAACTTTAAAGAGTTTTGATTTATAAATGCTCATCTCTTTTAATCCAGAGACTTGGGCTGAGCTAAAGGATTAATTTTAGCTATGTATTTTGCAAACAGAGTAGTGAAGCGAGTCTGTATTCGACCATCTAATTCTGTATGATCACCTTTTAAATAAAAATCTCCTCTGCTCAACGATGGATCTGCTACTAAAGACTCATGTAATCCTGGTATTTCTTTCTCATCCATTTCTGTTTTAATCCAATCCACATCCAATGGATGCATGGCTAATAATTTATTACCTCGCAATGAAGGCAGTTCTCCCTTAATTTCCTGAAACAAATCACATAATTTCTCTGGATTAACTGATAACTCAATACCGATACAGTGCTGGCTTAGCCAAATCATTGTCTGAACTACCTCTTGGATTAGTTGATCATCCATAAGTTGTATCGGTTTTTGTAACAGTTCTATCCACTTCACTAATTCAGTTTTTAATGCATCTATATCTGCTTGCGCTTGCTGGATTCCCTCTGCATACCCTTTCTCCATAGCCTCTTGTCTCAAGCGACTGCATTCATTAATGAATTCTTCCTCAGGATTAATTGTCGGCAATTCTTCTCCTTTAGCACTTCGACATTCCCAAACACTAAATTCGCTATTTTTACCGTCATTTTTATAAGGTTCAAATTCATTTGACATGTTTACTTACCCTTTATGGCTAGTCACCGTTCACAATTAATCAAGCTGTCTTGTAGACTCAATTACGAGGAAAAAGTATATTTTCCGGGAACTCTCATCTGTTCGAGAGGACATTTTCAAAACGTTAAATCATCTCATCACCACCCTTCGATCCTAAAGCTATCTTGCCATCTTCAGCGAGACTTCTTGCTATAGATAAAATATCTTTTTGCGCCCGCTCCACATCACTTACCTTAACTGGACCCTGTACCTCTATATCATCACGTAGGATATCTGCGGCTCTTTTAGACATGTTGGAAAATATTTTTTCTTTGGTCGTTTCAGTTGTACCTTTTAAAGCTATTTTTAGCTGTTCTGAGGTTACGTCACGTAGCAAAGTCTGGACACTTCTATCGTCCATATCGGTTAGATTTTCAAATACAAACATTTTGTCCCGAATTTTATCACTTAACTCTTCGTCCCAATCTTTAATTTTTTCAAGAACCTCCTCTTCCATTGCCCCATCAAGAAAGTTAATCACATCTGCAACACTCTTAATTCCTCCAACGGAGGCTGTCTTAGCTACTTTTTGACCACTTAATTGTTTTTCAATTACTTGTCCCAGCTGTGTGATAGCTTCTGGTTTTACCGTATCAATATTACACATACGTAATAATACTTCGGCACGTTTTTCCGCACTAAAGTAACTGACTACCTCGGCTGACTGCTCACTATCAAGGTGAATCAATATAGTGGCTATAATTTGGGGGTGTTCATTACGAATGACATCGGCGATTAAGCGACCATCTAGCCATTTTAGTCTGTTTAGACCACTGTCTTTATCCGAAACCAGAATTCTATCGATAAAAGGAATAGCTTTTTCTTCACCTAGCGCCTCAATCAAAATCGTACGCAAATAATCCTCAGCGTCTACTGTTAAGCTGGTCTGATCATCAATTGCACTGATAAAATCAACCAAAACATTTTGCATTTTTGCCTTACTCACCGAACTCATAGTCGACATGGCCATGCCTACTTTTTGAACTTGTCTGGGCTCCAAGTGTTTTAATACCTCTGAGGCATTTTTTTCACCCATACTTAGTAATAAAATAGCTGCCCGTTCTATTCCGTCCATCTTTATCCCCGATCAACCCACGTTTTAACTACTTGAGCTACACGCTTTGGTTCTTTATCTACTACTTGACGTAATAAAGTTAGTTGAGATTCATAATCATGAACATCTTTTAGCGATAACTTACCATCAAAACTTAACTCATTCGGCGAACGTTCAGCATCATTAGAGTCTTCCTTCTTATTGCTGGCCAGTGTTTTAAGCATCGGCCGCAACACCCCGAATATCAATGCGAGGATAAATAGAGCTCCACCGGTCTGTTTTACTATTGACCAGAAGCTGTCCTTTTGCCAAAACCGTTCTGCAGGTAATGGCTCAATAGGATCAGGCTTAATAAAACTGCTATTTATTACATTTAAACTGTCACCACGCTTGCCATCTAATCCAATAGCATCTGAAACCAGGGCTTTTAATTGATCTATTTCTTTGGAAGTTAAGGGTTTTTTCTCAAGTTTTTTGGTTTTAGGATTCATTATCGCCCGATTATCAACCAAAACAGCCACAGAAAGTCGCTTAATGGTACCTGGCTGATTTTTTGTATGACTGACAGTTTTATCCAATTCGAAATTTTTAGTACTTTGTGTGCGGACGTCCTGAGCCTCACTTTGATCTGCTGTAGTTTGTGGTGGTGTATTCTGTTCGCCTTTGGGTGCTATATTTTTCTCTCCAAGACTAGGATTGGGTTGAGGTGTATTAGTTAAAGTACCCGGAACTCCACTTGCATTATTACTTGCATTGCGCTTTTCTTCCATCATTTGCTCACTACGCAAAGAAGGCAATTCAGGATTAAACATTTCCTGAGTCTGTTCATAACTTGTAAAATCAATATCAGCCGAGACTTTTGCTCTTACTCGACCATAGCCTATCATAGGAGTTAATATATCTTGAATTTTCTGAGCATACTGATGCTCCAGAGTTTGACGATAGTCAAGAAACCGTTCGGTATCTGAAAATAAAGTTTGTCCGCCACCTTCATTCAATAATTGACCATCCTGATCTACCACAGTGACTCGGCTTGCACTTAAATTCGGGATACTGGATGCAACTAAATTGATAATAGCCGCAATGGTATGTTTTTTAAGCTCCACACCTGAGTAAACATCAATAAACACCGATGCGCTGGGTTCATGAGCATCTCTGACAAAGGCCGACTCCCTGGGAATTGCCAGATGAACTCTGGCTGATTTGATATCATTAAATTTGCTAATTGTGCGAACCAACTCGGACTCCAATGCTTGTTTGTAACGAGCATTTTCCATAAACTGGCTGGTATTAAAAGTCCCTCCTCCGCCAAAAACCTCTTCATTTCCATTCGATTCACGAGGCAAACCTGCAGCAGCTAATTTAAGCCGAGCACTTTGCAAACTATCTGCAGGAACCATTAACATGCCATTATTTTTGTCAATCCTGAAATCAATACCACTGCGCTCAAGAACAGTGACTACATCCGATGAATCACGTGCATTCATTTGACTGTATAAGGGAATATAGCTTGGATCACGAGACCATAATACCACTGCCAAACCAATGGCTATACTAGCGGCCAATCCAAATAATAAGCCAATTTGGCGAGGTATCGATAAGCTTGCAAATTTTGCTGCTGCTGTTGAAGCATTATCAGCCAATGCCATCGTAAACTCCTGTAATATTTATCCTGTGCTTAATAGAATCTATATTATAAAAATAGATTAATTCATGAAACTGAAAATTAAACTATAATGGGAGATTCATAATATCCTGATATGCTTGCACCACCTTATTCCTTACTCTTAACGTAGCTTCAAATCCCAAATTGGATTTTTGACCGGCTATCATCACCTCACCCAAGCTTATGCCAGGATCACCCATTTCAAAACGAGTTTTCAATGAATCTGAGGTTTGAGTCAGGTCATTTACCTGGTTCAATGCTTGTTGGAAAACCAGACTGAATGGTGCCTGATTTGATCCAGCTTCAACCTTGGAGCCTTCTGCCTGAGCAGCCATAGTACGCATCTGATTAATTAAATTAACCGTATTAATCTCGCCCATTTCCTTATTCCTCTCGTTTCCATATTAAATTAACTGAGCATCAATCTGGTTGCTATGAATCATTGTTCTTAAACATGAATTAAATAATTAAATCACGGAAACAACAACTAATATACTGATTCTTAATAATTTTTATTAGGACCTTCTTGTAAAATTTATCTTTGTACCATACGTACCGCAACGTGATCGCGACATCCTGAATCTCGCTCCAAACAATAAGCAGTGTTCACGGAGAAAGTAAAATACTAACAATCTTAAAAAAAGCTAAATATCTACACGAGTAATCGAGCAGATTTATCATCAAATAGAGTTCTACACAACATACCCTTCTTCACGCATTTTAGCCAGCTTATAACGTAAAGTTCGTTCACTAACACCCAATAAAGCAGCAACCTGTTGTCTATTTCCCTCATGCTCTAGCAGCGTTTTCTCTATCAATTCAAATTCATGAATTTGTAAATTTTTGCTGTTAGCCGCAGCAGTTGTTTCAGGAGTCATGGTTGAGGTTAATGACAACTGCAAATGTTCTGCCTCAATAATTCCCTGACTTTGCAAAACTAACGCCCTTTGAACCACATTATCGAGTTCACGTGCATTACCCGGCCATGGATACGCCAACATTAATTTTTGTGCAGTAGAACTAATTACTGGCACCACAGGTTGTTTATGGTGACAATGCTTACGAATCAAATAATTGGCCAAAGGGATGATGTCATTTTTTCTTTCTCGCAAAGGATGCCATTGTAAGGGGAAAATATTCAATCTATAGAACAAATCCTCTCTAAAACGACCCGCCTGAACTTCATCCTTTAGCTGCCTGTTTGTTGTCGCAAGGATACGAACATCCAAACTAATCACTTTATTAGCTCCAATACGCTCCACTTCTTTTTCCTGCAGAACTCGCAGCAACTTGGCTTGCAGACTTAAAGTCATCTCACTTACTTCATCTAAGAGTAATGTTCCACCCTGAGCTTGTTCAAACTTACCTGCTGTTGATTTATAGGCGCCCGTAAACGACCCTTTTTCATAACCAAACAAAGTAGCTTCCAGCATTTGTTCTGGAATAGCAGCACAATTAATCGCGACAAATGGTTGTTTTTTTCGTGGTGAATGATCATGAATGAAATGAGCCAACACTTCTTTACCTGTTCCACTTTCACCACTAATCATGACACCCACATCAGATTGCGCCACCTTCAGCGCCATAGTTAATAAGGCCTGACTTTTAGGATCTTGAGCGATCGGGTCTCCACTCTCATCATCTAATTCAATTTTGATGTATTGATTGACTTTTTCAGTTAAAATTTGTGCACTGAACGGTTTTTGTAAATAATCGACAGCTCCATGACGTATGGCCACAACAGCATCTTCGACTGAACCAAAGGCAGTCATTAAAATAACGGGCAAACCAGGTCGTTTTTTTTGAATTTCATTTAATAACTGGTTTCCATCTAACTGATCCATTCGAATGTCTGTTAATACTACAGCCGGATTATGTATATCCAGAAGAACCAAGGCTTCCTTACCATCTTTAGCGGTAATGTATGTATGGCCAGCAATAGTCATCGTTTCAGCCAGCGCTTCTCTCAATACTGGATCATCTTCAACAATTAAAACATGGCTCATAGAAAATCCCTTATTTTATATTATCGTTTGCGTTTATTCTCGCCAGGTAAATAAATATTTACCTGAGTCCCGACTCCCTCAGTAGATTCCATGTGTACCCTTCCTCCGTGGGCTTTGACCACAGCAAAAACTACCGCCAAACCTAAACCGGTTCCCTGAGCTTTAGTTGTATAAAATGGTGAAAATGCTTGCGCTTTTACATCCTCTGGCATACCTTTACCATTATCCTCTACTAATATTTGTATACCTGAATCATCTATAGATGCAAGTGTTAAATATATTTCTGTTGCTTCAGACTGTAATGCATTGATCACTAGATTTAAAACAGCTCCTATTAATGACTCACCGTGTATCGATGCCTCGCGGGTTTTCAGCAGATTATTCAACTTGAATAAGGCGGAATAAGATTCTGCATAGGGTTGAGCTCGTTGTATCAATTGAGAGCACCAATATTCAATATTGATAAATTTAGGTTCTATTGAAGTCCCTCTTGCAAATAATAATAGATCCTGAATTTGTTGTTCAATACTGGCATGACATTCTTGCAACCTGTGAATCCAATTCTCAATCCGAATGTCTAGGTTAGGAAGATTATTCAAATGTTCTGTATACAAAATAGCAGAAGACAGAGGTGTTCTGATTTGGTGAGCCAATTGCGCAGTCATCGTTCCAATTGAAACCAACCGTTTCTCATTTTCTTTAGCTTTCTCATAATCTCTGGTGGCGGTAATATCAGATAAAGTAATTAAAATACCAGGTAAACTATCTAAAGAGGAAATGGCTACATGTACTCGGCGTCCATCAGCTAAAGATACTTCATGCCCATCATCATCTCTGGGTACAAAAGCGCTTTGAATCACATCCAACCATAAAACATCGATCAATCCATATCCAAGCATGGCTTCAGCACTTGGATTTAACCAAACAATACGCCCTCTCGCATTTAAGATCACTAAAGCATTAGGCAAGCTGGATAAAATATCCCACTCTGATAATTCAATCTGAGGCTTCACAGCGCATGTCAGGTAGGTAGAATAATGCATTAATAGCTTTAATTTTTAATAAGGTATCTCTTGACTCTAGCAAACTTTAGGCCAAAATCAAAATGTGATTAAAATCATATGATTAATTTAAAGTTTATTTGATCTTCCCAATGCATTTTACTCTCTATTTTTCCGTTGGTTGATTTACCGTGAACCTAAGGGACACCTGCCCCGATCCAGAGTCTATATTACCGTGTTGATGCTTTTAACGTTGTCATTTGCATGGCCGCCATTTCAACATTGGCGTTTTGAACGTTTTTTGTCCGACATTGCGCGTCAATTAGCTGACAATCCTGCTGTAAAAGTGCATTGCAACACCTTATTTGACACTTTATTCGATGAAGGCGTGGGGTTGCAGGTCATGCAGATCCCAAAACGGGGTATATTGTCATCCAATATCCACGATGCTCCACATTGATGGACTATATTCTATATTGCCCATCCCTATCGGGCAAATAAGCAAGAAATCATCACACGAAACATACTCACTCATGAGAGTATGCATGCACGAGGAGAATACAATGAAGCCAAGACCGAATGCCAGGCAGTGCAGCGGAACTATCGCACAGCAAAACTACTCGGTGCTTCCGATAGCATTGCGAAAAAAAATGTCCTTGATTATTACAAAGACTACTACCTGATGCGGAATGACTCCTATTTCTCCAAAGAATGTGCTCCAGGTAAAACTATGGACGAGGATTTGAGTGATTCAACAGGGAATCAATAAAATTGGGGATACACCATTTCGGATGCGGTTTATCCCGGAATACTGAAAATTTACTGTTCCTTATCTAATGTTCTTAAAAAAGCGAGCTTTTCTGCGATTTTTTTTTCTAAGCCGCGGTTTACTGGTTGATACCAGCCAGGATCTGAAATTCCTTCGGGTAGATAAGACTCCCCGGCTGCATAGCCATGCGGTTCATCATGAGCATAACGATACTCATGACCATGTCCTAATTGTTTCATTAAACGTGTAGGTGCATTACGCAGATGAATGGGCACCTCTCTGGATTTATCTTTTTTAACAAAGTCCATCACCTGATTAAACGCCTTATAACCCGCATTACTTTTAGCAGCAATAGCAAGATAGATAACAGCCTGTGCCAATGCCAGTTCACCCTCTGGGGAACCAAGTCGCTCATAGGTTGAAGCCGCCTCATTAGCAATTTGCATTCCTCTTGGGTCAGCTAACCCGATATCCTCCCAGGACATTCTTACAATGCGTCTGGCCAAATAATGCGGGTCAACCCCGCCATCCAACATACGACATAACCAATAAAGAGCGGCATCAGGATCAGATCCGCGTACGGATTTATGTAAGGCAGAAATTTGATCATAAAAATGATCGCCTCCCTTATCAAATCGTCTGGCATTGGGGGCTAAAGCATTATTTACCAACTCTTTAGTAACACGGGGTACCTGCATTGCAGTGCATGCGGTTTTTACTTGCTCTAATAAATTGAGTAGTCTCCTGGCATCTCCATCAGAACAGGCAATGATGATTTCCAGAGCCTCTTCATCAAATTGAAGATCGGAGAGCACCTCCCTTTGTGCCCTCTGAAATAGTTGATTTAATTCCTCATCGGTCAATGACTTTAAAACATAGACTTGAGCACGAGATAATAATGCAGAGTTAACTTCAAAAGAGGGATTTTCGGTGGTAGCTCCGATAAAAGTAATCAGACCAGATTCTGTATAAGGTAATAAAGCATCTTGCTGTGCTTTATTAAAGCGATGAATTTCATCGATAAACAATATAGTTTGTTTTCCATAAGTTAAATTATTCTGAGCCATTTCCATCGCAGCACGTATCTCTTTCACTCCTGAGAAAACGGCAGATAAAGCTATCCATTCACAATCAAAAGCTTCTGCAGTTAATCGGGCTATAGTGGTTTTCCCAACTCCTGGAGGCCCCCAAAGAATCATTGAATGCAGCTTGCGCCCCACAAAACTAAGCCGTAATGGTTTACCTTCCCCCAATAAATGATTTTGACCTATCACCTCATCAATATGTTTAGGTCTTAGAAATTCAGCTAAAGGAGGAATAGGATCTTTTTTAAATAAGCTCATTGGATAGCTACTCAACAGTGTACGATATGCGAATCCGGCAAACATCAGCTCGAATATTGAGAGAAATCTCTTGACACTGGCATAGTGCCTGCATTTGGAGATCCTTCACTACGTTCAGGATGACGAATACCCAACCAAATCATTCAACAAGCACCCTCTTGAAGAATGGCCAGATTTGAGTGCAGGTTGAGCGAAAATGACTTGGGAAAAGCGCAGCATACACCAAGTATGTGAGCATTTTCCCAAGTCATTTTCGCTCAAGATGCGCCAAATATGGCCTATTCTTTCATTGTTTTACTATGTCGACCCCTTTCGGTGGCTTAAACTGAAACAATTTTTTAGCCAGTTTGGGATTTGATTTGATTTGATTTAATTTTACTGTGGTAATTTGACCCAGTTGATCATGCAACTCCAGGCCAGTTAAATTATCTGCAATAAATATAAGCTTGATGCGCTGAAAATTAGCTTTAGATGACTTTGATTTCAGATTAAAGGTAATTGTTTTTCCTTCGTCCCGTTGAGTTACATCAAAATCTCTAGCCACTGTGTCATCATAACCACTTAAAAATAAAGCAGCTGTTCCACCTAAACCTTTTTCCTGTTTTTTTACCGTAACCTGTTCTAAATCAACATCATAAACCCACATTTTTTTTCCATCAGCCACCACTAATTGTTCCATGGGCTGTTTGGTTTGCCAACGAAAACGACCTGGTATTTCTAATGCCATCGTACCTGACGAGCGCGATACTTCACGTTGTTTTGCTTTAACCACTTGTTTAAAATCAGCGGTCATGGCTCTTATTGAATTAAGTTTTGTCTGCAATAGTTCACCAGAGGTTTGACCAAATACACCACCAGAACAGGCCAATAGCAAACTCAAAAATATTTTTTTCATTATTATTCCTCAGTTACTGAAGTGACTAAAACATCTCTATAACCACCGTCTAAAGGTCCAACAATTCCTGTCCGCTCCATTTCTTCCACCATTCTTGCAGCACGATTATAACCAATTTTCAAACGTCTTTGGACGGAGGAAATACTTGCCTTGCGTGTCTGGACAACAAACTCCACTGCCTGATCATAGAGCGGATCATCATCTTCAGCCGTTGATTGCCCGTCTTCATCAAAACCACCCTCACCATCAGCTGTCAATTTTAAGATATCATCAATATAATCTGGTGCCCCCCTGGCTCGCCAATCATCAGCAATTCTATGTACTTCTTTATCATCAACGAAAGCGCCATGAACACGCAAAGGAGCACCACTACCTGGGGCCAAATACAACATATCGCCATGTCCAAGAAGCTGCTCAGCACCTTGTTGGTCAAGTATAGTTCGCGAATCGATTTTTGAGGAGACCTGAAAGGAAATACGGGTTGGAATATTCGATTTAATAAGGCCGGTCAGCACGTCCACCGAAGGTCTTTGCGTTGCTAATATCATATGAATTCCTGCTGCTCTGGCCTTTTGTGCGATACGGGCAATTAACTGCTCAACTTTCTTGCCAACCACCATCATCATATCTGCAAGCTCATCGATCACGACTACAACATAGGGTAAAGCTTGAAGTTCTGGAGCAGTTTCATCCATGGAGTCAACTGGTTTCCAAAGAGGATTAACCAAAGGTTCTCCACTGGCTATTCCTTCCGCTACTTTAGTATTATAACCGGCTAGATTCCTTACTCCCAATGAAGCCATCAATTTGTATCTTCTTTCCATCTCTTCGACACACCAACGCAGAGCACTGGCTGCTTCTTTCATATCAGTGACTACAGGAGTTAATAAATGCGGAATACCATCATAAACGGATAATTCAAGCATTTTAGGATCAACCATGATCAAACGAACCTGCTCGGGAGTAGCCTTAAACAGGATGCTTAGAATCATAGCATTGATGCCCACTGACTTGCCGGATCCAGTAGTTCCAGCTACCAGCAAATGAGGCATTTTAGCTAAATCAACAACCATTGGATGACCAGCAATATCTACGCCCAAAGCCAGGGTTAATGGGGAGTGAGCCTGTTGGTACACATCAGCAGATAAAACATCTGACAAACGTACAACTTCGCGAGACTGGTTAGGTAATTCGAGTCCAACTACTGTTTTTCCAGGAATTACTTCAACAACTCGAACAGAAATAACTGATAAAGAGCGAGCCAAATCTTTAGCCAAAGCAGTAAGTTTGCTCACTTTAACCCCCGCTGCTAACTGCAATTCAAATCGAGTAACCACAGGCCCTGGATGAACGGCCACAACATCAGCCTGGATCCCAAAATCCAATAAATGCTGCTCTACATCACGGGACACGTTTTCCAGCTCTTGATGCGTATAGCCTCCCATTGGCTTTCCTGGCTGCCCCTTATCCAACAAACTTAAGCCTGGCAAGGTCCCTGAAGTATTTAATCCAGAGCTATTTAATTTGGGAGGACGAATTTCTTTAGATTCTTTTGATGGTTTTATTGCTTCGGGTTTTGCTTCACTTTCAGCGATTAGGACAGGAGTCGTCCTTTCTTTTTCCTTTTCTTTTCTAGCTTTCAATAATCTCAGAGCAGCGTTCTCCGCGGTCTGTTCTGGAATCACTGAGGGAACTTGCGCACGAGACTTATAATACTCTATTCCTGCATTACCTGACTGAAACCCTTTTTTCAAAAGTGTATAGGCTCTGTTGAATCCCCAAAGAGTATAAAAACCGATTAATTCGATAGCCCTTACCCACGACAGGCCGGTTAACCAAGTGATACCGACTAAAAGCATCGCTAATAAAAGTAAAGTCGCACCATGTAAATTAAGCATTTGATACCATCCGTTGCTTACTGCCTGACCAATAATTCCACCAGCACTGTGAATTGAATTCAGCGCCTTAATTTGCGCTTCCAAGCTCAATAAACCGCAGCCCCCGGAAATCATCAGGATAAAACCTATTGTCCTGAGTACTAATACAGATTTATCAATCGTTTTTAACGAATGATAATCCTTCAAAATAGCCCATGCCACATAAACCACAACAACAGGCAACAAATAGGCAAAGTACCCAAAGGTAAAAAAGAGCGCATCAGCAAGATAAGCCCCCACTTGCCCACCAGAGTTAGCAATTCTAACCCCGGAACGTGAGGCATGAGACCAGCCCGGATCACTTACCTGATAGGTAAATAAAGACAACAGCACAAAAAGAGCACTTGATAAAATTAATATAAAACTGCCTTCGGTTAAGCGTCTTATAATGAAATTGGGCATGGTTTTTTGGGGAGTACCAGCCTGTTTTCCCGAATGTTGTTTTGCCATAGGTATTTTAATATGTTCGTTTTTGTCATAATATTTGCCATCTTAACACAAAACATAAGGAAGGCAGAGACGATGAGTACAAGCAATCACCACCGCTTAATCATACTTGGTTCTGGTCCAGCAGGTTACACCGCCGCAGTCTATGCCGCAAGAGCTAATCTTAATCCGGTCTTAATCACCGGTATGCAACCCGGTGGTCAATTAACAACAACCACAGAGGTAGACAACTGGCCTGGGGATATTGAAGGCCTGCAAGGCCCCGCTCTTATGGACCGGATGCAAAAGCATGCGGAACGCTTTGATACCCAAATCATTTTTGATCATATTGTCAAAGCTAACTTAGCGCAAGCACCATTCATACTGCAGGGGGATAGCGAAATCTATACTTGTGATGCTTTAATTATTGCGACTGGCGCATCAGCACGCTATTTGGGGTTAGAGTCTGAATCAGCATATCAAGGTCGGGGCGTTTCAGCCTGTGCGACTTGTGACGGCTTCTTTTATCGCAATAAAGACGTATGTGTCATTGGCGGCGGCAATACTGCAGTTGAAGAAGCGCTTTATTTGTCTAATATTGCTTCCACAGTGACTTTAGTGCATCGAAGAGACAGTTTACGAGCCGAAAAAATTCTCCAAGATAAACTTTTTGAAAAAGAAAAAAATGGCAATATCAAAATAATCTGGAATTATACACTTGATGAAGTTTTAGGAGATGGAAAAAAAGTGACTGGTGCTTCTATCCGCAATGTGAATAATGATGCTAAAGAAGAGTTAGCACTAGATGGGGTATTTATAGCCATTGGCCACACGCCTAATACTGTATTATTTAACGATCAGTTATTAATGAAGGATGGATACATTACTATTAAATCAGGACTTGAAGGCATGGCCACCAGTACCTCAATCCCTGGAGTATTTGCCTGTGGGGACGTTGCAGATCATGTATATCGTCAAGCAATAACTTCGGCAGGCTTCGGATGCATGGCGGCACTCGATGCAGAGAAATATTTGGACTCAAAAGTAGTTTAAATTATGTGCAGTTTCTTAGTGGATTTTGACTATTTTTAAAGACGAACATCTCAAAATGCTATTTTGCAAATGAGGTGAGACAATCCGCTATCGATTCTAAAGAGGTATTGATATGGATTGCATCGACTTATTATCCAGCCTGAGGGATTGATAATTTTACGGTGCAACCCTATCGATTGCCAAAATCCTTAAGTGTAGAGAGAACCCTAAGCCATAATCTGGTTGATTCAGAAAAAGCAATTAAACGAGGCAGCCTCCCTAAAGCTTTGTTATGCTCTGATTTGCCCATCCCCAAAAATAAGCCATTTATAACTGGTTAATGCTGCCAAACCCATTGGGCCGCGAGCATGTAATTTTTGAGTACTAATCCCGATTTCGGCACCCATACCAAATTGCCCACCGTCTGTAAATGCCGTTGAAGCGTTAACATAGACCGCTGCTGCATCAACATGATCTAAAAAGTAAGTAACCGCTGCAGGTTCTTCCGCAATAATCGCTTCGCTATGTCCCGAAGTATGTTCCATAATATGGTTAACTGCATCCTTAACTGAAGAAACTGTTTTGATTGCCATCTTGTAGGATAAAAATTCATGACCAAAGTCATTTGCACTTGCTTGATGAAGAAGAGGTTTAGGATAAGCCACTTCAAGTGTCTTATAGCTTAATGCATCTGCATAAATTTCAACATTTTTTGACCCAAGTAACTCGACTAAAAAATATAAATTTCCTAAACTTTTTTTGTTGATTATCAAAGTGTCTAAAGCATTACACACACTGACTCGTCTTGTTTTAGCATTGGTAATAATCAAACGGCCTTTTTTAATATCACCGCTGGAATCAAAATAAAGATGGACAATACCTGCTCCCGTTTCAATAACAGGGATTTTGGCGTGTTCACGAACAAATTGAATCAATGATTTGCTTCCTCTGGGGATACACACATCAATAAATGAGGTAGCATTCAGAAGCTTATGTGTCGCCTCTCGATCAGCGGGCAATAGATAAACTGAACTCTTACTGATATTGTGTTCTTCTAAACTTTGATGAATCAGCGATTTAAGCAAGTTATTACTATGATATGCTTCTTTCCCTCCCTTCAAAACACAAGCATTCCCTGTTATAAAACATAAACAAAAAACGTCAATAGTAACATTGGGTCTTGATTCATAAATCACTGCTACCACACCAAGAGGTACCGTAACCTTCTGAATTCTCAAACCATTGGGTCGTACTCTTTCCTCAATAACAGCTCCTAATGGATCAGGTAAAGAGGCAACCAACTCCACGTCATCTGCAATCGCATTAATTCGCTCTTCAGATAAAAGCAGCCTGTCGTATCGCGAATCATCTTGTTCCATCAAGAGAAGATCTTTCTTGTTCTCCGCAATTATTTTATCTCTCTCTTTGCGTAAATTAGCCGCAAGACTCAGCAGTACTTCTTTGCGTTTCGTCATGGTTAATAGCTTTAAACGATGGCTTGTTTCTTTAGCAGCTTTTAACCGATTAGTAATAGTATCCATCAACAAAAAACTCCTAAAAAATATGCAAATGATCGTAGTGAATAAAACCTGGTTTATCTTTTTGGCCCAAGTATTCGTTTAATTTGATTGCATCGTATTTGGCTATTCCTATACCGATCTTCTTCCCTTTTGGAGCTAGTATTTCTACTAAATCGCCTTTTTTAAATTCTCCATTGCATTGTTCTATGCCCACGGGCAAGATACTAATAGCACGCTTATTTTCTTTTAAAAGATCAAACAAACCTTGATTTATTGAAATTGAGCCATTGTGCTTACTGTCATTATATGCAATCCATTTTTTTATATTTGATTTTTTCTTGCTTGGCAAAATAACCGTACCCAACAGTTCTTGCTTCATTATGCGAGTAATAACTGAAGGGATATCAATACTGGCTATGTGAGTTGTAATGCCTAAACCTGACATTTTTCGAGCCGTTGCAATTTTACTGCTCATACCACCCCTGCCCTGGGTACTCTTAACGGTAGAAACCTCTGGCCAGCCTTGTTCAGGATCAATAACAGGAATAATCTTTGCATCATGCATCTCAGGATGCCCCGTATAAACACCTTTAACATTACTCAGAATAATTAATTTT
The DNA here is from genome assembly GCF_011764505.1 of Legionella antarctica. Classification (NCBI taxonomy): domain Bacteria; kingdom Pseudomonadati; phylum Pseudomonadota; class Gammaproteobacteria; order Legionellales; family Legionellaceae; genus Legionella; species Legionella antarctica. Next base: position 2,277,662 of record NZ_AP022839.1, read on the forward strand.
TCGACATTCATTTGCGCAGCAATAAGACCGGCTAATTCATCGTTATCAGTAAACATCAATTCTTCAATAGCAACGCTATCATTTTCGTTAATAATGGGCACAATATTTTTTTGCTGCAAAATTTCTCGCAGTAATCTGGCAATATTTAAATAATGATTTCTCGTTCGAAAATCTTGTTTGGTGAGTAATATCTGCGATGCTAATATATGGTGTACTTTGAACATTGAGGAATATAGATGCATCAATTCATGTTGACCTAGTGATGCTAAAAGCTGCTTTTCACCCGTAGAACTACCATACTGACGTCCAAGAGTCTGGTGAGCCACTTTTCGACCGGAGCCAACTGCTCCCGAGCTGACCAATACCACATGATGACCTGCTTTTTGCAACATCACAATTTGCTCAACCAAATGCAACATGATGGGTTCAAAAGGTGTTCCATCATGTGATAAAATACTTTGAGTTCCAACTTTTACAACGATGTTCATTTATTTAATTTACCTTATGTCTATTTAAGGGCTTGTCTTTTAATCATAGCAATCTTTATATCTCATTACTGTTTGGTCAGCAATTTTTGAAGCCCTTTGTGGCAAAAATTATTTGCAACTAAGCATATTGTATTTGTATTATTAGCACTACTATTCAAGGAGAAGAAATGAAACGAATATTATTCCTGGGACTTGCTGCAACAATAATGTCTTTTGCCAGCATGTCACACGCTGATGCTATTTTTTATTCTAGTCTGGCTAATGCCTGTGAATATATCTCAGGGCATTGGGCCGGAACCGGTAAAGCATCGAATTGGGTTTTAGGCGATTGTATCTATCATGGAGCTGGAACAGTTAGCTCTTTGGACGCTACGGGACACTTTAAGATAGAAGTGGCTTCGGATAAAGACTCCGGAAGTATTCTTTGTCCTAATCATGCGACTAAACAGCTTACGGGAATTTGTCTTAATGGAGTTGTTACAATTATGACAGAATACGGCAATATGACAGGTAGTTTTTCACAAAATTCCGGTAGTGCGAAGGGAACTTTGTCTGTTGCCCCCGGAATGAATGCCGATGTGGTGATTCAATTTCAACGCGTTGAATAATTAATTTTAATTGTTAAAACTTTCAAGCGGATGGTTTTTATTTAAATCTGCCGGCCTATAATAAGGCCGGTTAAGTTTAGGATATCAACTGCCGAACATCAGGTAAGTTGATAATTAATTTTGAATAAAACTTCTCCTGTGGTCACCCGCATATCAGCTGAGGCTGGGCTAAAAACAAATGCAGTAGGAGAAAGAGCAACAACAGGCACGCTATTAAGAGGATATTGCGTTCTGCCATAATCGGTATAACGACCCTCAACACCCATACGCCAGTTTTCAGTCAGCGCATATTCAAAGCCAAGGCCATAAGTCCCACCGGTTAGCCTGTGGTTTTGAGATCCATAAACGTATGGTGTCGCAATACCACCATCGACAGCTGGAACAAAATCAGCAAGAAATTTTACATTTGTAAATCCTACACCACCTGTTGCATAAAAGAACCAATTATCAGCTGCATATCCAATCCGCCCAAGGATGGATGCCTGCAAATCGCTCTTGGTTGTGAACGTATCACCGGCTACGAACTGACTTGTTGGGGAAATCTCCGCGCCGACCAAGGTGCGAGAGGCAGTTAAATCATGACCATTTATGTTACCCTCAGCACCCACCACCCAGTGATTAAATTGCAAGTTATATCCAATTTGGCCGCCACCGGTAAATGAGCTGGGATTAACATCATAAATCTGAACAGAGGGACCTAAAACTGCTCCAGATACTGTTGCAGTTTCAATAATTACAGGAGCTGAAAAGTCACCCCATTTTCCACCAAGATTACCCCCTGCATACAAACCAGTCCACTGATGCCCTGTTTCAATCGGTCCCATTGCTCCAGCGTTAAGACCAGTAACCCAGAGAGTGCTAATTACCGTACCGAGGACTACTCCTGTTGAAAATACCTTTTTCATCAATCTACTCCATTTATTATCATTATATGAATATAAGAAATCTATACCGATGGACTTACAGGGAGAAAAACATCCTTTGGTACATGAGTTTGATCATATTGATAGTTTCTTCTTAAGTAAAGGCGAAATTATTGCAGTTCAACTCGATGGAGGAACCGATATGGTTTTCTACTAAAATAAATCACGGGACTTTTAAATTTAATATGATCTTAGAGAAGTTGATTGCAACAGAGACTAAAAAATAGCGCGATAAAGGAAATCTCTTATCGCGCCTTTGGACTTTAATTCTAAACAGGGAGTTATTATCTACGGTGCCAACCACCGCCACCCCATCCGCGACCAGACCAAGCGCCACTAATATAGGCGCGGTTTTCTGGACACAAAAAAAGGTTTTTTAAGAGCTATTCTTCTTAATACAAAGAGGAGAATAAAATGTCTAAAAAGCGAGCTTATTATACGGCGGCCAAGAAGGCAAAAATAACGCTAGCTGCGATTGAGGGGAAACTCACACAAGCGCAAATTACCAGTGAATACGGTGTTCACGCAACGCAGGTAAAAACTTGGAAGCAATCGGCCATCAAAGCCATTAACGATTTATTCTCTGGGGCTAATGAAAAAGAAGCCAAGTCCCAAGAGCAGCTTGTTGAGGCATTATATCAAGAAATTGGTCGACTTCAAGCGCAGCTATCTTGGCTAAAAAAAAAGCATGAACTTTAGTCTGGATGAAAAGCGCGTCATGATTGATCCTCTTGCCGAGCTCACCATTCGTGAACAATGCTTGCTATTAGACTTGCCTGTTTCAAGTTATTATTATAGTGCCAAGCCCATTTCTGTCGAAGATGAAGCGCTTATGGCGCTACTTGATGAGCACTATCTGCAGTATCCATGTGAAGGTAAAATTAAGCGGGCAAGATGGCTGTCAAAAGAAGTAGGCTATCCTGTTGGTAAACGTCGAGTAAAAAAGTTGATGGAAATGATGGGGTTATCGACTGTTTACCCAAAGCCAAATACAAGCGTTCCCAATAAGGAGCATGAGGTGTTCCCTTATTTATTAAAAGAGGTGGATATCACCAAACCAAATCAGGTTTGGGCCGCAGATATCACCTACATCCGCATGAAAGGAAAGCATGTGTATTTAGTAGCTATTATGGACTGGTATAGTCGTTATGTGATTGGATGGGCTATTTCACCTACTATGGAGGCTGAATTTTGTATTGAGGCGCTTAGAAACGCTTTGCTGCATTCGCGTTGTGAGATCTTTAACACGGATCAGGGTTCTCAATTTACCTCAAAAGATTGGATAAATACGCTAAAATCTCACCACATTTCTATCAGCATGGATGGGCGAGGACGTTATTTAGATAATATATTTATCGAGCGATTGTGGCGTAGTGTTAAGCAAGAAAAAATCTACCGGTATGATTTTGATACAATTGAAGAGGTTGAGCTGGCCTTAACGGAGTATTTTGAGTATTATAATAACCGAAGGCTTCACCAGTCCTTTAATTATTTAACGCCCGCAGAGGTGTATTATGGCCGGAAAAGACCATAAACCCTAAATGAGAGCGTCATGACTTACCCACAAGGCCCACAGGCCTATACGAGAAAGTGAAGCTCTCCTGACCTGTGGACTTGTGGATAAGTCATTCTGATAGAGTTGTGGTAAAATGACCTAAGACAATTCGTAGTAGCAATCACTATTCATACGGTATTGAGTAGGTTTAAATAGGTTAATTTGAGTGAATTTTTAACTATAAATGATGGATGAATAGCTCTTATTTTTCCTTAATTTTGTTCCAGACATGCGGACCCATATCACGGATAGGAGAGACGATTGGATTATAACGATAAATATATCTTTCCTCACCCCGAAACTAGTGACAAACAAGGCTTATTGGTTATTGGCGGTGATTTATCTCCTCAAAAGATACTACAAGCTTATTCTCAAGGTATTTTTCCATGGTATGAACCTGGTTGTCCTGTTCTTTGGTGGTCACCTAATCCCAGACTCATTTTAAAGCCAAACGAGTTTAAGGTATCTCGCAGTTTAAAGAGATCATTAAAAAAACCTTTTCGATTTACTGTGGATACTGCATTTTCCCAAGTAATTACTGCGTGTGCCACCTATTCTGACCGTCTGCATAAAACATGGATAACTAATGAAATGATGGAGTCATACACTACCTTACACCATCAGGGGTATGCTCACTCATTTGAAGTTTGGAGTGGATATGATCTGGTAGGTGGATTGTATGGCATCAGCTTAGGAACCGCGTTTTTTGGCGAGTCCATGTTTCACACTGAAACCGATACTTCAAAAATTGCCTTATATTTTTTGTGTGAAACTATGAAAGCCTGGAAATTTGATTTTATAGATTGCCAAATTCCGACTCCTCATTTAATGAGTTTAGGTGCTAAAATTATAAGTCGGAAAGAGTTTCTTTATCTCTTGAACGAGGCCTTAGAAAAAAGAAATAAAAAAGGACCTTGGGATATGTATCTTGATTGACTTGCAGCATTTGACTTCAATCCCACAAGGCAGCCTTTTATTGACGTAGTTACCCTATCAAAAGCCCTTCACAGCTCACTCATATAAATGAGTTATAATTATTCTTAATGGACTATTTTTTTCAGAGGCCTTGGCATGATTAGAAAATTTTTAAAAAAAATGAATCAGCTAATTGTCTCTCTTAAATCCAGTATGCTCTTTATTTTCACCTCTTTATTCATCTTCACTGGATTATTAATTCTCCTCGTTGCCACAATACGCTATACGAAAATATTGACTTATATAGCCTATGAACACATGAATCATTCCTCGGAGTTTGTATTACGCGAATTAAATGAAAGTATCGCGCCTGCTGCAGTGAGCAGCCAATTTACGGCACAGCTTATACAGCAGGGAGTTTTTAAGGATGAAGTCGCTCAGCTAGTTCCTCTAACCACCAGTCTGGTAAAAACTTTGCCATTAGTGGTTGGGTCGTATTGGGGGGATCAGCAAGGTAATTTCATCTATTCCCAAAAAGAAAAAAATGGAAGTATTACCTCTCAAATTTACAACCGTCAAACCCATCCCGCAACTCGCACTATTCTCAATCGAGATAATTCCGGCGAAATAATTAAACGATCCTCAGCTCCCGACCTGAGTTATGATCCTCGTGTACGTATCTGGTATCTCAAAGCCCAAAATGAAAAAAAAACAGCATGGACTGATATTTATTTCTTTGATCCCCCTCCTGATTTAGGCATTACAACAGTATCGCCTGTATTCAGGAATGGAAAGTTTTACGGTGCTTTTGGCATTGATATCAGTTTGATTGAGCTGACCAATTTTATTAAAAATCAAAAAATAACACCCACTGGTTATTCTTTTATAATTACCAATAAAGGCAAATTAATTGCCTATCCGGATAAAGAACCTTTTACTGAACTGAAAACCCCTCTGGGGAAATTTCATAATGTTCATAATGGTTCAATACCGTTAATCTACCAATCGCTAGGAGCTTATAAAAAAAGTGGGGAGAAAAAACTCACATTTTCTTATGAATATAATAGCGAAACCTATATGATACACTACGAACCAGTCGATGCGTTGAAGGCTTATGGATGGCTTATCGGCATTGTAGTTCCCGAAAGTGATTTTACCAGGGATTTGAGAAAAATAAATTTGATTAGCCTATATATCAGCTTTATTATCCTGACTTTGGGAATCCTGTTAGTATCCGGCTTGGTTGCTCGTATTGTAAAACCTCTTAAATCTCTTGTAGCTGAAACAGAAAACATAAAACATTTTAATCTTGCTGGTGAAATTCAGATCAAATCTAGAATAAAAGAAATCATTCAATTACGAGACGCTGTACATTCGATGAAAATTGGGCTTAAATTATTTCAGAAATACATACCCAAAGTTCTCGTGAGGCAGTTAATTGAATCAGGTGAAGATGTACGTATTGGTGGTGTTCGGAAAACGATTACTGTTTTATTTTCCGATATTGAGCATTTTACCACTCTTGCCGAGAAAACAGATCCAAATTTGTTGATGATCCAGATGGGAGAGTATTTGGAGGAGTTAACCCAAATTATTATCTCCGAAAAAGGAACCATTGATAAGTATATCGGCGATGCCATTATGGCCTTGTGGGGCGCTCCATTACCTAATGATAAACCCTGCTATCATGCAGCGCGTGCAGCCCTTCGTTGTCAGTCAAAGCTGAATTACTTGAATGCCAAATGGGAAAAAGAAGGAAAGAGCGTTTTATTTACCCGCATTGGCATCCATATGGGAGAAGCTATTGTCGGTAATTTGGGGTCATCAGAGCGCTTAAATTATACCGCGATTGGCGACACCATCAACATTGCTAACCGGCTTGAGGGTATCAATAAAAACTATAGAACTAAAATTGTTGTCAGTGATACTGTCTGTGAACAAATAAAAGACCAGTTTTTGTTGAGGATGCTTGATTGCGTCGTAGTTAAAGGACGCACGCAAAGCTGCCTAATTTACGAATTACTAGCCGATAACCATACAGCCATCGAATTTGACTTGGGAGCTTATAATCTGTGCTTCGAAAATGGATTCTCAGCATATAAAAAACAACATTGGGATGATGCGATTGTTTGCTTTAAACGATGCCTGAAAATTTATCCAGCAGATGCCATAGCACCTATTTTCATAGCACGATGCCAACAGTTGAAAACCAAACCGCCAAAACCCGGTTGGGATGGTGTTATGGAATAATCTGATTTACTATAGGTAAGCTTAAAATATTATCCTGTGATCCATTAATTTATGGAGCAATATATGAAAAACCATTCTTCATGTTTTTTAAAATTAGTAGATGAATCGAAACAACGAATTCAGGAGATTACGGCTCAAATATTGAAAAATAGACTCGATCAGCAGGCACATTTTGCTCTGATTGATGTTCGTGAAGAACATGAATGGGCTTCAGGACATATACCCAAAGCAATTCATATAAGCAAAGGAGTCATTGAACGAGATATTGAAAAAACTATTCCTGATACACAAACGCCAATTATTGTATATTGCAGTGGTGGCTTTCGCTGTGCTCTGGTTGCCGATAGTTTACAGCGTATGGGTTATTCTCAAGTCCATTCTTTAGAGAATGGTTTACAAGGTTGGCTAGATGCCGGCTTTGAAATTCAAAAATAAACCTCAATAATAATCCCGCAGCTTCATCTTGATTTCCCACGCCAGCTCGAGTGTGAGCGAGAGAACACCTCACAGAGGCATTGTCCTCTACCCAGGAGATCTCTCGCTCACGCAAGATGAAGTTGAGATGACACGGGACTTCAGTGAGACTGATCGAGATAATAATTACAAATGGATGTGATAATCTCCTTTCACGCCGACCACATCATAAATATGAATGGGGTAATCAAAACCCTTTGTTTTAACTCGCAGATGGCCATTAATCTCCAGTTCACTACTAGTTTCTAAATAAGTTGCCTCAGAAATTAATACCTGTCCCCCCAAACTAAAATCCTGAATACGTGATGATAAATTAACTGCTGTTCCGATAGCACTATATTGCATGCGTTTTTTTGAACCCACATTACCGACTACCGCCAAACCGGTATTCACTCCAACTCCCATCAGTAAGTTGGGCAATCCCTTCTTTTTATTGAGCACATTAACTTTTTTAAGTGTCAGTTGCATTTCAATAGCGCACGCTACAGCTCTTAAAGAGTCATCTTGAGTTGAATAAGGCGCACCAAAAATAACCATGATTGCATCGCCAATGAAGGAATAGATAGTCCCCTTATGTTTTTCAATAACATGAACCATTTTAGTAAAGTAGCTATTAAGAATAGTCACTAATTGCTCTGCCGGAAGAGAGTCGGCCAGCGGTGTAAAATTTCTTAAATCGCTAAAAAGAATAGTGATTTTACACTCCTTACCACCGAGCTTTTGTTTTGTGTGTGAATCAAGAATTGACGATACTACATCGTCAGACATATAAAAACTAAATACTTGACGGATAAAATCATTTCGTAATTCCAATTGTTTTTTTATTTTTCTCAATAGGACATTAGCCTGTCGAAATGACAATTGCTCTTCAACCAACTCCGCCAATTCTTGCAAAATTTTCAACTGTTCAGGCTTTAGTTTCAAGGGCGCCTTATCAGCAACACAAAATGTTCCTACATTAAATCCCTTTGAATTAGCCAAGGGAATTCCTGCATAAAATCGAATAAAAGGAGATTTTTTTACAAGAGGGCTATTAATAAAACGCTTATCCAGAAGAGTGTCCGGTATAACCAAAGGTTCATTTTGCTGAATGGTATGATTGCAAAATGAAATGTTACGTGGGGTTTGCTTTGCACGTAAACCTCGTCGGGACTTAAACCATTGTCTTTGCTCATCCAAAAAAGCGATATAACCAATAGGTACATGAAGCAAGTCTGTAGCCAACTTAACAAGCCGGTCAAAGCGTTCTTCAGGCGAAGTATCCAAAATGTGCAGTTCATACAAAGCAGCAAGTCGTCTTATTTCATTATCATCTTCCTGGTCATATTTTCGCATAATAACTGATATGGGTCCGCATGTCTGGAACAAAATTAAGGAAAAATAAGAGCTATTCATCCATCATTTATAGTTAAAAATTCACTCAAATTAACCTATTTAAACCTACTCAATACCGTATGAATAGTGATTGCTACTACGAATTGTCTTAGGTCATTTTACCACAACTCTATCAGAATGACTTATCCACAAGTCCACAGGTCAGGAGAGCTTCACTTTCTCGTATAGGCCTGTGGGCCTTGTGGGTAAGTCATGACGCTCTCATTTAGGGTTTATGGTCTTTTCCGGCCATAATACACCTCTGCGGGCGTTAAATAATTAAAGGACTGGTGAAGCCTTCGGTTATTATAATACTCAAAATACTCCGTTAAGGCCAGCTCAACCTCTTCAATTGTATCAAAATCATACCGGTAGATTTTTTCTTGCTTAACACTACGCCACAATCGCTCGATAAATATATTATCTAAATAACGTCCTCGCCCATCCATGCTGATAGAAATGTGGTGAGATTTTAGCGTATTTATCCAATCTTTTGAGGTAAATTGAGAACCCTGATCCGTGTTAAAGATCTCACAACGCGAATGCAGCAAAGCGTTTCTAAGCGCCTCAATACAAAATTCAGCCTCCATAGTAGGTGAAATAGCCCATCCAATCACATAACGACTATACCAGTCCATAATAGCTACTAAATACACATGCTTTCCTTTCATGCGGATGTAGGTGATATCTGCGGCCCAAACCTGATTTGGTTTGGTGATATCCACCTCTTTTAATAAATAAGGGAACACCTCATGCTCCTTATTGGGAACGCTTGTATTTGGCTTTGGGTAAACAGTCGATAACCCCATCATTTCCATCAACTTTTTTACTCGACGTTTACCAACAGGATAGCCTACTTCTTTTGACAGCCATCTTGCCCGCTTAATTTTACCTTCACATGGATACTGCAGATAGTGCTCATCAAGTAGCGCCATAAGCGCTTCATCTTCGACAGAAATGGGCTTGGCACTATAATAATAACTTGAAACAGGCAAGTCTAATAGCAAGCATTGTTCACGAATGGTGAGCTCGGCAAGAGGATCAATCATGACGCGCTTTTCATCCAGACTAAAGTTCATGCTTTTTTTTTAGCCAAGATAGCTGCGCTTGAAGTCGACCAATTTCTTGATATAATGCCTCAACAAGCTGCTCTTGGGACTTGGCTTCTTTTTCATTAGCCCCAGAGAATAAATCGTTAATGGCTTTGATGGCCGATTGCTTCCAAGTTTTTACCTGCGTTGCGTGAACACCGTATTCACTGGTAATTTGCGCTTGTGTGAGTTTCCCCTCAATCGCAGCTAGCGTTATTTTTGCCTTCTTGGCCGCCGTATAATAAGCTCGCTTTTTAGACATTTTATTCTCCTCTTTGTATTAAGAAGAATAGCTCTTAAAAAACCTTTTTTTGTGTCCAGAAAACCGCGCCTATATTAAACCACCTCTTAAGAAGTTACCTAAATTTGCCAGCACCATAAGGACCCTTTGTTTGTATAAACAAAATAGATTAATTATTTGTTTATTATGTTATGTGCAAAGACGGTAACTTTGGATGCTTTTAATTCAGCAATATCTCTATATATAAATTTTAGACTATTCGCTCTGGTTAGCCATATGAGTATGAACCGTGTGAATTCAATACATACTGCTACTAAAGAACATAATGACTTTAAAAACAACACCCTTCTGAACAAGATTGTTATGTGATTCAAGTGACTTTTATGACAAACTCTGGTATCAAAGCCTACTCGTTATAAAAATAATTTTTAGAGGAAATTATCCTGTGATAACCTCATCATTCATAGCGATCAGAACCTATGCTGTTCCTATTTTATTGATTTCATCCATCCTCTTTGGCGGCCTGACAGGTTATTGGCTTGGCCCAAATGCCCATTTTTTAAAACCATTGGGGGAGCTGTTTCTCAATTTGATTTTTACAGCAGTTGTCCCTCTTATTTTTTTTAGTATTTCTTCTGCTATTGCTCAGGTGGGCTCTTTGAAAAAATTGGGTAGAATCGCATTCTATATGGCAGTTGTTTTTATATTTACTGGTGTTGTGGCAGCACTTTATGCGATCGTTATTGTAACTTTCTTTCCGCCTGGACAAGGTGTTTCTTTATATCTAACAATGCCTGAAAAAGTATCTACAGCCAGTTTTTCCAGTCACATTGCAGGCATTTTTACGGTTACTGATTTTTCAAAATTATTCTCTCACGAACACATCATGGCCTTAATCGTATTTTCAATTCTGGTTGGTCTTGCAGTAACCTGTTCACAAGAAAAAGGATCACTTTTTGCTACCTTTTTGCAAGCAGGTGAAGAAGTATTCATGCGTGTTTTTTCTCTTATTATGTATTATGCTCCTATTGGTTTTTTTTCCTACTTTGCTGTTTTAGTCAGCGATCTTGGCCCTAACTTAATAGAAAATTATGTTCGAATTGCTGCCATTTATTATGCAGCTTCACTCATTTATTTTTTTGTTGCGTTTACCGGGTATGCTTATATGGCAGGACAAACTACAGGAATAAAATTGTTCTGGTCTAATGTCTTTCTGCCTATGGTCACATCTATTGCAACCTGTAGCAGTGCAGCCAGTATTCCAGCAAATTTGTTGGCAACAAAATCCATGAGGGTCTCACCGGAAATTTATGAAACAGCCATACCTCTTGGGTCTATCATTCATAAAGACGGCTCTGTGATAGGAGGGGTTTTTAAAATTGCCTTCCTATTTGGTATTTTTCATCTGAACTTTACAGGCACCCCCGTATTACTCACCGCTTTGGGTGTTTCTTTGTTAGTGGGGACAGTCATGGGTGCAATTCCCAGTGGTGGAATGCTTGGTGAATTATTGATCTTGACTGTTTACGGATTTCCAGCATCATCATTGATAGCCATTGCCGCAATTAGCATTATTATCGATCCTATTGCAACCATGCTCAATGTCACAGGAAACAGTGTAAGTAATATGCTTATTGCCCGTTTAGTAGAAGGGAAAAAATGGCTCAGGATACAAAGCAATAGCGCAAAAGGCATCCCTAATCTAAATGAATAGCACGCTGAGATTGCCATTTACCTTATTTTAGTGCACTATTTCACTTTTATGAATTTGTACACATTGAGAGACCTATGGCAAAAGAAGATCATATAGAAATGGCTGGTACCGTTATAGACACACTACCCAACACTATGTTTCGTGTTGAATTAGAAAATGGACATGTTGTTACTGCCCACATTTCTGGTCGCATGCGTAAAAATTATATTAGAATTCTAACCGGTGATAAAGTTAAAGTTGAACTAACGCCTTATGATTTATCTAAAGGCCGTATAATATTCCGTGATAAAAACTAGTTTTCCTAACTAGTTAAGTATTCGCTCTCTAACGAGCATGACCGCCTTGTTTGCTGTTAGTAGAGTATTAGCCTAAGTTGTGATCACCTATAGAAGAATAAACAATTTTCATATCCACTACGTACCGCGCTTTATGCGCGGTATCCAAAACGATATTTCTGTTTACTATGAAATCCTTGTCCAGCGATAAATATCCTCTGGATACTGCGCGTGAAGCGCAGTATGTAGGTTAGATTGTGTGAGGATCCTTTGGGGCTTGTCCTCGGGACGCAGTTTGTACTCTCTAATTATTTACCTGCCACCATCATTTTTTCTAGTAAAACAGAGCCACATCGGGTAGAAATATTTGGATTAATATCATTGCCAACAGCAAGAATCATTTTAAACATTTCTTTTAAGTTTCCAGCAATAGTGATTTCATCAACAGGATATTGAATAGCACCATCCTCTATCCAATAACCACTGGCCCCGCGTGAATAATCGCCTGTAATCCCATTAATTCCTTGCCCCATCAGTTCAGTAACTAACAAACCTTTATTCATAGTCTTTATCAATTCGGTTAAATCACCCGCAGTAGGATCTATCGTTAAATTATGGACTCCATCGCTGTTGGCTGTTGTTTCTAATCCCATCCTGCGTGCTGAGTAACTACCAAGAACATATTGCTGTAAACGTCCCTTGTCTACCAGGAGATTGGCACGAGTAGGCACGCCCTCGCTATCAAAAGGCGAGCTTCCCAAAGCTCCATTTAAGAAAGGCTGTTCGTAGATACGAATAAATTCAGGAAAAATTTGTTGCCCTATAGAATCCAATAAAAAAGAATTTTTCCTGTATAAATTACTGCCGCTTATCGCACCAATAAAACTTGAAAATAAACTACTGGAAACACGGGAAGAAAAAATAACAGGGGTTGTTTGGGTTTCAATTTGTTTTGAATGCAAACGACTAATTGCCTTTTCTACTGCATTTTGTGCTATTACCTTAATGTCCACTAAATCCAGAGCATTTCTAACGGTGGAATACTCATAATCCCGTTGCATTTCCTCCCCTTCTTTTGCTATCAACGAACAGCTGATACTGTGCCGGGTACTGTGGATAAATCCTTCTCCACCATAGGTATTAGCGTATCCGTGATGCGATTCATACGAAGACACACTAACTCCATCAGAATTAGTAATCCGTTTATCCAGAGCCAAAGCGTGAGACTCGCATTTTAATGCCATCTCTATTGCTTGTTGGGGTGTTATATTCCAAGGATGAAATAAATCAAGATCAGAATGATTTTTGGTCATCAATTCTTTATCAGCCAGGCCAAAGCACGGATCTTCTGCACTAACTCGAGCTATATCACATGCGGCTTTAACCAATGAGTCCAACGCAGCAGGTGATGTATCCGTACTACTGGCCCCCCCCTTGCGTTGGCCTATATAAACCGTTAAACCAACTCCCTTGTCTTCACTAAAGGCAACAGTTTCTACTTCGCCCATACGGACGTCAACAGAAAAGCCTCTATCGTTATTTACTGCAACAGCGGCATTAGTAGCGCCTTCTTTTTTTGCTAGTTCCAAAACATCATTCATTAATCGAGTTAATTCTGTTGTTGACTTATGTACTTCACAATTGTTATGTTGCGTTTTAATTTGCATAAGAGATTCCGTGGTGTTGAATGATGTACTTAAGGATACAATAACATGTCGTCGCAGACCAATGTTTATCATGCAAACAAAAGTTATTTATTAAATTTATTACTTTGTATTATCGGTTTGCTGCTTTGTACAAACTCTTATCCTTCCTCAGATGGGTGGCAAGAGCTAAGTTCAGGTATTGAATATCAGGATCTTGAGGGGGGATTATTAAAACCCTGGTCCCATATCCATGTTTTTCGCATTGATTTGGATAAAAATCAACTGGCCCTGGTTACAGCAAAAAATCTGGCATTAAAAAATGCCTCAGCCGATCAATTTGCCCAGCACAGTAACGCCTTGTTAAGCATCAACGGTGGCTTTTTTGATCATGAATTTCACCCTCTCGGTCTCAGAATCAATAATAAAAAATTGGAAAATCCCCTCAAACGCATTAGTTGGTGGGGTATTTTCTATATAAAAAATAATCGGCCCCATATTTCCAATGTCCGGCATTTTAATCATGACGACGAAATTGATTTTGCCGTACAAAGTGGTCCCAGACTACTGATTAAAGGGAAGATTCCATCTCTTAAGCCTGGCGTTGCGGATAGGTCAGCTCTGGGTATAACAGCAAATGGGCAAGTGATTATTTTGGTCTCTACCAACTCCGCAATGACGACCAGGGATCTTGCCAAAATGCTGAAAGGCCCTCCCCTCTATTGCACTGATGCAATTAATTTAGATGGAGGAAGCTCCAGTCAACTGTTCGCTCATATTGATTCATTCAGACTTAATGTTCATGGTTTTTCAAATGTTAGTGATGCAATTATTGTGAAAAAACATTAATTGCTTTAGCTTTCATCATCCATTGTCTCCAGTCTTATCGGTCATCTTCAGAAAACTCTTTGAAGAATAAAACATATAAATTATTAATAAATTTATATTATTGTAACAAAGGACATGAAAACAAACGTTTATTTAGTTATAAACACAACTTATTTTTTTTAACCCACAACTTATCCACAATATACCCCCAGACTTATTCTACTTATTTGAACAATTTATGGTTAAAAACACATTATCTTGTTTGATTTTAACAAAAAACATCTATATATTGTGATATTCCGTAATAACTTAATTAAAAATTAGCTATACTACAAATAAACATATTGTCTAATTTTTATTCAATATAATAATAACCTATATTCGCGGAGATAAAATGTCTGAAATTATTGAGCCGATACAAGATGTGCCGCAAACAAGTCAACTGGAATTGACTGCCAATGCACCTGGTTTGCTTAAAACGATTAAACGTAATGGGAAAGTAGTGAGTTATGATGATTCTAAAATCAAAGTCGCTATTACTAAAGCGTTTATAGCAGACGAAGGTGGCAGTGCTCCTACATCCGATCGAATTCATCAACAAATTGAAGAATTAACTCGACAAATATCGCAAGTATTTAAACGCCGCCTGCCAAGTGGTGGTGCTATTCACATTGAGGACATTCAAGATCAGGTAGAGCTGGCACTCATGCGTAGCGGTCACTATAAAGTGGCACGTGCCTATGTACTTTATAGAGAAGAACATCGCAAAGCACGGCAAAATGAATTAAAACAACAACCCGCTGATGATAAAAATCTATTGATTACCATGCCTGATGGCGAGCTGGTTCCGCTGGACATGGATAGAGTGAATACGATTGTTAATGAATCTTGCCGTGATCTGGAACACGTAACAGCTGAGCCTGTAATTAAAGACGCTTTGCGCAATCTTTATAATCAAGCGAAATTTGAAGATGTCCATAAATCCTTGATTATGTCGGCTCGTGCTTTGGTTGAGAAAGAACCCAATTATACTTTTGTTAGCGCTCGTTTATTATTAGACAGCTTGCGTATGGAAGCACTCACCAAACTAAAAATCAAATCAGATGCAACTTTTGATGAAATGAGTGTTCTCTATCCCTCCTACTTCAAGTCCTACATTGCACATGGTATCGCTCAAGGAATGCTTGATGCTAAAATGGCTGATTTTGATTTAGAAAAACTCAGTAATGCACTGCTGCCTGAGCGTGATATGCAATTCACCTACTTAAGTCTGCAAACTTTATATGATCGTTATTTTATCCATGATCGAGGTGTACGTTACGAACTTCCCCAGGCCTTTTTCATGCGTGTCGCCATGGGTCTCGCCATGCGCGAAAAAAATAAAGAAGCGAAAGCAATTGAATTCTACCTCCTGCTGTCTTCTTTTGATTATATGTCGTCTACACCCACTCTGTTCAACTCAGGTACTGTAAGACCACAATTATCAAGTTGCTATCTAACAACTGTTCCTGATCATCTGGACGGTATTTATAGTGCCATTAAAGATAATGCATTGCTTTCCAAATTTGCAGGCGGCTTAGGCAATGACTGGACACCAGTGCGTGCTATGGGCTCACACATTAAAGGCACTAATGGAAAATCCCAAGGAGTAGTACCCTTCTTAAATGTTGCTGACGCAACTGCTGTAGCAGTAAACCAGGGAGGTAAACGCAAAGGAGCAGTCTGCGCGTATCTGGAATGTTGGCACAGAGATATAGAAGAGTTCCTGGAGCTAAGAAAAAATACGGGAGATGACCGCCGTCGTACCCATGACATGAATACCGCATTATGGATACCTGATTTATTTATGATACGTGTTCGTGAAGAAGGAGACTGGACTTTATTTTCTCCAGATGAAGCACCTGAGTTACATGACCAATATGGCAAAGCCTTTGAAGAAATGTATCTTGATTGTGAAGAAAAAGGTCGTCAGGGTATCATTAAAAACGTCAGAACTGTTCCTGCGGTAAAATTATGGCGCAAAATGTTATCCATGCTTTTTGAAACTGGCCATCCCTGGATGACCTTTAAAGATCCATGCAATCTCCGCTCACCACAACAACATGCTGGAGTGATCCACAGCTCTAATTTATGCACCGAGATTACCTTAAATACTTCAGAGGAAGAAATTGCAGTATGTAATTTAGGTAGCGTCAATTTACCTGCACACATTAAAAATGGTCAATTGGATCAGGATAAATTAAAACGTACTATCACCACTGCTATTCGTATGCTGGATAACGTTATCGATATTAACTATTACTCAGTACCCCAGGCTAGGAACTCTAACTTGAAGCATAGGCCTATTGGCATGGGTTTAATGGGCTTCCAGGATGCATTGTATGAGTTAAAAATTGATTACACCTCTCAGGAAGCCATTGAGTTCGCTGACTCCTCTATGGAATTGATCAGTTATTTTGCAATCGAAGCCTCATGTG
Organism: Legionella antarctica; assembly: GCF_011764505.1. Classification (NCBI taxonomy): domain Bacteria; kingdom Pseudomonadati; phylum Pseudomonadota; class Gammaproteobacteria; order Legionellales; family Legionellaceae; genus Legionella; species Legionella antarctica. The sequence continues at coordinate 2,294,518 of NZ_AP022839.1, forward strand.
ATCTGGCTAAAGAGCGTGGCAGCTACTCAAGTTATGAAGGTTCTTTATGGAGCAAAGGCATTCTGCCCATTGATTCAATCAATCTATTGCAACAAGCACGCAGTAAATATTTGGAACAGGATCGATCACAACGATTAGATTGGGAGACGTTAAGAATTAAAGTTCGTACTCAAGGAATGCGTAATTCTAATGTAATGGCTATTGCCCCCACGGCAACTATTTCCAACATCTGTGGTGTAGCGCAGTCCATTGAACCCACCTATCAAAACTTATATGTCAAATCCAATTTATCAGGAGAGTTTACTGTAGTGAATCCTTATTTGGTTGCTGATTTAAAAGCACTGAATCTCTGGGATGAGGTCATGGTGAATGATCTGAAATACTTTAATGGTAGCGTACAACCTATCAGTCGTATTCCCGATGAATTAAAAAGGCGTTATGCTACTTCTTTTGAAATTGATCCCATGTGGTTAGTTGAGGCCGCATCTCGTAGGCAAAAATGGATTGATCAGGCTCAGTCTCTTAATATTTACATGGCTCAACCATCCGGTAAGAAACTGGATAAACTCTACATGCATGCGTGGATACGCGGATTAAAAACCACTTATTACTTACGTAGTCTAGGTGCAAGTAACGCAGAAAAATCTACTGTTACTGACGGTGCGCTAAATGCAGTAAAACTAATAGATGAAGCACCCAAAGTATGCTCTATTCTCGACCCAGACTGTGAAGCGTGCCAATAATCAGGAGAAATTAATGTCATTTAATAATACACTACAAACTGATGCGCCCCTAATTCTGGGCGCAACAGGACTAGAAATACCAGAAATGGGTGCTGCACGTATTCAAGTTGATCACAAACAAATAATCAACTGCCGAGCTGACTTAAACCAACTGGTTCCATTTAAGTACCGATGGGCTTGGGATAAATATTTAACAGCCTGTGCCAATCATTGGATGCCTAATGAAATAAACATGAGCGCTGATGTAGCATTATGGAAAGATCCTAATGGTCTTACTGAAGATGAACGTTTAATTATTAAACGTAATTTGGGTTTCTTCTCTACTGCTGATTCATTGGTTGCCAACAATCTGGTTCTTGCTGTTTACAAGCACATTACCAATCCTGAATGCAGACAGTATCTATTACGCCAGGCCTTTGAAGAAGCACTTCATACCCATGCTTATCAATACATTATTGAAAGTTTAGGACTTGATGAAGCAGAAGTATTTAATATGTATCGGGAAATTCCTTCAGTTGCCACTAAAGCTGCTTGGGCATTACCCTTCACACAAAGTTTGGGTGATGAACGTTTTCATACCGGTACCCCTGAGAATGATCAACGTCTGTTACGTGATCTAATCGCATTTTACGTCATATTTGAAGGTATATTTTTCTACGTAGGCTTTACTCAGATTCTCTCCATGGGGCGTCGTAACAAAATGGTAGGGACGTCAGAGCAATTCCAGTATATTTTGCGTGATGAATCCATGCATATGAATTTTGGTATTGATGTCATCAACCAAATTAAAATCGAAAACCCCCATTTGTGGACACCTGAGTTTAAAAATGAAATTATTCAACTCGTCAAAGATGGCGTGGCAATGGAATACCAATATGCTAAAGATACTATGCCTCATGGTATTTTAGGAATGAATGCAGAAATGTTTGAAGAGTATTTGCATTTCATTGCTAATCGTCGTTTAAATCAAATTGGTTTAGCTGATCAATATCCTGGCGCTGAAAATCCCTTTCCCTGGATGAGTGAAATGATGGACTTAAAGAAGGAGAAAAACTTCTTTGAAACACGGGTTATTGAATACCAGGCAGGCGGTACTTTAAGTTGGGAAGATGAGGATTAAGGGGCGACTTGACTTTAACCAACTCTTATTAACCTGTCGGCACTCGCCGGCAGGTTTTCTGGAGAAAGTTTCAACAGTTTATGCGTGACTCCAAAGTAAAGCTGCTCATACAGCCAACACCAGGTTGAATCGCGACTCAGCCTGTTCACGCAATACTACACAGAAGCACACTGCATATGGCCTGTTTACAATCTTTTAGCGTCTCTTAAAAAGATGCCGGTCCAAGCGCCCGGCATGTACTCATGACCTGCTTACTAAAAGGAAGTGGTCATACCTTGTTGAACTGGCATGGAACCAGAGGCTTTTTGAGCGGGTGAAGTGTAAGTTTCAGATTGGCTTGATTTCTCAAAGGTGCCACCAAATATAGTGACGTTGCTGCTGCCCGGTTTGGCTGTTTGTTCCAATGCAATCAGTTTAACCAGTTGTTCATTGAGTGTTGCCTCTGAGTTTAATAACTCCTCTTCTTCCGCAGTAGGTAAAGAGGACAGAACTACTCCGCGAATCTCCGACTCGTTACGCAGTTCACCCAGGTAATCCAATCCCATTCCAACAATAAATGCATCGGGGGGCACTTCAAATCCCACATACTCAGGTCTGTAATCGTTAATTCTTTGCTGTACCTTATCGACAAGAACGACTAAAGAAACCTTTATAGCTCCAAAGCTTTCAAGCAATTGTCTGATTTTTAAGTAGGTCTTGCCTGTGTCGCATACGTCATCGATTACAAAAACTGTTCGCCCACCCAAGCGAATCTTGGGCATAGAGTTGATTTTCAACTCTCCGGAAGTCATTTTATTCTCGTAACTACTTGCTTGCATGGTGGTGTAGGAAAATTTAAAACCACGTTCGTTTAAAGCAGTATGCAAGAGGCTGGCAAAAGGCAAGGCGCCATCCATTAAACTAATTAGAACCGGATCAGTGTCAGGATATTCATTAATAAGTCGCTCAGCCAGTGACTCGGTACGTGACTTGATCACTCGCTGAGTAAGTGCTTCCCCTTTTTTATCAAACTTATCTTCATCAATCTCTCTGACAGAGTGAGCATTAGACCACACTCTTTTTGATATTTTAGATTTTAAGTCCTGAATTTTTTCTAATTGCTCAAGAATCATCTCTTTATTCACAACGCACCTCATGTGTTTTATGTTAAAAATTTACGGGGCATTGTCTTTGAGTTAGAGATAAAAAGCAATTGCCATTCTCTCGTTCTACCTTGGGGAAATTTAAAGATGCTGGTTTTCGGCTGGAAACCAAACAATAGATAATATTTTTAGCTGTCTATTTGGTTCAACTATGAACTCATATCTATAAAGGCGTGATAAGATGCATTACATTTTTAAAATTTCATGCAATGCAACAATAGCTTGCATTTATCACTATTTAATTTTTTCGTACTTCGCTAGTGACAGTAAATCAGCCGCACTAATTCCTTATTTAGCCAATATTACCTGGAGGCTTGTGATTAGCCTCCTTTTCTTCCTCGCCCTTTTCTATCTCTTCGGACTGAAAGAATGACTGACTGGATTGTACTTTGTGTTTTCTCATCTCTTTTTCCAGATTGATTTTAGTTTCAAATAACTTAAAGGTATCTTCATATCGTTTCTGATAGGCTCCCCGAAAATCCGACTTATGCTGCATTGCAAAATTAGTTAAGACCATCAATTTTGGATTGTTGTTCCAATCTAAGTTACCCAACTCATCATTTTGATTGTATTTATTGATGATTTTAATCACACAATCAGCGAGCGACCTCTGGCAGACTTTTAATATCGACTCATTTCCACTCTGGTTAAGTCCATTCAATACAGTCTTAATATCAAAAAGTATAGATGCCAGATCATGGAGGAGAAACTTATTCTGCGTCTCCCTTTCCAGAGTTTTAAATTCAGGCTTATCTAATATTCCCACAATATTTTTTTCCAACTCTCCCACGATGTGCGACAGAAACTGCTCGTGCTTTTCTCTAGCCTCGCTATCATTAGAGGTTAAAGCTTTCAGTTGCCCTACCTTTGTTTCAATCATTTCTTTCAAACCATTAAGTTGTACTATGTTTTTTTGCTTATACTCTTTAAAAGGAACGCTCATGTCAGGATAGTTAGAAAAAAATATATTTAATAATTTATCTTTTCCTGGTCCTCGTTTTTCCTGGGGTATCGCACCGATGACTTTATAGGCAAAAGCACCTTTTATACTGTTAACCAAATCGCCAGCTTTAGTTTCCCCTAATTCATTTATTCTATCTTGATAGAACTCCTGCCACTCTTTAGTTGATTCTATGAGTTTAAAAAAATCCTCGACGAAATCCTTCGTAAATACCGTGCATTTCTCATCCATAACTGGCTCAAAACCACTTAGCCGCTGCATGCTATATTCAATCAATTTTTCATTTTTAAAAAAATTTTCCATTCCTTCCTGAATTAATTGCTCTTGCGACTTTTCATTTTTTGTTTCTTCTTCTGTTGAGCTGTAAACTTTGGCCTCATAAAACAGGCGTCCGCTGCAATTATTACCATTTAAAGATCGTGCTCCTTTCAATGCTGCAGGGAAAAATTCGCCATTAATTTTTGATATCTCTTGTAAATAAGCCACTACACTCCTGGCATGTCCCTTTCTGGTATTCAATCAACAGATACTTGATGGCAATGTGTCTTTAGCTTCGTATTTCGAGACGAGTAAAACTGGAATTTAGAGTCATTAGGCTGTTAAACTAGTTACAGGATGTGACACTCATCTGATTAATGTGGATCTACAACCAGCTGGAAGTAATGATCAAACTTAGGAATTAGAATGAACAATTTTTTTCATGGCATGCTCTATATGTTGCGAGGAATACAGTGGACCCCATTGTCAAGACAGCGATCCGTTTAATTTAAGATATAACTTTAATTCTACTTTCTTTCGTTGACGAGGGTGCGTAGCACACGAGTCAACCACAATAGCAGTTAATGAAACACCTGTTATTGAGCCTGTGGGTATGTGGGCGCGAAGCCATCGAGTGTGGTCAAGCGGTGGATAACGTCTTTTTGTTATCCATGGCTTGTCCACATGTCCCGAAGGGCGATGGCTGATCCGCAGGACGCGTCCACATATCCACAGGCATTCCATTACGCTGCAGCCTCATATAGGCCAGCATAAACCTCTGACGGCGTGTATATTCCAAATGATTGATGAGGTCTTTCGTCGTTATAAAACTTGAAATACACCCTTAAACCATTTCGTAGTGCTAAAACTGTTCCGTATTCTTTTATGTAAATATCTTCATATTTGACTGAACGCCATAGCCGTTCAATGAACACATTATCCATCCATCGACCTTTCCCGTCCATGCTAATTTTGATGTCATGGTCTTTTAAAACATCGGTAAACGCCTTACTGGTAAACTGGGAGCCTTGATCCGTATTAAAAATATCAGGCCTGCCGTGGAGCCTGATGGCGCTCTCCAACGCGCTTACACAAAAGTCATCATCCATGCTGTTTGATACCTTCCAAGAGAGCACCTTGCGGCTATACCAGTCCATTATTGCCACCAAATATACAAAGCCTCCTTGCATCCTAACGTAGGTAATTGTAAATCAGCATGCAAAAATGACCCCCTTTTAGGGTAAATCAGCATCCAATTTTGACCCTCTAAAATCGAGTAAAACGTGTACTCTAGATTTTAATAATCTAGAGGGAATTAGAGGATGTTGATCATGGAAACAGAAGCAAAAATTAGGCGCATGTTTCATGTGCAAAAATTAACTATTGCGGAAATTGTTCGCACAACAGGATTATCGCGTAATACAGTTAGACGGGTAATCCGAGCAGAAAAGTCTGGGAAAAATTATCAACGCTCCATTCAACCACTACCTGCACTGAATATCTTCAAAGAGACGTTGGTATCATGGTTGAACAACGACCACAAGTTATCGAAAAAGGAACGCCGTAGTGCAATGAAGTACTACACTCAACTAAAAGAAAGTGGCTATTGCGGTTCTTATGATAGTGTCCAGCGTTTTGTTAAAGTATGGCGCTGTACGAGTCGAGAGTCATTAAAAGCCTATATTCCACAATACTATCATCCCGGAGAGGCCTATCAGTTTGATTGGAGTGAAGAAACTGTAGAGCTTGCAGGCGTTGTTCAAAAAATCAAAGTAGCTCAATTTCGTTTAAGCTACAGCCGTAAATTTTTTCTTGTAGCATATCCTCGAGAAACTCAAGAAATGTTATTTGATGCGCATAATTTAGCCTTCAAATTTTTTGGTGGCTTAACGCTAAGAGGTATTTATGACAACATGAAAACGGCGGTAGATAGTGTTTTCAAGGGTAAGGAGCGTGCTTTTAACCGGCGATTTTTGGCATTAATGGATCATTACTTAATTGAACCTACAGCCTGCAATCCCGCAGCCGGATGGGAAAAGGGGCAGATTGAAAATCAAGTTGATAATGTACGTGACTGGGTATTTAAACCACGTCTTAAATATGAAACCTTGTCGTTATTAAATGAACATCTTCAGCAGCAATGCCAATTATTGGCCGAGAAAAGGCATCACCCAGAACAACAAGAACTAACTGTTGACGCTGTATTTCAAGAAGAAAGAACTCATTTTAGAGCGTTAAATCATCCATTTGATGGGTATAAAGAAGTTTCAACTCTAGTACATTCAACCTGCTTGATTCATTGCGATAGAAATCGTTATAGCGTTGATTGTGCCTATGCCAACCAGATGGTGACGCTCAGGATATACGCATTAACTATAGAGGTATTTTCAGGTAATGAGTCCATCGGTTGCCACCAACGCACCTTTGGCCGCAATAAAACACTGTTTAATCCATGGCATTATTTACCTTTACTGGAGCGCAAGCCAGGGGCATTACGCAATGGTGCTCCATTCAAAGACTGGCAATTACCACCAGCCATTTTAAAAATCAAAAGCATTCTCATGAAGCGCCGTGGTGGTGACAGAGAATGCGTTGAGGTGCTGTTGGCAATGAGTGAGCATGGCATTGAGGCGGTGAGTGTAGCCTGTGAATTAGCGCTAACAGAGCAGGTGGTTAGCCGTGATTATATTCTTAATGCGTTGCATCGATTACGGCCTACAGCACTTCCTCAAGCAACGACAATGCCCGCTGGATTAATCTTAAAGGAAGAACCCACAAGTAATTGTCATAAATATAATTTACTCTTAACGGGAGCAAATCATGCCATTCACTAAATTATCTGAGTTGCTTAAGATATTAAAATTACAAGGCATGTTAGATAGGTTGCTAGCCTATGAAGAGTCGAAGCCTTTGGTGAAACTAACTCATTATGAGTGGTTATCTATGCTATTAGAAGCAGAACAAATAACACGCAAAACGCGTGCTATTAATTATCAACTGAGTGTCGCAAAATTCCCGGTCAATCGTAATTTAAGCCAATTTGATTTTACGCAACATCCTGTTAATGAAGAAGAAATAAGTTTATTGCACGCAGGGAGCTTTGTTGATGCTGGGCGCAATATTATTTTTGTGGGTGGCACGGGCTCTGGTAAAACGCACTTAGCTATTGCTATAGCAACTAATTTAATTAAGCAAGGAAAGCGGGCTTGTTTTTATAATGTTGTTGATCTGGTCAACAAATTAGAACAAGAAAAAAAACAAGTTAATACAGGACGGCTAGCTAATCGCCTGCAAAATTTTGATGCTATTGTCCTGGATGAGCTTGGATATTTACCATTTTCTGAAGCGGGCGGAGCTCTGTTGTTTCATTTAGTTAGCAAATTATATGAAAAAACATCATTAATCATTACAACAAACTTAAATTTTGGTGAATGGCCAAAGGTGTTTTGTGATACAAAAATGACCGCAGCCATGCTGGACAGATTGACTCATCATTGCTCTATTGTTGAGACTGGAAATGAAAGTTATCGCTTTAAAAATCGAAGCTAAAACAGTAAAGTAAATAATCAATGTGATATGTTTTTGAGGGTCAATTTTGGATGCGGTTTGAGGGTCAAAATTGGATGCTGATTGACAGTAGGTAATATCGGTGCACCAAACCTGATTGGGTCGATCAATCACTAAACCACGTAGCAAGTAGGGATAAACCTTTTGTTCCTTGTTCTTTTTACTCGTATTCGGCTTTGGTGCCACTGAAACCAGACCCATGATCCGCATCAAACGCTGCACTCTCTTACGGTTAACGTCATGGCCAAGGCGACGTAAATAAGAACGCATCTTTCTGCTTCCATAGAAAGGATGGCGCATGTATTCCTCATCAATCAAGACCATCAAAGCCAGATTCTCTGGGCTCTCGGTACATATTCCTTCGCCAGCAGTGCGATAGTAGCTAGCGCGTGACAAATTAACCAATGCACATTGGCGTACGATGCTGAGTGTAGGGTGATTGACATCAATCATGGCTCGCTTCTCCCGCACGCTCAACTTAGATGACCGGTCTTTTTTTTAAGCCAGTCTAACTCAACCGCTAGCTGGCCTATTTGCGTGTATAATCGATCTCGTTCTTGTATGATGGAGTCCATGTCTTTGTCATGCTTGCCGCTAAACAATTGCTTGCTTCCATCCAGTAATTGTTTTTTCCACAGATTGATTTGTGTTGCATGCACCTCAAATTCAGATGCCAATTCATTGGTCGTCTTGTGACTTTTTAATGCCTCAATTGCTACCTTTGCTTTGAAGTCAGATGTAAATTTTTTTTTAGCCACTTGGTACCCCGTTTAACAATGGTTTCTATTTTACACCACTGTCTCATTTTTGGGGTCCACTATAGAATTCGTCATCTTTTAACTTCTGGTTTGAAACGATTTATTATATTACCGATGATTTTTAATTTTATCTTGTTTGGTGGATTATTTTATTTTACTTATCATCATTTGTTCTCCTACTCAACTTACTATCTGGATAAGTTACCCTCCTGGCTAAGTTTTCTCAGCGGGGTATTGCTCATCATTTTTATAATCAGTTTTTTCCTGATGTTTCTATCGCTTTTTACTGTTTTTTTTAATGTAATAGCTGCCCCCTTCAATGGCTTATTAGCAGAAAAAGCGCAATTTTTACTTTATGGTATACCTACACCATCACTGTCTTTTTCTAAAATGGCGCATCGCAGTATTAAACGCCAAGGACAGTTTTTAAAATATTTTCTACCTCGTCTTTCAGGCATGTTTCTTTTATTTTTTGTGCCATTTATACACCCAATTTATCCTTTTTTATGGTTCTTTTTCACAGCATGGATGCTCAGCACTCAGTACCAAGATTTTCCCATGGATAATAATTTAATCAGTTTTAGACAAATGCGACAGAAAATAAAAAATAATAAAATGCGTTCACTAGGATTTGGCTCATTAATTAATCTATTCAGTTTTATCCCCCTCCTGAATATAGTGATCATGCCCGCAGCGGTCATTGGAAGTACTATATTTTATTGCGAAACAAATAAACCTTCAGATTAAGGCTCCATTGCTGCAGGTAATGACGAGTTTTCATGGATTTCCGCAATATAACCGCCAGGAAATTTCACCATGGATGAAATTCGTTGCTCCCCAATAAAGGGTTTAACCAGAATGCTTGCACCAGCAATTTCAGCTTGAGCAAGAGTCTCTTTAAGATTAGCAACCTCATAACCCGTTAGTTCACGCCCATAAGGCCAAGTCAAATGACCATTGGTTATAATGATCATTATTCTCCCAAAGCCGGATTCGATAAGCACACGTCGGTAGTATTTATCAGGCTGTCCTATCTCTATGCCCGGTGCATTCGCATTATCTGAAAGTACCCTGCCCTTTGAAAATTGAATAAAACTCTTAATGAAGTGGTCGGCACGATTAGGGGAAATATAGACACGATTTTCTGGGATAGTTTTCAATTGAGGATAAGCTGGTGGTATATTAAGCTGATAGAGTTTCATTTTTACACCACCAGGCCATTGAATAATGGCATTCTTTCCTAAGATGTTTGAGAAGGGAGCTACTATAATATCTGCTCCTGCAGCATGTGCAGCATCAATAGCTTTATCAAAATCCTTAACGAGATAACCCGTACGCTCAAGCCCAAAAGGATAGGGAGCAGGTGTCTTGAACCCGAATACCGAAACTGTTCCTACCGGTGTTAATCCAAGCTGCAATATAGCCTGGCTGTTCTCTGGGGTTACCTGGAAGGTATTTTGCTTTGTAGTATTCCCTCCGAAAGTCCCCATAAAGCTCGCTATGAAACGGTTAAACTGTCCAGGAGCGACATAGACATGGGTTGTATTGTATTGCGGTCCAACTGCAAAACCAGCACTTTGCGCAGCATATACGGTCATCTGAGAAAAATTGACTAATATCAAAATCCTGAAGACAACAGTTGCAATTTGATGCATTGTTTTGATATGGGTCCGCATGTCTGGAACAAAATTAAGGAAAAATAAGAGCTATTCATCCATCATTTATAGTTAAAAATTCACTCAAATTAACCTATTTAAACCTACTCAATACCGTATGAATAGTGATTGCTACTACGAATTGTCTTAGGTCATTTTACCACAACTCTATCAGAATGACTTATCCACAAGTCCACAGGTCAGGAGAGCTTCACTTTCTCGTATAGGCCTGTGGGCCTTGTGGGTAAGTCATGACGCTCTCATTTAGGGTTTATGGTCTTTTCCGGCCATAATACACCTCTGCGGGCGTTAAATAATTAAAGGACTGGTGAAGCCTTCGGTTATTATAATACTCAAAATACTCCGTTAAGGCCAGCTCAACCTCTTCAATTGTATCAAAATCATACCGGTAGATTTTTTCTTGCTTAACACTACGCCACAATCGCTCGATAAATATATTATCTAAATAACGTCCTCGCCCATCCATGCTGATAGAAATGTGGTGAGATTTTAGCGTATTTATCCAATCTTTTGAGGTAAATTGAGAACCCTGATCCGTGTTAAAGATCTCACAACGCGAATGCAGCAAAGCGTTTCTAAGCGCCTCAATACAAAATTCAGCCTCCATAGTAGGTGAAATAGCCCATCCAATCACATAACGACTATACCAGTCCATAATAGCTACTAAATACACATGCTTTCCTTTCATGCGGATGTAGGTGATATCTGCGGCCCAAACCTGATTTGGTTTGGTGATATCCACCTCTTTTAATAAATAAGGGAACACCTCATGCTCCTTATTGGGAACGCTTGTATTTGGCTTTGGGTAAACAGTCGATAACCCCATCATTTCCATCAACTTTTTTACTCGACGTTTACCAACAGGATAGCCTACTTCTTTTGACAGCCATCTTGCCCGCTTAATTTTACCTTCACATGGATACTGCAGATAGTGCTCATCAAGTAGCGCCATAAGCGCTTCATCTTCGACAGAAATGGGCTTGGTAATATAGGCGCGGTTTTCTGGACACAAAAAAAGGTTTTTTAAGAGCTATTCTTCTTAATACAAAGAGGAGAATAAAATGTCTAAAAAGCGAGCTTATTATACGGCGGCCAAGAAGGCAAAAATAACGCTAGCTGCGATTGAGGGGAAACTCACACAAGCGCAAATTACCAGTGAATACGGTGTTCACGCAACGCAGGTAAAAACTTGGAAGCAATCGGCCATCAAAGCCATTAACGATTTATTCTCTGGGGCTAATGAAAAAGAAGCCAAGTCCCAAGAGCAGCTTGTTGAGGCATTATATCAAGAAATTGGTCGACTTCAAGCGCAGCTATCTTGGCTAAAAAAAAAGCATGAACTTTAGTCTGGATGAAAAGCGCGTCATGATTGATCCTCTTGCCGAGCTCACCATTCGTGAACAATGCTTGCTATTAGACTTGCCTGTTTCAAGTTATTATTATAGTGCCAAGCCCATTTCTGTCGAAGATGAAGCGCTTATGGCGCTACTTGATGAGCACTATCTGCAGTATCCATGTGAAGGTAAAATTAAGCGGGCAAGATGGCTGTCAAAAGAAGTAGGCTATCCTGTTGGTAAACGTCGAGTAAAAAAGTTGATGGAAATGATGGGGTTATCGACTGTTTACCCAAAGCCAAATACAAGCGTTCCCAATAAGGAGCATGAGGTGTTCCCTTATTTATTAAAAGAGGTGGATATCACCAAACCAAATCAGGTTTGGGCCGCAGATATCACCTACATCCGCATGAAAGGAAAGCATGTGTATTTAGTAGCTATTATGGACTGGTATAGTCGTTATGTGATTGGATGGGCTATTTCACCTACTATGGAGGCTGAATTTTGTATTGAGGCGCTTAGAAACGCTTTGCTGCATTCGCGTTGTGAGATCTTTAACACGGATCAGGGTTCTCAATTTACCTCAAAAGATTGGATAAATACGCTAAAATCTCACCACATTTCTATCAGCATGGATGGGCGAGGACGTTATTTAGATAATATATTTATCGAGCGATTGTGGCGTAGTGTTAAGCAAGAAAAAATCTACCGGTATGATTTTGATACAATTGAAGAGGTTGAGCTGGCCTTAACGGAGTATTTTGAGTATTATAATAACCGAAGGCTTCACCAGTCCTTTAATTATTTAACGCCCGCAGAGGTGTATTATGGCCGGAAAAGACCATAAACCCTAAATGAGAGCGTCATGACTTACCCACAAGGCCCACAGGCCTATACGAGAAAGTGAAGCTCTCCTGACCTGTGGACTTGTGGATAAGTCATTCTGATAGAGTTGTGGTAAAATGACCTAAGACAATTCGTAGTAGCAATCACTATTCATACGGTATTGAGTAGGTTTAAATAGGTTAATTTGAGTGAATTTTTAACTATAAATGATGGATGAATAGCTCTTATTTTTCCTTAATTTTGTTCCAGACATGCGGACCCATATCATGGCACTATAATAATAACTTGAAACAGGCAAGTCTAATAGCAAGCATTGTTCACGAATGGTGAGCTCGGCAAGAGGATCAATCATGACGCGCTTTTCATCCAGACTAAAGTTCATGCTTTTTTTTTAGCCAAGATAGCTGCGCTTGAAGTCGACCAATTTCTTGATATAATGCCTCAACAAGCTGCTCTTGGGACTTGGCTTCTTTTTCATTAGCCCCAGAGAATAAATCGTTAATGGCTTTGATGGCCGATTGCTTCCAAGTTTTTACCTGCGTTGCGTGAACACCGTATTCACTGGTAATTTGCGCTTGTGTGAGTTTCCCCTCAATCGCAGCTAGCGTTATTTTTGCCTTCTTGGCCGCCGTATAATAAGCTCGCTTTTTAGACATTTTATTCTCCTCTTTGTATTAAGAAGAATAGCTCTTAAAAAACCTTTTTTTGTGTCCAGAAAACCGCGCCTATATTATTTTGTCCCTCTCCAAAATCACCTTGTAGCAGAAATTATTTAGAATCCTAAGATATTAATTCCCTCTCCCATGTCATTCTCATGCATCAATGATTTAAATGGATAATTATCCTAAGCTTAGTTAATTAGCAGCTATTTGTCTAAAAACCAAATCATGAACTCCAATCCTCCCCTCGCATTTCACTAATTAAAATACTGTGACATTTGCCACTGATAAGGTAAAATCCCCATCGTATAGAAAAGAACGCGTTAGTTATTTTTTTTTATGAACAAATCCAATGATAAACACTTTTTTGATGAGATAACTATCTATAAAACAACGAGTTCTCCATTCTCAGTGAGAAATTAATTTAAACTGGAATGCTTTTAACCTGGTAAAAAGATGAGGTAGCCAATGGAAACAAAATTAGAAAAATATCCACAAAGTCCTAAACAAACAACTCCACACCCACGAACTACGCAGACAGCCTCCGATAATACTGTTAATTACAGCTTTATGCTCAAGTGTTTGGGCGCATTAACCGCAGCAGCAGTAGTAACTGGAGGAATTGCTCTGGCAACGGCTAAGGTAAGCACAGCGGCTCTCATCGGTGTCTCCGCAGTAGCCGCAGCAGCTCCTCTCGCACCTATTGCTGGAGTATTAGCAGTTCTTGGTATTATTGGTGCCATTTGTTTACTTCCTTTTTTATTTTCTGGAAACAACTCCTATACTGTTAGAGCTCCTGGCTCTTTTCATACTCGTCCGACCTATTATCAGCCTACGATTTTTCCGACACCAGTTTACGGCGGTTCTCTTTTCGATGTTCGCCACCAACATCACCATGGACCAATTGATATCGGACACGGAACCGTACATCCGCATGGACATGGTTCAAATGTCCATCATCACTGACAATAACATAGTATCGGTGATTTTATAATTTAATATAAGTCGGACTGTTGATCTCAAATGATGGTCCGACCGTTTACATTGAGATCTATAGCAATGAGATAAGCGAGCCTCAACCAGGATCTGAGAGTACGCTGCCGCGTGGTCGAGGTAACTTTATTTGATTTTAGTGAAAATTACTGGACTACTGGACGTTACAAGCAACCGAAGGAGAAGTTTATTTTAAGGGAGCCTAGGCAACAAAGTTTGCTCAGACTCAACTACTAAAGTAGCATCGAGTATTTTCTGCCCCTCGCGTTTGTCAAATAAAACCTTAGCAGCATCAAACAATTGCTCCACATCCCCCTTATCTGCCCAAAAACTTTGGAATGCAAGAGGATATGCTCTTAATAACTGTTTCTTGTTCATCGGAGTATGGTAACTCAGGGATGATGATATATCGTTAAGAAAGGCTGCTTTTTGATTGTTTTTTTCATTTTCTGGAACAGATGACTCCTGTAGAACAGTAATTTTTTTGCTAATAATCTTTTGCAGGTAGGCCTCTCCTGTATTTAATTTCATAGTCTTAACTTCTGCACTGTAATCACAACGGGTAAATATCCGATGGTATTGAGCATGTTGTAAGTCAGTATTTAAACTTCTTATTAACTCTGAGGACTCCGTAGGCTCTTGTTCGGTTGCTTCCGGTTTTCCTAAACCTAACAATCCTTTAACAGACAGTTTCCAATTATGAGGAATGAATCGCCACAAAATATTTAAGACAGTACAAGCAACTGCAGTTAAAGCAAAAGCAGATCCGACAGCAGGAGCAACAGGAAAAAGCATTACGAAAGCCACAGCTCCCACAACAGCAGCTAATAAACTTAGAACCACTAAATTATTCAAAGCAGCTTGAATATAATGCATCCGCTGAGCAGAACCTTGAGGGGACTCATAAGCTCTGTATCCATTAAGCCCTAGCATGGCCAGCTGATGAAAAGCGGCCACAAGGACGCTACTGAAAAAAAACCAGGGACCTGCTAAAAAAGAAAGACCATACGCTGTTGATATAGCCGCACCATAAAGCGAAATACTGGCTAATACCGCACACACTGCTGATATAATAAAACCAAACCATTGATCCAGGTTTTTGTTTCTCGCTTTGAGAAGGTTATATCCATTAATTAAAGCCGTTACAGTCAGCAAAAGACCCATGAACGGCAACATAACATAGTATAACGGAGTTCCTGTAAAAAACATGAAAATGCGAGAATCTGCCATCAAAGCAAAGAAGCCAACATCCTGTATCTCTTTAATATACTGAACTGCTTTCTGGATCCACCGAACAGACATAAATCACCCCCCCAATTATTGGCGTAAATGCGGGAATAAAATAACATCACGAATAGACTGTGAATCAGTGAATAACATTACCAAACGGTCCACTCCTATTCCTTCTCCTGCTGTGGGGGGCATACCATATTCCAAAGCTTCAATGTAATCGCTATCAAAATGCATCGCTTCCAGATCGCCAGCATCTTTTTCTGCAACTTGTTTATGAAAACGCTCCGCCTGATCTTCAGCATCATTCAATTCAGAAAAACCATTAGCAATTTCACGGCCTGCAATAAAAAACTCAAACCTGTCTGTTACCTCAGGATCGAGATTACTTCGTCTTGCTAATGGAGATATTTCGGTTGGGTAGGCAGTAATAAATGTGGGTTGAAATAACTGATGTTCTACTGTTTCTTCAAACGCTATCATCTGTAATTTACCTAATCCATCGCTTTCTTTGTAAGATAAATTTAAATCATTAAGCAATGTTCTGCACCCGTCTATGGATTCTAACTGCTGCGCATTAATTTTAGGATGATGTTTTAATATCGCCTCCTTAACACTCATGCGTGCGAAGGGCTGGTCAAAGTCAATAGCCTGGCCCTGATATTCTACTTGCCTGTTACCTAAAACCGTATCGCATAAATACTGCAATAATTGCTCAGTTAAGGTCATTAGATCTTCATAATCAGCATAAGCCTGATAAAACTCAATCATCGTAAATTCTGGATTATGACGCGTAGAAATTCCTTCATTGCGGAAATTACGGTTAATTTCATACACTCGCTCAAAGCCACCTACAACTAGTCGCTTTAGATACAGCTCTGGGGCAATACGCAAATACATTGTCATATCCAGGGTATTATGGTGCGTCACAAAAGGACGAGCCACAGCGCCGCCAGGGATGGGGTGCATCATTGGTGTTTCAACTTCCAAATAATAATTCCTGTCCATAAATTGTCGAACTGCCTGAATAAGGCGTGAGCGGATCAAAAAGGTTTTTCGACTGTCTTCATTGGCAATCAAGTCAACATAACGTTTGCGATATTTCATCTCTTGATCAGCCAAACCGTGAAATTTATCAGGTAATGGTCTTAACGATTTGGTCAATAACTCAATTTGTTCCGCATTGATGGTGAGCTCGCCGGTGTTGGTTTTAAAGAGTTCTCCTTTAACCCCAACTATATCCCCTAAATCCCAGTGTTTGAACTGTTCGTACAATTCAGGAAGGTCATTTGCTCTGATGTAGATTTGCATCCGTCCCGATACATCTTGAATGTGAAAGAAACTGGCCTTACCCATAATGCGTCTCAAGACAATACGCCCTGCAACGGCAGCTTTAACCTGCTGTTGCGCTAACGGTTCTTTTTCAAGGTCGCTGTATTTTTTCATTAACTCGTCAGCTAAATGCTCACGGTGAAATTGATTGGGAAAATTAAAACCACCATTGCGTAAATCGGCTAATTTTTTTTTGCGAATTTGATAAACCTCGCTTTCATCTATATGTTCATCTAAATGTTCTTCAGTCATGTTGCACCCACTCCTGCCTTTAAACTGGCTTCAATAAATTGATCTAATGCACCGTCTAATACCGCTTGGGTATTGCTGGTTTCTACACCTGTGCGCAAATCTTTAACCCGTGATTGATCCAATACATAAGATCGAATTTGTGACCCCCACCCTATATCAGACTTAGTCGCTTCCAAGGCCTGCTGCTCTGCATTCTTCTTTTGCATTTCCATTTCATATAGCTTGGCACGCAACTGCTTCATGGCCTGATCTTTATTCTTATGTTGACTTCGATCATTCTGACATTGTACTACTATACCACTGGGTGCATGCGTTATCCGTACGGCTGAGTCAGTTCTATTTACGTGCTGACCACCCGCGCCAGATGCCCTGTAAGTATCTATTCGTAAATCAGCTGGATTAATTTCTATTTCAATATCATCATCTACCTCGGGAGAAACAAAAACAGCCGCAAAAGAAGTATGGCGCCTGTTGCCTGAATCAAAAGGAGATTTACGAACAAGACGGTGAACTCCTGTTTCAGTTCGCAGCCAGCCAAAGGCATATTCACCAGTAAAATGAATAGTTGCACTTTTAATCCCGGCGACTTCACCCGGGGAACATTCAATTAATTCTGTATTGAAACCATGCTGTTCGCCCCACCGCAAAAACATTCGCAATATCATTTCAGCCCAATCTTGTGCCTCGGTTCCACCAGAACCGGCTTGAATATCCAGATAGGCATTTGAGTTATCCATTTTACCAGAAAACATGCGTCTAAATTCTAAACCTGCGACCTGTACTTCTATCGATTCCAGTTCTTCCCCAATATCAGTAATTGTCTGCTCATCCTGTTCTTCTCGAGCAAGATCAAACAGCTCTGTTAAATCAACTAAGGACTGACTCAGTTTGACTAAAGAAATAACTACTGATTCTAATTGAGTTCTTTCACGACCCAATGCTTGGGCCTGTTCGGGATTATTCCATATAGTTGATGATTCTAATTCACGGATTACTTCTTCGAGTCGTTCACTTTTCGCTTCGAAGTCAAAGGTACCCCCTAAGCGACTCGATACGCTTACCCAAATCAATTAAGCTCAGGTTAATATGATTCACTTCTAACATAGGTGTCTCTTCAAAAATAAAGATAGGATTTTACAGTGAAAGTAGCTTTCTAGCTATAGTTATTGGTTTGGAATCATTAATACTTTGAGAAATTATCCAATCCCTAAGTGGCCTTTAACGCAGTTCGATAAGCATGCAAATTTATTAACAATTCTGCTTCGGCATTAGATAAGTGACAACTGGCAACGATTTCCTCCTGATCGCCTCCCATTTCCAAAATTCTTAAAGCATGTTGATAACCACCATCATTATCTCTTTTATTTTCTAAATCCTGTAATTGGTTATCCATACTGATTAATTGTTTATTTATTTCTCTTAATTGTTTGGAAAATAACAAGTCAGCATTAATTAATACAGGATGATCTTTAAGTATTTGAGTCGTTAATTGATCCAGAGAATCTAATTTTTCCTGCTGTGCAGATAGTTGTTTACGTTGGTTTAATAAGAAATTACCTAGAAACAAAAAGATAATTAAATTAAAACTCAGGATGATATTTATCATTGTTTTTCCTTTTTATCCGTACTGTGTTTTTGTGACTCTACTTTATTCGAACTCTGTTTGTTTAATTTAATCGAGGGTACTGTAGAAGGCGTTGTGTTTAAAATAATATGATGTTTCTGATTTATTTTTGGATTGATCAATCTATCTACCTTTCTATCTTTTGCAATTACAATATTTACTCTTCGATTTAACCCTCTTCCCTCTTCGGTAAGATTATCGGCAATGGGGTATTGTTCGCCATATCCGGTGACTAGAATACGATCAGTACTAATCCCATAGCTGTTTAAAACACGCGCTACTGATGCCGCTCTGTTTGCCGAAAGCTCCCAGTTAGAGGGAAATTGGGGGGTTCCTATTGGCATGTCATCAGTATATCCCTCAATTACAATGGGAAAAGGAACGTCTTTAATTTTTGCTGCTAATTGCATTAATTTTATTAAAGCCTCTGAGGTTAAATCAGCAGTTCCTGAATCAAACAGAGAAGCGGCCTTCATATCCATCTCGATCCAACCATCCTGTCGATTAATTTTAAAATTTCCATTTTGCAATCCTGATAAAGATTCATTTAATTCATCAAGACCATCTCTATAAGTCCCGCTGGTTTTTTTTACTCCCGGACCATTAACTTTATTATCAGTTGATACCATGGCTTTATTTTGATCTTTTTTATCAAAAGCCGATTTCATTCCTTCAGAAAGAGATCTGTACTTTGACACATTTACTGAAGAGATGGCATACATCACCACAAAAAAAGCAAATAACAAGGTAATGAAATCCGCATAGGAAACAACCCATCTATGATTATCTACATGCTCTTCTGATTTATTTTTTCTTTTTCTTTTTGTCATGTTTTTTATGCTGGCCAAAATTATTTAATTTCAGTTGTAACATATTAGGACTTTCACCACAGGCTATGGCAACTAATCCCTCTACAACCATTTCATCAAAATGTACTTGGCGAGAAATACAACTTTTTAATTTATTCGCTACAGGTAAAAATATAAGATTAGCCATTCCTACACCATAGATAGTAGCCACAAATGCTACTGCTATACCCAATCCCAGGCTTCCAGGATCAGCTAAATTACTCATTACCTGAATCAATCCCACAACAGCCCCCAGTATTCCTATGGTGGGACTATAGCCGCCCATACTTTCAAATACATTCGCTGCTCGTAAATCCTGCACCTCATCATGTTCTATCTGAGCTTCTAAGACATTTCTTAATGTTTCTTTATCAACACCAATAACCAGTAATTCAAGGCCCTTATTGATTAATGGGTTTTTTTCAACTTCCAGGTACTCCTCCAAAGAAAGTAGACCAAGCTGTCGTGCTTTTTTCGCCCAGTCAAGGAGTAAGTTTCTGTACTCTTCAAAACCAATATGGGGAGGTCGAAATATCCAGGGCAATATTCTAAATGCTCTCTTAAAGGTTGGCATTGGAGTTTGCAGCAATACAGCACCTAGTGTTCCCCCCAAAACAATCAATAAGGCAGCTTCATTGAATAGAGAATGGATATCCCCTCCCTCAATCATTTGTCCTACAATAATTGCAAGAAAACCTATTAATAAACCAATTAGCGTTAATGCATCCATTATTATTATTTATTCCGGTAAGCGTGATTTTATACGGTGAGTTGCCTGGCTAAGAATTTGAGATATACGAGACTCACTCACCTCCAAAATTTCTCCAATTTCCTTTAAATTAAGATCTTGTTCGTAATACAAGGACAATACTAACCGCTCTTTATGAGGCAATCCCTCAATAACCTCAGTAAGATGACTCATTAAATCAGTATGTTGAACGCTGATATGAGGCTCATTTGATGCCCCACTCCCTTCAGTATATAAAACATCGTCTGTTACACCCAAGTCATCAAAACCATATAAATGACTGCTGGCAGAGTCTTGCAGCATTTCATGGTATTCATTAATTGGAAGACCCAACTCCTCCGCCACTTCAAAATCTTTAGCCCCACGGCCCAATTTATGTTCAACCTGTTTTACAGCCTCAGAAATCATTCTGGAGTTACGATAAACAGAACGAGGAACCCAATCATTACGTCTAACTTCATCAAGCATATGTCCTCGAATACGAATTCCAGCATAAGTCTCAAATGAGGCCCCTTTAGACGAGTCATAATGTCTTGCAGCCTCAAGTAAACCAAGCATTCCAGCTTGAATTAAATCGTCAAGTTGAACACTTTGGGGTAAACGCCCTAATAAATGATGGGCTATACGTTTCACCAATAGAGCATGACCATTTACTAGTGTTTCCTGGGTTTGTTGATTTACTTTGCTGTATGCAGCTAAAGCATCCACGATACTCTCCTTACAAAAACAGCACAGATAATTGATAATCTATAAAATCTAACCCAAACGCATAAATCTATTCTAAGTATAGTGAACAATTTCTAAAATTCACCTGAAACTAATCGCTCCAGAAAGAAACTGGTGTTGCCCCCTAATAATGGTTTAAACGGCCAGTTATTTACTGCCTCTGCTAACTCCCTTAATGAAGCCGTAGCAGGGGAGTCCGGGTATGCAACCAGAACAGGTTTTTGCTTTTTTACCGCTTTATGAACGTTCTCATCAAACGGTATTGCTCCTAAGTAGTTTAGATGAACATCAAGGAATTGTTCTGAAACTCTGAATAATTTATTAAATAAATCGCGTCCATCTTTTAAACTTCTAACCATATTGGCTAAAACATGGAAATGAATCCATTCATATCGTTTACTCATCACCTTGATTAAAGCATAAGCATCGGTTAATGAAGTCGGTTCATCACATACAACAACGATTAACTCTTGTGAGGAACGAGCGAAACTTAATACTGTGTCCGAAATTCCCGCAGCAGTATCGATAATCATATAGTCCAAATCATCGGTTAATTCATTAAATGCATCGATTATTCCGGCATGCTCAGCCTGAGTAAGTTGGGTCATAAATTCCGTTCCAGAAGCAGCCGGTATTACTCTTATTCCATTGGGTCCCTGCAAAATAATATCGCTTAAATGACATATTCCCTGAATGACATGAGATAAATTATATTTTGTATGCAATCCCAACATGATATCAACATTGGCCAACCCCAAATCTGCATCAAGTAACATCACACTCTTGTTAAGCTGGGCCAGAGCAACAGCCAAATTAACTGAAACATTGCTTTTGCCAACGCCACCTTTACCTGCGGTAACTGCTATCACTTTAACAGGTTTAGTTCGTGACAAATTTCTAAGACCAGAAGCCTGATCTTTAATGCTTTTGATAATTTTAGACATAATATTCACTCCCAACACTCACTTGTTCTTTCTGGATATCTCTATCTGCCTGGAACAATTGAAGTTCTTGTTGAGCGAACAGCTCAACAAGCTGATGACGCGTAGCCATTTTAATGTCTTCTGGAACTCGTTGACCATGCGTCAAATAACTCACCCCTAAGCCAGATTCTATTACCGCACTCAAAACACCACCCGCCGCCAGGGATTCATCTAGTTTTGTTACTATGCATTGATCAATGTGATTTGACTGATATCGTCGTATTGCATCGATGAGCACCTGATAATGGCTAGTTGCAGGTAATACCAAAACCTTGGCAATAGATTGAAGATACGTACTCAAAACATGCATTTGCTTGGCTACTCGCTCATCAGCCGGATTCATCCCTGCGGTATCGATCAAAATTAATTTTTTATCACTTAATTGGCGCAGTACCCGTGCTAAAGAAACCTCATCCTGAGCAACACATACTTTTACCCCCAAAATTTTTCCGTAAAGAACCAATTGTTCTTGAGCTGCGATACGATAGGTATCCATGGTCACTAAACCTAATTTGTCAGCGCCAAATCTTAAAGAAAAACGTGCTGCTATTTTGGCAAGCGTTGTCGTTTTTCCAACACCTGTTGGCCCAACAAATGCATAAATGCCACCCTCCTCTATCCTTCGTGTATCACGAATAGGCAACAATTCTGAAACATGGGCTAAGACGGCTTGCCAGGCTCGTTGCTGATTTAAATCAGGACTGACAATACGTGCCCAGGTCGCAGCAGTAGTATGACTGACTCCAAGATACAGGAGCTTTTGTAACAACACCGTATGTAAGGGTTCATTACCGCCCACATTACCTCTTAATTGAGCTTCAAGCATTCCTCTTAACGTTTGAATTTCTTGACGCACATCATCTATTGGTGTTTGGTGGGAATACTTCTCAGTCAGGGTAGGCGGTTCCGCAGAAGCAACTGCAGCTTGGGTTGACAAAATCGACTCATCAAAATCAATGGCAGCAACAACCTCTACGCCACCCTCTACACGATGACTGGATAAAATTACGGCATCAGGACCAAAAGTTGCCTTAATTTGTTGCATGGCACTGCGGGTATCTGCAGCGACAAAACGTTTCAATTTCATAAAGCCTCCTGCTTTTTATACTCGCGATGAGTATGACTATCCTACGGTACCAATTATTCTTATCTGTTTGTTATCAGGAATTTCCTGGTAAGACAATACATGGAAGTCATTGGATATATTACGCACAAATCGTGCCAAAACAGAACGTATCGCTGGTTGTACTACTAACACTGAGCTTTCTTGTTTTGCTTGCTGCTGAGCAGCAAACTGTGCCAAAGAGTTTTGTATTTTATCTGCCATACCTGGCTCAAAGCTGACACCACCCGTTCCGCTATTCTGAATAGTACTCTGCAATAATTGTTCCAACTCCGGTTTTAAAGTAATAATTGGTAGTTCTTCGTCTAATCCACTGATTTTCTGGGTAATTAACCTTGATAATGCAATTCGTACCTGACTAATTAAAAACTCGCTGTCTTTGGATTTTGGCGCATTCTCCGCCAAAGTTTCGACTATTGTTCTAATATCGGTCAAAGGAATACGTTCTATTAATAACCCTTGCAATACTTTACTTACCATACCCAAAGAAAGCCCTTCAGGCACTAATTCTTTTACCAGTTTAGGCGAATTTACTGCCAACTTATCTAAAAGTTGTTGTGTTTCTTCATATCCTAATAATTGTTGACTATTCAAATCTACTATTTGGCTTAAATGCGTTGCAACAACTGTAGACGCATCTACTACGGTATAACCTAAAGTATGAGCCTGTTCTTTTTGATTTTCATTAATCCAAACTGCCTCCATCCCAAAAGCAGGATCTCTTCCAGGTATCCCTTCAAGAGCGCCAAAAACCTGTCCCGGATTGATTGCCAACCATTTATCAGGATGTATTGCTGATTCCCCCATAACCACACCCGCTAAACTAATCCGGTAATGATCAGGTTTTAAATCCAAATTGTCACGAATATGAACAGAAGGGATTAAAAACCCCAGCTCTTGTGATGTTTTCTTACGAACTCCTTTTATTCGAGAAAGTAATACGCCCCCTTGCGCACTATCAACTAAAGGAATTAAACGGTAACCTACCTCTAAACTAATTACATCAACAGGGTTAACATCATCCCATGATAATTCTGAGGCAACAGGATCTTTCATTTGAGTAAGCTCATTTTCTTTATTAATCTGCAAATCTTTTTTTTCTTTGGCTTGTTTGATAAATAAATAAGCTATTCCCGCTAAACCGGCGGCTAATAAAATAAATGCAATATGTGGCATACCTGGAATAATACCTATCAGGCCAATAATAGCTGATGCAATAATCAGTGAACGGGGATTTGCAAAAACCTGTGATAGAACCTCTTTCCCCATATTTTGAGCGCTGGACACTCGAGTAACAATAATTGCAGCAGCTGTAGATAAAACTATAGATGGAACCTGGGCCACCAAACCATCACCAATAGTTAATAAAATATAATTATGCAATGCATCCGTTAAACTCATTCCATGCTGCAGCACACCAATAATCAACCCACCAACAATATTGATCACCAGCACTAATATGCCCGCAACTGCATCACCGCGTACAAACTTGCTTGCACCATCCATAGAACCGTAAAAATCTGCTTCCTGAGCTACATCGGTTCGACGCTTAATTGCTTGCTCCTGATTGATTAAGCCAGCATTGAGATCGGCATCAATAGCCATTTGTTTTCCAGGTAAAGAATCAAGGGTAAAGCGTGCACTTACCTCAGATACTCGTCCAGCTCCCTTGGTAACAACCACAAAATTAATCACTACCAGGATAATGAAAACAACCAGTCCTACGGTGTAATTTCCACCAATGACTACTTCACCAAATGACTGAATTACCTGGCCAGCAGCATCAGTCCCATTATGACCGTTTAATAATACAACTCGCGTGGAAGCAACGTTAAGTGCCAATCTTAATAAGGTGGCGAGCAAAATAACTGTAGGGAATACCGCAAAATCCAAAGGTCTTTCGCTATAAATTACCGCTAATAACACCACCAAAGATAGCGCAATATTAAACGTAAAAAATACATCCAATAAGAACGTAGGCAAAGGCAGCATCATCATACTGAGCATGATGACCAACATCAACGGAGTACCTAATCCCTGACGCATCCAAAATTGTATATAATGCAAGGCGGCTATCATTTCAGGTCATCCTCTGCTTCACGAACCAATTCTGTTGGAATAGGTACGTTTTGTAAAATTTCAGGTTTATAATCATAACGCTGCTTGTCGCGCAGCTGGAAAACATAAGCTAATACCTGTGCCACGGCGATGTATAATCCTCTCGGGACCTCAGCATTTAATTTAGTAGAAAAATAGATAGCCCGAGCAAGAGGAGGTACCGAAATGATAGGAACTTTATGCATCTTTGCTTCTTTGCTTATTTGAAAAGCGATCAAATCTTTTCCTTTAGCAACAACAATAGGAGCTTGATTGCCTTTTTTATGATAACTTATTGCAACAGCGTAGTGAGTTGGGTTGGTTAGCACTACATTTGCTTTAGGAATCTCACTCATCATACGCCGCCTGGCCAACTCTTGCTGAGCCCGTCGAATAGCGCTTTTTACCTCTGGTTTTCCTTCTGTTTCTTTATATTCATCCTTTAATTCCTGCTTGGTCATTTTCATTGTCTTGCTGTGCTCATATAACTGAAACGGAACATCAACGGCTGCGATTAAAATTAAGCTTGCCGAAATAAAAAGAAAAGACTTAACAATAATATAGCCACCATCATGAATTGCTGTTTCTAATGGGACATTACTCAGACTTAGTAGTAAAGGAAACTGTAAGTTAAGAACTACTATGGCAAATCCTGCAATAAGAACAAACTTAAAAAAAGATTTAAGCATTTCCACAAATCCTTTAAGCGAAACCATACGCTTAAAACCTTTTAACATACTTAATCGCGAGAGTTTAGGCTGTAAGGATTGGCTACTAAATACCCATCCCCCCATCAATAAAGGTGCACTTAAAGATATAAGAAATATAACAACCAATATGGGTACAAGAGCCCAAAGTCCAGCTTTGGCTAAAATAAATAATCGCTCAAAAGCTACCGTTGGAGTTATAAATACCTGTATATCAAACTCAAAGGCCTGGCGCATCATCACAGCTAAATGGGAAGAGAGTTGATTTCCAAAAACAAAAAAACCTACAGCGGTAAATAGTAAAATTACCGTTGCATTAAAATCTTTGGATCGAGCAACCTGGCCTTTCTCTCGCGACTCTTTTAGTCTCTTGGCCGATGGCTGTTCGGTTTTTTCCTGAGCCTGTTCTTCATCTGACATCAGCGTAACATCCCTATTATAAAATGCATTCCCTGTTCAATACTTGAAACCATTTCTATACCGGCGTTCGGCAAGCCGACTCTAATAATACCCATTGCCATTATTAGAGTAATTGGAAAGCCCAAAGAAAAGATATTGAGTTGTGGAGCAACCCGGGTCATTATCCCAAATGATAAGCTGACAATAAGTAAAGACAGTATTGCCGGAATTGAAATTAATACGGCCTCCTTAAACATCCAGCTGGAAAACATAATAACTTGCCACACCATAGTATTATCCATTGAAGAATGGCCTATGGGCATTATCTTAAAACTATTTATTACTGCATCGAGCAAAGTAAGATGACCGTTGAGTGCTAAAAATATTAAAGTAGTCATCATCAGATACAACTGGCTTACTAAGGGAACACTCGCTTTACTGGAAGGATCAACCATCACAGCGAAACCTAAACCGGCCTGCATTGAAATGATCTGTCCAGCCAAAACAAAAATTTGAAATACAAGCTGCAATGCGAATCCCATTAGTATTCCAAGAAATAACTCCTGCAACATGTACACCACATAAATACCATTAAAATACAGAAATGATAGCTGTGGGGGTACGAAAGAAGCACATACCCAACCTAATGTTAAAAGAAATAACACCTTGATCCGTGAAGGGATTAATACAGAAGAAAAAAACGGGGCTGTGAGTATCAAACCACCCATACGCCACAAAGGCCAAATTACTTGGCTGAACGTACGTATCATTGTTGGATAATCCACATTCATCGTTAGTCCCTAACCTATCATATACGGGATATTGGTAATCAAAGAATCTGTATAATTAACCAAAGTTTTTAATAACCAGGGTCCTGCAAATACCAATACTAAAAATGTAACAAACAATTTAGGAATAAAACTTAAACTCGATTCATTTATTTGCGTTGCGGCTTGAAACATCGCCACAATTAAACCAACTATCAAACCTGGCACCATCAGGACAGTTAATAATAAAAGGATTATATTAACGCTTCCGCCAAATAAAGAGCCTATCGAATCCGGGGTCATAGCACCTCCTAAGTCATAGCAAAACTTGAAGCAAGCGAACCTAACACCAAAGTCCAACCATCAACCATCACAAATAGCATAATTTTAAAAGGCAATGAAATAATCAAAGGCGATAGCATCATCATCCCCATAGCCATAAGAACACTGGATACAACAAGATCAATAATTAAAAAAGGCAAAAATAAAATAAATCCGATTTGAAATGCTGTTTTTAGTTCGCTGGTAATAAAAGCTGGAATTACAACACTCATCGGGACTTCACCAAGAGGAGCTGATTCAGCGCGGGCAAATTGCTTAAACAGCGATAAATCATTTTTTCGCGTTTGATTTAACATAAATTCACGTAAAGGAGTTTGTGCATTAGACAAAGCTTGGGGAAAATCCATTTTTTCAGCCATATAGGGTTGTATTGCTGTATCGTTAATTTTATTGAAAACAGGCGACATCACAAAATAAGTCATAAATAAAGCAATACCAATTAGAATTTGATTGGTAGGTGTCTGAGCCATGCCAATGGCTTGGCGTAAAATTGACAGTACAATAATAATTCGCGTAAAAGCAGTCATTGCCATCAATAATCCAGGCAAGACACTCAATATCGTCATGAATAATAAAATTTGCAGGTTGACGCTATAGGACTGTGCGCCATTTACCCCTGGTTGTACTGTGACAGCAGGTAATGAAAGTGGTGCTGCCTGGACTGTTACAGGTAATAAAATGAAAAATATAAACATCATGATAAAAGTCTTGATTTTCATTTTAATGTTTTTCCCACTGCAGATTTAAGAAATTCGGCAAAAGCAGGTTTATTTTCCAAATGAAATCCTGCAGGTAGCTGTTCACCAAAATCATATAAAAGACTTACTGTACTTGCACCAACCCCCATCAACAAATGCCGATCACCCACTTTCAGCAATATAATTTTTTCTTTTGAACCCAAAGTCATACTCGCTATAGTTTGAAACCCTTTAGATGTACTTATCTTAACAAGATTTAAACGCTTCACTATCCATGATAAACAAATAATAATTAATAAAACCGAAAGCAAGCCCATAACAACCCGCATCAACTCATTGTGGCTAATAATATTAGAATGATCAGCAGGCACAGCCAAAGCCACTGTGCTTGAAAAAAGTGAAGTCATGAAGATAAAATGGCGTACTGTAATCATCATCTGAGTCGCTTAATCCGCTCAGCTTTACTCACTATATCAGTTAATCTCACCCCAAATTTATCGTTAACCACTACTACTTCTCCATGGGCCACTAGAGTGCCATTAACCAAAACATCCAGAGGGTCACCTGCTAAGCGATCGAGCGCAACAATTCCTCCTTGATTAAGCTGCAACAGATTGCGAATAGTCATTTTAGTACGACCAATCTCCACGGTCACAGACACTGGGATATCTAAAATCAATTCCATCTTTTCACTCTCAGCATCTTGAGCCAAGGCGTCAGCCTGTGGTGGTTGCTCGAGTACTGTTTCCTTTGATTGAGCCATCCATTTCCCCTAATAAATTATTGTTTTTATTATTTTTAGCGCCCGTTTTTCATTAGCACTACCCAAAGTTGCAGTAAAGCTAGGTGTCCCTTCAATATCCAAAGTGACTATCTCGCTCATTTCCAAAGGGATAAAATCACCTGCTTGCCACATCATGATCGTACCCAACGTACCGGTTGTTTCCGCCATCGCAGAACTAATTGTTAACTCAACGTCCATTAGCTCCTCTTTTAATGAGTTGATCCAGTTAGGATCAATTTCATCATCGGGACGAGAGGCACCTAATTCCAATTGTTGTTTGATAGGCTCCAGCATTGAATAAGGTAAAATAATGTAAAAAGATCCTATTTCTTTGCCAAAATTCATGGTAAAGCGAACCACAAGCAGCATTTCTTCGGATTCGGCTATATTGACTAACTGAGGGTTCGTCTCTTCATTCACTTTCATTAAATCAAGCTGCATAATCGGCTCCCAGGCATGGATTAGATTAGCCATTAGCTTTTTAGTTACTACATCCATGACGCGTAATTCTGTGGCCGTGAAATCGGTTTTATCTTTTTGAGCATAAAATTGAGTGCTGCCCCCAAAATAATAATCCACCAGGTCGTAAACAAAAATGCTGTCGAACAACACGATACCCTTACCGCGCAAGGGTTTAAATTTATAAATACTCATCAGGCTAGGGTTAGGTAAACTAGCCATAAAATCACGATGTTTAACTACTAAAAGTGGATCTTGTTTGAGCTCAAAATCTTTAGCCGTCAATTGATAAATATCCGTTGCAAAATAGCGCAATGCTCTATCGTAAATTTTATCTAATACGGGTAACTGGCCTTTAACAATACGCTTCTGACCAGTAAAATTAAGGGTTTTGACGCCATCATCCCCCACCCGTGTCTGCGGTTCAAATACAGTATCCGAATCAGACTCCTGGTCTTCAGATTCTTCTGCTTTATCTTTCGTGGGGTCCGTATCATTCTGAATTTGTGACTCATTCTCAGGAGATTCATCCTCAGGAGATTCATCCACCGCTTCGAGTAACGCATCTATTTCTTCTTGTGATAAAACATCTTTTTCAGCCATAAGCAGTCCGTTCGCATTTGATACTATTACCTAAATTCATCTTTGAATTTAAGATTAAACTTGTTTGTAAAGCGGTCAATTACTTTAAAATCATATTCAAGCAAATAACATGCCATTAAAAAAATTAGTGATAAATCAATAGCATGATTCATATAGGCTCTTCTAATTTGGCATATAAAAAATGATTCTGTCAATGAATTGACTGGAATATATTTGAAAGTTCGGAAGGAGAGATCAGAGATCTGGTTGGTAGTCCGCGAACAGATCATAATTTTAGTCAAATCCAAGTAGACCAAATCAATTTCTGTCTACTTATATGCATGATAGGGTTGTCGTAATTTATTTAAACTTTAGGTGCAATATTGATGCAGGTTGTTGTTGAACACAGTTTACTGGCAGGATGTGACGGTCGAGTTAGTCTATTTTCTGCAAACAAATCAGGAGCATTTTACTTTAAACCTGGCTTCACAGCATTGAATGAAACTTCTTTTGACGCATTATTTTACGAAGGTCAAAATGACATAGATGGTGGCGTCATGTTTTTAACCAACGCGTCCATTGAGGCCTGGAAAGAAAGGGTAAGTCAACATCCCCTATTGGCCAACTCATCAGAGTTGGAAGAAAATCATAGTGTCAACAGGTTTAAGTAGTTACATAGCAATGTAAGTTTGCTCAGAAATTTAGTCTCTGTTTAATGGACCTTTGGCTGTCGATAATGGGAAACATTAGTTAACTTCATTAATGTTCTCCTTAAAATCATTTCATTAAATTTCTCTAAGCAGCCCTGACATGTTCGAACATGAGTTATTTAATTACCTTTGGAGATTCATTCAATCCATTTTTTTCTAAATTTTTAGGTTTCTTATTTTTAGGCATGTATTGATTCCCAGGATTTGCAGAGTCTTCGAGAGAATCTTTTTTTTTGCCACTGTTTTCTGTTGAACCTTCCTTTTTTAATTTGTCACATACATCCTTAGTTTCTCTTAAATTTGGCGATATGTCGCAGATATTTTTCATGTCTTCAATCTCAGGATGCTCTTTATCCTTATTTTGACTGTCCATTATTTTCTCCCGTCTCACTTTCTATAGGTATAGCATATAAAAGCAGACAAATAGCATCCAGATGCATATAGCATCGATTTGGGTAGTAAAACACCCACTCTTGCTAAATGAATATCTCCCCAAAATCACCAATTCATCTCTTATTTTTCGTATCATGAAGCACGTCATTTTTATATAAATTTTTTCCCTTGTCGTCAGAAAAAATTGGTGCCAATATAACCGATATCTGTGCTATCGTTTCAATATTCTGGAGTACTCCTATGTCGGTATCTGTTAGTAATGAATTAATGTCAGAAGATTTATTATGATATTGTTAGATTTCAGTACCAAATCTTCTTTAAAACGCATTTTAATCCTATTGACCGTCGTATCGGTATTACTAATAAATCAAAAAATAGCTGCCAGTAATAGACTCTTTTTTAATATTATTGCAACAGGAGCCCCTGCCAAACTAAATATTACACTGTGCCTTAATGGGAAAGGACCATTATCGTGTCAAAATTATAAGATCACCTCTTTGGATTTAATTATAAGCACCACCAAACCCAATCATGTGTATCCATCAGTAGGAATAAAGCTAAATACTCCCGGATATTCATTAGTGGGTTGCACACCAAGTAGCAATGGCTATTGTTTGTTCACTACAAGCAATATGACGCCTGTAAGCATCGTTATAAAGAAGCCCCCTCAAACCACATTGACATCAAATCTCTCTACTTTAGTCCTTTCTGTTAATTGTCCACCGATGACCGCGGGATGTGTCTATACTAATAGCGCATTAACCGGTAATCCAAGACAGATAACCATCACCAATAACGGGAAATTTTCCGCTGCAAACTTGTCAATTCTAACATCTGGCTTTCCCTCTGGAACCACTGTTACCTCTTCTACTTGTGGTAATTTATTAGCCCCCGACAACTCGTGTACCATTACCCTTACTCCTGGTAAAACCGCAACTTCGGAATGCACATCAGGTATCGCTCCAATTAATGGGATTATTACTGTGAAGGCTGATGATGTGATTGCAATCCAAGTGGGGGTTTTGGTGTTGAGTTATAGTTGTATTTATCAAGGAGGGTATTTATATTCAATTGATGACAGTACTCCCAGTACAGGGAGTATTGGCGGCAGGGTTGTGGCACAGTTTGACCAAGCCACCCCCAATGCCCCCGGAATTGTCTGGAGTTCAGACAGTTCGGGAACTTATGATGGTGGAGTAAGCATTTGGGGAATTGATGCTCTCTCCACTCCCAGTAGTCCTAGCCCTAATGCAAGCACTCCAACGCCAGCTACACAATACTCTGGGCAATCTAATTGCAATGGCGCTACAGATGGATCTTGTAATAGCGAGAACATCTACATTTATTACAACACTATCGCCGCCTCAGTTCCTTCCTTATCACACTATGCGGCAGGACTTTGCAAACAAAATATCAGTGGCTACCTGGATTGGTACCTACCTGCCATTTGCGATATGGGGCCTGATGACGGGGAGCTAATTTGTACGTCTCCCCCACTAGTTCAGCTTCAACAGAATATGGCTGATAATCTGTCTGTATTATTAAATAATTGCATTGGGGCCAAGTGTTTGGCTGGAGATTATTGGAGTTCTACTGAACACTCAAGAAATCCGATTGATATTGCATGGTCAGAATGCTTCGCTGCAAATGGAGCCAGCTCTCAATGCCTGGATAATAAAGACGAGTTGTTAGGTGTTCGGTGCTCACGATCTTTTACTTCTTAACTTGAACTAATGAGTAAAACAGACAAATCATGAGATCAATTCCGACCCCATGGATAATGATACATTAGAGAATCTTCTCATAAAGAATTTCTTTTAATAAAGCCCCACCCTCGTAGAACTCCTCTAATTTAGTTGTTGCAGTGGCCTCGAAACCCAAAGCCTCATAGAATCCTCGGGCCTGGGTATTATCAGCCAATACCCATTGATATGGGTCCGCATGTCTGGAACAAAATTAAGGAAAAATAAGAGCTATTCATCCATCATTTATAGTTAAAAATTCACTCAAATTAACCTATTTAAACCTACTCAATACCGTATGAATAGTGATTGCTACTACGAATTGTCTTAGGTCATTTTACCACAACTCTATCAGAATGACTTATCCACAAGTCCACAGGTCAGGAGAGCTTCACTTTCTCGTATAGGCCTGTGGGCCTTGTGGGTAAGTCATGACGCTCTCATTTAGGGTTTATGGTCTTTTCCGGCCATAATACACCTCTGCGGGCGTTAAATAATTAAAGGACTGGTGAAGCCTTCGGTTATTATAATACTCAAAATACTCCGTTAAGGCCAGCTCAACCTCTTCAATTGTATCAAAATCATACCGGTAGATTTTTTCTTGCTTAACACTACGCCACAATCGCTCGATAAATATATTATCTAAATAACGTCCTCGCCCATCCATGCTGATAGAAATGTGGTGAGATTTTAGCGTATTTATCCAATCTTTTGAGGTAAATTGAGAACCCTGATCCGTGTTAAAGATCTCACAACGCGAATGCAGCAAAGCGTTTCTAAGCGCCTCAATACAAAATTCAGCCTCCATAGTAGGTGAAATAGCCCATCCAATCACATAACGACTATACCAGTCCATAATAGCTACTAAATACACATGCTTTCCTTTCATGCGGATGTAGGTGATATCTGCGGCCCAAACCTGATTTGGTTTGGTGATATCCACCTCTTTTAATAAATAAGGGAACACCTCATGCTCCTTATTGGGAACGCTTGTATTTGGCTTTGGGTAAACAGTCGATAACCCCATCATTTCCATCAACTTTTTTACTCGACGTTTACCAACAGGATAGCCTACTTCTTTTGACAGCCATCTTGCCCGCTTAATTTTACCTTCACATGGATACTGCAGATAGTGCTCATCAAGTAGCGCCATAAGCGCTTCATCTTCGACAGAAATGGGCTTGGCACTATAATAATAACTTGAAACAGGCAAGTCTAATAGCAAGCATTGTTCACGAATGGTGAGCTCGGCAAGAGGATCAATCATGACGCGCTTTTCATCCAGACTAAAGTTCATGCTTTTTTTTTAGCCAAGATAGCTGCGCTTGAAGTCGACCAATTTCTTGATATAATGCCTCAACAAGCTGCTCTTGGGACTTGGCTTCTTTTTCATTAGCCCCAGAGAATAAATCGTTAATGGCTTTGATGGCCGATTGCTTCCAAGTTTTTACCTGCGTTGCGTGAACACCGTATTCACTGGTAATTTGCGCTTGTGTGAGTTTCCCCTCAATCGCAGCTAGCGTTATTTTTGCCTTCTTGGCCGCCGTATAATAAGCTCGCTTTTTAGACATTTTATTCTCCTCTTTGTATTAAGAAGAATAGCTCTTAAAAAACCTTTTTTTGTGTCCAGAAAACCGCGCCTATATTACATAGATATACCTTGTTGTACCCAAGCTTTACCAGTTCAGACATTGCAGCCAAACATAATATGGTTCCCAATCCCTTGCGCCAGTAATCGGGATGTAAATAAATAGCACTTATTTCCCCAGAAAAACCATTTTCACCAGCATCACGATACGGACAAATACTTGCAAACCCAACAATTTGATGGTCAATTTCGGTGACTAGTATTTTGGCTTCTTGTTTTAAAAGGTTTTTCCACTGCTGAGTTCGCTCTTGTGGGGGTAAACTTTCAAGTATGGTTTCCGGGATAAATTCTTGATACATTTTTTGCCAGGAGCGAAGATGAATAAAAGCGATAGCCTCTGCATCTTTTAGTGTAGCTACTCTAATATGAGACATGGAATTTTTTAATCATAAAATCGCTTTGGTGTAGTATAGTTAATTCTCTTTGTCAGTGCATTAAAATTTTTTGAAATAAAAATTAACCGGGGAAAAAACATTTCAAAATTTTCCGTGTTCTTTTAAAGAGTTATCTTAAGATCTCAGATGAATTTTACCAATAAATTAGTATGAATATTTATACCAACACCTAGTTATACCAATGCCTCATCGAGGACCACAGTCGATAATGTCAGAACACTCGGCTGCAGTTGATATGTCCAATGTTGATTACCACAACCACTTTCCAGGGCTGTAACAGCAGCTTGAGAAGGATCTGATACCAGTTTTCGCTAACCACGAATAGTTTGCTCTATTGCACCATATTCGGGATGAAAGCCAGGATGTATTTTAATAAGAATTCTGGGGCTTTATCGCATTTGCACTAGATAAATCAGGCAAACCGTTCATGCGTAATCCATTAGAAAAAATAGGGATACATCTTATCATAAAATTAAACCATTGGGCAGAGAATGAACAGTTATATAGATAAGCAGCTCAGAAGGTTGTAGACAATTCATCCTTCTCAGGTTGAAATTGACTGCTGTTGCTATTAAGATGATTAATAGTTGGTGTACAAATTATATCTGTGGATATAAATTTTTATAAACATAATTTCATTTAAATTCAACTGGTTGATAAAAAATTAGGCGTTTTTTTAAATATATTAAGGAATCACAGATATTCTATAATGGATAAAATACTGTGTTAATTGATAATAATAAATTCATAGCAAGTGTATTGTTATAAATACCAACACTAAAGGATTATGTGATGAAAAATCAACTGAATGAATCCTCATCAACATCAACAGATTGTCCTGACTCATCATTATTGGCCTCATCCGTAGATGAAGAAGAAATAAATTTTCGTAGTAATGGTGTCCTTACATTAGGAGTAGAAATTGAATTACAAGTGATTGACGAATCCACTTATAACTTGTCCTCCCGAGCAGAAGAAGTATTGAAAGAAACTGCTCATATTGAAAAAATAAAACCAGAGTTTTATTTAAGCACGATAGAAATCGATACTGATATATGTACTACTGTACACCACGCAGAGGATGATCTATACCACACGCTGAGTTCACTGCAACTCGCTACACAAAACCTGGGTATTCTGTTTTCAACTTCCGGCTCTCATCCTTTTTCCAAATATTCAGACTGGATCATTTCCCCGACAGATCGTTACCAGGAGCTAATCGGTCGTAATCAATGGCTCACCCGCCGTATGAATGTTTATGGGCTGCATGTTCATCTTGGGATGTCTAGTGGTGAGGAATGTATTCGTTTTAATAATTTCTTTATGTTTTTTTTACCGCATTTGTTAGCGCTTTCTTCAAGCTCTCCTTTCTGGCAAGGAATCGATACTGGTCTTTCTTCCTGTCGCCCAACCACTTATGAATCACTACCTACAGCCGGACAACCGTATCATGTGCGTACATGGCAAGACTTTGAGCATCTATATAAAACGCTAAAAACATGTGGCTCTATCAAATCTCTTAAAGATTTGTGGTGGGATTTAAGACCAAGCCCTGGTTTTGGCACTTTGGAAATTCGGGTTTGTGATGGAGCAGCCACATTATCTGAAACCTTAGCCATTGTGGCCTTTATTCACTCTCTTGCCCATTGGTTTACCGATAATGGAAGTTGGCTTGAGTCGATAGCCTGTCCTCCATATTGGCTTTCACGAGAAAATAAATGGAGAGCAATGCGATATGGTTTAGATGCTGAATTGGTAATGAATACTGATGGGAAGACAAGGCTGATGCGTGAAGATATTGAGGAGTGGTTTGAAAAACTACAGCCGTACATTGAGCAACTTAATTATCAAACCTATTTCGCTACACTCCAGGCCATTATTGACCGTGGCACAAGCTCTGAGCGACAAAGAAAAGTATTTGAACGAACAGGGTGCCTCAAAGATGTAGTGAAACATAATGTCAGTGAATTTTTACTACAAGTACCTCTATACAGGCGTGAACAGATTATTGAATAATCAAAGTAATGGATTACTTAAAAAGCTGTATAGCGACTTGTGATTTAGAGTGGAGTATGCAATTAAGCAATAACATGCTGTTGGATATTATCAACAGTCCCCTATTAAAAACTATAAAAGGTGGATAAATATGTGTGGTATCGCAGGAGAATACCAGTTCAATAAAAAAAGCATTCCTCTCTTTAGTTTAGAAAAGGCTATTCTAAAACAGTTCAATCGTGGACCAGATGATGGACAACTCTATCAAGTTGAGGGACTTGCACTTGGGCACAGACGACTAAAGATATTTGACCTTACGAATCGTGCAGCGCAACCTATGGTTGACCCTGATCTTGGATTAGCACTTGTTTTCAATGGAGCTATCTACAATTTTTTGGAGTTACGAAAAGAATTGGAAGCTAAAGGCTACTCCTTTATTTCCGAGAGTGATACCGAGGTATTGCTTAAGGGCTATCATGCATGGGGAAAGAAATTTATTCCCCGACTTCGTGGTATGTTTGCATTTGCTATTTGGGAACAAAACACCGGTAACTTAATTCTAGCTCGTGACCGTTCTGGTATCAAACCAATTTATTATAATACTAATTATTCCAGCGGATTCAAATTTGCATCTACACTGCCAGCGCTAATTGAATTTGACGATATTGATACATCCATTGATAAACTTGCACTGCATTTTTATCTGACCTTTCATGCTGTTCCTGATCCACATACTATTCTTTCTGGAGTTAAAAAATTACCCCCAGGTTCGATTATGACCGTATTTCCCAGTGGGGAGGTCTCCCAAGAATCATACTGGCAATTAAAAATAGATGATACAAAAGCCAACCACTCATTTAACGAAAATGAGTGGTTGGCTAAGACTCATGAAGCATTATTGACCGCAACTCAACGTCAATTGGCTGCCGATGTTCCGGTTGGAATACTACTTTCTGGTGGATTAGACTCTTCTTTACTTGTTGCACTAGCCTCGCAACTGAAAAAGGAAGAAATACAAACATTCTCTATTGGCTTTGAGAGCTCTCATGGTGAGCAAGGTAATGAATTTTTATATTCAGATCTTATTGCTTCACAATTCGGCACCAGACATCAACAATTGTTTATTTCAAATAAACAACTCTCCTACTCATTGGGAGAATGTGTTTCTGCTATGTCTGAACCAATGCTCAGCCACGATAACATAGGATTTTATCTGCTTGCTCAGGAGGTTGCCAAGCATGTAAAAGTTGTACTTTCAGGACAAGGTGCAGATGAAATTTTTGCGGGATATCATTGGTTCCAAAATACTCTGGATAAAACTGCTTTAGCTTCACAATCTGCACAAATCATTCTTAACAAAGTGGCCGATCGTCACTATGATGAGTATCAGCAGCTCGTAACTCCAGCTTTTCATACCACACCTCATGCAATTTCATTCTTAACAGACCTATGCGAACAAAATGGTTCGACTAATCCTATTGATAATCTTCTTTTGTATGAAAGTACCTTTGCACTGGCAAATGGTCCTTTGAGTCGAGTTGATAGCATGACCATGGCGGCAAGTCTTGAAGCACGAGTCCCATTCCTTGATGAAGAGGTGATTGACCTGGCTGCCGCCATGCCCCTCCGATATAAGCTTCCTAATGGAGGAAAGTATATTTTAAAACAGCTTGGAAGAAAAATGCTCCCGGATAAAGTAGTAAATCGCTCGAAAGGATATTTCCCTGTTCCTGCACTGAAATACCTGGAAGGAAGTACTCTTGAGCTTATGCATGAAGTGCTCTCACCCGTCAATGTAAAACAGCGCGGTATTTTTAATCCAGAGGCAGTTAAAACATTGCTTGCGAATCCAGAAAAACATTTTACACCATCAGGTATCTCAAAGCTCTGGCAAATAGGTCTACTTGAATATTGGTTTCAACTGCATGGTTTATAAATAAACCTCACTTAAGGATTTGATGCGGTCAATTATTGATTCCGTGGAGTGACTTTAGTCACTCCACGAAATCAATAAGACTTATAGTCTTTAGTTAGCATCTTTCGCATTTCTATATGCGGGATGCTGTCTTCTTCATAAATTTTTCCATATGCTTGAAATCCAAATTGCTCATAAAATCTCGTTAAATAATTCTGTGCGGAACATTTAACAGTAACCCCTGAGTAATTGGTGCCACAATAAACCAACATTTCCTCCATTAACTTTTTCCCATATCCTTTTATCCGAGCAGATGGTTCCGTAACTAGACGACCAAATATAATATATTTCTCAGTAGGGGTTGGCAGAAATAAGCGAAGATAGGCTACTAATGAGCCATTTTCCAGTCCCAATAAATGCAATGCATCAGAGTCTTTCCCATCAGGATCAAGATAAGCACAGTTCTGCTCAACAACAAATACTCTGGAGCGTAGGCCAAGAACAGCATACAGTTGTTCCACTGTTAATTGGGAAAAGTTATACCAGTTAAAATGAAT
The DNA here is from genome assembly GCF_011764505.1 of Legionella antarctica. Taxonomy (NCBI): domain Bacteria; kingdom Pseudomonadati; phylum Pseudomonadota; class Gammaproteobacteria; order Legionellales; family Legionellaceae; genus Legionella; species Legionella antarctica. The sequence goes on from NZ_AP022839.1 coordinate 2,333,631, forward strand.
CATAATTGCTTCCGTTTATGTTTATTTCTTTTTTAATGTTAAGAGTCAAATAGCCAACATACCTGCACATAAACCTTAGTTCTCCAATGACTCTGCAGGTTATAATTTAAAAATGATTTATTATTTTCCGAACAATTAATCGTTACTTTGTTGTTGGCATTTTTGTTTTGCCATCGTTTGACAGTTAGCCTGACAATCTATTTCTTCTGAAGTTAAACAAATAGAATTAATGCAGGTTTGTGTGTTTTCGCTAACACACATCTTTGCATCAAATTGTTCACTACCAATTACATCTTGAGGAATGACAGCAGCAAATAGCGCACAAGAAAATAAGCTAAAAAAGACGGTATTCCATGTTGCTGTTACATAGCTCATGTTATTTCCATTTAAATAAAAGCTTAATAAATTATAGTAAGTTTAAATAATTTGATACGGTTTCATAAATAAATAAATCATGAGAGACTTAACAATAGAATATTCCTCTCATGAGCTGCACAGTATGCACAGCAAAAAAATGTTATTGACTAATTTCAGCCGTGCCATACATAGCGAGTCTGTATGTGTCAGACCTGATAACGAAAAACAACTTGCTGACTACCTTACCCTTAATAAACCGACCAATATACTGGCCAGAGGTACAGGACTAAGTTATAGCGACAGTTGTTTGAATGAGAATGGTCTTGTTATTGATACCAAACGCCTTAACCATCTCATTCATTTTGATAGCAGCTCAGGGACTGTAGTGTGTCAGGGAGGCACTTCTTTTAAAGACTTATTCTTACTGGATCCTGAATTTATCCCTCCGGTATTACCTGGAACAGTCCATGCTACTGTTGCCGGTGGTCTCGCCCATGATGTTCATGGTAAGAACAATTCTCTTGAAGGAAGTTTGGGGCATCATATATCCTGGTTTGAATTACTCCTCAATGATAAAACAATACGTTGCAGTCGCGAGCAACACCCAGACTTGTTTCATGCAACTATTGCGGGGTTGGGTTTAACAGGCATTATTACTCGTGTTGCTATCCGGTTAAAAAAAGCATCTCGATTTGTTCAAGTAGAAAATACCGTCTGGGACTCAATTAACTCCCTAACAGATCAGATGTCTACCAACAGTACTCATTATGATTATCAAGTCGCCTGGCTTGACTTGCTACACTCAAGCCCACGTGCCTTATTGTCCACAGCAAACCACTGCCCTCCTATTCCATATAAGGAAAAAAAGTCTCATACTGTTCCCAGGTTACCATTTGGCCTGATTCGATCTTGGAACATGAAGTTATTTAACTCGTTTTATATCAGTAGTAAAAAAGCCAGGGAACAGATAAGTCTGGAAGAGTTTAATAATCCACTGGATAAAATAGGCAGATGGAACAGACTCTACGGACCTAATGGTTTAATTCAGTTTCAGGCAGTATTCGATAAGGACAATGTCCTCGATACTCTGGAACACTTATTAAAGCTTATTCACCACCACAGGGCTACCCCAAGTCTGGCGGTACTCAAACTATTTGGTCAATCTGGTGAAGGGTTACTCTCATTTTGTAAACCGGGTTTTACTCTGGCTATTGATTTTATTCACAACGAACAGGCAAAAAAAGCGATTAAAGCGATGAATCAATGGATCACCGAGATAAACGGACGTATTTATTTGGCTAAAGATTTATTACTAATTCCGGAACAATACCAAAAAATGTATATAAATCACACACGGTTTTCGCAGATACTTTCTGATAATCAATGCAGGATGCAATCAGACCTTGCAAAACGGTTGGGAATAAAACGATGACTGTTAGAACATGGGTTATTTTGGGGGCAACGTCCATAATAGCGGAAAATTTTGCTCATATTGCAGCAGCACAAGGACATCATCTACGGTTAGTGGCTCGCAATGCGGATCAACTGGAAATTATTGCTCAGGATATACGGCTTCGTTATCAAGTTCCCTGCGATATCGTACCTTTAGAGTTTACAAAAAATGACGATCTATTAGCCAGTTTAAAACCAGGCACCAATGAATTAGACTTGTTTATCGCTCACAGTGATTTTACCGGGAATAATGAATTAAATTCACAAACAATTACCCAACTTATAGAAATAAATGTACTTGCTACCACCCTGATAATTCATGCTTATTTAAACCTCAATCAAACCCAACATCACCTCTTGTATTTAAGCTCGGTCGCCGCCTGTCGAGGAAGATCTAAAAATAGCCTTTATGGTGGAAGCAAAGCCATTATTGAAATTTATCTGGAGGGATTACAACAATCTGCACCACAAACCAAGCATATTACAGTTGTCCGATTAGGTTTTATTGATACAAAACAAACCTATGGTTTACCAGGAATTTTTCACGCCGCCGACCCGCAAAATTGCGCCCGAGTCTGCTGGAATGCTATTAAACGAAAAAAACACATATTCTATTATCCAGCTTATTGGCGAGTCATCATGTCTATTATTATCAGACTCCCCTTCTTTATCTATAAAAAAATGGGAAAAATCTAGAAACCACCGCACTTGAGCAAAATACAATTGAACATACAAGTTTATGTATAAAATAGGCATTTGCTGTGTTATTATTGATCAAATAAATATGGCAAGGTACTATTCAGGATATCAATGAGAACGCTAATTTTAAAAAAAATATTAAAGCAGCATGGTTTTGAACAAAATAATGTAGATATTTTTGACGATAAAATTAGGTTCAAAATCAAAGATATCAATAAATTGGAACTCCAGGAGGAAGGAGCTTCGATCCCTGGAAGAGATGACACAAATTATCATAACTACATCTATCCGGAGGGATTCATTTCAAATTTAGAACAAATTGAAGTGACTTTTTATCCTGAAAATCATAAATATCATGATCGAATATCTAGTGTCATGGGCCACGATTACTAGCCCACTAAAGGTCGGGTTTGGCCACGATTAATGGCCCACTCCATGGCCATCTCTGAGTCCCACTTTGAGTAGCAAATAAACAGTGTTAGTTTGGTCATTACCAATAACTAACGGATTTGTTATGAGATGAGGATTAAAACAATGGCAGAAATTAGAGAGGTGCTATATCAGCACAAAAAAGGGATGACTCAACGCAATATTGAAAAGTCTCTAAGCGTTTCACGAATGAGCATACGCAAGTACGTTTCAATGGCCAAGGATTTGGGTTATCAGGAGGATATTTCCAATGATGAGCTCGAAGTTATCGCTTTGCAGATACATAATAAAATCGTTAATACTACAGCCAACAACAGACCCAATAAATCAGAAAAAGAACTTGAGGCGCATCACGAAAAAATAGCATCACTCCTCACTGAGAAGTGGATTACCCATATGCAGATACACCGAATTTTAAGCGATAATGGTCTTGTTAGCAGTCGAAGAAGTCTTAGTCGTTATATTGAACGTCATTTCCCCTCGTTGCCTAAGGCTACGGTACATTTGTTAACAAAGCCTGGGCATGAAGCACAAGTTGACTATGCGTTTGTTGGGTTTATCAATAATAAAAAAACATACGCTTTTATTATGACGTTATCACATAGTCGGTATCGATATGTTGAGTTTGTACATTCTCAAAATCAGCAATCATGGGCGCAAAGCCATATCAATGCCTTTCATTTTTTTGGAGGCGTGCCCAACTGCATTCTTTTAGACAATTTGAAATCGGGAATTATTAAAGCACATATTTATGATCCAACGGTCAATGAAACCTATGCAGAGTTATCTCGCTTTTATGACTTTATAGCCGATCCGGCGAAGGCTCGAACGCCCGAGCACAAGGGGAAGGTTGAGCGTAGTGTTCAATTGGTAAAAGAACAGGTTATCGCGGGGATAACCTATGATGATTTGGCCTCGATGAACGCCTTTGCACGTGATTGGTGCGCTAATAAGGTATCGCACGTCATCTGCAGTACCACTGGTGAAAAGCCAATTGACGTATTTAAAAATGAAGAATTTAATTTATTAAACCCACTGCCAGCAGGCGCTTTTGATATGCCCATTTGGATGGATGCTCAAGTTCATCGTGACCATCATTTTGTTGTTGCTGGTAATTTTTATTCTGTGCCAACGATACATATCGGGACAAAGGTTAAAATTAGAGTTGGCTTGAAGACCGTTCAGGCCTATGTGAATCATGCTTTGATTAAGACCCATATTCGTAACTACGGGCGTGGACAGTGGGAAACGGATCCCAATGACTACCATAATTCTGCAAAGTATTACTTAGAAAATACTGCTGGCGTTTGTATTGAAGCGGCCAAAGCAATTGGTCAGGCAACGGAGGAAATGGTCACAAAGGTACTGGCTGAAGGCTCTAGAACGAGCTTAAGAAAAGCCCAGGCTATCATCCGCTTGGTTGAGGAATACGGTAATGAGCGCCTTGAAAATGCATGTTTACGCGCGATTTTATTTGATAATTATACTCATCAATCATTGAAAAAAATCCTCACGGAAGGCCTGGATAAAAAAGACACGAGAACATTCTCCACTAAGCGCTCGGCCAATCATGAGAACTTTGCCTATATTCGCGCAGCAAGTGATTACAGCTCAACGATGGAGGCTCATTATGAGTGATATCAATATGTTAGAGCTTGCAAAAAAACTACGTTTGACAGGGATCCCAGACACACTGCTAGCAAGAGTAGAACAGGCTCGCGCAGCGTCCCTCTCTTATGAAGAGTTGCTCTCAATGTTGTTTCAGGATGAGGATGAGGCTCGTCAACAAAAATTGCTTGCTGGGCGTGTAAGGCAAGCTCGATTTGAGGAGCCTCAGTGTTTTGAAAATTTTGAACTGGCTCGATATTCAACACAAGTCACACAAGCCATCCGCACCCTGATGACAGGGAAGTTTATCAAAGAAAAAAACCATGTCATCATCATGGGACCTGTTGGCACCGGAAAGACTCACCTGGCTCAAGCCCTGGGTCTAATGGCATGTCAACGACATAAAAAAGTCTGCTTTATAAGAGCGAATGAACTGTTAAATCAGTTCCACCAAGCAAGAGCGGATGAAACATGGACTGCGCTTTTTAAACGTTACTCACGATACGATGTGCTTATTTTAGATGACTTCGGGCTGAAAGCATTATCGCCAGAACAGTCCACTGATCTGTATGATTTAATAGCAGCTATCCATGTAAACTCTATGCTAATTATAACTACTAACCGTAAAATAGAAGGATGGATGGAGCTATTTTATGATCCGGTTATGGCAAACGCAGCATTAGATCGTATCGTAAATAAAGCTTATCGAATTGTTCTTGATGGGGAGTCATACAGGAAAAAATTTATACCGAAATTTAATTTAGTAGATGACAAGTGAGTTAAAAAAATTTACCCTAAGTGGGCTACTTTGAGTGGCCAGAGGGTGGGCTAGTAATCGTGACCCATGACATCTAGTATCAAAATTCCATTATGTATGTACAAAGATGCAGCAGAGACAGCCAATGCAATGTATAACACACAGCATGAAATCCAAAAAAAGACAGACTCCGTCATAATATCTGTTGATTATTCCAGCGGCAGCGGGTCAACCCCTGCAGAGCGATTACTTGATCAAGTGATAGCGGAACTACAGCCAAGAATTGCAAGCTCAAATGATATTAGCCAGAGGGCTAACTACATCAGTGACTTGGGACGTATTCTTCCACTGATAGTACCTGGTTTACAAAAAGAAATAAAAGATTTCCTGATCAGGAAATCTCGCACTGGCACGTTATTGCAGCTAAAAGACCGAATCGTTGATGCTCCCATGCAGGTTAAGGAGAGATACATTGACCTCGATATCAACATTTTTTACAGCTATATAGAAAAAATGGTCCGTGAAGAGGGATATTTAGCCCAACTTGTCCGTACCTATTTAAAGCTGGATCAAAAAAATTGGATTTTCGCAGACCTGGATTTACTTAATAATTTTACAAAAAATACAGATACTAATGCAAAAAAATTAAAATTAGCATTACTGAATAAAACAGAACCTTTATTTATAAGTACCACTACAGGAAATCATGCCTTTGCAGTTAAAGTAGACTTCCATCGCCAAACCCTGTTTTTAGCGAATCCAGGTGAGGATGATCGAAATTGTGAATCAGTCATTGAGCAATTAAAACAAATTACAGGGTGTATTCATGTTATAAGCGTTATAACTAAAAAATTAGATAGAGAAGAGGATATTCCGTTTAACGACCTTTGTACTGTTGACTCGCTTGCTCTTGCACAAATGATGATGGAGCACCCTATCTTGTCGGAAGAGTGTTTGAACAATACATTCTTAAAAACTGGAGTTTATGTCAATAGGGCGATCAGCGAGACAGACGAAATAGAGAATAGAGACGAGATGGATTCAGAGCTTTCAATTCATCAACCACCTGTTTGCACCACAAATTCTTTAAATACTCCATCTATTCACGAACATCTCATTTCTCTGCTCGTCCAGACCTCCACGGAGGACTCCCAAAATGGAGCAAGACGGTTAGACAACGATCAAAAAATTGTGGTAGAGAATCCACCTTCTGTTTCTTGCAATTTTAAAATGCAGATTTTAGGCGGATTTATAACTGCTTTAGGCGCTTCAGCTGTTGCAATTGCCTTTATAGCACTTAATGCAGGTACCTTTGGTATTGCTGGATTAGTGTTAGCAGGAGTTGGGATTGCAGCCACCCTGGCAGGAGTAGGTCTCTTTGCGAGAAGTAGCATTAAAAAATACGAAAATACACAGCCCAATATGGAACAACCCATGGCTCTACTGTATATGCATTAGTAGAAAGCTTCACTTTGCACTCATTTTGTCTTTATTTTAACTTAAAAGATCATTACAATAGCCAAATTAATATTAATTGTATATTTTGAGTATATTTATGACGTTTGATGATAAAAATAATATTATTGAAGTGTGTGTATTTGAAAGCTATCTTGCCAAATACTTTCTTGAGCACCCTGAGATCTTCCAACCACTTATCAATAAAATACTTGAAGCAATCGACCATGTAATTACAAGCAATTCTGATAGTTCCATGTTCAATAGATTGCTATTTTCGGTATTCTCTCAATTACGGGAAGAATGTCCAGGGATAGAAAATATGAGTGCACTCAAAGAATCTAAATCGCTAGTTGCGTTTGATACTTTTTGCAAGTACTTTAACGAGAGCGTCATGTCGCTTCCTTCAGTAAAATTACCCGAAACAGACCATAAAAACCCTATAAAGATAGCCTCACTAAGTAGTTTAGCCCAATATTCATTATTTACATCCCAAAAGCACGGGGAAGCCATTCTTTTAGAAAAAATGAGACCATCTTATCTGTTCTCAGATAGAAACAGGGGCGTGACAGAGATCGACTGTTCACATAATGAAGAAGAAACCCGAAATTTAGGTATTTTATCTTCTCAGGATACACCAGAGGATCTAACAAGCTTTTTTTTATCACCCCACTTTCCCAGCCGACAATACTATAAACCTCAGGAAAATAGCGTGATGGCACTATGTGGGTATTCCTGCCCATCGTGATCAGTCATTATCGCCCTACCGTGATCAGTGATTATCGCTTGATCGTGATCACCGATTATCGCCTGATCGTGATCACTTTTCCCAAAAAACAGGAATAGGTGATCACGATGCCACCACTCCATATGGGGCGTGGCTTTTGCAAGCATTAGCACCGGTTATACTAGTTAGTTTAATCGGAGAGTAAAAATGTCAGCAAAAGGAACATCTATGCGTAAATTGATTCAGATACTGCGTCTTCATTTTGAGTTAAAATTAAGCAGGCGCCAAATAGCAAACAGTCTTAGTGTATCGGTTGGTGTGGTTATCAAATACATCAATCGAGCCCTGGATAAAAATCTTTCATGGCCTCTTCCTGAGGGGATGGACGAGCCAGCTTTACTTGAAATTTTAAAGCCGAAAGCCGCTCATGCCAGCCTAAACAAGGCGCTAGACTTAATAGATTTCGCAAAAACTCACCAAGAATTAAGCCGAAAAGGCGTCACATTACAGTTGCTTTGGGATGAACATCAATCAGAACAAGAAGGCGCTTTAAGCTATTCTCGTTATTGTTACCACTATCGTGCTTATAAGCAAAGCCTAAAACGCTCGTTGCGTCAGACACATAAGGCGGGAGATAAGGTTTTTATTGATTACAGCGGTGTTACGTTCAGTATTATTGATCCTGAAACAAATGACATCAGGGCTGCTGAAATTTTCGTAGGTGTTTTGGGTGCCTCTAAGTATACGTTTGCTGAAGCCACATGGTCTCAGCAACTTCCTGACTTTTTGGGTTCTCAACGCCGGATGTTTGAGTTTTTTGGCGGTGTTCCAGCACTTGTTGTGCCAGATAATCTCCGTTCAGCCATCAGTAAATCATGTCGATATGAGCCTGATACGAATCCAACATACGCACACTTCATTGAGCATTATGGCACAGCTGTACTTCCAGCAAGGCCTTATCGTCCTCAAGACAAAGCATCTGTTGAATCAGGTGTTCAAGTTGCTCAACGTTGGATATTAGCCCGATTACGACATCAAACCTTTGTGGGTCTTAATGAACTCAATGCAGAGATTGCACGGCTATTAACCATAATGAACCAAAAACCATTTCAAAAACTACCTGGATGTCGCGAGTCAGTCTTCATGGAAATGGACAAACCTGTATTAAAACCGTTACCAGCAGATGCCTATTATTACAGGCAGTACAAAGCGTCTCGCGCAGGTATTGATTACCATGTTGTGCTTCAAGGGCATTATTACAGCGTGCCTCATAGGTACTGCGGCCAGCTCATTGATTTATGGTTTAACCAGCATACGGTTGAATGTTATTTTGAAGGAGAGCGCATAGCGATGCATCTGTATTCAAGCATACCAGGTAAACAATCCACGATTTCTCATCACATGCCCAAGAGGCACCGCATACACACCGAGCAATCAAAAGAGAGATATTTACGGTGGGCGAGCGAGATAGGTGCTTGCACACACATGGTCGTAAAAAGAATATTTGATGAAAAACCTCACCCCGAACAGGCTTACCGTTCCTGCCTTGGTATTTTGAAACTAGCGAAACGCTATGGAGAAATCCGTTTAGAGCAAGCCTGCTCCTATGGTGTACACCAGGGGGCATACAGCCGTAAAAGCGTGTTATCCATTCTAGAAAATAACCTTGACCAAGGAGCAAAAATTCATGCATCACGTGACGTGAACCTACATGGATTAACGCATGACAACATTAGGGGCTCTCAGTATTACCACTGAGTCTGTATCAACAATTTTTAATTAAAAAACAAGGAAAAAAATGAACAATGAATCCGTATTAGAACAAATGAGACAACTAAAAATGACGGGCATGCAGGAGGGCTTTCGTGAACAACAAAGCCAACCCAAACACGCCGACTTAAGCTTTGAAGAGAGGTTAAGTCTCTTGTTGGACCGCGAAATACTACGCAGAGACAATAATCGTGTGCAGAGTTTACAGCGGCGAGCAAAACTCAGGCAATCTGCAGCCATTGAAGATGTTTGTTATAAAAATAAGAGGGGTTTGGAAAAGGCAAAAGTGATGGCTCTTGCTAAATGTGACTTTGTTCGTCACCATCAAAATTTACTTATAACCGGACCTACCGGCTGCGGGAAAACATATCTTTCATGCGCTATCGGAAACCAAGCTTGCCGTCTAGGTTATAAAGTTCGCTATTTATTGTTAACGCGATTTTTAGAAGAAATGAGCATCTCACATGCCGATGGAAGCTATGCCAAGTTAATGACGCAATTACACAAGGATGATGTACTGATTCTTGATGACTTTGGATTAACAGCAATCAATGCAGCACAACGCCACGACTTGTTTAATCTTATTGAAGATCGGTATCAGCTAAAATCGACCATTATTACAAGCCAGTTTCCTGTGGCTAAATGGCATGAGTATTTAGGTGAGCCAACCATCGCCGATGCCATACTCGATCGCATCTCTGAAAATGCACATCGAATAGAACTCAACGGAGAGTCCATGAGAAAAAAAGAAATTGCTTCATCGTGATCACTTTGTAATAATCTCACCGCTTGTAAAAACAGCGCAGTAATAGGTGATCACGCTAGGCGATAATCGGTGATCACGTTCGCAGGAATACCCACTATGGCTTAGGGAGCATTCCTTACCCGTTATTTCTGGCGCATCTGGTGGCATAGGAAAAACTGTAAGCAAGTTAAACTCAATTGTAATGCTTTCAAAAATAGAATATCAACTATTAGGAATTTTGGTTGCATCCTCTACAATTTCTCTTGGTCACCATTCATTTTTTGAGGTACTAAGACCTCTGAGCTTTTTTATCGGCGAATTAGAGGAAAAAAGCAATTTATTAGAGTTTTATGAGCAAACTATCCCTGAGGATATTAGGCTTCTACCTTCTTATAAATCACACATCGAAAATTATTCCAAGTTAATAGATGAGGTGATTTTTGACAATCCCAAAATTGAAAATAGCTTTAAATAAACCAGTTTATTCATCAACTGGAAAATTGAATTTGGGATAAGCTTTAAAAAACTTAGAATAACTATCCCAGCGCAACTCTGTTCAATAGGTATTTCCAATCGATTTTTAATTGACCCGCATGTAAGCAATTATTATAATTTAAAGGTATATTCAATTTTAAAAGAAAACCATGCCTATTCAGGAAATTCATAAAAGATTTGATTTAGCGTGTACTGAAACTAAAAGTCTTATGCGCCGGATGCATTCAGCGATTGATGAGTTGCGAAAAAAATGTCCCGAATGGGACAATGAATTGGCAATAATTAGCCAAGGCTGTATGCAATCTCAAGTTAAACTAAAAGAACTTAGTTTATTAAAAACTGAGCTATCCACGATAACCCCTGATGAGACTAATCCTGCTGATGTACAACAGTTGGAGTTTAACACAAAAATGCAATCATTCTTAAATCAATACAATGATCAGATTGAAGAACAAGAACAAAATTTAGTTCGATTAAAAGAAATTTCTTGCAAAATTGAGTCAACAAATCGATTTTTTCCTAATGTAAGTTCTGATGCATTAAAACAAAATAACTTATCGCAATCAGAATGCCAATCTATATCTAAATTGAAAAATGAATGTACTCATAAAATGAATTAGCTTAGACCTCGACCAACAACTACCAAAATCCAGGGATCGTCCCTCTCGGTGTAGGCTTAAGTTCTTCAGAGCACTCCTTCAACGTGCAATTTTTATCTTGATTAAATGATTTTTTATAAAGCGCATAACGTTCCTTCACAGATAAGGCACCATATTCTTTAATAAAATGACCTGGCACACGTTTCTCACTTTGCTGCATGCAAAAGCATCCATTTTTATTCGGTATTATCTTGGCTTGGGAGGAAAAGAGTTGCTTGTGCCCTATTGATACCAAATATCGATCTATCGCTAACGCAGCCATTTGCTTTTGGTTCTTGTCGCCCAATTGAACGGCTCGATTGGCCCATACAAACGCCTGATAAAAATGATCTGGGATTTCTCCATGTTGATAAATTAAAGCAGCCGCTCTAAAATCTGCGGCGGTCTTAAAGCAACCTTCTCCAAATATTTCCCCGACCCTTTGTCTTCTTTTTAAATCAGCTAAAGCTATTTTTATTTTTCCTTTTTCAGAAAGCTTAAAGTAATTCGCCCTATCACTTTGATCGGTTTTTTCTAATTTTTGCAACTCCTTAGAGCGAAGTGCTTGTTTTTTTGGTTGTTCCCAGCACGGCATATACAACTGCTTCTGCAATGAGACTGAATCCGCATATGATTCCTCATGAAAACCAAGGAATATAAAAACTAATAAAACCAATGAACATCTTTTCATAAACCACCTTTTTTGGTATCTTTTTTTAAACCTAAGCTTATATGCCCCTTTTACCAGGTTACAGACCGAAGATCTATAATGAGTGTTTTTTTGAACATGAACTAAACCGCTTAACCTCCTCATTACCCAGATAGTATAAAGGGCGGAAGAAAAAAAATATCATCAGATTATTAAAGCGCTTCCAGCCAAATGCATGCATAAAATTATAGGATGCATTGATGATTATTTGTAGAGTTCTAAACATATCTCGTGCCAAATGTTTAAAGATACCTTTCTTTGAATGAAGATGAGAGTTGTTGATAATTGATAATCCATAGGGCAAAAATGAATAACATAGAATTATTAAAAGACACATGGAGATCTCTTTATGACCATACAATAAATGTCTATGAAACAATAGAAAAATTTTTTCATCGAGATTATGAACAATGTATCAATGGCGTTGTTATGGATAGAACCCAATATGTTCAACATGTGATTGAGCAAAGGGAAAATATGACTGTTGATTCCATTGATTACAAATATGTTATTGAAAAAGGTAACGAACTTTTTACTTTGTACTATCTTAAGGGAAAAAGCAAAAATGATCGTCCTATTGAAGCTGAAGTGATTGCTTATTGTTCTTTTTCAAAACACCAAATAATAAGAATACATGGTCAAGTCCGTTTAATTAAAGGTGATTATGCTGATGTTGACATGACAAGCGAATAAACACACCTACATTAAATGGAGCAGCTCATGGCTCTCCTGTAACCGAGTAATAAGACTTAGTAAAAAATCTTTAAGCCCTTATGAAAGTATTGCAGGATTTATATGCTATATTTTATACTTAGAGGACATTAATATGACCATCTATCTAAATCACACGATTGTGTCTGTACGCGATCCCAATCGCTCTGCTCACTTCTTAAGTGAAATTCTGGGACTTCCATTACCACATACATTGGGCCACTTCACCATCGTGCAAATCGGTGACACTTCTCTCGATTTTTTCGAAACTAATAAACAAATACAACCCCAGCACTATGCATTCCTTGTGAGCGAGGCTGAGTTCGACGCAATTTTCAAGCGTATTAAAAAACGAAACCTACCCTATTGGGCGGATCCCTATCGACGTAAAGAGAATCAGATTAACGGATGGGATGGAGGAAGAGGAGTGTATTGGGATGATCCGGATGGCCATCTGCTGGAAATCATTACAAGACCATACGGTACAGGCGGCACAACCACCAATATGCCCCATCCTCTAGCTAGAGACGAAAATTAATTACCTTACAACCCGGTTGCTTTTCGTAAAGTAGGAAAAGCAGCGAAGATCGCTCAAAGAAAAATGTGTTACTACCTTAGAAGCCGTCTCAATACAAATTAACACTATGGATAAATCCAACTCAACTCATTAAATCTCCGAATTCATAGATGACTAAGAGGCTATTCACAGAGATATCCACAGAAACTGTGGATAAGTTGTCGCTGTCGCGAAATGATTTGCTCGATAAATAATCGATGAGACTTGATTTGACGCACCAACATGTAACTTAAATCAGATCGAACCCAGCCAGCTCAATCACGCCCCTTGTATAACCGTTTTATAGGTGCTATTTGCATTATTTGCTGCAATATTAGTCATTTTATCAATTTCTGGACGTACCTCGCCTGAAAGATAACGAGTAAGTTGCCTTAAATTGAACCCAAATACAGCAGCATAACCAGCGCTTTTGGTGGTTTCATCAGATTTCATACGGCTTCTACCCAATTGACCTCCGTGTTTCGTGTGGCCAATCAAAGGCTCAATACCAGCGCGTCGATGATGCAATAATTGCCGAATTGGCCATGGTGTTGTTTCACGAGCCGCATTGAGCGTCCTATCAGGACGGGGTAATTGAATTTCAAGGACGCCTTTTTCAATCAATAGCTGTTCGTTGCTCAGTGAATAATACCCTTTATCTGTCGCCACAGATGCCAGCAACCCCTTTCCAAAAAGATGCTCATGTGTATTGAGCATCAGCGGTAAAGACTGAGCATCTGGCATATAAGTAGACGTGCATTCGCCAACAAAAAGAAAATTACCTCCAATACGTCCTAATTGATAGACGCGGCCAAACTGCACTCCTTTATTTAATTTACCTTTGTTAAAACAGCCGACTTCATAAGCATGCAATGAAGAGATCGATGTATTGATAATACCTTCAAAAAGATAACCATGTACATTCTGTAATAACATAGTCCCGCGCCAGCTCAGCGTCTCGACAGAACGGCGAAGCGCCCAATATTTACCCGATGCTAACTTAGCACCAAACAAATATAAATCATTTAAGATAGGCAGTACATCAGCATACGTTTCACGCCATAATCGCTGAAGTACCACGGATAATATACCCCCACCAACATCTTTACGTTTCAAATTAAAATAATACAGCGCGATTTGTTTTAAATTGCTTAGTCCAACGCAGTACTGTTTCATGCCACCAGAACACAATTGATTCAGTCCTTTTCCAACTTTTGACGCAAGGACAGCAACTTTAATCAATAAATTAGCGATTGCGGGATAGGCTATATTAGCTTCTTGCACAGTAGAGTCAATATCGAGCTCCGTAGGATTAGCATAATTCAGTTTAACCGCTTGTTGCGCTATCAAATTGGCAAGCCGTCGTTGTTTTTCAGGGCTTAATCGAGAACGAAACGTCTCGATTTTGGTATGGTCTGGCGCATGCCATTTCTTGATGAGACCATAACCACAAAACAGACGGAAGGCGGCATTATCACGTACCTGCTGCTCAGCAAACCTATCGGTTAAATTAAACATCTGCTGTAAGACATAAACCCCTAAATGAATACGGATTCGCAAGGGTCTGCCCATCCACCAATGTTTCTTCTCCGTGCGCTGTAAATCAGGCAATACTAATTGCAGCATCTCATCCCAGGGGAGTTTCTGAGCCAGCTTAACCAGGCGATGGTCATTACCGACTGTAATGGTAGCGGTGCCTCCTGTAACCGGCTCATCAAAGCCATTCACATCCAAGCTCATTGTTTGCTTACACCCTCTTTATCGTACTGTTCTTTGCTTCGCTACTAATTTGGCACATCTGTTACTGAAAAACATCAGATTCCACCACCAGATGGATAAGTGCTTTTTAAGCATGCCTTTTCGTAGGCGGTAGGTCTGGTAATGACTTAAAATCCCAAGATAAGAGTTGATGGAGCATAAAAAAGCCATCTGCTCTTCTTTGGTGGGTTTATGGTCTTTAACAACCTGGTTATGGCGCTGGATGGCCTCATAAAAATTCCCTTTGATGCGACGTCCGGCATGGATGCAGTGTGGTTTGAGCATCACTCCAAGAAACGGGACGCCTTTGCAGTAGTGCTGCAGGTATCGTTTACGCGGATGAAGCTCAAGTTCGAGCTCTTTTTGCAAAAACTGCTCCATTCGGGGTATGAGTGATTTTAAAAATGCATTATCTTCATGCACCAGAATAAAATCATCGACGTAACGACCATAGAAACGCACACCCAAATCGTGTTTGATGAAATGGTCAAAGGGATTTAAATAGAAATTGGCAAATACCTGGCTGGTGAGATTGCCAATCGGTAGCCCGCAGTGAGACCTGGCATAAAAAAGGCTCTTGTCTTTGGGAAAACCCTGCCAGTCGCGTCGTTTCCCCTTGATAAAGCAGTGGCTGGTTGGTTCATTTTGAATGACTTTGCAGGCGACCTCCAGGATTAATCCCTTGTCGGGCTGGTTATAATGGGTCTCGATAAAACAGCGAAGTTTCTCCCAGAGAATATGGCGGTTAATGCGGATGAAAAAACTTAAGATATCGAGCTTCAGCACATAGGAGTCTCTTTGGTAATTTAAAGAGCATTTGCGGATAAATTCGTCGGCACGCGCAATGCCCATGTGCGCGCCTCGTCCCTTGCGGCTCGCATAGCTATCATAAATAAAGGCTTTCTCAAACAGAGGATTCAATTGATTGATTAACCAGTGATGCACCACACGGTCACGAAAATCAGCAGCAAAGATTTCGCGTTTCACAGGCCTATCAATCACAAAAGCAATCGAGCGCCCAGGGTTCCAGGTGCTAGAATTGAGTTCATCTCGCAAAGCAATGAGATTGCTTTCATAATCCGTTTCAAAGCGGAGCGCATTCATGGTGTTGCGCTTGTTCTTGCGGCAGTCAAAATAGGCTTGAAATAAGGATTCCAATGACGCACCATAGTTCATACGGCTCTGTTCCTTTTCTATCAATAGTCTCATTCTAATAGGGTAGCGTGGACTTGTTAAAAGCCCACGCCGATTGTGACTTTACTTTGTTTAAAACCCCGAACACACCTAACCCGAAGATTGTTGTTCTTATTGTCGTCGTTCTGGTTGCCATTGTTGAAGTTCTGGTTCCAGGCGTTGTTCGTAGGATTGCCGGAAAACTCGGTAGAACTCCAGTAGTTGTCACCGGCAAAACCGCCTAAACAATTAATAAAGGTGTTTTGGTCTGTACAAGGCGTCTTGTGCAGACGCGAATCAACTGCCAAGTCAGTCCCTTTATCGCTTTTAAACAAAAGCATGCTCGCTCATGAACGCCGTAGCTCTCATGATTCTGGCTTTATCGACTGGCATTACGCCAGCCGGTCACCTGTTTGCCTATGCGATCTAAAAGCTCACTTAATAATGCCTGCTTTTTAAGTGATACCAGTTTCATCTCGACACACAGGCGAATTTCTAGTTTCAATAACTCCAACTCATCTAAAAACACCTCTAAGTGCTCTACTCTGTTTTGATTCTTGTTTGCTCGGTAAATACAACGAAGCAAATGAAGGGCGTCACGCTTCATATCCTGGCCCAGTGTGTATTTGTACTCCCTTGGAAAATCTTTTGTTATCTCAAACACCTTTAGTGTCAAAAGGTATGCGTCCCGATAAACCGGCAACTCGGTATATAGCGCCATCATTAAACCATAAAAATTAAGTCCGACCGCTATGCGGTTTTATAAGAGGCAGCTTCGCTGCCTCAAAAGAAAAGGGATAAAGGGTTTAAGGGGTAAAAGCCCGAACACACCTAACCCGAAGACTGTCGAACTTATTGTCGACGTCCTGGACGCCATCGAAGAAGTTCTGGATCCAGGCGCCGGTCGTAGGAACGCCGGAAAACTCGGTAGAACTCCAGTAGTAGTCACCGGCAAAACCGCCTAAACCATTCGTATGCAACGTTGTATATAAGTTGGGATTGGTAGTGCCACAACCCGCATCAGTTCCTCCTGGTGGATTGGAATATCGTCCCAACTCGCAAATCGCCGGCATGAACCAGTCAGTAAACCCCTGTTCACTCTTGTTTCGACAGGCCTGCGCTGCCGGATATTGACCTACAGGGGTTTCAAGCGCATTGGTGTTACTTAATCCATCCGTGATACTGTCCGCTGCCGTATTATCGAATAATGTTGCCCATTGGAAAAAAAAGTCTGCTGGACTTTCTTCTTCATCCGTTAATGCGGCCACTTTCCCACCAATGCTTTGTGTGCTGGGTGTGGCATTATCCACAGAAAACAAAAAACCCCCTTGATAAATACAACCGTATCCTAACACCAAGACATTAACGTCCGTAGATGGCGCATTATCTGCAGTTACTGTGACCGTTGTTGGTACAGGCGCAGTTCCTGGCGCAGTAGTGCAGGCAGAGCTTAAAGAATCCAAACTGGCATTAATGCCTGGGGTGATGGTGATGTCGCAGGTGGCTCCGTTATTCAGTGTGCCCATACAGGCATTACTGGTAATTGACGTTCCAGCAGGAAATCCGGATGTACTCACCTGTACGTTGTTTGCTGGTATTGAGCCCGTATTTTCTATTCGAATGATGCGCGCAGTGCCAGAAAGGGCTGGGTCTGCTCCTGGATTGTTAATTGACAAAGCCAAGTTTTGCGTGAGAGGAGACAGGGTTGTCTGATTAAAGGTTACCTCTATAGCATGATTAGCCTGGATATTGTTCAACTGGAAGCTCGTGCCACCATTTTGTACCACATTGCCATCCAGCAGCCACTGATTGACTCCGAAACCGGTATTGGGTGTTGCCGTAAACGTCAGGCTGCTGCCAGCATTGACCACCTGTGCTGTTGTGGGGGAAATGGAGCCATTCGCACCCGCCGATGGTGCCACGGTGAATTGCTGCACCGGTGGCGGCGTTGCCAGGTGAATACGCAGGATATTGGCTGAACTCGGCTGGTAACACTGCAGGTCATTGCCCTGTTGGCATAAAACAGGGCCGCCCAATACATCGCCCAGCAGGGCAGAGCCATTGATATTGAGCGTCAGCGTACAACTTCCTTTAGCTGGAAACTGGCAGGGTGCGCCCTGAATCACCCCTGCAATGGGTTTCATCACCAGGTTTTTGGCTCTCGAGGACTGATTTTGTACCGTGTAAATCACCTGTGCACTGCCCCCTTTAGCTACGGTAATCTCGGTTGGTGTTTGCGGCACAAACGTCCATAAGGGCTTCGCCGCCTGCGCACTTGCAAGCGTCAGACAGGAGAATAAAACGGTCAGTATTGCATTGCTGAAAAATGTCTTTGTTTTCTCTAGCATGATTTTTATCCTTATGCCACGTAAGTAAGATTGACCAACACCCCATTGGTGTAAAGGTGATTGAGTGCTAATCCTGAATTCATAGTCTGCCCAAAAGCGCGACCCAGTTCGCTTTTACCCCAGTCGGCAAACTCATATCCAACCCCTACCTGCCAGTGGTCATTGAGCGACTTTTGCACGCCAGCCCCCAGCGTGTAGGTCAATGCGGTTTTTGTGTGGTCTGTAAAATTGGCATTGGGTAAGGCTTCAAAAATCAAGGGTGTGTTGGTGAATTCATGAGTGCGGTTAAAACCAACGCCAAGGCTCGCGCTCACCCAGGGCATGAGCCAATAGCCTTTATCAAGCAGAAGTTTTCCTTTTGCCGCTATGCGCGTGTTGCGTACTTTATATTGGTAGCTGTAATTATCAAATTGAGGGTCGGCATCATCCCAGATAATGCCCTGAAGATGGGCACTGCCGGTGGTGGTCACTGCCAGTCCCAATTGACCCAACCACTGGGAGGATAATGACTTTTGTATCCCCACAAACAGCTCACCTGATGCTAATGCATTGGTCGATTTTCTGGCCGCATACGTCTTTTCAATTTCCGGAGCCAAATAAAAAGTCTGAGTCTCCCCACCACGAGCCCAAACCGGGCCTGCGCTCACAGAGCCTACCCAGGTCCAGTCTTTGATGGCCATGACAGGCCCCATAGTGCCAGCTGAGGCTGTACTTCCCAGCACTCCTGCCGTGATGAGAGAAAGAACTAAGCGATGCTTCATAAACGTTCCTTGTATAATACAAATGATTTATTAAATGGACTTAAACAACAGGCAGCGGCAATCGATTTCAATAACAAGCGAATAAATGGACTAATACGCATCGCTGAATAAAAACTGAGCAAAAGGATAGGCAAGAACCCTGAACAAAGGAAATACACACAATAAAAAATAATAGAGGACATTGAAAATAAGGAAAAAGCTATTGCTGATTGCTGATTGCTGATTGCTGATTGCTGGCAATCGTCCCGTCATTGGACCTTACCAGCAATCCTTTTTTGATATCTAATCGATAGTTCATTCCCTGCATCAGCAATCCTATATTTTTACTTGGCGTTAGTGAGTATTGAAAAATTACTCTTAATTATGATACTTTGTTCATGATTTAAAATCAAAAAAATTCCTTCGATTTTTATTCCTCAAACTTGCCCAAATCATTTCGCGACAGCGACTGTGTGCCGTAGATGCACAGAACGTGAATTTAAGGAACGAATTTACCTCGAAGCATAGAAGCTATAGAAAAGATGGCGGTAGTCCCGCCGAAGCAAGCGACCAAGAGCGGGCTTGAAACCACTTCATGTGGCGTATGTTAAGAGCATAGGTCATGAGCGATGAAGAAAAGTCAGAATAGATCTGGCAGGTGTGGAACAGAAAGACGAATGTAAATGAACCACTGATGACGCGTCGATAGCGCGTGATATTGACATCGAAACCGGGGGCAAGGTCGTACTTCCGGGAAGAGTTTATGAGCGAACTTGGGTGCTGCATAAATGGTGTCCGGCGTGTAGGTGGCGTGAGTCTGTTTTCGGGCTTTTCTATGGAACTGCGGGAACCAATGTATTGATGCCAAGGGAAAGGTCAAATTGCAGAAACAATGAGGCTGATAGTACTGATGCAATACATTGGGGCGGAGCAACTCGTATTAGTGTTGAAGTCACTGTAATGGTGATGGAGCGAAGGGGTTGCGTTAAGTCGTTAGCATTAATGTACAACTGGAAGCAGGATGACATATTAGTGACAACAAAACCATTTAACATACCAAAACAACTTGTCTGGCAAGCTTATAAATTGGTGCGAGCCAATGCTGGCTCTGCTGGTATTGATAATCAATCCATTGATGAGTTTAGCCAAGACCTCAAGGGCAACTTGTATAAGCTATGGAATCGCATGAGTTCAGGAAGCTACTTTCCACCAGCGGTGAAAGAAGTAGCTATTCCTAAGAAACAAGGCGGTGTGAGAAAATTAGGTATACCTACAGTGACGGACAGAATTGCGCAAATGACGGTGAAATTAATGATGGAGCCGCTTCTTGAACCGCACTTTTTGAACGACTCCTATGGATATAGGCCTAATAAATCCGCCTTAGATGCGATAGGCGTTACAAGGAAACGGTGCTGGGATTATGACTGGGTCGTTGAATTTGACATAAAAGGTCTGTTTGACAATTTATCCCATGAACTTCTCATGAAAGCAGTGAAGCATCACATCAGCGACAAATGGATAGTGCTGTATGTGGAAAGATGGTTAACTGCACCAATTCATGATCCACAAGGAATATGCCTGCCGAGAACGGCCGGCACGCCGCAGGGCGGCGTGATCAGTCCTCTATTAAGTAATCTGTTTCTGCACTATGCATTTGATCACTGGATGACAAAACATCACCCGGAGTCTCCATGGTGTCGGTATGCCGACGATGGGCTTGCCCATTGCCGGACACAGCGAGAAGCAGAGGAAATGCTAAAAGAGATTGATGATCGATTTAAGTCTCGTGGTCTTGAAATTCACCCTGACAAGACAAAGATTATCTATTGCAAAGACGGAGCACGGAAAGGACGATATGGAAATAAATCATTCGACTTTCTAGGCTATACGTTCAAAGCAAGACGAGTCAAAGTCAAGTCAAGAAACAGTTTCTTCATTGGCTTCACTCCGGTGGTATCATTAAAGGCCGTGAAGGCAATGACATTGAAACTGCGGAGGGGCAGCTGGAGAAATAACACTTCCTTGAGTCTTCAAGAACTGGCTGACTTCATCAACCCGATGCTAAGGGGATGGCTTGCGTATTATGGAAAATACTCACGATCCGCTATGTATCGAGTTTGGCGGTGCGTCAACAATATGTTGTTGGCCTGGGCAAAGAAGAAGTATAAATCATTGGGGAACAGCAGAACCAAAGCAGGCAAACTAATGGAACGAATCCATAAAGAAATGCCTACGCTGTTCATTCATTGGCGCGAAGGTATGTTCGGTGCGTTGACTTAATGGGAGCCGGATGATGCGAGAGTATCATGTCCGGTTCTGCGAGCGGCTGAGGGGGAAGTTCCCTCGGTCGACTCACCAAGTTATCAGTGAACGCAAGAAAAAACAAACAATAATAAGCTATATCCAGCAAGGGCTGAGCTTTAGATAAATTATTGAATTAAGAGAGAAGTCAAGTGGTGTCCCAAAAATTATCCACAAGCGAGTGGTATAAAAATGGATAATTGAAACACTAAGGTAACAACAAAATAATTAAAAAAACAGTCTTGACTGGGGTGTTTTTTGGAAAATACTAGGGTCTGTTGACATTTCACCTGCCGCCTACATGCCGCAGCTTGTCCGCGGCATCCAGTAGATGGTTAATCAAAAGCCACGCTATCTAATCCTTTGATTAATTAGAGCAAACCCCTAATATGACGGTTCTGACACCAAAGTATAAAACGAGTTTGCAATACTTAGCGTTATACTCAATGACGAGTTTTGGTCAAAGCTGAAGGTGCGTACATCTCGTCCAGTAAGTGCTGCACTTATGGTTAATTGCTCGCCTACTAATTGTACCCATCACCAGAATCTCCAGTAATACGGATAACAATCACGTCAGTCACTGACATAAAGTCTCGCTTCTTGCATTAATTGACGCATGTGTCTTACTGCCTCCTTAAATCCACAAAATAAAGCGCGGGCAACAATAGCATGTCCTATGTTAAGTTCAAGTAACTCTTTTATTGCGGCAATCGGTTTTACATTATGATAGTTCAACCCGTGTCCCGCATTAACAATCAGCTTTAAACTCACGGCATAACTTGCCGCTTGTCTAATTCGCTCCAGTTCGTGACTTTGCTTCTCTATGCAGGTTGCATCTGCATAGCAGCCAGTATGTAACTCGATTACTGGGGCACCAATTTCTGCAGCAGCTTTAATTTGCTCCCTATCGGGATCGATGAACAAAGACACTTCACTACCCATGTTTTGCAAACGTCTCACCGCATGTTCCACTGTCTTCTGGTGAGTTAAAATATCCAACCCACCTTCCGTAGTTAATTCTTCACGTTTTTCAGGAACTAAACAAGTATGCTCGGGTAAAATTTCTTCTGCAAAATCAAGCATTGCATCAGTGACCGCTAATTCAAGATTCATTCGTGTTTGTAACACTTGTTTAATTAAGCGAACATCACGTGCCTGAATATGGCGCAAATCCTCTCGCATATGGAGAGTAATGCCATCAGCCCCCGCTTCTTCTGCATCCATTGCTGCCTGAACCGGATCAGGATAGCGTGTTCCTCGAGCCTGGCGCACTGTTGCAATATGATCAATATTAACGCCTAACAATAACTCTTTATTCATTCTGCACCATAAAAATATAAAAAAAAAAGTATAATAGACTTCTTTGGAATATCAATATGTTAACACTTACCTGTATAAAGTACGTGCTTTGATCTCTCTACCTCCCAAAAGATGATCTATAGCTGATCTCATCATTTGTTTTGCTGATTTTAATAAAGCTTCATCATCTAAATTATCCTCTGCAAGAGCAAGAAGATGTTCACCAGGGATGCCTTTACTG
Organism: Legionella antarctica; assembly: GCF_011764505.1. Lineage (NCBI taxonomy): Bacteria > Pseudomonadati > Pseudomonadota > Gammaproteobacteria > Legionellales > Legionellaceae > Legionella > Legionella antarctica. The sequence goes on from NZ_AP022839.1 coordinate 2,356,599, forward strand.
ACACATATAAATCCCTCACCGGCAACAAATTGGTACTGACGACTGGCATCAATTAAAGCTCCGGATCGAGCCTCCTGAGTCAAGGAGAAAGAGTATCCACAAGTTTTAAGCAAGGTCCACTCAAAACGGCGCAGTAAAGACTCCACCTCCAGGCGATCTGAAGCCAATGCCAAACCATTTAAAGTCATTAAATATGCATTAAACAATGACTCATCTGGAGATGCTGGACTCAATGCATAATAAAGAAGTTCGTTAATGTACAATCCTGAAAAAAGAGAGTTTCCTTCCAGGTGGAGCATGGGAGAGATGCTTTCAATAGTTCGAGTATAGTAACGATCATAACGATCATCAATCTCTACCCATAAAGGAGTAAATGCTTGCAAAAGAGACTGCTTTTTGGGGGTTCGCCCTCCTTTGCAAAGACACTGAATCAATCCTGACTCACGAGTAAAAAAACTCACTCTGGCACTGGTATCTCCAGACCACTGTTTGTGTATAACCCAAGCCTGTGAAGACTTAGTTGTCATAGCCTAGTTGCTTTAAGATGCGTTCATCATCCGCCCAGCCTGACTTAACTTTACACCAGCATTGTAAAAAGACTTTTTTTCCCAACATTTTTTCCATATCCAGACGAGCATTTGTCGCCATTTCTTTTAATTTTTGCCCTTTATCACCAATGACCATACGTTTGTGATTATCTTTTTCTACCAGGATCAAAGCATGAATGCGCACCAGATTCCCTTCATCTTTAAATGATTCAATATCTACTGTAACTGAATAAGGTAATTCCTGACCACAAAAGCGGAAAATTTTTTCCCGAAGTAATTCGGCGCATAAGAATTTTGTTGATCTATCCGTAAACTGATCGTCAGGAAATAAATGTGGGCCTTCAGGTAAATAAGCAATTAATTTAGCCTGGAGGTCATCCACCTGCACTCCAGTTTTTGCTGATACAGGAATAATTGCAACAAAATCATGCCGTTGACTCATTTGTTCCATCCAAGGTAATAATTGAGTTTTATCAGTGATTTTATCCACTTTATTTACTACTAGAACACAAGGAACCTGCGACTGTTTGATTAAACCCAATACGTATTCATCTTCTTCTTCCCAATGAGTTCCATCTACCAAAAAGGCAACTACATCAACATCGCGCAGTACACTAATAGCCGTTTTATTCATCATGCGGTTCATCGCCTTTTTGTTACCCTGATGAATACCAGGGGTATCCACATAAACAAACTGATGCTCCCCTTCCGAACGGATCCCTAAAATACTGTGTCGTGTTGTTTGTGGTTTTTTAGAAGTGATACTTAATTTTTGCTCCAAAATACGATTGAGTAATGTTGATTTCCCTACATTTGGTCTACCTACCAAAGCAATATATCCACAATAACTAGCCATTAAAATTGATTCCTGTTTACTTTTAAAACATTTTATCAGTCACGCCCTAAAACTTCCAGCCGTAAATGAAGATAACCACCGTTCTATTGGAGTTCGGCCAGGTTTTTTCCTGGGTAATTGGGTGGCTGATAGTTTGGTGCAGGGTACTTAGAAGAGATTTAGATACCCTCTTCCCTAAATTAGCTCGTTCATTCATGAGTTTTAGCTACCGGCACGACTACTGTTACACAATATCTACTCGTTTTCCACTTGCTATTTACTCTAAACATCAAGTAATCTGAATTCTATAAAAACAAGGAATGGTTTTTATGCTCGACTTTCAAACTACCGATGGCCAAACAAAGGTTATCATTCCATTACAAATCAGACCCTATAGTCATAAAGCAATGCCTACAATAACGGGAAGCGCTTTCAGTGAAGAAGCAGGAACAGTATTGTATGGACTGTACGAGATGGAATATCTCCTACCTGAGGGAGATAGAATAAGATTAATAGCGAACCATCATCAAAAAACTGTACAGTTAATGTTGTTTACTCACAATCCCCAATTGTTAAAGCTTCTTCCCGGAGAACGCCCCTCTTCACTAGTTGCAGACATAATCAATAGAATCCACCGCTATCAGATTCGTTCCCAGAGTTACAAAAAACCACTTAGTTCCGCCCAACAAGAGAAACTTCAACTGGCCAGGGAATGCATAAACTCCCTGACTCTTCTCTTAAGAGAAGAGCGTCGTTTAAAAAGCCTCGACTATATAGGGCATGAGGAGTTAAGAAGAAAAGTTCTTTCACTTATTGAGCTCTGTAGGGATGGTAACCGAATGTTGGCTAATAACCCCATAATTTCAGAGGGTACCTTTGGTTATTTGCTCTACGATGCACATAAAGCGGCACAACATTATCAGTTCAATCGACTCCATGCTGTTTCTCGACAGGATCAGATGGATTTCACGAAAATAAAGAGTAACAAAACCAATCAAGCCCCCCCCTGTTTTGTGTGGGACAGTGAACTGCATATTGGACATAACAGTCATGATCTGGATGATGCATTAAGAACGATTTGTCAACATTATCAATTGACTCCTGCGAATAATCTAAGTGAGCTTTCTGCAAACAGATTTGCAAAACTGGAAGATTTTTTTCGTCAATTTTGGCGCGACGGACAAGATTGGATGGAGTATTTGTCGATCACTGACAAGCCATCTCATAAAACAGATATCTCTCATCGTTCTGACGGAGTTTCCATCACACAAATCACCCCTTACTATAAGTTTAAAGGGCTTGCGCAAAAAGGTTATGTCAATTTAAATCAATTGATTAAGGATCTAACAAATAGCAGTCAAGAACCAGTTCATGCAAGAACGATCAAAGGGGCAAAAAAAATATTAGGGTGTTTACCAAATAATAATTGGGTAGCATTAACAAAACATCAACAAATCATTCTGCGCCTGGATAATAAACTGGTTCAAATCAGATATTTTATTAAAGATAATCTTTTTTACCCCTTACCTGAGGGCCAGGATTTATATATTTTGAGTCAGGTAAGTAAGCGACACCTTTATTTTCCTGAACGATTCGGTTTAAAAATTACTGCCTTCATTTCACATTTGCCTACATTTTTTAAAAGTTTTTTCAAGAGCATAGGACACTATATAGCTCATGATTTACAAGAGGAATTTTTTAATCAGGTTCATGCAACGCATCCGCACAGCGACCAGAACTTCAATACACCCAGCAGCTTGCCCCCCAAAAAGAGGAGTTCTTTGCATGAGGCACTGGAAAATAATGGACTGTTAGCCAATGGGCAAACACTTGAAGAATTTATTAAGGAACACATAAACAACAGCCCATATGTTATTGCTCGTGCCAATCACCCACCTAGTCCACCGGCCTACGATAATCCCTTTCATCGCGCTTTGGGACTTTTTCGTCATATAGCACGGCTGTTTATAGATACTGGGGAGCGCAATCCTATAGTTGGTACTTTAGCTATGGGGGCTTACGTGTATGGTGCAGGAGCCATCCTGGCCCCCAATACCTTGGCTGATGTCTTAACAAAACTGCATTTAAAAGGTTTAATTGCCGGCATTGAGCCAACTCAGAGACTGGCACATTGGATGAGTCACGGCACAAGGGCAGAGGCAGCTTCTGCATCAATAACTTATTGGCAAGCAACAGTTGCTAGCGGCAATATGGACAAGTTTTTTATAGATGCTGTAAATATTCTTAAAGATGATCTCGCGGAAGTAGCAATTATTGCTTCCCTGGCATTAAGTCTCGGATACGGTATCACTAAAGCAATACCCTCTCTGCAAAAAGAAATGGGTGATTTTCCCTATACCAACTACGCTGCTTTAGGCGGTAAAGGTGGTACTGCACTATACGATACTATCACCCACCCAGGAAATGACTGGTTACTTGGAACATGTAAATGGTTTTTAAAAGGTGTGATTAACGTAGGTAAATTAATCGTTGCTCCATTTTTTGAAGGATATTATTATGGCTATCAGAATGGTTTTCTCCGTGGATGGTGGAAAAGTGGCCTCTTGGTAAAACGACTCACTAAACAGTTTTTTGCTACTATTGCCGATTTAATACTTATAATTTTGACTATCCCTTTACTTGAGATTAGCTCTCTTTTAATTCATATCCCTTTTCGCGGCATTACCAATATTTTTCGTAAGTTATTGGCAAGCCTTGGCAACGTTAAAACTATAGGTCAGTTATTCCTGAGTTTTGCTGAAAGACCCTCTCTCAATAATTACCTCTCTGATTTTAGAATATCACGACTTTATGGCTTCACCTCTCCATTTGGTTATTTTTCCAATCATCTCTTAATCAATATAGGAATTAATACTCTTCGTTTCATTTTTTTACCCCCTCTCCAACTGATTAAAAATATTTTAATCCTCCCCTTTTTTGATCTGGCTTCACTGATTTTTCGTTTGAGCCTATCGATTATTAATCCCACAAGTCGTATTTTTGCCTATGCAATAGGTATAGTACTCGATACTCTTGGAGATGCTTGGGATAATTCACTGGGTTTTTTATTTTCTTCCAGCGCAACAGGCCTCACCATAATTTGCAATTGGCTGGATACTAAAATAGGTCAATTAAAACAATATTTGCTGTCGCTCATCGAAATTGCTCGCGGAGAATTATATAACTGGGCTTTTGCTGAAGAAGATAATCACACACATTTAGCTTTAAATGAGCAAGAGTATTACTGCAGCCAACCCAGACGTTTTGAATTAATTCCTCATAGCGAGAGCCACTGCTTGTTACATAAGTTGCTGGATAAAGGGACGGACTCATACCAAACAGAGAGTTTAAATCAAGAGATATATTACGATAAACTGTTTAAATCCCTCTCTAAAACCACCAGTGAAACTGCCGATCAACAATTTTGTACCGTACAGCCATCTTAAAAAATCATTCGATTTGCAAAAAAAAACACGTACCCCTAAGATGCAATATGAAGGTTTAATAATTTCTCGTTTCAAAGTGGGTTTGTAAATAATAAAAATCATGCCAACTGGTGTTTTATTGTTCAATATTGTGTATAATTAAATTAATCGGGGCAACGAGGAAGGTACTTATGTCTAAAGACCAAAATAAAAGTATAGATCAGAATCTTAAAAACCCCACTGCTACAGAAAAATCTGTCGACCTCGAAACTCAAAACAAACTTGTCCCTGAAAAAATTCCCGTCTTAGAAAAATGGGCTGATTTGATTACTAACAATATCGACAATCCCGATCAATCCCCTACTATTAAAATCAGTCGCTTTGGTCTAAAAAACTCAAAAGATGTGGTGGCTTTTTTACGTTCTCCAGCTGGTGACAGTGTGATAGCGGAAATTGGTACCAAACTTGCAGAGGAAAAGTCACTGCGTCAATACGAGCAACTCCAATTACGCGAAAAACAATTAATGATGAATCGCCTTAAAGCAGCATTTTTTCTTTGGTACATTGAAAAAAAAGCACATGCCGCTGATCAGAGAAGGGAAATAATTCTCGACCAAAATGAAAAAGCGATAAAGAATAGTGGACACACAACGCAACCCACAACACCACTAAACCCTTCATCAGATCGCACTAGTCTGATGAGATCTATTGCTGATTATGATCGTGCTATTAGCACCTACCAGAATAGACAGGATCAACTTCTAAACGAACATAAAATACTTAATACACGACTAAGTAAACTAGATGACCAAATGAGTATGATAAATTTCAAATATGATTTATATGATACCCAATTAAATGATTTTGATGACAGTTTGACCATGCTGGAAAACGCACCGACACCTGACAAAATTGCTGAAATACAATCTAAAATAGATTTAATCCAGGTACAGATGGATGAGATACAGAATAGAGTCAATGAGTTAACCAATTTAAATCTACACGATGAAACTGCCTCTTTAATGAAAACGCACACCAGTTTAGGCTTAGAGCGAGAGCAGTACTTAGAAGTAATTTCTGTAGATGCTAAAATTCAGTCTCAAATAGATTCCATCAGTATTGAGATGGATGAAATACTGGAACAGGTTGATGAGTTAATAAAATTAAATCAGGATGAGAAAGCAGCAACATTAATGAAAAAACACACCAGTATGGGCTTAAACCGTGCCAGACACTTTGATATGCTTGATGTACGAAAGGGTAACAAACATTATGTTACCCTTGATGGAAAAACAGAGTTAAATGGACAATCTGTCTCCTTTAAAGACGCTCATTTTGTTCTGAATAAAGGCCAACAAATTATTAAGGATGGAGATAAGCATTATCTTCTCCAACCAGGACAAGATTGGGAATCGGTAAAAGACAATCAAGAAGCTCTTAAGACAGCCCAGGTTGGCTTTGAACAAACAAAACATGAATTAATGGTGGTGGAAAACCTGGTGAAGCTTAACAAAGGATTAGAATCTACATTTACCAAAACACAGATTTTAGAAGTACATTCTAAAATTAAGAACATCGAAACCGAAGAAACCCTGATAAAAAATCAAACTGGTCTTATTCAAGCATCCAGAGCCAGTGCTCAAAATTTGTTAGATAATCCTAATTTAGGCCTTACAGCCCCAACCCCAACAATTACCCAAGGTAGTGCAAAACCTGCGCCCAAACAAACCCAGACTTCTCCTACCCTGTTATATAAAAACAAACTGGAAGAATTCAAAAATTCGCCAAGTGTGTCCCAAGCTGACCTGATGAATCTTGTCACTAAAGCCCCTGGGGTACATACCCAAGCAGCTACAGCCTATTTGCAAACGGAATTTGGTAAATCATTTTATAAAAACATGCTTAGGACTGCTCCTATTCCTCACTTGATGATGCAATCGTTACTCAGAAATCTTGAGCGTTTTGGTGTCGATCCAACAAAACCTTCAGTTACACCTATTAAAGGACCATTAGAGAAACAATTAGAGAAACCATTAGAACCAGAGTCAAAAAATGAATCTCGTAGCCAATTAACACCACTGTCTACGAATCCATTTAAATAATCTATTTAAAATTGCCTGGGCCTGATGACAAGTCATCAACATGATACTCAAAGCAAAAGGCTGGCTTGTGAAGTGGTTGATTTGGCTAATACCCTGTAGACAAGGAAGAACGACTTAATCACGCGAACAAGTCACGTTATTGATTAATAAAATTTATTTAGAGTATTGTTCGTATAGACTGCTGGCTTCCCGACTTATTAGTTAAAGACTTTCTTATAAACTGATAAAAAGCTCTATTTAATTGGTTTGCTTTTGTCTTTAATCTACTTGCCAACTTAAGACATCTCTTCTAACATGGAAAAATAATGTGACATTCACGGAAGTACACCATGATTATAGATAAGTTTTTGGGTAATCAATCAGTCATTGTATCACTTGATGTTGATAATTTCTTATTTCAACGATTAGAGCAAATCATTGATGCAGGTTTCAATTTGATTGAGATTAACTCTACAGAGCAAGATCTGTTATCTCAGATTATAAAGCAATACCCAAATATTAAGACAGGAGCTGGTGGCATTATAGATACTCAGCAATTAGAAATCTGTTATCAGGCTGGAGTTCATTTTGCATCCAGCCCTGGACTTTTACCAGCAATTGCACAAACAGCTAATGTTTATTCAATGAATTATTTACCAGGTGTTGCAACTATATCTGAAGCGATGACAGCAATGAGTCTTGGCTATCAACACGTACGCCCCTTCCCTGCTACCTTGGACTTTTGTACCCTTCTTAACAACGCCCTTCCCAGTCTGAATTTATTCCCCGCTGAAATTGAATGGGAAGATGCAGAGCATTTTATGAATTTACCAGCTGTCGCAGCAGTAACTATCCACAACCCGGATCAGAAGCAGCTCAATGCTCTGTCATCAGCAGTTTTGATTTGAGTCAGCAGAATTATAAATTACAACCTAGAACTCAATTGTCCTCTACAGGTTCAAGAGGAGTGATGAGCCACATAATAAGATAAACAATTAACGCAGTACCACCAGCCAAAAAGAAAAGAACAAAAATTAATCGGATCCAAAGAGGATCCACTTTAAAATAATTGGCTAATCCACCGCATACTCCTGCAATTTTTCGCTCTTTACGAGAGCGCCATAACCTTCTGTAAGGTGTTGATTTTTCCATATGCTGCTCCATAAATATCTAACCATGTACGTTGATTATTTCAACTACTGTCTTTTAATTGTATGTCATTCGTAATAAATTATCTTAATTTAACAAGAAATAATTAAAGATCACTCTCTGTGAATCAGTAAATCCAAAACAAGGAAAGCAGCACCGATACAAATAGCACTATCTGCTATATTAAATGTAGCAAAATGGTAGTGTTTGTAATAAACATCAATGAAATCAACCACGTAACCCTGAACCCCTCGATCAATCAAATTACCAATCGCTCCACCCAGGATAAGACTTACACCAGCTGATTGAAGCCGAGCCTGATTAGGAGTCCGCCACAACCAGATGATAAGAATGGTACTGACTACAAGGTTAAAACATGCAAAAAACCAACGATGCCAATCACCAGCACCACTTAAAAAACTAAATGCAGCCCCGGTGTTATAGGCCAGTGTAATATTTAACATCGGGAAAATAGGCATCGGTTTGTACGGTGTAAATGAAATTGCGACCCAATATTTAGTTAATTGATCAGCAATTATTACAATAGTACTAAGTAAAAACCAATACCATTTTTTCATATATAATGTCTCACTTCATCCTTTCCACTGATATTGCCCAGACAACGCATACATAATTCTGGATGCTCTTTATTCTGCCCTACATCCGGAAGCCTATGCCAACAACGTGCGCATTTCTCATGGGTGCTCGCCATAACTTCAATAGAAACGCCGTATTCTGTTGTAGTTAGTTCCTTAGCTGCAAGGCTCATGGGATGTACCGTTGCACCTGAGGTGATCAATAAAAAGCGCAACTCCTCTCCCAAACGAGTCAACTTTGGCAATACGTTAGTGTCGGCATAAAGAATAACTTCCGCTGCCAGAGCTGAGCCAATCGTACCTTTTTGCCTTGTTTCCTCTAACGACTTGTTTACCTCATCACGAATTAGATGCAATTGCTCCCAATCTGCCATATTAATTGTATCGATTGCTGGCCACGAGGTGTACCAACTCTCTGTAAAAATCGAATCATTGTTAAACCCGGGAATAGCTTGCCATATTTCTTCCGCTGTAAAGGACAAAATAGGTGCCAACCATAAAGTAAACGCTTTAACAATATGATACATCGCAGTTTGGCACGAACGCCTTGCCTTGCTTTGTTTTGCCGTGGTGTATTGTCGGTCTTTAATCAAATCCAAATAAAAACTTCCCATATCTACTGCACAAAAATTGTGAATTTTCTGATAGATAACATGGAATTGGTAGTGTTCATAAGCACTGATAATCTCTTCTTGTAAGAGCTGGCAGCGTTTTAAAGCCCATCGATCTAATTCCAACATATCATTAACTGAAATACAATCCTGAGCCTCAAAATCGCATAAATTGGCTAATAAGAAACGGGCTGTATTACGAATTCGTCTGTAAGCATCCGCGTTTCGTTTAATGATCTCATCAGAAATACTTACTTCATGTCTATAATCAGTAGATGCAACCCATAGACGTAAAATATCAGCTCCATACTGGCCTACCAGTTTGTCCAGGGCAACGTAATTACCTTTGGACTTAGACAGTTTCTTACCTTCAGCATCCACTGTATAGCCATGAGTTAATACTGTTTTATAGGGTGCAACCCCATACATAGCCACCGCTGTAGTTAAAGAAGAATTAAACCAACCTCTGTGTTGATCAGAACCTTCGAAGTAAACATCAGCAGGAAAATCTAAATCACTGTTTTGTTTCAAAACACTATAATGAGAGATTCCAGAATCCAGCCATACATCCATGGTATCAGTGATTTTATCGTAGAATGGAGCATCTTCACCCAGCAATTCAGTAGCATCTAATTCAAACCAGGCATCAATTCCTGATTGTTCAATAATAAGCGCTACCTTTTCAATAATCTCAAGGGTATCAGGATGGAGTTCTCGTGTTATGCTGTGCACAAATAAAGGCATAGGAGTACCCCACGCCCTTTGCCTTGAAATACACCAGTCAGGTCTATTTTCTACCATATTGCTAATGCGTGCCTTACCCCAGTCAGGAACCCAATTCACCTTATCAATTTCAGATAAGATAGAACTTCTAAGGTCACTTTTATCCATAGAAATGAACCATTGAGGCGTAGCCAGAAAAATCATTGGTGATTTATGGCGCCAACAATGGGGATAACTATGCCTAATCATGTCCTTAGACAGTAACCTTCCCTTTGCAGTCAGTACTTCCAAAATAGGTTCATTGGCCTTTAAAACAGAAAGGCCAGCAAAGAGCTCTACATCCTCAGCAAAACAACCGTTGGCTTTTACTGGATTTATTAATGGCAAACCATAAATTTTTCCAGCCATGTAATCATCAGGACCATGTGCTGGGGCGGTGTGAACAGCCCCGGTACCTGATTCAGTAGTAACATGCTCGCCAAGGATAACCGGAACCTGGCGATCGTAAAATGGATGCTCTAATTTTAGATTTTCAAAAGCTTTTCCTCTAGCCAAACCACATATCCTATAATCGCTTAGTTTATAGCGTGCCATAACAGACTCCACCAGCTCTGTAGCTACTATAAAGTAGGCTATACCCGCGTCAACTAATGAATATTCAATCTCAGGGTGTAAACATACAGCCTCATTAGCAGGTAAAGTCCAAGGAGTTGTTGTCCAGATAGGAAGAGTTAACGATTTAATTTCTAAATTTGCTTTAAACTGATTTAGAAATTCGCCTGCATTTACGGCCAAGAAGGCTACATCAATAGAAGGAGATGTTTTTTCCTCATAGTCTACTTCTGCCTCAGCTAAGGCAGAGCCACAGTCAATACACCAATGCACCGGTTTAAAACCTTGCTGGAGATGACCATTTTTAATCATTAAACCTAAAGCCCGTACAATATTGGCTTCATATTTAAAGTCCATAGTAACATAGGGATTAGACCAATCACCTAAAACACCAAGACGTTGAAACTCTTCTCTTTGAATATCAATTTGACTTGTCGCGTACTCACGACACTTAACTCGAAATTCTCTTGGAGATATTTTGACCCCAGCCTTACCAACTTTTTTTTCCACATTAAGTTCAATAGGCAACCCGTGGCAATCCCATCCTGGTACAAAAGGTGCGTCATATCCGCTAAATGATTTGGATTTAATGATAATGTCTTTAAGAATTTTATTCAGTGCATGCCCACAGTGCAGGTGACCATTGGCATAGGGAGGACCATCATGTAATATAAATCGCTGGTTGCCTGCACGTGCCTTGCGGATTTGTTCGTAAATCCCTTTTGCCTGCCACTCAGCTAACATTTCTGGCTCACGCGTTGCCAAACTCGCCTTCATTGGAAATGAAGTATTAGGAAGATTTAATGTATCTTTGTATTCAGCCATAAGTGTCTACTCTGCGAAATCGTTAAGTTCATGACGGTTTAAAAAAAACAAAATTATGCAGTTGAACCTACTGCACATTCACGTTTAAAAATGCTTTAGCCGCCGCAATATCATTATGAATCTGCGCAATTAAAGCATCCACTGATGTGAATTTAACCTCATCACGCAATTTGTGCAAGAAAAATACTTGCAATAACTCCCCATAAATTGAGTCATTAAAATCAAATAAATGTATCTCCAAAATATTTTTAGTGCCATCAACTGTTGGTCGCTTGCCAATATTAGCTACGCCATGAACTAGCTTCCTTCCTCGGTAGGCCTGCACGACAAAAACACCTTGAAGCGGTAATAATAAACGGTGAAGACTTAGATTAGCAGTAGGAATACCCCATTGTCGTCCTCTTCCATCCCCACGTATTACACGGCCACATAAGATATACGATCTGCCTAAAAGCTTTTCAGTCAAGTCGAGATTGCCTTGCTCAAGTGCCGATCTGATTTTTGTAGAACTAACTCTTGCACTTTGAAAGCAGAAATCCTCATATGTCTCCACTTGGCAATCATAGGGCGCACCCAGCGTTCTTAGCAAATTCACATCACCTGATCGATTTTTTCCAAACCGAAAATCTCCACCAACCAGAAGATACTTTACTTTTAAGACATTAAATAAATACAACATGGCAAAATCAGATGCTGTAGTTTGAGCTAATTTACTATCAAATTTAATACAATATACGTAATCAACCTGGCATTGTTTTAACATATCCAGTTTTTCTCTTAAACTGGATAGTCTTGCCGGTGCCATATCTTTTTGAAAATATTCTCGCGGTTGTGGTTCAAATAATATCAGAACCATAGGCAGGTTCATTTCTCTGGCTTTATCTTTTAATGATTTAATAAGATTTTGATGTCCTAAATGAACACCATCAAAATTACCAATAGTAGCTACTACGCCGTTATCAAACTCAGCTAGATGTTGAACACCACGCAACAATTTCATTAAACGCTTCGATCATCTGTATCAAAACATAGAGTATACTGGTTTTCTGTCTTATTGAGAAATACGGATTTAATAATTTTGTAGTTTGTAGGCAGCGAGACTTAAAATAAAATTGGCTACAACCTGCATTCTCATTATGCTCGTTGTCTACAAACTACATTGCATTGGATGTGGTAAATGAACTTACTAGTTAATGAGCTACTTTGGGTCGTACGATCAAAACATCACACTCTGCACCATGTAAAATTGCATTAGCAGTAGAGCCTAGTAATAAAGAGAGTCCATGTTTACCGTGACTTCCTGTAACAATTAAATCTATTTTATGTTCATTTGCCACTCTTAATATTTCATTTTTAGTAGAACCAAATTCAATAAATCGATGTTTGGCATCAACACCTAATTTTTCAGCAAGTTCATCAAGTTCTTTTTCAGCTTGTTCACGAATAGACAATTCAACTTCAGCAAAGCCAGCAAACCCTGGATATGCATAAGCGGGAATAGGCTCCACAACATGAACCAGAATTAAATCAGCACCATTTTCATCAGCAATTTTTTTGGCCTTATGGGCTGCTAAAACTCCTACCTCATCAAAATCAGTAGCAAATAAAACTCTCTTATACATCATTTTCTCCTTAAAATTCTTATCCTTACATAAGATTAGCAGATCTAAATTTAATTGCCCAGAAACTATCAATCAATCCATTTTATAATTTGCTCAATCTATCAGCTCTGTTTAGTCACTAAATTTAAGACAGATTTTATGTAAATAAGCGATTATGTTTGCTCTTTAATCCAGAAGGGGCAAAATTTTTACTTGGTTTAGCCAGATCCAAACGATATATTAAATCTTTCCGCCCACTTCTGACTGCTGATATAACAATTTAAAAGTAAAATTGAAAATAATGCTCTCTTTAACCAGGATCAGATGACATCATGCTCATTAACTTGATATCCTGTGTGTGATTATATATAGAGCATTCACTATGTTTTTTGACTTATTCGGTGCATCAGTTTCATTAATATCTACCTACTATTTTATTCGCTTGAATAGTAAAGCCTGGCCTGTTGGTATGATAGCTACCGTTATAAACAGCTGGCTTTATTGGCATAAAGGTATCTATGCCGATATGTTATTGGAGTTTTTCTACTTTTTAAGTATGGTTTATGGCTGGTATAAATGGCAAAAAAAACTGCCTCGGTGTATAACCTCTGCTCAAAGCTCCTTGGGCTATCTTAGACCGTTGCAGTGGATTTTATTATGTGTACTTTTTGTTATGCTTTATATATCAATTTACTTTTTGTTAGCAACGTTTACTCATTCAACTGTAGCGTTACTTGATGCGGCCACTACCTCACTCAGCTTAGTAGCCCAATGGTTAATGTGTCATAAAATCATCATTACATGGATACTATGGTTTATTACTGATGCCTTATATGCAGTAATGTATTTAAGTAAGAGTCTTCCTTTCCATAGTATCTTAATGATAATTTATACCTTTATGGCAATTGCCGGCTACTTGGTCTGGGAAAGGCGGTACAAAACAATATTACCCGCCTCACCGGATACCTCTGAGCTTAACCCACACTTGAAAGACCAGACATTGGTCTAATCCATGGATTTAATTTAGTCAGTTTTGCAGGTAACTTTCTGGCATTGAGTTGTGCTTTATTTCTGCTGTCGTACTCACCGAAAGTTAATATATACCAGGATCCTTTTGCATTAGTGAAATGTCTGATCTGTGTTTTATCCATCAGGTTATTATTTTTCCTGAACAGATGCACATCACTAATTACATGGCTTGCAACCAATTGAATCGTGTAGCCATTCGTTTTCAAGTGAGTATCTGGCTTTTTAACCACCATGCTATGTTCTCTGAATGCAACCAATTTGGACTCTGCCACTTTTCGCCCAACAAGGGAAACTGGTTCATCATGAATACTTTTTGGTTTGATAGTAGGAATAACAACTACTTTATCGACAAGTGCTAACCCTTTGAGGTTATCCTCGTCGAATTCCATACCATCTAAAACTTGTTTTTTTGGCAAAGCATAATGGACTAACTGTCGAATTGAAGAGTCTTGCCATGAAGCAATATGGCTTGGAAATTGTTCGGGATGAGTAATGTCCTGCGAAATCTCTTCTTTCTGAACAAAGGTTGATGCTCTGAATACATCAGTAACATATGGGTTACCATCAAAATAAAGATAAGAAATGCCAACAGTTAAAGTAGCGACAATTGCCAGACTTGTTCGTTTTAAAACCAATGTTTTGTTGTTTTTCTTTTGAGAAGAACAATTAAAAACAAACGCCTCCAAACTACTGTTAATTTTAGCCAGATTACCTTTAGTTAACTGATAAAACTGCTTAAATTGAGTATCAGTGAGCGGTTTGTTAATTAAATGAGCACCCATTGCCCGTTGTAATACATAAGTTCTGGTTTCGCTTTCGTTTAATGAGCCTAGTTCTATGGTATGAACCAAGTTATTGAAGTGGTCAGCAGCTAAACTGTTAAGTGTTGCCACTACTGAATAATCAGAGATAAGACAAAGATGAAAAAAGCCAAAATCATCCTGATTTTTGATGGCTAGCATTGCTTCTTTAATTAAGGTTTCGGGTAAATGTTGTGCATCATCAATAACTAATAAAACATGAGCCTTGCGCTCATTAACCTGGGCCACAATAGAGGTCATATTAGTTTGTGCATCGTTATTAAGGTGCAGCTGGGTAGCAATATCATTTATGATGGCTTCCCTATCACAAGGTGGTTTAACAGTCATTGCGATTGATTTAATTTGCAGGTCTAAATTATTTTGCAATAAGGCATTAAACGAGGTTTTACCGCCTTCTTTTTCCGATAAAACTGCAATCAATACATTATTAAACAGAATCAAATGATTGATAAAATCTATCTTGGCAAGCCAGGAACCAGGTTTAAATAACATTCTTGGTTGATTTGCGGTAGCATCAAACTGAGTCTTTCCTTCTTTCATTTTTTTACTCTCCTTCAACCGCAGTAATGAGGGTATTGTACAAACAGTCTTCTGTTATCTTATCATCAAGATAACAATCACCGGGCTTTTTAATCACAACAAAGCGTAGACAATTATTTTTAATTTTTTTATCCAAACTCATTAAATTTCTTAATTTTTCCAAATCAATGGTTCGGGGAATCTTATGTGGCAGACCAGCATAGCGCAACATGGATTCAATTTGTTCAACAACTTTCATATCAATCAATCCTGCTTTATGAGACAAAACTGCAGCGCAATACAAACCTATAGCCACCGCTTCACCGTGCAACCAACGTTGGTAATGCGTGTAAGTTTCCAGAGCATGAGCAAAAGTATGACCGAGATTAAGTAGAGCTCGCTGCCCGCACTCCCTCTCATCTTCTTCTACAAATTTCGCCTTAATATGACAACATTGAGCAATTAAATTTGGCAACTCTCGACTTTGTGCAGTTAAGTCATGTTCCAATGCCCGGAGAAGTTGTTTTAAAAAATCACCTCCAGCTAATAACCCATATTTTATCATTTCAGCAAGACCCGCACGAAACTCTCGCTCTGGCAAGGATTTCAAGGTATCCAAATCAATTATAACGGCATGAGGTTGATAAAAACTGCCTATCATGTTTTTACATGAATCATGATTGATTGCTGTTTTTCCACCTACTGAAGCGTCTACTTGCGCCAGCAGTGTGGTTGGTATTTGTACAAAACGAATGCCTCTTTGATAGGTAGATGCTGCAAAACCAGCTAAATCACCTATCACTCCGCCTCCAAGGGCAATAAGAGTCGTATCTCGGTGGTGTTTGTTTTTTATTAATGAATCATAAATAACAAATAAACTTTGCTGATTCTTATATTCTTCACCATCAACCAAGATTACTACATCACATTGAATCCCTAGAAAAACAGATTGCAAATAATTTAAAAAAAGTGGGGCAATAGTTTGATTAGTGACTATCAACACCTGCTGTGATCGCACCAAACCCCGCAACAACTCAGGGTTAATCAAGCCACCTCGACATATAATTATAGGATATTGATATCCAGGTAAAGAGACATCAACTTGTTCATAAACCTCAAACTTCGCCATAAATATATTTAATTATGTTATTAGCAACAGCCTTTACCGTTAATTTATCGGTTTCAAAACTAACATCAGCCAACTCATCATAAAATGGTTCGCGTTCATCTCTAAGTGACTCTAATCTTCCTTCAAGATCTTCCGTTTGTAATAATGGACGTTTTGTGTCGCGCTTGGTTCTTTCAAATTGTTGCTGAAGTGACGTTTTCAGATAAATTACTGTGCCTCTCCCGGCAAGAGCATTTCTGTTCTCTGGGGTTATTACCACACCGCCACCTGTAGCTAAAACAATATTCGTTTTTTGCGTTAATTCATCAATAACTTTCTGTTCACGGCGTCTGAATCCCTCTTCACCCTCTATATCAAAAATCCACGATATATCAGCACCAGCACGCTCTTCTATGACTTCATCAGAATCAAAAAACTCTAATTTGAGCTCCTTTGCCAAAGCACGACCTATAGTGCTTTTTCCTGCACCCATGGGCCCAATGAGAAAAATATTTCGTACTTTAACTATGCTCATTTTTTCTTACATACCTCTTTAGCTGTAGTGTCATAATTAACCAACTCATTATAACAACAAATTAGATACACGTCTTAGTTGATTTATGATATTAAACCCAAAAACCCAGCTCAGATAAGGCAATATACTTTCTGAAATCAGGATTTTTCATTAATTTAGCCTTTAATAGTGTTGATCTTACTGCAAACTAAATTCTTGCCTGATATTCTACAACGGATAAGCTCTAAAACCCATAAAATTATTTTCATATCCCATATTCAATCGTTTCGATTATTTATATACCTCTTTTTCCCGACCTTCAATCGTAGTAATTGACAAAGAATTAGTTATTATTTTCGGGGTAATGAAAATAAGCAACTCATTGTTATTTATTCCAACCTGTTTGTTTCTGAACAAAACACCTACAACTGGTAACTCACCAAAAAAGGGTATCCTATTGATCGTCTTGGTCTTATCTTGAGTATAGATCCCCCCAAGAACTATAGTCTGGCCATTATTTACCAAAACATTGGTCTGTATCTCCTTGGTAAGGATTGCAGGAACCCCGTTAAATGTCTGAGGCGATGCAGTGTCTTGGTTAATCTGTAAATCCATTAAAATTTTATTGTCTGGAGTGATTTGTGGAGTCACCTTCAAGCTCAGTACTGCCTTTTTAAAAGCTACTGCAGTAGCGCCACTTGAGGTGGCTTCTTGATATGGAATCTCTTGTCCTGATTCTATCAGCGCTGCTTGTTGGTTAATAGTAATCAGTCTCGGGCTGGATATTAACTCAGCACGTCCTTCACTTTCCAGAGCAGAAAGCTCCAAATCGAGTAATATATTATCATTAATTTTAGCCAAAGCGATACCAAGTGTAGCTGGATTAGCAAGATTTGCTGGTGCAGCAATTAGATCCAGGTTTAATCTGTCAGTGAAGGGGGTCACATTGGCCGCTGCAGCGAATGGCGCTACATTAGCCGTTGCTACAGCCTGTTGCATTTGGTTAGCACCTGCTAGCGAACCACTTAAAGTTGGAGATCTGGAAATACCCCATCTGATTCCTATATCCTGGCTAAAATCTTTAGATACTTCGACTATACGTGCCTCAATCAATACTTGTTTCACGGGAATATCTAATTGCTTGATCAAGTCCCTTACTTCTTCTATTTTTGTTCCAGTATCTTGAATCCAGATTGTATTCGTCCTGGCATCGACGCTTAATTTACCTTTTTCAGACAGTAGTGAATTTTGTTTGTCTTTTATTAAAATTGCCAGATCAGCTGCTTTCGCATAGTTGATTTGTAATAAGTCAGAACGTATAGGCTCTAATTTCTGAATGATTTGTTGACTTTTTAATTTTGACTCTTCCATCTTATCGAGATTAGCTTTAGTATCAATCAACATCACGTTCCCCGTTCTGCGCTTATCTAAACCTTGGGTTGTCAAAATAATATCTAATGCCTGGTCCCAAGGGATGTCGTTTAATCTTAAAGTGATATCCCCCTTTACGTTATCGCTAACCACCATATTTACTCCGGTAAAATCAGCAAGCAGCTGTAAAACTGCACGGATATTAATATTCTGGAAGTTTAAAGAGATTCTTTTACCCGTAAATACTTGTTTTTTAAGTTTTGCCTGGTGAAGTTCTTCCGCAGTCAATGGAAATATATCGACCATAAACTGATTATTTATCTGATACACAAAATGGCCATAATCACCCTTATTCAATATGGTCATGCGCACATTTTTTCTATCCTGTTGCATGGTAATGACCTGCGCTGGACTATGAAAATCAGATACATCAAAGCGCTTCATAAGTTGCTGTGGAATTTTTGTATTTAAAAAATTTACCACTACTTCTTTACCTGTTTGGGTTACATCTATAGGAATACTGGTGTCAGAAACATTAATAAGCACTCTTCCTCCTTGTTTTTCTATGCCACGAAAATCAATATGATTTATTGAATGTTTCGCATTAACCACTTGATTCGTTATAAAAACTTCTTTTGCAGGCTCAAAGATCTCATTACTTTTACCGTTTAAAACAAGACTATAAACACGACCGGCAACACTACCAGAGTAAGATACTGTACGAGATAGTTCCAGCATAACTCTGACTCGTTCACCTACCCCCACAATGTTGTATGAATTTACCGAACCTAATTTCACGTGTTGCATTTTCTGCTCTAACGGTAAATGCATGTCTGAATTAATAAAATCCAAAATAAGTCTTGGGGGCTTTTGAGTAATGAAGCTTGCCGGTAACTGTTTTAATGTTTTAGCAAATTCAAAGTCTATCCGTACCTTATCTTCCGGTAAGGGGATTACTTTAACTGATATAAGTGAATTATCTCTAGAAAATGCCACTCCGATACTGGCACTTATTATTAAAATAGCAATGAACGTTCTCAATCTATGATCCTAACTACCAATTCCTGTATCTAAATTTATTGTGGTCATATGTTTCTCCCACGTCCCAGAGTTTTTAATTGTTTCTTCCAATTTAATTAATTCACTCTTAATAACACTAACACGACCGTAATTTTGTCCCATATAACCGCCAACCCGAATTCGACTAATTTGATTATTGGGTTGTTTTATTAGAGCCCACACCTGACTTCCCTCTTTCAGGGTACCGGCAAATTTTAAAGAATCCAGGGGAAATGCCTCTAGAGGCTGTTTGACTCTTTTTTGGTCTGGGGCAAAAACATCAGTCTGTCTCTTAAGTTCAATTGGCTTAAATGGGTTGCGTCGATTATCATGTTCAGGAAATTTAAAAATGGGCAGGGGAGCAAATTTTGGAATTGGTTCAACTGCTAGAGCAGGTCTGGCTTTTATGTCATTAATATATTTTATAAGATCACTATTATCACCAGAACAGGCACTTAGAAATAACCATATGAAGCTCAATAGTAAAAGCTGGATGTGTTTTGTTTTAGTTATCATTGTGTTCGATATCTATATATTTTAGCCGTGATGCTCATCACAAGTACATCCTCAGCGACAATTTTCTTATCTGCGGAAGGCAATCCTTCAACACTAAACTCATGTAGGGTGACAATTCGATTCATTTCAGCGACACGGCTTAAGAAAAGGGCTAATTGCATGTAACTCCCTGTTACCGTAATTTTTATTGGTAATTCAACATAAAAATCATGTTCCACCTCAGGTTGAGGGGCGAATAGCATAAATTTCAATCCTGCACCTATTCCTGTTTTAGAAATTTCTTCCAATAAACCAGGCATTTCATTTTTTGCTGGAAGCTGTTTCAGCATTGTTCCAAAACGTTCATTCATTAACTGCAATTGATTGCGGTACGCTTGCAAGTTAGATGCTTGATGCTGTTTTGATTCGAAATCAGACTTTAAACTTACTTCCTTTGTCTGCAAATTAGCATATTGCTCAAAATTGGCTTTAATAATCAGCCAATACCCAAGTGCTACAATTAAAATACTGACTCCCAAAATAACCCCAATTTTTACAGGTATTGGCCATTGACCAATATTATCGAGGGTTAGTTCACTGAGGTTGATTTTATTCATAATTAATTACCAACCTAGTATTTAGATTTAAGTATAAAACTTAATTTAAATTCATTATTTGCAGGCTGTTTATTATCCATTTTTTTAATCTCTGTCAGATTGGGATTCTGAATCCAGACATTAGTTTCTATATTTCTCATTAAAATAGAGATATTTGTATTCGATTCAGAATACCCCCAAAGATTGACCATGTCATTCTTTCTTTCTAGTTTAGTAACATAGATACCCTGAGGCAATATTTGGATTAATTCATCAAATAAATGAACCATTAGCGTTCTGGTGGATTGTAGATTCTGAACTATAGACATTCTGGAAATAAGTGCTTTTCTGATTAGCGTCAAAGCGTTTATTTCCTTGATCTGAGCTTCCAATGAATTTATTTCTTTTTGCAAAATTTGATTTCTTGAGGTTTGATTACTTACTAATTCAGAAGCATAGTAATTCACGATAATAACAATAAAAGCTGCGAAAACTGAACTGGCAATCAATATCGTCGTAAATACCTTTTTTTCTTGCTCACGTTTTTGCTCACGCCATGGAAGCAGGTTGATTTGAGTCATCTGTTCACTCCATATTTCTTAGAGCCAAGCCACAGGCCACCATTAAAGAAGGAGCATCTTGGGTTACAGCCGCAATATCAATTTTTTCACTAAAAGACATGTGAGATAAAGGGTTTGCAACTGTAGTACTCACACCGAGCTGCTCTTGAATTAACGTAGCAAGATCTGGCTGCCTGGCCAACCCGCCAGCGAGTAAAATATGATCCACAAAACCATCCTGACTGGTAGAATAGAAAAACTGTAAAGTACGTTTTACCTGTAATAAAAGCGTTTCTTTAAAAGGCTCTAATACCTCAGAATCATAATCATCAGGTAATGTTCTTTGAGCTTGAGCCTCGATGACTTGCTGTTGTGTCATTTGGTAATGTTCAGCAATAGCATCAACAAGTTGGATACTCCCAAACTTCTCCTCTCTTGAGAAGACTAACTTCATTCCATGCAATACGAACAAATGACTGAACCTTGCCCCAATATCAATAATTGCTACTATTTTATCTTGCCCCCCAGCTGGCATTGCCAGCTGTTGCGCTGCACGCTCAACTGCATAAGACTCCACATCAACAATTGTTGCGGTTAACCCCGCACGATTTACTGCTTCCACACGACTGTTTACATTTTCGGCCCTTGAGGCAACTATTAGTACGTCTAACATTGCTGAGTTTTTTGCAGAATGACCTAGAATTTCAAAGTCAAGATTAATTTCATCTATCGGATATGGGATGTACTTATCAGCCTCTATAGCAATCAGCTCTTCCATTTCCTCATTATTTAAACCATCGTTGATTTGTACCACTTTACTGATAACTGCAGAATCAGGAACAGCTAATGCCACTTTTTTACAGGTCAAACGTGCATTAACAATAAGTTTTTTAATACAGTTTGATACCGCTTCAATATCCTTAATCACATTTCCGTCAAGAGCATTTAAGGGTAATAATTCACGCCCATAACTTTCAACACAAACCCCATCTCCAGAGCTGGAAATTTCTAATATTTTCACTGATGATGAGCTTATGTCTACTCCCAAGATGGAGTGCTGCCTGGATTGAAAGAGTTTGAGCACCGTTTTATCTCCCTGTATCCTTACTGTACCGCTCTAAAATCGCTGCAAGAGCCTGGACGAATTTGTAACTGATGTTAACGTAAGCTGTTGAAGATTGAAATCTTTTCATTTTTCTTTAGTTAGAGCACATCGATTATTTAATTAAGTTTTATATTTTCCAAGAGTTACATGCTTAAATGCCTCTTCAAACTGTATGTTTTTTCCCAATAATGTCTTTCGTAAGAAATACTTGCACCTCCGCAAAACATTTAATATAGTGAAATAGCAATTTGTAAGGGAATTTCACATCTTTAAGTTTTCATTTCAGTTTTAAAAGGAGTTTTAAATGACTATAGAAGATTTACTCATATCACTAACAACCTATATATTACGTTATCACGATAGTCAGCCTAAGAATATACCTATAATTCCTCCCGAATCTAATCTTGATTTATTGCAAGAACAATATAGAGCGCACGCTCTAAAAACACTTATGAACAGAGATGTACATTATGATGAATATTTAACTGGATTAATCAAAGAAGGAGAAAAAGATTATTCCGGTCGTCTCCCTTTACTATTTTACATTTTAAATGAAATCAAGGTTATAAAATCTATGGTGGATAGAACAACTCCCTTCAGTCCAAATGAATTGGAATGTTATAAAAAACAAATGACCCGGATGCTTATAGATTTAAGGCAGTTGGTTCTGACGATCAAGGGCACAACTTACAACGTAAAATACAGCTCAATAGTTGAGGATGACAAAGAAATCCCCGAAAAGAGTATTTCTCTTTCAGGTACTGCTTCATATTCTTATCTAACCGGGCATTCTTTATGTACCTCAGGATCTCTATTAACTGAGGAAGTATTAAAGCGATTTAATATCACAACTACCTCTTCCGATAAATACATACAAGACATAGCAGAGGAGTTTTGCAAAGCAAGACAAAATGCCTTATTGGTTCCTGAACTGTTATTAAAAATACAAGTGTTAACCAATCTTTCCAGTTCACAAAAAGAATCAATAGCATCACTGGAGCTCGACCTGAAAATGAAAGAAACTACTATCCAGGAACAAGGTGGATCCATTAGAGCCTTAACCGAGCAAGTTGAGAAATATTCAACCATTACAACTAAAGAAAAGTTTCATGCAACTGAGCCACCTGAAGTTGCTGAGACTTTGAAGTGGAAACCTAACCAAGACGAGGCTAAAGTAGAGGAGTTACAAGAGCCAAGCCTTAGTCCGATGAAACCGATTTCTACCATTAAAAACGGATTCGGTAACCCTATGATGCTAGGCTATGCTTATGGATCTCTATTTAGTATGCATGGTTCCCGGTTCCCCCAATTGAGAGCAGTCCAAAATCCTCATCCTGCACAGCAACCCCCAACTGAAGCACCATCATACACTGAGTAAATTTTTTCACGTTTCTTTGACCTATAGGTATACTAGTCAAAGAAACGTGAACTATCCTTCTAAGTTAATCCTTTTTCCTTGCAAAACTCGCAATATTGTATAAAACCACTGTATAATGTTCGTTATATCTCATTCAACTTTAGAATCTATGAAAAAAATGGCATACTTCTGGCGTAAAGGTCTATGGGCGCTGATGAGCCTCTTTTTTCTTTTATTAGTGGCAGGCAGCCTTTTATACCTCTATCTGGAAAGTCAATTACCTAACGTAGATTCACTAAAAACTGTACAATTACAAGTACCACTACAGATTTTCAGTAAGGACGGCTTGTTAATCCAGGAGTATGGAGAGAAGAAGCGTATTCCTGTTACTTATGATGAAATTCCACAAGCATTGGTTCATGCATTAATTGCAACCGAAGATCAGCGTTTTTTTGAACATCCCGGAGTCGACGTTCTGGGCCTTGGCCGCGCCACAGTGCGTATGCTCAGAACAGGTACAAAATCCCAGGGTGGCAGCACCATTACCATGCAGGTAGCACGCAATTTTTTCTTAAGTCGAAAAAAGACTTTTTTACGTAAGTTCAATGAAATCATGTTGGCCATTAAAATAGACCGTGAATTAAGTAAAGAGAAAATTTTGGAGCTTTATTTAAACCGGATCTATTTAGGGAATCGCGCCTATGGTGTTGGTGCAGCTGCCATGGTCTATTTTGGCAAACCCCTGAAAGAACTCAATTTGGCTGAACTGGCTATGATAGCAGGTCTTCCACAGGCACCTTCTACCCAAAACCCGATTGCAAATCCTTTAGCAGCTAAAAAACGCCGTGACCATGTGTTGGAGCGTTTATTAGAAGAGCACTACATCGATGAAGAGCAATATCAAAATGCCATCAATCAACCTATTACCGCAAAATATCATGGTACTAATATTGAGGTTAAAGCGCCCTATGTAGCTGAAATGATTCGTCAGTCTTTATACGACAATTTTGGCCCTGAAGCCTATACCAAAGGCTATAAAGTCTATACAACTATTGATGGTAATTTACAAAATACGGCTAATCAGGTAGTAGAAAAGAATTTAATTGCCTACGACCATCGCCATGGTTATAGAGGCCCCATCGCGACTATAGGAGAAAAAGACAGCCAATCGCCGCAGATTAGACAAAAATACCTGGCACAATACCCAGAATTAAATACCTTGATTCCTGCAGTAATTACCGAAGTTAGAGAGAAAGATGCTACTGCTGCCCTTCAGAACGGCCAAACGTTTATCATCCCTTGGGAGGGTTTATCTTGGGCCAGACCTGCTTTGAAAAAAGGCTGGGTAGGGAAATCACCAAGCAAAGCACAGCAGGTAGTTGCCATAGGTGATATTGTTTATGTTCACGCCACAGAAGATAGATGGCTGCTTGCACAAATACCTGAAGCTGAATCGGCTATGGTCGCCCTTAACCCTAAAAATGGTGCAATAGAGGTTTTAGTTGGAGGATTTAATTTTCAAAAAAGTAAATTTAACAGAGCAACTCAATCAAGCAGACAACCTGGATCCAGTTTTAAACCCTTCGTTTACGCTGCAGCTCTAAATAATGGTTACAATCTGGCTACATTAATTAATGATGCACCTATCGTTGTTGATGATCCAAGCCAACCAAATCTATGGCGACCACACAATGTAAATCTCAAATTTAACGGCCCAACACGTTTAAAACAAGCCTTGGTTCAGTCAAAAAACCTCGTATCCATCAGAATACTTGATGATATAGGCATAGATTACACCGTAGATTTCTTAACCCGTTTTGGATTTAGTAAAAAATCACTACCGAGAGGCTTATCATTGGCTTTAGGCAGTTTATCTGTGAGTCCCATGGATCTGGCTACAGCCTATGCAGTATTTGCCAATGGCGGTTATAAAGTAGAGCCTTATCTCATCGACCATATAACTGATTGTGATGGTAAAACTCTGCTTCAAGCTAAACCCACTGTTGTTTGCAACCCCTGTGATAACAAGGTAGATACTTCTGCCATGGCGCCGCGCGTCATACCAGAAGATATAGCTTTTTTAATCAACTCTGCACTTAGAGATGTTATTCAGCATGGTACTGGACGTTCAGCAAAAGTACTTAATCGTCAGGATCTGGCTGGCAAAACTGGAACAACCAATGATCAGGTAGATGCATGGTTCGCTGGCTTTAATCCTGATCTGGTTGTAACCGTATGGGTAGGTTTTGATAATCCTAAATCACTACACGAATATGCTGCAGGCCTTGCCCTTCCCCTATGGATAGATTTTATGAAAGTAGCCTTAAAAGGTAAATCTGAAAGCGAAATAAAACAACCTGATAATGTAGTGGCAGTACGCATAGACCCTATCAGTGGCTTGCTTGCCAAACCTAATCAGGAAAATGGAGTAATCGAATATTTCCGTGATAAAGAGGTGCCTGCAGAAGAAGATCAAGCACCGGTATACAATGCCAATAATCAGCAGCAACAACAACCTTTTATAGAAGATAATTTATTTTGATAATGAATAACAAACCCGCCAATGGTTTTAAGCATTAACGGGTTTACTACGAGTCATACAAACGTAACATGCCAAGGAGCATAATCTCGTATTAATAAACAGACTGCATCAGGATAAATTTTATAAATACAGTAACACTTCCTTCAGTACAATAGTCCAATCTGTACTTTGCCACTGAACAAATTTCATATCCCTACGTTCGACGGTTTGTCACAGGGAACCAAAGATCAAGTTAGAATAAATTAAAACACGGGAGAGAAATAGGGAGAAGGGATACGTTATAGGCCCATGTTCCAAGCCCTCTTCCGCGAATTATATCAGTTTATTATCCGTGTTTTTTTCGCGGGAGAGGGAGAAGCATGGTACCAAAAATTACAATACCTCAGGCCAGGAGCCCGGTATCATTATCTTCCAGCCAAGGCAATTGAAGCCTTAACATATTCATAATCCAAATCACGAGCAACTGCTTCGTAAGTAATTTTACCTTGATGAACATTTAAGCCATTAAGCAGGTGAGGATCATCTAATAAGGCTAACTTTACCCCTTTTGTTACAATACTCAAAACAAAGGGTAACGTCGCATTATTTAATGCAAAAGTTGATGTTCTTGGAACAGCACCAGGCATATTAGCCACACAATAATGCACTACGTTATCTACCACATAGGTTGGTTCCTGATGCGTTGTAGCACGACTTGTTTCAAAACATCCCCCCTGATCAATTGCAACATCAACAAGAACAGAACCTGGACGCATTGATTTCAGCATTGCTCTGGTTACAAGCTTAGGAGAAGCAGCGCCAGGTACTAATACAGCACCAATTACTAAATCAGCACTAGCCACATATTTTTCTAGAGCATCCGCGGTAGAGTAAACTGTATTTAGCTTTGAGCCAAACTGAAAATCCAGCTCATTCAACCTTTGCAGGGAGCGATCGAGCACTATAACTCGAGCCTCCATACCCATAGCCATCCGCACTGCATTGGTACCAACCACTCCACCACCTAAAACTACAACAGTTGCTGCAGCAACTCCAGGAACCCCTCCCAAAAGTACACCACTTCCCCCTTGGGCCATCTCTAAACAATGAGCCCCAGCCTGAATAGACATACGCCCAGCAACTTGAGACATGGGGGTAAGTAATGGCAGACCACCATTATTCTGAGTCACAGTCTCATAAGCAATCGCAGTTACTCCTGATTCTTTAAGCAGACGTGTTTGCTGAGGATCTGGTGCCAAATGTAAATAGGTAAACAAGGTTTGTCCATCTCGTAATCTTTTACATTCAATAGGCTGTGGTTCCTTTACCTTAACGATAAGTTCAGCACTTTCAAAAACTGCATCTGCAGTATCAACAATTTCAGCTCCTGCGTTTCGATAATCATCGTCAGAGATACCAATACCCAGACCTGCACCTCTTTCAACCAGAACAGAACTCCCCACTCGAACTATCTCTCTGACACTTGAAGGAACCAGTCCAACGCGATTTTCTTGAGATTTTATTTCCTTTGGAACACCTACTAACATAACAACTCCCTTTTAACGTTTCTTTAATTGTTCTATTAATTGCGGTACTAATTCAAATAAATCACCTACTAAACCATAATCAGCGATTTGAAAAATAGGAGCATCTTCATCTTTATTAATCGCAACTATTATCTTAGAGTCTTTCATTCCAGCCAAATGTTGTACAGCTCCAGAAATGCCTACTGCTATGTACAGTAGTGGAGCCACAACTTTTCCAGTTTGTCCTACCTGATAATCATTAGGTACAAACCCTGCATCCACAGCCGCTCTGGATGCTCCGACTGCAGCCCCCAAGGCATCAGCTAAATCTTCAACCAACTTAAATTTTTCCGCGCTTTGCAAACCTCGTCCACCAGATACAACTATTTTTGCAGAGCCCAGGTCGGGCCGTTCAGATTTACTTAATTCATGTTTAACGAACTTACTTCCACTTGCTGGAAGCTCCTGATTAATATTGTCGATACAGCATGGAATTTGTGTTTCCGTAACTGGATTAAATGCAGTAGTTCTCACCGTCATTACTTTCAAATCATCTAAAACACGTACTGTTTCAATTGCATTACCTGCATAAACAGGATGCTCAAAAGTATTAGAGTCTACGATTCTACTCACATCAGAAACTTGAGCTACATCTAACAAAGCCGCTATTCTGGGGAGTATATTTTTGCCATAAGTACTGGAGGAAGCAAGGATGGCATCAAATGAATCAGCAAATGAAACTACTAAATCACTGATTTGTTCAGCAAGCTGATGCTCATAGCATGGTTGATCCACATGCCAGACAGTATGAGCACCAGCCAGAGCAGCAGCTTGTGATGCTACTTTATCGCATTGATAGCCGATAACAAGTAAGGTAGGTTTATTATCCAACTCCAAAGCAGCGGCTAACGTATTTCGAGTCGCAGGATGCATGGTGTTATTATTATGTTCAACAAGTACTAGAGTGCTCATCACGTCTCCTTATCAAAGCACTTTGGCTTCATGTTGTAATTTATCCAGCAATACAGCAACTGACTCAACTATTACTCCTCCAGTCCGAGTTGCAGGTGCATTGACCTTTAAAATTTCCACATGCTGTTTTAGCGGTAACTCCAACGATTCTAATTCAAGCACATCTAAAGTTTTGCGTTTGGCTTTCATGATATTTGGAAGACTGGCGTATCGAGGCTCATTCAAGCGTAAATCAGTACTGACTACAGCAGGCAGAGTAATTTGAATAGTCTCCAAACCTCCATCAATTTCTCTAGTGACCTCCAGATGATCCACACTTTCAGTCACTTTGGATGCATTAGTAGCTTGAGGCCAATTTAATAAAGCAGCTAGCATTTGCGATGTTTGGTTATTATCACCATCAATAGTCTGTTTTCCCATCAAAACTAAATCAGGTTTTTCATCATCTACAATTTTTTTAAGGATTTTAGCAATGTTAAGACTCTCAAAAATTTTATCAGTGCGTACCAAAATAGCTCTATCAGCCCCTAAAGCCAAGGCATGTCGTAAAGTCTCCTGCGAGCTCTCTCCCCCAATACTTACGGCAACAACCTCGGTTGCCCAGTTTTTTTCGCGTAAACGTAAAGCTTCCTCTATAGCTATTTCATCAAAAGGATTCATAGCCATTTTAATGTTCTGTGTTTCAACTCCTGTATTATCCGATTTAACGCGAATTTTGATATATGGGTCTATTACACGTTTCACTGCCACGAGTATCTTCATGGTTCCTCACTGGAATATCAAAACAATCAGCATCTTGCCAGAGGTACGGGTATAAATTCAAGTGGTTGTTTGTATTTAAGCCATATATACACTAGCATAATTTATTTCCTTCTCCAATCGTAAAGACTACAAGTTGCAAAGCAGATGGATCTTGCTCACTCAATAAAGTAATGGCTTTTTCTGCATTATCAACGGCTTCAGCGGTTTTCCCACCTTTAGCATATACCTTTTTATTTGCTTTAATTTTCTCTAATTCTTTTCGTGCTGCAATCAATTTGGCTTCAATAGAATCAGTACCTGCATCCAGAACTCTCATCTTGAAAAGAAAGGTTTCAACCATGTGCCTTTTAGTCCAACCGATACGCCAACTTCCAAAAAACTGATGTCCATTTCCAAGATAAGCCTCTAGTGGTGCAGAAATAACTTTCAATGCCGGATTTTTAAATTGCATCCCTTCACTGAGATTTTTGCTTGCTAAAATTAAATCCTGACCCAAATTAACACCATGATCTGCATGGCTTGATTTACAGTCTTGATGTGGAACTTGTAACAATGGTTTTAAAATAGAAGAACCAATTTGTAAACTTACATCAAGGCATTGATGGGTGGCCCAAAATGTCATTTCTAATAAGCGCACCATCAAAGTAGTAGTTGCTGTTGCTGTAAGTACACTGATCTCTTGCAGGGTTCTCCCAATAGATTTTATTTCTGCGATTTCACTACGCTCCAGATACTGCCCGCCTTTTAGCATGACAAAATATAGCGCGTAAATTGCTAATAGTTCTTGTCCAAAAATTACGGCACCGTAACTAGCAAAGATAATGGGCATAAACGTGAGTAATGTCTTTAAACCATTTGGTTTTATCTGCCCCGCCTCATCAAAGTAACTTCCAGATTCATCCAATAGATTAATCAAACTATCAAAAAAAATTCGGGAAGTATAAGTTTGGGCGGTGCTTTTTAAACTATCGAGCCACTCTCGACAATCTTGTCTGCTGTTAATATCAGCAAAAGAAATTTCTTTAAATTTTTCAGGGTTTAATAATTTATCATAACAAGAAGATAAACATTTAAAACATACCTCATTTTTACCTTCTTGCGATAAATTTTGTTCAAGCCAAATGACTTCAGGCAAAAAATCTGGAGATCTGTCTGGATGAAAATACCGGGATAGTTTCTTATAATTTTTAGATATTCTTTCTTTTTCAGGGCCATTTACTAATAACTGTTGATTAATAAATTTAGCTAAATCCGCGTCTAATTTTAACAGCGCTGTCTTATCCAACTGAGATACATAAAGTTTTTTATCTGCATCGAACCTAGAATAAATCTTCACCAGCGCTGCTAATTCGGTTTCTATAGTCATAAATTACTCCTTTAATTAAATGAACTATTGATGGATGATTATTTTATCCAGGCTTTGCTCAAATATTGATTCCTTTTAATAAATTGAGTGAACGCACCAACTACCAGGATGCATAGATAAAAAGCGGTCATCACATCACTTAAATAATGATAATATAAAAGTACTCGCGTAAGGACAATAAAAAATGCCAAGGCAAGGAAGGCGTAAAAATATTTTGGAAACAGCACACCAAAGCCAGACGCCAAACTAACAACTGTAGTGGTATGACCTGATGGCAGTGACCAATATGATGAAGTTGGTTTAAACCAATAAAAACCATAAATATCGCTTGAAAATAATAAATCAGGTCGAGCACGACCCAAGCTTGTTTTTAAAATCAAACACAATAAATTAGGAAAAATAATACAAGCAAGCAAATACCATGCTCTCGCCTCATAAGTAGTATTAGTACCAATATATCTGAAATACAAACCGGCTAAGGTAAATAAAACAACATATATAATCATTTTTCCTAACGAGGTAACCAGATTAAGAACATGCAAATTAGTTCTGAGATCCAGTTGATAGAAATAAGTCGCCAAGGGCCTATCCAAAAAATGATAAGTTAAAATAACAAGGGCCAGGTAGGTTAAGATAACCCAAGGCCTTTTCATTAAACCGTATGTTCCTTCAAATTGAGTCATATATTATTACCTTCAAATTTTTGTATCCCATCTTATAAGACACTTCTGATTTAGCCAATACTAATCCGTTACTTCTGCTTGTCCATACTAACAAAAATGAATTGGAGATTCCCTAAACAGACATCCAACTACCCCGCTCTATAAGGAGATTGACAAAGTATGCACAGACATATCCACAGAAAATGTGGATAACTAAAGAATGCTCAATTCTGTATATCCTTGTTACAACCTATGTGGAACAAAGACCAAAAACGAAATATATGGTAATTTATAAATATAATGAGGATGCGCTGCTGAGAAATATCCACAAGCTGGAAATTTGGAATAAATGGATATCGGGTCGATTATACTAACAAAAAAATAATAAAAAAACAGTCTTGACTGACATTTTTTTATATTTTTATTGGCATCATATTTTGATTACCAGGGTATGTTGTCAACATCAAACGCTTAACATTCAGACTTCAGCACAGGAAAATTATAAAAAATTGCCCATTAGCTTGTTATTCTCAAGTGGTATTCGTAGAATCGAAATACTTTTTAATCTAATTTGAATTACTAATGCAAGAATTCACCATCATTCAACAAATATGCATTTGGGCTCTTCCTGTTTTATTAGCAATAACCCTCCATGAAGCAGCCCATGCATATGTTGCAAATAGATGTGGCGATACAACAGCGAAAATGTTTGGCCGTTTAAGTTTAAACCCAATTCGTCATATTGATCCTGTTGGAACAATAATACTACCAATAGTTGCAGGTCTGTTAACCAACTTTACTTTTGTTATCGGTTATGCAAAACCGGTTCCAATTAATCAGAATCAATTACGTAATCCCAGACGGGATATGATTCTGGTTACTTTAGCTGGCCCCTGCTCCAATTTTTTAATGGCCTTTTTATGGGCGGGATGCTTAAAGATTGCCACCCTCTTACACCCAGAGGCTTCCATGTTAGCTCTGTTTTTACTATTTACTTCTCGTGCAGGAATGATTATTAATTTAGTATTGGCCTTTTTAAATCTGATTCCTATTCCTCCATTAGATGGCAGCAGAGTGGTCAGCAGTCTTTTACCCACAAGGCAGGCGCTGATCTATGAAAAGATTGAACCATACGGTTTTTTTATCCTGGTCATTCTAATATTCACTGGCATCTTGGGTTATGTGTTGCTTCCATTGATTAATAGTAGCATGGCTTTATTAGGTATGATTTATCGTTTATGAAAATTCTTGCAGATGCATCACTGCCCGGTTTAGATAGCGCTTTTCCTGAACCTTTTACTTTGAGTCGCTATTCTAATGCGGATGAATTATCCAGTCTGCTGTGTGGACAAGATGTTCTCTTTTGTCGTTCGACATTAAAAGTAAATAGTGAGCTATTAAAAAATAATCAATTACAGTATGTAGCAACCGCTAGTAGTGGAACAGATCATTTGGATCATTTATTTTTGAAGTCGCAAAAAATACAAATTATTGATGCTAAAGGCTCTAATGCTTCTTCAGTTGCTGACTACGTGGTTTCTTGTGTTGCTCTTTTGGAAAAACAGAATCTGATAGGCGGCAAACAGGTGGGTATTATTGGTATGGGAAAAACAGGAAGTAAGGTATATTCGCGACTGAAAGCCGCTAATTTTCAGACATGGAATTATGATCCTCTTAAAGCCATACAAGAAAAACAGTTTGAAAGTTGCGAACTGGACAACCTACATGAAGCAGATCTTCTATGTATTCATGCAGAATTGCATTCTCATCTTCCCTACCCCAGTGTTAATTTAATTGATGAGGTGTTTCTTGGGCAACTTAAGCCCGGTTGTGTCATCATAAACGCCGCTCGAGGCGGTATCGTTAACGAAGCGGCTTTGCTCAATACTCGCTGTCCTCTAGTCTACTGTACTGATGTTTATCTTCATGAACCTGCTATAAACAAACATATTGTAGATATGGCAACTATATGTACTCCTCATATAGCAGGACATAGTATAGAGGCAAAATGGACAGCGGTAACCATGATTAGTAAACGATTACATCAGCTTCTTAGGCTACCTGTACCGGAGTTTGATTTACCTGTAAAACCCCAAAATCTGCATTTACCAGAAGATATCTCTTGGCAAGAGCGTGTATTATCAATATATAATCCCGCAGCAGAAACCTTACAGTTAAAAAAAGCTCATGATAAAAAATCCATTTTTTTGAAGCTGCGGAACAACCATCAAAACCGACATGATTTTTCTCTTTACCCCGATTTAATTTGTAATCAGGAAACGCGATTATTGTTGGGCAATATAGAATAGTAATTCTATAAAGTAAGAAACTAAACTGGGCTCTGATCCCTAATTATTTTCGTACTATGCAGCCTTGATGCAGTCCAGAGTAATCAATACTCATTTTTGTTCCTATTTTATTTAGAAAGTTTACCTTTGTTGGAGAATTAATCGCTTCACTACTTCCTGATCGGAAAAATCATGCTTTATGTTCCCTATTTGTTGATAAGCCTCATGCCCTTTTCCAGCAATTAAAATAATGTCGTCCTTCTCAGCATTATTTAGAGCATAGGCAATTGCATCTTCCCGATTTACTAATTTAATCACATGGGTAGCGTTAACAATTCCATCAGCAATCTCTTCAACAATTGCATCAGGATCTTCACTCCGGGGATTATCACTGGTTATTACAACTTTATCAGCATAAAGACTGGCAGCCTTTCCCATAACAGGCCTTTTAGTTTTATCTCTGTCGCCGCCACAACCAAAAACCACCCATAGACGACCTTTTTTTAGTTGACTCAGGGTAGTCAAAACATTTTCTAAAGCATCCGGAGTATGAGCATAGTCCACAAGAACATATGGTGAGTTAGCTACGATTTCCATACGCCCAGGCGCTCCTTTCAATTGAGCCATAACCTGAATTACCTGATCAGGTTTATAGCCACTTGCCAATAAACTGGAAAATATAGCAAGGCTATTATAAATATTAAACTCTCCCAAAGCTTTTGTTCGCAACTGATGTTGTCCCCAAGGTGAACGCACCTCTATTTTTGTTCCATGAATATCAATGTTCCACTTAACAGCTTTCACATCACATTCCTGATGCATGCCATAAGTTATTTTTTTTACATGTGATTTAACGGCACTGCTCATTATATGTTGATAAGCATCATCCTGATTAATAATTGCCCACTGCAATTGATCAATCTCAAATAATAATGCTTTTGCAGCACCATAAGCCTGCATGGTGTGATGATAATCCAAATGATCCAATGTTAAATTGGTAAATATCGCTTGTCTAAACTCGATGGCATCGACTCGATGTTGGCTTAAAGCATGAGAGGAGACTTCCATACAAACCTGTTTAATACTCTGTTTTTTATATTGATAAAGCATTCTTTGTAAACATAATGCGTCGGGAGTGGTATTATCCAGAGGTTGTAATAGATTAACATTCCCCTGGCCTATAGTGCCTATGTATGCAGACTGTTGCCCGAGTAGAAAATGCGCTTGTGCCAATTGATAGGCTATAGTGGTTTTTCCATTAGTGCCAGTTACTCCGGTTACGATTAAAGATTCGCTGGGATTACTATAAAATCGTTTGGCAATTTCTGCTAGTTGCTCAGCCAATTTTGGTAAGGCAATACAAGGAACTAAAGCAGGTAAATCACAAGAAGGAGGAAAGCAAACCGGATCATATACAACTGCAACAGCTCCAGCAGACACAGCCCTCTCGATGAACAGGCGTCCATCGGCTATCGCTCCTGGATAGGCAATGAATAAATCACCTCTTTGAATCAGGCGACTGTCGTTTTTAATGTCAGTGATAACACAGTCAACCACTTCGTGTTTGATCCAGGGTTTTAATAATTGAGTTAATTTCACTTATTGACTCCAAACTAAATGCTATCAATCTTCCCCGTACACACAATACGGCGACGCATTTATTATCAAGCTGCTAGTTCATCTGTAGGTATATTAAACAATCGCAACGCTCCAGACATCACTTTAGCAAATAAAGGGGCAGCAACTGCTGCTGCATAATACCCTTTTCGTGAAGGTTCATGAATAATTACAACTACTACAAATTTTGGTTTGGAAACAGGAGCTATTCCCATAAAACTGGCAGTATAACGCCTGTCTTTATACCCATTTTTTCCAGCAACTCGAGCAGTTCCAGTTTTACCTGCTACGCGGTATCCAGGGACTCTCGCACTCTTTCCAGTACCATCTTTTAACACAGCTTCCATCATCAACAATACTTGCTCTGCCGTTTTAGGTTGCATCGCTTGTATGCCAGGAGTAGGCGTATCATTATGCAGTAAAGTAATCGGCATTAATCTACCTTTATTGGCAAAAATTAAACTGCCTTTTGCCAATTGCAACGCCGTAACTGACAAACCATAACCAAAACCTAAAGTAGCTAAAACAAAAGGATTGGCATCTTTAACTTTCACTACCCCGCCTTCACTCTCTCCAGGATAAGTACTTTCAGTACTCCGACCAAAACCACAATTCCGCAGCAATCCTATCAATTGCTCAGGGGGACTGGCCAAAACCATTTTAGTAACCCCCACGTTACTGGAGCGCTTCAAAACTCCTGTTACATCCAGGACACCATAGTTATGACCATCACGTACAGTATGTCCATGAACAATCATCCAACTGGGGTTGGTATCTATTATCGTATCAGGAGTAAATAACCCTGTCTCTAAAGCACTGGCAATGCTAAAAGGTTTAATTACTGACCCAGGTTCAAACGTATCTGTTAACGCACGATTTCGATATGTGTCTCGATCATAATGTCCACGTGAATTAGGATTATAAGACGGTGCGTTGGCAATAGCTAAAATCTCACCATTTTCAGCATCTACGACTACCACTGAACCTGACTTAGCACCAAACTCTTCAACTGTTTTACTTAATTCACTATAAGCTAAATACTGCAATCGTCTATCAACACTCAAAACAAGCTCATGCCCTGGTCGAGGTTCTTTAAGAATCCCAAGTTCCTCTATAATGCGGCCCAAACGATCTTTAATTACTCTTTTTTTACCAACAATTCCCATTAACCAATCCTGGTAGGCAAGCTCTATTCCTTCCAATCCTTGATCATCCACATTTGTAAATCCTAACAGCTGTGAAATACTATCTGAATCGGGGTAATAACGTTTAAATTCTTTTTGAAAATGAATCCCGGGAATTTTTAATGCTTTTATTTGTTTAGAGAGGATCGGTGGCAACTGCCTTTGCAAATAAAGAAACTCGCGATTTTCAGCATTGACTACTTTTCTGCTCAGCTCTTTAGGGGATAAACTCAAGTATTTAGCCAACTTCATGAATTGTGGTTCATCAGGAGAAAATTCTTTAGGATTAACCCAGACAGACTCTACTGGGGTACTCACTGCCAAAGGAGTACCGTTTCTGTCAGTAATCATTCCTCGATAGACAGGAATATCAATTACCCTTAAGCTACGAGCATTACCTTGACCTTGTAAGAATTTTCTGTGCAAAACAGTAAGATCAACCATACGCCATATCAAAATGACCAGGAGCAAGAGAAAAAAAGCAGCAACTAGTACAAGCCTGGCAAAATGGCGTGATTGTTTCATGGATTACTACTCAAAAATAAAGTTTAGAAGCACAAGCTCTCGTGTGCAATAATTTACAAGACATCGTTTCAAACTGACTTTAATAAATCAGTGTACATGAAGCAATTAAATCTTTCGAGATGATTCCTCTCTAAATTTCAGGACAAACACGTACTCTGTTATTTCTTCAAATGAAGAATTAGTTTAATCGTGCGTGTAATAAATACGTGTTCTTTGAAGTAGGCAATGACATCTTTAGTTTTACTATTGCCAGTTCTTCGACTCTCGCAGGAGTAGCCAGGCTTGCCTGCTCCAGTAATAGCTGCCCCCATTGTAATTGTAAAAAATGGGTCTGTTGTACTTCTTGTTCGACCTGACTAAATGTGGATCGATATGAATTAGTGCTGTAGATCACCGCAAAAGCACTAATTAAAACAGCAACTAACAATACCATCAATAAATATATTGATTTCGACATATGCATATCTGCCAATTGTCCATTAAATAAATTGCCTTGATTGATTACTTTAGCCGCAGCATTCATGCTAATTTCTCCCCTATCCTCAGCACTGCACTTCGAGCTCTGACATTTTCATTTATTTCAACTTCTTTTGGCATTACAGCTTTACCTACTCGCTTAAAATTAGTTTTAGTCTCTTCGTAGCGAACCGGAACCTCTGGTGGCGGTCTCACTCCTTGTTCTTTATCTCTCATAAACTGTTTTACGATTCGGTCTTCGAGAGAGTGAAAACTAATCACCGATAATCGTCCCCCTGGTGCCAAAACATCGATGCACTGTTCTAAACAACTACTAAGATCACTCAATTCTTGATTAACGTGGATACGAATCGCTTGAAAAACACGAGTTGCAGGATGCTTGTGTTTTTCCCATTTGGGATTTGCTTCTTTAACAATTTCTGCTAACTGTAAAGTCGTCGTTATAGGGATTATATCTCTTGCTTCAACAATGGCTTTGGCAATTCTCCCTGCAAATCGCTCTTCACCATATAACCTAAACACGGAAGCCATCTCATTTACCTCGGCTTCATTAACAAATTTAGCAGCACTTATTGATTGAGTTAAATCCATTCGCATGTCTAGTGGACCTTGCTGCATAAAACTAAATCCTCGTTCGGGGTTGTCCAACTGAGGAGAAGACACGCCCAAATCAAGTAATATTCCGTCAACAGATCCAAACACATTTACCTCAGCAGTAAATTCACTAAGACGAGCAAAGGAACCATGAAATATATGAAATCGTTTATCTAAACCAAAGTTATCTTTTGCAAACTCAACAGCATCCGGATCCTTATCTATGGCGAATAATCTTCCTTTTTCGTTTAAATGGTTCAAAATTTCCTTGCTATGACCACCCCGACCAAAAGTTCCATCAAAATAAGTTCCACCCGGTTTAATAGCTAAACCCTTGATTGATTCATGTAGTAATACTGATTGATGCATTGCCATTTAGGTTTCCTATTACAAAGAAAACGTTTTCATTTCATCAGGTAATCCATCAGTTTTGGAAGCCTCTTCAGCTAACCATTGTTCACGTCTGGATTCCCAAAGCTCTTTATTCCATACTTCAAATTTATTTCCTTGCCCTATCATCACTACATCCTTTTCCAGCTGAGCATAATTTCGTAAAACAGTGGGTAAAAGTACACGTCCATTTGCATCAACTTCTATGTCAGTGGCATGACCAATCAACAAACGCTGAATTCTTCTCGCTGCAGCATTAAAACTGGGAAGCTTTTGCAAATTATCTTCAATAAATTGCCATTGTGCAGCGGTGTAAAGCAGTAAACATGTTTCCTCAGTGTCTATAGTCACCACCAAAGGGATTTTCTCTTCTGCCCCCAATGCACTTCTGTAACGCGTTGGAATAGCCAGGCGTCCTTTTGTGTCTATGGTGATGGTATTTATTCCACGAAACATAGTTTTCCT
Organism: Legionella antarctica; assembly: GCF_011764505.1. Taxonomy (NCBI): domain Bacteria; kingdom Pseudomonadati; phylum Pseudomonadota; class Gammaproteobacteria; order Legionellales; family Legionellaceae; genus Legionella; species Legionella antarctica. The sequence goes on from NZ_AP022839.1 coordinate 2,395,488, forward strand.
AATGTAAAGGATTTAACTCCTCCACAATTCTCCACTTTTTTATTATTTTACCCCACTTTTATACACTATAGAAACACATTTATTCCTTCGTCAAGGCGAAAACCCACTTTTTTGTTAATTTATTTACAGTTTGGAAGAAATAAAAAGAAGAATGATTATAAATTAATCACTATATCAATATAAGAAACATTTGATATCGGGTACGAATATCTGTCAGATTATTATTGGGAGGCTAGATTCCCTGATTTAGCGATAGATTGTAAAAACGCCATTCGAAACCCGTATGATGTGGGGACATACGGGACTTTAATTAATTGCTAAATGTTCATTAATGCAGCTAAACGAATACCCTGGAGAACTAAATCAGGAACGAGATAATCATAGACCTCTTGCTTATCGAATAAAGAAGCAAAACCACCTGTAGCTAAAACCAAGGGCTTACTGTCGGGAAAAGATTCATTATTGATTCTTTGAATTAACTCTCGGCAAGCACCGAGAACCCCATAATAAACTCCCGATTGAATACTCTCTACGGTAGATCTCCCAACTACATTTTCTATTTTTATAATTTCCACAGAAGGTAATTTAGCCGTATTTTTTGAGAGGGCATCAACAGATAATCTGACCCCGGGTAGTATAGCCCCGCCTAAATATGCTTTTTGTGCGGTAATAACGCAAAAAGTGGTTGCAGTACCGAAATCAATCACAATAATATTTCGATTAGGATAACTATGAGTTGCGGCAATTGCATTGGCAATGCGATCGGCTCCAACTTCCAGGGGATTACGATACTTAATGTTTAATCCGGTTTTAACTCCTGCCTGTAATAAAAAGGGCTCTGAAGAAAAATATTTAACGCAAGCTGATCGCAAGGAATAATCTAACTGAGGAACTACTGAACAAATGCCAATTTTCGTAATTTCTTCCGGGGAGCAATTATTTTCCCTTAAGACACTTTTTAAAAAAATACCTAACTCATCAGAAGTACTGACTTTAGAAGTATGGCGAAAACGCAATTTTATATCATCCTTGTCAAACACCCCACCATATATATGAGAATTTCCAACATCAATACAAAGAATCATAATGCAGTTCTACTCTTAAAAAAAACACGATAGTAAATTGGGATTCTATTATTATCAAGTGTCTCCAATTACTTAACAAGTTATGGATAAGAAACTCAGATTTTACCTTGCTCCGTTCGGCCTGAGGAGGGGTTTAGCCCGTCTCGAAGGCTAAGCACTGTACCAAAACCCTTCGAGACGTCGCTAAAGCGACTCTCCAGGGCGAACGGATCGAGATAGTCACTGGGTTTAATAAGCATCTTATCCATAACTGACGTTAATTAAGAGCAATTGATGTTCATCGACTGCCAAATAAAAAAACCCTGCAAGATGCAGGGCAGAGTGGAGATACAATAAGTTATTAAATATGATACTCATCAGTAGGGTTTAACTACGACAGAAGTACCTATGTCCATAAAACTTTCATTGAGCCATTTTGCTGCACTGGGTAGAACCCGGATACAGCCATGGCTTGCATTATAGCTTGGTACTTCATAGGCAGCATGTATTGAATATGCGCCAGAGAAGTGCATGCAATAAGGCATTTTCGCGCCACCATTGGTTTCAAGAGGATATAAGCTGGACTTACAATCCTCACCTTTTTTAGAGTAAACTCTAAAGTTACCTGTCACAGTACGGCATGGCCTACCTGAATCCTCACAGAAATCCTTACCACCAGAAGCACTACCTGTCTTGAGCCTGTTACCCTGAGCATCATAAGCTGCCCAAGCAGTAGCTTTAGGGTCAAAGACGAATACTTTTCTTCCTGTGGGTTCTTTTTTTGCAGGGAAGTAATTTGAGCCTTTACGGTCTGATGCCATACTCATAGTGTAATGGGTATACCCCGCATCATCGACAACAGCAGTTGATCTATCCATGGACGAACAAGAAGCCGCCAAGGCAAAAACGGGAACTAACAATAGTTGTTTTTTCACTTTATTTCTCCCTCTTTTTTTTACTGTATCGGGAGAATTTAAAATAGGTTTAGCTTTTTTTATTAAATTTTTCTACTGTTTGTATTTTTTGTGGTCTTTAAGTTCATTTAAAAGGTCTTTTTTGTCTTCTTTTGGTACAATTTCAACTATAGCTCGAATCAGCTGCTCATCAGTACATTCAAAACACCCTCCCCTGGCCGGCATAGCATTTAACCCTTCGTCGGTATGCCTGAAAAGAATATCAATTCCTTGCTTCACTCTTAATTTCCAATCACCAGTATACCCAATTCTTGGAGCACCTAAGGGGATCAGGGGCTTTGGGGCATGGCAATTAGAACAAAAATGACTGTATATCTGTTCTCCCTCATTTCTGGTTCCTTCAATAGTCTTTAGAAACTCTTGAGGATGATGGCTATTTGCATATAATGGTGCAACACACATGAATAAAATCAGTTTGTAGATGCTAAAACGATCGGTCATGTTATACTCCTAATGTTGGCGCAATATTTGCATGGAAATCTGACTACATACCAAGAGGGTTAATGTTGTGAACAAGAGCATACTAAGTGTTTTCCTATTTTTTGCAAGTATCTGCTTACATGCGACCCAGGTTCAATCCCTCGCCCTCTTGAAAGATAAAATAGAACAAACCATTTTGAATGAGCTATCCAATTACACCGAAGGTAAAATCCAGGTGTCTGCCAATAAAATTGACTCTCGTTTGAATCTTAAAGCATGTGCAGAAGAACGGCTTTTTGTTTTTAACCCCTATCAAACTCCAGTTTTAAGCAGCAGTACTATGGCAGTAAAATGTCTTGAAGAGGATAATCATTGGATCTTATATGTACCGTTCACAATCACCATCTTTAAAACTGTTTTAGTCTCAAAAAACATGCTTGTTAAGGGGACTCAAGTAAAAGAAAATGATATTTATCAAACTGAAATGGATACTCAAAAGCTAAAGTCAGGATATTTTACCAACAAAAATGAATTAATAGGACTTGTCTGTAAGCATGATGTTGCTGCAGATAGTCCTTTTACCCCATACAATATTGAACTGGCTAAACTGATTCATAAAGGTGAAGAGGTTACTATAGTCGCTAACAATGAAAACTTAACGGTGAGCATGCCCGGAATTGCTCTAAATGAAGGAGCACTGGGTGATACAGTTAAAGTAAAAAATCGGTCTTCAAAACGTATCATAGAAGCACAAGTTACAGGAGAGAAAAGGGTAACGGTTGTTCTATAAACGTCTTAGAAGCTTAAATTTGGATATTAATAGCAAAAAATATGAAATTTTATCGAAAATTTACTAAAGAAAATTTAAAAGGAGCCGATAATTATGCTAAATGTGATTGAGGACAAATCGATGGTTAACCAAATTAATGATTCAGCTAATAGGAAATCTATTGATTCTGATGCTCGCCTCAAAGCCCAACATCAGGAGGTTAGAGGAACGGTTATTGAAAATAGTCCTTCATCCAATAAAGTATCCTTAAGTAGTACTTCGCAGCAACTAGAGGCACTTAAAGCCTCTCTGCAGGATATACCCGAGATTAATGAAGCACGTGTATTGTATTTTAAAGCAGAAATTCAATCAGGAAACTACCTGATTCAAAGCGACAAAATTGCCAGAGGTATGTTAAATAATTTAGAATTAGCTTAAATTCAGAATGAATTTTATAACTTATCAATAACCTCGTGAAAATCGATAGCTTAAAGTCCCGCGGAAAAGCGGCGGGACTTTGAAGAAGTATTTTCCCTGGTTTTTTGAAAAATCGATTTTTTAGGATAATTTTTTTTAGGATAATTTAATGAATAATAATATAAAAACGTTAGCAAGCCATTTGGAGCAGGAAATCAATTGGGTAGAAAACCTCAATATCTTATTATCCGAAGAGAAAACAATACTTGCAACTCGGCAATTCGATTCACTTGAAGAGTTAGCAAACAAAAAGCAACTCTTATCAGATAAGATCGAAGAAAGTGCAAAACAACGAGTAGATTTAATTAGCAATTCAAACAACGATGCCAGTCTTTCTTTGAAAGAATTCCTTATAAATTGCTCTTCCGAAGAAGCCGACCGACTCACCAAGCTCAATCATAAACTGGCAGAATTATTAACTACATGCCGTGAACTGAATAATGTTAACGGGCAAGTTATTGTCACTAATATTCATACTCGCCAAGAAATTGTCAATGCTTTATCAGGAAACAAAGTTAATGGGGTCAGTGTTTATACCGCAACTGGAAATTTGAAATCATCACCCGATAACAACCACCATCAAGAAGCTTAATCTATATTCTAAAGCGCCAAATTTATATTCTGTAAACTGGCGCCATGCAATTTTAATGCACATTACTCCAAAAAAGATTCCCACCTATTTCTTTATACAATAAAATTCTTAAGGATATATCAGTTCAGATTTATGAGAAAAGGGCAAAAGAGGTTTGTACAACGTGCTGCCCTTTTCTATCAAGATTCATTGCATGCGAAGAGCGCCATCGAGCCGGATAACCGCCCCATTCAGCATACCATTTTCAATAATTTGACCAACCAACGATGCAAACTCATCGGGCTTACCAAAGCGTTGAGGGAACGTAATGGTGGCTTCCAGATTGTCTTGAACCTCTTGAGGCATATTTAATAACAATGGTGTTGCAAATAATCCTGGAGCTATGGTATTGACCCTGATTGCAAATCGTCCCAGCTCACGAGCGGCGGGCAAGGTCATAGAAACTATTCCGCCTTTGGATGCACTATAAGCCGCCTGACCTATTTGGCCTTCAAATGCAGCAATGGAGGCTGTATTAATTATAACTCCACGCTCTTGGGATTTACTTTCGATCTCTAAAACCGACATGGCATGAGCTGCTACACGCATTACATTGAAAGTACCAATAAGATTTACATCTATTACCTGTTTAAATGCAGATAGGGGCATAGCGCCTTCTTTTCCAACGATACGTTTGGCTGGAGCAATTCCAGCACAATTAATACATACTCTGGGAGTACCAGTTTGTGCGATGGTTTCTTTCATAGCATTTTCTACCGACTCTTCGCTGGTTACATCGCAAGTAACAAATAAATCAGCTTCACTAGTACTGTCTTCCTGTTTATCCCAAATGACTACTTTCATACCATGTTGAAGCAAGTATTCAACACAGGCCTTCCCCATACCTGAGGCACCGCCAGTCACTAAAGCAATTTGATTATCGAAATTCATTTATACTCTCCATTATTCAGATTTCGAAGTTATCGTTTATGAAATTAACACATTGAAGTCACGAAATAGATAGAATACTCATTCGGAATGAGTCAATTTTTTTCCAAAAAACTATGATGCAAATACAGTCTGACTCATTGCAAAAACTCTTTACTCAGGGCTTTGAATTGAGGTGTTCCTGCGTGCCTTAACCATTCAAAAAATACCATTTCAGCAGTTATCAAGTGAATACCCACTTGTTTCATTCGTTTTAAAGCATATTTTAAATCCTGCTCACTTCTACTGCTAACCGCATCAACAACAATATATACCTCATAACCTGCACTTTTCATTTCCATAGCGGTCTGCAGCACACAAACATGTGCTTCAATTCCAATTACTATTAATTGATTTTTATTGAATTTGCTCAAGCAGGATGTGTACTCAGGTTGTTGCATGCAAGAAAAATGAACTTTTTCGATACACTCTTTTTTATCATAATATGGACTGAGTTGTTCTACTGTTGCTCCAAGTCCTTTTGGGTACTGTTCGCTAACCAGAACAGGCACGCGCATGGTACGTGCTAATTTTAATAACCATTCACAACGAGCTAGAAAAGCATCACAATTTAAAACTGCTGATGTCAGTTTTTCTTGAACGTCAACCAATAACACAATGGAATCTTCTATATTAAGCAACATCCTTATATCCTTATATCCTAGTAAAATAAGCCCCGAATAGCCTCTCACATAATATAAAAAAATGGAGTGGGAGTATTCTATTGTTTTTACTCCAACCCATAAAGAAAAAAAGGCTTGTTGACAAGCCTTGGTAAAATATCAATTATAATGCAGCAATATCTATAGTTTTCATTTTAACATCCATCTGCTTATTACCTCTTTGTATTGAAAGTGTAACCAGATCCCCCACTTTAATTTCAGTGAGCAGATTATACAAAGCATCATAATTGGCAACCGGATGTGCATTTACAGCAACTATAATATCGCCCATAACAATGCGTCCCCAGGCATCTCTATAGGTTCCGCGTAATTTTAAGTGAGCTGCAGGGGTATTGGGTAGCACTTCAGAAATTAAAATTCCTTCTCTAACCCCTAGTTTTTTTGCAATATGAGGCTCAACTCGTTGAATACCTATACCCGATAAAACAACTCGACCGTGCTTAATTATTTGCGTTGCAACCCGCTCAATATCATCTGCAGGCACAGCAAAACCAATTCCAGCAGAAGAACCGGAGCGGGAAAAAATCATGGTATTCAAGCCGATTAATTGACCTGCGCTGTTTAACAGAGGTCCACCTGAATTACCTGGATTAATCGGAGTATCCGTTTGAATCATATTTCGAATAGTCACTCCACCAATTCCAGGAACTTTGCGTCCTAGTGCAGAAATCACGCCTTTAGATAAACTATGATCCAAACCAAAAGGATTACCAATCGCAATTGCTTTTTGACCTACTATTAAATCCTTAAGATGCACGATCTCAAAGGGTTTATAGGTCTTTAAATAAGCTAAAGCCTGGGGCGATTTTATCTCCAGTACGGCGATGTCTTTACGAGGTTCTGCACCAATTACTTTAGCTGGTACTGTCATATTACCAAGACTTACTGCCAAATCATCTGCCCCTTTAATCACATGGTAATTGGTAACAACATGACCTTTTTCATCCCAGATAATTCCGGATCCTGCCCCAGCTGGAACATGTTTTTTTATTGCCGAGTGATTTTGAACCGTTGCCAGGCGATGAACATAAACCACTTTGGGCGAAGACTTTTGAAATACATCTACAGTGTTGCGTTCGTCCGGAAGGAGAGTATTTAAATCGAGACTAAATACGGGGGTTGCCAAAGTAAAACATAAAATAAAAGACATAAACTCTAAACTACATTTCTTCATCATCTTTATACTCCATACCAGCTACACCAGCATATCTCTTGCGAAAAGCCTGACGTGCTAATAACTTATCAATTACTGGTTGCGGAAAATCGGTAATAGTAATAATATTTTTATCCATTAGAATATTTATTACGTCTTCAAGCACACGAATCAATTGCAAATCTGATTTAAGAAATTTTAATTGTAAATTTTTATCACAATCCATTAAAAAGTCAATAAATTCAGAATCATCAGTGTCAATTTGTTCCGTCACACTTCCAGTCTCTTGGCTATACATCGCACAAATCTGACCATCCTTATCACGTTTTATGTAGACCACGAGTTATTCCTCTTGCAACCAATCGGTTAAAGTCCTTGCATTCTAAGATTCCATCTTAAAAACGAGAAAGAGACTTTAGTGAATACCCACAACAGAATTTTGACTGCATGGGAACCATAGTGTAATATACATTATCATATATGTCATCAATTAACTCAAAAGAATAGTTTTTAAGCAATCAATAACTGCGAGTCATCCCCTGAATCTTCACGGTTTGTATCTGTATCATCTTCAATTAGAATCTCATCATCACTGTCTGATGGATCATTCATATCACTCTCTGCTTTTTCAACCTCATCCCTGGCATCATTCTCCATTTGAAACTTGTCCATGGAAATTCCGGTTGACAGATTAAAATATTGCAATAAAAATTGGGCTGGTGCCCAAACCATGGATTTAAAAGTAGATGTACCTGCATCAATAGTCTGTTTTGCAATATGCTCACTATGATCAATATGACGAATATATACCTTTTCTAACAGCCCCGAATGTTGCTTATAAATAAAATCAAGATTTTCATTACGCGACTTTTCCTGCTCTAATAGATATTCTTGTAAATCCGTATGAGTATCCCACAAAGAGATCCGTCTTTGCTGCAGATTCACCAGTTCACTATCGTAAAACTTAATCTCTTCATCAATCTCCAGCTTTAATCTATCGCATGCTACTTTACGCTGAGTAGATAGTGCACCATCCACTATAGCCTCAGATTCTTTGATAGATATTTTAGCATACCGATCAATCAGTTCTGTTTTTTTATGGAGTATGTCCTCTATTTTTCCATCTAAATAAAATATGGCGTCTTTATTAGCGCCAAGCACTTTATAATGCGAATCAAATCGTTTATTACTTTGCATTTGTTCACGCATTTTTTCAAGCTCACCAGCTTCCTGAGTCAATGCCGTTCTTTGTGCCTCATCATTTAATTCTTTGTCCCGACTTAACATCATCATCCTAATAAATGCTGCTATAGTCACTACTGCTCCAAACGAAGCTGCACAAATAAGAGCTATACTTATTGGATCCATAGTAAACTCCTTAATGAGGCAAATGAACCAATTGAGTGTGTATTCCAATAGTAAAATACTGACTAAATGCTTGATATGAATTTACTAAAGGCCATTCACTTGATTGATTGGATATACGGCTCATTGATGTTTCAAAAATTGGTTTATAATATTTTTTGATAAATGATCTCATTTCTTTTAAATCAGGAAAATTTTTTATCAGAACGGTAGCATTTTCTGTTAAATTAGAAAGGCTCACCCCCTCGATCACATTTTCCAGATCCTCATGTCCTTCTACCGCAGATTTCATCCAATCCAGTAACAAAGAACGGGGTTTTATGATCAGTAATTGATGACCTGATTCTAGAGATGCCTCCATTAGAATTATATGGGAATGTATCTCAAATTTAAAACAACAAAGGAAATCCAGGAAATTGGTTTCTATTTCATTGCGGGCCTCATTGCCTAGCCAACGACAAATCTCATGTCGAAACATAGTCGAAAAATTTTTTTCTATTTCCGCAACAGTCTCAGAAACTGAATGATGTTTATTTATGACATAAGCAGTACAATCTGTCTGTAATAGTTTCAGATCGGGTACATCAAGATCCGGTAATTGCGAGGCAAGAAACGATAAAAATACAGCGGTAGGTTTTAGTACCACAATTTCGGATGTTCCTTGATGCATGACGATCTCCTTGATTTATATAACTCATCCTGAAGTACTTCTAAAAAAATCAACGTCCTCATCTTTAATTAAGATAACCAATAACTGCCCGTTAATGGGATCGAACAGCCAAATTCAGTTTAAACGTTCTGAGTTAATCCTGTGTTAGCTATGAAAGCAGAACTAAAATAACTTAATCCATCTTTTCAGTCTAGTTTGACAACCTCATAGTTTCAATAGAAAACAAAGTTTTTTTAAGTACAACTTGACAGAAAGCCCTTTACCTATATGCTTCTGTTTTTATCCTAGGGTTCGGCCTTATGAAATTGTTAGGAAAAATTGCACTTACTTTGCTGTCCTTGTTACTGGTCACGTCGATCATTTTGTGGGTTTTAGCAAAGAATATTAATCCCGAAACAATAAAAAAACTCGTAGGGAGCCAAATTACTACCCTCACTCATAAGCAAAGTCACATCGATGGTACTATCTCCTGGCAATTATTCCCTCGCCCGGGGCTTAAATTTAGTAAAATTATAATTGGCGATACAAAATTAAATGAAGAATATTCACTAGCTATCGATACCATGCTTTTGAATTTAAAAATATCCCCCCTACTAAGCGGAAAATTCGTTTTTAGTCAAGTCAATATCGATGGGCTAAATGCCCGAGTTAACCAGAATGTTACCAAACCAGCCAAACCAACAGATCAATTAGAAAATAGTCATACCAGTAAAAGCACCTATGGGGAGCAATTTGCCATAGAACGATTATTAGTAAGTCATGGTCAAATCATCATCAACAACAATGGCTATTTTACTGTATTTAAAAACTTACAAATTGGGGTTGAACACTTTAATTTACAGAATATCCCATTTACTGTACAGGTTAAAACGAAACTAACTGAGTACAACTCTAATCCACTAATCAAAGCGAATATTAACTTCAAGGGAAGGTTGAATCTGGCGCCGTCAATATTGAATCAACTCCAGAATGGTATTATTCAGTCTGCGGCTGAAGGACAGATTCTTTTGCAGAATATTTCCTTGAATCAATTTGTTATCAAAAAAATAAGTGCCACTCTCAAAACAGGTAAAGAAAGCATCCAACTTAATCCACTTACCCTTTCTCTATACAATGGTGAGTCAATAGGCAATTTGGACTATGGGATTGCCATGAAACAATTCTCTCTCAATCAAACAGCAACAAATTTAAACGGTAAGCAATTAATGGGCATATTATTAGGACATGAAATAATCCATGGGGGATTGGATTACTCAATATAATATAGGCGCGGTTTTCTGGACACAAAAAAAGGTTTTTTAAGAGCTATTCTTCTTAATACAAAGAGGAGAATAAAATGTCTAAAAAGCGAGCTTATTATACGGCGGCCAAGAAGGCAAAAATAACGCTAGCTGCGATTGAGGGGAAACTCACACAAGCGCAAATTACCAGTGAATACGGTGTTCACGCAACGCAGGTAAAAACTTGGAAGCAATCGGCCATCAAAGCCATTAACGATTTATTCTCTGGGGCTAATGAAAAAGAAGCCAAGTCCCAAGAGCAGCTTGTTGAGGCATTATATCAAGAAATTGGTCGACTTCAAGCGCAGCTATCTTGGCTAAAAAAAAAGCATGAACTTTAGTCTGGATGAAAAGCGCGTCATGATTGATCCTCTTGCCGAGCTCACCATTCGTGAACAATGCTTGCTATTAGACTTGCCTGTTTCAAGTTATTATTATAGTGCCAAGCCCATTTCTGTCGAAGATGAAGCGCTTATGGCGCTACTTGATGAGCACTATCTGCAGTATCCATGTGAAGGTAAAATTAAGCGGGCAAGATGGCTGTCAAAAGAAGTAGGCTATCCTGTTGGTAAACGTCGAGTAAAAAAGTTGATGGAAATGATGGGGTTATCGACTGTTTACCCAAAGCCAAATACAAGCGTTCCCAATAAGGAGCATGAGGTGTTCCCTTATTTATTAAAAGAGGTGGATATCACCAAACCAAATCAGGTTTGGGCCGCAGATATCACCTACATCCGCATGAAAGGAAAGCATGTGTATTTAGTAGCTATTATGGACTGGTATAGTCGTTATGTGATTGGATGGGCTATTTCACCTACTATGGAGGCTGAATTTTGTATTGAGGCGCTTAGAAACGCTTTGCTGCATTCGCGTTGTGAGATCTTTAACACGGATCAGGGTTCTCAATTTACCTCAAAAGATTGGATAAATACGCTAAAATCTCACCACATTTCTATCAGCATGGATGGGCGAGGACGTTATTTAGATAATATATTTATCGAGCGATTGTGGCGTAGTGTTAAGCAAGAAAAAATCTACCGGTATGATTTTGATACAATTGAAGAGGTTGAGCTGGCCTTAACGGAGTATTTTGAGTATTATAATAACCGAAGGCTTCACCAGTCCTTTAATTATTTAACGCCCGCAGAGGTGTATTATGGCCGGAAAAGACCATAAACCCTAAATGAGAGCGTCATGACTTACCCACAAGGCCCACAGGCCTATACGAGAAAGTGAAGCTCTCCTGACCTGTGGACTTGTGGATAAGTCATTCTGATAGAGTTGTGGTAAAATGACCTAAGACAATTCGTAGTAGCAATCACTATTCATACGGTATTGAGTAGGTTTAAATAGGTTAATTTGAGTGAATTTTTAACTATAAATGATGGATGAATAGCTCTTATTTTTCCTTAATTTTGTTCCAGACATGCGGACCCATATCAATACATGCCTCTATCCCCCTGAAAAATCCAGGCGTTGAGACTATTAGCGGAACGGGGTCCATCTCGATTAGAGATGGTGAAATTTATAATTTAAACCTGGAACACATGCTAAATAATTTAAAAGATAAGCTTCAACCCGAGATCAAAAATACCCTTGGACAATTAACCAATTGGGATAGCAGCTCGTACAATCGGGGTAATACTTCGTTCAAACTAGCCAGTATGCAGTTCCAGTTTCAAAATGGAATGTTAACCAGTGAGTCTATTTTATTACAAACAGATAAATTACAAGTGAAGGGACATGGAGCTTTAAATCTATTCAATTACGAGTTGAACTCTAAACTTCAAGCTAGCTTAAATAACAACAGTGCAGACCCTGCCATGCTAGAAATTCAGGAAAGACTTAGAGGGTATTTTCCTTTAATAATCTCAGGAACCCTTGATCAACCCAAGGTTCTACCTGATTTTAGGGCAATGTTTCCTCTTCTTGGCCAAAAGCTATTGAATATCAGTATTGAAAAACCCATAAATCAAATCAGAAACCGACTAAAGATTTAAAACATTGATGAATAAAACATTGCAAGACCAGTTTAGTAAACCATTACTGGATTGGTTTGACTTATACGGGCGTAAAGATTTGCCTTGGCAATTACCTCGGACGGCTTATCGGGTATGGGTTTCTGAAATTATGTTACAACAAACCCAAGTACAAACTGTTATTCCCTATTTTAATCGCTTCATACAGCGATTTCCTGCTGTAGACGAATTAGCTCAAGCAAGTGAAGATGAGGTTCTTTCGCTTTGGTCGGGGCTAGGTTATTACAGTAGGGCGAGGAACCTTCACAGCACCGCTAAAACTATAGAAGAACAATATAATGGTTTATTTCCTGAAGATCTTAAATTACTCATGGATCTGCCTGGAATTGGTCCATCAACTGCTGCTGCTATTATGTCACAGGCATTCAATAAACCTGCAGCTATTTTAGATGGAAATGTGAAAAGAGTGCTGGCTCGTTTTTTTCTAATTAAGGGCTGGCCCGAACAAGCCCAAGTCAAGAGATGCATGTGGAGTCTCGCCGATGCCTGCATGCCCCGGAAACGTTGTGCTGACTATACCCAGGCCATTATGGATATGGGTGCTTTATGTTGTACGACTAAAAATCCTGATTGTTTTAATTGCCCTTTACAAAATCATTGCCAGGCTTTTAAAAATAATGAGCAGCACCTTTATCCTAATAAAAAACTAAAAAAACCAGTGCCCATCCAATCGCAACAAATACTGGTTTTATATGATGACCAGGGGCTAATCTATCTCGAAAAAAGACCTCCTACAGGGGTATGGGGTGGTTTGTGGTGTTTACCAGGTTTAGATCAAGGTAAATGCCCTCTCGGTTTCATACAACTTCAATACGACCTCAAGGGAGAAACACCCAAACAACTCACTGCCTTTAAGCACCGTTTCAGTCATTTTCATCTTGAAATCAATGCTCTAAGCATAAAAACCAGAGCTTTAAACAACAAAGTGGCTGCAACTTACGGACAATGGTTTTCAAAAAAGGAGTTATCTCATCTGGGACTTGCTAAACCTACAAGTTTAATCTTATCCAAGTTATATGAGAGTGAAGAAGCTCTTCAATAAAGTTGGAAGGCAGCATAGATATGTTATTGAACACTATACGCATCTCATCATTAAGACAGCCATATAGTTCTTATTTAACCTAAGGTATGGATAAGCTGAAGATTCAGTTGCTTCATTTTGTTTATTTTTATTTCTGATGTTTGGTAAGCAAGAACAGGAAAATCTCACGAAGTACATCAATGACGGCAGACTCAAAATAGAAAATAATCGTTCGGAAACACCATCAAGCATTTTTTTCACTAGTCGAAACGTTCAAAGAACACAATCTTGATGTCTTCGTCTATTCCTAATTACCCGATCGAGAAAGTCGTCACATGCCAAAACATGCAGCATATCCAAAAATTTTTACCCTAAAACACCAATTCTGATCTATTTAAAAGAGGCATATCTGTTTTAAACCATACCGACAAGTAACTCTTTTGTTTGGCGGTTACGGATTATCTTTTCCTTTTCGGTTCTGTAAACATTGTATTAGTTTTTTATCATTCTCATTTTTGTAAGGACATTTTTGCAGGTATTTTTCAACAGCACTAAATGCTGTTTGACTTCCTGTCGTTTGAAACAAAAATGGAAAAATAGCATGAATTAGACAGGCACATCCTCCCTTAATCATAATAAATCCAAATGAAATGGCAAAAAATAAATGAGCCCAATAACTTTGATTTACAGAAGCAGGATGTGCAGTGAATAGTTTTAACATAATAAATTCTCCCAAGAGCCAGATGGATAAGCAATTGGTACCAATTGCTTTATTTTTTCATCATAAATAGGGACGATTTTTGTGATATCTTCTTGTGCGCAAAAATAAATGTCTTTTTCTAAATTTAATTGGGACAAGCGAAGGCCTGCTGGGCAGGTTAAAAGTGAGTCCAATAAATTATCAGAATAAAGGAGGCCGGTGTCTAACAATTGAAATGATTGCAGTTGTTTATTATAAATTAATGAACCGGTTAGAAGATCATCGTTCTCCAGGTTGCCTTTATAGCCCGCTAAAACGATAGAGATGTTAATGTTTAAACGCAAAGCAATTTCTTTCGCCAGTCGTCCTACTGTATCTGCATTAATAATAGCTCCAATTAAAACGGGTACTTTATAGGAGGTACATGCTTTAATTGAAGGGATGCCATTAGTAGAGAAAAAAAGTAATTCGCATCCTTGATGACTATTGTGTAATAAGTCTTCTGGGGAATTACCATAGGTTAGGTGGTCTATTTTTATGCAATTCTGTTCTCCTGCTGTGATTTCCAGTTTACTTACATCGAATGAAGAATTATCGCCCAAACGAATCGATTTGATGCCACCCATGAAGGCTGCAATGATGGAACTGCTGGCACGTAATACGTCAACAATAATACAAAGGTCTCCTCGCTTTGCTGCTTGGCAAGCTCCTTCGGGACCGATTTCAAAACGAATAATTTTATTGTCCATATTACTCCTTTGAAATAGTATCTGCTCTGAGTGAAACACGGAGTGCTTCCAGAGCCAACACATCCCGTGGAGCAATATTTGCTAAATTAACCGAAACCCCAAGATTATTAATAAGCCACACTTGCTGATGCTTAATAGGTGCCTCAAAAAGTAAATCGTGGGCACATACTTCTGTTATAATGCGTTCAAAGTCTTGTGTTTTAATCGAAGTATCTGTATTAAAAAGACCTGTCGTACCAGACTCACGTGCCTCAAGAATAATTTTCCATGCTCCTGCATTTAATTGCTCTCTAATTTCAATTAAACGATCTTCGATACTTAATTGACTGTCTTGTTTCGCATCTTTTCTTCCTACTTCTGATAAGACGACAAAACCATAAGATTTAGCCTTCGTGATTAAATGAATTTTTTCTTCAATTGGAATACCTAATAAACCATCAGACAACTCAACACAATTAAAACCCAAGCGGATGCATTCTTTAAAATAATCCTCAATTTTATTTTGTCTGCGTGCCACTTCAAAGAAAGTACCACCTGGGCAGACATGAATATTGGCTGACTTTAATAAGTTTATTTTCTGCCGTAGTAGTTGTTCAGGATAAAGTTTTGACGTACCAAACCCTAATTTAACAATATCAATATAGTCAGCTACCATTAAAAGAAGCTGCTCTGTGTCCATCAAATGCATTCCCGTATCTAAAAGTGATGTTAAGCCTTCAGTTCTGGGTTTACAGAAGTGCTCCGGGATTTGTATAAAGGAATAAGGGGTGGATAAATTATTTAAGGACGTTGATTTATTAACCAATGATTGAATGTGCTCAATTAATAAGTTTATTGTCTGATTGTTGATTACTGCGGCCTCTGACAAACGACAACTGTTATTTAGGTGGTTTTGCAACCGGGCTTCTAACTCAACGGCCATTAAAGAATCCAGTCCAAATTCAGAAAAATTTTTATTATCGTCAATTGTATCAATACTTATATCAAGCATCTCACTTAATTCCAAATGAATCGCATCTCGTATATTTTGAATAAACGTCAAGTGTTCCAAAGCTTGGTTTTGTTGATCGTGTACTATGTCTTCTTTAGATAAACGATTTATTTCTCTTGATGGTAGTTTTTCTATTGTCCATAGTAATTTTGTGTTGAGTTGCTTATTGATTAATTGAGATTGAATTAGCTTGCGTCTAATTTTACCACTTGTAGTTTTAAGTAAGCTGTGCTCATTAATAAGAGCAATCTGATGGACCGATAATGAATGATCCTGAAGAATAATTTGTTTCACTGCACTAATAATTGCTTCTAAATCGGATTCAAGGTGGTTTTTATTAATTTCTATTACTACTGCAAGCTCCTCTTGATACTCTCCTGGAATACTCACTGCAGCACAAAAACCTTTTCGTACAGCTGGATGGCAGTTTTCTACAGAATTTTCTATGTCATGAGGATAGTGGTTTGTACCATTAATAATAATAAGGTCTTTTAATCTGCCCAAAATGAATAATTTATTATTCAAAGTGAATCCTAAATCACCTGTACGTAGGTAGTTATTCTCTTTACTTGTTGCTAGTTGAGCCTGAAATAAAGTTTCAGTTTCATGTTCTTGATTCCAGTAACCACAAGCCACACTCGCACTAGATAGCCAAATCTCCCCAATTTGCTGATCACCACATGGGATTAAGGTTTTTAGATTGACAACAGTTAGCCCTTCAGAGACTGTTCCGCAACTAACGATAGGATGTGCAAGAGGCTCTTTTGCATCAATTTCCATAAGTTTATTATTGCGTAAAGCTTCTCTATCAAAATAGTGAATTACACCTTCTTTCTCGCCAGTAACCAATAGTGTGTTTTCTGCCAAGCCATAACAGGGCATAAACATTTCTTTTTTAAAACCACAAGGAGAAAATTTCTTGGTAAATTCATCCATAATCTTTATATTTACAGGTTCTGCTCCATTTAAAAAAGCATCCATGCTGCTTAAGTCCAATTGTTCTATCGTAGCAGCAGAAATTTTTCTATTACATAGTGCATAGGCGAAGCTGGGTGCTGAAGTGACTGTTCCCTTGAAGGAGGTAATCGCCTTTAACCAGGTTGATGGATTACGCAAGAAAGTTATTGGTGACATTAAATAAACGGCTATTCCTGTAAAAACAGGATATAGAATTCCTCCAATTAATCCCATATCATGGTAAGGAGGGAGCCAAATTACACAGACAGAATCTAGTTGGGCAACATGAAATTCGTTAATAAATTGTAAATTATTTAATAAGTTACTATGACTTATCATCACACCTTTGGGTTGCCCCGTAGATCCTGATGTATATTGTAAAAATGCAATTTGCTCGGGCTTTATAATCTGTTCTTTATAATCATTAGCTTCGTCTAATGGAATACTATCGGTATTGATCCAGATAAATTTATCGAAGTTCAATTGGCTTAATTCATGAGAATTTTCCAGAAAGTGATTCATAAGATATGTAACAAAGGGTAATTTTTGTAATGCTTTGTTGTTTTTCAATCTGGTTATTTGGTTAATAATAACTTGAGTTGATAAAATTATTTTAGGTTCGGCATTTTTTATAACGGCTTGTAATTTTTCGATTAATTTTTTTTCTGCAGGAGGATAAACTGGTACGGCAATGACACCGGCATAAAATGCGCAAATAAAGAACAGTCCGGGCTGGTAAATTAATAAGACTCTATCTCCTGGTTGTGTATGTTTTTGAATTTTTGCGGCAATAGATTGAGCTTTTATTATTAGTGAAGGATAATTAAGTTTTTCTTCTATACTAATAGATGAATTTATAAAAAATAATCTATCTCGAGACGTTTCCTGAGCTTGTAAGTTAAGTAATTCAACCATATTTCCAAGTTTGGAATGATGAATTGACATACTATTCTCCTGATTAATTGAGCCCTAAACGATTACGCACAGATTGAAATGCGGATAAGGTAATTTCAACATCTTCAAGACTATGCGCAGCTGTAGGGACAAGGCGAAATAGAATAGTTCCCAGGGGAACAACAGGGGCTGATACTGCAGTTACAAAAATACCGTATTCATCTCTTAAAATATGCAATATCTCGATAGCTAACTTTATATCGCCACCACGAATATACACTGGAGTAATCTGTGTTTGAGTTTGTCCAAGATCAAACCCTAGTTTTTTTAATCCTGTTTGCAGGACCGTTGCTATTTGCCACATTTTTAACCGTTTTTCTTTACCATCGATGATAAGATCGGTTGCTTTATCAATTGCATGAATTAAAACCAAAGGATGTGCCTTAGAAAAAATAGCAGGTCTTGAATTAAGGCGTAAGTAAGAAATGACTTCACGAGGCCCACTGGCAAAACCGCCAATTGATACAAAAGCCTTGGCAAAAGTGCCAAAATAAAGATCAATTTCATTTTGTAAATTAAAATACTCCCCACTCCCCCGACCTTCATTACCAATGACACCCAAAGCATGGGCATCATCTAAAAATAAGCGCGCATTATATTTTTCTTTTAATGTACATATGTCCGGTAAATTTGCCAGATCACCTCGCATACCAAAAATGCCCTCAGTGACAATTAAAATCCCACCTTGATTTTCTTTTGAAGCTAATTTTAATTGCCGTTCCAGATCCATCATATCATTATGTTTAAACGGTTTGATCTTTACTCCAGTCCGTGACTGAGCAAGAAAAGCTGCATCAATCATGCATGCATGCGAAAATTGATCAATAATAATAGTATCCCCTTTTCCTACTAAACCGGTTATAGTTCCTAGTACACCCAGGTAGCCTGCAATAAATAAAATTGCAGCATCTTTTTGTGTGAAAGAGGCTAACTTATTTTCTAAATCTACATGAGATACTGTATTGCCAGACATCAGTCGCGCACCCATTGGAGTTGTAGTACTCCAATCCCGGACAGCGTTTAATCCAGCCTCTTGAATTTCTGTATTTTGTGCAAGACCTAAATAATCATTGATGGTCCAAACTATCATAGGTTTGTTTTGAAATTGCATGTGAGGTCCTGAGGGGCCATGTAAAATGGGGCTGATTAAATAGTTTTCATCTTCCTTGCTTTGTGCTGCAAAATTTCCTTTATCGCTATAACATTTATCAAAAATATCTGATTTATTAAATGCCATTTTTTATTCCATAATCTGGAGACCTAATAATGAGTATAGGAGTTAAATATAAATCAATCCAATCGTTTTTTGAACACCTATAATTTTATTGAAAATATACAAGTACCCTCATTTTATAAATATCCATACCAGTAAGACGGAAGAGATCTTCTTTTATATTTTATAATAAACGATTTGCAATCATATATTTTCTGTTTTAACCAATGCCAAAAACTTTCTATTTGATTGTACTTAAGGAGTATAGTGGTAGAACAAAAACTACCCAGGCATGCTCTTTAACAAAAGGCTAACTTTTTTGCGAATGAGACTATTTAAATGAGCCATGGTTTATTTTAGTGATTTACCCTATCTGCGCGAGATCACACAGATTACCTATTTGTAGAAATTGTATTTTATTGTATCAACGCGATAGTTTCTGGATTTGACAGCGGTGAAGCCATAGAGGACTAAGGAGTAGGTATCAACGTTTTCAATGCCACGAAGAAGACGAAAAGCCAGCCTTTATGACTAAATATAGAGATATAGTGTTAGGAATTTGAACTTTGATGCTCTTGCCCGGTTATATTATATTCTGCTAAAGCGTAAAACCTTTAGTATCCAATCAGGTAATGGTTTTTTTGAGTCTCTTTTCTGCAAATTTAAATACCAGCCCATTTTTTTTAGAATGGGTATTTTGTAAGTTTCAACAAACTCAATTAATGCCCCATCAGGATCCTCGATGTAAGCAAAATGCCCCGCAGCATCGCCCATATCAAAATCAGGATTGCTTTCTACTAAAAATTGATAACCTTGCGATTCACAATGCTTTTTAAGAGCTGGCATGTTGTATATATCGAAACAAAAATGGATGAATCCTTGGTCACCCCAAAACCTTCCTGCAAATATTTTTTTCCCTTTTTTATCGGCGAACTGTACTAACTCAATCACGCTGCTTCCCAATAATTTAGAAAAAGCACCTTGTCTTGGTTGGCTATGTTTTAATAAAACCCGTCTTACTTTGTTGCTACTACCTTCAACTCCTTTCCAATCAGAAAACACCCCGGACTTATCATACACAACAGTATCATATCCTAATATGCTCGAATAAAAATTGATTGACTTCTCCATGTTAGATACACCAATAACCATTCCGGAGACACCTCCTTGCTCTAAGACTCCCTTGCTAAACCAATTATTACCTTCAATTATTTCAAACATATTGCCAGATAAATCTTTTAGGTAAAAATGTTTTTGTCCATTGGGATCTGTTGTAACCGGTGTAATTAAATTAAGTTTATTGTGTTTTAGGCGAGCATAGGTTTTATGCACATCTTCCGTTTTCATTTTAGCAATTGTAAAACCCAGATCTCCAACACTTACTGTAAAAAGACAAGGCATAGAATCACGGGTTTTGTATTGCCACATTTCAAAGCCACCACCGCCTTTGAGGTTAATCGCCAGTACAGCATGACGCTGATGCGCTTCCCCACCCGTGTAGAGTAACATATGGCTTACCTCCGATTCTTGATCAAACAGAGGAATATCCATACCAAAATTTTTTCGATACCAGGAAAAAGCTTCAGTAAGTTCTAGATTGCCAATTCCTATTTGTTGAATTCCTGAAATTAAATAGGTCATACTTTATCCTCAAGTTTTTTAATTTGACTAGACTAAAGTGACCTTAGTATCTAGACTATTATCCAAAGAATGTGTTAGAGATCTTATCCATTATTTTATGTGTTAAAATTTAGCTACGGTAATCAGCGCCCTCGCCTACTGCGCACTCCACTGACGCCGATTACAGATTCCACACGATAACTGATTAAACCAGAGCATAACGACCCTGTTTTCAGTTTAGGATTTATCCTCCAAACTTTCCAATTTTGTAGCCTGTTTTTTCATTGACTCACCTTTCATACCAATCGATGAGTGTTATAAATGAGTCTATCTAAAAAAAAAATCGCCTAGCATCATCTCTACGATAGCTTTATACCCTAACCTGCTTGCCCTGTAATTTATCTTGGAGCTATATCCTGTAAATCATTCTCGTATTATTATCTAGAGCTAAGTCTTCTGTACTGAGTCCCTTAATGAGTGCTTTCTTGATATTAGTTATTAGCTTTATTTCCCTGGTATGGGCAGCTAATCATTTAATAACTGGCGCTTTGGGTTTAGCAACTCGCTTCCAACTCTCGCCATTTATTATAGGATTAACTATTGTTGCTTTCGGTACATCAGTTCCTGAGTTAATAATCTTTACTCTGTCTTACCTGGAGAACAAAAATCATCTGATTATAGGAAATGCTATAGGCTCTAATATAGCAAATATTAGTTTAATCTTAGGAATATCGATACTTATTAAACCCCTAACCATTAATTACAATGCCCTAAAAAAAACCTACCCTATAATTATTATCACCATGCTCTTTGCATATAGTCTCACCCTGGATGGTGTTTTAGGTATCATAGATGGGTACCTGTTTTTATTTGCTTGCATTGCCCTGATTATCTTATTTATTTATTTATCGAATCGCAATAACCCCAAAAACCAATTTATCAATGAATTTAAATCGGCAATTAATTGTAACCGATCATTAAAAATGCACATCCTTAGCATGTTTCTAGGCTTGTTTGTGCTTCCGCTTAGCACCAAATATCTAATACAAAGCGCAACAGAACTTGCAAATTTGGCGGGAATGACTCCATTGACAATAGGTTTAACCATTATAGCCATTGGAGCTACCCTGCCTGGTTTAGCCACTGCGGTCATAGCGGTTCTTAAAGGAGAAGAAGATCTTGCAACAGGAACTATTCTGGGTACAAATATTTATAGCTTATTACTAATCCTGGCTTTACCACCAATTATTAACCCGTCTAAAATAGGTTCTTCGCTCTTATGGCGAGAAATGCCGGTAATGGTTTCTTTGACCGTGCTGTTAATTTTTTTAAATTATCAGTATAAAAAGAAACTCGGACTCTGGCATGGTGGAATTCTTCTCATTGTATATTGCAGTTATATTATTTCTTTAATTATAAGAGCGCTTGATTGAACGCTTACAAAATATCGGCCCCATTCCGCGAACTACCAAAACAACCACGTCATCCAACGATATGAGCATGTAGATTATCTAACTGGAGGAGCACTTCCAAGAATTTTAACCGCTTCCACAGCATCTGGTTGGCCCAATCGAGCTGCCATATGAATCCAAAACCATGCTTTATCACGATCCTCTACAACACCTTGCCCATAATAATACATATAACCAATCGCATATTGAGCATCGGGCTGGCCTTTTTCTGCCTGAGGCTTTAACCGAATAAAAGCTCTTCTATAGTCTTGCCCCCTAAAACTCTCTATACCTTGGCGCAAACTTAATGCCCCTCCGGCAATACAGGCAACTAGCAAAGGAATAAGAATGATGACTATTATTAATTTGAATTTATACTTCATGTTCTTTATTCCTCTCGTAAAGGCTCTGCTACAGGTTCAAAGGTTAAATCATTTTTGGGTAAACTTAAACTTTCCAAGGCTCCATTTCGTTCTACCAAAACTCCATTTGCCATAATACGTTTGATTATTGCTCCACCCGGGATTTTATCACCTGTTTTGTACGTATTTTCCTCTCCACCTGCTGAACGAATTATTACTTGTGACTCGTCCGTTTTATCTCCTAACAAAATACCAACTAAATTAACATTCAACATCGATTTTTTAACATTATCCTCATTTAAATCATTCGGAACATACACTCCAAAAAGAGAAGAGTCCAAAATAAAATCTGATGAGTCTGTTTTGGTGTTGTTGGTAAGACTATTGTCAGATTCTGATAAAACAGGAGAATTAACACGAGGAAAAAAAAGGGTGGTGAATTCAAAAATAATCAATATTGAGAAAAGTGAAATTAAACTAATGATTATCCATTTTGCATATTTTGGCGAGAACAAGTAATGGATATCAAATTTCATGTACTCATAACCCTTATTAAATTTAATAGAGCACTATACTTATTAGCGCATTTTATTTATATAGCATGTTGCAAAATTCATTTAGATGCGAATTCATTTATTCTGTGCTAAAAATTAAATGGATACTCATCGTAGCACAAAATATTGTATCTTCATCTTACAAGGTATAAACCTAAGATGAAATAGCTTAAAAATCATTTGCCAAGGATTATTAATGAACAAAGAATCGATTCAAGCTCACGTACATTTAGCAGTCATGTCTCGAGAATATGTAGTCTCCCGATCTATTCAGACAATTGCCAATCTAGGTATTGCAGACCACATGTCTGACCAACCAACATCCCTCCCTGAACTGGCTCGTTTAACGTCAACAGTTCCTGAGCTTTTGGATAGAGTACTCAACTTCCTGACCGTTTACGGGCTTTTTAGCAAACATGGCAACGCTTATGCACTAACTCCATTATCTGCCCCATTAAGGCGCGATCATCCTCACTCTATGAAGGATGTGCTTGGTATGGTTGATGAATCATGGTGGCAAGCGTTCTCTCAACTGGAAGCTGCCCTCAAAACAGGAACCTCTGCATTTAAACTTCAACATGGCACTGATTTTTTTAATTTTCTCAATCATAATCCAGAAAAAAAAACACGCTTTCAGAAGGGTATAGAACAATTATCTAATTTTGATGATGAAGCCATAACTAAAGTATTTAACTTTGGGCAGTTTGAAAGTCTAATCGATATAGGATCGGGTCTAAACAATTTATCAAAAACTATTAAGCATCAATACCCAACCACAACAACTACCTTATTTAATCTGATTGATGAAATTAATCAAGATGTAACCAACGATTATTTCTCATCTTTACCCACTGCTGATGCTTATCTTTTTAAAGGAATATTACATGATTTTGATGATACAAAAGTAAAAAATATTCTTGCCAACTGCTACCAGCATTTACCTAAATTTGCCTCCTTAATTATTGTCGAACAAGTCATGCCTCAAAATCAACAACCCCATACCAACAAAACTATGGATATTATCATGATGGTTTTAGTGGGTGGAAAACAGCGTACTATTAATAGTTGGTGTGAACTGATTGAGACTTCAGGTTTTAAATTAAAAAATGCTTACCCAACCTCAGGGGTGTACACGGTTATGGAGTTTTCAGTAATATGAACCCGAAACTGAGAGATTAGGTATGTTTAATGCCCTAACAGTTCAGTACAGCTTATGAGGCTGATACAACATGGAGCTAAAAATTCCAACAGGATCATGTTGTTTTTTTAACGAGACCCACAGAGAAAATTGATCGCCAAAATGAGTACTCCAATATTCTGGAGGTAAATCCTGACCTAAAAATCCTGATAAATAACGTTTACCTCCTTGCTGAAGAAAACATGCATCCAAATTTTGAATGGCTTGTAAGCAACTATCTTTGAGAATATCAGGAACTCCTGGATTTAAAATCATGAAGGAACAAATTGAATCCTCTTCTGGCAACATTAAAAATCCTTGTTTACGTTTAGCCATAGGGGCTACATGAACCAGACTGGCATAATGAAGAGGCAGTTGTTGTAATAATTCAGCAAGATTTTCTTTTAATACCTTTGTCGTAATAAAACATTCATACCATGGATGCAACAAATCCCATTGCCCTAACATTTTCATTGTATCAAAACGAGAATTATGCCTTAGAAAATATGATGATATTGTTTCTTCTTGAGTATTAATTACCTGCCATGGTTTTAAATGGGAAAGTACGTCATTTAATGCAGGAGCTCTGTTTCCATATTCAACTGAAAGATGAAGCCCATATAGCCATTGGGCCATTGGAACTCTCTTTTCTCCTTTTAGCTTTGCCCCTTGAATTGATGGAGAACAAAACAACTCCATGTAATCTACTTTATCTTTTACTTTATCAATATCTTCAAACCACTGTTCCTGAGATGAATAAACGAGACAAAAGGTTTTAACAAATGACTTTACAGTTCTTAACTCAACAGCGACTTTAGTAATTACAGCAAATTGCCCTTGACCTGATAAACATGCATGAAATAAAGGTGAGTTTTTATTTACAATCTGTTTTAACCCTAAACCATCAATTACTTCCAGTGCACTAATATTACTATTAATAGCCCCATATTTAAATGAGGAAGAGCCGACTCCTCCAGCAGATAATACCCCCCCTACAGATAGATTGCAGTTATAGGGTAAGACAAAAGGTGCTTTGTGTTGTTGCAAAGATAATTCAAGTAAATCTGCCCAGCTTGTATTAGCCTCAATCCAAATTATATCCCCTTGTAAATCTAAAGGTTTTATAAAGTGTCGCATAGACAGAGTCAGGCCTCCGGGGATAGGCAAGGATTGCCCACATTGACTTAAACCATTACCGCGAATGGTTACAGGTAATTTATTTTGATGAGCAAATGTAATTAACGATTGGAGGGAGCTGGTGTTCTCAGGTATGCAGACAGCGGAGGGAGAGGATTGAATTAATTTGCCAAAGTCTTGGCTAAAGGAGACAAGCGTTTGCTCATCCTTGAGCAACGTTTGTCCAGTTTCTCTTTTATGCTGCTTGATTATCTCTGTATTCCACTTTTGGAGTGACATCTTGATTCCTTTCTTTTGCTTGTTCCAATCGTTTGTTACATGCAAGAACTAATCCATCTAACATCTTGTTAAATGCTGCATAGCAACGATCTACCATTTTTAGACCTTCACGACGCGTATTTATGGGCAATCTTCTTTCAAATATATTTTTCTCCATTTCTTCTTCAAATAAAGCATGAGCTAGTTCGACTTCCAAATGAGAGCTTGAGAAGTATTGAAGATTTTTATCTTCGCCCGTTTTTTGGATTTGCTTAACCACTTTTTCAAAGAATACATGTCCTGAAGACTCGATAGTCAAAAGTAAGGCTACATTTAAAATTTCCTCATCCAGTTGATACATTTCTGCCATGATGGCATATGCAGCATCTCGAATAAGCTGAGAATCTTTGCAATATAACCAAGCCACATCATCACGCTCACAAGATTTATCTGCACTGAACTGGCTCATATATTTTTTATCACTCAAGAACCATTTTTCATGACCAGCATCTTCTAACCTGTGATGACGTGCCACCTTTTTTAAATAGGGATCTTTAACTCTTTCTTCGTTAATGCGAAGAATGTCCTGGAAGGTCATAGCCCAAAAGGTTAATTCAGGAACAAAGTAACTGATTTCTTCAATGCTATTTAATTTTTCCAGTAAGCTAAAGAACGGATGATTCATAAATTCATTTTGTTTAGAATCTATATATGTTTGAATAGTTTTCATAACGGACTCCGGGATAAGTTTTATTGACAATTTAATCCTTGCAGTAGCCGTGCCAACATTTTCTCAATTTAAGGTGGGAATTAATCCTTTTTAGTCTGTTTTTTTATTTATTCCGCACCAAAATCTCAGGAAGCGACAAAAAAATGTCCCTGAATCCAAGTATTGTGACAAAATTTTGACCAACAATTTCCTTTAAAATTAATGGTCTATTTTTTGCTCAAAAATATTTGCCAATTTTTTGTCATAATCATTCATTAATTTATCAACTTCTTGCCAATTTACCTCCTTTATATGGTCTATCGAATAACAAATATGATCTAAAAGATTCTCTTGCAACTCTCCTTGCAGCATGGCTTGTGCATAAGGGGTATTGGTAAACATTACTAATACATGCTTTGAAACATATTGTTGGGAATAACGAACCATTAACTCATGTTCCACTTGT
The DNA here is from genome assembly GCF_011764505.1 of Legionella antarctica. Taxonomy (NCBI): domain Bacteria; kingdom Pseudomonadati; phylum Pseudomonadota; class Gammaproteobacteria; order Legionellales; family Legionellaceae; genus Legionella; species Legionella antarctica. The sequence continues at coordinate 2,422,259 of NZ_AP022839.1, forward strand.
TTTCGGAGAATAAAATTTGAATTTCTGATGTCAGAGTGAATTTCATGATAATTATCCATAGACATTTTTGCTACCGCATCGGTATTTAGTTTCCTTTGTTCATAAAAAACAGGCATGACAATTGACCAGTCATCTTTGTGTCGCTCCAATAACTCATCCAAAATTCGGCAATCTTCAAAGGCACTATTCATTCCTTGACCGAAAAATGGAATTACTCCATGTGCTGCATCGCCAATTAATAAACACTCATCCCGATAATGCCAGGGCGAGCACTTTATAGTGCTCATATTTCCGGTTGGATTTTCAAAAAACTCACTAACCAGATTGGGCATTGCTCTATAGGCATCAGGAAACTCCCTTTGAAAAAAAGTAACCAGTTGTTCTTCATTGTCTAAAGACGCGAAACTGTCTTTGCCCTGATTTGCTAAAAATAAAGAACCCGTAATTGAATCATCCGGATTCGGATTACCAAGTAACAAAAAAGAATCGCGTGGCCAAAGGTGAAGATGCTCTTTTGCCATGCCCTTAGCATGTGTTTTACTAATGGATAACTCTTTATATCCATGCGATAAATAATCACGAGTAAACACTACTATTCCTTTGTTTTTTAAAACATCTCGTATATGGGATGAAGCACCGTCAGCGCCTATTAACCTCTCATAGAGGCACTCAACATGCTGTCCATCCCTGGTTTGAAATTGTAATTTTTTCTTATCAATATCTACGTGTTGCAATTTCATATCAAAATGCAATTGTATATTCCTCGACTGTTCTGCTTTATCAAGTAATAAAGCATTAAGTTCTGTTCTTGAAATAGCATTAATGTATTCGTTTTCATGACGACCAAATGGCTGATAGTGAACCTCTGCATTAGATTCATGTATCGCGCGCGCACGCATGGGCACCATAATTTTATTTACTTCATCCATAAGGTTCATGGCCTTCAAACCAGTAATCCCTCTACATGAAAGAGCAAGATTAATCGAACGTCCATAATCAGTTGGACTCTTACGAATATCTGCTCTAGACTCAAATAAATCGACCAAATAACCACGTCTTGCTAAATATAAAGAGCAAAGGGTTCCGGCCAAACCGCTGCCAATTATGGTAATTTTTTTCATTATGCCTCCGTACCCATATTACTTCCCTGTAAACAAACAGCTTTACTTAGGCTTTGTCTTAAATTAATACCCCCATATGCAAAATCTAATCCATACAACAAAGAAAGCTTCACTCAGTTTAAATGCAGCCGTCAATGTAATAGCGATAACAAGCTATGCTTGTAATCTATTATCAGCAATACACTTGTTATTTAAGGACAACAAGGAGCCTTAGCCAACAAGCTAATGCATCAGCAATAGAATTACTGCAAGAATTATACCTACTTTTGGAATATGACTACTGTTTAAGCGGGTTTGTAAGGTTATTAATGATAGCCTTCCAGACTTTTACCGCGAAAAACATGATATGCATATAAAGTGTATGCAAACAATATGGGTAACATAATAGCAACACCCACCAAAATAAAACGTAAGGTTGAGTCGGGTGCAGCAGCTTCCCATATAGTTACCTGATGAGGTATCAGGAAGGGATAAACACTTATAGCAATTCCTGCATAGGAGCATAAAAATATAATGATACTGAAGATAAACGGTTTGAGTTCATGACCCAAAGTTAAGCTTCTCCATGTCAAATAGACCATTAATGCGGTTATTACAGGTAAGGGGGTTAAATAAAGAATATTCGGAAAACTGTACCAGCGCTCAAAAATAATCTCGCTGTGCAAAGGAGTCCAAATACTAACAAAAACCAGAAAAAAACTAAGCAGAACAAGCAGGCCTTTAGCAAAATGAACCATTCTTCTTTGTAAGGCCTTTTCACTTTTAATAATCATCCAGGTAGCACCCAGCAAACCATAACCACAAATCAAGGCAATCCCGGTTAATAAACTAAAGGGGCTCAGCCAGTCAGGATTGTTGATAGTCATTGATCCTTCATCTATTTTAAATCCCTGAACAAAACAACCTAAGATCACTCCTTGGAAAAAAGTTACTCCTATTGAGCTTATTGCAAAAATCCAGTTCCACAAAACCTTGGAACGGTTCGCTTTAAAGCGGAACTCAAAGCTCACACCTCTAAAAATCAATCCGATCAGCATGAGCATAATCGGCATATACAGAATAGGTAACAAAACTCCATAAACCAGAGGAAAGGCTCCATAAAGCATGGCTCCACCAAAAACCAACCAAGTCTCATTGCCATCCCATACAGGTGCTACTGAATTCATCATTTGATCGCGTTCTTTTTCATTTTTTGTAAAAGGAAATAAGATGCCGATGCCTAAATCAAAGCCATCTAAAACAACATACATAATAACGATAAATGCAAGAATACTAGCAAAGATAAAAGGTAACATAGTTATTTATCTCCTGGATTGTTAGTCATGTATTGGAAGGCATGATGCTCTGAATCCTCTATTACTTTTGGACCGATTTTAATTGTCTTAAATAAATAAACGAGATAAAAACTAAAGGTAACCCCATAAGCTAAAAACAAAAGAATCATTGAGATAATTACCTCTTCCATACCGATTGCCGATACTGAATCCTTTGTTTTAAGTAAATTATAGACAACCCAAGGCTGCCGACCTATTTCAGCAGTTAACCATCCAGCAATACTGGCGATAAATCCCAGAGGAACAATTAGAATACACCAGCGATGGAACCATGAAGAGACGTATAATTTTTTTCTAATTCGCAAAAACAGAGCAAATATGGCCGTAAATAACATCAGCAAACCAATACCTACCATAATACGGAAAGTGAAAAATACACTGATCACGTCTGGCTGTTCCTGAGGACTAACTGTTTTTAAACCAATCAACTTGCCATCCCATGAGTGAGTGTTAATCAGGCTGGCAAGCTTCGGAATCTCTATAGCATAGAGATTTTTTTGCTCTGATTGGGAGGGAATAGCAAATAAAACCAAAGGAGCGCCTTTTTGAGTTTCCCATACCGCTTCCATTGCAGCAGTTTTAAGCGGTTGGTACTCTCTAACATTTAGTCCTACAACATCACCCACAAAAATCTGCAAAGGAATAACTAACAAAGCCGCCCACATAACAAAAGAAAGACCTTTTTTAGCCACTTCCACATGCTGTTTCCTGAGCAAATAATAACTGGAAACCGCAGCTACAACAAAACAGGTTGTTGCATAGGATGCCAGAACCATATGAATATAACGAGGAATAAAAGAAGGATTAAAAACGACATCCCACCAGCTACTTACAATGTATTTTCCAGCGATAAAATCATAACCAGACGGAGTCTGCATCCAGGAATTTGCAGACAATATCCAAAACGCAGAAATTGTAGTTCCAACTGTAACCAATAATGTGGCAGCAAAATGCAATATTGGAGGTACTCGCTTCCATCCAAAAAGCATAACCCCCAGAAACCCAGCCTCTAAAAAGAAGGCTGTTAATGTTTCATAAGCAAATAAGGCTCCCAGTACATTTCCAAATTTGGCAATAAAGGGACCGAAGTTAGTGCCTATTTGATAGGCCAGAACTATCCCGGAAACAACGCCCATTCCAAAGGTAAGAGCAAAAATTTTAGTCCAGAATTTACAGATACTTAGATAAACTGGATTTCCTGATTTAAGCCATATTGCTTCCATTATGACCAAAAATACGGCCAATCCTAAATTCAAGGTTGGAAACAAAATATGAAACCCTATGCTAAATCCAAATTGGATTCTTGATAATACTTCAACAATCATGTGACTACCTCAAAATTAGAGTGCTTTTAATCCAGTCCTATATCTTCCTCTTATTTCTTAAAAAATAACACATTGGTTCTACCTTTAGGAGTATCAATACCTCTCCTGCGCTCCCAACCTATCCGGAGCTTTCTCCCTTTTTTTTATCTCACTGCTGAAAAGATCTATCAAAAGCACGGACTGCATCCAGGATGTTCTTGCAAACTGGAGATGCCGAGTTTGAATACATAAAATTTATTGGTTATATGATAACTTAAAAAACTACAGGATGTAATAGTTGATAGTTCAGGAATTCTTGATTTTTGCCTGCGGGAGACTCTTTACATACTCAAAAATTTTATCAGGGGTATCAGGAGCCTTGTAATAGTAACCTTGAGCATAATCGCAGCCATGAGAAATAATGAAGTCTTTCTGAAACTCCGTTTCTATTCCTTCAGCTAACACTTCTATATTTAAACTGTGCCCTAAATTAATGATTGCCTTAGCTATAGAGGCATCATTTTGATTAGAAGCCATTTCACTAATGAACGAACGATCAATTTTTAATTTATCAACCGGAAATTGTTTTAGATAAGACAGACTTGAATAACCTGTTCCGAAATCATCAATTACTAATTTAATACCCATGTCTTTTAATGAATACATGGTGTCAACAACATGATCAATATCTTCAATTAACAAACTCTCTGTTAACTCAAGCTCGAGGTACTTTGCTGGCAGTCCAATACTTTCCAGTATTCCCGACACTAACTCGGGCAAATTCGTTTGACGAAATTGGCGCCCAGAAATATTTACAGCAACAGTTAAATTTTTGAGTCCTTGCTTTTGCCATTTTTTCATTTGCAAACATGCTTCCCGTAATACCCACTCCCCCATTTCAAGAATTAAGCCATTTTCTTCAGCCATCGGTATAAAATCTGTAGGACTGACCATACCCAAAATCTTGCTGTTCCAACGCATTAGAGCCTCAAACCCTACAATTTTAGATTGCTTTAAATCGATAAGAGGCTGATATACCAAAAATAATTCTCTATTTTTTAATGCATCTCTTAAGGCATTATCCAACTGCATATGATTAATGACTCGTCTATTCATTTCAGGCTCAAATACTCTGAAGGTATTTCTTCCATTATCTTTTGCGTGATACATTGACAAATCAGCACTTTTCATTAAAGATTCATAATCAAGGCCATCTCGAGGATAAAAACTAATTCCCAGACTGGCTGTAATTTTTAGATTGTGTTGGTCAATTTGCATGGGCCTTGCTATCGCGTGCAATAGCTCTTGTGCCATAGTTTCCGCCTGCTTCATATCGTCAAGATTGGAAAGTAAAATAACAAACTCATCTCCACCAAGACGAGCAACAGTATCAAAATCATCAGTGGCAATTAACAGCCTGTTTGCGATAAATTGTAATAATTTATCACCCATATTGTGACCTAGTGTATCATTAGTCATTTTAAAGCGATCTAAATCCAGAAATAAAAAAGCTAATATTGAGTTTTTCTTTTTCGCTTGTAAAATACCCTGCTCCACCCTGTCCATAAGCAGAACTCGATTAGGTAAGTTAGTCAGGGAATCATATGTAGCCTGCATTAGTAATTGGTTTTCCATATCTCGGCGTTGAGTTACATCATTTAAAATACAGACATAATGCTTAACATGCCCTAACAGATCCTTAACTGGCGCAACACTTGTTTCACACCAAAATACCTCACCATTTCTTTTGATGCTTTCCATTTCGACCGTTTCTTCACGTAATTCTCTTATTGCAAGCTGTATCCTTTTATTATTTACCTCATCAACATTTATACCCTGCAAGGTAGGTAAAGTTTTCCCTAAAGCCATGCTCTCGGGATATCCAGTAGTTTTTTCGAAGGCTTTATTAATGTATATCACCTTGTTTTCATTGTTGGTAATATCAATAATTGCTATACCGTGAGTACTTGCTTCGATAGCTCGCTCACGAATACGTAGTTCATCCAGTGCCATTCTTTTTTGAGTTACATCCCGAAAACTATACACTCGACCTACTATTTGATTACCTACACGTTGTGGTTGGGTAAATCGTTCGTATATTCGACCATCCTTAAAAATTAATTCCGGTAACTCGCCTTGCCATTCCGGATTTTGATAAAGATACTGAACATCTGAAATTAATGATTGAGGATCGGTTAATTGCTCTAATATGTAGTCAAAACTAATACTCTCTTTTCCAGACTCCATCATATAAGAAGGTATACGCCACATTTCGACAAATTTCTGGTTCCAATCAACTACCGCGCCTTGGCCATTTACCATCATAATCCCATCAGCAGTTGACTCTAACGTTGCACGCAAAAGGGATAGGGATTTCTCAAGTTCGGTATTTTTTTTAACTATTTCATCAGTTTTTACCGAAATATTATCGGTTAAAGGTGCGGTTGAAGAGCGCTTAAAATCGGGTTGATTGTGATACCATTGCTCAAGCAAAACAGATAGCTGAGGATGCATTCCAACTATATCCAATTCCTCACTTATATCAGTGATAGATGGCTCCTTGCCACTTTTTTTTATTATTTCTGCGGCAGCGGCAACTTTTTCGTAATTGAGTTCTTGCCTACGCATGCATCCCTCTCTAGAATGTTCTTACATATCAGTTCACTTTATTTAACTTTAGAACATAATAGACCAAATGTATAATACCAAGTCAAATAAAAGGCTGTATTAAACTTTTTTCAACTCGTTAATGAAGAAAGGAGTCTCTTGTTTGCCCCTGCTGAATTTGAACTATTAAAAGGAATAGAAATGAAAGCCAGTCATTTTGATACTCGTACAATTCACGCCGGTCAAGAGCCTTGCTCCAGTACCGGGGCTGTTATGACCCCTATTTATGCAACTTCTACTTACAAACAAAGCGCTCCAGGAGAGCATCTGGGCTATGAATACTCACGTTCTCAAAATCCCACTCGATTTGCTTATGAAGCATGTATTGCCAGTTTGGAGTCCGGGCAACGAGGATTTGCCTTTGCCTCTGGTATGGCAGCCATTAATACAGTGATTGATATACTGGATGCTGGGGATCACGTTATTGCCATGGACGATCTCTATGGGGGTACATTCAGATTATTTGATAAAGTTAAAACCCGAACATCAAATCTATCATTTTCTTTTATTGATATGTCAGAACCCCACCTTATTGAAGCAGCAATTACTCCGAAAACCAGGTTAATCTGGTTAGAAACACCATCAAATCCCATGTTAAAACTAGCGGATTTGCAAGCAATCGCAGCAATTGCCAAAAAACACAAGCTGATTACAGTTGCAGACAACACCTTTGCAACACCCTGGATTCAACGCCCCCTGGAAGCTGGATTTGATATTGTTCTTCATTCAGCTACAAAGTATCTCAATGGTCATTCTGATGTAATAAGTGGAGTGGTCGTAGTCGGTGATAACCAGGAGCTAATAGAAAAAATGGCTTTTCTCCAAAACTCTTGCGGTGGGATTGCCGGGCCTTTTGATAGTTTTCTTGTATTACGCAGTTTGAAAACACTGTCACTGCGCATGCAAAGACATTGCGAAAATGCAAACCAATTAGCGAATTGGCTGAGCCATCAAATCAAAGTTAAAAAGGTGATCTATCCCGGACTAAAGAGTCATCCTCAACATAAATTAGCTAAAGAACAAATGCATGATTTTGGTGGAATGATTTCCATAGTGGTAGATGGAGGTCTGGAGGGAGCTAAACGATTTTTAGCTCGTTGTGAATTATTCACTTTGGCTGAGAGTCTTGGCGGCGTGGAAAGCTTGATTGAGCATCCGGCAATTATGACCCATGCCTCTGTTCCTGCCGATAAGCGCAGGCAATTAGGAATAGAAGACGGTTTTATAAGACTCTCGGTAGGGATAGAACATGTTGGCGATTTACAAGCCGACTTGGAACATGCCTTGGCCTGATTGATACTGTATTGGAGTTACCTACTATGAAAAAAATAAAAAACAAGGGGCAAGTTCATGCTCTTCTTGCCCTATTAATTCTTGTTATAACAACCATTCTTTGTTTCATTCCCATTCTATTTATTGGTTTACTGAAGGTAGTGCCCAATAAACGATGGCAGGTATTATGTACTCAATGTGTAGACGCCATCTCAATGCTCTGGTGTGATGTGAATAACCTTTATATTGATAAAGTACAGAAAATAAATTGGGAGATAACTGGTCTAGATAATTTAAAACGTAAAGACTGGTATTTGGTTGTTGCCAATCATCAAAGCTGGCTTGATATAGTTATTTTACATCGCTTGTTTAATCGTAAAATCCCGGTTTTAAAATTTTTTATCAAAGATCAGTTAAAATGGGTGCCACTGCTCGGCTTTGCTTGGTGGGCAATGGGTTGTCCTTTCATGAAACGTTACAGCAAGGCATACTTGGCTAAAAAACCACACAAGCAAGGCAAGGATTTAATTTCCACACGCAAAGCCATAGAAACTTTTAAGAGAACTCCGGCCTCTATCATGAACTTTATCGAAGGAACACGCTATACTACTGCTAAAAAAGAACAACAAAAATCCCCTTACACCCATTTACTAAAACCCAAAGCCGGTGGAATCAGTTTCATTATCAGCTCGATGGGACATCAGATTAGCAGTTTACTGGACGTCACTATCGTCTATCCTGATAAGGCTCATTCTCTTTGGGATTTTCTTTGCAAACGAGTTAAAACTGTAAAGATAAATATCAGAATTCTCCCTATCCCACAAAAATTTACCTCGTCAAAATTACTCGATGATGACCAAACTCAAGCGGATTTTAAAAATTGGCTAAATCAGCAATGGGCAGTAAAAGACGACTTGATTGCTTCATTGAAATAATAAAATAGGACTATAAAACATGAATTCATTACAAATCATTATTGAGGAAGCTTTTGAACATCGTCAAACCCTGTCGATGAATACGGCCAAACCTGAGTTAATAGCAGCAATAGATGAGGTGCTTTCTTGTCTCGACAATGGACAATATCGAGTAGCAGAAAAAATAAATAAAGAGTGGATTGTTCACCAATGGATAAAAAAAGCAGTACTTTTATCTTTTAAACTATTCCCAAACCAAGTAATAGACTCCGGATTTTGTCAGTTTTATGACAAAGTACCCCTTAAATACAATGGCTATACCGATGAGCAATTCCAACAATCAGGAGTTAGAGTTGTTCCTCATGCGATGATAAGACGCGGGGCTTATATCGCTAAAAATACCGTATTAATGCCCTCTTATGTTAATGTTGGTGCCTATATTGATGAAGGCGTAATGGTGGATACCTGGGCTACGGTTGGCTCATGCGCTCAGATAGGAAAAAACGTTCATCTCTCAGGTGGTGCTGGTATCGGTGGGGTTTTAGAGCCACTCCAAGCCAATCCAACTATTATTGAAGACAATTGCTTTATTGGTGCACGCTCTGAAGTAGTTGAAGGAGTTATTGTTGAGCGTAACTCCGTAGTATCCATGGGCGTATTTTTAGGCCAAAGTACTAAAATATATAACAGACTCACAGGAACAATAACATATGGCCGAATTCCCGCAGGTTCTGTAGTTGTAGCAGGAAACTTACCCAGCGAAGATGGAAGTCATAGTTTATATTGTGCGGTAATTGTGAAACAAGTAGACGAAAAAACGCGTGCTAAAGTGAGCATTAATGAATTGCTTAGGGGCAATTAACATGACGGATTTGAAAAAAATTCTGAGGCAACTGATTAGTTTTCCTTCCATCACCCCCAACGATGCCGGATGTCAGGACTTTATGATCCAGTTTCTCAACCAATTAGGTTTTTCCTGTCAACAAATGAATCAAGGCCCTGTATCAAATTTCTTTGCCTGCTATGGTGAAATCGGCCCTTTATTGGTTTTTGCTGGCCATACTGATGTAGTGCCCGTAGGGGAAGTTAGCAAATGGCATACTGATCCCTTTGAATTAGAAGAAAAAGAAGGGATGCTTTATGGGCGTGGTGTTGCTGATATGAAGGGAAGTCTTGCCAGTATGTTGCTCATGGCAGAACGGTTTATAAAAACGTATCCCTCATTTCGTGGACGATTAGGTTTTCTTATAACCAGTGGTGAAGAGGGTGATGAGTTTAATTTAGGAACTCCTTATGTCATGGACCAACTATACCATCAAGGTACTTCTATTGATTATTGCATCGTAGGCGAACCCTCAAGCAGTAATCAAATCGGTGATGTAATTAAAATAGGCAGACGCGGCTCGCTCAGCGCGAAAGTCAGTTTACACGGGAAACAGGGACATGTGGCTTATCCTCATTTGGCAGATAATCCTATCCACATGATAAGCCCTGTTTTAGCAGACTTAACTTCAATAGAATGGGATAAGGGTAATGCTTACTTTCCCCCTACCTCCCTGCAAATAACTCATCTCCATTCTGGAGGTCATGCAGGAAATATCATTCCTGGAGAATTGGTTTTGCACTTAAACTTAAGGTATTCAACGGAACAAACAGAAAACTTACTCAAAGAAAAAATATTAAGCATTTTTAACCATTACCAACTTAGTCCTATAATAGAGTGGCGATTAAACGGTAAACCCTTCCTGACAGATAAAGGCTTGCTGCTTGAAAGTTGCAAACAAGTCATTATGGAGCAAACAGGAAAAGAGACAGAATTATCTACTAATGGTGGAACATCTGATGGACGTTTTATCGCTCCTTACGGGGTCGAAGTTGTAGAGCTAGGTCCTGTTAATGCCAGTATTCATCAAGTCAATGAATGGGTTTCTTTAAACGACTTACATTCATTAGAAGCTATTTATTTTTCTATTTGCGAAAAAATATTACTTGGCTAAGAAACAATACGGTATAGCAATCAGGATCATTAAGTTAAGGAATAATTGTAGGCTGAGCCTTGAACCATAGCCGTCAGGCTAAAGAGATATTTACTTATTATAAAGATTTTTCGATGAAAACATACTATCTAGACCGTTCGGGCTGAGGGGTCGTTTACGCCGTCTCGAAGCCCTTCTACTCCAAGACCGGAAAGGCTTCGAGACAGCGCTAAAGCGCTTCCTCAGCCCGAACGGATCGAGGATAGACACGTCTAGAACTGCTTACCCTGACGGCTATGGACCTTGGCCCGAAAAAGACTATTGAGCAAAGATACGCTTCTTTAACTTTCCTGTATTCCTAAGTAACTGTTGTAAGATACTTATCCTAATTCAGCTTCTAATAGAGAAGACTTTCTGGGTTTGAGTTTTACGTCCTCTACAGCAACGGCTTTATCATTAACAACTTTAGTTACACAAGCGTCAGACCAAACATTTAAAGCAGTTTCTAACATATCGATTAAACCATAAAAAGGTAAGATAACACCCATCAGGGTAATCGGTACATTCATGCTCGATAGCAGGCTCACACTAAGAAAAAAACAGCCCATGGGAACACCTGCATTCCCAATGGCGGCTATAGTCGCAACAAAGACCCATAAGCCCATAGTAGCAAAAGACACAGGCATGCCATGATTTTGCATCAGGTAAATGACTGTAGCAAAAATAAACGCAGCACAGCCATTCATATTAATACTGGTGCATAAAGGTAAAACAAAACGACTGATTTGTGGTTTAACCTGTAAGTTGTTCTCCACGGTATCCATGGTTACAGGCAGAGTACCTACCGACGATTTGGAAAAGAAAGCTACAGATAATGCCGGGATCATTGCCCGCATGGTTTTAAAAGGCTTAATCCCATTCATCTTTAACCAAAGTGGTAATATGACAAAACCCTGAACCAAATTAGCCAAAACAATAATCAATAAATATTGACCTATTCCTTTAATATCCATGCCAGAGCGCAGTTGAACCACTGTTGAAGTAATAAATCCAAATAAACCCAAAGGAATTAAAGTGATGATCCAGCGGGTCATAACTAAAAACATTCCATGCGCACCACGGAAAAAACGTGTAATAGTCTCCCGGGAGTCTTCTTCGGGAATCTGACGAACAGCAAAACCAATAACTATACTCAGCAATAACACGCCCATCACTTGTTGATCGAGAAAAGGGGATAATAAATTAGTTGGTATAATGTTAGTCAAATACCCTAAGTAGCCAATATTGTTCATTGATTGTGAAACATTAGCATCTAAAGTTACCTGAACAGAACTTGGGTGAATCAATATATAGAGTATGCAGCTAATGGCTGCTGCAACAAGGGTAGTTGCAAAAGTGTATCTTATAGTGCGCTGCCAGATACTCTTCATAAACCCTTCAGTTTTATAATTGGCAAGAGTAACAATAATAGATAAAGAAATTATGGGTAAACTGATGCATTTAAATATCTTTATAAATAAATCTGAAACCAATAACCCAATCCCTTTCAGAAAAGCGATATCTGACATGCCACTGGCAATACCTAAACCTATCATTAAGGTATAAATCATAGGGGTACTAAAAATGGATTTTTTCTTTGATTGATGTACTGCACACATGTTTAGGTCCTTAGAACGAATAAATAAAATATAATCAAGAGTAAAAAAAGATTTAATTAGCAGCAACAACAATAAAATGATCTATAGGAATTGAAGAGTTGGCGGGTAAAATGTTGCAATTGAATAGACATAGAAACCATCACCTGTGGACAAAAATTAAACATATCGGATATATTCTACCACATTCTGAAGGTGCGTCAAGAACTTACTTGATAAATAGCCAAATTCCATAAGAATGGATCTTACTATCTTTTATACCATCGGGCTTGGGGAGCAATGGCACAGCCAACCGACTTAAGAGATCTGTTTTATTTTAAAACATGAGGTTTCCACCATATCGGAGCACTAACCCTATAACTATGCTTTTCGCTTGGAATTATTAGATTGGCATTATTTAATGAAGTAATGATTATACAGACGTTTAAATATCCACCACAATTTTGACAGAAACATCGTTGCGTAGTTTCTGAAGATTGATAAAAAGCAGGCTTTTTTCCTGTCCATTCAAAATCTTTTAAAGGAAACTCAACCACAGGCAATTGTGGGCGCACCAGATGATTTTTGACACTTGGTCATAGATGGGGACTATGATCTCAAGACACAATTTAATGGAGAAGGCCTGATAATCATAAAGAGGAACCTCATTTTAAGGATCGATTTTTGTCTGGATCTTTTGGGATTAAAATTGATAAAAATAAATTAATTACCATACCTCACTCACCTTAAGCACGCCCCTTGTTTCATAACTGAAATTAATAACTCATGTTACGCACATGGACTTGCAGATTGAACAAAAAGCATTAGAATTCCGCCCTTAATTTTAGGGAGGGATTCAATGGATATGCTTGATCTCTATAGTGATTATTTAATTTTCCAAAATAAATATGCGACAGCTACAGGGTTGTCTGATTTGGTTGATGGAGCATTTGCTCATGACAAAGTAACCCGATTTCTTCGTCTTGAGGACTTTGGTTCAAAATCACTTTGGTGCTATGTAAAAAAGCCAGTTAGGTCGCAAGAAACAGTTGGTGGAGTATTGATTCTTGATGACTCCATTGAGGAAAAACCTTACACCGATGAGAATGAAGTGAATTGCTGGCATTACTCTCATGCTAAAGGGACTGTACTCAAAGGGATAAACATCTTGTCGTGCATGGTTCGCTACGCTGACTTCAGCCTACCCATAGGATATGAGGTGATTAAAAAAGATATCGCTTATTGTGATATTAAAACCAGACAAACGAGAAGAAAGTCCTCAGTGACTAAGAATCAATTATTTCAAAACCTGATTGCCCAGGCCATTACCAACAAGGTGATGTTTGATTATGTTCTGGCGGACAACTGGTTTGGCTCGAAGGCCAATATGGTTCACATCCATAAAGACCTTCAAAAGTCGTTTATCATTGGAATCAAGTCTAACCGAACATTAGCCTTATCTGAAAACGATGCCAAAAACGGACGGTACCAACAAGTAAGAGCATTAGATGTTGAAGAGGATGCAGCCCAAACAGTCTGGCTTAAAGGCCTAGACTTCCCAGTGAGGCTCCTGAAAAAAATATTCAAAAACGAAAACGGTTCAACAGGAATTCTCTATCTTGTTTCTAATGACATGCTAAGTAGTGCCGAACGTCTTTATGAAGTGTACCAGAAACGGTGGCGGATTGAAGAGTACAACTAATCAATTAAGCAAAACGCAAGCTTAACCAAGTCTCCCACTAGAACCGTCAAAACACAAAACAAATTGACCGACTTCTCAATAATAAAAAGCTTAAAATATGGGATATCGCTCGAAATTGGGTTCCTTATATTATAGGTGATCGCAAAGAAATCGAAGTTGCGCTGGACTGGACTAGCTTTTGGCACGATGAACAAAAGACTCTTTGTCTAAATTTATTAACTAATCATGGGCGGGCAACACCATTAATCTGGCAGAGTGTTGAGAATAATCGCCTTAAACATAATCAAGGTCATCATGAGGATCAAATTCTAACGCGTTTAAAGTCAGTAATGCCAGTTGGAGTAAAAGTAACTATTGTTGCAGATCGTGGATTTGCATCATACCGCTTCTTTGACTTTATTGAGAGAGAGCTAGGTTTTAGCTATGTTATTCGCTTAAAATCATCTACTACTATCATCAGTAAAAAATCAACAACAAAGAAAGCAAAAGAATGGCTTCGCACTGATGGCCGTTCCTTAAATATTAAGCAAGCAAAGCTTACAAAGGAAGAATTTCCAGTTGAACAAATAATTATTACCAAATAAAAAAATATGAAAGATGCCTGATATCTTGTTAGTAATTGCACAGATAAGGGATACGTGAAATCATCAACCTATATGGCCAACGCTGGAAAATTGAGCCTTATTTTTGTGACATTAAAGACCAGCGTTTTGGGTTAGGACTTGGCCATACCCACATAAAATCACCTGAGCGGCGAGATAGACTTCTTCTTGTCATTGCTATGGCCTATGTGCTGTTTACTCTATTGGGAGCCGCTGGAGAGCAATTAGATTATGATCGCAAATTAAAAGTAAATACCGTAAAAACAAGAACCCACTCTCTTATACGGCAGGGAATGTTTTACTATGATTTTTTCCGCCATTTTACAGATGAAGAAAAAGAAAATTTACTGAAAGTATTTAATTGCTTACTTGAACAACATGGAGTTTGGAGTGATATTTTATGTGTAATTTAATATGAGGGGATTTCTGAGGTCATCATGACAAAAACGGTCAGTCACTGTGCAGGCTTCAAAATAATGACTTTGATTGACTGCTGCATGAAATTTACCCAAGCTGGCCTTGCTCGATAATTTATATTTTTCATTATGCCACTCCCCTCGGCCAAATCGTTTTAAACCAGGCCTGATCGCTACCGAAATAGACGAAGACGATTTGGTTTGAGATTTAATTTGATTGCAGGAATTTATAATTTTGAGCTTTAGATAGGTTATGCAAGAGGTCTAATGATTGTAAATACCTGTTAAAGTCTTCTCATCCTCGAAGACTGTTTGCGCTACTTTACATCACTGATCGTTGCAAATCCATTCGAATTGCTTTTAAACGATAGCAATTTTCATAGTAACAGCAGATGTTATGCAAAGCACGATGCAAACGACAAAAGCCATTGAATAGTGTTAACTTAAGCAGGATTTTATCACAAGAAGAAGCCAGTACAATACAATGTATGACTCATTTTATCCTTGATTGACTTACCGTCTGGTAAAATGATTTCATAAGCCAATCTGTTTTGCGGTGACTCGGCAGATTGGAACGATATGGTGCGTTATATTTTAATAGGTAAAGCAACTGAAAAATGAACAACCCATCATCCAACCATGATTAAGTATAGGATGATGGGTTATAATTGATGCATTAAATTTTGTATTCATCAGAGGGTACCATATTCACGATTACTTCTTCAGCAAATCCTTTGCAAAGATGAATGATCGCGCCAGCTAAATTCTCATTTCTGTAAGCCGCATGTTGAGGATCTTTATAAGCAGCGAAAAATCGAGAACTATTGACTCGACTTTAGCCAATTATGCAGCCAAAGCCAGTTGATAAATCAATAAGTTAGCAGTTTTTTCGGTTATTTTTAAAGAATCCGTATTATTTTCGTAATTTTTAGACATTGAAAAATACATCTTCACCCAGATTGATCTTCTTATGGCTGTAATAATGTCGACTAAGGTGAGCTCGCCCTTTTTGTCATACCATGATGTAGTTTCTTGCACTAACAATTTTTTAGTTTCATGCATTTTAATGGCAACCAGTACCAATATCGAAAGTAGTCCCATAAGCAGAGGGGTAGTTCTTGCAATAGCCTTATCTGACCACTGACGCTGTGTTTCAATGCCTAAGTGGGCACGGGTTTCTTCAAAGGTAACTTCAATGTTCCAGCGTAAAACAAACCACTCAATAATTTGTGTCGGTGAATTTTCCGTATTGGTGCTGAAAAATGTCTCCGCCTCATTCTTACCATCGGGTGTTTTAACAAGCACTATGCGTAGCCTTATTGGTGGAACGCCTGCATGATACCATAGGCATTCAAAGGTTAAGCACTCAATAGTTTTTTGTTCACCACCATACCACTTTACCTGAAGTGTATCCCATGTCTTAGTATCTACTAGTAATTCCTTGAGCCGGATACGCTGTCCTTTAATTTGATTTCTTCCACGCTTTCCCGCTGGCTTGACCTCAGGAAATTCAAATAACTGCGCATCCATTCGTACTCTGGATATGAGTGTTGCACCATTTTTTATACAGACTTTTGCAAGGGCCATACAAGCATAGGCGCCATCACCAACCAAAATCCAAGGGGTACGGTGCAACCATCGGCTGACACAACGCACCATTTGTATGGTCCAGTCTATCGATGTTTTGTGTCTTTTTCCTGAGGCCTCATCTGACTTTTTTGATGGTGAAAGGATAACCATAAAAGGCAAAGCCCATGGTCTTTTACACCAAGGAAGCGGTACTATCAAGGTCATGCATTCCCATTTCAAACCAAAACAAATAACCACCCGTGATTGGCTGGACGCAACAGCATCACGGTATGCTCCTTTGGCTTTGATGTTCTTTCCGCGTCGGCGCTCCAGTGTTTCATCAACAGCAACAATCTTGGGCCATGATTCAGGAAGCAGTGTGATTAAAAGACCAAATAAAATTTTGCTGGCAGTTAAACCACTCCATTGTGTACGACTCAATACACGATGATATTTTGAGAAATTTTTAACCTCGCTTAAGCCCATAACACGTAAAATACTCGTAATACGCCTTGCCCCTCGACAAAGGATGGCACCAATGAAAAGCGTATTGATATTGTTCCAGGTAGGACGTGTAAATAAAGGTGCAAAAGCAGCTAAAACGGATATAATCTCGGGTGTCATTGTTGAGCAACTCCTTGTACCTTATTGTTTTTGCGAACATCAAGATACTCGCTTTATCCGCTTTAGCAATTTTTTTAAATAGGAGTCATCCCGCTCTTGGCCTCACACCACGAACATACAGAACAAAAATCAACATGAAACGATGGAGTATTGCCGACATGGTGAATATTGGCCGCAAGTTGTTCGCCAAAATTCACAAACAAAAACATCATGCAAACCCTAATCACGACGTGCATTTCATGGCACGAGAAATAGATGATTGGCTGGTGCGGGGTGTTGAATCCATGGTGAATGGCAGCTATACACCGCGCCATCTTAAGCGCCATTATTTTCCAGATGAAATGGTTGATCAGCTGCATTTATCGGACAGGATTTTCCAAAATATTTTGCTCAAACAAATAAAACCTACCTTCCCTTACGTGATGAACCCCAATTGCTACCATCTTCATGGACCAAGTGGTGTACGGCTTGCCACGCGGCGTATCCGGCAAGTGCTTTTGGAAAAAAAACCACAATACATCATCCGCGCTGACATCAAATCGTTTTACAAGTCCATCCCGCATCACCAATTGATTCAAGATATCAAAAAGCACTATAACGATCTCAATGTCCAATCCATGCTAGAACAAATTATTATCAATCCCATTGAAACCCCTCGCGGATATAAAAATCCCGATCAGGGAATTGCGCTACGTGGGCCGCTGTCTCAGTTTTTTAGTGGCATTTATTTAAAGCCATTGGATGATGCCTTCAATTCGATGGATGTAACCTATATCCGGTATCAGGATGACATTCTTATTCTGTGCCAAACCAGCCGTCAGCTTAACCGTTGCAAACAGCGCATGATGGAGGTGTTGCATGAAAGACGGCTCAGTTTATCGCGCAAAAAGACACGCATAGGCAACATTGAGAAAGGATTCCACTTTCTCGGAATACACTATCCTGGGACGCAAACCCAGGATAACACCCATGTGATACAGGCAAATGATAGAGCAGTTATCCCGGCGGGTACTGCGCAAAATCTAACCTCATTGTGGGGGGGGGTACAGAGATTGCAATTAATCATCAAACGCCTGGGCTTGACACTATTGTCCCGCACGCAAGGACGTTACGAAAAGCACGAGAGCAGATTAATCTTATGGTCAAAGATGGGGTGTCTCCCAAAAAGATCAGAAGGTACCTACATCTCTGGGTCATGTGGTGGGTAAGAACAACAGAAAGTTGGCAGTACCAGGAGCTACTTGAATGGTTTTTAAATGTGTGCTGGGATTTTAGCCCGGCGGCCTATGCCGCCGGTCTGCTCACGCACGCCATTAAAAAATACGGTTATCAATCTCAAGCCCAGGTTTTGTCGGCTCCAGGTTTTTACGCGACTGCGTGAGATCTAATGTTCTTACTTCATCAAGGCGGATTATAGCCGCCAAATCATCCGGCGCCGCCGAAAGCGTCCAACCCCCACGGCCCCGCCGCGCCCACCCCACGCCCCGCCCTAATTAATGCAAAATCAACCGCAAGCCCGGAAGAATCAGAAATAACCAAGGGGAACCACGATTCGCCTTTGTTTGTATTATAATTGTGGAACGCTAACTTACGGGGTAATTTGTCCTCATTAAACTGAGGTGTTGGGTCAAACGAGCGGTCTTTACGGCAATATTCATTAGCCACATGGACTGGAACATCGCGCTGCTCTTTTCCAACCTCCATCCATGCCGCCTTCATGGCGTCACAATTCTGGGAGCTCTCCCAGTTATCATAACCATCAATATAATTGTTCAGTGCTGTTTTGAGTGGGGTTAAGTCAAAATGCTTTGAATTCTTAACCTCGACCCCATGTTGCTTATAGGTTAACCCATTGCTCTCTATCGCTTCGCAGCGCTTTAGCATCGCCGCTTTTGTATTCTCGTCCATATGCGATTCAAGCATCCGGCACATATGCTTGTCCTTTGCCCAATAAGCGTATTCATACGCTGAAATATTGGTAAAGGTTCGACCTGAATAGTCGGTCACTGTGCCTCGTTCAAGTAATAACTCCTGGAGCTGGTGGGGATTTTTTTTCCTTATTGTAAATATTTTTTCTGCATGGTCTTGCTTTCCATGAGCCACAAACTCCAGGAATTTGGATAAAATGGCAGGGGGTTGAAATAAGGTTCGGGTATGTTTATCTAATATAGCATTCGTTTTGGCTTTTATCGAAGGTAGGTGACCCGAAATTTCCTTTCCTATCTCTGAAGGTAAATCGTAGATTGATTTTTTCATACCCATTCTCTCTTAATAATAATTCACATATTATAACCAGTATCACAAAAAAAGTACATAGTGAATTTATATTTATCATTTCGAATTCCATGCTATGGTTGAGGCGAGGTGAGTAGAATTGGGTTCGATATATTGCTTGAGGTTTTAAATTATCTCATAGCAGGTTTTGGAAAATGGCCAAAGTCCAGTTATTAAAGGTCTCATTAATCATCGTGTTCAATATAGCATGACGCAAATATTTGAATAGCTCCCTCAAAATTTTGGAGGTTAATTTATCACCCTGTACTTTTATCCATTCCTGGTATGCTGGATTAAGTTCTTTTTGAAGTAATTGCTCTACAAGATTAATAATGTCCGATTTTATAGGGCAAATAGAGTCATTAAGGAGGTATTGATTCTCTTTATAAAAGGAAGATTCATTCCTCAAATGAGTTTCTGTGCGTTCTGCACGATCTTGCTCCGTTTTATTCGTAAAATAGCTCTTATAGCTTACAGTATCTCCCCAAAGACCGGGATCCTCTCGCTTAATAATTAAATCATCAAGTAATATCGAATCATAAGATTTTTTTGGTAATTCAAATATGGAGTGTGCTGAGTAACCTGTACTTTCTGAAACTGGAGATCTACTGTAACTTAACGCTTTACTTGAGGTGAAACGAGGGAGTTTTTCTGCAGACGACTCAAGTCTGGTGCGGATTGGTTCAACATAATCAGTTTCTGTAACTGTTCGTCCACTGGTTGATCTTTTCCTGATTGGTGGCTCTTGTGCATCATGATATGGGTCCGCATGTCTGGAACAAAATTAAGGAAAAATAAGAGCTATTCATCCATCATTTATAGTTAAAAATTCACTCAAATTAACCTATTTAAACCTACTCAATACCGTATGAATAGTGATTGCTACTACGAATTGTCTTAGGTCATTTTACCACAACTCTATCAGAATGACTTATCCACAAGTCCACAGGTCAGGAGAGCTTCACTTTCTCGTATAGGCCTGTGGGCCTTGTGGGTAAGTCATGACGCTCTCATTTAGGGTTTATGGTCTTTTCCGGCCATAATACACCTCTGCGGGCGTTAAATAATTAAAGGACTGGTGAAGCCTTCGGTTATTATAATACTCAAAATACTCCGTTAAGGCCAGCTCAACCTCTTCAATTGTATCAAAATCATACCGGTAGATTTTTTCTTGCTTAACACTACGCCACAATCGCTCGATAAATATATTATCTAAATAACGTCCTCGCCCATCCATGCTGATAGAAATGTGGTGAGATTTTAGCGTATTTATCCAATCTTTTGAGGTAAATTGAGAACCCTGATCCGTGTTAAAGATCTCACAACGCGAATGCAGCAAAGCGTTTCTAAGCGCCTCAATACAAAATTCAGCCTCCATAGTAGGTGAAATAGCCCATCCAATCACATAACGACTATACCAGTCCATAATAGCTACTAAATACACATGCTTTCCTTTCATGCGGATGTAGGTGATATCTGCGGCCCAAACCTGATTTGGTTTGGTGATATCCACCTCTTTTAATAAATAAGGGAACACCTCATGCTCCTTATTGGGAACGCTTGTATTTGGCTTTGGGTAAACAGTCGATAACCCCATCATTTCCATCAACTTTTTTACTCGACGTTTACCAACAGGATAGCCTACTTCTTTTGACAGCCATCTTGCCCGCTTAATTTTACCTTCACATGGATACTGCAGATAGTGCTCATCAAGTAGCGCCATAAGCGCTTCATCTTCGACAGAAATGGGCTTGGCACTATAATAATAACTTGAAACAGGCAAGTCTAATAGCAAGCATTGTTCACGAATGGTGAGCTCGGCAAGAGGATCAATCATGACGCGCTTTTCATCCAGACTAAAGTTCATGCTTTTTTTTTAGCCAAGATAGCTGCGCTTGAAGTCGACCAATTTCTTGATATAATGCCTCAACAAGCTGCTCTTGGGACTTGGCTTCTTTTTCATTAGCCCCAGAGAATAAATCGTTAATGGCTTTGATGGCCGATTGCTTCCAAGTTTTTACCTGCGTTGCGTGAACACCGTATTCACTGGTAATTTGCGCTTGTGTGAGTTTCCCCTCAATCGCAGCTAGCGTTATTTTTGCCTTCTTGGCCGCCGTATAATAAGCTCGCTTTTTAGACATTTTATTCTCCTCTTTGTATTAAGAAGAATAGCTCTTAAAAAACCTTTTTTTGTGTCCAGAAAACCGCGCCTATATTATCAGGACCATAAACTTTGATACTGTTCTTATCTTTTTCGGCATGCAAATTCAATAAAGAGGATCTACTGACAAGTTTAGACAAGAAAGGCTTTGATGGGTAAGTGTGGGTAAACGAAGAGACGTTTTCAATAATTGCCGTTTCCGAAGTAAGCAATATCCCAGGAAACTGTTTACTGCTTAATTGCAACAAAACATCATAAATGCTCTCTACTTTTTCTGTAGACAGAAACGTGCACGTGGCTCTATTCGTTTTTTCATTATAGTCCCAAATGACGATAGTGTCGCTAAGCTCGTGATTGATTTTAGCCATCCATGGCTGAAATCGACTCGCAAACGCGACAAGTATGCCTCCGGCGGCCCTGGCCGTCCTGTGTCCGCTTGTTTTTTCACCCCATTCGGGGTTCAAAAACAACGCTACCCCAATGACTGACGCCTTTTCGGATGCCTTATATTTTGCCTGCGGCAAAACATCCGGCTCTAAGGCTACCAGGGACTACCAGCCTCGCTCGTTCCTCGCTTCCTTGGCTGGCAGCGGAGGAACATTATTAAACGTTATATCAGGAAAATATATCTTCATAGAAAACATCAATGTGTAAATCAAGGAAACTAAAAGTATTATTTAAATCCCAAATGGTCAAGCATATTTTATAATAAAGATGAAGTGTGCTCATAATACAAAAGCAATCCACTCGTTACTGATATACAGAAAACACTCAAGAACAACAATACGTAAAATAGGTTGCAGTAAATGATTCAGAGACACAAATAGAAAAGTGCAATCATAAATAATAATCGATATCTGTTACTGAGAATCTTTAGTCAGATAATTGTGTACATTTAATTTATCCAGTGTTAATTTAATTCAGTTTAATATCATTATGATCTGTATTTGGTCATTATAGATTGTAAATCAGCATGCAAAAATGACCCCCTTTTAGGGTAAATCAGCATCCAATTTTGACCCTCTAAAATCGAGTAAAACGTGTACTCTAGATTTTAATAATCTAGAGGGAATTAGAGGATGTTGATCATGGAAACAGAAGCAAAAATTAGGCGCATGTTTCATGTGCAAAAATTAACTATTGCGGAAATTGTTCGCACAACAGGATTATCGCGTAATACAGTTAGACGGGTAATCCGAGCAGAAAAGTCTGGGAAAAATTATCAACGCTCCATTCAACCACTACCTGCACTGAATATCTTCAAAGAGACGTTGGTATCATGGTTGAACAACGACCACAAGTTATCGAAAAAGGAACGCCGTAGTGCAATGAAGTACTACACTCAACTAAAAGAAAGTGGCTATTGCGGTTCTTATGATAGTGTCCAGCGTTTTGTTAAAGTATGGCGCTGTACGAGTCGAGAGTCATTAAAAGCCTATATTCCACAATACTATCATCCCGGAGAGGCCTATCAGTTTGATTGGAGTGAAGAAACTGTAGAGCTTGCAGGCGTTGTTCAAAAAATCAAAGTAGCTCAATTTCGTTTAAGCTACAGCCGTAAATTTTTTCTTGTAGCATATCCTCGAGAAACTCAAGAAATGTTATTTGATGCGCATAATTTAGCCTTCAAATTTTTTGGTGGCTTAACGCTAAGAGGTATTTATGACAACATGAAAACGGCGGTAGATAGTGTTTTCAAGGGTAAGGAGCGTGCTTTTAACCGGCGATTTTTGGCATTAATGGATCATTACTTAATTGAACCTACAGCCTGCAATCCCGCAGCCGGATGGGAAAAGGGGCAGATTGAAAATCAAGTTGATAATGTACGTGACTGGGTATTTAAACCACGTCTTAAATATGAAACCTTGTCGTTATTAAATGAACATCTTCAGCAGCAATGCCAATTATTGGCCGAGAAAAGGCATCACCCAGAACAACAAGAACTAACTGTTGACGCTGTATTTCAAGAAGAAAGAACTCATTTTAGAGCGTTAAATCATCCATTTGATGGGTATAAAGAAGTTTCAACTCTAGTACATTCAACCTGCTTGATTCATTGCGATAGAAATCGTTATAGCGTTGATTGTGCCTATGCCAACCAGATGGTGACGCTCAGGATATACGCATTAACTATAGAGGTATTTTCAGGTAATGAGTCCATCGGTTGCCACCAACGCACCTTTGGCCGCAATAAAACACTGTTTAATCCATGGCATTATTTACCTTTACTGGAGCGCAAGCCAGGGGCATTACGCAATGGTGCTCCATTCAAAGACTGGCAATTACCACCAGCCATTTTAAAAATCAAAAGCATTCTCATGAAGCGCCGTGGTGGTGACAGAGAATGCGTTGAGGTGCTGTTGGCAATGAGTGAGCATGGCATTGAGGCGGTGAGTGTAGCCTGTGAATTAGCGCTAACAGAGCAGGTGGTTAGCCGTGATTATATTCTTAATGCGTTGCATCGATTACGGCCTACAGCACTTCCTCAAGCAACGACAATGCCCGCTGGATTAATCTTAAAGGAAGAACCCACAAGTAATTGTCATAAATATAATTTACTCTTAACGGGAGCAAATCATGCCATTCACTAAATTATCTGAGTTGCTTAAGATATTAAAATTACAAGGCATGTTAGATAGGTTGCTAGCCTATGAAGAGTCGAAGCCTTTGGTGAAACTAACTCATTATGAGTGGTTATCTATGCTATTAGAAGCAGAACAAATAACACGCAAAACGCGTGCTATTAATTATCAACTGAGTGTCGCAAAATTCCCGGTCAATCGTAATTTAAGCCAATTTGATTTTACGCAACATCCTGTTAATGAAGAAGAAATAAGTTTATTGCACGCAGGGAGCTTTGTTGATGCTGGGCGCAATATTATTTTTGTGGGTGGCACGGGCTCTGGTAAAACGCACTTAGCTATTGCTATAGCAACTAATTTAATTAAGCAAGGAAAGCGGGCTTGTTTTTATAATGTTGTTGATCTGGTCAACAAATTAGAACAAGAAAAAAAACAAGTTAATACAGGACGGCTAGCTAATCGCCTGCAAAATTTTGATGCTATTGTCCTGGATGAGCTTGGATATTTACCATTTTCTGAAGCGGGCGGAGCTCTGTTGTTTCATTTAGTTAGCAAATTATATGAAAAAACATCATTAATCATTACAACAAACTTAAATTTTGGTGAATGGCCAAAGGTGTTTTGTGATACAAAAATGACCGCAGCCATGCTGGACAGATTGACTCATCATTGCTCTATTGTTGAGACTGGAAATGAAAGTTATCGCTTTAAAAATCGAAGCTAAAACAGTAAAGTAAATAATCAATGTGATATGTTTTTGAGGGTCAATTTTGGATGCGGTTTGAGGGTCAAAATTGGATGCTGATTGACAATTATAGATCGAATTGATAGCCTATTATGGCACTTAGTATAACTACGATACTTGACTACAGGGAGAAGAAAATGGAACAAAAAGTTGAATTTATTACACAAGATGCCAATATTTTTATCTATGACAAGATGGATCCTAAAGCAACAACTCAAATTCTGTTCAGTAAAATTGAATTATTAAAAAAATCACCGATATTTTCTCCGATGATTCTTAATCTACAAGAAAAAGGCGGTCATTTTTGGTTAATACGGGAGAGTCGGATTGAGGGCTTGCTGACAGTTCAATCCCTTAGTTATAATACTTCATCATCTCAGTGGCAAGCAAATACAGCGTCACGCTATATGTTATCAGTAGATAAGGGATGGATATCCAATAGGCACAATCCAAAAACTATCGAATTCAACACCCTTGTCCAACAAACAGGTGGTTTCATTAAAGTGACTGAGGAAAACGCAGGGACTGAGCTTCCTGGATTATTAAAGATATTGTCCAATGATGGTTATTATACAGAAAACAGAATAAACCCTAAAATAGATGAAGAAACAAAAACAAAAGGCTACTCTGACTATCATGTCAGATCGGTTGGTCATAGTTTCAAATTGGAACCAACAACAGTTACGTTACCTGAAAGGATACTTATGGCTCTTTCATGTCCTTTGGCAACGCAAAAAACAGGTGAGGCCAAACTAATGAAGGATCCTGTTACAGCCCTTGATGGAGTTACTTACGAGCGCACCAGTTTATTGGAACAATCTCCTTCTTTCCAGGAAAAGATTGATTTTTATCCAAATATCAAACTTAAGACAATCATTAATTATGTTGCTGCAACTTCGTTAAAACCAGAAGAGTATTTGACCAAACTTAAAAAAGTAGAGTTTGATATTCTGGATCCTATCTTATTGAGTAAGATGGATAGTCCGGTATTAAGCCCCAGTGGACATTCATTCGAAAAAAATTCTATAGAACAATGGATAAAATCGAAACAAAGTGATGTGCCAACATGGGGCAGTACGCTCCCTATTCCTGATCCTGTTACCAATGAGAATATAAGAGGCAAGCCCTTTATCGAAAATATAAATTTAAAAATGTTTATTCAAGCCTGGCCGAGTTTTTATGAGCAACAACAATCTACGCTTTCATCTCCCTCATACACGATAGGGTAATTTGTATGCATTCTCCCAACGCAGGGGAATGCGCATTTGAAACCAATACAAAACCTGATTAGGTTTGCTTAAATTTTTATTTACTGCATGTTCTTCATCCCTTACATTTAAAGGGGGAATAATCGAAATGTGACTAAAGAAGAAATTAACATTATCGATTGGGAATACTCTGGAATAAACGACAGGGCGGTAGATCTTGCTTCAAACCGCAGTGATACTAGCTCTTCAAATGGAATACTCATTTTATTCTCGTTGAATATTTTGGTTATTTTAAAGCATAATGACTGAATTTTGTTATTATTATTTGGCTGAGCCCGAGCATTTTTGAGATCTAACTGGTACGATCACCGTATATAGCTAAGCTTTAAATTCTTATTTAAATATTATCCATCTGTTGGAACTTTCTAAAATGAAATTGTTCAAAAAAAATTTTTATCCATTATTGTTATTGGCAATACCTCTTACTCTGACTGGCTTGCTGCAATCTTCCACCTATTTTTTTGAAACCATGTTTCTAGCTCAGTTAGGTTCAGAAGTATTAGCTGCAGGAGCTCTTGTGAGCTGGTTATTTGGAACCTTCATTGTCATACTCATTGGAATATTAAGTGCTATTAATATTCTGGTTGCCCATAAATATGGGGAACAAGATAAGCACGGAATTTCTTTAGTGGTGAGAGACGGAGTATGGCTGGCCTGCATTCTGTCCATTCCTTCGTTTATTTTATTTTGGAACTTGTCACCCATATTCATCTTGTTTGGACAAAATCCGTCTGTAGTTCAGTTTGCTCAATCTTACTTGCATGCCTTGGCTTGGGGACTATTACCGAATTTTCTAATGTTTGCCCTTCTGGAATTTATTGTAGGTTTAGGGCATGCCCGAGTTCTTTTAGTGTTTAGTATCCTTTCTGTCTCGCTTACATTGTTTTTGAGTTTTGCTCTGATTTTCGGTAAATTTGGATTCCCAGCCCTTGGAATAGCTGGAGCTGGATGGGGAACCTCTATCAGCTACTGGATCTCCTTTTTCCTCCTGACTATCTATGTGGTCCTCAACAAACACTACAGATCCTATCTACACTATTTAATATCGTTCACGGAGCGATCCTATATAATGGAATTAATAAAAATAGGCGCCCCCATGGGTATCATGTACTGTGTTGAAGTAGGGTTTTTCTTTGCTTTAACTCTGATAATGGGTTCTTTAAGCAGTCAACTACTCGCAGCGAATCAAGTTGCTTTACAGTATATGGGAACCCTGATGTCTCTCATTTTCTCCATTGCCCAAGCAATCACTGTGCGTATGGGTCATTTATTAGGCTCCAGGGATATAGTTTCAGCAGAGCGAGCCTGCTACGTGGGTGTTTTCCTGTCTGCATTTCTCATGATCATCATAGGCAGTTTGTATTGGTGTATTCCTTCAACATTGATTTCAATTGATTTTGATGTCCACAATCCCGATAATTTTGAACTGGTACAACTTGCAACTCAATTGTTAGCAGTTTCTGCTTTTTTTCAACTGTTTGAAGCCATGAGAATTGCTCTTTTTGGTGCTCTCCGCGCATTGAAGGATACCCGTTTTACTTTATTTATCTCAATTATCAGTTTTTGGGGACTTGCCTTACCTGTTGGTTGGCTGCTAACAACTCGTCTGAATTTGGGGGGAACCGGTCTTTGGTGGGGAATGGTATTAGGTGCAGGTTTTAGTGTCCTGTTACTTTTCTGGCGATTTAAGTTTAAAATTAGAAATGACTACGCGCATCACTTCTCTTGAACAAACGCTAAAATGGAGCTCATGTTTTAATCTGGTTTGCCTGTGCGGATTATGCAATAGGCTCCTAAACCCTATGCCACATGAAAAGAAACACCATACAAGTTTATTTGGAGTAATTTAAATGAATAACCAACCCAACACGGATATTGTTTTGCAAGATGAGTTTTACGTATCCTGTCAGAATCGCCGGGTAAGTGTCTGCCACTGAGTCCGGATTAATCCGAGCCGCGCGCGTCAGCAAGCGGAATTCTTTAAAAATATTCAAAATACCTATTGACACGGTTTTTCTGTAAAACTGATGTTTTTCCATATCAAACGTAAGTCATGCAATATGCATGCCCTAAGATCCCCAAGATCACAATGTAGCCCCTTTCACTAATAAAACATCTCCCTCCTGAGGTCAGATTTTTTCTTAGCCCTTAGTGGCGTTAAAACTCGAAAAATGCGTTCAAAAAAAGTCATGTTATGATTGCCGTATCAGCATTAGTAACGCAGTGGTAGATGATGAAACGCCAAGAAATCAAACAAGTTTTAGATGAGTTAACAAAAGATATCGATAGTCTTGCCGACAAAAAGGCCGTGACTATCATTAAGGTATTGGTTAATTTGGTCGAAATGCTTGCCGAAGAAAATGCTTTGCTCAGAGAGGAAAACCAAGTATTACGTGATGAGATAAACCGCCTTAAGGGTGAACAGGGCAAACCTAATATTCGCGGTCAATCCAAAGGTAGCAATGGCGATAATACAGGCAATTCCAATCATTCATCTGAAGGAGATCGCAATAAACGTGGTAAAGGGAACAATAAAAACACAGGCAAAGACAAAAAAAACGTACGTATTGATAGACGTGTTACGATTGCTCTGGACAAAGCAACGCTGCCAGATGACGCCAAGTTCAAGGGTTTTGAGATTCGAATCATCCAGGATCTAAAAATCATCACGGATAATGTTGAATTCAAGCTGGAAACGTATTACTCACCATCTTTGAAAAAAACCTTTATTGCGCCGATTCCTGGCGAATATAAGGGCAGTGAATTTGGTCCTGGGGTTAAAGCGCTGGTCATCACATTATACCGTGATGCAGGGATGACGGAGAGCGCCATTGAGCGCTTTTTAAAAACATGTGGTATTCAAATATCACATGGTAAAATTGCTTCCATGCTGACAGAAGGCAATGATATTTTTCATCAGGAAAAAGAAGATATTGTCGATGCCGGTAGCAACGCAGGCTTGTACCAGCAGATGGATGACACAGGCAGTCGTGTTAACGGCAAAAATCACTACACCCATGTTTTATGTAATGACTTTTTTACAGCATACTTCACTCGTCGTAAAAAAGATCGCTTGACCTTATTGGAGTTGCTGTGTCGAGACCAATTAAAGTTTATGTTTAATCAGGAGGCTTATGAGTTAATGGATGAGTTTGGTCTCGCAAAAAAATGGTTGGATCAAATTAAACCAATGCTGCATGCACAACCCCTCACACGTGAATCAATCGATAGTTTGATGGGAACACTTTTTCCAAATCCAAAAAAACACAGCACGAATCGACGCATAATTCTTGAGTCAGCAGCTCTTGCCTATTATCAGCACTCGAAATACTTCATCCATTATTTAATGACAGATGATGCGCCTCAGTTTAATAAATTGGCCCTACATCATGCGCTGTGCTGGATCCATGAAGGTCGTCATTATAAAAAACTCACTCCATTCTCAGATATGAATCAGAATATATTGGCTGTATTTCTTGAGCAATTATGGGATTTCTACCATGCATTATTGACTTACAAGACGGCTCCATCTCAATCAATGGCCCAACAACTATCAATGCAATTTGATACTTTGTTCGCAACCACGACAGGCTATGATGTTTTAGATCAACGCATTGCAAAGACACGTGCTAAAAAACAAGCGTTATTATTGGTGTTAGACCATCCATTTCTGCCATTGCACAACAATGCCTCTGAATTAGGGACACGGTTTCAAGCAAGGATACGCGACATCAATCTCCAAACGGTCTCCCAAAATGGCACCAAATCAAAGGATACGTTTGCCACGATTGTACAGACGGCCAGAAAACTGAAAGTTAACGTTTATCAGTATATTTACGATAGGGTGACTAAAAAATTTGAAATGCCATCATTGGCTGAATTAATCTTACTTAAAGTGCGGCAGGTTCCATGCACCACATAAGCATCTCGAGATAATTCCGCTTGCTGACGCGCGCGGCTCGGATTAGTCCGGGCTCAGTGGCAGACACTTACCCGGCGATTCTGACAGGATACAGTTTTACGATTTAAATTTTTCAAATTTAAAATTGGATGCAACAGAATTACACAATAAACAATTTGAAAATTGCACCTTTACCCGATCAAGCTTCGTTGAAACAATATTCCACTCGTGCAGATTTACTGAATGTGAATTCAAGCTATGTAATCTTAGTTCTGCCCAATTTAAGTATACTTCGTTTACTGATACTGTTTTTGATGAATCTAAATTAATTGGTATTAACTGGACCCAAGCCAAATGGCCCAATATTAGTTTAACCAGCCCAATTAAGTTTTATAAGTCAAATATTAGCCACTCCAGTTTCTTTGAATTACAATTAAGAGAAATTATTATTGAGGATAGCAAAGCCCACGATGTAGATTTTAGGGGGTGTGATTTATCAAATGGAGTTTTTATATTAACCGACTTCCAAAATAGCTTGTTCATGCGCAGCAAACTATATGCAGCAAATTTCATCGAAGCCATTAACTATTATAATATTAACCCCAAAGAAAATGACATTCGCAAAGGAAAATTCTCTATGCCTGATGCAATAAATTTACTTCACTATTTTGAAATCGAAATTGAGGGTATTTAAAAGATCTTATAAAATTTAATTCTGAGAGTCCAAATAAAAGCTAATAAACACCAGCCAGGCATTACTGTTTAAAATAAGGACGTTTAAATTTTACTAGTAAAAAACAACGTTTAATGTCAATCTTATAATAGAAGAGTGTTATCTAAATAAGTTAGTCAACTAAAACTGATGAATAGACTGCACTTGTAGATCCTTGTCTTCGTCCAAAGTGACAAGTTTCAGGGAATATTAAGCGACCACAAAAATTATTACAATTATGTGAGTCTTTAAATATCAAAGGAACTGATAGCTTAATATAGTGGACCCCAAAAATGAGACAGTGGTGTAAAATAGAAACCATTGTTAAACGGGGTAATATAGGCGCGGTTTTCTGGACACAAAAAAAGGTTTTTTAAGAGCTATTCTTCTTAATACAAAGAGGAGAATAAAATGTCTAAAAAGCGAGCTTATTATACGGCGGCCAAGAAGGCAAAAATAACGCTAGCTGCGATTGAGGGGAAACTCACACAAGCGCAAATTACCAGTGAATACGGTGTTCACGCAACGCAGGTAAAAACTTGGAAGCAATCGGCCATCAAAGCCATTAACGATTTATTCTCTGGGGCTAATGAAAAAGAAGCCAAGTCCCAAGAGCAGCTTGTTGAGGCATTATATCAAGAAATTGGTCGACTTCAAGCGCAGCTATCTTGGCTAAAAAAAAAGCATGAACTTTAGTCTGGATGAAAAGCGCGTCATGATTGATCCTCTTGCCGAGCTCACCATTCGTGAACAATGCTTGCTATTAGACTTGCCTGTTTCAAGTTATTATTATAGTGCCAAGCCCATTTCTGTCGAAGATGAAGCGCTTATGGCGCTACTTGATGAGCACTATCTGCAGTATCCATGTGAAGGTAAAATTAAGCGGGCAAGATGGCTGTCAAAAGAAGTAGGCTATCCTGTTGGTAAACGTCGAGTAAAAAAGTTGATGGAAATGATGGGGTTATCGACTGTTTACCCAAAGCCAAATACAAGCGTTCCCAATAAGGAGCATGAGGTGTTCCCTTATTTATTAAAAGAGGTGGATATCACCAAACCAAATCAGGTTTGGGCCGCAGATATCACCTACATCCGCATGAAAGGAAAGCATGTGTATTTAGTAGCTATTATGGACTGGTATAGTCGTTATGTGATTGGATGGGCTATTTCACCTACTATGGAGGCTGAATTTTGTATTGAGGCGCTTAGAAACGCTTTGCTGCATTCGCGTTGTGAGATCTTTAACACGGATCAGGGTTCTCAATTTACCTCAAAAGATTGGATAAATACGCTAAAATCTCACCACATTTCTATCAGCATGGATGGGCGAGGACGTTATTTAGATAATATATTTATCGAGCGATTGTGGCGTAGTGTTAAGCAAGAAAAAATCTACCGGTATGATTTTGATACAATTGAAGAGGTTGAGCTGGCCTTAACGGAGTATTTTGAGTATTATAATAACCGAAGGCTTCACCAGTCCTTTAATTATTTAACGCCCGCAGAGGTGTATTATGGCCGGAAAAGACCATAAACCCTAAATGAGAGCGTCATGACTTACCCACAAGGCCCACAGGCCTATACGAGAAAGTGAAGCTCTCCTGACCTGTGGACTTGTGGATAAGTCATTCTGATAGAGTTGTGGTAAAATGACCTAAGACAATTCGTAGTAGCAATCACTATTCATACGGTATTGAGTAGGTTTAAATAGGTTAATTTGAGTGAATTTTTAACTATAAATGATGGATGAATAGCTCTTATTTTTCCTTAATTTTGTTCCAGACATGCGGACCCATATCAGGGTACCAAGTGGCTAAAAAAAAATTTACATCTGACTTCAAAGCAAAGGTAGCAATTGAGGCATTAAAAAGTCACAAGACGACCAATGAATTGGCATCTGAATTTGAGGTGCATGCAACACAAATCAATCTGTGGAAAAAACAATTACTGGATGGAAGCAAGCAATTGTTTAGCGGCAAGCATGACAAAGACATGGACTCCATCATACAAGAACGAGATCGATTATACACGCAAATAGGCCAGCTAGCGGTTGAGTTAGACTGGCTTAAAAAAAAGACCGGTCATCTAAGTTGAGCGTGCGGGAGAAGCGAGCCATGATTGATGTCAATCACCCTACACTCAGCATCGTACGCCAATGTGCATTGGTTAATTTGTCACGCGCTAGCTACTATCGCACTGCTGGCGAAGGAATATGTACCGAGAGCCCAGAGAATCTGGCTTTGATGGTCTTGATTGATGAGGAATACATGCGCCATCCTTTCTATGGAAGCAGAAAGATGCGTTCTTATTTACGTCGCCTTGGCCATGACGTTAACCGTAAGAGAGTGCAGCGTTTGATGCGGATCATGGGTCTGGTTTCAGTGGCACCAAAGCCGAATACGAGTAAAAAGAACAAGGAACAAAAGGTTTATCCCTACTTGCTACGTGGTTTAGTGATTGATCGACCCAATCAGGTTTGGTGCACCGATATTACCTACGTTAGGATGCAAGGAGGCTTTGTATATTTGGTGGCAATAATGGACTGGTATAGCCGCAAGGTGCTCTCTTGGAAGGTATCAAACAGCATGGATGATGACTTTTGTGTAAGCGCTGTCAATCAGCATCCAATTTTGACCCTCAAACCGCATCCAAAATTGACCCTCAAAAACATATCACATTGATTATTTACTTTACTGTTTTAGCTTCGATTTTTAAAGCGATAACTTTCATTTCCAGTCTCAACAATAGAGCAATGATGAGTCAATCTGTCCAGCATGGCTGCGGTCATTTTTGTATCACAAAACACCTTTGGCCATTCACCAAAATTTAAGTTTGTTGTAATGATTAATGATGTTTTTTCATATAATTTGCTAACTAAATGAAACAACAGAGCTCCGCCCGCTTCAGAAAATGGTAAATATCCAAGCTCATCCAGGACAATAGCATCAAAATTTTGCAGGCGATTAGCTAGCCGTCCTGTATTAACTTGTTTTTTTTCTTGTTCTAATTTGTTGACCAGATCAACAACATTATAAAAACAAGCCCGCTTTCCTTGCTTAATTAAATTAGTTGCTATAGCAATAGCTAAGTGCGTTTTACCAGAGCCCGTGCCACCCACAAAAATAATATTGCGCCCAGCATCAA
The DNA here is from genome assembly GCF_011764505.1 of Legionella antarctica. NCBI lineage: Bacteria > Pseudomonadati > Pseudomonadota > Gammaproteobacteria > Legionellales > Legionellaceae > Legionella > Legionella antarctica. The sequence goes on from NZ_AP022839.1 coordinate 2,456,178, forward strand.
CAAAGCTCCCTGCGTGCAATAAACTTATTTCTTCTTCATTAACAGGATGTTGCGTAAAATCAAATTGGCTTAAATTACGATTGACCGGGAATTTTGCGACACTCAGTTGATAATTAATAGCACGCGTTTTGCGTGTTATTTGTTCTGCTTCTAATAGCATAGATAACCACTCATAATGAGTTAGTTTCACCAAAGGCTTCGACTCTTCATAGGCTAGCAACCTATCTAACATGCCTTGTAATTTTAATATCTTAAGCAACTCAGATAATTTAGTGAATGGCATGATTTGCTCCCGTTAAGAGTAAATTATATTTATGACAATTACTTGTGGGTTCTTCCTTTAAGATTAATCCAGCGGGCATTGTCGTTGCTTGAGGAAGTGCTGTAGGCCGTAATCGATGCAACGCATTAAGAATATAATCACGGCTAACCACCTGCTCTGTTAGCGCTAATTCACAGGCTACACTCACCGCCTCAATGCCATGCTCACTCATTGCCAACAGCACCTCAACGCATTCTCTGTCACCACCACGGCGCTTCATGAGAATGCTTTTGATTTTTAAAATGGCTGGTGGTAATTGCCAGTCTTTGAATGGAGCACCATTGCGTAATGCCCCTGGCTTGCGCTCCAGTAAAGGTAAATAATGCCATGGATTAAACAGTGTTTTATTGCGGCCAAAGGTGCGTTGGTGGCAACCGATGGACTCATTACCTGAAAATACCTCTATAGTTAATGCGTATATCCTGAGCGTCACCATCTGGTTGGCATAGGCACAATCAACGCTATAACGATTTCTATCGCAATGAATCAAGCAGGTTGAATGTACTAGAGTTGAAACTTCTTTATACCCATCAAATGGATGATTTAACGCTCTAAAATGAGTTCTTTCTTCTTGAAATACAGCGTCAACAGTTAGTTCTTGTTGTTCTGGGTGATGCCTTTTCTCGGCCAATAATTGGCATTGCTGCTGAAGATGTTCATTTAATAACGACAAGGTTTCATATTTAAGACGTGGTTTAAATACCCAGTCACGTACATTATCAACTTGATTTTCAATCTGCCCCTTTTCCCATCCGGCTGCGGGATTGCAGGCTGTAGGTTCAATTAAGTAATGATCCATTAATGCCAAAAATCGCCGGTTAAAAGCACGCTCCTTACCCTTGAAAACACTATCTACCGCCGTTTTCATGTTGTCATAAATACCTCTTAGCGTTAAGCCACCAAAAAATTTGAAGGCTAAATTATGCGCATCAAATAACATTTCTTGAGTTTCTCGAGGATATGCTACAAGAAAAAATTTACGGCTGTAGCTTAAACGAAATTGAGCTACTTTGATTTTTTGAACAACGCCTGCAAGCTCTACAGTTTCTTCACTCCAATCAAACTGATAGGCCTCTCCGGGATGATAGTATTGTGGAATATAGGCTTTTAATGACTCTCGACTCGTACAGCGCCATACTTTAACAAAACGCTGGACACTATCATAAGAACCGCAATAGCCACTTTCTTTTAGTTGAGTGTAGTACTTCATTGCACTACGGCGTTCCTTTTTCGATAACTTGTGGTCGTTGTTCAACCATGATACCAACGTCTCTTTGAAGATATTCAGTGCAGGTAGTGGTTGAATGGAGCGTTGATAATTTTTCCCAGACTTTTCTGCTCGGATTACCCGTCTAACTGTATTACGCGATAATCCTGTTGTGCGAACAATTTCCGCAATAGTTAATTTTTGCACATGAAACATGCGCCTAATTTTTGCTTCTGTTTCCATGATCAACATCCTCTAATTCCCTCTAGATTATTAAAATCTAGAGTACACGTTTTACTCGATTTTAGAGGGTCAAAATTGGATGCTGATTTACCCTAAAAGGGGGTCATTTTTGCATGCTGATTTACAAAGCGCGTTGGAGAGCGCCATCAGGCTCCACGGCAGGCCTGATATTTTTAATACGGATCAAGGCTCCCAGTTTACCAGTAAGGCGTTTACCGATGTTTTAAAAGACCATGACATCAAAATTAGCATGGACGGGAAAGGTCGATGGATGGATAATGTGTTCATTGAACGGCTATGGCGTTCAGTCAAATATGAAGATATTTACATAAAAGAATACGGAACAGTTTTAGCACTACGAAATGGTTTAAGGGTGTATTTCAAGTTTTATAACGACGAAAGACCTCATCAATCATTTGGAATATACACGCCGTCAGAGGTTTATGCTGGCCTATATGAGGCTGCAGCGTAATGGAATGCCTGTGGATATGTGGACGCGTCCTGCGGATCAGCCATCGCCCTTCGGGACATGTGGACAAGCCATGGATAACAAAAAGACGTTATCCACCGCTTGACCACACTCGATGGCTTCGCGCCCACATACCCACAGGCTCAATAACAGGTGTTTCATTAACTGCTATTGTGGTTGACTCGTGTGCTACGCACCCTCGTCAACGAAAGAAAGTAGAATTAAAGTTATATCTTAAATTAAACGGATCGCTGTCTTGACAATGGGGTCCACTGTATAACATCATGAAAAAAAACCACCTGAAAGAATATACCCTTGAGCTTTTAAATTGTGCTGGAATAAATTTAAATGGTGATAAGCCGTGGGATATCCAAATACATAATGAAGATTTTTATACTCGTGTTTTGAAGCATGGTTCATTAGGACTTGGTGAAGCATACCTGGATCACTGGTGGGATTGCAAAAATCTGGATCAGTTTTTTGATCGAATAATTCAAGCGGATCTTGAAAGTAAAGTTAAAACAAATATAGGAATGTTATTTAAATTCGCATTGTTGAAAATCATTAACTACCAAACCAAAAATCGGTCCTTGTTGGTAGGAAAAAAACATTATGATTTAGGTAATGATTTGTTCCAATCCATGCTGGATAAACGCATGAACTATACCTGTGGCTATTGGAAAAATGCGAATAATTTAGATGATGCTCAGCTTGATAAACTCGAATTAACCTGTCAAAAAATGATGTTACAACCGGGCATGAAGGTATTGGATATTGGTTGTGGTTTTGGTTCATTTGCCAAGTATGCCGTTGAAAAATACGATGTTGATGTGGTAGTACAGTGGACCCCATTGTCAAGACAGCGATCCGTTTAATTTAAGATATAACTTTAATTCTACTTTCTTTCGTTGACGAGGGTGCGTAGCACACGAGTCAACCACAATAGCAGTTAATGAAACACCTGTTATTGAGCCTGTGGGTATGTGGGCGCGAAGCCATCGAGTGTGGTCAAGCGGTGGATAACGTCTTTTTGTTATCCATGGCTTGTCCACATGTCCCGAAGGGCGATGGCTGATCCGCAGGACGCGTCCACATATCCACAGGCATTCCATTACGCTGCAGCCTCATATAGGCCAGCATAAACCTCTGACGGCGTGTATATTCCAAATGATTGATGAGGTCTTTCGTCGTTATAAAACTTGAAATACACCCTTAAACCATTTCGTAGTGCTAAAACTGTTCCGTATTCTTTTATGTAAATATCTTCATATTTGACTGAACGCCATAGCCGTTCAATGAACACATTATCCATCCATCGACCTTTCCCGTCCATGCTAATTTTGATGTCATGGTCTTTTAAAACATCGGTAAACGCCTTACTGGTAAACTGGGAGCCTTGATCCGTATTAAAAATATCAGGCCTGCCGTGGAGCCTGATGGCGCTCTCCAACGCGCTTACACAAAAGTCATCATCCATGCTGTTTGATACCTTCCAAGAGAGCACCTTGCGGCTATACCAGTCCATTATTGCCACCAAATATACAAAGCCTCCTTGCATCCTAACGTAGGTAATATCGGTGCACCAAACCTGATTGGGTCGATCAATCACTAAACCACGTAGCAAGTAGGGATAAACCTTTTGTTCCTTGTTCTTTTTACTCGTATTCGGCTTTGGTGCCACTGAAACCAGACCCATGATCCGCATCAAACGCTGCACTCTCTTACGGTTAACGTCATGGCCAAGGCGACGTAAATAAGAACGCATCTTTCTGCTTCCATAGAAAGGATGGCGCATGTATTCCTCATCAATCAAGACCATCAAAGCCAGATTCTCTGGGCTCTCGGTACATATTCCTTCGCCAGCAGTGCGATAGTAGCTAGCGCGTGACAAATTAACCAATGCACATTGGCGTACGATGCTGAGTGTAGGGTGATTGACATCAATCATGGCTCGCTTCTCCCGCACGCTCAACTTAGATGACCGGTCTTTTTTTTAAGCCAGTCTAACTCAACCGCTAGCTGGCCTATTTGCGTGTATAATCGATCTCGTTCTTGTATGATGGAGTCCATGTCTTTGTCATGCTTGCCGCTAAACAATTGCTTGCTTCCATCCAGTAATTGTTTTTTCCACAGATTGATTTGTGTTGCATGCACCTCAAATTCAGATGCCAATTCATTGGTCGTCTTGTGACTTTTTAATGCCTCAATTGCTACCTTTGCTTTGAAGTCAGATGTAAATTTTTTTTTAGCCACTTGGTACCCCGTTTAACAATGGTTTCTATTTTACACCACTGTCTCATTTTTGGGGTCCACTATAGTAGGTATTACAATTTCTAAAGAGCAATGTGAATTTGCTCAAAAAAATTGCGCTCATTTACCAATTGAAATTCTTTTTCAGGATTATAGAGATGTACAGGGTCGTTATGATTAATATAGGCGCGGTTTTCTGGACACAAAAAAAGGTTTTTTAAGAGCTATTCTTCTTAATACAAAGAGGAGAATAAAATGTCTAAAAAGCGAGCTTATTATACGGCGGCCAAGAAGGCAAAAATAACGCTAGCTGCGATTGAGGGGAAACTCACACAAGCGCAAATTACCAGTGAATACGGTGTTCACGCAACGCAGGTAAAAACTTGGAAGCAATCGGCCATCAAAGCCATTAACGATTTATTCTCTGGGGCTAATGAAAAAGAAGCCAAGTCCCAAGAGCAGCTTGTTGAGGCATTATATCAAGAAATTGGTCGACTTCAAGCGCAGCTATCTTGGCTAAAAAAAAAGCATGAACTTTAGTCTGGATGAAAAGCGCGTCATGATTGATCCTCTTGCCGAGCTCACCATTCGTGAACAATGCTTGCTATTAGACTTGCCTGTTTCAAGTTATTATTATAGTGCCAAGCCCATTTCTGTCGAAGATGAAGCGCTTATGGCGCTACTTGATGAGCACTATCTGCAGTATCCATGTGAAGGTAAAATTAAGCGGGCAAGATGGCTGTCAAAAGAAGTAGGCTATCCTGTTGGTAAACGTCGAGTAAAAAAGTTGATGGAAATGATGGGGTTATCGACTGTTTACCCAAAGCCAAATACAAGCGTTCCCAATAAGGAGCATGAGGTGTTCCCTTATTTATTAAAAGAGGTGGATATCACCAAACCAAATCAGGTTTGGGCCGCAGATATCACCTACATCCGCATGAAAGGAAAGCATGTGTATTTAGTAGCTATTATGGACTGGTATAGTCGTTATGTGATTGGATGGGCTATTTCACCTACTATGGAGGCTGAATTTTGTATTGAGGCGCTTAGAAACGCTTTGCTGCATTCGCGTTGTGAGATCTTTAACACGGATCAGGGTTCTCAATTTACCTCAAAAGATTGGATAAATACGCTAAAATCTCACCACATTTCTATCAGCATGGATGGGCGAGGACGTTATTTAGATAATATATTTATCGAGCGATTGTGGCGTAGTGTTAAGCAAGAAAAAATCTACCGGTATGATTTTGATACAATTGAAGAGGTTGAGCTGGCCTTAACGGAGTATTTTGAGTATTATAATAACCGAAGGCTTCACCAGTCCTTTAATTATTTAACGCCCGCAGAGGTGTATTATGGCCGGAAAAGACCATAAACCCTAAATGAGAGCGTCATGACTTACCCACAAGGCCCACAGGCCTATACGAGAAAGTGAAGCTCTCCTGACCTGTGGACTTGTGGATAAGTCATTCTGATAGAGTTGTGGTAAAATGACCTAAGACAATTCGTAGTAGCAATCACTATTCATACGGTATTGAGTAGGTTTAAATAGGTTAATTTGAGTGAATTTTTAACTATAAATGATGGATGAATAGCTCTTATTTTTCCTTAATTTTGTTCCAGACATGCGGACCCATATCAGATCGTATCGTGTCACTGGGTATGTTCGAGCATGTCGGCGCAAAAAATTACCTTACTTACCTGCAAAAAGTCCATCACTGTTTAAAAGACGATGGGATGTTTTTATTACATACCATTGGCAGTAATATTACTAACCTTTCCGTTGATCCATGGGTAGCCAAATATATTTTTCCACATGGCAGTCTGCCTTCAATTATGCAAATAGGAGCCGCTACAGAAAAGTTATTTATTATGGAGGACTGGCATAACTTTGGAGCTGATTACTCTAAAACATTAATGGCGTGGCATAACAATTTCAATCACAATTGGAATGAATTAAAGGCTCAATACGACAGCCGCTTTTACCGTATGTGGAACTATTACTTACTCTCTTGTGCAAGTACCTTCAGAACTCGTCAAACCCAGCTTTGGCAAATTGTATTTTCCAAAAATGGAATCAAAAAAGGGTATCAAGCACCCAGACTTTAACTACTGCATAATCATACCAGAGGTTATCATGTCAGATAAAAAGGTAAATTAATGGTGGGCCGTGTAGGGATCGAACCTACGACCAAGAGATTAAGAGTCTCCTGCTCTACCAGCTGAGCTAACGGCCCTTAAGAGATAAGAAATAAAACTTATTATACTATACATTAATCCAAACAATCCATCCTTAAAAAATCATGAGGCAGCTGCACTGCCTCAAAAGAAGTGGAACAAAGGGCTAAGGGCTACAGTAACGGGGTAAAAGCCCGGACACACCTAACTCGAAATTCGGCCGTCTTAAAGTTGGAAGTCTCAAAAAAGCTGAATATGTAGGCCCAGGCAGCGTCCTCAGGTTGGCCAGCATCCTCAGTAGAGCTCCAGTATTGGGCCGGTTCAAAACCGCCAATTTCATCTCTATTTGTATTCAAGCAGTTGAGTTGGCCTGAGGGTAGGGTATTGTTTCCTGCTGGCAGGAACCAATCGTCATAACAGGTATTACCAAGCTCACAAGGGCTATGTCCTAGCGAATCAACACTATAAATACTACAAATTCCTGCGGCATAGGTATTTTCATCTATAGTTCCAGGAGGAGGACAACCAGCCCCTATCCCATTGGTCAAACAGTCAACAATAGCTGTCGTATTGCTCTCCCCATCAATAGTCCCGGCGCTAGTACCAACAGCTATGCCAGATCCGCCCCATGGTATATCGATGCCGTTATCATCAGTGGCTGCAATCAAATTATTTAATCCTCCATTTAGGCAAGCAATCGTTCCACCAAAAGCCGATTGTCCTAGTTCTGTGGCCACATAGGTAAAACCATTAGTCAGAGTTGCTCCCCCAGCTGGCGTTTCAATGACTACATCCACAACTCCAGCCACATGGGGTGGTGTTACCGCAGTCACCGTGGTCGAGTCGACTACATGGACATCGGTTGCAGGGTCTCCATCAAAGGTCACGGCAGTAGCATCGGTTAACCCCGTTCCGGTAAGCGTTACGCCAACCCCGCCTGATGCAGTTCCTGAATTTGGATTTATCCCTGTTAGAGTGCTTCCTGATTCAATGGCAATGGCTGCCGTAAGTGCGCTGGTATTGGTGCCCTGAATGGTGAAGTTGGTCTGCGGTACAACCGTATTATCAGGGGTAAAGGTCAGCGTACAACTACTACCTGGTGGTACGTTGGCACAAGTGTTGCCTGTTTCTGTCACATGACCTTCTAGTTGTCATGGGTCACGATTACTAGCCCACCCTCTGGCCACTCAAAGTAGCCCACTTAGGGTAAATTTTTTTAACTCACTTGTCATCTACTAAATTAAATTTCGGTATAAATTTTTTCCTGTATGACTCCCCATCAAGAACAATTCGATAAGCTTTATTTACGATACGATCTAATGCTGCGTTTGCCATAACCGGATCATAAAATAGCTCCATCCATCCTTCTATTTTACGGTTAGTAGTTATAATTAGCATAGAGTTTACATGGATAGCTGCTATTAAATCATACAGATCAGTGGACTGTTCTGGCGATAATGCTTTCAGCCCGAAGTCATCTAAAATAAGCACATCGTATCGTGAGTAACGTTTAAAAAGCGCAGTCCATGTTTCATCCGCTCTTGCTTGGTGGAACTGATTTAACAGTTCATTCGCTCTTATAAAGCAGACTTTTTTATGTCGTTGACATGCCATTAGACCCAGGGCTTGAGCCAGGTGAGTCTTTCCGGTGCCAACAGGTCCCATGATGATGACATGGTTTTTTTCTTTGATAAACTTCCCTGTCATCAGGGTGCGGATGGCTTGTGTGACTTGTGTTGAATATCGAGCCAGTTCAAAATTTTCAAAACACTGAGGCTCCTCAAATCGAGCTTGCCTTACACGCCCAGCAAGCAATTTTTGTTGACGAGCCTCATCCTCATCCTGAAACAACATTGAGAGCAACTCTTCATAAGAGAGGGACGCTGCGCGAGCCTGTTCTACTCTTGCTAGCAGTGTGTCTGGGATCCCTGTCAAACGTAGTTTTTTTGCAAGCTCTAACATATTGATATCACTCATAATGAGCCTCCATCGTTGAGCTGTAATCACTTGCTGCGCGAATATAGGCAAAGTTCTCATGATTGGCCGAGCGCTTAGTGGAGAATGTTCTCGTGTCTTTTTTATCCAGGCCTTCCGTGAGGATTTTTTTCAATGATTGATGAGTATAATTATCAAATAAAATCGCGCGTAAACATGCATTTTCAAGGCGCTCATTACCGTATTCCTCAACCAAGCGGATGATAGCCTGGGCTTTTCTTAAGCTCGTTCTAGAGCCTTCAGCCAGTACCTTTGTGACCATTTCCTCCGTTGCCTGACCAATTGCTTTGGCCGCTTCAATACAAACGCCAGCAGTATTTTCTAAGTAATACTTTGCAGAATTATGGTAGTCATTGGGATCCGTTTCCCACTGTCCACGCCCGTAGTTACGAATATGGGTCTTAATCAAAGCATGATTCACATAGGCCTGAACGGTCTTCAAGCCAACTCTAATTTTAACCTTTGTCCCGATATGTATCGTTGGCACAGAATAAAAATTACCAGCAACAACAAAATGATGGTCACGATGAACTTGAGCATCCATCCAAATGGGCATATCAAAAGCGCCTGCTGGCAGTGGGTTTAATAAATTAAATTCTTCATTTTTAAATACGTCAATTGGCTTTTCACCAGTGGTACTGCAGATGACGTGCGATACCTTATTAGCGCACCAATCACGTGCAAAGGCGTTCATCGAGGCCAAATCATCATAGGTTATCCCCGCGATAACCTGTTCTTTTACCAATTGAACACTACGCTCAACCTTCCCCTTGTGCTCGGGCGTTCGAGCCTTCGCCGGATCGGCTATAAAGTCATAAAAGCGAGATAACTCTGCATAGGTTTCATTGACCGTTGGATCATAAATATGTGCTTTAATAATTCCCGATTTCAAATTGTCTAAAAGAATGCAGTTGGGCACGCCTCCAAAAAAATGAAAGGCATTGATATGGCTTTGCGCCCATGATTGCTGATTTTGAGAATGTACAAACTCAACATATCGATACCGACTATGTGATAACGTCATAATAAAAGCGTATGTTTTTTTATTATTGATAAACCCAACAAACGCATAGTCAACTTGTGCTTCATGCCCAGGCTTTGTTAACAAATGTACCGTAGCCTTAGGCAACGAGGGGAAATGACGTTCAATATAACGACTAAGACTTCTTCGACTGCTAACAAGACCATTATCGCTTAAAATTCGGTGTATCTGCATATGGGTAATCCACTTCTCAGTGAGGAGTGATGCTATTTTTTCGTGATGCGCCTCAAGTTCTTTTTCTGATTTATTGGGTCTGTTGTTGGCTGTAGTATTAACGATTTTATTATGTATCTGCAAAGCGATAACTTCGAGCTCATCATTGGAAATATCCTCCTGATAACCCAAATCCTTGGCCATTGAAACGTACTTGCGTATGCTCATTCGTGAAACGCTTAGAGACTTTTCAATATTGCGTTGAGTCATCCCTTTTTTGTGCTGATATAGCACCTCTCTAATTTCTGCCATTGTTTTAATCCTCATCTCATAACAAATCCGTTAGTTATTGGTAATGACCAAACTAACACTGTTTATTTGCTACTCAAAGTGGGACTCAGAGATGGCCATGGAGTGGGCCATTAATCGTGGCCAAACCCGACCTTTAGTGGGCTAGTAATCGTGGCCCATGACACTAGTGCGGTTCCTGTGAAATTGGAGGTAATATTGGTAGCTGTGACTTGGGTCGAGGTGTTGTTAATATTCAGTTGCCCGGTTGGGCCACCCACTGTCAGGGTTAGAGGAGACCCCGAACCAGTGATAACCACATTTGTTATCGGTGGTGACTGGGTGATGCGTAAAATGTTATTGGCACTTGGTCGATAGCACTGACTGGTAGAGCCCTGTTGGCAAACCACTGGTCCATCAACAATAGGTCTGTTTAACTCCCCTCCGTTTATCTGTAAAGAAAGGATGCAGGAATTCTTGCCTCGTAACACAAAGGGATTACCGCATACACCCAGTCCCGTAGTGATTTGCGAAATACCCTCAATACGCTGCAAGGTCAGAGTATGCGGAGCCCTGGATTGATTGGTCACTCTGTATTGCACTGTAGCGGTTCCATTAGCAGGAACCTGAATATTGGTCGCCGTCAAGGGCTCAAAAGTCCACAATGGGAGGCCGACTGCCTGTGCTGCGGATAACATCAACCCAGATCCCAGGAACGCTGTTATTTTCCAAAAAAGGTGTTTGTTACTTTTTTGCATGGTTATAGTCCTTTTACCACATCATTAAAGTTAGATAGCACACCATCATTTTAGTGGTGTTTTAGCGTTGAAACTCAGATAAGAGTCTATCTCAAACTGAATTAATATCCAACTAAAATACCTTTTAGCAAAACCCTTGTTCAGGCGAAGGCCTGACCGAACAGAAAAGCTTGCACCTGATTCAAATGGCCCAATTGGCCTTCGAGAGTCTGTAAAGTATTCGCTGAATCCAGTTCGATCTCCTTGAACACAAGGTCTTTCTGTTTTGTATAAGATCTGCGGGTCGCGTATTAAGTTCACTAGGCAGGTTGTTACGTTCAGAAATATGGCTTGGCTTCTCATGGCTTTAAACGATGAATTGTAAGCAGTCCTTCATGGTTTTGCTTATTTTAATGTATTTTACTACACTTTAAGATAACCATTTTTTTGCAAAAAGGCTTGGCAGGATCCAGCCAAAGTCTAATATGTTACTCAAGCCATGTATTCATTTTTAAGCTATAAACTATATTTTCCCGAAAATCTGGCTTTTAACGTATCTAGGTCAGTTTAAAACAATGCAGCATTAAGGAGAATATTATGAACGCAATCGATTTTCTTATAAAGGAGCACAATGACGTAAGACATGCTTTGGCGAAAATTGAGGAAAATTCTCTTCACGATGAAACCAAAAGACAAATGTTTCAATCTTTATGCCAGGATCTGATTAGACATGAGACTATGGAGCATGTAGTTTGGTATCCACACTTTAAGAATGACCAAAGATTAAACCCAACTGTAAGGCATTTATTATCTGAGGAGAAAACCGCTGAGGAAATTATAAAGCAGTTTGAACATATTGACGCGCAGCAGGAATGGGATAGAAAATTTTCCAAATTAAAAAATGAAGTGGAGCACCATGCCGATGAAGAAGAGGAAAAGCTTTTCCCTGAAGTTAAAAAAATTTTAACAGAGGATGATTTAGAAAAAATTGGCCTGGACATGTTTCATTTTAAAAAAGATTATCCCAATTGAAAATAGTTACTCGATCTGAACAAATTTAAGAGTCGTTGTTCAAATCAGGTCGAGTAAATAGTGTGCGGATATCTCAAAAAATCTTTTTTTTTGATTGTATCATACTGGTTGTTTCTTTTTTTAAGGTAAATTAATTTGGTTTTCAATTTACTCATAACGGATAAGCAGAGAAATTAAAAGCTCAGAGAGAAAAAAAATTCGCTGAGCTTCATATTATATGACCATTACTTGTTACTGACCAGTGTTAGTATCTTCGGTACCTGTGCTACTACCAGTCCCTATACCACTATCACTACCCATGCCAGTTCCACTATTGTCAGCAGGATCAGTATTGATGCCTGTATCAGTGCTGCCAGGAGTACCCATACCTGGATTAGTGCCCGCGCCAGGATTTATACCCGTGCTGCCTGCTGGGTCAGTAGTTATTCCTGTATCTGTCCCTGTTCCAGTGGTGGTCGTGGTACCTGTGCCCGTACTTCCGCTGGAGCCAGAATTTTCATCCATAGCATTTGCTGTGGCAAAAGCAAAAATTGTTAATAAAGTTAACATTATTTTTTTCATCATTATCTCCTTGGAGAGTATATAACTATGTTCAAAATCACTTATTTGAGATTAAAACTCGAACAACAGCTATGTGACATAGAATATTTCTGACATCTTCTAGCTATTGATATTAGACTAATATACTCATCTGAATTATCTCCTTGTGTTATGTCTATTCTATAGTGATAGGACAATAAAAAAATTTATTCAACCTTCGTATTATTTTTTTTCATTAACCTATTGAAGATACTAATAATATTTTTTGTTATGTTTTAGCATCACAATGCTCAAAACGTCTCTATTTTATCTTAATAGCCATTAATCCCCAAAAAAAACGTACTCACTACTTTGGATTTATTCCAGTTCATCTAAAGGTAATAATTGATTTGTCTTTAAAAAATTCTCCCAAGGATCTGTTTTTAAGGCATCCAGACGTGAAAAAATATTTTTTAGATTAAAATCAGTATCTTTTTGATTGTTACTTAATTCATCCCAGGCAATTGGTGTAGCGACAGGAGCGTGGATTCTTGCTCTGGTAGAGTAGACAGCAATCGCAGTGGCGCCCCGTTGATTTCGTAAATAATCAATAAATATTTTTCCTGCTCTTTTTGATTTGGACATTTTGCTGATGTAATTTTTCGGCTTTAGTTGCTCCATAAAATTCACAAAAACATGAGTAAAATTTTTTATATCCGCCCAATCGTATTCAGGCTTGATTGGAATTACCACATGTAATCCTTTTCCACCGCTCGTTTTAACAAAGCTCGTTAATTTATATTGTGCTAAATTTTGCTTGATATCTAATGCAGCAGCTACAACTTTTTTCCACTCCACATCTGGTGCAGGATCCAAATCCATCGTTATCCAATCAGGATACTCAAGGGCATTAATCTGGCTACCCCAAGGATGGATTTCTAATACCCCCATTTGTACCAGACTCAACAGACCTTTTTTATCATCTAAATAGATGTATTTTTCACGTATACCTTTGCTTTCAATAGCAATAGCCTTCAGCGCTTCAGGAGTCCCTTTATTATGATGGCGCTGATAAAAACAATGTTGGTAACCTTCAAGGCAACGCAGCAAAGTTAAAGGTCGATTTGTTATATAAGGTAATATGTAAGGACTAACTACATCATAATAATCCAGTAACTCTTCCTTGGTAATTTTGTCTTCAGGGTACATAATTTTACCAGGATGACTTATTTTAAATACCGATGCTTTTTTGATAATTTTATGATCAGATTTGAATTCAGGAGAAGAAACGGTCTTTTCCAATGATTTTTTCAGTTCTGCTTTAACCGTATTTGCTTTTTTATCCAGACGTAATCCTTTAAAGCTTGGGTGACGCAAATACCCTTCTGCCGTCCACTCGCTGAATTCAACTTCTGCCACAAAAATTGGTCTTACCCAAGAGGCATCTCGAGCCCCTGGAGGTAATGTATGAAATGGATTGTCAGATTGAGCGTGTTTTTGTAACAGAGAGCCTATTTCTTTCAAGGAGGCATCACTAAACCCGGATCCTACCTTTCCAGAGTATACTAACTCACGGTTACTGTTATATACACCCAGTAACAAAGCACCAAAAGAACGATGCTCCCCCTTGGACTGTGTATAACCACCAATTACAAACTCTTGTCGATTAGTGCATTTTATTTTTAACCAACTTTTACTTTGCCTGGTAACATATGGAGCATTTGCTTCTTTAGAAATAATCCCCTCCAATGACATATGACAGGCCTGTTCAAAAACCTCAGATCCCTGAGCTTGAATGAAATCACTGTAACGAATAGTGGTAGATTGATTTCTCAATAAAGTATGTAACAAGTCTTTTCTTTTGATTAAAGGCAAAGACATCAAATCATATTGATCGTAATAAAGCAGATCAAAAATATAATAGATAAAAGGAGCGTCAGAATTACCTTTGATTGCGTTTTGCAATAACTGAAAATCTGATTTACCCTCTTTATTTAATAATACGATTTCACCATCAAAAACAGCTTTATTTAATTTAAGTTTTTTTATATCAGCAACAACCTTCGGAAAATGGCTCGTCCAATCTTTATTATTGCGCGATTTCAGAGCAACACTGCCTCTATCGACAAAGGCTATAATCCGATATCCATCAAATTTCACTTCATGCAACCAATCATCTCCTTTTGGAGGTTTAATCGCCAAAGTAGCAAGTTGCGGGGAAATGAATTCAGGCAAAGGGCTGGTTCTTAAATGGTCCAATCCTTTCAGTTGAGGAGCTTTAAGGCTGGATTTGGATTTAACTGCAGGTATTTTTTTTTCTCCCTGCGCAGTCCATATTTTATGATAATGCTCGCTGATTTCCTTAATAGATTGGTTGGTAAGTACGCTATTAGGCTGCTCTTCAGTGATATTATAATCATTCAATGAGTGGCTATGAACATCTTTATGTTTAATTAAAAACCAATGTTGCTCGTCTTTAAATCGAATTAAATCCCAACGTCCCTTTAACTTCTCAGCATCTATCTCGAAACGAAGATGACCTTTTTTAAAAGCCTTACGTGGATTATCATCCAGCGGTTCCCAAACTCCTTTATCCCAAAGCATGACGGTACCTCCACCATATTCTCCCTTTGGTATAATGCCTTCAAAAAATCCATATTCAACCGGGTGATCCTCCACATGTATCGCTAATCTTTTAACTGCAGGATCCAGACAAGGACCTTTGGGAATTGCCCAGCTTTTTAAAACACCATCTAACTCGATACGAAAATCATAGTGTAAATGACGAGCCGCATGTTTTTGTATGACAAATAAACGGTGGTATTGAGGAGTAATTTTTCCTTTAGGTTCCGAGGTTTTATTAAAATCTCTTTTTTGACGGTATTTTTTTAAAGTCATAATTTTGTCCGAAACTTCCTGTTGTAAATCGAGTTATCAAGCTACCAGTTTAATTATAGTAAAATTAACCAGATCCTGGAAAAGACAGATTTTGCCTGCTCGTTGCGTTTATTGACGCACAAACACAATAAAACTAAAACCATGACGGCTATCGAAGTTGTTGCTCTTGATATTGATATTGATACCACGCTTCAGCCCCATAGGCATGCAATAATTTCTTTTCCTGTAGAGAGTGATAGTTATAAACAATCTGGATTTATTACGATGATTATCCCCAAAAGGGTTTGATATGGTATCCATGCGAAACCTACTGAATTTACCTTAGAAAAACTAAAACTTAGGCTCTATTTCAGGTGATAAGTGTCTTGAATAGAGAAATAAAGGCCTGCTTTATTTTTATTTGGATTATAATTAACCCAAAGGGCAGTCATCTTCCTGGGGAGGATTATGAGAAGGTTACCATTTAAAAAATCATTCGTTTCCTCAATTGGAGTCGAATTAGAATTACAACTCGTCGATCCTCATTCCTTTGCTTTAATTTCGCGCTCCAAAGATTTAATCAGAAGTATTAAACCTAATAAAGAACAACTCAGAATCAAACCTGAAATAACGCAAAGTATGATCGAAATCAACTCTTCTATTCACCATTCCCCTCAAGCCATGCTAAAAGAGTTGAATGAGATAAAAATTTATTTACTCCAGAAAGCAAATAACCTGGACCTTGCCATTTGTGGGGGGGGGACTCATCCATTTCAAACCTGGTCATTGCAAAAAATATTTCCCACCATGAGGTACAAAGAAATTTCACGAAAATTTACTTATTTATCTAAAATAGCAACTGTCTTTGGTCAACATATACATATTGGCTGTGGAAATGCAGAGAATGCCATTTATCTTACTCATGCAATTTCACGATATGTGCCTCAATTAATTGCAATAGCTGCATCCTCACCTTTTTATCAGGGAGTAGATACACATTTTTACACATCCAGGGCTACAGTTTTTAACGCCTTTCCACTAAGCGGGTCTATACCTTATCTAACTGATTGGAATGAATTTTCAGATTATTTTTATAAAATGCGTCGTCTTGGTATTGTAACAAGTATGAAAGATTTCTATTGGGATATCAGACCAAAACCTGAGTTTGGAACTGTTGAAATCAGAGTTTGCGATACACCATTAACCATCAGGAAAGCAGTATTGATTAGCGCCTATATTCAATCCTTAGCTCTTTATTTATTGGAAGAAAGGCCAACACAAGTGAATCATGACTTATATTATCTTTACAATCAAAATCGTTTTGAAGCTTGTCGCTACGGCTTTGAGGGAAATTTTATTGATCCCTTTACTTTGAAATCATGTTCAATAAGTGAAGATATCTTGTGCACAATTAAGATTATCGAGAAATACAGTCACCAATTAGGCAATACTGATTATATCTCACAGTTACTTGATAACGTCACCCACGGAATTAATGATGCAACAATTTTAAGAGGTATTTTTAAACAGGTAGACTCTTTGCCTAAGGTGGTTGCAAAACAATGCGAAGCTTGGTCTGAAGTGACTAAACAATAAATTTCATTACTGAAGTATCACATTTCGCCTTACTGCAGGACAAATCTGTAATCGTTTAAACATACAACACGACCGGGTCGCTGCCTTTATTTCGAATCAAACATGACCGGTTTAGCATTTTTTGGAGAGGTGACTGACTCATTAAATCAACCTAAAAAAATTTATCAAGTATTCCCCAAAAAATTTTATTCGCCAATCCTCAGGCGAATTCCATTTGATTCTATGATAATCCTGCCTTGCTTATAAAGTTGACCAATTGCACTTTTAAAGCTTTTTTTACTTTCACCGAAGGCACGCTGAATATCTAATGGAGAGCTTTTATCGTGCAGGGGTAGGAAACCCTCTTTTTTATTCAATTCCGTAAGGATGCGTTTTGCCAGTTCATTGATGCTGTCTTGACCCGTTTTCCGTAATACGACATCAATCTTGCCATCTTCTCGTATTGCTTTAATATAACCTTGCATCCTTTTTCCATAACCTAACCTCTGAAAAATGTCCCCGGCATGAATTAAACCCCAGTGAGTATCGTTAATAATTACTTTATTTCCCAACATAGTTGTTTCTGCAATGAGCAGACTCACTTCATCTCCTTGCTTGTAATGAGCTGGGGATTTATCCAGAAAATAATCCAGTTTGGAGCTGGCAATAATCCGCCCTTGATTGTCCTGCTTCACGTAAACGATGTAAGCTTTATCCTTTTCCATCGGACGAAACTGCTCAGGCTTTGGCACCAGTAGATCTTTATCTAGGCCCCAATCTAGAAATGCCCCCACTTGATTAACATCAATTACCTTTAAACAAGCACAACTTCCCAAGGTCACACTCGGACGGAGTGTTGTAGCAATAATTTTATCTTCCGAATCAAAATAGATAAACACCTCCACCATGTCATCGAACCGGGTACCACGTGGCACGAATTTTTTAGGTAATAAAATTTCGCCTAATTCGTCACCATCCATATAAACACCAAATGGCACCTCTTTTATTACTCTTAATTTGTTAAACTGCCCTACTTTGATCATTTATCGCCTCACGTTGGTATCATCGCCAAGCTTACCATAGAAAGGAGGCCTGTGTTGACTTCCCATTCAAATGTGACTGTTTATCTTCATCACTATCCCGCCTGTTGTCGTTATAAAGACATCGATTGCTATCCTCGTAGCAACTTAATTACTGATGCAAAGAATTCCTATATTAAGACTGTCCTTCATGGTTAGTTAATAAATCTGAACGATGCTATTTCAGAAAGTCATTTGCTTCTAAGTTATGTTTTTTTAAAAGATCAATATCAAACCTTTATATTCTCATATAAACTCTGTGAACTAGTCGAAACACCAATGACATATGATAATTTATTGACTTTAAAAATGTTTTGAATTTACAAAGTGTAAAAGGGGTAAGGATGCAGCGCTTTTTTGTTTTTTTTATTGTCTTTTTTTTTCAATTTAATTGTTATTCATATTCTGAACAACTCAGAAAATCTATAGATTCGCAGGTGGATGAATATATTGAAAAAAGCTGGGATACCCTGACCCGCAATAGTAAAGATTTATTCCTGACCAATGCCGATGAAAAATTATCAGAGGCTCAATCAATTATTTACCTGCCCGCCCATGAAAATCTTGTCGCCATAAGGGATAAAATTACTAAAAATTGGCAAACAAAGACAACAAATCGAGTAATTTTTAAATACCTGCCCAAAGATGTTTCCACAATAAAACAGCATGGCTTACTTTATTTGCCCTATCCATATGTTGTGCCGGGAGGTCGCTTTAATGAAATGTATGGTTGGGACAGTTATTTCATTGAGTTAGGCTTGCTAGAACATAATCGCCTGAAAATGGCTCGGAACATGATTGATAATCTGATCTATGAAATTAATTTTTACGGTACCATTCTCAATGCGAACCGAACTTATTATCTGCAACGTTCTCACCCGCCATTATTAACAGAAATGATACTGGCCTATTTTAATAAAAGCCATGATAAACACTGGCTAAAATCCACGGTACCGGCGATACAAAAATTACATAAATACTGGACTACGCCCCCTCATTTGATTTCAAAACTAGGTTTGTCACGTTATTGTGCTGGTGGAAGCGGAAGGCCCCCTGAAGAATCCTCTGTTTATTATGCAAACGTATTAAATTTTTATAAAACACATCCAATCGAAGATTATGATAAATCACTTTTTTACAATGCAAAATCAAATCAATTGACATCCCAATTTTATGTTGCTGACCGAACCGTCAGGGAGTCGGGATTCGATATTACGGGCAAATATGGACCATTTAGTGCCGGAATTCAGGATTATGCCCCGGTAGATTTGAATGTATTGCTCTATCAGATGGAAAAAGACCTGCACGAAATTTATATGATTCTTGGTGATAATTCGAGGGCTGCACATTGGGCCAAGAATGCCAATAAACGTGCCAGACTGATCAATCAATATTTATGGAGTGAAGAGACTGGTTATTATTTTGACTATAATTTTAAAACCAATCAATTAAGACCTTATATTTATGCGACAACCTATTATCCTCTTTGGGCGGGTATTGCGTCTAATAAACAAGCACAAGCAGTAGTTAGCAATCTTCATGATTTATTAGCAAAGGGAGGTATTTTAACCAGCTGCTATAAACAGGGAGTACAATGGGATGCCCCTTTTGGTTGGGCACCTTTGCAATATTTTGCGGTACGGGGACTGGAGCGATATGGTTATAAAAAACAAGCCCTGGACATTGCAACACGATTTATACGCACGATAAATAAAGGCTATGAGGAAACTCATACTCTTTTTGAGAAGTATGATGTTAGAAGTATGAGCCCACACACCGAGAACAAAATACAATACAGCTACAAAACTAATGTAGTAGGCTTCGGATGGACTAATGGTGTATATCTTGTATTTAGGACATTTATTAATTCTTCTGCAACGAGGCGAAGTTCTTCTTCTGCATAATAACGATAACCTGCTTTAGGATATGTCGCCGCGACCTCTCCTTCCTGATACTTTGATCCTTATAGTTCCCTCCACAATTACTCATGCTGCAGTTCTTTTGAGACAGCCCAAAGTGCCAGTCAGTGACCCCTGGGGCTTCGCAGGATCACAAACATGAACGTTGCTATCAAACTTGATATACGTTTATCCATAATTAGATTTTTTTTTCTTTGATGGCAAAATACTGCTTTTCTTTAAATGCTTTTCAATTTCTTTAGGAGTTAATGGCTGGCTAAATAAAAAACCCTGTATCTCATCACAATCTCTTTGTTTCAAAAAATCCATTTGTTTTAGAGTTTCTACCCCTTCCGCCAACACCTTGAAATTGAAGCTACGTGCCATAGCAATAATTGCTTCAATGATCACTTCATCACTACGCGAAGTTGATATGTTTTGCACAAACGACTTGTCTATTTTCAAACAATCAAATTGAATTTGTTTCAGGTAATTTATACTTGAGTTTCCAGTTCCAAAGTCATCTAACGCAATTTTAATACCTATTTCCTTTAATTGATTAATCGTTTGAATGATATCCTGGTGAGTTATGACGACATTCTCTGCTATTTCAAACTCCAGATATTGGGAATCAAGCTCGAACTCATTTAATATTTCTTGCACCGTATGAGTAAAATTGGCTTGTCGCAATTGTTGGGTAGCAATATTAACAGCTACTCGAATTAGAGGGAGTCCTGTTTTATGCCAGGCATTTATCTGCCGACAAACTTCTCGGAGAACCCACTCACCTATAGGTACAATTAATCCAGAATCTTCTGCTATTGGAATAAAATCCAAAGGAAGCAATAAACCCCTGGTCGGATGATTCCAACGAATCAATGCTTCAGCACATAACAGGCTTCCTGGATTTATATTAAACTGGGGTTGGTATAACAAAAAAAATTCCTTATTTTTTATTGCCTTACGTAACTCAGCCTCCAATTTAAAACAACTTTTGCTACGCTCATTTAAGTATTTAGCATAAAAGTAATATTGGTTTCCGCCTCGCTCTTTTGCTTGATACATTGCCAAATCCGCACATTTTAATAACTCATTAACCGTTTTTCCATCCTTGGGAAAAAGACTAATTCCCATTGTAGTATTTATATTTATGTCACGATTTTTTATTTGGAAGGGTTGATTAAGAGAGTCTAAAATTTTAGACGCTACTGAAATAATATTTTCAACTGTTTTAAATCGATTGAAAATCATAATATAGGCGCGGTTTTCTGGACACAAAAAAAGGTTTTTTAAGAGCTATTCTTCTTAATACAAAGAGGAGAATAAAATGTCTAAAAAGCGAGCTTATTATACGGCGGCCAAGAAGGCAAAAATAACGCTAGCTGCGATTGAGGGGAAACTCACACAAGCGCAAATTACCAGTGAATACGGTGTTCACGCAACGCAGGTAAAAACTTGGAAGCAATCGGCCATCAAAGCCATTAACGATTTATTCTCTGGGGCTAATGAAAAAGAAGCCAAGTCCCAAGAGCAGCTTGTTGAGGCATTATATCAAGAAATTGGTCGACTTCAAGCGCAGCTATCTTGGCTAAAAAAAAAGCATGAACTTTAGTCTGGATGAAAAGCGCGTCATGATTGATCCTCTTGCCGAGCTCACCATTCGTGAACAATGCTTGCTATTAGACTTGCCTGTTTCAAGTTATTATTATAGTGCCAAGCCCATTTCTGTCGAAGATGAAGCGCTTATGGCGCTACTTGATGAGCACTATCTGCAGTATCCATGTGAAGGTAAAATTAAGCGGGCAAGATGGCTGTCAAAAGAAGTAGGCTATCCTGTTGGTAAACGTCGAGTAAAAAAGTTGATGGAAATGATGGGGTTATCGACTGTTTACCCAAAGCCAAATACAAGCGTTCCCAATAAGGAGCATGAGGTGTTCCCTTATTTATTAAAAGAGGTGGATATCACCAAACCAAATCAGGTTTGGGCCGCAGATATCACCTACATCCGCATGAAAGGAAAGCATGTGTATTTAGTAGCTATTATGGACTGGTATAGTCGTTATGTGATTGGATGGGCTATTTCACCTACTATGGAGGCTGAATTTTGTATTGAGGCGCTTAGAAACGCTTTGCTGCATTCGCGTTGTGAGATCTTTAACACGGATCAGGGTTCTCAATTTACCTCAAAAGATTGGATAAATACGCTAAAATCTCACCACATTTCTATCAGCATGGATGGGCGAGGACGTTATTTAGATAATATATTTATCGAGCGATTGTGGCGTAGTGTTAAGCAAGAAAAAATCTACCGGTATGATTTTGATACAATTGAAGAGGTTGAGCTGGCCTTAACGGAGTATTTTGAGTATTATAATAACCGAAGGCTTCACCAGTCCTTTAATTATTTAACGCCCGCAGAGGTGTATTATGGCCGGAAAAGACCATAAACCCTAAATGAGAGCGTCATGACTTACCCACAAGGCCCACAGGCCTATACGAGAAAGTGAAGCTCTCCTGACCTGTGGACTTGTGGATAAGTCATTCTGATAGAGTTGTGGTAAAATGACCTAAGACAATTCGTAGTAGCAATCACTATTCATACGGTATTGAGTAGGTTTAAATAGGTTAATTTGAGTGAATTTTTAACTATAAATGATGGATGAATAGCTCTTATTTTTCCTTAATTTTGTTCCAGACATGCGGACCCATATCAAAGCATATTAAAAACCAATTTAAGAATTTTGTTGTAAATTATATCATAAAATAAGCCAAGTGACTAAACGGTGATCATAAAAGCTAAATGCTTGTATTAATGATATTTGTAGAAGGAGTGTCAGGATGAAGAAATTTATTGTGGCTGGAAACGAGTGTAGATACCGATCAGAAGATGTAGAAAAAATGAACCGATAGGTAATATTTTCTTAATAATGGTATGGTAGGATTCACTTAATTTTTCTCATGAGATTGTTCAAATGCCATATCAGAGTAAACTCTTAATAAAATTTAAAGATAAAGAGGCGGGTAAAAATAGAAGTTCTGTAGATGGTTTTTATCGCGACCCTGATGGCAATGAATATTTTATCAAAAAACCGTCCGATAAATGTGAGTTATTTGCAGAATTATTTGCCGGTTTGTTATTGAAGCAATTTATAAATGAAGGTTTAATTGATAAAGACTATTGTCCTTCCTTAATTTGTGCTGATGCTATTCAGTTTGAAGAGGGTACCTATGGTTTGATACAACCGCTTATTTCGTTTAACGAACTGCATAAAGCTATCGGAACAAGTTACAGCAATGGTAACGACAGAAATCCGCTCAAGGAAGCTGTTTATGGCCCTGATTATTATACTCAGGTGATGCAAGGAAATGCTTATTTTGGATTATCTTTAGTGCTGATGTATTCACTGTTATTTAGTGCTCACAGTGTACACAGTGGTAATATCATTATTCTTAAAAATAAAGATGTAATCGCCAGCAATCAATACGGTCGTATTGATTGGGGGGATGCTTTTCGTTACCTCGCCCATCCCCAAAATAATGACAACATACTTTATGCCTACGAAAATCGTGGTTTGTTTAATATTAAAAAGCTCACTAAAGAATATTTTCTTAACTACAAAAAAATAATCGGAATATATCCAGCAATGGCTGAGAAAGCAAGACAACTGCAAGACAAAATGACACCGAATTTAATGTTAAAGATGGTTACTAATGCTTTAAAATTAACACCTCATGATTTGTTGGATACTACCACGCGCACAAATTTTGCAAACTATATTTCAATGCCCTCATTCGAAAAGGTAATATTTGGTTTTAATGGCAATTATGAGCCTTTTGCTCAGGAATTCGCTGATTTATTAACAGCTCGACTTGCTAAAATCACAGACTTAAAAGACTTGAATGTACAAGAAGCTCAGGAAAATCTTTATAAAAGTACTATAGTTTTACCATCGATTACTCTATCTTTTAATGAGAAGGAGGCATTTCCTGCTATTATGGATAATTGGGAGAAAAAATTAACAAAAACGAATGATGGCCGGACTTTAGATATTAGTAATTTGGATTTATCCACATTAGCAGAGCACTATAATTGTTATTTGAATGAAATTGCAGAGCAATGTGAACAATCTAATATCTGGGACCACACTGATGATTCTGCTAATATGTTTCAACCTTTTGATTTTTCAAATGGAGCCCTTATACATGGACATGCGTTCATTAGTAGTTATAAAGAAAGTACTGTTTTACGTCGATTATTCTCAATAAACCCATCAAATTTAAATTTATCCCGTTTTGCTGCTTTTGAAGACCCAAGTAATGACTACTCAAAAAAATATCCAGAATCCGTTTGGCATAAACTTGAATTGTTATTAGTGACGGGACAAGGGGTGTCAATCAGCATCCAATTTTGACCCTCAAACCGCATCCAAAATTGACCCTCAAAAACATATCACATTGATTATTTACTTTACTGTTTTAGCTTCGATTTTTAAAGCGATAACTTTCATTTCCAGTCTCAACAATAGAGCAATGATGAGTCAATCTGTCCAGCATGGCTGCGGTCATTTTTGTATCACAAAACACCTTTGGCCATTCACCAAAATTTAAGTTTGTTGTAATGATTAATGATGTTTTTTCATATAATTTGCTAACTAAATGAAACAACAGAGCTCCGCCCGCTTCAGAAAATGGTAAATATCCAAGCTCATCCAGGACAATAGCATCAAAATTTTGCAGGCGATTAGCTAGCCGTCCTGTATTAACTTGTTTTTTTTCTTGTTCTAATTTGTTGACCAGATCAACAACATTATAAAAACAAGCCCGCTTTCCTTGCTTAATTAAATTAGTTGCTATAGCAATAGCTAAGTGCGTTTTACCAGAGCCCGTGCCACCCACAAAAATAATATTGCGCCCAGCATCAACAAAGCTCCCTGCGTGCAATAAACTTATTTCTTCTTCATTAACAGGATGTTGCGTAAAATCAAATTGGCTTAAATTACGATTGACCGGGAATTTTGCGACACTCAGTTGATAATTAATAGCACGCGTTTTGCGTGTTATTTGTTCTGCTTCTAATAGCATAGATAACCACTCATAATGAGTTAGTTTCACCAAAGGCTTCGACTCTTCATAGGCTAGCAACCTATCTAACATGCCTTGTAATTTTAATATCTTAAGCAACTCAGATAATTTAGTGAATGGCATGATTTGCTCCCGTTAAGAGTAAATTATATTTATGACAATTACTTGTGGGTTCTTCCTTTAAGATTAATCCAGCGGGCATTGTCGTTGCTTGAGGAAGTGCTGTAGGCCGTAATCGATGCAACGCATTAAGAATATAATCACGGCTAACCACCTGCTCTGTTAGCGCTAATTCACAGGCTACACTCACCGCCTCAATGCCATGCTCACTCATTGCCAACAGCACCTCAACGCATTCTCTGTCACCACCACGGCGCTTCATGAGAATGCTTTTGATTTTTAAAATGGCTGGTGGTAATTGCCAGTCTTTGAATGGAGCACCATTGCGTAATGCCCCTGGCTTGCGCTCCAGTAAAGGTAAATAATGCCATGGATTAAACAGTGTTTTATTGCGGCCAAAGGTGCGTTGGTGGCAACCGATGGACTCATTACCTGAAAATACCTCTATAGTTAATGCGTATATCCTGAGCGTCACCATCTGGTTGGCATAGGCACAATCAACGCTATAACGATTTCTATCGCAATGAATCAAGCAGGTTGAATGTACTAGAGTTGAAACTTCTTTATACCCATCAAATGGATGATTTAACGCTCTAAAATGAGTTCTTTCTTCTTGAAATACAGCGTCAACAGTTAGTTCTTGTTGTTCTGGGTGATGCCTTTTCTCGGCCAATAATTGGCATTGCTGCTGAAGATGTTCATTTAATAACGACAAGGTTTCATATTTAAGACGTGGTTTAAATACCCAGTCACGTACATTATCAACTTGATTTTCAATCTGCCCCTTTTCCCATCCGGCTGCGGGATTGCAGGCTGTAGGTTCAATTAAGTAATGATCCATTAATGCCAAAAATCGCCGGTTAAAAGCACGCTCCTTACCCTTGAAAACACTATCTACCGCCGTTTTCATGTTGTCATAAATACCTCTTAGCGTTAAGCCACCAAAAAATTTGAAGGCTAAATTATGCGCATCAAATAACATTTCTTGAGTTTCTCGAGGATATGCTACAAGAAAAAATTTACGGCTGTAGCTTAAACGAAATTGAGCTACTTTGATTTTTTGAACAACGCCTGCAAGCTCTACAGTTTCTTCACTCCAATCAAACTGATAGGCCTCTCCGGGATGATAGTATTGTGGAATATAGGCTTTTAATGACTCTCGACTCGTACAGCGCCATACTTTAACAAAACGCTGGACACTATCATAAGAACCGCAATAGCCACTTTCTTTTAGTTGAGTGTAGTACTTCATTGCACTACGGCGTTCCTTTTTCGATAACTTGTGGTCGTTGTTCAACCATGATACCAACGTCTCTTTGAAGATATTCAGTGCAGGTAGTGGTTGAATGGAGCGTTGATAATTTTTCCCAGACTTTTCTGCTCGGATTACCCGTCTAACTGTATTACGCGATAATCCTGTTGTGCGAACAATTTCCGCAATAGTTAATTTTTGCACATGAAACATGCGCCTAATTTTTGCTTCTGTTTCCATGATCAACATCCTCTAATTCCCTCTAGATTATTAAAATCTAGAGTACACGTTTTACTCGATTTTAGAGGGTCAAAATTGGATGCTGATTTACCCTAAAAGGGGGTCATTTTTGCATGCTGATTTACAGACAAGGGGCTATTAACGATCTAAAAATGATAAATCAAGCTAGAGAGTTTGGGTTTGACGAAGATGTGGTTGAAATTCAAAATCGTCTAAAAGAGCGTTTATCTTCATTTCAACTTCTACACACTATAGTGGACCCCAAAAATGAGACAGTGGTGTAAAATAGAAACCATTGTTAAACGGGGTACCAAGTGGCTAAAAAAAAATTTACATCTGACTTCAAAGCAAAGGTAGCAATTGAGGCATTAAAAAGTCACAAGACGACCAATGAATTGGCATCTGAATTTGAGGTGCATGCAACACAAATCAATCTGTGGAAAAAACAATTACTGGATGGAAGCAAGCAATTGTTTAGCGGCAAGCATGACAAAGACATGGACTCCATCATACAAGAACGAGATCGATTATACACGCAAATAGGCCAGCTAGCGGTTGAGTTAGACTGGCTTAAAAAAAAGACCGGTCATCTAAGTTGAGCGTGCGGGAGAAGCGAGCCATGATTGATGTCAATCACCCTACACTCAGCATCGTACGCCAATGTGCATTGGTTAATTTGTCACGCGCTAGCTACTATCGCACTGCTGGCGAAGGAATATGTACCGAGAGCCCAGAGAATCTGGCTTTGATGGTCTTGATTGATGAGGAATACATGCGCCATCCTTTCTATGGAAGCAGAAAGATGCGTTCTTATTTACGTCGCCTTGGCCATGACGTTAACCGTAAGAGAGTGCAGCGTTTGATGCGGATCATGGGTCTGGTTTCAGTGGCACCAAAGCCGAATACGAGTAAAAAGAACAAGGAACAAAAGGTTTATCCCTACTTGCTACGTGGTTTAGTGATTGATCGACCCAATCAGGTTTGGTGCACCGATATTACCTACGTTAGGATGCAAGGAGGCTTTGTATATTTGGTGGCAATAATGGACTGGTATAGCCGCAAGGTGCTCTCTTGGAAGGTATCAAACAGCATGGATGATGACTTTTGTGTAAGCGCGTTGGAGAGCGCCATCAGGCTCCACGGCAGGCCTGATATTTTTAATACGGATCAAGGCTCCCAGTTTACCAGTAAGGCGTTTACCGATGTTTTAAAAGACCATGACATCAAAATTAGCATGGACGGGAAAGGTCGATGGATGGATAATGTGTTCATTGAACGGCTATGGCGTTCAGTCAAATATGAAGATATTTACATAAAAGAATACGGAACAGTTTTAGCACTACGAAATGGTTTAAGGGTGTATTTCAAGTTTTATAACGACGAAAGACCTCATCAATCATTTGGAATATACACGCCGTCAGAGGTTTATGCTGGCCTATATGAGGCTGCAGCGTAATGGAATGCCTGTGGATATGTGGACGCGTCCTGCGGATCAGCCATCGCCCTTCGGGACATGTGGACAAGCCATGGATAACAAAAAGACGTTATCCACCGCTTGACCACACTCGATGGCTTCGCGCCCACATACCCACAGGCTCAATAACAGGTGTTTCATTAACTGCTATTGTGGTTGACTCGTGTGCTACGCACCCTCGTCAACGAAAGAAAGTAGAATTAAAGTTATATCTTAAATTAAACGGATCGCTGTCTTGACAATGGGGTCCACTGTACACTGAGTTTAGTAAATTACTGACAGTTTCTGGAACTTCAGTCCTTAAATCCCTTGAAGTACCTGTTGAAAGCTCATTTTTTTATCCCATTTATGATGTGCAGCTTATGCAGATGAACGAAAATCAATTAGCAACAATTTGTCTGGAGGAGATGAATACCCCCATTACAAGCCCTTTAATTATCCGAATTCTTCAAAACGAAATGCTTTGGAAAAAAATAGAAACATCTTTTTTTAGTGGGGTATTTAATGCACGTATGGACAACCCACTTGAAAAAATAACAAAAATAGTTAAATGGCATCAGCTATTACAAAACCCCAATGTAAAAACTGCTAATGATATACGGATATTAGAAGAAAAAGAGAGGTTGTTGCAAAATCAGGATAAAGCAGAGGAAAAGAACATAAAAGATACAACGCAACAAGGTTACCAAATGGGTGATATTTCACGACATTTATTTCAGAAAGCTCAAGAGGCTCAGGCAAACTATCATTTTGGTGATATAACAAAAGGTCTTTTGGCAATGGTGAACAAAAAAAGCTCACCTTCTTCTCAGCCTTCTCAAGAACTTCCCCCCGAAAAGAGCTATAAAATAGGTGATTATACTAGAAGTTTTTTCTCTTCTAAGAAACCTGCTGCCCCTGAGAGTCCTCCCTCAAATGACCCAATCTTGCCACAGAAAAACGAAAAGCTATAGGTTAAGAGTTGATATGATAGCTTAGCTCAAATAGAGATTGGCGATCATAGTACAGTGAAATCCTGATAGTTTCCCGGCAATCGGAAAGTCAGAATTTTACTGTAGGTTTATTTCAGTGACCTGAACCAATAAGGGGGTATGATGATGACCGGTATGGGCAAAAAGCAACGATCCTTCAACGATTACTTTGCTATTTAGAAATTTTTTTCCCTGCTTGTAGAGCTCAGGAGTTAGTATTAATTGGAATCGACTCTGATTGTCCTCTGTAATTACTTTACCTGTGTTGATAAAGTCTTCCCCCTGAACGCAATAGGTTTTTTTTGTTACAAGAATCCAATAGGTTTCTGGATGATCCCCTTTTTCTATACTTTTATACTCAGGAAGCCCAGGGAATGTCTCGATATGAATTGTTCCTGATAATTGAGTATTTTGGTCCGTGAGAATGCACCCGGCTGTTTCAGCAGTTACTGTCAGGGAAAGTAGATTCATCAGTAGAAAAAGCAGAATATTCATAATAATCCTTATCTGTTTACTGGTCCGTACATCTGTAAGAATAGTACAAATAGCAAGCGCATCAATATTCACTATAGAGACGCGGAGCTTGTACATAGCTAATTTTCCACCCGGTTCTGGTTTGCTGTAAATACCAACGTGTTTAGTGTTCGAAGCCAATGATTCGCGGAATCCAGCATAAGAATATGTATTTGCTAAGGTGACCCGTGCCGATAGGACTCCATCATTTTTTATCTCTTTATATACAAAAATAAACGAATCACTGAAGATAAAATACGAGGAAAATATTGACCATTTTCGGTTGAATGTTATCGGGTAAGGATCTTTATCGCTGGAAAATGTCCCTTCCATCTATTAAATTCCCAATTTTATTTGCTCTTAATTTACACTTCAGGTCTTTTCTTTGTACTCTGTGTGATGGATCATGTCTATACTGAGATCAAAACACTCTTATTTAGAGCACCTATAGTCAACCTGGATCTGGAGGATTTATGACGTTTAAGTATCGGGCAATCACCGCTAATTGTGGCAATGATGTTATAGGTAAAAATGCCTGTAAAAAGATTGCCAATATGTTACAAGCTGAAAAGCCGGATTTTTACATTATTAATTGTCAGGAGGTAGCAGTTGAAGCAACCCTGCGACAATTACAAAAGGCCGCTGGTAAAGGGTATACTGTTGTATGTATAGGACAAATGGCTACCCACACTAAACTATCAACGCAATTTCATTCCGGTACCGGAATTGCCACTTTTATCATTCATAATGATGATATAGAAGTTGATTGCCAGACAACTCAAGTGGCAAGGCGAAGCAACAGCAGGCTAAGCGGAGGTAGTGGTTTCAATAAAGGTGGTTTAATTACTGACTTTACTGTGGCAAGAAAAATAGGTGATAAGATAGTTCATTTACAAGCAATTAGTGGGCATTTAGAATCAAATGACACACAAAAACGAATTAAAGACTGGCATAACATCAATCAAACGATCGCAAAAGAGGTAACTAACTGGGAGAACTTGGTTGACGCTTGTCCTGATTTAATAGTTTCTGGTTATGATGCTAATACGCGCAATAAATTAAACGATAATGGAGAAGCTGAAAATTTATGGATTGTTCCAGGTGGTACCAGCACACCAGAAATCCAAGCGCTGCATCAAGCGGCTCTTGGAGGGCAACACTTCAGTGATCCCTCTACTTACAAAACAGAATTAGAAGATATAACCGAGATAGAGGATAAAAAACGACCAGGATATACCCGAGGTGGGATGCTGGATTTTGTTAGCATCGCTGATGGTGGAGAACCAAGCTCAGAGATTACAGTTGATGGTGTAATTAAAATTAAATCTAATGCAAAAGATTCTGCACGAGATCACGATGTCATTATTTGTCCAGCTAAAGAATATCCATTGGTTGTAAATGATTTTGCCAGAGTCAGGGGGCAAATAGCCATGCGCCTTGAACGATCTGCTCCTAGTTTGGCCAAAGAGATTAGAGGGTTAACAGATGATAATGCAGAGAGCAAAAATCAATTAATTCAAGTATATCAGCAATTTCTAAGTCCCAAAGGATTATTAAACAATAGTATTGCGTTACATATCCAGAAACTAGCCAGTTTGAATCGATTAACTGATCCTGCTTTTTTACAAGATGAAAAGTTAAAAAAACTGATCACAGAAACACTGTTTCCAGCCACTGCCTGGTTTGAAAGTGCTCATTTAGCCAGTAACGCGGAATCGGCGAAACAACTAAATCAAAAATTAGAGTTAATGCATCTGTTGCTCACATCATTGAGTCAATGCCCGAGTCAATTCGAAGTCGAAAAACGCATTACATTATATGCAGAACAGGTCCAAAATATTGAAGGTAATACATACAATGCTCAAACAGCAGCTGATACATTTAAAGAGTTGCAGGTGATTGAATATTGGGCCCTTTACGCAGAATTAAAAGCTAACTTACTAAGAATTAAGCAGAACAATCCCTATACAAAAGATTTATTAGAACAAGGAATGGAAATTCTAGGGCACATGAACGCAATTATCCCTAACGCTGATAAGGCTAGGGAGTTGGACTCACATAGCATGGCTCAACTTGGTCGCGTCCTAAGATATAGCTCGCAAGCTATAGAAACTCTCGATAACCATGGGGATATTACCCCCCTCACTATAAAACTGACCGCCCTTGCTCAAGACGTATCGGGAAAATCATCTCCTGATTGGAGAAAATTAGGTAGGGCATTAGTAGTATTTGCATGCCTGGCATTAGTTGTTGCTGGTGTATTAGCTGCAATTCCAACAGCAGGTTCCAGTCTCATCTTGGCTTTAATGGGGGCAGGTGCTGTTGCAGGTGCACTTGGTTTGACCGTATATGAATTTGGTGAGGAAGAAGGATTGGCAAAAGCAGTTTTAGATTATAAAACTGCTGTGGAAAATATTGTTACAGATGAACGTTCAATTGATGAGGATCCCGAGGAGGATACCTACGGTGGAACGTTCAATAACTCCTAAGGCGATGTTGATTTACAATAACCAATTCATTGAAACCAAACCGGGATAAACTATAGTACAACCGGAGTTTAAACAGGTGGAGTTGACTATACATTGGCAACTTATGCCACTGTGACATTTTCTATCTATAGGATCTCATACGAAAAATAACAAGACAGAGTGGGAAGGTGAAAAAAGTAAATAGTTATTTTTCGCGTAGAAAGGCAACCTTAGCAATAACCTGTATAGGTCAACATTTATAAGCCAACGCCAAAAGTACCTGTTTAATTAAAAAAGAACTAAACTTATACAATACATATGAAAGATACTTTATTAAACCAGATCAAGTGTCTATTTTTAAAATAGGATAAAACATGATTTATATTGTAATCAAAAACCTGCCTCATTTACTAAAAACCAATAATCCTCTGCAACATATTAAAGACACGTTAACAAAAATAAAACCAAAACTAGTGTTCATGAGTGAGATAGAAGCAGCTCAGTATATCGAGTCAGAATATAAGGTTATGAGTCCACAACTTATGCAAAGCACCAGTTATGGGTTAGTTGAGCTAGATACCGATAAATCCAATTTTTATTTACTTCAATCAGAATCAAAATTAGTAGAAGTTTTAAAGGCAATAATCATTAAAGGTAAAAGAATGGATGCTCAATTGATTGAGGTGGAGGAACATGAAAAACAACAATTAGCCGAGATGAATTACGAGGAAATCAACCCTCAAGACATGCTGCTGACAGAGCCTTACCCGTGTTCGTTATTAAAAATACCTGGGGAGTTACGTTTTCTTTGTTTCATTGATTATGCTTTGTTTCATCATTATTTGGAAAATTGGATTGCATACAATACACGTGAACCTGGCTCTGTTTTAGATTTATTCAATACACAAGCAAATATTTGCCGTTCAATATTTTCGGAAAAAAGTCCTGAGCCATTATCGATAAAACATATCAGGGACTTACAGGCCTCGTTAAGCTTCAATTTATTTCAAACAGAAAAATCGAAGTCAGGGAAGCTTCGCGATGGATTTAACTCATTTCCCATTAGCAGGGATGCCATAAATGTTGAGGGGGCAATTGAATTATTAAAAAGAATAAAGAATGAAAACAACGAGAATGGCTTCATGATAGGGGCGGTGAAACACTTTGAAATTGTGCATATATATTGTATGCAATTGTCTAATGCATCACGAGAAAGATATTTAAGCACTAAACTTCCGTTAACATTTCAGAAGTACAATGAAATATTTACAGAAATAAAGGCTAGTGCTTTAAAAAATACAATAAAGAAAGTTATTGAACAAAATCCACATATCCGTTCAGATGCATTGGAACAAATTATTAATTCCTTTCTAAAAGAAAGTAAAATTGAGGAGCAGTTTCTAAATGAAGAAAAATATAAACCAGTTCAATTAGACTCGCTTTCTGCTTATACACACAACATAGCTATGAGAGCAAAACTAGTCCCAACCAAGGTTGAAATGGCTTTTGAATTGGGTGTAGCTCGAGAGAATGCTTGGATTAGCCATACTACCTTAAAGAATACTACTGATGAAGAACTAGAAACTATCGCGAAGCAGTTAGTGACTTCCGTTAAAGATACCTCCTTATCATTATTAACCCCAGATCCTGTTTCTGCTGAAGAAAAGGCCAAAATGGCCATCGATAGATATAATGTTGATATAAATACAGCAAAAACCCCCGATGATGTCATACTTTGTATCGTCACCCTGGTTCATGAATTGGAGATTTTACATGTGTTTCATGATGTAAATTGTCGTACCAACTATTTTTTACTCAATGAGCAGTTGATTAAGCATGGCCTCAAACCTGCCATACTTTACAATCCGAATCGTTTGGACTGTTATAATATTGCGAGTTTGGTAAACCAGGTAAAACAGGGAATATGTCGTTATGATTATGTGATGACTAATAGTGTGGAGTTATTTAAAATGAATGAGTCAATCACAGGTACAAAAAAATCCAGTGATAAACTTTATGAAATCATCTCAAGTCAATTAACAGAGGTGATTACTGATTTTAATGATCAATATCAAATGCATATCAATAATCTTGAAAAAATCTTATTAAGGCAAACTCCCTCTTCCTCAGGATTGTTTTCCTCACGTGTTAATACCGGGATGATTGAAGAAATAAAGATGTTATTTGAACAATTTAAAATTGACCAGAATTTACTCTCCTTTATAACGGGTATTAATCAAATGCCTAGAGTGGAGTTGAACTTGATTATTGGGAAGGAGTTCCTAGATGAATTCGATAGGTTAATAATTTTTAGTCAAATTAATTCATTTTGTCAGTTCACATGTGCTCGTGATCAACCTGTTCAACAGTTAAATAATCAAATTTATTAACATGAGGCTTGTCAGGTAGAAATTGAATTCCCCACAGTGCGATACTTGAATTATCGTCGTATAAAAAGCGACCATCTGCAATGATTAAGGGTAAAGAGTTCACAAGAATAAGATAGCCCCCACTAAACCAGGTAAAAATTTTAAAGTCACGCAATAAAGTCGGCGATTTTTTTACATATTCAGGTAATGCATCAGGTAAAAACAGCGGGTAACTTTTGATAAGCCTAATCTCACTAGTTTTAAATAAAGGGGTAGTTACCTCAAAGACCAGCAAATTTTTATTGATCGCAATTCCTTTCCAGGAAGTTGAACTTGCGAGTTTTGGAAGAGCCCGGATCCTGGTTGTTGCAAGCTGCAGTTTCTTAACCTCCGATTTTATTGCATCAAGGGCGCGATGGTGCTGAAACGCATTAAACATCATAAATGAACAGGCAAAAATAAGAGCGAAAATTAGTATCCTGTCAGAATCGCCGGGTAAGTGTCTGCCACTGAGTCCGGATTAATCCGAGCCGCGCGCGTCAGCAAGCGGAATTCTTTAAAAATATTCAAAATACCTATTGACACGGTTTTTCTGTAAAACTGATGTTTTTCCATATCAAACGTAAGTCATGCAATATGCATGCCCTAAGATCCCCAAGATCACAATGTAGCCCCTTTCACTAATAAAACATCTCCCTCCTGAGGTCAGATTTTTTCTTAGCCCTTAGTGGCGTTAAAACTCGAAAAATGCGTTCAAAAAAAGTCATGTTATGATTGCCGTATCAGCATTAGTAACGCAGTGGTAGATGATGAAACGCCAAGAAATCAAACAAGTTTTAGATGAGTTAACAAAAGATATCGATAGTCTTGCCGACAAAAAGGCCGTGACTATCATTAAGGTATTGGTTAATTTGGTCGAAATGCTTGCCGAAGAAAATGCTTTGCTCAGAGAGGAAAACCAAGTATTACGTGATGAGATAAACCGCCTTAAGGGTGAACAGGGCAAACCTAATATTCGCGGTCAATCCAAAGGTAGCAATGGCGATAATACAGGCAATTCCAATCATTCATCTGAAGGAGATCGCAATAAACGTGGTAAAGGGAACAATAAAAACACAGGCAAAGACAAAAAAAACGTACGTATTGATAGACGTGTTACGATTGCTCTGGACAAAGCAACGCTGCCAGATGACGCCAAGTTCAAGGGTTTTGAGATTCGAATCATCCAGGATCTAAAAATCATCACGGATAATGTTGAATTCAAGCTGGAAACGTATTACTCACCATCTTTGAAAAAAACCTTTATTGCGCCGATTCCTGGCGAATATAAGGGCAGTGAATTTGGTCCTGGGGTTAAAGCGCTGGTCATCACATTATACCGTGATGCAGGGATGACGGAGAGCGCCATTGAGCGCTTTTTAAAAACATGTGGTATTCAAATATCACATGGTAAAATTGCTTCCATGCTGACAGAAGGCAATGATATTTTTCATCAGGAAAAAGAAGATATTGTCGATGCCGGTAGCAACGCAGGCTTGTACCAGCAGATGGATGACACAGGCAGTCGTGTTAACGGCAAAAATCACTACACCCATGTTTTATGTAATGACTTTTTTACAGCATACTTCACTCGTCGTAAAAAAGATCGCTTGACCTTATTGGAGTTGCTGTGTCGAGACCAATTAAAGTTTATGTTTAATCAGGAGGCTTATGAGTTAATGGATGAGTTTGGTCTCGCAAAAAAATGGTTGGATCAAATTAAACCAATGCTGCATGCACAACCCCTCACACGTGAATCAATCGATAGTTTGATGGGAACACTTTTTCCAAATCCAAAAAAACACAGCACGAATCGACGCATAATTCTTGAGTCAGCAGCTCTTGCCTATTATCAGCACTCGAAATACTTCATCCATTATTTAATGACAGATGATGCGCCTCAGTTTAATAAATTGGCCCTACATCATGCGCTGTGCTGGATCCATGAAGGTCGTCATTATAAAAAACTCACTCCATTCTCAGATATGAATCAGAATATATTGGCTGTATTTCTTGAGCAATTATGGGATTTCTACCATGCATTATTGACTTACAAGACGGCTCCATCTCAATCAATGGCCCAACAACTATCAATGCAATTTGATACTTTGTTCGCAACCACGACAGGCTATGATGTTTTAGATCAACGCATTGCAAAGACACGTGCTAAAAAACAAGCGTTATTATTGGTGTTTGATATGGGTCCGCATGTCTGGAACAAAATTAAGGAAAAATAAGAGCTATTCATCCATCATTTATAGTTAAAAATTCACTCAAATTAACCTATTTAAACCTACTCAATACCGTATGAATAGTGATTGCTACTACGAATTGTCTTAGGTCATTTTACCACAACTCTATCAGAATGACTTATCCACAAGTCCACAGGTCAGGAGAGCTTCACTTTCTCGTATAGGCCTGTGGGCCTTGTGGGTAAGTCATGACGCTCTCATTTAGGGTTTATGGTCTTTTCCGGCCATAATACACCTCTGCGGGCGTTAAATAATTAAAGGACTGGTGAAGCCTTCGGTTATTATAATACTCAAAATACTCCGTTAAGGCCAGCTCAACCTCTTCAATTGTATCAAAATCATACCGGTAGATTTTTTCTTGCTTAACACTACGCCACAATCGCTCGATAAATATATTATCTAAATAACGTCCTCGCCCATCCATGCTGATAGAAATGTGGTGAGATTTTAGCGTATTTATCCAATCTTTTGAGGTAAATTGAGAACCCTGATCCGTGTTAAAGATCTCACAACGCGAATGCAGCAAAGCGTTTCTAAGCGCCTCAATACAAAATTCAGCCTCCATAGTAGGTGAAATAGCCCATCCAATCACATAACGACTATACCAGTCCATAATAGCTACTAAATACACATGCTTTCCTTTCATGCGGATGTAGGTGATATCTGCGGCCCAAACCTGATTTGGTTTGGTGATATCCACCTCTTTTAATAAATAAGGGAACACCTCATGCTCCTTATTGGGAACGCTTGTATTTGGCTTTGGGTAAACAGTCGATAACCCCATCATTTCCATCAACTTTTTTACTCGACGTTTACCAACAGGATAGCCTACTTCTTTTGACAGCCATCTTGCCCGCTTAATTTTACCTTCACATGGATACTGCAGATAGTGCTCATCAAGTAGCGCCATAAGCGCTTCATCTTCGACAGAAATGGGCTTGGCACTATAATAATAACTTGAAACAGGCAAGTCTAATAGCAAGCATTGTTCACGAATGGTGAGCTCGGCAAGAGGATCAATCATGACGCGCTTTTCATCCAGACTAAAGTTCATGCTTTTTTTTTAGCCAAGATAGCTGCGCTTGAAGTCGACCAATTTCTTGATATAATGCCTCAACAAGCTGCTCTTGGGACTTGGCTTCTTTTTCATTAGCCCCAGAGAATAAATCGTTAATGGCTTTGATGGCCGATTGCTTCCAAGTTTTTACCTGCGTTGCGTGAACACCGTATTCACTGGTAATTTGCGCTTGTGTGAGTTTCCCCTCAATCGCAGCTAGCGTTATTTTTGCCTTCTTGGCCGCCGTATAATAAGCTCGCTTTTTAGACATTTTATTCTCCTCTTTGTATTAAGAAGAATAGCTCTTAAAAAACCTTTTTTTGTGTCCAGAAAACCGCGCCTATATTAGTTAGACCATCCATTTCTGCCATTGCACAACAATGCCTCTGAATTAGGGACACGGTTTCAAGCAAGGATACGCGACATCAATCTCCAAACGGTCTCCCAAAATGGCACCAAATCAAAGGATACGTTTGCCACGATTGTACAGACGGCCAGAAAACTGAAAGTTAACGTTTATCAGTATATTTACGATAGGGTGACTAAAAAATTTGAAATGCCATCATTGGCTGAATTAATCTTACTTAAAGTGCGGCAGGTTCCATGCACCACATAAGCATCTCGAGATAATTCCGCTTGCTGACGCGCGCGGCTCGGATTAGTCCGGGCTCAGTGGCAGACACTTACCCGGCGATTCTGACAGGATACGAAAATTACTCCTTTCTTTTTATTAAACGTATAAGTCCAGACAACACCTAAAAAGAGAGGTATGGTTATAAATGGATCTATTATTGAAATAATATCCCAGCTGACTCGTTCATCTGAGAATGGCCAAAATAATACTGTTCCGTAGGCAGTACACGCATCAAGCAGGCCATGTGTAGCATAGCCAATTAAAGCTGCAAGTAAGGTTAGTCGCCAATTTTTACGGAAGCGTTCAAACAACAGTAATATTAATGTTATTACAATGGTGCCAACAGGGATAAATAAGAGGGAGTGAGTAAAATGTCTATGATAAAGAAAAAACAGCATTGGATCGTCCGCAGATTGAATTAACACGTCCAAATCAGCAGCCATTCCTGCCAAAGCTCCAACCAACCAGGCATTATGTTTGTCCTGGTTATGTAAAAAAGCCTGGGCAGAAGCAGCGCCAACAACTCCCTGTGTAATAAAATCCATAAACGTCCTTTAGCAACATGTTTAAAATAAGTCCCCGTACTGGAAATTTTTCTATACTACGCTACTTGTGTGATCAAAAAAAATATATAACAAGTTAAATCATATTGGGTACTTATGAGTTTACAATAAATGTTTGTTCTTTAGCTTTAACAAATCTTCAGTAACTAAATATTTTTGATTAATTGACGCAGCAAACGATTTTGTATATGTTGCGATATTTAAAGAGAAGCCTTATCTTTTTTTAGGGATTAAACAGGAGTTTATATGATTCAAAAAGGTGTAGTAGCATTCCTGCTGTGTTTAAGTATTGCTAATCCTATATATGCAACGTCTTTGTTTGGAAATATAACTCAGCCCAAAGCATTAAGTTCTGTCAAAAACGAGTTACAAAAAAACGAATCTAATCAAGATTATACCGATTTCAGTGGCACATGGGAATCATCAAAATGTATGGGGAGTTCGCTTACTCTAAAGATTAGAAATTCATCTACTGAATTTACTGTAAATGATACTGAACCCATGACAATCGGAACCATGATGACAAAATCGAACTCTGGAATAAAAAATGGCTCTTTAATTGCGACTGGAAATGAGACAACCTCTATTGAATGGGATGACAGTAAAAGTCAGTTAATTATTAAGATCATAAGTATTAATAAATCGTTTACCACTGAAAGCACGGACTATTTATCGGATACTCAGATGTATTTAACAATGAATCATTTAACATTTAAACTCGATAATGGGCAATTAAAAATAAAGATGGACACTGCTGATTATGCCGATTTACAACGTATTGATGAATCACATCCAACCTGTGTCTTCAGTAAAGTTGAATAATTGAACCATCTTATACTAATTCAGTATGAGTCAATTGTCGTTACGAGCCCTCTGGGATTGCTTCTCGCAACGACGCGATTTTTTCTTAGCTTGATTGTTGTAGCTTTACATCTCAGACTTATTTTGGTTGCTTTAGAAATCAATAGTTGCAATGATCGTATGTCATCGACCCCAGTCGTTTAAAGCTGTTTTATATTCATTTTTATAATCCAAATTCAGCAAGCATAAACCGTGAGGGAATTTTAGTAAATGGTATCAGTTTATTAATACCTTCAGTGCAGAGTTGTTTGCTAAAAAAAGTCTAAATCAAGATCACTCTTGAGAGTTAGTTGGACTAATCCATTAATTGCTGAATAATAGTTTACCCTGAGAACTTTGATAGGAGCACCTGTTATTTGATGCAAATATATGTTAATAAATAATCAATCTGATTGCTATAAGAATAATTTCCTGGTCTATATTAAATTAAAAGCTGTTTCATTTTTGAGGAGATTCTATGATACGGACATCTTGGTTAATTGTAATTGGTGATAGTTTATCAGATATAGGGACACTTAATAAACGTAAGCTGCTAGGCCTGCTTCCTATGAGTTATGTAACTGGTCTCGATGGTAAATCACCAAGAGGGAGGTTTACCAATGGCTATCTTTGGGCCGATTATCTCAGCGCGACTACCATAGAAGACTTTGAAATAGAGTTTGAACGCAAACGACTTAAATTAAAACATAGTCCCAGAGCTAATGCCGATATTGGGGACGAATTTCTGACGAGCAGCCTACGTCGCAATAAAAATGAATCGTCCTTTAATTTAAATGATGACAGGCACATCATGTTTGATGAGAGACGATTTGCACGATTCTATTGTGAGGGTGGTTTAACCTCTTATGATTATTCTTATAGCTTATCTTTAGAACCGAGATTAGAAGCTTACAGACTCATCGTAGCGACGTTGGAAAAAAAACGCGAAGAACTCATAGCCGATGATATAAAATATCATGTAACCAGTCCCGAAAAAGAGGAGACACTCGTTATTGAATGGTCAGGTGCCAATGATTTATTGACGGTGAACGAAAAACCTTCCTACCAAGCTGTAGATAATGCAGTTAATGAACGAATTAAGAATATTGAGCAATTAATTCAAAATGGATATAGAAATTTTGTTTTATTTAATTTACCTAATCTTTCCTTAACCCCCCGATTTCAAGCTAGACAGCAAGACGAGAAAGACAATGCTGCAGAGTGCTCTGAGTATTTCAATATGCAGTTAGCCACGCGATGCGAGGAGCTCACTAAAAAATATCAAGACTCACCTCGTTCATTAAATCTTTCTGTTTTCGATGTCCATTCTCAGTTTGAGGAGGTCTATGAAAACCCAAGTCTGTATGGGTTTGATCAAGATAAACTTAAGATCCCTTATACTGCTTCAGCAGAATTTGAAAAAAACAAAATAAATCCAAGATTGGTTGCAGGAAAAATTTCTCCAGCTAAAGGGTACATGTTCTGGGATGATGTCCATCCTACAATGGCTATGCATCATTTTTTAGCAAAGCGATTTAAAGAAAAATACGGCACCTTTTATGATTTCGTTCCTTCCCAACCTTCCCGCAAAATATCGGTCAAAGATGATTCTTGCATCCCCAATAGAACGTTCATCTCATCAGAAGTGGCTGTAAACCTGGATCCAGAGGTGAGGTTACCTGAAGATATAAAGGCAATTCTTTATACGCTCCAACAAAATGCTAAGAATATGTGTGAATCAAAATATCCAAATTACCGCGAAAAAGGTATTTTATTAAAAAAATTTCTGTTTGAGCTTCAATGCCAAAACGGAGATTTGGAAAAACTAGATGAGGTTATATCTTCATTTCATATGGCAAGAAATAACGTAGGAGCATTAAAAACACATTATCGGCCACTCTTTGACTTTTTTGCCCTGAAAACAATACAGTGGACCCCATTGTCAAGACAGCGATCCGTTTAATTTAAGATATAACTTTAATTCTACTTTCTTTCGTTGACGAGGGTGCGTAGCACACGAGTCAACCACAATAGCAGTTAATGAAACACCTGTTATTGAGCCTGTGGGTATGTGGGCGCGAAGCCATCGAGTGTGGTCAAGCGGTGGATAACGTCTTTTTGTTATCCATGGCTTGTCCACATGTCCCGAAGGGCGATGGCTGATCCGCAGGACGCGTCCACATATCCACAGGCATTCCATTACGCTGCAGCCTCATATAGGCCAGCATAAACCTCTGACGGCGTGTATATTCCAAATGATTGATGAGGTCTTTCGTCGTTATAAAACTTGAAATACACCCTTAAACCATTTCGTAGTGCTAAAACTGTTCCGTATTCTTTTATGTAAATATCTTCATATTTGACTGAACGCCATAGCCGTTCAATGAACACATTATCCATCCATCGACCTTTCCCGTCCATGCTAATTTTGATGTCATGGTCTTTTAAAACATCGGTAAACGCCTTACTGGTAAACTGGGAGCCTTGATCCGTATTAAAAATATCAGGCCTGCCGTGGAGCCTGATGGCGCTCTCCAACGCGCTTACACAAAAGTCATCATCCATGCTGTTTGATACCTTCCAAGAGAGCACCTTGCGGCTATACCAGTCCATTATTGCCACCAAATATACAAAGCCTCCTTGCATCCTAACGTAGGTAATATCGGTGCACCAAACCTGATTGGGTCGATCAATCACTAAACCACGTAGCAAGTAGGGATAAACCTTTTGTTCCTTGTTCTTTTTACTCGTATTCGGCTTTGGTGCCACTGAAACCAGACCCATGATCCGCATCAAACGCTGCACTCTCTTACGGTTAACGTCATGGCCAAGGCGACGTAAATAAGAACGCATCTTTCTGCTTCCATAGAAAGGATGGCGCATGTATTCCTCATCAATCAAGACCATCAAAGCCAGATTCTCTGGGCTCTCGGTACATATTCCTTCGCCAGCAGTGCGATAGTAGCTAGCGCGTGACAAATTAACCAATGCACATTGGCGTACGATGCTGAGTGTAGGGTGATTGACATCAATCATGGCTCGCTTCTCCCGCACGCTCAACTTAGATGACCGGTCTTTTTTTTAAGCCAGTCTAACTCAACCGCTAGCTGGCCTATTTGCGTGTATAATCGATCTCGTTCTTGTATGATGGAGTCCATGTCTTTGTCATGCTTGCCGCTAAACAATTGCTTGCTTCCATCCAGTAATTGTTTTTTCCACAGATTGATTTGTGTTGCATGCACCTCAAATTCAGATGCCAATTCATTGGTCGTCTTGTGACTTTTTAATGCCTCAATTGCTACCTTTGCTTTGAAGTCAGATGTAAATTTTTTTTTAGCCACTTGGTACCCCGTTTAACAATGGTTTCTATTTTACACCACTGTCTCATTTTTGGGGTCCACTATATTTAAAAAAACATGGGTTATTGTAAACAGCGAACTTCTGGATAATTGTATTATCGCGGTTGGTTTTTACGGAAAAAACCTTCAAGTGGGGCATGCATCTCAAGGAGGTTGGGATATTTTTGGTCCAGTACGTAGAGTAACTCGTTCAAAAGCAAATGCTCTATATGAACTGGATTACAAACCTGCTTTGCAGCTTTACAAAGAATACTTAGGTGAAAAATCTGTCGATTTACCGGCATCAGGATTACTTTACCCTTTGTCAATTAGTGATCCTTCAACTGATGAAAGAACTCACTTGGTTAGAACCATCTTACATGTTGATGAACAAACTCAATCGCTGATCTTTGCAGGTGATATTCCATTAGGATTTAATGCGCAGTTAATGCGTGCTAATTTTGACCGCTTAATTGATAGCGCCAGTGAAGCAAGTTTATTGGCGAGTAAAGAAATGTCTGTTGATGAGAATAGTAAAGATTTTCCGGTATTTGCTATTTGTATTAGTTGTTTTGGCAGACGCTTATTACTGGGAGAGAGGACGGAGGAAGAAACAGATTCAACCCTTAAAAGCTTACCGCAGGGTTCTACCCAGACTGGTTTTTATTCCTATGGTGAATTGTCACCTTTTACTTCGGGAAAATGCGAATTACATAATCAAACCATGACCATTACAACTTTTTATGAGCGATGAACAGTACCTCATATTGTAATAAGAGGGCGTATGGATATTCATAAACTTTTAAAACGTCAACTTGAAAAATGCAACATAGTCGTTGATAAAAAACCTGAAAACGATGAAGCGTGGCAGAAGTTTCTTGCTCGTGTTAATCAAACTTATACTGATGCAGATCAAGATCGGTACATGCAAGATAGAGCTATAGA
Organism: Legionella antarctica; assembly: GCF_011764505.1. Classification (NCBI taxonomy): domain Bacteria; kingdom Pseudomonadati; phylum Pseudomonadota; class Gammaproteobacteria; order Legionellales; family Legionellaceae; genus Legionella; species Legionella antarctica. Next base: position 2,500,199 of record NZ_AP022839.1, read on the forward strand.
GATCTCCTCTCGAGAAATGAGATATTTAAATCAAAAGCTGGAAAACGCACAACACATTGCTGGGCTGGGCTATTGGAGCTACGATGGAAAATCTGATCGTGTGATTTGGTCAAATGAATTATTTATTATGATGGGTCTTAATCCTAATGATTATCCGCCTAATGTCAATGAATTTATGGAATTGGTTTACGAGCAGGATCGATACGCGTTGCAACAGAAACTAAAAAACGCTCTTGAAAATGGAATTAATTATGAGTGTGAATTACGGGTAAGAAACACTGATGGGACCTATCGTTGGTACAAAACAATTGGTATTTGTCTGGAACAAGAGCAACAACTTGAAGGCATTTTTATAGATATCCAAAAAAATAAAATAGCTGAAGAGAAAATAAAAGACTTAAATCAAAAAATATTCTCTACTGCTCGTCGAGCAGGCATGGCTGAGGTAGCTACCAATATTTTGCACAATATTGGTAATATTTTAAATAGTTCAAACACCTCAATTAGTCTCTTAAAAAGCAGCTTTTGTCAAAATTACATGAAAAAATTATTTAAAATTATTGAAATGATGTCTCAACATAAAGAGGATATGGGTTATTTTTTAATCAATGACCCTAAAGGCCAATTAATTCCGGAATATTTAGTTGTTCTTTCTAAAAAAATACTTGAAGAACACCAGAGCAATATTGTTGAGGTGGACAGTCTTATTAATGATTTAAAACATATTAGTGAGATAGTAACCATGCAAAATCCTGTTAGTGGATCCTCCAGCATCAATGAACAGGTTTATCTGCCTGAATTGATAGAAATTGTATTAAGTATGTCGTTTAGTGTATCAGAAAGAGAATTAATTGAGGTAATTAAAGAGTTTAATCAATGTCCTTTGATATTTAATGACAAATCAAAATTAATACAAATATTAGTAAATTTATTGCAAAATGCAAAAGAAGCTGTATTGCTAAATACAACACACGCAATAAAAAAAATTAGAATTGTAACCCATAAAATCAATAGTAATTCGATTCAAATCAAAATTATAGATAATGGAGTTGGGATTAATGATATGGGTCCGCATGTCTGGAACAAAATTAAGGAAAAATAAGAGCTATTCATCCATCATTTATAGTTAAAAATTCACTCAAATTAACCTATTTAAACCTACTCAATACCGTATGAATAGTGATTGCTACTACGAATTGTCTTAGGTCATTTTACCACAACTCTATCAGAATGACTTATCCACAAGTCCACAGGTCAGGAGAGCTTCACTTTCTCGTATAGGCCTGTGGGCCTTGTGGGTAAGTCATGACGCTCTCATTTAGGGTTTATGGTCTTTTCCGGCCATAATACACCTCTGCGGGCGTTAAATAATTAAAGGACTGGTGAAGCCTTCGGTTATTATAATACTCAAAATACTCCGTTAAGGCCAGCTCAACCTCTTCAATTGTATCAAAATCATACCGGTAGATTTTTTCTTGCTTAACACTACGCCACAATCGCTCGATAAATATATTATCTAAATAACGTCCTCGCCCATCCATGCTGATAGAAATGTGGTGAGATTTTAGCGTATTTATCCAATCTTTTGAGGTAAATTGAGAACCCTGATCCGTGTTAAAGATCTCACAACGCGAATGCAGCAAAGCGTTTCTAAGCGCCTCAATACAAAATTCAGCCTCCATAGTAGGTGAAATAGCCCATCCAATCACATAACGACTATACCAGTCCATAATAGCTACTAAATACACATGCTTTCCTTTCATGCGGATGTAGGTGATATCTGCGGCCCAAACCTGATTTGGTTTGGTGATATCCACCTCTTTTAATAAATAAGGGAACACCTCATGCTCCTTATTGGGAACGCTTGTATTTGGCTTTGGGTAAACAGTCGATAACCCCATCATTTCCATCAACTTTTTTACTCGACGTTTACCAACAGGATAGCCTACTTCTTTTGACAGCCATCTTGCCCGCTTAATTTTACCTTCACATGGATACTGCAGATAGTGCTCATCAAGTAGCGCCATAAGCGCTTCATCTTCGACAGAAATGGGCTTGGCACTATAATAATAACTTGAAACAGGCAAGTCTAATAGCAAGCATTGTTCACGAATGGTGAGCTCGGCAAGAGGATCAATCATGACGCGCTTTTCATCCAGACTAAAGTTCATGCTTTTTTTTTAGCCAAGATAGCTGCGCTTGAAGTCGACCAATTTCTTGATATAATGCCTCAACAAGCTGCTCTTGGGACTTGGCTTCTTTTTCATTAGCCCCAGAGAATAAATCGTTAATGGCTTTGATGGCCGATTGCTTCCAAGTTTTTACCTGCGTTGCGTGAACACCGTATTCACTGGTAATTTGCGCTTGTGTGAGTTTCCCCTCAATCGCAGCTAGCGTTATTTTTGCCTTCTTGGCCGCCGTATAATAAGCTCGCTTTTTAGACATTTTATTCTCCTCTTTGTATTAAGAAGAATAGCTCTTAAAAAACCTTTTTTTGTGTCCAGAAAACCGCGCCTATATTACTTCCCGTGATAGTTTTTGATGAACCAGAAGATTGTGATTACATTTTTATTGATAACGATAATAGGGTTCACCTGCTTTTACCTATTATTGGGGGGCAGGAAATAGCAATTGATAATACTTGTGAATCCGCACGTGAATTGCAAACTTTTTTCGGAACAAACAGTAACTCTGCAGAAAATATTCTTCGTCGCTATAAGGACCGTTTATTAAATGACATCTCTGCTATTCAAAGCCAAAAAGGCATATCCCGTTGTGCTTATCAAGATTTAATGAGAGAGAAAAAACAAAGACTTGAGCAAATTGAAAAATACATCAATCTGATTGGAGAAATAAAAGATAACTACAATACTGGTATTAATCGGCTATTTACAGTAGGAATTCCAGAGCTCCCCTCTACCATTCATAAAATAATAAAGTCAGCAAACAACGCATTTGTAGTAAGACTTTCCCCGCATCACCCAGATCCATTTACAAAATTTTACGATCCCTTATTCAGTCTAATGAGAAACAGATCCAGGTATGCGATTTGGGGTTTCAAGGCACTTACTAAGGGATTGGGAGCTCGATTACGCTCAGCATTCCAGCCAGAAGACTCCACGCCACTTTTAATCAATCGAAAATCACCTAAAGAACAGGTAATACAAAAAGTTTTAAGTGCAATCGAAGACAAAAACATGAATGTTCCTGTCGAGGCACGCGAAAAAAAACTGAACGATTTAAAAATAATCATTCAAAATGAATTGGTTAAAATTATTCCCGAAATAACATCACTGGAAAAAAATCGCTCTGGACAAACTATGGATTTGAACTTTATGGAGCTAATGGGTATAAATGAACACGATGTTATTGAAGAGTGGATTAACACACTTATAGACAGTAGTTTGGATCCAATTACCTGGGAAAATCCAGAATTATGCGAGATATTGCTTGGCGTCGAGAACAAAGGTAGTGTGTTCTATGATCCTGCTGATAAGGGAATTAGCCCAGAACAACTAGCGGAACTCATGTCAATCAGGGTCCAATATTTACTAGCCGAGATCAACATTTATTGTAAAAAAAACGAATTATCCAAGGCGAATTTTGGCAAATTTTTTGATAAAGAGCCGCATGCTACTCAAATTAGCAGATTGGTTAAAGAGGGTCTTGCTCAAGGGCAAGACATAGAGCCAATTATTTACGGATATGTCAACAACCACTTAGCTGCGCTTGGGCTTAAAACCTCTCTAGCGGTTACTCAACAAGCGCATATCACTAAGAAATTTACCGATAATTATAGGGTTATCAGAGACTCTCCTCATTTTGACGAGTTCCTTGTTATAGATCCAGATAAAAAAGGGGCTATTTTTTCTTACAAATCAAGGATCTCTTGTCATTTTTTAGATTTTTTTACCTTACAAACCAAAGGAAAATACCCCTTGGGTGATTTTGAGAATCATGCAGAAGCCCTTAAAAGCGGTACTTCAAATCGTTTACATCATAAAAATCACATCGTTAGTGAAGGATATGAGACGATAAAAATATTTCGAGAAGAAGTAATAAAATTACTGGCAGAGAATAAACCGAATGAATTGTTGGCATTTTTAATCGCCAAATCACCTTATGGCGTGCCTAATTACTCAATGCTATCTCTTGAAACGCAAAATTATATTTCCTACAATCGCAACTGGCCTTTCATTGAACAAGAGCTTTTAAATACGACTACTATTTTAGCAAATGAGAAACAGGACCTTTTAAAACTTCTCTCGCCCAATAATGTGAATAGAGAAAACCTCAGTGCTATTGTCTGGTCAAAATATTCCTCAAAACTGCTTTTTGAAGTTGAGCTAAATAAGGTTGCAGATGGTTTAATACGAATGGTACATGTATATAACAAAAAACGATCAAGGCAATGGTACAAAGGATTTCGCGATGAAGTGCGTATCAAGCAATGTGAGGTTTTAATGCAAGTTGGACAGGAGATTAACTCACTTTTGGATTGTCATCCCCTTTCAAAAGAACAGATTCTTGAAAAAATAGTACAGTCAATAGAGACACTTAATCGAATTAATAATGAAATCTCGTTAGAGACCTCCAACCGATTTCAGAGTACCCTACAACAAGAAATTAAAATATTCCAAGCGAAATTGATAACCCTGTGTGAACTAGACTCCTATGAATTTATATCAATGAACATTAATATGAAAATTGAAGAGCAATTAGATAAAATCAGAGACCCAGCAGTAAAGGACATTGTTAAGACCCTCCCCGCTCATTACCATACAGACGAAGGAATTATGTTATTCAACACGCTTAATCTCGAAGAGTCTATGAAAGTTGCCAGTTATTTAAATATAGAATATCGTGACTTAGATAGAGCTGTTGATAAAAAAACTCTTTTGGAACACGACATTCCACTACTGTTTAAAGAGATCAATTTGCAGTTGCTTTTACAGTTAAAAGAAGATGCAAGCATTAGCCAAGAGGTTTTTGAAAGATTCATTAAATTAGCTGATACAATCCCACCAGAACTTATGACAAGAAAAAACATCAAGGCATGGTCTCATGCTGAAGTTTCAGAGGAATCGGATCCTGCTAAATTGTTAGCCAAGGTTAAAGAAACAAAACCAATTGATAAATTAAAATTTTTTAATAGGGAGCCCGAAAAAAGACCCGACGATGAACCAAAATCATCTGCTCCTCAAATAGGCCCATTCCAATAAAAGGACTGATGAAAATGGCACCAGTTAATTACTTTGATTTGTACCTGGTATCAATACATGAGTAAACTTAAAGGGATCGGATCTAATTAGGAGGGTATTAGGGTCTGTTGACATTTCACCTGCTGTCTACGTGCCCTGGCTTGTCCCTGAATCTCCTACACATCTTGTATGTAAGAAGAAATAATGATCAAATTCACCTTATTATTTTTAAATAAGGTGAGTTTTATGAATTCGGCATTAAGCGATTCTAGTGTATGGTCAGAGGCATTATTTAGTGGTATTGAGCTAGGCGATAAACGATTGACAAAACGTCAAGTTGAATTAATGATAAAGGCAGTCAAAGTAAGTCTGCAACCGCCCGAGCGCAGAAATGGAGAAGAACCATTAAAGCCCGTCTCAGTGAATGTAGTATATGCCACTGAAACACATCCTCAAACAGAAGCTATTTTGGAGTGGATATTAATAACGACAGAAGATATTTTCTCTTTTGAACAAGCAAGGAAAGTGATCCGATATTATGAACTCAGGTGGCGTATCGAGGACTTTCATAAAGCATGGAAATCCGGAACAAACGTAGAACTTTTACGAATGCAATCTGCTGATAATTTAGAAAAAATGATAGTCATTCTATCTTTTTTAGCCATTAGATTACTTCAACTCAAAGAGTATTTTGAGCCAGACTCTCAACTCCTGGATGCGGAACATGTTTGTGTTCCTTGTGATGAGTTATTGAGCGAGGTTGAATGGAGGGTTTTATGGAAAACGGTGGAGAAAACGGAGTTTCCATCTCAAACTCCTGATGCATACTGGGCATTCAAAGCAATTGCCAAACTTGGTGGATGGACCAACTCCAAGAGAACTGGTAAATCGTCATGGTCAACTATTTGGAACGGTTGGTTTAAATTGAATGAGCGAATAGAAGGATTTCTAATCGCTCAAAGCATCTACATGGATAAGATGTGATCAAGAGACAGGGACAAGCCGCGGCACGTAGACAGCAGGTGAAATGTCAACAGACCCTAGTTGAATTATTATTTTTTTGCAGCATGCAATTTCGCTTGAAGTAAGGAAATTGGCTGTATGTAGTTTTGCCAAAAATTGCCCACTAAAGTAGAACTCTCATAAAAAGTTAGATTCATTCCTGGTGGAATTGTATGACGTTGATAAAGCGCTGAAAAGCAATCCTCTTGATAAACACCTCTGTTTAATACGTCAATTATATTGAGTATAGTGGAATTAAAATATTCTTTTTTTGCAATATAAGACATGCTTTTTTTTCGTACTCTATCAATCGAACTATATAACGATGGCAAATACATCCTGTCCATGGCTCTTATTTGAAGCGCATTCGATTGTGCTTGTCGGTATCCGTTCGGTGAACTACGGGTTGCATTAGAAGAAGGGGTTAATTCATCTTGAGATTAAAAGGAAGAAGATTCGTGAAGTCTTCTGCGGTTTTACAGAAGCGGATTTTTTCGAAGAGGACTTTGAGGTAATCAAAAGGATTAAGGCCATTGGACTTAGCTGTTGCAATAAGGCTATAGAATAATGCCCCAGCATGAGCCCCTCTAGGGCTTCCAGACATGAGCCAGTTTTTTCTGCCCAGAGCAAAAGGCCTAATGATGTTTTCAATGGCATTATTATCAATCTCGAGCATCCCATCAAGCAAATAAGCAGTAAGCTCCTTCCATCGCTGAGACATGTAAACTAAGGCATCACCCAGCTTTGATTTGGGTACCGCATTTTTTAAGGATTGGTCAAGCCAAGTCTTTAAAGCGTCAAGAATGGGTTTTGATTGTTCGAGCCTTATCTGATAGCGTTGTTCTGCCGTATAGTTCCCATCCCGAGCAATTTTTTCAATGGCATAGAGCTTTTGAATATACGCCACGGCCTGATGTGATTTACCTGTGGTTTTAGCCAGTTTGACAAGCTCAGCAAAAGGACGTCTGGCATGTGCAAAACATCCCAAATGAATAATATCAGGATGGTCATCAACCCAGTCATAACCAACATACCCATCTGTTTGTAAATAGCCTTTAAACTCTTTAAGTAGTTCTTTAGGCCATTGGGCTTGTCGGGTTTCACGATAATCAAACACAATGATTTTTTTATCCGGTTTGTGATTCTGGTATACCCACATATAGCTCTTGGATGTATTTTTTCGATTAGGCTCATCCATCACCTGAAGTGGTGTTTCATCGGCCTGAAGGTAGTTTGATGCAACCAGCTCTTTGATTAGAGCGTTCCTCATTGGGCTACATACCTCAGATGCTGCCATTATCCATCCACATACTGTATTGCGAGCCATCTCAATGCCCATTCGTTTCCAGATGTGCTCTTGACGGTATAAAGGGAGGTGGTCTTGGTATTTACTAATAATGGCATGAGCTACAAGGCTTGGTGTGGCAATGCTTTTAGGAAGGAATAATTGCGGCATAGGGGCAATGCTTACCCCTTCATCACAACGATTACATGCATATTTGGGTCGCACATGGGCAATGACCGTCAGCTTTGCAGGAACAAACTCTAGCTGTTCCGTGACCTCTTCGCCAATACGTTGCTTCATACAGCCGCAAGCACACAGTTTTTCTTCTTCTGCAATGTCATGCTCAATGGTTTCACGGGGTAACTCTGGAGGTAATGGGCGTCGTACTGGTTTTTTGCGAGTATAGGTGACCGTAATTGTATTATCTTCTTGCGGCAGCTCTGTGACCTCTATGCTTTCTGCTTCATCAAATTGCAACTCGCCTTGCAGAATATTGTGTTCAGATGAGGGAGAGTATTTACGCTGTTGAGCCAGTTTGAATTGCTCTAGCATATTAAAATACTTTTGCTTCCATTCCAGAGCTTCTTTTTTTAATTGATTAATTTCTTCCTGCAAAGGCATTAAAAGTGATTGGTCTTTTGAGGAAATCATGGCTGGTTTAGTGCTTGTTTTAATGGTGATATTATACCATAACCACCATGATTTCTTCAGTGTTTTTCAATGAAAATCACGGTAAATCACCGGGTTTCCTCCTTGATGAAAGGTGAATTTATTGCTGGCCATGAGCCATTTTAAGTGCTCTTTTGTCAGCTCAATATGACCTTGGGTATTGCGGGGGAAAATGAATTTCCCTTTCTCTAATCTGCGGTACCATAAGGTAAAACTCTGCTCTTCATAGTACAGTGCTTTTAACTTATCTCCTCCTCTGCTACGAAACAAAAATAAATGACCTGCACTAAGCTCCATTCCAAAAACTTCATGCACCAGAATGGCTAGAGTATTAATGGATTTGCGCATATCAGTTATTCCACAATATAAATGCACTTGAACATCATCTGGAATTAACATAAGGTCATCAACTCCCTTAATAATATCAGTCGGTGTTGATGGTCAGCTGCATCAAGTTCACAGCGTATTTTATTAGGGAGTTCAATAACTAATTTAAACACTGCCTTAGCAGAAGGTAATGGAGTAATAATAAGTGGCTCAAATAAAGCCTCTTTGGCTGGGGTAACTGCTTTAGACTCTTTCTTGAATTTATTGCGATAAAATCTGAGCCTGGAGTCTGATATTCCTTTATTACGGCAAAATAATCCTGGTGCTAAACCACTTTCCTCATAGGATTTAACCATGTCACTCCAGTACTCATCTCTTTTTGTCATCGTCTACTCCAATAGTTATGGTGTAGCGATCTTCTTCAATTTTCACTTATTCCTCTAGGTGTATTTCACCGAACGGATACGCTTGTCGAACTAAAAGTGTAGAAATATTTTTAGCAGGGTATGAATCCAGATGTTTTAACGTTAAGAAACAATCATCAAAATGAATGTGATTATCACCAAACCATCCTTTATTTTCTATCACTTCAAGATACTTTAATTTATATCCTTTTCTTAATTGAAAACATGCTTGCAAATCCATCTGTTGTTGAAGAGGCAAATCGCCAAGTTCGGTGCATATCAATTTGTCCAGAAGAGTTGAAATATAATCAGTAAAATCATTTAAATGGATAAAGGCACGTGCTTTATTTGTATCCTGTCAGAATCGCCGGGTAAGTGTCTGCCACTGAGCCCGGACTAATCCGAGCCGCGCGCGTCAGCAAGCGGAATTATCTCGAGATGCTTATGTGGTGCATGGAACCTGCCGCACTTTAAGTAAGATTAATTCAGCCAATGATGGCATTTCAAATTTTTTAGTCACCCTATCGTAAATATACTGATAAACGTTAACTTTCAGTTTTCTGGCCGTCTGTACAATCGTGGCAAACGTATCCTTTGATTTGGTGCCATTTTGGGAGACCGTTTGGAGATTGATGTCGCGTATCCTTGCTTGAAACCGTGTCCCTAATTCAGAGGCATTGTTGTGCAATGGCAGAAATGGATGGTCTAACACCAATAATAACGCTTGTTTTTTAGCACGTGTCTTTGCAATGCGTTGATCTAAAACATCATAGCCTGTCGTGGTTGCGAACAAAGTATCAAATTGCATTGATAGTTGTTGGGCCATTGATTGAGATGGAGCCGTCTTGTAAGTCAATAATGCATGGTAGAAATCCCATAATTGCTCAAGAAATACAGCCAATATATTCTGATTCATATCTGAGAATGGAGTGAGTTTTTTATAATGACTGATATGGGTCCGCATGTCTGGAACAAAATTAAGGAAAAATAAGAGCTATTCATCCATCATTTATAGTTAAAAATTCACTCAAATTAACCTATTTAAACCTACTCAATACCGTATGAATAGTGATTGCTACTACGAATTGTCTTAGGTCATTTTACCACAACTCTATCAGAATGACTTATCCACAAGTCCACAGGTCAGGAGAGCTTCACTTTCTCGTATAGGCCTGTGGGCCTTGTGGGTAAGTCATGACGCTCTCATTTAGGGTTTATGGTCTTTTCCGGCCATAATACACCTCTGCGGGCGTTAAATAATTAAAGGACTGGTGAAGCCTTCGGTTATTATAATACTCAAAATACTCCGTTAAGGCCAGCTCAACCTCTTCAATTGTATCAAAATCATACCGGTAGATTTTTTCTTGCTTAACACTACGCCACAATCGCTCGATAAATATATTATCTAAATAACGTCCTCGCCCATCCATGCTGATAGAAATGTGGTGAGATTTTAGCGTATTTATCCAATCTTTTGAGGTAAATTGAGAACCCTGATCCGTGTTAAAGATCTCACAACGCGAATGCAGCAAAGCGTTTCTAAGCGCCTCAATACAAAATTCAGCCTCCATAGTAGGTGAAATAGCCCATCCAATCACATAACGACTATACCAGTCCATAATAGCTACTAAATACACATGCTTTCCTTTCATGCGGATGTAGGTGATATCTGCGGCCCAAACCTGATTTGGTTTGGTGATATCCACCTCTTTTAATAAATAAGGGAACACCTCATGCTCCTTATTGGGAACGCTTGTATTTGGCTTTGGGTAAACAGTCGATAACCCCATCATTTCCATCAACTTTTTTACTCGACGTTTACCAACAGGATAGCCTACTTCTTTTGACAGCCATCTTGCCCGCTTAATTTTACCTTCACATGGATACTGCAGATAGTGCTCATCAAGTAGCGCCATAAGCGCTTCATCTTCGACAGAAATGGGCTTGGCACTATAATAATAACTTGAAACAGGCAAGTCTAATAGCAAGCATTGTTCACGAATGGTGAGCTCGGCAAGAGGATCAATCATGACGCGCTTTTCATCCAGACTAAAGTTCATGCTTTTTTTTTAGCCAAGATAGCTGCGCTTGAAGTCGACCAATTTCTTGATATAATGCCTCAACAAGCTGCTCTTGGGACTTGGCTTCTTTTTCATTAGCCCCAGAGAATAAATCGTTAATGGCTTTGATGGCCGATTGCTTCCAAGTTTTTACCTGCGTTGCGTGAACACCGTATTCACTGGTAATTTGCGCTTGTGTGAGTTTCCCCTCAATCGCAGCTAGCGTTATTTTTGCCTTCTTGGCCGCCGTATAATAAGCTCGCTTTTTAGACATTTTATTCTCCTCTTTGTATTAAGAAGAATAGCTCTTAAAAAACCTTTTTTTGTGTCCAGAAAACCGCGCCTATATTAGACGACCTTCATGGATCCAGCACAGCGCATGATGTAGGGCCAATTTATTAAACTGAGGCGCATCATCTGTCATTAAATAATGGATGAAGTATTTCGAGTGCTGATAATAGGCAAGAGCTGCTGACTCAAGAATTATGCGTCGATTCGTGCTGTGTTTTTTTGGATTTGGAAAAAGTGTTCCCATCAAACTATCGATTGATTCACGTGTGAGGGGTTGTGCATGCAGCATTGGTTTAATTTGATCCAACCATTTTTTTGCGAGACCAAACTCATCCATTAACTCATAAGCCTCCTGATTAAACATAAACTTTAATTGGTCTCGACACAGCAACTCCAATAAGGTCAAGCGATCTTTTTTACGACGAGTGAAGTATGCTGTAAAAAAGTCATTACATAAAACATGGGTGTAGTGATTTTTGCCGTTAACACGACTGCCTGTGTCATCCATCTGCTGGTACAAGCCTGCGTTGCTACCGGCATCGACAATATCTTCTTTTTCCTGATGAAAAATATCATTGCCTTCTGTCAGCATGGAAGCAATTTTACCATGTGATATTTGAATACCACATGTTTTTAAAAAGCGCTCAATGGCGCTCTCCGTCATCCCTGCATCACGGTATAATGTGATGACCAGCGCTTTAACCCCAGGACCAAATTCACTGCCCTTATATTCGCCAGGAATCGGCGCAATAAAGGTTTTTTTCAAAGATGGTGAGTAATACGTTTCCAGCTTGAATTCAACATTATCCGTGATGATTTTTAGATCCTGGATGATTCGAATCTCAAAACCCTTGAACTTGGCGTCATCTGGCAGCGTTGCTTTGTCCAGAGCAATCGTAACACGTCTATCAATACGTACGTTTTTTTTGTCTTTGCCTGTGTTTTTATTGTTCCCTTTACCACGTTTATTGCGATCTCCTTCAGATGAATGATTGGAATTGCCTGTATTATCGCCATTGCTACCTTTGGATTGACCGCGAATATTAGGTTTGCCCTGTTCACCCTTAAGGCGGTTTATCTCATCACGTAATACTTGGTTTTCCTCTCTGAGCAAAGCATTTTCTTCGGCAAGCATTTCGACCAAATTAACCAATACCTTAATGATAGTCACGGCCTTTTTGTCGGCAAGACTATCGATATCTTTTGTTAACTCATCTAAAACTTGTTTGATTTCTTGGCGTTTCATCATCTACCACTGCGTTACTAATGCTGATACGGCAATCATAACATGACTTTTTTTGAACGCATTTTTCGAGTTTTAACGCCACTAAGGGCTAAGAAAAAATCTGACCTCAGGAGGGAGATGTTTTATTAGTGAAAGGGGCTACATTGTGATCTTGGGGATCTTAGGGCATGCATATTGCATGACTTACGTTTGATATGGAAAAACATCAGTTTTACAGAAAAACCGTGTCAATAGGTATTTTGAATATTTTTAAAGAATTCCGCTTGCTGACGCGCGCGGCTCGGATTAATCCGGACTCAGTGGCAGACACTTACCCGGCGATTCTGACAGGATACCTTTATTTGTTAATATTTTTTCCGATAGATTGACTGTACCAGGAAAACAACCCTCAATTACAGATAATAATGGAACGTAAGTTTTTGCCAACTCAGCCAGCCTTTCTGGCCAGGTTAAGGTTACAATCGCAAGCTGGGGCTTATAATTTTCCCACTCAGTAAATAAAGTTAAATTTTGCTTTATTGCAAACCCGACCATCATGCCAAGGACTAATTCCTCCATAAATGGCCTGGGAGCTTCAATTGCAGTCAAGAGTTTATTACAAAAATATTTTGGTGGTTTATTTTTAAAAAGTTTTGCCGGAAAAACATTGGCTCCTTGGATTACAAGAGAGCTATAAAGAGTGTTATCCCAGTCAAAAGTTATCTTATCGATAGAATTTCTAAGAATAAAATCTCTTGCATATTTGAATGTTTCTACAGCTAATGCTTCTGCGGGAGATTTTGGCAGATATCGATTAAGACAGACATAGTTAAGTAGACGTACTATGTCTGTATGATCATTAGTGTTTAAAAGGATATCGGGCGCCGAATTGTAGCCTGATATATTCGTTCTATTTAGACTGAGATCAGAATTAATAAAACCCTTATAACTCATAACACAACTCCAGCCACCTAAAATTCTCAACAGCTAATAAGATATTAGTGCTGCCTATTGAGGTTGTATATTTTTTAATTATAGCAGCTGCTGACTAAGGTATTTTTCAGGAAACAAATTAGTTCTTTTTTTAAATTCACTACTATAATTTTATAAAGCTAAAAAAAAAGTTACTATGAATAATCATTTTTCGGGCCTTTCCAAAATAAAAGTTATGCTTAATTACTTTAGTATCATAGCCTTAATCTTTTTGCTGAGTGGTTGTGAGAATTCCTCGCCCCTTAAATTCAATGGCTATGTGGAGGGACAGTATATTTATATAACAACACTCATCCCAGGTACCTTAAAATTATTTAGTGTAGAAAAGGGAATGACTGTGCGAAAAAATCAATTACTATTTACTTTAGAATCAGACACTTCCAGTCAAAATCTCGCAATTGCCCAAGCAAAAGTTGAGGCAGCCCTTGAAGATTTAAGAAAGGCGAATGACCTTTACAAGATGCAGAAACTTAATAAAGACAGAAATACTATTTTATCAAGTAAGGATATTATTTCAAAAGAAGAATGGGAAAATAGTATATTAAATTACGAGCAGGCCATCCAAAATAAAAAAATAGCTCAGGCAAACCTTACTTCGGTAAAAGCGCAAGAGCAAAAAGAGAAGTGGAGTATAAAACAACAGAAGGTACTGGCGCCCAAAACTGCCTTGGTTTTCGATACATTCTATACCGAAGGAGAGTATATACCCTCGGGAACACCGGTGATGTCGTTACTGGATCCAAGTCAAATTAAGATTATATTTTTTGCTCCTCAAAATATTCTAGCAAAAATCAAAATAAATCAAAAAATTAAGGTAACTTACGATGGTGCTCCTGAACCTGTTGATGCAAGGATAAGCTATATTTCTACAAAAGCTGAATATACCCCTCCTATTATTTACAGTAATGAGGAAAAAGAACGCCTTATTTTTCGAATTGAAGCATCAGTAGAACTTAATGCAAAGAATGCGACTGTACATCCAGGACAGCCTGTTAGTATCAGCTTTTAGTTGAGGGGATTATGCAAAATTCCAGTTATATTATTGAAGCACAAAATTTATACAAATACTTTTCAGAGGTACCTTCTGTTAAGGATGTTAGTTTAGAAGTTAAATATGGCGAAATTTTTGGTTTTTTAGGTCCTAATGGTTCTGGAAAAACAACTTTAATCAGAATGTTGTGTGGTTTATTAACGCCCGACTCTGGTGGCGGAACATGTCTTGGTTAATATAGGCGCGGTTTTCTGGACACAAAAAAAGGTTTTTTAAGAGCTATTCTTCTTAATACAAAGAGGAGAATAAAATGTCTAAAAAGCGAGCTTATTATACGGCGGCCAAGAAGGCAAAAATAACGCTAGCTGCGATTGAGGGGAAACTCACACAAGCGCAAATTACCAGTGAATACGGTGTTCACGCAACGCAGGTAAAAACTTGGAAGCAATCGGCCATCAAAGCCATTAACGATTTATTCTCTGGGGCTAATGAAAAAGAAGCCAAGTCCCAAGAGCAGCTTGTTGAGGCATTATATCAAGAAATTGGTCGACTTCAAGCGCAGCTATCTTGGCTAAAAAAAAAGCATGAACTTTAGTCTGGATGAAAAGCGCGTCATGATTGATCCTCTTGCCGAGCTCACCATTCGTGAACAATGCTTGCTATTAGACTTGCCTGTTTCAAGTTATTATTATAGTGCCAAGCCCATTTCTGTCGAAGATGAAGCGCTTATGGCGCTACTTGATGAGCACTATCTGCAGTATCCATGTGAAGGTAAAATTAAGCGGGCAAGATGGCTGTCAAAAGAAGTAGGCTATCCTGTTGGTAAACGTCGAGTAAAAAAGTTGATGGAAATGATGGGGTTATCGACTGTTTACCCAAAGCCAAATACAAGCGTTCCCAATAAGGAGCATGAGGTGTTCCCTTATTTATTAAAAGAGGTGGATATCACCAAACCAAATCAGGTTTGGGCCGCAGATATCACCTACATCCGCATGAAAGGAAAGCATGTGTATTTAGTAGCTATTATGGACTGGTATAGTCGTTATGTGATTGGATGGGCTATTTCACCTACTATGGAGGCTGAATTTTGTATTGAGGCGCTTAGAAACGCTTTGCTGCATTCGCGTTGTGAGATCTTTAACACGGATCAGGGTTCTCAATTTACCTCAAAAGATTGGATAAATACGCTAAAATCTCACCACATTTCTATCAGCATGGATGGGCGAGGACGTTATTTAGATAATATATTTATCGAGCGATTGTGGCGTAGTGTTAAGCAAGAAAAAATCTACCGGTATGATTTTGATACAATTGAAGAGGTTGAGCTGGCCTTAACGGAGTATTTTGAGTATTATAATAACCGAAGGCTTCACCAGTCCTTTAATTATTTAACGCCCGCAGAGGTGTATTATGGCCGGAAAAGACCATAAACCCTAAATGAGAGCGTCATGACTTACCCACAAGGCCCACAGGCCTATACGAGAAAGTGAAGCTCTCCTGACCTGTGGACTTGTGGATAAGTCATTCTGATAGAGTTGTGGTAAAATGACCTAAGACAATTCGTAGTAGCAATCACTATTCATACGGTATTGAGTAGGTTTAAATAGGTTAATTTGAGTGAATTTTTAACTATAAATGATGGATGAATAGCTCTTATTTTTCCTTAATTTTGTTCCAGACATGCGGACCCATATCACTATACTTACTCTATTAATTTCCTTTTTTTTAGTGAACGATAAATAAGGAAAGCGAGATGATACAAATAATACCAACGATATTATCAGGTGGAGAAGGTACCAGACTGTGGCCTGTATCTCGTTTGTCACACCCGAAACCTTTTATAAAACTTCAAGACGGCTATAGCCTTTTACAAAAAAACTTTCAAAAAGCCTATGATTTAAAAAGTACAAAAGAGATTATAACCGTTACTAATCAAGACTTTTTCTTTAAAACTTTAGATAACTACTCTGAGTTAAATAAAACAAACAAAGAATTGTCATTCATCCTAGAGCCATACCCTTGCAACACCTGTTCAGCCATCCTAACAGCCGCATTTTTTATAGCAAAAAAATATAATATGAATGCCCTGTTATTGGTTTTACCCGCCGATCATCTAGTTGAAAATCAAAGTTCATTCGAAGAGGCTGTAAAAATTGCCACCGATCTTGCCACACAGGATAGGCTTGTTACCTTCGGCATTAAGCCTGACAAGCCTCAAACTGCCTATGGATATATTGAAGTTAGTGGCTCTGAAGTTCTTGGATTTATAGAAAAACCTTCTTATGATAAAGCGGTAGAGTATCTCAAATCGGATAATTACCTCTGGAATTCCGGCATGTTTTGTTTTAAAACAGGCATAATACTCGAGGAAGCCCAAAAACATTGTCCTGAACTTTATCAGGCCACAAAAAATTGTTTCGAATCATCAAGAATTATTTCCTCTGAAGATTATAACAAGGTCACACTGGATATTGAAACCTATAAGCTTATCGACAATGCAAGCATTGATTATGCTATTTTAGAAAAATCCAATAACATCGCAACAGTACCTTGTGATATTGGTTGGAAGGATCTTGGATCATGGGACAATGTAGCCGATTTAATTCCTGCAGATAATTCAGGAAACCAGATTGATGCAGAGGTGATTTTGAATAATGTCTCTAACTCATATATCAAAAGTGACCATCGAATTATTGCCGCACTAGGGATCAATAATTTAATGATTATTGACACCAGCGATGCTTTATTAGTTGCAGACAAAAATGAAGCTCAGAATATAAAAATTATTTATGAACAATTAAAAAAGGTCAATCATAAAACCTATAAAGATCAAAGCATAGAACATCGCCCCTGGGGTTCTTACTCAATTCTTGATGAGGGTAAAGGCTTTAAAATTAAGCACATACAAGTAAATCCCAAGGCATCTCTAAGCTTGCAAATGCATCATCATCGTAGTGAACACTGGGTAGTAGTTCAAGGGAAAGCCAAAGCTAATCTGGATGGCATTGATGTTTATATCAATCCAAATGAATCCTTATATGTACCTATAGGAAAAAAACATAAATTAGAAAATCCTTATGATGAACTTTTGATCCTCATTGAGGTTCAATGCGGTTCATACCTTGCAGAAGACGATATAGTCCGTTTCGATGACCTGTATGGACGTTGCTAAATCAATAAGCCCCAAAAACCTTTTAATTGAGGAAGTAATGACTAAAAAAAAATTATCAATTTTTATAGTCGCAGAAACTTTTCCACCAGAAGTAAACGGTGCAGCACGCTTTGGACAAAGACTGGCTGAAGGATTAAGTAAAAAAGGACATGATGTATCCGTTATAGCCCCTTGTTCCACGAAGGGAACAAGCCATACAACAACCAATCATGGATATACTGAGTTCCGATTAAAATCACATTCAGTTATCACACATACCACGTTCAGAGTATGCTTTCCCTGGCAAGTCAAACGCCTTATCAAACAAATTTTTGAAGAAAAAAGTCCAGATATTGTGCATGTCCAATGTCATTTCTCTCTGGGTAGACTTGCTATAAAAGAAGCCAAAATACGTAAAATACCCGTTGTTGCAACAATACATGTGATGCCCGATAACATAGCACCTTTCCTTCCTTTGCCTCAGAACATGAAAAAATGGTTTATCCGATATCTATGTCGTGATACAGAAAAAGTATTAAGTAATGTGGATGTCATTACTGCCCCCACGCAATTAGCAATCCAACACCTTAGTAAAAATGTTACTATTGAAGGGATAATAGCGGTTTCCAACGGGATTGATCCGGGTTTATACGAACTAAGGGAACATGAAGTCAGTATGAAAAATGACAATCCCACAGTTCTATTTGTAGGACGTCTAGCACAAGAAAAAAATATCGATGTGCTAATTAAGGCAATTGCCAAGCTTTCCGCCTCGATGAAAATCACCTTGGAAATTATAGGTGAAGGAGAACTTCATGATGAATTACGTCAATTAGCCAGCTTGTCATGGGCCACGATTACTAGCCCACTAAAGGTCGGGTTTGGCCACGATTAATGGCCCACTCCATGGCCATCTCTGAGTCCCACTTTGAGTAGCAAATAAACAGTGTTAGTTTGGTCATTACCAATAACTAACGGATTTGTTATGAGATGAGGATTAAAACAATGGCAGAAATTAGAGAGGTGCTATATCAGCACAAAAAAGGGATGACTCAACGCAATATTGAAAAGTCTCTAAGCGTTTCACGAATGAGCATACGCAAGTACGTTTCAATGGCCAAGGATTTGGGTTATCAGGAGGATATTTCCAATGATGAGCTCGAAGTTATCGCTTTGCAGATACATAATAAAATCGTTAATACTACAGCCAACAACAGACCCAATAAATCAGAAAAAGAACTTGAGGCGCATCACGAAAAAATAGCATCACTCCTCACTGAGAAGTGGATTACCCATATGCAGATACACCGAATTTTAAGCGATAATGGTCTTGTTAGCAGTCGAAGAAGTCTTAGTCGTTATATTGAACGTCATTTCCCCTCGTTGCCTAAGGCTACGGTACATTTGTTAACAAAGCCTGGGCATGAAGCACAAGTTGACTATGCGTTTGTTGGGTTTATCAATAATAAAAAAACATACGCTTTTATTATGACGTTATCACATAGTCGGTATCGATATGTTGAGTTTGTACATTCTCAAAATCAGCAATCATGGGCGCAAAGCCATATCAATGCCTTTCATTTTTTTGGAGGCGTGCCCAACTGCATTCTTTTAGACAATTTGAAATCGGGAATTATTAAAGCACATATTTATGATCCAACGGTCAATGAAACCTATGCAGAGTTATCTCGCTTTTATGACTTTATAGCCGATCCGGCGAAGGCTCGAACGCCCGAGCACAAGGGGAAGGTTGAGCGTAGTGTTCAATTGGTAAAAGAACAGGTTATCGCGGGGATAACCTATGATGATTTGGCCTCGATGAACGCCTTTGCACGTGATTGGTGCGCTAATAAGGTATCGCACGTCATCTGCAGTACCACTGGTGAAAAGCCAATTGACGTATTTAAAAATGAAGAATTTAATTTATTAAACCCACTGCCAGCAGGCGCTTTTGATATGCCCATTTGGATGGATGCTCAAGTTCATCGTGACCATCATTTTGTTGTTGCTGGTAATTTTTATTCTGTGCCAACGATACATATCGGGACAAAGGTTAAAATTAGAGTTGGCTTGAAGACCGTTCAGGCCTATGTGAATCATGCTTTGATTAAGACCCATATTCGTAACTACGGGCGTGGACAGTGGGAAACGGATCCCAATGACTGATATGGGTCCGCATGTCTGGAACAAAATTAAGGAAAAATAAGAGCTATTCATCCATCATTTATAGTTAAAAATTCACTCAAATTAACCTATTTAAACCTACTCAATACCGTATGAATAGTGATTGCTACTACGAATTGTCTTAGGTCATTTTACCACAACTCTATCAGAATGACTTATCCACAAGTCCACAGGTCAGGAGAGCTTCACTTTCTCGTATAGGCCTGTGGGCCTTGTGGGTAAGTCATGACGCTCTCATTTAGGGTTTATGGTCTTTTCCGGCCATAATACACCTCTGCGGGCGTTAAATAATTAAAGGACTGGTGAAGCCTTCGGTTATTATAATACTCAAAATACTCCGTTAAGGCCAGCTCAACCTCTTCAATTGTATCAAAATCATACCGGTAGATTTTTTCTTGCTTAACACTACGCCACAATCGCTCGATAAATATATTATCTAAATAACGTCCTCGCCCATCCATGCTGATAGAAATGTGGTGAGATTTTAGCGTATTTATCCAATCTTTTGAGGTAAATTGAGAACCCTGATCCGTGTTAAAGATCTCACAACGCGAATGCAGCAAAGCGTTTCTAAGCGCCTCAATACAAAATTCAGCCTCCATAGTAGGTGAAATAGCCCATCCAATCACATAACGACTATACCAGTCCATAATAGCTACTAAATACACATGCTTTCCTTTCATGCGGATGTAGGTGATATCTGCGGCCCAAACCTGATTTGGTTTGGTGATATCCACCTCTTTTAATAAATAAGGGAACACCTCATGCTCCTTATTGGGAACGCTTGTATTTGGCTTTGGGTAAACAGTCGATAACCCCATCATTTCCATCAACTTTTTTACTCGACGTTTACCAACAGGATAGCCTACTTCTTTTGACAGCCATCTTGCCCGCTTAATTTTACCTTCACATGGATACTGCAGATAGTGCTCATCAAGTAGCGCCATAAGCGCTTCATCTTCGACAGAAATGGGCTTGGCACTATAATAATAACTTGAAACAGGCAAGTCTAATAGCAAGCATTGTTCACGAATGGTGAGCTCGGCAAGAGGATCAATCATGACGCGCTTTTCATCCAGACTAAAGTTCATGCTTTTTTTTTAGCCAAGATAGCTGCGCTTGAAGTCGACCAATTTCTTGATATAATGCCTCAACAAGCTGCTCTTGGGACTTGGCTTCTTTTTCATTAGCCCCAGAGAATAAATCGTTAATGGCTTTGATGGCCGATTGCTTCCAAGTTTTTACCTGCGTTGCGTGAACACCGTATTCACTGGTAATTTGCGCTTGTGTGAGTTTCCCCTCAATCGCAGCTAGCGTTATTTTTGCCTTCTTGGCCGCCGTATAATAAGCTCGCTTTTTAGACATTTTATTCTCCTCTTTGTATTAAGAAGAATAGCTCTTAAAAAACCTTTTTTTGTGTCCAGAAAACCGCGCCTATATTACATCCGCTTGGTTGAGGAATACGGTAATGAGCGCCTTGAAAATGCATGTTTACGCGCGATTTTATTTGATAATTATACTCATCAATCATTGAAAAAAATCCTCACGGAAGGCCTGGATAAAAAAGACACGAGAACATTCTCCACTAAGCGCTCGGCCAATCATGAGAACTTTGCCTATATTCGCGCAGCAAGTGATTACAGCTCAACGATGGAGGCTCATTATGAGTGATATCAATATGTTAGAGCTTGCAAAAAAACTACGTTTGACAGGGATCCCAGACACACTGCTAGCAAGAGTAGAACAGGCTCGCGCAGCGTCCCTCTCTTATGAAGAGTTGCTCTCAATGTTGTTTCAGGATGAGGATGAGGCTCGTCAACAAAAATTGCTTGCTGGGCGTGTAAGGCAAGCTCGATTTGAGGAGCCTCAGTGTTTTGAAAATTTTGAACTGGCTCGATATTCAACACAAGTCACACAAGCCATCCGCACCCTGATGACAGGGAAGTTTATCAAAGAAAAAAACCATGTCATCATCATGGGACCTGTTGGCACCGGAAAGACTCACCTGGCTCAAGCCCTGGGTCTAATGGCATGTCAACGACATAAAAAAGTCTGCTTTATAAGAGCGAATGAACTGTTAAATCAGTTCCACCAAGCAAGAGCGGATGAAACATGGACTGCGCTTTTTAAACGTTACTCACGATACGATGTGCTTATTTTAGATGACTTCGGGCTGAAAGCATTATCGCCAGAACAGTCCACTGATCTGTATGATTTAATAGCAGCTATCCATGTAAACTCTATGCTAATTATAACTACTAACCGTAAAATAGAAGGATGGATGGAGCTATTTTATGATCCGGTTATGGCAAACGCAGCATTAGATCGTATCGTAAATAAAGCTTATCGAATTGTTCTTGATGGGGAGTCATACAGGAAAAAATTTATACCGAAATTTAATTTAGTAGATGACAAGTGAGTTAAAAAAATTTACCCTAAGTGGGCTACTTTGAGTGGCCAGAGGGTGGGCTAGTAATCGTGACCCATGACACCAGCACATTAAAAATTGAAGATCAGGTAAAGTTTTTAGGATGCATTGATGATCAGGGATTACGTAAAGCCTATCTCCGAGCGTCTATCTTCTGCATGCCCAGCACTGCAGAACTCCAATCTTTGGCCACCCTGGAGGCAATGTCAGCTTCACTACCGGTTATGTTAGCTGATGCTTTAGCTCTACCTGCTTTGGTGAAAGAAAATTTGAATGGCTATCTATTTAAGCCTGGTGATTATGATGATTTAGCAAATAAGATAAAGCATTTTTTCCAGCTTCCTGATGAACTGAAAAATAGAATGGGACAACAAAGCAGACACATTATTTCGTCCCATAGCTTGGAAAATACTTTATCAATTTATGAAAAAATGTATAGAAACCAGTTAAATAAAGATTCGATTTCTCCAAACGAAGATAAACCCAAAAAAATTAATAGAAAATCCACTTAACAATCATTCTTGTTATTGCTACAAAGTGTAGTAATTATTTATCACCTAAAGAATAATTGTCTAACCATTTTTCAATAGCTTTTAAGGTTACTTCATTAACTGATAGAAGTTGATAGTATAGTTTATCCAACTATAGTGGACCCCAAAAATGAGACAGTGGTGTAAAATAGAAACCATTGTTAAACGGGGTACCAAGTGGCTAAAAAAAAATTTACATCTGACTTCAAAGCAAAGGTAGCAATTGAGGCATTAAAAAGTCACAAGACGACCAATGAATTGGCATCTGAATTTGAGGTGCATGCAACACAAATCAATCTGTGGAAAAAACAATTACTGGATGGAAGCAAGCAATTGTTTAGCGGCAAGCATGACAAAGACATGGACTCCATCATACAAGAACGAGATCGATTATACACGCAAATAGGCCAGCTAGCGGTTGAGTTAGACTGGCTTAAAAAAAAGACCGGTCATCTAAGTTGAGCGTGCGGGAGAAGCGAGCCATGATTGATGTCAATCACCCTACACTCAGCATCGTACGCCAATGTGCATTGGTTAATTTGTCACGCGCTAGCTACTATCGCACTGCTGGCGAAGGAATATGTACCGAGAGCCCAGAGAATCTGGCTTTGATGGTCTTGATTGATGAGGAATACATGCGCCATCCTTTCTATGGAAGCAGAAAGATGCGTTCTTATTTACGTCGCCTTGGCCATGACGTTAACCGTAAGAGAGTGCAGCGTTTGATGCGGATCATGGGTCTGGTTTCAGTGGCACCAAAGCCGAATACGAGTAAAAAGAACAAGGAACAAAAGGTTTATCCCTACTTGCTACGTGGTTTAGTGATTGATCGACCCAATCAGGTTTGGTGCACCGATATTACCTACGTTAGGATGCAAGGAGGCTTTGTATATTTGGTGGCAATAATGGACTGGTATAGCCGCAAGGTGCTCTCTTGGAAGGTATCAAACAGCATGGATGATGACTTTTGTGTAAGCGCGTTGGAGAGCGCCATCAGGCTCCACGGCAGGCCTGATATTTTTAATACGGATCAAGGCTCCCAGTTTACCAGTAAGGCGTTTACCGATGTTTTAAAAGACCATGACATCAAAATTAGCATGGACGGGAAAGGTCGATGGATGGATAATGTGTTCATTGAACGGCTATGGCGTTCAGTCAAATATGAAGATATTTACATAAAAGAATACGGAACAGTTTTAGCACTACGAAATGGTTTAAGGGTGTATTTCAAGTTTTATAACGACGAAAGACCTCATCAATCATTTGGAATATACACGCCGTCAGAGGTTTATGCTGGCCTATATGAGGCTGCAGCGTAATGGAATGCCTGTGGATATGTGGACGCGTCCTGCGGATCAGCCATCGCCCTTCGGGACATGTGGACAAGCCATGGATAACAAAAAGACGTTATCCACCGCTTGACCACACTCGATGGCTTCGCGCCCACATACCCACAGGCTCAATAACAGGTGTTTCATTAACTGCTATTGTGGTTGACTCGTGTGCTACGCACCCTCGTCAACGAAAGAAAGTAGAATTAAAGTTATATCTTAAATTAAACGGATCGCTGTCTTGACAATGGGGTCCACTGTAAACATCACACGATGCCCAGCTTTAAAATATCGCTCCAAATATTGGCATGCGTAAAATAGTCTTCTGGTACCTATATAGACAGCACCACTTTTTATCTTGTGAGCAATTGTTTCGATCTTTTCCCAATCACCTTGAGCATAAGCAAGAGTCATTTTCTGTATATCTTTTTGAACAACATCTGAAATGCTCTCTTTAAGAATAACTAGTAGCGTCGACAAATCGCTTATTTGATTCATCGCATATTTGATATCAAAAACTGGAAAATCATCGAGTTCAAATAATTCTTGTTCTGTATTGGGTAAATCCAACCCGAGTCCCTCGGTTTTCTTTTTTGTTTTTTCTTTTTGCACTCCCAATGGAGTATTTAGAACATATTGGTTTACCAATTGCTCAATCAGCTTTGAGCTCCCAGACTTGGTGAATACATCATTCATTCCTGATGCGATGCACTCATCATAAGCTACTGCTTTAGCATGTCCGGTTAATCCAATTATAGGTTGAGCCATTCTATTATTATCGTTTTCCCACTGACGTATTTTTATAGCTAAGTCATTGCCGGACATGCCAGGAAGACCTATATCGGTTATAATTAAATCAAAGGCATCGGATTGCGCTAAGGCCAACCCCTCCTCACCAGTAGTAGCTGATTTAAAAGTATACCCTAATTTAATAACTAAAGTTTCTAGTACTTTTAATGCCATTAAATTATCTTCAATCAATAATAAATGAGGTATCTTCTCCCTATCCTTTGCCTGAAATGACAAGACATTTTTTTTGTCCCTTGTAATATCATCATCAGTTGCTCTTTTGCATATTATGTCAAAGAAAAAAGTAGTTCCTCGCCCCTCTTCACTTGTTAAAGTGATATTTCCTCCCAGTAAGTGAACATAGGACTGAGCAATAGATAGTCCTAATCCATAGCCATTATAAATCCCTTTGTAGGATGGACTTACACGAAAAAATCGATCAAATACTTTACCCTGCAATTCTTTTGTTATACCTATACCCGTGTCTGCTACGCTAAATTGCAAGTGCGCTTGATTGCCTTCATCACTAATACAGTTTATGTTTATAGCAATATAGCCTTTTTGAGTAAATTTAATTGAATTTCCTAAAAGATTAAGAAGGACACGCTGAATTTTTTTCCTATCACTTATGATGTATCGGGGCACTTTAGAATCAATGCTAACAGTCAAATCTATATTCTTTAAAAGAGTTGTTGGACGCTCTAATTTTATTAATTCATCGATATTTTGTATCCTGTCAGAATCGCCGGGTAAGTGTCTGCCACTGAGTCCGGATTAATCCGAGCCGCGCGCGTCAGCAAGCGGAATTCTTTAAAAATATTCAAAATACCTATTGACACGGTTTTTCTGTAAAACTGATGTTTTTCCATATCAAACGTAAGTCATGCAATATGCATGCCCTAAGATCCCCAAGATCACAATGTAGCCCCTTTCACTAATAAAACATCTCCCTCCTGAGGTCAGATTTTTTCTTAGCCCTTAGTGGCGTTAAAACTCGAAAAATGCGTTCAAAAAAAGTCATGTTATGATTGCCGTATCAGCATTAGTAACGCAGTGGTAGATGATGAAACGCCAAGAAATCAAACAAGTTTTAGATGAGTTAACAAAAGATATCGATAGTCTTGCCGACAAAAAGGCCGTGACTATCATTAAGGTATTGGTTAATTTGGTCGAAATGCTTGCCGAAGAAAATGCTTTGCTCAGAGAGGAAAACCAAGTATTACGTGATGAGATAAACCGCCTTAAGGGTGAACAGGGCAAACCTAATATTCGCGGTCAATCCAAAGGTAGCAATGGCGATAATACAGGCAATTCCAATCATTCATCTGAAGGAGATCGCAATAAACGTGGTAAAGGGAACAATAAAAACACAGGCAAAGACAAAAAAAACGTACGTATTGATAGACGTGTTACGATTGCTCTGGACAAAGCAACGCTGCCAGATGACGCCAAGTTCAAGGGTTTTGAGATTCGAATCATCCAGGATCTAAAAATCGTATCCTGTCAGAATCGCCGGGTAAGTGTCTGCCACTGAGTCCGGATTAATCCGAGCCGCGCGCGTCAGCAAGCGGAATTCTTTAAAAATATTCAAAATACCTATTGACACGGTTTTTCTGTAAAACTGATGTTTTTCCATATCAAACGTAAGTCATGCAATATGCATGCCCTAAGATCCCCAAGATCACAATGTAGCCCCTTTCACTAATAAAACATCTCCCTCCTGAGGTCAGATTTTTTCTTAGCCCTTAGTGGCGTTAAAACTCGAAAAATGCGTTCAAAAAAAGTCATGTTATGATTGCCGTATCAGCATTAGTAACGCAGTGGTAGATGATGAAACGCCAAGAAATCAAACAAGTTTTAGATGAGTTAACAAAAGATATCGATAGTCTTGCCGACAAAAAGGCCGTGACTATCATTAAGGTATTGGTTAATTTGGTCGAAATGCTTGCCGAAGAAAATGCTTTGCTCAGAGAGGAAAACCAAGTATTACGTGATGAGATAAACCGCCTTAAGGGTGAACAGGGCAAACCTAATATTCGCGGTCAATCCAAAGGTAGCAATGGCGATAATACAGGCAATTCCAATCATTCATCTGAAGGAGATCGCAATAAACGTGGTAAAGGGAACAATAAAAACACAGGCAAAGACAAAAAAAACGTACGTATTGATAGACGTGTTACGATTGCTCTGGACAAAGCAACGCTGCCAGATGACGCCAAGTTCAAGGGTTTTGAGATTCGAATCATCCAGGATCTAAAAATCATCACGGATAATGTTGAATTCAAGCTGGAAACGTATTACTCACCATCTTTGAAAAAAACCTTTATTGCGCCGATTCCTGGCGAATATAAGGGCAGTGAATTTGGTCCTGGGGTTAAAGCGCTGGTCATCACATTATACCGTGATGCAGGGATGACGGAGAGCGCCATTGAGCGCTTTTTAAAAACATGTGGTATTCAAATATCACATGGTAAAATTGCTTCCATGCTGACAGAAGGCAATGATATTTTTCATCAGGAAAAAGAAGATATTGTCGATGCCGGTAGCAACGCAGGCTTGTACCAGCAGATGGATGACACAGGCAGTCGTGTTAACGGCAAAAATCACTACACCCATGTTTTATGTAATGACTTTTTTACAGCATACTTCACTCGTCGTAAAAAAGATCGCTTGACCTTATTGGAGTTGCTGTGTCGAGACCAATTAAAGTTTATGTTTAATCAGGAGGCTTATGAGTTAATGGATGAGTTTGGTCTCGCAAAAAAATGGTTGGATCAAATTAAACCAATGCTGCATGCACAACCCCTCACACGTGAATCAATCGATAGTTTGATGGGAACACTTTTTCCAAATCCAAAAAAACACAGCACGAATCGACGCATAATTCTTGAGTCAGCAGCTCTTGCCTATTATCAGCACTCGAAATACTTCATCCATTATTTAATGACAGATGATGCGCCTCAGTTTAATAAATTGGCCCTACATCATGCGCTGTGCTGGATCCATGAAGGTCGTCATTATAAAAAACTCACTCCATTCTCAGATATGAATCAGAATATATTGGCTGTATTTCTTGAGCAATTATGGGATTTCTACCATGCATTATTGACTTACAAGACGGCTCCATCTCAATCAATGGCCCAACAACTATCAATGCAATTTGATACTTTGTTCGCAACCACGACAGGCTATGATGTTTTAGATCAACGCATTGCAAAGACACGTGCTAAAAAACAAGCGTTATTATTGGTGTTAGACCATCCATTTCTGCCATTGCACAACAATGCCTCTGAATTAGGGACACGGTTTCAAGCAAGGATACGCGACATCAATCTCCAAACGGTCTCCCAAAATGGCACCAAATCAAAGGATACGTTTGCCACGATTGTACAGACGGCCAGAAAACTGAAAGTTAACGTTTATCAGTATATTTACGATAGGGTGACTAAAAAATTTGAAATGCCATCATTGGCTGAATTAATCTTACTTAAAGTGCGGCAGGTTCCATGCACCACATAAGCATCTCGAGATAATTCCGCTTGCTGACGCGCGCGGCTCGGATTAGTCCGGGCTCAGTGGCAGACACTTACCCGGCGATTCTGACAGGATACTAAAAATCATCACGGATAATGTTGAATTCAAGCTGGAAACGTATTACTCACCATCTTTGAAAAAAACCTTTATTGCGCCGATTCCTGGCGAATATAAGGGCAGTGAATTTGGTCCTGGGGTTAAAGCGCTGGTCATCACATTATACCGTGATGCAGGGATGACGGAGAGCGCCATTGAGCGCTTTTTAAAAACATGTGGTATTCAAATATCACATGGTAAAATTGCTTCCATGCTGACAGAAGGCAATGATATTTTTCATCAGGAAAAAGAAGATATTGTCGATGCCGGTAGCAACGCAGGCTTGTACCAGCAGATGGATGACACAGGCAGTCGTGTTAACGGCAAAAATCACTACACCCATGTTTTATGTAATGACTTTTTTACAGCATACTTCACTCGTCGTAAAAAAGATCGCTTGACCTTATTGGAGTTGCTGTGTCGAGACCAATTAAAGTTTATGTTTAATCAGGAGGCTTATGAGTTAATGGATGAGTTTGGTCTCGCAAAAAAATGGTTGGATCAAATTAAACCAATGCTGCATGCACAACCCCTCACACGTGAATCAATCGATAGTTTGATGGGAACACTTTTTCCAAATCCAAAAAAACACAGCACGAATCGACGCATAATTCTTGAGTCAGCAGCTCTTGCCTATTATCAGCACTCGAAATACTTCATCCATTATTTAATGACAGATGATGCGCCTCAGTTTAATAAATTGGCCCTACATCATGCGCTGTGCTGGATCCATGAAGGTCGTCATTATAAAAAACTCACTCCATTCTCAGATATGAATCAGAATATATTGGCTGTATTTCTTGAGCAATTATGGGATTTCTACCATGCATTATTGACTTACAAGACGGCTCCATCTCAATCAATGGCCCAACAACTATCAATGCAATTTGATACTTTGTTCGCAACCACGACAGGCTATGATGTTTTAGATCAACGCATTGCAAAGACACGTGCTAAAAAACAAGCGTTATTATTGGTGTTAGACCATCCATTTCTGCCATTGCACAACAATGCCTCTGAATTAGGGACACGGTTTCAAGCAAGGATACGCGACATCAATCTCCAAACGGTCTCCCAAAATGGCACCAAATCAAAGGATACGTTTGCCACGATTGTACAGACGGCCAGAAAACTGAAAGTTAACGTTTATCAGTATATTTACGATAGGGTGACTAAAAAATTTGAAATGCCATCATTGGCTGAATTAATCTTACTTAAAGTGCGGCAGGTTCCATGCACCACATAAGCATCTCGAGATAATTCCGCTTGCTGACGCGCGCGGCTCGGATTAGTCCGGGCTCAGTGGCAGACACTTACCCGGCGATTCTGACAGGATACATAAAATCGATTTAAAATTAACCATAAGATAAATAACCATGAGTAAATTAAGGGTAAATTATGGGCAAAGTAATTCTTATTCATGCTAATTGTCATAATCCAGCTGCAAAAGGTGATTTTGCTTTTGCTGGTAACATGGCAAAGGATCTTGTTCGTGAATTAAACAAACAAGGTATCAATGATATTGATGTCATTTTAGTGAGCTCACTAGACGGAATACCTCGATTTAAAAGTATGTATGGCAATCCGGTGGACGGGCGTGTATCCATTGAGGGTACGAGCGTAGGACTTTCTTCCTTGGAAGAGTTTGATGCCGTTGAAAATACAGTGGTTTCTTTTGTTGACGCAAATCGTTGTAAACATTCTTCATCTGATATTATAAAACGTGTTATTTCTCCAGACACAAAATTCCAATTTATTGGAAATGTGAATCAAAACGCCTTTTCCAATCTATTCACGCAATCTCTTTATCGTATGCAAGCGAAACAGCAACAACTTGGCCTTTATGATGCTTTTGATGATGAGGACATGCAAATCGGAAGTGCGGGTCTTGGTCAGGATAGATTAGGTATACCTTCGATTACTAAATCAGAAGATTTGCCTACCCTTTCACTTGTTGAACAGTCACAGGTTCCACAAGGTGAATATGGATTTATGTACATTGCTGCAGTAAATTCATCCAAAGATTATAAATTAATTGCGCAATACATTAAATTAAGCGGTAAAGATACCTATACTCTGGTAGGCCAGTTTACAACGAAGCAAACTGAAATTCGTTACGCATTCGATCATGATTTGACGCTAATTACCTCCAAGGCATTTCCTAAAATTGATTACCATCAATCCTTACCTTATGGAGTGATGCGTCAAACGGTAGCAAATTCGTCAAGCATATTGGTTATGTCAACGGGCGTAACCAGCACTCTTGAAGCGATGCAGGACAAAAAACTGCCTTATTATCAAGATATGGATAACAATACTGAATTTGTGGCAGCCTATCTCATTGCAGTGAAGTCAATGGTTTTAAGTGACACTACATTATTTAGTGCATTGCCCGATATGATTATTGAATTGTCGAAACTTCTTTTTGCTAATAAGCCACTAAGCCGTATGGATATGGAGCGTACCAATGATTTGCTCGAGCTCCATTCAGTAAGCTCAAGATTAGTAACTACAAACCAGTCTATTATAGATCAGGCCAGTGGAAAAATTGCACCTAAATTACTTGGTTTCTTAGGTGAATCAAGAAAGACTAAAGATCCGGTGCAACTTGCTACCGTGTGTGCCTCTTTACGTAAATCAGTTGAAATGGGAAGCCCAGTGCATGACCAAGCCTTAAGAAGAGCTGCTACATGGGGACGTTTATTTGAACTTAAAGTATTGATTAAATCCATGTCCGTGTCTGATTTGGATAAAGTGGATCCTAATTATGGTCGTGCAGCACTCCACTGGGCTGTTGGGAACAAAAACTTTGATTGTGCGCGTGCATTGATTAGATCGGGTGCTTCTATAGATCTGCAGGATACAAACGGGCAAACTCCATTACACAAAGCTGTAAAAAATGGGGATAAGCCTATGATTAAAATGCTTATCGAAGCTGGTGCTTCTGTTGATATTCCAGATAACAGTAAAAGCAGCCCTAAAGATTGTGCTCCTGACAGTGGTCTCTTGTTATTTATCAATGATTGCCATTCACATCTGAATTCAAACATCATATAACATACCGGATAATTAACATCCTTAAGGTAATCTATTAACTATGTTGAGTGTGCCTACAGGCAGCTCAATATAGTTATTTTCCCAGTAACTTTTGAAATGCTAATTTTAAACGCTCCAAATATTGGTTATAAAACATGGTTGTGTTTTCTCTAACATCGCGCTGGAACCGACCTTCTGCCATGATCGGTGCAGATGGATAATAATAGGATTATTTTGGATGGACAAAGGTAATAAAGACTACATTGACGCCTCTTTATTCTAATGATTCTTAAGGGTGATCTTGCCCCGGAAAATCGGACACTTTGCTAAGCGACAATTTTAGCTTCAAAGAACTCCGGCGTTTTGTAACCGATCGTCGAATGAAGTCGTTTTCGATTGTAGTATATTTCAATATATTCGAACACATGATTTTTAGTAAGGGCTCTTGTTGTTAGTTTTTCTCCATGAATAGCCTCAACCTTGAAACTATGATTCCAGCTTTCCATTGCAGCATTGTCAAAACAATCGCCACGCTTACTCATGCTGCATGTTAGTCCATGAAAGGCAAGAAGCTTTTGATACTCATGGGAACAGTATTGGCTACCACGATCCGAGTGAAGAATAAGCCCTGGTGGTGGTTTACGACGCCATAAAGTCATTTGTAATGCATCGATAACCAATTTGGCACTCATACGCTCTGATATAGACCAGCCAACGACCATGCGCGAATACAGGTCCATCACAACAGCAAGGTAGAGCCAACCCTCATCAGTCCACACATACGTAATGTCGCTCACCCATTTTTCATTTGGTTTTTGAGCTGAAAAATCTTGTTCCAATCGATTCGGCGAAACAGGCAATTGATGATTACTATTTGTTGTTGCTTTATATTTTTTCGCAGCCCGAGCACGCCAACCGTGTTGTTTCATAATGCTAGCAACACGGTGGCGACCAGCTGGCTCTCCCTCAGCGTTTAATCGCTTAGTAATTCGAGGAGCTCCTGGGCGTGATTTCTCGTCATCAAAAATAGCCTTGATTTTACAGGCTAACTTTATATTTTCCTTTTGGCGTAAAGAGGGTTCTCGATTTAGCCAGCTGTAGTAACCACTGACAGACACTCTTAATAAACGGCACATGAGCATCACTGGAAATTTATTCGATTGGTCCTTAATCATGGCGTACCTCACTTTGATTCCTTGGCAAAGTACGCCGCCGCTTTTTTTAAAAAGGCATTTTCCTCTGCTAATCGAGCAACCTCTCGTTTTAATCGGGATACTTCTGCTTGTTGTAACTTTTGATTCTCAATGGAGTCACCGCCTTGTTTCTGTTGAGTTCTCCAGTAATACAACATGGATTCTTTTAAGCCAAGATCTTTCGCTACTTGTGGTATGCCATCTTTAACCGCTCGTTCAAGAGCTTGATCTTTAAATTGAGGGCTATATTTTTTACGTACTATTTTTTTATCTGACTCATTATTGCTCATTGTTCACCTCTGCTTTAGGAGTTTACTCCCTTAGCTAGGTGTCCGACAAATCAGGGCAAGATCAACAGTTAAAATCAAATAAAACCACCAGCCTAAAGATAATAGTTTCGGATATAGCAAACAAATCAGTAAGCCTGAAACGAAATAAACTGATTTAATTAACGCTATATCCAGTATTGAAAATTTTTGAAGTTTTGATTCTAAATAGCTTTCAGCCGTCATAATGTTCTCCTTTAAATGAAAATCCTAAAGTCTAGGCTTATTAGTCTAATGTGTTCTATCATGACTACAGCAGCTAATTGGAATTACAAAAAATCATGACACAATCTTTATTTAATAGTGTAGCAGTCATTTCCATGTTATTGGGTATCTGGTTTTTGTTTCATAAAAAAATTCGGAATTCAGTAATATGGGGTGCTACAGTAACTCCTTTGGCATCCATCATTGGTAGTGGATTTTTAGTTTCTGCACCAATACTTATTCTAGCAACGGGCCGTTGGGCATCGTTAGTAATGATATTAGTTGTTTGTATTGCTTATGGTTTGGGAGCTTGCCTTAGATTTAATATTAAAAATATTGAACCGGTTTTAGGCAATTTAGTTACCTATCCTTGGCTTAATCGAATTGAAGCTATATCCCGACCTTGTCTTGGAATAGCTTATGTTATTTCTGTGGCATTTTACTTAAAACTATTATCGGCATTTGCTTTACGCGGTTTAGGTTTAGATAATCTTATATATGAAAAAAGTATTACAACATTAATCTTGTTTTTTATTGGAATCGTGGGGAAACTCCGTGGATTACATAGTCTTGTATTTTTTGAAACTTATGCAGTTAATCTAAAATTAGCGATTATATTTTCTATTATTGTCTGCTTTGCCTTATACAACAGTGAATTACTGACTCAAGGAACATGGATCATAAAACAATATCCTAATGAAACGTGGTGGATGGGATGTCGCAAGGTGATGGGTATGTTAATTATTATCCAAGGCTTTGAAACCTCACGATATATTGGGCTAGGTTTCAGCGAAACCATTCGGATTAAAACAATGCGTTATGCCCAATGGATTTCTGGTGTTATCTATATTTTGTTTGTAGCATTGGCTATGGTTGTTTTCACTGATATTCATCAAATTAGTGAAACTTCCATAATTGATATATGTCGTATTGTGGCACCTGTATTAGCACCTATGTTAATTATTGCTGCAATTATGAGTCAATTTAGTGCTGCAATTGCAGATACTTTAGGCAGTGGGGGATTACTTGTTGAGGCAACTCACAAAAAGATAACTGTAAATAACAGTTATCTTTTGATTACCATGTTAGCAATAGTATTAACCTGGCTTACTAATATATATGAAATTTTAACGTTGGCATCAAAAGCATTTGCTGTTTATTACGCCTTTCAAATTGTATTAACACTTATCTCTCTTGAACACTTTAAACCTCAGAAAAATTATTTGATAAATAGAGTGTTTTATAGTTGTCTTTTATTGTTAATGCTCGCCATTCTTACTTTTGGCATTCCAAGTGGATAAAAATTCCCTTATTAAAAATATCACTTGGATAAGTATAGTCCTTTTCTCGTATTATTTTTTTGGTCTATGACTTTTGGAACAAATTTAAAGATCTTCTGCGTCACTGAAGATTTATCTGCAGTGACGCAGAAAAATCACCTTGATTTTGCCGCTAAAATCAACACATTTCAGCATTTTGTCCGATCCCGCCAATCGGGATTGGACAAAATTCTTTCCAAAACACCTTGCGAAGCAAGCACTGCTTTGCTAATTTGGAATCAAGCATGACTGAAGAGCTGGTGAAAATCCGGCGAAACGTCAACCGACGTCTTATGCTAAGCCACTTCATTCCCTAACTCTGTGGCTGGACGTTCAGTCGGGAAAATCATCTAGGAATCTCTGTCATCCGACAGGGCAACTCCCTCGGGAGTTTAAGTCAATTTATTTCAATTTGACCATGGACTTGTATGACAAGAGCCATTGTCTTGTCGTTTTTATTAATCATCAAAACAAGGAGGAAATAACCACCCAAAAAACTGTGGTAAATTGGCGAGATCGTTTGCCTTATAACGATTGATTTGCCCCCTACTTCGAGCTTTATGGCTTTGGCCAGGTTTCATCTTTGAGTGAACCGCTCGTTCAACACTAAACCAAAGACAGGGCAAATAATTTTTTATCGGATGAGATGATGAGAAAATACAACTCGATAGTGTCGCTAAGCTCGTGATTGATTTTAGCCATCCATGGCTGAAATCGACTCGCAAACGCGACAAGTATGCCTCCGGCGGCCCTGGCCGTCCTGTGTCCGCTTGTTTTTTCACCCCATTCGGGGTTCAAAAACAACGCTACCCCAATGACTGACGCCTTTTCGGATGCCTTATATTTTGCCTGCGGCAAAACATCCGGCTCTAAGGCTACCAGGGACTACCAGCCTCGCTCGTTCCTCGCTTCCTTGGCTGGCAGCGTAAGACAAACTGCCAATCAATATTTAAAGCTCGGCAATCAAGGCAGCTACAAAATCAAAAAACAACGAGCATACGTCATTCGTAAAATGATTGATGATCTCTATACCATTGGTGATGTTCCATCCTCCTGGAAAAATATCCAATCACATCATATTCACCAACTGGTAGCCCATTGGAAAAATAGTAAACTACGTTCCAGCACGTTTATGAATCATATGACTATCGTCAGACATTACCTGCTCAGCATAGACTGCCCCATTCCCAATATCGACAATAAATCGCTGCAACTTAGCAAAACCTGCAAAAAACGCAAAAGAAAACTCAAAATACAGCACAACCATTGGCAATCTTGGGATAATCCAATCCCCCGTCTCATCATGGCATTACAAACTGAATTTGGTCTTACCTTTCAAGAAGCCATTTATATAAAACCAGAAATTAACATACAAGCAGACAGTATTTGGATAACCAGAAACATCGCCTTTAACTCCTTAGACAGGACAATTCCTATCAGATTTGAAACGCAAAAATCCATTCTGGTTGAAATCAAAAAGATGACTAATGGTAAGTCTATTGCTGAATTTAACGATTATGAAGACACCAGAATTGCTTGGCGAAAAGCTTTAAAAAAACATGCTCTACCGATTAATAAAGCCTACCGCTACCTATACGCAAAACAGATGGGTCAGTATCTTTTGCCCCTATTAGGAAAATATGAAACCTACTGGGTTATTCGCAGCGAAATGGGCATCAAATCCCGTGATTCTTTATGGAGGTATCTCAATGAGTAAGTCTAAACTTAAAAATGCTCAGTATTCCATCAATGAATGCATTAAGAAAATCCAAAACTACTCTCACGCCAGCAGAGCGGATATGAAACACATGCTGAATCGCTGCATCAAAGATCTGCATGAACTTGGCTACATGGTCACGCACATAAAAGGATTAAAGCCAAAGCACATACACATCTTGGTTGAGCATTGGAAAAACCAAAATAAGAACCCTGCAACGATTAAAAATTACATGTCTAAATTGCGTAAAGTGGCATCAGTGCTGAACACACCTGGATTGGTTAAATCAGGTAATGACAGCTATCAAATAAGTAAACGAAATTATATACCCCAATATAATAAAGCAATCAATAACGTCGATTTTTCAAAATGCCCAGATCCGATGATCCGCCTATCCCTCGAAGCCCAATCCCTCTTTGGCCTTCGTCGTGAGGAATCCATGAAGATAGTACTCAGTGATGCCTGGCAGGGAAATAAATTGGTCATAAAGCCTAGCTGGACAAAGGGAGGGATCGGGCGCGATATAAAATTAACCAACGAGCAACAACGGCAATGGTTGCTTAATGCCATAAAACAAGTTCCTGAAGGGCAATCTCTCATTCCAAAAGAAAAGTCCTACAAAAATCATTTGGCTCAATATCAGGAGGTCATTACAAAAATGGGGCTAAGCAAATGTCATGGACTTCGCCATGCTTATGCCCAGCGAAGATATCATGAAATAACAAAGTCCTATGACAAAACTGGTCAAGGTCTTATATGCCCAATACAAGGGGGTAAAACTTATAAGGAGCTTAATCCTCTTGAAAAATATTGGGATAGGACTGCAAGAGAAATAATTACCCAGTCCCTTGGACATTCGAGATTGAGTATTACCAAGGTCTATTTGGGTTAATTAATAAGTAGTATAATCACGGTTAAATCGGCAGTAAATTAGGATTACTGAAATGTATCAACTCATACGCTTATCATCCAATCATGACGAACAAAGCCACCTAATCGAAGAAAAGGTTATAACATCATGGGAAGGAAAATATGGAAAGATTCATAAAAGAATCAACTTAAAATTAAACATATTAATTGCTCTGTCTGTTGTAAAATTAATTAGAGGCTATCCGGAAAATACCACTTTTATTCAAGAGCCCTATACTGAGATAATGAGCTCACAATAATAATAGCAGAAATGGAACGAAAATCTTATCGAACTGATTTAACAGACAAGCAATGGCAATTAATTAAGCCCCATTTACCACCAGAGAAAGATCGGGGAAGACCACGAACAACAGATTTACGTGAAGTGGAGAATGCACTACTCTCTATGTTACGCACCGGGTGTCAATGGGATATGATCCCAGAAGGATTTCCTCCTAAATCAACGATAAACGATTACTTCAACTCATGGAAAAGAAATGGAACCCTAGATGAAATAAACAGAGTTTTGCGCCAGGATGTACGCAAAAAAGCCGGACGTAACCGCTTACCAAGCGCTTCAATTATTGATAGTCAAACCAGTAAAACAGCTTCTGTTGCTGAGTCTTCTGGCTATGATGGAGGCAAGAAAACCAAAGGTCGAAAGCGCCATATTGCCGTTGATGTTATAGGTTTGCTTCTTTGTGTTGTTGTACACTCAGCAGCAATTGATGAACGCAGTGGTGCAAAGTTGCTTATGCTACGCGTTAAACAAAGGTTCCCAACACTATTAAAGGTTTGGGCTGATGGCGGTTATACTGGCAGCAAACTACAAAACTGGTTTTCATCAGTATGCCAGTGCATTCTAGAAATAGTTAAAAGACCTCGTAAAAAATTCCAAATAGTGAAATGGAGATGGATTGTTGAGCGCTCTTTTGGCTGGCTAAATTGGCACAGACGGCTTAGCAAAGATTACGAATATTATGAGGATAGCGCTGAAGCATGGATTAAGCTTGCTTTCATTAATGTAATGATTCATCGGCTCCAGCCTGGATAAACAGAATAAATTAGTGGGGCTTTCGATGAAAAATATAAGCTCCGAGGGTTAGGTATGTTTACTGACTGAATCTGTTTTAATTTTTTGCAAAAAAATTATGAAGCAGGTAAATTTTAGTATTATTTAAACCAGACGCATGTTTAAATATA
The DNA here is from genome assembly GCF_011764505.1 of Legionella antarctica. NCBI lineage: Bacteria > Pseudomonadati > Pseudomonadota > Gammaproteobacteria > Legionellales > Legionellaceae > Legionella > Legionella antarctica. The sequence continues at coordinate 2,538,597 of NZ_AP022839.1, forward strand.
GACCAAACATGACTGGTTCGGGCTATGCCTCCGATTTTTCGGATAGCCTCTTAAAAGATGCACCTATTTTGATATTAGATGAAGCCACAAGTTCCTTGGATACTTTAACAGAAAAATTGATACAGGAGTCATTACAAATAGCCATGAATAACCGGACTGTTATCGTGATTGCCCATAGACTATCAACAATTTTAGCTATGGATAAAATTCTAGTTATGGAGAATGGCAAAATTATTGAAATGGGCAATCACCAACAGTTAATCAATGCAGGAGGCTTTTATAAAACATTATGGGATGCTCAAAGCGGACATAGTTTTATTTAACTACCATTAAAAAGATTCCTTGCTTGTTTATTTAATCGAATCATAATCCGTATAAATTTCATGCAAAACCCCTTTTACGTCAGTACCTTTAATTGGCCAACATAAGGTTTTCCATAATGCCCATCCTAGAGCACGTAACCAGGTATCATTATCCAGTTGAACTGCATTTTTAAATACTGCCCGTTCTTCACTGGAAAAAAAATTCCACGCCATCACCAAATCACACGCAGGATCACCAACAGCAAGTTGACCGAAATCGATAATAGCGCACAGCTTTCCATTACGAACTAAAATATTGCCAATGGCTATGTCTCCGTGAACCCAAACAGGTTCTAAACGCCATTCAGAAGAGAGTGCCTGTTGCCATAATGATGCTGCAAGGTTTTGTTCATGAGAGCCTTCAATTTTAGGAATTGCAAGTTGCATTTCATGTTCATAGGCCTTTAACGAACCACCTCGATGAAAATTATGTGCGCCTGCCAGAGGCCCACCAGTAGCATCTAAAGATTGAAATTCTTTTAAACACTGACCTAATGTTTCCGCAAAATATTTTATATCATGAATATTCTGTCTTGAAGCAGACTCTCCTTCAATCCAACGATTAATACTCCAATGACATGGATAATCTGGTGATGGTTTTCCAAGTGCCATCGGTTGCGTAATTTGAAATGAGAGTTGTTTAGTAATATAGGCGCGGTTTTCTGGACACAAAAAAAGGTTTTTTAAGAGCTATTCTTCTTAATACAAAGAGGAGAATAAAATGTCTAAAAAGCGAGCTTATTATACGGCGGCCAAGAAGGCAAAAATAACGCTAGCTGCGATTGAGGGGAAACTCACACAAGCGCAAATTACCAGTGAATACGGTGTTCACGCAACGCAGGTAAAAACTTGGAAGCAATCGGCCATCAAAGCCATTAACGATTTATTCTCTGGGGCTAATGAAAAAGAAGCCAAGTCCCAAGAGCAGCTTGTTGAGGCATTATATCAAGAAATTGGTCGACTTCAAGCGCAGCTATCTTGGCTAAAAAAAAAGCATGAACTTTAGTCTGGATGAAAAGCGCGTCATGATTGATCCTCTTGCCGAGCTCACCATTCGTGAACAATGCTTGCTATTAGACTTGCCTGTTTCAAGTTATTATTATAGTGCCAAGCCCATTTCTGTCGAAGATGAAGCGCTTATGGCGCTACTTGATGAGCACTATCTGCAGTATCCATGTGAAGGTAAAATTAAGCGGGCAAGATGGCTGTCAAAAGAAGTAGGCTATCCTGTTGGTAAACGTCGAGTAAAAAAGTTGATGGAAATGATGGGGTTATCGACTGTTTACCCAAAGCCAAATACAAGCGTTCCCAATAAGGAGCATGAGGTGTTCCCTTATTTATTAAAAGAGGTGGATATCACCAAACCAAATCAGGTTTGGGCCGCAGATATCACCTACATCCGCATGAAAGGAAAGCATGTGTATTTAGTAGCTATTATGGACTGGTATAGTCGTTATGTGATTGGATGGGCTATTTCACCTACTATGGAGGCTGAATTTTGTATTGAGGCGCTTAGAAACGCTTTGCTGCATTCGCGTTGTGAGATCTTTAACACGGATCAGGGTTCTCAATTTACCTCAAAAGATTGGATAAATACGCTAAAATCTCACCACATTTCTATCAGCATGGATGGGCGAGGACGTTATTTAGATAATATATTTATCGAGCGATTGTGGCGTAGTGTTAAGCAAGAAAAAATCTACCGGTATGATTTTGATACAATTGAAGAGGTTGAGCTGGCCTTAACGGAGTATTTTGAGTATTATAATAACCGAAGGCTTCACCAGTCCTTTAATTATTTAACGCCCGCAGAGGTGTATTATGGCCGGAAAAGACCATAAACCCTAAATGAGAGCGTCATGACTTACCCACAAGGCCCACAGGCCTATACGAGAAAGTGAAGCTCTCCTGACCTGTGGACTTGTGGATAAGTCATTCTGATAGAGTTGTGGTAAAATGACCTAAGACAATTCGTAGTAGCAATCACTATTCATACGGTATTGAGTAGGTTTAAATAGGTTAATTTGAGTGAATTTTTAACTATAAATGATGGATGAATAGCTCTTATTTTTCCTTAATTTTGTTCCAGACATGCGGACCCATATCATAGAGAGCCATGGCAACCATTTATATTCTTTATTTATTTGTGGCTCATACTCCAAATCGCTAGGCAAACGAATCACCATTTCTTCACCTAGATGAAATGTTCGATTATCCCAACCACTTTGAGCAACTGGGTGAATTGGTAGTGACTGCCATTGTGGAAATTGCTCAGCAATCAGCTTTTGAGCTAAGTTTGTGTCAATTTTTACTTTATCCATTAAGGACTCTTTATTGTATATTTCTATTGAGCTATCTTAACACATATCCAAAAGGTGCATAAAAAGCACTCATCATACCGAGGCAAACATGATTGTAATAAAAAAGCTGGGCGAATTGCATGTAGATGAATTGTCATCCTATCTCAACCATTATCAAGAAACGACCATGTTCATTAGAAACAATCTATACCACTCGGGAATTACCTATCAAAATGCACCATTTCACGGAGAATATTACGGTTCCTTTGAAAACAACCAACTGAATGGCGTTTTAGCGCATTACTGGAATCGTAATGTGATGATGCAAGCTGAAAATTTTTCTGCATTATCAGCATTGGTAGAGGAATTTGAACTTAATAGAACAAGACCCATTGCTGGAGTACTTGGCGAAGACACCCAAGCCGGTTTTGTCATTGATAAGCTAAATTTAGAAACGTCCCTATTTGCCATTAATTATCAGGAAAAACTATTCTTACTTGATCTTGAAAAAATGACTATACCCCAAGCAGTTCATTCATATAGCTGCACACTAAAACCAGTGCAAGAATGTGACATTCACATCATCAAAGAATGGCTTATCGCTTATCATATTGAAGCACTTGGGGACGATGCTGATAATCCCACACTTGAGCAATCTATTGTTGATGAGATTCAAGATACACAGCTTAGCCAAAATCGATGGGTTTTATTTGTAAATAACACCCCTGTTTCTCTATGTGGGTTTAATGCCAATCTCCCTGATATTGTACAGCTGGGTCCCGTTTATACTCCTCCTTCATTAAGAAATAGAGGTTTTGCCAGAATTGCTGTGTACCTTTGCCTAAAACAAGCTACAGACCGACAAGTCAAAAGAGCCATTTTGTTCACTAATGATAATTCCGCCATATGCGCATACCAATCCCTTGGTTTTCATCAAATTGGAAAATACCGATTAGCACTGTTAAAATAATGTGCTTATTGGAGGTAAGATGTATGGTTGATCTTGAAATCGTTAGTTTATTGTCGTTAATTTTTCTAGGTATAGTATGTGGTTATATTGCCGGAAGATATCGTAAACGGGTAGCTGAAAATTGCGGTGAATCTCGAGTCAGACACTCGTTAGCAAAGTATTGCCAAAACAAAGATGCTCATGTTCTGAGCAATATTACTTTACGTTTAGAGGATGGTTCCACTACTCAAATTGATCATATTCTAATTACAAAAAAAGGCATATTCGTTATAGAAACAAAGCACTACAAGGGATGGATATTTGCTATAGAAAAATCAAGATTTTGGTCTCAATCCCTCTATTACGATAAATTCAGATTTCAAAATCCCATACACCAGAATTATAAACACGTTAAAGCCATACAAAAGACTCTTGATTTTATAGAACCACAACATATCCATAATATCGTAGTTTTTAGTGGCGCAGCCGTGTTTAAAAGTGCCAAACCTCATAATGTTTTTTATTTAGAAGAATTAATCCCTGCAATCGAGCAATACTCCGATGGTGCTTTAAGTTTAAACCGTGTTCAGTTTTGCGTTGGGCGATTAGAGTATATGCGCCTGGCATTAACACAAGAAACTGATATTGAGCATCAGGCATATTTAACACAACGGTTTGGCAATTATTGAAGCTAACCCAGACAAAGTCATCATGGGGAAAAGAATAAATTATTTACCAGGGCATTACTAAAATTTATCGTAGAAGAGAAAATAAAACAGCATGATACAATACTCAATTAAATACCTATTGAGTCAGAAATGATCGCATTACGAGAACCCTCCGCCCAAGATGAAACTGTATTTGTTTCTACAATGAAAAATAGCAGCGATTTTCATTTTCCTTTTATAACCGCACCCTGCACTTCTGAAGAGTTCCAGACTTATTTGAATAAGAGCAAACAAGAAAGCGAACAGTATTATTTGGCTTGGAATGATGACCAACAGATTATCGGTGTCTTTAATATTAGTGGCATTATGCGAGGTGTATTTAAAAGTGCTTATTTAGGGTATTACGCCGCTGAGGAGTATGCTGGGAAAGGATTAATGAGCGAGGCACTAAAATTAGTTCTGCAAGAAATATTCACAACTTTAGATCTCCATCGAATTGAAGCCAATATCCAGCCAACAAATACTGCGTCGATACAATTGGCAACGAAAAACGGCTTTATCAAAGAAGGGTTCTCACCCCGTTATTTGAAAATCAATGGCATCTGGCAGGATCATTTTCGTTTTGCTCTAACCTTTGAAGATTGGTTAGCAAACCAGTAGCAGGAAACAATGTAATAAATCTATCGGGTTATATCTGAACTCCTAAAAATGAATTATTATTCATACAGTATCAATAATATTCAAGATAAAATTCACCCTCTCAAAAACCGCCCACAAAGGAATATCTATTAATTGATATCCCAATTCTGCATACGCCTGTCTAAATCATTTTCAAATACCTGAGCCGCATCAAAAGTTAGCGTTCGCTCCTCATCATTAATATAAATCTGTTCCCATGCCGGAGCAAAAAACACTGTTGGATTATATCGATTAGTATGGCTAGCTTTTAGCTCAGAACCAATGTCTAAATTAAAACATTTACTATAAGCAATCAGATCAGGAAGACCTCTATCAAAAAATACCAAATCAAATTTGGGAGCGCTCTCATAATCATAAAGCATCCTTGATAACATCAACTCTTTAAACAAAAAGGGATTCTTATCATAAACACCTTCACCATCAATGAGTCGTTGCTGTAATAAAACTCGCCTGGCAGGCTCATCAACGATGGGAAAACCCCGCTTTGATAATTCAGCCAACATTGCAGTTTTACCGCTACCTGGCGAGCCAGTTAATATGTAAAGTTGGTTCATTATTTCCTCTTAAAAATATTTTATATCTAATACATTAAAGTTAATCATGATTCAATTACGTTCATTTAATATCAACAGAAAAAAATTCTTGATTTCCAATACTGGCTTGCTAATCTGGAAGCAACACAACTGACGAGCCAGTGTAACTCTGACGAAACCTATAGGTCTTGTGATATGCCATCTTGTTCCCTAACTCCATGGCAGAGCGTTTAGCAGGGAAACCACTTCAAGAGATGTTTTTACGGCTTTACGCCCGAGGAGTGCTTTAAGCACATCATCATTAATAATTAGGTAAATCAACCGATGTTTCGGTGATCTTTTTTGCATAACCCAATTGGGATGAATTGTCCCTTTGGGGCTAATCCTCCCTATTTCTAAGGAGTCTACCATGCAACAGCAGGAACCAGTACAACTTGAGATTGAACATTTGCTCTTTGAGCTGAATTGTTGTGTGAATGAATTAAGTCGTCATCGACTGCAAATTAATCCCTATGACCTTCAGCATGCAGAATTAAGTTTGCATAAATTGGAGTCTCTGATTTCCTTTGTCAAACAGTTCGACACTCAACGAATTGCTTGTTAATTGAATCAACTAAGCCTTATCCGCATAACAGCAAACCACCTGCCTATGCGGATGTTTTCCTGTTATGCACTCACATTTAATAATAACAGGAGAATATAATGACTGCATCGTTAAACCGCGTTCAATTAATCGGCAATCTCGGCGCTGATCCTAAAAATATCACCGGAAAAGACGGACAATCTTTTGTCACAGCCACTTTGGCTACCAATGAGTCATTCAAACAGAATGATGAATGGCAAACCAGAGTGGAATGGCATCAGCTGGTACTCTTTGGAAAGCTAACCAAAATCGCTGAGTATTTAAAGAAAGGTTCGCAAGTATACCTAGAAGGTAAACTGCGTTCTAATCAATGGACTGACAATGAAGGAAAAGCGCGTCAAGCCTTAACCATTGTTGTCAGTCATATTCAGCTACTCAGCCCACCCAAATCAGCTGATGAGTCAAGCAACAAAACCGCAGAACACCATATGGCGCAAATGCGAGAAATATTGCAACACGATTCAGAAGAAATTCCGTTTTAATCATACCCTATCACGGGAGCAAGCTCCCTTGTGGGATTGCTCCCTTTCCACAAGGAGATAATCCCATGGACACCCCTTCAATTTACGTCGCCTGTCTAGCATCTTATAACAACGCCACTTTACATGGTGTCTGGATAGATGCCACGCAAAGCGATGATGAAATCATGGAGGAAATCTGGACTATGCTAGATAACAGCTCAGAACCCAATGCTGAAAAATACGCCATAAACGATTATGAAGGATTCGGCAGCATCAAGATCCATGAGTACGAGTCAATATGTAATATTGTTGAGTACGCCTCATTTATCCAAGAACACGGAGAGCTAGGTTTAGCTCTTCTCTGTGACTATTCGATTGATGATGCACAAACTATGTTAGAGGATCATTACCAGGGTTGTTATGATTCAGAGGTTGATTTTGCCAGGCAATTATTTGATGACTGTTATACTCATCAAATACCGGATAGTTTGATCTGTTATTTTGATTTTGAGGATTTTGCTCGGGATCTTTTTATCAGTGATTATTGTTCGGTGAAAGTTGAGGGGCAAACCTATATCTTTTCATCTTTTTAAGCTCCTTAATGGAGCTTTATTTTATACTTAAAACCCCATATCATACCGTTTTTTTACCCAATAGAGTTTTGTTGATGAAAATAGTGCTGTACAAATATATGTCATTAGAAAAAGAAGAACATTTTGAATATTTGGACAGTTACCTTAAGCAACAAATTTGGCTTACTCCTCTTTCATCATTTAATGATCCATTTGAAGGACGGTTTAAACTAACGTCCTTTAGGCCTGAGACTATTTTATCAAAACCAGATCTATTTAATCAGATGCTCGAGTTACAACGTCAAAATGGAGAGCCTGATTTAAATAAAGAAACATTTGCATCTCGGCTTACATCAGCAGAATTCCAAGATGTGTTATTAACTCATTCCCCTGAGGTGCATAATATTTTTCAGGCACATGGAACAATTTGTTTAACACCCGATCCAGCTAACATTCCTATGTGGGCTTATTATGGTAATAACCATCAAGGTTGCTGCATTAAATTTGAACTTGACTTTCAGCTTATTCAAAATGAAACGGGACTTGTTGATTTAGCCCTTTTTGCCAAAGAAATAAATAATGGAAAAACATTATTATCTTTTCATTTACCTAAAACAGATTATGAGTTTGTGTTATCTAAAGTTCAATATGAAGAGGAAATGCCCACAATAGACTTAAATGAAATTATTAAATTAACAGAAATAGAGAAGATAAAGTATTTAGTTTCTCGCTCTGTTGGGGTGAAATATAAGCAGTGGCAACATGAATATGAATACCGTTTAATTGCAAATACGAACAGCTTTATTGAGAACAACCAGTCTCTGCCATTGGTGAACATTGCCCCTTTCTTAAGTGTCACAGGCATCGTAATTGGTTCAAATATGAAGAGTGACACTATAGACCGAGTAAAAAAGATGGCTAATCAATATGAAATGAGTTTATCAAAAGCATCATGCTCATCTGATGGATATAAAATCGAAATTACAGAATATATGGATGTACAAGAAAGTGCTGAAAATCAAGCAAGATACTTAGAGCCGGAAGCTATTTCATGATGATTTTCTCGTTTCTAAACCCAGCAATCAAGGTTAGCACCACAAAAAGAAGTAGTAAATTTAATATCAATTAATAACTATGAATTACATTTCAAAACTGGTACCAAAAACGGTACCAAAATTTTTCTATTTTTAAACTCCAACACGTAACCCATTGATTCTACAATGCCGCTGCGCGGAATCGAACCGCAGACCTTTTGATTACGAATCCCAGATCGTGCTATTAATGGCAATAATACACGACAAATAACGATAATAAAATCAATCAATTAACTCAAATCAGTGATTGGCATTTGTTGCCGTAAATCATGGTTTCTTGTCATCTCGTGCCACTAGAGTGCCACTAAATCGCATAACCATATTAGCACTGGAATTATAACTAAATATAACCTATAATAACCATTAAGAATAATAACAAGGTTTTACGGTGTCGTTCACGCTGCTGATCAAAAAACAGGCTAAGAAAGCACTGCAAAGTGTACCACAACCTGATAGAACCAGAATTACTGAGAAGCTTGTATTGTTAGGAGAAAACCCCGACAACACAAGCTTGGATATAAAAAAGCTACAAGGCGAACCCTATTTTCGTCTACGTGTTGGACAATGGCGCATTATTTTCGATAGAGATAATGAAGTGAAAATTATTTCAATTGAGAAAATTAAACCCCGTGGAGGTGCTTACAAATGAACCTACAAACAATTAAATCAATGGATGGCAAGATCGAATATGTCCTTTTGCCAGTTGCCGCCTACCATGCCTTGCGTCATCAAATTACAGAGCAATTAAAACATCCGCAAGAAAACGAAGATTATGAAGTGTTTAACCCAGCTGATTATATTGATAATCCAGTCGCCCTAGCCCGAATTCAAGCAGGTATTACACAAGAAGATTTAGCCAAGCTGATGGAGGTTACTCAAGCTTATATCAGTAAAATTGAGAACCAAGATAATGTATCTGTAAAATTATTAAACAAGACTCATGAGGCACTTAGAAAGATTCAAGGGCTAAGTTGAATCGTCAGTATCTCTTTAAGTAGCATTTTGCCGTTTTATCACAAATGATATTCGCCAACATGTAAGCTTGATATATGTTACCCCCAATTTTATTTTCTAGCTCAGCCAGATCATGCTCAAGTTCACTGTTTGTTTTATTTGTCATAAAATTAAAAGAATCAATTAACTTTATAGCAGTTGCCTTCCAAGCATAATCTAATATAGGATTTTTAAAATCAGGGTCATCAGAATAAAACTCAGAGACTTTATAAGCACAAGTCCTATTTCCATCTAAAGCACATCGCTTAAAGTATTTTAAAGAGTCTCTCTTATTATTCATTTCAAGTGAAAATCCTATCATGGCAGCACAAACACTCACATTTTCATTATAATGATGTGTGTATATGTACTGACCTTTTACAAGATAAGGATAAGCATCCAAGTACCGGGGATTGTCTTGAGGATTAAGAAAATAAAAATATCCTAGACGATTGGAGCAAAACAAATTGCCTCTATCGGCACATTCCTTTAATTTCCCTTCCCATAATTGAGAGTTTTTCTTTACAGCATGGTACTCATAATCAATTTTTTCATCCTCTTCTCGACTAAGTCTATCTCTACACTGTTTATTTCCATTTGCTGTACATTCAATAAGTTTCTGAGTAAATTCTTTATTGAACAAAGATTTATTATATTTAGTTTGAATTTGGGTAAGTACTTTTAAATCTTCTAAAGCAATTAAATCTATATCTTGTTCTAGGACAGGTTTGGCATAACATTTAATGCCTAAGATAAATAGGTAACACACCAGCAAAGCAATTTTTTTCATAAGATGATCTCGGTCTATTAACATCAACTTCGACCACAGTGATTTATTTTTATAATTATTTTATCTAAGTAAGCCGACTTAATTATTTTTGGTTATGATTACAAAAGATTGTCATTCTATCAAATAATGGGCGCAATGCAAACATGATGGTTAATAAATACTAATTATTCTTCAAATCGACTGGCAGAGGAACTCAGAGAGTTGTGCCCCCCCGGATGACCACTACGCCGCCAAAACCCCGGCTACCCCCTCCCACCCCTGTCCACAATCTAAAATTGAATTCCATTTTATGCTTGGCTAAATAAGCTCTTTGATAAACCTATTGCTACGTTTAATTGCCAGTCTAATCTCCTCTCTGAATGCCTTAGCCTCGCCTGTTGTCTCTCCATGCTTTAATGCGTTGAGATTATAGAGTGGCGCACCTGAGCCTCTTGCTCCTCCATGTACACGACAACGGGCTTTGCCTCTGATTGCTGGGCAGCGACAAGGCTTACCATTATTGCCTTTTGTTCGTGCGCCACACCGAGGCGCAGATTCAAAGGCATAGCATTTTTTCTCGGTTCTTGAGGTTGTTTTCATGTTTTTTCCTTATTACCCAGACCCCCTTGAATATTCCCCACAATAGCTTGGCCGCCTTGATGAACATCAACACGTTCAACAATAATTTTTTGGCCTCCAATACCTTGTAGCTTAGCTAGTACAGCAGCTTGCTGAGTAAAACAATTCGCTAATTTTATTGCAGAGTTGGTGTAACATTTCTTCAGCTCAAAATCAGTAGCCCCAATAGCAAAAGCCATTGTTGTCTGTTGTAATTCGTGGATCGAGAGCATTTCAGCCACAAGCATAGCTTGCAAGCTACTTTGAGCATTTAAAGCTGTCAAAGCATCGCAACTCTTCTCTTTAGCTTCATCAAGATTAAAACTGTCTGACCGAATGTTGTTAGCGGCAATAGCATTTTTATGAATCACACGTCTATTAAATCTCTCTCTTGCGTGAGCTTTGGCATCTGTTTTATCAAGTTGCTTTTCTTTTGTTCTCTTAATGCTTTTCATGTTTGTCTCACTCATTTCATCATGCTCAAATAGTTCACTATTTATCTGGGCTGATAGTTTCTAAAAACACTCAAAACCCTTACTGACAAAACCGACAGAATAGAGTTTTGTCAGTTTTGTCGGTCAGCATGTGGTGGTATTCCCTATTTTTAACCTCTGTTTCATGTTAATCATTCCAATGGTAAGCCACTTTCGGGCGGCCATTTGTATCTACTGAGCTTATTGTTTCTCTGCTAAGATAACCGTAGTCCATTAGCCAAGCTAAAGATTCGTTAATCAACGCAACCGAATCAAGCCCTGACCATCCTTTCCGCTGTATATCCCGAACAGATAAAGGATTAGGCAATTTCTTCTTACGATCCAAAATCAATTTTGCACTATCAAGACTGAAGTTAGTTGCAATGCTATAAAGCCTCTCGGCATGGCTAAGCAAATAATCTGTCCAACTCAAGGCTCGCACCGTTGCAGCTATTCCAACAGCCTCACGTCCCCCATCAATTATTTCAAACAACAATGCCAATCCAGCAATTGTTTGAGGCATTTTCAATATATGACTTTCAAGTACAGGATGAATCTCAGGAGATCTGGCAATATCCTGAATTTTCTTCATCCATTGAATAAATAATTCCTGTGCTTCACTGGTAAATCTAAATTGGCGAGGCTCTTCATCTACGCCCATAAGATCGAGATTATGTAGCGTCTCAAAAACACCGTCATATCTCACTTTTGCTTCTTGGTTAGGTACTCTATCAATCCATTGCCAGCTACCAATGTCATCCGGCCATATAGCTAACTGAAAACGTTGAATTAGCCCATCATCGACAATGCCCCTTGTTGCGTCACGTACTAACAAAGAGATTTTGCTAGGCTGAATGCCACCTATAATTGAAAGAGTACAGCTTTCAATTTCAATCGTACCTCGACCAATGCGGTCGTAAACATAACGGCCATTCCCATCAAAGCATTCAAGATAAAAAGCACGATCAGATTGATATTCCTCGCGATTTAGATTAGCTAACCACCCTGATAGTTCATCACGCACAAACACCAGCCCATTAGGATTTTCATTTAATAACTCACCCAATTTTTCTACAGTGGGGTCGTTTACTATTAATCTATGCCGCACGGGCGGAATAATATTATCCACTATTCTAAGTGCTTCCCTTGCCGCATCACGGTTATTCTTTTTTAGTGCTTCTTTCGCCTTACTTTTGGCTGTAGTAGCCTCCAATTCCAGCAAAATACATTCTTCCTTGTGGTTTTGTTGATCTTCTTTATATTGCTGTGCTGCCTGCTTTTCAAATTGCCATAAAGGCCTTAATGCTTCTTTCATACTCGGGCTTTTCATAGCAGATGGCCTTCCGATAATTGCTCCCCATTGATTAGGTACAACACACCAGCTATCAAATTGTTTGGGGCAGATTGATGCCTTACGGCCTAGTAAACCAGATAATCCGATAATTGCAGTTACAGCAACAAAATCAGGTAGGCTTTGCTGCCGCTCGGCCACATCAAAAATATAATCTCGGATTGATTCGGGCAACATCTCAGCTAATAGAGGAAGAACTGGCGGTCTTGATTCTGGTAATGCCCTAGGCTTGGTTTTTGTTTTTAATCTGCTTTGTACTGATTTATTATGCTGATCAATGGTATTGCCATCTGGCGCAAAAGTAAGTTGTGCTGCTCTTATAACAGCGTCATGGACTGATAATTCTTCATGTAGCATCATCAAATCAAACGCATCATGCCAATAGCCATCATTAAGTCGATTATTATGATGACTAAAGACTCGTTCACCCCTCACCACCATACCAGCACTATTGGATGCAGAGTCAGGCGGCAGCCAACGTTCTTGAGCAGATGTTGCTAACTTTCGTTTATAGCCATATTGAGTTAAAAGTTTAGTAAGGGAGTTCTGTTCATTAAATGCGTTTATTGGGGATAAATCATCACCTGAAGAATTTTGCTTAGGTGGCATATGGGTGTTTGGAGGTAATATTTCCGGCTCAAAAACATCAATTGGATTCCCATTTAAATACTCAAAACACAATGGTTTAATATCAGAATTCACGAGTTTTCTAGGACAATACCAAGCCTGAGCAAACACACTATTTTCCTTAGCATAGGCAAGTAATTCTTCATCAAGATTATGATTGATAAGCAAGACTAATGCTTCTGCTGTAGCTGCCAATTGCTCCTTATGATAGGGCTTCTTGGTAACCAGTATAATACGGTAACGATTGCCTTTGCCCCCTGCGTAATGCGAATATGAGCCATAAATGATATGCCCGATATTAAGTTTCTTTAAAGCGTTATGAACAAGCAATGGATCAGGTGCTCCTTCAATTTCTTGTCCATATTGGTTCATTCGCTTATCACAATCTATTATCAGTGTGCTGGCTAAGCCTTCTATGTTAATGTCAGCGCGAGGCATACACCGGCCAGCTTCCATAATTTTTAATCTGGCTCGAAGGAAATGACTACCATCCTTATCACCTATTTGAATGGTTCTAAGCTTTTCTAGTAATGCTTCTCCAGTGATATGGGTATACTGGTTAGTAACTCGCACCCCCTGTTCAGAGGATGCGATTTCAGTATTTCTTATTATTGTTATAAAATCACTCATGGGATTTACCTCCCGTTAGGCTTGAGGTTGCCGCCTCTAGGCTAACGTATTTATCTGCGCAGGTTATCGTGGTCTTTGATTGGCTAATAGCGCTAACCTGCTCCAACCTTTTTAAAGCTTGCTGCTTTCGACGCTTTAATACTTCTGCTTTTGTTTCTTGGCGTTGTTCTTGTCGCAATTCCGGATTTTTATAACGGTTAATTTCCTTCCAAGGCATGTAATAATCACAGGTGCGATCATGCGTATAAATACTTTCCACAGGGATGAACCATTGATTCCGTATAGTTGATATCCATGAATGAAGAGAAGCATTACCAAAGTCCTTGCGGTTCAGCTTCTTACCCTCCAGCATGGCTTTTAAGGCCATTGATGTTTTACCATCACTTTTATTGCTCATGCTTGATTCTCCTTCAGCCAAAGGAAGAATTTTTCTTCATCAATTAAGACCCTGCGGCCGTTGCGTAAAATGGCCCCGATTTTTTTTAATCCATTGGAGTCGGCATAGAAAATACGATCTCTGATTCCCCCTTCTGTAAACGCCGGATATTTTTGGCAGAATTGCTTTACTGTAGATAACGAAGGGATTGAGCTTATAACGGTCATAATTCACCTCAGGGTTGTTACTAAGAATGATCACGGTTTACCGCAATCGCCTGACGTTAATTAAGCCTTATTGAAAATTTGCTGTACCCCAATAGGGGTATAAACTGCCCGATTAGAGCTTATTCGGTTTTGATGGTCGATGTTTTTGGGATGCTGTTTTTAACAGATTACGGATTGTATCGTCACTAAGATCAATTCCATATTTTTCGAGAATTCCACTAAATCCATATCGATTTGAGCCAGTGGCTATATTTTTGGTATTGTTTGGGTCATAACCAAGCTCCAATGCTAACCCAAGATACAGCTTCTCAGATGAGTTAATCAGCCTTGGATCTGGTGCTTTCTCTTTTTTGGCCTCAGATACAGCCGTTAATTGCTCTGGAAGTGCCCATTTTTTCTGAGTAGCATAATCAAGCAAGTCTTTGAGGGTATACTCATAATTCCGATCTTCAAGTGGTATTCCAGCATTTAAGTCTTGTGTTCCTGAGATAGGACTAATCATACCAATTTTCATAGCCTCTGTGAGTCTCAATCTAAAATAACTCTCGCTTCTTTCGGAATTGCAAACAGCCAAGAGTATTGAAAATTCATTTCTTGAAACAACATCTCTGTCTAAAAACTCACTTACAAGATTAGTTATTTTTCTGTTTTCCGAGATAATCGGATCATAATTTTGATGGACTTGGATGCCTTTAGATTGTGCCCAACTTATTAGATAAACTGCTTCATATTTAGGTTCAGATGTCATTCGATCCTTTATTTCTGTTGCCTTTGTTGTATTTAAAGGCAACTCTTCACCTAAACGTTTAATCTTCCTGTAAAACTCCTTCATCTTTTCATAAGATAAATTTAAATAACCATTTCCATGTATGCCGATATGAAGAGGTTCAAATCCTGCGGCCAAATAAATAAATTCGTTCAAAGTTACAAAAGCAACTTGGTTCCAATGTAAAAAATCAGCTCTTTTTAAATTTTGATGATCGAAATAGCTCATTTTAGCCCCCCAAATATTTTTTCATTCATACTGCCAACTACAGAGCTGATATGATTGTCACTAAGATGAGAATAACGCTTGGTCATCTGTACTGTTTTGTGTCCGAGAACCTCCATCAGATCACGCTGAGTCGCGCCATTCATAGCAAGATAGCTAGCGCAGCTGTGACGCAAATCATGAAACCTGAAATCAGTAATTAATGCCTTTGATACGGCAACTTCCCAAGGCCTCTTGATATCAATAGGTTGTTTGCCATCTTTACTTGGAAAAATATAATCAGAATCAAGTCGAGCAATTTTTAAATGCTGAGCAAGTACTTCATGAGCGTAGCCGATTAGCGGTACTCTGCGCCGTTCTTTATTTTTGGTATTTTCAAGAATCAAAAATCCTTCATTAAGAAACACATCACGCCGTGTTAAATTAAGGATCTCCCCCTTACGCATTCCCGTAGAAAGAGCTAATACGACAATTGTATGTAGTTGTTGATTACCTGACTCCTTACAAGCTTCAAGTAATCTGCTGCGCTCATTATCATCAAGATAACGTACTCGGCCTTGGCTCTCTGGATGCTTCTTAATTTTTAAAACAGGATTTGATTCGATCCATTCCCATTCATTAATTGCAGTGTTTAACGCATGGGATAAAGCTGCCAAATAACGATTAACAGTGGCGGCTGTCCTTTTTTCACCCCTGTTAGTTGTTCCATTAGCCAGCTCCTCCCTTAAAGATGAAATAGCTTGAGAGGTGAAATCAGCTAAGACATGATACCCAGCCTTATCTTTCCACCATAATAATTGTTTTTTCTGTGCTGATTGCATTGACGCTGATTTGTGAGGCAAGATGATTTCAATGTAACGGTCTATTAGCTCAGCTAATGTTCTCTTTTTCGATTCTGCTGTCTTGAAGTGACGGTTCTCATGAATAGCTGATTCAATACTACTCGCCCACCGTCTGGCATCTGTTAGCCTTTCAAATATGGCTGACTCTGCCCGTTTTCCTTTTAACCTAACCCTCGCAAGGTATTTAACTTTGCCTTCTTTTGTTATTCTTTTTTCTATCGATGCCATACCAAACTCCTACAATGGAGATCGGCAACTGATATGCTATAGTTACATCAGTCACCATTAGCCCCGTAACGGTTAATGTTGATTAGGGTTGGTGGTTACCGCCATCAACCCATCCTGCCGCAGAGACTACAATAAACTATAAAAAACCGCAACTATTGATGGTTAATCATAATACCAAAGAATTTAATTCTTTTTAAATCAACAAATTAAGCACTCCAACTTATGCTTAGTGGCAATAGCGTGGCATTTAAAATTAACAAGACCCGATATCTTGTTTTAATTTAAAACAATTTGAATTAAGTCAGAAGTGAGTAGGCTGTACTGCTTAGAGCATCGTTGAAAAAATCTATGATGGTTTTTGATGATGGGAAAACTCGCCACTCAGATGTGATTTACTGCCACTTGTTATTATCTATTGCCACTACAGTGCCACTAAATTACATTTTAACTTTTGATTTTCTGCGAAATACCGCATTTTTACTGGTGCCGTTGAGACGAATCGAACGCCCGACCTATTGATTACGAATCAACTGCTCTACCAACTGAGCTACAGCGGCATGAAGAAAAGTATACTTTAGTTTATTGATGTTGCAATACAAGTTTTAATAGTACAGTGGACCCCATTGTCAAGACAGCGATCCGTTTAATTTAAGATATAACTTTAATTCTACTTTCTTTCGTTGACGAGGGTGCGTAGCACACGAGTCAACCACAATAGCAGTTAATGAAACACCTGTTATTGAGCCTGTGGGTATGTGGGCGCGAAGCCATCGAGTGTGGTCAAGCGGTGGATAACGTCTTTTTGTTATCCATGGCTTGTCCACATGTCCCGAAGGGCGATGGCTGATCCGCAGGACGCGTCCACATATCCACAGGCATTCCATTACGCTGCAGCCTCATATAGGCCAGCATAAACCTCTGACGGCGTGTATATTCCAAATGATTGATGAGGTCTTTCGTCGTTATAAAACTTGAAATACACCCTTAAACCATTTCGTAGTGCTAAAACTGTTCCGTATTCTTTTATGTAAATATCTTCATATTTGACTGAACGCCATAGCCGTTCAATGAACACATTATCCATCCATCGACCTTTCCCGTCCATGCTAATTTTGATGTCATGGTCTTTTAAAACATCGGTAAACGCCTTACTGGTAAACTGGGAGCCTTGATCCGTATTAAAAATATCAGGCCTGCCGTGGAGCCTGATGGCGCTCTCCAACGCGCTTACACAAAAGTCATCATCCATGCTGTTTGATACCTTCCAAGAGAGCACCTTGCGGCTATACCAGTCCATTATTGCCACCAAATATACAAAGCCTCCTTGCATCCTAACGTAGGTAATATCGGTGCACCAAACCTGATTGGGTCGATCAATCACTAAACCACGTAGCAAGTAGGGATAAACCTTTTGTTCCTTGTTCTTTTTACTCGTATTCGGCTTTGGTGCCACTGAAACCAGACCCATGATCCGCATCAAACGCTGCACTCTCTTACGGTTAACGTCATGGCCAAGGCGACGTAAATAAGAACGCATCTTTCTGCTTCCATAGAAAGGATGGCGCATGTATTCCTCATCAATCAAGACCATCAAAGCCAGATTCTCTGGGCTCTCGGTACATATTCCTTCGCCAGCAGTGCGATAGTAGCTAGCGCGTGACAAATTAACCAATGCACATTGGCGTACGATGCTGAGTGTAGGGTGATTGACATCAATCATGGCTCGCTTCTCCCGCACGCTCAACTTAGATGACCGGTCTTTTTTTTAAGCCAGTCTAACTCAACCGCTAGCTGGCCTATTTGCGTGTATAATCGATCTCGTTCTTGTATGATGGAGTCCATGTCTTTGTCATGCTTGCCGCTAAACAATTGCTTGCTTCCATCCAGTAATTGTTTTTTCCACAGATTGATTTGTGTTGCATGCACCTCAAATTCAGATGCCAATTCATTGGTCGTCTTGTGACTTTTTAATGCCTCAATTGCTACCTTTGCTTTGAAGTCAGATGTAAATTTTTTTTTAGCCACTTGGTACCCCGTTTAACAATGGTTTCTATTTTACACCACTGTCTCATTTTTGGGGTCCACTATATAGTGAGTTTCTAATTAAATTAGGAGTTAGGAGATTTAGGGTATTATTAATTATTATTGGTTGGTTGGTTATTCTTATAATCCAAGTTGATCTGTTCTTTTTAAGAGAGTCTTTTTGCATAGATCATATTCTGGTTGTAGCCTAGTTTTTCATAAATAGGGCTTCTATGAATTTCAGTAAGATAGCCTTGTTGTTGCAAATAAGAGGCAATATGCTCGACTCTGTTATCGATATTATTGACCTCAATACATAACTGTTTAATCATGGCAAATTGTGATGGCTTGATACTTTTTACAACATCAAATTCAGCTCCTTCAACATCAATTTTTATAAAATCGATATGATTTATATCGTTTTTTTCAATAAAATGACCAAGTGATGTAAGCCTACACTGGACTTTTTTTTCTACCGTTCGTTGTTTAAAATTTCGTTTAATCAAAAATTTTCGCATAAAAGGCAAAAATTTCAGTTGGTAATACAATAATTTGTAACGAACTCGAGAAATTTTTAATAACGTATCATAATTTAACAGAGGATTATAATTAGAAATGAGTTTATCAATAGGCTTAAAGGTTGCAGTTGTCAAATCATTCCCAAAAAGGGTAAATTCAACAGAACAATCTTCTCTAACATCCCCAATGCCCAGGTTATAGAGGCGCGTTTGCTCTTTAAACTGCTTTAAATTTTTCTTTAGACATTCAAAAGAGGCAGGAATGGGTTCAAAGGAATAAATTAGAGCATCGTATTCACATTTTCTCAGGGCAAAAAGGGAAAACAGCCCTATATTGGCTCCTACATCAATAATAATATCACCAGGATTTAAAGTAAGATGATTAAATAAATAAGCGTTTTGATAAAAAATTTCATAAATTAATGCACGCGCCTCAAAATCATTGATGTAATATAATTTACCAATTGTGAATTCTTTGCTTAAGATTTTATCATTCATCTAATGTAACCTTTCGATCCTGAATTTAATTACTACATTAATAGATTATTAACTTCATGATAGCATATTCCAAATTGATTATTCCCTAATATAGGCGCGGTTTTCTGGACACAAAAAAAGGTTTTTTAAGAGCTATTCTTCTTAATACAAAGAGGAGAATAAAATGTCTAAAAAGCGAGCTTATTATACGGCGGCCAAGAAGGCAAAAATAACGCTAGCTGCGATTGAGGGGAAACTCACACAAGCGCAAATTACCAGTGAATACGGTGTTCACGCAACGCAGGTAAAAACTTGGAAGCAATCGGCCATCAAAGCCATTAACGATTTATTCTCTGGGGCTAATGAAAAAGAAGCCAAGTCCCAAGAGCAGCTTGTTGAGGCATTATATCAAGAAATTGGTCGACTTCAAGCGCAGCTATCTTGGCTAAAAAAAAAGCATGAACTTTAGTCTGGATGAAAAGCGCGTCATGATTGATCCTCTTGCCGAGCTCACCATTCGTGAACAATGCTTGCTATTAGACTTGCCTGTTTCAAGTTATTATTATAGTGCCAAGCCCATTTCTGTCGAAGATGAAGCGCTTATGGGTATCCGTTCGGTGAACTACGGGTTGCATTAGAAGAAGGGGTTAATTCATCTTGAGATTAAAAGGAAGAAGATTCGTGAAGTCTTCTGCGGTTTTACAGAAGCGGATTTTTTCGAAGAGGACTTTGAGGTAATCAAAAGGATTAAGGCCATTGGACTTAGCTGTTGCAATAAGGCTATAGAATAATGCCCCAGCATGAGCCCCTCTAGGGCTTCCAGACATGAGCCAGTTTTTTCTGCCCAGAGCAAAAGGCCTAATGATGTTTTCAATGGCATTATTATCAATCTCGAGCATCCCATCAAGCAAATAAGCAGTAAGCTCCTTCCATCGCTGAGACATGTAAACTAAGGCATCACCCAGCTTTGATTTGGGTACCGCATTTTTTAAGGATTGGTCAAGCCAAGTCTTTAAAGCGTCAAGAATGGGTTTTGATTGTTCGAGCCTTATCTGATAGCGTTGTTCTGCCGTATAGTTCCCATCCCGAGCAATTTTTTCAATGGCATAGAGCTTTTGAATATACGCCACGGCCTGATGTGATTTACCTGTGGTTTTAGCCAGTTTGACAAGCTCAGCAAAAGGACGTCTGGCATGTGCAAAACATCCCAAATGAATAATATCAGGATGGTCATCAACCCAGTCATAACCAACATACCCATCTGTTTGTAAATAGCCTTTAAACTCTTTAAGTAGTTCTTTAGGCCATTGGGCTTGTCGGGTTTCACGATAATCAAACACAATGATTTTTTTATCCGGTTTGTGATTCTGGTATACCCACATATAGCTCTTGGATGTATTTTTTCGATTAGGCTCATCCATCACCTGAAGTGGTGTTTCATCGGCCTGAAGGTAGTTTGATGCAACCAGCTCTTTGATTAGAGCGTTCCTCATTGGGCTACATACCTCAGATGCTGCCATTATCCATCCACATACTGTATTGCGAGCCATCTCAATGCCCATTCGTTTCCAGATGTGCTCTTGACGGTATAAAGGGAGGTGGTCTTGGTATTTACTAATAATGGCATGAGCTACAAGGCTTGGTGTGGCAATGCTTTTAGGAAGGAATAATTGCGGCATAGGGGCAATGCTTACCCCTTCATCACAACGATTACATGCATATTTGGGTCGCACATGGGCAATGACCGTCAGCTTTGCAGGAACAAACTCTAGCTGTTCCGTGACCTCTTCGCCAATACGTTGCTTCATACAGCCGCAAGCACACAGTTTTTCTTCTTCTGCAATGTCATGCTCAATGGTTTCACGGGGTAACTCTGGAGGTAATGGGCGTCGTACTGGTTTTTTGCGAGTATAGGTGACCGTAATTGTATTATCTTCTTGCGGCAGCTCTGTGACCTCTATGCTTTCTGCTTCATCAAATTGCAACTCGCCTTGCAGAATATTGTGTTCAGATGAGGGAGAGTATTTACGCTGTTGAGCCAGTTTGAATTGCTCTAGCATATTAAAATACTTTTGCTTCCATTCCAGAGCTTCTTTTTTTAATTGATTAATTTCTTCCTGCAAAGGCATTAAAAGTGATTGGTCTTTTGAGGAAATCATGGCTGGTTTAGTGCTTGTTTTAATGGTGATATTATACCATAACCACCATGATTTCTTCAGTGTTTTTCAATGAAAATCACGGTAAATCACCGGGTTTCCTCCTTGATGAAAGGTGAATTTATTGCTGGCCATGAGCCATTTTAAGTGCTCTTTTGTCAGCTCAATATGACCTTGGGTATTGCGGGGGAAAATGAATTTCCCTTTCTCTAATCTGCGGTACCATAAGGTAAAACTCTGCTCTTCATAGTACAGTGCTTTTAACTTATCTCCTCCTCTGCTACGAAACAAAAATAAATGACCTGCACTAAGCTCCATTCCAAAAACTTCATGCACCAGAATGGCTAGAGTATTAATGGATTTGCGCATATCAGTTATTCCACAATATAAATGCACTTGAACATCATCTGGAATTAACATAAGGTCATCAACTCCCTTAATAATATCAGTCGGTGTTGATGGTCAGCTGCATCAAGTTCACAGCGTATTTTATTAGGGAGTTCAATAACTAATTTAAACACTGCCTTAGCAGAAGGTAATGGAGTAATAATAAGTGGCTCAAATAAAGCCTCTTTGGCTGGGGTAACTGCTTTAGACTCTTTCTTGAATTTATTGCGATAAAATCTGAGCCTGGAGTCTGATATTCCTTTATTACGGCAAAATAATCCTGGTGCTAAACCACTTTCCTCATAGGATTTAACCATGTCACTCCAGTACTCATCTCTTTTTGTCATCGTCTACTCCAATAGTTATGGTGTAGCGATCTTCTTCAATTTTCACTTATTCCTCTAGGTGTATTTCACCGAACGGATACGCTTATGGCGCTACTTGATGAGCACTATCTGCAGTATCCATGTGAAGGTAAAATTAAGCGGGCAAGATGGCTGTCAAAAGAAGTAGGCTATCCTGTTGGTAAACGTCGAGTAAAAAAGTTGATGGAAATGATGGGGTTATCGACTGTTTACCCAAAGCCAAATACAAGCGTTCCCAATAAGGAGCATGAGGTGTTCCCTTATTTATTAAAAGAGGTGGATATCACCAAACCAAATCAGGTTTGGGCCGCAGATATCACCTACATCCGCATGAAAGGAAAGCATGTGTATTTAGTAGCTATTATGGACTGGTATAGTCGTTATGTGATTGGATGGGCTATTTCACCTACTATGGAGGCTGAATTTTGTATTGAGGCGCTTAGAAACGCTTTGCTGCATTCGCGTTGTGAGATCTTTAACACGGATCAGGGTTCTCAATTTACCTCAAAAGATTGGATAAATACGCTAAAATCTCACCACATTTCTATCAGCATGGATGGGCGAGGACGTTATTTAGATAATATATTTATCGAGCGATTGTGGCGTAGTGTTAAGCAAGAAAAAATCTACCGGTATGATTTTGATACAATTGAAGAGGTTGAGCTGGCCTTAACGGAGTATTTTGAGTATTATAATAACCGAAGGCTTCACCAGTCCTTTAATTATTTAACGCCCGCAGAGGTGTATTATGGCCGGAAAAGACCATAAACCCTAAATGAGAGCGTCATGACTTACCCACAAGGCCCACAGGCCTATACGAGAAAGTGAAGCTCTCCTGACCTGTGGACTTGTGGATAAGTCATTCTGATAGAGTTGTGGTAAAATGACCTAAGACAATTCGTAGTAGCAATCACTATTCATACGGTATTGAGTAGGTTTAAATAGGTTAATTTGAGTGAATTTTTAACTATAAATGATGGATGAATAGCTCTTATTTTTCCTTAATTTTGTTCCAGACATGCGGACCCATATCACCCTGCCACAAGTCGCACCGCAAGATGAATCTACCTGAGAGGGAAATTGTTCGATTTATCAGTTATATTTAATAAAATATACTTTAAATTCAGTCCCCTGACTTGCTTTTTAATTCATACGAAGAATAATTAAAAACATTAAATTTATTTAAGAAGCCCAGATTTAATGCTATAAATGCTGAAAATATTCATTTTGAATATAATTTTTAACCAACCTCAAAAATAATTTCTTATTTAAATCATTAAGATATGATTTTTTCTTATTTTTTTTAAGTTGGAATAGTTTTATTATTTTCCATATGAATATAACATTAGCTCCCTATTAATTATTGTGAGAATTAAACAGCCCGTGAAGAAGAATATTCCAACTATGTCCAAACCTATTAAAGACAGTGGCTACCGCCGAGGTTTAAAGGATCGTCATGTTCAGTTAATTGCCTTGGGTGGAATCATTGGCTCAGGTTTTTTCTTAGGAACTGGAGAGGTTATTAATCTCGTAGGCCCTGCTGTATTTATAGCCTATATGTTGGGCGGGTTGATAATATATTTGACAATGCTGTGTATGGGTGAACTGGCAGTTGCCATTCCCATTTCAGGTTCTTTTGTTACCTACACTTCTGATTTTATTTCTCCTGCAGTTGCTTGTGGTGTCGGGTGGTCCTATTGGATTAGCTGGGTAGCTTATATTCCAGCAGAATGTGTGGCAGGGGGCATCCTTATGGAGATGTTTACCGGGATTAATGGCTATATTTGGGCTGTTTGTTTTGGTTTACTGATCACATATATCAATCTGGCAAAGGTAGATACTTTTGGAGAGATCGAATTCTGGTTGGCTTTAATTAAAATTGTAGCCTTGATGGGATTCGTTGTCTTAGCCATTTTGATTTTTCTTGGAGTTTTTAGTGGCACTGAGCCTCATGGGTTTATTGGTCTTAGATACATCTGGGATGATGGTGGTTTGCTTCCTAATGGAACGATGGCCTTATTGACAGCCATGGTTCTGCTACTGGTAAACTATCAAGGCTCTGAAATTATTGGTCTTGCTGCAGGAGAGTCTGAAAATCCCGCACGGATGATTCCTCACGCTATTCGTAACGTTACACTTAGAATCCTGTTTATTTATATTATTCCAGTCTTTTGTCTGGTATTAATTTTCCCTTGGCAGAAAGCTGGTTTATCCAACTCTGTATTTGCAGATGCGCTGAATTTCTATGGTTTAAAGTGGGCCGGATCAGTAACCAGTTTTGTAACTCTATCTGCAACTCTTTCCTGTGCCAACTCAGGATTTTATGGCACAGTTCGTTCTTTGAATGCTCTGGCTCGAGATGGAATGGCTCCTCATACTTTTGCTAAATTCAATCAAAATGCCGTCCCTCAGAATGCTGTAATCGCTACTTTGATTGGAGTTTGGGTCCTCTTGGGTGTAGGGTATTTTTTTGGACAAACGAAACTTTACATCGCGTTATTGCTTGTCTCTGGATTTACTGGAGCTTTAGCATGGATTTCCTTATGTGCCTCCCAAATTAGCTTTCGAAACAGGTTGTATCAGGCGGGTTATACTACTAAAGATTTACGTTATGTAACGCCCTACTCTCCATATACTGGGATTGTGGCGATAATTTTAATGGTTATTGCCCTGTTTTTCCTCGTTTTAAATAAAGATCCAATGTATAAATTGGCTTTTGTAATTGGCATGGTGAGTTTTCTTGTGCCCATTGCGATTTATAAGATATTTGATGTCTCTAAAAAGAGACGTAAAGCTTTGCATGTGAAAAGTCGAGTTAAGTTTCAGGATTTGTTCCCTCCGCTTTAAGTTTTTTGTGGAGTAAGGAAAAACGTCATCCCTAAGGAAATGAGGGATCTCCTAGTGGCTGTGCAGCGCTTATTAGGGTATCTCTGCCTGTCTTTAAAGGGAATTAATGTAGTTTTTGTCCATTAGGAACTTTGGGATCGGATGTAATGAGGCAGATGGCTCCGTTCTCATCGGTAAAACCAACCAATAAAAATTGTGAAGTAAAGCCTGCAATGTTCTTTTCACCTAAATTCACACAACCGACCACTGAGCGTCCTAGTAAAGACTCCGGAGTGTAGTGAACGGTGACTTGAGCTGATGTTTGTAGTACGCCCAAATCCTTTCCAAAATCCACCCATACTTTACAGGCAGGCTTTATAGCGCGTGTAAACTCCTCTACTTTGACCACAATTCCGGAACACAGCTCTATTTTATTAAAATCATCATATGTCACAATCATTTTCTTACCTCCTTTTAAAATTTTAAAACCATTATAGTTACCAATTTTTGTCTTACTGGTGGAAAGAGTAAAAGTTTATCGAAAGACAAATCTCGTTGGTGGTTATAACCTCTGGCAATATTCGACAAAAGCCAAGCTCACTTCTTCAGGATTATCAATCCAGGGAAAATGCCCAGCCTCACGAATTTCCCTGATGAAAATATTATCACGCTGAAACAGCATTGAGTTTCTAAATAATGTTAATGGGGTTAACTGATCACGCTCGCCAGCAAAAATCAGTGTCGGGATCGTTTCTGGTATCCATTGAGATACATAATCGCTGTCAAAAAATTGTGCAGACCACTCACAGCTCTCATAATTGAAGGGCAGAGATTCAAAAAAAGAAAGAGCCTTTGTTAATCCGGCTGAAGTAAACAAGTATGGGGCAGAGGCAATAGTCATCTTTTTCAGGAGTTCATTATTGGGTTGTTCGAGGTATTTTTTGTTCAGCTTTTCGAGTGCGTCAATAGGATTCCTCTTGACGTAGCTCATAAATACAGTTTGCCAGGATGCATCAGGTGCAGAATCCATTAATACCAAACCGGTGAGTAACCCCTCTAGCTTTGCTGTTGCCAAAGCATACATCCCTCCAGTTGAATGGGCAACAAGAATCACCTGTTCCAGCGATGCAACGGCTTCAATAAGAGCGTCAGACCAATGAGAAAAATAATGCTTGTTGTCTTCGGTGACGTTTGAGCCATCACCTGGCAAATCAAGGTGCCAAATAGTACCTGGTAGTTGCAGTAATGAGGATAAATCCGTAAGTGACTCAGAGCCAAGCCCTGGTCCCCCAGGCAATAAGACCCAGTTAAATGGCTTACCCTCTCTGCTTTTGATATATTGTAGACGTGCTCTTAAAGAAGTCCAAAGATATTTACTCATAATCTTACCTAATAAATTGAGATAATTTAAAATTTAAAACAGAGCATAACTAATCCTGGAACTATTTGAAATATCGGTTTCAACTCATCACGAACTCGTTCAATTGCAGTTCAGGCACAAGGCTTCTTAATAAAATTAAAAGTTCATGTTCTTGATAGTCAACACATGCACTATTTAACATTCGCATAGTCTGTGTAAGCTCATTCCAATCCAGCTCGCGGAATTTTGCTTTGAATAGTTTTTCATGCTCTGTCGGCGCTAATTGCTCTGATTCATGGAACAACTCTTCATATAATTTTTCTCCGGGGCGCAATCCAGTGTATTCAATGAGAATGTCTTTGTCAGGTTCTTTACCAGCAAGGCGAATCATTTGCTCCGCTAAATAGCTTATTTTTATAGGTTCACCCATGTCCAACACAAAAATTTCACCACCACACCCATTAATCATTGCTTGCAAAATTAACTGACATGCTTCGGGAATCGTCATAAAATAACGTTGCATGTCAGGATGAGTTACTGTTAACGGGCCACCTGCTTGTAATTGTTTTTGAAATAGGGGAACAACACTCCCAGCTGACCCAAGAACATTACCAAAACGAACTGTAATAAATTGAGTTTGCACTTTGTCATTTAAATTCTGACAGTATATTTCCGCAACACGCTTGGTAGTTCCCATAATGTTAGTGGGATTAACTGCTTTGTCCGTAGAAATTAAAATAAATTTCTCTACGCCATAAGTAACACTGGCTTTAGCAACTGTCTGCGTACCCAATACGTTGTTATACACAGCAACGCGTATCTGATTTTGCAGCATGGGAACATGCTTATAAGCCGCAGCATGGAATACGATTGTCGGTTGAAAGCGAGCGAACAGATGATTGATTGCTATTTCATCAGTAACACTTACCAAGCACAACTCGATAGGAATTCCAGGGAAACTCTCCTTCAACTCCTGCTCGATTTTATAGAGATTAAATTCACTATTTTCCACGATAATCAAACTGGCTGGTTTCAGGGCCAAAACCTGTCGGCATAATTCAGAACCAATTGAGCCACCACCCCCAGTTATTAAAACTCGTTTTTCAAAAATAGTTGCCGCAATTTTATCCCATTGCAGACTGACCTGATCTCTGCCTAATAAATCCTCTATATTTACTGGCCTTAAGGCATTCACCTCAACTCGACCAGCTGCTAAGGCAGAAATACTGGGTAATGTTCTGAAAGGCACGCAACTTGCTTCACAATAAGTAACTATTCGCCTCATGGTCGAAGAGCGTGCAGAAGGAATGGCGATAAATATTAAATCTACATCATAAAGGTTAACAAACTCCACAATCTGCCGAGTTGTTCCCAATACCCTGATTCCATGAACCTCTAATCCAGTTTTGCTGATATTATCATCAACAAATCCTATAGGTTGATAAATATTGCTCCGTTTCAGATCCCGAGCCAACCCTTCTCCTGAGTGTCCTGCCCCTATGATCAAAACTTTCTTGAGGTCGACCTCTTTCTTACCCATTTCGCGCTTATCCCAATGAATACGAAACAATAATCTTCCACCACAGAGCAAGGTAGCCAGAATAATGCAGTATAAGGGAAAAACAGACCTGGGAAGATAATGTAATGATGAGGTTAGGTAAAATACGGGTATTACCAAAACAATCCCACTGACTGAGGCTTTTAAGATGCGTACTACATCATTTAAAGATGAAAAACGCCATAAGCCTCTATAGGTTTTAAAATAATAATAACAACTAATTTGGACAACGATTAGTGACGCCAAGGCAATAAATGAATGATTGGAGGTTAAAATACTGGGGTAAGGATGCATATTATAACGGAGCCAGTAAGCCGCATTCCAGGCAATTGGAATGGCTGATACGTCAAACAAAATAACGGGCAACTTTGAAAGCAATTTTCTTAGAAATAAAATTATTTTTTTTATCATGAAATACACAGTATTTAATCCATTCTAATAGAAAGGATGGTACACCAAGTTAAAGGGCATAGCATCAAAAATTAGTAAACAATTCATACTGATATTTAGAATCGGGAGATTCAGTATAAAAAACCTTGGTTAATTTGTACTCATCCTGACCTTTAAGTATTTTTTTCAAGCAAATATCACTTGGAGTATAGGTCACTTGACCATGTTCAATTAGAGCAGTCAAAATAATTACTTGCGGTTTTTCACCTAAAATTCGGTGGCAAAATTGCTCATACATCTGTGCTTTAGGATATTGGGTCATTGATAAATTATTCAAACAATAAGAATCTATAAAATTTAACTGACTATGATATGGAATGAACCCTGCATCGGCTAAAACAACGGTATCATGCTTGCGAGCGTGCCTATCTAACCAACGTAGCACCTTAGTGCGTAGTTGTTCTCCTTGTACCGGATTATTTTTAAAATAGCGGTATTCTGCAAGAGTGGCTGATGGAATGAAAAAAAAGGCAACACAGAAAGAGACTATATATAAAGCCGTAAAAAAAATCTGATCTCTTTGTTTGGAATACATTATAACAGTATCACATATACCCTTAAGTGCTAAGGGGAGTAACAGAACAAAAGCGGGTAAAAAAAGACGATTATCAAAAGCTGCCACTGGATCTGAACCTAGCAGCATTAACAAGTACAACAAACTAGGCAAACCTAAAAAATAATAGCGCTTATCTGGTTTCTTAAACCAGGCAAAAAAAGAAAAAGCAGCGAATGGCCATATGAGTTTAAGATAGTTTTTATCCAGTACATACGAGGTATTCGCAAGACCTTTGCAATAAACAGAGTTGGGAAATAAAAATCCGTAGTAGCTCCATCGCCATAAAAAATAGGGCAGGAAGATGAATAAAAGGGGCAGAAAAAAAAGAAGCATCCCCTGCCAATAATTTTTACTTCCTTTTTGAGGCATATCCCACAGAATCAAGATAATAAATAAAACCATAAAGACAGGAGCTTCTGGACGAGTCATCCCCGCTAGTGTCAATAACAGCCCAGAAAATAAAAAATAAGTGGGTTTAGGAATTCCACGTAGGCCAGGGAATAAATTGTATCCTAATCCACGTAGAACAAAATAAACTGCCCCACATAGTAAGGCCTGATACATCGTAGTCTCAAAACCACTCACTGCCCAGATGATTTGTCCCTTGTAAAGCAGTATTCCAAGACAGGGAATTAACGATTCACGTCGTTCAAACCAAAATCGGCTTATCAAATAGATAAAATAACAGGTAAAAAAAAGACCTAACACCCCAGCAGACTTCAGTACCAAAACCGGGTCACTATTTAAAATTAGTGAAAATGCTCCCAAGACAACAAAACTAAAATTTGAATAGCCTTCTACCGGAGGGGATTGTAGATTCCATAGTAATCCATCTCCTGCGGCCCAATTTCTGGCATAACGCAAGGAAATGAACATATCATCTATTGTAAAAGGCCAGATTGCTTGTATTTGAAAAATAAATAAATAGATTAAGAGGAAAATAAAAATACTATCATACCAATGAAACCCCTTTTTCATTGGGTTAAAGCCATAAAAGTTAATACAGCAAAACAGTATAAATTTATTCGTGACAATCTATCACTCACAAAGACATTTACCGGATCATCATTATCTATATTCTGAGTAGAAAGCCAGGAAAAACGCCATAAAGCGATAGCAGCAAAAGGTAACGTCAAAATGAAATAAAATGACTCATCCCTCGCATAAATAGTGTAGAAAAGGTAGGTGATGAACGTGGCTATCCCGGTACTGATTATCAGCCACTGAAGAAGCAATGGATGGTATTTTTTGAGAACTTTTCTTGTAGAGTGTTTTAATCCTAATTGCATTTCCAGTCGACGTTTATTTAAGGCAATAAATAAACTCAGTAAAGTTGCAGCTACAGTCAACCATCCTGAAATAGGCAATCCTATTCCTACGGTACCCGCGAGGACTCTTTGCATGAAACCTGTCGCAATACAGGCCACATCCAAAATAGGTATTAATTTTAATATATGGTTATAAGCCAGATTAACTACCAAATAAACTGTCAGAATAATAGCTAATTGTTTTGAAATGAACCACCCAAGGGTAAGGCCTGTTATCAGTAATAGAAACAACATGAAAATGGCCTCGGAAACCGACACATTATCACTTGCTATAGGACGACGACATTTATGAGGATGTAAACTGTCTTCCGATCGATCCTGGATGTCATTATAAATATATACCGCACTTGAAATCAAACAAAAAGCGAAAGAAGCTAATAAAGCAGGAACCAAATATCCTGATGCGGGTGTATAGAAAAACCCCAACATAACAAAAGCGGCTTTACTCCAATGTGATACCCGCAAGATTAAGAAAAAATGGCTCAGCCGTTCCATAAAACGTACCTTTATGAGGTTATTCATTAATTTGACCATGTAACATGTTCCTACAAAGCTTAAAACAGCACTGCTATTTACTCTTTAGATAAAAGTACCATAATTCAGAAAAAAAACATCCTTTCAATGACTTAATTGCCAAATAAAATAAGATCAGCAAAGAGAATGCAAAAATTTAGTAAAAAACAATCAAATATGATTGCATTAAGCCAATGAGCAAGTAAGATAAACTATACAAATAGATTACTCTCAACGGATATGAGGTATATATTATGCGCTTGATTCTTTCCAACGATGCCCTGGATAAACTGCCTTTTTTACGCGAACAATATCAAAAAGCAAGAAATGTTGATCTGGAAGAAACTCCTTCCATGTTAGGGTTACCTACTATGTTTGGCGGAACGGACATTAAAACCCGAAAAAAACAGGTTATCTTCATGGAGAAAATATTCGCCTTACTCCGGCCCAATCTAAAAAAACTAGAAAATATAACCTCCCCTGAGGAATTACCGGCTAATACGACTGCCTGGAGAGTTTACCTTACTGCATGTTGGTACGTGCAATCGCAAAACTCTAAAAACTCTGCTTTATCATCGGGCCTTAATGAGATGCTGGGAATAACCGCTGAAAATTACCCTGACGAAGAAGATAAGGAGAACTGCTACGCGACAGCCAATCGATTTATCAATACTAAAAATGCACTGGAAGAAGCAAACGTCGCATTGATCAACGCAAAATTAAGACCGTTCACTGAAAAAGACTGGAGTGATTTCGCGCAATTTATTAGCGAATCCAAGGTGAAAAAAGAATCTAGCAATCATTATACTGATTTTCCTATCACATCGATTGCTCAACCGTTATTCGCCGCAACGTTCGCCTACACTGGAGCTACAGTAGGTTTATTAAGCGGCGATGTAATCAGTAAATCTACTCAAGGCATGTCAGCCAAGTACCAACTCACAGCTCTAATCGGAGGGAGTCTTTTACTTTTCGGCCCTACGGGAACCACGGGGGTTGCCTTTTTTGCTCCAGTTATCGCAAGCAAATTAATTACTGCCTTTTGTAGTATTACTCTAGCCCATGTTCTAGGGGCTACCATGGGAATTATCGGTCATGGTGTAGGAACTGCAATAGGATTACCCTTGGATCTGGCTTATCATTTACTTTGGAAAGTGTGTGCTGCAATAAGTGGCTACTATTACAAAGATCCTGGTGCCCCAACAATTACCGGCATACGCATTTCAGACGGAGCCGCCATAATTAGTGGTATAGCAATAGCTATCACTCCTGTAGAGGAACTTAGCGAAGTTCATCAAAAACAAATAATAGAACTCAAAGAGGACGGTTCGCTGTATGTCAATGGTAAGGATATCATGACAGCACAAAGCGGAATTCAACTTCCACCAATGGTCATTGATGAGTTAAAAGAACATATAAAAAGGCACCCAGCAGCAATGATAGAGAACTCTGAAAGTGTGCAAGAAACGGTTTTAGCCGAAAATTCAGTTCAGGACACTCAGGATGAATCTCATGCACTGCCCTGTTCAATTTAGTTCTCCAATAACTAGCCCGCAATCGACAGCGTTTGCAGGCTTAGTTTAATACCTCATTCCTACCTGATCCGCTCCTAAAAGATTAGTCATCAGACTCAATAATTGATCAGTTGGTGTTACATGCCACTGCTGTGGCAAACTCAAATGTGCTTTTGCATGTTCATTCATATAATTTAATTGAACGATACAACGCCCCGAATGGGATTTTAAAATCGTCTGGATTGAAGTAATTAACGATTCACTGTTTTGCTTAAGGCGCAGTTCCAAACAACGTGCAAACTTGGTGCGAGCATCAGCAATACTGTAAAGCTGGGTGGCGGTCATTTTCACGCCCCCATTATAATCATCAAGCGCAACCTCACCCTCAACAACCAGCATGTGCCCTGTTGCTATAGGATCAGTACACTGTTCAAAAATTTCACCAAAGACCACTACATCCATTCTGGCTGTAGAATCATCCACGCCAAGGATTACCAATTTTTTACCACGTTTGGTAATGATCTTTCGAACACTTGAAACCTGTGCACAAATATTTGCCTTTTTATGCATTGAGGGATTTAGTTGACTTATAGGCAGGATAAAATCGCCGAATTCTCGTCGATATTGATCTGCAGGATGCCCTGTAAGGTAAAAGCCCAAAACCTCTCGCTCTCCTTCGAGTCTTTGTGCCTCAGACCAAGGTTTGCAGGAATTATAACTTTGTTCACTGGCATTATCTTCAAGCAGCGAGAATAAATCAAATTGTCCGCTGGACTGATTTTGATGCTCTTTTTCAGCGACTTTTAACGCTTTTTCCAAAGATGCCGTCAATACTGCTCGTTCCACTTGCCAATCATCAAAGCCTCCGCTTTTAATCAAAGCCTCAAGTACCCTTCTGTTCACTTTACGCAAATCGAGTCTTTGACAAAAAGTGAATAAATCAGTGTAGGTATCATTTCTCCCACGCTCTTCAGTAATACAGTCAATGGCTGACTCTCCCACCCCTTTTATAGCCCCAAGTCCATAAATAATGGTGGTATCATCGCTAACTGTAAAATGATACAAAGAACGATTAATAGATGGGGGTAACACCTTTAATTTCATATGGGCACATTCATCTATAAAGGTGACTACCTTATCGGTATTATCCATATCTGAAGACATGACAGCAGCCATAAATGCGGCGGGATAATGGGCTTTGAGCCAAGCGGTTTGGTAAGCAACTAAAGCATAGGCTGCCGAATGTGATTTATTGAATCCATAACCTGCAAATTTCTCCATCAAGTCAAATATATGAGTTGCAACCTGCTCGTCTACACCCCTTTCTGTCGCACCCTTGGTAAAAATCTCCCTTTGCATGGCCATTTCTTCAGGTTTTTTCTTACCCATAGCTCTTCTTAACATATCAGCAGCACCTAAGGTGTAATTTGCCAATACCTGAGCAATTTGCATTACTTGTTCTTGATATAAAATGACCCCATACGTTGGCTTTAGAATAGGCTCCAAATCAGGATGAGGGTAATCCACCAAAGCTCTACCGTGCTTTCGATCAATAAAATCGTCAACCATACCTGATTGCAAAGGTCCAGGTCTAAACAGGGCGACCAAAGCAATGATGTCTTCAAAACAATCGGGCTGAAGCCGGCTAATCAATTCCTTCATACCTCGTGATTCAAGCTGAAAAACTGCCGTAGTTTTACAGGCCTTTAATAAATCAAAGGTAGCGGGATCATTCGTAGGTATTTGACTGATGTCTACAGGAACTAAACCTGATTGCTGACACTGTTTGTTAACCGTGGCTAATGCCCAATCAATAATGGTCAGTGTTCTTAAACCTAAAAAGTCAAATTTGACTAAGCCAGCCGCCTCAACATCATCTTTATCAAATTGACAGACTATTTGATTCGAACCCTCTTCACAGTAAATCGCTGTGAAATCAGTAAGTTGCGATGGAGCAATGACTACGCCCCCGGCATGCTTTCCTGCATTACGGGTTATTCCTTCCAATTTGAGTGCCAGATCGATTAATTCTTTAACTTCTTCTTCATCTTCATACCGTCTTTGAAGCTCGGGTTCAAGCTCCAGAGCTTTACTTAAAGTAATTCCTATTTCAAATGGAATTAATTTTGCCAGTTTATCGACAAAACCATAGGGATGGCCAAAAACACGTCCTACATCTCGTATAACCGCTTTTGCAGCCATAGTGCCAAAGGTAATAATTTGAGACACACTTTGCCTGCCGTATTTTTCGGCGACATAATCAATAACTCTATCCCGACCCTCCATACAGAAATCAATGTCAAAGTCAGGCATGGAAACCCGTTCAGGATTCAAAAATCGTTCAAAAAGCAATTCGTATTCTAAAGGATCCAGATCGGTAATCTTTAATGCATAGGCAACAAGAGAACCCGCCCCTGAACCCCGTCCCGGTCCAACCGGGACACCATTTTTCTTGGCCCATTGAATGAAGTCAGCAACGATTAAGAAATAACCGGCAAAACCCATGTTATTGATCACTTCTAATTCAATGTGCAAGCGGCGATCATATTCGCCTCTTGCCGCCATTAGATCATCTTCTGATTTTGTGCGAAATAATTGTTTTAAACGCTCCTCCAGCCCTACCTCGGATAAGTGGGATAAATAAGCTTCAACCGTAGAGCCTGTAGGAATGGGAAAATTGGGTAAGTAATTATTACCCAAATCAATTTTTAAGCTGCACCGTTTACTAATTTCCACCGTATTTGTAACTGCGCTTGGCAAATCAGAAAATAATGCTTCCATTTCTTCTGCTGACCGCAAATACTGTTGAGAACTATGTCGTTGAACTCGTCTTGGATCCGCTAAACCATACCCTTCATGAATACAAACTCGAGCCTCATGTGCTTCAAAATCCTCTTCATCAATGAAATGAACGTCATTCGTAGCAACAATGGGTAAATTAAGCTCTTCTGCCAAAGCAATCAACTTTTCGTTATAATGAGTTTCGTCTGCTCGGCCGGTACGTTGGATCTCCAAATAAAATCGATTAGGGAATAACTTCATCCAGTGTAACGCACGTGTTTTTGCTAGAGGCTCATCATTAGCTAACAGCGCTTGACCAATATCACCAAACTTTCCCCCTGATAAGGCAATTAATCCAGCGGCATAATCATCAATCCATTGATTTTGGACGCGGGGCTGGCCTTGATATTGTCCCTCCTGGTAGGCTTTAGACACCAAACAGGTTAAATTTTTATACCCTTCAGAATTAAGGCATAAGAGCACTAAAGAGGAAATAACATCGGGACTCTCAGGATTATGGCAAGGTAAATCACTGCCGATGATGGGTTTAATTCCGGCATCTACAGCACTCTTAAACACCTTTACTGCGGCAAATAAATTGCAATAATCAGTCACTGCTACAGCAGACATCCCTCGAGCCGATACAGCCTTCATTAGTGGTTTAATTCGAACCAAACCATCAACTAAAGAAAACTCCGTGTGGACACGCAAATGAACAAATCGTTGTTGCATAGGGGATAAACTCATTAAGCATAATAGGTGAACTTTACCCTAAATAGGGTTAACTAATCTAGGGGCTGATAACAATTCACCTTTTACAAATTAGATTGATGAGGATCAAAAGCGTCCCTTACGGCATCTGCAAATAAATTAATAGCTAAGACTAAAAGAAACATCAGTAAAAATGCCGCAAATATTGGCCACCAAACTAAGGGATCACGCGTTAATTCAAGTCGAGCACCATTAATCATATTCCCCCAACTGATTGTCATTGGCGATACCCCTACTCCCACATAAGATAAAACTGCCTCAGCCAAGACCAGAAAACTAAAATCCAGGACCAGGGTTATGACCACAATATGCATCATATTAGGCAGCAAATGTTTGCGAATAATTGTAAACCAATTGCTCCCCTGTGCCCGTGCCGCTGTGACATAATCTACTTCGCGTAATTTCAGGGTTTCTGCTCGCAACAGACGACATAAACTTGTCCAACTGGTAACCCCAAGAATCAAACAAAGAGCTAATAATCGTGCATCAGCACTTTGCGCAAGAGTTGTAAACTGTTCAGGGTGACTGGCGATATAGGTTTGCAAGGACAACACTGATGCTGTAATTAACAATACGCCAGGAATCGAACTTAATGTGGTATATACATATTGAATAATATCATCGATTACGCCACCAAAATATCCTGCGGCTATCCCAAGAAACAATGCCAGGGGTAGCATAAATAGAGTGGTTAACAGCCCAATAATTAGTCCCGTACGAATGCTTTTGATAGTAAAATAAAAGATGTCCTGTCCAATTTGACCAGTACCAAACAAATGGAATGATCGAGAGAGCCAATAAGAAAAAAAAACTGCGAATACCAGAATACCCAAGGTAATTAAAGCGCTCATACCCGGGGCGCTTAAAGCATAAATATGCTCGGAGCACCTAACCAATTTGATTACAACACTTACCAACCAACAACCTATAATGAAAACAAGAGAATATACTAAAGAGCGACTGCCAATCTCTTTGATGAGTTCATCTCTATCAGCTTTAGTTGTTACCGACTGGGGAGGATAGTTTAAACGTGGATATACCTGTTTCGCTAAACCATTAATCAATTCCGTCTCTGTAACAAACATTGTCAAAGCTAAGGGTGCAGAATAAGTTTTCTCATACGTGCTGCCAAGAGGAGCCACTATTTTATCTAAAAAAGACTCCGCATGTTCAGTTCCATTCTTTGTTGATTGGAGATGAATGGAATCCAACACGCCTATGGTTAAAAAAAATAATAATACTATGCCTGCACTAACTGCCAGCGGCCTATGCAGAATGAGAGAAAAGGACATTCTGATGTGTCGTTTGCGCAAGCTGGCTAAAATCATGACGCAACTCAATACTAGAAGAGTGAGAAAACACTTGTCTGACCAGAGTAATTCAAATCTCATTGCTCCCCTCTCAACCTATTTCGACTCATGATAATCGTACCCGGGGATCAACGAGCACATAGGAAAAATCAGTTAATACTAATCCCACGATATAAAGAATAGAACCTAAAAAAACCATAGCTCTGACTATGGCAAAATCCTGTTGCTGGATGGCATCAATGATATAGCTCCCCAGTCCTGGAACTCCAAAAAAAGATTCCAGAACTAGACTGCCCATAAATAAAGAAGGAATAATTACTACGATACCGGTTAAAATGGGCAGCATTGCATTTTTTAATACGTGTCTAAAAAGAACTCTTTGTTCCGATAACCCTTTAGCACGTGCTGTTTTAACATAATCCTTATTAATTTCTTCCAGAAATAAAGTACGATACCATCGGGAACCTGCTCCTATCTGGCCAAGAACCGCCACAATAACAGGCAACATAATAAATTTCAGTGCATCCATACCCCCATCATAACCAGAGATAGGGAATAACTTTAATATTTTTCCAAACAGAAACTGACCGCCAATAATATAAAATAAACTGGAAATAGACATTAAAATAATACAAATAATTACCCCAGCTAAATCAAGGTACGTGGTCCGAAAAAAGGCCATGGACATCGCAAACATAATATTAACCACTATGCCTAACACTAAAACAGGTAAGGCAATAGCCAAGCTAGGCCACATTCTATAACCAATATCATAACTAATATCTCTGCCCGCATCAGAAACTCCAAACTCAAAGCGAAACAACATCAATGATTTTTGGAAAAATAACGTTTCTTTCACACGATTAATTCCTAATTGAGATCCATTATAAAACAAAGGTAAATTGTAACCATGAACTTGTTTCCATTCATCTACTGCTGTTTGCGCCACATGCTTATTTCCTAAATGCATGCGGGCGATATCATCGGGTGTATTGACCATGAAAAACAAAACAAAAGTTAGTAGATTTATTCCAAATAGGATAGGGATTGCATACATAACCCGACGAAGCATATATCTGATCATGATATTTTAATCCTTGCAGCCGGCAACTTTTCCTTCTTTATATAAGCAATGAACAGAAAAGCGGTTAAAGCAATAATGAGGAGGAGCAGTATACCTAACGGCCATAGAACAGGCTGATTCCAGGTAAGGCGTAATTCATTTCGCTTAGATACATTGATAGAAACATACTTTAAGGTATTGTGTGAAATTGTATCCGCTTTAACTCGTGAAACCCAGCTTTGGGACAAAGTAAAATCCTGTGAATGCATACCCCACACCCAAGGGGCATCATTTCTTATTATTTCTAACATTTTGTCGATAATCTCCTGCCTTTGCTGGTCATTGCTCCGATTTTTCATTAAATCATATAAGCGATCATACTCAGGATTCTTATAATTTGTAGCATTCTCTCCACCATATTTTACCTTGCCATTTGGTCCGTAGAGCTGAAAGAGAAAATTTTCAGGATCTGGATAGTCTGCATTCCATCCCCAACTAAATAATTGCATATTACCTGTACGAATTTTTTCCTGAAAACGATTATAAAGAGTTGCTCTGATATTCAGATCAATGCCAATGCTAGCGAATTGTTTACGCATCCAATCCAAAATGGATTTATCTTCAGGTGTGCCCTTGGTGGTCACATCGTAATGAAGTATTAAACTTGCGCCGCTTTTAGGATCAATACCCTCAGGATAACCTGCCTCCGTCATCAATTTTTTAGCATCCTCTAAGGAACGCCTTCTTATAGCATTATCGTTCCATTCATACACATAAGGATTAATCCCGGCTTGGCCCTGTTTATGGCCATATATGCCGGGGGGAATAGGCCCTTGTGCTGGACGTCCTCGTCCATTATAAAAAATGGCGATATATTCATCGTAATTCACGGCAATGGAAATTGCCTGTCTTAACTTTCGTGCTCTTTCACTAGTTCCGCCAACCACACCATCAAACATATTAAAACCCATATAAAAAATATTAGGTTCCAAAGTTTGAGTTAAGTAAATTTTTTTAGCAGCCATTTCCTCACTTAGCATGGCTTCCCCAAAACGATTGATTCGTATTGCCTGATCAAAACTATCCGCACTAATCCCTGAAACATCATAATATCCCTGTAAAAATTTATTCCAGCGAGGTATTGATTCTTTTTCCAAGGTATAAACAGCTTTATCAATCAAAGGTAAACGCTTTCCTGCATTGTCCAGATAGCCTGTTTTTCTGTCTTCTTCAGAAGCATTTAAAGGAAAATATACTTCCCGATAATTAGGATTTTTTTCAAGTACCATTCGTCTATTCGGATTATTTTCCGTTAACATAAATGGACCCGTGCCGATAGGATACCAGCCAAAATTGATATTTTTATCATCCATTCCATTTTGTGAGTAAAATAAATCCACCTCCCAGGGAACAGGTGAAAAAAATGGCATTGCCATCCAATATAAAAATTGGGAATACTGTCCTTTTAAAGTAATTTCAACGGTATAATCATCCAGCTTTTTTACCCCTTTTAATGGAAAGTTCCGCAGATCCACATACTGGTTTTCACCTCTACCAGAAGAAGGAAGCAAATCAGCGAACTCCTTAAAACCAAGAATATACTCACTCATCAACCCATAAATCGGTGAGCTTACGGCAGGATTAGCCAAACGTTTTATTTGATAAATAAAATCATCAATAATTAATTCACGAGTTCCTGTGTATTTAAAATCGGATAACTTATGGATGTCATGATCATCAAGATAATCTTCATCGATATCAAAATAGCGATAAGACCCATTTTTATTTTTAGCTAATGCTGGATGCGGTTGATAGAAAATGCCCTTTTTGATTTGGACAGTGTATACACTATAGGTGGGTTCGATCTTGCTCCCATTAGTAATAAAGGCTCCATTGGCATCAAGATATTCAGGTTGTGGCAATTCCATAGCTATTAAAGGTGTCAGTTGGTAAGGTCGAGTAAAATAATCGTATGCAAGCATGGGTTCATAAATCTGGGTTATAAACACATATTCATTTGCAGAATAGGAGCGAGCTGGATCCAGTGTTTTAGGCTGTTGTGTAAAGGAAGAGTAATATATATTTTCTTTAGTCTCGCTTTCTGGATAGGGATTATTCATTATCCAGCCGTCAGCATACACTAAACCCCAGTTTATTAGCATGAAAACCAGCAACACTCTTATAAAGGTTAGTCGTCCCACCCACTTTTCCCTGTACCAAATAACCATATTAACTTTGCAGTATATCCCTAATTGGATTTTTTCCAAAATGGCAATTTAAGGAGCCGGGAAGCTTCATCTCGAACTTAACGCGATCTCTGTTTCCAAATTTAAAGAGGGTACATCCCTTTACCCTTGGCTTACTTAAATCTCAATCTTATTTTTAGGTTCAAAGGGACAGCATCTTTAGCAACTGTTCCTCTTCCAGAACAGCAACACCTAGTTCTGTTGCCTTTACCAACTTGGACCCAGCTTCGCTTCCGGCAATTAGGAAATCTGTTTTTGCAGATACACTACCGCTTACTTTAGCACCTAAGGCCAATAGTTTTGCTTTTGCATCTTCACGCCCCATAGTATTCAGGGTACCGGTTAATACCACTGTCCTCCCAAATAAAGGATGCTCTTGATTGATTACTTTTTTTTCTGTTTTAGGCCAATGGATACCCAACTCTAACAAACGTTGAATCACCTCAAGATTGTGGGGTTGAGCAAAAAAATGTACCACATAGGCAGCACCTACCGGTCCTATGTCATTTAAGCTCATCAGCTCATCCACAGTAGCAGACTGAATAGCATCAATATCTGAGAAATGTTCTGCTAAAACGCGAGCACTGGACTCACCAATTTCCCTAATCCCTAATGCATAAAGAAACCGGTTAAACGTGGTTTTCTTACTCTGTTCTAAAGACGACAATAGATTTTGTGCTGACCTCTCTCCCATTCTGGGTAGATTGGCCAAAGTAGGCAAATCAAGCTCATACAGATCAGATAAACGATGCACTATACCCTCATCGACTAACTGCTCTATGAGCACAGAGCCTAAACCGTCTACATCCATAGCCTTGCGGGATGCAAAATGCCACATCATTCTTTTTAACTGAGCTTTGCAAAATAGACCCCCGATACATCGTGCAACAGCTTCTCCTTCCTCGCGGATGACCTCAGATCCACATATTGGACATTGTTCAGGAAGATGAATCATTTCAGTATCGGATGGACGATTGACCAACACCACGGAGACTACCTCAGGAATCACATCCCCAGCCCGACGAATAATCACCGTGTCGCCAATGCGTATATCTTTACGGGCAATTTCATCAAGATTATGCAAGGTAGCATTGCTTACGGTTACACCACCTACACTTACAGGTTCCAGGCGAGCCACAGGAGTCAATGCTCCGGTTCTTCCTACTTGAAAATCAACAGCTATTAATCGAGTCATTTCTTCTGAGGCAGGGAACTTATGAGCACAGGCAAAACGAGGGGCACGCGACACATAGCCTAATTGTTGCTGCAAAGGAATACTGTCAATTTTATAAACCACACCATCAATTTCAAAAGGTAACTTATCTCGTTTGACCAGCATGGCATGATAATAACTCAAACAGCCCTCTATTCCAGATTCCTTTCTGGTTTCAGAAGACACTCTAAAACCAAAATCTTTAAGCAATTGCAGTTGCAATAAATGACTGGCAGGTAATCGGTACCCTTCGCAAGCGCCAATCCCATAACAATATATAGCCAAGGGTCTGTTAGCAGTAATGGCCGGATTTAATTGTCTTAAACTACCTGCTGCTGCATTACGCGGATTTGCAAAAGTTTTTTCTCCCGACGCTCTTGCTTTCCGATTATAAGCTTCGAACCCCGCTTTAGGAATATAAACTTCCCCGCGCACTTCTATAAATTGAGGTGGATTTTGAGTTCTTAATTTTAAGGGAACTGCTGTAATGGTCTTAATATTTGCAGTAATGTTTTCGCCAACGGTTCCATCTCCCCGGGTTGCAGCATGAGTTAATATACCCAATTCATAAGTAAGATTTACTGCCAAACCATCAAGTTTGGGTTCACAGGTAAAAATTAGCTGCTGATTAGGCTCATCCAATTTATCGGTCGCACGTTTAATAAATGACTGTAATTCCTCGGTTGAAAAGACATTAGAGAGCGATAACATAGGCTGTTTGTGAGCGACAGGCATAAAGGCTTCCAGGGGGGTGCCACTAACTCTTTGTGTTGGTGAATCTGCTGTTAAAAATTGCGGATATTCAGCTTCTAATTTTTGTAAGGCTCGGAAACAACGATCGTACTCCGCATCGGGTATCAGGGGTTCATCCAGTGCATAATAATGATAATCATAATCTCTTATTTGCTCTTTAAGTGCCGCGATCAGTCCCTTTATCTCGATATCACCCATTAAAAAAATCACCAAAAAATTTAAAACATCAGTTTATCATTATTATGTTCAATTTCGAATATTAGCATTATTAACCACACAGTTTTTCACTGATTTTTAGCATCTATCCTCCCCGGCATTCACTTCTTGAACATGATATAAAATCCATGTTATAGATATTGAATACCATAAATGAGGCATAAGAGAAATGGAACTTCACCGTGTTTTAATTACTTTTTTTTTGTTTGTATTTTTTACTTCACTCCAGGCAACTCCACCCACAGACGAAAATCAAGGGATCGCCTTTGTTCATGGTACTCGAGATCATCGCGAGGATGCTTACGGAGGATATTGGAAAACGGAGTTTATTCAAAGTGTTATTCAGCGCATGGAAAATCCAGAAAATTATTTTATAGTCCATTGTGATTTTAGCCGTTACATGTGGCATGAAGATGCCGCGAATTGTACTACCGTTCAGCTTTTAACTTTTATAGCTGATAAAAATATCAGCTCTCTTACTGTTTATACTCACTCTGATGGTGCCAATATCATACGGTGGATTCTTTCAAATCCTACCTACGATGAAAAATTTCTGAGGCTAACACACAAAATTAAACAAGTGATTGCTATAGCACCATCAAGTGGAGGAACCCCCTTGGCAGACGAGGTGCTGAATGGCGGTGTATTTGAAACCAGTCTCGCCTGGTTATTGGGCTACATCTCTGATGCCGTAAAACAACAGCGTGTCTCTGATATGCTTATTTTTAATCAAGAACTACTCTTGGGTGGAAAAGGTCGTCCTTCTTTATCGGTACCATTTAAAGTCATTGTAGGTACTGATGTGTTCGCATCTCCTTTTTCTTCATCCAGTTATTGCAATGGGTACTGGCATAATAGTGGTCTTAAAATTGCTAAATTATATCTTGATCCCTGTTCTGATGGTTTTTTAAATTGTTCTTCACAAGCAGAAGCTGGAGATGTCTGGTTTTATGATTTGGATAAAACAGAAAATAATATCCCTTTAAGTCATAATCAAAGCCGTCATTCCTGTTTTGGTTTGGATGAAATTCTTCTCACTGCTATAGCTGCAAACGGAGTTGCATAATGAAAATAAAGACCACTCACCTTATTTTGATGTCTGCATTGGGTTTCTCACAAATCCATGCATACACTTTACCCAGCCAAACGACAAAGGCATACGAATGCGATCTTTGCAGCAAATTATCGCATGAAAAACTGCAAGATAAATGGAGCATTTCGGATGAGCCATTGAATAAGAAAATCACCAATATCCAAAAAAGTTTCGGATATAAAGAACGAGTGACCGCCAAACAATTGCAGGCTGGTGTGGTCGTAACAACATTGGCACCAGGAGCAGTAATTCGCATAACGCCCTTACAAAAAAAACCGGTTCCTCAATTGCTGATTAAAGCATCCACCAGTAAACTAATGAATTTGAAAGATGCCTCCTCTCTTTACAGCCAGGATGAAGTATCAGGAGATGAGTACTTTGCAACAAGATATCAAACCATATTGCAAATTAAACCTGAATTAGGTGCTGGTAAATTTATCATCAAAAGTACAGATTTTAATGGAAAAAATTCTAATGCTTACCTAATCAGTGTATTGGACAAGTTCTCTTTACTTTACTTACAAGTTGAATCTGATTCAGTTCATTATCAATACGGTGAAAAATTAACCTCAACAATTACTCTTAAAGATAATGACGCTGATTATTCCATTAGCGATATTGATCTTTCTCTGGTGGGTCCCAGAGGACAAGTTACCCCCTTAAAATTAACCAGACTCAAACGGAACAAATTCGAAGCCATTACT
Source organism: Legionella antarctica (assembly GCF_011764505.1). NCBI lineage: Bacteria > Pseudomonadati > Pseudomonadota > Gammaproteobacteria > Legionellales > Legionellaceae > Legionella > Legionella antarctica. Next base: position 2,583,183 of record NZ_AP022839.1, read on the forward strand.
GTTCTTGATTCTGAATTAAATGATCATGGTGAAAATTGGTATATTGAAGCAAACATAGAAACTGATATAGGCGAAACACGAATCAAGCGAAGTGGGCATACCGCATTTTCTTACTCAATTCCATCTGCCAGTTTATTGACCATCACTAAAACCTCATCCAAGCCATTAACTTTTAGGGCTACCGTGGATGTTGCAACCGCAAGCAGATACGCATTGCAAAGCGTAATATTTCATAAAAACAGCAATGGTGAAATTATGCCCATTGAAACCACTCAAAGTGCTCAATGGTGTGAATCAGGCAATCAGGTAATCGAATTTACCTTTGACAACTCCAGACAATTATCAGACGATAGTCTCTACTTAGGTTATTTACGTCTGTTGGATTACGGCCAATTAAAAACCGTCTATCAATATAACCAACCAATTAAGGTTACTAAATTACTGGAATAATGAATGTTATTTTTTTCTTCTATTACACTGATGGAGGGCATAGGATACGGCATTGCCCTTCAGTTCGTCCTGCTTCTCTGGTTTTTTAAAAAACAAAATCAGCAGAAGGCTCTAAGTGAACTGCTCCATGAAAAAATTCAACAAGCATTAACAACACAGCTTCATCAGTTACATCTTGATTTAAGCCAATCGTATCAAAGCAGCCAACACTCCATTAATGAAAAAGTAGCTCAAGGCCAGCTGTCTATGCAATTGCTCATGAGTGATACCATCCAAAAACAAATGAGTGATGTAAGAGAGCAAATGAATCACAGTTTCAAACAGCATGCGAGCTCCCTTACTTCCCACTTGCAAATACTTACCGAAGAAATTCGCACTCACCTGCATACTCTTACCCAACAAGTAAATCATAAATTGACGGAAGGTTTTGAAAAAACCTCATCCACTTTTATTGATGTTGTGAAAAGATTAACCATTATCGATGAAGCGCAAAAAAAAATTACTGAACTTTCCAATCATGTCGTCAGTCTGCAGGATGTATTGGTAGACAAAAAAGCCAGAGGTGCATTTGGCGAGGTTCAGCTTTCTACTCTGATAAGCAATATGATTCCCAGCGCTCACTATCAAATGCAATATACCTTAAGTAACCAAAAACGTGCAGATTGCATTTTATTTTTACCTGAACCCACGGGAAATGTAGTGATTGATGCCAAATTCCCCTTGGAAACCTATCAACGACTAATCAATACAGAGGCCGTTTCTGTTGAGAGAAAATCCCTGCAACAACAATTTCGTCAAGACATTCAAAAACACATTAAAGACATCGCCGAAAAATACATTATACCGAATGAAACTACTGATGGGGCCATGATGTTTATTCCAGCTGAATCTATCTTCGCTGAAATTCACGCCAATTATCCCGAATTGATTTCCATGTCACAAAGAATGAAGGTATGGTTGGTTTCACCAAGTACCCTTATGGCCGTTCTTACAACGGCGAAAGCGGTATTAAAAGATGATGCGACAAGAAAACAGGTTCACATCATCCAAAAGCATTTGCACGCGCTGGCTGATGATTTCCAGCGTTTTGAAAAACGTATGGATAAATTATCCAAGCATATTGATTTGGCTCATCAGGATGTAAATGAAGTCAATACATCGGCAAAAAAAATCACTTCTCGTTTTCAGAAAATTGAATCTGTTGAAATGGATTTGAAAGAATTGGAATCATCTCTTGAAACATCTATAGTGTAATAAGACCTAAGGTGTAACCCGCCTCGTATGCCTTATAGCGATAAACGGTTATGGATAGAAGTTGTTGAACCTTTAAAAAGGAAACTACTGTGCTGAAACGTGATATTTCTACAACAAACATACTCATTGCTTCCGCAGGAGGAATGGTCGGCTCCGGATGGCTTTTTAGCCCCTTCATTAGTGCTCAAATGGCAGGGTCCAATGCTTTAATAAGTTGGGTAATAGCAGCTCTTTTCATGATATTTATTGCCCTGCCCTTATGTGAATTAGGAACCATGTTTCCTATATCAGGCGGAATGTCTAATTATCCTTCGTTTACCCACGGTCAGGAAGTTGGCTTTTTATTCGCCTGGACCTCCTGGCTTTCTTATGTTGTTATGACTCCGATTGAAATCCAGGCCATTCTCCAATATTCCAGTCATTTTTTTCCCACTTTAATTGTGAATGATCCTACAACCCTCAGATTGTCAGGTTATGGATATCTGGTTGCTATAGGAATCATGCTTTTTGTCGTCCTCCTGAACTCTTATGGCATTAAAATGCTGGCTGAGTGCAACAAATACGCCAGTATCATTAAATTTACCTTGCCTGCTATTGCGATCATTGCTCTTTTACATAGCGCACCTAATATGGCGAACGTCAGCATCCATTTAGGTGATAAGTCCAGCTGGGCAAATATCTTTGCCGCACTCTCTGCAGGAGGAGTAATATTTGCCTTTACAGGGTTTCAGAATGGTTTAATCCTGGCAGGTGAGGTGAAAAATCCTCAACGCAATATTCCGATAGCGATTTTAGGTGCAGTCCTGATTGGTTTTATTTTATATTTTATGTTGCAATTAAGTTTTCTTGCCGCAGTGCCGCAAAAGTATCTGACCCAGGGTTGGAGTGCATTGAATTATCCCGGTGACAGTGGTCCTCTGGTGGGGTTAACTTTGTTACTCGGATTAGGAGTTGTGGCTACTCTTTTAATGATAGATGCCGCCTTTTCTCCCTTTGGAACAACCCTTGTCTATACTGCAGCAACTTCCAGAATAGTATATGGAATGGCTCTAAATCATCACTTGCCCAAAGTGTTTTTAAAAGTGAATCGGCATAAAATTCCATATATAACCCTCTATGCGAATTTTTTAGTCGGTGTTTTTTCTTTCTTACCCTTCCCTGGCTGGCAAAAACTGGTAGCATTTCTTTCCTCAGCCAGTATTCTTTCTTATAGTATCGGTCCTATTTGTCTTCTAGCCATGCGAAAATTGCAACCGAACACTCATAGACCGTTCAAACTTTCCAGTCACGTATTTTTTTCTCATCTCGCTTTTTATATTTGTAACCTGATGTTGTACTGGTGTGGCTTCTCTATTTTATGGAAACTTGATGTGGCGTTACTAATCGGTCTTTTTATAGCTATAACTTATCATGGTAAAAGCCTTTTTACGCCAAATTATCCACTTTATTGGTTCATATTTTATATGTCCTCGCTGCTCATAGTCTCTTATTATGGTTCCTTCGGTGGTATAGGGCTCTTGCATTTTCCCTTTGATTTAGCATGCCTTTTACCGCTTAGTATGCTAACCCTTTACTTGTCCCAACGTGTCTTAAACAGCGACACTCATAAGGAAATCACGTGTGAGGTGGAAGGGGCTCCTGCTTAACCCATAGCCGTCAAGCTAGGAGTTTTAGCCATGTCTTCCTCGATCCGTTCAGGCTGAGGAAGCGCTTTAGCGCTGTCTCGAAGCCTTCCTGGTTTGACGTTGAGGCTTCGAGACGGCGTAAACGCCACTCAGCCCGAACGGTATGTTTTTTGATCTAACGACCTTGTGAGGCTGTTAAGAAGTAGTGTACCGAATCTTTAAGATGCAGAAGATTAAATATAAAGGTATAATGCTCCCTCTTTAAGTCATGATCCGTAATTCCATGGTGACAAATACGCTACTCTTTCAAACCACTAAGTCCAAACAAATATGGGGACAATTGTATGGTAGCAGCCTGGCGCTTGCCTTAGCCGAATATTGCCAGCAAACACCCGGTGTGAAACTGCTTATTGCTCGGGATAATCTCAGCGCAAGTCAACTCCAGGATGAATTACAATTTTTCCTCAATGAGCAAAATACTCATCAGGAATTATTATTTTTCCCCGACTGGGAAACCTTGCCTTATGATCAGTTCTCGCCACACCAGGATATTATTTCGGAACGACTTCATACGCTAAGCCGTGTGCAGCAAGTCACCAATGCGATAATAATTACCTCAGCAAGCACCTTAATGCATAAACTTTGTCCCCCTGAATTTTTAAATCAATATGCATTGATGCTTAGAGAGGGTCAAAAATTAGAGTTAAATTCCTTTAGAACTCAGCTGCAACAATCCGGATATCATTGTGTCAATAAAGTTCTGGAACATGGCGAATTTGCCCTACGCGGATCGATTATTGATGTTTACCCCATGGGGAGTGGCTTGCCCTTTCGTATCGAACTGTTTGATGATGAAATCGAAAGCCTGAGAGAATTTGATACCGAAACACAGCGCACTATAGAAAAAATATCGGAAATTAACGTTTTGCCAGCTCGAGAGTTCCCTTTGAATGAGCAAAGTCAGACTCTTTTTAGAAAAGCATTTAGAGAGCTCTTTCCAGGAAACCCGAGCCAATGCCCTATTTATGAAGCCATTACCAACGGTCAATTTCCTTCGGGCATAGAATATTTTCTTCCTCTTTTTTTTGAAAAAACGGTCACTTTTTTTGATTATTTACCCCAAAATGCTAAAATTTGTCTCATAGAAGATATTCAGGAAAATGCAGAGCAGTTCTGGCAGGAGTTAACCGAACGATATGAGCAAAGGCGTTATGACATCACTCGGCCTATACTCGCACCAGCTGCATGTTTTATTAATCCAACCGAATTATTAACACAAGCCAACACCTACGAACAATTGCGATTGTTTCATAAACCTTCCGAAAGAAAAGGGGCTCTCAATTTTGATATTGCCATAGCACCGCAATTACCTATAGATAGAAAAACACCTGAGCCATTGAGTCTTTTACGAGAGTATTGCGCTAATACTGCTCGTCGATATTTAATTATTGTTGAAAGTGCTGGCCGCCGTGAAGTCTTACTGGATTTATTAAAACTGAGTGGACTTGCTCCTAAAGTACAACCTTGCTGGCAAGATTTTATCAATGATAATGTACCGCTCAATATAACAACTGGACCACTAATTTATGGTTGTGAGTTGAGCAATAAAAATATTGTTTTAATTGTTGAATCACAATTATTTGGCGAACAGAGCACTCCTCAACGTCGCAGTTCTCAGAAGGCTGTTGATCCGGACCTTATTATTCGTGATATGGCCGAGTTACGATTAGGGGCGCCAGTAGTTCACCTTCAGTTTGGTGTTGGACGCTATCAAGGTCTGCAATACATCACCACTAATGGTATGTCCAGTGAGTTTTTAGTACTGTCCTATTCAGGCGATGATAAAATATACGTACCAGTCACCTCACTTCATTTAATCAGCCGCTACACTGGAGTTGACAGTGAACACGCCCCCTTGCACAAGCTCGGCTCTGAACAATGGCAAAAAGAGAAGAAAAAAGCAGCTGAAAAAATCCATGATGTTGCTATTGAATTACTGGATCTTTATGCCAAAAGAGAAGCGCAACCAGGGCATCAATATGATTTCAATCAAGCTGAATACATAAAGTTTGCCAGTGGTTTCCCTTTTACAGAAACCAGCGATCAGTTGAATGCAATAGACCAAATCATTAATGACATGCAATCCTCGAGGCCTATGGATCGATTAATTTGTGGTGATGTAGGTTTTGGAAAAACAGAAGTCGCAATGCGCGCTGCGTTTGTGGCGGTTCAGAATGGAAAACAAGTGTGTGTGCTGGTTCCTACAACGCTATTGGCCGGACAACATTTTGAATCATTCCGAGATCGTTTCGCCGACTTCCCAATAAATATAGAATTATTATCTCGTTTTCGCAGTAGTAAGGAATCCCAAGGAGTCCTGGCAGGCTTGTCCTCCGGTCAGGTAGATATAGTAATTGGTACTCATAAATTATTTCAAAGTAATATCGCTTTTAAAAATCTGGGATTATTAATTATTGATGAAGAACATCGTTTTGGAGTAAAACAAAAAGAACACATGAAATCTCTAAGAACCCATGTTGATATTTTATCCATGACGGCCACCCCCATCCCCAGAACTTTGAATATGGCAATGGCAGGAATTAGAGATATCTCATTAATTGCCACCCCCCCTGCCAAGCGATTAGCCATCAAAACTTTTTGGCAGGAAAAAAAGGATATTGTAGTTAGAGAGGCATTACTGCGTGAAATTTTAAGAGGTGGACAGGTGTTTTTCCTCCATAATAATGTCCAAACAATTGATAGAGTGTGTCAGGATCTGCAATCCCTTGTTCCTGAAGCGAAAATTCGTAGTGCACATGGACAAATGCGCGAGCGAGAATTGGAGCGAGTGATGTCTGACTTTTATCATCACCGTTTTAATGTGTTGGTCTGCACGACCATTATTGAGACCGGAATCGATATCCCTACCGCCAATACAATTATTATTGATCGAGCTGATAAATTTGGCTTAGCCCAGCTTCATCAGCTACGAGGTCGGGTCGGGCGTTCACATCATCAGGCTTATGCTTATTTACTAACTCCTGATGAGAAACTATTAACCCCCGATGCCGTCAAGCGCCTGGAAGCTATAGTCTCACTGGAGGATTTAGGCGCTGGGTTTACCTTGGCAACTCATGATCTGGAAATTCGTGGTGCTGGCGAATTGTTAGGTGAAGATCAAAGTGGCAATATGCACGCTATTGGTTTTAATTTATTTATGGAGATGCTCGATAGAGCCGTAGATGATTTAAAAGCAGGAAGAACACCTGAATTATCAACGCCCATGCATCAGGGACCTGAAATAGACTTGCGTATCAGTGCGATTATCCCGGAAGATTATATAGGTGACATTCATAATCGCTTGATCATGTATAAGAGAATTTCCAATGCTAAAACCACACAACAATTACATGATTTACAAATTGAATTAATTGATCGCTTTGGATTGTTACCTCAGCCTGTAAAACATTTGTTGCTCATTACTGAATTAAAATTAAAAGCAGATAAATTAGGTATTCAAAAAATTAGTGCAGCCCTGGAAAAGGGCAAATTAGATTTTAATGAAAAACCCTCGATTAACCCTGGAGTATTAATTAATCTAATTCAGGTTCATGCTAAACGTTATCAGATGGAAGGACCGCAACGCTTACGCTTTAGTTTAGATAGCACTACCCCTGAAGAGCGTATATTTGAGATAAGCTCCTTGCTCACAAGGTTAGCCTCTTGACTGCAAAATTAAAATCTTATTTTTCCCAATAAATACGCTGCGATTGATCTAATGCAGATCCAATTACATCAGCATAATATTCCTCTACAACGCGCCGCTTCACTTTAAGGGTTGGGGTTAACAAATCATTAGCTGGGGTCCACTCCCCTTTTGCAATGATTACATGACCTATTCGTTCGTATTTTACTAAGCCAGTGTTAACATGATGCCAAAGTTCTTCCAGGACTTTATTGATCTCTTCTTTCTTATTTCGAATCAAAACCCCTTCTTTTAGTGTGATTAATAAAACATTAGTAGGAAGGCCACGGCCTACTAAACATAATTGATCGATCATTTCATTTTGAAATTGCCGCTCTATAGGTGATGGAGCCACAAATTCGCCACTTTGGTTTTTGAAATTTTCTGAGGTTCTCCCCACAATTTTAACTCGATTCTGTGCATCAATCTCTACCAGATCACCTGTTCTCAACCATCCTTCAGAAGTAAACGCCTTCTTAGTTGATTCTTTATCTTTATAATATCCAGACATTAAACAAGGGGACTTAAGCAACAACTCTCCCTCCTCTCCGGGTTTAATCTCAACCCCTAGCCTTGGAGTACCCACAAAACCGGGCTTTCTTTCACCTAACAGGGATAAAGTTGCATAGGCTAAATTTTCCGTTTGACCATATCCCTCTTGAATATTTACACCTATTTTTTCAAAAAAATCCAAAATAGGGACAGGTAAAGGAGAAGCACCAGAAAATGAATTAGTACATGCAGTTAAACCCAGTCCATGAGTAATTTTATTCTTAATTAAACCGGAGATAAAGGGGGTTTTTAATAAAAAATTTAGTAATGACGGAGATAATTTTTCTCCAATTTTTTGCTGGAAAACACCCCATATGCGAGGAACGGCTGTAAAAAAATTGGGTTGAATTGTTTGTAAATTTTTAGAAAACTGAGCCAGACTCTCTACAAAAGAAACATCACAGTTTATAGAGACACTAGCTAATTCAATTGCAGATCGCTCGTAAATATGGGCCAGCGGAAGGTAAGAAATTAATTTATAGTGGTCTAATTTTCTGACTCTCAGCAAATCTTCTGGGAACAGATTCAGATAGTTTGTTATAGCCTGATTCGTAAACATCGCCCCTTTTGGCAAACCCGATGTTCCTGAGGTATAAATAATGGTATAGATATCCTCCGGCTTTGGTTCTTCTAATTCTACAAGCGGTTGAATTTCCAGTACATCTGACCAACTGTGATTTACCTCCAGGTCTTTATGATAATCAAAACCAATAGTCATATATTGTTCTGGAATATAACTGCGAACCAGTTGATGATCATCCAATTTACCTATAAAGACTGCTTCAATATCAGCATGCTCCAAAATGTAGTGAATACTTTTCTCATGTTGATTGCTAAAAAGAGGCACACTAACCATACCCGCCAGATAAATACCAAAATCTGTGATAAACCACTCCGCACAATTTTTAGAAATAATAGCAACATGACTGCCTTTTTTTAGCCCTAACTGTTGCAAAAAAGCAGCTACTTTACGTGCTTGCAGCATCGTCTTAGCCCAGGTAAATTCATGCCAGACGCACTCTCTTGGTTGTCTTAAATACACCCGGGTAGCAATTTCCTTTTCATTTTTTAAAAGTAATTGGCTTAGTGAACCTAAATTAGTATCTTTTGACATATTTCATCCTTTTCTAGAATAATCCCTGGAAAACCTGCCATTATATTTATTTTAGACCAACTGGTTGTAAAGTATCAATTTTTTTCATCATAAGTTATCTTGTTCGTTTAGATAATAATAATGTATATTTGTTTTTTCTTTTTAAATAAGTTAACAGAGTTTAATCATGCTAAATACTACATCTGCTTTATTAGTAAACCTAAACATGAAACACGATCATATCAAAGACTCTCCCATACTTAATATTCCCATGTTCCTGTTTAAAGAAACGCAATACGCTGATTTGCTCCTTATTCTGTGGCTCTATGAGCAAAAATGGATTGATGATTCTAAAATTCCGGAACCAGGGGTAGTTATGGGAGAAGTTTCACACAAACATGTAACTGTATTTTGTTCTGAAATAAAAAAAGAAGCATATCAGGCTATAGCAAGGCTCAATGATGTTAATTCCGAAAGCAGAAAATCATTCACTATCACCAGTAAACCAAATATATGGGTAAATCCCACTCAGGTAACTCACTATATTAGTAATAACCCTGTTTTTAAGTTAGTGACTGAGTTAATGACTGATAGTTCCGAATGTGCTAATGAACTAATTTTTTTCTTAAGTTGGATTGAACATATTTCTGCTTTAGATAAAACCAAGGTGGTAAGCGACTGGGAATGTCTCAAAAAAACAGGAAATTACAAATTTAATATGCTCAAATTGGTTTTGGCTTTGACTCAAACAGAGCCTTTTAAAAGCCATCCCAATCCTCCAAGTTTAGTTTATAAATTCCTCGGAGAAATAGGTAAGCGCCAAAGCAACCCCATCTACACAGGACAAGTGAATTAACTCAAACTCCTTTAAATTACAAACAAAGGAGACATGAGTATGAGTTCAAATCGACAGGCCTATTGGTCAGAGCAAAACAGCCTCTGGGAATCAAGTGGATTAGCGCAACCAAAATTTTGTGAACAACAAGGTCTGGTATATAAGCAATTTGTTTATTGGCGCGGAAGACTTAATAAAAAGATCTCCGGGAACGCTGAGCCGAAGCTGTTGAAGGTATCAACGACCCCAGCACGTGAACTATCCCAAGTTAAAGCTGCGCCGACATCCTGTCTGGAAGTTATCCTACCTACGGGTATTAAATTGCACATTAAAACTGAAGCAGACATCAGCAAAGCCAGTGCGCTTATCCAGCTATTAGGCGATGCACGATGATATCATTTGACCAGCAGCAGATTTATTTATACAGCCAGCCCATAGATATGCGCAAATCAATTAACGGCTTGAGTTATATTATTAGTGACCTATCGAGCCATATAGTACAAGATGGTTCACTGACTCTATTCTATAATCGGGCTCGTGATAAAGTGAAGTTGCTGTACTGGGACAAGAATGGCTTTGTCCTGATTTATAAACGTCTGGAAAAAGGCCGGTTTAAAATCATAAAATATGATGAAAATATGGATGTTGCAACACTTGATAACAAGCAATTAAGTTGGTTATTGGCAGGCCTTGATTATGACCTGATGGCTCAGAATAAAGCCCTTGATTACAGTGGTTTTTATTAATGAAACGTGTTGGTTTTATTGGGTCAAATGATGGTTTGGCCACTGGTTTTTTGGTATAATAAGCCCATGAAAAAGACCAATTACATCACTCAAAAAGACTCCAAAACCATGGAACAAATGGTGGCTGATTTACAGCTGAAATTGGTCGAGTCCGAGAAAAAACACCAAGAACATATTCAATCAAAAGACATTATTATTTCTGCGCTGCACCATCAGCTCTTTGTATTAAAAAACGCTAAATTTGGCCGAAAAAGCGAGAAGCTTGAAGAAGACAAACAGCTGGATTTAGGCTTTGATGAAGCAGAACTGTTGAGCTCACAAGATGTTACATCTGAAGAAGTTATTGAAACCAAAACCATTACGATTAAAAAGAAAAAACCTGGCCGCAAGCCACTCCCCTCAAACATGCCTTATATCGAGCACATTCATGACATCAATGATGCAGACAAACACTGTGCTTGCGGTTGTGCCTTAACACACATTGGCAATGAAACCAGTGAGCAACTTGATGTATTGCCTCAAGTCACTTATCGCGTGATTCACATCAGAAGAAAATACGCCTGCAAGTCATGCGAAGATACTATTAAAACAGCCAAGCCACCTAAACAACCTTTTCCAAAGAGCATTGCCACGGCAGGTCTTGTGGCAGCGGTCATTGATGCTAAGTTCAACCGTCATTTACCTCTATATCGCCAAGAGGATATGTTTAAAAGCATGGGCGCTGAGATTAGTCGTACTAATTTGGGTAACTGGGTGGTAAAAGCTGCCGAGCTGCTCAAGCCCATCGTTGATAAAATGGTGACACAAATACAAAGCTATGATGTAGCCTATGCTGATGAAACCGTACTTCAAGTCCTTAATGAACAAGGCAAGTTATCAACCAGCACCTCCTACATGTGGCTTTTTGGTGGGGGTCCACCAGATAAGCGCTGTTTTGTTTATCAATATCATTCGAGTCGCCAAGATGCGATTGCCAAGCAGTTCTTTGATTCGTTTGAAGGCTATCTTCATGCCGATTGCTACAGTGCTTATGTAAATCTTGATAAGTCGCGCATTAAGCATGTTGCTTGTATGGCGCATGCCAGACGTTACTTTGTTGATATTGTCAAAGCCACTAAAAACAAACCCGGTATTGCTAAATCAGCGGTTGAGTGGTTCGCGAAACTTTATGCTATTGAAAAGCGCTTAAAAGAAGACAAGGCAACAAATGAGCAAGTTAAACAGGCACGAATGACTGAAGCCAAGCCGATTTTAAGTGAGTTCAAGCAGTGGTTGTTAACACAACAAAAAACCACCTTGCCAAAGTCGCCACTCGGAAAAGCACTTTTTTATTCAATAAAGCACTGGGATAGTCTCACGCAATACATTAATGATGGTCGGCTTGAAATAGATAATAATCGTTCTGAACGCGCCATCAAACCCTTTGTGATCGGGCGGAAAAATTGGTTGTTTAATACATCAACTAAAGGTGCTGATGCTTCGAGTATTCTCTTTTCTCTAGTGCAAACATGCAAAGAGCATAGCGTGGATGTCTTTGCTTACTTTAAATTCGCGCTTGAGAGTGTCGCCAAATGTAATAATGAGCATGATATTCAACTCTTATTGCCCTACAACGTCAACCCAGAGTTACTCAAGGATCAAAGAATCATTCCTGTTTTACAGTATGAAGACAAGTAGGTCTTTGGTTTGGCGCTTACAGAAATAGAGGCACAACTGACTCTAGCTGACGAACGGAGTTTGATTCCTGAAATATTAAGATATTATCAGGAAATATTAACTTATTTAGCTAAAAAATATCCGCCAACGTTGGAGGTCTTGTTAATGCAGCAGGGGATTAGAACCCCTGATACGTTGAGTATTGAATTAACCTTATTGCTTAGGATGGATCTAGATCTTATTCCTGGTTTAACAGAAGAACAGGTGCCCGAACTTATCTATTATACCTCTCTGTTTCTATTTAACCACGCAAACGCAGATCGTTCTGTGCTGTTTTTTACCTATTCTGGTACAGAGATCCCGGCTGTACTCAATACTTTGGCACAGAAATATCGGGCATCAATACAAAAAGATACCCTGTCCCCCGAACAAAGCATGAAAGCAACTGATGTAACTTTTAGTGCTGTTCTGAATACTCAATTAAAAGAAGCCAACCTTGATCTTCATCCATTACTTCTGTCCTTGATCTGTTTTGAAAATTGTGAGCCACTCAGAAATTTATTTATTATGATTTGGGAACAACAAGGTTTTAAGGTTTCAGGTAATAAAACAACTCCCCTGAAACCCTCTCCTAATAAATTCCTCCTGGGCGAATCTTATTATAGAGGTCCTAGCCTTCTACCTTTTAAAATCAGTAAGCATGACTTAATTCTATTAGAAAAATTAATCGTTTTATCACAAGAGGTTCTTTCTTCTAAAGCTTCCAAAACTTCTTCACCAGATCAGTTATTAACAGTGCGAAAATTACTAGCCGCTCAACGCCAAGGGACTCCCTTTTTTACTCCTGGTCCTGAAATAACAGCGAATCGAGTAGAATTTGATGCACTTAAAAAGCAAATTGAAGATCCCGTATTACGTAAATCACTGTTTATTTACACCATGGCCGAATTTTTTCCTGTTAAACAAATTAACTTCTCTGCCATTACCTCGTTTTTTATCGAACATAACAGCGCTCTGACCAATCCAAGCCTACCGACTTTTCAACAGCTTCAACAGCTTTTTGAAGTAATTAACAAAGCTGATGCCCTGGAGACGGTTACTTTAGAATTGGAAAAAACAGGGTTATTTATTAAGTTAAACTCATTTAATACTCTGGGTTCTCAAATAGAGGGACTCAATAAATCAATCAATAAAATCAACACTATTATGGAATCATTCACCCAAACACCTGGAAACGAAGAGTTTGAGTTAAGAATGCGGTGGTTTGAAACCCAAAAACGAATCCACACTCAATGGAAAGAAAAGGCCTCAACGCAACTGGAAGCTTGGGAAAATATACATAATAGTTTTATGCCTTGAATAGTAATTTGGCCTGCTTAACGCTGTCAGAGAAAGCATTCCAACTGTCAGCGCAAACAGAGTTAGAGTAGACCAGAAATTAACTTGTTCCTCCAACCGTTAATGCATCAATTTTCAAAGTAGGCTGCCCAACACCAACTGGAACTGATTGACCGTCTTTACCACACACACCAATCCCTCTATCCAAGGCCAAATCATTGCCTATCATGCTGATTTTTTTCATTACGTCAGGTCCATTGCCAATTAAAGTGGCTCCTTTAACGGGCTTGGTCACCTTACCGTTTTCAATTAAGTAAGCCTCACTTGCTGAAAACACAAATTGACCTGAAGTGATATCAACTTGTCCCCCACCAAAATTAACGGCATACAAGCCATGCTTAACCGAACGAATAATCTCTTCCGGATCATGCTGCCCTGCCAACATATAAGTATTGGTCATTCGTGGCATGGGTACATGGGCATAGGACTCACGACGACAATTACCTGTAGATTGCATGCCCATTAATTTAGCATTTAATTTATCCTGCATGTAGTTAACTAACACTCCGTTGTCAATTAAAGTAGTACACTGAGAAGGAGTTCCTTCATCATCAATGGTCAGAGATCCACGTCTATCAATCAGGGTTCCATCATCCACTACAGTGACTCCTGGAGCTGCAACTGGCTGGCCTAGCCGTCCAGAAAATGCTGACAAGCCTTTACGATTAAAATCGCCCTCCAGACCATGTCCTACCGCTTCATGCAGTAAAACCCCCGGCCAGCCTGGGCCCAAAACCACAGGCATGGTTCCGGCGGGAGCGGGTTGGGCATCCAGATTAATCAGCGCCTCTCGCACTGCTTCCCGAGCGTAATTCAGGGCATTTTCTTTTTGGGTAAAATAAGAATAGGCCACTCGACCTCCCCCACCAGAACGGGCGGATTCTCGTTTCCCGTTTTTGTCTTCAACAATGACACTTACATTAATGCTAACCAAGGGTCTGACGTCAGCCATCATCTGTCCATTCATCGTAGCGACCATTACCACTTCATAGCAACCACTTAAAGAAGCATTCACCTGAGTCACGCGCGGATCGATTCGCCGGGCTTCTTTGTCAATAGCCTCAAGTAAAGCAATTTTTTCCTGTTTGCTCATACCTTCAATGGGGTTTATACCTTCATAACGGCTAACCGGAGCACAGTTGACCTGAATAGCCTGCACCATTTTACCGCCAGAAAGAGCTATAGAACGAGCAGCATCGGCGGCTCGAAGCATGGATGGTAATAAAATATCATCACAATAGGCAAAACCTGTTTTATCACCACTTACTGCACGAATCCCTACTCCCTTATCAAGAGAAAAGCTGCCACTTTTCACTTCGGAGTCTTCCAGATACCAGGATTCATAACTACAACTTTGAAAATATAGATCGGCATCATCTATGTTTCGACTGGCCATTGTTTTAAACAACTGTTCTATTCCCGTTTCATCCAGGGATGCGGGAGACAGTAAAAGTTTTTTTGCTATTGTCAGAGCTTGTGTCATTTGATCACCTTTTAATAAACTTTCTAAAGCAGGACATGATGATCGACACAGGGAAAGTGTCGTCTTAATTGTTGCAAACGTTGCAAATCAATATCCGCAGTAATTAATCCAGCTCCTGTTTCCGCTTCTTTTTGGATAACAACTTTGCCCCAAGGTTCTATTACCATGCTATGGCCATAAGTCTGTCGCCCATTTTCATGGTGACCACCTTGATTTGGAGCCAATACGTAACATAGATTTTCTATTGCTCTTGCTCTAAGCAAAATGTCCCAATGAGCAAGGCCGGTTACTGCTGTAAAAGCCGATGGTACGGTAAATATCTGTGCGCCTTTTAATAATAATTGCTGATATAGCTCAGGAAAACGTAAATCATAACAAACGGTTAATCCGATAATACCTAATGGAGTATCAACAACGACAAGCTCATTCCCTCGCTCGACTGATACCGATTCCTGGTGCGCTTCCTGTTCTGAAACACGCACATCAAATAAGTGAATTTTATCGTAGCGTGCAACGCTTAAACCCTTATCATCATAAACAATACAGCTGGATCTGACTTTTGAGCCCATACCTTTTAAAGGTATTGTTCCTGCTATAACCCATAAACCAAGTTTTTTCGCTAACTGACTTATTTTATTTTGTATAGCACCCTGTTCATAATATTCAGCTACCTGTAATTTATCCGTTTCCTTGACGCCCATAAATGCAAAGTTCTCAGGAAGTACCGCAAGCACTGCCTGTTCTTCTTTGGCTAAAGTCAAATAATGTTCCGCTTGTTGTAAATTATCTGCAACTTTAGCTGAAGATACCATTTGGATAAGCCCAACTCGTGCCATAAAACATCCTTAGTAAATTTAAACTTATCTATTCATCTTACTCTATTCTATTCATCTTACTCTATTGAAGCAAAGAACCCCAAAACAAAATTGACAGAAAAGACATTTCACATTAATAATAACGCGTCTATTATTCTTCAAATGAAGATTAATTAGAAAATTTCAAGTCACAAACTTGAAATACAGGAAACTTGCCTAGAGATATGCTAGACTAATTATAAACAACCTGGAGTTCGAAGAATGAACCGAAATAATGTTAACATCCTTACCCAACGTGGTGAGTCTGTTCTTTCAACCAATAAGGTACTGCGTAATACTTACCTGTTACTTAGTTTAACCTTTATGTTCAGTGCACTAACCGCCTATTTATCTTTTGCTAGTGGCGCTCGGCCAATGAACCCGTTCCTGATGATAGTCGGTGTGTACGGTTTGATGTTTTTAACTCAGGCATTGAGAAATAGCGCTTGGGGATTAGTCAGTGTTTTTGCTTTCACAGGTTTTCTGGGATATACCTTGGGGCCAATTCTGAGCTTTTACATGACTAGTTTTTCTAATGGTCCTCAGTTAATAGCTACAGCACTAGGCGGTACCGGAATGATCTTTTTTGCATTATCAGGCTATGCCCTGACCACTAAAAAAGACTTCAGCTTTCTTGGCGGATTCCTGTTCGTAGGCATTATGGTCGCTCTATTGGCGATGATAGCTGGTATTTTCTTCCAAATGCCTGCCTTACAATTGACTATCTCTGCTGTATTTGTACTTATTTCATCAGGATTAATCCTGTTTCAAACCAGTGAGATAATCCATAACGGTGAAACAAACTACATATCCGCCACTGTTGGATTATTCGTCTCAATTTATAATTTGTTCGTCAGCCTGCTTCAGTTGTTAGGTGCGTTTTCAGGTCGTGACTAACTACCCTCTCCTTACAGTGGACCCCATTGTCAAGACAGCGATCCGTTTAATTTAAGATATAACTTTAATTCTACTTTCTTTCGTTGACGAGGGTGCGTAGCACACGAGTCAACCACAATAGCAGTTAATGAAACACCTGTTATTGAGCCTGTGGGTATGTGGGCGCGAAGCCATCGAGTGTGGTCAAGCGGTGGATAACGTCTTTTTGTTATCCATGGCTTGTCCACATGTCCCGAAGGGCGATGGCTGATCCGCAGGACGCGTCCACATATCCACAGGCATTCCATTACGCTGCAGCCTCATATAGGCCAGCATAAACCTCTGACGGCGTGTATATTCCAAATGATTGATGAGGTCTTTCGTCGTTATAAAACTTGAAATACACCCTTAAACCATTTCGTAGTGCTAAAACTGTTCCGTATTCTTTTATGTAAATATCTTCATATTTGACTGAACGCCATAGCCGTTCAATGAACACATTATCCATCCATCGACCTTTCCCGTCCATGCTAATTTTGATGTCATGGTCTTTTAAAACATCGGTAAACGCCTTACTGGTAAACTGGGAGCCTTGATCCGTATTAAAAATATCAGGCCTGCCGTGGAGCCTGATGGCGCTCTCCAACGCGCTTACACAAAAGTCATCATCCATGCTGTTTGATACCTTCCAAGAGAGCACCTTGCGGCTATACCAGTCCATTATTGCCACCAAATATACAAAGCCTCCTTGCATCCTAACGTAGGTAATATCGGTGCACCAAACCTGATTGGGTCGATCAATCACTAAACCACGTAGCAAGTAGGGATAAACCTTTTGTTCCTTGTTCTTTTTACTCGTATTCGGCTTTGGTGCCACTGAAACCAGACCCATGATCCGCATCAAACGCTGCACTCTCTTACGGTTAACGTCATGGCCAAGGCGACGTAAATAAGAACGCATCTTTCTGCTTCCATAGAAAGGATGGCGCATGTATTCCTCATCAATCAAGACCATCAAAGCCAGATTCTCTGGGCTCTCGGTACATATTCCTTCGCCAGCAGTGCGATAGTAGCTAGCGCGTGACAAATTAACCAATGCACATTGGCGTACGATGCTGAGTGTAGGGTGATTGACATCAATCATGGCTCGCTTCTCCCGCACGCTCAACTTAGATGACCGGTCTTTTTTTTAAGCCAGTCTAACTCAACCGCTAGCTGGCCTATTTGCGTGTATAATCGATCTCGTTCTTGTATGATGGAGTCCATGTCTTTGTCATGCTTGCCGCTAAACAATTGCTTGCTTCCATCCAGTAATTGTTTTTTCCACAGATTGATTTGTGTTGCATGCACCTCAAATTCAGATGCCAATTCATTGGTCGTCTTGTGACTTTTTAATGCCTCAATTGCTACCTTTGCTTTGAAGTCAGATGTAAATTTTTTTTTAGCCACTTGGTACCCCGTTTAACAATGGTTTCTATTTTACACCACTGTCTCATTTTTGGGGTCCACTATACCTCTACCTGAATCCCGGCTTCCGCCGGGATTTTTTTTAGCGAGATTGTTTTACTTGATTAGCTCTCTATTGATAAGTTCACAACATTGATCGCTCTTTAAGAATCAGATAACAATGATACATTTGACCGAACCTACATAACGGTCACTATTAAATTACTTGCACAAAACTCTTTGAGGAATAATTGTTTACTTATATAGGCTTGTTTAAATCAATTCACAAGTAGGATGAGGTACTAAATCAAGGAGATTAATTACCTCTTGATGTGATAGTGTCATCTCATTTCCTTATAGCTGGATCTAATAACGAAGTAAACAATGAAACCTGAGATGATATCAATTAACGAAATTTTTAAAAAAAAATTTACAAGGATTTCGGGTTAACCCCTAATCCTTGCAGTATTCAACCTTATAAATCATACCACGATCATTTTAAAATTCTAACCACTGGTAAGATGTTATGGATGATGCCAAAAAATTGTAAGATATAGATAATTAAAACAATTAAAACCAATATATTTAAAAGACTTTTAATTGCTCCAGGCATAGGAATAAATGCATTAATCAACCACAAGCACACACCAAAAACAATGATAAGTGCAATTAGATTCACTAGTTCGCTCATAGAATATCCTTATTAATTAGCTACTAGATCTAGTATAGCAGATCCAAAAATTTTTGATTAAACTCATACCAAATAAGATTGGGTTTTAAGTGGGTTTGATCCTGTCCTTTAACAAATCACGAATTTCCATTAATAAAACTTCCTGATGCGATAGTATGGAAGTCTTATCTTCCTTTTCCTTCTTTTTTAATATATTAACAAATTTGATTGCTACAAAAATTGCAAAGGCTATTATGGTAAAATCAATAATAGTTTGAAGAAATCCACCCCACTTAACAACAGCATCCCCCAAGGTAAATGATTTATTGCTTATATTAATCCCGCCCAACAGTAAACCAATCAGGGGCATAATAATTCCATCTACCAAGGAGGTGATAATCTTGCCAAAAGCAGTACCTATAACAACAGCAACGGCTAAATCAATGACGTTGCCCCGCATGGCAAACTGTTTAAATTCCTTAATAAAACTCATCATTATCTCCTTTGATGATCTTTGTAGATTAGGCCTGAGCAGCATTACGGTCTGGATAATTCTCCAATCTTGTTAACCAATACCCAAATATGGAATAAATACCGGATTATTTTGTGAATTAATTTCCACTCCCTACGTACCGAGCTTTATGCTCGGTATCCAGAACAATGGTTCTGCTTAATAAGAAGCTGTTGTACAGGGATAATATTAACCAGTCCAAATATTCATCTTAAGCATTTTCTACCATTGTTTTTATTTCTTTTATTTTCCCAGCCAAATCGTCTGGTATGGCTCCTCCACCCTGAGCCATATCATCTCTGCCGCCCCCTTTTCCACATAAATGGCGTACTAACATGGCAGCCGTTGGCGCTTTTTCCAAGATATTTTTACTCACTCCAGCAATGACATTCATTTTATTTTGATCAACGGTAAATAATACAATTACAGCCGAATCTAAAGTTGATTTTAGCTGATCCAGAGTAGTTCGTAACGTTTGATTGTCCATTCCATCAAGTTGTTTGATCAATAAATTAATCCCATTTATATTCTCGACTTCGCTTACAAGATCCGCACCTGATTTCTGCGCCTTTTCACTCAGAAGTTTCGCGATTTCTTTCTCCTGGCTTTTATTATCAGCTAATAACTGGAACATTTTATCACGTAAATTGCCAACAGAAGTCTTCAGGTTTGCAGCCAGGTCACCTAAAAGATCCTGTTGCTCATTAACCCAGGCTAATGCATAACTCCCGGTAACCATATCTATGCGTCTTACACCGCTGGCAATTCCATACTCAGCAGTAATTTTAAATAAACCTATATCCCCTGTTCTTCGCGCATGGGTACCGCCACAAAGCTCTTTGGAAAATTCCCCCATTGATAAAACACGCACTGAGTCAGCATATTTTTCTCCAAAAAGCGCAACGGCCCCGCTCTTCTTGGCCGCTTCAATATCCATAACTTGAGTCACCACTTCATTATTAGCTCTAATTTGCTTATTAACCAAAATTTCAATTTGACGAATTTGTTCTTGAGTCAAAGCTTCAAAATGTGAAAAATCGAACCGAGCCCGCTCAGCTTCCACCAAAGAACCCTTTTGCTGAACATGGGTACCTACTATAGTTTTAAGTGCTGCATGCAATAAATGTGTTACAGTATGATTCAAACGAATTGCATCTCGTCTGGGATTATCAATTTGCGCTCTAACCGGGAGATTTAAAGTTAGTGTACCCTCAGTGATTTCACCGTGGTGTACTATGGCTTGACCTACTTTTTGAGTATCATCCACACGAAAACTAAATCCTTTTCCGGAAAGAATGCCTTTATCACCTGCCTGTCCACCGCTTTCTGCATAAAAAGGAGTATTATCAAGAATAACCGCGCCTTTTAATCCTTTATCCAGAGTTTTAACTTCATGACCTTCTTGCAGTAAGCCAATGATCTTGCCCTCTGCCACTTCTTTATCATAACCATGGAACTCGGATTGATGATCCAATTGAGACGTAGCATGATAATCTGTATTGAATTGGCTGGCTGCTTGTGATTGTTCTCTTTGCTGTTGCATTAACTCATTAAAACCATCCATATCAACATGCAAACCCTGTTCTCGAGCTATATCAGCCGTTAGATCTACAGGAAAACCATAGGTATCATATAATTTAAAAGCAATCGCCCCAGATATTTCATCACCACCCATGGTGTGCATTTGCTCGTGTAACAAACGAAGTCCCTGTTCTAGTGTACGAGCGAATTGATTCTCTTCCTGGATTAAAACTTTTTCTATATGCGTCTTAGCAGTGACTAATTCTGGATAAGCATCACCCATTATTGCAATTAAAGGCTCAACTAACCTGGAAAAAAATGGACTGGATAACCCTAATTTATTACCGTGTCTTACCGCTCTTCTGATAATTCTTCGTAATACATAGCCGCGCCCCTCATTGCCTGGCACTACCCCATCAACAATTAAAAAAGAACATGAACGAATGTGATCTGCAATTACTTTAAGTGAAGTATGATTTAAATCAATCTCGCTGCCAAGTTTTGCTATGGATTTAATTAAAAATTGGAACGTATCTACTTCGTAATTATTATGAACTCCTTGAACTACAGCAGCAAGTCGCTCCAATCCCATACCCGTATCAACTGAGGGCTTTGGTAAAGGGTGAAGATTGCCTTCTTTATCTCTGTTAAATTGCATGAACACCAGGTTCCAAATCTCTATGTATCTGTCTCCATCTTCATCAGGACTTCCAGGCGGACCGCCAGCAATATCAGGTCCATGATCATAAAAAATTTCAGTACAAGGACCACAAGGGCCAGTATCTCCCATAGACCAAAAATTATCCTTTTCCCCACAGCGAGAAAAACGTTCAGCAGAGACACCCATTTCTTTTAACCAGATGTCCTCTGCCTCCTTATCCTCTTTGTATACAGTTACCCATAAACGTTCTGCAGGTAAATGCAACACTTGAGTTAAGAAGTCCCAGGCAAATTGGATGGCTTCTCTTTTAAAATAATCACCTAAACTAAAATTACCCAGCATCTCAAAGAAGGTATGATGCCTGGCTGTATAGCCAACGTTTTCCAAATCATTATGTTTTCCACCAGCACGAACGCAACGCTGAGCACTAACTGCACGCTGATAAGGACGAGCTTCAAGCCCTAAAAATGAGTCTTTAAATTGCACCATGCCTGCATTAGTAAATAATAAAGTAGGATCATTAGCAGGAATCAATGAACTGGACTCTACTAACTGATGACCACGTTGTGCAAAATAATCAAAAAATGCTTGTCTAATTTCAGAACTTTTCATTTTTACTACTTACCAGTTAAGTTAATTAAATAGCGTACCATGCTATTGAATAGCGATGGTTAGCGCCAAACGAAGTGAAGTCCGATACTCGGCTTCTTTTCACTGCTTATTGTGCTCAAATGTGTTTGAGACGTTGCTATCATAAAGCAAACTACTGCAGTGAATATAACATTGCATGAGTCTTTCCGAAAATAATAGTGATGAATTTGTTACATTAAATTTTTAATGATGGTCTGTAATTTTACTTTAATTCCTTTACGACCTTTGCGATTATATCCATACTAAAGCCGCGGTAAAGTAAAAAATGCTGTAGTTTTTGTATCTCATCAAACGATAAATCAACTTTTCCTCTACTCTTTTTCTGCCAGACCTTCATTGCATAGTCTAACCAGTTCTGTTGTTCTTGCTGTAATTCATGGAGAATAAGTTCATTGTCAATACCTTTGATTTTTAATTCCTGACTGATTTTTTGAGGACCATATCCCTGGCGAATACGTGAACGACAGTAATTTTCTGCAAAACGACTGTCACTTTGTAAACCAAGGCGTTGGCAAGACTCCAATGCATCTTTAGCCTCTGTAGGGCTAAATCCTTTTTGTTCTAACTTATTGCATAATTCTATAGCGCCATGCTCACGCCTGGTTAACAGGCGTAAGGCGCTATCAAATGCTTTAGTCATCAATAGTCTCTAAGCTATCTTCAGTTGCCTCAGCAAGCATGGGTAGTTTTTTTTCTAATAGTTCAGCACGAATCTGCTGTTCAAGAACAGAAGCTATCTGAGGATTATCCTTCAGATATAATCGAACATTATCCTTACCCTGGCCGATTTTTTCTTGCTTATAACTATACCATGCACCTGATTTTTCAATTAGATTCAATTGAACACCCAAATTAATAATTTCACTTTCCCGTGAAATACCTTCGTTATACAAAATATCAAATTCTGTCATTTTGAAAGGAGGCGCGACTTTATTTTTAACTACTTTAACGCGTGTTTCACTACCTAATATTTCTTCCCCTTTCTTAATTGAGCCGATGCGTCGAATGTCCAAACGAACCGATGCATAAAATTTTAATGCATTACCACCTGTTGTTGTTTCAGGGCTGCCAAACATCACCCCAATTTTCATCCGAATCTGATTAATAAAAATAACCAAGGTGTTAGAACGCTTGATATTAGCAGTTAATTTACGTAAAGCCTGGGACATCAGTCTTGCTTGTAATCCAACATGAGTATCACCCATTTCACCTTCAATTTCAGCTTTTGGTGTTAAAGCTGCAACCGAGTCAATAATTACCACATCCACAGCAGCTGAACGTACTAACATATCGGTGATTTCCAGAGCTTGCTCCCCTGTATCAGGTTGAGAAACTAACAGCTCATCGACATTAACTCCCAGTTTTTGAGCATAGCTTGGATCCAAAGCATGTTCTGCATCGATAAATGCTGCCGTACCCCCCAATTTTTGACATTCAGCAATAACCTGAAGGGTCAAGGTTGTTTTACCAGAAGATTCTGGTCCGTAAATCTCAACCACCCGACCTTTAGGTAAACCGCCAATCCCTAATGCAATATCCAGACCTAATGATCCTGTAGAAATAGCTTCTATATCACGTGAGACAGTACTATCCCCCATACGCATTACTGATCCTTTACCAAATTGACGCTCAATTTGCGAGAGGGCGGCTGATAATGCTTTTTGTTTATTCTCTTCCATTTTTTTATCCAAGTAGTAATGTGCAAGAACAAAATTATCACACAGATAGGGGCGAGCAGCAAAGTGAATTAATCACGAATTAATTGAATGTTCCTGATTGTCGTAAGAACGCCTTGTAAAGCCTCATGACATGAAGTCAAACGAATTTCCTGTCTCGTTCCCATAAATTGTTTTTTCAGAGTATGTATTGAACCCTCACGAGTAGCCCAGGCAAACCATACCGTTCCCACGGGTTTATCAACAGTTCCTCCATCAGGGCCAGCAATGCCAGTTACGGATAAACCAATATCCCCCATACTGTGTTGTAATGCGCCAGTTGCCATGGCTGAGGCAACTTCCTCACTTACTGCCCCAAACTCTTCAATTAGCTCCTTGGGAACACCCAGCATCTCCTGTTTGGCTAAATTGCTGTAAGTAACAAACCCTCGCTCAAACCAAACGGAACTACCCGGTAGTTCTGTGATATAACTTGCAATTAATCCACCAGTACATGATTCTGCAGTAACTAACTGCCAATCATTTTTTTTAAAAAGCAGGGCTATTTCTTTAATTAAAACGTCAAAGTGATTCATTAAGAAAAACCTGTAAAAGAAATAACTCCATGCTATTACAACATGGAGTTATTTGAATTAGAACAGTAGAAGCAATAAAAATATTATTGAGTTTTGTTACTGTCTGTTTGATCTGGCGTTGGGCTCGTTGTTTGGACAGCTGGAGTTTCAGTAGTATCCGTAGTTGGCCTAGGAGTACTTTGCTCACCACAAGCAGTTAACGCGAATCCCAAAAAACAAGTTACAGCTATCATAGCTAAACGATTCATAACTATTCTCCCTATTTAATTAAACATTATTATAAATCTCTTATATTGTAGCAAATAGTAACATTAAATGAAGGATATATCTTAAATCTATAATAAATATAATTTTTTTAACCAAGAAATGTTCAATTAAAACACAGACCATCTCTTTACTGACTTACTACTGTGATTTTGCTAGAATTACATCAATTTCATTTTAGCAAGCCCTCTATGTCTACTTCTCATACACCCATGATGCAACAGTATTTGCGCATCAAATCAGAATATCCCGACATGCTCTTGTTTTATCGTATGGGTGATTTTTATGAACTATTTTTTGATGATGCAAAGCGGGCATCCAAATTACTGGATTTAAACCTGACTCATAGAGGGCAATCTGCTAACAAACCAATTCCTATGGCAGGGTTACCCTATCACGCGGTGGAAAACTATTTAGCTCGCCTCATTAAAAAAGGAGAGTCAGTAGCAATCTGTGAGCAAACAGGCGATCCAGCGACCAGCAAAGGACCTGTTGAACGAGAAGTAACGCGCATTATTACGCCAGGTACAGTGACTGATGAGGCACTTCTGGATGCAAAAAAAGACAATCTGCTGTTGGCAATCCACCAAAAAAAACAAAAAACTGGTCTCGCCTGGGTAGATTTGAGTAGTGGCCGTTTTCATTTACTTGAATTGTCAGAGAGTAATCAACTCCATGCGGAATTAACACGACTGCAGCCTGCAGAACTGCTTATAGAAGAATCATCCCCCTTAAGTGAATACTGCAGCAACTTTCCTGTTAAATACAGACCAGGCTGGGAATTCAATGCAGACAGTGCTCATAAATTGTTATGCAATCAATTTGCCGTTACCGATTTATCGGCATTTGGAGAACCAGACCATCCTACAGCCTTAATTGCAGCAGGTGCTTTACTTGCCTATTTGCAGACCACTCAAAAACAAGCATTGCCTCATCTTACTTCCATAACGCTTGAAAACTCACAGGATTACTTACAACTGGATGCTTCAACTCAAAAGCATTTAGAATTATTTGAAAATATTAATGGGAGAAGCGATCACTGTCTACTCTCCATTCTTGATAATACCGCTTGTACTATGGGCAGTCGTTTACTGAAGCGTTGGCTGGGAAGACCTCTCAAACAACACCATTTAATTCAAGCCCGTCAACACGCCATTAAAGAAATAATCCAATTTCAACAAGATACCAAGCTCCATCAGCTACTGAAACAATGCTGCGATGTAGAACGAATCCTATCTAGAATTGCTTTAAAATCCGCTCGTCCACGTGATTTAATTGCTTTGCGTTCTACCATAAGCCTAGTTCCAGATATAAATTTCGTCATCCAAAATAATCAAACCATCCTTACCGATCAATTGAAAGAACATATCCGTCCATTTCCTCTCCTGCAGGAATTACTTGATTCAGCAATAGTAGACAATCCACCCATGCTCATTCGAGATGGGGGGGTTATTGCTCCTGCTTTTGATGAAGAACTGGATGAATTAAGAAAACTGAGCACCAATGCCAATGAAACCTTAGTTCAATTGGAACTTGAAGAAAAACAACGTACCGGTCTTTCAACTCTGAAACTGGGTTTCAATAGTGTTCAGGGCTTTTATATAGAATTATCTAAAACACAAGCAGAAAAGGCCCCTGTTAATTACCAAAGAAAGCAAACTTTAAAAAATGTGGAGCGCTACATTACCCCAGAGCTTAAAGTATTTGAAGAAAAAGTGCTTTCAGCCCAAGTTAAAGCCTTGGCTCGTGAAAAATGGTTGTATGACAACTTACTGATTGAAATTCAAAACTACATCACCGAATTATCTCGCCTGGCTCAAGCTTTAGCAGAGTTGGATGTATTGGCTACCTTGGCAGAACGTGCGCGAACTTTCAATTGGAATTGTCCTATACTGTTGCCAGAAGCAGGAATTACTATTCAATCGGGTCGTCATCCTGTTATTGAACAACTACTTCAAGAGCAATTCATTGCCAATGATCTCAGCCTTAATCCCAATCAAAATATTTTATTAATCACTGGTCCTAATATGGGTGGAAAGTCTACTTACATGCGCCAAACCGCATTAATAGTACTCATGGCACACATAGGCAGTTTTGTTCCTGCCCAATCTGTAACTTTAGGCCCCATTGATCGAATTTTTACTCGTATAGGAGCCAGTGATGATCTGGCATCAGGGCGGTCTACATTTATGGTGGAAATGACTGAAACGGCACACATTTTAAGACAAGCAACATCCGAAAGCCTTGTTTTGATTGATGAAATTGGACGTGGAACAAGCACCTATGATGGCATGGCACTTGCGTATGCAAGTTGTACTTATCTGGCCACAGCCATTAAAGCATACACTTTATTTTCTACTCATTATTTCGAACTAACCAACCTTCCTGATCAATGGGCTTGTATTCGCAACGTTCATTTGCAGGCATGTATAAAGACTGGTCGCATTATATTTTTATATCGAGTCGAAGCAGGACCGGCAAATCGTAGTTATGGCCTTGAAGTTGCTGAGCTTGCAGGTATTCCGGCAGAGGTTCTAAAAGTGGCACATGCTCATCTAAACCACCTGAAAGACACCGAACAACCCACTAAGAAACATCCAATTAATAACCCTTCAACCAAGGTGCCGTCCGCCTCTCTTATATTGGCCGAATTGGCTAATATTGAGCCAGATAAACTGACTGCAAAACAAGCATTGGATTTAATTTATCAACTTAAAAAGATGGAGGCAGCCGATGCTATTTAACAGTACAATGGTCACATGAAAAAACTAATTTGCATCATTTTCATTCTTTCTTGTTTTCCTATATTTGCAGCGAACTCCAAAATGGCTTCTCTGGATATTAGGGGCGTAAGTGGCAAAGTACTTGCTAACGTTGAAAAACGCCTGAATGAATTACAAGAGTTAAAACCATTAAATGAAATCAGTCAGGACGAGTTACGCAGCCAAATAATCAAAGCAATTCAGCCATTTGGCTATTTCAGGGCAGATGTTGATATTCGGATACTAAGTCACCAAAAGATCTCTATCAATGTTTATCCTGGCCCCCAAACTCATATCTCTTTGCTTAAGATACAAATAGCTGGGGAAGGTGCGCAAAATCCATTACTTCTTAATACACTTAAACAATTACCATTGCATGTAGGAGACCCTCTTAGTACAGAGCCTTATAATCAGGCAAAACAGAGCTTAATCAACGCCGCCGAGAGCTTAGGATTTTTACAAGGAACATTTCAAAAAGCGGAAATTCTCATCGATGAAAATAAAAATACCGCCACGATTACGCTTATTTTTAATACAGGGAATCTATACTACTTTGGGCAGGTGCAATTTGATCCAACGAATATAGATCCTGCTTTATTACACCGATTCGTCCCATTTACAGTAGGGAAAGCGTATTCTACAGATCAAATTCTTAAATTTAATAATTATCTATCCAATAGTGGTTACTTCAGTTCAGTACTGGTTAAACCACAGATTTCAGATGATCGGTTTGTCCCTGTTATTGTCCATTTACAGCCTGTTTCAAAATATACTTACTCTGTAGGAGCTGGCTATGGAACAGATACAGGAGTTCGAGGGAGAGCTGGTCTTAATATCATACCAGTCAATCGCTTTGGTCATAAATTTAATGCCTTGGCTCAGGGTTCCCTTACTCAGAACGCACTGCAAGCTCAATATGTCGTCCCTGGTAAAAATCCGGTGACTGATCAATACAGTCTTACAGGTAATTTTTCCAGTTTAAATTACAATACGGGTTATAGTAATGCCTTCCTTGTTTCCCTGGCTCAACAACATAATGTAGAGAGTTTTAAACGTATTTTATCGATTAACAGCTTGTATGAAAGTTTTCACTACTCTTTGCAACCTAATAACAACCAATTCATGCTTTATCCAAAAGCTACATTTGCATTCAGGAAAACAACAAACCCGTTATTTTCCCCATCAGGGTATAGCATTACTTTAAATGGTTTGGGAGCTAGCCAACTCACCCTGTCAAAAATCAGTTTTGCACAAACCTCAATAGATGCAAAAGCGGCATTCATGATAGAACCCTGGCGTCTGCGGCTCTATGGGCATACTATTCAAGGAGTGACTGCCACGAGCAACATCAATCAACTTCCTTTATCTCTGGCCTTACTTCTAGGAGGAACGGACAATTTAAAAGCATTCGGCTTAAATTCCATAGGACCTGGAAGAATAATCACTTATAGTGGGTTTGAAATTCAAAAAGAAACCAAAAAAAACTGGTACCTCGTAGGTTTTTTTGATTCTGGAGATGTTTATAATCCAACAGCTAGGAATATTCAATATGATGCAGGCGGTGGTTTAATGTGGGTTTCACCTATTGGTCCCATTAAAATAGGATTAGCACAAGCATTAACCAGTCGATTGCAACGATCAGCTACCAATCCACGATTAATCATTAGTATGGGACCAGACTTATGAGGAAATTAATCAGAAAGATGCTTTATAGTATATTAATCCTCTTGATACTATCAGTAAGTCTTTTATCTTTTTTTCTATCTACAACCCCTGGTTTGTATACCCTAATCAAGTTAAGTGGGCTTTATCTACCTGGAACCCTTAAAGTTCATCAACTAAGTGGTAATTTATTGAAACAATTTACTGTTGAAGGCCTCGATTATCAAATGGGCGAGAACACAATAAGCATAAAACACTTAACCTTTAACTGGCAGCCTCGCTCATTACTGCATCGTCAAATATTGATCAATTATTTAACTGCTGATGCTGTTCAAATAAAACAAGACATGGACATAATCAGCCTAAAAAAGATTAAATTAACTGGACAGTTGAATGAACAACGTTTAATCATAAATTCATTACAATTTAATTACGCCAAACAATCCATATACAGTCGGCTGCAAGCCGATATAACTCCCCCTTATTCTTTATCTGGTAAGATCAAATTAAATCCTCATGCTAAAAAACAAAAAACGCTCACAGGCATTTTAAATATAGGTGGTGAACTCAATCAGCTACAATGGACTGGTGATTTCCATGGTCCAGCAAATATTTCTTTAAATGGAAATTTAAAAGAATTATCTCAACTCAATCAAATAATAAAATGGCGTGATCTGCAATGGCAAAATGGCTCAGAAGTAACTGCTAATAGTCCAGAAGGAAGAATGAAGTTATCTGGTATTCTGCCTAATCTAAACATTGAGCTTACTTCTAAAATAAACAGGTCCTCTGAAGAACATTGGCAATTAGCGGCAACGGTTCATGGAACTGCTCCCTGGAAGTGGAGCTTTAATGTTAATTTATCTCAAACAGTTAATCCATCTTTCAAGCATGAGGGTCTTTATACAAGCCTCACTGCTAAGGGGGTTATTAAGAATAGCAATCAAGGCAATGTAACATTGACGTTAAACCCAGGCCACTATCAGATGCCTGAAGGGAGCCTTGTTCCTTCCCTTAAATTTCAAGGGGGAGTATTGGATGTTTCTCTTTCCCCTCAGCAATTGGAAGGAAAAGGTTCATTTGCGATAGATGCAAACAAAAAATTAAATTTAGCATTTAAACTGCCCAGGTTTGATCTTGGAAAAGGTTTATCAAACGATCAACCTATATCTGCAAATCTGTCTCTCCTGTTAAACTCATTTGATTTTTTACAAAGCATCAGTCCAGACATCAGTAATCCCAGAGGACGCCTAATTGCCTCTATAAAAACAACTGGTACTTGGGGTAAAAAAATCATTGAAAGCAATCTCATGTTAAAACAAGCAAGTGTAGCGCTCCCTACCTTAGGTATTCATTTAAACTCTATAGATTTGACTGCCCATGCAAGAAAGCAACACTGGCAAGCAGAAGGTTCATTAACTTCTGAAAATAAAAAAATAATCCTTAAGGGAAAGGGGCCGTTAACAACTTCTTTTATAGGCGATTTCTTGCTGCAAGGCACTGATTTTAAAATCATGAATACCAAGGAATACCAGGTTAATATATCACCTAAAATAAATTTGAACTTCACCCAATCAGGCCTCAATATTTCTGGATCGATTTTAGTTCCCTCTGCCCAAATTAAGCCTCAAACATTTTCAAGCAGCATCACCTTATCAGAGGATGTGGTCTTTAAAAGTAACAATGAGAGCCCCACTACCAGTCCATTTAATACCTCCTTGGATCTGAGTGTAGAAATGGGTAATGAGGTAGAATTATCCGTCAAAGGTTTAAATACTACTTTAGGAGGAAAAGTACAGCTTAAAAAACTACCTCAAGGTACTATAAATGCTACCGGTGAACTAAATGTTATAAAAGGACAATATAAAGCCTATGGTCAAGCTTTAGCAATTGAGCATGGGGAATTAATTTTTACAGGCGGACAGATTGATAATCCGGGAATTAACTTAAGAGCATCTAAAAAAATCAAGACATCAGCAGCCTCCAATTCTGCGACAAATCAAAATTTTAATTTTAATAACAGTAATCTTCAAACTGCAAATGTGCGCGGTAATATAAGTGTTGGAGTTGAAGTAACAGGACGAATAACTCAACCCAAAATAATATTATTTTCAAACCTTTCCAGCCTTTCTCAGGCTGATATTCTGTCCATGCTGCTCTTGGGTCGACCTGCCAGTCAAGCTAACAAAGCGGGGGGGCAGTTACTTTTAGCTGCAATCTCCTCAATGAATCTGGACAATGGAACCAACGGGGTGCAACTTCTGGAACAATTAAAAAAGAATCTGGGATTTGATCTAGACCTACAAACCGCCAGTAAATACAATCTGGCAACCAATCAAATCAGTGACTCTACAGCAGTTGTAGTAGGTAAATCGATTTCCAAACGAATTTATTTAAGTTATAACGTAGGTTTATCACAGTCGAATCCTAACGTGCTCACCTTAAAATACTTACTTAATAAATTCTACAGTATCCAAGTAAGCAGTAGCACCAATAGCAGTGGTATTGATATTTTATATACATCGAGTAAATAAGATCCCATTTAGTAATTTCAGTCCAAAGGATAAAATTAATGAGTCACTATAATATTCCGCTTAGAATGACCCGATTACGCAGCAGTCCACTATCTCGATCCATAATGAAAGAAACCAGATTGCATGTTCAGCAATTTATAGCTCCTTTATTTATTAGTGAGCATTTGACGGAAGCTAAAGAAATCAGCTCCATGCCAGGTCAATTTCAACTCAGTCTTGAATGTCTTCCTCAAGAAATAGAAACATTAAGTGCATTAGGCATTCCTGCGGTCTTACTTTTTGGCATACCTCAAAACAAAGATGCATGTGGCAGTGAATCGTACAATAAAAATGGAATTATTCAAAAAGCAATCAAACTTATACGTTCTTTAAATAAAGAACTATTAATTATTTCTGATTTGTGTTTTTGCGAATATACCGATCATGGCCATTGTGGCGTTCTGCAAGGAGAACGGATAGATAATGATCAAACACTTGATTTGCTTGGAAAGCAAGCAGTAAGCCATGCTGAGGCAGGAGCGGATTGGGTCGCCCCCAGCGGCATGACTGATGGTATGGTTGGTGCCATTAGACTGGCTTTAGACTCGGCTGGATATCAACATATTCCCATATTAAGTTACAGTGCCAAATACTGCTCATGTCTTTATGGACCGTTTAGAGAAGCAGCCCAAGGAGCACCTCAATTTGGTGACCGAAAAACCTATCAAATGGATCCTGCCAATAGTGCCGAAGCGTTAAGAGAAACAGACTTAGACCTTGAAGAAGGCGCTGATATGATTATGGTTAAACCAGCAGGGTTTTATTTGGATATTATTTATAAACTCAAGCAGCATTTTCCTGAAGTACCCCTTTGTGCTTATCAAGTGAGTGGAGAGTATTCCATGATAAAAATGGCAGCAAAACATCATCTAATTAACGAAGAACAAGCCATTATAGAAAGTCTAACTGCTATAAAACGTGCTGGAGCCGATTTTATTATTTCTTATTTTGCCAAAGATATAGCACAAATATTAAAACGATAATTTATGGAATGAAGATAAATACATCTAATCAAAGTTTATATTGACAAGAAATGTCAATTACATTTACAAATAAGGTTTAGTGCTTGCCTCGAGAAAGACAATAACCTATAGTAATCTCGATTGGTCGCTACCAATCACTTACAAAATCTTAATGGAGAAACTGATGAAGTTAATGCTTAAAAGTTTATCGGCAATAGCCCTGAATCTGGTTGCCGCCACCGCTTTAGCAGTACCTGCTTATTTAACAACACATAATAATACCGATGAAGAATCGAATGCCTATGTTGCTGGCACTATTCCTTCCCCTTATTCAACTTCCGCTCATACTACTCGCCAGGTTTATTGGAATATGGTGAGAATGGCATGTTTTGGTCACACTACTAACGGAAAATGCAGTGCCCTGATTAAAGTGGCAACCAATACAGCTAATCCTATAGACATTGGAACTGTAACTATGGATCTGGAAACTGGTGACATTACTCCAAAGCAAATATCCTATAACGGATATAGCATAGTGATCAATGGACCAGGTGAAGCAACTATAAGTAAAAATTAATAGAATAAAAGTAGGCAACGCCCCTAGTATCAGTCCTCCTGAATACTACCCTCCCCTGGTCTTGTTGTTGAGTAGCAAGTGCCTACTATCTCCAGGGGATTCGAACAGCATTGCTGCTAACCTTAAACCTTTCGATAAAAATTTAAAAACCGATGTTAATACCTTTCAAAATATAAAATTTAAAAAAACCACGCGTAGCGTGGCTTTTTTAGTAATCAATAAAGATTATTTATATGGAGTTTCAGGCTCTTTATCGATAGTCCAAACTACCTGCGCACCAACTAGATCTGCATAAGCTTTACCTGTAGCATTTACTGTATAGGTAGATGTAGCGCTGAGTCTATCAAAACGATTAATCTCAGGATCATCGGCAAATAGATGCGTGTATCCTACATCAACTCCAAGACTGGGACGAGCTTGATAATGAGCACCTACAGATAATGCCCAACGGTTTGAGTCAGGTAAACGAACATCTCTATCAATATTATTTGTTGGTGTAGCATCATATCCTCCACCTACTCGTAACATCAATAATGGATTCACACGATAGTTCGCGCCTAAGGCAAAACGCCATACGTCTGAATAGTTCTGCGCTGAAGTTCTATTAACTTGTACCAGACTAACTGTCGTATTTGGATTAATGGATGGTGCTGCTACATTATTCAGCTCAACGTCTTTAAATGAACTCCATCCGGTATAAACAACGGAACCTAATATCGCAATAGTCTCATTTAAATCATGGTATCCGCTTAAAGTGACTATATCAGGTAAATCTACAGCATTACTGCTTAATTGATTGTTTTTGAAAACTGCATCGGGATTAGCTGTAAGAACTGAATCAGGAAGACCCAATACGATTCCAGGAGAAGCTAATTTGCCTGTTAACCTGCTTTGACCATGGAATTTGTGTCTCATTTTAGATTGGTAATTCAAACCCACGCGAGTATGTTGATCATTGAACATGGTCATCACACCAGTATGGAATCCAACACCAATAGAATTGCCATTGTTATAACTTAATGTATCTACAGCAGCAGGATTAAACGGTGCATATAACGTTGGAACGCCAAGCATACGATTGTATTTTACTCGTGCGTATTGGAAGTCAATACCAGCACCCACAGCAAAATGCTCGCTAATTTTTGCACCAATTTCTGGAGAAACATTTATCGTCAGGAGTTCAGTGAATGTAGTCTGATAGCGAACTTCTGAATCAGTTTGCCAATCTGTTGCTAATCCAAACGGAGATACGGCACTGAAACCAAATGTAGCATTTTCACCTAAAGGTAATGCGTAATGGAATGAGGGAACCAAAGCATTCTCGGCACCATCCAGCCCATTAAAGTTTTGTACAAAATTGGGAAGTCCTGTTGTTGTAAAGGTACTTGTTCCGTTTAACCTCGATGAAGGAAATACACCAACTCCACCACCTACCATTTGTGTTTTGTGAATGAGTGCCAAACCAGCCGGGTTATACCAACCTGTAGACGCATCTGCGGCCTCAGCTGCAATACCTGCAGCATAGTTTCCGATAGCAGAACCGGTGCCCTCAGAATACAGCGAGAATGCCCCTGAGTGAGCGACACTAGCACTCAACATTCCAGCTACGGCAACACTGACTAGCGTTCTTATGGGTTTGTGCATCTTTTTCACTCCACACTCTTTTAACATAATGCTTCCGAATTCGAATTTGGCTTCCGATGATAAATGAAATTATCTTAATTTCAAACGATTAATCGGATTTTTTTTTTTAATATATTCAATAGGTAACAAATTTAGATCCATGATGATCCATTAGAAAGCATCATGATTAATTTAGACACCAATATAGGGATTGTTTCTGAAAAAAACGAATTTTGTGCCTCTACAAGTTATTTTGATCGTTAGCGAAATGACCTGGACTTAACTTCAAACAACGGATGGATCCGTGAATTGTCGTGGTTAGAATCCCTTTAAGCAAAAAAAGATTTGTCTTTTAAGTCAATCCGAAAATATTTACAAGTACTTGTGCAGATAGTTTAGTCCATGCTAACGTGCATTAATTTTGTGCGGAATCTTACTATGCAACAAATCATTACGAAATTTGGTGGAACCAGTGTTTCAAGCAGAAACACATGGAATAATATTGCAGCTATTACTAAAAAACATATAAAGTCTGGAGTACAGCCTGTCATTGTGTGTTCTGCGTTGACTCAAATTTCTAATAAGCTCGAAAAGGCTATAGAAGCCGCTCTTATAGATGAACACCTTAGCATATATACCGAGATTCGTAACAGTCACTTGAACCTTGCAGACGAGCTTGAGGTGAATCCTGAGTTGGTTGCTGCAGATCTCCATCAGTTACAACAATGGCTAACAGGTATCGCTTTATTAAAACAGGCTCCAGCCAAAACACATGCTCAAATTTTAAGCCTGGGCGAACTGATGATGACACGCCTTGGCCAGGCTTTCCTTGGAAACCAGGGAATTCATACTCAATGGCATGATGCTCGCGAAATATTAACAAGCACCCCTACTCTTGGTGGTGAAACAGTTAATTTCCTCTCTGCCCGTTGTGACCATGAATATGATCCCCAATTAGCAGCAAAATTTTTGGCTTCAGGAGCTCAGGCGATAATTACTCAAGGTTTTATTGCTGCTAACGCTCATGGTGAAACTGTCTTGTTAGGAAGAGGTGGATCGGATACTTCGGCAGCCCTCCTTGCTGCCAAACTGCAAGCTTCCTCATGTGAAATTTGGACTGATGTGCCTGGAATTTATACTGCAAATCCGCATCAACTTCCCCATGCCCGCTTGCTAAAACAACTAAACTACGATGAAGCTCAGGAAATTGCCTCTATGGGTGCCAAGGTTCTGCATCCCAATTGCATTCCCCCCGTCAGGAGAGCCAATATTCCAATGACGGTTAAATATACTCACATGCCCCAGCATTCAGGAACACTCATTACAAAAGATACAGATGAATCCTCCCCTTTGATTAAATCCATTCAGGTAAAGCACAGTATCTTATTGATATCAATTGATACACTTAATATGTGGCAGCAAGTAGGATTTCTGGCTGATGTATTTTCTGCATTTAAAAAACATGGCTTTTCAGTAGACTTATTATCTTCCTCTGAATTTAATGTCACCTTGTCATTAGATACTAATGCAAAATTTTATGACAGGCCCGCAATCAATATTCTTTTGGCTGAATTAAATCAATTTGGAAGAGCAAAACTAATTGAGCCATGCAGCGCTGTGAGTCTTGTTGGACATCATATCAGAACAGTTTTACCACATCTCGGCCCAGCGCTGGAGATATTTGAAGCCAAGCAAATTTATTTAATGTCGCTGGCATCCAATGACCTAAACCTGACTTTTGTGGTTGATGAATCGCATGCTGATAAATTATGTCAAAAACTGCATCATTTACTTATCGAAAGTAACCCGCAAATTTTTTATTATTCTAAAAGTTGGCATGAAGAGTTTGGTAAACCTAATAAACGTAATATTCCATGGTGGGAGACCGAGCGAGAGCGTTTACTAGCGACCAGTGCTCTTTATTCGCCTTGCTATGTTTACCATAGCCCAACTCAGGCAAGTAGAGCAAAGCAATTATTGGAATTACAATCTGTAGATAATTTATTTTATGCAATTAAAGCAAATCCTCATGTTTCCATCCTAAAAACTTTAGAAAAGGAAGGGGTTGGCTTTGAATGCGTCTCTATTCAGGAGTTGGATTTAGTATTAGAACTCTTTCCCAAAATCAATAAAGAACGAATTTTGTTTACCCCCAATTTTGCCCCAAAATCCGAATATGAACGTGCTGTATCCAAAGGATATTTTGTCACCATAGACAGTTTATATCCCTTGGAAAATTGGCCTGAGTTATTTAAAAGTCAGGAGGTCATCGTACGTATTGATCCGGGTTCTGGAGCTGGTCATCATAAACATGTCTCTACAGGAGGTAACGAGTCGAAATTCGGTATTACTCAGAATGATGTAGGCAAAATCCTGACATTGACCAAGAAGCATAACATCCGGGTAATTGGATTACATGCGCATTCAGGAAGTGGCATTCTCACTCCTGAGTTATGGCAACAAACCGCTTTAATGTTAGCTTCACTAACCGAGCAATTTCCTGAAGTACGCTCCATTAACTTGGGAGGAGGCTTGGGTATTGTTGAAAAACCCGGACAGCACCCCTTGGATTTCGCCGCATTGGATGCATCCTTGCTTGCGGTAAAGTCGCGTTACCCTCAATTGCAAATCTGGCTTGAGCCAGGCCGTTTTTTTGTGGCAGAAAGCGGTGTCATTCTTGCCAAAGTGACGCAATGTAAAGAAAAAGGAAAAGTAAAATTTATAGGTATTGAAACTGGAATGAACTCTTTAATCAGACCATCTCTCTATGGCGCTTATCATGAAATTGTTAATTTAAGTCGCCTCCATGAAGAAAAAGCAGGATTTTCCCACATAGTTGGCCCAATTTGTGAATCAGGAGATACCCTTGGCTACGACCGGTTACTACCAGTCACCAAAGAAGGTGATGTCTTGTTAATTGCCAATACAGGAGCTTATGGTTATTGCATGAGTTCTCATTACAATTTAAGACCTCCCGCTCAAGAAATTGTTTTGGAATAAATCGCATGAGCCTGCTAGATAGCGATCAGAGGAGCAAAGCCACTAACCCTGGTTTATCGTTTATAGTACAAGCTCCTGCGGGGTCAGGGAAAACTGAAATTCTGACCCAACGCTTTTTGCGTTTATTAAGTACCGTCACTGCTCCAGAACAGATTATTGCTTTAACGTTTACTCGTAAAGCAGCCAGTGAAATGCGTGAACGTATCGTATTAGCCCTACAACAGGCAGCTTCTAACCTCAGCGCTACCAGCCCTCATCAACAAATGACTCTGGATTTTGCAAAACATGCATTAAGTCGTAGTCACCAGTATCAATGGGATTTGCTCCAACAGCCGAATAGGTTAAAAGTTATAACCATAGACTCATTATGTCAGAGTATTAATCATTCCATTCCATTATTAGAAAAACAAATAGCCTACCCTCGAGTTACTGACAACCCGGAAAGTCATTACCTTGATGCTGCTCGACGCTGTATCCAGTTTGCTACCGAAACACCAGAATACCAGTCGGCAATAAAAGCGCTACTGCTGCATGTAGACAATAAACAGGATCGCTTACTGAATTTATTCAAAACCCTTTTATCTCAAAGAGATCAGTGGTTATCGCCTCTATTTCAAGCAAGAGCTCAAAATAAATCAACATTTGAACACGCTTTACGTCTCATAGAGCAGCATGAATTAGCTCGATGTAAAAATAGTCTTCCGCCCCAGTTAGCGTCAGAAGTAACCCAGTTAACACGCGAGTTGGCCAGTATAGAAAATAATCCGAATTCACCACGATATTTATTAAAAGACTGGCATGACTTCCAACAAATTAATCAAGAGATTTCCGCAGCATTAAGCCAAACGTTGCTCGTAGGTGACAAGGGTTTTCGAAAAAGTTTTGATCATCATGTCGGCTTAAAACAAGGGGTATGCACAGATGCTGAATACCGCAGACTTAAAACAGCAAGTAAGGAGTTATTAACTCAATTAAAAGATCATCCTGATTTTCTTAATTCTTTAATACAAGTGAGCAAGCTGCCCAAGCCAGAATATGACAAGGAGCAATGGGACGTGCTTCAAGCTCTGTTTGTCTTGCTCCCTCTTCTTGTGAGTCATTTGCACGTTTTTTTCAGTGAGCATAATGAAGTTGATTTCACAGCTATTTCACAACAGGCATTGACTGCGTTGGGTGACGCAGATAACCCGACTGATCTTGCTTTATATCTGGATAATGCAATCCATCATTTGTTAGTTGATGAATTTCAGGATACCTCAATTACGCAATTTGAATTGTTGACAAAACTGGTTCAGGGTTGGCAAGCCGATGATGGAAAAACTATGTTTGTAGTTGGTGATCCCATGCAATCCATCTACCGCTTCAGACAAGCAGAAGTAGGTTTGTTTTTTCGCGCGAAAGAAAATGGAATTGGACCCGTGCGACTTCAATCGCTCGAACTGCGTTGTAATTTTCGTTCCTCAGAAACCATTGTTGATTGGGTAAATAACCATTTTTCTAAAATATTTCCACAGAAAGTAGACATAGAGTCTGGGGCCGTCTCATTCCATCCATCTATAAATGTAATCAAAGATAAAGAACGAAGCGCCATTCAAGCCCTGCAATTTAAAGATAAGAAGCAAGAGGCTGAAACCCTGATTAAATTAATTGAGAATGAGTTAAAAATTAATCCTGATCAGACTTTGGCTATTTTAGTACGTTCAAGAACACACCTGACTGAAATTATTAATTTGCTGAGACAATATCAGATTCCTTATCAAGGTACTGATATTGATTTATTAGCAAATTTGGAGCATTTGCGTGACGTTTGGTCCTTGACTCACGCTCTGTTATTCCCAGGCAACAGACTGTCGTGGTTGGCGATGCTTCGCAGCCCTTATTGTGGCCTGTCCTTAAATGATATTCTCTATATTGCTCAATTTAATAAAAATAAATCCATTCATCACATTTTATTACAACTGGATAAAATTCAGTTCTTAAGCGAGGAGGGTCGTATTCGCGCTGGCTTCTTTATTCAAGTGATGCAGCAAGCACTTTCACAAAGATATCACGGTCGATTATCCGATTGGGTAGTACAGACCCTAAAAGAACTTCATGTTGAAAAGATATTAAACCAAAGTCAATTAAATGATTTAGATCAACTATGGACATTATTAGACCGATACGAACAAGAAGGTCGTTTACCTGATACCTGCCAATTCCTTAACGAATTCAATAAGCTCTACTCCCAACAAACGACTCCATCCCGTCTACATATAATGACCATTCATAAATCCAAAGGATTAGAATTTGATACTGTTTTTCTTCCTGGATTAGGAGCACAGCCCAACCGAGGAGAAAATCCCATGTTGCGATGGCTTAACATAGCCACCCCAAACCATGGAAATCTGGCACTCGTATCCCCCATTCAGGCAGCACATCAAGATCACTGTGTTTTATATGATTACTTAAGCCAATTAGATGACGAAAAAAACAATTATGAGTCGCAAAGGTTGCTTTACGTTGCAGCTACTCGTGCAAAATCTCGACTGTATTTAACAGCCAGCTCTTCAAAATCATCCAAAAGATCTTTTCATAGCCTGTTAAAAAATCAGGAATTCCTTGATATTGAACATACAGCAGCTCCAGAAAATGCAACTCTTTCTCTACCCACACTAACTACACTTCCTCTGGTTTTCTACAGCCACAACAAGCTAACTTCAATTACCCCTTTAAATGCCCCTCCACCTGATTTATCAGCAGGTATTCCTCGATTGACGGGTATAGTATCTCATCAATTTTTACAATGGATTTGCGAGCGTCATCCCAAATCTATAGAGCAAATACCCTGGAATCTGGCACGTGATGAATTTAAAAAACTAGGTTTTGATAAAGAGATGCAACAAAGCGCCTTATCTACATTGCAAGATCAGATAACCCTAATGTTTCATAATAAAACTGGGGCATGGATTATTTCCAGGCATCATAATGAGCAAAATGAATATGAGTTACTGGTAGAAGCGCAAGATACCTTAGTCACTCGCATCATCGACCGTACATTTGAAGATAATGGAAAGCTCTGGATTATTGATTTTAAAACGGGAACAGAAGCCGGAATTGCCTCAACGCAACATCAAAAACAATTAAACGAGTACGGGTATTATTTATCAAGCCGAACCAACCTTCCCATTCATTGCGGCCTGTATTATCTGAATAGCGGCCATTGGGTGAGCTGGCACTATCAACCAGTACCAATTGGCTAGTGATTAATTAATTCCTGCGTTATCATGCACTTTTTCAATTAACAAGGTTAATCAAATGACTGTGGAACATACGGTAGCAAACCTTTTGGACTCATTAAAGGACCCTTTTCTAGGATTATGTGGTAAGGAGATGAATTTACAATACCACCTGGAGCCCAAACCTGGTGAGCTTCTGGTTAATCTGACATCGGGGTTTCCCAGTAGTTTATTAGAAAAAAATTTTAAGACTTTGGCTTTAGCCAGTTTACAAAATCAATTTCCCAATCAACGGATTACTATCCGGATTAATCAGTTTATTAGAGCTCATAAAACACAATTAGCAGGTAAAGGTTTGCGAGGAGTCAAAAATACCATTGCAGTTGCCTCTGGCAAAGGGGGAGTAGGAAAATCTACTGTAACTGTTAACCTTGCAACCGCCTTGGCTCGATTAGGTGCTCGAGTTGGTATTCTTGACGCGGATATTTATGGACCTAGTATGCCATTAATGTTAGGCAAGACTGAATCTGTCCAAGTCAGTGGTGATTTTTATTTGCCGGTTCAAGCCCATGGGATACAGGCGATGTCGATTGGTTATCTTACAGGCAATGATCAAACACTTATTTGGCGAGGTCCGATGCTTGCCAAATCGTTAATCCAAATGTTGGATATCACCCTTTGGGATGAATTGGATTATCTTTTTATCGACTTACCTCCCGGAACTGGAGATATTCAACTTACTTTAGTTCAAAAAATTCCTCTTACGGCAGCCATAGTTGTTACTACGCCACAAAATGTAGCTACCCTGGATGCCCAAAAAGCGATTACCATGTTTGCTAAAACAGGAATTGATGTTTTGGGAATCATTGAAAATATGTCCACCCACATTTGCAGCGAATGCGGTCATCAAGAGGCAATATTTGGGGAGGGAGGAGCAACAGCTCTCTGCGAGGCCCACCACAGTATTTTATTAGGACGATTGCCTCTAGACAGTCGTATTCGCCAACAATGTGACGAAGGTATACCTACCGCCACCCAACCACAAGATGAGTTAACGGATGCCTTTATCAAAACCGCGATGCGTTCAGCTGTTGAACTGGCAAAAAAACCAATCAACTATGCAGATAAGTTTCCTAAAATTGTTGTTGAATAGTCGAGTTTAGTAACAGGTCAGCAAAAGCCCAGCAGTTAATATCGAAAGATATCTTGAGGCATACTGGGCTTTCGCTGACTATTTAGATCACTATTCTATTTTCTTCTATGTATTATTTTCACTACATGGTTATAATACAAAAAAATAAAAAAGAAGAAACCATGTTAAGATTATTTATATTAACAATCAGTGTGTTATACTCCTGCTTCACTCTAGCCAAATCAAACTTTCAAGTTGACTTGATTATTTTTGCCTACCCACAGGGTGGCGAAAATAACAGTAACTTACCCATGAACTCCCTTTTGATTCCAATCAGTATCAATGCAACTAAACTTAACAGCGATTCAACCAAGCCCTATGGATTACTTTCCCCTTCAAAATCAGGATTACGTGATGAATATTACATACTCAGTCGTAAGTCCCATTATAAGGTTCTTGGCCACTATTCATGGAAACAGCCGGCTAATAATCAACAAAGTGTAGTTTTACCTGATATCAAACACGATGGATGGCAAATGCAAGGTACCGTGCGGGTACGCCAAAGCAACTACTATTTGTTCGATACGGATTTACAGTTATCCCATCCTGATAATCCTCAATCCTCTTTTTTTGTATCACAAAAACAGCGATTAAAAAGCGGCTTGGTTTATTTTCTCGATCACCCTCAGGTAGGCATGTTAGTCAAAGTCCATAAATTAGCTTAGGACTGACTTCAATTCAGGTGTTATTAACTGAGTTATAAGATCAGCAAGAGCATGAAGGCAGTGATTCTTTGGCGTTCCGGATCGCCAGAATAAAGCTAGACTCCGAGTAGGAACTGGCTCTTCAAAAGGAATGCATTTTAGTAAAGTCGAAGTCTCCGTCCCCACGGCCAATGCTGGTAACAAAGTCACTCCAATTCCTGCTTGTACCATTAATCTTAATGTTTCTAAACTGGTAGCCGTAAAATCAGCAACTTCATTCATTTTAGCCATTTGACAGACAGCCATAGCTTGATCACGTAAACAATGTCCCTCAGCTAAAAGCATCACTTGCTGATTAGTTAAATCACTAATCGCTATGCTGCTGGATTGGGCTAAGGGATGATTATTGGCACAGGTAAAGTAAAAGGCTTCTTCAAACAAATTTTGATAAATAAACTTACCTGCAATAGGCTGAGCCATTATTGCAGCATCAATCTCTCCACCTTCTAACTTACTTACTAACCGTTCGGTTTGCTCTTCAATTAACCATACCTTTAAATTAGGAAAATTGGTGTTGATGAGGGGCATCACTTTAGGTAGTAAATAAGGTGCGACCGTAGGAATAACTCCTAAATGTAAATCACCGGCAAAAGGATCCTGTAAATTTTGAGCCATTGCCTTCATCTCATCACAAAGGATCAGTATTTTTTTTGCTTTAAATAACAATTCATGACCTGCAGCAGTCAAAAAAACTTGCTTGTTAGTCCGTTCGAACAGAATTACTCCTAGAGTTTCTTCCAGTTTTTTTATTTGCATACTTAAAGTAGGTTGACTAACATAACAGAGTCTAGCCGCCTCACCGAAGTGTCTATGCTCCGCTAAAACGACAAAATAGTTTAAGTCTCTTAAATTCATAAATCACCAAGAAATATTGATATAATCTATTATTAGAGCTAATTTATAATCTATCATCTATTGTTACAACTCAGTGAAAACTTTCTATAAAATAATTAAAAAAAATTTACACCACCCTTAATGTCCTATATATTCGCTTTTTTTTGAGGAAATGAATGGCACTAACAAACACAACTACTTCCCATAAGTCAAGAACCATCATCTGGCTGGTCGGAGTATCTTTTTTACTATTCCAATTTTTTTTGCAATTATCTTCCGGGATTATTATTGGCGCTATTATGCATGAGCAAAGACTATCAGCTCTTTGCGCAGGTATTTTAAGTAGTGCTTTTTACTATGTTTATACTTCGTTACAAATTCCAGTAGGACTACTTTTTGATCGCTATAATGCACGTACCTTATTAGCAGTAAATGCTGCTCTATGTGCGATAGGTTGTTTTCTATTTGCATCAGGTCAGACAGTATTAGCCCTATTCCTGGGACGTTTGATTATCGGAGCTGGTTCGTCTTTTGCATTTGTTGGTCTGACCCATGTACTGCGGCAAAACTATCCTTTGAAACAATATGCATTCATGGTGGGACTATCTGAAACCTTAGGTTTTACCCTTACTGTATTTGGAATGATCGGTATGGGTTCCTTTATAGGTCATTTTGGCTGGCGCTACTTCATTGCTGGCGCAGGCTTATTAGGCCTATTAATTGCCTGTATATGCTGGCAATACATTCCCAGTAATAGACCTATAGTGCATGCTAATCTTATTAACTATAAAAGACAGCTTATTTTAATTTTAAAAAATAGATTAGCCTGGGTTAATGGACTGTTTGTCTGTTTAGAGTTCTCTGTTATTACCGTTTTTGGCGCCATGTGGGCGGTTCCCTTTATACAGCTAAAGCTGGATTGTAGTCTGAAAGCGGCAAGTATTCTAACGTCCATGATATTATTGGGAGCAGGCTTCAGTTGTCCAGTTTTCGGACAGCTCTCAATTCATCTG
Source organism: Legionella antarctica (assembly GCF_011764505.1). Lineage (NCBI taxonomy): Bacteria > Pseudomonadati > Pseudomonadota > Gammaproteobacteria > Legionellales > Legionellaceae > Legionella > Legionella antarctica. The sequence continues at coordinate 2,627,845 of NZ_AP022839.1, forward strand.
ACTAAACGTAAACCCTTAATCCATTTTTCATGTTTATCGACTGCCGTACTATTTATCATCACTTTGTACTTGCCCACCCACAATATGATATTAATTGGTTTCTTGCTATTTACTATTGGACTTTGTTGTGGGGCTTATATGTTGGCTTATTCCATCTCTAATGAGTTAGCACCACCAGAGGCCTTATCTACCTGTACTGGATTTACTAATACCCTGGCAATGCTTTCTGCGCCCCTCCTACAACCTCTTATCGGGTATTTACTGGATCTATTCAGTACTACACCTGGGGTTTATACTTTAGAAAATTATCAAGCAGCTCTTTTTATCATTCCTGTAGCCTTGGTTGTGGCAAGTATGCTCGCTCAATTTCTTCCGGAAAAAGATGTTCAGGATGCATCCTCTGCCTTAACGCTTAACCCTGACCCGTTATCGTGATGATGGTTTATTCCTCCTGCTTGCCTTAATGGACAAGATTGTTCCATAAAAATCGTTATGTCCTACTCTATATTTATTGATTATAAAGTCAAAATATTATTTTGTTCAGGGCTTTTGATGAACTTATTTGCAAGTACTAAAGCACCAGCACCTAGCGCAAATAAGCCTGCAAATTTGATTAAAGTTTGCGTGTTAAAACTGGAAGGGGGATTGTTATCTTTAGATATTTCAGGTTGTTTTTTATAGTGTTTTGGCGGGATATAATCTTTACCATCACTATGGCTAAAGCTTTGTATCTGAATTTTCCGGGGCTGTGGATTAGCTATAAATGTTTCAAAATCACCTAATAACTTATCCCCTGCTTTTTCAATATTAAGTTCGAATGTCCTTATAGTCTGTCCTGAGTCTGAATATAAATACCAGAGCGCTTGATCATCATAGTTTCTAAAAAAGTAGAGAATTTCACTGGCACACCCATTATGAATTCCTCCGGCAATACTAAAAATTAATTTCTTTTTATGAGTATCAAAATAAAACTCAAAACCCATTCCTTCTTTAGGGGGATATGTAATTTTGCTAAAGATAAAAGATTTCAATTCTTCATATGTAGTAAATTGTTTTTGATCAGCATTGAGTATTTGATTGTATTTTTTTTGAAAGTTCTCGAAGCGCCTTTCCAACAACATGAAAATCTCCTGTCTTTAGTGGGTACATGACTTTTTTTTTGAAAACCAAGTTCCAGCAAGTGTGGCCTCCTTGACTCTTATAGACTAGTTAACTTGAGGCCGCTTCGGCAACAGCAGCAGTAGTGACTTCCACTGCTGGCTCTTCCATTTGGGCAAACGATTGCTCTGTAACAAAACAAAATCCCTTGGGATTTTCTTTTGAAAAACCAGCAATTGAAAGAGGCGACTTATCTACTTCGTTTAAAGTATTTAGTACTTTCAAATTCAGTTTGGGTAAACCCAAGCTCAGCAAACATTGATCTTTAGCTATGGATTTTATAGAAAGGAATTGCGACATTTTTACTTTGTTTCCTGAAGCATCCCGCCAGCCAGCGACAGCAGCACCGGTAGCATCGGCCTCTTTAAGATTTGCAGAATAAAATCCGTTATCATCGCTCAGACGACAAAATGTGGTACTGATATCATGCGGGGATTTCTGATCTTTGCTAAACCATAACTTACCAAACCAGGCATTGTTGCCAGTAACAAATTGCTCTTTACTACCCGCACCAGTTTGTACATGGCCATTTAAACGACTGGTTTGTAATGCTTGTAACTCTACTCCAGGACGTAATATTGAAGTCTCATGGGCATTAATATTTGCCTGTTTTAACATGTCTACTTTAAAATTAAACCCTTTTTCGTTTTCGTCCTTTACTCCAAAAACCCAACTGTCATTAATTGGATTGTAGCGAATAAAGGAACGTCCTACCTGCCAATTGAGTTGGGTTGAATTATCTATTTTCTCTGTGCCTTCATAAAATAATACCAATTTGTTCGTTTGCCCATCAATCAGGGCTGTTTTAGAATGAAAATCAGAACCTTGTCGCTGCATTTGAAAAAAATAACCGTATCGCTCGCCACTTTCATTAGTCACCATACCAGAGAAAGTCCAACTCCCTACAGTAGGCTCGGTCAGCTGAAGCGCCTGATCAGCAGCTGCGAATACACCAGTACTAATAAATAGAATTATAAAATAAAACAAAAAACACATTCTAATTAGTATCATAGTAGCAATAACCTTTTAACTGTTGATGTGACCACAGTGCTTGCCAAAATGCATCATTCAAATGGGCCTCCACTGGTAAATAGTACAGTCTGTCGGAATTAAAGGAATGGCATTTCACGGCATCCTTTTCCGTCATGATAACTATAGACTCCATATAATTTAAATCATGGGATTTAAATTGATAATGATCAGGGTAAGAGTATGAATTGAATTCTATCCCTAATTGAGACAAAGTGGAATAAAAACGTTGAGGATTTCCAATAGCAGCAACAGCAGCTATTGTTGCACCCAGGGAGTCGTGGTTAATTTCCTCTTGAGTAGATATTTTTTTAATTTTTCCAGGTATTAGTTTCATGGAATATGCATTTTCCCAAATCCCTTCGTTAACGATAATAAAATCCACCTGTTTTAACCGCGTACCAGATTCTCTTAAAGGTCCTGCCGGTAAGCATAAGCCATTACCTAAACCCCTCATTCCATCAATTACTGCAATTTCAATAGCTCGCCCCATTCTGTAATGCTGCAATCCATCATCGCTGATAATTATCTGGACTTGATGTTTTTCTAAAAGATAGTCGACTGCCTTATTACGTGCAGGAGAGATAATTACCGGGCAATGAGTTTTTTGAGCGATCATAAGAGGCTCATCCCCTACCTGATCTGCAGAATCATCTAGTTTGATCTCATATGGATAGTTTTTGACTTTAGCACCATAACCGCGACTGACTATCCCCACTCGTAAACCTTTTTGCTGCATTTTTTTTGCCAACTCAATCACCAACGGGGTTTTACCAACACCACCTACAGTCAAATTACCAACTACAATAAGAGGAACCGGACATTTAATCTGGCAAAAAAGTTGCAAATACCAACGTCTGACTCGAGTAATAAATCGATACCCCCAAGACAATGGGAGGAGTACCCATTGCAAAGGGTGCTTACCGTACCATAATTTATCAGGAGTTATGAGCATCAAACTACGGCTTCCTCTTGAACTAAACCTAACTGCTGCACTTTATAAAGCTGGGTATAATGGCCATTTAAATCGAGCAACTCTTGATGACCACCCTGCTCTACAATGCGTCCATGCTGCATTACAACAATCTTATGTGCATGTTTAATCGTTGATAAACGATGGGCAATCACTAAAGTAGTTCTATTTTTCATCACTTGCTCTAAAGCCGCCTGTATGTATTGCTCAGACTCACTATCAAGAGCAGAGGTGGCCTCATCAAGGATAAGAATAGGAGCATCCTTTAATATAGCCCGAGCAATAGCCAGTCTTTGCCGTTGTCCGCCTGATAACAGTACTCCATTTTCACCTACGCGAGTATCATATCCTTGAGGTAACTGGCGAATAAATTCGTCAGCATAGGCTAATTTGGCCGCTGTAATAATTTGTTGACGAGTCACATCAAAACGACCGTACGCGATATTATTCGCTAAAGTATCATTAAACAGTGTCACATTTTGACTAACAAGCGCCATCTGCTCACGCAGACTGGCTAAACCAAGCTGATTTATAGGCATGCCATCTAAAGTAATCATCCCCTGAGTCACTTCATAGAAACGTGGTAATAAACTGGCTAAAGTTGTCTTACCACTTCCTGAATGCCCAACTAAAGCAACAGAGGTACCTGGATCTATGGTAAAATTTACATCATGCAATACAGCTTTACCCTGTCTGTAAGCATAAGACACGTGTTTAAATTTAATCTCACCGGATGTTTTTTTTGTTAAAACCACGCCCTGCCCCTGTTCTGTAGGCATATCCAGTAGATTAAAAACACTTTCTGCCCCAGCTAACCCTCTTTGAATGGTTACATTCAAGGTAGTTAATCTCTTCATCGGTTTGATCAATTGCAACATTGCAGCAATAATCGCCAAAAAGGAGCCGGCAGTGATCACAATTACGGTCGACAATTTTATAGCTACCATAACGATCATAGCAATTCCAAGAGCGATAACGAACTGTACTCCAGAGACATTAACTACGTCACTCACCGCAACTTTCATGTCATTATGACGAGAACGCTCGGTCGCCTGGTTAAATTTACCTGTTTCGTATTGCTCCCCGCCAAAAATACGTACCACGCGATATCCTTCAATTGCTTCACTGGCAATTTCAGTAACTTCACCCATGGTTTTTTGGACTTTATGACTGATACGTCTGACTCGTTTATTCGTATAATTGACTATTAAACCGACAAAAGGAACAGTCAGTAGAAACATCAGAGACAACTGCCAACTGATTATCATCATTACCGTGATAAGACCAATAACCAAACAAACATTTTGAACAAAATCGGTTAAGGCGTCAGCGCTTACCTGAGCCACTTGTTCCACATCGTAGAGAATTTTCGAGAGCATCTGCCCTGAAGTAGCTTCATCATAAAAATCTGCGGGTAAACGAACAATATGAGCAAATACCTTTTGTCTTAGCACTTTAACTACTGAACGAGCCACCCAAGTCATGCTGTAGCTTCCCAGAGAACTCACTAACCCTCTAAGGGTAATACCTATTAAAACGATAAGAGGAATTTTATTAACAAAGGCCATGTCCAGATTGATAAACCCTTTATCTAAAAATGGTCTTGTCATGTAAGTAAAACCTGCATCTATACCCGAGTACAGCATATTGGCAAATATGCCCAAAAGAAGTATTGGCCAGAAAGGTTTTACGTAACAGAGCAATCGTTTATATAAATAGCCGTTTTTTACAGGTACTTTATTAGTCATTAATTATGGATTCTAAGGTAGGCAAAATGTATGAAATTGTAACTCGTATTCAGCTCGAGCGCCAATGTTCTCGATTAGCAGACTATTTTTCGAATTATCTTTCAATGTTGCATCATTGAAGTAAAAACATAATCCTAAAGCCAAGCGACAACCAAATCACTTATGTAACAGAATTTATATGGCTCTGTTGCATAAAAGGAAAATCTTATAATCTTTTAAAGGTTAAGTGGCTCGAAAGTCATCTTAACTCGAGTATACGCGCAGTGAAAACCTGACTTCTGAATATTAAGATCAGAAATAGTGCCTGGCTCGGTAGTCACTGTTGCTAATGCCAGGTCATGTTGTTTGGCAAAATCCAAGCGAGTACACAGCAGTTTTTTTTGCAACCCTCTTCCTCTGTAAGCCGGCAGGGTACTGGTAACACCTAAATCACAAACATCGTTATGTATCGCAAGGGTAGCACCGGCAACTATCTTATCCTGATCAAAAGCAGCAAAGGCGGCGATACCTTTTGCCCGAGCATAATGAGAAAATTGTTCCTGAGCCTCAGGATAGCCAAAACCTGCAGCCACTCTCTTGGCCCATTCTTCCAATTCAGCCTGTTGTACCTCTTTTATGATAAACTTCTCGTCAAAATCCCCTTTTATTTTATGACTCTTGAGCTCCAGTGCCGACACATTATTTAATTCAGTGATACCATAACCTCGTTGGCTTAAAAAAACAGCTAAATTATTTCCTACGAAGGGACACAGCTCAATATCAATACGCTCATGTTCTAATGACTGATAAAATTGTTCTATGAGTTCAATTTCAGCTTTAAATTGTTTCGGTTTCGTTACAAACCCCCACCCGACTACCTGCGATAAAAAAGAGTCCAAACCTGAGAAACAAGCAGCTCCACCCTTAATTTCCAGTATCCTGCCCTGGGGATATTGTTTCGTAACTTCAATATGACTTTGCTTAATGCATGCTTCCATCCGCGCTGCCAAATCTTTAGTAATGTACATTGTTTCGTTCCATTAAAGGCTCTTTAATCCTGAGACTACTTCAGAAACCAACTTCGGTCCTTGATAAATCAAGCCACTATATACCTGCACTAATGATGCTCCGGCATTAAGCTTTTCCTGGGCACTAATACTACTATCAACACCTCCTACGCCGATTAGAGTAAGCGCGTCTCCTACATAATGTTTTAACAACCGCAAACAATGATTCGATAAGTCAGTCAAAGGTCTGCCACTTAAACCTCCTTGCTCTTGAGCATGAGGTAAACTCTTAACCAATTCTCGCGAGCAAGTAGTATTGGTTGCAATAATACCCTCGACACCATGATGCAAAATAATCTCAGTCATTTGTTTTAACGTTTCATCAGTCTCATCAGGGGATACTTTAACAACCAAGGGTACATGACGTTGAAATTGATCCGCTAATTTAATTTGTTCACCCTGTAATTGCGATAATAAATCAGCAAAATATTCACTTCGTTGTAACTGACGTAAATCTGGAGTGTTAGGAGAGGAAATATTAATGGTAACGTACGATGCGTGCTCATATACTTTACGTAAACAAAAAAGATAATCATCAACTGCCTTATTTAGAGCAGTATCTTTATTTTTTCCAATATTGATCCCTAAAATACCTTTATAGCTGGCATTCTTGACATGGGTAATCAACGTGTCTACACCCTGATTGTTAAAGCCCATTCGATTTATAATAGCCCGGGCTTCTGGTAAGCGAAATAAACGAGGCTTCGGATTACCATCTTGCGGCCTGGGAGTTATCGTACCTAATTCTATGAAAGAAAATCCTATTTTTGCCAATCCATCCAGATACTCTCCATTTTTATCCAAACCAGCTGCTAAACCTACTGGATGAGCAAAATCCAATCCCATTGCTTTAACAGGCATTTCTTGTGGTTTGCGAAAATAAAATTGAGGCAGGTAAGCTAAAGATGATAATGCAAAATCATGGGCTTTCTCTGCTTCCAGTTTAAAAAGCACTGGACGTAGCACTGAATACATAAGTTACTCCGGAACTGAGTTTAATAACGTCATATAATTGGGGGGGTGATATTAGGCTTCATCAATACGAAAAAAGATTTTAGCTGATGTTTAGTAAAAATCCTATCTAGGTTGAACGATACTTTCGTCATTACAAGAGAATCATAAACAAGAAAGGTGATTTTTTGTTCCTAACTATAGAGAACTGCAAACAGATACAGTCTTCCAGAGGTTCTCTTACTGGATTTTGATGTTGATCAAGCCTCTTGAAGGGGGCCTGATCAATATCTTTACAAAAACGCTCTAATAGCATGCCACGTTGAATTTCCCCAAATTAAATAACACACTCTTGAGCCCATACCCTGAGCATGGCATTTCCTGTTGGGTGCAAATGAAAAGCCACCTCTCTGACTTCTACACCATAATTATGCTCCTGGAGTCCCAACAGTACAGGTCCCAGGAAATCAGATGTTTTTCCCTCTCTATCAATCAAAGGAAAAATTCTAACTTCCTTAGCAACTCGAGCTAACTCACGAATTATTTCTAAATGAAATGGTACCGTTTGGTCGTCCAGATCAGCAAACAAATAATGGGAGCTTAGGGCATAATCAAAAGAAAAATCTGCGAATGGCAGATGATAATCAGCAACCCCAAGATATCTGCCCTGAGCTTTGCCGGCTGCATAATCTGCAAAAAAATTTTTCATGCCCTGTTTTCTTTCGGCAACCAGATTTTCATAACTTCCACTACGAGTAAAATCGAATCGCTCCTGCTCTTTTTTTACTTGTTCAGCCATGTCCGCAAATATCATTATTACTTTAGAGGAAAGGGTATCTTTATCCAATACAAACAGAGGATCACAACTAACAATCTTATGATCTTTTTGGGTTTGCTGGTAGTTAACCGCACTGGGTCCACAGCCATATTCTAAAATACTGGAATTTATCTCCTCTTGAGATAAATCAAACATTTCACGATATTCATCTACACCGTGCCCCCAGAGTACCAGTTTACGCATGAGCAACTCTCCTTATATTAACCCGATTCACAGTCAAATCGATACCCATTAAAACTATAGTGAATCCAGGATAGAACAAACAGCAATCCATAAGGATTAAGCTTTGCCCCTAGATTAGGTGATTTTTTAAATCAGGTAAAGGCTCACATCAAAAATAGAAATATCAAATAAATTAGTAACGAAGATTCATTAAAAGAAATAACATATAGGAAATCCTAATTTGATTTTTCCAGATTGAATTCAATGGCAGATTGGGGTTGCAAGTTTAATTCTATTGGGTATAGTCTAAAGTTATTTATCAAAAGTAACAGGAATTTTTCCATGCACGCAGGCTTACACTATCAGTTAGGTGAAACATACGATATGTTAAGAGACAGTGTCTATCAATTTGCTCGTACAGAAATTGCACCTATCGCAGCTCAAATCGATGAGAATAACAGCTTCCCTAATCATCTGTGGCGAAAACTAGGGGATTTGGGATTATTGGGCATTACTGTAAGTGAAGAGTATGGCGGTGCTAATATGGGCTATCTGGCTCATACCATAGCTATGGAAGAAATATCCAGAGCCTCTGCATCTGTAGGTTTAAGTTACGGTGCGCATTCCAATTTGTGCGTTAATCAAATTTATTTAAATGGTACCAGTGCCCAAAAACAGACATATTTGCCTAAACTTATTAGCGGTGCTTTTGTCGGCGCTCTGGCAATGAGTGAATCTAACTCAGGATCTGATGTAATCAGCATGCAGTTGCAGGCACGTCAATCAGGAGAAAAATACATTCTAAACGGCACTAAAATGTGGATCACTAACGGTCCGGATGCGGATGTGTTAGTTGTTTATGCTAAAACTGATAAACACGCAGCAAGTAAAGGAATTACCGCATTTCTTGTTGAAAAAGGAATGACCGGATTCAGGACAGCTCAAAAGCTGGATAAACTGGGTATGCGTGGTTCCAATACCTGTGAACTGGTGTTTGAAGAGTGTGAAGTTCCAGCGAACAATATATTGGGAGAAGTAAATCAAGGTGCCAAAGTCCTCATGAGCGGTCTCGATTACGAACGTACTATCCTGGCAGGAGGACCTGTGGGTATCATGCAAGCCTGTATGGACCTGGTCATACCCTATGTACATGAAAGGAAACAATTTAACCAGGCCATAGGTGAATTTCAATTCATTCAAGGCAAATTAGCCGATATGTATACCGAGCTTAGTGCATGTAGAGCCTACTTGTATACCGTTGCAAAAGCTTGTGATAATGGCAGGGTTAGTCGTAAGGACGCCGCAGGGGCCATTTTATATACAGCTGAAAAAGCAACGCAAATGGCGCTACAGGCAATACAAATATTGGGCGGTAATGGATACATCAATGACTATCCAGCCGGTCGATTGTTGCGGGATGCAAAGCTGTATGAGATAGGAGCTGGCACTTCTGAAATCAGGAGAATGCTAATTGGACGTGAACTTTTTAAAGAAACAGCATAAGGAATAGGGATATGGAAAAGAATGAAATAGTAATCGTTGCAGCAAAAAGAACCCCAATGGGGGGAATGCTAGGTAATTTATCTCCTCTTTCAGCCCCGGAACTGGGTGCTGTAGCACATCAAGCCGTCTTATCTCAGTCAGGGATGTCACCTGCCGAAATTGATGAGGTAATTAGCGGCTGCGTATTACAAGCGGGTATTGGCCAGGCTGCTGCCAGACAGGCTGCGATTAAAGCCGGTATACCAAACTCTACTGGCGCTACAACAATTAATAAAATGTGTGGTTCTGGAATGAAAGCAGTTATGTTAGCTCATGATTTAATTCTTGCCGGCTCAGCAAATGTCATTTTAGCCAGTGGTATGGAAAGCATGAGTAATGCTCCCTACTTGTTAGCTAAAGCACGCTCAGGTTATAGATTGGGCCATGGCGAAATAAAAGATCATATGTTCCTTGATGGACTTGAAGATGCATACAACAAAGGACAGTTAATGGGTTGTTTTGCCGAGGCCACTGCCAGCCATTTTAAGTTTAGCAGAGACCAACAAGATGAATATGCTATTCAGTCTATGACTAAAGCACTAAAAGCTATAGAAAATGGTTCTTTCTCGGAAGAAATTGCCACTGTCACCTTAAATACACGCAAAGGCGAAGTTACGGTCTCTGTGGATGAGGGACCTGACGCTGCAAAACTTGCAAAAATAACCCAGCTAAAACCTGCCTTTAAATCAGATGGTACGGTCACTGCTGCGAACTCCAGTTCAATTTCTGATGGCGCTGCAAGTTTGATAATAATGAGTGCAGCAAATGCACAAAAGCGTGGTGTTAAACCCCTGGCACGAATCGTGGCTCATGCTAGCCATGCTCAAGCCCCTGAATGGTTCACTACTGCTCCTGTTGATGCAATTCGCAAAGTGATGAATAAAGCCGGTTGGAATCAAAATGATGTTGATCTCTATGAAATTAATGAAGCCTTCGCCGTAGTAGCTATGGCAGCAATCACCCAGCTTGAATTAAATCCAGAACAGGTTAATATTCACGGTGGTGCTTGCGCTTTAGGTCATCCTATAGGCGCTTCAGGTGCACGTATCCTGGTAACTTTGATACATGCATTACAACAGCAAGGTAAAAAACGCGGTGTAGCCTCTTTATGTATAGGCGGCGGTGAAGCCACAGCTATGGCAATTGAATTGTTATAGTTTAGGTACTAACTCGACATAAACAGCGTAATATGGGGATAATTACATCCTCGTATTACGCTTTATTACATATGGGCTACGGAAAAGTAAAAAGATACGAACAATAAAAATAAAGAAAGGATGTACATGTTAAGACATAGTCTCATTTACCTGCTACTAAGCATCTTGGTAGTGATTTTTGCCCGATACGCTCATCGTCTTGTCGTTTATATCGATATGTTTTTCACTTATGTTAATTATCTACTGATTCCTATATTCAGCCATACGGGCTGGGGAGTCACCATTAGAAAAATTCTGGTCTTGATTCTAATACCAATAGTCATTGCGGGAATCCCTGCACTACTTTATAGGGTAATCAAAGGTCGTGATATGCCTCATTTTATCGCTATTGTTTGGGTAATCTGGGCTGTCATCGTTTTGAGTGATATCTTGATACGGTAAGGATAAAGGGATGGCCACGTTAAACAGTCAAATCAATACGAACAGCGAAGAGTTCAAAGACAATCAGAAGATCATGCAAGCCCTGGTTGATGAGTTGAAAGCAAGAGTCAACCTGATTGCTTTAGGTGGCGATGAAAAAGCCAGAGCCAGGCACCTGCAGCATGGTAAATTACTTCCCAGAGAGCGTCTGCAGCAATTATTAGACCCAGGCACACCTTTTCTCGAATTATCCCAACTTGCAGCCTATGAAGTTTACAAAGATGTGGTTCCAGCTGCCGGGATTATTACTGGAATAGGTCGCGTTGCTGGTACCGAGTGTGTCATCGTGGTAAACGATGCAACAGTCAAAGGGGGAACTTACTATCCATTAACAGTAAAAAAACATCTAAGAGCTCAGGAAATCGCCTTGATCAATCATCTGCCCTGTATTTATCTGGTAGACTCAGGGGGGGCATTTTTACCGCTTCAAGATGAAGTATTCCCTGACCGCGATCATTTTGGCCGTATTTTTTACAACCAGGCACAAATGTCAGCACAAAATATCCCCCAGATTGCTGTAGTTATGGGATCATGCACTGCAGGTGGTGCTTATGTGCCAGCGATGTCTGACGAATCCATTATGGTAAAAAATCAGGCCACGATTTTTCTTGGCGGCCCTCCGTTGGTTAAAGCCGCTACAGGAGAGATCATCAGTGCGGAAGAGTTGGGTGGCGCAGAGGTGCATTGCAGACATTCGGGTGTTGCGGATCACTATGCGGAACATGATGCACATGCGCTTCATTTGGCACGTGTTGCCGTAGGTAACTTAAACCGAAAAAAAATTGACCCCATTCATCGTATTGAAACTGTTGAACCAATCTATGATAGTAACGAACTCAATGGCATTATTCCGGGGGATTTAAGAAAACCCTTTGATATCCGGGAAATTATTGCGCGTTTAGTAGATGGTTCCGAGTTCGACGAGTTCAAGGCGCTCTATGGAACTACTTTGGTTTGTGGTTTTGCCCGACTGTATGGTTACCCAATTGGTATTATTGCCAACAATGGCATCCTGTTTAGCGAAAGTGCTTTAAAAGCCAGTCACTTTATCGAACTATGCTGTCAACGTAAAATCCCTTTAGTATTTCTGCAAAATATTACAGGCTTTATGGTAGGCTCTAAATATGAAGCATCAGGCATCGCCAAACATGGAGCTAAAATGGTTACCGCTGTTGCTAACGCCAACGTCCCCAAATTTACAGTGATCGTAGGCGGAAGCTTTGGTGCCGGCAATTATGCCATGTGTGGACGAGCGTACAATGCTCGTTTCATCTGGACTTGGCCTAATTCGCGGATTTCGGTGATGGGTGGTGAGCAGGCGGCAAATGTTATGGCTCAGGTAAACAGAGACAAAGCCACCAAACAAGGCAAAAGCTGGTCTTCTGACGAAGAAGAACAATTTAAAGCCGAAATGCGTTCTCAATATGATGCTCAAGGAAATCCTTACTATGCCAGTTCAAGACTTTGGGATGATGGGGTTATAGCTCCTCAAGATACACGCCGGATATTAGGACTTAGTTTATCTGCCGCATTAAATGCACCAATTGAATCCACACGCTTTGGCGTTTTTCGTATGTAAGGATAATAAACACATGAGCGATTTATTAAGCGAAGTCCGGGAAAGAGTATGTTTACTTACTGTAAACCGCATCAGTAAACACAATGCTTTTAATAACCAACTCTTAACAGAAATGCAGGAACAACTGGATGACGCTGTTCGTAATCCTGAGGTTCGAGTCATAGTGCTCAAAGCCAATGGCAAGCATTTTTCTGCTGGTGCGGATTTGGCCTGGATGCAGAACATGGTTCAGTTTAGTGAGGAAGAAAACCTGGAAGATACTATGGTACTTGGAAATTTAATGTACTCTTTCAATCAAAGCCCCAAACCCACCATAGCGATGATCCAGGGGTCTGCCTTTGGTGGAGGAGCAGGCTTGGCTGCTGCCTGTGATATTGCTATCGCTGCTACAACAGCTCGTTTTTGTTTTTCAGAAGTAAAATTAGGCCTTGTTCCTGCAGTTATTAGCCCATATGTTGTTAGAGCTATTGGCGAGCGAGCTGCCAAGATGCTGTTCATGAGTGCCGAAATTTTTGACGCGAAGCGAGCCATGGACTTAAATTTGGTCCAACATTGTGCTTCAGAAGAAGAGCTATTAGAGTTTACCTTCAAGTATGCAAAACAAATAAGTAACAATGCGCCTGAGGCAGTTAAACAGGCAAAACAATTGGTACATGATGTAGCAAATAAAACTATCAATGAAGAGTTAGTGCGTTATACCGCGTCCCTGATCGCTCGTAAACGAGTTTCCACTGAAGGGCAACAAGGTCTAAAAGCGTTCTTAAATAAAGAAACACCCAACTGGAACTAGGGGCTTGCATGTTTAATAAAATTCTTATTGCTAACCGAGGTGAAATAGCCTGTAGAATCATCAAAACAGCACGCTTCATGGGCATACACGCTATCGCTATCTACTCTTCAGTAGATAAAGAAAGTCTCCATGTGAAACTTGCCGATAGTGCTTACTATGTTGGGGAAGCACCTGCCAAAGACAGTTATCTAAATATAGAACAAATTATTAAAGTAGCTCAGGAATGTGGCGCCCAAGCCATCCATCCCGGTTATGGATTTTTATCTGAAAACCCTAAATTTGCAAAAGCCTGTGGGCAGGCGGGTATAGTCTTTATTGGCCCCTCTATTGAAGCAATGGAGGCAATGGCTTCAAAACAATTATCCAAACAACTTCTTGAACAAACTAATGTTCCCTTAACTCCCGGGTATCATGGTAACGAACAAACCGAAGAGCAACTAATGAACGCGGCAAAAAAAATCGGATTTCCTGTTTTAATTAAAGCAGCAAATGGTGGTGGTGGTAAGGGTATGCGTGCTGTTCATAATGAAACAGAGTTTAGCGAGTCACTCGCAGGAGCTAAAAGAGAATCCATGGCCAGCTTTGCTGATGACACAATGATTATCGAAAAACTCGTTCTCAATCCACGTCATGTCGAACTGCAAATTATGGCAGATAATTATGGAAATGTGGTTCATCTGTTTGAGAGAGACTGCTCGATTCAGCGCAGACATCAAAAAATCATTGAAGAAGCACCAGCTCCTGATTTATCTTCAATGATGCGTCAAAATTTAGCGGATGCAGCCTGTGAAGTAGCACGCTCCATTAAATACAGAGGTGCAGGTACAGTCGAGTTCCTTGTAGAAGGTGATGAACATTTTTACTTTATGGAAATGAATACAAGACTACAGGTAGAGCATCCCGTGACTGAAATGATAACCGGTCTTGATCTGGTTGCCTGGCAATTAAAAATCGCTGCAAATGAACCTCTGCCCTTGTTGCAAGATCAGATTCAGGCCAAGGGCCATGCAATAGAATGTCGTATTTATGCTGAAGATCCATTCAATGGATTTATACCTTCAATTGGCCAACTTCATTATTTAAAAGAGCCCTCTTTAGAAGGCATCCGTATTGACACAGGAGTTACCCTTTCATCACAAATATCCAAGTATTACGATCCCATGATTGCCAAACTTATTGCCTGGGGACAAACTAGAGAGGAAGCATTGCAACGCCTGCAACAGGCTCTGAATCACTATTTTATTGGCGGTGTAAAAACTAATATCCCTTTTTTAAAAGCTATTTGCAAACACCCCAAATTCTCTCAAGCTCAACTGAGTACCGATTTTTTAAGCAAAGAGACGATAGATTTAGTAACTCCGGATAAAGAAGTAGCCTTACTGATGACTGTAGGTTTTGATTACCTGAGCACAGTCACTAGTATTAAAGATCCCTTACTTCAGGCGGCTTTTTCCTGGCAAATGCATGTGTTAGGGCATTGGACCTGCCGTTATCAAGACAACGGGGAATTAATTGAAGCAGTTATTACCCCAATAAACAAAAATAAATTTAGCGTCAGGTTAAAAAATAAAGAACAAAATATCAACGTCAATTTCTCTGATGACACGCTAAGAGTTGAAATAGAAAATCAAAGTTACAAAGCCCTGACCGATAATACAAACCAATCATTGACCTTATACTCAGAGCAAGGTCAAATTACTGTAGAGCGCTTTCATTGGAATAAATTAGACCCTCAAGCAGCATTACATAAAGGACAACTCATCGCACCAATGCCATCCACAGTAGTAGCTATTCTTAAAAAAATTGGCGAACAGGTTAAAGCTGGAGATCGTTTAATTATACTGGAAGCAATGAAAATGGAGCACACCATTCATGCTCCCAATGATGGGGTACTGTTGGATGTATTTTATGCTGTAGGGGCTCAAGTCAGCGAAGGCGCGGAGTTATTGTCACTAAGTGAATCAGACTCCTAAAATATAGGACAATCAAGAGATAATCATGGACTATCCGCAACACGTGACAATAATAGAAGTAGGTCCTCGTGATGGCCTGCAGAATGAATCAGCTTTTGTATCTAGTGAACACAAAATTGAGTTAATAAACTTGTTAAGTCAAACAGGTTTAAAGCACATTGAAGTCACCAGTTTTGTTTCTGCAAAATCCATTCCCCAGTTAGCAGATAATGACGTGGTTTTTTCCACTATAGATAAAGTACCTGGTATTGCTTACTCAGCTTTGGTTCCAAATGAGCGAGGCATGAATAAAGCTCTGGAGGCAGGAGTTAGGGAAATCTCTGTGTTTACTGCAGCTAGCGAATTATTTAATCAACGTAATATCAATTGCTCTATTGCAGAAAGCATTGCTCGCTTTCAACCTGTCCTTGATCTTGCCAAAGCTCATGATGTTAAGGTCCGAGGATATATCTCCTGCGTTCTGGGTTGTCCCTACCAGGGAGAAATAGACCCCCGGCAAGTTGCCGATGTCACCCACAGACTTATTGATCTTGGAGTCAATGAAATTTCTTTAGGGGATACGATAGGTGTCGGTACTCCCAAACAAACCCAAAGACTACTCGATAAAGTTTTAAAAGTATTGCCTCTTAGTCAATTAGCCATGCATTTTCATGACACTTATGGCCAGGCAATAGCTAATATCTATGCCTCATTACATTATGGTGTAAACCGCTTTGACAGTTCGGTGGCAGGGCTTGGAGGTTGTCCTTATGCACAAGGAGCAAGCGGGAATGTAGCTACCGAAGATGTACTTTATTTAATGCATGGGTTAGGAATAAACACAGCGGTTGACATATTTAAAATCGTGGCTGCTGGAGACCTGATTTGTAAGATATTGGGACGCAAAAATCAATCTAAAGTTGCAAATGCAATGTTGGCTAATCCATGCAATTGAGCATTAATGACCAGTGGCTTCCCATTTTAAAATCAGGTCAAGGGAATTACATCGCAAGAGAGAGTTTTTAATGAACGATATAGTATGGACACCTAAACACCCGGAAAAAACCAGAATGTGGCAATTTATGCTCTATGCCACAGAAAAAAATGGGCAACTTTATGAGAGCTATCATGATCTTCACATTTGGTCCGTTAAACACCCCGATTCATTCTGGAAGACTCTCTGTGATTTTTTTAGTTTAAGTTTTGATACTCCGCCTCATCAGGTTCTAAACTATTACAAGGAAATGCTGGACGCACGCTGGTTTTCAGGGGCTCGATTTAATTTTGCGCAAAAACTGTTAGCTCGCAGAGATCATCACCCTGCTCTAATCAGCTTAAATGAAAATGATGATAAGCAGATTATAAGTTACGAACAATTGTATCTTGAAGTTGCTCAATGTGCAGCGGGCCTAAAAGCAATTGGAGTAACAGCAGGTGACCGAATTGCTGCATTGATGCCTAATACACCCTATACCATTATTGCAATGCTGGCCACTACATCTTTAGGAGCAATCTGGTCTTCTTGCTCTCCTGATTTTGGTGCTCAGGCAGCTTTAGATCGTCTTGGACAAATCGATCCGAAAGTTCTTTTTATATGCGATGGCCATCAATATCAAGGTAAAAAACATAGTGGTGCGAATAAAATCAAGCAACTCAGTGCCGAAATTTCTTCATTAGTTCAAATTGTTATTTGTCCTAATATTAGTGAAGAAATCAATCCGTCAACAATACCCAAATCCTTGCACTGGAAAGACTTCATTAAACCATCTAACCATTGTGAATTTGTTTCTCTGCCTTTTGATCACCCTATATATATTGTGTTTTCCTCAGGCACTACTGGAAAGCCTAAATGCATCATTCATGGTGCAGGAGGAACATTAATTCAACACATTAAGGAGCTAGGGTTACATACTGATATAACAGAACAGGATAATTTGTTTTTTTATACAACCTGTGGTTGGATGATGTGGAATTGGACTGTTTCTGCCTTAGCATTAGGTGCCACTTTGACTTTGTATGAAGGTTCCCCTACTTATCCTGAAAATAATCGTTTATTCCGCTTACTAGAGGAAGAAAAGGTAACTGTTTTTGGAACCAGTGCTAAATTTATTTCTGCTATTGAAAAAGCGGGCGTAAAACCCAAATCCGAATTTGAATTAGCCCATCTGCGCTGCATCCTCTCGACAGGATCTCCCCTGCTGCCGAAAAACTATGATTTTGTCTATGAACAGATAAAGTCAGATATTCAACTAAGTTCCATATCGGGAGGTACCGATATCATTTCCTGTTTTGCTCTGGGCAACCCCATTCTTCCTGTATACAGAGGTGAATTGCAGTGCATTGGTTTAGGAATGGATGTGGAGGTATTTAATGAAAGCGGACATCCAGTTCATCAAATTAGAGGAGAGCTCGTTTGTAGCAGACCGTTCCCATCCATGCCTATAGGCTTCTGGAATGATATAGATAAAACGGCCTACACCCATGCCTATTTTGAACGATTTCCAGGGGTCTGGGCACATGGTGATTTTGCTGAACTAACTGCCCATTATGGCTTAATCATATATGGACGTTCAGATGCAGTATTAAATCCAGGTGGAGTACGCATAGGTACTGCTGAGATCTATAGACAGGTAGAAAAGGTTGATTCAGTCCTTGATAGCATTGTTATCGGGCAAGAGTGGCAGGATGACGTCAGAGTTGTTTTATTTGTAAAATTACGTGAAGGAATAACGCTTGATGAGGAGCTGATTAACACCATCAAGCAAACCATTAAGCAACATGCTTCCCCAAGACATGTGCCAGCAAAAATTCTGCAAGTTGCTGATATCCCACACACAATTAGTGGCAAAATAGTTGAAATAGCAGTGAGACAGGTGGTTCATAGCCAACAGGTAAATAATTTACAATCCTTGGCAAATCCTCAGGCATTGGAACATTTCAAAAATCGAGAGGAATTGAAGAGCTAGGGCATGATGACAATTCAATTACAGATAAACTCGTTAAATCTGAGGAAGTGCGAAGCACTATCTCGATGCTTTGGTACAGGCCTTCGAGACGGGGCTTTTGCCCCTCCTCAGGCTGAACGGTTCTAAGAAATTCCCAGATCTTCACAGTATAATTTTATCAAGCTCTCAGGACAGTTTAACCAAAAACTTTAAATCCTTCACCTAATTCACAATGAATTAAATGACTGCCTAATACCTCATAATTAGTGGCATTCATCATCGTCATTTTAATTGAAGCCCCACCTTCTGAATCAATATTAAACTTGCTGTAATCAAATACAGGAGTACCACGTGCAATTGGATCATCCAGTGTAAAATGCCTGTCTGATGCGGTGATTCGCTTATTGGCTACAATCATTATTGCGTTAGGTATGATTGAAGCAGATATGGAAGGCAGTGGCATTTGAGAGCTACACTCTTTAAAATTAATAACAAAGGTAATAGGCTTACCTTTTGATACTACTGCGACGATATCATTAAAGGTTGATAACTCATCGGCTTGAACAGCAAACGAAAATAGAGCTAAAACAGATAGAACAATTCTTTTCATCACAGCAACTCCTTATATTAAATTCTGACTAAGAGTGCCAATTAGGATAAAAATTGTCAATCGTCTCCTTCAGACAACGACCTATAGAGATAAAACTATAAATTCCCTCTTTGTTTACAAAAGTACTTTGTGTATACTGTCACCCAGCGTCGATTTGAAAACTCAGCTTGCGGACGCTCAAAAGAGTTAACTTTTTTGAAAAAACGGCTAAAGCGGGCATGATAATCACCCCTACAAGCCTTCCGCCAGCTACAATCCCAGGCTAAAAGAATGATAGAACTAACTGGATTAACTAAATCCTTTTCAGGTAAACCAGCAGTAAAAGATGTAAATTTATTTATTCAAGAAGGTGAGATTTTTGGCATTATCGGTAAAAGTGGGGCAGGCAAATCCACTTTATTAAGATGCATTAATTTATTAGAACGCCCTGATAAAGGCGAAGTCATCATTGATGGTCAATTTCTAATGAATCTTTCAAGAAAAGATTTAGCTTTGGCTCGTCATAAAATTGCAATGATTTTCCAGCATTTTAATTTATTAAATTCAAAAAATGTCTATGACAATATAGCTCTTCCCATGCGAATTCAGGGAATAGATGAGGAATCCATTAAACAAAAAATCGAAGAACTACTCCCCGTTGTTGAATTAGACGATAAAAAAGATGCGTATCCATCACAACTCAGCGGGGGGCAAAAACAACGGGTAGCAATTGCTCGTGCCCTTAGTTGTTCTCCTAAAATTTTGCTTTGTGATGAGGCAACATCAGCACTTGATCCGGAAACAACTGATGCAATCCTGACCTTACTTAAAAAAATTAATGCCCTGTATGGAATTACAATAGTTCTTATTACTCATGAAATGGATGTTGTTAAGAGAATTTGCAAAAGGCTTTCTGTAATGGTTAATGGAGTAATCGTTGAAACAACAGCTTTATCAAATGTATGTAACAAACCAGACAGTCTCGCAAGAAGCATGCTCTATGCTCAACTGAGTCCAGAACTACCAGCGTGCCTCACCATTAGACTTGCAAGCTATGCAACAATGAAACCATTGCTTCGTATATTTTTCCAGGGTGAGGAGGCTACTGTACCCTTTATCAGCCAAACCAGTCGTGAATTAAATTTAGATATCAATATATTATTGGCTAATATTGATCGCTTTGATGGGGTTACATGCGGAGTTTTGGTTATTGAATTAACGGCGCATCAATTATTACTCGAAGCCTTCCTTGATCGTTGTAAACGAGCCGAACTAACTGTGGAGGTTTTAGGCTATGTCCTACCAGATGGTATATAATTTACTCAATGCAACAGGTGAAACCCTTTATATGGTAGTCATCAGTACCTTGTTTGCCATTTTGCTAGGATTCCCATTAGGCACCCTACTCTATTCATCTAAATATATTAAACCCAATCTTAAACTTCATAAAACTTTGTCAGCTCTGATTAATATATTCCGTTCTATCCCGTTTATTATATTGCTGGTTGCCATCATCCCTTTTACTCGAATTTTGGTAGGTACCTCTATAGGTATGAACGCAGCTATTGTCCCTTTAAGTATTGGTGCTACACCATTTTTTGCTCGACTGGTGGATAATGTCTTTCAAAGTTTATCCACTGGCCTAATAGAAACAGGGTACGCCATGGGTGCAAATACCCGCCAGATTATTCTCCATATTTTGCTCCCTGAGGCAAAACCTGGCTTAATTCATGCTGTCACTGTAACGGCGATTACATTAGTAAATTACTCAGCAATGGCAGGTACAGTAGGTGCAGGCGGCTTGGGCACGTTAGCAATTAATTACGGTTATCAACGTTTTGATGCAGGAGTCATGATATCAACTGTTATTGTTTTGATTCTAATGGTCCAATTAATGCAAATGTTGGGTGATTACTTGGCAAAGAATTTTATACATCACTAATTTTGGAGTCTGAAAGATGCGAATTTTAAGTTATTTTCTTCTTATATTAAGTCTGGCAGGATGCAGTAATAAACCCTCACCGAATACTTTAGTCGTAGGAACTATTGCTGGACCTGAAACTGCACTCATAGAAACAGCAAAAAATGTTGCAGAAGCAAAATACGGATTAACTATTAAAATAGTAGAGTTTAATGATTACAACTTACCTAACGAAGCCTTACAAGATAAAAGTCTGGATGTTAATGTGTACCAACATTTGCCCTATTTGAAAGCAGCGATTCTTTCTCATGGTTTTAATTTACAGGCAATAGGAAGAACTTTTGTTTATCCTATGGGAATTTACTCCCAAAAATTCAAATCGCTAAATGACCTGCCAGAAGGCGCAATTATAGCGGTTCCCAATGATCCTTCTAATGAAATGCGTGCCTTTTTATTATTAGAAGAATCACATTTAATCACTTTAAAGAATACTACCAACAATGGTACTCCCGAAATAGAGTCTAATCCCAAGAAATTCCAATTCAAAGAAATGGATGCAGCGCAATTACCCAGAGCTCTTCCCGATGTTGCCGCAGCAGTAATCAACACAACATTTGCCTTACCTGCAGGATTAAATCCCATGCGTGATGCGTTATTCACTGAGAATAAAGATTCTCCTTACGCCAATATTATTGTTATTAGACGCGATACTCAGAAAAGACCACAACTGGAATTATTTGTTAAGGCCCTGAATTCAGATGAAGTAAAAGAGAAAGCAAAAACTCTCTTTGGTGATGCAGCAATTCCTGCCTGGTAAAGGGCCTGGCCCAGCTCAGCAGCTGGGCCATAACGTGTTCCTGATAATTAATTATTTCACCTGTAAAGACACAATTTCTGCCAAATTTTTTTTCAAAAATCATTTTTTTATATAAAAATCTTGTGGTTAAATTTAATTTTCACTTAAGAAAAAGGTGTTATACTTTACTTAAGTTATTCTATAGGTATATATTATGGCCTTCTACAACGGTTTACCTCTTTTCGGCCCACATTTATTATCAAATAGCCGCTTGGCAATACATTCTCCAGAAGAACAAAAAAAGTTACAAATTGAATATAGAAACGCATTGGGCATTGGAAAAAGCACCACCTTTAGTGCTGAGGCGTTTGATGACCTGGCTAAAGGAAGCCCAAGAGACGTTCATCTTTTTAAAGAGACCAAAGGTCCTGGAGATGCTCCTCTTCATCAGAAACTCACTGGAGCTGCTTTTAAAGACGATGAACAAAATAAAAAAGACGCTGCCTCAAAAGTCAGAGAAGCAATTAATACCGCATTAACAGTTGACCAAAAATTTACAGATGCACAAAAAGATTACAATGAGTCTGTAGCTACTTTTAGACAGTTAGCGGATCAAGTACCCGGTAAATTCAAAGTAAACGCGCTAATAAACTTAATGGTTGAATTAAAAAGTAATGCAATAAAAGCAATCAAAGTGCAACAGCAAGCTGAGAAAAAAGCGCTGGAAGATAAATTTCAGGATCCAGATTTTAGAGTGAATCTAAGCCAAACTTTAAATCTCAATAGCGACTCAGATATCGATGTGGTAAAAACAAACATGATAGCAGACCTGGAGACCAACCAGAAAAAACAACTGGATTCATTTGAAAAATCAACTACAGAGTCTGTAAATACCCTCCATAAGGCAGCAGCCGCAGAACAGAGCGAACTTTTATTTATTGCTAATTTGTATAAAAACAATGCGGAAATGCGACGCATAATTATAGATAAGGTGGAACACAAACGACAACAAGCAATAAAGGATGCGCAGGATAAGGGACTGCCCCCACCGCAACAGCCTCCTGCGGTTGGCGTAACAATTGGAGCAAGTCAAAATGGGATGGTGCTTTCCGGGATTACTATGGCTGACTTGCCTCTAATAAAAACTCTTTCCGGAAAATATGACATCCATGCAATTACCGGCAAGCCAGGCTCCTTTTCAATGGATATGGGTTCAGAGCAAACTTTGGGTGCAACTCTTTTCAATCCAGCTTATTACCAGGATCCTCGCCAAAATGTTAAAGCAGATTTCATGCTCATGGTACAGGCGGTTCGAGCGTCAGGCTTTGATAAAATCAAGATGGAAATGGATTTTCAACCTCAAGAAGTTGCGCTGGAACGAGCAAGACAGGCATACGAAGCTGCTATTGAAAGTGGTTTCTCACCACAAGCAGTTCCAAAAGATGATAAAAATAAACCAGATAAAATTGTGATTATGGTCAATGGTAAAGAGATGCGAGTAGACGAACTCTTTGCCGACCAGAAGGTACGTTTAGATACTATTAATGGGAAAGCAGCCTCTATCGCTGAGGAGTTAAAAAAATTATCAGATCGGCCCAAGAGCCATGTAGATCTCGTGTCAATAAGACAAGAAATGAATGACTTAAGAGCGAAAAACAGAACAGCCAAAGAACAAGAAGTAACAGACACTCAAACCTCAGATTTAGATGGTTCAACTACGCTATCAGCATAATAAGATGATTAAGGATTAATTTGGCAGTCTTCTTACTGCCAAATCCAACTGATTATTCAATGTTCACTGCTCAAAAAATTTCACTGTTCCTAACCGTTAAATTCTGGTATTTTAAAGATTAAAATCTGTGATCAAAACTTTACGTTTTGAAAAGTAGCTCATTAATTTTTATAGAAATTTTTTAAATGCAAGGATAATTAAATCAGTGCAATTTTTTTATAATCTAAATGGATTTGATTTGTTTGGGCTAAGGAGATAGCTATGAGTGCTTGTCGTTTTGATGAATTTGAAAATGAAACTGATAATTTGAGCAACAAGGAAAAAGTTGCCACTGAATCAAGTCCTACTACCAAGTTAGAAAGAAGAAGAAAAATCGAAGATTTATTTGAAGAGAAACGCTTAAGAGAAGAGCTTGAAGAGTATGTTCCTTCTCAGTAGGTAGTCTTACGACAATTCGTCTCGCCAAACTAAGTGAGGATCTGGCATTTTGCCAGCATCACAACTCTCTATCGGAGATTGAGTGTCCTTTTTATTTAAAAATCAGCTAATTTTTCGGCGAATAAATATCAAAGCGGATTGTTTTCCCTTCAATGCATGAGTTAGCTGCAAGTAAGGATTTAGTCTTTTGTGGCCACTTAACCACCACACGTTGCTTGACGCGAGCAGTAGCTAGCTTTATCAGAGCCAAAGCATCTTGATCGGCACCAATCATTTGCTGCAGTGCCTGCATATCTTTTTTCACTAAAGCTGATTTATTGCGCTCTGGGTGCATGGGATCGATATAAATTAAATCAGGATAATCTTTTTTGGCTAAACGGTCTAAATATGAATAGGCATCTGTTTCTTTTAAAGTTAATTGCATTTGTTGTTTATCCAGGGGAGCTCTTTGTTCTATGGCATCAGCAAGCAAAGCGGCCATCACCGGATGGCGTTCGAGCATGGTCACCTCTGAACCAAAACTTGCTAAAATAGCCGCATCTCTACCCCAACCTGCCGTTGCATCAATTATTTTAAGTCCTTTAGCCGGTTTACAAGCCCGCACCAAACCTTGCTTTTTTCCTTCTGCTTTTCTTTTACTCCAAGACGCACAGGTAAAATCTGCAAAGAGCAGAGAAAAGCCCGGTATTTTTAAAGCAAGTTTCTCAGCAGTGACAAATAAACAAGGATTTGCATCCTTATCTAAAAGATAATTCAAACGTTCCGCAAGTAAATTTGCTTTAGCTTGCAAGACATCTTTTTCATAACCTACAGAAGTAATAACAGTCATGATTGCAGCAACAGCTTATCAACGTATTCCGCAAGAGAGTGAAATACAGGAACTTCGGGATAAGCCTTTAAAATCGACCTATCAGTCATGGTCGATAATACCATAATGGGATTCGCTCCAACTGCAAGAGCTGCTTGAATATCAGAAACTCTATCACCAACAAAAGGGGTATGCTTTAGCGAACAGTTAAGTCGTTTTGCTAAAGCATATAACATCCCAGGCTGAGGTTTTCTGCACAGGCATCCTTCTTCTGGCAAGTGGATGCAATATTCTATAGCATCAATGTGACCACCTGATTTTTGTACTGCTTGAACCATTTTTTCGTGTATTGCATTGAGTTCTTTTTCTGTATAAAGACCTCTTGATACCCCTGACTGATTAGTTGCGATACCGATTTTGTACCCTGCCCTATTTAATCGAACAATGGCTTCGACAGATTCAGGAATTAAAATAAACTCATCCACATTTTTAATGTACTGAAGTGAGTCCTGATTAACTACCCCATCTCTATCTAAAAGAATCAAACGAGTCATATCAGCTGTAACATAGAAATATCGGCAACCCCTTGTAATAGTTTTTGTAGACGTGCGAGGATCGCTAAACGATTCTTTTTTACTTGCTCGTCATCAACCATTACCATCACCTGATCAAAAAATGCATCTACTGGTTCTCTAAGGCTCGCCAGTTGTTTCAGCACTGAGCCGTAATCTGCTGTAACGTACAGTGACTCTATTGAGTTTGTCACTTGATTGAGGTGTTGGTAAAGGCTTTTTTCTGCTCCCTCTTCAATTAGTTTTTCATTAATATCAACATTGGAGCTTATTTTTGCTTGGCTTATTAAATTATTAACACGTTTACATGCAGCCGAAAGGGAAGCTGCTTCTGGCATAGCCACAAACGATTTTAAAGCATTTAATCTTTTGTCTAAATCATAAAGCCATTCATCCTGCCTGGCTCTTACAGCATGGATTAAATCAACGCTAATACCCAAGCTTTGATAATAAGATTGTAATCGCTCCAGAATAAAGGGTTTTAATTCAAGAACTAATGTTTTATCTACAGGAGGTAATGTTTCACCATAATTATTTATGGCCTCATCTATCAATGTAGCTATATTTAATGCTGCAGGAGTCGCGATTAGTAACCGCACAACAGCCAAAGCATGTCGACGCAATTTAAATGGATCTTTTACACCTGAGGGCTTCTGACCTATTGCAAAAATACCCACTAGAGTATCTATGCGATCAGCCAATGAAAGTGCAGTGCCTAATGTTGATTTGGGTAAATTATCCGCAGCAAATCGAGGCATATATTGCTCATTTAATGCTTGAGCCACATCCTTGTCTTCACCATCATTAAGAGCATAATAATAGCCCATCAGACCTTGTAACTCAGGAAACTCGCCAACCATACCGGTCAATAAATCACATTTACTCAATAAAGCGGCTCGCTCCGCCTGTCGCGGGGATATACCCAGTGCCAGACTTAAATGATTCATTAATTCTTTTACACGTCGTGCTTTATCCTGCAAACTTCCTAACCGTGCTTGAAATACAACCTGCTCCATTGCAGGAATATGTTGACTTAAAGGGTGTTTTTTATCTTGCTGGAAAAAGAATGCTGCATCACTCAAGCGTGCCCGCATTACTTTTTCATTCCCCTGGATCACCTGCTGAGGATTAGTACTTTCTATGTTGGCAACTGTAA
Organism: Legionella antarctica; assembly: GCF_011764505.1. Lineage (NCBI taxonomy): Bacteria > Pseudomonadati > Pseudomonadota > Gammaproteobacteria > Legionellales > Legionellaceae > Legionella > Legionella antarctica. The sequence goes on from NZ_AP022839.1 coordinate 2,654,207, forward strand.
TAAAATGGGGCAACAACTCACCCTGCTGATTCTTTAAGGCGAATGTTTTTTGATGTGATTGCATAGACGCAATCAATGCCTCGGCTGGAACATCAAGAAACTCTTCTTCAAAATTGGCAATCAATGCCTGAGGCCATTCGACAATTGAGGTGACCTCATCAACTAACTCTTCTGGCATAACGACCGTTGCGTTATAGGGCACAGCTAATTGCTGTACTTGATCTATAATCATTTGGCGTCTGACTGAAAAATCGGCAATCACGAAACAATCTCGCATTTGCGACTCATAGCTTTGTGCGGATTGAATCGACACTTCCTTAGGATGGTGGAAGCGATGCCCCCTGCTTTGACGAGCGGTTTTAACACCAAGAATATCATGATCCAGTAGTTCATCACCAAAGATCATTACAGCCCAATGCACTGGTCTGGAAAATTCCTCTTCACCATTTCCCCAACGCATGGGTTTAGCAATTGACAAAGAGGCAATGCACCGGCTAACCAGTTCAGGCAATAGATTTTTCGTCTGGCTTCCGGAACTTTTTGTTTCACAAGCCAACCAGTCGCCTTTGTCGGTTTGTATCTTTATTAGCTGTTCAATTTCCACACCACAGGACTTTGCAAAACCCAAGAGAGCAGGAGTAGGTTTACCTTCCTGATCGTAAGCAGCAACGACTGCCGGACCTCGCCGAGTCACAGCTTGACTTTTCTGCTCCGTTTGCAAATCCTGAATCACAATAGCCAGGCGCCGGGGAGTGGCAAAGCGTTTTACCTCACCATAATGCAATTGTGCCTTATCTAAAGCCGCTAATAATAGATTGGCAAACTCATTAGCCAACGGCCAAACCGCACCTGATGGCAATTCTTCACAACCTAACTCAAATATAAAATCATTAACCATCACACACCCTTTTGCATAGGGAAGCCTAAAGCCTCTCGCGCCTGATAATAAGCTTGTGCCACTGCTCTTGACAGTTGCCTCACACGTAAAATAAAACGTTGTCGCTCGGTAACAGAGATCGCTTTACGAGCATCAAGCAAATTAAATGAATGAGATGCTTTCATTACCATTTCATAGGCAGGAAGTGGCAACTGCAAAGCGATTAATTTTTGCGCTTCGTGCTCATAATAATCAAATTGCTTAAATAATTCGTCAACATTGGCATGTTCGAAATTATAAGCCGACATCTCTACTTCATTTTGGTGGAACACATCCCCATAAGTTACTATGCCACCAGGAGTTTTACACCAGGGTAAATCAAATAAATTATCTACCCCCAAAACAAACATGGAAATACGCTCCAGGCCGTAGGTTAATTCACCGGTAACAGGTTTACAAATCAAACCACCAACTTGTTGAAAATAGGTAAATTGAGATACTTCCATACCATTTTGCCATACCTCCCAACCTAGTCCCCAAGCACCCAGGGTAGGTGACTCCCAGTTGTCCTCAACAAAACGGATATCATCTGCTAGAGGATCAACTCCTAAAGCACGTAATGAATTTAAATATTTGTCTTGAATATCCAGGGGAGAAGGCTTTAACACCACCTGAAACTGATAATAATGTTGTACACGGTTGGGATTTTCCCCATAACGTCCATCAGTAGGTCTTCTTGAAGGTTGTACATAAGCTGCAGACCAGGGTTCCGGACCTATTGCCCGCAAAAAAGTCGCAGGATGAAAGGTACCTGCGCCAACTTCCATATCGAGAGGTTGCAAAATGACACAGCCCTGAGCTGCCCAATATTGCTGTAAGGTTAAAATAATATCCTGAAATGTGGTTGGTTTTATCATGAGAATCTCAAAATTAACATTATGACGTGCACATCACGTAGGTAAACCCAAAGATTTGGAAGGACCGGTAGGTATTATAAACAAATCAGAACGATATATAGTGTCCACCTAAGTCAGCAAGTGTTGGACTGTACTTTATCCAGCACTAACCTACGTTTTTGAATAACCCTGGTTGCAAGGCAACCAGGGTTAAGAATTTAGTTTCCAGCTGCTTTTTTAATTAACTCTTGTAATGATTCTTCACTTGCAGCACCAGGAATAAATGAAGGTTCACTACCTGATTTTAGTTGACCATCAGGTGTAGAAGCTACTATAAATGCAGGTGTCCCCATCAAGTGTAATTTCTCAGCTAACTGACGATTGGCATCTAAAATATCACTGACCTCTTTACTGTCCATATCCTTCTTCAATTTGACTATATCCAGACCCAAGGATTTAGCAGTGTTCATAACGATTTGATCATCCATACGCTTTTCAACTTTGAATAAAGCTTCGTGCATGGCTTGATATTTACCTTGCATGCCTGCAGCAAGAGCTGCTCTTGAAGCCATCTCTGAGCTTTTACCAAAAATCGGAAATTCTTTATAGATGACTCGCAAATCTCTGTCTTTTTTAACCAAATTACTCATGGTTTGCGACATTTTTTTGCAATGAATGCATTGATAATCAAAAAACTCTACTACAGTAACATTTCCTTTAGGATTGCCGGCAGTTGTCAACTTACCTTGAAATAATTCGGCGGCATTTTCCTGAATTGCAGATTGAGCTTGTTGTTGCATGTTTTGTTGTTGCTTTTGTTGTAACGCTTGAGATGCTTCCAGCAGAACTTCAGGGTTACTTACCAAATAATCATGGACCAGTTTTTCAATGGCTTTTTTTTGAGCATCGGACATAGGAGGGGTAGTTGGGGCATCAACTGCCATAACTGCTGGTGATACTAAAGATGTTGCCAGTGCTCCTGCCGCTAGTAAATTTGTAAATTTCACTCAATTCCCCTTTTTAAATAGTTAACTACTAATTTAAGTCAATTTCCTTCACCAAACGGCACCCTAGCATCGAGTTGGGAAAAATTCAATATTTTAATGTATAAGTCTGTTAGATAACGATCAAAAATGGGAACATTCGTCAACTACAGTTAAATTGGCATAGGCCAATACTAACCACTTGACCCCCTGCTCTCTGAATTTAACCTGCACTCGGGTGTGTGCACCTGTTCCCTCAACCGCTAAAACAACCCCTTGGCCAAATTTGGCATGAACAACATTTTGTCCTAAAGGGATTCCTGCAGAATCAGCTGCAGATGGCATTTTCGAACGTGTGTTTACAGGAGATTGAAAACGAGCTTTAACCCGTACTTCATCAATCAATTCCTGTGGTAATTCACGTAAAAATCGTGAAGGTCTGTGATACTCTTCGCGCCCATATTGTCGTCTTACTTCAGCATAAGATAAAACCAGTTTTCGCATAGCACGAGTCATACCCACATAACACAAACGCCGCTCTTCCTCCAAACGCCCAGGCTCTTCAATAGATTGTTTTCCGGGAAAAACCCCTTCCTCCATACCCACCAAAAATACGATTGGAAACTCAAGCCCCTTTGCAGCATGAAAGGTCATCAAATGCACATAGCGCTCATGTTCTTCTGCTTGCATTTCGCCCGACTCCAAAGAAGCATGCGCTAAAAATGCATTAACAAGTGGAAGATCATCTTCCTCATCTTGCTCATAACGGTATTGTTTCGCGGCATTAATTAATTCCTGCAAGTTATCCAGACGAGACTCAGATTTATCTCCTTTAATTTTGTTGAAATGAGCGTACAAACCACTCTTCTGAATCACTTCAGATAATTGCTCGTCTAATTCCATTTGAGTTGTTTGGAGTTGTAGCGTTTCAATTAATTCAAGAAATTTTGCCAAAGACGTACTTGCTCTTTGTGCCATCGCACCGGATTGCAGCACTACTTTAGCTGCATTCCACATTGAGCTTTGTTCGGACTTAGCGTAATTGCGTAACTCATCCAATGTTTTTTCACCTATTCCTCGAGTAGGTAAATTCACTACCCGCTCAAAAGCAGTATCATCATTAGGATTTACTAATAGACGTAAGTAAGCCAATGTATCCTTTACTTCAGCTCTATCAAAAAAACGTACGCCTCCATAAATTCGATAAGCAATGCCTGTACGCAATAAAGCTTCTTCCAAAACTCGCGATTGCGCATTGGAACGATATAAAATAGCAATTTCATCCGCACTATTACCCTGATTAATTTCCATCATGATTCGTTCAGCAACAAAACGTGCTTCTTCTAATTCGTTAAAAGCGCTGTAGACCACAATCTTTTCACCAACACTTCCCGCAGTCCATAAATCTTTGCCCATGCGTGAATTATTATTGGTAATTAATTTATTTGCGGCTTCCAGAATAGTCCCCGTTGAACGGTAGTTTTGTTCCAGTCTAATAATGTGGGTCTCTTTAAAATCTTTCGAAAATTGTTGAATATTCTCCACCTTCGCTCCGCGCCATCCATAAATAGACTGGTCATCATCACCAACTGCCAAAACAGCAGCTTCTTCCCCTGCGAGAAGGCGAATCCAGGCATATTGGATGGTATTGGTATCTTGAAACTCATCCACTAATATTGCTTGAAAACGATTACGATAATGAGCAAGAATTTCGGAATTATCACGTAATAACTCATGAGCTCTTAACAATAACTCTGCAAAGTCAATAACCCCTGCGGTTTGACAGGCTTGCTCATAAGCTTGATAGATAGCAATTAAAGTCTTACCCGGACCATAATGCAATGCATTGACATGTTGGGGACGTACTCCTTCATCTTTTCGTCCATTAATAAAAGATTGCGCCTGCTTCACCGGCCATTGATCGGGATCAAGATTGAGTGAGGCAATAACCCGTTTAATCACCCTGGCCTGATCCTCTGAATCAAGAATATGAAATTGCTCTGGCAAATGGGCTTCTTTATAATGACGGCGTAATAAGCGATGGCATAAGCCATGGAAGGTTCCAACCCATAAACCTAATACCGATGTAGTGAGCATGGAGTTTAGCCGTGTTCGCATTTCACCTGCTGCCTTGTTGGTAAAGGTTACAGCCAAAATTGCATGAGGGGAAAGCTGTTGCTGTTCAATTAACCAAGCGATACGACTGACCAAAACTCGAGTTTTTCCACTTCCTGCACCCGCTAAAAGCAGCATATTTCCCATGGGAGAGGTGACTGCCTCACGTTGCCTTTCATTCAATCCGTCAAGAAATGCTGCCTTGGTCATAAATTAGTTCCAACAAAAAATAGAGTGGGTATTATCTTCAATTTAGCCAGTAAAGTAAAAGCCATTAACATTTTATCGAAGTAACCCGTTGGTATTGCTTTCAGCCTATTCAGAGCGCAAAATATCTATTCTGATAAACCACCAGTTAAGTATAATCCTAAAGGACTAATATGCACTCCCTTTACCCAGCGATTAAATCCTATGCGCAGCATGAGTTAAAAGTAAGCGGACCTCACATTCTCTATATTGAAGAGACGGGAAATCCTGAAGGAATACCTGTTGTAGTTCTTCATCCCGGGCCAGGAGCTGGATCTGATGTCTATCTGAGGCGATTTTTTGACCCACAGCGTTACAGAATTATCCTTTTTGATCAACGAGGCTGTGGTCGTTCCAGCCCTCACTTGGAAACCAGTGAAAATAATACCGCCCTCTTATTAGATGACATCGATGCAATCAGAGATTATTTAGGCTTGAATGAATTTGTTTTATCGGGTGGAGGATGGGGATCATTATTAGCCTTATTGTACGCACAAAAATTCCCACAACAAATTAAAGCATTGCTTTTGCATCAAGTATTTTTAGGCAGACAAAAAGATATAGACTGGTTTTATAAACATGGGGCAAGTTTGGTTTATCCAGATCATTGGGAAGAATTTATCAACCAGGTTCCCGAAAAAATGATGACTAATATCCCTCAATATTATGCTGATTGCGTGATGGGATCTAACGAATTAGCACGTATGAGTGCTGCAAAAAACTGGGCTCTCTGGCAAGCGCGTTGCAGCAGTTTGCAACCTCATCTGTACGTCATTGATCAATTTAGCGATCCTCATTTTGCTCTGGCACTCGCAACCCTTGAATCGTTCTTCATCACCAATCATTATTTTATCGAAGAAAATCAGGTGATGGCCAATGTTCATAAAATTAGACATATTCCTACGTACATCGTTCACGGACGCTTTGATTTGGTTACTCCTTTAGCCAGTGCCTGGGAGCTTCATCAAGCCATACCCGCTTCAAATCTTCGCATAGTTCGTGATGCGGGCCACTCTGACCGAGAGTCTGGAATTATTGACGCACTTATATATGCCAATAAGGAAATTTCCAAGCAGGATCTGGATGCATGCTGAAAGTTATTCAGAATTACTAGTGCGCATCCCAAGAAACCATAGGTGCATAAAGGTCGGGATCAGTGTGAATTGAAACCAGTACGGGTCCCCTTTTGATTGAAAAAGCAAGTTTTAGTTGCTCCTCTATTTCGCTGTCATTTGAAATAGTAATTCCCGTTATGTGACAACTTTTTGCTAACGCCTCAAAATCTGGGTTCAATAAAGCTGTTCCATACATTTGTTTTTGTTGTGCTATAACACGTTGCAATACGTTATTACAAAAAATAAATAGAATAATCTTAAGATTACATTGCGCCGCGGTGAGAAGTTCTGCTAAAACCATTTGTAATCCTCCATCGCCACAAATTCCCAGAACAAGATGATCTGGTTTGGCCAATTTAGCCGCTATCAGGGCCGGCAGACAAAACCCCATGGTTCCAAGACGATTACTAACGATTACGGTTTGATATGATTTAAGTATTAAATGTTGTGTCGCCCAAACCACACAATCACCGATATCTAAAGCAATAATTGTTTTTCTTGTATTTACAAAAGAGTTAAGTTTAGAAAAAAATACAGCCTGATGAACAAATTGAGATTTTTTAATTACGGAACGAGGTTTCACTGTTTGTATATTGTGAGGCCTGGAAGTTACTTTAGCAGTTAATTTTGCGGATATTTCATTAATATTCCCTAAAAGTATTCTCTTTTGAATAAATTGATAATTTAACAGGCTCGTGTTGGATTCACATTGAATTAAATCCCGAACCTGATCGATACGCTTATCCGTTAGAAAATAAACTAAGTCATCAACCCCAAACGCAACAATCATTTCAGCTTCCTGGATAATATCAAAAGCGTGACCATTTGCTGGTGCTCCAAATAAACCGAGCACCCCAAAATACAGTGGATGATTTTCTCGGATTAATATAGGCGCGGTTTTCTGGACACAAAAAAAGGTTTTTTAAGAGCTATTCTTCTTAATACAAAGAGGAGAATAAAATGTCTAAAAAGCGAGCTTATTATACGGCGGCCAAGAAGGCAAAAATAACGCTAGCTGCGATTGAGGGGAAACTCACACAAGCGCAAATTACCAGTGAATACGGTGTTCACGCAACGCAGGTAAAAACTTGGAAGCAATCGGCCATCAAAGCCATTAACGATTTATTCTCTGGGGCTAATGAAAAAGAAGCCAAGTCCCAAGAGCAGCTTGTTGAGGCATTATATCAAGAAATTGGTCGACTTCAAGCGCAGCTATCTTGGCTAAAAAAAAAGCATGAACTTTAGTCTGGATGAAAAGCGCGTCATGATTGATCCTCTTGCCGAGCTCACCATTCGTGAACAATGCTTGCTATTAGACTTGCCTGTTTCAAGTTATTATTATAGTGCCAAGCCCATTTCTGTCGAAGATGAAGCGCTTATGGCGCTACTTGATGAGCACTATCTGCAGTATCCATGTGAAGGTAAAATTAAGCGGGCAAGATGGCTGTCAAAAGAAGTAGGCTATCCTGTTGGTAAACGTCGAGTAAAAAAGTTGATGGAAATGATGGGGTTATCGACTGTTTACCCAAAGCCAAATACAAGCGTTCCCAATAAGGAGCATGAGGTGTTCCCTTATTTATTAAAAGAGGTGGATATCACCAAACCAAATCAGGTTTGGGCCGCAGATATCACCTACATCCGCATGAAAGGAAAGCATGTGTATTTAGTAGCTATTATGGACTGGTATAGTCGTTATGTGATTGGATGGGCTATTTCACCTACTATGGAGGCTGAATTTTGTATTGAGGCGCTTAGAAACGCTTTGCTGCATTCGCGTTGTGAGATCTTTAACACGGATCAGGGTTCTCAATTTACCTCAAAAGATTGGATAAATACGCTAAAATCTCACCACATTTCTATCAGCATGGATGGGCGAGGACGTTATTTAGATAATATATTTATCGAGCGATTGTGGCGTAGTGTTAAGCAAGAAAAAATCTACCGGTATGATTTTGATACAATTGAAGAGGTTGAGCTGGCCTTAACGGAGTATTTTGAGTATTATAATAACCGAAGGCTTCACCAGTCCTTTAATTATTTAACGCCCGCAGAGGTGTATTATGGCCGGAAAAGACCATAAACCCTAAATGAGAGCGTCATGACTTACCCACAAGGCCCACAGGCCTATACGAGAAAGTGAAGCTCTCCTGACCTGTGGACTTGTGGATAAGTCATTCTGATAGAGTTGTGGTAAAATGACCTAAGACAATTCGTAGTAGCAATCACTATTCATACGGTATTGAGTAGGTTTAAATAGGTTAATTTGAGTGAATTTTTAACTATAAATGATGGATGAATAGCTCTTATTTTTCCTTAATTTTGTTCCAGACATGCGGACCCATATCAGATGATCCCTTTGCCTGCAAAAGTAGAAATTATAGGAACGCCAATTTTTTCAGCAAACGCTTCAATATTTTTACCTGCACCACGCGCTCGGGATCCCACTGCAATTACAATTTTTTTAATTGAATCTATAGTGTCTGCAACGACTTTAAACGCCTCATCGGGAGGACTAAGTAATATAAAGGGGTGATGTAGTTGGTTGTAATGCTTTGTTGCAGAAGCCAGTTGAGTATTGGTAAATTCTGTCAGCTGAAGATCCGTTGCAATTGCAAGATGAGCTGGTCTGTTATGTCGGATGATATAACCAATAGCCGCCTGTAATAATTGTGGCACTTGAGCGGGATGTTCACACACTGCATTAAATCCACAACAAGATTCAAGCAGCTGGATCTGATTCACACTTTGAAAATGAGATAGTCCGTGCCTTACAGTTGGTGTTAAACCAGTAATTGCAAGTACTGGAGAACAGTCTAGTTCTGCATCAAGCAAGCCGGTGATTAAATTAGATGCACCAGGACCACTTGTAGCCATACAGACGCCAATCTCTTCTGTTATTTTCCCATGCGCTGAGGCAGCCAAGGCAGCTGCTAATTCATTACGCATCAATACCCATTCCAGCTCAGGATGCTTCTCAATGGCATCCATAAGCGGCAAAATTGATGCACCTGGATAGCCAAAAATATGCCGTACTTTATAAAGGGCCAAATAATTACAAATATGTTCTGCAACATTCATTGCATACCCTCCCGCTTGGGAAAACATCTATAATCTTGTAGAATAAGCGACACTCAATTGTTTCTATAAGCATCATTATGATTACCGACCAAATAGTACCTATAATAGTTATTATAGTTCTCGGAATCTGGATTGAAAAAAATAAATTGTTGGGTTCCGAGGGATATCGAGTAATTAACACTTTTGCATACTATATCGGCATGCCTTTACTCCTGATTTCATCGATTGCCACTAATCCTATCATTTTGCAAGACTATCGAAGTTATTCATTAGCATTTGTATGTTCTATGCTGATCCTTTTTATAGGTCTTTTTTGTTATTTTATTATTAAAGACAATAAAATCCAGTTAGCCGCATTAAAAGGATTAGGATCAACTTTTCCAAATTCAGGATTTATTGGTATACCCGTATTAACAGCATTATTTGGGCAAGCAGGTTTGACTACAGCAGCATTTTCAACACTACTGACATTAGTTCCTTTCTCCATTGCAATTATAGTTCTAGAGATTAATAAATGCGGTTTTCGAATGGCGTTTATTGATGCGTTTCGCTCAATTATAAAAAACCCCCTTCTGTTAGCGACTGTTACTGGTTTACTTATCTCTCATTACCATTTAGCTCTACCACCTATTATGCTAACTACTTTTCAGATTCTGGGCAATTCAGCAATACCATTAGCGTTGCTAGGGGTCGGACAAATGCTGGTTGTGTTCAAAATAAATAAACTATCTGAAATTTATTCGCTTGCGTTAATAAAATTATTTGTTCATCCCTTGGTGGCATTCTGTTTTTTTTATTGGTTTCATGTTAATCCACCATTGATGGTGATGGGAGTAATTATCGCATCCTTACCAACTGCTGTGATGCAATCGGTATTGGCCTATCAGTACAATGCTTACGAAGCTGAAAGCTCCGGATTAGTGTTGTTAACTACAGTTTTGTCATTCATAACTTTGCCTTTAACAATATACTTAATTAACAGAATCGGATTTGTAGTTTAGTTTCGAGTGCATGTAAGGAGAGGTGTAAGGACCTCATTTGAGCTTGATTACGTCAATCATTATCAGGCATTGGTTCAGTCACTGGAGAGACTTCTTTATTTGGTCTGAGTACTTTAGCCTACAACTGCTTATACGTTTTTTAAAACAACCCCTGTTGCAGAGGCTGTTAAAATCGTTGCGCGCCGCCCATTAGCTAGTCATGAGATCAGCTGCTCATGAACCTTAATTTTGAACTTACGACCGGTTTGCAAGAATCACAAACTGGTGTAACATCAATCGTAAGTATCTAATAATTAGAAATATAATGCGCTTAATTGTAATGTTTTACAGTATGATTGGAACCCTCTTGTTAACAGGCTGTGCTGTGCACAAAGGAACTAATCCCGTTGACCCTTACGAATCCTTTAATCGCAAGGTATACAATTTCAACATGGCTGTTGATGCCACCATGTTAAGACCCCCAGCAAAACTCTATCATGCCGTTGTTCCGCGAGTAGTTCGCAAGGGAATTGGAAATGCTTTTAATAATCTGGATATGCTTCCCACCATCGCCAGTGATATTCTTCAAGCCGAAGGAAAATGGGCGATTAAAGATTCCTGGCGTTTTGTTATTAACTCTTCTTTAGGAGTTGCAGGTTTATTTGATGTTGCTGATAAATTCGGCCTACCGCCACATTACAACGATTTAGGAATAACCTTTGCTAAATGGGGAGATAAACACTCGCCCTATCTGGTCATTCCTTTGATAGGGCCGAGCACAATTCGTGATGGCTCAGGATGGTTATTCCAATTTGCTCTTTGGAGCCCCTATGTTTACATTCGGAATGATGCGCTAGCCTTTGGTTTATTTGGATTACGTTATTTAGATTTGCGTTCACAACTGTTTGATTCAGAGCGCATAATGAATGAAGCTTTAGACAAATATTCATTTATGAGAGATGCTTACCTGCAACACCGAGCCTACCTCATTGCTGGAGCAGAACAAGATGATGGTTCGCTTTACGTAGATGATGCAGCAGCAGACCAAGTAGCTCTTGGCAAGGAAAGTGGAGCCAGGAATGATCCGGCTCCAGCAGATTATATAGATGAATAGTTCTTTATGCATTGCATTTAGCCCGTATTAGCGCAGTGTAAGCGGGCTATCTGGCTAAATAACTACTGATGCTGCACGTATTTTTTCAAGACAACGTAAGTAATCACCTGCAACATCCAATCCAGTTTCAGTTGAAATTTCACACAGACAAGTCGGACTGGTTACATTTATCTCGGTCAAATAATCCCCTATCACATCGATCCCCACAAAATACAAACCTTTTGCTTTCAGGGTGGGGGCTAATTGTTCACAGATCCATTTATCTCTTGCAGAAATTGCAACAACTTCGCCTTTGGCGCCTGCTGCTAAATTACCGCGTAATTCTCCTTTGGCAGGAATACGTGCTAAAGCGTAAGGAACAGGTTCACCATTAAGTAACAAAATACGTTTATCTCCCGCTGTTGTGATTTCAGGAATATAACGCTGAGCCATAATATTAATGTTTTGCCCTTGGGTTAGTACTTCCAGAATTACTGATAAGTTTCGCCCATGCTGATCCACGTAAAAAACGGAACTCCCTCCCATCCCCTCCAATGGTTTAAAAATAACATGTTGATGGGTTTTCCAAAATTCTTTTAAACGTACAATGTCGCAGGAAACCAGTGTTGCAGGACAACATTGAGAAAAATTCAAAGTAAAATACTTCTCATTTGCATCACGCAGACTTTGAGGTTTATTAGCTACCAATACCCCATCGCGTTCGGCTAACTCCAATGCATAGGTGGTATAAATATATTCCATGTTAAAGGGAGGATCTTTACGCATCAGAATGATGTCAAAATCACTCAAGGGCTGCTCACCCAAATCTTTAGTTTTAGCCCAATCACTACTGTATACATCGCCAATAGTGATGTCATAAACCCGTGAGTATGCATGTCCTTCACGACAAAATAAATCCATCTGCGTGAAATATACACAAGACCAGCCCAAATCCTTGGCACTCTTGATCATAGCAACAGTAGTATCCTTGTGTGGCTTTAATTGATGCAAAGGATCGATAAGTACCGCGAGTTTCATTATTCTCCTCCAATTGCCGCAACTTCTCGTGCTGCCGCTAAAGCGGCCAGACGTGCGATCACTCCATAGACATAAAAACGATTGGGACAATCCACTACTTCCAAATCATCACTGGGCATGTTGCAGGCTTGAGCAAAAGCCAGAGGTTCAAAATGCATTCCAGGAGCATTGAGATTCTCATCTATCCCCCTACTCTGATGGACTCGATAAAAACCACCAACAACAAATTGACCAATCATGTAGACAACTGGCTCTGCCACAGCACCATCAGGCATAGTTTCAAAAGTATAAACTCCTTCCTGAATAATCACCCTATCTACCTTGCGGCTTCCTTTACTAGATGACATCTTGGTACGCTGCTTTCTATTTAACTGCCGCAACTCCTCACCATCATGCACCATCATAACACTCATACCATAAGTACCATTATCAGCTTTAACTACTGCAAAGGGCCTATCCGTTATGCCATAAGTAGCATACTTATCACGCACTAATGATAGTATTTTATCTACCTCGTGGGCTAATTGTTCAACGCCCTCTTGAGCCATGAAATCAACTCGGTCTAAAGCACTAAAATAGGGATCAATTAACCAGGAATCAATGCCAGCCAACTCAGCAAACTCAGTAGCTACTTCGTTAAAAAAATGAAAATGGCTTGATTTCAAACGCGTTGCCCAGCCCAATTTTGCAGTGGGTCTAATCCGTTGTTGCAAACCCTGCAAAATTTCAGGAATACCTGAAGATAAGTCATTATTTAACATTAGAAAGCAAGGATTAAAATTATTCAGTCCTACTCGATTCCCCTGACGTTGCAGAGGCTCTATCAATAAAGCCTCGCCATGCTCAAGAATTACTTCAAAAGGATCTTTAAGTTCTGGATCTAAACTACCAATACGCACCACAAATCCCGCCTTGGTTAATATATTGTGCAGCACGTTCAGGCTTTGTAAATAAAATTTATTACGGGTATGACTTTCGGGAAGAATTAATATTTTAGTGCAATCAGGAATATACTCCACCAATACGGATTGTGCAGCTTGAATACATAAAGGCAAAAATTCCGGATTTAAATTATTAAAACCCGCTGGAAATAAATTAGTATCAACTGGAGCCAGTTTAAAGCCGGCATGACGCAGATCCACTGATGAGGTTAAAGGTGGTGGGGTTTCTTTCCACTTTAGACGGAACCAGGCCTCTATTTCAGGAACCTGATTTAAAATAATTTTTTCCACATGATGTAAAGGACCTGAATGAGCGGTAGTCAAATGTGGGACTGGGACTTCGGTGGCATTCATACTCATACCCGTTATATTTTGAATGGATTAATGGTACCGATGTTGATGATAAAATGAAAGATCTACCTGATTTTATGTCTCAGAAGTTCTTTGATATAGTAATCCCTAAAATACTATGGAGCTATCTTCATGATAGACAAGAAGTTATATCAGTCTGGTAAAAAAATCACTGCTTTCTACCGAAAATGGCTGTCTGCTGATTGGTCAACACCATTATTTTCCATCCAGCATTTATTAAATCCACTCAAATTCATTAAAGTTTCTATATCCTCAGCAATTTCTGGAACGGTATTGAGATGAGCTACACTCTTAAAAAAAAAGAGACCATCATAATTCGCTTGCAATTGTTTTAAAGCTTTAGAAAACTCCATATAGCCGGCTGGTATGGGGAAGAGCATAGCAGAAGTAGAGCATAACCTGGACTGGGATTGTAAATCATATTTTTTTAGTATCGTCTCAAGATTCTGTTTAAAGGTCTTTTCATACTCCTCCAGCGTTTCAACCAATTGCTGTGATATCTCCCGATACTGAGTATCCACATTTACCTGGCTTAACTCTTCAGCAGAGTAATCAACTGTTTGCAACCCTTCTTTGTTTCCCAAATAGATAAGATCAATTCGTTTATTATCCTCAAGCAGCTGCTCTTGATGCTCTATAATGTAGTCCGTACGTAACATGCCCTGTATATGCTGCTGAACCCGTTCTTTTTTACTGTAAGCATCCAGACGATTCGGATTGAATTCTATAGACCATCTAAGGGAATGAGTCATAAATAAAAAATTCATCAATAGATAATTGGTACGACAATTAACATCAGGAAATAAATGTAATATCTCCAACTCATGAACCAACTCGTCAATTATTTCAATAATTTCCATAGGGCATTTTGCCAAGCCAATGGTATTTTGATATTTTTTCAGGGCTACATTAGCCCACTTTTCTGCGAGTTTTGGCTCAGGTGTGCAAAGAGAAATATCATTTGAATTCTGGATGCGAGCATAAATAGTTTTTGCCAGTGTTTCAAGTTCAGGACCAGTACACTCTTTAATATTGATCGCGGATGACTCAATATTTCCAGCTGCTGCTACTGCATTCGCACGGGCATGGATTAGATCATATTGAAGCTCCATTTTTGTTGACCTTCTGGAAAATTTCCTTGCTGAATCACAATAGTAATAGCTTAAATTACCCCAAAATTGAGATCGAGCTACTTTTTTATCGGGCTTAAAATTTTCCAGGAAGTCCTTAACAATCCTTTTTACATCCTTATACGCAATCTCTTTTTCTTTGCAGGTTTCTCTGATAGCTCTATTCTCAAATTCCTCTATTTTTATAATCATCTCGTTGGTTAATTCCCCGGCTGCATCGAAGTATTGCTTCCAGGGCTTTTCCTCCTGGATAATGGAATACATATTCCAACAAAAAGTAGCAACAACATTGCTTCTTTTGACAGGACCAATTCTAAAACCAGTTGCTTCGTTATCGTTCTTGATTCGTTGTAATAACTCCTTAATACCATCAATTGTTACTGCATCAGAACTCAAAGAAAAAGCATTGTAGCTTGTTCTAAAGAGTCCCCTCCTATCCTCCGTTGAACCGAAAAAAACACTATCGCTTAATAGCTTTTGAACTGTTTGTATGTGTTCAAGGGTAAAATGATTTAACGTTAGAGGGAACCGATTGCACAGGAACGTTGTTGTTTGAAATAAATCATAGATACAACCGTTCCCATTCGGCTCTCTTGCATTATAATGACGCCAATTTTCAAAATTGAGAAAATGCTGATGATCAGTAAAAAGCATAAAAAGTAATTCATCAGGTATTTGTTTTAAATAAAGTAAAGGAGGTTTGTTTAATTGTAATTTTGAATCCTCAACTAAACTAAAAGAGGAGATTTGTGCGACTTCACGATCCCGCATACCCAACTCATCGAAAGGTAGCTTAAACCCTTTCACATAGACGTTTTTAATAAATAATGAGCATTTTTTTGCCTTTTCTTTATCTGAGCGCAATCCCTGAATTTCTTTACAAAACTTTAGAGTATTTTTTTCATTTAGATCGCCTTCTGCTTCTATCTCTAATTCCATGATACCCGCAGTAGCCATCTGTTTTTTTAAGTCAAAAGACTTATCTCTGTTAGCTCTTTCAAGACTTGGATAGACTAAATATTCCTTGCGTAATATTGCCCGTTCTATAATTTGAGCGATTTTTGTAGCGCACCCCGCATCATTATAAAATGTGGATAAATCGGGAATAAGTATATAGCGTTTTAAAGGCATGGGAGCTCTTTTGAGATCATCATATAAAAATTATGGCATTAAACGATAATAAATCAAAAAATTGACCTTTACGAAGTAAACATAAATACCAAAGTTTCGTAGTTAAACGGTTCTTGAAATGGCATAATCAATCATCATTCAGGCTTATTTGCTTTCTTTGTATGCACCCACTTAAAACTATAAAAGCACTCTTGCTTCTCATTCTCCTGGGTATTATTTGGGGTTCTGGTTACACTTTGGCTAAATTCGCCATGATTAATGGAGTCTCGCCACTAGGGTATGCGTTCTGGCAATCTTTAGGCCCGGCTGTGTTATTGACTTGCTTTTGCCTTGGAACGAAGAAAACATCCATGCTCAATCCCCAACATTGGCCTTATTTTCTCTTGTGCGGGCTGATTGGTATTGCCATTCCCAATACCAATATGTACTTTATAGCCAGCCATATTCCAGCTGGAGTATTGGCTGTTCTGGTTAATACGGTTCCTTTAATAGTTTATCCTCTAGCACTCATATCTGGTCAAGAAAAGCACGATAAGTGGCGGTTTTTAGCTTTATTACTCGGCATGACAGGAATATTACTCATTATAGGAATTAACACTGCAGGACTTTATTCCAGCTGGACCCTGTTGGCCATGATAACTCCCCTGGGTTTTGCACTGTGTTCTTTGTATATAGGTGCCAAACAACCCCAGGAATTAAACTCTCTGCAGGCAGCAAGCGGCATGTTGCTTACAGCATCTATCTTACTTATCCCTATGGTCATTAATCAACATGCCTTTTACTCGTTATCAGGACCATTGACTGTTGTTAAACAAATTATTATTTTAGAAATTATATTATCCAGTTTAGGATATTTACTCTTTTTTATTCTTATCCGCATGGCAGGTCCGGTATTTTATAGTCTAACTGGAGGGATAGTTTCATTAACTGGCCTCTTCTGGGGTTATTTGGTCTTTGGTGAAACACCTACTTCTGTTCAAAGTGTAGCGGTGGCTTTAGTTATTTTTTCCCTTTTTCTGTTATCATGGAGACAGTCGAGACAAACTCAAGGAGCTTGATTGATGCTAAGTGAACTAGCAAAGCAGTTTGCTACGCAAATCCAGTCGTTTTTTTATTTAATTATGTTAATTAATGGCATCTTACATTTCATATTTGCAGGGGCCGTAGCACGTGATGCAGGTAATTTATATAGACTGGGACAAAAACCAGTTTTAGTTTCTGCGCCAACATGGGCCTTTGCTACTTTGATTGGTGGTGTATTTACTGCAACAATATATTGGATTCTCCACCACTCCACATTAACAAGACCAGCACTGAGAGAAAGACCCTATGACAAAGCATGAAATTAAAACTATAGACGTTCATGAATTAAAAAATAAAATGGATGGGCAGCAAGACTTATGTTTAATTGACGTTCGTGAATTGGAAGAATGGCAGGCAGTCCGTATTCCAGGAGCTCATCATATTCCTAAAGATACTATTAGCGCCAACATAGAAACTAAAGTTTCCGATAAAAAACATCCAGTCTATCTTCATTGCCGTGGCGGTGTCAGGTCGCTCCATGCGGCACAGAGCTTAATAGATATGGGCTATCAAGAAGTGTACTCTGTAAATGGAGGGATTACTGAGTGGGCTATGTTTGGTTATCCGGTTAAGGAATGAATTATACCCCCTAAATAAGGGGGTAGTTTCATAATCTGTCTATCGTTGGCCCTGCTATAACACAATCCTTTTTCACAGGTTCAACAGAACTACTGCCAAAAATACTCCCAAATCCTAAATATCCTCTGGACACGACTACTGGCTTCTTAGCCTCCAGTTCCTCGAGATGTCGCTCTTTAGCTCTTTGTATGACCTCCATTCCCCAGGTATGAACTTTAGTCGATAAAGTAATAATGTCTGATTCAACTGAATATCCTTTGATGTCGAAAGGCTGCTCTTCTAAATAACCCTTTTTAGGTTTAGCGGATTTATAGACGTGCATTAGGAGAAACTTCCTTAAAGACCCATACATATCTACTAAATCAGCAGTGTCTGGGTAGTTATTTGTATTAAGGTCAAGAGACGCGGTTAAATGATTATATAGGGTGCTTCTTTCTGGTGAGACATAGGGGAATGTAGTTTCGTAAATTACTTTAATTTGATCGCGAATATAAAAAGTTATCGCATTTAAAATGCGTGCTTGTATTCTACGCGCCTCTTCGGTTTTTGGATTAACAGCATCCAAAAGTGCGATGGTTTTAAGTAATAACCGGGCTTGAATTCTTCTGTCATCAGGCAGTTTCTCTATAGACTCTTCAAGTTTTAGTGGGTCAAGTCCTTTGGATTTGATTTCAGTGACGATACTTTCTTTTATACTTGTTTTAAGCAGATCATAGGCTACCAGGGTAAATGACATTGTACATTCTCCTTATACTCCATTAAAAGGATGGTGAAATCTATTCCACCGGAATGTCAGTTTAAACTAATTATCTATTTTCGTCATATAATTTTTCCGCACTAATTGATTTTTTTTTGGCCTAGGGTTTTGATTTTAACATTTAAAAAACATTTCTTTCTTGCTTTTAGCTGCTTTTCCACGATATTTTAGCGTCAAATTTTCTTTTAATAATTCAACACATTATGAAAACAATTACGTGCAGCATACTTCTTCTTATCACCAGTGTTATGAGTCATGCGCAAAGCAATCAACCAAGACTTATAGTACAACTAGTTGTTGATCAATTAAGAGGTGATTTAATTCATCAATATCAAAAACAGTTTGGCAGCAACGGTTTTAATTATTTATTAAACCATGGGATTAATTACCATAATGCCCATCATCCTCATGCAAATACTACAACATGTGCGGGACATGCAACCATAGCTACTGGCAGCGTCCCTTCCATACATGGAGTGGTTAATAATGAATGGTATGATAGAAAGTCCAGAAAAATAACCTATTGCATGGAGGATTTTAAAACCAGTATTCTACCTACTATACATACCCGAAAAAAAAATCCAGGACGCTCTCCCTTCAATTTAAACGTTTCTACTCTAAGTGATGAAATACTACTGGCCGATAAAGGAAAAGCTTTTGGAGTATCTTTAAAAGATCGGGCTGCAATTACACTGGCTGGCCACTCAGGTAAGGCATTTTGGTTTGATAAAATTAACGGGGGATTCGTCACTTCCAGTTATTATTATTCTGCTTATCCTCAATGGGTTCAAGAATGGAATAAACAATATAAACCCGTGCAATACAGTTGGAGTCTAGGTCGCCCGTTAGAGGAATACTACAATGCAAATAACCCGACTTTTCACCATAATTATGAAAATTTTGGTCAAACCTTCCCCCACCATATTTCAAATCCTCCTACTGAGGAGTATTTCACTTATTTGTCCAGAACCCCTAAAGCGGATCAATTAACAGCCGACTTTGCAGAGCAACTTTTAATACAGGAACAATTGGGATTATCGGTAAATAAAACAGATTATTTAGCAATAAGTTTTTCTGCAGTTGATACTATTGGTCATCAATTTGGCCCAAACAGTCTGGAGGCTGAAGATAACTTAATAGAACTGGATAAAACTTTAGGCCATCTCCTTGCCGTTATTGATAAACAGGTTGGTCTCAAAAATACACTTGTAATCCTGACCGCAGATCATGGTATTAATGACAGTCCAGCATACCTGAAAATGCATCACATTCATGAGGTCAAGCCAATCGATATTAAATCAATAGAACAACAGATTCGTGCTCAGTTAAAAACACGCTACACACTCCCTCCGGAAGTGTTGCTGTCCATTACCCCCCCTTATATTTATCTGGATCACCAAATTATTAATGATCATCATCTTAATTTAACCAATGTCTCTCAATACTTATCCGAAATAGTAACTCAACAACCGGGTGTATTTAAAGCTTATCCTCTGCCTGTTACAACCACTGAAAAAGATTGGCTCAGTGCGAAGGTGAATAAAATGGCTTATCCCTATCGCGCAGGAGACATCTATATAGTTCAACCACCTTACCAATCCAATGGCAGCAAAAATGATAATAGAGTAACTCATGGAAGCCCATGGCAATATGACAGTTATGTTCCCCTATTATTTGTCCATCCGAGTTTCAATGCCCGAATGATCTCACGGCCCGTTAAAACAACAGACATAGCGCCAACTTTGGCCGCTGTATTGATGATAAAGCAACCCTCTGGAACAGTGGGACAGCCTTTATCTGAAGTATTGAGCGCATTTAATGGAAAAAATATGCTTAAGAGAAATTAATTTTTTGCAGTATTGCAAAGTGAATAACCATTGGTGACCGATCATCCAAGGATAAGGTTGTAATCTTTTGGTTATTCGCTGCCACCCAGACAAAAATCCAAAGTCAGACGATGCAGAAAAATTCATCAAACTGACCAATCAAGAATATTTTATTGAGTTTAGAGTTGAGAGATTTCCATGACAAACTTTTCTCAATTCAACCGAAAATTGAAAATCAATCCTTAACATGATTTAGGCCTAACCGGAGGACAGTACTTTTCCCCCGGTACTTAAAAAACTCATTCAATTAACCCGACTTAGTGTTTATTCTACTTCTAGTAAGCTTAGGTGGGTTGACTGTTCCTTGATTTCCCAAACCCGGAGAGTGATGAGACCGTATGATCAACCGTTTCTGCATCAGGATAAAATGATTTGGTTGATTGGGTGAGGCGTTTATGTAATTTGGTAAACAGAATAGGAAAAACACCATTTGCCGTGACATTGGCCGTTGTACCAAAGGGATCACAAATTAAATACACAGCCGTAATCAATCCCACCATATCACTTGAAAACCCCAGATGGGCCTCCAAGATAGGAGCAACTACGATAATGACCCCTCCAGGAACCGCGGCAACAGCGTACTTCGCCAATGCGGTATAAAGGGCAAAAACAATAAATACAGAAGGTGATGGCATCGGCAAGCCAAAAGTCAGCAATGTGGCGAGGCTTAAAATAGGAATGCCAATTGCACTGCCAATAGTATGAATATTGATAATAGCAGGTACAAGCATTTTTGCTTGCTCAGAGTTGCTCAAATTTTTTTCTGTTGAAAGTAGAAGCACGGGCATTGCAGCAGCACTGGATATAGTGCTAAATCCGGTCAGACTGGCAGGCATAACATTTCGCAGGTAAAACCAGAATTTTTTAAATGAAAATTGGCCCGCAACAAAATACCATGAGGCAATATAGAGCCATTGGGTAGCAACGATTAAAATCAAAATAGGGCCATATAAGCTTAAAGCGGTTTTTAATAAATGCTCATGTTCCAGCTTGAAAACAAATCCTAATATAAATATCGGCAAAACAGGAATAAATATTTTCTTTAAAAAGATATTAGCTAGCCCATTAAAGTGAGTAGCCATTTTTTTTGCTGTAGAGTTTGGCCAAACAGAAAAAAAGATGCCAATAGAAAAACCACATAACAAAGCGATGTCATTAGATATCAACTTGGTTAGATGAAAGTGCCATGCAGGCGCCAATTG
The DNA here is from genome assembly GCF_011764505.1 of Legionella antarctica. Taxonomy (NCBI): domain Bacteria; kingdom Pseudomonadati; phylum Pseudomonadota; class Gammaproteobacteria; order Legionellales; family Legionellaceae; genus Legionella; species Legionella antarctica. Next base: position 2,675,709 of record NZ_AP022839.1, read on the forward strand.
TGGAGCAGAGTCAATGTGAGTTGCGGTAAAATGTAAGAGATTAAGGCCAATATAGCCAGAACTATAACCCACCATCAATGCTGTAAAATTAGAAACAAAGATACAGGCTATTAATAAAAATACAAAAAAGAGCGCTCCCTTTTGTAAGTTTGAAAGACAATAAAAAATAAAACTAAAAATAATAAAGGGTAATGCAAACTCCAGGACTCCTTTTATGCTCAAACTTAAAGCATAGCTAATGGATTTTATCTCAAGAGGAATTTGCGAACCAAAATACATCGGAAGTAACAGTGTTGCGCAAAGAATAATCGGTATTTTAATTTTTCTTAAAAATTCTATAGACATATAAATCCTTAATTTTAAAACGAATTCCAAATTCAAAAACGAACCAGTATAATGGCAAGTTAGGTTATTTGGAAGTACACAGTACCTCAAACCCCGCCCCTGCTGCAAGGATGCATTTGTTTTCGAGTATTTTTTCATTTTGATTTAACGTACATAAATCTGTTCTTATTTGCTTTTGCTGAGATCCAAAGGCTTGTTTTTTCCCTACCTTGATGGCTAAAATCTTACAGCCCACCCTATAAAGCATTTCAATTTGATTATTGATATACCTTACCTTTAACCTCGATGACAGGTTCTGCTAAAAGATAAAAATGCACCTTAATTTACCAATAAATTAATATTTTCTTAATAAACATGATGTAAAGTGATGCATTTTGATTCTGGATTATATAAATGGGTACTCGAGAACATGCCGAAACACTACTTTTAAGAATTGAAAAACTTATTATAAAAAGCTCTAACCCCAAATTAGTTAAGGATCTATTGGTTACACTTAACCTTCATTCACTCGCTACCAAGAATAGAGAGTATGCTGATTTTATTTTAAAAGCGTCAACCGAGGAAATTAATCTTAGTGCATTACTCAATCACCTCAAGATCTGTATCTTAAATAACCATCCTTTATGTTCTTTACTTGCATTTATTCAGGAAAACGATTTAGTCAGTGATTATGAACTTGCAAATATAGCTGATACTTTGCAGCTACAAGTGAATTTAATAGGGATTTTTGAGGCAATAACAATTACCATGGCTAACGGAAAAGAGTTTGCCCAAGATGTTTATGATCATCTTAATCGATTCAGCTCTTCTTTTTTCCCCGCCAATCCAGTTGCTGAGTTCTTTTTTGGCGTTCCCTATACCGCCTCATTATTTGAACGATTAAAGCTAATGTCTATTAAACCGGGAATGCTTAATATTTTGTTTCATAAATTAATGGGAGAAAAAGTTGAGACAGTCGCGGATGCCAATGCCTTCATCACTGACAAAAATTTATCGGGATGGAATGCAGATATCCATCCAGCTGAACTCGAGGCCCCAGCAAAAGGTACTGCTCCAGGAATGGGTGTTAATATATTGGAAGCCACCTGGGAGGATTCTACAGGCCATGCCAAAGACAAAGGCGGAATTGAAAATGCTATGGCTGGCATTGGACTTATTATGATCATGGAATCGCAACAATTTGCAAGCAGCTTCAGGTTAGTATCTCACATTCTTCCTCAAGGCGTTGATTTGCAGGAAACCTCTGCCTATGAGCTTTTACCAGATTTAAAAATAGAGAGCACAAGGAAAAAAATAGCTCAATTTGGTATCGATTCACAATGGCGTGATTTATATAACAGTTGGAATCTATTTTTTGTTATTTCTAATATCGACAGTATATTCATGCCAATTAAATTGTTATTACCAACCGTTTTCTCTGCTGACCCCCAAAATTATAAAGAAGTCAGACTTTTAACACTATTCTTATTTGCTAATCTTCTTCTTAGTGAAAGCACAAGAAGTAATCCTGTTTTTGCAAAAAACTATTTCATTAAAAATGCGGCTATTATTCTTAAAAAATGGGGGGAAATTAATAAAGAATATGCCAGGGATATACTTCATAATAAAGGTGGAGACTCAGCAGCAGACATTGAATCTGTCTATAAGCATTTATTCGGAAATTATCCAAATTTAAACTTTTTACGACAATTAATTTTATTTAGTCAAAACCCAAATGAATATAGTTTTACCAAATCCTATACAAGTCATCAGATAAAACATCAAAGTCCGCTCTTTTTTGCAATGAAGCGATCATTAGAAGAGGCAAATACATCTAAATTACAAATACACGCTGTGGATACTCCAGGATTAGAAATGTAAGCAAGAGGCTCACACGACATTAATACTACTGTTTTATAACGAGTTTTTGGTGTTTACAATTGGATTAAAGTCCACTTTTTTATATTTGAAACCCCAATATTAAAGTAACACCCCAATTTTAATTTTTAAGATTTAATATGTGCTGTTTTCATGATCTGTTATGCAGTATAATCTGCACGAAATTACACTAGGAGTTTGAGTATGCTGAAAGATCTACATGTAGCCCATTTGACAGGAACGGCGACCGTCATTGAAAATCGCCTTTTAGAAGATACAGTCAGCTGGGATAGAAATGCCCGTACCACAAGTCAAATGTTCTTTAAACCCTATGAATCACCACAGGAATTCGTATTTTGCGCGCGCCATACATTACAACCAATAGCACTGATTGCATTAACATTAATGGATCCACTTGCATTAGTGGCAGGCTCTTGCGTTATTGCTGTTGGTATCGCCGGTTTTTTAGCCTTGAGTGGCATCAATACCTGCTTGGGTAATGAGAGATCAGCAAAATGGGCCATGGATATGGTCGAAGAAATTTTTTCTCGTGTGTGTCAAACTATTATCAACCTCATTGTATTACCTTTAGCAGCCTTATCAATGCTCACCCGTGGAATATCAACTGGATTGCAGGCGGCTGATATCTATGATTATGATGCCCCTGAAGCTCAGTATGCTCTGCCCTAAATTAACAATTAATTTCAACTGCTACTCTGCAGTCATATAATCACCTCCCTCTAGGCTTCAGCTCCTGGATGGAGACTACTGATTGACAAAGAATTCGATTGAATTTGACGCAAAAAACCCTTACTATTTGCACAAAATTTCTAATGATATAAACATGACTAAGCAAGCAATAATAATTGGGATTTCCGGCCCTTCTGCATCCGGTAAAAGTCTTTTAGCCAATACAATAGTTAGTGAGTTAGGTTCCGAACAAGTAGTAGTTATATCGGAAGACGCCTACTATAAAGATAATGGGCATTTACCTTTCGCTGAAAGAGAAAAAATAAACTACGATCATCCTGATTCTTTTGATCACTCTCTGCTATGTGATCATTTACGCCAGTTAAGAGAAGGAAAATCAGTAGACATCCCTATTTACTCTCATTCGAAACATCTTCGTTTACCTGAAACTCGAACGGTAGGTAAGCATGCCATTGTGGTATTAGAAGGTATTTTGCTGTTTAGCGATAAAGCCCTACGTGAAATTATGGATATTCGTATATTTATGTCTACTCCACTTGATGTATGTCTGACACGGCGCTTAAAGAGAGATGTCGTTGAAAGACAAAGAACTTTTGAATCAGTAGTTCATCAATATGAAACAACGGTCAGGCCAATGTATCTGCAATTTATTGAACCCTCAAGCCGATATGCAGATATAATTGTTCCCCGTGGCGGAGAAAACAGAATTGCTATTGAAATGATTCAAGCAAAAATGCGTGAGTTATTGGCAACTCATACCACCAAAAAATAGTAAATAGAAAGGAGAATACAGTGGGATTTTTATCGGGAAAAAAAGCATTAATTATTGGGTTGGCAAGTAATCGTTCAATAGCATATGGAATTGCTAAGGCATTACATGCTCAAGGTGCAGAATTAGCGTTTACTTATCAAAATGATAGATTGCAAACTCGAGTTGAAGATATGGCGGCTGAGTTCAATTCCACACTAACCTTCCCTTGTGATGTAGCTCACGATGAAGAGATCAATACACTTTTTACCAATCTTCATCAACATTGGGATAAACTCGATATTTTGATTCATTCTGTCGCCTATGCTCCTGCTGATCAAATAAGTGGTGACTTTATAGAATGTGCCAACAGAGAAGGTTTTAGAATTGCTCATGATATTAGCGCCTACAGCCTGGTTGGTCTTGCGCAAGCGGCATTACCGATGATGGAAAAAACTCAGGGTTCTATACTAACTCTAAGTTATTATGGTGCAGAAAAGGCTGTTCCCAATTACAATGTCATGGGTATTGCAAAAGCGAGTCTCGAAGCGTCGGTTCGCTATTTGGCGGCAAGCTTAGGACCAAAAGGAATAAGAATCAATGCAATATCTGCAGGTCCCATTAAAACGTTAGCTGCTGCAGGTATTAAAGACTTTCGTAAAATCCAGGCCGCTTATGCAAACATCACTCCACTACAAAGAAATGTTACCGCAGACGAAGTAGGAAATGCTGCAGCATTTCTTTGTTCTGATTTAGCATCGGGAATTACCGGTGAAGTTGTTCATGTGGATGCTGGCTATCACGCAGTCTCTACTATGAGCGATTTAACATAGGCTATGTAGGACTCGGATTCAAATAAAATACATCAATAATAAAAGAGCTTTTATAGCTCTTTTTTTATACTCCATAGAAATTTTTCAGTACATCGTCTTAGCCAAATTCATGATTTATCACTTGGTTACAGACACAGTAAGCACAATAGCTATTAAAGGAAAAAAGCCGTTATGAAACCTGACCAATCTAAACCACTACGCCTGTGGAAGTAACTCAACTTCGATTCATGCAGACAGGTTTTAAGATCTATTCGATCAAAGCTTATCGCTAAGATCGGGGTTGTATTGACTTTATTATTGTATCCTTCAATAGAAAGCACGGAAATTTTTCAGAACTTGTTGTAATAACAAGTACTATTAATAAAAAAAGCCAGGAGAAACCTGGCTTTTAGATTATTTATCAGACGTTATATCGCATAAGATTAACTCTTCACAATTTTAGCTTTTTTTGTTAAGTTGTTTACATACAAATCATAATCCATCATGCCATAACTGGCTTCTATTTGTTGTATTAAGCTAGTTCTTTGCTCTTGATCCAGGTACGTTAATTGTCCATCATTAATACGTTTAAGTCGTACAACAACATAATCTCCATTCTCTAAAATAATACCATCGCGACTTTCTGGTCTTAATAAATTAAAAGCTAAATCATTGATTAAAGCACTGGATTTTTCATTATCTCTAGCAGCTTTTACTACTTCATGCCACTTCAATTTATGGGTACTTATCAATTCTTGTTGCTGCTTATCTTCAACAGGATTCAATAAGTAAGAGCCAATCTCTTTCGCTTTTGCTTCAGCTAATTGTTTAGTAAGAATTTTTTCAATTTCACCGTGTACAGCAAATAAGGGCTGCTGCTTAGCAGGTATATGAGCATTCACTCGCAATACCATTACTGAATCATTGTCCAGCTGGACAGGATCGCTGTTATTTCCCAGATCAAGAACATCATGGCTAAAAGCTGCATTAACCACTTGTTTATTTTGAGCTAGAGGAGTTGTTCCTCCTAAACGTGAGAACGGTTCAGAATGTTGGATTTTTAAGTCTAATGCGTCTGAAACTGGTGTAAGAGAATCAGGGGACTGATAACTTAAATCAGATAATTGTTCTAGAGCTTGCGCATATTGAGTTTGAGCCATATCAGTCAATAGTTGTTCTCTGATCATCGAATCAACATCAGCTAAAGAACGTATTGTTACTGGCTTATAAGCTATTAATTTAAAAATCTCATAACCATGCTTTGTTTTCTCTGGTCTGGAGATTTTTCCTGGCTCCGTCATGGCTGCTAAAATCTTGCCATATTCATTTTGACCGGCAGTAATCCAGGGCAGAATCCCTTTACCTGCGATAGATAATTTATCATCAGACTTTGATGCCACCAAACGATTAAAGTGATCAGGATTTTTTTTCAACTCATCGAATGCTGCTTCAGCTTTTTTCTGAGCATTCTCCATCTCATCTTGGGATGCATTATCCGGAACAGCGAATAAGATATGAGCTACTTGCCATTGTGCGGGTGTTAAGAAATTACTTTGATTTTCATCATAATAACGTTTTACATCTTCATTAGAAATTTTAATCTTGGAACGTATATCGCCCATTGAAAGCGTCACAAAATCAATGCTGACTTGTTCAGGCATCATAAATTCTTTTTCATGCTTTGTATAATACTCATCGATTTTATCTTCTGAAATTTTAATTTCTTTTTTAAAACGGGCTGCGGGAACTGTGAGGTACTCATAATCCCGGGTTTGCATGTATAATCTGACAAAACGGTTAATCTCACCAGGTAATGCAAAAGAACTACCCATAAAAGCAAAACGTTGCTGATTAAGCAACATCCCTTGTCTTACTTCATTTTGAAATGTTTCAGGAGTAAATAATGCGCCACTTAATGCTTGCTGGTACCTTTCAGTAGAGAAATGACCGTCCTCCTGAAATTGAGGGATATTAACAATTGCGGCATTAGCTTGCTCAGGACTTACTTCAAAACCATAGTGACGCGCTGATTGAACGGTCACTTCATTAGTGATCATTTGATTCAGAACTTGATTTTGCAGATTTTTTTCATCTCCAGCAGTCATTTGCGCCATATCCTGCTGAGCACGAGTCCGTCTGTAGTTAGTTTCGAAGGCTTGTTTGGTTATAGATTGATCGTTAACGACTACTTTAGCATCGGATGTTTGGTGAGATTGTAAATAATAATCCAAACCAAAAAGGGTAAAGGTAAAAGCGATTAATATAATGACTAACCAAGCAACCACGCCTTGTATGCGTTCATTTAACTTCTGCAACATTTCCCGAGATCCATTTTGATAATAAATAAGCTTGATGAAGACAAATTATAACATAAGCTGATAAAAAAAACGCGCCTTTCGGCGCGTTAATCTGGCGGAGTGGACGGGGCTCGAACCCGCGACCCCCGGCGTGACAGGCCGGTATTCTAACCAACTGAACTACCACTCCATTTCATGGTGGGTGCTGTAGGGATCGAACCTACGACCCTCGCCTTGTAAGGGCGATGCTCTCCCAGCTGAGCTAAGCACCCTGAAAACTTAAGCTTGTTGTACTGCTTCTTTCAGGTTTTTACCCGCTTTAAACTTGGCTACTCGTGACGCTTTAATTTGAATAGCTTTCCCAGTTTGTGGGTTTCTACCAGTACGTGCTGAACGATTACCTGTTGAAAAAGAACCAAATCCAGGTATTACAACTTGATCGCCACTTTTTAAGGCATCAGTTACAGTAGTCATAAAAGTTTCAAGAACTCTGCTTGCGTCAGCTTTTGTCAAACCTGATCCGCTTGCTATAGCATCTACTAATTCACTCTTATTCATCTTTTCCCCTTTACAGTTAATCATCCATATTTCCGGAGCTGATTTAAACAGATTTAACTGCCCCAGTCAAGTTCGTACATCCTTGCAGTGCCCGCCAGTAGTGGGCAACGAAGTGAAATATACCCCGTATTAATGTGCATGTAAATCATTATTTTTAATTTTTTTTGATCTTTTACTTATTACAGGGTCAGGTTGTACATTTGTTGGCTTATCTAGCCAAGGACTGCGTTGTAAAGCAAGTTCAAGAACCTGTTCAATCGTCTTGACGGGATGAATAGTTAACTGGCGCAATATATTATCTGGAATCTCTTCCAGGTCTTTTACATTGTCCTCCGGAATAAGCACATGCTTAATCCCCCCGCGATGCGCAGCTAATAATTTCTCTTTTAAGCCGCCTATTGGTAGAACTTGCCCTCGCAACGTAATTTCTCCTGTCATCGCAACAGCAGCTTTAACCGGAATTTGGGTTACAACAGACACCAGAACCGTACACATACCTATACCAGCACTTGGCCCATCTTTAGGTGTTGCTCCCTCGGGAACATGAACATGAAAATCATTTTTTTCATAAAAATCGTCGGTCAAACCAAACTTACTAGCACGACTTCTCATCACCGTCATTGCCGCATGTATTGACTCTTGCATGACTTCGCCTAATTGACCGGTATGGGTTACTTTCCCCTTACCTGGCATCATGGACGCTTCAATAGTAAGTAACTCACCACCTACGCTTGTCCATGCAAGTCCTGTAACCTGTCCGACCTGATCGAATTCTTCGGCTAATCCATATCTGAATTTTTTAACACCCAAAAACTTCTCAATATTACTAACAGTCACATTGATTTTTTTAGTTTTCTTGCTGGATAATATATCTTTTACTACCTTTCTACAGATACTCGCTATATCTCTCTCCAGATTCCTCACCCCCGCTTCACGAGTATAATGACGAATTACATCTCTGATAGCCCCTTCACTAATTGTAATCTCATTGTTATTTAAACCATTTAACACAATTTGCTTCGGCACCAAATATTTCTCAGCAATACTTATTTTTTCATCCTCGGTATATCCAGCCAGACGAATAACTTCCATTCTGTCCAGCAGAGGTGCTGGAATTTCCAAAGAATTAGCTGTTGCAATAAACATAACATCGCTTAAATCATAATCAACTTCCAAATAATGATCACTAAATGTATGATTTTGTTCAGGGTCTAATACTTCAAGCAGTGCAGATGCAGGATCCCCACGGAAATCCATAGCCATCTTATCGACTTCATCCAACATAATAAGAGGATTTTTAACGCCTGCTTTACATAATTTCTGAATAATTTTTCCTGGCATAGAACCTATATATGTTCTTCTATGGCCTCGAATTTCAGCCTCATCTCTGACACCGCCCAATGCAATACGAATAAAAGTTCGCCCAGTAGCGTTAGCTATAGATTGTCCTAAAGAGGTTTTACCTACCCCTGGAGGGCCAACCAAACATAAGATTGGTCCTTTTAACCGTTTTACTCTTTGCTGTACTGCTAAATACTCAATAATACGTTCTTTAACTCGCTCTAGACCATGATGTTCTTTGTCAAGTAATTGTTCTGCTTTACTTAAGTCAAATTGAATTTTATTTTTCTTTTTCCAGGGAACCATCAGCATCCAATCGAGATAATTACGAATAACTGTTGCTTCAGCAGACATTGGAGACATCATTTTTAATTTATGCAATTCTGCAAGCGATTTTTCTTTGGCTTCTTTAGGCATTCCTGCTTTATTAATTGAATTTTCTAATTGATCTATTTCGTTGCCTTCTTCACCCAACTCTCCCAATTCTTTCTGAATCGCTTTCATCTGTTCATTTAGATAATATTCACGCTGGCTCTTTTCCATCTGGCGCTTAACTCTGCCTCTCACACGTTTTTCAACGTGGAGCAGATCGATTTCATTTTCTATAATCGCCATCAGTCGTTCTAACCGAACGCCAACATCAGTAGTCTCAAGCAGATCTTGTTTATCATCTACTTTAAGTGCTAAATGAGCAGCAATGGTGTCAGCAAGACGACCCGGCTCTTCAATACCGGCCAAGGGTGATAATACTTCAGGAGGTATTTTTTTATTGAGTTTAATATATTGCTCGAATTGCGACATTAAAGAGCGCATTAAAATGTCAACCTCTTGTGCTTCTAGAGCCGAGCTCACTTCTTCAACTGGCTCTAATGACGCTTCTAAATATCCTTTTTCCTGAGTATATTGAATCACTCTGGCACGTTGTTCCCCTTCAACCAATACTTTCACAGTACCATCAGGTAGTTTCAACAATTGCAATACACTGGATAAAGTACCAACATCATAAATATCATCAGCAGTTGGATCATCATTAGCTGATTTTCGCTGGGCAACGAGAAAGATCTGCTTTGCATCAAGCATGGCCGCTTCCAAAGCTTTAATTGACTTACCACGACCGACAAAAAGAGGAATAACCATATGCGGGTAAACCACTACGTCTCTTAATGGCAATACAGGTAAGTTAGACATATTTACAGTCTCATTCGATGTTATTTCATTTTCACAAGACATAATGAACCCTTATTCAAACGAAAAGCCTTAATTATAGTTTTTTGCTGCTTTTTTTATGAGTATACAGATATTAGAGCTTATGAACAATTCGTTATGTGAGAGCTAACTTATGGATTTTTTTGTACCCAGTCCTTCCAGATAGATTAAAAAATCTTATCTTTCGATAAAATTTTTGTCTCAATAATTTAAAAAGGATGAAATTAAATTTCCGCAGCAACGTAGCTACGGAAATCTTTTGAACTTTCTTATTCTTTGCCACCTGATGCACTTTTCATTTCATCTTGTTCATAAATGAGAATAGGCTTCGACAAATTATTAACTACACTCTCATCAATAACCACCTTATTTACACCTTCAAGAGAAGGTAGGTCATACATGGTGTCTAAAAGAATATTTTCAAGTATAGCTCTTAGGCCGCGAGCACCCATTTTTCTATCCAAAGCTTTTTTTGCAATTGCAATCAGAGCTTCTTCTCTGAACTCCAGCTCAACACCTTCCATTTTGAAAAGAGATTGAAATTGTTTTGTTAATGCGTTTTTAGGGCTGGTTAAAATATCAATCAAAGCAGCCTCATCAAGCTCCTGCAAAGTAGTAACTACTGGTAAACGCCCTACAAACTCAGGAATTAACCCATATTTAACTAAATCATCAGACTCTAACTGGCTTAGAACTTTTGAGATTTCATTACTCGTGTCTTTTTTATTTTTAAGTTGGGCAGAAAATCCAATACCAGACTTATCGCCTCGTTCTCTTATTACTTTTTCCAAACCAGCAAAAGCACCACCACATATGAATAAAATGTTTGCAGTGTCAACCTGCAAAAACTCTTGTTGCGGGTGTTTACGACCACCTTGAGGAGGTACAGAAGCAATAGTACCTTCAATTAATTTTAACAATGCCTGTTGGACGCCTTCTCCAGATACATCTCTTGTTATTGAAGGATTGTCTGACTTACGTGAAATTTTATCAATTTCATCGATGTAAACAATCCCTTGTTGTGCCTTATCAACGTCATAATCACATTTTTGCAATAGTTTCTGAATTATATTTTCTACATCCTCACCAACATAGCCTGCTTCGGTCAGCGTTGTAGCATCAGCCATGGCAAAAGGAACATTCAGGATGCGAGCCAGGGTTTGTGCCAGTAGAGTTTTACCACTCCCTGTTGGACCAATAAGTAAAATATTACTTTTTCCAAGCTCTACCCCATCTTCACTCTTATGTTGTAAGCGTTTGTAATGATTATAAACAGCTACTGACAAGACTTTCTTGGCATGAGGCTGTCCTATGACATATTCATCCAGGAAATTAGAAATTTCTTTTGGTGGGGGTAGATGTGTTTCTGTCTCTTCATGAGTTTCATGAGTTTCCTCTCGAATTATATCATTACATAATTCAACACATTCATCACAAACGAACACAGAAGGACCAGCAATTAGTTTTTTTACTTCATGCTGACTCTTGCCACAAAAAGAACAATACAGAACTTTATCTCCACTTCCGTTACCGGATTTACTCATAACCAAACCCCTTCTTACAGCTATTACATAAATAAAGTAATATACATGTAAAATTTTAGTCAATCGGGAAAAGACTAGCTACTATGTTTGGGCCAATTTAAGGATTTTAAAACATCCAATCGACCCCAAAGTACTAACTTACTCGACTTTACCAGCTAACAACTCTCTATCGTAGAGCACTTTATCTATCAGTCCATAATCAACAGCCTGTGTAGCACTCATGAAATTATCACGTTCTGTATCACGCATGATCTGATCTGATGTTTTTCCGGTATGTTTTGCCATAATGCTGTTCAACCGCTCTCTTACCGTTAACGTTTCACGAGCATGAATTTCAATATCTGTAGCCTGCCCCCTGTAACCACCTAAAGGTTGATGAATCATCACCCGGGAATTTGGCAAACAAAATCTTTTTCCATCAGCACCAGCACAGAGCAACAGGGCTGCAGCACTCGCTGCTTGCCCTATACATAAAGTACTCACATCTGGCTTTATAAACTGCATGGTATCATAAATTGCAAGACCTGCAGTTACTACGCCACCAGGAGAATTGATATAAAGAGATATATCTTTCTCAGGATTTTCAGACTCAAGAAACAGCAATTGAGCAACGACTAAATTAGCCATGTGATCTTCAACTTCACCCAAAAGAAATATGATACGTTCTTTCAACAATCTTGAGTAAATATCATAAGAGCGTTCACCACGAGATGTTTGCTCAATAACCATTGGAACTAAACCACTAGCATTGCGTATTATGTTATCTGAATAACCTGGCATGCTTATTCTCCTTTATTTTCAGTATCCTTTTTCGGATTCATCACTAAATCATATTCCATAGTCTTATGTTTTAGCTTGGCATCTGCAGCTATTTTATCCGCCACTAAATCTTCCATCACTAAAGCCTCGATTTCAGCCATATGTTCTTTGCTGCTGTTGTACCAGGAACGAAGTTCCTCAGGGCTTTCATAAGCACTGGCAAATTTATCAATCATGGCATTCACTTTCTCTTTTTCAGCTGTTATTTGATGCTTTTTGACATATTCTGAAAAGAGTAAACCAAGATGAACGCGACGCATTGCCTGTTCTTCAAATAGCTCTCTGGGAAAATCAGGAATTTGTTCATTATCTTTGTGCTCATGTCCAAATAGGCGATGATACATATCATGCTTCAAATGTTCGATTTCTTTGTCAATCAATGCCAATGGTAAATCAATTTTATTCACGTTCATTAATGCATCGAACAGTTTTTCTCGGTTCATCATGCCAACCCGTCTTTCTAACTCACGAGTCATGTTGTCTTTAATGTCTTTACTCAGGGCTTCTACGCCACCTTTTTTGATATTAAATTTTTCTGCAAAGGCTTCATCAAGTACAGGCAATTTACCCTCCATGACTTTTTGAATAGTAATTTTAAATGTAGCTTCTTTACCAGCCAGCTCTTTATGGCCATAATCAGCGGGGAAATTAACTTTTATGTCAAAAGGCTTCTCTTTTTTACCACCGATAATTCCATCTTCAAATCCAGGAATCATTGCACCAGAGCCAATAACTAACTCATGTCCTTCAGCACTTCCACCTTCAAAAGGTTTATCTTCCATAAATCCCTGGAAGTCGATAATAACTTTATCACCTGCTTTAACAGCATGCGAAACCTCGTGCCATTCCTTGTTTTGTTCTCTTAATTTTTCCAACATGTCTTTAACATCTTTGTCGGTTACTTCAGAGCGTATCAATTCAACTTCGGCCTGATTGAGTTCAACAATATCAAATACAGGCAATATTTCAAATACAGCGGTGTATCTGAAGTCTTTACCTGGCTCGAGTTGTTCAGGCTCAACAGCTGGGTAACCAGCTGGAACCAGTTCATTTTTTTGAAGCGCTTCGAATAATGTAGATTGTACCATTTCTCTGGCTACCTCTTCACGAACGCTATCTGAATAACGGGTTTTAACAACATCCATAGGTACTTTACCAGGACGGAAACCATCAATTTTAACTTTGCGAGCAAGATTTCTGAGACGCAAGCTCACTTCTTCCTCAACTTTCTCTGTAGGTACAGAAACTGTTACCTTACGCTCCAAACCTTTTAGGGTCTCAACAGAAACTTGCATCAATTCACCTCTTGGAAATTATCATGAAATGGTGCGAAAGGAGAGACTCGAACTCTCACGGGTTGCCCCGCTGGAACCTAAATCCAGTGCGTCTACCAATTCCGCCACTTTCGCAAATCAGGTTGGATTATCAATCAGTAATTCAGTCTTGTAAAGAGTCAGATGGAATCTTTAGCGGTAGACTGCTTTTAAACATGTTGTGGGGTGAACGATGGGATTCGAACCCACGACAACCGGGATCACAACCCGGGGCTCTACCAACTGAGCTACGCTCACCATAATTTACTGCCAGCATTTATCTATTTTAATACTTAGACGGCTGGTGCGCCCGGCAGGATTCGAACCTGCTACCCTCGGCTTAGAAGGCCGATGCTCTATCCAGATGAGCTACGGGCGCTAAATGGTCGGGGAGGAGGGATTCGAACCCCCGACATCCTGCTCCCAAAGCAGGCGCGCTACCAGACTGCGCTACACCCCGTTACCCGTCCCAAGGACAGAGCGCAGATAATACTAGGTGATATCCTTAAGGTCAATATCCTGAATCATTAAATTTTAATTCATTTCAAATTAATTAAAAATATTGAAATATCTTTAAACAAAATAAACTGTTTCTATCTAAATAGGTATTTTTCAGCTAGCATTAATTATTATTTTTTATTCGCAGATCCCATGAAAATCAAATTATTGCCGTTATTTGACAATCTGACCCATTTACACAGAAATCATGAAAATGTAGTAATTCCTGAAACACGCTTTCAAAATGACTTTAATTACACTTTAAATTTTCTTAAAAGCTACACTGGAAGCCAGGGAACATTTAACAGTTACAGACGAGAAGCTGAGCGGTTATTGCAGTGGTCCTGGTTAATCATGAATAAAACTATAGATGAATTAAAGCGGGAAGATATAGAACAATACATTCATTTTTGTCAAAGCCCCCCTAAGTCATGGATAAGTTTAAAAAAAGTTCCTCGTTTTATTGAAAAAGATGGCAAACGCATACCTAATGAAGAATGGACTCCATTTGTCGCCTCCGTGACTAAGTCTGCAAGAAAAAATGGACAGACTGCCAGTATCGAGCTATTTGGCTTATCTCAAGGAGCTACTCAGGAAATTTTTGCCATTTTGAGCACCTTGTTCAATTTTTTAATTGCTGAAGAGTATCTGACATCAAATCCCGTGGCATTAATTCGCCAAAAGAGTAAATTTATCCGTAAACGACAACAGAATACTCCTGTTCGTCGCTTAAGCATGGTGCAGTGGAATGCGGTATTACAGGCGGCTGAATCTCTGGCAACTGAATCACCCGAAAAACATGAAAGAACTCGTTTTATGTTGAGTCTTTTATTTGGTATGTATTTACGCATTTCCGAGCTTGCTGCAAGCGATAGATGGATACCCAGTATGAATGATTTTGCTAAAGACAGTAATGGACACTGGTGGTTTACTACCGTAGGTAAAGGAAATAAAGAACGACAGGTTGCTGTAAGTGATGACATGTTACATTGTTTGATGCGCTGGCGGATTTTTCTGGGATTAACTCCCTTACCCTCTCCAGCAGATAACTCACCGCTACTGCCTAAATTACGTGGTAATGGACCGTTGAGCGATACGGCTCCTATTCGACGTATTATCCAGCGATGCTTTGACTTGGCCGCAGAACAACTTAGATGTAGTGGGGTCACTGATGAGGCTGATAACTTATCTGCGGCAACTGTTCACTGGCTCAGGCATACGGGTATCTCCGAAGATGTTAAAATCCGACCGCGTGAACATGTTAGAGATGATGCGGGACATAGTTCCAGTGCCACAACAGATCGTTATATAGATATCGAAAATAAGGCTCGATATCAATCGGCACAAAAAAAAACTATAGAGCCAGCTGAATAAAGTTAATCCGAACTTTAGCCATTTTTTCTAGGAAATTTTCAACATGGATGTAATGGAAGGACATCTGTTTTTATTCAGAAGCCCCTGCGCCTAAAAGCTTAAAGGATTGTATTATGAAGAACAGAGTTTTACCCTCTGGTACCGTCGATTAGAGAAGAAATCATTCATGATATCGATGACGCGGATAAAAGCTGCGAATGCGGTTGCCAGAAGAAAATTGGTCAAGAGCCATCAGGCAATCAGTTTTATCAAAAAAATATATGCTATTGAAAATCAGGCTAAAGATATGGGGCTATCTTCATTGGATGCCGGTTGCCTGATTATTCCTGCTTGCCGTTGCAGGGATGGCTTCTACAAAATGAGGTGATGTCTGCTTCTTCCTATTGGAAAGTCGGTTGTGTTGATAAATAAAACTACGAAAACTTATCCCTTCCTGCTCACAATAGGCCTGTTGCGTTAATCCGCTTTCCAGCCAGAATTTTGAATGATTTTGCCAAAAACCAGGCCCGCTCGTTGATTTATTTGCGCTGCTCATTAATTCCTCCTTTAAAAATAAATAAGGAAGAGTTTCTATAGTTTTTTGGTGAGTGAAAAGGTGGGGTTAATTATGCGCTTACCTTACAGTTTGTCCATTCTTTGGCGGTTAGAATGAAAAATCATGATTTAGGTGTAGAAAAAGAACGTTAATCGCTATGCAAGCATTTTATATCCCTATGAGCTAAAAAGCACATAGGGGTAATTTCCTACATATAAAAATACATTGTTATTGAACTCTAGAGAGGTGGTGGGCTGAAGCTCTTTTTTTCTATGCCATCTTCTTGTTTACTATCTAAGGGAGAATTAGCTGCAGAGGAAGACAGTGTCAATTTTTCTTTTGACATTAATGATAACATAGTACTTTTAATTAACTTTTTTTCATTAGGGCTAAGAGCCTTATTTACATCAATCCAATCAAAAGGGGTCTTTCCATTAGATGATTTTTCAGTAAAGTCCAAGGATAAGACGGAGTGATCATTTAAGAAGATTTGAATGATTTCTTCCTTAAACTCGGAACAAGCTTTACGAAGAGCTAAATTGAATTTTTCAGCCTTTATTGCTGAAATAAATGGTTCATTTTTTTTATCATTTACGTTTATTATTAAAGATAATTGTTCGAGTATTAGAGAAACTTTAGATGTTGTTTTATCAGCTAAGAAACAATATCGATTAGTAACTAAACTTTCAGGATTGTCTTTTATCACGCAATCGATAAACGAGGAAATTAATGATTGATCTTCAATATCGTGAAGCTCCTGAGGGCTACAGGTAATTGATCTGAGTTTTATATTAATTGCTGCTGGTGTTAAAAGTGTTAAATTCCCATTTTGATGCTGGGTAATTTGTTGATAGTGAGTCTGCCCTTGTTTAACCATATCAACTAATTCAGTCGTTGAAAAACCATCAAGGCTGTTAGGATTCATCATTACAGTCAAAGAAAAACCATGATCGCGAAGCAATTTATTAAGCAGTATATTAGCTGTTCTGATATTACCATCTGCAAAAGGATGTAATTGCTCCATACGCTGCACAAAGTGAACGATTGCTATTAATTTTTCATCATCAGACTTGGCTAGTTTTATTTCTTTATCATAACTGGTAATAAGCTCTTGCATTCTAATGGCTATTAAAGTCTGTAGTTTTTCTTGGGGTTCATGGATCATACAGTTTACTTCGCATTGATACTCTAATTTAAGTAATAATTGATGAATCAACTCAAGGCCGGCTTCCGTACTAACCACATGAGAAATAGTTGAATTTTTACTGGCCATTATCTGAAGATATTTCAAACCTTTAGGGTTATTTTCAAACACGTAACAAGGAGCGTTTTCTATATTATCCATTACCTCAAAACATAGGGCATGAATTGGATTGTGATTTTCTTTCATCCAATATTTTATAAATTCTTCCATTCCAGCGTCAGTTACACTATATGTTGGAACCCCAAACTCTTCGTTTTTTAAATTATGTTTTGTAGAAGGAGCAATTTCAAATTTCCCCCAATCATTTTTATACTCACCTGGATTTGAACTGGGATTAAAATTCATGGCTGCTTTATGGATGCTTTTGATTAAGCCTTCAGTTATTTTTCCATCTTTCTTGGTTTTAAATGCGGTAAGGTAAGCTTGCAACATAGAAGCCCCATATCCAGGCTCTTCTTTAGCATAACTTTTATAGTCATGTTGAAATGGCACTCTGCAAAGATCTGTTAGAAAAAGATAGATGAATTGATTTAACATATTTTTACCATGGTGAATTATTTTCGAGCATTCTATCATATAGATAACAATGTGCAAATATATAATACAGCATGGTTTCATTAACCTCTATCTATACTCGACTTTAGTACCCCAGGCTAATAAGCCAAATATCGGAAAAGAACTTTTGCCTTGATAGAATAGATTAGAGGAAGCTCTTTAGGAGCCATTTAAGCAGCTAAAGAGAACTGATAAATAACCCAAACAATAAAAGAGCTATTTATGCAATAGGTAATTTTACCCACCTTTTCGACTAAATACCTTCCAGTTTCCCCACAAAATCATCACTAGATTCTCTCCCAGCAAGTGGCTAGCGTTTAATGCACTCATTTAAAGCTAGGATGTCAAAACTGTTCCTCTTGCTACAACAGGGTTACAATTGGGCTCAAGAATACTCTCTTTACTCAACCTTGCATCAAAAAATCTTAGCCCACCTTGCCTAATTTTAGATCTGTCGTCTGATGTTGATAATAGAGAATTATTTTGAAGTGCATCTGGAGTATGACTTTGACTCATTTGTTCTATCGATGGCTCCTCCATCTGTAAGGGACATTGAGTCGAATTTTTTCTGTGAAAAACGGTAGGCCAAGTAAAAGCTATCGACACGAATACTAAAATAACTGGAGACAGGATTGCCATGGTTATGGTTAATGCGAGTTTTGCCCCTATTGTTTCTCCCAGAGCTTCACCAACATAAATTCCGCTTCGGATTCCACCGGCAACAGAATAAGCAAGAGAATCACCTATCAAAGCACATAATTTGAGCACGTTGATGACTCCATACTTTATCTTTTGTGCTTTTGTTTGGTATTCTTCCGATGGTTGATGTATTGATTCAAATTTTTCTTTTAGATCGACATACGTTTTCGGGTTAAATACTTTATATACTTGTGAAAAAGTATTAACAACCATGGTTGTCGATGTACATATCATAGAAAGAACATGTGCTAAAAAGGTATCAGGATTTGCAGCTAAAGCATTGAATAGCTTATTAACCCCTGATACCGTAGTAAACCAGGTTAGCGTAGCATAAACAGCTAAAAAGATCGTACTTATGATTCCTAACAAGACACATCGCAAAAGACCATAGGGTTTTTTATAATCTTCAATAAAAAGATTTTTAAATTTTGCATAATTTTCACGTATGCCTACAGCTTGAAACGAATAAAAAGAGATAGCTGTAATCACAGATAAACCAATCGTAACTATCAAAACCAGAGGGTTAGAGGCGATCACACCTGCCCCCAAGAACGTGAGAAGTCCTATGAGACCAGCATATCCAGAAATGCCTGCAGAAATGCATGCCAACAATGTCACCATACCAAAAAATACTTTCTGCCCCCTATCGAATATCGTTTTTTCTTGTATATTTTCTTCGATGGTCTTAAACGTTTTTTGTTTTTGAGGCTGAAAGCCAGCACTATCGAGCATGGCTTGACCACGACTTAATAGACAAACAATTCCGTTACATAAGGAAAGTACTATTGCTAAGCCAAGGCAAAAGCCAAAGGGAGCTCCTAAAGTACTTATTAATCCCAGGCAAAATACCATACAAAGTGCCATGGAGGTGACGACTTTGCCAATGACTAAAGGCACTCCTTTAATCAGCCTGTTTCTATTTTGAATGGGGGTTCTTGCAAATTCTTGGCTATTGCAAGAGTAGGCAGCAATTTGTAAAACCTCTTGCTTAGGTAATCTTTTTCCACCCGAAAGTATCTCTCCCCACTTAAAGGTAAGGAAACTCCAAAAATAGTGGGAAAATGGACGTTTTAGAAGATCTGTTATTCGAAGGTCCCCATTTAGAATGGCTTGTTGGATTTTTTCCGACTCTTCTTCAGTAAAGTGATATTGGTTAAAAGAAGTAATAATCCAATCTTTTTGAGTACGAAATTTTCTTCTTAAAACCATTATAACTGCAGAACGTTTATCAATAGCAAGATCGATTTGATCGTGTTCTAATAAACTAATAATTTCTTTCATTCCAACAAATCCCTTTTTAGGCAAATGGTGTAGCTTATTTATAATTTCACAAGAATTCCATTTAAATTTTTAAATAATTATCAACAGGTATGATAACGCTATCTTTTCCTTAGAAAGATTTGACATACTTTACCAGTTCCATTCTAATCTTATTTTTTATCATGATATGGACCATCATGGCATTTTTGAGTTTTCTAAAACCTGCTCCTTATCTTCATCAAATTCAGGATAAAAACATTGTTACACGGCAATATCGTTATTGGCGTATTCGCACCTTTTATGCAATGTATATAGGGTATGTTTTGTTTTATTTTACGCGAAAAAGTTTTATCTTTGCGATGCCTGCATTACAAAGCACCTTGGGGATGACGAAAACTGAACTGGGAATGATTGCTAGCATTTTAAGCTTAAGTTATGGCATCAGCAAATTTTTGAGTGGAATTCTTGGTGATAAGTCAAATCCTCGTTATTTAATGGCGATTGGGCTAATTTTGACAGGTATTTTTAATATTTTGTTTGGTTTGTCTTCCACCTGGTGGTTATTTGCTATTTTTTGGGGATTAAATGGTTGGTTTCAAGGGTGGGGATGGCCAGGATGTACTAAATTATTAACGCATTGGTATTCTCAATCCGAACGTGGTCGTTGGTGGAGCATTTGGAATACATCACATAACGTTGGTGGTGCATTAATTCCATTAATTGTTGCCATGTGCGCGCAGTATTTCGGCTGGCGTTCGGCCATGTTTGTGCCTGGGATCATCTGCATTTTAGGAGGTATTTTTTTGATCAATCGCTTAAGAGATACTCCTCAGTCACTTGGTTTACCTGCGATCGAGCAATACCGAGAAGATTTTTCTGGCTTAGCAAATCACCACCAGGAAAAAACAGAACTCTCTGTCAAAGAAATTCTTTGGAATTATGTGTTAAGCAACCCATATATCTGGATACTTTCCATTTCTTACTTGTTTATTTACATTGTCAGAACGGCCATTAATGACTGGAGCATGATGTACTTAACGGAAGTGAAGGATTATTCCTTAATCACGGCAGGTAGTTGTGTCATATGGTTTGAGGTTGGTGGTTTTTTTGGAAGTCTGGTGGCCGGCTGGCTTTCTGATAAAATATTTCAAGGGAAACGTAATCCAATCAATGTTCTCTTTACTGCAGGTGTATTTGCCACTTTGTTGCTATTTACGTTGACTGGGGGATATACACCATTCATCGATTCTTTATTTCTTTTTTTCTTTGGTTTTTTTATCTTTGGTCCACAAATGATGATTGGTATGGCGTGTGCGGAGTTATCGCATAAAAAAGCAGCAGCGACTGCAACAGGCTTTGCCGGATTTTTTGCTTATTGTTTAGGAGCTGTTCTGGCTGGGGCTCCTTTGGGGGCAATTATTATAAATTACGGCTGGGATAGTTTCTTCCTCACATTGCTTATTTGCTGCTTGATTCCTTTTTTTATGATGCTGCCACTCTGGCATGTAAAAGACCGTCCAGGGTACCGTAAATCAGAATTTACAGGCAAATCTGAGTTTGCTTAGTGCTTGGCTTTCCTAGGTGATCCAGTGCAAATAAAGGGTGGTGCAATTACTGAAGTTGCTAGAGTGTCTAGGCTGGTTCCGTCCTAAGAAGAAAGTTAGTATCAGTATCCTTACTGGTCATTGGTAATTGTCTGCTTGACGCTGGCTCTTAACTAATTCTAATTTTCAAGATTACCAGACTTTTCATCTAAGCACGCCCCATGTCTCATTCTTCACTTCAAAACAAGTTGAGGCAATAATGTAATTTTTATAGGCAATTAGTGCGTATATTATTTAATATTTCGTATCCTGTCAGAATCGCCGGGTAAGTGTCTGCCACTGAGTCCGGATTAATCCGAGCCGCGCGCGTCAGCAAGCGGAATTCTTTAAAAATATTCAAAATACCTATTGACACGGTTTTTCTGTAAAACTGATGTTTTTCCATATCAAACGTAAGTCATGCAATATGCATGCCCTAAGATCCCCAAGATCACAATGTAGCCCCTTTCACTAATAAAACATCTCCCTCCTGAGGTCAGATTTTTTCTTAGCCCTTAGTGGCGTTAAAACTCGAAAAATGCGTTCAAAAAAAGTCATGTTATGATTGCCGTATCAGCATTAGTAACGCAGTGGTAGATGATGAAACGCCAAGAAATCAAACAAGTTTTAGATGAGTTAACAAAAGATATCGATAGTCTTGCCGACAAAAAGGCCGTGACTATCATTAAGGTATTGGTTAATTTGGTCGAAATGCTTGCCGAAGAAAATGCTTTGCTCAGAGAGGAAAACCAAGTATTACGTGATGAGATAAACCGCCTTAAGGGTGAACAGGGCAAACCTAATATTCGCGGTCAATCCAAAGGTAGCAATGGCGATAATACAGGCAATTCCAATCATTCATCTGAAGGAGATCGCAATAAACGTGGTAAAGGGAACAATAAAAACACAGGCAAAGACAAAAAAAACGTACGTATTGATAGACGTGTTACGATTGCTCTGGACAAAGCAACGCTGCCAGATGACGCCAAGTTCAAGGGTTTTGAGATTCGAATCATCCAGGATCTAAAAATCATCACGGATAATGTTGAATTCAAGCTGGAAACGTATTACTCACCATCTTTGAAAAAAACCTTTATTGCGCCGATTCCTGGCGAATATAAGGGCAGTGAATTTGGTCCTGGGGTTAAAGCGCTGGTCATCACATTATACCGTGATGCAGGGATGACGGAGAGCGCCATTGAGCGCTTTTTAAAAACATGTGGTATTCAAATATCACATGGTAAAATTGCTTCCATGCTGACAGAAGGCAATGATATTTTTCATCAGGAAAAAGAAGATATTGTCGATGCCGGTAGCAACGCAGGCTTGTACCAGCAGATGGATGACACAGGCAGTCGTGTTAACGGCAAAAATCACTACACCCATGTTTTATGTAATGACTTTTTTACAGCATACTTCACTCGTCGTAAAAAAGATCGCTTGACCTTATTGGAGTTGCTGTGTCGAGACCAATTAAAGTTTATGTTTAATCAGGAGGCTTATGAGTTAATGGATGAGTTTGGTCTCGCAAAAAAATGGTTGGATCAAATTAAACCAATGCTGCATGCACAACCCCTCACACGTGAATCAATCGATAGTTTGATGGGAACACTTTTTCCAAATCCAAAAAAACACAGCACGAATCGACGCATAATTCTTGAGTCAGCAGCTCTTGCCTATTATCAGCACTCGAAATACTTCATCCATTATTTAATGACAGATGATGCGCCTCAGTTTAATAAATTGGCCCTACATCATGCGCTGTGCTGGATCCATGAAGGTCGTCATTATAAAAAACTCACTCCATTCTCAGATATGAATCAGAATATATTGGCTGTATTTCTTGAGCAATTATGGGATTTCTACCATGCATTATTGACTTACAAGACGGCTCCATCTCAATCAATGGCCCAACAACTATCAATGCAATTTGATACTTTGTTCGCAACCACGACAGGCTATGATGTTTTAGATCAACGCATTGCAAAGACACGTGCTAAAAAACAAGCGTTATTATTGGTGTTAGACCATCCATTTCTGCCATTGCACAACAATGCCTCTGAATTAGGGACACGGTTTCAAGCAAGGATACGCGACATCAATCTCCAAACGGTCTCCCAAAATGGCACCAAATCAAAGGATACGTTTGCCACGATTGTACAGACGGCCAGAAAACTGAAAGTTAACGTTTATCAGTATATTTACGATAGGGTGACTAAAAAATTTGAAATGCCATCATTGGCTGAATTAATCTTACTTAAAGTGCGGCAGGTTCCATGCACCACATAAGCATCTCGAGATAATTCCGCTTGCTGACGCGCGCGGCTCGGATTAGTCCGGGCTCAGTGGCAGACACTTACCCGGCGATTCTGACAGGATACAATATTTCCTTAACATTAAACAAGTATACTTCGTACTAAATATTTACTTATGAACAAAAATAACACCAAACCACCCATGTTAATAATAACCACGTGAGAATTAATGTTTCAAAAAAAACAATTTTCAACTCTATCCCAAAGAGAGTTTCCTTAAGACTTTAACTAAGTGCATTTAGCTGTAGATTTGTCCTAAAAGGCTATAATTTTATTTTAATCAAAAAAAATCAAAGTGAGTAATTTATGTACGATCAAAAACTTGTTTGTCACAGCATATCAAATATTTTATCCCTTCCGGAAAAAGGCTACATTCCTCCAAAGGCGGGCTCTTCTTTCTCAGCCGGAGACACACATGGTAATGCAATTGCTCTGATAAGATATCTATACGAGGCAGGTATCATTAACATCAACCAAGAACAATATATTGTATTAATAAAAATTTACGAGATTGACTCCCTTATAAGGGATCGCAGTGCGTTAAATCCAAAGGATTTGCAACGTTTTAGGGATATTTTACGTACCGGATTTTCACATGCCCACGTTCCGAACGGCGTCACTTTGCGTTGTTTTGGAGACATGCTTGCAGACAGGGGAAGCAACGATGTTCTGTCCCTGCTTATCTTATTGGAAATGCGTTTGGCTTTTCCTGAGTTACGTGGCGTTATCCTTCTCTCAAATCATGATAAATGCTTATTAAGTAATTACTTAAGAGGTGCATTAGCCCCTGGGGAAAAATTAACTATGGAGTTATCTCCTTGCAATTCTCTTACTCGATTGAAATGGTTAATTGACAATCACATTATTTCCTATGAAGAAGTGGGGGATATGATTCAAAAAGCTTACTTACCTGCACTCAAACTTGTAGATTATGTCCGTAAAGAAGATGGCAGTATTGATATTATGGGTCATGCTCCTTTAACTTTAAGAGCCATAGATAAAGCAATGCATGAATTTCTTCCTTCTAACCACCATAAAGATATCTACGCATCGGTAGATGATGTAGTGTATGTTTTAGATCAATTAAACATTATGTTTTCCAAGGATCTAACGGATAAAGAAAGTCCTATATATCAGGCCCTGACAACACTTCCTTCTGGAACAAATCCAATATATAACTTTATTTGGCCACGTTTGACTGATATTGGTCCAGAAATTAAGGTTCCATCTTATAATTACAGGTTTCGACATGGTCATGATGGCTCGCCTGGAGAAATAAAGATTCACGGGGTAACTTATATTGGATATAACAGTATTTTTGGTAAGACCACCCCACAGCAATGGAGACAAGCTGAAAATGCGCAATTGACAATGAGTTGTATCGGAGGCCTATCAGAGCAAAAAATGGACGAAGATGAAATGAATGAAGCTATTGGTGAGGTTTTTAATGCCGAAATGAGTCCTACAACAATAATTTTAGAGACTGATACCAAAGCATCTCCTTCATGCGATGAAATCAGTACTT
The DNA here is from genome assembly GCF_011764505.1 of Legionella antarctica. NCBI lineage: Bacteria > Pseudomonadati > Pseudomonadota > Gammaproteobacteria > Legionellales > Legionellaceae > Legionella > Legionella antarctica. Next base: position 2,700,808 of record NZ_AP022839.1, read on the forward strand.
CTTATTTGTCTAACCCGTTGTCTATGAGTACTCTTGATAATTCAACTGAAGAGGCTGAGCAGGTTGTAATGACATTTAAAACCCTAGCCACCCTTTCTATTAATAATTATATAAAAAATAGAGGAAGTTACACTCAAACAGAGTTGGGAGAGAAACTTTGGACAGGAGTAGCATCAGCCCGTAATTACGTTCGTGGTTTTTTTAAAGCAAGCTTAGTGGATATACCCCAAGTACCCAAAGCCCTTGAATTGAAACAACACATTAATGCTTTAACAGTTGATAATTTAAAGAATAACTGGCCAATTATAGCACAAGAACTTATTGAGGCGGAACAGCTAACTCAAAGTGGAGAGTATGTAATGGTTGCCAAAGGAATTGATCAGTATTTTAATACGAATGTATTATCAAATGATATTTTGAAATCCTCCATGCAAGATAGTTACTCTTTATTTTAGCGATTATTGAGGTGAAAAAAAGGAATTGTACTTAATTTTTATCGGGTGAAAGGATAACCATCAAAGGCAAAGCCCATGATCTTTTACACCAAGGAAGCGGTGGGGTCATGTGGTGGGTAAGAACAACAGAAAGTTGGCAGTACCAGGATCTACTTGAATGGTTTTTAAAAGTGTGCTGGGATTTTAGCCCGGCGGTCTATGTCGCCGGTTTGCTCAAGCACGCCATTAATAAATACGGTTATCAATCCTAAGCCCAGGTTCTGTCGGCTCCAGGTTTTTACGCGACTGCGTGAGATCTAATGTTCTTACTTCATCGAGGCGGCTTATAGCCGCCAAATCACACACCAGCCACGCCCTGGACACCCCGAGCCCACCGCCCCCCACTGCGCCCGCCGTCAGCCTAACTAATGCAAGATCAACCCCAAGACCGGAAGAATCAGAAATAACTAACGGGATCCATGATTCGCCTTTGTTTGTATGATGATTGTCGAACGCTAACCCACGGGGAAATTTGTCCTCATTAAACTGAGGTGTTGGGTCAAACGAGCGGTCTTTACGGCAATATTCATTAGCCACATGGACAGGAACATCGCGCTGCTCTTTTCCAACCGCCATCCATGCCGCCTTCATGGCGTCCCAATTCTTAGTGCTCACCCAGTCATCATAACCATCAATAAAATCGCTCTCTTGGGAGATAGTTCCGCGTTTTGTGTAGAGGAAATGAAGACCCTTCTTGGAGATTAAATACAACTATACAACAAAAATACTTAGGCGCTGCTGTGGTACCTGGAAATATTAATTGTGAGGGCCTCACCAAATTATGATAAAATTTCTTATTGATTTTTGCTAATGGTTTAACATGCTTACCTTGCGTCACATTACTTTATCACGCGGAAATAAAGTCTTACTCAATAAAGCCAGCGTTAGTCTCTATGAAAAACAAAAAATTGGATTGATTGGGCATAATGGTTGTGGAAAATCCACTCTATTTGACTTTTTATTAGGTAAATTAACGGCAGATACTGGTGAGTATTTAATTAATCCACAATTAAGTATCAGTCATTTATCCCAGCACTTACCTGATAGTCATGAAAAAGCGTTAGACTTTGTCCTAGGTGGTGATGAAGAGTATATAAATCTGCTGCAACGTCTGGCAAATGCGGAACAATTGGGAAATGATGCAGACGTGTTTGCTTGCCACGAAGAACTCACCCATAGTTCAGGCTACAGTAAACCCGCTCAGGCGGCTACTATCATGTCTGGTCTTGGCTTTAAGGGAGATCAACAGCAGGCTTCGGTGAATAGTTTTTCTGGTGGTTGGCGAATGCGTTTAAGTCTTGCTCGCTGTTTAATGAAGCCAGCAGGCTTGCTCTTACTGGATGAACCAACAAATCACCTGGATATGGAAGCGATTTTCTGGCTGGAACGTTTTTTAAAACAAAGCCCAAGTACCATTATTTTAATTTCTCATGATAGAGAGTTTCTTGATGCTTTTGTCTCTCATATCTTACATATTGAAAATCAAAATTTAGCCCTTTATACCGGTGATTACAGTTGTTTTGAAAAAACCCATGCACAACAATTGGCCTTACAACAAATCATGCATGAAAAACAACAAACAAAAATTAATCACATGATGGTTTTTGTAAATCGCTTTAAAGCAAAAGCTACCAAAGCAAAGCAAGCTCAAAGCCGAGTTAAGGCAATTGAAAAAATGGAAATTATTGCAGCTGCTCAAGCAGACTCCCCTTTTTCGTTTGACTTTTTTCCTTGTCCACGTGCCGGTAATCCTTTAATCCAATGCAATCAGGTTAATGCGGGATATTATGAAAATGCACCCATTCTGAAAAAAATTAATTTATCGCTTAATCCCGGCGACCGGATTGCCCTGCTCGGCCCCAATGGTGAAGGAAAATCTACTTTAATTAAAACGTTAACTGATTCTTTGTCTGCTTTAAGCGGTGATATTCATCGTTCTCCTCACTTAAAAATAGGCTATTACGCCCAACATCAGCTAGAGCAGCTGGATTGTAAACTAAGCCCTGTAGAAACCATTCAAGTCTTGTCACCTGAAGTAAGAGAACAGAGCATTCGTGATTTTTTGGGCGGTTTTAATTTCATCGGTGATATGGCAGTTCAAGCCATTCATCATTTTTCAGGTGGTGAAAAAGCACGTTTGGCTTTGGCAAAACTCGTCTGGCTAAAGCCCAATTTATTATTACTTGATGAACCTACAAACCACCTGGATCTGGGAATGCGCTCAGCTATTGAACTGGCTCTACAAAGCTATGAAGGAGCTCTGATTTTAATTTCCCATGATCGCCATATGCTAAAAACTAGCGTAGATGATCTCTATTTGGTATATCAGCAGAAAGTTCAACCTTTTGATGGGGATCTGGATGATTATTATTCCTGGTTACAATCAAAAGACACCGTAAAAGAAAGCATCACCCCCCCCTCTGCTAAGGTTTATAAAGAGAAAAAATCCTTACAAAATCGCTTAAAAAAATTAGAACAATTAATGGAGCAATACCAGGAAAAAATCCACCAGCTGGATCACCAGCTTGGCGACTCCATGCTTTATGAGGATACTAGTCAAAAGAAAAAATTGGAGAAACTATTGTCAGACCGCGAGCTTGCCCATTCCACCTTGCACAAGATCGAGGAAGAATGGTTGGAAATATCCAGCACTTTAGAGCAATCAGATTAAAATTATAAAATAACGAGCTTACTAAGGTTTTTTCTGTAACTGCGCCAAGAGAGATCTGGCGGCTAATTGCTCTGCTTTTCTTCTATTGGAGCCTTGGCCATGAGATATTTTTTGTATCCCCTCTACAACGCAGGTTACAAAAAATATTTGATCATGCTCATCCCCCTCAACTTTTGTTAAAGTATATTCGGGTAAAGCGTATTTCTCGGCCTGTAAGTATTCCTGTAACTGAGTTTTAGCATCTTTGAGGCAATCATTTAAATTCGGATCGTTAAGTCTTGAACGAAATAAGTTTAAAATAACTTCTTTTGCTGCAGCGATACCACCGTCCAAAAAAACAGCTGCAAAAACAGCTTCCAAGGCATCAGCAAGTATGGAGGATCGACGAAATCCGCCACTTTTTAATTCACCCTGGCCAAGAAAAAGAAAGTCGCCCAGTGCTAATTCTTTAGCAATTTCTGCGAGCATATCCCCTCTGACCAGAAAGGACCTCAATCGACTAAGTTGCCCTTCGCTTTGTGTCGGAAATTGATTAAATAATTCGTTAGCAATCACAAAACTTAATATAGAATCACCAAGAAACTCAAAGCGCTCATAATTGTCACTGCCAACGCTACAATGGGTTAAGGCCTGTTTTAGATAAGCAGGTTTTACGAATTGATAATTCAAACGTCTACATAATCTCTCTAAATCAATTTTCACTACCAGCTACTACCTCATACGTATTATCAAAGTTAATCAACAGATTTATATTGTATGCCAAAAATCGAATGGCTTGATATCTTAGTTTTACTTGATACCGATGCTCCCCTTTAGGTGTAATGATTATCTCATTATTCTTAAGATGATCCACACCATTAATATCAAGACGCTTGTTTAAACTGCTTCGCAGTACATCCACATCGGCAAGAGGATCGCCTGATAAGGAAGCAACAGGAACTGTATTTAAAGATTTTATAGACTGCACTATTTCATAATGCTGTATATATGCAGGTACTAATCGCATCATAACAACTGCTGCCATTACTAAAACCGCTACAGTAAATAACATACTAATAAATGTCATTCCTTGTTGTTTTTGCATCAATTATTCCTTTAATTAATCAATCTTCCAATTCGTGACCAGCGCAGATTATCAGTCTTGCCATTCCAGCTCATCCATACTAAAAATGCTTTCCCTCGAAGATAACTATCTGGAACAAAACCCCAATAACGACTGTCGGCGCTATCATCGCGATTATCGCCCATCATGAAATAACTTCCTTCAGGGACAACCACATCAAAATCAACTGAGGGAACATCTGCTCTGATAAAAATATCGTGCACCACCCCGTTCAAGTTTTCCTTATATTTAGCTACTGCTTTACCCGAACTCTCATCAATTGTATATTCAACAAAAGTGCGCGTCGCTTCCTTACCGTTAACTGATAAAATTTTATTATGATAGCTGATTTCATCACCAGGAACACCAATCACCCTTTTGATGTAATCAAAAGAGGGAGCAGGAGGCCAACGAAAAACTGCAATCTCACCAGTTTTAGGATTAGCAAGTGATACCATTTTCTTTTCCAATACTGGAAGCCTTAAGCCGTAAGCAAATTTATTGACTGCCACAAAATCTCCAACTAACAACGTTGGCTCCAGAGAACCTGAAGGGATACGGAACGGCTCAACAAGAAATGAACGTAATAATAAAACAATAAAAAAAACCGGAAAAAAGGAGCGGGAATATTCAATAATCCGTCCAGGCTTTTGATTTGGCCCACGTTTTCTGGCCCAAAAAACAACATCTAGTAAATAAATAAATCCACTGATAAAAGATAATAAAACTAATATTAAAGCAAAATTCATAAATTTATATCCCAAAAGTTGATTTCCAAGAGTACAGCAAAATAACAATCCTATTTTTTTCTATCAGTTTGAAAAACTGCCATAAACGCTTCTTGCGGTATTTCCACATGACCGACTTGTTTCATGCGTTTTTTCCCAGCTTTCTGTTTGTCTAATAATTTTCTTTTACGTGACACATCACCACCATAGCATTTTGCAGTAACATTTTTACGCAGAGCCTTAACTGATTGACGGGCAATAATATGACTTCCAAGCGCGGCTTGAATAGCAACGTCAAACATTTGACGCGGAATCAGATCCCGCATCTTTTCAGCGACTATTTTTCCTCGACTATGAGCAGTACCTCGATGAACAATGACGGAAAGTGCATCTACTTTTTCACTATTAATTAATATGTCCATTTTCACCAAGTCAGCTTCCTGGAAACGTAAAAAATTATAATCCAATGAAGCGTAACCCCGACTGACTGATTTTAACCGATCAAAAAAGTCTGACACGACTTCGCTCATCGGGATATCATATGTAACTGAAACCTGGCGCCCGCTGTAGGTCATATTTACCTGTACCCCACGTCGCTCAACACATAAAGTAATAATGGGTCCCAGATAGTCTTGTGGAACTAAAATATTAGCTCGCACGATAGGTTCATACATCTCTTTAATTTGTGTAATCGGGGGGAGATGGGAGGGATTATCAATTAATAAAGTCTCTCCTTTTTGAGTAATAATCTGATATACAACAGTGGGAGCAGTAGAAATCAGATCAAGATTGTATTCCCGCTCCAGTCGTTCCTGCACTATCTCCATGTGCAGCATCCCCAAGAATCCACATCGAAATCCAAAACCAAGAGCCTCTGATGATTCAGGTTCATAAAATAAGGACGCATCATTTAAACTTAGTTTGGCCAAGGCTTCTCTGAATGCTTCAAAATCATCTGAACTAATAGGAAATAAACCAGCGTAAACCTGAGGCTTAACTCGCTGGAAACCTGGAAGTGCCTTTATAGCAGGGTTTTTGTCTAAAGTTAGGGTATCTCCTACAGGAGCACCTTGAATTTCTTTAATTCCAGCAACAACATACCCAACCTCGCCTGCTTGCAATACATCCAGTTTAGTACGTTTGGGAGTGAATATACCTACTTGATCCACCTCGTATGCTCTTCCAGTAGACATAATGCGCATTTTATCACCTTTTCGTATGGCACCATTGACTATACGCACCAGTGAAACAACCCCAAGATAACTATCAAACCAGGAATCGATAATAAGAGCTTGCAGAGGCGCATCCGTCTCTCCTTCAGGAGGAGGAATATGAGTAACAAGGGCTTCAAGAACATCTTCAACTCCCATACCACTTTTAGCACTGACCCTTATCGCATCATGAGCATCAAGACCTATAATATCTTCTATCTCTGAGATAACCCGCTCAGGTTCAGCTTGGGGGAGGTCTATTTTATTTAATACCGGCAATACCGATAATGATTGATCTATAGCTGTATAACAAACAGCCACAGTTTGTGCCTCAACACCCTGAGCTGCATCGACGACCAAAATTGCCCCCTCACAAGCAGCAAGAGAGCGAGACACCTCATAGCTAAAATCTACATGTCCTGGAGTATCAATAAAGTTTAATAAATAAGTTTTCCCATCTTTTGCGGTATAATTTAATGAGACGCATTGTGCCTTGATGGTAATACCGCGTTCCCGCTCTATGTCCATAGAATCGAGAACCTGAGAGCTCATTTCACGTGCGGTCAAGCCACCACAAATTTGAATAAACCTATCTGCCAAGGTGGATTTACCGTGATCGATATGGGCAATAATTGAAAAGTTACGAATTCGCTTTAAGTTACTCAACTGAAATAGCCTTTCTGTAAATAGCCTGATTCTATCTTAAATGTTTGCAGGCAGAAAGTAGGCAAGATGAATTCTGTTATTTTTGTGAACTAATTGATTCATTATGTAAAGAAAATTTGCTAATGACCCATAATTTCACTAAAATTCCCGGTTTGGTCTCAACATAGGATGCACCATGCGACGAATAAGCTGGCTAGGCTTTACTGTACTTTTTCTTATTTCTTTTACTACCTTTTCAAATACTACATTTACTCAACGCAAAGACGTACAGCTTTTTATTAAAAGCATGGTAAAGCATCATCACTTTAACGCCAAACAATTAGTTGAAATGCTAAATCAGGTCCAGATTCAACCACAGATTATTGAATCGATGGAAAAGCCCTATGAAAGAAAAAACTGGGATGTTTACAAAGAATTATTTCTTACCCAGAAAAGATTAAACGGTGGGTTGAACTATTGGAAGGCTAACCAGAAACTATTGGAAAAAAGCCAAAAAAGATATGGTGTACCTCCAGAGATCATTGTTGCTATTCTGGGTGTAGAAACTTTATACGGAGAGCGTCAAGGTGAATACAGAGTTCTGGACGCTCTTGCCACCCTGGCTTTCAATTACCCTAAGCGTTCGGCCTATTTTACTAAAGAATTAAAAGAATACCTCCTTCTATGCCGTGAACACAAGGTTCCCGCAACATACTATAAAGGTTCATATGCTGGTGCAATAGGCAAACCACAGTTTATGCCAAGCAGTTATAGATATTATGCAGTGGATTTTAAAAATAAAGGTACACGTGATCTGATCTCTAATAACGGTGACACTATTGCCAGTGTTGCCAATTATTTCCAAAAACACGGCTGGAGATTAAACGAAGGCATAGCCCAACAGGCTAAGTTAACTGGCTGGAAATTCAGACATATCAAAACAAATCCCAGAACTGCCAATTATAATTTAGTACAATTGGAAAAAGCAGGTGTTAGACCAATAACTGCCTCTCTTAATCATCCTAAGCGTGCGGCCTTAATTGAGCTCCTGACTGATGAAGGAAAAGAGTATTGGTTAGCCTACCCTAACTTCTTTGTTATTACTCGTTATAACTCTAGCCCACAATATGCCCTTGTCGTCTATTTATTGTCACAACAATTAAAAAAGCAATGGCTTGAGATGAATGCGCAAAAACACAGAGCATATGTATAATTAATTATTCCCTACGCAGCGAAGCGTCCTAAGGGGAATAAATGAGAAAACGCCCCGTATTCCAGACTTCACAGAATACGGGAGCGTTCTGTATTAACTAATAGAGTTCGACTCATGGATTATTGCTTCTTATTTGCTAAACATCTTGATGATAATGGTTGTCTTTGTTTAAAAATTTCTCAGGAAGGAGAGCTTATCGCTCCGCCTGCCCAACGTAGTTTTACCGAAATAAAAACCTTACAAAAGGAATGTAATACCCTAATAATTGAAACTACCACAAGCTCCAGTATTCTTGAGCTTGAGTTGCCGTGGCTGCCTGAGAGGAAAGCAAGAATAGCTATTCCTTATGCTCTTGAGGATAAAGTTGCCCAATCTGTAGAAGAGCTTCATTTTGCTTTTGATAAATTAAGATATCAAAATAATCGATACATTATCAGCGTAGTGAGCAAACAAAGAATCCAGTATCTAATGAACTATCTTGATGAACATGACATTGAATTTGATCTCATCACTTTAGACTGGTTTGCTTTATCTCCCCGAGAATTATGTATCAGTGAATCTGTCTTATTGATTAATAATGATGATTTTAAAGGGGCTCTTTCCGATGAACTGGCAAGAGCTTATATAAAAAAGCATCTGTTAAATGAACCGCTTGTATTTAAAGACAGCGCAATTATGGTAGATAATTCCTTGCCCAAAAAAGAGGGTTTTTCCTATAATTGGATAGCTCAAAAAATCCTTAATGCAAAACCGATGAATCTTTGTCAGGGTGAAATGTTACACGGTAATGCTTCTGCCGACTGGATTCAAAAAGGATATAAAGTTGCAGGATTGCTCTGTGGACTCTGGTTTTTGTCTCTCTTGTTAGTCAATGCCCTCTCTCTTTATTCATTAAATAAAAAAACTGATACTGTTGATCGGCAAATCGCAGCTATTTATCACGACTTTTTTCCTGAGGCCAAACAGGTGATTAGCCCTAAATTTCGAATCAGCCAGCTACTGGATACTAATGGGTCTAATACTCAAACTCGTTTTTGGTTTTTATTAAATCAATTTGCCAAGGCAATGAATGAGAATCAAATAACTCTTGAAGAGCTCCGCTATCAAAATAAAACCTTATCTGTAACACTAATTAGCTCTGACTTTGCCAGTTTGGAAGATATTGAAAATAAATTAAAAAAATTACAACTTAAGGTCAAGCAAACACAGGCCTCAACTCGAGATCAACACGTTGTCGCGACCCTGGAGTTAATGTGAAAAACTACTTAAATACTCTAAATGAGCGGGAAAAATGGATGGTAATTATTGCTGCAATATTTCTTTTTACCTACGGCTACTATTTAGTACTCTATGTGCCACTAAGCACTATGGTTACTCAAAAAACCACTCAATTAAATGAGAAAATTGAAACATTGGCCTGGATGCAAAAAATAAAACGGCAAGGTCACTCCTCAAAGACAAAGCAAACATTGGACAACAGTCAATTACTAACTTTGTTAGCAACACAACTTAAAGATAATCCCACTCTTAAATTTCCCTACCAACTGCAACAAACTGGATCTGGGGATATACAATTAACTTTTGATACCGTGCCTTTTAAATTATTTATGAGTTGGTTAGCTAAAATTAACGAACGGTATACGCTTACAATAAAGCAATTTGATGTACAACAAAATAAACCCCCAGGAACAACCAAGCTGATGATTATCATCAGCAGTACCTAGTACAACGTTTCACTGATTCTGTCCTGTTGCATTAAGGACAGGATACAGCTTTTTTAATTTAATTCTGGCATCCGCAGTTGTAAATTGCCAATCAATTGTTGCTTCCTCTGCGTTTCTTTGCTGGTTCCATTCGGATATTTCACGAACAAAGGTCTCTTTATCAGGAATCCGTCGATCAAGACATTGCCTGCTTAAATGGCTTAGTTCAATCTCAGCCATATTTAACCAGCTTCCATGCTTTGGCGTATAATGAATTTCAAGTTTATCCAAAATTCTTTTGGCTTCCACCGGCTCAAAAGCTTCATATAAGGATGAACCAGCATGAGTGTTCAAATTATCCATGATCAATATAATGATATCCGCTGAGGAGTAATGGGTATCGAGCAACTCTCTGATAAAGTGCGCCCAGTCAATTTTTTTACGCTGCTCCGTTACCTTTGTTGTTCGTTTTCCCTTTAAAGGCTCACAACTTAAAAAAATATTACACGTACCATTTCTTTCATATTCTGCATCATAACGTAAACTCTCACCTGGGCTTGCTGGAATTGGTGTTCTTGTTTCTTTGATCAACTGTTTACTTGTTTCATCCATACAAACAACGGGACGTTTTGAATCATAGGGTCGTTTATAAATATCCAAAACATCTTCCATTTTACAAACAAATTCAGCATTAGCCTCAGGGATACACCATTCTCTCTTTTGCCATGGCTTTATTTCGTTTTTTTTAAAACCCTACAAATTGTTGAAGGTGAAACACTGTCAATAATTTCCAACGCCACTAATTTATGTGCTAACAATTTTAGCGTCCACCGACTCCTACCCTCTGGTGGTGTTGAGCAGCATAATGCAACCAAATGAGCCTCTTGTTCGCCGTCAATTTTACGAGATTTTGGATTGGCATGTGGCCTACGTGATAGTGCTGATTCCATACCTTCCTCAACAAATCGTTGGCGTATCCGAGCAACCGTTTTACTACTCACATGCATTTCAGTAGCTATTTCTTCATCCGTTTTTTGTTTTAATTTTGTATCATTTGCATCTGCAGACAATAACACTCGCGCATGCATTAATTTATTTGCCGCTTTTTTCCCAACTCGAATCAAAATCAACAATTCTTCTCGTTCTTCTAATGTTAATTTTACGATATACTTTTCCATGTGTGCTGCTTTCCAATGCGCCTCAAGAACGCGGAAGGTTAGCACACCTTGCCATAACAGGACAGAATCAGTGAAACGTTGTACTAGTAATTAAAACGATATTGGCCTGACTTGTCTTAAGAGGTATGGACACTTATTAAGATATTTTGGGATAAAACGATTTTCAGCCTGGATAAAAAAAAGTGACTTCATGTTTATTGTAAAACATATTCAAAATACGTGCGTTGGGAATTGATTGAAATTGCTTAATGGTGACCAAATCAATTTTACCCTGCAATTTTATCGTGAAAATCATTTGCTTTGCTTTACCTGACTCTATCCATTTCATAATAAGAGAATAGGCTCTATCCGGATAACATGCTACGTCAGATAATACCCAATCATAATTGTGTTCCAGCCTGGATGGCTCTATGGCAAAAGCACTTTGTTTTAGATATTGAACACGAGGGAGCTTTGCAATTTTGGCATCCAAAGGGGCTTTATCAACTGAGGTCACGCTTGCTCCTAATGATTGCATGACATAAGTCCATCCACCCGGCGATGCGCCTAAATCCAAAACCGAGTTTCCTGATGCAGGATACTTTTCTAAAAGAAAAAGTGCTTCCCATAGTTTCAAGTAAGCTCGATTAGGTGGATTAATTTTATCTTCAATAAAAAAACAATGTCCTTGTGGCCATTTTTTTAAACGTTTTGTACTGTATAACAAAGTATTCTGATCCAGAAGACTAAAACCACCTATAGGATAGGGAATTTCTGTTTCAATAGGAAAGTGGCGCTGAAGTGAGGGGCATTTGCGTAATTGCTCTTCAATTAATCGAGATCTTCTGATTTGACTGACGGGGTGCATATACCAAAACTTTCCCGCCTGACGAAGGATTTTTACCGCCTCAGAAATGGATTGAAATGTTACAATTTTTGGTTCAAACCACATATCTAAAGCAAAACATACGTTCGTTTTTATCTGTGATGAGAAAACCATATCCTCAATAACCTGAGAGACGCCTCCTAACTCGTCACAGAGTTCACCAAGAAACTCAGCCTTGGTAATATATATTACATCAGGGTTCTTTTTAATTTGCATAAATAAATCTAAATATCACTCACATCTAATTAATAATCTATTAATTTGGAAATATATTTAGTAAATAAACATCCAAGTCGCAATATAGCAAAACTAATGCAATATCCCTATCTCTTTTTGATCCATTCTTTAATTTATTCAGAACTACTGAAAATTAATTCATGAAGCCTGCTACAAATCAGTTCTAGAATGTACGACTGGTTTACTGCCAGGTAATTTCCTTAAAATAGGTAAGTTTTTTTATTATGACCTTGATATTTTAAGCATTGAATATAAACTGTTTGTTTTGCTTCTTTTGAATCTATGGCTTATCGAATTTTCTCTTTTTTTTTAAAAATCACCCTCGCTCTTTTTCTTTTTATTGGATTAAGCCCTGCCATTAGTGCCCCCTATAATAAAGGTTGGGTGGTCTCAGCTGTTACTGGATCTTTATCAGATGACTCATCCTTTAGGTACTATTTGGAACCCCAGTTACGTTTAATTGATGATACTTACTTTTTTAATCAGCTTCTTTTACTTGGAGGGCTGGGTTATCAGTTTAATAACGATATGAGCCTATTCATTGGTCCCGGTTGGATCGTAACAAAAACACCGGAAAACGCAACGACCCATGAAGAACGATACTGGGAACAATTCAACTGGAGAGTAGTTAATAAACCTTACCTTAACCTGATAAGTCGTACACGTTTCGAACAAAGAAAAAATGTGGATGAATCTAGAATAGCTTTGCGTCTGCGCCCGAGAATGTGGTTAAGGATCCCATTTAAAAATAATAGTAAATACTCCTTTTCTATTTTTGATGAACTGTTTTTTAATCTAAATCATCCCCAATGGGTTTCTCCTCGTCTGTTCGAACAAAATCGTGCGTTTATTGGAATTGCTGCTCAGTTATCCAATTCGATTCTTATGGATGTAGGGTATTTAAATCAGCACCTTCGCTCATTCACTAACCAAACAGACAATGTTTTATTGTTGAGTTTTACAATAACAATCTAAGCGCAGCATCTCTTTGGGGCTTCTCATTTTTTACATTATAGCTAAACCATAAATTTTAGATAATTTGACGCGCGTTGTCCTCGAGTGAGATTAATACCTAATCAGAGAAACTTCTAACACATCCAAATTCAACCCTTAATTTTTAAATAGTCAGAGCATATAATCTGCCTATCTTCGGATAGCCATTTATAAAGAGATAAACGATGATTTTAAGGTACGCAGTTTGCTAAAGACCCAATAGATTACCAATTAAATTTGCCAGCTAGAGACTTGCTGTAAATAGTGTAACGTACCATCAGAAGATGTTATTTTTCCTTTATCTATTGAAGCTTCAATCGTATAGTCTTCATACAAATGGTCATGCTTATCTAACATCTCTTTCTCAGGATTGGCTCCTCTAAGGGGACGTCCCTCTCTAGGTGCGGGGATTCTTTTAAACAATCCATACCTATTCTTGTAATTAATCTCATCTGTATATACAGAATTCTTTGTTTCTGTTGAATACCCATAACAAAGAGACTCGTAGTTTTTAATTGAACCATCTGGACGAGTACTTATATCTATAAGATGATGCTGCTCTAATTCAGTAATCACAATACTGCAATTAAATTGATATAGAGCAGAGATGACGCAACAGCGTTAAAATTTTCAGGCCGAACACAATTTAAAGATTAAACTTTAACCACAATGGCAAAAACAAATCTATTTGATTTATTTTGCAAGATTTTTTTACCTATTGTTAAGCTTCTGTTAAGTAATCTCTTTGTATAATGACCTATTTTAACTTCCCATGTAATTTATATGTCCTTAGAAGCGTTGTTTGAAACTGTATTCGAGAACTACAAAAAATTTGAAAATGGAGATGTCCAGGCTTTGACAAATAGCTTTAAATTATACGAAGCTATTAGCCCAAAAGAGATACAAGCTGAACTGAGTTCTAATAATTTATTCACAGTAAGAAATTGTAATGAAGCGTTACTCTTATTAGCCAAAAGCTATATTGATTATGCCTTCGCTCGAATAAATACTTTAAGGCCAGAGACTGCAGAAAAAATCCTGGAAAAAGCCTCCCAATGCTATAAGCATATCATCAGAGCCGTGGCAAAAATCAGTTCTTCCAATCTCTCACTTGAAGTGGGTCAACAGAGTACGGAAACCAAATATTACATGCATAAAGTTAAATTCCAAAAAGCTGAAATGCGTTTATTCTTTATCAAAAAACAAATGCATAAGGATTAAGATGATCAAGATATGCTCAAAATGCTAAATACAATAGCGGAAGACTATGAAGAATTTGACAAACGTCTTAAAGATGGTTACCGAGGCGTCTATCGTAAACAATTAAATATCACAGAAGAATTATTTACTCATATCAGATCCGGATTGGACGATGTTAATGGGTTATTGGCATGTGTAAATCAGAAGATAGCTTCTTCGAGTACTTCCTCTCGAGAGACTCAAGAGTTCGAAATTCAGCCAACGTCCATGGACAGTAGTCAGAATAAAAAACGCAAATCATCAACTTTGGAAAAAGCAGATAAGAATCCTGTTCAGCCAATTAAACGTCGTGCATCACACAACCACAGCGTGGTTGGCAAAACTTCGGAAAAAAATAGTGAAGTAGTAATCGCTGAGCCTTCAAGTACGTCTCAACGTATCGAAACTTCTGGTATGGAGGGTCACCAGAAAAAAACAACCGTCTCAATGGATACTTCCTGTTTGAAAATGCTCAGTTCTTTAGCGTCTCAAATTTTTACAACCCCTGAAAAGACCTCTCCGGTAAAGGATCCTGATCCTTTTGAATTGGCTCCCCCATCCCCTCCACCATCGTTTAGTTTTTGGTCTCAAGGACCTACTGTCAATCCTGCTCTAGATAGCACGATTGCATACCAATTATTAAATGAATGGAAATTGGCCGCCTTAAGAAAGCGCTCACCTATGACCAGCCAAAATGAGAAGGCTTTTTGTTTTGAAAAATTGGGGCATTGTCTATTAATTGCTGCAACTAAGTTACAAAAATCAAATAGTAGCGTCATGCACCCTGCGCTCCGTACTAGCATACAATTTTTATGCAAATCCGGAGAACTTTATACGCATAACTTTGATCCCATTAATACACTTTACAGCTTATCGAAAAAATATGCGGACCTCCTGAAAAATTTTAATTGTTTTCTAAACAAACGACCTTTGACACAAAAGGAGTATCTTTCCTGTTTAAAAAAACAAATGAGAGACCAAACTTTGCTTGGTTTGAATCAAGTCAGTGAAGAAGAGGCCGTTAAAAACCTCTTTACAAGTTTGGCTGGTGCCTGTTCTTATGAAGAATACAGCATAATAAAAGAAACATGCTGTGAATCACTTAGAGACGCAACGACTGGATTATCAATATCCTATCAGTAATCGATTTCAGGGACTCTTAGTCACCCTTGTCATGCCGCCTTCGCGCTGGGGCATGGCAGCTAGGCAAAATCTTGAATATCGTTGATTTCGTGGTTGCTTCACTCTGGTGAGTCAACTTGTCACAGCCTGTAACAGAATTTCAGTTTATATTGCACTGCAATTGATGAGGCAGCGACGATTTAACAAGAAATCAGATATCCATATGATAAACATGTTTTTAAATCATAATAGTAGCTATATACACGACTTAGGGCGGCTAATAATAAAAACAAAGGGAATGAGATAAAATAGTAAAACATTTGCATCCCGGAAGACTCATAGGGACAATGAAAAATATTATTTTTCATTGTCGAGCAGGCCACCTCAGTGTATAAATATATCAGAAAAAGAACGAACCCATTGATTAAAAGTAATAAAAATAACCCAAAAACTCTTTTTGATTTATCCAGTCGTGGCTGCACAGTTTATAATTACTCATTTAAATTTTCCTGAACACTGCTCCAATTTTTTACTCCGGCTCCTTGTTTAATATCCGGAGGAAGAGCATCTAATGCTTTTTGCGCTGCTTCAGCACTATGATAAGTCCCGTATAAACCTTTATAATACTCTTTACCATTTTTTTGATATTTAACTTGAGCCATACGATCGTTTTTAGGCGCTTTATACAGTTTTTTTGCCACTAGTGAGGCTTTCTCATCATTCGCAACCTCAATCGTATAACCTTGTGGGTTTTGGCTGCTTACCCAGTTTCGATCTCTGTCTTTAAAAGAAACAGGAGAATGGTATTCGCCAACATGATAAGATTCAGGAACGGATACTCTTCTACTTGACTGATCCTGATATCCAAAATTACTCATACGGTAATTTTGAGGATATAATTGGCTGGAATCGTAAGCGTAGCTTGTATAACTGGAATTGAAATTATCTTCATACATCATGCATGAAGATAGATTAATGGTGCAGATTGCAGCTGCAATTAATTTAATCTTTGTATTCATACAACGCCCCCTGATTTATTATTTTTATATATATTTTTTATTGTTATCTTTATAATTATAGGAAACTTTAGAAACTTATGTTGTTTCCAAACAATCTATGACATACAGTATCTATTTTGTTGTTTTGGGGCTTAATTTATGTGGACTCATCGACGTTCTGGTCAAACAAACCAAAGAGGATCCCAAGATCATCGCGATCCCTATGAGCGAGATAGAACACGCGTTATTCATTGCCCTGCATTTAGAAGATTGCAAAGAAAAACTCAAATTCTTGGGACTGATGAAGGAGACTTTCACCGCACTCGTTTAACTCACTCTCTGGAAGTAGATTCTATAGGGCGCAGCATAGTACGCAATCTGATTACTAATCAAAATCAACAGATGATATTAGCAAGCCTATTACCCAATGATGATCTCGTCAGTGTTATTTGTTTATTGCATGATATTGGGCACCCTCCTTTTGGTCATGGTGGAGAAGTGGCACTAAATTACATGATGCGCGATTACGGAGGCTTTGAAGGAAATGGACAAACCCTTAGATTGCTTACCAAAGTCGAGAACAGTTATGGAGCTTTTGGCCTTGATTTAACCCGACGAGCATTATTAGGGATTTTAAAATATCCAGTTAAACGCTCCATTGTTGCCGCAAGGAAACAACCACCTATCCATGCATCCATTCATAAAACCATCAAAATTAACGACTGGCTTCCGCCTAAAGCTTATTTTGATTGCGAACAGCCTGAGATCGATTGGTTACTGTCACCTTTCTCAGAAAACGATATAAAACTGTTCCAGACTTTGGCTATTAAACCTCAGAACACCCAAGTAGGAAAGTCCGCTTATCACAGCTTTGACTGCTCCATTATGGATACAGCAGACGATATTGCTTATGGAGTTCATGATTTAGAGGATGCCATTCATTTAAGATTAATAAGTCAAGCTCACTTTGATACTCAGGAGTTTAGACAGCTATTAAGTAATACGTCGTTAGCTGAACATCAGGATAGATTACTTAACTCTTTATTTTCTAAAGAGTTGTGTTTAAGAAAACAAACCATTGGCGAAATGGTTAACTATTTTATTACCTCAACTCAAGTTGTTATTACCAATGAAAACTTCGAGAATAATTTATTTAAGCATAATATTGCCCTTAAGCCAGAAGCTGCTGATCTTTTAGAGTATTTGATGCAATGTATTTATCATCATGTTATTGACTCACAAGAAGCTCGTACATTTGAATATGGGGGACAAACCGTAGTATTAAGACTATTTGACGCTATCAGCTCAAATCCTGCTAGTTTACTAGATAATAAAAATAGAGAACTATTTAAACAAGCTGAGGATGAAACCGCTGCATATCGGGTGGTTTGTGATTACTTGGCCAACATGACAGATGAATATGCTTACAGAATGCATGAGCGATTATTTGGATTTAATACCCGGACAATTTTTGAAAGACTTTAATGGACAATACCTATCGGCACTATCAAGTCGCATTCAGTAGGTGTGGCTCTTTATAGAGTTCTTAAATCATGCGCAGCCTAACCAAATGGGATACTTAAAGTCCTTCTGTTCCTATGCAATTTACTTCAAATGCCACGTTACGAAGTGAATAAAATTTAAGTTGACCACTTGATAGAGCTAAAGTATCCAGGGCGATTTCATCAAAGGGAAATGCCAGAGGCTATTCGAGAGCATGGAAAAATTGAAAATAATTTACACTATAAATTAGATGTCGCAATGAATGAAGATCATTGTCCTATTTATCGTGGCTGTTCAGATAGATCCATTATGAGAAAAGAAGTGATCAAACTATTATCAGATTAGAAAATAACTAACCACGGCATTGCTTTAAAAAGAATGAAAACCGCGCTTTATGTTCAATACTATAAAAAGTGATTGGATTTTAACTTTTATGAAATCGCCCTAGGCTAAATATCGAGATTTTTTATCTTAATATTGCCCTAATTATTCTTTGCTATCATACACCCTCTTTAAATAAAAAGAGTCAAATAAATGACACGCACGATACATATTAAATATAATCGAGAAGAGCTTTTAAGACTAAATACTTCTGATTGCAAAAGAGCACCTGTGGAAATTTCTAAGATCCCAGGGATTACTAAATCTGATCATGTAACTACCCTCTTCAATAATCGTAGTCGCTGCAAACCGGAAGAAAAATTTTTTAATAAAGAAGATGATATAGATCCCAATAGTTCTGCAATGAGCATCATTGGAGTATGTTAGTTATTGGAATCTAAAATGATTTGGTGTTGTAGCCCGTATTAAGCGCAAAGCAATACGGGATCTACTCCCTCACAACCCTAGACTATGCAAGAACAAAAATGGGACTAAAAATGAATGGCGTATCGCGCCAACCCGAGGTTTTAACCAAGTTTTTTTATAAGGAATACTATTATTTCATGATCTCGACCCCGGATGGAGGGATGATTTATAAAATTACGAAGCCAAAATAATGGCGTCCCCAAGGGGATTCGAACCCCTGTTACCGCCGTGAAAGGGCAGTGTCCTAGGCCTCTAGACGATGGGGACCTTGAACATACGTACTACTTTACTGCTTTACTACTAACTACCAAATAATGGCGTCCCCAAGGGGATTCGAACCCCTGTTACCGCCGTGAAAGGGCAGTGTCCTAGGCCTCTAGACGATGGGGACCCTGAACTATTTCTCCATCAACATAAAAAGATGTTGATGGTGGAGCTAGGCGGGATCGAACCGCCGACCTCTTGCATGCCATGCAAGCGCTCTCCCAGCTGAGCTATAGCCCCAAAATAAGACTCGCAGTTTAATGAGCTACCTCAATAGTGTCAAGCAAATTTTTGACTTTTTGGGATATTTTGATCAGTAATACCATTAATTAATGCTTTATCTGTCCTTGCACCTGAGCTATCTGTTGTTGCAGGGTAGTTTGTATTTGCTTCATCTGATTTTGGGTCTGGGTATTGGCGGTTTGAATTTGGGTTTGCAACTCGGTTTGTATCTGTTTTAGCTGAGTCTGCAATTGAGAGTTTAAAGTCGCGATTTGTTGCTGCTGTTGGGCCTGCAAGGCTTTTAACTGGTTCTGAATCGTCGTATTAAGCGTTGCAATTTGCTCAGTGGGTGAAGCAGCGGAAGAAGCTGGAGTAGCTGGAGTAGCTGGAGTAGCTGGAGTAGCTGGATCTGCCGCATAGGTCATCGTACTTATTAATAACGAACAAAAAATAAACTTAGCTGTAGATTTCATTTCAATTCCTTTTAAGTAGAAATATAAACTCTAACTGTAACTAATATTTTTTTATTTGCAAAGCTCTTATTCTATCTCACAGATATTTTTGTTCTGGCATGCATGGAGTTTAAATTTCCTCAAGAAATAGTTTAAACTGCAAAGAAACAATATGACCTGGAGTATTTCACTATATGATATGTGAAGTCTGGCGGATATTAACCTAGTCAAAGAGTCAGCAGCCCGGCATCATGTACAACGTTTATTGGATACTGAAATTTCCCAGAATGCATTGGAACAATTTAATTTGAACCCACCTGACTACTTTAACAAGTCTTACAAAATCCATGGTTGAAATGAACAGTTTAACCTATTAGTATAAAAATTGGTTTGTGTACTAATGATGTCAGCAATACTTTCTGTTTTAAATATCTTAAGATGAGGAGAGTACCTTATGGGAAATACAAATTATACCTCTAAAAAAGTTGGAGATATTACTATTTCAGTTGTTGATGGCAATAAATTTACAATAACTACTAACAGGCTGGTGCTGTACTCATTAAATCAAATCGAAGAAGACTCTTTAATAGAAAATTACAATCATCTGTTGCGGGACCCTAAAAATGTAGCGCTATATGGCTACGGTGAACCTTGGAGTAGAGAACATGTAGAAAAACTCATCCGTGAACAGACTTTGAAATGGAATAGCGGTGAGCGTTTTTGTATTTTTTCCGTTCATGATGCTGCCTCCAAAAACTTTATTGGCAGTTTAACTATTAAACACGCTAAAAATGATTTCTCCACCGTAGGATCAGGTCATGAAAATGCAGCAGAGATTGGCTATATTCTTGACAAGAAATTTTGGGGAAAGGGATTTGGTACTGAAGTCGCCATTATCGGTAAAAAATATATAAAGCATCTTGTTGCCGAAGCACGTAATAGCCATCAAGACTCACCTCAAGAAATTGTTGCAACTGTGCACCCATTAAACGGAGGCTCAAAAAGAATTTTACAAAAAACCTTAAAAAATCAAGAGCCTGATGAGTTTCTTAAATTTGGAGATCTCCCGCGTCTTTTGTTCTTCAAACCATTAAAACAGATAAATTCGTTATTCGAACAACCTGCAGCTTTAGAGTTAAAGTAATAACTTAGCGTGCTATAGCAGTCTTAATTTTATCTTGTCCCAATTGACAGTTATGGCACACATACTATGTTATGTTGCAGTCGCGATGACTATCAGCCAAACCCAAACCATTTGATAATTTATTCAATTTGTACTGGGTTTTATGAGCCTTTTAAATCCTAAAATGGTTATTTATTTCAATAAGGAAATACAAATGACAGGTAATTCCTGTAAAATTGTTATTTTGTTCATTGTTCTGGCAAATAATGCTTGGGCATTACCTTGGTTCCAACCCCCTTACGAAGTAGAGATCCTCCCCCTGCTCCAGTCACCCTTGGATGACAAAATTCAAGCAAATACAATAAATTTTTCTGGAACTTGGAAAGGTCACTGTGATAAGAATCCTGCAGTAGACTTAACAATAAAACATGACCAGAACCAACTCACCATTTCTTATGGTTTTATAGAAGAAAAATATGTCTTGGGTGAAATTAAATCAGTAGCATCGACACGTACAGACGGATCAGAGAACAGCAATAGTGCCCTGATGTGGAATATAGATCATACTGGATTAGTTTTTACTAACTATTATTTGTTTACCAATGGGACAAGCAAACTGAATGCTTTTTTTAGCAAGGTTTCTATGACTTTGAAGTACGAACAGTTGTTGGTAAAGGGACAATATTACCACACCAATGATGCCCAGGATGATATCGAACAAGAAACAATTTTCTGTACGTATTTACACCAATAAACTCTTTGAAAAAGCGATTTGATATTTTCCTTGAACTCCTAACCCAAAAGATAATATAGTATATTTTAATTTAATTTAAATGGACTAAAACATGTATAAAAAAATAGGATTAATTTCAATGCTGGCGTCACTCCCTTTATTTGCAGGAACGATGGGTGATACAAGACCACTGTATCCATGGTTTGCCTCAATAGGTACTGGTTATTCCTGGACTAATGAGCCTGGTATAATAAATCCTGACCCTACTTTCTGGGATTTTTCCAACGAGGGTTATGATTCTCCTTTGGGGAATAAAGGGTTTTATACTTTTTCTATTGGGAAACAAGTTCATGAATATGTTGATCTGAGTTTAATGTACCTGAATCATGAAGTATTTAATTATCAGAAATTTCAAACAGGCGGCGGAACAACTGTTGGTTTTACAGGAACTAGCCGAACACGCTATTTTCAATTACAGAATCGTGCATTGCTAGTTAATGGCTTCCTCCATCCAGCAAACTACTTATATAATCCAGTAGGTTTGGAATTAACCCCATACATTGGCGGAGGAATAGGTTTCTCAAATAATGAAGTACAAGATTTTCACACTGTGGGCACTACCACAGTTGCGGGCGTGGCCATCGGATCAACTTCTTCAATTGGCGATGATACCAGTAGGAACAAATTCGCCTGGCAAGGGACGGTAGGATTAAATATTCGTCCCCAACAAAGTCATTTGAGCGCTAATATTGGCTATCGTTACTTTGATGGTGGAAGATTTGAAGGCCCCGGTACTGTGTTTACAAATAGTGACGGGTTTGAAACTTCAATTCCATGGTCTGGACGTTTAAAAGCAAACCAGTTATTTGTTGAGTTTCAATATAGCGTTTAAGTGCTGATTTGCTTTATTTTGCAGTACCCTCAGTTTTTTCCACGAAGTCGGGAATCCAATCAGGATTCTCCTCTTCGTAAGAGACTTCTCTCGTTTAGTAAATTCAAAGCTATTTAAAATAGTTCACAGTACCAACACAGGGAATGATTTCGAACAAAAATTATATTTTTACTTTATTTGTCGCAATGAGGGAGTTATATTAACCTATCACGTACAGGCCTCGACCTTACAGCTTCCACGTGTCGAAATAGACTCCAAGATCTGGATAACAGCTAAAATTCTCTTTTATCCAGATCTATAATTCTCAACTAAATAACCTAAAGTATTTATTATTGTAACATACTAAATGATGGAACAAGAGCTTGCGGTGTGCATAGCCTTCTGTTGTTCGACTCCTATATTGGCATTGTTTACTGATAACTAATATAGGCGCGGTTTTCTGGACACAAAAAAAGGTTTTTTAAGAGCTATTCTTCTTAATACAAAGAGGAGAATAAAATGTCTAAAAAGCGAGCTTATTATACGGCGGCCAAGAAGGCAAAAATAACGCTAGCTGCGATTGAGGGGAAACTCACACAAGCGCAAATTACCAGTGAATACGGTGTTCACGCAACGCAGGTAAAAACTTGGAAGCAATCGGCCATCAAAGCCATTAACGATTTATTCTCTGGGGCTAATGAAAAAGAAGCCAAGTCCCAAGAGCAGCTTGTTGAGGCATTATATCAAGAAATTGGTCGACTTCAAGCGCAGCTATCTTGGCTAAAAAAAAAGCATGAACTTTAGTCTGGATGAAAAGCGCGTCATGATTGATCCTCTTGCCGAGCTCACCATTCGTGAACAATGCTTGCTATTAGACTTGCCTGTTTCAAGTTATTATTATAGTGCCAAGCCCATTTCTGTCGAAGATGAAGCGCTTATGGCGCTACTTGATGAGCACTATCTGCAGTATCCATGTGAAGGTAAAATTAAGCGGGCAAGATGGCTGTCAAAAGAAGTAGGCTATCCTGTTGGTAAACGTCGAGTAAAAAAGTTGATGGAAATGATGGGGTTATCGACTGTTTACCCAAAGCCAAATACAAGCGTTCCCAATAAGGAGCATGAGGTGTTCCCTTATTTATTAAAAGAGGTGGATATCACCAAACCAAATCAGGTTTGGGCCGCAGATATCACCTACATCCGCATGAAAGGAAAGCATGTGTATTTAGTAGCTATTATGGACTGGTATAGTCGTTATGTGATTGGATGGGCTATTTCACCTACTATGGAGGCTGAATTTTGTATTGAGGCGCTTAGAAACGCTTTGCTGCATTCGCGTTGTGAGATCTTTAACACGGATCAGGGTTCTCAATTTACCTCAAAAGATTGGATAAATACGCTAAAATCTCACCACATTTCTATCAGCATGGATGGGCGAGGACGTTATTTAGATAATATATTTATCGAGCGATTGTGGCGTAGTGTTAAGCAAGAAAAAATCTACCGGTATGATTTTGATACAATTGAAGAGGTTGAGCTGGCCTTAACGGAGTATTTTGAGTATTATAATAACCGAAGGCTTCACCAGTCCTTTAATTATTTAACGCCCGCAGAGGTGTATTATGGCCGGAAAAGACCATAAACCCTAAATGAGAGCGTCATGACTTACCCACAAGGCCCACAGGCCTATACGAGAAAGTGAAGCTCTCCTGACCTGTGGACTTGTGGATAAGTCATTCTGATAGAGTTGTGGTAAAATGACCTAAGACAATTCGTAGTAGCAATCACTATTCATACGGTATTGAGTAGGTTTAAATAGGTTAATTTGAGTGAATTTTTAACTATAAATGATGGATGAATAGCTCTTATTTTTCCTTAATTTTGTTCCAGACATGCGGACCCATATCAAACTGACGGGCCGCACTATTAATTTCCGTTCGTGCATCAGTAAAAAAATCAAATGTAGATCTTAAAGCATCAATTGTGTGATGATTTTTTAAGTATGCAATCTTATCTGGTAAATTGTCACATAAAGTTTTAGCACGATTAATAGTAACTTTATTAAATTTACTTAAAGTAACAGAAAACTCTCTCATTAATTCTAATATTTCATTAAACTGCGAATTATACTCACTTATATCAGATTTTTTTATAGACACTATATTTTTTTCTGGCTTTTCATAATTCAACATTTCAACAGTTAAATTGTGTAAACTTTGTTTTATCAAATCCAAGTCCTTAATAATTTTATCTTTTTCTTCAGCAATATAATTCTGGGTTGGTTCAATGATAGACGTTGTATCCACTGGATGTATCAATTTATTTTTAAAGAATCTTGCCATGAGTCACTATCCTTGTAATCATTAAGAGATGGTTATTATATAATTAATTTCATGATCTAAAAATAAAAATCGTTACAATTTGCTCTTATTAAGAAGGAACGTTAAAAACAAAATAACCGAAAAAGAGCCATTTCCCGTTTCTTTTTAACACAAGTTCTTCTTTCAATTAAGATGGCCTGTATGATACGGTAATTATTAAGAATATATTTTTACACTTTAATTGATGCAAGAATATTGAATACAACGGAGATTCATATGAAAACTGCACTAATTACAGGAGCCAATAGAGGAATTGGTCTGGAATTTGTTCGCCAACTTAAAGATAAAGGATACTATATTATTGGATGCTGCCGTAATACAGTGAAAGCACAGGAGCTTAGAAAGTTGGCTGATGAGCTTATCCAATTAGATGTAACTAATGACAATGACATAAGCTCTTTAATGAAAACGCTAAATAGCAGACCCATTGATTTGCTGGTTAATAATGCGGGTATTAGTGGCGAGCAAGGGGTAACAATAGGCAATATTAATAGAGATAACTACAGTGGACCCCATTGTCAAGACAGCGATCCGTTTAATTTAAGATATAACTTTAATTCTACTTTCTTTCGTTGACGAGGGTGCGTAGCACACGAGTCAACCACAATAGCAGTTAATGAAACACCTGTTATTGAGCCTGTGGGTATGTGGGCGCGAAGCCATCGAGTGTGGTCAAGCGGTGGATAACGTCTTTTTGTTATCCATGGCTTGTCCACATGTCCCGAAGGGCGATGGCTGATCCGCAGGACGCGTCCACATATCCACAGGCATTCCATTACGCTGCAGCCTCATATAGGCCAGCATAAACCTCTGACGGCGTGTATATTCCAAATGATTGATGAGGTCTTTCGTCGTTATAAAACTTGAAATACACCCTTAAACCATTTCGTAGTGCTAAAACTGTTCCGTATTCTTTTATGTAAATATCTTCATATTTGACTGAACGCCATAGCCGTTCAATGAACACATTATCCATCCATCGACCTTTCCCGTCCATGCTAATTTTGATGTCATGGTCTTTTAAAACATCGGTAAACGCCTTACTGGTAAACTGGGAGCCTTGATCCGTATTAAAAATATCAGGCCTGCCGTGGAGCCTGATGGCGCTCTCCAACGCGCTTACACAAAAGTCATCATCCATGCTGTTTGATACCTTCCAAGAGAGCACCTTGCGGCTATACCAGTCCATTATTGCCACCAAATATACAAAGCCTCCTTGCATCCTAACGTAGGTAATATCGGTGCACCAAACCTGATTGGGTCGATCAATCACTAAACCACGTAGCAAGTAGGGATAAACCTTTTGTTCCTTGTTCTTTTTACTCGTATTCGGCTTTGGTGCCACTGAAACCAGACCCATGATCCGCATCAAACGCTGCACTCTCTTACGGTTAACGTCATGGCCAAGGCGACGTAAATAAGAACGCATCTTTCTGCTTCCATAGAAAGGATGGCGCATGTATTCCTCATCAATCAAGACCATCAAAGCCAGATTCTCTGGGCTCTCGGTACATATTCCTTCGCCAGCAGTGCGATAGTAGCTAGCGCGTGACAAATTAACCAATGCACATTGGCGTACGATGCTGAGTGTAGGGTGATTGACATCAATCATGGCTCGCTTCTCCCGCACGCTCAACTTAGATGACCGGTCTTTTTTTTAAGCCAGTCTAACTCAACCGCTAGCTGGCCTATTTGCGTGTATAATCGATCTCGTTCTTGTATGATGGAGTCCATGTCTTTGTCATGCTTGCCGCTAAACAATTGCTTGCTTCCATCCAGTAATTGTTTTTTCCACAGATTGATTTGTGTTGCATGCACCTCAAATTCAGATGCCAATTCATTGGTCGTCTTGTGACTTTTTAATGCCTCAATTGCTACCTTTGCTTTGAAGTCAGATGTAAATTTTTTTTTAGCCACTTGGTACCCCGTTTAACAATGGTTTCTATTTTACACCACTGTCTCATTTTTGGGGTCCACTATAAACTTCATTGAGGTGTTAAACGTAAATTGTATTAGTGTTGTTAAACTAAGCGATGCATTACTCCCCAATCTTCAGGCAAGCATGGATAAAAATATAATAGTTATCAGCTCACGAATGGGGAGTATTTCTGAAAATGACAGAGGTAGATCTTATGCTTACCGTACTAGTAAAGCAGCTCTCAATTGTGTCATGCGCAGTTTTGCCATAGATGTGAAAGACAAAGGAGTCCATGTAATGCTCATGCACCCAGGATGGGTAAAAACAGCCATGGGCGGACCTGATGCTCTCATTGATGTTCAAACCAGTGTTTCAGGAATGCTTGAGCAAGCAGACAAGCAATTATCCAGTAGTCATGCTGAGAAGTTGCATCGTTTTGATGGTGGTGAGATAGCTTGGTAAAGAACATCCTTCAACTGGTTTACCTATGACTGGTGGATTAGATGTAATGGGTAATCTAATTAGGACCGATCTTCAATCAGACTCTGTTCAATTTGAGATTTAAATAAAAATGAGGTTATATATTCTAATAGGTGTTTATTTTTTCGCATATTGCTTCTTTGGAGCAGTCGTGTTTCTTTCCATAACTGGTTTTACGGATAGCTTAAATATTTTAACAGCCTCACCTATAGCTCCAGGTATGAATGGAACAGTTATCTTTTTCTCGTCATTTATATCCAGTGCCTCAATACTTTTACTCATGAGAAAACGCTTATCCTTACAGCCTTATCCCTATTTTATGCTAGGTTTATATATTGGAAATTTATCTTTATTATTAATTTTTATCCTGGATGCCTTTATAAAAAATTATATAACTTGGCAATTTCCTGAGTTTTTATTAATTTTCTTTGCACCATTTATGGAGTTATTTTTATCTTATATTTTTGGTTTTGCATTTATGGCATTAATTCCTTCGTTATTAAGTGCATATATTCTTTTTAAAACGGTAAAATATAAAAAATCACATGAATAGCAAAGGTAGAGCATTTAGATCGTCTTGCAAGAGTTTAATCCCTTACTCTTCAGAGTAAGGGATTTGAAATAAAGGCAGTCTTTTTCGAACAGTGCTTTTAAGAATATTCAGTAGTTTCTATAACTGGTGGTTTAGCGCTAAAGTCCTCATTTACCCAAGGCATGGATTCTTTTCAGAGAAAAAAATTGACATTAAGTCAAAATACAAAGCTCTATGACTTAATAATATCTTAATCTATCTCGCTTATAATTTTCACCTAATTTTTCATTGGTGGGCCTATGCCATACGATAAACCGATCAAATTTGATGCACCCATTGCGCATCACGCACAATATATTTTCGAGCAGACTTATCTACGACCTTTTCCTGGTACTGCGAGCGAGAACAAAACTGACCTCTACCAACTGCCAGTTGAGCGCATCTCCCATGCATCGCGCGTAGCGATACTAGTGCATATACTCTCTAATTTCCTCACCCAAACCCAGCATAAGGATGCCGACTTGCTGGATGAGAAAACCATTAAATTATTAGCAATTGTCGCCCTCTGCCATGACGTGGCAAGAAAAAATGACAGGGAAGCTGGTTTCTGGGAAAAGGAAAGCGCCGAGTTCTGCGCGAATTACTTAAGCGCCCTAGGTGAAAAAACAGAACTGGCCCGCCTGATTTCTCACGAGGAAGATAGAGGCCTTTTAGGTCAAATCCTCCAGTCAGCTAACTGCCTGGATATTATGCGTTGTAAAGAACAATTTGATATTTCAAGAATGAGTCTTTGGACTTTTTTTAACCAACAACAAAAGAGACAATTCTTAGTCCTTATCCAAGAACAGCTTAGTCTCATTTCTGAACAACATGATTTGAAATATGATTTAGAATTTAAAATCATGGGGAAAAGATTTTTCCAAAAAGCTACCCGTGATGCCCTGCTTCCTGAACTAAAACAAGCCTACGAACAGGCAGATAACGCTTATCTGAAAACCTTGAACGGATTGCAGGACAAAAAAATACTCCTCGCGCTTTACCAGAACCAAAAAGACACCGTCTTACCAGCGCCTGAAAAAACAGCAGTCGATGGTAAGACTGAGGAAGAGGAACCAAGCAAAAACAGCACCGGAGCCTTTCAAAAAGGACCCTTTCTTTTGGCTACAAAGATTTATCCTGAAAAAAAGATCTTCTCCAGAAACTTTCATTTATACTGCTATGCAAACAAAGAAAAAGCTGAAAACCAACTAGCGATTATTATAGAGCTCATCGGAGAAAAGCATCCTGAACTCAAAGAAAAAACAGGTATCGTAGAAAATCAAAACTACAAAGAAACACCCTATCGGTTGCTAATCTCTTCTAAGCAAGAGAAAAGCTTAAACGAAGTCATAGGCTCTCAATTGAATAAAGCAGTCCGTTGGGATCCCCATTGCTTTATTGAAGACTTCATTCTCGGAATAACACCATTAAAAAACAGGCCTCGTCATCGCCAGGATTTGCGACACGGCCGGCATAAAAATTTCACTGTATTTGCAGAGGGCGTCTTTCCTTATGCAGAAAGACCCTCACCCTATCCAGAAAAGCAGCTTTATAAAAAAGAAAAACGCTCTCAGCATCAGTCCACAAGCCTATGTACCAGAAAGGCTCAGACACCAATTTTTGGCCATAACAAAGCCCGCGCGAGCAAACTCGCTGGTGTTATTTTAGACGCCGATGACGCGATGGTAAGAAGCTATTCCATGTATGATGGTGGCACCGTGAATCGACCCTATGAGGCATATATCTTCACTAAGGCCAAAACCTATCACCAAAAAATGACAAACCCAGACAATCCTATCCTCTTTTCAGACCGAAAGGCATTTGAAAAAGCCTTGGAAAAAAACACCGGGAAACACAATGAAGTATTAGCAAGAATTCGATGGAAAGTAACCTCCAGCAGTGTCGGTATTTTCAACGACATCTTTGAGGGGCGTTGTGTTGCAAGTTACTATGCTGAGCGCATCTATGTCGCTGTTAAAGCACAATATGAAGCATCTGGTAAGCCCTGGGATGAGAACTATCAAATACCGATTACCTTTTATTTGCCAGGCAATGATAAAAACTGGACAAGCTACTCTGAACAAAGCCGTCAGGAAGATACTAAGAAAGCCCAAAGCATCTATAGTGACCCTAGAAAACAACAAAAAGCAGTTGCAGAAGGTAATGGCGAATTCCTTCTTCTGCTTGATGAACCACAGGCCGTATGGCAAAGCTTGCTTGATGATGCCTCCCATCCTTTACTGACAGTGATAAAACAAGGACAATTCCAATTGGTTGAGGCCTTGTATCAAAGATCAGGACATCAAGCATCCCTCGAAGACGCGCTACACTTTTATGCCGAAACCCTCCATCAACAACATGAAATACTGTCTGAGTTTCTCTTTAAAAACGGTAAAGAGGACACGCTTTTATTTCAGGCCGCGAAATCAAACAGAATCGGTATTTTAATATTTATCTTAGACTTGGATAGAGATAGGAAACTTTTAAATCAGACAGACAAGGAGGGCACAACCCCGCTGTATACCGCTGCTTATAACGGCCACCTCAATATCGTTCTAGCCTTATTAGCGAATAAAGCCGATGTGAATAAAGCCAGGAAAGATGGTGCAACCCCGTTGCATATCGCCGCCCAAAAAGGCCACATCGATGTCGTTCTAGCCTTACATAAGAATGGGGCGGATGTAAATAAACCCATGAAGAATGGTACAACCCCGCTGTATATCACAGCTTATAACGGCTACCTCAATGTCGTTCTAGCCTTACTTAAGAATGGGGCGGATGTGAATAAAGCCAAAGAGGAGGATGGTGCAACCCCTCTGTATGTCGCCGCGTATAACGGCTACCTCGATATCGTTCTAGCCTTACTTAAGAATGGGGCGGATGTGAATAAAGCCGCGAAGAATGGTACAATCCCGCTGCATGCCGCCGCTTATATCGGCCACCTCAATGTCGTTCTAGCCTTACTAGCGAATAAATCTGATGTGAATAAAACCAAGGAGGATGGCGCAACCCCTCTGTATGTCGCCGCCCAAGAAGGCCACATCCATGTCGTTCTAGCCTTACTGGCGAATAAAGCTGAGGTGAATAAGGCCAAGAAGGATGGCACAACCCCGCTGCATATAGCCGCTTGTAACGGCCACCTCGATGTCGTTAAAGCCTTACTGGCGAATAAAGCTGATGTGAATAAAGCCAAGGAGGATGGCACAACCCCGCTGCATACAGCCGCTTGTAACGGCCACCTCGATATCGTTCTAGCCTTACTTAAGAATGGGGCTGATATTAAGGACTGTCCAAACATCGCCGACCGTGCCGCCAGGTCAGGAAACACAGAACTTCTTCAATGGATAGCAGCTAATCAGCCGAGATTGTTATACGAAACCATTGCCCACCATGTCGCCCTTTCTAAAAACCCAAGCTGCCTAAACATAGCGTTGAGTTTAAGTAAAAAACCGCACTCATTTACTCTACCAAAGTATAGTGACGATAAAGAGACCGAGTCTTCAGTTAAAACTTTACTAGACGCACTAGATGATAACTTCACACTTATATACTTCACACCCCCTCAAGGCATCAATGCTGATTTATATGAAGGAATCAAAGGCAAACTATCAAGAAATCAAAAATTTGCAGAAGCAGTGGATGAATTTGTAAAATTTGCCAAAGGATATTACCAAAAAGGGTCCCCAGTCTCCATCATGTCGCTTGATGAACTTTTTGAGAATTTTAAGCAAAAAATATCCGATGAAGTGCCTGAGAAGTATATAGTGGACCCCAAAAATGAGACAGTGGTGTAAAATAGAAACCATTGTTAAACGGGGTACCAAGTGGCTAAAAAAAAATTTACATCTGACTTCAAAGCAAAGGTAGCAATTGAGGCATTAAAAAGTCACAAGACGACCAATGAATTGGCATCTGAATTTGAGGTGCATGCAACACAAATCAATCTGTGGAAAAAACAATTACTGGATGGAAGCAAGCAATTGTTTAGCGGCAAGCATGACAAAGACATGGACTCCATCATACAAGAACGAGATCGATTATACACGCAAATAGGCCAGCTAGCGGTTGAGTTAGACTGGCTTAAAAAAAAGACCGGTCATCTAAGTTGAGCGTGCGGGAGAAGCGAGCCATGATTGATGTCAATCACCCTACACTCAGCATCGTACGCCAATGTGCATTGGTTAATTTGTCACGCGCTAGCTACTATCGCACTGCTGGCGAAGGAATATGTACCGAGAGCCCAGAGAATCTGGCTTTGATGGTCTTGATTGATGAGGAATACATGCGCCATCCTTTCTATGGAAGCAGAAAGATGCGTTCTTATTTACGTCGCCTTGGCCATGACGTTAACCGTAAGAGAGTGCAGCGTTTGATGCGGATCATGGGTCTGGTTTCAGTGGCACCAAAGCCGAATACGAGTAAAAAGAACAAGGAACAAAAGGTTTATCCCTACTTGCTACGTGGTTTAGTGATTGATCGACCCAATCAGGTTTGGTGCACCGATATTACCTACGTTAGGATGCAAGGAGGCTTTGTATATTTGGTGGCAATAATGGACTGGTATAGCCGCAAGGTGCTCTCTTGGAAGGTATCAAACAGCATGGATGATGACTTTTGTGTAAGCGCGTTGGAGAGCGCCATCAGGCTCCACGGCAGGCCTGATATTTTTAATACGGATCAAGGCTCCCAGTTTACCAGTAAGGCGTTTACCGATGTTTTAAAAGACCATGACATCAAAATTAGCATGGACGGGAAAGGTCGATGGATGGATAATGTGTTCATTGAACGGCTATGGCGTTCAGTCAAATATGAAGATATTTACATAAAAGAATACGGAACAGTTTTAGCACTACGAAATGGTTTAAGGGTGTATTTCAAGTTTTATAACGACGAAAGACCTCATCAATCATTTGGAATATACACGCCGTCAGAGGTTTATGCTGGCCTATATGAGGCTGCAGCGTAATGGAATGCCTGTGGATATGTGGACGCGTCCTGCGGATCAGCCATCGCCCTTCGGGACATGTGGACAAGCCATGGATAACAAAAAGACGTTATCCACCGCTTGACCACACTCGATGGCTTCGCGCCCACATACCCACAGGCTCAATAACAGGTGTTTCATTAACTGCTATTGTGGTTGACTCGTGTGCTACGCACCCTCGTCAACGAAAGAAAGTAGAATTAAAGTTATATCTTAAATTAAACGGATCGCTGTCTTGACAATGGGGTCCACTGTAGTATGCCCGAATTGCTTTTGATAGAGCCATATACACTGCTTCACCCCAGGGTAGACAAGCCGCTGCACTATTAGCCATTATCCAAAAGTTCTCAAAAGATGAGCTACCCCCAACCCATAGAAACTCATTTCACAAGAAGTTGATAGAAGCAAGCGACGCAAAACAACAAATACACACTGCTGTTAAAGCTATAATTGATGCAGAATACCCATCACCGGATGCATTAAAAAAGCATGTCACTGAATACTACAAATATAATAAGGTTGCCATTAATCATCAAAGAAACGAAATCCATGCTTTCTTCAATTCAAATCATAAAACATCGACACGCATGATGTTCGATGAGATGTTTAAGGCATTAGATTCAAGCGAAACTGACACATCGGCACCAGCGCCGTAGCTCTAAACTGAATCAGATAATGAATAAATAAATCATGGGTGGAATCAAACAATAAATAAAATTAGTTGGGTTAGAGTATCAACATACTCAGGCTTAGTGTTAATGGCAAGTGAACGGGGTTAATGAGATAATACTACCCTAAGTGCAGCATTTTCAGCTCTTCACTTTAAATTGTTAATATTACTAAAATAAGGAAATTAAATGCCGATTAGAACAGTTATTTTTGATTTAGGTGATGTATTAATGCCACTTAATAAAGAGAAAATGTATACCTCATTCCAATCCTTGGGTGTTAAAAATGCAAAAGAGCTTTTTGAAAAAAAAGAGTGTCAGGAATTATATACTAAGCTCGAACAAGATTTGGATACGTCTTTATTTAGATCCCGTTTGAGAGAACTACTCTGTCTAACCCCTGGTATTACTGACCAGCAAATTGATGAGGCATGGTCTGCTATGCTCGAAGATATTCCTGAAGAACGATTGGAATATATTCAATATCTTAAAGAACAAGGATATAAAATACTCTTGTTAAGTAACAGCAATGAAATTCATCATGCAAATATACAGCATCGTTATGGTCTGGTTTTTGGGCAGCTGTTCACTACTCAATATTATTCTCATATATTAAAACTGGCTAAACCTAGTGTTGATGTTTTTAAACATGTAATGGATAAGGAAGAGCTAATAGCAGAAGAAATTTTATTTTTAGATGACAAAGAAAGTAATGTAGATGGCGCCCTAAATACGGGTATGCGGTCTGCACAATTTACTGTGCACGATCCGTCTATTCGTATCGGTACAATCCTGAACAGCATTAATAAAAGGATGAGTCCAGAGTACAAACAAAATATTTCACTTTCTGTGTTTCAAGCACCAGTCTTAGCTACGAGCCACGAAGATGATACAGCATTAGTGAATACTATATTGTAATTTACAAGACTGGGGTTTGAAGATCTAAAACAATTGCGACCTAACAGCAATTTTGTTTAGCAACGCTGTATTTTTGAAGGCAAAAAATTTCCATAATAGTTGAGTTAGCTACATCGCGCATTAATATGGATTAAGTAAGTCTGATAGAAGGATTCAATCAGACTTACTCTTCATCGTTACTCAATCATAGCGCGGTTTAAACCTGATCTAACATGAAATTTCTTTTCAGATTTGATTGATGTCTTGAAGCCCTGACGTGGTCAACTAAAACGTTACACTCCAGTTAAGCAACTTTCATTAAAAAATCACTCTGTTTTTCAAATTGATTTGGGCTTAAATATCCCAAATAAGAATGTAATCTGTGGCTGTTATAAAACATGGTGATGTAATTCAAAATGTCCTGTTGAGCCTCCCATCGGTTTTGATAATTTCGCCATTGAACTCGTTCTTGTTTCAAACTGCCAAAGAAGCTTTCAATAACACTATTATCCCAGCAATCACCTTTTTTACTCATACTGCCAATATAGCCTTTACTCTTTAATAAATTGCGGTATTGGTGGCTCGCATATTGAACCCCTCTGTCTGAATGAACAATAAGTCCTGATGAAGGTTTCCGCTGCCAAATAGCCATATTCAGAGCATCACAGACCAATGTTGCTTTCATTCTGGAACTCATACTCCAACCAACTACTTTTCTTGAAAATAAATCCATAACTACCGCTAAATAAAGCCAGCCTTCTTGAGTCCAGATATAGGTAATATCTGATACATAGGATTTATTAGGTTCTTTAACATGAAATTGCCTATTTAAGACGTTTTCATAAACCGGCTGTTTATGGTTACTATTTGTAGTTACTTTGTATTTCTTTCGATAACGAACAAAAACTTTAGCTTCTCTCATTAAACTTTGAGTTCGTCTTCGACCTACTGGATAACCTAATGCATTTAAAGCATTCTTCATCCGGCGGCTTCCATAACAATACTGGCTTGTCTCTGCGATGTTCTTTACCCAGTCAATAAGCTCCTGATGCTCAGGATCGTCCGGTTTATTTCTTTGACGTTTCTGATAACTGTAATATCCATGTCGTGTAATGCCCAGTAGTTGACACATTAAATCAACAGGCCAGGTCTTCTTATTTTGGGCGACAAACGAATATTTTATTTCGTTTCTTGAGCAAAGAAGACCGCCGCCTTTTTTAAGATTTCCTTTTCCATTTTCAGGCGTTTATTTTCCTCTTGTAAACGACGGATTTCTAATTGCTCGGCGGTTAACTTGCCATTTCCTCGAAATGCTTGTCCATCTTGCTCTTTATGTTCTTTTATCCATCGGCTTAGTAGGGCTTGAGCAATCCCTAAGTTAGTTGCTGCTTCTGTTACCCCATATCCTTGCTCTAATACAAGGCTAATTGCATCAAGTTTAAATTCTTTTGGGTATTTCTTTCTTATAGTCACTACTTTCTCCAGTTCAGTACATTATCTCTTAACTGGGGTGGTCAGATCCATTGAACCACATCACCCTATTGGTTCACATCTGATTTTAAGGTAAACGATACTGTTTTAATAAGGTGAGTCTGGTTTTGTTGCATTGTTCCCTAACTTGTCTGCGCCGTCTTTGTTATCTAACTCCATTTCTGAAGTCTCTTTAGCGTGACTTCCAAATAGCCCCCATTGACATAGCTGCAATGCAGTAGGTGAGACTGGGACAATAGCACCACTATTTTGGCTTTCATGAGAGTAATACTCTGGTAATGAAAGAAAAGAATCTGTATCAAAGGAGTCGGACTTAACGGAATCCACGGGGGATGGTATCCCCGCTGGCAATGAAGGTAAAGTATCCATCTCAAAGGGATATGGCATCTCCTCTAGAAATGGAACCAGGTAATCCGTAGCCTCCTCATTGCTCTCACTACTAGTATCATAGGGCATCGAAGCAATATGGTGTTGTTTATAAAACTCATGGAATTTAGATAAGTCAGAGATCTCTATTGTATATCGATCAATACCTTTCATTTTGCGAATGGTTTCAATACCCAAAGTCTTGATAAGGGATTTATCCAGGCTCTCTAAGCCACCAGCAGTCTCTGGCTCAACCAAAAAATGTAATGTCCCACTTAAACTATCTCCTGAAGGTAGTTTCTCTAGCAGAGCCATTAGGTTTTGTGATTCTTTGAGGATAGGAGTCTTTCTTTTTTTTCTTTTTTCAGGTGGAGACGAACTCGTTAGTTTTCTTTTGTTTGAGGGGCTGGTGGAAGGGGCGGCCTCTTCTTTTTCAGAGGCATTGTTCTGTGGCGGCAGGTTCTTCGTTGTCTTTTTCTCACAGAACTCTTTTAAATCATCAATGCAATTTAATTGTAATTCTGTTAACGTCTTGCTGCTACACGTTTTGATTTTTAAGAGCAAATCCAGAAGAAGTGACTCTCTCCTAATTTCTATACGTAAGTCCTCCTTACTCAAAACATCAGCTAAAAAGGCAATATGAACAGACTTGGAGTTACGATTTGCCAAACTGATAAGAGAATCATGCGCCCCAGGGTGTGAGGAAATAAAATCACTAATAGAGATATTCGTGAGCAAGTTAAACAGGGCATCTAAATTCTTGGTACCCCCATCACGCCCCAGTATCGCCACCAGAATACCGCAGGTAAAGCCTGCTTTGGTTAACAGGCTAAGGTAAGTTGACTCGCTGTTTTCGATTAAGGGTAACAATAATCCTTTTAAGACGTCTAAGCCCATGGAGCCGCCACTATGCCCCAGTACTTTCACCAGATTTTCGCTAGTAAAGCCTGCTTTGGTTAACAGACTAAGGTAAGTTGACT
Source organism: Legionella antarctica (assembly GCF_011764505.1). Classification (NCBI taxonomy): domain Bacteria; kingdom Pseudomonadati; phylum Pseudomonadota; class Gammaproteobacteria; order Legionellales; family Legionellaceae; genus Legionella; species Legionella antarctica. Next base: position 2,737,915 of record NZ_AP022839.1, read on the forward strand.
CGCTGTTTTCGGTTAAGGGCAACAATAACCCTATTAAGGCGTCTAAATTCTTGGCACCACCACCATGCCCCAGTACTTTGACCAGATTATCGCGGGTAAAGCCTGCTTTGGTTAACAGACTAAGATAAGTTGACTCGCTGTTTTCGGTTAAGGGCAACAATAACCCTATTAAGGCGTCTAAATTCCTGTAACCACCATGATTCCCCAGTACTGTCACCAGATTATTGAGGGTAAAGCCTGCTTGAGTTAACTGGCTAAGGTAGGTTGATTCGCTGCCTTCTGCTAAGGGCAACAACAACCCTTTTAAGGCTTCTAAATTCCTGAAACCACCAATATGCCCCAGTACTGTCACCAGGTTATTAAGGGTAAAGCCTGCTTGAGTTAACTGGCTAAGGTAAGTTGATTCGCTGCCTTCTGCTAAGGGCAACAACAACCCTTTTAAGGCTTCTAAATTCTTGGAATTTTTGCTTATTCTTCGAATCTGAGCTGGGGAAAAGAGAGTATATAATTTTGATTGATGGTGACTGTTATCGACTATATTAAATTCCATCTGCTTCTAGGCGACTATTAAATCCATATAGTCTCATATTTGAACGCCAAAGTCTTCTGGCTGAAGTGGCCCGGTGCTAAAAACAATCCAATAAGAAATATAGTTAAAAATTAATTTATTGAATTACAAAGATATTTACCTTAGAGTACTTTTTCGCGTCACTGGTCTCATGAAAACGGATAGGAATTAAGAAATTGATGCTCATTTTTTCTTGAAAAAGCTTTCAACATCTTCTTCTAGTTAGCTTCGCCTATTAATCCAATATCATATTCTTTACCTTGAATGGTATAGAGGAAGATAAGGTCTTCTCCAAACGATTCAGTTGGCCCACCCCAAAGATAGCCATTAATTTACTGTACTCATTATTGCTTAATAATATAATATTACGCTCTCAAGAAAGCATAAATAAGTTTGTTTATTTAGCTTAATTCACTATATTTATTAGTAATGGAGTTCTTTTGTGAAACTTGCAGACCAAGTTAGCGAAACCAGAGATATTTTTTTTCAGGCAATCAAAAGTGGTAATACTCTACTATTTAAGGTGCTCCTTGTAACTTTATTAAATCGATTCAAAATAGAAGAAATAATTGACTCAAAGTATAACGCAACTCCATTACATTGGGCTGCGAATTATGGCCACTTGGAAATAACGCAACTCTTAGTTGAAGAATTTCCTCAGCTTATTGATTCTTTAACCCCAGATAACTCAACTCCCATTTTATACGCGGTAATCAATGATCAGACAGAAGTTGTAAAATTTTTGACGCCAAAGGTTGCCTCTCTAATTATTAGGTCTCAATCGGGTAAAACTCCTTTAAGTGCAGCAGCTGAAAAATCAGATGCTCACCCGATAAAAATGTTTTTAAAAAAACATCAAAATAGATTAAATGAACAGTTTATTCAAGCCATTCAAAGTGAAGACTTAATGCTTGCAGCTATGTGCCTGGATGTCGGTGCTGAGGTTGATACTCCGATTCAAGAAAATATTAATAACACAAAATATACTGCTTTATTTTATGTATGCTCTACTGGGAATATTGACTTGGTTAAATTGCTAATTTCGCGTAAGGCCAATTTAAACAGTCTTGGCCCAAATGACTCTACACCTTTGCATGTTGCTGTTAGTTTTAATCACCAACAAATTGTTCAATTATTAAAAAACGAGGGAGCAGAGCTTTTAAGAGATACCAACAATCAAACACCTGTAGATGTTGCAAAAAATCGTGCTATGGGACACATGATTACTATCCTGGATACAAGTTCAGAACAAGAAGAATCAATTTCCCAAGATAAAACGGGATTTGAGCCTCCCCAATTAAACATCAATTATTACGAAGAACTGGTTAAATCTATTCCTGGCAAAGATAGAGATAGTTTATTTAACGAATTAGAATCGCTTTCCATTAGGCAAAGAGCGGAAAAATTATGTGAAGAACTAGCATCTGAACAATGTGTAGGGCTCGATGTAAGTGAGTCACGCACTATGTTCTTAGCCGCATTAAGAAATTTAAAATATGGGAAAATGACGGCAGCACAATTAGCATCGTTACATCTATTTGATGCTGCCATCCATACCTTATATATTAATCCTATAGTTTATTTGACTCATAAGTATGTGGAAGATAGTAACCTAAAAATAACTAACAATCTGTTTGAAGTAACAAATATGAAGGGTATGCCGACCTCAGTTAAAAAATATCAGTACAATTCTTTGATTTTGCCCAAAGAAAATATGTCGCTCTCAGGTTTACCTCAACGTATGCAAAAACCGTTGATGCAACGCTTTTTTAATTTTAGTGATCACGAATGGACCCTTTTTTGTGAAGAAATGAACAAAGCTCCAGTCACAGAACAGTTTTTCCAGGTTTTAATTGCTCCATCAGAAGGTTGTTGGTCTAGCATTGTTGCGAGTATTCAGCACCATTTAAAATGTATGCACGTAATAGATTGGTTGATTTCAGTTAAAAATGGTGATTTTGCAACAGAAAATATCATGCTCGTTCCCTCTTTTACTATGCTGCAAGAAGCACTTAATGTTAAGGCAATTACTTTAGGTCGAAAGCCCATCAAATTGATTCCTACCTATGGTTACATTGACGAGGAACCCTATCAGCTTTTAAAGGCATCGGGAGTAATGCCTCTTACTTTATATTTACCTGAACAAGATATTCAAAAAAGGTATAATTCTTTTGTGGGACAGTTCAGAACTGAAGTAGATGGGCATCCGATAGAAACTGCCTTTGGTGGTGCTATGCATGATGTATATCATGCAATGCGTGAAATGAGCATGTCTGAATCAGTGGCGAAAGCCAGATGGCGATTAGTCCATATTGCAAAACATCATCCTGAAAATCAGCTTAATGCGAATAGCAGGCCAATAGATGAAACTTTAGCTGATGGGGAGTTAATTTATTCCTATCCATTAGAGAAGGATACCATGTTTCATCCGGACTATCGTGTGGGTTACGCACAAAAATTTGGTGATATTTTTAATATGTCGAACATAAAATATTCACTGCACGAAGAGTTAAAGCGTGCTTTTATTGAAGATATGGTGGTGAATAGGGCTATTTGGTCCAAGTCATTTAATCTAGGCCGAGAAGACCTCAACAAGCCTGAGCGGGAGATATATGATGAGTTGATGACTCAAAAAACAAGTACTTCTATACAACGACCTGCTAAAAATCCAACTTACAGCTCAGCACAAACTATTAGTGAAATTGGTCTTTTAGCTAATAATCACACAGGTAAAAAAGATCTCCACTTAACCAACGACCAAAAGTTTAATTATGGCCCCAATTAAATAATTAATTGTTTGTAATTTGCAGAACAAGGAAGTTCAAGGCATCCTCCTGACTCTAAGCAACCTCTTAGGTTGCTATTAAACACGCTCCGTATTAAAGCTCAATATTGAGGTATGGGCATAATGGAGTTACCAACCGACTTAAGAAAATGAACTGTGTTTTATAATCTGAGTCTTCCACCATTTGGGTGCACAGTACTTATAACTATGTTGTTCACTCGGAATAATCTGATTAGGTTTATTTAACGAGGCAATGGTTATGCAGATATTTGAATAACCTCTATTAAAGGTCGCCAGTAAACCACCACAATTTTGACAAAAACATCGTTGGGTTAATTCAGAGGATTGATATAAAGCGGGATTACTTCCTGTCCATTCAAAACTTTTTAATGGGAACTCAACCCAAGCAACAGTTGGTGCACCAGAATTTTTTTGGCACATAGTGCATGAACATAAATGGGGATTATGTGGTTCACCTTTAGCCATATAGGTAGTGGCGTTACATAAACATCCACCATCAAACTCTGCCATTTTCTGTCTCCGAGAAATTAAGTTGCATCAATTTTGTATTTAACTTGAAAAATCCTTTGGATGGTACTTGGTTCTTGGACTTTATCATCCAGAATCTCATAGTTTAGTAACGAAATCCAGATGAGGAGTATTCGAGTTGTGCTTCGTTTGAATCTTTAACCACACCCATTAATTTTTTTATTAGCTTTGATAAATCATTTTTGAAAACAATGGGCATAAAATCGCTCAAAAAAAAGGGTAGATCATCGGAACTGCCCTTATGAACAACTGGAACTATAGTAGCGCTTCGTTGCTGCATAACATTAAAAATAACATCAAGGTCATCTTCTAATCTTTTATCTTTTTTTAGTGTTGCTGAAGGTTCGCTGTTAATAAAAATAATAACTTTTGCCTTGTTTATTTCCTCAAAAGAAATTGATTGTCTAACTAACTCGGTCTCTAATTCTTTTACAAACTTAGCTGTATCATGATTGCTTCGATCATAAGAAATATAGCATGTAACATGATGTTTGTTAGCTACCGTCACGGGTGGTTTCGTAGAACCCATAAAACGGTTAACCAGGATAAGAGAGGAGGAGGATTTTGGGGCTTTATTTGTTGATATTTGCTCTTTGTCTGATGTGGCTTGACAATTTATGGCTGGAGATGATTGCTCGACAGAGGGGATGTGTTTCGCAGATTCTGTTCTTTCTGGTGTAATATTCCCGGTAGAGAGAACAGGGGGAAAAGTAAAGTGGGTTTGTAACTCATGTGACAGGTTAGTCCCCTGCTCGTTTTTGGAGACTGAGAGATTCATGATAGAAGATATAAATTTATATAAGTCCTCATCATCGGGATACTCATCTACTTCGTGACGGAAAGGTGATATACCTTGATCTTTAAATACATTTAATAACTCTTGCGGCCAGCATTCTTCAGCACTGCCGTTTAATATGACGGGAATTACTTTTGTTTTTCCCTGGTTAATGAGTGCTAACATCAATTTAAATTCTCTAGCATAAGGAGGGCAGTTGGCTAACAGCTCGTTCCCTTTTTTGCTACCTAACAAGACAAAATAATCTACCGTCTGAGTCTCCAAAGTTTTATAATTTGATGTCTGGGATCGTAAAATTGATTGGGAAGGCAGGGTTGACGCTGAACATATCTGCACTTTACCTTCCAGCTCCGTCGCTATGTCATCAGCAATAGTCGTTATATTTGCGACATCGGGTTTATAAAAATTATGAAAGATGTAAGCTGTTTTCATTTTATTCCTGGTTGTAAAAACTTTAGATGAGAAATTCTATCTTGTTCAATTAAATCGGGATACTCGGTTTTTAAAAAGGTTAAAATACAAGTCCTATTGGGCCTATCAAATCGCACTAGTGGGTGATCTTACTTGCTCAGTTTCCTTACTGTTAAGAAGTTCTGGGTATTTCTTTAATAAAATTAATAAAATTAAACGTTCCAAGACTGAAATAAGTTTCAGCTATGCCTCCTGCATCCGTGAGGAACATGGCACATTCTTCATTATTCCTATTATACGCAAACCAAAAATTTTTATAAAGAAACTGATCTCCCTTTTCTATTCGATACACATTTTTAAATTTGACATTAAATGCATCAACCTCTACATCCAGATCCTTCCCCATGAATAAAAATTGTTACATATTGTATCATGATAAACCAAAAAAATCTTTTGGTTTTGTACTGTAGTCATGTATCAACCGCTTAGCCAATTCTTAGGTCATTTCACAAATCGGCGTGTCTCATAATAAGTGCTAAACTTATTCCTAGAGATCTCTATGGATGCACAAATCATGGCAAAAAAATCAGGGACAGACAGCAAAGGAAAACCCACTCTCGTTGATCTGGCATTACAAGGCGGTGGTGCTCACGGAGCTTATACCTGGGGGGTTCTTGATCGTTTTCTTGAAGAACCTGGGTTAGTAATCGAAGGAATTTCCGGAACTTCCGCAGGTTCAATGAATGCGGCTGTTTTGGCTAGTGGCTATGCAAGTCACGGAGCAAAGGGAGCGCGAGACTCTTTAACTGCATTTTGGCAACGTGTCTCGCAGGCCGCACGTTTTAGTCCTTTTCAAAGAGGGCCATTGGATATTCTTTCCGGAAATTGGACCATGGATTACTCTCCTTTATTTGTCGCCATGGATTTAACGTCACGTCTTTTTTCTCCCTATGATTTAAACCCTGCGGCTCTTAATCCTTTGCGAGATATTCTTGCTGAAAGCATTGATTTTGCAGCACTGGTAACATCACCTATCAAGTTGTTTATCACCGCCACAAATGTAAAAACTGGTCGAGGAAAAGTATTCAGAAATAAGGAAATTACTCCGGATGTCTTACTTGCTTCTGCCTGCTTGCCTTCAATGTTCCAAGCGATCGAGATTGACGGTGAGCTATATTGGGATGGTGGATATACAGGAAATCCTACTATCACTCCACTGATACAGGAGTGTGAATGCAGTGATACCCTCCTGGTGCAGATAAATCCAATTGAACGAGCTGGAACGCCAAGGAGTGCACGAGATATTCTAAATCGGCTTAATGAGGTTGCTTTCAATGCAACCCTAATGAAAGAGCTACGAATGATAGCGTTGCTTAAACAGACTGTTAATTCCGGCTCTGGAGAGGGAGCACGTTGGGCTAAAATGCGTATTCATCGCATTACCAGTCCCAAAATGGTTGATTTAGGATATTCTTCCAAATTAAATGCCGAATGGTCTTTTCTTAGCATGCTTTTTGAAGAAGGACGAACCACAGCAGATACATTTTTGGTTGATCATGGCAAAGCGCTTAATCACTACTCCACCTTTGATTTGGATTCACTTCTCTAGATACCGATCACTATTTGATTTAAAGGGAATGATCTTCCGAATCATTTGGGTCATTGTTACCATCAGGTGACAGATTAAAGTCAATTGGGTCACCGGGAATTTTTCGGGTTTCATTAGCCCATTCACCCAAATCAATTAGTTTACAGCGGTCAGAACAAAAAGGCCTAAAGGCGTTTTGAGGTTGCCAGGTATTCGGTTTGCCACAAGTAGGACAAGTGATTTTCTTAAGGTTATTCATGACGCTCTTATTAATCTATATTAAGGATTGCATTAGCAATCCAACAAAACCAAAATATCCTATTTTATCATGTCATGATATTTTTAACATTAATTTCTACGCGCCTTACCTGGAGATTTGCGATAATGACAGGGCAACCACATCTTAATTTAAACCCTTAACGAGGGTTGTACGCACATCATCACTCATTGCAGCCATATGCCTCTTGCGTTTCACACTTGCATCAATAGAAGTATTGCGACGAATGATATTGAGTGCAATATGCCTGAAAATGGCGTAGTTTTCTGGAGCAGCTTCCTTTCTAATTCTAGACTCATCTTCTCGAAATGTAACATCTAGCGTCAAGTGCAAAGAATTTTCTCTGTACAAGAAATGCGGCTTCGTTACCATTAATGAATATTAAAATTGCCGGGAATCCATTTGATAGCAAGATTAATCGCTATGTCATGGCAGAAATGCATTTTAAATTTAAAGAAAATGACTCTCTTGATATGTTGATTATTAAAGTTACCAATGCAGATGAATGTGATCAATTACTTAAAGTCGCGGGATCAGTATGGGAGCTAAATAAAAAAATCATTGTTGTATGCCCTGATGAGGCTGCCTTTCTTAACTTACTTGAATCAAGGTTGTATTTTGTTTCCGACAAAGAAAGGCTCAGGGCGCGTTTAGGTATGATGTTATTAACACCCAGCATTTTAAAAGCGCTACCTGCATCAACGATATTACCATCTGTTACTTCACCTACCAACAACCCAGTGAGCGTAATTCCAGCAAGTATTTTTAATCAGCTCAAGACTAGTGTAGACGCCAATTCACCAGAAGAAAAAAAAGACTTTCAATCAGGCAGGAGTTCAGTAGATAAAAAGCCTAGGTCTAAGACTCTATCCGAAAAGTCGGTGGCTTCGCCTACCCGCTTCTGAGTTACCCAAAAACATTATTGGTTAAAACTCTGACCGGAACTGACACCTGAAAAAAAATCACTAAACGTTCTTTTAGCAGTACTGAAAAAGGTCATGCCCAATTCAGCATAACTTGCTGATTCAAAATAACCATCTCTCATAGCTTTATTTAAAACTGGGTGTGTATTTGGCATGATACATAGAACAATTTGCATCAAATCATCATTTGTAAGATATTGCTTAAAGTCATTTAAGGCTAATAATGACTTATTAATCCTCATTAAATGACGATAGGCACGCCCTTCATCGATAACTTTTTGGATGTGTTTTTGAAAGAGTTCAGGAATAGATTGATTTGTCTTGATAGTCTTGGGCAATTCTCTTACTAAAGCCGCATAGCTTTGTAATTCTTCCTGACTCAGGGGTTCAAGGCTCATTTCACCAAAATCATAAAGACCGAGATATATTTGATTTCCGTCTACAGTTACGCGTAACTGACTACCATGGCGGTCGGAATCAAAAACACCACCACTTAATAAAATTTGTAATTCCTTGGTCATTACCGCTTTAGCAATCGCTTCTTTGATTGTCATATCCGTAAGCTCATTAAATTCATTGCCCGGCATGCGGGTTAAGATCTTAAATCCTGGGCCATTTACTAAATTAGCACAAGTCTTAAAATGAACATGATATTTATTTTGACTCACTGTAACTTCTAAAGAAGTTTTATCATAATGTTGTTTAGCATGACGATATTGGACGTTTGATACGTCATTATTTATTTCCCAGTGACTTAATGTCTCGGCTTCATTAATCATATGAAGGAATGTTTGCTTTGATTTCAGAATCGTTGGATGCTGACAATGATTAATTGCTTTTCTTAGATGAATAAACCCTTTTTTAGCATCACGTGAGGCATTCTCTCTTAATAAAGTCACGACCATTTCGGGGTTATCTTTATAGGCACATGCCATCGCAAGATTATAAGATGCTGAGCCTAATAGTCTACCGACTGTTTTAATATGATTATATTCTTGCGCCGGCAAGGTGTCTTTTAGTAATCGCCATAACTGCCACCTTTGTGGCGGGTTTGCCCGCCCTTTCACATGTGCCAAGTCTTTTTTAATGTCTATAGGAGTATCAGGATGAGAATGGATTGACTGGGCAAGCTTGACATAAGCAGGCCCCATATGTTCGCATAATAACGCAAATTTTCCACCAATGGTTTCATTTTTACCTGAAGACTCATTACTCGTAACAAATAATCCAGCAAGTAAAAATTGGCGTTCAAATTTATCAGCACTGAGCAGGTATGACTCTAATAAAGCTAAAGCAAACCCTTCTCTTTCATTAGTTGTCGCATTTGGGAATAATTTATTGACAATAAAATCAAAACCAAATTGATAAGCCTTTAGCATCGATTGCTCTGTGACTTCTTCGTTAGCCGTAATGATTAATCCGTCGAGAACGACAGCACGTTGATGGATTTTTAAATCCCAAAACTGTTGGTAAAAACATCTTGCGCCAAAAATAACATCGTCTTTCTTTATATCTCTCGGATTTAAATTAAATTTTTGTGCAATTTCATTGCGATTTCTGTGGTTCATCACATATTCAGCAAATTGATCTAAAGAAGCCGCGCTCAACGGACTGGAAATAAATGTCATCATCGCTTCTTTATCAACGTAATTTTGGCCAAGTTCAGAAATTAATGATGTAAGGCCGGCATAACAATCCAGACTGCTGCTGAAATAGTTATCATGTTTTTCAGGCTCCATCAATTGCCCCAGATGACGACTGACAAACTCTTGGGAGACAATCTGTTCAGAAAAACAGGTATATATTTTAAGCGTATCCTGTACACTTGCATTTTGATAAATGCGATTAAGCACTGGCTCTACATTTTGATAGTAAGCTTTAGTACCATCGTCTTGTTTATATTTATCAGCATAGCATTGTCCTAATGACTGATTAAGATAATTTATAAATATTTTATCTGTAAGAACAAAGCGACTAAGGCTTTCTTTAATAAAAATAAGTTGTTCAAGAAACTCTATTTTTTGGTCTAAATCTTCGAGTGCTTCAAGCCCAGTTTTAATTCGAGATGTTAATACCTCCCGAAAATGCTGATTTTCAAAGCCAAAGTCACGATCAAAAATACGGTATAAAATGATACAATCACGTAAGGGTAATTGCCCAAAGTCATGCAAACTAAATATTATATTCTTGATAATATCTTTAGTTAAATTTTTTTCATTTAAAAAATCTAAAATACGCATGACACGTTTATTGAATCTTAGCTTACCATGCTCACTAAAAAAATTTTCCCAATAAGGATGAATAATACCTGGCATATATTTTCCAAACATACAGTAATCTGTAAATGCTAATAACCTGGAAAGCTCATCAGGGTAACGCTCGTTAAATTCAAATGCTGCCATAATGACATCTAAACTATCCTGTTTACTATCAAATTGAAGGTTCCGGATAATACATTCAATCCGAACGGGCGATATTTTTTTTCTGTTTTTGATTAAAAACTGGATATAAGGATTCTGCTTTGAAAAAGAATTATTGCCTTGAATTTCGTGAAATGGACTTCTATAACCTTCATAGAACTCTAAAACAAAATTTTGTTCTAAATCATTGCCCTCTAAAAGTTTTTGCAATTCATCTAATACTATTTTTATTAATTCCTGAAAGTAAGGGCTTTTAAAGTTAATCAAGTGTGTTTTATTCGCTTTCCAGAACGCATCAAATGCTTCAGGAAAATTGCCCTTTAGCATTGATAAATCAGGTTTTTGGGTTCGCGTTAAATAGTTATGAGCGATCTCTTGGGCAGAAAAAGGATAAGATATTGGGTAACTTTGACTTACTACCGGTATCAAATTGACGCCCAGTTTTTGAAAGTCATCGGCATCCTTTCCATTTATAATATTCTGTAAAAATGTTTTGGGAATGGCATCGAACAATCTTTCATCGTAGTAAAAACCCATTATCCAAAGTGCTTGCCAGATATAACCGGCAGTATCCTCTTTAAGATAGCCAAGGGCTACATTAATGCTTGTTAATCGGGGCCAACCTATCAAAGAACCAACATCAGACTCAACCGCCAATTGACCTGGAAGCTGACCATCATGTTCATAAACATATTTGATTAGCTCTCGGTTATTGACATGTTGATTCTTAAAGTGTGATTTTATTAAAGGTAATAACACAACCATCTTTTCAGCAGCATTGCTTACGTCCGATACAGGCTTATTTTGTTCACAGCAGAGTGTAAATTCAACCATAGCCTCATACATATCTCGAAAACAGCCCAAAGCCAGAAAATGCGCTCCGTCACCAACATGTTGATGGCCTTTGGTCGGGGAAAAATCAACCACTGTTTTATAAATATAGGGAAAAGAATGTAATTTGGCATCATAGACTGCGCGGATGAAATCATCTTTCATCGCATCATCAAATCTGCATCTTTTAATTAAAGCACAATACTGCTTGACTCTTTGTGAAGCTACTTCCTTTAAAACATAAGGTATAAACTCTTTCTTTAAGCCAACGAGATGGGATTTTAGGTAATCAAGTTTTTCCTGTTTATGGCCATTCTCTGGAAAATCAGGGAAAAAATTGTGGGGAGTACAACGTGACACGTAGTTTCTCAAGTCAGAATATAACGCCGGCACTTCTTCACAATCCATGCCATCTTTAAAATCGATATTCGTAACTTTTAATCCTTTCAAACGGCTGACCAAAAATAAATCACCAAAATCACAGTAAATATCACCTCTATAAACTTCATTAGGCCAATTGAAAAAGTCTGGACTATCGAAACTATCAAGATCCTTATAGCGCTCATGAAAACTGGTTTGTTCCTGAAGATATTCCAAAGCCACTTTCCGGCTGCCTATAGTTTTAAGGGCTTTTTTGTCTGCCTCAATTCGTTCGGACAGACTGATAAGATTAAATTGTCGCTCGCCATATTGATTAAAAAGCGCAAGTTCATGAGCAATCACAAAAACCAAATGATTTATATCAAGCCTCTCATTAAAAAAGAACGCTTTGTTAACCGCTATAACCGGACGGCTGAATCCCGCACAGGTTCTATAGTGGACCCCAAAAATGAGACAGTGGTGTAAAATAGAAACCATTGTTAAACGGGGTACCAAGTGGCTAAAAAAAAATTTACATCTGACTTCAAAGCAAAGGTAGCAATTGAGGCATTAAAAAGTCACAAGACGACCAATGAATTGGCATCTGAATTTGAGGTGCATGCAACACAAATCAATCTGTGGAAAAAACAATTACTGGATGGAAGCAAGCAATTGTTTAGCGGCAAGCATGACAAAGACATGGACTCCATCATACAAGAACGAGATCGATTATACACGCAAATAGGCCAGCTAGCGGTTGAGTTAGACTGGCTTAAAAAAAAGACCGGTCATCTAAGTTGAGCGTGCGGGAGAAGCGAGCCATGATTGATGTCAATCACCCTACACTCAGCATCGTACGCCAATGTGCATTGGTTAATTTGTCACGCGCTAGCTACTATCGCACTGCTGGCGAAGGAATATGTACCGAGAGCCCAGAGAATCTGGCTTTGATGGTCTTGATTGATGAGGAATACATGCGCCATCCTTTCTATGGAAGCAGAAAGATGCGTTCTTATTTACGTCGCCTTGGCCATGACGTTAACCGTAAGAGAGTGCAGCGTTTGATGCGGATCATGGGTCTGGTTTCAGTGGCACCAAAGCCGAATACGAGTAAAAAGAACAAGGAACAAAAGGTTTATCCCTACTTGCTACGTGGTTTAGTGATTGATCGACCCAATCAGGTTTGGTGCACCGATATTACCTACGTTAGGATGCAAGGAGGCTTTGTATATTTGGTGGCAATAATGGACTGGTATAGCCGCAAGGTGCTCTCTTGGAAGGTATCAAACAGCATGGATGATGACTTTTGTGTAAGCGCGTTGGAGAGCGCCATCAGGCTCCACGGCAGGCCTGATATTTTTAATACGGATCAAGGCTCCCAGTTTACCAGTAAGGCGTTTACCGATGTTTTAAAAGACCATGACATCAAAATTAGCATGGACGGGAAAGGTCGATGGATGGATAATGTGTTCATTGAACGGCTATGGCGTTCAGTCAAATATGAAGATATTTACATAAAAGAATACGGAACAGTTTTAGCACTACGAAATGGTTTAAGGGTGTATTTCAAGTTTTATAACGACGAAAGACCTCATCAATCATTTGGAATATACACGCCGTCAGAGGTTTATGCTGGCCTATATGAGGCTGCAGCGTAATGGAATGCCTGTGGATATGTGGACGCGTCCTGCGGATCAGCCATCGCCCTTCGGGACATGTGGACAAGCCATGGATAACAAAAAGACGTTATCCACCGCTTGACCACACTCGATGGCTTCGCGCCCACATACCCACAGGCTCAATAACAGGTGTTTCATTAACTGCTATTGTGGTTGACTCGTGTGCTACGCACCCTCGTCAACGAAAGAAAGTAGAATTAAAGTTATATCTTAAATTAAACGGATCGCTGTCTTGACAATGGGGTCCACTGTATTCTGACATAACCCTGACCCTCGTGGGCAATGGCAAATATCGGTTTTGGCGTAGAAATATCAGGATGACACCGATTTAAAATATCCTCAAAAAAGTTAAACAGAAACTCATGCTCCGTTTCACTAATCATGGTTAAGCGATATTCAATTGCTAATTCTTCATCTACCCTGCTCCGCTCTGTTGCCCCTGAGTAATCAAGATAGACTTGATATTCTCGTTCTAATTCCCACCATACCTTCTTTGATCGTTTTGAGCATTGGTAATCATCAAAAACCTTTCGGTCCTTACCGCTATATATAATATCGGCTGTTTGCCTTAATCGAGGATGTTTCACGGTTAAATCAACATTCTTCTCTAACAAACACTTTATTCGTGCATCTTCTCCTCTTTCAGCGGCAATCAAAACTGAAGTGTATTTGAAATAAAAACCATTACAATCAGCTCGGCTAAGTAAATAATCAAATGTTTTATCAGAACATAAGAACAGCATTGCATAGGCCAATACACCTTTATTGGCTGGATGCTCATAGCTTGCGCCATTACGTTGCAATAAGTCCATCATATCTAATGCATTGCTCTTTGCCGCAAACATCAATGGTGTTACTTTTAGTTTACCAACCGCCTGATTCGGATTAGCACCTTTACTTAGTAAACATTCAGCCAATCTCAGGTTGCGATGGAGAATGGCGAACATTAAAGGCGTCATTGGGTCTTTAAACTCTTTATTAATGGCATTAATATCGTAGCCATAATCAAGTAGCGCAAGAACAATATCCTGATTAGGCGATTTCAAGTCACACGCCTTGAACAGAGCTGTTTGCCTTTGATCGATAACACCGTCTCTAAGACAAAATCGTGCTTCCTGAATATTTTGATTTTCTATCGCCGCCACCAATCGATGATGTTGACTTAGCGCCAAATTAATTTGATTTACAGATTTATTTTCGAGAAATAATCTGGCAAGATTTGCCATGGGTAAATCCTTCTGAACACGGGAATCAAGCCAAATTGGTAGGGCAAAATACTCAGTATCATTTGCTCTAATATTATTATCTAAAATTTTGAGCTCATAAACCTGGGCAACTTCATCTTGTTGAGAAACTTCTGTTATTTTTATCAATTCATAGGAGACTGGACGCAAACCTGTTGCTGAGAAAAGGGTGGCCAACATTGCATCTTCTGAAAAATTAGCAGCCATGTAGTCTAATGGTTGCCAAAAAGAAGACATTGAACCATCTTCACGTCGTCTCTTGATTAAAAGTAACTTCCCTTTATTATTTTTCACCATCAAATGTACATGAGTCGATTGGCCCGTCATAGCATCAGCAGTATCAGCCCCTGATTTTATCAATAGGTCACAAGATTTTAGGTCTTTTGTTTTTCTAGCGTAGCTTAAGATGGGTAATCCCGTATTATAATTTTTTATATCAGGATTACAGCCCGCTTTGAGAAATGCCTCTAACAGTTCATATTTTTGGTTTTTGATGCATTGTTCTAGAGCGTCATAAATACATTGCTGATCATAAATTTTTTGATCATTAAACTGAAAGCCTCCATCAACCATCACTTGAAATATTTCCATGGCACTGAATTCATTCATATCGGCAAGATATAATAAACTGCTCTGCGGCATAGATAAAAAAGATAAACCATACTCAGAAAACAGGCGTATCATCATGATATCTTGATTCATTACAGCACATACAATCGCTTTTTCATCACGATTTATATCCAGGTATAGTTTCACTCGATGTGTTCTCTTGTCATGAATTCCCTTTGTCAAAAGGGCTTTTACTATAGGATAATCCCTGTTTCCAACAGCCATGGTCAAAAGAGATAGTTCATGCACTGTTGTTTGAATATTTGCGCCCTGATTTATAAAGTAAATTGCTGCGTTGCGCGCCCATTTAATATCACCATTACTTTTTAACAAACAGTATCCTAAAGGCGTCACACCAGCTTCTAACTTAAGATCAATTGGATAACCTTGTTCTAATAAGGCATCAATTTCTTCAATTTTGCCTGAATCTATGGCTCGAGTCATGTTGGCAGCAGCATCGGGACATAAGTGATGTGTTTGATTAAACGGCAAAATGTCAATACGATTATCATTCAATGGTAATGTTGCTGGAATAAGCGCCTCAAAGTTTCGTTGTTCATAAACCATATCAACAAAAGCTTCAAGAACCGGACCTTGAGGATTCCGCAAGCACGTTTGTCTAAACGCCTGTGTTGTATGGCGTAATTCAAAAATCGTATTAAGTGCTAAAAACGGAAGTATGTCAGAGCCTGATATTGTTTCATAGCCGAAAGGAACTATTCTGGAAATCTTGCTGCCATCGGAATATTTCCATTGATATAACTTATAATCATCTTCGCTGATAAAACGTTGACCAGTATTTTTTTTGGTATATTGAACTGTTCTTTTAACATCATCAACCCTGGCATTGAGTTGACGCGCCGCACTATATCCATACCATGCTGACGATAACCACAAACCGCTCAATTTATCACCCGGTATGCCTTCGGCATTCATAAATGGTCGAATAGGCACTCTGACTTCATGTCCTTCTGAAAGCTGTAAAAACTCTGCAGGCCGACCGTTGGAACTGGAAATGGTAAAGTAAATATTATCACTGCGCCCCTCGAAGTCACTGGTAAATCGCACATCGTTAGCACGCGCTTCACGACTTCTTTGATGAAGCGATTTTAAAGCGTTACCGTTTTCTTTTATCACTGGTAGGTCAGGGGTAACATGTTTCAAGACCCAATCAAATTCATGTAAAAGAAATTGGTTTAAAGCGTCTTCTTCTGGTAATAAAATTTGACCATTGAGCCTGGCTTTGTCTTCCACTGGCAAACCATGGCCTTCTGCCATTTGCTGCTTTAAATATTTAAGATTTTTTAATGAAACCTTTGGGGGTATCACATTGACGGCCTGTTTTGTATTTCTATGGGCCCGGTTGATTCGATAGGCTCTCTTGATGATATTCGCAGCCTGAGCTTCATGTTTCTCTTCCTGAACCAGCGCTTCAACAGCTGACTGCATTTCATTGGTTTTTTCGCTATCCTGTTCGGCAATCAAAGGTACAAATTTTGCCGCCATTTGCGATAATGCAGCAATCTGATGAGCTACTTGTAACACATTGTTTTTTCTTAATTGGATTGGCGGTATAAATTTGTCATAAGTTCCATTATGTTTATAGTAAGGTGTACCTGTAAGGGCATTACCGGCCCGAGCAAAGTTCAGCAGGATATCATTGGACGCCTTGACACTTTCAGGCTGTAAAAGACCTGATAAGTTTTCCCAATTATTGGAATTAATTTTTTTAACATCACCCCAGCAACGCACCAAGTCACTATGGTGACTTATATCTAAGACAGCTTTAACCAGGCGTGATTTTCCAATTTGAATATTCTGCGTTCCTGCAAAGCCATCATAAGGAATTGTTTTGGATAAAACATCATCCATGATAGGAGCGTGGTTACACATTGAAAGGGCAATATCATCAATTAATTTCGCATTAAAACCTACCGCTTTAGCAATTTCAGAAAATAACAATGCTGAACGCTCAGCGTTACTGGGATCGTTTTTACCACCATGTTCATTTGTTCTTCCTGCCCTGAACAAATACGCAGCCAAACGAATTGCAGCGCGCTCTTCCTGAGTTAATTCCTGTAGAACCAACTTCATTTCAGGTTGACCATGGAGCTCAATAACTTCGAATAATAACTGGCTATTCGCAGCCTGCCTCAACGCATGACCAACATCATGATTAGGTCGGTAGATTACTACGCCATTAGTCTCTAGAAGGTAATACCCATCATCTACGTAAGGAATGTTAATTACATTGTCTGCAAGCGCCTGAAAAAATTCATGTTCTGCGCTTTCATTGTGCCAGAAATTCAGCCAGTCGGAATTAATAACTAATTTTACTTGATAAGGATTTCCATGGGATGATGTTGACTCTACTACTAATTCGTTCATTATTACTCCTGGCTAAAATATGACCTTTGTAGACAAGGCCATGCATTGCACCACAAAGAAGCAATAAAGTCAAATAAAGGTCTTTATGTTCAGGACAAGATCGACTAAATCATAACTACCGCCATAATTCAGACGAATTGTATATTATATGGATCGACAAAGTCGCATAGAAATGATCAAATGTTTCTTTTTTTATAAAGGAACATCATGAAAGCAGACTTATTATCGCACTTCAAAGCACTCGAAGATCCTAGAGTTGATAGCACTAAACGTTATCCATTGATTGAAATTATTTTTTTGATTATTAGTGCCTCAATTTCTGGGTGCGAGGGTTGGCAATCCATCAGAGATTTCGGTTTACTTAAGCTCGAATGGTTGAGGCAACTCCTACCATATGAGAATGGCATTCCTGTTGATGATACGATAGCGCGAGTAATGAGGAAACTGAACACCAAACAATTTGCCAATTGTTTTACACGCTGGATTCAAGCAGTAACAAAAGCAACGGATGGTGATGTTATTGCCATTGATGGAAAAACACTGCGGCGCAGCTTTAACACGGCTGATGAGAAGTCAGCAATTCATATGGTCAGCGCTTGGAGAACTGCTAATGGCGTTGTGTTAGGACAAGAAAAACAGCTGAAAAAAGCAATGAGATCACAGCCATTCCAGAGTTGCTAAATAGTTTGGCTATTAAAGGATGCATTGTTACCATCGATGCCATGGGATGCCAAAAAGAAATAGCTGAGAAAATTGTAAAGCAAAAAGGTGATTATTTACTTGCACTCAAAGGTAATCAGGGCAATCTTCATGAAGAAGTTACCTCATTTTTAACAGTCGCAAAAGAGACTAATTTTAATAATGTGGAGCATGATTTTCATGAATAAGTTGATGCTGGCCATAGCCGTGTAGAAACACGACGAGCTTATGCCATTGATTTTAAAAAATATAAAAAACACATGCCTGAAGGGGCGAAATGAAAAAAATTAACCAGCGTAGTCATGGTTGAAACAATTAGAGAAGGGCGTAATTTTAGAACAATGGATACGCGGTTTTATATCAGTTCTTGTCTTCCATGAGCCGCGCCACTTGTAGGCGCCACTCGTAAGCATTGGGCTGTCGAAAATTCTTTGCACTTGACGCTAGATGTTACATTTCGAGAAGGTGAGTCTAGAATTAGAAAGGAAGCTGCTCCAGAAAACTACGCCATTTTCAGGCATATTGCACTCAATATCATTCGTCTCAATACTTCTATTGATGCAAGTGTGAAACGCAAGAGGCATATGGCTGCAATGAGTGATGATGTGCGTACAACCCTCGTTAAGGGTTTAAATTAAGATGTGGTTGCCCTGGCGATAATGAGATTAATTGACATGATGTTAAATTGAGTGAATAATGAACTTTTATTTTGATATTAGTCCCAATATAATGCAACTAGTACGCTTACAACATATGATGATGCGCCGCCTGGACACTGTTGTCGAGGTTGGGCGGAGTTATTTGTAAATAGCGCTAACAAACTAATCCTCACCAATACCAGTGTCCAGGTCCCGCGGCACTGGTTCTAAACCGCTGAACCAGCAAAAAGCGCTCAAACTATAAATTCAGCAGTAAAAAATTCAGGCTAAACAGCGCAACAATGTCCTTAAGAATTAGTCTGTTAGCCGTCATTTTATTACTATCTTGCTGCTGAATTTAACCCGACTTACTTAACCATTTTGAAAATCCAGGGTTAGAAGTTCGGGGAGAAGAGGCTATATTCATGAGTTCTAATTTAACAGATATTGAATCAGATATTTTTAACATCGAGTTCGTTTTAAAGTCTTATATTCAGCGCCATATTAAAGGTGTTCCACCCAAGTATACCTATCCCGAGGAGTCCGGAGTAAATCCTGCATTTCAATGCATTGAAGAGGTAGACAGACCCCTTCGTTTAAATGAAAAACGGATATTTGTTTTACGCAGTGATTTCTTGCTTGCAACGGGGGTAAAAAATGCTGAACAGCAACATGGTTACTTAGGGATGAAAGAAACTTTTGATGAGTCACAACAAGTCTTCCTGAATTGGCAAGACAGATATGGTCATCCCTCTCTTGCCATAGCAGATAATAACTACGATGGAACTGTTCTGTACGCTGGCTTTCTTTGCCAACGCAACGGATATCTGGATATCTTTTTATCGTCTGGAAGATATAATCGTTATGGAAGAGCTGGGGATGGAATTTTACCCTTAACAAAAGAACAGATTGATATAGTAGAGTCTTATCTGACCCTAAAGTTTTGCAAAGCTTATGGGACAAAAAAAATAGTCTTTTATGATACTACACCCGAGCACGATAATGCTGACTCAACATTATTCTTTAATGATAAGCCGTTTCCTGAAAGTAAAAGTTCCAGGACATATAACTTATCAGCAATAAAAAATGCTGTGAATGTAGCGCAATGTGATTCCTGTTATGCCAAAGCTCAGCGATATATAAAAAAAAATATTCCTCCTGTTAAACCTAAATACAGATACCCTGGCGAAAGCTGCATTAATCCAGCATATCAGGATATTAGCAGTATCCGATCTCCCTTGCGTCCACAAGAGAAGCGAATTTGGGTCCTACGGGGTGATTTTATTTTAGCAACTGGGGTAAAAAATGCGTACCAGAAAGAGTATGGATATACTGGACTTAAGGATAGCTTTAGCAATTCCCTTTACCTTTTTTTAAATTGGAGCGATCGTTATGGTCATCCTTCACTTACACTGGCTGAAGGTAATTACGATGGCTCCGCATTTTATGCAGGGTATATATGTCAACGAACAGATTATTTGCAGGTTTATCTTGTCTCAGGACGTTTTGAGCGCCGTGATTTAAATAGGGACCAAACCCGCATATTGGAAGCTTACATTGCTGCTCAGTTTCAGACAGTTTATGGCCATCAGGATATTGTTTTTGATTATGGCGATTCAGAAATTCCCAGATATCACGCAACTTTTTTCAGTGGAGGAATATTTGAGAACGGTAACCCTCAACGACGTTACAATCAATCATTAATCAGAGATATTTTACAGAATATACCCATGGAGCCGAATAAAGATGTATGGGAAAGAGTAATTTTTCAGCATAATTAATAATTCATGAGGGCTAGCTTCCCTCATTTCGATAACAGAAAATTCCAGAGTAAAAGTTGCTAAAACAACTCGTATTTAGCGAACAGATAAACCATCATTGGAGTGATGTGCTTAAAGCGGATCCGGCTGCGGCAGCACCTACCCCCAAAACCAATCCTATTGCTACGGGTTTAAAAAAATTAAAGTGATTCGTTTTTTTTTCTGTTTCATTGGGCTGAGGCGCTTGAAGCATCGTAGGGCCGTTTGGTGGAGATGCATTTACAAGAACTCCTTTACGGGCCTTGATTTTAATTGCAGAAAAAATTACGTCCCTTTTTTTTGCTTCCAGAGTATATTCTCCTTCGGGTACATTGAGAAAAGCAACGCCGCCATCCAGAGAAGTAGCTTCTAGTGTTCTGATAAAGGGATTGGTTTTATGGATAATTGGGAAGATCCCAAAATAAAAGGGTTTATTGCTTACCTTCGGTGATAAAGTCACTTCAACATCGGCAACACCTTGTGGAATGTCATCCATAGTTGTATTGGGCGGCGTAATGGTTGCAGCAATCTGACAGGCTTGAGTATCTTCAGTAACCCCCATAGCCCAGGAAAGAAATTTACAAGCCAGATGAGAAGGAACTTGAAATGTAATATTTTTTAGATAGTTATCATCGTTGATACCTTCAGGAGGAACGATTAAAGTTGCACTTTGTGTTGTTCTATATCCAGACCAAAGTGACCCTGTCTTTTCAAAAACCAAAGTAATCGGCTCCCCAATAGGCCATTCAAACGGCCCAAACTTTCCATCAGAATCGGTACAAAGCTCTAACCCTTCATCTTCAATAGCAGTAATCCTTCCTCCAGAAATACGTTCACCTGATAGAAATGAAAGTACTACGCCAGAAACTTTTGTTACACCAATCTTCATAATAAATTCCTTTTAAAATCTATGGATGCCCATGGTATTATATCAAGTCTTGCAGATGTGATTCGTACTTTAATGAGTTTTTTCGAAAGCAGAAAGCCTATTTAACACGATACATACCTGAAATCCAAAAATATGTGTATATTTTACCCGCATCCAAACTCAAAAACCAACATAGTTCTTTAGCTTACTTTATTTAATTGTTTTAGTGCAAATCGCTACTAATAAGCTATGGAATATGGCCACATAATAAATTGAAACTAAATGCATTTTTTGCTTTGTTATATCCAAAATATGATTTAAATAAAGATTAAATGAATAAAAATTGGAAAATAAGCCGATAATATGTTGCTTTAAATTTGATCTTGTGTAAAATTTGCTTCAACTATGAACAGCAAATATATAATAATTGGTATAATTTATCTTACGTTCAGATTCCTAGTGCTTGTGCACCATGAAAAAGCTCCTGAGATAACAGTACCTCCTAAAAAAGAAGTCACTCAAACTCTGGTACCTCTAAAAGAAGAGGCTACTAAAACCCAATCTCTAAAGAAACCAACAACACAGAAGGATACTTCTGCTAAGGTTAAATTAAAGAAGGTGACTGCAAACAAAGAAACTTCCTATAAGCGGAGTAGTACCTCTCATAAACATAAAGAGAAGATGATTATAAATAACAGTGCATCTGATAAGCTATCTTTGATAAAAGTCTCTTTTGACGAATTGCCAGGCTGGGATAAAGCTGATGTCAAAAAGTCTTTGTTAGCATTCCAGTTGTCTTGTGACGCATTCTTAAAGCAGAAACCATCTCACTCAACCGGATCCACTCTCATCAAATTAAAAGCTGGAGACTGGCATCCAGCATGTAAAGCGGCTGTCGCTCTTGATTCAATCTCGGAAGATACAGCAAGAACATTTTTTGAAAAGTGGTTTCATCCTCTTGAATTTGAGCAAAAAAAACCTGTTCATGGATTGTTTACAGGTTATTACATGCCTCGACTGGAAGGAAGTTTAAAAAAAACCTCAAAATACAATACACCAATTTATGGATTACCAAAAAACTCAAGACAAATACATTATACCCGAGAACAAATAGACAACGGATTGCTTAAGAGAAGCGCACCTGTTCTTGCTTGGATTCACAGCCCTGTTGAACGACTTTTTTTGGAGATAGAAGGTTCGGGAGTTATTCAACTAACTAATGGTAAAAATATATACTTAGGATATGCCGGTGAAAACGGTGCTCCCTATACATCAATTGGCAAAGTACTTATTGATAAAGGGATCATGACTAAAAATAATGCGTCTAAATCGGCCATTATACGCTATTTGGAGAGTCATACTGATATTGCAAATAATATCATCCATAAAAATAAATCCTTTGTTTTTTTTGAACACTTAAAGAGACCTGTTGCTGTAGGGGCTCAAGATATGACTCTTACTCCGGGTTACTCTTTAGCCATTGACAAAAAATGGATTCCACTTGGTGCACCTCTTTGGTTGGATACTAAAAGACCTAGTGCACAACAAAGTAAGGAGAAGCAATTTCAACGACTTATGATTGCTCAAGATACAGGTGGAGCAATTCGCGGATTTATGCGAGGAGATATTTATTGGGGATCTGGGAAAATCGCCGCATTTCTTGGCGAACATATGAAAAATAAGGGACACTATTGGCTATTGCTCCCAAAACATAGTTTTAACAGACTTGCTCAATAAAAAAGCACGAGGAATTGATATCAAAAATAATAATCTCGACTCAAGGTATTGATTCAAGAGCGTTACAACTGTTTTGTATTCCTGAAGTACATCTTTGATCTAAATTCTACAATAACTCCAACTTTTTGATTTGAACTTAATAGTTACTTATTTGCCTTCAGCATTATTTATTTTTCACTGCTTTTGAAGAAGGAATTTGATGTGAGGTTATTGCAACCGGCCATGTTCTTATAGGGGCAGACATACTATCTGCTACCTTTCGGACCTCTCGAGAAGAGCGTATTGGGCCTATAGACACCCGATAATAATTGCCATGATGGATGGTCTTTACCGGATAAGTAGTTTTTGATTGTAAAAAAAGCCGATATTGATTCGCTCGGGATTGATTTAGAAAACTTCCTGCCTGAATGTACAGCTCACCAGTAGAAGATCTGTTGAATTGCTCCGCATTTTCAATACCGTATATAGTTCGAGCCAGAACCTGTTTAGAAAAACCAATTACACTGCTGTCATGGGTCACGATTACTAGCCCACCCTCTGGCCACTCAAAGTAGCCCACTTAGGGTAAATTTTTTTAACTCACTTGTCATCTACTAAATTAAATTTCGGTATAAATTTTTTCCTGTATGACTCCCCATCAAGAACAATTCGATAAGCTTTATTTACGATACGATCTAATGCTGCGTTTGCCATAACCGGATCATAAAATAGCTCCATCCATCCTTCTATTTTACGGTTAGTAGTTATAATTAGCATAGAGTTTACATGGATAGCTGCTATTAAATCATACAGATCAGTGGACTGTTCTGGCGATAATGCTTTCAGCCCGAAGTCATCTAAAATAAGCACATCGTATCGTGAGTAACGTTTAAAAAGCGCAGTCCATGTTTCATCCGCTCTTGCTTGGTGGAACTGATTTAACAGTTCATTCGCTCTTATAAAGCAGACTTTTTTATGTCGTTGACATGCCATTAGACCCAGGGCTTGAGCCAGGTGAGTCTTTCCGGTGCCAACAGGTCCCATGATGATGACATGGTTTTTTTCTTTGATAAACTTCCCTGTCATCAGGGTGCGGATGGCTTGTGTGACTTGTGTTGAATATCGAGCCAGTTCAAAATTTTCAAAACACTGAGGCTCCTCAAATCGAGCTTGCCTTACACGCCCAGCAAGCAATTTTTGTTGACGAGCCTCATCCTCATCCTGAAACAACATTGAGAGCAACTCTTCATAAGAGAGGGACGCTGCGCGAGCCTGTTCTACTCTTGCTAGCAGTGTGTCTGGGATCCCTGTCAAACGTAGTTTTTTTGCAAGCTCTAACATATTGATATCACTCATAATGAGCCTCCATCGTTGAGCTGTAATCACTTGCTGCGCGAATATAGGCAAAGTTCTCATGATTGGCCGAGCGCTTAGTGGAGAATGTTCTCGTGTCTTTTTTATCCAGGCCTTCCGTGAGGATTTTTTTCAATGATTGATGAGTATAATTATCAAATAAAATCGCGCGTAAACATGCATTTTCAAGGCGCTCATTACCGTATTCCTCAACCAAGCGGATGATAGCCTGGGCTTTTCTTAAGCTCGTTCTAGAGCCTTCAGCCAGTACCTTTGTGACCATTTCCTCCGTTGCCTGACCAATTGCTTTGGCCGCTTCAATACAAACGCCAGCAGTATTTTCTAAGTAATACTTTGCAGAATTATGGTAGTCATTGGGATCCGTTTCCCACTGTCCACGCCCGTAGTTACGAATATGGGTCTTAATCAAAGCATGATTCACATAGGCCTGAACGGTCTTCAAGCCAACTCTAATTTTAACCTTTGTCCCGATATGTATCGTTGGCACAGAATAAAAATTACCAGCAACAACAAAATGATGGTCACGATGAACTTGAGCATCCATCCAAATGGGCATATCAAAAGCGCCTGCTGGCAGTGGGTTTAATAAATTAAATTCTTCATTTTTAAATACGTCAATTGGCTTTTCACCAGTGGTACTGCAGATGACGTGCGATACCTTATTAGCGCACCAATCACGTGCAAAGGCGTTCATCGAGGCCAAATCATCATAGGTTATCCCCGCGATAACCTGTTCTTTTACCAATTGAACACTACGCTCAACCTTCCCCTTGTGCTCGGGCGTTCGAGCCTTCGCCGGATCGGCTATAAAGTCATAAAAGCGAGATAACTCTGCATAGGTTTCATTGACCGTTGGATCATAAATATGTGCTTTAATAATTCCCGATTTCAAATTGTCTAAAAGAATGCAGTTGGGCACGCCTCCAAAAAAATGAAAGGCATTGATATGGCTTTGCGCCCATGATTGCTGATTTTGAGAATGTACAAACTCAACATATCGATACCGACTATGTGATAACGTCATAATAAAAGCGTATGTTTTTTTATTATTGATAAACCCAACAAACGCATAGTCAACTTGTGCTTCATGCCCAGGCTTTGTTAACAAATGTACCGTAGCCTTAGGCAACGAGGGGAAATGACGTTCAATATAACGACTAAGACTTCTTCGACTGCTAACAAGACCATTATCGCTTAAAATTCGGTGTATCTGCATATGGGTAATCCACTTCTCAGTGAGGAGTGATGCTATTTTTTCGTGATGCGCCTCAAGTTCTTTTTCTGATTTATTGGGTCTGTTGTTGGCTAATATAGGCGCGGTTTTCTGGACACAAAAAAAGGTTTTTTAAGAGCTATTCTTCTTAATACAAAGAGGAGAATAAAATGTCTAAAAAGCGAGCTTATTATACGGCGGCCAAGAAGGCAAAAATAACGCTAGCTGCGATTGAGGGGAAACTCACACAAGCGCAAATTACCAGTGAATACGGTGTTCACGCAACGCAGGTAAAAACTTGGAAGCAATCGGCCATCAAAGCCATTAACGATTTATTCTCTGGGGCTAATGAAAAAGAAGCCAAGTCCCAAGAGCAGCTTGTTGAGGCATTATATCAAGAAATTGGTCGACTTCAAGCGCAGCTATCTTGGCTAAAAAAAAAGCATGAACTTTAGTCTGGATGAAAAGCGCGTCATGATTGATCCTCTTGCCGAGCTCACCATTCGTGAACAATGCTTGCTATTAGACTTGCCTGTTTCAAGTTATTATTATAGTGCCAAGCCCATTTCTGTCGAAGATGAAGCGCTTATGGCGCTACTTGATGAGCACTATCTGCAGTATCCATGTGAAGGTAAAATTAAGCGGGCAAGATGGCTGTCAAAAGAAGTAGGCTATCCTGTTGGTAAACGTCGAGTAAAAAAGTTGATGGAAATGATGGGGTTATCGACTGTTTACCCAAAGCCAAATACAAGCGTTCCCAATAAGGAGCATGAGGTGTTCCCTTATTTATTAAAAGAGGTGGATATCACCAAACCAAATCAGGTTTGGGCCGCAGATATCACCTACATCCGCATGAAAGGAAAGCATGTGTATTTAGTAGCTATTATGGACTGGTATAGTCGTTATGTGATTGGATGGGCTATTTCACCTACTATGGAGGCTGAATTTTGTATTGAGGCGCTTAGAAACGCTTTGCTGCATTCGCGTTGTGAGATCTTTAACACGGATCAGGGTTCTCAATTTACCTCAAAAGATTGGATAAATACGCTAAAATCTCACCACATTTCTATCAGCATGGATGGGCGAGGACGTTATTTAGATAATATATTTATCGAGCGATTGTGGCGTAGTGTTAAGCAAGAAAAAATCTACCGGTATGATTTTGATACAATTGAAGAGGTTGAGCTGGCCTTAACGGAGTATTTTGAGTATTATAATAACCGAAGGCTTCACCAGTCCTTTAATTATTTAACGCCCGCAGAGGTGTATTATGGCCGGAAAAGACCATAAACCCTAAATGAGAGCGTCATGACTTACCCACAAGGCCCACAGGCCTATACGAGAAAGTGAAGCTCTCCTGACCTGTGGACTTGTGGATAAGTCATTCTGATAGAGTTGTGGTAAAATGACCTAAGACAATTCGTAGTAGCAATCACTATTCATACGGTATTGAGTAGGTTTAAATAGGTTAATTTGAGTGAATTTTTAACTATAAATGATGGATGAATAGCTCTTATTTTTCCTTAATTTTGTTCCAGACATGCGGACCCATATCAAAGAGAAGGTCGAGTTATTTCATTTTCGAGATAAATATCAAAATGAAGTGGATATCATCTTAGAGAGGATTAATCATTGGAGTTGAAGTCAAAACATCAGCAACTGTAACCATGCACGACTTTAAAGGATTAATAAAGTTGGCAGAATTTAATCCTTCAAAATTTCAATATGGTGTCATTTTTTATTCTGGAAAAGAGATATTATCTTTCTCTCAAAATGAAATTAAACTATTTGCCTTACCAATAAGTTTGTTTATCAAATCGATTACTAAAAAAGTATCCGTTCGGTGAAATACACCTAGAGGAATAAGTGAAAATTGAAGAAGATCGCTACACCATAACTATTGGAGTAGACGATGACAAAAAGAGATGAGTACTGGAGTGACATGGTTAAATCCTATGAGGAAAGTGGTTTAGCACCAGGATTATTTTGCCGTAATAAAGGAATATCAGACTCCAGGCTCAGATTTTATCGCAATAAATTCAAGAAAGAGTCTAAAGCAGTTACCCCAGCCAAAGAGGCTTTATTTGAGCCACTTATTATTACTCCATTACCTTCTGCTAAGGCAGTGTTTAAATTAGTTATTGAACTCCCTAATAAAATACGCTGTGAACTTGATGCAGCTGACCATCAACACCGACTGATATTATTAAGGGAGTTGATGACCTTATGTTAATTCCAGATGATGTTCAAGTGCATTTATATTGTGGAATAACTGATATGCGCAAATCCATTAATACTCTAGCCATTCTGGTGCATGAAGTTTTTGGAATGGAGCTTAGTGCAGGTCATTTATTTTTGTTTCGTAGCAGAGGAGGAGATAAGTTAAAAGCACTGTACTATGAAGAGCAGAGTTTTACCTTATGGTACCGCAGATTAGAGAAAGGGAAATTCATTTTCCCCCGCAATACCCAAGGTCATATTGAGCTGACAAAAGAGCACTTAAAATGGCTCATGGCCAGCAATAAATTCACCTTTCATCAAGGAGGAAACCCGGTGATTTACCGTGATTTTCATTGAAAAACACTGAAGAAATCATGGTGGTTATGGTATAATATCACCATTAAAACAAGCACTAAACCAGCCATGATTTCCTCAAAAGACCAATCACTTTTAATGCCTTTGCAGGAAGAAATTAATCAATTAAAAAAAGAAGCTCTGGAATGGAAGCAAAAGTATTTTAATATGCTAGAGCAATTCAAACTGGCTCAACAGCGTAAATACTCTCCCTCATCTGAACACAATATTCTGCAAGGCGAGTTGCAATTTGATGAAGCAGAAAGCATAGAGGTCACAGAGCTGCCGCAAGAAGATAATACAATTACGGTCACCTATACTCGCAAAAAACCAGTACGACGCCCATTACCTCCAGAGTTACCCCGTGAAACCATTGAGCATGACATTGCAGAAGAAGAAAAACTGTGTGCTTGCGGCTGTATGAAGCAACGTATTGGCGAAGAGGTCACGGAACAGCTAGAGTTTGTTCCTGCAAAGCTGACGGTCATTGCCCATGTGCGACCCAAATATGCATGTAATCGTTGTGATGAAGGGGTAAGCATTGCCCCTATGCCGCAATTATTCCTTCCTAAAAGCATTGCCACACCAAGCCTTGTAGCTCATGCCATTATTAGTAAATACCAAGACCACCTCCCTTTATACCGTCAAGAGCACATCTGGAAACGAATGGGCATTGAGATGGCTCGCAATACAGTATGTGGATGGATAATGGCAGCATCTGAGGTATGTAGCCCAATGAGGAACGCTCTAATCAAAGAGCTGGTTGCATCAAACTACCTTCAGGCCGATGAAACACCACTTCAGGTGATGGATGAGCCTAATCGAAAAAATACATCCAAGAGCTATATGTGGGTATACCAGAATCACAAACCGGATAAAAAAATCATTGTGTTTGATTATCGTGAAACCCGACAAGCCCAATGGCCTAAAGAACTACTTAAAGAGTTTAAAGGCTATTTACAAACAGATGGGTATGTTGGTTATGACTGGGTTGATGACCATCCTGATATTATTCATTTGGGATGTTTTGCACATGCCAGACGTCCTTTTGCTGAGCTTGTCAAACTGGCTAAAACCACAGGTAAATCACATCAGGCCGTGGCGTATATTCAAAAGCTCTATGCCATTGAAAAAATTGCTCGGGATGGGAACTATACGGCAGAACAACGCTATCAGATAAGGCTCGAACAATCAAAACCCATTCTTGACGCTTTAAAGACTTGGCTTGACCAATCCTTAAAAAATGCGGTACCCAAATCAAAGCTGGGTGATGCCTTAGTTTACATGTCTCAGCGATGGAAGGAGCTTACTGCTTATTTGCTTGATGGGATGCTCGAGATTGATAATAATGCCATTGAAAACATCATTAGGCCTTTTGCTCTGGGCAGAAAAAACTGGCTCATGTCTGGAAGCCCTAGAGGGGCTCATGCTGGGGCATTATTCTATAGCCTTATTGCAACAGCTAAGTCCAATGGCCTTAATCCTTTTGATTACCTCAAAGTCCTCTTCGAAAAAATCCGCTTCTGTAAAACCGCAGAAGACTTCACGAATCTTCTTCCTTTTAATCTCAAGATGAATTAACCCCTTCTTCTAATGCAACCCGTAGTTCACCGAACGGATACCTAAAAAAGAGGATATTCAATAAAGCAAATCTATATCCAAAAAAACAAGAGCCTCAAAAGAGGCTCTGTGCCCTAGGGGAAAAGTCCTAGAGGAAGTAGTCACATCACTACACGTAATGGATGAGGTTGTTAAATCGAATTATTCCCTATAGGTGCTGATAGGCTTTTTCAAGGCTCTGAATGAAACTTTAGGGGCTTGCAGTTCGCGAACTGCAAGCATCAATTGAATACCCTATTGCCTTAAACCACTTAATCAACCGCTTCTAAATTTACTGCCAGCTGGTTAATCAAATAATCTGTTATTCGCTGCATCGGTTTTCGTAAGCGTTCGACATCTCGCATGATATACACTGCAGTTATATCATGTGTCATTTTATTGGTTGAGCAAACGCTTTAAGGCAAAAGCTGGGAAGACAAACTCTCACCGGTTTTAAGTTTTTTTCTTTACAAAAAAAATCATAAAAAAAATCAGATATAGGTAGAGCATGGACTTCCCTGTTTTTATAAACGTTTGGGTAAATTTAAATCTTGTTCCAAATCTTCTACTGCCTCTAATGATGCTGGTTTTACTTTAATAAAGAATGAATTAACATTTCCTAAAGTCACAGTCCAGATAACAGCATTTGCCAAAGTTTTCAGTAGATTTACAAGATAATCTCCCCAGGCAAGATCTCTTTCCAATATCGGTTTTGCGTCAATTATTGCGCGTTCACAAGCCTCGTTAAACGTATTCCGAATAGTATTTATATCAACTTTTCCAGATTGTAGAGTCGCTGCATATTGATTACGCGCATTATTTAAATTATCTAAAAGATTTAGCGCTATATCTTTAGACTCAGAAAATTGATGGCGATCAACTTCCCCAATTTTTGACTTAAGTTGCTGTAAAACATTATCAATTGTTTCAATAGTTCCCAATAGTTCTACTTGCTTGAGTTGCTCAAGTTTAACCTGCTTTTCTTGTTCTTCATGAAGTTTACGCTGTTCCTCGAGTTTAACCTGCTTTTCTTGTTCCTCTTGAAATTTGCGTTGCTTTTCTTGTTCTTCATGAAGTTTACGCTGTTCTTCTTGTTGATTTGTAGCTTCCTGTTTCATTAACATAGGCAGTTTCAACCATTGATCTTGCGTTAAAATAACCACATGATACATTCCATCTGCATTAACCCATTTGGGGTTGCCTTTTGAGCCAAAAACCTGAAGACGCGCTAAAAACTTACTAAACTTCCTTGCGCTTTCTTCCTTTGTAAAAGATATTTTATAGTCACCAGATGTGGCTTGTGTGATAGATGGTGACTCTTCTGAGTCTAAGTTCAATTGCTGATTAATCTCAACAGCTACGGTCTTGAATTGCTCTTGAGCCTTGCTGCGTCGCTGTTCCTCGAGTTTAACCTGCTTTTCTTGTTCCTCTTGAAATTTGCGTTGCTTTTCTTGTTCTTCATGAAGTTTACGCTGTTCTTCTTGTTGATTTGTAGCTTCCTGTTTCATTAACGTAGGCAGTTTCAACCATTGATCTTGCGTTAAAATAACCACATGATACATTCCATTTGCATTAACCCATTTGGGGTTGCCTTTTGAGCCAAAAACATTAAGACGCGCTAAAAACCTACTAAACTCCCATGCGCTTTCTTCCTTTGTAAAAGATATTTTATAGTCACCAGATGTGGCTTGTGTGATAGATGGTGACTCTTCTGAGCCTAAATTCAATTGCTGATTAATCTCAACAGCTACGGTCTTGAATTGCTCTTGAGCCTTGCTGCGTCGCTGTTCCTCGAGTTTAACCTGCTTTTCTTGTTCTTCATGAAGTTTACGCTGTTCTTCTTGCTTTCTGAGGTCTTCTGGTTTTTGGGGAAGGGAAGAGAATCGTTTCCATTGGTCTGGTGTTAAATAAACCGCATAATAACTCCCATCTGACAAAATTTCTTTCCTATCTCCTGATTGCCGTACAATATTTATCTCTGGACTTGCTAAAAACGTGCTGAACCTATCAGCGTTATCGGATTTTTTAAAGGATATTTTATATTTACCATCTGATGTCACCTTAATAAAAGGTGATTCGGAACATAATGGCACTTGATCTTTAATATATTCAGATGCAGTCTTGAATAGAATTGTTTGACCCTCTGCTTTTTTAAGCTCTTCTTCTTTTTTGTGTCCAAGCTGAGGTAATTTATTCCATTCCTCTTGTGTTAAATAAACTACATAGCAACTTTTATTTCGTTGAACAAATTTTAATTTTCCATTAACATCTGTAATGTTATTATTTGCTAGAAACGCACTAAACTGCATGGCATTATTTTTGTTGTAAAAGCCGATACAAAAATGGTTGTTTTTTTGCAGGATTACCGGATGCTCTTCAACTCCCAACTGCGTTTTAATAGTATTCCAATCAATAAATTTGAATGTCTTGTTTAACATTTCCTCAGTTTTAAGCTCTCCTGCCGTTTTAAGCTTAGGTATTTCTTGCTTAGGAGTGTATCCAATTTTTCGTTGCTGAAACTCGGTATCAAATACATGTGTCATGGATTGGTTCAATTCAGAATGGAGAAGGATTAAGTCAGATTTTTGAGCTATTTGCTCTTCAAGCGTTTTAGGATTTCTATGGGTATAAGCTCCCCCAATAGTACGATCACTTCCCGGATTTAATAGGACTACCTTTTCGCCTTTTTGTTGCTGCTCTTGCCCATACGATATCATATCCGTATGGAGGACTGCATTCATGTACTTATTACCAGGAACATAGCTTTGATATCGTTGTGTTGTTGTAATTGATCCGTCAGGATTCCCCAGGTCATTCCATACTACCCAATCAACGTTAACTTCATGTTTTTTAGCCGCCTCAGCAAAAACTCCATACATTATCCTTTGTGCCGTTTCTTGAGAACCATAATATGGATTGAGTTGATCGATATAAACTCCTACTCCAAAAGTAGGCATAAT
Organism: Legionella antarctica; assembly: GCF_011764505.1. NCBI lineage: Bacteria > Pseudomonadati > Pseudomonadota > Gammaproteobacteria > Legionellales > Legionellaceae > Legionella > Legionella antarctica. The sequence goes on from NZ_AP022839.1 coordinate 2,770,783, forward strand.
CAATCGTTGATTACCATTTGCTTTTGCTTGGGATACGATAAAATCAGCTAGTTTTCTGCATTCATTTCCATACTGATCGGCTTTCAATATTCCAGCTTCTGAAAATTCGTCTAAATCAACTTGCGAAGTTCCCATAAGGTTTGGAGCACAAGCAGTAATTACAGGTATCTCTGTCGGTTTATTTAACTGATTACTTAAGTAGAAATCAACAGGACCATACACCAATCTATAGCGACTTAAGCGTCTATTTTTTTCGTTAATTGCACCACCATCTGGCGCTAATGTAAGTTGATCAGATTTATAGGCAACATAATCTAAAGGCTGATAGCCAATTCTTGTCGTTTCAAGCTCTTTTCCTTGTTCAACATTTAGGAACTCATCCAGAAAAAAGATGCGCTGTTGTTTTTGTAAGTGAGTAATCCTTTGTAAGCGCGCGTCATCATTAGAATGACAAATTTTTCTAATGAAGCGATCAAAAAACTGCATTTGTTTAGAATAATACTCTTCATACGATTCCTGTTTAGGAACAACCACCGTGTCATCAATAATAACAGGTTGGGGATCAACTATAGATTTAGGTTTACGCTGAATATGAAGTTTCTGTTTCTTGATTTCCTCATGAAGTTCATAAAGTGAAGCCACCTGTTTTTTACCATCATTGTGTTGTAAAAAATTACTGTGAAGCGATGTAGCATGCATTTCGAGTATGCTGGTTACCAACTGCTTTATAGAAAAGATGGTACAACTTCCACCCCGTTGCGTATAATTTTTTTGGTTTTTCATCACAGATCTAACAGATTTACCATCCAAACCTATTGAGAAATAATTTAACTCATGGTCCTGACCAATAGGGTTTCCTTTCAACAAGGTAAGATGGTTATTTAATCTTGTCCATTCCAATGCCTCAGGACTTCCCGCCGGAGAGGAGCCCTCACCATTTGGGCCTTGTTGTGGCTTGCGATAAAAAGACATTTGGCGCTCAGTCTTAATTAGTTCGCGTATAGTAGTTTCCATAGCTTGCTGATAGCCCTTTGGATCAACCTCAGGAATTATAAACAATGGAGTGATATCGTCATTTTCCAATTTTATAGGTGCAAGTTTAGTAATATAAGTCCCTGAACATACATCACCGTTGAGCTCATTACACTCAGCACCTAAATTTGTTTGAACATGGTAATATTCAAAATGATGAATTTTATTAGGATCAGTAGTTATACCACCAGTTGCCGTATTTCCAACTTTAATGATCCTAAACATTGCTGAATGATTTATCATTCGGCCGCCCTGAAGCGTGATTTCATTTGTTTCAGACATCATGTTTGCATCAGGCAAAAACCGTCTCATTTTGTAGGGTGGTTTACCCTTAGCTCCTCCCCACCACTCTACATTAGGATTCCCATGAAGCAAATTATCAATATTTTCATTTATCTTTTCTTCTAATTGTGGATAAACCAATCTGCTTTTTATAGGGTTAATACAATTTTGCGTGTTCCATAAAATCGATGCCCTTTGCTCTGGAGAGGCTTCTATTGTGCCCATATAAGAGGCGGCCGAGTTAATATAAACTTTATTTCGAATCCCCAAAGTTCTAACCAGATAATGCATAAAATTTGCATCTGTCTTTAAACCTTGCTCTACACCTCTCCCTAAAATATTAATTGCATGTTGCAGAGCAGCATATTCTTGTGAAGATAAAAGCCCTCTATTTAGTTCTGCGTAAATTTGCATTGATACGGAGTATCCAGAACAGGCTTCAAATACAGCGTTATTGATCTCACTATCATTACTATAATCTTTTGATAAATGATGAGCTTTGTCCACATAGCTCGCTAATTGTGGATTAGCCCGGATTATTTCTATTAAGGAAACAATTTTCTGTTCCCAAGCTTCTAACTGTTCCAACGTCATGGGATTTTTTTCTTGTTCGCTTTTTAATTCAGCTTTATATTCAGTATATAAGTGCTCTAAATAAACAGGTTCCGCTAAAAAAGCCCAGGTGTTACTTAAAGGATCATATTTTTTCCCAGGAGATAAGTTGTGTTTTCTAGTGAACTCCCAAAATTTCCCCTCCGCATTAATTTTAAAATAAATAGGTGCGGGTTCCTTATATTCGTATGTCTTAGGGTAAGTATTAGAGTCCAGTTTCATCCATCCCGGACACACAAACCCCTGGATTTCCTGGACTCCTTGAATATTTAGTTTTTTTTTCATGTATTCATAAATACTTCCATCTTTCGGTGTAAGAGGTCTTAATTTCATACCTGGTGGTGGATTAGTACCTGGAACAAATTTTAAATCTGTAATTTTCCCTTCAACAACGTCTTTGATTCCGTATTTTTTATCACACCACTCTTTAAAACCAATCATCATAATATTCCAATAATTTTTTATATCCTAGTATAGATTGTTTTACTTAAGTTAATATTAACGGGGGATTGAAATCCTCGTGTCGCCAGGGCGATTTCATCAAAATTCAAAAACCAACCACTTTTTTCAAATATTGACAAGAGAGTGCAAATTTCAAGCGTTTTAAAGCGATACCTTCTTGAGAGACCTTGTCGTCAACTAATAATTTCAGAACAATTTTTCTCATAATGCTCAAATTTCTATCCGCATAACCTCGATAAATTCGGCATTGATCCTCCCTCATCCCAACATCCAACTGATAGGGTTCAAACGGCGACATAGGTAACAATACAAACCGGTCAGCTGAGTAACCAGTTAATGTCCTATTTTATTCATACTATCAATCTGTTGCAATTCGCATTATCTATTGGTTTCTGGAAAAACCAAATCTAAATTTAAACTATACATCAGCTTTTTCGTTAAACTGATTAATCCTGGTCTTAAATAACTTCTCTGTTCATACCATCTTTAATCATCCTTCTTACTTGCAGCATCAAATTCGAGGCGACGTTTCAAATCACCATATATTTTTCTTTATGATCCTTTATTCCTCCGCATGTTCAGTTTATTAAAAATATCTGTTAACATTGTGCTCTTTTTACGTCCAGATTGTTCCTATTATTTTCGAGGCTGTTTTATGAAAGAAATGAAAAAAATGATAACCAGAATGACAACGATATTTATTACTCAGGTAAAAGATAAATTGCCTATTACTACTGAGCGATTCCTTGAGGTGCAAAAACTCATCTCTGATAGTGCTTTATGCCAGTACATTGCAACCTCTATTAAAAACCAACCAGGTATTAATCTTACTACAAAAATAACGCTAGCCACCGCGCTTGTTGACTTACCTGAAGTAAAGGCAGAAATAAAGAACCTGGCGTTCTTATATCTAAGCCAAAGGATTCCGGCGGCCGCGCCATGCTCTGATCCAGATGAGTCAGGCACGGTACTAGAGAGCGCAAAGCAGGCCATCGACCGCTATATCAATGCGCAGTCGCAACGTATCGATACGAGAATTCAGGATGATGCAGATATTTTAGTCAGGAGACTTGATTCCTTAGCAAGATTATTGACTGTCAGCAGCCGATACTCCTCCTGCCTGGCATTAACCATCCATGAAGATACTTTGTGGGTTTCCCTTAATCGAGACAAGGAAGAACTTTTTAGAGGGGTTCTGTTATTAATTAAGCAGCGGGTCGATTTTATCAAAAATACCATTGAGAAATATAAAGAGGAGGATTATGACACCCTGCTCAAGGTAACTGTCCCTGGTCTCGTTGCGGACTTAATCAAAATTGGCGGAAGTACTATCCCTGCAGAAAACCTTACTCAGGATTTTGCAAAGCTAATATTTGCCAATGGAAGCAATTGTTCACGGCTTTCCAGTGAGCAGAAAAAAACGCTTACTCTGGACGATAAACGAGTTGTTCTGCTTCATGCTGGACGTGATAAAGAAAATACCAAGGCGATGGGGGTCGAGGTAACCGAATTAACCGATCAAGAGTTAGGGCAATCATCCTTTCATCGCCTGCCCCTGAGGCTTAACAAACCTCCGCTTTACCGTCAATTTCACGCAGAGCAATTAATGATTCATTATTTACGCGAATTAGGCATGCTCGACCCTGAAAACCCGGTTCGGCTTGGTATTACAAAGCTGTGCTGTTATACATGCGATAAATATTTAAGTGATACTCCTGAAGTATTAAAACGCGGTACTCATGGCTTAGCTTATGAAGGCACTTTTAATTTACATACTGGAGAAGCAGCTCAGGCAAACGGCTTAAACCCACGGGTTACCCATCCCCATAGAAGCCCCCCATTTTCGCCAATAAAAACACAGCCTATCGGGAGTCCCCAGCAGTTTGTAAATGGACCTGAAACCGCCTTGCGACCACCTCGTTCCCCGAACATTACCAATAGTCCTAAAAAACTGTCACCAAATCTATTTAAAATTAAACAATTTTTTTCACAGCATCCATTACCGCCACCATCAATGACAGAAATTCCATCAAGTCCTTTTCCTGCCTCAAATACGATCCATCGGCCTTTTTTCAACAGGGAAAATAAAGGCACAAATATAGAAATAACGGGGGTTAATAACGCACCCACGTGATAAAATTTGGAAGAGAAGAACTTGTTTTGGGACTTACATTAACACATACGATGAAAAAAACTTGTGCCTTTAAAATTATTTGAAGCCTCCCATGGTCAGATCATTGTTTCTGATCTTGACCCGTGTAATCGTCAAAAAAGGCTGCTATCCCAATGGAACATTTATAATTTACCGATGCTGCTAATTTATTTTTATCATTAGAGTTTTTTAATATCACTCTACTCAAGTATGCCCTGCACTCCATTAACTTGCCTGTTGCAATATAGACTTGCTTTAGCCTAGGATAGGAAAAGACATACTACTTGAGAAAAGTTCAATGGATAAATCAAGTGCAAACCGATTAAACCTGCAAATCATCATCGCGATAGTTTCCGGTATTATTGTCGGTGCTCTTTTGAAATTGATTCCTGAAGACAGCTGGGTTTTTCAATACCTTGTTGAAGGTTGTCTTGACTGGGGTGGTAAGGTGTTTATTACTATCCTGAAAATGCTGGTGATTCCTGTTGTCTTTGTATCACTTGTTTGTGGTACGTTTAATATTAGTTCGAGCAGTCAGTTTGGTAGAACAGCATTAAAAACCATTGTGCTCTACCTTTTTACCACATCTATAGCTATTAGTCTGGCCTTATTTGTATCAATCGTACTGGGAACTAACGGCAGTAGCATCACACCAGTAGAACAGCAATCTCAAACACTCTCCACCCCAACGATTAAAGAAACCTTGTTAAATCTGGTGCCAAGTAATCCTGTCAAAGCCATGGCAGAAGGAAACATGTTGCAAGTTATAATATTTGCATTATTACTAGGCATATCCATTACTGGCGCAGGAAGAAGCGCACAAAAAATTAAAGACTTATTCAAAGCAGCTGATGCAGTAGTTATGCGCTTGGTCCATATTGTATTTCTTGCGGCACCTTATGGAATTTTTTGCCTTATTTCAGTAATGTTTGCCCGTATTGGGATTAATTTGATCATGCAACTCTCGGGTTATTTCTTTACTGTTTTGTTAGCCTTGGCGCTGCATTTATTTATTGTATATCCCATATTACTTAAAAGTTTCACCGGTTTATCACCCTTAATTTTTTTCCGACAAATGTGGCCTGCCATGATGTTTGCTTTTTCTACTTCAAGCAGTAATGCATCGATTCCTGTGGTACTGAAAACTGTTGAAGAAAAACTGGGAGTAAATGAATCCATTGCATCATTTATTATTCCTTTAGGAGCCACAATCAACATGGATGGAACAGCTATTATGCAAGGAGTTGCTACAGTATTTATTTCACATGTATATGGCATTGATTTAGGACTCAGTGGTTATCTCACTGTAATTTTGTTAGCAACACTCGCATCCATCGGTACAGCCGGTGTTCCTGGGGTCGGTTTAGTTACATTAACCATGGTCCTTATTCAAGTGGGGCTTCCGGTTGAGGGAATCTCGTTGATTATCGGTATAGACAGACTATTGGATATGTCGCGCACTATTGTAAATATCTGTGGCGATGCTACCGTGGCTTGTATTGTTGGATATAGTGAACAAGCTCTAAATGAAAAAAAATATTATGAACTCAATTCGATTGAAATTTAAAAGGCTGTATTGAGCTTAGTTTCGCTTATTGTGTCCTCGCTGCTTTCTAACTTCGGCTCCTCTCGCTCCAGATTATTTTCTTTTGCTTTACCAAATGCTTGTTTAAATTCTTGTGTCTTTCCAATATTTTTACTAATTATGTTATCTGAAACAATTGATGCTACCTTTAAAAAAAACTCAGTGATTTTTTTAAAGATAGGAGTTCTTGCGTGTAAGCTTTGAAATTCTGATAACGAGCCATCGTTGCCAGAAGGTTTTTTGTCAATCCGGTCAATTATAGCATCACAAAATTTATCCAACGGCTCATCACCCATTCGTCTGTGAGACGGATCATTTTTATGGATTTCACCATCCAGCAGAGATACTAGGTTAACAAGATCAGTTTTATCAAGACTGCTCTCATTCAACTGACTTATTGGATTTTTCCCTTCAATTTGATGCCGCTGATTAATCACTTCCAGTAATCTGCCTTGTACACCATAGGTAAAAGCACCTCCTTTAGGAAGTCCTGTAATCTCACTCAAAAAAGCAACCAAATCATCAGCTTTTAACATAGTATTTTTTTTAATCAAGGATATTATCTCAGGAGGAGGAGTGACATCTGGGCCTAAAAGATCACAGCCTAATTGCAGGTTTTCTCTCAAAATCTCACGATCTGTTTTACTGTGTACGTTTACTGATGCAAACAGATTTTTAACTTCATTCCACTGGCCTTGTTGCGCATAAAGTACCAACAGCTGTCTCTGTACTTCAATATTGTCCTGAGTCCCCAGTGCCTCTAAAGCTTCAATTTTTTTCTTGCGATCCATGATCTGGTGAATAACATTAAATTGCTCAGTAATATCAGATGTTACTGAAGGAATAATTGATATTTTTAACGGTACATCCACGCGTTTTTCTGCTGGTAGTGCTTCAATAACGTCTTGTATTTTTTTTGCTGACTGCATCCAGGTCTGTCCATGTTGATGTTTAAAAGCGCTCTCCAGCAATGCATTAATTTCCTTATATTCAACCTTATTACCTATCAAACCTTTTATGTACAAACAATATCCTTCCGGAGAGCAAAACGTACTGTCGGGTTCTATTTCTCTTACTTTTGAACGAAACATCGACGATGTATATGGGTTTTGTCCAACAGCAGCTTGTCCAACAACGCCAACATGATTTTGCCATACCTGAAACGGAATTGTAGTCTCTACGTCTTCGCCCCAAGTGACAATACGAATTTTTACACTGTCGCTTTCCTCATCATATTCAATATTTTTGATAGTAAACAGATGTCCGTCCATAAATTGATTGAACAAATTTTGTTTTTTAGGTAATTCCTGACTATTATCAACAATAAAACTAGCCAGAGTTGACGTGCCGGCAAAACCTGCCATGTATCCATCTTTAATTAACATGTGCAACTGCTTGATCCCTTCTTTGTTACGAACAGAGATATTTTTTACATTACTATAGCCTGATTGTTTCATCCAACTGTTCAATTCATTAAGAGTGGTTACACCAAATAATTGCTTGGAAAGCTCAGTACTTTCTTCACTATAGCTTACGAGACTATTCTCCGATGAACGTAATCCATTTAAAATAATATGATCTGCATCGTGAATATCAATTCCATCACTGCGTTTTTTATTTGCTATGCGATCCTTCACTTTAACATGTAGAACTCCTTTTTCTGCATCAAGATCTTGCAAATCAACTTGTCCATCTGATGCCAGCTTAGAAACCATCTGGACATATTGCAGTGGATTTAATAAGGCCATATTATGCACATAAGTGTTAACACCACATACCTGTTCATTACGCTGATTAATGAAGCGCGGATCCAAAACACGTAATGCCATTTGCAGAACGAGTAAATTACGATCAAAATTGCGAAATTTAAGGGGAGCGTCTTTATCCAGAAAATTATCAGCTTGATATGCTTTATAATCACTTTTTATTAATTTCAGTAAGGGAAATTCATCAAGAATTTGATTTATGGAATTTTGTTCACCAGTTAAATAAGCAAAAGATTCCAGTTGCTTGGCAATAGTATATAGTTTCGGATTGTATTTATCGTTCCAATCACTTTTAGTTTCTCTCAAATGTTCTTGAAATTTTTGTAATAATAATTTGGTGAGCTCTTTAACATAGATTTTTTCTATGAGAGGATTATCTATATCATCACTAATAACAGTAACATAATCTAAGGCGTTTAAATAATCCTTATAGGAAGTAACCGGATGGTCGGCCAAAGTCAAATCGTTGTTAATTTTTGCTATTCCATTTTCATTCTTTACAAGATTTCCATCCTCATCTAGTTCTAAATAAGTAGTTAATGAAATACCCATAGTGATCTTCAATAGCTCAGAGTCTATTAGTTTAATATAGAACAAATTTTTATCACTGGCGAATATTGACGCACTACAGAATGGGGTCAATACCCACATTTTCTATCAGTTTCTGTACCGCTTCACCATAACACTCCTTATTGGATATTGGATTGCGCCCGGGGTGGTCCGGTTCAGTGTTCAGCCTGATTGAGCAAATGAACCTGTTTAGCGAAGCCTGGCGAAAGCAACAATGTCACTGCAACTGGAATTGAACCATTTTTGTAAACATATTCATCCCACTTACTTTCATTGGTGCGTGTACTTAACAGACTTTTACAGCAAACCTAAATTCTAATTACGGGTCATTTCGTGTAAATGCAAAATAGACAACACCTAAAACAAGTCCATAGACCAGATGACCTATTAGAGGTGGTATGTTTTGCTTAATACCTTCAATGCTCCAGTTGATAAACAAAGGCACCCCCGATGAAAGAAAAGGTAAAAGGGTCATCGGTCCAGCTATCCACATTCCCAAACCAAATAACAAACCAAAAAAAAATGCTGAAAACCAGGACTTAATTAACCAACCCAGTATTATAGCGAAAGCGATACCTCCTCCAATACTCATCACTGCATGAACTACAAGACCGCCCATTTTGGAAGGCATATCAATTATGTCCCCTAGTGTTTCAAGCATCCCGCTTAAAACGAGAAAACAGGTGAATACAATACCCGCGATGACTCCGGCAACGACACCGTGTCGAATGTTTCTAGCAGAAAACATATACGCTCCTTGTCAGGTTTAACAAAAAATTTTAATGCTCTTCCCGGTTGTTTGATAATGGTTAACACAAATTTTCAAAATTATAATCTGCTGACCCAATTTAAAAAAGAAGCCTGTACTACCTCCATGATTAAAATACGATTTTTCTTCTGTTAGAAATCCTAATCAACCTGTAGGCCAGATGGTTCTTCAGTTAAAGTCAGAAGTCCTCCTTTATGCATTCAATTGGTTCTGGTAATTTATTGCAAAATCGATGCCAATTTCTGGTATTTTTTGTGAAAATAAGAGCTGCCTTCTCAGCTACTGTCCATCGATAATAAATCAGAGAAACAGCACCAAAAGCCATAGCAACGATACCTCTGAGACCATCAAAAAAATGGCAAGATGAGCTATCATCCTCACGATGGCTGCCAACCTGTGCTATAGAGTTTTTGCTAGAGGAAAAACCGGATTATTACAAGAATTATCCTCTGATGAAGATATCCTATCTTGGGAGACAAGGGTATGCGATGAGCTAGCATGGAACTAATCGCATAAAGTGTATTACGATTAGGAATATTTACCTCAAATTTGATTTATAAGTCTTTATTATGTACAATAAACGATAATATAAAACTGACAAGGCTTATAACTAACAAGCTATAATCAGCTACATTGCTTGTAATTCTTGTTTAAACATGCGGTTACCACAAAAAATGACAAATTTTCTAAGAGACGTTGACGCTTACTTTAGAAGTAAGCCTCGGTTATTTTTTTCTATATTAGGCGGGTTAACCCTTTTCCTGATTGCAACAATAGTACTAAGCGTAGTGTGTCCCCCGGCAGTACTAGCTATAGGCATTGGCGCATGGTCTTTGGTTGGTAACATTCTTCCTCTTATTGCAATAAATTTATTCGCTACATTTACATTGTGTACCCTGACAACGCAAATTCCTCGAATGTTTCGTTCTCCTATTGATGAGATTGAGGATCTTTTAGGTGATCTTATCTCTTTGGCTGGTCAAATGGCTAAAGTGGATAGAGAAAAATCAACAGCTCAACCTGAGAATCAAGAAACTGAAAATCTATCTGAGGTTGTACATCATGATCCATTATTTGTCTCGACAAATAAGGTTGAAAAAAATCAAACCGAAGATCAATTACAGACGAGCAATGTACCCTCTATTAATAAATCAAACACTATCAATTAATAAGATAACTTCTGCTAAGACACAATTAAAGTGAGCCGAAAAATCACTTTATTACTTTTTTTCTCTTTCAGTGAACTCTGATTTTTATTTTAAAATACATACAGTTAATTTATTATTTTAATTATAGAATATAATTTATTCTCCCAGCGCTAAAAGTGTAACGGTCATATTTCCTCATGTGTACCATGAGCAAGTAGTGGGAGCCTTACAAAATTCAATAGAATTTCCAAGTAAGAGAATAACCCTCTGATTTTCATGATTTTATTTCAAGCCATTTAAAATAAACCTGTTTTTCCTTCCCGTCATGTGCAAATTAAAATTATCGGCTATAGTTTAATGTAATTATAAAAATAAGAACGGATATTTAATTCCGGCTGGGGGAAACATGTTAATTAGATGGCTAGGTATCGCTTCATTATTAATTGCCACACTCAATGTTCCATGCTTTGCCGAAGATCGTGAAATTGCAATTACAATTGATGATTTGCCTTTCGTTGGATCAGGGAGCAGTACCCCTGCTAGTTTGAAAAGAACTCAAGACCGATTCATGGCTTTAGTTAATGCACTGGTTGAAAATGAAGTGCCGGCTACCGGATTTGCTATTGGCGGTGCAGTTGCTAAAAATGAATGGGACTTGATGGAAACATTTCGCAATCAGGGATTTACAATAGGAAACCATACTTATACTCATCTTAGCTTAAATGCGATAAGCGCAGACAAGTATATCGCTGACATAGAGCGAGCAGACGAAAAGTTGGGCCGTGTTTTGACTGAGCCTAAATATTTCCGCTACCCCTATCTTGCTGAAGGCAAAGGTGAGAAGAAACAAAAAGTTCTTGATTATCTTCTTGCTAATCAATATACCATTGCGCCTGTGACTATTGACAGTAAAGATTATGAGTTCAATGCTCAACTTTATAGAATCCCTTATAGTAAAAGAGCTCAATGATATGGGTCCGCATGTCTGGAACAAAATTAAGGAAAAATAAGAGCTATTCATCCATCATTTATAGTTAAAAATTCACTCAAATTAACCTATTTAAACCTACTCAATACCGTATGAATAGTGATTGCTACTACGAATTGTCTTAGGTCATTTTACCACAACTCTATCAGAATGACTTATCCACAAGTCCACAGGTCAGGAGAGCTTCACTTTCTCGTATAGGCCTGTGGGCCTTGTGGGTAAGTCATGACGCTCTCATTTAGGGTTTATGGTCTTTTCCGGCCATAATACACCTCTGCGGGCGTTAAATAATTAAAGGACTGGTGAAGCCTTCGGTTATTATAATACTCAAAATACTCCGTTAAGGCCAGCTCAACCTCTTCAATTGTATCAAAATCATACCGGTAGATTTTTTCTTGCTTAACACTACGCCACAATCGCTCGATAAATATATTATCTAAATAACGTCCTCGCCCATCCATGCTGATAGAAATGTGGTGAGATTTTAGCGTATTTATCCAATCTTTTGAGGTAAATTGAGAACCCTGATCCGTGTTAAAGATCTCACAACGCGAATGCAGCAAAGCGTTTCTAAGCGCCTCAATACAAAATTCAGCCTCCATAGTAGGTGAAATAGCCCATCCAATCACATAACGACTATACCAGTCCATAATAGCTACTAAATACACATGCTTTCCTTTCATGCGGATGTAGGTGATATCTGCGGCCCAAACCTGATTTGGTTTGGTGATATCCACCTCTTTTAATAAATAAGGGAACACCTCATGCTCCTTATTGGGAACGCTTGTATTTGGCTTTGGGTAAACAGTCGATAACCCCATCATTTCCATCAACTTTTTTACTCGACGTTTACCAACAGGATAGCCTACTTCTTTTGACAGCCATCTTGCCCGCTTAATTTTACCTTCACATGGATACTGCAGATAGTGCTCATCAAGTAGCGCCATAAGCGCTTCATCTTCGACAGAAATGGGCTTGGCACTATAATAATAACTTGAAACAGGCAAGTCTAATAGCAAGCATTGTTCACGAATGGTGAGCTCGGCAAGAGGATCAATCATGACGCGCTTTTCATCCAGACTAAAGTTCATGCTTTTTTTTTAGCCAAGATAGCTGCGCTTGAAGTCGACCAATTTCTTGATATAATGCCTCAACAAGCTGCTCTTGGGACTTGGCTTCTTTTTCATTAGCCCCAGAGAATAAATCGTTAATGGCTTTGATGGCCGATTGCTTCCAAGTTTTTACCTGCGTTGCGTGAACACCGTATTCACTGGTAATTTGCGCTTGTGTGAGTTTCCCCTCAATCGCAGCTAGCGTTATTTTTGCCTTCTTGGCCGCCGTATAATAAGCTCGCTTTTTAGACATTTTATTCTCCTCTTTGTATTAAGAAGAATAGCTCTTAAAAAACCTTTTTTTGTGTCCAGAAAACCGCGCCTATATTACAAAGTGTCAAACAATTTAAAAAACGCTATCTTGCATATATTTGGCAACAAACTCTTAAGGCAGAAAAAAGAGCTAAAAAAAGTAATAGTCAACCAGTCAAACAAATTTTATTAATCCATGCTAATTTGTTAAATAGCCTGTGTTTGAGAGATATCATAGAAATGTATCGAAGTAATGGCTACAAATTTATAACTTTAGCGGATGCATTAAAGGAGAATACCGCGCAACCAATCAATGATATGTCTGATCCAGCAAGGCCGGTTCGCTCAAGCGATTCGAGCCAGCTAGACTGCATCACCTGTCAATGAATTGGGTAAATGCCATTCTGAACGCAGTAGGGGTTTTGAACCTAAACCTGACGTAAATCAAATCCTCTCAAAGTTCTGAGAGTTTTACACAAAAGTTAACTGCCTACTTCCGCGTTTAAGATATAGTTGTAACCATTAGTCGGAATCAGATGCTAATGAGTACCCTATTTTTCCAATCGTGATAAAGCATGGCGTGGCAAAAGTAACCAATAACGTCCTTCATTTTTCATGTGTCCGGCAATTAAAGTGGCTTTATCGCCCCCCCCCCAAAATACGTCACCTCTAACTTTACCTCGAATAGCCCCACCAGTATCTTGGGCTACCATCAAGCGCTGCATGGGTTTATTTGTACCCGGATTTTTACTATCGGGACGTGTAGTACTTAACCAAAGAGGCGCTCCCATAGGAACCCATTCCCGATCGATAGCCAGAGAATATCCCGGTGTAAGTGCCACACCCTGAGATCCAAATGCTGCATCTAAATTCAGTCTTCGGAAAAAAACAAAGGATTTATTTTGGTTAATTACTTCATCCATTTCTTGGGGATGCGCTTTAAAATAGCTTTTTATACCCTGCATAGATGCATTATGTTTTGTCATAACTCCTTTTTTGATTAACACGCCTGCGATAGGAGTATAAGGAGCACCGTTTTGGGCATCATAGCCTACATAGATTCGTTTACCATCTTCAAATTCTATTATTCCCGAGCCTTGAATCTCTAGAAATAATCTGTCTACCGGGCTATTAATCCAAACCAACGCCCGAGCGGTATTCTTAATAGCTCCTTTATTAATTTGTTCGCGGGTATAAAAAGGAAGTAATTTATTTTCAGAGATTCGACCAACAATTTTGCGATTTTTTAAATCAGGAATAAACGAACCTAAATCAACATTCACTAAATTGCTTGGCTTTTCATAAATAGGTACATTAAATTCAGCAGATTTAGTATAGCTGCCTTTAATCAGAGGCATATAATAACCGGTAAATAATCCTTTCACTGGTTTATTATCGTAAAACTCTACAGGGGCAAACCATTTCTGAAAAAATTGCTTTGCTGATTTTTCAATAACAGGATTAGTATCTAAAGCCACCCGACATGCAGGTTGCCAATCTTTAACTTGCAAATCTATTTTATCAGTCCCGACCACTCGCTCGGGATTTTGTTTAATAAATGCACGACATGAAGCCTGAAAAGTGAGTAATGACTTTTTCAGTTCAGCTCTTTCCCAACCGGGTAACTGATTAAAGCTCACCTGACGAAAAGTTGGTTTTGGAGACCAAAACCACCATGCCGATATACCCAAAGCAATTAAAACCAGGAATAATGTAAGACTTATAAATTTCAATTTCATAGAGGTAAATTTTTACACGTAATGGAGTAAATTGCAACTAAATCCTGTTTTTTAGTGTTTAATCAGGGTTACTAACGGTAAAAAATTATTCATTATCAATATACAGCTGCTTAAAGTACCATGAAACAAATAATGACTTCTAGTACCAGCCCGGCTCTTCTTGCATGAATAAATGAACAATTTTTTCACTGAATACGTAAAGCCAGATGATTTAAGGCATTAATATAAGCAAATAAATTTCTTAAATCCTTATCCTCAACCTCAGAGTAGGCTAAATGATGCTCAATACCATCTAAAAACCCTTGGAGTTGATAGTTCAAAGCCTCTCCACCAGCTTTATCATGATGTTCAAATAGCGCAACTAATTGGTGTTCATAAAGGGGCAAGTTTAAATCAAAAATTCTCGCCGTAACCTTTGCTTGCTCTCTATCTACAGTTACTAATATATGGCTTATGGCTGCCTGAGTGAATACCAATGATTCAAATCTTTGGGTAAGCTCTGTTAGTTTATTCTGTTTTTTAAGCGATAAATGTTCATCAGCCAAAGCTTCAATTAGTCCTCGAGAGAGCCAAAATAAATTAGCTAAATCGTGCAATGTTATTGGTCCTTCTGATACGGCAAATATTTGATTCATGTTAAAAGTCATATAGTTATATAATTTGTTGAGGTAGCGATTCAATATGGTCCATACATCTGATCTCCAGAGAATATTGGCCACTATAAAGCTCGCTATTATACCGATAATAATCCCTGCCAAACGCTGTAAAGGAGGATCCAACAGAATAGGTGGCCCCCCTTCTTGTGCAAGGGAGATAATTAAAGCAATATTCGCCTGAAGGCCTATGTAAGCATACTTGGGGTGCTTAAACATAAAATAACAAAATCCCCATACCGAAAAAAAAAGTATCATCATTAGGTCAAACAGATTCATTTCAAAGATAAATAACGAAAATAAAGCGATTCCACCACCGAGAAAACATCCTATGAACCGATAGATACTGATGTTTGTCATATCATAAAGATTTTTACGAATGGAAATAATCAAGCTACTTATAATACCGTTTAATCCACCAGGCCAGTTACTGATTAACCAAAAACTTAAAGCAAGAATGACAGACAAACCTGCTTTAATACTGTGCTTGCTTAGATCGTAATCCGATCGCAAGCGTTGTTTTTTGTTTAACAACACAAATTTTGGTTTACTAACTGAGGAACCAGCTAATAACGCATGCATTGAGGAAAAACATTGACTTACTTGCTGTAAAAAATGGATAAAGGAATATACAAATTCACTTTTAACCAGATAGTTTTTCTTTCCTCGACTAAAGTTTTGTTCTAAAGCATCAAGTGCTGCGTTGGTTTGTAAAACTATGGTTATTGAGGTTTGACTAGTAAACGCAGATTCAAGTAACGCCAAATCATGCTGAATAGCAGAAAATACCGGCTCAATAGGCATAGATTGTATCGCGCTGATATCTATATCCTTTGGAGAGGACAGATTTAAGTATTGTAACTGACGGGATAAGTCATAAAAAGAATCCAAGAATGCACGTAACTTATCAGTTCTCTCTTGTGTCACCCCTATCTCATGATTCATTGCCCCAATAAGCTCGACCGCTTTACGAATTTTCTTTTTTATTTTTAAATTACTTTGTGCTACCGCATCAAAGTCTATTTTTCCCTGCATCAAATTTTTAGCAAGTAGTTCAAACTCTGCCGAAAAATCATGAAAAATTTCATGAGTCTGCACTGTAATGTTATCTTTTAAATGGTTCGGAAAAATCGCATAAGCACTAATTGCTGAAACTAATACACCTATTCCGATCTCAACAGGTCGCCAAATAGCGACAAAAAAGGCATTTTGAGGGTTCATGGCTAATTGAGAAATCACAATAAAGGCACACAAGGCCCCTAATAAATAAGCATAACCATAGGAACTAAGATTATAATAATAAACCGCAATAATGATGATGAAAAAACATGAAAGTAAATAAAGTAAAAAACTATTGACCACTAAACCCGCGAGAAAAAAACCAATAAATGCGCCGGCAATTGTCCCAATAATGCGCATCATTGCTTTATCTATAATACTTCCTGTATATAAATTGGCAACAACAACCACGCTCATTCCTGACCAGTAAGGTGTGTCGAGATGAAATGAAAAAGAAATTAATACTGCAATCAAAGTTGCAAAAGCTGTTCTTAAGGCTGCTCTATTTTCCACACTTTGAGGCCAAAAAAAATACACCAGGTCACCTGTAGGTAATTGTTGTGGCACTGGCACCAATGCGCATTGGATATTGATCAGTTAAATCATCAATATAGATACGAACAGGAAAACGCTGGGCTATTCTAATCCAGTCCTCAGTCGCCTCCATATAAAGTAGGGTTGAAGAGGCAACGTTTCCATTTTGTACTCTGTTTATACCCCAACCTATGCTGTTCACATGTCCATGAAACACTTTGCCAGGGTACATATCAATCATAATTTTTGCTTTGTCTCCGGGTTTGATAAGTCGAACAGCTGTTTCTCTGTAGCGAGTAACCACCCACCATTGTCTCGTCTCAATCAAGGCGAATAATCCCTGTCCCGTTTGAATGTACTGGCCTTTACGCAAATTGAAATTAGTAATATAGCCGTCCTCTGGAGCGATAAGGGTGGTGTGACACAACAGGTAATTAGCTTGATCCAATTCGGCCTGAGCCGCCAAAATTTCGTTATCATCAAAATTAATTTGAGCTATTTTTAATTGTTGTTCTGCTTCAATAATAGCAGCCTCTTGTTCTTTAATCTTATCGGCCAGATTAATGAGGGTGATCTTTGGCATATCTCCCTTTAATTGCAATTTGTTAAAGCGCTCGTAATGATCCTGACTCAAACTTAGTTTTATTTGACTTCGTTTTAATCGTTGCTCTGCTTTGACTATGGCTAACTTTTCATTTTCATAATTCAATTTAGCAATATTCAACTTGGCTTTTCCTTGTTGTACTGCGTAAATATAAGGAAGGGGATCTATCTCGATAAGTTTATCTCCTTTTTTTACCTGTTGATTCTCTTTTATATAAAGCTTCGTAACCGGTCCAGAAACCAAAGGGATAATATTTACTATATTTGCTGATACGTAGGCATCATTTGATCGGGTATCATAATAGGCAAAATAACGATAAGTACCATAAGTGGCTATTACTAAAATGAGCACGCTTATTTGTGGCCAATATTTAAATTCGGGAAATCTAAATAAACTCATCCAATGAGACCTTTTTATAAATTATTTCATAACAATACAACCTAGTCTGACCTTACTCAAGAACTCAATTACCTTATTCTCATAATCTCTCAATCCAAATAAATAAGCTGAATGAGGACAACATCTACTTTAAGATCATTACCTGCCAGGTTATTGAGGTAGACAGGGAGTTGAACTGGCTATTTTTTGAAAGCCCCCCTATACTTTTCTTAGGAATTAATTGATTATGGAAATCACTCATATGGAGCATGATAACTCACCTGATAGCATCCTTAAGGTACTTCAAAAAAGTTCCCTATCTGGTTCTTTATCAAGCAAAAAAACAGAACAGATAGCCCTCTTTTTTAAAATTACCCGTTTTGGTGCTCATGAACCAATTATTAATGAACATGGTATCCCCATTGATTTATATGTTATCGCGGAAGGGGTCGTTGAAATCCTGAAAAAAATCCGAGAGTGGAAGTCCTCTGTGTATTTCAATGCTTCAAGAACTAGCTGTATGCCAGGAACAAAACACTTATTGGGGCTTAAATATCACACTTGACTGTCGGACGAGTAACGTTATTTTTGATATAAAAAAGATCCTTATTTTTCGAGGAAACAAGCGAAGTTAACAGAGAATAAAATAAAATGACACTAAAAATGACGTTCCTCGGCTCAGGTTCAGCCTTTACTGTAGGACCAGAAAATTATCATTCAAATATTTTATTGCAAATAGGAAAAGATACCCTTCTTCTTGATGCCGGATCAGATCTAAGGCATTCCCTATGCGAACAAAAACTGGATTATCATGACATCTATAATGTATATATTTCTCATTTACATGGTGACCATACTGGAGGCCTGGAATGGCTAGCATTAACCACCCACTTTGATCCAGACTATGATGGCAAGCCTAATCTGTTTGCCAACGAACACATTATTACTGATTTATGGGAAAAAACACTATCAGGCGGGTTGAGCACCCTGCCACATAAACATCCTTCTATTGATACCTTTTTTAATCCCAAACCCATAAAAGAAGATGGAAGTTTTATATGGCAGTCCGTAGAGTTTAAATTAGTTCGAACCATTCATTATTATAGTGAGTATAAACTGATGCCCAGTTATGGCTTAGCATTTACATATAATAAAACTCGTGTTTTTTTCACCACTGATACTCAAAGCAGCCCAGAGCTGACCCCACTCTATGAAAAAGCCGATATCATCTTTCATGATTGTGAAACAACACCAACCAAAAGTACTGTGCACTCCCATTACTCGGAACTGAGCCTTTTACCAAAACATTTAAAGAAGAAAATTTGGCTCTACCACTACAATCCTGGACCCCTACCAAATGCAAAAAAAGATGGCTTTCTCGGCTTTGTTACTAAGGGGCAGCATTTCTTGTTTTAACAGGTGGACAAATTTCTGCGTTCCCGGCGCTGAAGAAAGACGGAGCTAAAATTTCTTAGACGGAAGGCTCAAGTCCTGACCCAACCTTGCTCGAGTTTATATCTGGGATATAGCGCCAACTACCAATTCCAGTGGTTACCTCATGTTCCCCTCCTGAACAACCCATAACTGCTGATGGTTTAATCATTCTTAATTGTAATACAGAGACTGTATTTCCATTTTCACCAAGTAACAAGAGTGATACTCTGTTATGGCGAGTTGCATGTTTATGATCATGAAGTACCAGGCAAGGGAAATCACCTAAATCTTCAATGATGTATCGATATTGGGACTGTCCATCAATCAATGAACAACCCTGGTTATTAATTAATCGTTGGATGACTTCATTCGCTGCATCTCCATGCTCTATACAATTATCAGCAATTGCTACCTTTGAAGCCCGTGCTAATTGTAAAGCCAGAGCCTCTAACTGATAAAAATTCTGATGTTGTTGCTCCTGTTGATTTAGCGCCTTATGGTAGAGCAACACATGGTGCAAGCAAGTAATTAACAGTGAACTAATTACTAAGATAACGCACAGTGTCATAAGAAATATAAACCCGCTATATTGTTTGCTCATGATCCGCGAACAGCAACAACTAACTGTTGTTTTTTATTGTTATCTAAATCCATAACAATGGTGACGACTTGTTTCTCATTAATACACTTTTTCTCAATATGTAAGGAGTGAACCAAAGTAGTCAGCTCCTCAGTATGAAACAATTTGTAATATAAAGTCTTCTTCTTATCCCTTTGCTTGATAAACCATTTTTCTTCACGCCACTCGCCTATATAAACAGATGGAGTATATGAAAACATTAAAGGTTTGGTTAAGATCACCACATAACCACTTTCCAGTTTATCTACGCTCAAAATCTTATGGACCTCGGCATGTTGACAATCAGCAATCAAAACCGGACGTAATTCTTTAAATAACGTACCATCAGAAACTATTAATCTAGTTGGACTTTGAATATCAATAATCCCTGTAAAAAATTCACTCATTCGATTAATTTGAATCATTTGTTGTGAAGTCTGTTCAATTATCATCCCTGGTATATTGCTTTTAAAATTTCTCCTATCCATTGTCTTAAGTCGTTCAATTCCCAAGCAGGGGGTAAATCCAGCGCGACGTACACTGTCACCAAGCAGATCCCTTATCCATTGTATGTCAAAACTCTCATCCAATAATTTTTCAGCCTCAGCATATTGGCGTTTATTGCATAAATATAATTGGGTTAACGTAGTCATCATAATACTTGCTAAAAAAAGACTAATCAGCACCTCAGATAAACCAATACCTGATTGATTATTCATTGCTCAGCTCTTGTTAAACTACTTGAACGGGTTATATTAGCAAGGTTCCCAGACCAACTTAGACACAAAATGATATTTTTCTGATTTTTAGTTACTTTTAAAAAATAGGGAGATGGTGCAATAGGGAATTTATGAATACCCACAAATAATGATTCGTCAATTTGATCAAGAAATTGTGAGGCCTTCGCACGTAGCCCTAACTGCGTCAATAATTGACCGGTCTGTGCCTGTTGTGCTAATAAAGCCAAACCCATGGTAGTTACTAACATTAATGATATCAATACTTCAACCAGGGAAAATCCCTTTTGATGGACCATTCATTTCTTCCTGAGGTTGGTTGCCGGGCGCAGGCTACCGTGACCTATAAAAAAAAGCAAGAAATTTTATCTTTTGGCATTAACGAACTGCTCAAGTGATTTTGTATTAATTAAATCAACACGTTATAAAATAAGCTGCCAATATTACAAACAATTATACCGGTCATTGTATTTTTAATGGGGCTTAATATTGAATTAAACCCCATCTGGTGATGACAGTAGGGACTGGCTTCGGTAATATGATCGTAATACTCCCCTGAAGGACAACTGCTTATGGCTATCGATTTTCATCAGTTACCCCATGCAGGAATACGCTCTTTAGTTCCCTATACGCCGGGTAAATCTATAGAAGAACTTACACGAGAAAAAGGAATTACAGACATCATCAAGATGGCTAGCAATGAAAATCCTTTAGGCTGTAGTCCTTTGGCGTTAAATGCGCTGCGGACGATGTCTCCTTATTTGGCAGCAACATACCCCTCACCAATAAATCATGCCTTAATGCCCAAGTTGGCCAATAAACTTAAAATTAATACAGAACAACTTTTTTTGAGCAACGGCTCAGATCATTTATTTAGTATGCTATTATACTGTTTCGCGCTACATACGGGTAAACAAATCCTCACCCATGAATATGCGTTCAGTACTTACGCTATTCAGGCAAACACATTAAAAATTCCTGTTCGTACTGTCGCTATAAATACAGATTGGCAAATTAATATTAATAATTTAATCCAAGCATGTGATGCTCAAACAGGTATTGTTTTTGTTGCTAATCCCAATAATCCAACAGGCGTGTTAATGGATCAAAGCGACATAAAATATCTTCTGGATCATATCCCGAAAAGTACTTTGCTCGTACTTGATGAAGCATATTACGAGTTTGCTGCTACCAGACTGAGTATTAACAGCATAGAATGGCTGGCCAACCACCCCAATTTAGTCATTACCCGAACCTTTTCAAAAATGTATGGAATGGCGGGACTACGATTAGGTTACGCCATTGCCAATCCTGATATCATTAATCTCTTACAACGAGTGCAATTACCTTTCTCAGTGAATCAAGCGGCACTCATTGCTGCTCATGCAGCTTTGGATGATGATGATTTTATTAAATTAAGTTTATTGACTAATGATGAAGGGATGCAACAAATGCGTACCGGTTTTGATGAATTAAATCTAAACTACTTGCCTTCAGCGTGTAACTTTTTAACTTTTGATTGTAGGGATGATGGATCAGCACTTTATAATTATTTATTAGAACAAGGTATTATTGTAAGACCTTTACATGCGTATAAAATGAATCGACATATCAGAGTGACCATAGGAACCAAGGAACAGAACTCTAGGTTTCTTAGCGCATTAAAAATTTACTATGCATAAGTAACAAGTAGCCGGAGGTAGGACCTAATGTATGCATCAAAACAGAAATGGTGCTTGAACAGCACTAATTCAGATTGTGAGTGCATGGATAGGATGTGACTTAACCCGGCGCAAAGTGGATCAATTTAACTATTTAACAGTAAAAGGAACAATCATGACTAGTGACTTAAGCCAAAAACATTGTGAGTCTTGTGAGGGTATTGGTTCTGCGCTTAATGCAGAACAGATAAAAAACCTACTGCCCCAATTAAATAAGCAATGGCAGGTTACGGACGATAAACGAATGCTTAAACGGTCATTAGCATTCAATAATTTCTATGAAACCATGGCCTTTGTTAATGCTCTTGCCTGGATTGCCAATAGTGAAAACCATCATCCTGATCTGGAAATAGGTTATAATTACTGTCGTGTCAGTTTTATGACTCACGCACTTGATGGGTTAACACATAACGATTTTATTTGTGCTGCAAAGTTAGATCAATTGATTGCAAATTAAACATGGAATAATGGATCACGACATAAAAAAACCTCATCCTGGAGTAATGAACGTGGCGAGGAAATTGAACAGGATGTCACAAATTTTATTGATCCAAATTACGTTATAAACTACCATGTTTATTTTTCAATCAACCAGGATTTACTATGGCCTTTTTTTAAAAAAATAGAACGGTAGCTGAGTTACATAAATATTTAGCCTCTTTGTCATTAAAGCAATTAGTGTCATTGAATCAGGCTTATGGAGATCACTTTGTCGAACTTAGTGATCGTGAGGAGATAGCTGAGCGCAATTTATTATCACTGCAAGAAGAGCTGCCAAAACAAAAAGAAAAACACCAAACCCTGCTAGCCGAATTTCCAAAGGCTATAGAGGATGAAAACAGAAGGCTCAGATCACTCGAATCTTTAAGTAATGAGGGAAGTAGAACTGAAAAATATCTTTTGACAGGGCAAATAAATGGTTATTCTCCTTTGAACTTGTGTGAACTGATGATTTCTAATCAGGAAAAAACAATTGGCTCTTTAACCAAGCAGATAGAAGTTGCTAAAAACGAGGTTCAATCTGCTAAGGCTGATATTTCTCTTACTGTACAAGAACTTAGAATTCTTAACAAGATTATTGAGACTCGTAGAGAAGCTGTGAAAACTGAGCAACTGTCTGAAATTAACGCCAGAACTGATACGACAGATCTGCATCTTTCAATACGTCCTTGTTAATAACAGTTAAACAACAATTCATAGTGTATTCTGGGTAGAGGAAACCAATAGGCCCCCTCTACCAGTATAATGAAACAATCTCAAGGACGGTCATCTAACTCTTTGCGTTGATTGGGCAAGAAATCCTTTCTATCTAAGCCCATGGAAACTGCTAAGGCTCCTGCCACGTAAATTGAAGAATAAGTTCCAATTAATATTCCAATAATCAATGCCAAAGCAAAGCCGTGAATTGTTTCACCACCATAAACAAATAACGCCACAACAACAAACAAAGTCAACATTGACGTCATTATAGTTCTTGAAAGAGTTTGGTTAATTGATATATTCATAATTTCTATCGGGGAAGTTCGGCGAATTTTAATGAAATTCTCACGTACCCGATCAAAAACAACAATGGTGTCATTTAAAGAGTAACCAATTACAGCCAGTAGTCCTGCCAAAGCTTTAAGATCAAATTCAATACCAAAGAAAGCAAAAATCCCCAATATCATCACTGGGTCATGGATTAAAGCGACTGCAGAACTAACCGCAAGTCGGTACTCGAAGCGCATGGCAATATAAATCATAGTTGCCAGCAATGATACCAAAATAGCGAGGGCTCCTTTTGTAGCCAGTTCCTGACCTACTTGAGGGCCGACAAAATCAACTCGTTGTTTCACCGCACCTGGTATTACAGACATTACTTGTTCTACCAGGAGGGATTGATCTTTATCGGCACGAGGTGCAATGCTGATCAGAACATCTTTCGAAGTACCATAACTCACCACTTGTGCCTCATGAAAGCCAATCCTACTGAGATTCGCTCTAATCAGGGGCAAGTCTGCTGCATTAGGGTAAGATACTTCAATTTGGGTACCGCCGGTAAAATCAAGCCCCCACTTTAATCCGTTGATCGCCAGAGCACCAATAGAAACAACAAAAATTAATACGGAGAACATCGCCGTCCAACGACGAGCCCCCATAAAGTCCACTTTTGAATTTGGATTAAAAAATTCCATCTGAGCCTCGCCTTAAATACCTATAGATAATTTTTTTACGTTGCGATTACCATAATACCAATTCACAATCGCTCGAGTATAAGTAATACCTGTCAGCATAGAAGTTAATAATCCTAAAGACAGAGTTACAGCAAATCCACGAACTGGGCCGGTACCCACTGCAAACAGAATTACGGCTACAATAAAAGTAGTCACATTCGCATCCAGAATAGTTGAAAATGCACGCTCATAGCCCGCATAGATTGCGGCTTGGGGTGATAATCCATGACGTAACTCCTCTCTGATACGCTCATAAATCAACACGTTGGCATCAACGGCCATACCCACCGTCAGAACAATTCCTGCAATTCCTGGCAGCGTCAATGTAGCATCAATAATCGATAACAGAGCACTGAGTAAAATAAGGTTTAATACTAATGCGATGTTAGCAATCAAACCGAAAAACCGGTAGTAGACTAGCATCAGGATTAAAATTAAACCCATTCCTACACCCAATGAAACGATACCCCTGCGTATATTTTCCTTACCTAAAGTGGGACCGACCGTGCGTTCTTCAATTGGATAAATTGCTGCTGGCAAAGCCCCTGCTCTTAATAATAACGCGAGATTGCTTGCTTCTTTGGAGTCTGTTAGTCCAGTAATCTGAAAGTTGCTACCTAAAGCATTTTGAATCACAGGAGCACTAATCACTCGCTCTTCTCTATGAGTCAGTCGCTTTTCAACTCCATTGACAGTTTGCATCGTATTTTTGGTTTCAACGTAAACAATAGCCATGCGCTTGCCGATATTTTCGCGGGTAATCTTAGTAAATAAAGTCTCACCACCACCGCCGAGCTGAATTTGCACAGCAGGTGTTGCAGTTTGCTGATCAAAACTCGATACTGCTGAGGTAATTGAATCACCACTTAAAACCACCATTCTTTTCAACAATATAGGATGGCCATCCATCATATATAACTTGTCACTCACAGGTACTGCACCAGTTTGTTTTGCAATTTGAGGGTCGTTATCTTGGTCCACTAAATAAAATTGCAGCGTTGCGGTACCTCCAAGAATCTGTTTTGCTCTCGCCGCATCCTGGATTCCGGGTAAGTCAACCGCAACGCGTGTAGCTCCCTGCTGTTGAACCACCGCTTCACCAACACCTAATTCATTCACTCGATTACGTAAAATACTCATTGTCTGTTCAATAGTATTTTGTCTAATCGTGTTTAATTCTGTGGGAGAAATAGAACCTAAAATTGCGTTATCTATCTTTGTTTTTACAAAAACAACATCAGGCATCTTTTGTTTTAACTCGCCAAGAGCCTTGTTCATAGATTCAGGATCACGAAATCGCAAATCAATACCCTTATCAGCAATATAGCGAATACTGGAGTAGCGTAAACCAATATCACGCATCTCCTGTCCTATATTCTTCATTATCCCTTCGTAGCGACGACTAATCACGCTTTCTACATCAACCTCAAGAAGAAAATGCACCCCACCACGAAGATCCAATCCCTGCTTCATCGGCCCGGCATGAATTGCTTCCAGCCAACGAGGAGTAGATGGGGCCAGGTTTAATGCAACAGTGTATTGGTTGCCCAAGCTATTTTTAATTACATCCCTGGCTAATAATTGAGAGTCTGTAGATGAAAATACTACCTGAACCCCTTCGTTCTCAACAAGGAGTGATTTATACTCAATCTTAGCTTGTTTCAAAGCATGTTCCACTTGAGTTATCACTGCTTCTTTATCTTCAAGTGTATCGGATGAAATCTGAACTACAGGATTTTCTGTATATAAATTGGGTATGGCATAAATAAAACCGATAGCTGCAATCGCAATCAGCATCAGATTTTTCCATAGAGGATATTTGTTTTGCATTTCCGTGTCCCTATGACTGACTTAAAGAGATTTTAAAGTGCCTTTGGGTAATACTGTACTCACCGCGCCTTTTTGCAAATTAATCTCTATACCTTCTGCAACGCTGACTTTGATGTACTGCTCATCAATACTGACTACTTTGGCCAACATACCACCAGAAGTAATGATTTCATCACCTTTCTTTAATTGACTTACTAACTCACGATGTTCTTTCGCTTTTTTATTTTGTGGTCTGATTAACATAAAATAGAACAAAACGAAGATGGCCGCGATCATTATGAGTGAAAAGGTTCCATCAGTTTGAGCTGCTGGAGTTGTGCCGGCTGCAGCGAAAGCATCGCTAATAAAAAAACTCATATAATCTCCTCAAATCTGCTATTAATTTATCGCGTTAGACTCCAATAGCAAAGTGTATCGCAGTCTACTGTTCAACTAGCGTGACATCATATAGATAATTGATCGGAAGGTAAATGAATCGATTCAATTTCAATTTAATTTCCTAAATAACTTAGCGCATAGTAAACATTATGTTGAATTAAAAAACGTTGACATAATAAAGGAGTATGGCGAAATAAATGATGTAGATACGCTTTTGTCAGGTGTTGTGAACAGGTTGGACACCTGCATTCGCTATCAATGGGTTCAAACTGCATTGCTGCCGAATCTTCAGTCAAATTTACTATTCCCTCTTGGCTAAAAACCTGTCCTTGCATACCTGCTACTGCAGGTTGATCCGATTCAAGAAACTCTATGCCTTCACTTTTTAAACGTTTCATAAGTTCCAGGCTCAGATTCCCTGTTACATATCGCGGTAAATAGGTCCATCTTTTCAGTTGTTGCAAAAATGTCTCATCGGAAAGGGAATTATCCCAATGAAAATACACTCCATGAGTTCTATGTAGTTCCTGCTTTAATAAATCATCAACTGCAACAAAGGGTATAATTGACTCATTCCAATCATCCCATATTTTCGGATGTTGCTGCAGTATTCTTTGAGGTAAAATGACTGCATTAGGTTTTATACTTAAAACGATTTCTATCAGTTGAGAATAAGTCAACTTAAGCTTACTCCCATCATAAGGAGAAATAAGAGTAAAAATGCCCTCCTTATTTGCTAAAAGCTGAGCTGTATTTAAAATAGTTAAGCCAGACCATCCCATATATCGAGCTAAATCCGGAGTCTTTATTAAAAAATCATAACCCGGTTTCAATAATAAAGAATCAAGTTTTAAGGCAACCGATCTGATATTCACTTCGTTCCAATTGGTCGCAGTGAGACATAAACCCGCCCCGGAGGTCATTACAGGTATAAAATTTTGATCGGCATGCAACATTCATTATCCCCTGAAATACTAAAATGTTTAAAGTAATAAACTGGTATCACCATAACTAAAAAAACGATACTCTTTATTAATTGCCTCTTTGTATAATGCCATAGTTTGTTGATGACCGATAAAAGCTGAAACCAGCATGAGTAAGGTAGATTCTGGCAAGTGAAAATTTGTCATTAATCCATCACAAATTTTAAATTGATAACCGGGGTAAATAAATATATCCGTATCTCTGCTGCACGGAGCAAGAACTCCATTTTGAGCAGCGCTTTCAAGACTGCGTAATGCTGTAGTACCTACGGCAATCACTCGATTACCGGCCGCTTTAGTTGAATTTACAGCATCAACCAGCTCAGGACTTATTGTAAAATGCTCACTATGCATTTTATGTTCTTTAATATCATCGCAGCGCACAGGTCTAAATGTCCCGGCGCCAACATGTAAAGTAACATATGCAGTTGATACACCTCGAGAATGCAAACTCAATAATACAGACTCATCGAAATGCAGGCCTGCGGTCGGTGCGGCTACCGAACCAGCATATTTCGCATAAATGGTTTGATAGCGGTCCTCATCCAGTAGTTCATCTTGTCTGTTAATATAAGGGGGTAATGGGATATGCCCTAAGCGTAACAATAAATCCAATACCCCAATGTTGGCCTTGCAAACAAATAAGTCGTCTTGTCTTTCTAGTATTTCAAGTTGGTTCCCCTGCTCCAATTGAATAAAACCACCTGGTTTTAGTGCTTTGCTGGCTTTTATATGGGCAAGAAAAGTAAACTCGCCAGTAACGCGCTCGACTAACAACTCTACTTTTCCACCAGTTGATTTGTATCCATAAAGTCTTGCAGGAATGACCTTACTGTCATTCATCACTAATAAATCACCCGGATTTAAAAAATCGGCTATCTCTCTGAATTGATAATGACCATACTCCCCTTTTGCACGATTGTAGATTAGAAGGCGAGAAGCACTTCTTTGGGCCAAGGGATATTGAGCTATCAACTCTGGAGGGAGATCAAAGTGAAAATCTTGTTTGTTCATAACGCAACCTGAGAATAAATTGGCGCCATTATACACTGAATTTTGAGGATTAAACTAATTTCTAAGCGCTCATCTTTCATGAGGGCTTCTTGGAGGATCTTTTAATTGATTACAGTCCGGCTTATTGAAAAGTTATTCCTGAACCACACAAAATATGGCTATATTTAATGCTGACTAAAAGGGGGCCATTCTCAGTTTCATTTTCGAAGCAATTCAATTCTATAGTTCCAGGTCTCTTTGGAGCTGGAGAAGTTTCACCAAAGAACACAGAACGTGATAATTTCACAATTTTGGGTAACTGCTCCTCTTTTGCACCAGAGGTGAACTAATGCTCGAGTTCATGCAAAGTGGTAACTGTTTTTCGTTTATAGGCATCTGCTTTATAAACTGACTCCATGGAACCCGGGAGGTGATCGCTTAATTGAGTTACATCAATTACAGACAAATAATTCCCCGCCCCTAATTCATTATCACAATATTCCATCACTTCTAAAGCAAGGCCCTGAACGACCTTATAAAATCCACGCAAATTTACATGACCTGGACATAAAACAGATGTAGGTAGTCTTTTATTTTATATTGGTGAGTATGTTTCATAATTTATAAGATTATTAATATAAAGGCACTAACTAACCAGATTAGAGTACTTGTTAAATAGGGATATGGGTAAGGCTTATAGGTTTTTCTTCGTAAATACCAATCCAATAAAAATACGGGTACTGTTGAAATTAACGTTAGTAATATTATCGATGCAACAGAAGAGGACACTTGACCGAAAGGAATTATCCAAGTTAAAAAAGACAGCATTGCATGTAACACATCACGATAATAATAAATTACCAAGTAGACCAAATCATTAAAATTATAGACAACGCAAGATGCTACAACTAAAGGGAGAATTAAAATTGCCCCTTTAATGGCAAATATTTTTTTAAATACCCGGATAAACTCTTGCGAAAAAAAAACGAAAATAGCAGCACAAAAGACAACCGCAGCTAAAGTAAATAACATGTTTGTTCCTCTTCTCAATCAATATAGAGCTAAAATATCACTGAAATTTTGGGCTGCGTGACAACTCACATTTTTAAAGACCGAGGTGCCATGACGTGGTCAAGGCATCCAGAAATCCTGTATTTGGGAGATCTAACCAGACCCAGTGTAAAAGCATCGAGGGACAATGAAAGACCCCTGTCAACAAACCCTGGTTCAACATTTAATTATTGCCTCTCTTCCAGAGCTTCCCATCGTGCAAAAGCAACCGCCAATAAAGCTTCTTCTTTTGCTAACTGTTGGCCAACCTGTGAAATAAGCTGAGCATCCTGCTGATAAAATTGTGGATCGGCCATTTGCAACTGCAAGTTCGCTATTTTCTTTTCCAATTGCTCAATTTTCTGGGGTAGTTGAGACAGTTCACGCTGTTCATTGAAGCTCAACTTGTTAGCTGAATTAGTACGTTTCGTACTTGCTGCCTTTACTGCTACCTCACGTTGTTGCTTTCTATGCATTCTATATTCGTCATAGCCCCCGACAAACTCGCCAAATTGTCCCTCTTCCTCATAAACCAGCACACTGGTGACTACCTGATTAATAAATGCTCTATCATGGCTAATCAAGATTAAAGTGCCTGGATATTCCATAAGCATATTTTCCAAAAGCTCTAAAGTTTCAATATCCAAATCGTTAGTAGGTTCGTCCATGACCAACAGATTGACAGGCTTTGCAAATAACTTGGCTAATAGCAATCTGTTCCTTTCACCACCGGATAAAGAGGAAACAGGTTGATTAAATCGTTCTGGAGGAAATAAAAATTCACGCAAATAACTGGCAACATGTTTTTGCTTGCCATTAATCGTCACATAATCCGCCCCATCCCCAACGTTGAACATCACCGTTTGATCCTCTTGAAGATGGCGACGTAATTGATCAAAATAGGCAACATTTAACGAAGTGCCTTGTTTTATTGTTCCAGAATCTGGTTCTAACTCCCCTAATAACAAACGTACCAATGTAGTTTTACCACATCCGTTAGGACCAATAATTCCAAGCTTATCACCGCGAGTTAGTAGTAAAGAGAAATCTCTAACAATTGTTTTATTGGCGATTACAAAGTTAACTTGCTTAGCTTCTATCACCATAGAACCTGATCGGGTGACATCCAAAGCCAAGGATTTTACTGTGCCTACTTGATTACGACGCGCTTTATATTCCTCTCTCAGGGCTTTTAATGCACGCACACGGCCTTCATTACGTGTTCGTCTGGCTTTAACTCCTGTACGAATCCAAACTTCTTCCTCGGCTAATCTCTTATCGAATAAATCATTTTGTTTTTGCTCACTGAGTCTTATTGATTCGCGCCTGTCTAAATAAGTTTCATAATCACACTCATGCTGATACAGTTTTCCTCTATCAATTTCAACAATCCTATTGGCTACCTGGCCTAAAAACTCCCTATCATGGGTTACAACTACCACATTGCCTGCAAAGCTCTTTAAATATGATTCCAGCCATTCAATCGCTTCAATATCCAAATGGTTAGTTGGCTCATCTAATAACAATAAATCTGGGGTGGCAATGAGTGCGGCTCCAAGTAAAACTCGTCGTTTCATACCACCTGATAAATTATTCATTTGATCGGTGATGTTAATACCCAGCCTACTCGCCATCGTTTCAATCTTGGGTAATAAATCCCATGCATGTAAATTATCCATTTTTTGCTGACATTGAGCTAGCTTATCCATATCTTCTTGCTGGGATAATTCATTAAATTGAGCTAAAACCTCGCCCACTTCACCTAAGCTTTTCACCAGAAAATGATAGACAGACTCCTTTCCGGTAATCGGTACCTCCTGAGTTAATCCCGCTATGCGTAACCCAGACAATTGGTGAATCTGGCCACTATCAGGAATAAGATCTCCTTGTAACAGCTTAAGCAGAGTTGATTTGCCAGCGCCATTACGTCCTACCAAGGCAATTCTCTCCTGGGCTTGAATTTGCCAATCAGCCTGATCCAGCAAACGATTTCCAGCCAAAATAAGGGTGACACCATTAAGGGAAACTATACTCATATAAAACTCTATGTTTAGTAAACTATACGTTCATGTAGCCCGTATTTGCGCAAAATAATACGGGAATAGATGTCAGAATCCTGATTCTGACTTTATAATCCTGCTCATTAATTATAATTCATTCCCGTATTCTGTCGCGCAAATACGGGCTGCTGAGCAGTCCTGGCTACTGATTTCGTTTCAATATGAGTCGCATATCCTGTTGCACCATATTAAATTGTGACAGCACATTCATCCCAAGCAAAACCAAACTGTTGTCATTGCCGGGAATAATCACTGCTTTAACGTCTTTCAAAATAAATTCGCCAACCGATAGCTGCTTGAGACGAGTTAAAGAACCCGTAACTTCTCCATTCGCTGTGAACATTTTTATTGGATAACGTCCTCTAATATGCAAACGGTCTGCAAGAGCCTGGGGAATTGCAACTAACGTTGCTCCCGTATCAACTAGAAATTCAACCGGATACTCATTAATCCGTCCTTTAATGTGATAATGACCTTCTTTATCCGCACTTAATATCATTTCAGTATGATTAGAGGAGTAAACAGTATTTTCTGATTTTTGATGATAATAAAAAAATAAAAATAAACCAGCAAACAAGATAATCCAAACAAACAGGAACATAATACGTCCTGTGCGATCGTATTGATCGTTACTCATATATCAACTACTCGAAGAATACAAAACCATAATACCATCCATTTCTACTTGAGCACCACGAGGTAAAGCAGAAACCCCTATTGCAGCTCTGGCTGGATATGGCTCAACGAAATAACGACTCATCGCGTCATTAATCAGGGGGAAATGACTTAGATCGGTCAAATAAACAGATAGTTTCACTATATTAGCTAAAGTCCCACCTGCTGCCTCACATACTGCAGATAAATTATCTAACACCTGACTAATCTGTAGCTTAATATCCTCACTGCAAATTTGCATGGTTTTGGGATCTAACGGAATTTGACCTGAAAGATATACGGTATCTCCGCAGCGTATTGCCTGGCTGTATGTGCCTATAGCTTCTGGTGCCCATTTCGTGTTAATTGGTTGCATCAATTCTCCCCTTGTTTTTTTCTATAGAGCCGCATTACTACTTTATTTGCCCTTAACCTGCGCATAACCCGAGCCAGGTGTGTCCGGTCATTAACGCTAATAGAAAAAGTAACCGCATTATGGCGTCCATCACGTGGATCCACATTTATATTACCTATATTAGAGTCTGCTTCAGAAATGGCGGTTGCCAAGGCTGCTAATACACCGCGTTCGTTGGCAACATCCACAGTAATATCAACCCAGTACTCTCCCTGAATTTTCTCATCCCAACGCAAGGCAATAAATTGCTCTGGATGACTGCGCGACGTTTTCAAGGAAGAGCAATCACTGGAATGTACAATTATACCTC
Organism: Legionella antarctica; assembly: GCF_011764505.1. Lineage (NCBI taxonomy): Bacteria > Pseudomonadati > Pseudomonadota > Gammaproteobacteria > Legionellales > Legionellaceae > Legionella > Legionella antarctica. The sequence goes on from NZ_AP022839.1 coordinate 2,803,877, forward strand.
TGCCTTGCTGGAATTTACCTACAATATTATCGCCAGGTATCGGTTGGCAACATTCGCCAAAATGCACCACCATGCCTTCGGTCCCCTTAATTGCCAAAGGTCGCGGTTTATTGTTCCTATCAAGCTCATCAGACTCCTGGGTAACCACCAGGCGTTTGGCAATAACCATTGCCATTTGGTTACCTATCCCTATTGAATACAATAAATCATCATTCGTCTTGTAGTGCAAATCACTCAATAATGCCTGAAGCGATTCGGGGGGTACTTTAGCGTAATCACTGGATAATTCAATTAGTGATTGTTCTAACAAACGTTTTCCTAAAATAATGGACTCCGAATGCTGCTGACTTTTTAAAAAATGACGAATATTAGAGCGCGCCTTACCGGTCACAACAAAATTGAGCCATGAAGGGTTAGGGTGAGCGCCAGGAGCCGTAATCACTTCAACTGTTTGACCATTAGATAAAGGGATACTCAGTGGTACCAAGCGCCTGTTCACCTTAGCGGCAACACAACTGTTTCCTACCCCTGAATGCACTGTGTAGGCAAAGTCTACCGGTGTGGCCCCTTTAGGCAACTCCATAATATGCCCTTTTGGAGTAAATACATACACCTCATCAGGAAACAAATCGATTTTTACATTCTCAATAAATTCAAGGGAGCTTCCAGTGCTGCGCTGCATTTCCAACAAACTCTGCACCCATTCTTTTGCTCGTAATTGCGCTTCATTTATTTCAAGACCAGAGGACTTATAGATCCAATGAGCGGCTACCCCGTTATCTGCTACCTTATCCATTTCACGAGTGCGTATTTGTACTTCCAGTGGAACGCCAAAAGGACCAAATAAAGTAGTATGCAAGGACTGATATCCATTAGCCTTGGGGATGCCAATATAATCTTTAAAGCGTTGTGGAACAGGTTTGTAAGTACAATGTAAGGCACCCAAAATCCGATAACAAGAGTCGATATCCTCTGTAATCACTCGAAAAGCAAAAACATCAGTAATTTCAGTAAAAGAGGCCTTTTTTAAGCGCATCTTACGATAAATGCTATATAAATGCTTTTGTCTGCCAAATACTTGTTCATAAGGAATTTTAAGCTGGGCTAAAGCATGCTGTAAATCTTTTTCGATTGTTTGAGTTAATTCTCGCCTGTTACCTCTGGATTTTTCTACCGCGGATTTTATAGCTCTATATCTCATGGGATATAAAGCCTGGAAACCTAAATCTTCAAGGCCCACATAAATGGAGTGCATCCCCAGACGGTTGGCAATCGGTGCATAAATTTCAAGCGTTTCTATAGCAATGCGACGTCGCTTGGCAGAAGGCATAGCACCTAATGTACGCATATTATGTAAACGGTCAGCCAGTTTGACGATAATAACGCGTATGTCTTTAACCATGGCTAAAACCATTTTACGAAAATTTTCTGCCTGAGCCTCTGCTTTCGATTCAAATTTTATTTTTGTTAATTTGGTTACTCCGTCAACCAAGGCAGTTACATCCTCACCAAATTGACGGGTTAAGTCCTCTTTACTAATAGCAGTATCTTCAACTACATCATGGAGTAAAGTAGCCATTATGGTTTGATAATCTAACCTCATTCTTGCAAGGATCAAGGCAGCAGCTACTGGATGTGTAATATAGGGTTCGCCTGAACGGCGCATTTGGCCATGGTGTGCTTTTTCAGCAACTAGATATGCTTGGTAACATTTTTCTATTTGCGCCTGCTCAAGGTAGCATTTAAGCTCTTCATCGAGCTCCTTAAAGTAGCTCACGCAATACTCCCTAATGTCCAACATGGCCTTTAATACCTCTCGTTGTCAAATTATGGTTTTACGCTTCGCCCCTGGACGCTCTGCTTACCTAAATATCATAACTTGCTTTGCAAGTGGTATATTTATCGAGGAATAGTCCTCTTAATGCAAAGTTAACAACACTTTTATTCTTTGTCTAAAATATCTGCAGTTACAAACCCTTCAGCAATTTCACGTAAAGCAACCACCGTTGGCTTATCATTTTCCCACTCAACCATAGGCTGATCACCACGAACTGCTATTTGTCTTGCGCGTTTGGAAGCGACCATAACCAATTCGAATCGATTTGCAACGTTTTCTAAACAATCTTCAACTGTTACTCGTGCCATATATTACTCCAGTGATTATAAACAGATACTCTCTCTTTACCAGGTTTTATCTGCCTCTTACTCAAACCCAACATTTTACTGCGATGAAAGCAGGAATGAAAGCAATTTTGCTTGTTTATTTACCTGCCTATCCATTCGCAGCCGATTTCCAACCACTATAGCCTCTAGTTCTGAGGCTGCATGATCAAAATCATCATTCACAATTAAGTAATCAAACTCAGGATAATGACTTAGTTCATCCTGTGCTTTTTTCATTCTCTCACTGATTACCTCATCATTATCCTGACGCCGATTCATCAAGCGCAACTTTAATTCCTCCAATGAAGGGGGGATAATAAAAATGCTGATGGCATTAGGAAACGAATGTCTGATTTGTTCTGCTCCTTGCCAATCAATATCCAGTACCACATCAATTCCGTACATCAACCGCTCAGTAATTTGAGCAGCAGATGTTCCATATAAGTGGTTGAAAACCCTGGCATGTTCAATAAAAGCATTATCATTGACCATGTCTATAAATTCTTCTTTTTTAACAAAGAAATAATCACTACCGTCTTTTTCTCCTGGCCTCATCGCTCGTGTTGTATGAGAAATAGAAACTTCAATGCGATCGAGGTTATCGATGAGTTTCCGCACCAAGCTTGTTTTGCCCCCTCCAGAAGGTGCAGCTACAATATATAGATTTCCAGAATCATTACCAACCATATAACTCACTCAATATTTTGTATTTGTTCACGCATTTGTTCGATTAGAACTTTCATTTCAACAGCACTTTGCGTTAATTCAATCGAATCTGACTTTGAACTTAATGTATTCGCTTCCCTGTTTAATTCCTGCATCAAAAAATCCAGTCTTCTGCCCGCAATTTTATCGCATTCAAGAGTACGGCTAACTTCTTTAATATGCGTGTGTAATCTGTCAAGCTCTTCACTCACATCAAGCCGCGCCAATATCATAGCAATTTCTTGCTCTACCCGTGGCTCGGGAACTTCCAGTTGCACAGCATAAAGACGAGTAAGCAATTTATCCCTGGTCTGATTTGCCAGTGAAGCTACTAAAGACCTGGAACGCTCCACTTCTTGACCTAATGCTTGCAAACGTCCTTTCACATGCACCTTTAAAGATTGACCTTCAGTCAATCTGGTGTGGCTCAATTGTTCCACAGCATCTTGAAACAAATACAGGGCCTGTTTGCCCAATTCCTCCATATCCAACTGGTTTGGCTGCACTACACCAGGCCAGGAAAGTACGTGACTTACACTTAAATCGTTAGCCAAGTGATGTGAGGCAGCTAATTTACTGCTTAATTCTACTAATGCATTTACCATACCTATATTTATAAGCATAGACTGATTATTGCAACTTGTGTCTTGATATTTGAGCTGGCACTCAAGTTTTCCTCTGCTTATTTTATCTCGTAATGAACCACGCAGATGAGTTTCAATAAAGCGAAAAGACTCAGGCAAACGAAATGAAACATCTAAATAACGATGATTAACAGACCTGATTTCCCAGCAAAGATGACCTGCATCAACCTGTTTTTGAGATCGAGCAAAAGCTGTCATACTATGAATCATATAAATACCTGCGAATAAACCTTGTGCGAATATACCTCAAATGAGAACAGTTGGACAGAGATGTATCATCAAATAGTCACTTAAGACAAGAGAAGAAAAGCAACCCAGCTACAGAAAACTTATATGAACCAATGAAAAATTAAGGTGTTTAATAAACCCTGTCAAACCAAAGGTAATAAATCAATATCTGCAGTATTTACCGCCTCGAAGAGTGCAACTCCATGATTAACGCGCTATACTTCCCAATTTTATTGAGGATTATGTGATGCGCCCAAGTAACCGTGAAGCCAACCAACTTCGGCCGATTAAAATAACACGTAATTATACTAATTACGCTGAAGGTTCTGTTTTAGTCGAGTTTGGACAAACAAAAGTACTTTGCAATGCTTCCATTATAGAAGGTGTTCCTCGTTTTATTAAAGGTAAAAGTCAGGGGTGGGTTACGGCAGAATACGGGATGCTTCCCCGAGCAACTCATAGTCGTAGCGATAGAGAAGCTAGTAGAGGCAAGCAAGGAGGTAGAACACTGGAGATTCAACGCCTTATTGGCCGCTCTTTGAGAACTTGTGTTGATTTGAAGACGATTGGGGAACATACCATAACCCTGGATTGCGATGTAATCCAAGCGGATGGCGGGACAAGAACAGCAGCAATCACCGGGGCTTGTGTCGCAATGAAAGATGCTATTAGTTGGATGGTACAACGGGAAAAAATTCGCAAAATGCCCTCTTTTAATTACATTGCAGCTGTATCAGTAGGCGTCTATAGAGGGCAAGCTGTACTTGATTTGGATTATGCGGAAGACGTACTGGCTGAAACAGATATGAATGTTGTCATGAACGAAGAAGGGCATTTCATTGAGGTACAAGGAACTGCTGAAGACAGAAGTTTTAGCCGTGAACAACTAAACAGCATGCTTTCTCTTGCAGAAATTGGCATTCCTCAGTTAATTGAATTACAAAAAATACCTGAATAATTTCTTAAAGCTGTTGCCTGTTGGTCCGTCAATGCCCGAGACATGTTACAACCATCCCTAATTAACCGTCTAAATACTGCGCTTTATGCGCAGTATTTAGAATCCCCTAGAATAAAGTTTTATTAATAGCTGCTTCCTTGGCAATATGACGGGAAATAATATTTTTATTCACCAATTCGGTTAGGTGCTGATCTAAAGTTTGCATGCCTTTAGCTTGACCAGTTTGGATAGAAGAATACATTTGTGCGACTTTATCCTCTCGAATAAGATTCCGAATGGCTCCAGTACACAACATGATCTCGAGAGCAGCGACTCGTCCTCCATTAGTTTTTTTCAATAAACTTTGCGCTATAACCGCTTGTAATGACTCAGACAGCATGGAACGAACCATTGATTTTTCTTCAGCCGGAAATACGTCAATTATTCGGTTTATTGTTTTAGTGGCAGAGTTTGTATGTAAGGTTCCAAATACCAAATGTCCTGTTTCGGCAGCCGTCATTGCCAAACGAATCGTTTCCAGATCACGCAATTCACCTACCAGAATAATATCCGGATCTTCACGTAAGGCTGAACGCAAGGCGGCATTAAAACTTAACGTATCTTTGTGTACTTCACGTTGGTTTACCAGACATTTTTTACTTTGATGAACAAACTCTATAGGATCTTCAACTGTCAGGATGTGCTCATAGCGCGAGGAATTTATATAATCTATAATAGCAGCAAGAGTCGTACTTTTTCCTGATCCGGTAGGACCAGTGACCAAAACTAACCCTCTGGAGAAACTAGCCATTTCTTTAAAAATAGGCGGTAAATTTAAATCTTCCATACTTAAAATGGTCGATGGAATTGTTCGAAAAACAGCGGCAGCACCGCGTGATTGATTGAACGCATTAACCCTGAAACGGGCCAGATTAGTAATTTCAAAAGAAAAATCAGTTTCTAAAAACTCTTCAAACTCATTTCGTTGCCTGTCATTCATGATGTCATAGATAATTTTTAACACATCTTTATGTTCTAAATCAGGTAAATTGATTTTACGCAAATCCCCATCCACGCGAATCATCGGAGGCAATCCGGCGGATATATGTAAATCTGAAGATTTATTTTTAACAGAAAAAGCCAGTAACTCTGCTATGTCCATGTGCCATTAACCTTTTTAGTTTAATTATATCTACTATTCGTCTTTTTACAGTAGATTAGCTCAGGAAATGATACACAGCAAACTTTGCTGTATCATCCTATAGCTTTGAACTATAAATTGTGGAATAAACATGAGTCTTGAGCAAAATTTAAATCAAGTAAGGCTGTTGGTTGCACAGGCTGAGAAATTAAACGACAGAGAACTGGGTAGTGTTCTTTTATTGGCAGTCAGTAAAAAACAAAGTATTGAAATGATTACTAAAGCGTTTCACCTGGGTGTAACTAATTTTGGTGAAAATTATTATCAAGAAGCATTAAATAAAATAAATGCATTAAGCCATTTACCCATTAGCTGGCACTTCATAGGCCCGATTCAAAGCAACAAAACCAAGGGAATTGCTAGCCATTTCAGTTGGGTTCACAGCCTTAACCGCATTATAATTGCCAGGCTACTTAATGAATACAGACCATTAACTCTGCCTCCAATTAACGTATGTTTGCAAGTCAATCTAGTTGCCGAAGAAACCAAATCGGGAATGCTCCCCGAACAAGCACGTGAATTAGCTCTGCTGGTCAGTCAATTACCCCATCTCAAACTTAGAGGTCTTATGACCATCCCTCCTCCCCTAAAGAATCCCGAAGAACAATATCAATTATTGTTTCAACTCAATCAATTGATGCATTCCATTAATCAGGAATCAGGATTAAAAATGGATACTTTATCCATGGGGATGAGCGATGATTTAATTCCTGCAATTAAGGCGGGATCTACTATTGTTCGCATTGGTCGAGCAATTTTTGGCGAAAGATAAGGGGGATTAGCATGAATATTAGTTTTCTAGGTTATGGAAATATGGCAAAAGCCATTGCCCGTGGGTTAAGTCAACAAGGTTGCCACTCCTTGTCTGCGGCTGCACCATCTTTAGGTATAGGTACTAACAAAGATCAGATTCAAACTCATTTTGATAATAAACAAATCATTAAAGATGCGGAAATTATCGTTTTAGCAGTAAAACCAATGAAAATGAGCCTGGTTCTTAATGAAATTACGCCATTTCTTTCCCCCGATTGTCTTCTTATTTCTGTTGCTGCAGGCTTGAGTCTGTCCTGGTTCGCTGAGCATGGTAGCGTAAATCAACCTCTTATCCGCACTATGCCTAACACGCCCGCATCTGTTGGATTAGCAGCAACACCCATGATAGCTAATCCATTTACAAGTTCTGAACAGAAACGACAGGCCGATTTTATTTTTTCCACAATCGGGATAACTGCTTGGGTAGAAAATGAAGAAGACATGGATACCTTTACCGCACTTTCAGGAAGTGGGCCTGCTTATGTTTTTTCATTTTTAGAGGCTATGGTGGAGGCAGCAGTTGCCCTGGGTTTAAATGAGTCTGTCGCCAAAAAATTTGCATTGCAAACCTTTAATGGAGCACTAAAATTAGCCCAAAACGATAATTTAAGTTTAAACCAGTTAAGAACAAAGGTAACATCACCAGGAGGGACCACAGCAGCAGCACTTAGTATCATGCATAAACAACTAAATACCTTAACTCTTGCAGCAATGAGCGCCGCAAAACAACGTGCGCATGAATTAGGAACAGTAAAATAAAAATTAAACTGTTCTTCAATGTTTTTTAGTTCCTTAAACAGGAGGAGTGATGTCTGGTTTTACAGCAGTAGGATTTTTTATATTTTCTTTATTTTTTGGACTTATCATTTTCAGTTTATGGGTTCGTATTGCATTGCGTTACTTACGCATCAGCGCACTCACTCAATTCAGCCAACTTATTTCTACCATCACAGATCCTTTAGTAAAACCTTTTAATATAATTCTAAAACAAAAATATAAACCAGGACAAAAATATGATTGGGTGGCTTTTGGGGTTTTAATCCTGGTTGAAATTGTTAAAATAATCTGTCTCAGTCTGCTGTTGTTCCATGCCATCATACCGGTGCCCTTTTTACTGCTTTATGTGCTTGCTGATTTAATTATTCAGCCATGTAATCTGTTGTTCTACGCTATTCTAATTCGGGTGATTATGAGCTACGTCAATCCCAGGTGGCAACATCCAATAGCAGATTTCTTGCGTTTATTGACTGAACCTTTACTAATCTTGGGCAGAAAAATTATTCCTGATATTTCAGGTTTCGATTTTTCACCAATTATTATGATAATCATTTTAAAAATAATCACCCTGTTTATTAGTGCATCCTTGCCCTGGAGTCTGTTATAGAAGCATTGTGAATTAAAAGGGACTATAATTGAATTATGTGGAACTGACTGGATGTACACATGAAAATCAAATTTATATCTGGTTTAGTATTGTTATGTATGCCACTTAGCCTTTTGGCAGATAATTCTTTTTATTGTCCTCAAAATCATGCATATATAAATGTGGGGATGTCGGCTAACGAGGTTATTGCCGCTTGTGGACAACCTTTAAGTCAACAAGATTCAAATCAACCAATAGTGCAAAGAATTCCTGTGCAGCAATTGATTTATAACAATCAGGGTACTGGCAATGCTTTTTTTGGAGTGTGGAACGTACCAACGGGGAGTGGTGGCACACAATTGCAAGTAGATGTGGTTAACAATAGAATTAAAGCAATTAAAGTAAATGGATCTGACTCCAATGCATTTTCCATTTGCAATGGTGCTAGCATCGAAATAGGTGATCAAGTAGGTAAAGTCTATGGTTCTTGTGGCAGTCCCTCTGTTGTAAACAGTACTTTTATTAATCAGATCGTACCTACAGCAACGAAACCGCAAATTTGGATTTATCAACCTGGACAATATCAGCCAACTGTTTCCTTGACTTTTGTCGATGGCAAACTACAATCCATCAACAAATAATTGAGGATCTAACTTAAATGAGCGAAACTATAGATGATATTACTATTTCTTTCAGTGAAAATGGAACTGAAACGACTAAAGAACTTGATAAGCAAATATTAACTAAAGGTGCCTGGACAACTATCATGTTCAAATATCAAGACTGGGATAATGCTAAAAATGATTATGGTCCTGTTAAATATTCCATCAGGCGTTATCAAAAAAGAAATAACCAGTATTGGCAAAAATCCAAATTTAATATTTCCAGCGCTGATCAAGCTAAAAAAATTGTTGATATTCTTAATGAGTGGCTAAAATAAATCTGATTATCCCGACCACCAGCTAGAGATCTTCTGACAAAAGCACGTTGCCCACATTTGAAGATCCCTCGCTTCGTTCGCGGTAAGTGTGTCGACCCCATGTAACACCAAAGCTTCCTCAGGCTTTACAGCTTGGCTTGTGCTCTGTCTTTACAAGTAACACCCGACTCCATCATAACCCACTACATGACACTCACTAAAAGCGGTTTGATCTAATTGATAACTTACTGAACCGTAATAAGCACGAATTTTTCCATCTTTGGTTTTTTCTATATGAGGATTTAGATAACTCTCTTCAGATTCGCACCCAGTTTGAGTTTGTATCCACGCTGCATTTTCAGAGTTTATTTTATTTTTTCCTGGCTGGAGCATCATCTTGCCACATGCGTTCGTTGACAAAGCAGCTTTTGCAGGAGCAGAAAATAACACATCATAACCATTAAGAGCTGTTTTTACTGCATTTTCAGCGTCCAGTATCCCATGTCCGCAGGGCTTTCTTCCTACACAGGATTTATTTGTATCGTTACTTTTACCAAAATTATGAGTGGTCATATACAATATTTGTTCGACTTGTTCTGTTTTCAAACTAGTGTTGATCGCAAAAACCAACCCGGCTACTCCTGCAACATGAGGCGATGCCATACTTGTCCCTTGATAAAAATCAAATCCTGATGCGTTATATCCCCCTCCTGGATTCACTGTAGATAAAATCCCTCCTGCAGTTCCATATCGTTTATCTCCACCCGGTGCTGCCAAAGTTATACTCGGGCCATAGTTAGAAAAATAAGACCTCAAGCCTTCGGGACCTGTAGAGGCAATCTTGATAGTTCCATTGCATACGGCAGGGGCATTATAATGCTCCCAAACATTATCATTACCTGCAGCAACAGCAAGAACAGCACCTTTTTTACGGGCAAAAAATACAGCTTCCTGAAGTGCTTCATCACAGTAGTCTATTTCCCTACCCGGCTCTAAATCGACACCGAAACTCATGTTTAATACTTTTGCAGGGTATGTATTCTTTGGAACTCCTGGAACATCTTCACCTACCGACCAATAAATTCCATTCACAACCGCACTTTCGTAAAACATCCCTGTTTCAGCAGGAATTTTAACAGTTAATATTTTTAAATCTTCTCCAACACCGATCATCACATTCCCATAGCCTGCAATAGTACCAGCAACATGAGTTCCATGATAGGACTTGGTTTCATCCATTAAATTATTGTCGTTAGCAGCAAAATTCCATCCCCAAATTTGTCCACTCTTATCTTTAAGCAAGTTTTTATCCAAACTATCATTCAGGGCAATACCTGTATCTAATACTGCAACTACAATAGGTTTATTCGATGCTCCGGAAGTATATGCCCATGCACCATCCCTCAGCCCTGCTTTAGATTCCAACATAATTCCTCCAGGAGGAACAAACTCATCCCATTGACTAGTATGTGATAACAGCTCACCAAGACTTTCATTTATCGATGGATCGGGCACTGGTTTAAAAAAACCTATTCTATCCTTAACGGCATAGAGCACATCTGGATTGGCTCGCAACTTGTTTAATATCCGGGAGGTTTCAATCTGTTCGTTGCTATTTTTTAGAGCCGAGTTTGAGTTATCTAAAACTAATGAATAAGCCCCGTTAGCCATGGGCTTCATTTCCTTTACTGGTATGTGGATAGCCTGAACAACTTGTGATTTTAGGGCAGACACTGTCCTGGTCTGTTGTTTGTATTTTATGATAACTCTAATTATTTCATTATCAGGTAAAGCAAAAATGCCGTGCGATAATGATAAAAGTCCTAAAGCGATAAATCCGTATCCTGTCAGAATCGCCGGGTAAGTGTCTGCCACTGAGTCCGGATTAATCCGAGCCGCGCGCGTCAGCAAGCGGAATTCTTTAAAAATATTCAAAATACCTATTGACACGGTTTTTCTGTAAAACTGATGTTTTTCCATATCAAACGTAAGTCATGCAATATGCATGCCCTAAGATCCCCAAGATCACAATGTAGCCCCTTTCACTAATAAAACATCTCCCTCCTGAGGTCAGATTTTTTCTTAGCCCTTAGTGGCGTTAAAACTCGAAAAATGCGTTCAAAAAAAGTCATGTTATGATTGCCGTATCAGCATTAGTAACGCAGTGGTAGATGATGAAACGCCAAGAAATCAAACAAGTTTTAGATGAGTTAACAAAAGATATCGATAGTCTTGCCGACAAAAAGGCCGTGACTATCATTAAGGTATTGGTTAATTTGGTCGAAATGCTTGCCGAAGAAAATGCTTTGCTCAGAGAGGAAAACCAAGTATTACGTGATGAGATAAACCGCCTTAAGGGTGAACAGGGCAAACCTAATATTCGCGGTCAATCCAAAGGTAGCAATGGCGATAATACAGGCAATTCCAATCATTCATCTGAAGGAGATCGCAATAAACGTGGTAAAGGGAACAATAAAAACACAGGCAAAGACAAAAAAAACGTACGTATTGATAGACGTGTTACGATTGCTCTGGACAAAGCAACGCTGCCAGATGACGCCAAGTTCAAGGGTTTTGAGATTCGAATCATCCAGGATCTAAAAATCATCACGGATAATGTTGAATTCAAGCTGGAAACGTATTACTCACCATCTTTGAAAAAAACCTTTATTGCGCCGATTCCTGGCGAATATAAGGGCAGTGAATTTGGTCCTGGGGTTAAAGCGCTGGTCATCACATTATACCGTGATGCAGGGATGACGGAGAGCGCCATTGAGCGCTTTTTAAAAACATGTGGTATTCAAATATCACATGGTAAAATTGCTTCCATGCTGACAGAAGGCAATGATATTTTTCATCAGGAAAAAGAAGATATTGTCGATGCCGGTAGCAACGCAGGCTTGTACCAGCAGATGGATGACACAGGCAGTCGTGTTAACGGCAAAAATCACTACACCCATGTTTTATGTAATGACTTTTTTACAGCATACTTCACTCGTCGTAAAAAAGATCGCTTGACCTTATTGGAGTTGCTGTGTCGAGACCAATTAAAGTTTATGTTTAATCAGGAGGCTTATGAGTTAATGGATGAGTTTGGTCTCGCAAAAAAATGGTTGGATCAAATTAAACCAATGCTGCATGCACAACCCCTCACACGTGAATCAATCGATAGTTTGATGGGAACACTTTTTCCAAATCCAAAAAAACACAGCACGAATCGACGCATAATTCTTGAGTCAGCAGCTCTTGCCTATTATCAGCACTCGAAATACTTCATCCATTATTTAATGACAGATGATGCGCCTCAGTTTAATAAATTGGCCCTACATCATGCGCTGTGCTGGATCCATGAAGGTCGTCATTATAAAAAACTCACTCCATTCTCAGATATGAATCAGAATATATTGGCTGTATTTCTTGAGCAATTATGGGATTTCTACCATGCATTATTGACTTACAAGACGGCTCCATCTCAATCAATGGCCCAACAACTATCAATGCAATTTGATACTTTGTTCGCAACCACGACAGGCTATGATGTTTTAGATCAACGCATTGCAAAGACACGTGCTAAAAAACAAGCGTTATTATTGGTGTTAGACCATCCATTTCTGCCATTGCACAACAATGCCTCTGAATTAGGGACACGGTTTCAAGCAAGGATACGCGACATCAATCTCCAAACGGTCTCCCAAAATGGCACCAAATCAAAGGATACGTTTGCCACGATTGTACAGACGGCCAGAAAACTGAAAGTTAACGTTTATCAGTATATTTACGATAGGGTGACTAAAAAATTTGAAATGCCATCATTGGCTGAATTAATCTTACTTAAAGTGCGGCAGGTTCCATGCACCACATAAGCATCTCGAGATAATTCCGCTTGCTGACGCGCGCGGCTCGGATTAGTCCGGGCTCAGTGGCAGACACTTACCCGGCGATTCTGACAGGATACATAAATCCTTTATTAAATATCATCCTTCAATCTCCTTTTAAAGTCTTTGTGATATATCCATGAGGACTAACTCTACGTTACACGTTTAGAAATAAAATCGCAAAGGTGGAACGGATGTAGGCATAATTCATTGTTTTTCCACTCCTTACGTACTGCGGTTTATGCGCAATGTTTCTACTTAATAAAAAGCCCTTGTGCCGTGATTATCATCCTTTGCATAAAGCGCAGTATGCAGGCCTTTAAGCATTGTGAGGATCGTTCCGAGACAAGCCGAGGTACGTATCAAGTGTAGGGGTTTAAGTTTAATAACGATAATGATCAGGTTTAAAAGGCCCCTTTTTATCCACTCCAATGTATTGCGCTTGTTCATTGCTTAGTTCAGTTAATTTCGCTCCTATTCGACCTAAATGCAACCGAGCTACCTTTTCATCCAATAATTTGGGAAGAACGTAGACCTGATGTTCATAGTCGCTGGAGTTTTGGAATAATTCAATTTGTGCCAATACCTGATTTGTAAAGGAAGCTGACATTACAAAACTGGGATGACCGGTAGCACAACCTAAATTAACCAAACGACCTTCTGCCAACAGTATAAGGCGTTTACCATCTGGAAATATGATATGATCTACCTGAGGCTTTATATTCTCCCATTGATATTGTTTCAAACTTTGAATATCAATCTCTGAGTCAAAATGGCCAATATTACATAATATTGCCTGATTACGCATACGCTTCATATGATCCAGAGTTACTACATGATAATTACCAGTTGCAGTGACTAGAATATCTACTTGTTCAGCCACATCATCAAGAGTAACTACTCTGTAGCCCTCCATTGCCGCCTGAAGAGCACATATAGGATCAATTTCAGCGATCAAAACGGAGGCGCCCTGGCCACGTAATGCTTGAGCACAACCCTTACCCACATCGCCATAACCCAAAATCAGAGCCACTTTACCCGCAATCATAACGTCAGTTGCCCGTTTTAATCCATCCAATAAAGATTCACGGCAACCATAGAGATTATCAAACTTGGATTTGGTAACTGCATCGTTTACATTGATCGCAGGAATTTTTAACAGATCCAGTTTTGCCATTTCATATAATCTGGCCACACCTGTGGTGGTTTCTTCAGAAACCCCTTTAATAGCCGACAAAAGCTGTGGGTATTTTTGATGAATGATCTGGGTTAAATCTCCGCCATCATCTAATAGCAAATTAGGACTCCAACCATTGGGACCATTCAAGGTTTGTTCCACACACCACCAATATTCCTCTTCAGTTTCTCCTTTCCAGGCAAACACGGGGATTTTTTCTGCTGCAATGGCTGCAGCAGCATGATCTTGAGTTGAAAAGATATTACAGGATGACCAACGAACCTCTGCCCCCAAAGCAATTAATGTTTCAATTAACACTGCTGTTTGAATGGTCATATGCAAACAACCCGCTATTCTAGCACCTTTCAAAGGTTGCTTTTCAGCAAACTCAGTCCGCAAGGCCATTAATCCCGGCATTTCCGTTTCAGCAATAGCAATTTCCTTTCGCCCCCAAGGGGCTAACGACATGTCAGCTACTCTATGATCGTGGAGGTTTTTTACCTGGGCTGCTGAGTCATTGACTAAGTTCATTGAATATCCTTATAAAAATTAGAGTGCTTTACTTAATGCAGGTGCTTTATCTAACCGTTCCCAGGGAAACTGCTCTCTTCCATAGTGGCCATAGGTGGCTGTCTCTTTATAGATGGGGCGAAGCAAATTATGGTGATCAATGATTCCTTGTGGGGTCAGATCAAAATGAGTATGGATTAGATCAATGATTTCGCTATTTTTTAAACGTCCAGTACCAAATGTTTCAACGAAAATTGAAGTCGGCTCTGCTATGCCAATGGCATAGGATACTTGAATTTCGCATTTATCAGCCAAACCCGCCGCCACTATATTTTTAGCTACGTGTCTTGCCGCATAAGCAGCTGACCGATCAACTTTTGATGGATCTTTTCCAGAGAAGCAACCTCCTCCATGTCTGGCCATACCACCATAGGTATCCACTATAATTTTACGACCAGTCAAACCACAATCACCTAAAGGGCCACCAATAACAAAACGCCCTGTAGGATTTATAAAGTAGCGTGTTTTAGCTGTTAACCATTCCGCAGGTAGTATGTCTTTTATAATTTCTTCACGCACTGCTTCTGTTAAATTACTGTGAGTTACATCAGGCGCATGTTGAGTAGAAAAAACCACTGTATCTACTTCTACCGGCATCCCTCGATCATATTTCAAAGTTAATTGACATTTAGCATCCGGTCTAAGCCAGGGCAATGTACCTGATTTACGCATATTAGCCTGTTTTTCCATTAAGCGGTGCGCATAAGCAATTGGAGCTGGCATAAATACATCTGTTTCACGACTGGCATAACCAAACATCAAACCCTGATCGCCGGCTCCCAGAATTTTAGTTTGCTGATTATCAACCCCTTGAGCTATATCAGTTGATTGTTTGCCAATAGCAGAAAGTACTGCACACGACTCCCAATCAAATCCCATTTGGGAACTGTTATAACCTATATCTTTGATTACATTGCGAGTAATTTCTTCTACATCAACCCATGCTTGGGTGGTAATCTCTCCACCGACCAGCACCATTCCCGTTTTAACAAAAACTTCACATGCAACTCGCGCGGCAGGATCCTGAGCTAAGATAGCATCTAAAACAGCATCAGAGATTTGATCCGCTATCTTATCCGGATGCCCCTCAGAAACTGATTCGGAGGTAAAAACATGGCATTCATTCATTATATATCCCTCTATATTATAAAGTAGTAAAATGTTCTAAGTATGTAATTGAGCTACTTTTACGTTATTAATGCTATAAACTCGTTAAATATAATATCTATATCATGTGGACCGGGGCTAGCTTCAGGATGGCCCTGAAAACCAAATGCCGGTTTATTTTTGTGTCTAATTCCTTGCAAACTGTCATCAAATAAAGAACGGTGGGTCACCTCTAAACAGTTAGGCAAGCTTTCCTCATCAACGGCAAAACCATGATTTTGGCTGGTAATAAAAACACGCTTATTTCCCTGCGTCTCACCTACAGGGTGATTTGCACCATGATGACCAAATTTCATTTTTTTAGTGGTTGCTCCACAAGCCAGTGCTAAAATCTGAAAACCTAAGCAAATGCCAAAAACAGGAATATTATGCGCTAAAAATTCCTGAGTGGCCTTAATTGCATAGTCACAAGCTTGAGGATCTCCTGGACCATTAGATAAAAATATACCATTTGGATTCATAGCTAAGACCTCTGCAGCAGATGTTTTAGCTGGGACGATGGTTAGGTGACACCCTTTATCATGCAATATACGTAAAATATTGTGCTTCACCCCAAAGTCATAAGCAACTACATGGAATTGTTGCGGCTTGGAATGACTTCCCCACGTTCCTTGCCCCTCATGCCATCGCTCAATAGTTTGTCGGGACACCTCTAAAGCTAAATCTACACCCTGCAATCCTTTAAAAGACCGGGCTTTTTCAAGAGCCTTTTCAGGTTCAGCAGTATGAGTGGTAATACACGCTCCCAGAGCACCATGATCGCGCAACCTTAAGGTTAAATCACGAGTATCTACATCGGAAATGGCAACTACCCCATTTTTTTTAAGCCAATCAGGAAGAGATTGTTCTGCACGGTAATTACTGTGCAAAAGTGAGCAGTCTCGCATTACTAAACCCGCGGCCCAAACTTTGGACGATTCCATATCTTCGCTGTTGCAGCCAGTATTGCCAACATGAGGGGCGGTTAGAGTAATGATTTGTCGCGCATAGGAGGGATCAGTCAGGATTTCCTGATAGCCTGTCATTGAAGTATTAAAAACCAACTCACCAATACAATATCCATCGGCACCCACCGATAAGCCTTGATAGGTAGTACCATCAGCCAATACCAAAATCGCTGGTTTATTAATCATGAATAGACTCGATATTGTTCAATGTATGGCTATCCTTACCGCTCAGAGTACAAATATAAAAAATGTGCAATCCTTGAACATAATTATTAAAGTCATAATTGTATCGCACTTGGCTCAGAATTTCATGTCCTCAAAGAACTTTTTCACCCCTGCAAACCAGGTGCTGGAGCGTGGGGAGTGGTTTGCTTTGGCATTTTCCAGAGAAACTTGTAATTGCGTTAACAATTCTTTTTGTTCGCGAGATAAATTGACTGGAGTCTCCACAACCACTTTACACAGCAAATCTCCCTGAGCATATCCTCGAACTGATTTCATTCCCTTGCTTCTTAAACGGAATACTTTGCCTGTTTGGGTTTCAGCAGGAATCTTTAAGGTCACTCTGCCTTCAAGTGTAGGGACTTCGATTGCCCCGCCCATTGCTGCAGTTATAAAACTGATAGGAACCTCACAGTGCAAATCATTTTCATGACGTTCAAATATAGCATGTTTCTTAATGTTAATTTGAACATATAGATCACCGGAGCCGCCCCCATGAACGCCAGCCTCCCCTTCACTGTTTAATCTAACTCTATCTCCATTATCGACTCCAGCGGGAATTTTAACAGTTAGTTTTTTGCTTTCCCGAATCCGACCATGCCCTTGACAACTTGTGCATGGATCAGAAATCAGTTTTCCTTCACCATGACAGCTGGGACAAGTTTGTTGAATTGAGAAAAACCCCTGTTGAATTCTGACTTGCCCCATCCCATTACAGGTTTCGCAGGTCTTGGGTTGTGTCCCTTTTTTAGCACCAGACCCTTCACAGGTAGTGCAACTACCATGACGCGGAACGGTAATTTCAACTTCCTTACCTAAGGCTGCCTCTTCAAGGGTTAACTGAACATTAAATTGCAGATCTGCTCCACGCTGACCACGCGATTGCCGCCCTGCTCCACGACCACTGGAAAAAATATTTTCAAAAATATCTTCAAATACATCTCCAAAGCCCCCGAAGCCAGCACCAAATCCACCTTGTCCTCCCATAGAGGGGTCAACTCCGGCATGACCAAACTGATCGTATGCGGCTCGTTTTTGTTTATCAGATAAAATATTATAGGCTTTTTGAACTTCTTTAAATTTCTCTTCAGCAGAAGAATCGTCGGGATTACGATCGGGATGATACTTCATTGCCAGTTTGCGATAAGCTTTTTTAATTTCACCATCGTTAGCGTTTCGACTAACTTCTAAAAGTTCATAATAATCCCGCTGTTCCATAACTGCTCACAATTTTAAATAAATATCAAGGGGTTAACAGGTTAAGCCCTTGTCAAAATACAAACGGGGCGAAAGATTCCCGCCCCGCCCCAGTCTTACCTCACACTATTTTTTGTCTTCTTTAACCTCTTCAAACTCGGCATCAACAACACTTTCATCAGCTGGTTTTGCAGGTTCATCAGGTTGTGAATCGGCTGAATCGGCTTGTCCTTCGGTAGATTTTTTAGCGTAAACACGCTCAGCCATTTTAGCAGAGGCATCAGAAAGCACTTTTAGCTTTTCTTCAATATGCGCCTTATCACTACCTTGTATGGCTTCTTTTAATTCTGAAATTGCAGTTTCAATGCCTTTTTTCTCGTCTTCAGATAGTTCAGCCGCTAAATCTTTCATCGATTTGTCACAACTATGAATCAAGCCATCAGCTTGATTTCGAAGCTCTGCCATTTCCTTAAATTTCTTGTCTTCTTCGGCATGAGATTGAGCATCTTTTACCATTGCATCTACTTCATCATCACTTAAACCACTGGATGCCTTGATAACAATTGATTGAGCCTTACCTGTTGCCTTATCTTTAGCGGATACATTAAGAATACCGTTAGCATCGATATCAAACGTTACTTCAATCTGCGGTACGCCACGGGGAGCCGAAGGAATATCACTCAAATCAAATCGACCTAATGATTTATTTGCTGAAGCCTGTTCTCTTTCCCCCTGTAAAACATGGACAGTTACTGCGGTTTGATTATCATCTGCAGTTGAGAATACTTGATTGGCTTTAGTAGGAATAGTGGTATTTTTATCGATCAGTTTTGTCATAATACCACCCATGGTCTCAATACCCAGAGATAATGGTGTTACATCAAGTAAAAGAATGTCTTTCACTTCACCTGATAATACGGCGGCTTGAATCGCAGCACCCACCGCAACAGCTTCATCGGGGTTAACGTCTTTACGTGGCTCTTTACCAAAAAACTCTTCCACCGTTTTTTGCACTAAAGGCATACGTGTCTGACCACCAACCAAGATGACTTCATTAATTTGTGATACAGTCAGACCAGCATCCTTCAGTGCTATCTTGCAAGGCTCAACAGTGCGCTCTACCAGCTTCTCAACTAAGGACTCCAGTTTGGCACGAGTCAGTTTGATATTTAAGTGTTTAGGTCCAGAAGCATCTGCTGTAATGTAAGGGAGATTTACATCGGTTTGTTGGGCTGAAGACAATTCAATTTTGGCTTTCTCAGCAGCTTCTTTTAGCCGTTGTAATGCCATTGGATCGTTATGTAAATCAATACCTGAGTCTTTTTTGAATTCAGCAGCCAGGTACTCAATTAAGGCCAAGTCAAAATCCTCTCCACCAAGGAAGGTATCACCATTTGTAGCTAATACTTCGAATTGATGCTCTCCATCCACTTCAGCAATTTCAATGATGGATATATCAAAAGTACCACCACCAAGATCATAAACAGCAATAACAGAATCACCACGTTTTTTGTCCATGCCATAGGCAAGCGCTGCCGCGGTTGGTTCGTTAATAATTCTTTTTACTTCAAGTCCTGCGATACGACCAGCATCTTTAGTCGCTTGACGTTGCGAATCGTTGAAATAAGCAGGTACAGTAATCACAGCCTCTTTTACTTCCTCGCCTAAATAATCTTCCGCTGTTTTTTTCATTTTACGCAATACTTCTGCAGAAATTTGCGGTGGTGCTTTATCCTGATTTTTAACTCTAACCCAAGCATCGCCATTGTCTGTTTTAACAATTTTATATGGAACCATTTTAATGTCTTTCTGAACTACAGCATCATCAAAACGGCGACCAATCAGTCTCTTGATAGCGTACAATGTATTTTCAGGATTTGTTACTGATTGGCGCTTTGCAGAGGCACCTACTAATACTTCATCGTCATCAGTAAAGGCAACAATAGAAGGAGTTGTTCGAATACCTTCACTGTTTTCAATTACTTTAGGTTTATCACCTTCCATTACAGCAACACATGAGTTAGTAGTACCCAAGTCTATTCCTATAATCTTAGCCATTGTTTTTTGCTCCAAATTAGTAGTTTCTAGTACAATAATGTTCATATGGGGTTGTAAACGTAAAATTCAACCCATAATTAAAAAAAGCAGCATTTTTTCTTTTACCAACAAGTAATCAGTAAATTGTTATTTCTACTGGGCTGGTTTAATTTTTGACACAATCACTCGAGCGGGTCTAATTACCCTATCACTCAATTTATACCCTTTCTGGAATACCGTTAACACAGTATTCGGTGGCGTATCTGGTACTTCCTGAATAGACATGGCCTCATGTTGCTGCGGATCAAACAACTCTCCAACCGGATCGATACGCTCTACATCAAATTTTTGCAATACATCAGTGAAGAGTTTCATAGTAAGATCCAAGCCCTCATGCATTGCTGTATCGGCATTTTTCTGAGCTATCTGTAACGCTTGTTCAAGACTATCTGCAACGGGTAACAAAGCTGTGATTAATTTTTCGACGCCATATTTGTGGGCATTGGCAACCTCGCGCTCCATACGACGTCTTACATTATCCAATTCAGCCAGAGCTCGCACTGACTTTTCCCAGTTTTCATGGGCTTTTTGCTCAGCAAGAGTAAGCTGTTCTTCCAAAGCCGTGTAACTTGGATGATCTAAAGCAGCGTCTTCATGAGATAATTCCTCAATTAATTCTTCAGTTTCTTCAGATTCAGCACCTGGCACTTCGTCTGTTTTGTTTTCTTCTTTAAATTTATTCCAATCTTTTTTGTTATGTTTACTCATCAATAAGGACTCCTGACTAACTTGTATTTAGCAAGTGGGGTCGCTCCCATGAAATTTCAAGGCTTAATTTAGAATTAAAATTTGAAGTATTCGAATCACAGAAATCAAAATCTCTTGTTGCATTTTTTTGGAAGATCATCACTCGCAGCAAGATAGCTGATTAAACCCTGTTATCCTAAGCTGCATCTGAAGAAAAAGCGAAATGAACCATAGCTTGCAGTAAATGTTCATTTATTCCATACTTAGGTATTAAAAAAATCATGTGGGTCTATTATGCAAGAATGGTCGCCAGTTTCCTGGCAACAATATTCGTATTTGCAAGCTGCAACTTACGCTGATAAAGAACAACTCAATAAAGTTGTAGAGCAATTAAGCCTCCTGCCACCACTGGTTACCAGTGGTGAAGTTAAGAATTTAAAAAGAGAAATTGCTCGTGCTGGACGTGGTGAAGCTTTTATACTTCAAGGTGGAGATTGTGCTGAATCTTTTAACGACTGCCGTTCTGAAGTGATCAGTAACAAATTGAAAATCATCCTGCAAATGAGCTTGATTCTGTTGTACGGATTACGTAAACCTATTATTCGTATAGGACGAATTGCCGGACAATACGCCAAACCACGCTCCTCTGATTTTGAGACAATTGGCGGTATTACCTTACCCAGTTATAGAGGGGATATAGTTAACTCCCCTGAGTTTAATCAAACAGCCAGAGAACCAAACTCCAAATTATTGCTGCAAGCTTACAGTTGCTCTGCAATGACTCTAAATTTTATACGTGCTTTGTTAGATGGGGGATTTGCAGATTTACATAATCCCCAACGCTGGGATTTACGTTTTGTTGAACACTCCAAACAAAAAAAAGAATATCAAAATATTGTTGATTCCATCGAAGATGCTTTGGATTTTTTGACGGCTATTGATGGAATACGCTCCAGTAATTTGAGCAAGGTGGATTTCTACACCTCCCACGAGGCATTACATTTGCATTATGAACAAGCGTTAACTCGTCAGGTTAAAAATGGGCATTGGTATAACCTGTCAACTCATTTACCTTGGGTAGGGATGCGTACAGCTCAGGTTGACAGTGCTCATCTGGAGTTTTTACGTGGGGTTGAAAATCCCATAGGAATTAAGATTGGGCCAGGCGCCTCACCTGAATGGCTTGCCAACGTGCTCGCTATTGCCAATCCTAAACGCGAAGAGGGACGTATTCTATTGTTCACGCGATTAGGAGCCAAACATATAGACCAATTATTACCGCCCTTGATTGATGCAGTCAAGAAAACCAAAATTCCGGTTACCTGGTCTTGTGATCCCATGCATGGAAATACTGAAACAACGGCTGATGGAACAAAAACACGCCACTTTGATAATATCCTTACTGAATTAAAACAGGCATTGGAAATTCACCGCTCTATGGGGAGTTACCTGGGTGGCGTACACTTCGAACTAACAGGTGATAATGTCACTGAATGCATTGGTGGTGCACGCGGTTTAGATGCTAATGATCTAAAAACTGCTTACCACAGCCTGGTTGATCCCAGACTAAATTATGAGCAATCAATTGAGATGGCTCTTCAATTAAGTCGACAGTTCAGAAACACCTAAATGTTCTGAAATATAATCAGGGATTCGCTGGTCTAACCAATAGACAGGAACTCCTGGTGTATTTCCAGTGATAAACCCCACATGCCCCCCTTTTTTACTTAACTCTAGAATCACCGAATCAGCCAATTCATTCTCGAAAGGCAAAACCGCCTCCGTCATAAAGGGATCATCTAAGGCATGAATTATAAGTGTAGGGGTAGTGATATGTTTTAAATATTTTCTGGAACTACATTCCCTATAATAAGTGTGGACACTATTAAAGCCATACAAAGGTGCAGTAACCTGATCATCAAAAGTCCAAAAACAATTGCATTCTGCTGCTTTTTTTATAGCCTCCGGAGCATATTTAAAAAGATTCACCTTACGAGCAAAAACCTCTTTAAATTGATTCAATAAATGCGTTTGATAAAGACGTGAAAATCCAATATTCATTCGATTGGCGACTATATTCAGGACAAAAGGAACCGAGATGGCTACAGCAGCAGTCACTCGCGATTGAGCAGAACCTCGTTCTCCTAGCCATTTGAGTAAAACATTGCCTCCTAAAGAGACACCAACGACCACCTTTTTTGTCCCTGGCTCCCGTTGGTCCAGCGTTTGAATTAAATAATCAAGATCTGCAGTATCACCCGAATGATAAGCCCTGGGAAATCTGTTAAGCTCGTGGCCTGCTCCTCTAAAATGCATTAATACCGAGCGCCAACCTCGTTGATTAAATGCGCTCATAAACCGAGCGACATAACTGGAATTCACACAGCCACCTAGTCCATGTAACAAGATGATTAGTGGTGTGTTGGCAGGTAAGTTTGCGGTGCTCCATGCCAAATTCAAAAAATCACCATCTGGCAAATTCATTTTTTCTATTTTATCAACAGACGCTCGTACGGGATGTCTCATCGATGAGTATATCGTTTGAGCATGGGGATTAGTAAGCCACCAAGCTGGTTTAAATCTACTCTCGATTATCATAATTACCTCAAATGATATTGCGGGCTATACTCATTTATTGCATCTATCATAACAGCGACATGCTCCGGAGGAACGTCAGGAGTAATTCCATGCCCCAGATTAAATACATGACCTGATCCACTCCCAAAAGATGCCAGAACCTGTTTCACTTGCTTACGAATACAATGCCCAGTGCTTAAAAGTACGGTCGGATCGAGGTTTCCTTGTAAAGCAACTTTATCTCCCACTCTTTGACGAGCAGATTGCAGATCACACGTCCAGTCAACTCCTAAAGCATCACATCCAGTCGCTGCCATTTGCTCTAACCATTGTCCCCCACTTTTAGTAAACAAAATGACAGGTATCTCAGCATATTGGACTTTTATTTCTGCAATTATTTTCTGCATATAACCTAAGGAAAAACTCTGATAATTGGCCGGAGTTAAGATTCCTCCCCACGTATCAAAAATCATAATCGCATTAACCCCTGCTTTAATCTGTTCAATTAAATACTCACTGACTGATAAAGCCAGTTTACTCAATAACAAATGAGCAGCTTCAGGTTCCGTATAGATTAATTTTAAGACACGTTTAAAATCTCTGCTACTGCCTCCCTCCACCATATAACAAGCCAAGGTCCAGGGACTCCCAGAAAAACCAATTAGAGGCAGTTCTTGCGGCATTTCCTGACGTATTAATCGCGCAGCATTGATAACATACCCTAAAGATTCAGTAATGTCGGGAATAACAAGATCATTAATTGCCTTTACATCACGCACAGGCGTCCTAAAACATGGACCCTCTCCCTCAGCAAAATACAATCCAAGTCCCATTGCATCAGGAATAGTTAAAATATCAGAAAATAATATTGCTGCATCCAACGAGAAGCGGCGTAATGGCTGCAAGGTCACCTCACAAGCAAGCTCAGGATTCTTACAAAGACTTAGAAAATCACCCGCTTTTTCTCTGATTTTCCTGTATTCAGGAAGATAGCGACCCGCTTGACGCATGATCCATACAGGTGTTCGCTCCACCGGCTGACGTCTTAAAGCACGGAGAAACAATGATTGATTTAAGTCGTACATAATCGAGTCTCAACTACATTGAATTGAGCTTATGGTACCATGATAATCATCCTATTACAGTGGTGTGAATTTCTAAAAATAGTGGGGAATGTTCCTTCTGTTTGGTGAATATAGTAAAGTAGATGCTCGCACACATCTGGCCTGATGAGAAATTACAAAACGGTTGCAAGTTTTACCTTGAAGTCATTGAGTTATTTTAAAATTTCTTTACAACGACTGGATAATCATTAAGGATGTACTATGGATACTTTAAATATTAAAGCTCTCAGTGTAGCTACCAGAATTGGAGTGCATGCCTGGGAGCAACGTATTGATCAACAATTACTAATAGACATTACCATCTCAGCTGATTTCAGCGGCTGCGAGGATAGCTTGGTGAATACGATAGATTATGACGCGCTGTGCAAAACCGTAACTGAATTTGTGCAATCAACATCTTTTCAACTCATCGAGTCTGTAGCAAATCATGTTGCACTTTTGATTAAACAAGAGTTTGAAGTAGATCAGGTTACTGTGAAAGTAAGTAAGCCGCACGCAATTAAAAATGCGGGCACTATTCAAGTTATGGTTAATCGGTAGCCTCACCCAGCACTGGTTACCATGCCTCTCAGTCGCTCATTCCTCGCCAGGGTTTCCTGGGCTTTCTGTGCCAGCGCACGATTAGAATAAGGCCCCACCACCACCCGAAACCAAATACCTCGCGCCTGAACAGGAACAACTTTTACATTAAATCCCTTTAGAATCAACATGCCTTTCATATGTTCAGCATCCTGACGAACCTTGAATGATGCTACTTGCACCAAAAAAATTCCCTTGGATTCTTGAGGTTGTGGTATAGGCTCTGCTTCAGCGACTTTAGCCAGCCCTTTCTGTTGCAGATTGACCGGCTGTTTAATTACAGGATGAACAGCAGCAGTGGTAACTGCAGCACTGGAAGTAATCTGAGCTGCAGACGCAGATGGGCGATCTCGACGATTATTTGCATTCGATTGAGCCGCTACTCCAGTAGTTTTTTCATTGGCGAGCAGAGTATAAAATTCAAATTTCGGCTTGGGTGGTAATTGTGCTTGTTGTTTTTCCGCTTTAATTGGTTTTTGTTTCACTTGCTTATGGGCTAGCACCTGAGTATTCATCCAACTACTTATGGATCCCACATCAAAAACAGAAGCCGTTAAATATCCTAATAAAAAAGTTACAATAATTACGAGAACCTGATGCGACGCGCTACTGCGTTGTGGAGTAGAGCGTTTATTGCCATATTGTCTTGCCATTACATACTCTCAGGAGCTGATACACCTAATAAATTCAAACCATTATTCAATACTTGCCGAACAGCTTGTAACAAGCATAAACGTGCACTTCGAATTTGCTCTTGTTCACATAAAAGCTGAACCGCATTATAGTAGCTGTGTAACCCATTAGCTAGCTCTCTTAGATAGTATGCTAACTGGTGAGGCTCACAAACAGAGGCTGAAGCTTCTACGATTTCGGGATAACGGCAAATTAAGGTAATTAAAGCGGTTTCATGTTGTTGGTCTAATAAATCAATGTGCTTAAGACCCATATCTTTATCCCAAAGCAAACCTCTTTCCTTCAATTGCCTTAAAACACTACATATACGGGCATGGGCATATTGGATGTAATACACCGGGTTATCACTTGACTCAGATTTGGCTAAATCCAAATCAAAATCCATATGCTGTTCTGGCTTACGTGCCACATAAAAAAATCGTGCGGCATCATTACCTACTTCATGACGTAACTCTCTTAAGGTCACAAAAGAACCACTGCGAGTAGACATTTGTACTCGCTCAGCGCCTCTATAAAGAATGGCAAACTGGACCAGTAATACATCTAAAGCTTTTTCATCATGCCCCAAAGCGGTGACTGCAGAACGGACACGGGTTACATAACCGTGGTGATCAGCACCAAATATGTCAATTACCCGATGATAGCCTCGTTCATACTTATTCCAATGGTAGGCAACATCCGAGGCAAAATAAGTAGTTTGACCATTGGCTCGGACCAGAACTCTATCCTTTTCATCACCAAAATCAGTTGCCCTAAACCAAAGAGCGCCCTCCTGCTCAAAGGTATGTCCTCCGTCTTTGAGTGCCTGGATTCCTTTTTGAATAGAACCGTCTTCGAATAACGATTGTTCAGAAAACCAACTGTCAAAATTCACGCCAAAGCCAAGCAGATCTTCTTTAATATCATCCAAAACCGTATTTAAAGCATGCTGATGAAATACAGCAAAACCTGATTTACCCAGCACAATAATGGAGCGGTCTATCATTGCATCAATATAGTCCTCTTTGTCACCACCTTGCGGTTCATCATCAGGTAATCCTGAAGTAATCGAATCCCAGGGATGAACATACTCAGTGCCGTACTGAGACTTCAGCTCTTGAGCTATTTCAAAAACATATTGGCCTTTATAAGCATTTGCTGGAAAAACAACAGAAACACCAGCTAACTCCAAATAGCGTAACCAGACACTGACAGCAAGAATATTCATTTGCCGCCCTGCATCATTGACATAATATTCCAAGGTCACATCGTAACCAGCCGCTCTTAAAACATTACTCAAGGTAGCACCAAAAGCAGCACTTCTACCATGGCCTACATGAAGAGGTCCTGTTGGATTTGCTGAAACAAATTCGATTATAACTTTCTGATTTTGACCTAAAGTAGAACGACCAAAATCCTTACCTTTGTTAAGAATCTCAGCGACAATTAATGATCGAGCACTACTGTGCATAAAAAAATTAATGAATCCGGCACCCGCTATCTCTATTTTTTCCACTGCCGCATCTGCAGGCAATGCCTGTACTAACCTTTCAGCTAATTTTCGTGGCGATTGTCGGCATGGTTTGGCTAAGATCAACGCAAGGTTACTTGCATAATCACCATGAACAGGATCTCTTGCATTCTCGACTTTAATATCAACATCTAAATCGCCAGGGATTTCGCCTGATTTTGTTAAGGAGTCTAAAGCCTGTTTTAAAAGATGTTCTATTGTATGTTTCATACTACTCATATATCCGTCAAAATAACGCTATTATGCGCTTTTTCGTGCCTTATGAAAAGGTACCGTTTTAAACCTCATCTGGAGCGGAGGAAAGTCTGTATACCTATTTCGGGGAATATATCAGTTCAGGCTGACGGGGAGTATGGGCAAAATAACAGTTTTTCCTCGAATATTAACTATGAGGCAAATTAAATGCGATAGGAGCATCCCGTAGCGAAGAATTTAAATGCATAATTCCAAGCTCGCCTGAAGATCTTCGCCCCACGATTAAATTAACATTTAGTAATTGAGTCACATCGCCTTTATCGTTTTGATAAATAACATGCAAGGGCAAGCTGATTTTCCATTGATTATTTTTAGATTCAATCAATTGAGCTCGTCCATCCATTTGGCTGATTGCAGTTAGTTTCTGCGTTTTAATAGCCTCTATATTCCCTGTTTTTTGCATTGCGTTCTTAAATTCTTTCCATCCTTTTTCGGTATAGCAGGATTCTAATTGATGCAATTGAGTATCCAAAGATAAAAAGTTAAAGTCAAAAGATTGAATCGCAGCCTGCACAGCCCAACTTAAAACAAAAGCTTCATCAATATTTTTAGTTTCAGGAGAAATTTTATAGTTACAATTGATGGTCTCTAATTTTTGTACTGGTTCTAAACCAATGTTACTGGCTGATGAAGTACTTTGCGACACTTGGGTTGGTTGGTCTGCAGTATCAGATTGAGTTAACTGTAGTGTATTTTTTGCTTCTATTTTTTGAGCTGAACCTGAACGTGGCTCCTTCTGATTGGAAGCTTTATCTATCTTGAAAGAATGTGACTGTGTCAGTTGAGAAGAAGTTCCATTCGGTGTGGCATTTATTTGCGTAATCGCAAGTTCACCGGAGCTTGTTCTAGCTACAGTTAGATTTACATTTAGTAACTGAGTCACTTTGTTCCTGTCGTTTTGGTAAACCACTTGCATGGGCAAGCTCATTTTCCATTGATTGTTTTGAGTTTCAACCAGTTGAGGGTGCCTATCCTTTTGACTGTTTACTGTAAGTTGTGACGTTTTAATGGCTTCAAGATAATTTAATTTCTTCACGGCTGTGTGAAATTCATCGAGTCCTCTTTCACCATACTCCTGCACGTTCTGTAATCTAGCCAGAAAAATGGACTTAAAATTAAGCATTTGATCAGAAGCCAGTTTTAGGCCATTGATAATGTTTGAATCCGTTTTTTCTGGCAGCGTAACGATAAGGTTCATTTTATTTTGTGCCGTTAATATTTGATGTGACCTCATTCCATATTGTGACGCTGGGGAAGGTCGTAGTTGAGCAAGGTGTGAAACATGCCTTGTCGGAGTTTTCTTTTGTCCTTTTAGAGTCCAATCTGCCTGGCTATAAATTATATCTGCCCGGGGAAATGAGTTTCTTGGTTTTTTTGGGAATAGGGAGACCAAAAAGGACGTGGCAATCTGTTGCGTCCAATTGTATTCTTTATTGGCTGCAGCAAAATAAATACTTTGAAGTGCATCTCTTAGTGTCGATGCTTTGTGAGCCAAAGGAGCAGTTCGTGGGGTAGCGATCATTTGAGTAATTCCTAAAGCAAAAGCATTTTTCCATCCTATGGTTAAGTAAATATTTAAAAAATGAGTCTCCTCCTCTATATCATTGTGGTAGACAACTTTTAAGGGCAAAGTGATTTTCCATTGATTGTCATTCACATTGATCAGTTGAGCTTGACCATCTAACCGGCTACTAACAATTAGATTTTGAGTTTTTATTGCGTCAATATTACCTGATTTTTTTAGTGCATCGGTAAATCCAACCCATCCTTTTTTAGTATAGCAAGCTTGCAACTTCTGCAATTGGGTATCCAGCGATGCAAGATTAAAATCAAAAGATTGAGTTACTGCGTGTTCTGCCCAACTTAGAATAAAGTCGCGATCAATACTTAGGGTTTCTGCAGAAATTCTGGAGTCGCAATCAATAATTGCTTCTTTTTGTAGTTCAACAGACGGATCTTGAATAGTTTGAACGCTTGATAAGTTTGGGGATGAGTGCTTTAAGTTTGAGTGTTGCTCTTGCTTTGTATCACTGGTTTTCTGTTTTTGCATTGATACGGGTCGAGGTGGCATTTTGCTCGAAACGGACGAATTAGCTTTTTTGGCTATTGTTTTAGAAAAAGTATCTGGAGCGTGTAACGCGATTAATGGTGTACTTGTTAAGTTAAATAGCGCCCCAATAAGTATGATTTTTTTCATCAAACAAACTTCCTTATATGTTATTTGATAATTCTGTGATAATAAGAGCTACTCGTCCAGTAGTTTATCGCCAAAGAAAATTTCTCCTTTCAACCAAAGAGCGGTTTTGCTTTTCTCAAAGTGAATTGTGTCCTAACAACAAAATCGCCAAACTACACTTAAGCTTTGTCCATCATCACATGTTCCTCAATAGTTTCATAAGATTTAAAAATATAGCCATCTTGTGATAATAAAATAGCTATGGGTCTTGTGCCATCAAAATGGGCAAAGATAATCATCATCATTACGGTAATGGGTACTGATAAAAACATTCCCAGTACACCCCAAATTGACCCCCATAAACCTAAAGCAACCAAAATAACTAATGGACTAAGATTTAATGACTTACCTAATAAACGCGGCTCTAAGAAATTACCCACCACAAACTGTACAGCAACAATTCCTGAGGTCATTACAAAGAAAGGCACCCAACTTTGAAATTGAATCAAAGCTAAAGCAGCAGGAAAAGCCGTAGCTACTATTGCACCTATATTAGGAATATAATTTAAAAAGAAAATTAATAAAGCCCAAAATGCAGCAAAATCCAACCCTACCCAATTTATAATGAACCAACTTGATATTGAAGTAAGCAAACTCAACATGGTTTTAATCCCCAAGTAAGTCTGAGTATCCCTTGTTATATGGGAAATAATGTTATTAACCAGTTTTTGATGTTCTTTTTTATGAAATAAAGCATCCATTTTTTGGATGAAGTAATGCTGTTCAACAAATAAGAAAACAACATATAAAGCAATTAAAACAGCAGAGCTGGTTATGGTTGTAAAAACACCATAAATATTAAGCAGCATATTCTGAATACTTAAGCTTTTAACTATATAATTGAAATCTATAAATCCTTTAATATGAAACCGTTGATCCAGATTATTAAAAATGGTGAGCAGATTCTCTTGATATCGTGGAGAAGCAGCAATCACTTCATTAACGTTGTTCCCAATAATATTAATCAGCATATCCATCGATACCGCAACAACTGCTAACGACAAAATCATGCTAAGCCATGTGGGTAAACGTGGTCCGATCAAGGGTATTTTTTGTACACCACTGTTAATTGTATTCAATAAATGCCAAAGGAAAATAGCTATTACAATAGGGATTAATATACCGCGCCCAGCAATTAACAAAGAGCCTATTATCCAGACCAAAACCAAGCCCGCCGCAAATGAAATAATGCGATTCATCCAGTTTCACTCCCAAACTTGAAGAATAGAAAAAAAATAAAATATCGCTTATTCTTTCATAGTCCTTGATTAATTCGTAGCAAATAAATATTTTCCTGTTATTATTAAATTTTTCTACTACTAATAATACTGTGCTGTCCAACTCTTGTGAATCCCTAGCCGGTGTCGGCCCAACGCTTGCGGCTAAACTGATAAAATGCGGCATTCTGACAGTGCAAGACTTGCTCTTTCACTTACCTTATAGATATCAAGATAGAACGAGAATAACACCAATTCAGGATTTGCGCTCCCACGACTGGTGCGTTATTGCCGGAAATGTCTGTAAAACGGAAATTAAATACGGCAAAAAAATGATGTTAAATTGCTATGTGGAGGATAAAACAGGAATTGTGAAGCTTCGCTTTTTTCATTTTAACAAACAGCAAGTTAATGCCCTGAATAACAGCTTTATGATTCATGCTTTCGGGGAAGTACGCGAGTTTAATAACTACTTGGAAATGATTCATCCTGAATACCAATTGCTTGATCAGGGAAGTGAATGTTCGGTAGATGAAACCCTGACTCCTATTTATCCAACTACTCAGGGTTTAACGCAAACACGTTTAAGACAATTGGTTAAAATTGCTCTTAAACGTTGTGAAGCAGAACTCCATCAATTAGAGTGGATGAGTGAACAGCAATTAGAAGATAATAAGTTCTCTAACTTAAGCGATGCGATTAAATTATTGCATAACCCACCACCAGATACTTCATTACATAGTATGGAAATGGGTGACCACCCAGCTCTCAAACGTTTAGCATTTGATGAATTGCTGGCTCAAAGGTTAAGCATGCAATTTGCCAGGCAATCGCGAAGCGAACGCCATGCTCCTGCAATACCAGCTGAAAACAATATAAGCACGCGTTTTCTGTCCTCTCTTCCGTTCCAACTGACCAATGCACAGCAAAGAGTAGCAACTGAAATCAGTTCTGATTTAATGCAAACTAAACCTATGTTGCGTCTGGTACAGGGGGATGTTGGCGCTGGAAAAACAATTATAGCAGCCCTTGCCGCGATACAGGTTATCGCAAATGGTTATCAGGTAGCATTCATGGCTCCAACCGATTTATTGAGTGAACAACATTTTAATAATCTACTACACTGGCTTGATCCCTTAGGAATAAAAGTTCTGCGGCTTACAGGTAAAATGAAAATCGCTGAGCGCAGAACAGCTCTCGTCGCTCTGATGGATAATAGTTGTCAGCTTATTATTGGAACTCATGCCATATTTCAAGATGAAGTAGAGTTTGCTCGTTTAGGCTTAGTAATTATTGATGAGCAACACCGTTTCGGTGTTGAACAAAGATTGCTTTTGCAACAAAAGGGACAGAGAGATCAATTAACCCCTCACCAACTGCTGATGACCGCTACTCCTATACCCAGAACTTTGTCCATGACTCATTTTGCCCATTTAGATATATCGGTGATTGACGAACTCCCGCCTGGTCGCTCCCCCGTTACCACTGCTGTATTAAACCAGGATAGGCGAGAATCAATTATAGAGCGATTACATGCAGCTATTGCCAATGGCAGACAAGCCTATTGGGTATGTACTTTGATAGAGGAATCTGAAAAACTACAATGCATGGCTGCTACCAATACAGCCCAAGTCTTGCAAGAACAACTTAATTTAGCCCGTGTTGGACTCGTGCATGGCCGAATGAAGGCTGTTGAAAAAGAAGCAACTATGGCTGCTTTTAAATCAGGAGAAATAGACTTGTTAGTGGCTACAACTGTGATTGAAGTAGGTGTTGATGTGCCTAATGCCAGTTTAATGATTATAGAAAATGCCGAACGGTTAGGTTTATCGCAGCTGCATCAATTACGTGGCCGAGTAGGCAGAGGAACAACCCAATCTCATTGTATTTTACTCTATCAATCACCCTTATCTCATCAAGGTACTGAGAGGCTAAAAGTAATGCGTTCCACTAATGATGGATTTGTTATCTCTGAAAAAGATTTAGAATTAAGAGGAGCAGGAGAACTGTTAGGAACAAGACAAACGGGATACAGACAATTCAAACTGGCAAATCTACAACGAGATAAAGCAGTTTTAACCCTTTTACCGCCTTTTGCGAGACAATTAGTCCAGGAAACGCCTGAAATTGCACGTATCATCACCCAACGTTGGTTAGGAAATTTTGAACAATTTCTACATGGCTAAAAAATATTTTATTAAATATATAACGTCAAGACTGTTTTTTATTTATTTCTTTGATATTATGGCAGACCTAGTTGCTGAATTTAATCACATCTGCTTTCTGTGGATAACTGCTTTAACACCTTTTTTGATTTAACCCCCCTGGCCTTCTTAACATCATACATTTCCTTAATAATAAAGGGTTATATCAATTAAATCAGTAAAGCTTTATAATCAATTTGGTGAGTCGACCGAGGGAACTTCCCCCTCAGCCGCTCGCAGAACCGGACATGATACTCTCGCATCATCCGGCTCCCATTAAGTCAACGCACCGAACATACCTTCGCGCCAATGAATGAACAGCGTAGGCATTTCTTTATGGATTCGTTCCATTAGTTTGCCTGCTTTGGTTCTGCTGTTCCCCAATGATTTATACTTCTTCTTTGCCCAGGCCAACAACATATTGTTGACGCACCGCCAAACTCGATACATAGCGGATCGTGAGTATTTTCCATAATACGCAAGCCATCCCCTTAGCATCGGGTTGATGAAGTCAGCCAGTTCTTGAAGACTCAAGGAAGTGTTATTTCTCCAGCTGCCCCTCCGCAGTTTCAATGTCATTGCCTTCACGGCCTTTAATGATACCACCGGAGTGAAGCCAATGAAGAAACTGTTTCTTGACTTGACTTTGACTCGTCTTGCTTTGAACGTATAGCCTAGAAAGTCGAATGATTTATTTCCATATCGTCCTTTCCGTGCTCCGTCTTTGCAATAGATAATCTTTGTCTTGTCAGGGTGAATTTCAAGACCACGAGACTTAAATCGATCATCAATCTCTTTTAGCATTTCCTCTGCTTCTCGCTGTGTCCGGCAATGGGCAAGCCCATCGTCGGCATACCGACACCATGGAGACTCCGGGTGATGTTTTGTCATCCAGTGATCAAATGCATAGTGCAGAAACAGATTACTTAATAGAGGACTGATCACGCCGCCCTGCGGCGTGCCGGCCGTTCTCGGCAGGCATATTCCTTGTGGATCATGAATTGGTGCAGTTAACCATCTTTCCACATACAGCACTATCCATTTGTCGCTGATGTGATGCTTCACTGCTTTCATGAGAAGTTCATGGGATAAATTGTCAAACAGACCTTTTATGTCAAATTCAACGACCCAGTCATAATCCCAGCACCGTTTCCTTGTAACGCCTATCGCATCTAAGGCGGATTTATTAGGCCTATATCCATAGGAGTCGTTCAAAAAGTGCGGTTCAAGAAGCGGCTCCATCATTAATTTCACCGTCATTTGCGCAATTCTGTCCGTCACTGTAGGTATACCTAATTTTCTCACACCGCCTTGTTTCTTAGGAATAGCTACTTCTTTCACCGCTGGTGGAAAGTAGCTTCCTGAACTCATGCGATTCCATAGCTTATACAAGTTGCCCTTGAGGTCTTGGCTAAACTCATCAATGGATTGATTATCAATACCAGCAGAGCCAGCATTGGCTCGCACCAATTTATAAGCTTGCCAGACAAGTTGTTTTGGTATGTTAAATGGTTTTGTTGTCACTAATATGTCATCCTGCTTCCAGTTGTACATTAATGCTAACGACTTAACGCAACCCCTTCGCTCCATCACCATTACAGTGACTTCAACACTAATACGAGTTGCTCCGCCCCAATGTATTGCATCAGTACTATCAGCCTCATTGTTTCTGCAATTTGACCTTTCCCTTGGCATCAATACATTGGTTCCCGCAGTTCCATAGAAAAGCCCGAAAACAGACTCACGCCACCTACACGCCGGACACCATTTATGCAGCACCCAAGTTCGCTCATAAACTCTTCCCGGAAGTACGACCTTGCCCCCGGTTTCGATGTCAATATCACGCGCTATCGACGCGTCATCAGTGGTTCATTTACATTCGTCTTTCTGTTCCACACCTGCCAGATCTATTCTGACTTTTCTTCATCGCTCATGACCTATGCTCTTAACATACGCCACATGAAGTGGTTTCAAGCCCGCTCTTGGTCGCTTGCTTCGGCGGGACTACCGCCATCTTTTCTATAGCTTCTATGCTTCGAGGTAAATTCGTTCCTTAAATTCACGTTCTGTGCATCTACGGCACACAGTCGCTGTCGCGAAATGATTTGCTCGATAAATAATCGATGAGACTTGATTTGACGCACCAACATGTAACTTAAATCAGATCGAACCCAGCCAGCTCAATCACGCCCCTTGTATAACCGTTTTATAGGTGCTATTTGCATTATTTGCTGCAATATTAGTCATTTTATCAATTTCTGGACGTACCTCGCCTGAAAGATAACGAGTAAGTTGCCTTAAATTGAACCCAAATACAGCAGCATAACCAGCGCTTTTGGTGGTTTCATCAGATTTCATACGGCTTCTACCCAATTGACCTCCGTGTTTCGTGTGGCCAATCAAAGGCTCAATACCAGCGCGTCGATGATGCAATAATTGCCGAATTGGCCATGGTGTTGTTTCACGAGCCGCATTGAGCGTCCTATCAGGACGGGGTAATTGAATTTCAAGGACGCCTTTTTCAATCAATAGCTGTTCGTTGCTCAGTGAATAATACCCTTTATCTGTCGCCACAGATGCCAGCAACCCCTTTCCAAAAAGATGCTCATGTGTATTGAGCATCAGCGGTAAAGACTGAGCATCTGGCATATAAGTAGACGTGCATTCGCCAACAAAAAGAAAATTACCTCCAATACGTCCTAATTGATAGACGCGGCCAAACTGCACTCCTTTATTTAATTTACCTTTGTTAAAACAGCCGACTTCATAAGCATGCAATGAAGAGATCGATGTATTGATAATACCTTCAAAAAGATAACCATGTACATTCTGTAATAACATAGTCCCGCGCCAGCTCAGCGTCTCGACAGAACGGCGAAGCGCCCAATATTTACCCGATGCTAACTTAGCACCAAACAAATATAAATCATTTAAGATAGGCAGTACATCAGCATACGTTTCACGCCATAATCGCTGAAGTACCACGGATAATATACCCCCACCAACATCTTTACGTTTCAAATTAAAATAATACAGCGCGATTTGTTTTAAATTGCTTAGTCCAACGCAGTACTGTTTCATGCCACCAGAACACAATTGATTCAGTCCTTTTCCAACTTTTGACGCAAGGACAGCAACTTTAATCAATAAATTAGCGATTGCGGGATAGGCTATATTAGCTTCTTGCACAGTAGAGTCAATATCGAGCTCCGTAGGATTAGCATAATTCAGTTTAACCGCTTGTTGCGCTATCAAATTGGCAAGCCGTCGTTGTTTTTCAGGGCTTAATCGAGAACGAAACGTCTCGATTTTGGTATGGTCTGGCGCATGCCATTTCTTGATGAGACCATAACCACAAAACAGACGGAAGGCGGCATTATCACGTACCTGCTGCTCAGCAAACCTATCGGTTAAATTAAACATCTGCTGTAAGACATAAACCCCTAAATGAATACGGATTCGCAAGGGTCTGCCCATCCACCAATGTTTCTTCTCCGTGCGCTGTAAATCAGGCAATACTAATTGCAGCATCTCATCCCAGGGGAGTTTCTGAGCCAGCTTAACCAGGCGATGGTCATTACCGACTGTAATGGTAGCGGTGCCTCCTGTAACCGGCTCATCAAAGCCATTCACATCCAAGCTCATTGTTTGCTTACACCCTCTTTATCGTACTGTTCTTTGCTTCGCTACTAATTTGGCACATCTGTTACTGAAAAACATCAGATTCCACCACCAGATGGATAAGTGCTTTTTAAGCATGCCTTTTCGTAGGCGGTAGGTCTGGTAATGACTTAAAATCCCAAGATAAGAGTTGATGGAGCATAAAAAAGCCATCTGCTCTTCTTTGGTGGGTTTATGGTCTTTAACAACCTGGTTATGGCGCTGGATGGCCTCATAAAAATTCCCTTTGATGCGACGTCCGGCATGGATGCAGTGTGGTTTGAGCATCACTCCAAGAAACGGGACGCCTTTGCAGTAGTGCTGCAGGTATCGTTTACGCGGATGAAGCTCAAGTTCGAGCTCTTTTTGCAAAAACTGCTCCATTCGGGGTATGAGTGATTTTAAAAATGCATTATCTTCATGCACCAGAATAAAATCATCGACGTAACGACCATAGAAACGCACACCCAAATCGTGTTTGATGAAATGGTCAAAGGGATTTAAATAGAAATTGGCAAATACCTGGCTGGTGAGATTGCCAATCGGTAGCCCGCAGTGAGACCTGGCATAAAAAAGGCTCTTGTCTTTGGGAAAACCCTGCCAGTCGCGTCGTTTCCCCTTGATAAAGCAGTGGCTGGTTGGTTCATTTTGAATGACTTTGCAGGCGACCTCCAGGATTAATCCCTTGTCGGGCTGGTTATAATGGGTCTCGATAAAACAGCGAAGTTTCTCCCAGAGAATATGGCGGTTAATGCGGATGAAAAAACTTAAGATATCGAGCTTCAGCACATAGGAGTCTCTTTGGTAATTTAAAGAGCATTTGCGGATAAATTCGTCGGCACGCGCAATGCCCATGTGCGCGCCTCGTCCCTTGCGGCTCGCATAGCTATCATAAATAAAGGCTTTCTCAAACAGAGGATTCAATTGATTGATTAACCAGTGATGCACCACACGGTCACGAAAATCAGCAGCAAAGATTTCGCGTTTCACAGGCCTATCAATCACAAAAGCAATCGAGCGCCCAGGGTTCCAGGTGCTAGAATTGAGTTCATCTCGCAAAGCAATGAGATTGCTTTCATAATCCGTTTCAAAGCGGAGCGCATTCATGGTGTTGCGCTTGTTCTTGCGGCAGTCAAAATAGGCTTGAAATAAGGATTCCAATGACGCACCATAGTTCATACGGCTCTGTTCCTTTTCTATCAATAGTCTCATTCTAATAGGGTAGCGTGGACTTGTTAAAAGCCCACGCCGATTGTGACTTTACTTTGTTTAAAACCCCGAACACACCTAACCCGAAGATTGTTGTTCTTATTGTCGTCGTTCTGGTTGCCATTGTTGAAGTTCTGGTTCCAGGCGTTGTTCGTAGGATTGCCGGAAAACTCGGTAGAACTCCAGTAGTTGTCACCGGCAAAACCGCCTAAACAATTAATAAAGGTGTTTTGGTCTGTACAAGGCGTCTTGTGCAGACGCGAATCAACTGCCAAGTCAGTCCCTTTATCGCTTTTAAACAAAAGCATGCTCGCTCATGAACGCCGTAGCTCTCATGATTCTGGCTTTATCGACTGGCATTACGCCAGCCGGTCACCTGTTTGCCTATGCGATCTAAAAGCTCACTTAATAATGCCTGCTTTTTAAGTGATACCAGTTTCATCTCGACACACAGGCGAATTTCTAGTTTCAATAACTCCAACTCATCTAAAAACACCTCTAAGTGCTCTACTCTGTTTTGATTCTTGTTTGCTCGGTAAATACAACGAAGCAAATGAAGGGCGTCACGCTTCATATCCTGGCCCAGTGTGTATTTGTACTCCCTTGGAAAATCTTTTGTTATCTCAAACACCTTTAGTGTCAAAAGGTATGCGTCCCGATAAACCGGCAACTCGGTATATAGCGCCATCATTAAACCATAAAAATTAAGTCCGACCGCTATGCGGTTTTATAAGAGGCAGCTTCGCTGCCTCAAAAGAAAAGGGATAAAGGGTTTAAGGGGTAAAAGCCCGAACACACCTAACCCGAAGATCGAAGTTCTTACTGCCGCCGTCCTGGACGCCACTGCTGAAGACCTGGAGCCAGGCGAAGTCCGTAGGAAAGCCGGAAAACTCGGTAGAACTCCAGTAGAAGTCACCGGCAAAACCGCCTAAACCATTCGTATGCAACGTTGTATATAAGTTGGGATTGGTAGTGCCACAACCCGCATCAGTTCCTCCTGGTGGATTGGAATATCGTCCCAACTCGCAAATCGCCGGCATGAACCAGTCAGTAAACCCCTGTTCACTCTTGTTTCGACAGGCCTGCGCTGCCGGATATTGACCTACAGGGGTTTCAAGCGCATTGGTGTTACTTAATCCATCCGTGATACTGTCCGCTGCCGTATTATCGAATAATGTTGCCCATTGGAAAAAAAAGTCTGCTGGACTTTCTTCTTCATCCGTTAATGCGGCCACTTTCCCACCAATGCTTTGTGTGCTGGGTGTGGCATTATCCACAGAAAACAAAAAACCCCCTTGATAAATACAACCGTATCCTAACACCAAGACATTAACGTCCGTAGATGGCGCATTATCTGCAGTTACTGTGACCGTTGTTGGTACAGGCGCAGTTCCTGGCGCAGTAGTGCAGGCAGAGCTTAAAGAATCCAAACTGGCATTAATGCCTGGGGTGATGGTGATGTCGCAGGTGGCTCCGTTATTCAGTGTGCCCATACAGGCATTACTGGTAATTGACGTTCCAGCAGGAAATCCGGATGTACTCACCTGTACGTTGTTTGCTGGTATTGAGCCCGTATTTTCTATTCGAATGATGCGCGCAGTGCCAGAAAGGGCTGGGTCTGCTCCTGGATTGTTAATTGACAAAGCCAAGTTTTGCGTGAGAGGAGACAGGGTTGTCTGATTAAAGGTTACCTCTATAGCATGATTAGCCTGGATATTGTTCAACTGGAAGCTCGTGCCACCATTTTGTACCACATTGCCATCCAGCAGCCACTGATTGACTCCGAAACCGGTATTGGGTGTTGCCGTAAACGTCAGGCTGCTGCCAGCATTGACCACCTGTGCTGTTGTGGGGGAAATGGAGCCATTCGCACCCGCCGATGGTGCCACGGTGAATTGCTGCACCGGTGGCGGCGTTGCCAGGTGAATACGCAGGATATTGGCTGAACTCGGCTGGTAACACTGCAGGTCATTGCCCTGTTGGCATAAAACAGGGCCGCCCAATACATCGCCCAGCAGGGCAGAGCCATTGATATTGAGCGTCAGCGTACAACTTCCTTTAGCTGGAAACTGGCAGGGTGCGCCCTGAATCACCCCTGCAATGGGTTTCATCACCAGGTTTTTGGCTCTCGAGGACTGATTTTGTACCGTGTAAATCACCTGTGCACTGCCCCCTTTAGCTACGGTAATCTCGGTTGGTGTTTGCGGCACAAACGTCCATAAGGGCTTCGCCGCCTGCGCACTTGCAAGCGTCAGACAGGAGAATAAAACGGTCAGTATTGCATTGCTGAAAAATGTCTTTGTTTTCTCTAGCATGATTTTTATCCTTATGCCACGTAAGTAAGATTGACCAACACCCCATTGGTGTAAAGGTGATTGAGTGCTAATCCTGAATTCATAGTCTGCCCAAAAGCGCGACCCAGTTCGCTTTTACCCCAGTCGGCAAACTCATATCCAACCCCTACCTGCCAGTGGTCATTGAGCGACTTTTGCACGCCAGCCCCCAGCGTGTAGGTCAATGCGGTTTTTGTGTGGTCTGTAAAATTGGCATTGGGTAAGGCTTCAAAAATCAAGGGTGTGTTGGTGAATTCATGAGTGCGGTTAAAACCAACGCCAAGGCTCGCGCTCACCCAGGGCATGAGCCAATAGCCTTTATCAAGCAGAAGTTTTCCTTTTGCCGCTATGCGCGTGTTGCGTACTTTATATTGGTAGCTGTAATTATCAAATTGAGGGTCGGCATCATCCCAGATAATGCCCTGAAGATGGGCACTGCCGGTGGTGGTCACTGCCAGTCCCAATTGACCCAACCACTGGGAGGATAATGACTTTTGTATCCCCACAAACAGCTCACCTGATGCTAATGCATTGGTCGATTTTCTGGCCGCATACGTCTTTTCAATTTCCGGAGCCAAATAAAAAGTCTGAGTCTCCCCACCACGAGCCCAAACCGGGCCTGCGCTCACAGAGCCTACCCAGGTCCAGTCTTTGATGGCCATGACAGGCCCCATAGTGCCAGCTGAGGCTGTACTTCCCAGCACTCCTGCCGTGATGAGAGAAAGAACTAAGCGATGCTTCATAAACGTTCCTTGTATAATACAAATGATTTATTAAATGGACTTAAACAACAGGCAGCGGCAATCGATTTCAATAACAAGCGAATAAATGGACTAATACGCATCGCTGAATAAAAACTGAGCAAAAGGATAGGCAAGAACCCTGAACAAAGGAAATACACACAATAAAAAATAATAGAGGACATTGAAAATAAGGAAAAAGCTATTGCTGATTGCTGATTGCTGATTGCTGATTGCTGATTGCTGATTGCTGATTGCTGATTGCTGGCAATCGTCCCGTCATTGGACCTTACCAGCAATCCTTTTTTGATATCTAATCGATAGTTCATTCCCTGCATCAGCAATCCTATATTTTTACTTGGCGTTAGTGAGTATTGAAAAATTACTCTTAATTATGATACTTTGTTCATGATTTAAAATCAAAAAAATTCCTTCGATTTTTATTCCTCAAACTTGCCCAAATCATTTCGCGACAGCGACAATTTATCCACAAAATCTGTGGATAATCCTGTGTACAGATCCTAAAATGCCTTATAAAACCAATCTATTTTAGGATGACTTAGAACTTACCAAGCTGTTATGAAATCAGAAGAAACATTTTATATAAGGATATAATAATATGTTATTCATAATAAAAGAGGCAACACTCGAAGATTTGGCAACAGTTTTAACCTTTAATTCACAAGCAAATATAAATAAAGAAACAGAATTATCAATTGACACCGCAGTTCAATTATTTAAACAAATGAAATCATATCCTGACTACACCTTGTTCATCATCATGGAAGAAAACCGTATTGTTGGATCCTTTTCTTTGTTAATAATGGATAATTTGGCCCATCAAGGAACGCCTTCAGGGATAATCGATAATTTAGCAATAGATGTTAACGTAAAACAGCTGGGCATAAGACAAGCAATGCTGGATTTTTCTATCAAGTATTGTCACGATCGCCAATGTTATAAGTTAACACTTCCCAGTAATGAGTTTATAACTGACGAATTGTCTGATTTTGAACACCATGGCAAGTGCTTTGTGATGGATTTTGAGAATAAAACCAAGAAAGAGAAAAAAAATATATCATTTCTCTCTATTATCACCAGCTTAAAAATACGTGAAGCCACTAGAGAAGATCTTCCTGAAATTCTCGACCTTTATGCTCAGCCTGGGATGGATGATGGAAGTATATTGTCAACATTACAGGCCACAATCATGTATAAAAAAATGCGTTCTTATCCAAATTATAAAATTTTTGCCTGCCTTTCAGAAGGTTCTATTGTAGGAACGTTTGCATTATTAATTGCACCTAATCTTATTCACAATGGCAATGCTTTAGCGATCATTGAAGATGTTATGGTAAGCCCGAAAACTCAAGGGAAAGGTATAGGAAAATTTATGATGAGTTTTGCTATCCATGCTAGCGAAGAGCTCAATTGTTATAAAATGGCTCTATCCAGTAACCTCAAAAGAGAAATGGCTCATAATTTTTATAAATCGTTAGGTTTTGAGGAAATAGGGGCCAGTTTTTTAATTAAACCACCCCATGAATTAACCATTGAATCGATTGCTGCAAAAATATAATCTTCTCAAAAGCTAGTATCCTGTCCCTGAGAGATGAGAACTGCAGGGACTGCTCATCTTTTAGTAACTTGTATCACATATTGGAGACTCAGCCAGTGAGCAAATCGGGCACTCATTCTTTGAGCAGACGAGCACTCTTAAGTGTCCTGCATTTTTAGAAATGCTTATCGCCATCTCTCCTGACTTTGAAATAACTTGCACTGAGTCGGAAGCCTTATGTTTAACTCCATTGATTTATCAAGAAATAAAGCAAGAAATCCAGAAGAGCAAAATAAACCAAACTGGATGAAGAGAAAAATTGCAATTAGTATTCACCTGAGAATTAAATTCATCAGTTTAGCTAACAAATTTTTAACTGAGTTTTTAAACTCAAAATGCTATTATTTCATTTTTATTATTTAGTGCGAAAAAGCTCCACAGAGCTTTTAAAAACTGAAAAGGATTATCAATGACTCAACACGATAGATATTGGCAAGCCAAAAAAATAACCCTGATTGGTGCTCTTGTAAATGCTCTCCTGGGGCTTATTAAGGTCATTGGTGGATTCATATATCACTCCCATGCATTGGTCGCCGACGGAATACATTCGTTTTCAGATTTACTCACCGACGTCATGGTTTTATTTGCATCTAAATATGGCAGTCTTGATGCAGATGACTCTCACCCATATGGACATCAGCGCATAGAAACAGCAGCAACTCTGTTATTGTCTCTTTTTCTTATTCTTGCAGGCTTTGGAATTGCATGGGATGCACTTGATGAGTTGATAAAATCAAGCTCCACTATGCCTAATTGGTTATCATTGCCAATTATTTGCATTTCTATTTTAGCAAATGAAACTTTATTCCACTACACCCGTCATATTGGTAAACGTATTAATTCTCAACTAATTATTGCAAATGCCTGGCATCATCGTTCTGATGCAGCCTCATCAATCGTAGTACTTTTGGGATTAATAGGCAGCTTATCTGGATTTATATACCTGGATGCTATTGCCGCAGTTATCGTTGGATTGATGATTATCCAAATGGGATGGAGTTATGGCTGGAACAGTGTAAAAGAACTCGTTGATACAGCGGTTGGACCCGAGTTACTCGCTCAAATTGAACTGGTAATCCAAAATATAGATGGGGTTCAAAAAATTCATCAATTACGCAGCCGCTCTATGGGCAATGATGTTTTAATTGATGTCCATATACTGGTTTCCCCCAAAATCTCTGTATCTGAAGGACATTATATAGCCCAACACGTACATAATGCTTTAGTCGACCAGATTGATA
This sequence comes from Legionella antarctica, assembly GCF_011764505.1. Lineage (NCBI taxonomy): Bacteria > Pseudomonadati > Pseudomonadota > Gammaproteobacteria > Legionellales > Legionellaceae > Legionella > Legionella antarctica. Next base: position 2,847,985 of record NZ_AP022839.1, read on the forward strand.
GTGTTTCAGATGTCATTGTTCATGTTGATCCTGAAGATGATGAGATAAGCAGCCCCTCTTTGCATTTGCCAAGCAGAAAAGTGTTACAGGAACAATTACTTCGTGAAGTGCGTATAGACTTTCCCCAAATTATATTTTGGAATTTACATTATCTAGATGGAAAAATAAGTATTGATATAGCATGCTCTGAAGAGTTTACCCAATGGCATGCGTTACATAATCGAGTTATTTTAGCTTTGAAACTACAGGCTGATATAGATGAGGTGCGTTTATTTAGTTTGCATGAAATCATGCACCCTGATTAAACGCCAGAATAAATCTGTCAGTCAAAAGCTAAAAAAGCTTGCTAAAACAGGCTTGTGAAAATAATATACACTTTTTGAAGCAGGAATATTCCATGGTCTCGGCTACCAGTTTAAAAATAATTTTTGGTCTTACTATTTTTATAGTCATTCTTATGGCTGGCTGGTATCCTTTTAAAAAACGTATCCGTGACGATAAACACATTGATTTGCCTATAGGAGAAACTTTAGCTACCGGAGTTTTTTTAGGAGCTGCTCTCCTGCATATGTTGCCTGAAGCTAATAATTTATTTAAAGCAATGGGCTATAACTATCCTTTTTCTTTTATTATAACCGGCACTGTCTTCCTGATTTTTTTATGGTTTGAACACTTGGGCAAAGAACTTTATCATCATCACAGTGCGGAACACCCCGCCTTTGCGATTTTAGCCTGGGCTATGCTTTCCGTACATTCTGTCATGCTCGGAGCGGCTTTAGGTCTAGCTCATTATAACTCCATGATCATCATGTTATTTCTGGCAATTATTACCCATAAATGGGCAGAAAGTTTTGCTATAGCCGTGCAATTAAACAAGAGTTCGTTGAGTACCAACAAAAGTATGTTGTTTTTTCTCTTATTCAGCGTCATGACTCCTTTAGGTATCTATTTTGGCTGGTATTTTGGGCATGGAGTAGAAACCAACTCGCTCTTTGATCCTGTATTAATAGCAGCTTCTGCAGGTACGTTTCTCTATTTAGGAACGTTACACGGATTGGAGCGCTGTGTCATGGTAGAGCGCTGCTGCAACCTGAGAGATTTCAGCTTTGTCATTATAGGTTTTTTACTTATGGCATCAGTAGCTGCGTATGTCTAAATTTTTACAACAACAACCGTTAATTCTCGCCTCGGGTTCTTCCATTAGATCAAAACTTCTTAACTCGCTTGGTTTGCAATTTTCAGTTATTCCCTCAAACTGTGATGAGGAAGCATTGAAAAAAATGCATCAATCAAAAAGTATTGTTGATTTAGGCTTTGCTCTAGCGAAAACTAAAGCGCTGGATGTCAGCCAACATCATCCAGAATATTTTGTTATAGCTGCAGATCAACTCTGTGTTATTGATAACAAAATTCTTGATAAACCCTTAAATCATCAAACAGCAACAAAGCACTTACAATTATTGAGTGGTAAAAAGCACCAACAAATTGCCTGTGTTTGTATTGCAAAAAACAATGAAATTATCTGGCAGCAACATGATATTGCGACTCTTTCAGTACGTAATTTAAATGAACAAGAGATAGATGCTTATCTGCACGGTGAACAGCCCTATTATAGCTGTGGCGCGTACCATTATGAAACTCAAGGTAAATGGTTATTTACAGAAGTAATAGGAAACGAAGACACCATACTTGGATTACCTCTCATGCCCTTGACGAATGCGCTACAAAAACTTGGTGCCGTTCACCTTATTTAGCCCTTTAGGTGCACCCCGGTATCATGAGATTATAAAAGTCGATCCCCTGTCTATGTATATAGAATACTTGACAACCAAGACAGTTAGCAAAACAATACCTGACACATTATTAATTGCACTTAGGACTCATCATGCAAATAACCAAAATTCAAGCTCGTGAAATTTTAGACTCCCGTGGTAACCCTACTGTAGAAGCAGATGTCACACTCAGAAACGATATTTCGGGAAGGGCCAGCGTACCTTCAGGCGCATCGACAGGTAGTCGGGAAGCATGTGAGCTGAGGGACAATGATCCAAAGAGATACGGAGGTAAAGGGGTATCGAAGGCTGTATCTCATATTAATAATGAAATTAATAAAGCATTGCATGGACATTCTGTTAATGATCAAAATGCTTTAGATCATCTGTTATGCGAACTGGATGGAACAGACAATAAATCACGTCTTGGAGCCAATGCAATCCTGGCTGTCTCGCTTGCTAGCGCCAGAGCCAGAGCCAACTCTCACAATCAACCCTTATATATAGCCCTCAGTCAGGGTGAAACCATGTCTATGCCAGTACCCATGATGAATATTTTAAATGGTGGTGCGCATGCCGATAATAATGTAGATATTCAAGAGTTTATGATTATGCCTGTAGGTGCTCCCGACTTCCCAACAGCACTGCAGATGGGCGCAGAAACATTTCATGTATTAAAATCCGTACTAAAAAAACAGGGATTAAATACCTCTGTGGGTGATGAGGGTGGCTTTGCTCCCAATATAAAATCTAATCGGCAGGCCTTGGATATGCTCAGCGAAGCCATTGAAAAAGCAGGTTTTCGTTTAGGTGAAGATATGGTGCTTTCTCTGGATGTAGCGGCTTCAGAGCTTTATGAGAATGATTTGTATCACATGGCTTCTGAGAATCAGAAACTTAGCTCAATGCAACTTGTTGAATATTATGTTGATCTCGTCTCTAACTATCCTATAGTCAGTATTGAGGATGGGCTAGATGAAAAAGATTGGGCAGGATGGAGGCAGTTAACAAGTCGTCTGGGTAACCAGATTCAATTGGTTGGAGATGATTTATTTGTTACCAATCCTAAAATTCTGCAAGAAGGAATAGCTCAAGAGGTTGCGAATTCAATATTGATTAAACTCAATCAAATAGGAACTTTAAGCGAGACAAGGCAAGCAATAAAACTGGCCCATCAAAACAAATATCGCTGCGTGATGTCACATCGTTCTGGTGAAACAGAAGATTCCTTTATTGCTGATCTTGCTGTTGCTACGGGTTGTGGGCAAATTAAAACAGGGTCTCTATGTCGAACGGACCGCACAGCGAAATACAATCAATTGCTCCGCATTAATGAACTAGTAAAGCTCCCTTATGCAGGCAAATCGGTATTGATTAAATAGCAGCGATGGTTGGGTTTGTTAGTGGCAATACCTTAAAGCAGCGCCACTAACTTATAATTCAACCTAAACTAGCCAAATAATACATAATTACTTCTGCCAGATATTGCCCCTGGCCGCACTATGGTAATACAATAATCAAAGATACTTTAAAAATAGACAAACTTATGCGGCCCATATTCATTATCTTGATTATTGCTTTGGTTGTTTTACAACATAAGCTATGGCTTGGTGATGGTAATTTAATCCAATGGATAAGTCTTGAAAAAAAACTTGAAGAGCATCATAACGAAAATAATAAATTGGCGGCGCGAAATAGAGCCTTAGAAGCTGACGTCAAAGAACTAAAAAATGGTGATCAGGCACTCGAAGAACAAGCACGCTCTGAACTGGGAATGATAAAAGAACATGAGATTTATTATCAGTTTGTTGATTAAAATAGTAATTATACTGCGATTAAATCCAGGTTCTCTGGAGATTTGTTACCCCAAAGACTGAGTACGAATCCGCCTCCTCCTGAACCAGTGGGTTTAACAGCAATCGCCCCATCAGAAAATAATTGATTCATATGCTGTTGTAAACTTTCACTCACCAAACCCCATTGGTAAAAGCAATCTGCAGCTGTATTCATGGCTTTCGCCAGATGCTCCAAAGCCCTAACACCTCCTTGCTCCAAAACAGTTTTAGCTACTTGAGTTGCTTCAATCATTTGATTATCAATTTGTTGAGCAAGTGAAGGATTTTTATCCCACAAGTTTTGTACCTGTTGAATGCAATGAGAGGTAATACCAATTTGATTGCAGGAAGACAAAAACCACTTAGGATGGATTACCTGTTTCAAAGGTGTAAACGAACCGTCCTTAAAAAAAACACCTCCTTCAGATGCCACCCCAGCAATATCCAGTCCACTGCTTTTACCATGAAATAAATGCTCCAATTCTCTGGCAAATTTACTGACGTTATCGACGCATATCATATCCTGAGCACAGAACCATCGACTCATAGCCACACAAAGAGAAGCCGAAGCACCCATTCCTACGCCAACAGGAATATTGCTTTCCAAATGAAAGCGTCCATCCAATTGATTTATTGAGCGACCCAACAATTGCATTCCTTGTTCGAGCACACTCCAAAACAATAAATGCATATCTGCACCGCTACTCCCAGTATAGTCAGCACCTAAAGAACTGGAGCAAGCCTTATAACTCAAAGTCAGCTGTTTTTCTTTAATGGGAAATACCAAAGCTCCATGCCCTCTGACCACGGCATGCTCCCCTGCTAAAATCCATTTGCCAAATGTTGTAGTTTTAAAATCATAAAACATCATAATTACCAACCAAATAATCGGATTTAAACTGGCGTGCCAAGTCCTCTTGAGCAGGGCGATATAGTAAATGAATATTAGGCCCAGCATCCATAGTTACTATGGGTCCATCCCCGGTGTTTTGCCATTGATCGTGTAGGATGTTCAATACACTTTGACTTTCTTTAGTTATATAAGAAAAAGGTTGCTCACAGCTACTGAACAGGCGGTGCATATCCTGAAACTCATGCCAGCAAATTTCATAAATACTGGACCAATCTTCAGCTCTCAGTGCATTAAGTAATAATTTTAAATTTTCTTCTGCTCTTTGGCCACGGGTTGAATAAAAGTTGCTGCTCTTAACTCGTTTATGAGCCTCACTGGAAGAGATATTTTTCTCTTGACCACTAATAACGATAACCTGATGTATTAATTTCTTATAAGGTAAATCTATAGCAGTTACTGTATCCCCTTTCCATAATGCCCAGGGAGAATAAAAAGAACGACATGAGGAACCTGAACCCAAACGACTCAATTGCGCCTGCTTATCAACAGATGGTATGGGTTTATCAGTCAATTCACTCAATGCAAGTGATGCGCATTTAGTTAAAGCTGCAAAACTGGATGCAGAACTGGCCAAGCCGCTACCATGCGGAAAATTATTGCTCGATTGGATTAAAAAGCCACCTTGATAATGAAAATAGGATTTTATTAACGCCAAATGTTCAATGAATCTTTTTTGTCCCTCTACAGACAATTTAAACTCAGAACCCCCGGGAGTAATAAGAGGCTCCCAAATATCTTTTTTACCAGGTAGCACCTCCAGTTTTACTGTGCTGAGTAAATTGTTTAAGGTATAGGACAATGAGGAATTATCAGGAAGATTGGAATTGGAATCCTTTTTTCCCATATATTTGATTAAAGCAATATTTGCAGGAGCCTGGGCTAGCCAATGCATAAATTTTCTCCTTGATATCAATGACCTGGCGAATCATTCCATAAAATTTTATGTAACTGTAACTGAAAGCGAACTGCTAATTTATCCTCTACTATCCAGTTTGCAAGTTCGGTCGGATTAAGTTGGTTCCAACTTGGTGAAAAAAGTAATTTCACCCGCTCAGACAGGCGGTGTGCGCTTACCATATTACAGGCCCATTCATAATCCTTACGGCTACATAGTACGAATTTAATTTGATCCTCTGGTTTTAAATAATCAAGATTTGCTAATAAATTCTTGTCAGACTCTAAAGAGTCTGGTGTTTTTAAATCCATAACCACCATAACTCGCTGATCAACATTGGAGATATCACGCGCTCCACTTGTTTCCAGTGAAACGGAATATCCTGCATGACATAATCGTTTTAACAAATCAATACACCCTGGTTGTGCTAAAGGCTCACCACCGGTAACACAGACGTAGTTACATTCATAAGTAGCTACAGTATCAAGTATTTCGTCCATTTCTCGCACTTTACCACCAGTAAAGGCATAAGCAGTATCACAGTATTGACAACGCAATGGACAACCGGTTAGACGTATAAACACTGTTGGTAAACCTACTGTAACCGACTCTCCTTGCAATGAATGAAAAATTTCCGTGATTCTTAATTGATTATTAAATTGTTTCATAGTGCTTTAATTGAATTCAATTTCACACTGGCTAATTGGGCAGTAGATGTATCAGGATAAGTTTTGATGATCTGTTGAAAAAGAATTTTCGCTTCCTGGTTATTACCAGTGGCAGACTGCGCATATCCTAATTTGAGCATACTGGCAGCAGATTTACTGGATCCAGGAAATTGCCGTAATACAACCTCAAAATGCTCTATAGCTTTGGGGTAATCCTTCTTAACCAGATGCAACTCACCTAACCAATATTGAGCATTTGCTGTATATCCCCCTTTAGGATACTTTTGAACAAATATTTGCATTGCATTAATAGCATTATCGTACCGTTTATTTTTTACTAATTCATATGCTGCTAAATAACTAATTTGCTCATCTGCAGGGTTCGTTCTGGAAACTGCACTAACAAGTGGTACAGTTGCAGATGATGTTGTTTTTATTGGGGTTGAAGCCGTAACCGGGGAAGTCGGTTGGGCATTGAGTGGTTTCGGACCTAGAGTAATATCTGTTGCAGGCTTATTTTGAGCCATAGATCCATTGCCTAAACGAGCATCCAAATCTTTATAAAAAGCCACTTGTTGCTGCTGTAATAATTTTAAATCATGAGCTTGAACTTCCAGCTGTCCACGCAACTCTTGAAGCTCTTGCTGTAATGCTTGTATTTTATCAATAAGTTTGGCGTTATGGTTAATATCATTATTAGAATCATTGCTCTGCTCTTCCTTAACTAAGGCAGGACCATCCCCGGACTGCGCACTGTCCATTTGATAATATTCATTCTGTGACTCATCATACTTAGGGTGGACAGCAGGAGCTTCTGCCACCTGTTGTCCATCTGAAAAAGCAAAATTCTCACTATCGTCGATTACAGGTACTTCTGACCAACCAGTCAAGGGAAGCATTAATGTCAATCCAATGGCGATAATGTGTCTTTTGCAATTAATCATCTTGTTGCCTCATAAGTAAATTCTACACGACGGTTTTGAGCGTGTGATGCACCATCATGTCCTAAGTTAGCAGGACGCTCTTTCCCGTAACTAACAACACGTACTTGTTGTCTGCTTACACCAGCCATTCGTAAAATATCAGCTACGGTATTTGCACGATGCTCGCCAAGAGCTACGTTATATTCACGACTACCACGTTCATCAGTATGACCTGCCAGAAGAACACGTGCACCTGGATGTGACTTGAGATAATCAGCCTGTGCATTCACAGAAGGCAAATATTTGGATGCCAGATTACTGTCATCATAAGAGAACAAATACAATTGATTATGAGGCGCCTGGGTTGTATAAGATTCACCTGGTTGTTGACCAGAAAAATGAGTCATTTGCCCTAAACCCTGAGCGGAAGCATCAGCATCACTCATAGCGGCACCATTGACACTACCTGGTGTTCTGGAACAAGCAGCAACAAGCACTACGCTCGCCACAAGCAATCCCAATTTAAATAACGATCCGGTTTTCATCCTCAATCTCCTTTAGTTTTTTCTTATTATTAGAAATCACATGACAATCATGGGGTCTCATTGTACAATTTTTTTTATTTATTGGCTATTGCTTTACCATGTTTAGTCTCGTTTTATATGAGATATCACGAAGTCAGCTGCACTTGCCGTAAACTGATGAGATGCCCTGTTTGCGGCGAGTACACCACCGTAAGGAGTATCCATCGGACAAGGAGTTTGTAGACTGATAATGCGTGATGCAATCACTTTGTTATTATCAGTACGAGTTAGAACCAATTTAACAACCAGTTCAATGACGCTGGGTTTTTTTAGAAAACTCTGATCCAGAGTTAGCAAATGGGTATCGAGGCGATAATCTGTTTTTTCATTATGAGGGCTAGAAGCAACAGCATAAAAATATCCTGTTCGCTGTAAACTTTGCACTAACAAAGGATATAACATGTCTGCAGGTGGACTAATCCATGCATTTTTGGCAAAGGCCTCAATCTGAAAAGGCTTTTGAACATAGAGCATTTGTTCAGTCTGGTATCCTGCAACAGCCTCAGGAGAGGTGACTAAAAGAGTAAGAGAGCGAGGTCTTGAAACATATTTTTTTGCACTAAATGAACTCAACTGAAACTCATTGGCTACAGGCAGTTTCACTGGAGAACACCCCATGAGTAACGCTATTCCAATAGTAAAATAAAGGCTCATTAGGCTTCGCATGATTATTCTCCTGGACCAGATTTAGGTGGTTTTGTTCCACGAATAAGTACTGAAGGGTTTTGCCGCATTTCATTAGTGACCTTCTCCAGATTAGCAGCAATATCATTCAATCGACGAAGCAAAATTATGGCAGGAGGCAGAGTCTGCTGTGAGATTTTTTCTATTGTATTTTTTCCAGAGTCCATAGTTTTCGATACACTCTTACTGGCTTTACCGATATTTGTAGCAGCAGAATTAAATTTAACGGCCCCTAATTTTAACTCTTTAACCAGTTGGGGAAAATCACTGCTGACCTTCGCCATATTGGCTAAAAAAATATCAGCACTGTTCAGACTTTTGTTGATTTTATCATTATTATTTGCAACCACTTTAGTAACCCGTTCTATATTCGCCAAAGACTCTTTTATATGTTTTGCATTTTCTTCGTTAAATATGCGCTGCGCTTCAGTGCTCAATTTATTCACATTCTCAGAAACTTCTTTTAATATTGTATCCAATTGATTAAATAAAGAAGGTTTTGTAGGAATTACAGGATAGGGTTCGCCTGGCATTTTTTGTATCGGAGTTAGATTAGAGGTACTTGCAGATAATCCCAGATAGGTCACTCCGGTAATCCCTTGGGAAATCAAAGTTGCAGAAGTACTGGTCGTAATTGGCGTGCCCTCTTCGATACTCAAGGTAATCTCTACTTGTCTGGGATCATTACTATTCAATTTAATTCTCTTGACGTTACCCACCTGCACACCGTTATATTTAACTGGGGCATCTTGAGTCAGACCAGCTACAGACTCAGGAAAGTAAACCGTATATAAAGAATATTTTTTCTGATTGAAACCAACAGACAGCCATAATCCTGCAGATAGAAGCCCAGCTGCCAAAATCAGTACGATCAGCCCCACAATGGTGTAGTTGGTTTTTGATTCCAAGTAAACTGTCCCCTATATGTTACGTATCTAGTCCTAAAGTTTACTGAAGTAATCAGCAATCAATGGGTTTTTATTTTTCATCAATTCTTTCATGGGCTCCACGCTAAGAATTTTCCCGTCCCCAACAAAAGCTACTCGATCTGTAGTACCTTTTAACGACTCTATATCATGACTTACCATGACTATAGTTAAACTCAACGAATCCCTTAAAAAAAGAACCAATTCATCAAAAAGTCTTGCGCCCCGTGGATCTAATCCTGTGGTTGGCTCATCGAGAAACAACAACTCAGGATCCATCGCTATAGCTCGTGCAGCTGCGGCTCTTCGTTGCATACCACCGCTTAATTCAGATGGCAGTTTACCAGCAGCTTCTTTAGGTAATCCAACTAAAGCTACTTTCAACAACGCTAACTTTTGCATGAACGCTGATTCCAGATTAGTAAATTCCTGCATGGGAAACATTATATTTTCCAAAACAGTCATCGCAGAAAATAAAGCACTATGCTGAAAAAGCATTCCCCACCTGCGGCGAAGCTTAAAGGCTTCCTGCGCATCCAGGTTATACACTTCTTTGCCAAATACCTTAATACTACCGGCAGTAGGTTTCAATAACATCAGCAAGCTACGCAGGATCGTGGTTTTTCCACTTCCAGAACCACCAATAATGGCCAGTATTTCCCCTTTATTTACGGTCAGATTAATATCTGAATGTACCCATTGACCGCCAAGGAAGTTCTTCATCCCTTTAATTTCAATGACGGGTTCACTCATTTAAAGTTTCATCCAGCTGTAAATAACAGAAAATATCGCATCAACTATAATAATCAAAAATAAAGCCTGCACCACACTTTTAGTTGTTTGACTACCTATACTATCAGCACTCGATTGAACTCTGAACCCCTGATAACAGCCCACAAGAGCAATCAAAATGGCAAAAGCCGGAGCCTTATATAATCCTAACATCATTTGAGAAAGTCCAACAGATTCTCTTAAGCGTTGCAAAAAATCTTCAAAGCCAATATCTAACATTGAATTGGACATAATCATTGCCCCTAAAATACTAAAAATATCTGCCCAAAAAATTAATAAAGGAAAGACAATTAATAAACCTATGACCTTGGGCAGCACGAGCAATTCTGTAGGAGAAAGCCCCATAGTAAGCAAGGCATCAACTTCTTCATTAACCTTCATACTTCCAATCTGTGCAGTGAAGGCAGAACTGGTTCTTCCGGCTACAATAATTGCTGTGATCAGGGGGGCAAATTCACGAAAAATAGCCATGCCCGACAGGTATGCAATGAAAATATTCGCGCCATAGGTAGCTAACTGGAGACCCATTTGGTATGCCAGGACCACTCCAATTAAAAAGGAAAGTAAAGCAACTATAGGTAGTGCTTTAAGCCCGGCTGAGTTTATATTTGAAATAATGCTTGCTACGTGGAATCGGCGCCAACCACCCACAGCTTCAAATAGTTTGGTACTCAAATCACCAATTAAAATGATAAGACCATCCACCTGCATTAATTTGTTTTCTGACTCTTTGCCGATTTGGTACAGAATACCCTCTCTTTCAGGAACAGGGATTTGATAGGAAATTACCTTACGGTTTGATTCAATCAACTCAATAAGTTCATTTTGGATTTCAGAAAAATTAATTAACTGAACTTCATTTTCTCTTTTTTTGAGCTCATCCACACAGCTTGTTAAAGCCAGTGCTCCAGCACTATCAAAGGAGGTAATTGACTCCCCATTGACTACTAATTTTTGTCCTTTAGGTAGATCACTTTCTCTAAAGTTTTTTGATAAATTGCCTAGGGCCAAAACGCACCAGTCACCCCTGCACTGGAATCCGTTTTGTTCCTTTTCGAATATGATTTGAGCGTTGCTTTGATCCATAGTTATTTTTTTAAAATTGCCCAAGGATAATACATCACAGCCTAAGAGCCGGAAAAGCTAATGAGCCATGTTATCATAATATTATTCATACTTCTTATATTTACATTTAGAATTTTTAATAGTACTTAACGACACTTGAATTGCGTGGATAATCTATAGTTGAAGCGCGAATTATTAAGAGGCCTGATAAGAGGTATAGCTTATGTTAAATTAATTGATTTACAAGGACGTTGCTGTTCTGTTTGTCTTAGCAAACAAAACAGCAAATAAAGGAACAATCACTTAGGCAGAGGCAGCAGCTGCATTCCCAATTTCTTTTTCAAGTTCATCGACTATTGCACCCGATTTTGTTGCTGGCTTAAACAGCCTGAACTCAAATTTTCCGGTGGCTATAAATGATGCTCCATGAATAATACCAATGCTGAAAATAGCAGCTAATAAGTTAATCACTATTTCTTTTAAACCACGGTGCGACTTCAATGTTTGTACTTCTTCCACTGTATCGTCCAGGAGAGGAGCAGCTTCATCTTTAAAAACATTGAGTTCTATTTCGCCATGGATATACGCATCATATAAATAGTTAACACGATTATAGATATTTTCTGTAGCTTGCATCGCTTTATCAAACTCTTCCAACGTGGCCAAATCATCAGGGTATTTGTCAGCATGAGCCGAATATTTACCAACAAATTCCGCTTTTTTATCTGAAAGAGCATCTAATTGTAATTTAACTCGCGCCAAAATTCTTTCACGCTCGGGTTTTATTTCTCTGAATATGACTGGTAAGTCTGAATCCAAGGTTGATGTTGCTGCTTCTGAATTTAGATCAAGTACTGGCTCCTGATGGCCTATATCGGTTGTAGGGACAAAAGTTGGAATGTGTGCATCAACATGAGTAGGATCAGGAACAGGGTCGTTACTCTTAGACATTTCAGAAGGTTCATCTACATTTTGAATTTCTTCGCTATTATCGCGAACTTCAATTTCTTCAATAGGTTTTGGAGGAAATTGTAATTGTTTTTCTGCAATCAGTTCTTTGATCGTCTCTTGCAGACCATCAATCGTTTTTCTATGACCAGGTGTTAAATTACCTACTGCGAACATATTTTTTTTTTGATTTTTTTCATACTTATTTAAAATACTGTCTAACATACTTTTATTCTTGCAGTTTCTCAATGAAGTAATTAAATTGTTCCTAATTTGTTCTGCAGCATTAAAAGCTTTCATTTCTTTTTTATGTTTACTAGCCATTTTAGATCCTCTAAGGTTATGAACAATTAATGTGCGGATAGTACTCGTTTTTCATTCATAACTCCACAAAAAATTTAAAAAAAAGATTAAAAAGAAGTGTATTTGCAATTATATGGCGCATAATGGTACAAATTATACATATATTTGCCCTATTTATAATTAAGTTGGGTTATGTATAGCTTAGTGGTGAGATTTTGTGCGGAATGAATGGATCTAATTATCTTCAGACAAAAATCACCAGAAGAAACTGAACAGGTCTTTGGTAAACTGAATAAATAAAGTACGATTATGTCTTGCTAAAATTGCAGCATAACCACCTGAATTGCTTATTTGGAATAGCTCACCAATACCCTGGATTAAAACCAGAAATATTGTAATTACCCTGCTAAAACAAATCGTTGCCCCTTATAATAATTTTTCATGACAGAGGCTTTTTGAAGCTAATTTACATTAAGGAACATTACACAATCTTTTAGAACATAAAAATCAATATGTTCATTATATGCATTAACTGGTCTATAATAATACATGAACACATGATGAGGAGTATAAACAATGGAACGTTACTTCTACAAATGTAAGCCGGCACTGAAGCTCATTGCCGTTTTTTCTATATTATTCTGGGCGTTATTGTTCACCTCACCTGCCAAGGCGGCTTCCAGAGAATTGAATACCCCAGTTAATGCAGTACCTACTCAAGTTGCATACTACGGTGGCTATTACCATCGTGGGTATCGCTGGAACAATGGTTATCGCCACTACAGGCACCCCGGATACCGTCACTACAGGCATCCCGGATACCGTCACTACAGACATCGCGGGAATCGGCACTGGCGCAGATAAAAGTTTAAATAGCACTCATACAACATCTGTTAGATGCCTCAATCTAGCAGATGTCCAAATGGATAACAAAATAAACTGATCGATTATCAGTAATAATTAAATATTTTTTTGAGCTGCCTTAAGTAAATTTACCCACAATTGATCCTTTCAATAGGTTCTTGGTCAGCTGAAACTTGAAGGTGGTTAGCTTCATTACTTTATGATAATATCATCTCTATTTTTCTCAAATTCAGAATCCAGGTATGCAAAACGACTACAGTCAATTTGAACAACGGAAACGCGATCACATTGAACTCGCATTAATGCCAGGGAATCAAAGCAGCGAATTAAACCCCTTTGATCATTTTTCTTTGGTACATGAAGCCTTACCGGACCTTAATTTTTTTGACATCTCACTTCAAAATAGGCGTTTCAATCAAATCGTCGAAAAACCGTTTCTTGTCAGTTCAATGACCGCAGGGCATTCCAATTCAATTAACATCAACAAACGTCTTATAGAAGCTTGCGCTCAATCTGGATGGGCTATGGGTGTAGGTTCACAACGACGGGAATTAACTGACAAACAAGCTGCTTTTGAATGGAAACCCTTAAGGTATGAGTTTCCAAAAGTAAGTTTATTCAGCAACCTTGGAATTGCCCAGCTGATTCACACCCCTATTTCAGCCATTCAGCACTTAATAGACTCCCTTCAGGCAGATGCAATTATTATACATTGCAACCCGTTGCAAGAATGCATTCAACCTGAGGGCACTACTGATTTTAAAGGATGTTGGGATGCTCTGGGTTTGCTGGTAAAAACCATCCATACCCCTGTCGTTGTAAAAGAAACCGGTTGCGGTTTTTCAAAAAAGACATTATCTCGCTTAAACGATCTAGGCGTTGCTGCAGTTGATGTAAGTGGGGCTGGTGGAACTCATTGGGGACGTATTGAGGGTCACAGAGCGGTGAATGACTCCCTAAGACATCAAACAGCAGATACATTTCGGAATTGGGGAATTGATACCCTGCAGAGTGTCAAAAACGCTGCCGCTATAAATCCGGTTTTTGAAATATGGGGCTCAGGTGGAGTAAGACACGGTCTGGATGCCGCTAAATTATTTGCTTTAGGTGCTACTACAGTTGGATTTGCTAAACCTATGCTTGAACCAGCCCTCGAATCAAGTCAACACGTTCTAAACAAAATGATGGCTATAGAATATGAATTAAAAACTGCCATGTTCTGTACTGGCAGCTTAAACCTTAGCGATTTAAAGGAGAAGGCATGTCCATAGCTTCTAATGCTGAAGAATTATTCTGCGGATTTTCAAAATTATCACGTGAGGAACGATTTCAAAGACTATTAACTTTAGGAGTTATAACTCCTGAGGATATTCTTTTTTTAAACCAGGGTGGTATCAAGAGTTTAAACCTGGCTGACAAATTGATAGAAAACGTCATAGGATATTTTCAACTCCCTTTGGGTGTAGCGACCAATTTTAACATCGATGGCCGGGATTATGTTATTCCCCTGGCTGTTGAAGAAACTTCTATTATTGCTGCTTTATCCAAGTCAGCAAAATGGATAAGACAACATGGTGAAATAACAACATGGGTTCATGGCGAGTGTATTCTTGGCCAGATTCAATTAGCTAAAATCAAAGATTTTCAAAGATTTTCAAAGATTTTTAACGAAAATCGCCGCTATCTCATCGAAAAAGCAAATGAAGATGTGGCCGCTAACATGGTAAAACGCGGTGGCGGCGTCATTGATTTACAATTACGACATTTAAAAAGAGAAGATGGTAAAGACATGGGGGTTATTCATCTTACTATGAATAGTTGCGATGCTATGGGTGCCAACATCATTAATCAAGTGCTTGAATACTTAAAGACACCCATTGAACATTTAACGGATGAAGAAGTCACTATGTGTATTCTGTCCAATTTGAACGATCAAAAATTAACTACGGCACAAGTTACGCTACGCAATATTGATCCCATACTTGGCCATAAATTACATGAGGCCTCTTTATTCGCAGAAATGGATCCCTACAGAGCCGCTACTCATAATAAAGGGGTAATGAATGGTATTGATCCCGTTTTAATTGCTACGGGTAATGATTGGCGAGCGGTAGAAGCTGGAATACATGCTTATGCTGCTCGGACTGGGCAATATCAAGCAATTACCCGTTGGCGCTATCAGGATGAAATCCTCACTGGAGAATTAACCGCACCCATCATAGTGGGCACTGTAGGTGGAGTTACCTCCCTTCACCCTACTGCCAAAATGTGTTTACGAATGATGGACGTCACTTCAGCAAATCAACTCTCCCAAGTTATAGCGGCAGTAGGACTAGTACAAAATTTGGGGGCAATTAAAGCCCTATGCACCGAGGGTATTATCCAAGGTCATATGAAATTACATATTGATAACCTTCTCTTGGTAGCTGGCGCTAATGAAAATGAAATGCCGGTGCTCAAAGAGCGACTGCAAGAGTGGTTGCATGTAAACAAAAGGGTTAGCCTGAATAATGCATATGACTTATTAGCCGAACTCAGACTAACATCAATTGCTATATGAAATGGCGAATACCTGCCAAAACTTTTTTATTAGGTGAGTATGTAGCCGTGACTGAAGCTTCAGCCATAATTTTAACAACTACACCTTACTTTGAACTTTTATTAACTGATAGGAAGGAATTAGTCGGAATACATTCTGACTCTCCAGCAGGTATCTGGTGGCAACGACAAAAATACTCCAGTAAAGGTCTATCCTGGTATGATCCCTATAATGGTCTTGGTGGTTTGGGTGCATCTAGCGCTCAGTTTTTGGCAAGTTATTTAGCCAGTAGCTATATAGAAAATAAAATTTCTGATTTAAATTCCATGCTTCAGGCCTACTATCAATCATCATGGTCGGGAGCAGGTTTAAGACCCAGTGGCTATGACGTGATTGCTCAATCTCAACAAGGGTGTGTTTATATCAATAAACAAAAAAAAATCATCCAATCATATGATTGGCCCTTTAAAGATCTTTCCTTTTTACTGCTACATACAGGCGTAAAACTTGCGACTCATCATCATCTCCAGTCTGCAAGCCTTCCCCATCAGTTAGAAGAGTTATCTTTAACAGTAGATGAGGCAAAACAAGCTTTTGAAGAAATAAATAGCAAGAAATTACTTGATAGCATCAATAATTACCATCATCAATTAAGTGAGTTAAATCTAGTCGCCCTACATAGTTTAGAGTTAATCAATCGTTTAAGAACTTTTCCTGAAGTATTAGCTATCAAAGGCTGCGGTGCTATGGGAGCTGATGTTTTGCTGGTGTTAACATCAGGCCACAATGCCCGCTCCCTTAGCTACAAGCTTAAATCACAAAACTGGGCGATACTTGCCACAGAAAAAAATTTAACTACTTCAACTCAAAATCCGAATATGGATGGCCGTCTATAATTGATGCAATCTGATTATTTAAAAAAAAATTCAATAAAAAGACTTGAAATTCTGCTCTAATCCGGTATGATTTCAGCCTCTTTAGGGCCGTTAGCTCAGTTGGTAGAGCAGGAGGCTTTTAACCTCTGTGTCATAAGTTCGAATCTTATACGGCCCACCAGTTTTAAGAAACTGAATACCAACAGTCTGTATGATGTAGTTTTAAAATCGTTACCCTTGTAAGGGGCCGTTAGCTCAGTTGGTAGAGCAGGAGGCTTTTAACCTCTGTGTCATAAGTTCGAATCTTATACGGCCCACCATTTTGGTCTCAAACCTTTAAAGACCAAAAGTAAAACATCTCAAATAAACACCCATCGCGCTCGTAGCTCAGCTGGATAGAGTACTTGGCTTCGAACCAAGGTGTCGGGGGTTCGAGTCCCTCCGAGCGCACCATTTAAAATCAAGCAATTAACTGGCTCTTCCCCATTTTCGGGGGCACTAATCAAGAACACAAAACGGCTCTTTCCCATTTAATGGGGCAGCTTCAATCATCCGCAGAGCACCTTAACACGCACTCTATAATTTGGGCTCTTTCCCATTTAAGGGGGCACTTTAATCAAATCCTTATCAATTCTTTACAATAGTTAATTCAAATTGGGAACAGGATATTGTGTCAGTGCAATTTACGCTAAATATTCAATGAGGTCTGTGATATGGGTCCGCATATCTGGAACAAAATTAAGGAAAAATAAGAGCTATTCATCCATCATTTATAGTTAAAAATTCACTCAAATTAACCTATTTAAACCTACTCAATACCGTATGAATAGTGATTGCTACTACGAATTGTCTTAGGTCATTTTACCACAACTCTATCAGAATGACTTATCCACAAGTCCACAGGTCAGGAGAGCTTCACTTTCTCGTATAGGCCTGTGGGCCTTGTGGGTAAGTCATGACGCTCTCATTTAGGGTTTATGGTCTTTTCCGGCCATAATACACCTCTGCGGGCGTTAAATAATTAAAGGACTGGTGAAGCCTTCGGTTATTATAATACTCAAAATACTCCGTTAAGGCCAGCTCAACCTCTTCAATTGTATCAAAATCATACCGGTAGATTTTTTCTTGCTTAACACTACGCCACAATCGCTCGATAAATATATTATCTAAATAACGTCCTCGCCCATCCATGCTGATAGAAATGTGGTGAGATTTTAGCGTATTTATCCAATCTTTTGAGGTAAATTGAGAACCCTGATCCGTGTTAAAGATCTCACAACGCGAATGCAGCAAAGCGTTTCTAAGCGCCTCAATACAAAATTCAGCCTCCATAGTAGGTGAAATAGCCCATCCAATCACATAACGACTATACCAGTCCATAATAGCTACTAAATACACATGCTTTCCTTTCATGCGGATGTAGGTGATATCTGCGGCCCAAACCTGATTTGGTTTGGTGATATCCACCTCTTTTAATAAATAAGGGAACACCTCATGCTCCTTATTGGGAACGCTTGTATTTGGCTTTGGGTAAACAGTCGATAACCCCATCATTTCCATCAACTTTTTTACTCGACGTTTACCAACAGGATAGCCTACTTCTTTTGACAGCCATCTTGCCCGCTTAATTTTACCTTCACATGGATACTGCAGATAGTGCTCATCAAGTAGCGCCATAAGCGCTTCATCTTCGACAGAAATGGGCTTGGCACTATAATAATAACTTGAAACAGGCAAGTCTAATAGCAAGCATTGTTCACGAATGGTGAGCTCGGCAAGAGGATCAATCATGACGCGCTTTTCATCCAGACTAAAGTTCATGCTTTTTTTTTAGCCAAGATAGCTGCGCTTGAAGTCGACCAATTTCTTGATATAATGCCTCAACAAGCTGCTCTTGGGACTTGGCTTCTTTTTCATTAGCCCCAGAGAATAAATCGTTAATGGCTTTGATGGCCGATTGCTTCCAAGTTTTTACCTGCGTTGCGTGAACACCGTATTCACTGGTAATTTGCGCTTGTGTGAGTTTCCCCTCAATCGCAGCTAGCGTTATTTTTGCCTTCTTGGCCGCCGTATAATAAGCTCGCTTTTTAGACATTTTATTCTCCTCTTTGTATTAAGAAGAATAGCTCTTAAAAAACCTTTTTTTGTGTCCAGAAAACCGCGCCTATATTATAACCTTACAAGCCTGAATGATAATATGGTAATATTTGAAAATCATGTCATTAATAAACAATCATTAAGTAAAGATATAGTTCAACTTAAAAATGACTTTTATCAATTAAAAATTAAGCTAACGACTTTTGAAGAGTGCTTAAACGAATTTAATAACAGAGAACGTCTAAATGAACTATTAGCTGATTTAGTTACTGATACTGATTATGACAAATTAAAAAATTTAATATCGGCTGCAGGAAATATAAATAAAAATGAACTGTACGATTATTGTACTGAACTAGTGGAATCTTTCAACATATTTAAATCAGATTATCGAGAGTTAGTATTAGTACTTTCTGAGGAAGAACCAGAGGTAGTTTCTAATATGAATTCATATACTTAATCGTAAGCGCCAAACCAAAGACCTACTTGTCTACATATAGTAAAACAGGAATGATTCTTTGAGACTTGAGTACATCTGTGTTGACGTTACAGGTAATAACTGCTGTGTATCGCCCTCGTTATTGCGCTTGGCAGCGCGTATTTAAAGTAAGCGAAGACATCCACATCATGTTCTTTGCAGGTTTGAACCAGAGAAAAGAGAATGCTTGAAGCTTCTGCTCCTTTAATGGAGCTATTGAACAACCAGTTTTTTCGACTGATTATAAAGGGTTTAATGGCACGTTCAGAGCGATTATTGTCTCTTTCAGGCCTGCCTATCATTAATGTATTGCGTGAGACTATCCCAGAGCTTAATCGATTAAAACAAGGATTTTCCGAGTGGGGACTTTGGTAAGACGATTTTTTGTTGCGTAAGCAACCACTGTTTGAATTGGGTTAAAATAGGCTGGGCTTCGGCTAGTCGCACCTGTTTAATGCGTTCGATTGTAGCCTTGTAATCTTTTAGTTTTTTCAATCGCATAAAGTCTCGCGAACCACTCAACCGCTAATTTGACAATATCGGGTTTGTTTTTAGTGGCTTTAACCACATCAAAAAAGTAACGTCTGGCGTGCGCCATAAAAGCCACATGTAGGAGGTGCTAGTTGCGAGCCTGCCTTGTTCGTTTAGGAATTGAAGTACGGTTTCATCAACATAGGCTACATCGTAGCTTCCTATTTGCATGCTGATCCTAAATAACTTCATTTCTTGTAATTTATCAGAGGTTCTAATTAATACATATAGTTGATTGTTGTTGCTTCACTCTAATGCAAGTGCTATATTTTTGTTAACAGGGACGACCCTGTTAACAAATTCATTCATTAAGGACGACCTCTTTTAAAGGGGTGTGATGTGGTCTAATGGATTTGTACACTCCAGATAAGAGATAATCATCTTAACTGGAGGTAATAAAATGGGTGCAACGAAATATACTAAAGAATTTAAACTAGACGCTATTAGTCTTGTTTTGGAGCAGAATTATACGCAATCAGAAGCTGCACAAAGTCTGGGCATTGATTCCAGGTTGATAAGCCGGTGGATCAAAGAACACTCCAAAGAGGAAGGGCAAGCATTTAGAGGTAATGGTAAATTAACTGACGAACAACTAGAGATACGTCGTTTACGAGAAGAATTAAGACGCGTAACAATGGAAAAAGAAATATTAAAAAAGGCGACGGCCTTCTTTGCAAAAGAAATGAAGTGAAATATTCATTTATTGCCCAGAATAAGAAGGCCTGGCCAATTGACGTGATGTGTCAATTGCTGGGTGTTACAAGAAGTGGTTTTTACAATTATCTTAAATGTAATAAACCACCAGATCCATTGCATGTGGAGATGCTTGATTGGGTTAAAAAATTAGCAGAATCAAGCCATTATACTTATGGAAGCCGTCGAATGAAAAAAGCATTAAATGCATTAGGTTATCCTGTTGGGAGAAATAAAGCCCGAAATCTAATGAAGGAAGCAGGAATACACGCACGTTACAGAAAGAAATATAGGGTAACAACAAACAGCAAGCATAAGCAGCCTATATTTGAAAATGTACTTAATAGACAGTTTATTGTAGAAAAGCCTAATCAAGCTTACGCCTCCGATATTACCTATATTTGGACACAAGAGGGTTGGTTGTATTTAGCTGTTGTTATCGACTTGTTTTCAAGAAAAGTTATCGGTTGGAGTATGAGTTCGCGGATGAAGGCAAGCCTGGCTTGTGACGCCCTTAAAATGGCGCTTTGGCAACGCAAACCCAATACTGGAGTAATAACCCATTCCGATCGAGGCGTTCAATATGCGAGTAATGCTTATCGCATGCTATTAACTACTTATGGTTGCATCGGTAGTATGAGTCGTAAAGGTAACTGCTGGGATAATGCTGTTGCTGAAAGCTTTTTCGGGAGGTTAAAACAAGAGCGAGTCCAATGGCGCAATTACCAAACTCGCTTTGAGGCACAACAAGACATCCTGAATTATATTACAATGTTTTATAACAGTAACCGCTTACATTCATTCCTTGGATATAAAAGTCCAAATCAGTTTGAAAATGAGCAAATAATACAATTAAAAAAAGTCGCTTAACTGGTGTGTATCAATTTGCTTGACCACATCAGTGTTTTATGTCTTGGCTTATTCTAATTATTGCTGGTCTATTCGAAGTCTGTTGGGCTATTTTACTCAAATATACTAATGGGTTTACTCATATAGGGTATCCGTTCGGTGAACTACGGGTTGCATTAGAAGAAGGGGTTAATTCATCTTGAGATTAAAAGGAAGAAGATTCGTGAAGTCTTCTGCGGTTTTACAGAAGCGGATTTTTTCGAAGAGGACTTTGAGGTAATCAAAAGGATTAAGGCCATTGGACTTAGCTGTTGCAATAAGGCTATAGAATAATGCCCCAGCATGAGCCCCTCTAGGGCTTCCAGACATGAGCCAGTTTTTTCTGCCCAGAGCAAAAGGCCTAATGATGTTTTCAATGGCATTATTATCAATCTCGAGCATCCCATCAAGCAAATAAGCAGTAAGCTCCTTCCATCGCTGAGACATGTAAACTAAGGCATCACCCAGCTTTGATTTGGGTACCGCATTTTTTAAGGATTGGTCAAGCCAAGTCTTTAAAGCGTCAAGAATGGGTTTTGATTGTTCGAGCCTTATCTGATAGCGTTGTTCTGCCGTATAGTTCCCATCCCGAGCAATTTTTTCAATGGCATAGAGCTTTTGAATATACGCCACGGCCTGATGTGATTTACCTGTGGTTTTAGCCAGTTTGACAAGCTCAGCAAAAGGACGTCTGGCATGTGCAAAACATCCCAAATGAATAATATCAGGATGGTCATCAACCCAGTCATAACCAACATACCCATCTGTTTGTAAATAGCCTTTAAACTCTTTAAGTAGTTCTTTAGGCCATTGGGCTTGTCGGGTTTCACGATAATCAAACACAATGATTTTTTTATCCGGTTTGTGATTCTGGTATACCCACATATAGCTCTTGGATGTATTTTTTCGATTAGGCTCATCCATCACCTGAAGTGGTGTTTCATCGGCCTGAAGGTAGTTTGATGCAACCAGCTCTTTGATTAGAGCGTTCCTCATTGGGCTACATACCTCAGATGCTGCCATTATCCATCCACATACTGTATTGCGAGCCATCTCAATGCCCATTCGTTTCCAGATGTGCTCTTGACGGTATAAAGGGAGGTGGTCTTGGTATTTACTAATAATGGCATGAGCTACAAGGCTTGGTGTGGCAATGCTTTTAGGAAGGAATAATTGCGGCATAGGGGCAATGCTTACCCCTTCATCACAACGATTACATGCATATTTGGGTCGCACATGGGCAATGACCGTCAGCTTTGCAGGAACAAACTCTAGCTGTTCCGTGACCTCTTCGCCAATACGTTGCTTCATACAGCCGCAAGCACACAGTTTTTCTTCTTCTGCAATGTCATGCTCAATGGTTTCACGGGGTAACTCTGGAGGTAATGGGCGTCGTACTGGTTTTTTGCGAGTATAGGTGACCGTAATTGTATTATCTTCTTGCGGCAGCTCTGTGACCTCTATGCTTTCTGCTTCATCAAATTGCAACTCGCCTTGCAGAATATTGTGTTCAGATGAGGGAGAGTATTTACGCTGTTGAGCCAGTTTGAATTGCTCTAGCATATTAAAATACTTTTGCTTCCATTCCAGAGCTTCTTTTTTTAATTGATTAATTTCTTCCTGCAAAGGCATTAAAAGTGATTGGTCTTTTGAGGAAATCATGGCTGGTTTAGTGCTTGTTTTAATGGTGATATTATACCATAACCACCATGATTTCTTCAGTGTTTTTCAATGAAAATCACGGTAAATCACCGGGTTTCCTCCTTGATGAAAGGTGAATTTATTGCTGGCCATGAGCCATTTTAAGTGCTCTTTTGTCAGCTCAATATGACCTTGGGTATTGCGGGGGAAAATGAATTTCCCTTTCTCTAATCTGCGGTACCATAAGGTAAAACTCTGCTCTTCATAGTACAGTGCTTTTAACTTATCTCCTCCTCTGCTACGAAACAAAAATAAATGACCTGCACTAAGCTCCATTCCAAAAACTTCATGCACCAGAATGGCTAGAGTATTAATGGATTTGCGCATATCAGTTATTCCACAATATAAATGCACTTGAACATCATCTGGAATTAACATAAGGTCATCAACTCCCTTAATAATATCAGTCGGTGTTGATGGTCAGCTGCATCAAGTTCACAGCGTATTTTATTAGGGAGTTCAATAACTAATTTAAACACTGCCTTAGCAGAAGGTAATGGAGTAATAATAAGTGGCTCAAATAAAGCCTCTTTGGCTGGGGTAACTGCTTTAGACTCTTTCTTGAATTTATTGCGATAAAATCTGAGCCTGGAGTCTGATATTCCTTTATTACGGCAAAATAATCCTGGTGCTAAACCACTTTCCTCATAGGATTTAACCATGTCACTCCAGTACTCATCTCTTTTTGTCATCGTCTACTCCAATAGTTATGGTGTAGCGATCTTCTTCAATTTTCACTTATTCCTCTAGGTGTATTTCACCGAACGGATACCATATAGGGACAACCCTATGTACTCTAATAATGCTACTCATCAGTGTTTACCTTCTAGCCGTTGCAATAAAGGATTTGCCAGTAGGGATTGCCTATACAGTTTGGACAGGGATTGGCGCTGCTGGTACAGTCATTTTAGGTATCGTATTCTTCGGCGACTCTGTTTCAATAGGTAAGTTGTTCTGTTTGGGTCTCATTTTTTCTGGTGTAATTGGGCTTAAAACTCTTTCATCGTAAGATGGAAGGTGGTGAATTATGAGCAGTGAAACAGTCTCTCCTTCAATCCAACGATTGATACTCCAATGCCATGGAAAATCTGGTTCATTTGCAAAATAATTCAAGCAGAGCCGAATCTGTTTTCAAGTCCTAACAAATAATGAAGACTTGCTACTGGGCTTGTGAAAAAATACTATTCTCTTGAGGTGCGCTAGAAGCGCACCTTCAGTAGAAATGGCTTTTATTCTTATATTGCTGCGGTTGCCACATTTGGAGTGGCTTCTGGTTTTTCAGCCATGTATTGCTTAGCGCCTGCAGCGAATAGGCCGGCGCCCGACAGGGTTGCAGCAACACCTGCGCAAGCCAGTACTACCCCTGCCACACCAAAAGTTGCGGCGTTTAATAGGGCAAAAGCAACGGCGATGGCGGTGATTCCTGCGGCGGCTATAAAGCCACTCAGCACCATCATGCTGATATTTGGTGTATTTGCTTCCTTGTTGATGTTTTTACGATTGCTCTCAAGCATTTCGTCAATAGCTTCAGCGCCTTCGTTTCCGATTTGGTTAGAGCTCACATTAAGCGGTGTCGGGCTGGTATTGGCCGCCAGCGCTTTAGCGCCTTCGACTCCGATTTGGTTGCCGCGCACATCAAGCGATGTCAGGCTGGTATTGGCCGCCAGCGCTTTAGCGCCTTCGTCTCCGATTTTGTTGCCGCGCACATCAAGCGATGTCAGGCTGGTATTGGCCGCCAGCGCTTTAGCGCCTTCGTCTCCGATTTGATTAAAGCCCACATCAAGCGATGTCAGGCTGGTATTGGCCGCCAGCGCTTTAGCGCCTTCGTCTCCGATTTGGCTAAGGTACACATTAAGCGATGTCAGGCTGGTATTGACCGCCAGAGCTTTGGCGCCTTCGTCTCCAATTTGGTTATAGCCCACATTAAGCGATGTCAGGCTGGTATTGGCCGCCAGCGCTTTAGCGCCTTCGACTCCGATTTGGTTGCCGCGCACATCAAGCGATGCCAGGCTGGTATTGGCCGCCAGCGCTTTAGCGCCTTCGACTCTGAGTTGGTTAAAGCTCACATCCAGCGATGTCAGGCGGGTATTGGCCGCCAGCGCTTTAGCGCCTTCGACTCCGATCTGGTTATAGCCCACATCAAGCGATGTCAGGCGGGTATTGGCCGCCAGCGCTTTAGCGCCTTCGTCTCCGATTTGGTTAAGTTGCACATCAAGCGATGTCAGGCGGGTATTGGCCGCCAGCGCTTTAGCGCCTTCGACTCTGATTTGGTTGTTGGATACATCAAGCGATGTCAGGCAGGTATTGGCCGCTAGCGCTTTAGCGCCTTCGACTCTGATTTGGTTATAGCCCACCTTAAGCGATGTCAGGCTGGTATTGGCCGCCAGCGCTTTAGCGCCTTCGACTCCGATTTGGTTGTTGGACACATCAAGCGATGACAGGTTGGTATTGGCCGCCAGCGCTTTAGCGCCTTCGTCTCCGATTTGGTTGTCGCACACATTAATCGAGCTTATCTCTGGGTGCCCTTTTAAATAAGTGCAAATAATCGCAACATCATTATCGCTTAAGTTTTTACATGATAAGTCCAGTTTGATGCCAATTGTTGATTGTTCAATAATATCGATAGTAATAGCCATATGTATTTCCTCGTAATTTAATCTTTATGGCAGCATTCGATATTACTAATGACTGCCGTATTTCACAGTTTTTTGTGTCAGTAACATTAGCGACGAACCCGTTTAATAATTAAAACCAGAAGGAACCAGTTCTCTATTAGTCCTTTTGGAGAAGATAGGTCGCAAGCCATAATTGGTTCATTTAAACAATCATAATCGAACAAAATTATATCATGGTGCTCTAAGATAAATCAACACTTTTGTTGTTTATATTGGCTTGCGTTAATCTAGTACTGCATCCTTTAAATAAAGTACTCATTGGGCAAGGGGCCTGGTTCTGTCGAAAATATCAGTCATAAGTGATCATGCCCGTAAAAAGGCAGATTATGATCAGTTTTAAAGGACGGCATTTCCCAAAAGATATAATACTAATGACAGTGAGATGGAAATTGCCCACCCATTAAGTTAGCGTGCGATTGAAGAATTAATGGAAGAGCGAGGAGCGGATTTAGATCATTCGATGATAAGAAAAATAAAACGGATCTTTTAACGCGATATAAATTTATGCCTCTAAAGATGTCGTCAATTTTTGTAGTTACTTAATGGTTCTGGATGTAATTTGCGTGAAAATTTATTAAAACTGAAATTGAGAAAGTATGGATCTGTCACTTTTTTAACCTATTTTGAGCCATAGATTGATGGCATTTTGACAGATATCGGCCTTTTCAACAGCACTTGGAGCAATATTAACGTATCCGTTCGGTGAACTACGGGTTGCATTAGAAGAAGGGGTTAATTCATCTTGAGATTAAAAGGAAGAAGATTCGTGAAGTCTTCTGCGGTTTTACAGAAGCGGATTTTTTCGAAGAGGACTTTGAGGTAATCAAAAGGATTAAGGCCATTGGACTTAGCTGTTGCAATAAGGCTATAGAATAATGCCCCAGCATGAGCCCCTCTAGGGCTTCCAGACATGAGCCAGTTTTTTCTGCCCAGAGCAAAAGGCCTAATGATGTTTTCAATGGCATTATTATCAATCTCGAGCATCCCATCAAGCAAATAAGCAGTAAGCTCCTTCCATCGCTGAGACATGTAAACTAAGGCATCACCCAGCTTTGATTTGGGTACCGCATTTTTTAAGGATTGGTCAAGCCAAGTCTTTAAAGCGTCAAGAATGGGTTTTGATTGTTCGAGCCTTATCTGATAGCGTTGTTCTGCCGTATAGTTCCCATCCCGAGCAATTTTTTCAATGGCATAGAGCTTTTGAATATACGCCACGGCCTGATGTGATTTACCTGTGGTTTTAGCCAGTTTGACAAGCTCAGCAAAAGGACGTCTGGCATGTGCAAAACATCCCAAATGAATAATATCAGGATGGTCATCAACCCAGTCATAACCAACATACCCATCTGTTTGTAAATAGCCTTTAAACTCTTTAAGTAGTTCTTTAGGCCATTGGGCTTGTCGGGTTTCACGATAATCAAACACAATGATTTTTTTATCCGGTTTGTGATTCTGGTATACCCACATATAGCTCTTGGATGTATTTTTTCGATTAGGCTCATCCATCACCTGAAGTGGTGTTTCATCGGCCTGAAGGTAGTTTGATGCAACCAGCTCTTTGATTAGAGCGTTCCTCATTGGGCTACATACCTCAGATGCTGCCATTATCCATCCACATACTGTATTGCGAGCCATCTCAATGCCCATTCGTTTCCAGATGTGCTCTTGACGGTATAAAGGGAGGTGGTCTTGGTATTTACTAATAATGGCATGAGCTACAAGGCTTGGTGTGGCAATGCTTTTAGGAAGGAATAATTGCGGCATAGGGGCAATGCTTACCCCTTCATCACAACGATTACATGCATATTTGGGTCGCACATGGGCAATGACCGTCAGCTTTGCAGGAACAAACTCTAGCTGTTCCGTGACCTCTTCGCCAATACGTTGCTTCATACAGCCGCAAGCACACAGTTTTTCTTCTTCTGCAATGTCATGCTCAATGGTTTCACGGGGTAACTCTGGAGGTAATGGGCGTCGTACTGGTTTTTTGCGAGTATAGGTGACCGTAATTGTATTATCTTCTTGCGGCAGCTCTGTGACCTCTATGCTTTCTGCTTCATCAAATTGCAACTCGCCTTGCAGAATATTGTGTTCAGATGAGGGAGAGTATTTACGCTGTTGAGCCAGTTTGAATTGCTCTAGCATATTAAAATACTTTTGCTTCCATTCCAGAGCTTCTTTTTTTAATTGATTAATTTCTTCCTGCAAAGGCATTAAAAGTGATTGGTCTTTTGAGGAAATCATGGCTGGTTTAGTGCTTGTTTTAATGGTGATATTATACCATAACCACCATGATTTCTTCAGTGTTTTTCAATGAAAATCACGGTAAATCACCGGGTTTCCTCCTTGATGAAAGGTGAATTTATTGCTGGCCATGAGCCATTTTAAGTGCTCTTTTGTCAGCTCAATATGACCTTGGGTATTGCGGGGGAAAATGAATTTCCCTTTCTCTAATCTGCGGTACCATAAGGTAAAACTCTGCTCTTCATAGTACAGTGCTTTTAACTTATCTCCTCCTCTGCTACGAAACAAAAATAAATGACCTGCACTAAGCTCCATTCCAAAAACTTCATGCACCAGAATGGCTAGAGTATTAATGGATTTGCGCATATCAGTTATTCCACAATATAAATGCACTTGAACATCATCTGGAATTAACATAAGGTCATCAACTCCCTTAATAATATCAGTCGGTGTTGATGGTCAGCTGCATCAAGTTCACAGCGTATTTTATTAGGGAGTTCAATAACTAATTTAAACACTGCCTTAGCAGAAGGTAATGGAGTAATAATAAGTGGCTCAAATAAAGCCTCTTTGGCTGGGGTAACTGCTTTAGACTCTTTCTTGAATTTATTGCGATAAAATCTGAGCCTGGAGTCTGATATTCCTTTATTACGGCAAAATAATCCTGGTGCTAAACCACTTTCCTCATAGGATTTAACCATGTCACTCCAGTACTCATCTCTTTTTGTCATCGTCTACTCCAATAGTTATGGTGTAGCGATCTTCTTCAATTTTCACTTATTCCTCTAGGTGTATTTCACCGAACGGATACGAATTTTCTAGTAACTTACAACCAGGAGATTCTTCATGACAAAATCAAAATTTACAGATAGCCAAATACTATCAATTTTAAAGCAATCCGAAGGCGGAACGCCTGTTTCAGAGCTATGCCGTGAGCATGTGATTAGTGCTGCAACATTCTACAAATGGCGCTCTAAATTTGGCGGCATGGATGCGTCAATGATGTCCCGATTAAAAGAGCTAGAAACTGAAAACAGTCGCCTTAAAAAGATGTACGCAGAAGAGCGATTAAAAGCAGAGATCCTCAAAGAGTCCATTGAAAAAAAGTGGTAACACCGTCGCGCCGGCGTGAACTGGCGCACAAGGCGGTGCATGATAAGGGTATTTCAATTCGTTTGTCCTGTGAGCTATTTAGCTTAAGTGAAACCTGTTATCGGTATCAGGCTATATTAAACGATGAGAATGCACTCATAGCGGACTGGTTGCTTCGTCTGTCACAGAGTCAGCGCAATTGGGGCTTTGGTTTATGTTTTCTCTACTTGCGTAATGTTAAGGGATTTGCCTGGAATCATAAGAGGGTTTATCGAATCTATAGGGAGTTAGAGCTCAATATGCGGATAAAACCCAAAAAACGGTTAATCAGGGAAAAACCAGAACCATTGGCTGTGCCAACCACTATCAATGAGTGCTGGTCGATGGACTTTATGCACGACCAGTTAGAAGATGGACGTAATTATCGGTTATTTAATGTGCTTGATGATTACAACCGCGAAGGGCTTGCCATTGAGGTTGATTTGTCTTTGCCAGCAGAGCGAGTGCTACGGGCACTCGATCAAATCATTGAATGGCGGGGAAAACCTCGAAAGATACGTTGTGATAATGGGCCTGAGTACGTCAGTAAATTGCTTGAGCAATGGGCGGATAAAAATCAGATACAGTTAGTTTTTATTCAACCAGGAAATCCCCAACAAAATGCCTATATTGAACGGTATAACCGCACTGTTCGTTATGACTGGCTAAGCCAATATTTATTTGAAAGTATTGCTGATGTACAACTACATGCGACACAATGGCTATGGACGTACAACAATGAACGGCCAAATACTGCAGGGATTACTCCAAGGCAAAAATTGGCACTAGCTGCCTACCCCTCTATTTTTAGCTTCAATTAAAAATGGGGGGATTACCCTTTTTCAAACACTTCGAGATACTCTTTCTCTCATAACTTTATAATATTCAATTGATTTTCAGAATCACCCTTAGATAACCAAGAGTAATTCCTATTAAAATAGTATGAAAAAATTCAACAAACTATATTGAAAGATAAATGTTAAATTGTATTAACCGTTTCAAGTTGATTTTGATTTATTTCGCTAAAAGCTGGGGAACAAATGCCTTTATAAATAGCGGTAATAATTGCAAGTTTATGGCGCATTCCAAATTCTTTTTGTTCTCGCATTTCAAGCAATTCACTTTCATTCAAAAAATCATTGAGTAAATGTTTCTTAATGACACCCTTCTTATCTTTATACAAGCATTCAATTGAAGATTGAGTGGAATGTATGTAAATAGTTTTAGAGCTAATTTTGCTTTCATCTAACTCATTATCGGTTAACCATTTGTAATCTTCAAAAGTCAGTAGTTGAAAATCACATTTATCTCCCAGATAATCAACAGTACCCTTAAATACTTCAACTATATTTTTTAACAACCCTACCAAAATCCATCCTGACTTAGGTGATATATCATTCATTCCAGTCTGGCTTCTGGCAACATTACTGGCGAGACCACCAGAAAATAAAAGCCCTAATCCAAGTAAAGGACCACCCACAGCTGTGCCCACTACTGCACCTGTCCCCATTGAACCGTAATGAAACATATAATTGAGGTATCGTCGTTTGTTATCTCGTGGTGTAAGTATTACGTCCAACTCTTTTTGTTTCAGTTGTGCAAGTATTAACACAAAATCAATTAATAATATGCTGATATCTCTTAACTCATTGATGTGGTTCAATGGATCTGACTGATATGGGTCCGCATGTCTGGAACAAAATTAAGGAAAAATAAGAGCTATTCATCCATCATTTATAGTTAAAAATTCACTCAAATTAACCTATTTAAACCTACTCAATACCGTATGAATAGTGATTGCTACTACGAATTGTCTTAGGTCATTTTACCACAACTCTATCAGAATGACTTATCCACAAGTCCACAGGTCAGGAGAGCTTCACTTTCTCGTATAGGCCTGTGGGCCTTGTGGGTAAGTCATGACGCTCTCATTTAGGGTTTATGGTCTTTTCCGGCCATAATACACCTCTGCGGGCGTTAAATAATTAAAGGACTGGTGAAGCCTTCGGTTATTATAATACTCAAAATACTCCGTTAAGGCCAGCTCAACCTCTTCAATTGTATCAAAATCATACCGGTAGATTTTTTCTTGCTTAACACTACGCCACAATCGCTCGATAAATATATTATCTAAATAACGTCCTCGCCCATCCATGCTGATAGAAATGTGGTGAGATTTTAGCGTATTTATCCAATCTTTTGAGGTAAATTGAGAACCCTGATCCGTGTTAAAGATCTCACAACGCGAATGCAGCAAAGCGTTTCTAAGCGCCTCAATACAAAATTCAGCCTCCATAGTAGGTGAAATAGCCCATCCAATCACATAACGACTATACCAGTCCATAATAGCTACTAAATACACATGCTTTCCTTTCATGCGGATGTAGGTGATATCTGCGGCCCAAACCTGATTTGGTTTGGTGATATCCACCTCTTTTAATAAATAAGGGAACACCTCATGCTCCTTATTGGGAACGCTTGTATTTGGCTTTGGGTAAACAGTCGATAACCCCATCATTTCCATCAACTTTTTTACTCGACGTTTACCAACAGGATAGCCTACTTCTTTTGACAGCCATCTTGCCCGCTTAATTTTACCTTCACATGGATACTGCAGATAGTGCTCATCAAGTAGCGCCATAAGCGCTTCATCTTCGACAGAAATGGGCTTGGCACTATAATAATAACTTGAAACAGGCAAGTCTAATAGCAAGCATTGTTCACGAATGGTGAGCTCGGCAAGAGGATCAATCATGACGCGCTTTTCATCCAGACTAAAGTTCATGCTTTTTTTTTAGCCAAGATAGCTGCGCTTGAAGTCGACCAATTTCTTGATATAATGCCTCAACAAGCTGCTCTTGGGACTTGGCTTCTTTTTCATTAGCCCCAGAGAATAAATCGTTAATGGCTTTGATGGCCGATTGCTTCCAAGTTTTTACCTGCGTTGCGTGAACACCGTATTCACTGGTAATTTGCGCTTGTGTGAGTTTCCCCTCAATCGCAGCTAGCGTTATTTTTGCCTTCTTGGCCGCCGTATAATAAGCTCGCTTTTTAGACATTTTATTCTCCTCTTTGTATTAAGAAGAATAGCTCTTAAAAAACCTTTTTTTGTGTCCAGAAAACCGCGCCTATATTAGACCACCCCAGTTAAGAGATAATGTACTGAACTGGAGAAAGTAGTGACTATAAGAAAGAAATACCCAAAAGAATTTAAACTTGATGCAATTAGCCTTGTATTAGAGCAAGGATATGGGGTAACAGAAGCAGCAACTAACTTAGGGATTGCTCAAGCGTATCCGTTCGGTGAACTACGGGTTGCATTAGAAGAAGGGGTTAATTCATCTTGAGATTAAAAGGAAGAAGATTCGTGAAGTCTTCTGCGGTTTTACAGAAGCGGATTTTTTCGAAGAGGACTTTGAGGTAATCAAAAGGATTAAGGCCATTGGACTTAGCTGTTGCAATAAGGCTATAGAATAATGCCCCAGCATGAGCCCCTCTAGGGCTTCCAGACATGAGCCAGTTTTTTCTGCCCAGAGCAAAAGGCCTAATGATGTTTTCAATGGCATTATTATCAATCTCGAGCATCCCATCAAGCAAATAAGCAGTAAGCTCCTTCCATCGCTGAGACATGTAAACTAAGGCATCACCCAGCTTTGATTTGGGTACCGCATTTTTTAAGGATTGGTCAAGCCAAGTCTTTAAAGCGTCAAGAATGGGTTTTGATTGTTCGAGCCTTATCTGATAGCGTTGTTCTGCCGTATAGTTCCCATCCCGAGCAATTTTTTCAATGGCATAGAGCTTTTGAATATACGCCACGGCCTGATGTGATTTACCTGTGGTTTTAGCCAGTTTGACAAGCTCAGCAAAAGGACGTCTGGCATGTGCAAAACATCCCAAATGAATAATATCAGGATGGTCATCAACCCAGTCATAACCAACATACCCATCTGTTTGTAAATAGCCTTTAAACTCTTTAAGTAGTTCTTTAGGCCATTGGGCTTGTCGGGTTTCACGATAATCAAACACAATGATTTTTTTATCCGGTTTGTGATTCTGGTATACCCACATATAGCTCTTGGATGTATTTTTTCGATTAGGCTCATCCATCACCTGAAGTGGTGTTTCATCGGCCTGAAGGTAGTTTGATGCAACCAGCTCTTTGATTAGAGCGTTCCTCATTGGGCTACATACCTCAGATGCTGCCATTATCCATCCACATACTGTATTGCGAGCCATCTCAATGCCCATTCGTTTCCAGATGTGCTCTTGACGGTATAAAGGGAGGTGGTCTTGGTATTTACTAATAATGGCATGAGCTACAAGGCTTGGTGTGGCAATGCTTTTAGGAAGGAATAATTGCGGCATAGGGGCAATGCTTACCCCTTCATCACAACGATTACATGCATATTTGGGTCGCACATGGGCAATGACCGTCAGCTTTGCAGGAACAAACTCTAGCTGTTCCGTGACCTCTTCGCCAATACGTTGCTTCATACAGCCGCAAGCACACAGTTTTTCTTCTTCTGCAATGTCATGCTCAATGGTTTCACGGGGTAACTCTGGAGGTAATGGGCGTCGTACTGGTTTTTTGCGAGTATAGGTGACCGTAATTGTATTATCTTCTTGCGGCAGCTCTGTGACCTCTATGCTTTCTGCTTCATCAAATTGCAACTCGCCTTGCAGAATATTGTGTTCAGATGAGGGAGAGTATTTACGCTGTTGAGCCAGTTTGAATTGCTCTAGCATATTAAAATACTTTTGCTTCCATTCCAGAGCTTCTTTTTTTAATTGATTAATTTCTTCCTGCAAAGGCATTAAAAGTGATTGGTCTTTTGAGGAAATCATGGCTGGTTTAGTGCTTGTTTTAATGGTGATATTATACCATAACCACCATGATTTCTTCAGTGTTTTTCAATGAAAATCACGGTAAATCACCGGGTTTCCTCCTTGATGAAAGGTGAATTTATTGCTGGCCATGAGCCATTTTAAGTGCTCTTTTGTCAGCTCAATATGACCTTGGGTATTGCGGGGGAAAATGAATTTCCCTTTCTCTAATCTGCGGTACCATAAGGTAAAACTCTGCTCTTCATAGTACAGTGCTTTTAACTTATCTCCTCCTCTGCTACGAAACAAAAATAAATGACCTGCACTAAGCTCCATTCCAAAAACTTCATGCACCAGAATGGCTAGAGTATTAATGGATTTGCGCATATCAGTTATTCCACAATATAAATGCACTTGAACATCATCTGGAATTAACATAAGGTCATCAACTCCCTTAATAATATCAGTCGGTGTTGATGGTCAGCTGCATCAAGTTCACAGCGTATTTTATTAGGGAGTTCAATAACTAATTTAAACACTGCCTTAGCAGAAGGTAATGGAGTAATAATAAGTGGCTCAAATAAAGCCTCTTTGGCTGGGGTAACTGCTTTAGACTCTTTCTTGAATTTATTGCGATAAAATCTGAGCCTGGAGTCTGATATTCCTTTATTACGGCAAAATAATCCTGGTGCTAAACCACTTTCCTCATAGGATTTAACCATGTCACTCCAGTACTCATCTCTTTTTGTCATCGTCTACTCCAATAGTTATGGTGTAGCGATCTTCTTCAATTTTCACTTATTCCTCTAGGTGTATTTCACCGAACGGATACGCTCAAGCCCTACTAAGCCGATGGATAAAAGAACATAAAGAGCAAGATGGACAAGCATTTCGAGGAAATGGCAAGTTAACCGCCGAGCAATTAGAAATCCGTCGTTTACAAGAGGAAAATAAACGCCTGAAAATGGAAAAGGAAATCTTAAAAAAGGCGGCGGTCTTCTTTGCTCAAGAAACGAAATAAAATATTCGTTTGTCGCCCAAAATAAGAAGACCTGGCCTGTTGATTTAATGTGTCAACTACTGGGCATTACACGACATGGATATTACAGTTATCAGAAACGTCAAAGAAATAAACCGGACGATCCTGAGCATCAGGAGCTTATTGACTGGGTAAAGAACATCGCAGAGACAAGCCAGTATTGTTATGGAAGCCGCCGGATGAAGAATGCTTTAAATGCATTAGGTTATCCAGTAGGTCGAAGACGAACTCAAAGTTTAATGAGAGAAGCTAAAGTTTTTGTTCGTTATCGAAAGAAATACAAAGTAACTACAAATAGTAACCATAAACAGCCGGTTTATGAAAACGTCTTAAATAGGCAATTTCATGTTAAAGAACCTAATAAATCCTATGTATCAGATATTACCTATATCTGGACTCAAGAAGGCTGGCTTTATTTAGCGGTAGTTATGGATTTATTTTCAAGAAAAGTAGTTGGTTGGAGTATGAGTTCCAGAATGAAAGCAACATTGGTCTGTGATGCTCTGAATATGGCTATTTGGCAGCGGAAACCTTCATCAGGACTTATTGTTCATTCAGACAGAGGGGTTCAATATGCGAGCCACCAATACCGCAATTTATTAAAGAGTAAAGGCTATATTGGCAGTATGAGTAAAAAAGGTGATTGCTGGGATAATAGTGTTATTGAAAGCTTCTTTGGCAGTTTGAAACAAG
The DNA here is from genome assembly GCF_011764505.1 of Legionella antarctica. NCBI lineage: Bacteria > Pseudomonadati > Pseudomonadota > Gammaproteobacteria > Legionellales > Legionellaceae > Legionella > Legionella antarctica. Next base: position 2,883,565 of record NZ_AP022839.1, read on the forward strand.
AACGAGTTCAATGGCGAAATTATCAAAACCGATGGGAGGCTCAACAGGACATTTTGAATTACATCACCATGTTTTATAACAGCCACAGATTACATTCTTATTTGGGATATTTAAGCCCAAATCAATTTGAAAAACAGAGTGATTTTTTAATGAAAGTTGCTTAACTGGAGTGTAACGTTTTAGTTGACCACGTCAGCCCATAATGTCTCATATTTCATTAGCTCTTCATCAATAAAAATAGTAGTAATTTTTATTTTATGCCCAATAGGCGGCACCCCGCCAATTGCAAATCCTGTAATTTCTCGAGTAAAGTCCGCATCAGCCTTAATAATCTTTTCACCAACCTGATGTTCAATTGTTTTTTCATTAACACGATTGATGCCACTAGCTAGAATTAAAATGGGTTGATTCGTTTTTTTTGAACGAAACAGTAATGACTTAACAATTTGCGCCACATCACATCCTAAAGTTGCAGCTGCATCGTTTGCAGTGCGTGTGCTGGAAGAAAGTTCAATCACTTTAAAGGCTAACCCTTTTTTTGATAAAGCATCTTGTACAGCCTTCGCACTTTTTCTCAAATTTTTAAATTCATTCATTTCATTCCCTCAGAAAAATTATCGCCATAGAGAAAATTTTCTAGTTAACTCGGTTACTTTTTGCCAGTCACCATACAATACAATGCCATAATAAATAAGATCCTCATCTTTCACTTGTACTGTTCTGGCTAACTGTTCTTTGTAAGTGCCAATGGTCATCGTATCGGTGAAATCATTAAAAATAATATGATTTGCTCTAGCTTCATTGCGTAATTTTCTAATTTTGTTCGAATTTTCTGACAAAATAATAAACGGTAATTCTGAAATGAATGGATGTGAACCATCATCAGCATCTTTATAATCTGTTAGGCGTAATTCTTCTTTGCCTATAACAGAACCTAAGCCTATACACATATGGGCTAAGGCATTCATTAATTTACCTGGTTCAATACTTTTGTTAAGAACAGCCACTAATTTTTTTTTAAATTGGTCATCAGCCATAAATCACCTCTATAAAATTGCTTCACAATTTGTGCGTTATAACGCATAATAGGGCATGATAACATTGTGCGCCATAACGCACAATCTTTTTTTAAATCAAGGTGCATTGTGAACGATATATACAATCATATCTCATTGACTTTAAAGAAATTACGTCGTGAGCGCGGATGGAGTTTAGATAAGGCAGCACAAGAAACTGGCGTTAGTAAAGCCATGTTAGGGCAAATTGAACGACAAGAGTCAAGCCCCACTATTGCAACCTTATGGAAAATTGCCAGTGGATTTCAAACCTCTTTTTCTTCCTTTATCGCAGATATTAGCACTAATTTTAATGAGCCCATTTATCGGGCTGGACATGTGCAACAGATACATCCTACTGATGAGAAAATTCGGGTGATGCCATTGTTTCCGTTTGATAATGAGCTTAACTTTGAACTATTTGTTATTGAATTATTGCCAGGCTGCGAACATTTATCTCCACCACATAAACATGGTGTTATTGAGCATGTCGTTGTGGTTGATGGTACAATTGAAGTTTTAGTTGATGGTGTCTGGAAATCATTATCTAAAGGAGAAGGACTTCGATTTAATGCGAATCAAGCTCATGGATATCGTAATATCACATCAAAAACCTCAAGCGTTCATGACATAATCCACTACCCCCCCAAAATTGTGAATTAACCATGACATTTAAAGCAAACTGGGAAAAAGTAGACAAGCAAATTCAGCTGCCAGTTAAGACCATTGAGTCTATGGTAAAGATGGCCTTCCCTAATAAAAAGATGTATTCTTATAAGATAATTTCTGGTGGCTGCGCCAATTTAAACATCCAAATCAACTTGGAAGCAGATAACACTCCTTATATTTTGCGCGTTTATTTGCGGGACAAAGGGGCCGCATACCGTGAAAAAAATTTCGGCCTTCTTTTAAAAAAAACCATTCCAATACCACAAGTCTATTTTATTGGGGATTATGAAGTTTATCGCTTTGCAATCACTGAATACATCCACGGAATTACTCTCCGTGATCTGTTACTGGGTAATCAATCCTACGACCTGAACTCGATTATGTTTTCTGTAGGACAGATACTATCTATCATTCAAACTAACCGCTTTGACTCTGCTGGTTTTTTCAATAAAGAATTGATGGTAGCTGAAATAACAACCAAAGATTCCTTGCTGCAATATGATCAAGAGAGTTTAAATCATACATTAGTGATTCAAGCCTTAGGCAACGAAGTCATTACAAAGATAAAGCTACATATCGATCACTTTAAATTATATATTCCAGATGATCATGATAATCACTTAGTTCATGGAGACTTTGATCCCGCTAATATTCTAGTTGATATAAAAAATGGGCAATGGGAAATTACAGGGATTTTAGATTGGGAATTTTCTTTTTCAGGCTCTCCCCTTTGGGATGTAGCCAACATGCTCCGTTATGCACATCGAATGCCTGTTCAATTTGAGGAATCATTTTTAAAAGGGTTACAGGAAGGTTATGCTCTTCCAACGGACTTTCACATTAGTATCAACCTACTTAATCTTTCATCCCTACTTGATTGTCTCGCGCGGTGTTCCTATGGCCCACATTCAAATCAGTGTAATGATATTCGTGCACTTATTAATTTTTTCATCAAACAACTGGATAATGCGTTATGAGTACTCAAAGAATAATTGAAGTTGTTCCCTATAATCCAGAGTGGCCCAATTTATACAGTATGGAAGCAAGTCGTATCAAAGAAGCTCTTGGAGAAAATTGCATTGGCATTCATCACATTGGATCTACTTCTGTGCCAGGCCTAGCAGCGAAACCGGTGATTGACATGATTCCAGTAGTTCGTGACATCATGAAAATCGATAACTCTAACAATGCTATGCAGCTACTGGGTTATGAAGCAAAGGGTGAGTATGGAATTGCATTTAGGCGATACTTTCAGAAAGGGGCTGAATTTAGAACCCATCATGCTCATGCATTTGAAGAAGGCAGTCCTGAAATTGAAAGACACTTAAAATTTCGTGAGTGGATGAGATCCCATCCCACTGACCTGGATGCTTATGCGGCACTGAAGCAAGAGTTGGCTACAAATCATCCCAATGACATCATGGCTTATTGTCTAGGCAAAGAGGCATTTATTGCAGACATTGATAATAAAGCGGGGTGTTTTGGACTTCGAATAGTGAAATCATTAACACCTCGTGAATGGGAAGCAGTGCGTCATTTTCGTCAACACTATTTTTTTGATAAAGTACCTGTATCAGATCCATATACCTGGACTTTTGAGCACGAAGATCATGTCCACTTTATTCTTTATAAAGGAACCCTGATTAAGGGTTATGCTCATATTCAATTTTGGCCAGAGCAAAGAGCCGCGCTTCGTATCATGGTGATTGAAGAACATTCGAGGAATCAGGGAATAGGCGGAGCATTTCTAAATCTTTGTGAACGTTGGTTATATCAACAAGGCATTGTTGTATTGCAAATGGAGTCTTCTCCCGAAGCGAAAAAATTTTATGTGCGCCAAGGATATATTGAAATGCCCTTTAACGATCCTGAACATAGCTTAAGTTTCCCGCAAGATATCCCTATTGGTAAAGTGCTAGTTAAAAACCATATTACATAGAGACAGAAAATAATGGCAAAAATGCATGAAAATGAGCTTGAAATAGACGAAGGTCTTGTCCATGGGTATTCCTGCGAACGTGATCACCGATTATCGCCTAGCGTGATCACCTATTACTGCGCTGTTTTTACAAGCGGTGAGATTATTACAAAGTGATCACGATGAAGCAATTTCTTTTTTTCTCATGGACTCTCCGTTGAGTTCTATTCGATGTGCATTTTCAGAGATGCGATCGAGTATGGCATCGGCGATGGTTGGCTCACCTAAATACTCATGCCATTTAGCCACAGGAAACTGGCTTGTAATAATGGTCGATTTTAGCTGATACCGATCTTCAATAAGATTAAACAAGTCGTGGCGTTGTGCTGCATTGATTGCTGTTAATCCAAAGTCATCAAGAATCAGTACATCATCCTTGTGTAATTGCGTCATTAACTTGGCATAGCTTCCATCGGCATGTGAGATGCTCATTTCTTCTAAAAATCGCGTTAACAATAAATAGCGAACTTTATAACCTAGACGGCAAGCTTGGTTTCCGATAGCGCATGAAAGATATGTTTTCCCGCAGCCGGTAGGTCCGGTTATAAGTAAATTTTGATGGTGACGAACAAAGTCACATTTAGCAAGAGCCATCACTTTTGCCTTTTCCAAACCCCTCTTATTTTTATAACAAACATCTTCAATGGCTGCAGATTGCCTGAGTTTTGCTCGCCGCTGTAAACTCTGCACACGATTATTGTCTCTGCGTAGTATTTCGCGGTCCAACAAGAGACTTAACCTCTCTTCAAAGCTTAAGTCGGCGTGTTTGGGTTGGCTTTGTTGTTCACGAAAGCCCTCCTGCATGCCCGTCATTTTTAGTTGTCTCATTTGTTCTAATACGGATTCATTGTTCATTTTTTTCCTTGTTTTTTAATTAAAAATTGTTGATACAGACTCAGTGGTAATACTGAGAGCCCCTAATGTTGTCATGCGTTAATCCATGTAGGTTCACGTCACGTGATGCATGAATTTTTGCTCCTTGGTCAAGGTTATTTTCTAGAATGGATAACACGCTTTTACGGCTGTATGCCCCCTGGTGTACACCATAGGAGCAGGCTTGCTCTAAACGGATTTCTCCATAGCGTTTCGCTAGTTTCAAAATACCAAGGCAGGAACGGTAAGCCTGTTCGGGGTGAGGTTTTTCATCAAATATTCTTTTTACGACCATGTGTGTGCAAGCACCTATCTCGCTCGCCCACCGTAAATATCTCTCTTTTGATTGCTCGGTGTGTATGCGGTGCCTCTTGGGCATGTGATGAGAAATCGTGGATTGTTTACCTGGTATGCTTGAATACAGATGCATCGCTATGCGCTCTCCTTCAAAATAACATTCAACCGTATGCTGGTTAAACCATAAATCAATGAGCTGGCCGCAGTACCTATGAGGCACGCTGTAATAATGCCCTTGAAGCACAACATGGTAATCAATACCTGCGCGAGACGCTTTGTACTGCCTGTAATAATAGGCATCTGCTGGTAACGGTTTTAATACAGGTTTGTCCATTTCCATGAAGACTGACTCGCGACATCCAGGTAGTTTTTGAAATGGTTTTTGGTTCATTATGGTTAATAGCCGTGCAATCTCTGCATTGAGTTCATTAAGACCCACAAAGGTTTGATGTCGTAATCGGGCTAATATCCAACGTTGAGCAACTTGAACACCTGATTCAACAGATGCTTTGTCTTGAGGACGATAAGGCCTTGCTGGAAGTACAGCTGTGCCATAATGCTCAATGAAGTGTGCGTATGTTGGATTCGTATCAGGCTCATATCGACATGATTTACTGATGGCTGAACGGAGATTATCTGGCACAACAAGTGCTGGAACACCGCCAAAAAACTCAAACATCCGGCGTTGAGAACCCAAAAAGTCAGGAAGTTGCTGAGACCATGTGGCTTCAGCAAACGTATACTTAGAGGCACCCAAAACACCTACGAAAATTTCAGCAGCCCTGATGTCATTTGTTTCAGGATCAATAATACTGAACGTAACACCGCTGTAATCAATAAAAACCTTATCTCCCGCCTTATGTGTCTGACGCAACGAGCGTTTTAGGCTTTGCTTATAAGCACGATAGTGGTAACAATAACGAGAATAGCTTAAAGCGCCTTCTTGTTCTGATTGATGTTCATCCCAAAGCAACTGTAATGTGACGCCTTTTCGGCTTAATTCTTGGTGAGTTTTTGCGAAATCTATTAAGTCTAGCGCCTTGTTTAGGCTGGCATGAGCGGCTTTCGGCTTTAAAATTTCAAGTAAAGCTGGCTCGTCCATCCCCTCAGGAAGAGGCCATGAAAGATTTTTATCCAGGGCTCGATTGATGTATTTGATAACCACACCAACCGATACACTAAGACTGTTTGCTATTTGGCGCCTGCTTAATTTTAACTCAAAATGAAGACGCAGTATCTGAATCAATTTACGCATAGATGTTCCTTTTGCTGACATTTTTACTCTCCGATTAAACTAACTAGTATAACCGGTGCTAATGCTTGCAAAAGCCACGCCCCATATGGAGTGGTGGCATCGTGATCACCTATTCCTGTTTTTTGGGAAAAGTGATCACGATCAGGCGATAATCGGTGATCACGATCAAGCGATAATCACTGATCACGGTAGGGCGATAATGACTGATCACGATGGGCAGGAATACCCAGTCCACAAACTTCTTAAAAATCAGTGCCCTCATTGGGCCAATCTGCCTATAAAAACTATATTATCAAGTGGAACAGACAATGCATTATTTCGTTTAGGTAGTGACTACGTTGTTCGTCTTCCTCGAATCGAATGGGCTCCAGGAAGTATCAATAAAAGTATTAATAAAGAATATGAGTGGATTCCAAAAATTGCTAAACTTCTGAAAATATCGGTCTCTGAACCTGTGTTCAAAGGTAATTCTGAAGAGTTCTATCCTTGGTTTTGGACAGTGACCAAATGGAATGAGGGACATAACCCAAATTTTGAAGAAGATAAGGAATATGAACCTCTTGCTAAAGACTTGGCTTTGTTTTTAAACGAGCTACACGAAATAAAACTAGCAAATGGCCCTTCTTCCCGCCGCGGAATCCCCCTAAAAGCAAAAGAACTCGACGAAGAGACGAAGAAAGCCATAGGAGAACTTGAAGGCGAGATTGATGTTCAATCCTTAACTTCTTTATGGAATCAACTATCGAATATCCCCTATTGGAATAAGGAGCCTGTATGGGTTCATGGAGACTTTTTACCCGGAAATATTTTAGTTCAAAACAATCGACTTAGTGCGGTGATTGATTTTTCCGATTTAGGAATAGGTGATCCTGCTTGTGATCTGGTTATCGCTTGGAGTTTACTGAACTCACATTCAAGAAGAATCTTTAGGGAAAATCTACAACATATTGATGCAGATACATGGGAAAGAGGTAGAGGCTGGGCTCTATCAATAGCACTTATTATGTTGCCGTATTATAAGAATTCAAATCCTGTTTTAGCAACGCTCGCAAGACGAATGCTGGAACATGTGAAAGGAAAAACTAATGACTATTAAAGACACTGAATTCCAACTCAAAATAATTAAAGCAACTCGTGATGATTATCCCATTATCCAACGTATGTGGCCTTTTTATGTCTATGACATGGGGCGTTATTGCGGATTAAACAAGGGTTGGGAGTGTCCAGTAAATCCAGAATTTACTCCAGATGATTTAACATCTTATTTTATAAACCCAAGAGAAGCATTTCTCATCAAAGTGAGGGATGAACTAGCAGGCTTTATTCTGCTCAATAAAGCAGGAACGCAAACCAACATTGATTGGAATATGGGAGAATTTTTTATCCTTGCAAAATACCAAGGGAAAGGTATTGGGCAAGGAGTTGTTCATGAACTATGGAAAACACACCCAGGGATTTGGGAGATATCGGTAATTCCTGAGAATAAACCCGCCTTAGAGTTTTGGCGTAAAGCCATTTCTACTTTTACAGCAAGTAACTATACCGAAGAAATCAAAGCAATTAAAAAGGACTCACATCAACTAGAACGTTATATTTTAAGCTTTGATACCCACAGCCACTCATCAATTAACAACACTGATGATGACAGCAGTTTAAAAATTTCCTTTGTTGATAGCTTAAGTGATGAGCTTGACAAGCGCATGACGGATGGGTTCATCGCTTATGAAACAAGGCATGGAATCGATGTGAATTACAAACGCTTTTCAGTAATACTATCAAAAGAAAATAATATTGTTTGTGGCGTGATCAATGCCTTCACTGCCTTTGCCGAAATCTATGTTGATGATATTTGGGTGGATAGTGCCTATCACGGTAGAGGGTATGGAAGAAAATTATTACAGGCTCTTGAAGATCATTTTAAAGGACAAGGATTTAATAACATCAATCTTGTGACCAGTGCTTTTCAAGCACCAGAGTTTTATAAAAAATGCGGGTTCACAGCCGAATTTACCCGAATAAATAAAATTAATCCCCAGCTTTCAAAAACATTCTTTGTGAAATTTTTTGAAGAAGAAAACCAAACTCAAGGTTTACTTAAGCATTCAGAGTAATAATTATAAATAGCAACAATGATGATTTCGGATAAAAAATGATAACAATTGATCTCCTTAAAAATCACCAAGACTCAATTCCCAGACTTGCCACAATTTGGCATGAAGTTCTTGGTAAAATATGGGTACCTGATGCTCCTATTGAGCAAGTCATTCAAAAATATGACGCCCATTTAAATGACACTCAATTACCTATAACTTTTGTGGCAACTGATGGGGAGAAGCCAGTAGGCATGTGTAGTTTAAGAGAAAATGATGGAATACGACCAGACTTAACACCTTGGCTAGGTCCACTTGTTGTATCCCCTGCCTATCAAAAGCAAGGGATAGCCCCATTGCTTATTAAGGCAACCCAACAAAAGGTAAAGGATTTGGGTTTTAAAAGAATTTATTAATCATCATGTTGGCATGGATTCATGGAAGATCTTAAGATTTCGAAACAGTATGACTTAATCTTTATTCCAAGCGGGTCTTTTGGCTTTGGGGAGCAGCAATTATAGAAGCAGCTCTTCAACATGGTAAAGAAAACGGCTGTACTTTTGCCACCGTCAATACTTTTGATTGGGAAGCACTTGGTTTTTATCAAAAACTTGGTTTTAAGATTGAATTTGAAAGGCATGGATTCCTCAAAGATTCAGTATTTTATTTTTTACGCAAGAATTTCTGATCTTCATATCTATCTTCACCTGGAAGTTTTGGTTTGAGTGTAGTTTGAAAGGGAGATGGTGAACTATGCTCTTTTCCTTGTTGGCTTTCAGTTGCCACTGGATCAACAGGACGTATTCCTTCTAAAATACGGCTTTTAAATCTTTGAGTTATTTCTTGCCCTGTTGGAGCTACTTTATTAGTTTCTGTGCTGTGCTTATGCTCTAAAGTCATCGCTCTATCTTCTAATTCATTACCTAAATCGGAAAGATTATCTTTTCTTGTTGGCTCCATGACCCGCGTTTTTTTCAGTTCAACAGATGAATTAAGCGCAGAAAGCCGAGACGCTACATATTTACCAATAACAGCAGTACGTTCTTCCTCGCCTTCTTTCCATCCAGGCTCTACATTTTTAGCAAGACCAAATTTTTGAAAAAACCAATTAAAGGCATGTTCTAATTTCACTACTGGACCCACAATTAATTCAGCAAGAACATGTCCAAATCCGTGGGGAGACTTATTAAGCTCCTCGTTACCATTAGCAAGTAAAACAACAGAAGATTTGGTTTCCATATCCATTGCAACCCACCCGCGCCACTGGTTCATGTCACCACTATGGAAAGCTGTGGTGACCTTACCCTGCTCATCTAATTGCAATCCAAAACCTAATCCCCATGCGAGGTGTTGTCTGTCTTTATCTGATACCTTCAAATCTTTAGCCCATTGATCTGTCATCAAAGATATTTGAGGCTTAAAAGCTTCATGCAATGTTTCATTTTTATGAGTATGCTCTGTAACAGAAGTTACCCCAGCAAGTTGCTCATCTGATAGACTATTAATTGGTTTATCTTCAGTTACTTCAGCGAATCTATGCTGTAGTTCCTCTAGTTTGGACTGATCTAATTTGATCTGGTGCAGAGTATTATCTAACTTATTGTAGTAAAAAAAGCCCGTTTCAGTAAGAATATATCGTGAGGTTATTGAGTCTTTTTGATTTTCATTTGTCGGATTTTCAGACATTTTTATCAGACCGCATACTTGCATCCAGGCTGAAGTTAAAAGAGCATAATCACTTGGCGTAGTATGTAGGGTATTTGCTGCATGGGATTTATCCTCAGTACTTCCTGGAGCTACAAAGCTGCTATGTGTCATATTCAAAGGTTGAAAAATATCTGTCTTAGCAAGCTTTTCAAGTGACATGTTTTGATCTTTTTCGATGGCCTTTTGCAAATAATATAAGGCCGTATTCCCATAAGAATAGGCTGTTCCTGGTGGAAACTCCAGTCTTGGTGCGCCATTAATAGGTATGCCTGAACTGTGAGATAAAACCATACGAGGAGTTATTTTATTTGCTTCTTCAATAAAATCTTTACTAACTTCCTTACCTAAATTATTTTTATAGAAATCTTGTATTGGTAGAATTTCTGAAATTGGGGTGTCTAAAGTAAATGGCTTGGTAAATTTTTTATCAGATATCATTTTAAGTACTAAATAGGAAAATACAGCCTTACTCAGGGATGCAGCTCCAAATTTTGTATCTGGCTCTACTTTGGCTACTGGAGTTTCAAAGTATACATCGGTTTTTCCTATTACCTCCGGTCTAATAGGCTCTCCTGGTTTAAAATATGCAATAGATACACCCGGAATTCCTCCTTTAATCATTCTCTCGTCAATTTCTTCTTTATTTTTCATAGTGATTTTATTCGCTAGGTGCCATTAGTTTATTATATAATATTTTAGTGAGACTGATTTTGAACAACCCCACTTAATATAGGCGCGGTTTTCTGGACACAAAAAAAGGTTTTTTAAGAGCTATTCTTCTTAATACAAAGAGGAGAATAAAATGTCTAAAAAGCGAGCTTATTATACGGCGGCCAAGAAGGCAAAAATAACGCTAGCTGCGATTGAGGGGAAACTCACACAAGCGCAAATTACCAGTGAATACGGTGTTCACGCAACGCAGGTAAAAACTTGGAAGCAATCGGCCATCAAAGCCATTAACGATTTATTCTCTGGGGCTAATGAAAAAGAAGCCAAGTCCCAAGAGCAGCTTGTTGAGGCATTATATCAAGAAATTGGTCGACTTCAAGCGCAGCTATCTTGGCTAAAAAAAAAGCATGAACTTTAGTCTGGATGAAAAGCGCGTCATGATTGATCCTCTTGCCGAGCTCACCATTCGTGAACAATGCTTGCTATTAGACTTGCCTGTTTCAAGTTATTATTATAGTGCCAAGCCCATTTCTGTCGAAGATGAAGCGCTTATGGCGCTACTTGATGAGCACTATCTGCAGTATCCATGTGAAGGTAAAATTAAGCGGGCAAGATGGCTGTCAAAAGAAGTAGGCTATCCTGTTGGTAAACGTCGAGTAAAAAAGTTGATGGAAATGATGGGGTTATCGACTGTTTACCCAAAGCCAAATACAAGCGTTCCCAATAAGGAGCATGAGGTGTTCCCTTATTTATTAAAAGAGGTGGATATCACCAAACCAAATCAGGTTTGGGCCGCAGATATCACCTACATCCGCATGAAAGGAAAGCATGTGTATTTAGTAGCTATTATGGACTGGTATAGTCGTTATGTGATTGGATGGGCTATTTCACCTACTATGGAGGCTGAATTTTGTATTGAGGCGCTTAGAAACGCTTTGCTGCATTCGCGTTGTGAGATCTTTAACACGGATCAGGGTTCTCAATTTACCTCAAAAGATTGGATAAATACGCTAAAATCTCACCACATTTCTATCAGCATGGATGGGCGAGGACGTTATTTAGATAATATATTTATCGAGCGATTGTGGCGTAGTGTTAAGCAAGAAAAAATCTACCGGTATGATTTTGATACAATTGAAGAGGTTGAGCTGGCCTTAACGGAGTATTTTGAGTATTATAATAACCGAAGGCTTCACCAGTCCTTTAATTATTTAACGCCCGCAGAGGTGTATTATGGCCGGAAAAGACCATAAACCCTAAATGAGAGCGTCATGACTTACCCACAAGGCCCACAGGCCTATACGAGAAAGTGAAGCTCTCCTGACCTGTGGACTTGTGGATAAGTCATTCTGATAGAGTTGTGGTAAAATGACCTAAGACAATTCGTAGTAGCAATCACTATTCATACGGTATTGAGTAGGTTTAAATAGGTTAATTTGAGTGAATTTTTAACTATAAATGATGGATGAATAGCTCTTATTTTTCCTTAATTTTGTTCCAGACATGCGGACCCATATCAACTTGTTACAATTTATTTACGATATAATTTGTCAAATTCTATAAAGAACACTAGAGGCATACAGAATGAGCACAGTTAATATATTGGTTGATAATAGTCCTAGTGATGAAAACAATGCTCGCATAAGAAATGGAATATTAGATTTTAATGCTAAATACCTCCATGAAAAAGCCAGTCCATTTAGTATTTTCGCTCAAAATAATAAAAATGAGATCATAGGTGGTGCTACTATTTGGGAACATAGTGATGCATTTTACATCGACATATTATGGGTTGAGGAGAATTACAGAGAACAAGGAGTAGGCTCTCGATTACTCAATGAACTATTTAATCAAGCAACCATTAAAAATGTAAAAAAAATCTTTGTTGATACCTATGAGTTCCAGGCCGTTGATTTTTATAAAAAACAAGGTTTTTCCGTAATTGGACGACTTGAAGACTATTTATTAGGGCATGACAGAATTTATTTAAGAAAAAACTTAGGTTAATTAAAAAAATTATTTCTCTGCAATTCAGTAATATGATTAATCAAATCAACTACTCTATTATTATCCAATTTGATAGCGGGATCAGGATTTAATTATGCAAAGAAAATCAATTGGGTCAGACTCGATTGATTATTGATACCTCAAATTGTTAACTTTTTGTAAAAAAATTTAAAACTCAAAAATGACACCCCCTGAATTGTGTAAAATAATAACAATTATAATTTAAGGGCTAATGTAATATAGGCGCGGTTTTCTGGACACAAAAAAAGGTTTTTTAAGAGCTATTCTTCTTAATACAAAGAGGAGAATAAAATGTCTAAAAAGCGAGCTTATTATACGGCGGCCAAGAAGGCAAAAATAACGCTAGCTGCGATTGAGGGGAAACTCACACAAGCGCAAATTACCAGTGAATACGGTGTTCACGCAACGCAGGTAAAAACTTGGAAGCAATCGGCCATCAAAGCCATTAACGATTTATTCTCTGGGGCTAATGAAAAAGAAGCCAAGTCCCAAGAGCAGCTTGTTGAGGCATTATATCAAGAAATTGGTCGACTTCAAGCGCAGCTATCTTGGCTAAAAAAAAAGCATGAACTTTAGTCTGGATGAAAAGCGCGTCATGATTGATCCTCTTGCCGAGCTCACCATTCGTGAACAATGCTTGCTATTAGACTTGCCTGTTTCAAGTTATTATTATAGTGCCAAGCCCATTTCTGTCGAAGATGAAGCGCTTATGGCGCTACTTGATGAGCACTATCTGCAGTATCCATGTGAAGGTAAAATTAAGCGGGCAAGATGGCTGTCAAAAGAAGTAGGCTATCCTGTTGGTAAACGTCGAGTAAAAAAGTTGATGGAAATGATGGGGTTATCGACTGTTTACCCAAAGCCAAATACAAGCGTTCCCAATAAGGAGCATGAGGTGTTCCCTTATTTATTAAAAGAGGTGGATATCACCAAACCAAATCAGGTTTGGGCCGCAGATATCACCTACATCCGCATGAAAGGAAAGCATGTGTATTTAGTAGCTATTATGGACTGGTATAGTCGTTATGTGATTGGATGGGCTATTTCACCTACTATGGAGGCTGAATTTTGTATTGAGGCGCTTAGAAACGCTTTGCTGCATTCGCGTTGTGAGATCTTTAACACGGATCAGGGTTCTCAATTTACCTCAAAAGATTGGATAAATACGCTAAAATCTCACCACATTTCTATCAGCATGGATGGGCGAGGACGTTATTTAGATAATATATTTATCGAGCGATTGTGGCGGATCAATGATTTTGTCATACACTAATAATTCGGTTGCCTCTACATGGAAACACCCGAATTGCCCAGGATCGATTTTAAGATCTGCATAGAGGCAATTTTCAACAGAAATACCAGGTAAAATAATTGTTTCAATCGAATTTTTTTGAGCTGCAATTATAGCTTGTAAACCTGGGTCTGCGAAAATTGTAGGATGTCCATAAAGTACTACAGTGATGAAATTATAAGTTCCCAAGTCAGTAAGAATTTTATCTCTTATTTTGTCATAGGAATTCTGCCGATCAATTTCAGAAAAATATATCGGCTCAAGAGATTCTGACAATTTAGAATAGCGCTCTATCCATTGTTTGGTAACAGGTTCGTTAACTAAGTATAAAACTTTATCTGCACTGGTAGTATACGTCTTAAATTCAGTTGTAAAATGGGATATAGATTTAATACCTGAACCAACTAAAGCTAATTTCTTAATGATAAATCCTTTTACTATTTAACCACTCTGGACATATCAGCAAATTGTTCAGAACTATTGGATAAGGCCGCTCTTATTTTTTGATTGTTTTTAGCCTTAAATGTCTCAAGCAGGCCGATCGATTGGAGAATGTTATCTTTGTTACTGGAGAATATGGCTTGTTTAGCCAAGTTTTCGAATTTAATCAAGACGCTCATAATTCACCCTTGTATGGCATATTATGGAAGAGTATAAGTAATATAGAATAAAAAAACCATAGGTAAAAGTAGAAGTGTTATTACCTTACATGAATATTTATGACTTCTTATGTTCACTTATTAACTGTTTTATACAGGACTTACGAAAAACCTCTTGCTTAGGTAAATAGATCAATCAAACAGGAGAAATTTCTCAAGTAGCTGAGGTCGATTAGATGATTTAAAATGGAATGATAGTTTACTATGATGAGCAATATTTTTTACCTGATAGAGACTAGCCATCGCCCGCCCGAGAAAGCCATTTGGCCGATTAGATTACTGCCAATATCTGTTAAGTAGCCAGATTAATTACACACTAACCAATTATGCAGAGCATGTATCCCATGTAAGTCATGATTTGGTGAAGCTCTATCTAGAAAGAGAACGATTAACAGCGAGTGACGTATGGTTACAGTTTAAACCAGATATAGTGGTGAGTAATGAAGGTTTTGTTGTATTTGATGATACGGTTCTTGATAAGAGCAATTCACAACATATTGAGTCGGTGTGTTGGCAGTATAGCGGTAATGCCCATGGTGTTATTCGTGGAGTTGGACTGGTGAACTGCATTTATGTTAATCCAGAGACAGAGCAATTTTGGATTATAGACTTTAGAATTTTCGACCCTGAAAAAGATGGGAAAGGCAAAGCTGACCATGTCAAAAACATGCTTAATAATATTATTTTTCATAAGAAATTAGCCTTTAAAACTGTTTTGATGGATACTTGGTATGCTACCAGCATGCTGATGTTACTTATCAATGACCATAAAAAGATATTTTATTGTCCGATGAGAAAAAGTCGTTTAGCTAAACTTAAGGACTCAGAGGATGCTTACCAACCGCTACCTAGCCTTGAATGGAACGAAGCTGAGTTAAAGGGATGCCAGAGCATCTGCAGATGAAATTGTTTTCTGTTGCTATTTCCCCCAATAGAACAGATTTTGTTGCTACTACTAATGATATTTCACAGACATGTTCTGACGATACGAAAAAAATTTGTGCTATTCGATGGTATGTGGAGCAATTTCATCGTGAAGTCAAACAGCTCACTGGAATTGATAAATGCCAGTGTCGCAAGCAACGGATACAACGTAATCATATCACCTGCGCTATTCATGTGTGGGTTAACCTGAAAAAAATCGCTTATCAAACTGCACAAACCGTATATCAAATTAAAAAGAAGTTACTTAAAAATTATCTTATTAATGAACTACAAAACCCTTCCGTTTTGATGAGTTTTTCGTAAGTCCTGGTTTCTTTGTTCGTACCTGCAAACCTTCCTAGTACAACGTTTCACTGATTCTGTCCTGTTGCATTAAGGACAGGATACAGCTTTTTTAATTTAATTCTGGCATCCGCAGTTGTAAATTGCCAATCAATTGTTGCTTCCTCTGCGTTTCTTTGCTGGTTCCATTCGGATATTTCACGAACAAAGGTCTCTTTATCAGGAATCCGTCGATCAAGACATTGCCTGCTTAAATGGCTTAGTTCAATCTCAGCCATATTTAACCAGCTTCCATGCTTTGGCGTATAATGAATTTCAAGTTTATCCAAAATTCTTTTGGCTTCCACCGGCTCAAAAGCTTCATATAAGGATGAACCAGCATGAGTGTTCAAATTATCCATGATCAATATAATGATATCCGCTGAGGAGTAATGGGTATCGAGCAACTCTCTGATAAAGTGCGCCCAGTCAATTTTTTTACGCTGCTCCGTTACCTTTGTTGTTCGTTTTCCCTTTAAAGGCTCACAACTTAAAAAAATATTACACGTACCATTTCTTTCATATTCTGCATCATAACGTAAACTCTCACCTGGGCTTGCTGGAATTGGTGTTCTTGTTTCTTTGATCAACTGTTTACTTGTTTCATCCATACAAACAACGGGACGTTTTGAATCATAGGGTCGTTTATAAATATCCAAAACATCTTCCATTTTACAAACAAATTCAGCATTAGCCTCAGGGATACACCATTCTCTCTTTTGCCATGGCTTTATTTCGTTTTTTTTAAAACCCTACAAATTGTTGAAGGTGAAACACTGTCAATAATTTCCAACGCCACTAATTTATGTGCTAACAATTTTAGCGTCCACCGACTCCTACCCTCTGGTGGTGTTGAGCAGCATAATGCAACCAAATGAGCCTCTTGTTCGCCGTCAATTTTACGAGATTTTGGATTGGCATGTGGCCTACGTGATAGTGCTGATTCCATACCTTCCTCAACAAATCGTTGGCGTATCCGAGCAACCGTTTTACTACTCACATGCATTTCAGTAGCTATTTCTTCATCCGTTTTTTGTTTTAATTTTGTATCATTTGCATCTGCAGACAATAACACTCGCGCATGCATTAATTTATTTGCCGCTTTTTTCCCAACTCGAATCAAAATCAACAATTCTTCTCGTTCTTCTAATGTTAATTTTACGATATACTTTTCCATGTGTGCTGCTTTCCAATGCGCCTCAAGAACGCGGAAGGTTAGCACACCTTGCCATAACAGGACAGAATCAGTGAAACGTTGTACTAGGGTCTGTTGACAATTTTAAGTGACTCAGTCGAGCACCGTGTTTTAGGGAAGCTTCGATCTGGATTGCTTCGCAAACGCTTGCAAAGACACGCCTTTATGCAATAAATAAAATGTGTTCACAGAACCTGGGAGTTTAAATTTTATTGATACAGACTCTTCGGTTTATCCACCAGGCCAGGACTAAAGTGGATAATACCCCCAGATACGCGCCTGTTTCCTTCCAGTCTGGGCCGACTAGCTGTAAGGCATCGGGGCTTTGTAAAATTGAAAACGGGATGGCCAGCATCACATCCATAATGGCAGATCCGGCAACAAGGCCACAGGCTATCAGGGTCCCTCTTTGTTTTCGGGTAACTGCTTCTGCTTCAGTCATTTTTGTGCGTACCAGACGTTTTTGGACAAGCAAGGCAATCATTCCCCCGATAAACAAGGGGAACGAAGAAGCCAATGGTAGGTACATACCTATAGCTATCCCTAAAATCGATAAATTAATAAAGCGTTTTAATTTAAGAATATGATTTAAAAAAAGGGCCAGTAAAATTATACAAGAACCAATTAACATCATTGTCCAGGGAAGGGAGTTGCTAAATACCGCTTCGGTAATCGCTGCCATCAATGCTGCGGTTGGAGCAGGCAAGGACTGACTTATATCCATCCCGGGATGAGGCATTACTCCGGCAATACCGTATACATTAAACAGCAATTGCATTACAGGAGGAATGACAAGTGAGGATACCACGACTCCTAATAACAACATCACTTGTTGTTTCCAGGGTGTGGCACCGACCAACTGACCAACTTTCAAATCCTGAGTATTATCATTAGCAATAGCCGCAATCCCGGTAACCACCGATCCTATTATAATCGTAATTGCTTCTGCAGCCTGAATTTGATGGGCATTTAATGGAAGAGGCAATAGATGATCAATAGCTGTCAGTAATAACCAGGCAGCAAACAACATTCCGGAAATAACTACAGAGCTTCCTGGACTTGCAGTAACCCCTACCATTCCTGAAAAATAAGCGGTAATGACGGAAAATAAAAAGCCAATAAATAGCACATACATCACCCCGCAAAATATTATTGTGGGTGAATAATCATTGTCTAAACCAACTTGACCCAAGGGAAATATAAACTGAAAAAATAAAAACAGAATCGCAGCCATGACGCCAATACCCATCAGGATAAATGGCATGGGAATGTCTTGATCAGTACGTGGCAACTCTGCATCTTTTTTTCCTTTGGAGATAAAGGCCTTAAAAGAAATGCTGATGCTTTTGGATAAAGGTTTTATCAGTTTTAAAAAAGTCCACATCCCGGCAAACAACATGGCTCCAATACCCAAATAGCGCATCTCACTACTCCATAATAATGCAGAGGCTTGCTCGGGTGGGTATTGATTTAAAAATTCGGGATAAAATTGACTTACTAGAGGTAAGGCAATCAACCAGGAGATAACTGCACCCAAAAAGATGCTTATGGCCATATCGTGACCGACAAGATAACCAGCTCCTATCATCGTTGCAGAAAACCCCGCTCCCAAACCGAATAAGGAGCGTTTCACCACAAACCAATAACTCCAGCTACTGGCAATTAACTTAAAACCAATTTGGAATAACTCGATTAAAGCACCTATTGCTCCGCCAATAAAAATATCTTTGATTCCTATTTTATCGGCAGATGATTTCAACACCTCAGCAATAGCGCGGCCCTCAGGAAATTTTAACGCCTTCTCGTGCACTAAAATACGCCGTAAGGGGATAGAAAACAAAACACCTAAAATTCCGCCGCAAGCAGCAATAAAAAAATTAGTCAGATAATCAAAATGATTCCAGTACCCAATTATAACAAGCGCTGGAATGGTATAAACAATGCCCCCAGCTACGGCTTCACCAGCAGAAGCTGCTGTTTGCACTGCATTATTTTCAAGAATGGTGGAGTTACGAAAAAAACGCAAAATACCCATTGAAATAATAGCAGCGGGAATAGATGCAGAAGTTAAAATTCCTAATTTAAGCGCCAGGTATGCATTGGACATAGCCAATAATACCGTGAGTATTATGGCCAGAAGGATCACTCGAAATGTTAACTCTGCTACATTTTGATTTGCCGCTATAAATGGTGTATCAGTCATTAATGACTCCACACAATTTTAGCAAGCTCAGGTTTCATTATGGAAGCTATTTTAGCTCGGGGTATGGCAACAGTTTGCTCACCATAAACATATGCTGCAACTTGATAACTGTTAAATATAATAGCTATTCCCTCACCAGTAAAAGACCAGACCTGATAATTATCCTCTACTGATTTGGTACCTTCCCTAATCCATTTTTCATCAGATATTTTTTTCGCAGTGATTGCGTTATTACAAAATGCCGCGATGGGGGTTAAATAATCAGCACCGGAAACGAATAAATCAGCCAGTTTAACTGGATGACCTGCAACAAAATTTTCAACAACTACAGTATTGGAAGGATGAGCAGCGCCACGATGGTAGATTGACACATTAAAACGAACGCTTAGCGCATGTTTAGACTTATAGGGAACTGTATAAGTAATATTTAAACCTGTTTTTCCTGGTGCGTCAGCAGGTGTATCGGCATCCTCAGCTAATTCCTTTATAAATTCCTGTTGCGTTTTTTCAATAAGGTGTTTTATCGTTGAATTCACTACCCCAGATTGAAACCCTTGTGGATATTTAATGTCCACAATGTAATCAGCAGTTTCTTTTTTAACAGCTACAGGAGTAATCGCTTGAGCAAATGCCACATTCAACAGGAGACCTAAAGAAAAACATATTTTTAAAGAACTCTTGGATGGATACTGCATCATTTTACTCCTAATAAATATTGTTAATTGCTACCCATTCTCCCGCTATCATTGTTCGATGCGAAAGTGGATACGCAAAATAATAACAGAGTGCCGCGCTATCATTTATAGACCACAAAACTAAATCAGCAACCTGGCCCTGAGCAATGCTTCCGACTTCTTTATCCAGTCCTAACGCTCTGGAAGCCTGAAAAGTTACCGAAGCCAATACTTCAGGCACTGACAAGGAAAACAATTGGCAAGCCATACTCATCATCAACAATAAAGACGTCGTTGGAGATGAACCGGGATTGCTGTCGGTGGCAATAGCCATCCCAACTCCGGCTTGCCGTAATAAATCTACTGGGGGTTTATTTTTTTCCCGAAGAAAATAATAAGCGCCAGGAAGCAAAACCGCAACGGTATTGGTTTTCGCCATGGCAGAAGCTCCTCGCTCATCGAGAAACTCCAAATGATCGCAAGATAATGCCCCTAATTGTGCCGCTAATCTACTCGCGCCCAGATTAGACAATTGCTCTGCATGACATTTTATAGGTAAATTCAAAGCCTGAGCAGCAAGAAAGATTTGCTCTGTTTGTTTTAGTGAAAAGGCAATCGATTCACAAAAAACATCAACGGCATCCGCCAGACGTGTTTCTTTGACTGCTGGCAACATCTCAGAACACAAATAATCAACATATGCTTGACTGTTTCCATGATACTCAGGGCCAATGGCATGAGCACCTAAAAAGGTTGTTTTTATTCTTAATCCCGTTATCTGGCCTAAATACCGGGCTACGCGAAGCATTTTCAGTTCGTTTGGTAAGTCCAAACCATAACCTGACTTAATTTCAACTGTAGTTACTCCCTCATTTCTCAAGGCAAGAACTCTTGGCAGGGATTGCTCAATTAATTGTTCTTCAGATGCAGCACGGGTTTGGTGAACAGTAGATAAAATTCCACCCCCGGCTCTGGAAATTTCAGCGTAACTCACTCCCTCCAGCTTCAACTTAAATTCAGCAGCTCTATTACCAGCATAAACTAGATGGGTATGACAATCGATTAAACCTGGAGTAAGTAATTGCCCGTGACAATCTTCTTTTACCTGTGCACCTTCAATAAAATGCGTGGGTAAGTCAGCTGTCAAACCACACCATTTTATGCTGCCATGTTCTATAGCAACAGACTGGTTGTGTAATTGCAAACCCCGATGGTCGACAGTAGTAGCATTAAATAATAATTTATCGCAGGTAAACATTAGAAGTCCCAATGCAATACTTGGTGAGGAGGTCTTAACCAATCACCGTGATGAGCCGTATCATAAATATCCCACTCCTGTGAGGAATAGGTTTCACGGTCAAGATCTAATAATAGCCAAGTCAGAAATTCAGCTAGTGTTTCTGGTGCTATTAAACGATTGTGTTGCTTTAAGCGTGTATAATAATCAACATCTTCAGGACTCATATTGACGCTTTGCCTGATAATAACCTGTAATTCGGTATCTATTATCCCGGGTTTTACACTGGCAAAGGAAACCGATTTGGATTCCAGTTGCCAACATTGAGTCAGCATGGCTAAAGCCGCTTTAGAAACGCAATATGCGGTCCATCCCTTCACTGCAAAATAAGCTGCTGCGGAGCCAATGTTTAATACTCGCCCATCGATTAATCTATCAAAGAGAATTTGTGGTAAAAAAAGTGGCGCATTCAAATTAGTATTCAATGCATGATGCCATTCTTCCGGCTGGATGTTCTGGACAGCAGCAAGAGGGGAGATAGTTCCTGCGCTATTAACCAATCCTTCAATTTGCGGTATATTGCTAACAAATGCTTTGATCGAATGGAGGCCTTCATTTGTGGATACATCGGCACAAAAATATTCAATTAAGGGGGAAATTGAAGCTGTTTCTTCTAATAATTGCCTGCGGCGCCCAACAATTAATACAGATTTACCACGCTTTGCTAAAGCTAAAGCCAAGGCTTTTCCTATTCCGCTGCCCCCGCCGGTAATAATAAACATGCTATTCTCATACGCTATCAATCAATTGATGAAGATAATAACAGACATTAGACTAACTTGGGATGTTTTTTACCGATGAAACCAGCTCTTACAGAAATAGCTTGTATTATAAATATATCAAAGTTTAAAACAGGAGAATCTAATGTTTGAAAACCTTTCTAATTATCAACCAGCTAAACCCTCACTTTGGCAAGGTCGAAAAGACAGCTTCAATGCAGAACGATTTTTTCAAAAAATGACGTTTATTCAACATCAAAATGAACTGATCACTGAGGATAAAAAAACTGTTCTTCTTGGATTTGCCAGCGATGCCGGGGTCATCCGTAATCAGGGGAGAGCTGGCGCAAAACTGGGCCCTGATCAATTAAAAATCCAGCTGGCAAAATTACCCTGCCCTATGGAAGGACCCTATCTTGACCTGGGCAATATAATTTGTGAGGCAGATGATGCTCTCGAATCAGCCCAACATCAATTCGCTGAGTTAATTAAATTTTGTCATCAGCACGGCCATAAAACTATTGCTTTTGGAGGAGGACACGAAATAGCCTGGGGTCACTATCAAGGATTAACTCCCCACTATTCCAAACTAGGTATTATTAATTTTGATGCCCATTTTGATTTACGCCCTTATCATAAAGGTCAGCCAGGCACATCAGGAACTCCTTTTTCCCAAATTGCCACTTTTTGTGACGAACGTCATTTATCATTTGATTATTGTTGTATTGGTATTCAAAAATTTGGCAATACACCCACCTTGTTTCAACGAGCTAATGATCTTAATGTTAACTATCTGTTTGCTGAAGATCTCTATGCCCAAAGCCAGGCCTGGCAAATTGCATTCCTTGATGATTTTATGTTAAATCTGGATCATATTTATCTGACAATTTGTCTTGATGTTTTAGCTGAGTGCTTCGCTCCGGGAGTTAGTGCCCCTCAGACTATGGGTCTTACTCCATGGCAAATCCTGCCCCTGTTGAAATACATCATCCAAAGTGGCAAAGTAGTCAGTTTAGATATTGCTGAACTTTCACCGCCTCTAGACCAGGATCAAAAAACTGCTAGACTAGCGGCTCTTATTATCGCAGAATTGTTAGATACTAATTAAGGAGTGTATTTCATGAGGAAAACCATGCTGTGGGGCGCTTTATTGACTTTAACCTGTACTCAGGTACAAGCTGTTGCCACGACACAACCTACTCAGTCACAAACTCCAGGTTCCCCTGCGACATCAGTGACTACCAACCCAAGCACTCAAGAGCCGGTTGTTATCCAAACAAACCCTGACACGCAACCTGTTCAGGGAAACGAACAGGGCCAACCTCAAGTAGTTCAACCCAGTCAAAACATACAAAACCCGCAACAAACTCAGCCGGTACAGCAAACACCATCTGTAGAAGCACCGACAACAGTACAACAACCCGCTGTACAAACCCCAGCAGCACAAGCCCCGACTATAGAGCCCCAAGCTCAGCCAGCTCCAGTCATCGATTGCGACTATAAAATTCCGGCAAACATCAAAACCGTGGAACAGTCTTTGGTTATAAGCTGGTCGGAAAAAGCAGTAACTCAGGCTTTTGATTTTGATCCGGCTACTTTAGACACCCAAATGCAAAAGCTAAAAGCCTGCTTTACCGATCAGGGGTGGACAGGTTTTAGTTCAGCATTAGAAAAATCAGGTAATTTAGAGGCTATTAAAACCCAGAAATTAACCGTGAGCAGCCAGCTTGATGGACAACCTCAAGTTACGGAAGCTAAGGATAATCAGTGGAAAATTACCCTGCCTTTACAAGTCGTTTATCAAAACGCTAAAGAGAAAGTTACTCAATTACTTAGCGTTAATTTAACTGTTAGTCGTAAAATAACAGGTGATCTGGGAATTGCACAGATGATTGCTACCCCACGTACTGCCACTACGATACAACAGCCCGATACATCTACATCGCCAAATGCTGGAACGAGTAACGTAACCACGCCTGCTAATACAACGACACCAACTAACACGACTTCCCCCCAACCCGCCGAAACTCCGGTAACCAACCAACCGGCCAGTAATTTCCCCACGACTAATCCTGGCGCGACTCAATAGCTTAAACAGGGAAATGCAGCATCCCGTATTACTGGATGCTGCTCAAATATAGGGAAAATCATGCGCACACAATTCATGGGTTTATTATGCATGTTGGCTTTAAATGCACATGCAAACGTGATCCAGTATTTTGCGGGAATAAGTTATAACAATCCCTCAGAGTTGTTTAAAGTAAAAAACGACCTGTTCCTTATTGGTAGCACTGGTTCATATGCTGATTTAAAATTTACAGGAAGTGTTTTAAATTTCAATACATTGCAATACGATTCAGGAACTAATCATTCACAAACCTATACGCCATTACCCTACGGTAGATTAGCCAAACGATTTAATGAAAAAATTGTATTTGCTTTGGATGTTACTCAACCGTTCAATTCTAACTTAAACTGGGGTAATCATGCATTCACTCGCTATGCGAATACCCAAAATTATCTGACCGATGTTGATGTCAGTCCCAAAATTTCCTACGCTTTAAGTCAAAAATGGAAAATTGGTGGTGGCTTGAATTTTAATTTTTTA
Organism: Legionella antarctica; assembly: GCF_011764505.1. Taxonomy (NCBI): domain Bacteria; kingdom Pseudomonadati; phylum Pseudomonadota; class Gammaproteobacteria; order Legionellales; family Legionellaceae; genus Legionella; species Legionella antarctica. The sequence continues at coordinate 2,908,098 of NZ_AP022839.1, forward strand.
GCAAATAATGAAGTGAATTTTGCGGTTCCAACAGGTCAATTCACTTCAGATATTCTTACTAATCCAACCTCCAGTTTCGGCTTAGGGTTTAACCTGGGTGCAACCTACATTATAAATAAAACCAACTTTCTTGGTCTTACCTATTACTCGAGAATTCGACAGAACACCAAAGGAACGAGTACTCTTGGCCCATTAGTCAATCCTAACCTGGAATTCAGTTTCTTCATGCCAACCACGATAGTTGCAAATTACGTTCATATCTTCAGCCCTGAATGGCTGATTAGTGTGTCAGGATATCGCTCTGACTGGAGCGTCAATCAGCAAGTACGGCTTTATAATACTGCGGTTCCTCCTCCAATGAGTAATTTTGTTTTTGACATGCATTTTGGTAACTCCTATGCCTTTATTGCTGCAGTACGTAAGCAAGTGAACGAACAATTAGGGTTAACCTTAGTAGGGATGAGAGATGGGGGCCCGGAAAAAGATAATTTAAGAACGATTACGTTTCCTTCCTATGCACAATACTTCATAGGTCTTTCAGGAGATTATCATTTTAATAAAAGTACATCCATTGAACTGTTATGTGGGCATCTTATCTCACATCCCAGCATTCAAAATCGGGTAGTTGTTACTAATACGTCTATTCCGTTTACAACTGGTAAAGTAAATATTAATGTAGAAGTTGTCGATCTAAAACTAAAAATAGAGGCCTAAAGCAAGGAGTGGTCGACACCAATATGTGATCTGAATAAGAAGCACTTGTGCATTAAAAAATCCTCTGGATAGGACGCAGAAAGCGCTGTTTAGGCAGTTTAATTTTTTGAGGATCGTTCCCGGCCAACCTGGGGCCTGATAAGTATCGCTTGGGATATTGCCCTCAGGTTAAGGCGGAAACCTTAACCTAGCGCTTCAAGAATTAACGTTGGGCCACAACTGGTTTACTTACTCCATTTTGATCAGGATAAGCCAATATTATTACTTTAGTACCCACCCGAAGAAACTCCTCATTAAGCCATTTGGCAGCACTGGGGAGAATGCGTACACAACCATGACTTGATGGATGATCAGGAACTTCATAAGCAGCATGAATGGTAAATCCTCGGTAGAAATACATGCAATAAGGCATTTTCGCTCCGCCTTTAGTGTCTACAGGATACTCCCCGGAACGACATTCTGCTCCACGCTTGTTATAAATTCGAAAAGTACCTGTTATAGTCCGGCACGATTGAGTTGAGTTTCCCTCACAAAAATCCACTCCTGCAGACCCGCTTCCTGTCAAAACCCGCTTACCCTCTTCATCATAGGCAGCCCATGCAGAAGCTTTAGGATCGAAAATAAATTGCCTTTCTCCCGGCGCTTTAATCTGCATTGGGAAGTATTCACGTCCTCTTTTATCTCTTAAATAATGAGTTGTTCTATGTACGTAACCAGCATCATCAGTAATTAAAGTAGATTCATCGAATTCAACGCATGAAGTTAAACCGAGACAAAGCAATAAAGCCACCCCAAACAACTTGTTCATTTAAGTATTATCTCCACAAACAAAAAAATCACCCTTCAAATCTGATTTAAGTTTTGGAGGGTGTGATTTTAAATAATTATCTAATCCTTTAGTCGTCGATATTTGATCCGCGATGGTTTATTAGCTTCATCACCTAAGCGGCGCTTCCTATCCTCTTCATAATCACTGTAATTTCCTTCAAAAAAGGTGATTTGTGAATCGCCTTCAAAAGCCATTAAGTGAGTACAAATACGGTCTAAAAACCACCTGTCATGAGAGATTACAATCGCACAACCAGGGAAGTTTAGAATAGCATCTTCCAAGGCACGTAAGGTCTCTACGTCTAAATCATTACTGGGTTCGTCAAGTAATAAGACGTTGCCACCACTTTTTAGTAGTTTTGCCAAATGGACTCGATTACGCTCCCCTCCAGAGAGTTGCGACATTTTCTTTTGTTGATCCGTACCTTTAAAATTAAATCGCCCAACATATGCTCGAGACGGCATTTGAAAACTGCCTACTTGCATGATGTCGTGACCATCAGAAATTTCCTGCCAAACTGAATTGTTCGCATCCAGATTATCACGCATCTGATCTACATAGGCTAATTTGACTGTATCTCCAATACGAATAACCCCGTTATCGGGCTCTTCTTGACCTGTAATCATTTTTAAAAAAGTCGACTTACCAGCACCATTAGGGCCAATAATCCCCAGTACACCACCTTTTGGTAACTTAAAATCCAGATTATCAATTAGAATTCGGTCACCGAACGATTTACAAATTTTTTCACCTTCAAGCACCAGATCTCCCAAGCGCTCTCCTGGGGGTATATAAATTTCATTGGTTTCATTACGCTTTTGGAACTCCTTGGAGTTCATCTCTTCAAAGCGAGCTAATCGTGCTTTATTTTTTGCATGTCGCCCTTTAGGTGAGGTACGGACCCATTCTAGCTCTGCTTTGATGGAACGCTGATGGGAGTCTTCCTGTTTTTTCTCCATGCTCAAACGCTCTTCTTTTTGCTCCAGCCAAGCAGTGTAATTGCCTTTATAGGGAAAGCCTTCACCTCTGTCCAATTCTAAAATCCATTCAGCAGCATTATCCAGAAAATATCGATCATGCGTAATGGCTACTACTGTGCCTGGAAATCCTTCCAGAAAATGCTCTAACCAGGCAACACTTTCTGCATCCAAATGGTTAGTTGGCTCATCGAGTAATAACATGTCAGGATTGGAAAGTAATAAGCGACACAAAGCAACACGTCGACGCTCCCCTCCTGATAATTTACCAACAAGAGCATCCCATTCTGGTAATCTTAGTGCATCTGCAGCAACTTCCAATTTTCTATCCAGATCCCAGCCACCGCCAGCTTCAATTTCATTTTGCAATTCACCTTGCTCCGCAAGCAAGGTATTCATTTCATCATCACTCATTGGTTCTGCAAAGCGCATACTAATTGCATCAAAACGGGCTAATTTGTCTTTCATTTCCACCACGCCCTCCTCAACTACCTCGCGGACTGTTTTTTCCAGATCCACTTCAGGCTCTTGGGCGAGATAACCTATTTTAATTCCAGGCTGAGGTCTTGCTTCCCCATCAAAATGAGTGTCAACTCCCGCCATGATACGTAATAAAGTTGACTTTCCTGAACCATTTAAACCTAAAACCCCAATTTTAGCTCCAGGATAAAAACTTAATGAAATGTCCTTTAAAATAAATCGTTGATTTTCAACAATCTTGCTCACCCGATTCATCGTGAAAATATATTGTGCCATAAATATTCTACCTCTTAAAAAACTGCTACCAATCAAGTATTACTTTTCCAGATTGACCCGATGCCATAATTTTGAATGCCTCTTGAAAATCATCTACCGGAAAATGATGCGTTATGACTGGCTCAATATTCAGACCGCTTTGGATCATGGCAATCATTTTATACCAGGTTTCAAACATTTCCCTACCATAGATCCCTTTAATAACCAGTCCCTTAAAAATAACCTGATTCCAGTCTATGGCTGTTTCATTAGGCGGAATACCCAGCATGGCAACATGGCCGCCATGATTCATGGCTTTCATTAAATCATTCAAAGCCGTTGGATTTCCTGACATTTCCAAACCAATGTCAAAACCTTCTAACATACCTAGTTCGGTAGCAACATCACTTAATTTTTCATGTCTGACATCGACAGCTTTAGTGACTCCCATTTTTCTGGCTAATTCCAGACGGGTCTCATTGACATCAGTAATCACTACATGTCGTGCTCCTATGTGTCTCACAATAGCAGCGGCCATAATTCCGATGGGGCCTGCGCCTGTAATTAACACATCTTCTCCGACCACATCAAATGCAAGGGCACAATGAGTGGCATTACCTAACGGGTCAAAAATTGAAGCCTGATCTCCGGTAATATTATCGGGAAGGACAATAACATTCGATGCAGGAAGAACCAAATATTCGGCAAAACAACCGGGTCTATTCACACCAACACCCTGAGTATTGCGACATAAATGGCGTTTTCCAGCACGGCAATTACGACAAAATCCGCAGGTTATATGCCCTTCCCCAGAAACCTTTTGGCCAACTTTTAATCCTTGCACTTCCTGACCAATTTCTACAATTTCCCCATAAAACTCGTGTCCTACCGTCATAGGAACCGGAATAGTAGCCTGAGCCCATTCATCCCAGGTATAGATATGGATATCAGTACCGCAAATTGCTGTTTTTTTTATTTTAATTAAGACATCGTTTACGCCGCACTCAGGAACAGGTACATCATGCATCCAAATTCCAGGTTCTCTTTTTGCTTTGACTAATGATTTCATGTCGTTCCTCAATAATAGATCGCTGATGCAGTTATATAGCTGAAAATTCTTTACCCGCCGTTTCAAATGCCTGTAGTGCTTGATCTAGATGATGTACCTCAAGAGCCGCTGACATTTGGGTTCGAATACGAGCCAGTCCTTTAGGTACTACAGGGTACGAAAAACCAACCGCATAGATACCTAACTCTAATAAGCGATTAGAGATGCGTCCAGCTAGACTGGCATCTCCCAACATTACAGGAATGATTGGGTGTTCACCCGGAATTAGCTTGAAACCTAATCGAGTCATTCCTTCGCGAAAATAACGGCTATTACTCTTCAATTTTTCAGCCAAACTATTACTTTTGCTCAAATTATCCAAGACCGCACAGGAGGTATGAGCAATAACTGGAGCCAAGGTATTAGAAAATAAATAAGGCCGGGATCGCTGACGCAACCATTCAACAATGACACTATTTGCCGCGGTATATCCACCGGACGCTCCACCTAAAGCCTTACCCAGAGTGCCTGTAATGATATCAATCCGGTCGCTCACCCCAAAATACTCTGGGGTTCCTCGGCCAGTTTTTCCCATAAAACCAACAGCATGTGAGTCATCTACCATGACCATAGCATCGTATTTATCAGCTAATTCACAAATAGCAGGAAGATTCGCTAAAATACCATCCATAGAAAAAACACCATCGGTGGCAATCAGACGAAAACGAGCATTTTTGGCAGCGATTAATTGCTCTTCCAATGCCTTCATATCATTATTGGCATATCGGTATCGCGCGGCCTTACATAATCTGACTCCATCAATAATACTGGCATGATTTAATGCATCACTGATAATGGCATCTTCTTCACTTAGCAGGGTTTCAAAAAGACCTGTATTAGCATCGAAACAGGAAGAATAGAGTATTGTATCTTCTTTAGTTAAAAACTGGCTGATTTTTTTTTCAAGCTGCTTATGAGGTGTTTGGGTTCCGCAAATAAATCGAACAGAGGCCATACCATAACCATACAGATCCAGAGCTTTCTTTCCTTCGGCTATTAGTTGTGGATCATTGGCTAAACCTAAATAGTTGTTTGCACAAAGATTAATCACCTGTTTATCATTGACCATTACATCTGCTTGTTGCTTACTGGAAATGATTCGCTCTGATTTAAATAATCCTTCATCCTTGAGTGTTTCCAGTTCAGTTTGCAAAAAATTAATGAATCGCTCAGGCACTCTACTCTCCTTGGGATATATAAAATTGAAAATAATACCAAATTTTAGACATTGTCACCATGAAATGCTATTAAGAAAAATCAGAACAATGTATTTTGCAATATTATTCTTAGCGTACGCGCTAAATTCTTGCTAAAATCGAGCCAAAGTTTTAACCTATCAACCAAAATTAACTCGGTAGAACAAATGAGCAATCACAGTGCACGCATTAATATGGTCAAACAACAGCTAAGAACAGGCGATGTTTTAAACGAGTCCATCCTGAATTTATATGATTTAATCCCACGCCATGAATTTGTCCCCGAACATCTGGCCCATTTTGCCTATTCAGACATGCAAATCCCCCTGGCTCACGGCCAGCGTATGTTAACCCCCCTTGAGGAGGGAAAAATATTACAGGGACTTGAACTACTTGGAACTGAAACCGTTTTGGAAGTAGGAACCGGCAGTGGATTCTTAACCGCCATGTTAAGTAAGTTGTGTAAAAAAGTAATTAGCATTGACTATTATCCTGAGTTTACATTAAGTGCTGCTCGTAAATTACAAACCCATCATTGCGATAATATAGAATTACACACGGGTGATGCCTGTCGCGGATGGCTGGAAAAAGCGCCCTATGATGTGATGGTCTATACTGGCGCTCTGGAAAAGCTCAACGAAACACACAAGCTGCAAATATTGCCAGGTGGAAAATTATTCGCTATAGAAGGTAAATCTCCAGTCATGCAGGCGTTTTTATACAGCTTGGATCACCATGATACCTGGGAAAAGTCCATGCTTTTTGAAACTGATATCCCCCCCCTTTTGGACCAATTAAAGCCAAAAGAATTTGTATTCTAGGAAGTTTTAATGAAAAAACTGCTGTTATTTTGTATGGTTACTCTGAGTCTGTCAACACCCTGTTTTGCAATAGACCTTATGGATATCTACAAACAAGCTCTTGAAAATGATACGGTGTTTAAAAATGCATATGATACTTATATGTCCAGCACAGAAGCCATTCCTCAAGCTCGATCGGCACTTTTTCCCCAGGTAGGTATCAATACCCAGGCAGGTCGCAACGTACAACTCATTTCAGACGGTACCTTTGGTGTCAACGTTTACTACAGTAATACTCAATGGCAAGTGACTGCTTCTCAAGCTGTTTTTAATTATCAGGCATGGGCAAAGGTACAACAAGCAAAAGCATCGGTAAAAGCATCCCAGGCAACTTTTAATGACGCAGCTCAAAATTTAATTTTAAGAACCGCAAAGGCCTATTTTGAAGTGTTACTGGCCAAAGATACCCTTGAATTTGCAGAAGCAAAAAAGCGGGCAAACAAACGCCAATTGGATCAGGCAACTCAGCGTTTTAATGTTGGGCTGGATGCCATAACGTCTGTATACGAAGCCCAGGCCGCGTTCGATCAATCTGTTGCCACAGTCATTTCTGCGCGAAATAACCAAATCAATCAAAATGAAAACCTGAGAAAACTAACCAATCACGTTTATGAAGGCTTGGCACGCTTGCGTGATAGCACCATTCCCTTGGTTAAACCTGAGCCTGATGATGTAAATCAGTGGATTGATACAGGACTTAAGCAAAATTACAAATTATATGCAGCAAAATACAATCTTGAAGTTGCTAAAGAAAATGTGAAAGCACTATCAGCAGGTAATTGGCCTGTTTTCGCCATTCAAAGTAATGCCACACAAACGCGTAATATTGCCAATGGTCCTGACACTTTTTTCGTTCCTGCCAAGCAAACTCAAGCAAACGTTGCCCTAGCGATGAATTTCCCGATTTTCCAGGGAGGATTAGTTCAATCACAAACACGTCAGGCGCAATTTAATTTCCAGGGCAGCAGCGAACAAATGGAACAAACCTACAGAGATGTAGTTGTAAACAGTCATATAGCATTTAATACAATTACCGATGGAATCAGCAAAGTAAAAGCTGACAGGCAAACTATTATTTCCCAAAAAAACTCGCTGGATAGTACTGAGGCTCAATTTGAGGTTGGTACGCGCACCATGGTTGACGTCGTTAATGCACAACAACGCCTTTTTGAAGCCCAGGAGCAATTGGCAAGTGATCAGTATAATCTGATCAACTCCATGCTCACCTTAAAATACCTGGCCGGCACATTGAATGTAAATGATCTAGAGCTGGTTAATTCATGGTTAGCTACTACACGAGTAAAAGGATTTGATTCTGTAGCAAGCGATGCCTCCAAATAACTTATTCAGGATGTTCCATGTCTTCTAATTTATCTTTAATTGAAAAAAAATTATTACATTACACCGGAAAAGCAATTGCTGATTTTAATATGATTCAGCGGGGAGACCGTGTCATGGTCTGTCTTTCCGGTGGTAAAGATTCTTTTACCATGTTAACAATTCTTGAGCATCTGCGACGCCGTTCGGGTAATAAATTTGAAGTATTTGCCTTTACCCTTGATCAAGCACAGCCAGGTTGGGATGACTCAACTCTGCGCAACTGGCTTGCAGATAAAAAAATTCCCTATGAAATACTTACCCGGGATACCTACAGCATAGTAAAAGAAAAAGTTCCTGAAGGGAAAACCTATTGTTCCTTATGCTCACGATTACGACGTGGAATTATCTATCGCTATGCTGAAGAAAAAGGGTATACCAAAATCGCACTGGGTCACCATCGCGATGACTTGATCCGCACTTTAATGATGTCTATCTTCTACAATGGCGATATCAGATCAATGCCACCCAAGTTACTTAGTGATAATAAAAAACATATAGTCATTCGTCCCATGTGCTATGTTCAGGAAAAAGATATAATTACTTTTGCTAATGAACAGGCATTTCCAATTATTCCCTGCAATCTATGTGGCTCCCAGGAAAATTTGATGCGTAAGAAAGTGGGTCGTTTGATCGATCAGCTGGGTGCTGAAAATCCCAAAGTACCCAGTAACATCCTTCACGCTCTCCAAAGCCTCAAACCAAGCCAACTAATGGATCAAAGCATGTGGAATTTCAAAAATCTGGAGAAAGAATTAATAACTCCTAATCCTGTCGATGAGTCAGAAGTATTCCAAGCAGATGAGTTTGAAGTTATTGAGGAGTAGCGTTTTTTGCAACAGGATAAGAAGTTATTCTATATATTTTAGAAATTGTCTATCGGTGGGAGTCGAACCCACCGAAATTAATACAATCAATAGGAAATGTTAATTTTTATCCCGGGTTATTTGAGCCAATTTATATACTGACTGATAGACCAGTGAATATTAATTACGAATTACCAAGGGTTGTTCATTTATGCTCCCTGTACTTTCAGGCTCCTTGTCTTTTCTCTTTTTAAAGAAATTATTTACCCCTCCAATGATTTTATTCGTGGCATTAAATAGCTTATCGATAACACTAGTATCCATTTCCATTTCAAAACATCTGACTGAGTTGATATCATCAAAGTCATTAACAATCATTTGAGAAAAACACGAAAGCATGTAATTAAGAACCACCTCATCCTGATCTTTCTGACTCATCTTTTTAAAATCTCCGTCACTCTCTAATTTTTTCCACATGTAAAAATTAATGCTGCGTCCATGATTAGGATCATAAAAATACGCAGTTTTTTTCTTTGGATCGTAACGTAAAAAGATTGCATGACCCCAAGATGCCTCATCTGGTGTTTGGGTGCCATCTTTTTTCATCGATTGATGCCCAATGGATATTTTTATAATTCCAGAATTTTTTAATTTTGACTTCTGTTGCTGAGTGACAGCGCTATAAAGTACTTGATAGATTGAAGTGCAACTGAAAGCGGGTTCATCTGCAAAACGCGCATCTGCATGTAGTTGTTGAATTTTCTTTAGATGAAGACGTTTTAACACAGCTTGAGATAGACCATTGTTACTGGCTATCCCCACATCTACTTGATATAAAGCTTGGGTATAGCGATCTTGTGGTGAGATTTTCACTTCCGCTTTCCAGTGTAAATCTGAAAGTGTCTCATTTCGGGCTATGCTGGTCATTTCTCGAGTAATCACTCTGTAAGCATTTGCTTGACACACTCCATTTCCTAATATCTCGCAATCCCCGCCAATAAATCCCTGAATATTTTCATACTGAATTGGATTTCCCCAAACCTTAAAAAATTCAATGTCTTGATTAACGTCTGTTGGCAGCATTGTTTGTATATGACTGGAAAACATACCATTTGAAGGGGATAGAACCTCTTTTACCTTGACATACTGATCCGTTAATACAGCCAACCTGTCTTTGTTGTCTGTAATTTTTTTATCTATAAAGCGACCTAAAGTATGCAACAGTCTGCTTTTTGATCGTTGCAAAGAGCTTTCAATATGCTGAGAGATATTTTCATTAGAGTCATTGAGTTTCTTTTTGCATTTCTCAGATTCTTGTTCTATCAAATCACTTGCTGTTGAGAGAATTTCTTGTCTCGCTTTAGTTAGCATGTGAATCAAGGGAACTAAAGAAGGTTCACCACCCGCAGCAATAATCTTTTCCTTCAAAGCCATGAGCTCAATCTGATGTTGCAGCTCTTTTAGTGTTGGGATCTCATTTTCGGCCTGACCATTAAGTACTGCATTTTGTATCACATGTTTGATTTTTTGCTGGACCAGCTCTTTATTCACTTTAATTTTGTTAGGGTCTAAGCCAAGAGCCGAAAAAACAGCCATTTCATGTGGGTTTTGGAGGAATTTTTCAGGGTGCGCAATTTGCTGATGTACAAAGGCTCGCTTTAACACAAGAGAAAAATCCTCAAAATACTCTTTAGATAACTGAGTTAGAGCACGCTTTAACTTCGGGAACATTTTAATTACTACTTCTTCTTGAGCGGTAACCTCACCTTGCTTGAGTTTTACAGTTAATTTGGCCATTTCTTCATTGTATTGCTGGAGTGTCATTTCTCCTTGAGCATATGCGATAATACGAAGTTTATCAGACTCAGTCATCATCCGATGGCTATCACGAATGTCAGTTCCGATAACATCCCAATCGCAAATCATTAGTTCAGCTTTTTCTTTACCAGCAATAGATTCCAAGCGATCATAAAGATCGATAAGGGCTGCACGATTACACGCTGAGCGAACATTCACCACAAATTGATCCAGTACCAAAACATTCTTAGGGTTATCGTTTATTGCAGGTTTATCTGTCATATGCTCAATAACATGCTGAATGTCACGAACTATTACAGGAGCTAACCTGGCTGCATGGTCAACATGCTCGTCCTTCATCATCTGGGTTACTAGCTGTATCGGATTTGTATTAACCAGTGAGAGAGATTCAAGAACAGTATCTTCATCTGCGATTTTTTTTAATTGCACCGACAAGATTTGAAAAAATGCTTCATTATCTATTTGTTTTGAACCTGTTTCAGAATGAGTTCGCTCGATTGCAACATCAAAACCCGCTGGTGAACCCTCCCACTTTTTTTTCATATCTTCAATCATAACTATCCTGCTATGCTGTTGCTCAGCAACAAGAATTATTTTTTCCATAAACTCATTTATCTCAGATATTAAGCGTAATGGTGGCGTGTTATCATCAAGACGTTTGGAGGTAGGCCAGTGGCTTTCATACAATTGTTCAAAAGGTACATTTGAACAATATTCTGCGCATTTTTGTCTCAGTTGATCAAGGATGGTCGTGTTTATTACTGCTAACAACTGGTTAACTGAACTTCGATGTATTGTTTGCCAATATTCAAAACTGTCAGGATGAATATTAAGCTGCATGCTGTCTGGAAACAGCTCTTTTTCTTTTATCAATTGTATAACAGCGGAACTATTAAAAGCACTTAATTTCTCAGGGCTGCTCCCTGGGTTAAAGCCTTGCCAAAGCTCAGCCAGATAAGTCTTGGGGCATGATTTCATTAAGGAGAAAGCATCTAAAGCCAATAACTCTTGCTTAAATTGCTCCAGATTAATGATCAGTTGCTGTTTGTATTCATTTATATTTGGAAGTGTATCTTGGTTCTGGGCATAAAAATGGCGTGCTGTTTTCTGAAAAAGCCATTTTTTCAGAACTTCGATATTAAAGATTCTTAATTGCTCCTCACTTACTTCCTGGGGCCAATCGCCATTCTTTTTCCAATAATCACCAGTATTAAAATAGTCACATATTTGTCGTAGAGAAATCACATCCTCTATGGATTCTAATGCAGTGGGAACTGCACTCATCATCCATGCCATTTTAGGATTATATGCAACGTTTATTGCCTTTACATACTCTGAGAAGCGATTTGATTCAACATTATAGTTGTCATCATTTGTGTTAACTGTAGGGTATATCTCTGGAGGTGGAGGTGGGATGAAATCTTCATCAATGAAGTGTGGAAAATCATAAACAAAAATATGTGTTCCACTAGATACATAAGAAGGCATAATAATATCAACATAATTTAAACAATTTGTGCATTGTACATTAATGCATCGAAATTATACAACCAAATAATGCACTTATTTGTTAAATTATGCCCAAATAGGAACTTATCATTTCGGTAATTAACCAGCATACTGGACCAACTACATGACTTCGTTCTGTAGAGAACTCTTCAAACAGTATTTATCGTACTCGTTACCTATTTATCCGTTTACCCATACAATGTGGTATTTTAATGCCTTTAAATTGGACAATTTTATTTATATTAACGTTGTTTTTGTATAGAAATTGAAAATTTGGGTATCATTAGCGTAAATTAACAAAGTGCGATAGAATCACACTTTGTTTATAAAATGAATTGCCAAGACTTAAACTACATACGCCACTAGGAATTTAGATGAGACAACAGAAAATGAATACCCGTATATTTCGTATATATACTAAACGCTATTTAAAATTTGATATTGTGGCCGCGATAGTTGTATTTCTTGTAGCAATACCTCTGTGTTTGGGTATAGCTTTGGCTTCTGGTGCCCCCTTATTTTCAGGAATATTAAGTGGAATCATAGGTGGTATTATCGTTGGTAGTTTAAGTGGCTCTCAGGTAAGTGTTAGCGGTCCTGCTGCGGGTATGGCTGCCGTTGTCGTGGCCGCAATTGTCCATTTGGGTGATTTCAATACTTTTTTGTTGGCTTTGGCTTTAGCAGGCATTCTCCAAATAGTGATTGGTATTTTTAAAGCAGGTTTCGTTGCCGATTATGTACCATCCAACGTTGTTCAAGGTTTACTTTGCGCCATAGGCATTTTATTAATTATCAAACAATTACCATTAGCTTTCACTCTTTCAGCTGATTTTAATGAACTTAAAACCCATCTATTAGAAACCACAGAAGGTCTTACTTTAAGCCCTATATTAGCCCTGTACCACCATCATATCAATTCAGGTGCCATGTTAATTACCAGCATGTCTTTAGCTATTCTAATTTTCTTTGATTTAACTAAAAATAAAATTTTGAAAGAAATTCCTGCTCCCATTATAGTTGTTATCATTGGCGTTTTCTTAAATCAAATTTTTATCTGGACCGATTTACCCTTAGTACAAAATTCTCCCCAACTGGTTAACATTCCGAAAACAACGGGTTTGCACGATTTCTTTAGTCATCTGGAATTTCCTCATTGGTCTTCCTGGTCTAATCCCCAAGTGTATCTCTATGCATTAATATTGGCTATTGTTGCTTCACTGGAGACCTTGCTAAATTTGAAAGCAGGAGATCGATTGGATAAAAAAAGACGCAACAGTTCTTCTGATCAAGAGTTAATAGCCCAGGGAGTAGGTAATCTGACCGCGGGTTTAATTGGAGGGATTCCCATTACTTCAGTGATAATTAGAACGTCGATCAACATACAGGCAGGTTCTAAAACCAGGGTTTCTACTATTCTACACGGTGTTTTTATCTTGATTGCGGTCATGCTCTTGCCGGGAGCTTTGAATAAAATTCCCCTATCTTCTCTGGCGGCGATTTTAATCTACACTGGTTATAAATTAAATAAACCAGCCATTTATCGCCATATCTACTCTCAGGGTAGAGATCGGTTTATCCCATTTATAGTAACCGTTGTGAGTATTATTGCTTTTAACCTACTTGCTGGAATTTTAATAGGTCTGTCTATTAGTCTGTTCTATATATTAAAATCAAACAGCCAAACCCGAATCAATATCTTTAAAGAAATCTATCCCAATGGAGTTACCAGTCGTCTGGTGCTTCCGCAACAAATGACTTTCCTGAATAAAGCAGCTTTAGTTGCCGAATTGGAATCTATACCCAGATTTGCGCAACTTGTTATCGATGCGCGCTACAGCCAATACATTGATAAAGAAATTCTGGAGTTATTAGATGTATTCAAAGACGAACAAGCACCCAGTAAACATATTTCTTTGAATTTAACTGGCTTCAAAGAAAGTTATAAAATTCATAACTACATCGATTTTATTAACGTCACTACTTATGACGTGCAATCAAACCTTACCCCGGCAGAAGTATTAAATATTTTGCATGAAGGAAATCAGCGTTTTCTTCACGACACCCGTATTCACCGCTCGAATCACATTGACATCAAACATACTGCTAAAATGCAACATCCTATAGCAGTTGTTCTTGCATGTATTGATTCAAGAGTGCCTGTAGAAACCATTTTTGATATGACTTTTGGTGATATATTTTGCGTGCGTATTGCCGGTAATGTCATTAATGCTGATATTCTGGCCAGTATCGAATATGCCTGTAAGGTAGTAGGAGCCAAGCTTATAGTTGTTTTAGGCCATACTCGATGTGGAGCTATCCAATCTGCCTGTGATGGAATCGAGGCAGGACATATTACTCAGTTACTTGCAAAAATAAAGCCTGCTTTAAAAGCTGAAACCCAAACTGAGACTAACAGAACTGGGCTAAACACCGACTTTGTAAACCATGTTACAGAATTAAATATTGCGAATACGCTGCAATGTATTTACCTGCAAAGTGATATTGTAGGCACCATGATAAAAGAGGATGAAATTGGTATGGTAGGGGCGATGTATGATGTGAACAGCGGTAAAGTAAAATATAAAAACTATACTGAAGAACTGATTCAGCTGGACGTCAAATCAACTAAAGAATTAGCCAGCAAGCTTGACCAGGTTCTGCAAGAAGCAAAAATAAACTGACCGAAACTCTCTTTGTGGTATCAATAGCGCATGGTAGTGCAAAGTATGTTAAAAGACACACGCTTTTTGTAATATACTGTGATAGAGAGGATACGATCAAAGACCTCAACTTAGTTGAGCAGGGATAACGCTCTAAGAAAGGTAATTATATGTCTTTTTTTCGCTTCTTAAATGGATTCAATCAGTTGTTTAACCGAGGCTATGATCGAAATGATAGTCTCATCGTTTCTGAATTGAGATTACGTCAAATTGAAGATTTTGAGAAACAATTTCAAAAAAACCAAGAGGCGCTCTACTATTCCAAAGAAATGCTACAAGACATAGCCAATAAAAAATTGAGGGCATTATTACATCACGCCAAATCAAAATCTCGTTGGTATAAAAAAACCCTGGCAAAAATCAATGTAGAGAATTTTACCAAAGAGCGATTGGTCGATCTTCCTACTATAAATAAAACTATTCTAATGGAACATTGGGATGCAATAGTAACCAACCCCAAGCTTTCACTAGCCTTGGTTGAAAAGCATCTGAGTAAAAAAAGTGATAAGACCGACACCATGTATCTATTCTCCCGTTATCATGTAGTTTCAACTGGAGGAAGTAGTGGCAAACGAGGCATATTTATTTATGATTGGGATGAATGGATTACATTTCACACATCGTTTATCCGCTATCCGCTCTACAATAATGAACGCACGTATCTTGTAACTAGCAAACTGAATACAAATCCCAAAATTGTTAGTTTGTTTGTAACAAATACGGCAGTTGCAGCCTACTCATTAGCAAAAACCTTTTGGCGAAATGATGAAAGTGTGTATTTTCTGCCCATGGCGGTGACGCCATTAAACATAGTTATTGCTCGTCTCAACCAAATTATGCCTGATATCTTAACTGCAGCCCCTTCATATCTTCACAAAGTATGTCAATTAGTTCAAAAAAGACAAATAAAAATTGAGCCCAAGATCATTTTTATTGGTGGAGAGCCACTTTTTGAGCAAACCCAGGCTTTAATCAAAGAAACTTGGCCTAAAGTACATATTTTTAATCTATTTGGTTGTACTGAAGGAGTAACGGGGCTAAATTGCCGAGCCAATACAGATGAGATGCATCTGAATGAGGATCTATGTATTGTCGAGCCGCTGGATGAACAAAATCGCCCTGTTGATCTAGGGATTATGGCGTCCAAAATTTATTTAACCAATTTGTATAATTATACTTTGCCACTGATCCGTTATGAAAATTTCGATGATATTTTGTTTTTAAATAAAACCTGTGATTGTGGAATCCAGCATCAGCTTATAAGAGCCCCTAGAGGTCGTCCTGGATGTGACTTTAATTATCCCGGGAATATTTTTGTACATCATTCTCTTTTTTTACCACCGCTTTTGCTTGAAAAAAACATTCAAGAATATCAGGTGGAACAAACAAAGAAAGGGGTCAATATTAAGATTTTAGCCACTGGTTTTATAGACAAGTTAAAATTACAGGAAAATATACGATTACGACTAAGCAAAGCAGGCCTCTTTGATGCCAAAGTGAATATCATTGAGGTATCTGAAATAACCTATTTATATTCCGGTAAGCTAAATCGTTTTATACCTTTGAACCCTGATTCAGCTATTGAATAATATAGAGGCTAATGTTCATCATAGCTTTGCATCACCAGATGGGTGTTGCTTCCTCCTGCACCATAACTTGAAACGCCAGCTAAATAGTACGGTTTTGTTTCGGGAAAATCTTGAAACTCCGTGGCAATATATAGTGGCGAGTCTTCCAACATAAAATCCGGATTCGGAGTCTCGAAGTTAATTGATGGAACAATAGCCTTATTTTTTAGCATCAGTACTGTTTTGATGATTGACGCCATACCGGATACAATACCCGTATGGCCCAGATTACTGATTACCGAGCTTATCGGACAACGATTGGTCATTCTAACGTCTTTAAATGCTTTTTTCAGTGCATATATTTCTGTCGCATCTCCTAGCTTGGTTGCGGCGCCATGAGCTGCAATATAGTCGAGATCACCTGGAGCAATACCTGCATTATTCCAAGCCGACTGCAGACAAGTATATTGACCATGAATTCCTGGTGCCATGAATCCTTCTTTTGAAGAATTACCATCATTATTCATAGCTGATCCGATAATCACCGCATGGATTTGATCATTATCTGCAATGGCATCTTCAAGCCGCTTTAAAACAACCAACCCAGCACCATTTGAGTATAAAGTACCGGAAGCTAAAGCATCAAAGGAATGGCAATGACCGTCAGATGAAAATAATCCGTTCTCTTCATAAATATAACCAGTTTCCTGGGGTAAATCGATTAAGACCGCGCCAGCAATTGCCATATCACATAGATTACTATTTAACTCGCGACAGCTCTGTATAACAGCGGTTAAAGAAGATGAGCACGCTGTATATAAATCAATTGAACTTCCTTGAAATCCAAATTGATAAGAAATATAAGGAGCAATGACTTTTGAATAATATCTTTCTATTGCTTTTTTAGTATCAATCGCCTGGTAATATGCGGCACCTAAGAAATGAGCGGCTGGTTGATTATTTGCGCCAATATAAACAGCCGTTTTTTTGATGTTATTTGACTCACTCCTCATCCTACTCAAAGCACAATGGGTTAAATGCGACATCACTTTACCCTGCACACCCAAGACTTCAAAATTTTTGGTAGTATTTTTAAATGGAGGGGTATTAAATGATTCTAAGTTATCTAATATTCCTCGGTAGGGTTTGTAGTGATCAGCAGTGATTAATTCCTCTGAAATACCTGATCGCCTTAACTGAACTGGTGAGAATTTACTGACAGCCTCTTTGCCAAACTTTAACAGATCCCAATATTCATCAAGATCATTAGCTCCAGGAAATTTTACTGCCATACTAACAATAGCAACTTTGTTTGAGTGGTCATTCACATCCATAATTTAAAGCCCCCATTTATGTGGTCTACTGACCACTTATCTCCAGAACGCCTACGTACCGAGACATCGAAAGACCCGTTGTCCACAGCTTCATTCAATTAGTTTTAATCTAGCCTATTTTAAATATAGGCTATGTTCTTAATTTAAATGAGATGGCTATCAAATCCTGGTCATCTTATTCCCTGCAGGTTACTTAGATTAAATGAAACTCATGAGTTGCGCTTTATCTATTTTTCCATTTTCTTTTCTTGGCAATGAACTTAACCAGATATAATGCTCAGGAACCATATAATCAGGAATTCTGGTTTTTAAAAACGATTTAAGCTCAGCATTGTTAAGCTTTATTTGTTTGTTATCAGCAATTAGAAACGCGACCATTCTATGATCAAGAGAATCCACTTTCTGGCAGACAACGACTGCATCCTGAATATTGGGATGATCTAATAAATGGTATTGTATTTCGTCTAATTCAATACGCATGCCATGTAATTTTACTTGATCATCCTTGCGGCCCAAAAATATTAATTCATTTTCTTTATTCCAACAGACTACATCTCCAGTGCGATACATTTTTTCTCCTGGCAGGTAAGGATTATCTAAAAACGATCCCTGGGTAAGTGCTGGATTATTTAAGTAACCTTGAGCTAATCCAATCCCGGAAATGAATAGTTCTCCTGGTTCGAAGCCCGTTGGATTGAGCTGCTCATCTAACACAAAAAGTTGAATATGCTGGATGGGCTTTCCAATTGGAATAGTGCGATAGTGTTTTTTTTTTTCACAAATAAAACAGGAAACATCTATTGTGGTCTCTGTGGGGCCATATAAATTGACTAATAGGGTTTCATGATCCCGAAATAGCTTATTAAATAAATTAACGCTTCTTGCATCCAGCGCCTCTCCGCTTGAGAACACATATTTTAAGGATTCCAAACGATTCATCAAAAAGTCTTCTTTAATATAACTTAAAAAGATACGTAATACCGAAGGTACAAAATGAATGACGCTTATCTGATATTGCTCAATCATACGAATAAATAACTTAATATCATGTTCTTTTTTTTGTGGTAAAAGAACCACTGCTGCACCCGCAACGGACCACCAACATGTCTCCCAAACCGAAATGTCAAAACAAATGTGCGTTTTATGAAACACGACATCATGAGTTTGTAATGGAAAGGTATGTTGCATCCATACAATCCGATTAACCAGGGCCAGATGGGAAATCATGACCCCTTTAGGTTTGCCTGTAGTACCTGAAGTGTACATCACATAGGCTAAATCGTGCTTCTCTCGAAGCAGGTTTAAATTACCCCATTGTTCATGGCTCGTGTTTTCATGAATGCTCAATATTTGAAGCTCATTTTTATCATCTAACTCATATTTTGCTGTCACTAATGAATTATCATCAACAATTAAAAATTTTACTCGCCCCTCTTCCAGGATAGTTTGATTTCTAATTGGAGGAGCCTGGGGATCCAACGGCAAATAGGCTCCCCCAGCCTTTAATACTGCAAAGATTGCCACTAACATGTCAAAAGAACGCATGAGTTGGATACCGACAATTCCATTTAATGACAACCCTCTTCTCTGCAAATGTCTTGCATATTGATTGGCTTGTTTATTAAAGGCATCATAAGAAATGTCACGATCTTCCAGATAAATAGCTGTATTTTCTGGATATTGCTTTACTTGCTCTTCGAATAGGGAACAAATTGTGGTGTATTGATCAAAGGATTTCATTTATAAATCCCCATACTAATTGACACAAAGCTTGGAAATGAGAATTTCGTGCATTTGTGAGGTTCCCTCGATAATCTCCATTACTTTAGCATCCCTATAATATCGTTCAACAGGATGAGTTTCCTCAAACCCAGCTGCACCAAATATTTGCAACGCATGATTAGATACAGATACTACCATTTTTGACGCAACGTATTTTGCTACCAAGGTTTCAGCAATATAAGCTGGATTTTTTTGCTGTCTAAGTAACCCTGCATAAAAACACAATTCTCGCGCAGCTTTAACCTGCACCACCATTTCAGTTATCATTTTTTGAATCAACTGATGCTCATCTAATGTTCGATTGAATTGTGTTCTTTCTTGAATGTAATCACGAGCTGCATCCAAACATGCTTGCCCTAAACCAACACATCCACACGCAGTGGTATAGCGTCCTTCATCCAAAGCAGTTTGGGTAACATAGGTTAAACCCATACCGATAGTGCCTAATAAATTTGTTTTAGGAATTGGGCAATTATCAAAAAATATTTCTGCCAACATATTCGAGCGTAAACCTAAAAAGCCAGACATCGGAGAAACAATCACACCTGGTGTATTTTTTTCAACTAAAACAGTAGTTAGGTGTCCCTGGTAGTTTGCTAAAACTAAAAACAAATCGGCTATTTGCCCTAAAGTAATGTATTTTTTACTCCCTTTTAGAATAAATTCACCGCTTATATCCAACAATTGAGTTTCAACATGTTCCAAATCACTACCAATATTAGATTCAGTTAATGCTATTGCAGCCAGGGTTTTCCCTGTTGCAATCCGGGGCAACCAATTTTTTTTCTGCGCTTCCGAACCAAACTGAATAAGTGACTTACTCACCATACCTAGTACCGTTAAAATATTTGCCAAGGAACAAAGCTCCTTGGCAAATGATTCATGCATTATACCAATGGTCAATTCATCCCATTGTTGCCCACCAAATTGTTTAGGAATACACGCGCCCAAAAAACCATTCTGGGCTAATGTATAAAAAAAATCACGGGGAATGCTTTGTTCTTTATCAAATATTTTCGAATGAGGGTGAAGCGAATTTTCTACGAAATGATTAAATAATCGCTTCTGCTTCATGTATTGATGTTGGTAATCAGGCAAAATTTCTCTCCTTAAGGTATATTGACTGGTCTTTCGATGTGTCGGAACAAGTCCCGGCACAACGGGTTTTTAAAGCTCAAAATTGTCAACAGACCCTGGCGAATGCCAACAGACCTTATTCATATTGATAAAATCCTTTTTTTGTTTTTTGTCCAAGAAGCCCAGCATCTACCATATTTTTCAATAACCAGCAGGGTCGGTATTTCGGATCGTTTAGCTCTGAATACAATGTTTCTAAAGAATAGAGAACCGTATCCAAACCAATTAAATCTGCAGTATGCAATGGTCCCATTTTATGTCCAAAGCATTGTTTAAATAGAGTATCTAGATCTTCGATTGATACAATGTTCTCCTGTATCATAAAGATGGCTTCATTAATAAAAATCATCATTGCACGATTACTCACAAAACCAACTGAGTCCTTAACAACGATCATTTTTTTGTGCACTTGATCCAGTAACGATTTAGTTTTTTCTATTGTCGATTCGTCAGTGTGATATCCCTTAATTACCTCTACCATAGGCATTATCGGCGCTGGGTTCATAAAGTGTACACCTATAACACGTTGAGGATGCTCAACCAGTGACGCTATTTTAGTAATCGAAATGGAAGAGGTATTTACCCCAAAAATACAGGTTGAGCTGCATTGTTTATTTAATAGTTGATACAAGGCTTTTTTTTGCTCCCAATTTTCAGGGATATTTTCAATAATATATTCAGATTGCTGCAGTCCATCCAACTTTGTTGTAAAAGAAATTGATGCCAACATTGTTTCAATGACCTGTTTAGAGGGCAAACTCTTGGTTACTACCTGATAGTGTAAATTTTTAGCTATAGTGTCTTTTGCTTTATCTAATTGAGATTGGAGATTATCAATTAAAGTGACATGAAATTTGTATTGCGCGAAAAGTTGTGCAATACCTGAACCCATTGTCCCAGAACCAAGAAGAGTAATTTTTTTTTGTCTCATGGTAGCGTGTCCAATCTGGATGTACTATACAGCCAAACTTTATCACAATTATCAAATTGAATTATAGTTTACTAAAAATAAAGTGAGCGATGTCATCAATACTAGTTAGCTGATTTGGATCAAACTCTCCCACATCAAGATCAATTTTATATTTCTTCTCTATAAAAACTAATAATTGAATGTAAAATAAAGAGTGCATTGCACCTGTATCAAAAATATTATCAGAATAGCCAATATCCCTAACTCTAAATGAATTGAGTAAAAATAGTTTTACTTCATTTTTAATATGCTGAATTTCCATCAGATCCTCCTGCTTATAAGAATCATCTTATTATTCAATACTAAGGCCTACGTATACGGATAAAAAAAGTGATGTATATTGATATTATGCAATTATAGGCAGCGTGTCTCTTTTCTTTTCAGATACTTACAATTGGCCAAAGTCCAGATACTAAGTTGAGGTTACAAAATTTTTTCCGGATCAATCATAGTTCTGCAGGCAAATCTTGACTCATAAATTCTACCCATGTTTTTACCTTCGGTTGCATATAGCGCCCGGGATGGTAATACAAAAATACTGGAATCGGTGGTACACGATAATGCTCCAGAACCTCTATTAATTCACCTTTAGCGAGAGCAGACGCCACTTGATAATGATGCAATGCAACAATGCCTAAACTGTTTATGGCACAATTCAACATTGCCTGAGCATCATTTAAATATAACAGAGGTTTAAAATAAACGACTTCTCCGGATTGAAAAATCCAACAATCATTAGGTGTTCTCATCGTATGGGTAATGTAGTCATGTTTTTGTAAATCAGAAGGTTGTTCAGGCCGACCATGAGCAGCCAAATAATCAGGAGAAGCACAAAATACATAGCGAGTCGATGTAATTTTCTTTTGAATTGAATTAGAGGCTACTTGTGCAGACATCCCAAATACCACATCCAAATCTTCTTCCAGGAGATGGGGTATTTGTTCGTCAATTTTTAAGTCCAGTATGACTTGCGGGTAAGCTACTCTGTATTCTGGTAAACGAGGTATTATAATGTGTTCCGCAAAATAACGTGCACTCTTCACGCGCAGTAAACCAGCCGGCTCCGATTTGGCAGCTGCAACAACACCATAAGCCTTCTCTAAAGCGAGTAAAACCAATAGAGCCTCATTGTAATAGTTTTCTCCTGTTTCGGTAAGGGTTACATGGCGTGTAGTTCGATTTAGGAGCATCACACCAAGATCAGCCTCCAGCAAGCTTATCTGCTTACTTACCGCGGCTCCGGAAATATGCAAAGCTTTTGCAGCTGCTGTAAAACTGGCACATTGAACTACTTTGCAAAAGGTTTGGATGAGTCCTAAGGTATTCACAGTGCGTTCCTAAATTTAATCGCAAATTGCCTCATGATAAGTATATAATAGCTTCTTTTCAACTTAGATTATCCAGGAGCAGAAATGCGTGCGTCTCAATGGTTTTTAGCAACCCTGAAAGAAACTCCTAATGATGCTGAAATTACCTCTCATCAACTAATGTTAAGAGCAGGTATGATTCGTAAGCTAGGCTCGGGGCTTTATACCTGGATGCCACTGGGCCTTAAAGTATTGCGTAAAGTAGAAAATATTGTCCGCGAAGAAATGGATCGGGCAAAAGCCATGGAAATATTGATGCCCGCGGTACAACCTGCAGAACTATGGCAAGAGACAGGACGATGGGATACTTTCGGCGGTCAATTACTGACCATGCGAGATAGCAATGAAAGAGACTATTGCTATGGCCCTACTCATGAAGAGGTCATCACTGATTTAATGCGTCATGAACTGCAATCTTACAAACAATTACCAGTAAATTTTTATCAGATTCAAACAAAATTCCGTGATGAAATCAGGCCACGCTTTGGTGTAATGCGTGCGAGGGAATTCATAATGAAAGATGCTTATTCCTTTCATCTAAGTCCTAAAAGTTTGCAGGAAACCTATCAAGCAATGTACCTGGCCTACAATCGAATATTTGATCGCATGGGTCTTAAGTATCGTGCTGTGGAGGCAGATTCGGGTGCTATTGGCGGCTCTGCTTCTCATGAGTTCCAGGTATTGGCTGAGACAGGTGAAGATCTGATTTTTTATAGTGATGCCAGCGATTATGCGGCAAATATTGAAAAAGCTACCAGTTTAAATCCCCCCAAGGCAAGCGAACCAACTACTGAAGCCCTGCAATTGGTTGATACTCCAGACGTAAAAACCATTACTGATGTTGCCAATTTCCTGAATATAGAGTGCAATCAAACGATCAAAACCTTGATTGTAAAAGGAAAAGAACATCCGATGGTGGCTTTGATTTTAAAAGGGGACGATGGACTCAATGAGGTTAAAGCCATAAAAAATCCTTTAATTGATTCACCCCTGGTCTTTATAGATGAAGAAACCGTTCTCAAAACTTTAAAAGCCCCAGTAGGCTCATTAGGTCCCATTAATTTGGATATCCCTGTCATCGTTGACCACTATGCTTTAGCTATGCCTTCTTTTGTTTGTGGGGCCAATCTTGCTGACAAACATTATATCAATGCAGCATGGGATAGAGATGCCAGTTATAACGAAGTAGATGATTTACGTAATGTTAAAGAAGGTGACCTTAGCCCTGATGGTAAGGGAAGGCTTCACTCTTGCCGTGGTATAGAAGTTGGCCACGTTTTTCAGTTGGGTGATAAATATGCCAAAGCCATGAATGCTTCCGTAATTAATGAGCAAGGTCAATTGCAAACCATGATGATGGGATGCTATGGTTTAGGCATTACACGGGTCGTCGCTGCAGCTATTGAGCAACATCATGATGATCGGGGCATTATCTGGCCTCAAGCTATAGCTCCTTTTCAATTGGTCATTATTCCAATTAATGGGCATAAATCTCAGGCTGTTAAAGATAAGGCCGATGCTCTTTATCGACAATTTAGTGATTTGGGAATAGATGTTTTATTGGATGACCGAAATGAAAGAGCAGGTATACTGTTTGCTGATAATGATTTAATCGGTATTCCTCATCGCTTGGTAGTCAGTGATAGAAACCTGGAACAGGCAATTGTGGAATATAAAGCCAGAACATCTAGCGAGTCCCAACAATTAAGTCTGGATGAAGTGATCAATTTTATTTCAGGATTGGTTCAATAGACGAATGACACTACCTTAAAGTATTGACCTACATACCACGATTTATGCGCGGTATGTAGCGCGATGTTTCTGCTAATTTGATTTTAAGACTTAATAGCAGACATCCCGCAATCACAGCTTTTCACAACAACTAAAAGCTTGACTTGTTGCTTCAAACTCATTCTCTTCTAATACAGAAGCCTCCATGGTTAGCTGTGTACCACTCAGACGAGCAAAAGACTGACTTGCCTTAAAATTTCTCAGCTCAATCTCAAAATCATAGAGCTGATCGAGATTTTCAAATCGCTTTATAAAAACACCATTTTTACTGTGTTCTTCATCTATTTTTTCTGCTAAATATTCGATTTGATCAGCCAAGGGTTTAGTACCATTAACAGCTTCGATTTCAAGAGCAGCCAAATGAGAGGCTAACTCTTGAATTTTTTTATCTATTTGCGGCTGCAGAATAGTACTTAACTGAGTATCAGGTATTCCCTTTAATCCAGCAAATTGATAACGCCAATCCTCACTTGTCTCTTGTGGAAATAACGGTCTGACCAATAATGACACAAATCTGGAGAAAAAGGATGGAGCGGGTTCTGAGTTTATTCCCCTTATTTTATTATATAATTCAATAAAATCTGATTTTAACTGCTGGTCTTTTAAGTGATTTATTTGCTCCAGAGTAAAATCAGTCGAATCAAAATCCTTTAATAAATTTCTATCAAAAAAGAGATTTTGTTCTTTTTCAGAAAAACCGTTTAAATCATCAGGTACTTTACCCGCAACATAATCTTTTAAAAGGAGTACTTCCTGAATTAGAGCATGATAACTTTCAGGAAATAACGATTGATCCACTTGTTTGTATTCTCTGGAGTGAAGCAAAGGTAATTGCTTTTGTTGTAATTCTTGCAATATACGGATTCGGGCATTATTTTGCTCTTGCAGGCTTTCTAAGCCTGTACGCTCTTGATTAAGAACTGGAACTCTTGAATTGTAACGCATAAAACTATCAAATAAAGGAATAGAGCCAGAACCCTCTATGATTAGATCATAATATTCATGAAATCCGGTATGAACAGGTGTTATCCTGACACTACCAACCACATACCCCTCTATTCCTTGAAAATGTTCCTGTAATTTCGCCGCTTTATAATCAAAATGATTGGTTTTCTTGATTAATTCCTGATGTTTTTGAGAAAATTTATTCCAAATAGTACGAAGCTCACCTCTCAACTCTATAACAGGTTTATAGACTTGCGAATTAGATTGATTTAATTCTTTACTGGTCCTGGAAAGAAAATAATATAAATCGTCAATAACATAGACTGTGTTGTTATCACGTTGAATAGAATGAATTTGATCTTTAATAGTATTCCATTGCAGATTATTTTCTAGCCATGGATTGTGTTGCTCCTCTATTTGGTTCAAAGCAGACTTAAATTGTTTTTTCATCAAATCAGAGTGCGCATCTTCTTGGCATTTATGAATAAAAGAACCATCCAATTGGTCTTGCCCACTTCCAATAACTGTTAACGTTTCTAACGTTTCTAACGTTTGATTAATCAAAGTACTGGTGTTTTGATGACCAAAAGAAAATATCCAAAGTCCTTCAAGTTGTGCTTGATGCTGAATCAAAAGTTTATAAAGATTTTTAAGTGCCAATTGCCGAGAAGGAGTATCCGTTGCCTTTTTTACCTCGTCAACAGCAATTAATATCTCTTGCGCTGCAGTTTTTACAGCAGTTCGTTCAAGCCAATAAAAGAAACCTCTATTCTCTTTGAGGGACCAAGATAAACTAAGCTCAAGATTTTCAGCGATTTCGAAGGCAACATTGCCTATGTATGTTCCTTTAAGCTCTTGCAACTCTTTAGTTTCAGGAATACCTGAATACTTGTAAATTCGTATCAATTCGCAAAGGATGGGTTGCATCCGATATTTTTCCGGAAGATCTCTCGCGTGATAATCTTTTAAAACTTGTTCAAGAGCTAAAAAATTTCCTGCTGTGCTCAGTCTTTTAATGAACAAATATTTTACATTGGCACTTAAAGAAGAGCGTTCGATTTCTCGAATAGTATCTTTAACCAGCAATTTAAGCTGACTCTTGGCAAAACCTGATCTGTATTCATTCTTTGAAACATCAGAGTAAACGAGCATGGCTCCGTTCACATCTAATCCAGAATCCACCACCCTGCTTGTTTTTTTCTGTTCAAGGGCTGTAGTTTTTTTATGATGACGAAGGGCTAGATTTTGGAGTCGCAATTGATCACTTAACATCACGCCTTCTAAATAGTTACGACGCAGTGCATTCACCGATTCTTCCTGAATTTTACTTTCGGTTTTTTCCTTAAGCACATTACGATGAGTTTTCCAAATTAACTCAATACCTTTTTCATAATCCTGTAATGCATTATCTAGTGCCGCTGTTTGTAATTTTTTATTACTATCGCGTCTTACGTAGGGATTGGAATAAACATGTCCAGGATCAGAGTCCGTTAAACATTTACTCCATTGATCAACAAGAGAAACTATCAAATCTTCTCTTTGCACAAATAACTCATGATCTAATTTTTTCCAAACATTTTGGGGGTAAAGCAGATGTAAAAATGCTTGCCATTCATCAAATTGCTTCAATACCGTCAGTTGCATGGTGGCAACTGTTTGAGTGTAGTAACGTTCAACCGCCAATTCCTGATTCTTTTTTCGCTGAATCCTGCCCACTTCATCCAGAATACTCTTTCGATTTGCTTCCGGCTGGAAAGGCCATGAATTTGAAAAAATTGTTCCTTCTTCCTCATAGATAGCAACATATTGGCCGGGTTTACCATTAGGTGATAATTGATCGATAAACTTGCCTGTTTTACCGGGTGCCTCAAGAAACGTTTGAATACCTAAAAATCCATGTTCATGTTCTGTATTAAAAGTAATATCTTTAATTAATAAAGATGTAGCAATCGTAATAGTGTTTATTTGACCCGCACAATTTACTGCCCAATTTATTCTGGTTTCTTCTGATTCCTCACCTGTGAAAGCGCCCATCCTAATGTCATTGCCATCATTTTTAAATTGGTTACTTAACTCATGGAATAAGTCTTTCACATGGTTTTCATCAGTCGCGAGCAAGACCACAGGTTGACCCGATCGAGCCTGGGTCACAATTCTCTTTATCTTTTCCAGATGCTCTGCTTTTTTAACAACGAGTGGCGTGTCAATTGAGTCACGTTCACTTTTTTTGTGATGCGAGGGCATTTGGAATGCAACCTCAGCATTTAATAGATTATTCTGATCATCTAAAGAGCGAGCTATGCGGGTAAAAATACCAACGATACGGCCATGTTCTTTATAATGGTCAAATAAATCTTTGGCGGGTACTGAATCTATAATTTCCGTTTCTGATTCAATCAAAAAAGTCTTGGAAGGATATTTTTTTTGTAAATGAGCATGTATAAAGTGCTGTGCATCTCTGCCGAATATGCAATCCGTTTGGGGAACTGATTGATATCCAGGTACCGCAATACCAGAGGTTTGAGTTAAATAAACATCAAAATCCTCACCTTCCACTAATTGCTGGACTCTGCATGCCAGATTAATCCAGGAATTGAGTTTTAAATCTGATAAATCTATTAACTGTTCGCGTTGCAATTCAGTCGTTGCGTGTGTATTAAGAAATCGTTTTAAATTCTCTCTATCTTGCTCCTCATCCCACACATCACCTGATGAGGAATCTAAATTTTTAAACTCTTTTTGTTTAATAAATTCATCAACTAAAGGATAAATCCATATATAGGGATTGGGTACAGTCTCATTCAAATCATCTTCATTTTTACTGTTCTCTACAAGATCAAATACTATTCTGTCATCTACAGTGGAAAAATCTATTGCATTGATAATTAAGTTACTTGATAATGGCTGCCCCAGTTTTTTGACTGTTAAAGCGTCACTTTCGCTAGTAGCACGTGAGCGATAAATAACCAAATCAACAACAGTTGAATAATTAATGCCTCCAACCTGAAAAGTTCCTGCTGGATCATCAGCCTCTATTACTGCTGTGGGAATATCAAGCACAGTAAAAAAATGATTTACTCCGTTATCCAGATAATTCTCTTTTACTAACCCTCTATTACCCATGCACACATCTACTGTACCGCCATCAGCTGCAACCCACTGCATAGCTGCCAACAGAGGGGTGGTGGCATTTTTTCTTTCCTCGCTACCAATTTCTAATAACATGTTAGACTGTTGATTTTGCATGGACATTAAAATCGATAAGATCTGCGTTGTATCAATGAATTGGCCTGTAGTACGGAAGTATTGCTCTCGCATCACTGCCAGTAAATTTAACTGTGCTTTCGTTTTTGCATGTTCAATCAAAACTGGATTTCTTACTCGAGCAATTAATAACTTTGATAATGTATTTAATTCTGACCTGCTGACATTGGTTAGATTAGTGTACTGTTTATTGTCAACAGTTAAAGGATGGTCCTTACCTATCGCATTAATATAAATTACTTGCTGAGCAAGGCTATGCAGAGGCGCGTTGGTTAAACGGCCTTCGTCAACCAAATTTTTCATTTTGGTTATTACTCGATGTACCTGAGCAGTATCAAATTGCTCCTCAAGAATTTTTTGGGATGATTTGATTAAGATCCCATGCGTGTCATATTGAGGCGCTCGTATTGCTTTAGGATCTTTATCAAAAAAATCAATATATTTTTTTAGTTCTTTTTTATTCTTACCCAGCTCAATAACCAATTGGTTTAAATCTGGATAAGGCAGATTATCAAATAAACTAGCAATCGAATTCAGCATAGTTCCATGAGCTACAAGACCCTTGTGTAAATCCAACAATAATCCTAAATCTTCTGATTTTGAATTTTCTCCAAAAGAGATAAGAATTTTCATCCATAAGCTTAAAGTATGCTCATTAGTTAACTCTAACGTTCCAAGCAAATTATGAAATCGTATCAATTCATACGTACCGTTCGCCCTGTAAGCTTTTAAGAGCAAAGTTAACCCATAAACTAAAGTAGGCACTTCTTTGCCTTTCGTTGCAATCACTGCATTAAGCTTATCAGTTAATGATCTCAGTAGTGCTGAATCAAGCTCAGGATCTGCCTGTTCAACGACCCTATGTACCAGATCTATTATTAAGCCGTCTTCTGGGGCAAACGTGGATAAACCAGTTGTCTTTGCTCTTCTTTCAGCAGTTTTTTCAAGAGGTCGTTTGAAGATCTGTAAACCCAAGGGACTTACTTTTTTTTCTTCAACCCAGTTTTTTTTCGCTTTTCTTATACTGACGGGCAGTTCTTCTGTAAAATCAGAACAACCATGTTGACCTGTATTTTTCAGATAGACTTTATTGAGCAATTGATTAAAAGCCGCTTGCTTTTTACTTAAAGGTTCAGGTATTAAATTAAGCTTGTAAATACAACGGCGTTCTGTTTGAAGAAAATCAATCAGATCGCTATTATTCTGTGAGTTGATCGCATCATAATTGATTTTCAAATGCACTGTTGCTGGCAACGGATCTTTTTCATAGTTAGTTTCTAAATAACTCGTAAAATCTTTAATACTAGTAAAGCTTAATTCATTTAGAATAATCTTCATGTAGACACTTCTCCCAATAATAAATGTCTTTATAGCTAGTTATTGCACAAAATCATAGCATACGAATGCTTAAGAAAATATGAAATAAAGATTCAAGATAAAAAGAGTTATTCGTTCATGAGAATAAAATAAGGGGCGTTGAGATGCCAAACATCATTAAAGCAGAAGTACCGAGTTTAACAATTGTTGGGTATAGGCGTGCTGTGGTTGCTTAAGGATGTGTTCACAGGTCCCAAACTCAACGGCCAGACCGTCTTTCATTACCAATACCTCATCTGCAATGTATGATACAACGCTCATATTATGAGTAATAAACAAAAAAGAGAGGCCAGTTTCCTGTTGTAATTCTTTTAATAAATTAAGAATTTGTGCTTGAACAGAGATATCCAGCGCACTGGTTGGTTCATCGCAAATTAAAATATCAGGTTCTGTAGCTAAGGCCCTGGCAATACAAATTCGCTGTCTTTGACCTCCCGAAAATTGATGAGGGTATCGATCTAAACTGGTACTGGGTAAATTAACCAGATTAATCAGCTTTTTCTGCCTTGTTCTGATAATTGCTGGCTTCATTCCCTGGGCCTGCATGCCCTCAGCTATTATTTCTCCTACCGTCATGCGCGGATTCATAGAAGAAAAGGGATCTTGAAAAATAATTTGAACTTTTTTTCTATATTGCCTTAAAGCCTTCCAGCCAAGAGATAAAACATCTTGATCCCTATAAATTATCTTTCCACCAGCTGCAGGTAATAAACGCAATAATGCCCTGCTGGCACTGGTCTTTCCACAACCGGACTCGCCAACTAAAGCTAAAGTTTTTCCTTGCTTCAAACGAAAAGACAAATCATCAACGGCCTTAAATATAACTTTGGGACTAAATATTCCTTTTTTTTGCTCAAAATGCACCGATAAGTTCATTACTGTAAATATGGTTTCGGCTTGTTCACGAGCAGTATCCCAAACCAGTTTATTTTTCTCTAATAAAGGTAATTGTTTCAATTCAGGATATAAATGACAACGTAAACTACGATTATTTATTGGTTGTAATTGCGGTTCTTCAACAGTGCATCGTTCAAATGCATAGATACATCGGGGATGAAATCGGCAACCTGATGGTAAAGCATCTAAAGTAGGTACACTACCGGAAATCACCGATAGTTTTTCTTCACGTTTAGCAAAAGAAGGTAACGATGCGAGCAATTGCTGAACATAAGGGTGGCCAACCTGAGAAAAAAATTCATCGACTAACGCCTGTTCCACAACTTGTCCTGCATACATCACACATACTCTGTCTGCCATTTCCTTTACTACACTCAAATCATGAGTAATCAATAATAAACTCATCTGATGTATGCGTTGTATTTTTTTCAATAAAGCCAGAATTTGCGCTTGAATTGTCACATCAAGAGCAGTAGTAGGTTCATCTGCAATTAGGATATCCGGCTTGCATGCTAAGGCCATGGCAATAACCACGCGTTGCTTTTGTCCACCAGAAAGTTGATGCGGGTATTGATGAATTCTTATTTGCGGTTGAGGCATTTCTACTTCGTTCAGAAGATCTAAAAGTGCCTCTTTAAGTTTAGTTGCTGAACACGCATGGTGCCTTACCAGAATTTCAGAAATTTGTTCACCTATCGTCATCACGGGATTTAAAGCAGTCATAGGCTCCTGGAAGATCATTGCCAGTTTACGCCCCCTTAACTGCCTCATCATATGCTCAGGCAAAGTTAAAATATCTTCTCCATTAACACTGATTTGGCTGTCAATGCCATAAACACCTGTTCGAGGCAGCAGACGCATCAAAGCCAAAGAAGTCAGCGACTTCCCACATCCCGACTCACCTAATAAAACCAAAGTTTCACCTGGATTTAGGTTAAAACTAACCTTGTCTATTGCCGAGATCATTTTATTAGGACTTTGGAAGGCAACTGATAATTGATGTATTTCTGCTATATTTTGCATGTTTTAATCGTCTATTTACAATTCGTTCACTGTACCAAGAGAATGGTTTAACTGGCAACTAAACAGATAATGGTAAAAATAACAAAAAATATAAATTCATTTTTTCAATTTTTATGTAACCTACTCAGTTCGTAAGTGAATTATGTTAAAATGGATCTAGTTTATCATTGAGTGAATACCATGGCAGAAACTTACAATGCGGAAGCGATTGAAGTCTTAAATGGCCTTGAGCCTGTTCAACGACGTCCCGGTATGTATACCGACACTACCCGCCCAAATCATTTGGCACAAGAAGTCATAGATAATAGTGTCGATGAAGTACTCGCCGGATTTGCAAGCCATATCCGAGTAACTCTTTTTGAAGACGGTTCAGTTGAAGTTGAAGATAATGGACGAGGTATGCCCGTGGATTTACATCCTCAGTTAGGTTTGAGTGGTGTTGAGGTGATCATGACTCGTCTTCACGCCGGCGGCAAGTTTTCTGATAAAAACTACAGCTTTTCTGGTGGACTGCACGGGGTTGGGGTATCAGTGGTGAACGCTTTGTCTGAGCGCCTTGATGTGACAATTAAACGTAATGGTATTGTCTACCAAATGTCATTTGCGAATGGTGATAAACTATGTGAGTTAAATGAAGCAGGCATCACTAAAAAACGAGAAACAGGGACAATTATTCGTTTTTGGCCTAATGCCAAATATTTTGATACAACTAAAATATCTTTAAAGCATCTTACTCATGTATTAAGAGCAAAAGCGGTTCTATGCACTGGTTTGTCTATGACCTTTATCAATAAGACAACGAATGAAGAAACTTATTGGTGTTATGAACACGGCTTAACGGATTACTTAAGCCAGACATTACCTGACAATTACCTACCAGAAGAACCTTTTTCGGGCGAATTTAAAAATGATGAAGCCACCGTGGATTGGGCTTTGGTTTGGTCAGAAGCCGCGAACAGCAGCTTAAATGAAAGCTATGTCAACCTGATTCCAACAGTGCAAGGTGGAACCCATGTTAATGGATTACGCTCTGGCTTGTTTGATGCCATGGCTGAATTTTGTGAATTAAGGAATCTGTTACCCCGTGGCGTGAAACTAACCGCTGATGATCTCTGGGAGCCCTGTCAGTATGTCTTATCAGTTAAAATGAAAGAACCTCAATTCGCCGGACAAACTAAAGAACGATTAAGCTCACGGCAAACAGCTGCCTTTGTAAGTAATGTAATCAAAGATGCTTTTTCTTTATGGTTAAATCAACATCGAAACCAAGGTGAGGCAATAGCTTCATTAGCAATAGACCGCGCACAAAAACGTTTAAAACAGGCGAAGCAAGTTGCCCGAAAACGTGTCAGTCAAGGACCCGCTCTTCCCGGTAAACTGGCAGATTGTTTGCAAACAGATTTAAGTCAGGCTGAATTATTTTTAGTTGAAGGGGATTCAGCAGGAGGCTCTGCAAAACAAGCACGTAATAAAGATTTTCAGGCTATCTTACCCTTACGGGGTAAAATTCTTAATTCCTGGGAAGTGGACTCCAACCAGGTCCTGGCCTCCCAGGAAATTCATGATATTTCGGTAGCCATAGGAGTTGATCCAGGCTCTGATGATCTTACAGGCCTGCGTTATGGTAAATTATGTATTCTCGCTGATGCGGACTCGGATGGCGCTCATATCGCCACCCTGATTTGCGCCTTATTTTTACGACACTTTAAACCGTTGGTTAAAGCTGGACATGTTTTTGTCGCTATGCCCCCACTATTTAGAATTGATGCCGGAAAAATTGTCCATTATGCCCTGGATGATGAAGAAAAAAATCGTGTTGTTGAGCATCTATCTAGAACAACAAAAGCAAAAGTAAACGTCCAACGTTTTAAAGGCTTAGGTGAAATGAATCCTATTCAATTACGGGAAACTACTATGGATCCGGATACTCGACGCCTGATTCAACTCACTCTTGATGATGAAGAAGGCACCGAAGCGCTTATGGATATGTTGCTCAATAAAAAACGCGCTGGGGATAGAAAAATCTGGCTGGAAACCAAAGGTAACTTGGCAGAGGTCTAATTGCAAGGAGCCCGTTGGCTAAAGGCCTATCCTCTGATTTGTTCGAATGGATTTTTTTGGATAACGATCTGGTTATAGGTGTCATTCCTAGTCTATTTTTCTGCTTTAGTGCCTGGGCGCGGTAAGCAGACAACAGGGGTATCAATCAATCCTAAAGGGTTATAAGTTTCTTTTTTACCCCGATACATCAGCTGGAAAATGACGAAACATAGATGACCCAGGCTATATATTTTTCAATTCCACTTTAATAACGGCACTATATTAGAGTAATCATCCGTCCATAAAAACTGCTTCTTTTCATCCGTTGGCCGCCAAGCATTATCTGTTAATTCAAGAATTAAATCTTGGTTGGAAGTAAGGACAGCCCACTCGGATTGAAACTGTCCAAATTTGGAATTTCCCTTATCCAACAAATACAATACCTGTAGATTTAAAAAATGCCCTGCTGCATTAAGGACAGGTAATAAATCAAGATGCCTGTTACTAATATTGACTAATATAACACCATCAGGAGCGATTTTATTCTTATAAAGAGTAAATGCTTCCAGAGTCATCAGATGTACAGGAATAGAGTCTGAATTAAACGCATCCAGGATTAATAGCTTCTGTGATCCGTCAGCTATTTTTGCTAAAGCCAGTCGTCCATCATTTTTGATGATTTCTGTATGGGGATGACAGTCACGCAAATAGGTAAACAGTTCAGTATTTTTTGCAATATCAACCATTTGCTGGTCAATCTCAATAACGTTGACAAAATCTGCTTTACGAAATTGACACAGCATAGTTCCGGCTCCTAACCCTATAATAGTCACAGACATCGAATGAAACTGCTTTTTCATCGTTTCAACCACAGCCCTAGTTGCGCCGTAATATGATCTATAGCCACTGATTGGTTTCTTCTCATTGAGAAATTGTAATCCATGAACAGTAGACTGACTAACCAACGCATGCACCTCCTGTTTTGCCAGCACCTGCTTTACCCCATAGAAGTTACGTTGTTGCAATAAAATCTTGTTTTGATTAAACAGGGGTAAAAAAATTAGTGAGAATAAAATAGACATCGAAATAAACAAACAAAGTTTGTTTTGTCGCACTAAAATTATCAGCCCTAAGGCTATAATTGCAATCAGTTGAAAAGTGGAGGTTCCCTTAATGCTAGGAATAAAATAGTGGACTACAACCAGGGCTAAAATCAATAAAGGCAGCCAAGCTGCTGACTTGTATTTCGTAGCAGGCAAAACAAGTAAACTTAACAATATAGCTAAAGGATATTCATAAACCTGGTTAAACAAGTGTGGCGCTAAAATTCCATTAAAAATACCAGCCAACACACCACCAATGGCCAAACAAAAATAAAACAAGGTAAGTGATTGAGGTTTGGGTCTTCTCTGAAATAATTGGCCATGACAAAGAACCGCTAAAATAAAGAAACTTGCTAAATTAAACAGTACCATTTCCCAAGCCTTCAACTCACTTACACCGAGGATAAATCCGAGAATGGTAAATATCAGGAAAAACATATAGTTTCTAATAACCCATGTCTGGGAAATTAAAGGTTTTTTGGAAAATGTGACCACAAAGGAAAGTAGATACAAGGCAAGTGGCAAGACCCAAAATAAAGGCGTAGCTGCTACATCTGTTGTAATATATAGAGTGACGCCCAACATCAAACTACACGGGATAAAACTTAAAAAAACCCAATACAACATCTCCTGCCAGTGTTCTATCGTTACCTTTTTTTCTGTTTGAGGTAAAGGCTGATATCGAGCTGCAAACAGGATAATCGTCAATAAACACAAATAGCAAAAATAACCTATGCTCCAAAGATGAAATTGAATAGATAAACCCATAAAGCGTTCAATCACCCAAGGATAGAGAATTAAAGCCAATAAGCTACCTAGATTACTGGCTATGTATAAAAAATAGGGATCTGTAGCTCCTTTTCCCTGAGTCTGGCTGTATGCAAATTGCAACAATGGTGCTGATGCCCCAATAACAAGTACGGGTAAGCCTATTTGAGTAAATAGGTTATGCAAAATACCCCATTCGGGTTGAACATCCATATTTAATGGGTGAAATATAATCGGAAGAGCTATTAAACTTAAGACAACCAGTACCGTATGTATCAAACGCCATACAGTAGGTTTGTTAAAGAAGCTTAGCAACCAGACATAACCATATGAAACCAGCATTACAAGCTGAAAAAAAAGCATACATACTGT
Source organism: Legionella antarctica (assembly GCF_011764505.1). Classification (NCBI taxonomy): domain Bacteria; kingdom Pseudomonadati; phylum Pseudomonadota; class Gammaproteobacteria; order Legionellales; family Legionellaceae; genus Legionella; species Legionella antarctica. The sequence continues at coordinate 2,944,485 of NZ_AP022839.1, forward strand.
CCATACAGCTGGAGTGCCACCATAAACGGGTAGCAACGTTTTAGCCACCATTGGCTGAATGCTGAATAACAGTACTGCGCTTAAGAATAAGCTTACCGGGAATAAAAAACCTAACACTAGCAACCCTTGGAAAATAATCTATTAAAATCAACTGGATATAGCGAATCCATTCTGTCTTCCTATTCTAATAGAATATTATTATTGAATCCATCCTTTGTAATAAAGCGCGGTATGAAGGAGTGGAGTTTTCAAACACAGTGCGTCACATAGCTTTATTAAAGACGCAGCTGCAAATCAGAAAATTAATTTGGCATTACCACGAGGGCAGAACCACTTCAAGGATAAACTTTAATTATGAAGCTTATGCCGATTTATTCTAGATCATTAATGAAGCTTGCTCAGCACTCGCTTTAAGCGGCGTTCCGGGATTCCGAACCCCAAAATAATAATTTAATTTTTAGATATGAAATTCGGTGTCATTCCCCTCATCGTCACCCTCCATGACTGAATTGGTTGACCCTTGAAAATTACTTGACTGCAATCTATTCTGCATTTTATCAACCCATCCTTAAACGAGCAGATTGGTGCGTTGCTGGCACTTCCAGTCCAAAGCTTTGCAGTAAGGTTTGACCAATCTCATAGACTTGCTGCAATCCTTTGGTTTTGTCATTGGAATAAGAATAGTCCGTCCAAGCTCTTTCTTCTCGGGCCAAGAGTCCTTCTATGGCTTTCCATTGTGCATAGAATTTCGTTCTTTTCAATGACAGGTCATATTCCTCCAATTCACTCCCATAAAATTGAAAGTTAGAAGAATGAGAAAGGTATTGAGAATAGACATCAAAGGCTTCATCTATGGAGCGCATAGCCTCACCCCATTCGTTTTTATTGCCTGGGTAAATTGTCTCATTTTCTAGCATAAAATCGTACAATAATTGGATGGAAGGTTTCATGAACGCCTGCATATTGGCGATGAGGTTTCGATTGAGCTTTGCTTGGATGAATGGTTTAAGGAATAAAGGATGGGCACGGTGTAGTGCTTTTCTATCTCTGCGGCAGCTGCCGAATTGACTAAAATCCATATCCTCAAACCCTAGGACATAGCCAATTTTATCGGCCTGATCTGCATTTTTCCTTAGTACTCGTCCGGCCATCTGAACGTATATGTCAGGATTGCTACATTTTTTAGCAATGATAGTCCAGTTCAAGCGAGGATCATCAAATCCGACTAAGCACATCCCCACGGCGAGAATGACGGCTCCTTCGTGATGTTGTTTCGCTGAAAAAGCTTTTATTCTCTGCTCAAGCCCTGAGCTGTTAATTTTAGAGTTAATGGTAAACGTTGCAATGTTGGCCTCTCTAAGAATCTTTTCAGCCCGTTCAGTATCCGCAATGTGGGGTAAATAAATAATCCCTTTTAAATCAAGGAGAAATTGACCGTTAGGATGACGTTTTGTTCTCAGAATTGAGGGCATTTGATCGATAAAGGAATTCAGTTCTTGCGGCGGTGATATGGAGCATTTAAATCGCTCTATAAGCAGTGGGGCCAGCACTTTATCTTCCGTTGCTTCCTCTCGGCTATAGCAGTAAGTTCGCTGAGGAAAGATGTCACTCATTGGCGGAGTTGCAGTGAGTCCAATGGTTGGACAATCACTCATCTCCATGAATTTTTTAAGCGTGTCCTTATTTGTAAGGTGAGATTCGTCAGCCATCGTTAGAACAACGTTCATCAGCTTCGACATGCTACGCGTTATGTATTGACCAAAGCTTTTGGAGCAAAAAATAAAAATGCCTTTGTTATTCGTCAGGTCGCTATCGATGACTTTTTGTACGGAAGCATTGTTTGCCTTTGAGCTGACTTTGATGATGCGATCGACAGGAATGTTTAGGTGGTCTTCGTTCCCAAATCGATTGCAATAGTCAATCATGTCCTCATAGGTTTGAGTAACCAGACTTTGGAATGGCGTAACAATGATGATAGAGCCATTGCCTGGGCGGTTATACATGAGATTGGCCAGAACAAATTGAATCATGGTTTTGCCTGTGCCTGTTGCCAGCACCAAGCTTCCATTTTTTTGGGTGAGGTTTTGTAAACTCTGGATGGCTTGTTTTTGATGGGGGCGCAAGTAGGGAAACGCTTGCAAATTCTCTTCAATGGCCGTTTTTAAAGAGTCTAGGGGAGATAATGGCGAAACTTCGGCATCCATACGGTTTGATGTGGTCAAGCAAATTGATACACACCAGTTAAGCGACTTTTTTTAATTGTATTATTTGCTCATTTTCAAACTGATTTGGACTTTTATATCCAAGGAATGAATGTAAGCGGTTACTGTTATAAAACATTGTAATATAATTCAGGATGTCTTGTTGTGCCTCAAAGCGAGTTTGGTAATTGCGCCATTGGACTCGCTCTTGTTTTAACCTCCCGAAAAAGCTTTCAGCAACAGCATTATCCCAGCAGTTACCTTTACGACTCATACTACCGATGCAACCATAAGTAGTTAATAGCATGCGATAAGCATTACTCGCATATTGAACGCCTCGATCGGAATGGGTTATTACTCCAGTATTGGGTTTGCGTTGCCAAAGCGCCATTTTAAGGGCGTCACAAGCCAGGCTTGCCTTCATCCGCGAACTCATACTCCAACCGATAACTTTTCTTGAAAACAAGTCGATAACAACAGCTAAATACAACCAACCCTCTTGTGTCCAAATATAGGTAATATCGGAGGCGTAAGCTTGATTAGGCTTTTCTACAATAAACTGTCTATTAAGTACATTTTCAAATATAGGCTGCTTATGCTTGCTGTTTGTTGTTACCCTATATTTCTTTCTGTAACGTGCGTGTATTCCTGCTTCCTTCATTAGATTTCGGGCTTTATTTCTCCCAACAGGATAACCTAATGCATTTAATGCTTTTTTCATTCGACGGCTTCCATAAGTATAATGGCTTGATTCTGCTAATTTTTTAACCCAATCAAGCATCTCCACATGCAATGGATCTGGTGGTTTATTACATTTAAGATAATTGTAAAAACCACTTCTTGTAACACCCAGCAATTGACACATCACGTCAATTGGCCAGGCCTTCTTATTCTGGGCAATAAATGAATATTTCACTTCATTTCTTTTGCAAAGAAGGCCGTCGCCTTTTTTAATATTTCTTTTTCCATTGTTACGCGTCTTAATTCTTCTCGTAAACGACGTATCTCTAGTTGTTCGTCAGTTAATTTACCATTACCTCTAAATGCTTGCCCTTCCTCTTTGGAGTGTTCTTTGATCCACCGGCTTATCAACCTGGAATCAATGCCCAGACTTTGTGCAGCTTCTGATTGCGTATAATTCTGCTCCAAAACAAGACTAATAGCGTCTAGTTTAAATTCTTTAGTATATTTCGTTGCACCCATTTTATTACCTCCAGTTAAGATGATTATCTCTTATCTGGAGTGTACAAATCCATTAGACCACATCAATTACATTTAAGATAATTGTAAAAACCACTTCTTGTAACACCCAGCAATTGACACATCACGTCAATTGGCCAGGCCTTCTTATTCTGGGCAATAAATGAATATTTCACTTCATTTCTTTTGCAAAGAAGGCCGTCGCCTTTTTTAATATTTCTTTTTCCATTGTTACGCGTCTTAATTCTTCTCGTAAACGACGTATCTCTAGTTGTTCGTCAGTTAATTTACCATTACCTCTAAATGCTTGCCCTTCCTCTTTGGAGTGTTCTTTGATCCACCGGCTTATCAACCTGGAATCAATGCCCAGACTTTGTGCAGCTTCTGATTGCGTATAATTCTGCTCCAAAACAAGACTAATAGCGTCTAGTTTAAATTCTTTAGTATATTTCGTTGCACCCATTTTATTACCTCCAGTTAAGATGATTATCTCTTATCTGGAGTGTACAAATCCATTAGACCACATCATGCTATCGTCCAATTCAAGTTCAAGGTGTTTGCGTTTGAGGGATCCCTCTGCGATGTCTTTACCCTGGGGTAAAGGCAATAATCCGAAGTCAGTAATTGACGAAAGAGTCGATAGGGCAGAGTTACATTCCTCAATCAGTTTTTCAAACCGTTCTGCGGGCAGATTTAGATTTTTTTTCTGGGAAATTTTCAAAAAATGGCTCATTAAACGGAACCATCTCGGTGCCCTGTTAGATGAGTGGGAAGCCATGTCACTCAATTGTATCACCATCTCGTGAAGTTTATGCCAATGGGCTTCATCTTCCAGAAAATGATGGCATTCAAATTTAATAAAGCTGATATCTTCACTGTTCGCTTGCAAAATGACGGCGCAGGCCTCTTCTACTTTGCCTTGGTGCATCGCTAAATGGTAACGAAATCCTGGGTGTTTAGCTTGATTACAAATTAAACCATCAACGCCATGATTCCCAGGCAAATATTTTGCAACGAGACGATACAGCTTCGCAGCTTTTGTATAATCGGGTTGCGGTTTTTGTTTGACGAAGGTAAATGCTAAAGAAGAGAGCATTTCTAACTGATTAGCCTGCCGCAATAGTTTGACGGCTCGATCTAAATCTTCTGGTCCGCCTTGTGCGCGGATGTGCATCAGGGCACGTTTAGTAAAGGCTGTTATATCTCGCATTGCCATGGCTTGTTCATAGAGCGTAACAGCAGCAGAGAAATTGACTGGCCCACCTTCACCAGCTTGATGCAACAAAGCTCGCAAGCTCATAGATTCAGCGCTATTAAGTGTAATGGCTTGATCAAGGAGTTCAATCCCTTTAACAATATCTTTTGCCCCGCCTTCACCCTTGATATACATCATGGCGCGTAAATACATTGCCCGAGTATTTTCCATAGCAATGGCCGGCTCAAGGAGTTCGATGGCTTTAAGATCATCTTTTGGCCCGCCCTGACCGAGGCAGTGAGTATATGCGCGCGTAACCATGGCGGAAACATTACCCCAGGCAATGGCTTGCTCAAGGAGGTCGATGCCTTTAGCCAAATTTTTGCAATCGCCTTCACCGAGGCCGTTTAGACGTGCGTTAGCAACCTTCTCTGGATCATTTCCCCATGCAACCGCAAGGTCAAAAAGGTCGTTGGTTTTATCAAAATCGTGTCTTAATCCCTGGCGGGTAAGGTGCAATTGGGCTAGTAAAAGCATACATTGAGTATTCCCTAATGAGCTGCCTTTCTCTAACAGCTTGACGATTTCGACGGCATTCTCAGCTGTTTGGGACACATGGTGCATACGAAATTCCGCGTAGACAAACATAGCCTCTGTACTATTATCAGCGATGGCTTCCTGAAGGAGCTCGATGGCTTCATCTCGCTTTTGTGGATCCTTTTGAATATAGAGGTATAGATTTGCCAGGCATGCCTTTGCGCTGGAATTCTTCAGAGCAATGGCCTTCTTATACAATTCAACGGCTTTATCCAATTCTTTAGGGCCACCCAACCCCTTTGAATACATATTAGCGCGACTAACAAAAGCGGCGTCACTTCCCCTCTCAATAGCTTGCTCCAATAGCTCTATGGCTAGGTTGTCCTCATTAAGCTGTTGATAGATTAAGGCACGTAGGTATAGTGTAGGGCCATTTGGCTTAGAGTCTGTTTCATAGTCATCAATAAGAGCCGTGATTACTGGAATCGCTTCCTTTTTGTGCATCTTTATAAGAAAAATCCAATGGTGTATAAATTGGTAATTTCCTCTAAGCATGAGATGGGTGATGGCAACAAGCTTATCCACACCGCTGCTATTGGATTGGGCAATACTGTCGAGGGTCATCTCGGATGTGTATGCAGAGTTTGGCATGGTTCTCTTCTATAGGGGGATTTTTGAACAAATAGTATCGTAGTATATAATTTTTTTATTAACGAATTATTAGGTATCAAAAACATACTTATCCCGATTCTTGGTACCGGACAAATTTTTTTAAAAAAGAGGAATTAAGAACAAAATAACTCGCTGATATTAAATGTATTTCATATGATTTTTCCGTAAGCTGGGCTTTCTTTGCCGGAAGACCGGAGGGCTTGCGTTCCGTAAACCCTGATATAACCTGCTTAATATAACGATTAAGCCACAGCCGAATCGTTATAATGTTCCTATTTAAATGGCACGATATTTCAGGGTTTACATACCTGATGCAGCTAACAATACATAATGCGCTCGTTCACCAATATTTGATTTTCGTTCGAGTCTTAATCAGCTTAATGCTGCTCGCTCTTCTTCGTTTAGCGATATCCTTATCATGTCTATTTTTTTCTTCTTAATTTTGAGTGGCTAAAGATACAACATATGTTGGTTTTGCGCTAAATCATTAATGAAGACTGCTTAGTTGATACCCTAAAAACCAAAACAATCCGTTTTCACTCCCTCAAACTTTGTTTACAGTGCCATACATCGCAGACACGCTAATAATTTAGGGATGTAATCCGCTAGTTACTCATTAGCCAACTTTCACCTCTTAGAGGTATAGATCATATTGTCATAAAAGAGGCAATAAAGCTTGCTATAATCTAATATACAGTGGACTGTTTATAGAGCAATATTATGAGTTATGGAAATATCAAAGCTATGCTCAAGGAATCGAAAGAAACTGTCATAGAAAACAGTTGGTTGCTTCATACCGACAAAGAAATTACCGACCTGAAATTAGGCTGGCGAGAACAAAGTAAAAAACAGCAGCTGGAACAATTTTATGACGGTCAGACTTTAATTGAGGAGAAACTTGGGCGGTTTGCCTTAAGCCTAATAAGCACCCCTTCTTTAACCCAAACTCAACAAGATAAGGTGCTAAGGATTTGGGGAAATACACACCGAAGCATGGCTGAGAAAGCAAGAGCCCTAATTCAACTTGCAGGTAAAACAGGTTACTTTGACCCTGCTCTGGTCAAGATTATGCCTCGGTTTTTGCAGTTATTTTCTAATGATCAGGCGCTTTTTGATTTCCTTCGAGCCCCTCAACAATTTATAAATCAAAATGATCACGTAACAGCTTATGACGTACAGCTTCTTGAGTTTGTTATTAAAGACCCTGTCATACACTATCTTCATCTTGGCCAACACGTTCAGCAAACATTTGAGTCAGAACTGACGCAAACCATGCAATCACTTCATCTGGAAAATTATGGTTGTCGAGATGCCAAGCGCTTTGAACAATGCATTAAACCGAATGTAAAAGATGAGGTACTGGAACAATCCAAAAAAACCTTTTCGGGGGAAATAATTATTGGAATGGCTGGCGCATCAGACAATTACACTCGCAAACTCATTACAAGCACGGCCAAAGTTGTAAGAAAAACCAAAATGGGGGAATGTCATAGCTTCGCCCAGTTGGCTGCTGAACATTTACTGACACAAGCAGAGCAAAAAAAATTAAATCTGGATATAAAAATAGTCAGTCATGATGCGCAACTTGGCTCACATACGTTTCTTCTTATTAACCATTATACCGATGATTTGTACGACCTGTCTAATTGTATAATCGTTGATCCTTGGGCTTACTCTATGGGTTACAGAGACACCCAAGGTATTTTTACAATCGATAATTACCCTTTTCCCAGTATGACCACTAACCTAACATGTTGTTATAACTCAATTAATGATGTAGAGCATTTGAATAGACGATATGACGTCAATATTGACCCTGAAGAATTTGAAAAAATGAGGTCAAATATTCCCTTTCAAGAACCACCGGAACAGAAAGTCAATTCTGAGGAAGCAAGGCAATTTATTGAGTATTTATATGGAGGTGTTCAAAACCTCATTCCCAACCCGATTAAAGAAGCCGCCCTTAAAGAAATCATTAAGGATCTCAATTTTGATGATATTTCTCCTTCGAAAGCGATTAAATTAGCGGCTGATATCTATTTTGCAGGTTTGGTTGAAGGAGGCCCTCAAGAAGGGTATAACTGGAGCAAACAAGAGAACCTTACAGGTGATGTCCTTGGTACAGAAGAGCATTTTAAGGAGTATTTTGTGGAAGCATTCAATCGCTACCCTGAAGTCAAATCATTTTGGACAAATTATCTTCAAATAAATCATCAAGAAGAAAACCTACAAACGGAGAAGATTACCGTTGAGTCTATATTAAAAATCGGTCAAGATTTAGCAAATGATAAGAATATGATGCATCAATACTCACCATCTAATCCGGACACATTTTTTAACATAAAATATTAAAATTCGATTAACCGAATTAGTAGAAATTTAAATTGGCCAGGATTGAAGACATTGAGATTGGAAATAAAAAACCCGCCATCAGGCGGGTTTTTTAAGGATAGCAGTGCAGACTACATCATTCCGCCCATGCCGCCCATATCACCAGCGCCAACAGCGTCATCTTTCTTTGGTAAATCAGCAACCATACATTCAGTAGTTAACATTAGGCTAGCTACAGAAGCTGCATTTTGCAATGCCATACGAGTTACTTTAGTTGGATCCAGAATACCTAAATCAACCATATCACCGTATTCACCAGTTGCAGCATTGAAACCATAGTTACCTTTGTTTTCAGCTACTTTGTTCACTACTACAGATGCTTCATAACCGGCATTAGATACGATTTGACGCATTGGTGATTCAATAGCACGACGTAGAATATTGATACCCATGTTTTGGTCGTCGTTATCGCCTTTTAATGCATCCAATGCTTTTTGAGCACGAATCAGGGCAACACCACCACCTGCAACGATACCTTCTTCAACCGCAGCACGAGTAGCATGAAGAGCGTCTTCTACACGAGCTTTTTTCTCTTTCATTTCTACTTCAGTAGCAGCACCTACTTTGATGACTGCAACGCCACCAGCTAATTTGGCAACACGCTCTTGTAATTTCTCCCGATCGTAATCAGAAGTAGTCTCTTCCATCTGAGCACGAATTTGAGTAATGCGAGAGTTGATTTCAGTAGCTTTGCCTTCACCATCAATAACTGTAGTGTTTTCTTTAGTAACAACAACACGTTTAGCAGTACCCAGATCTTCTAAAGTAGCAGCTTCTAAACTCTTGCCAATTTCTTCAGAAATCACTTGGCCAGCAGTTAAAATAGCAATATCTTGTAACATTGCTTTACGACGATCACCAAAGCCTGGTGCTTTAACAGCACATACTTTGACTATGCCACGCATGTTGTTAACAACCAGAGTTGCCAAAGCTTCGCCTTCAACATCTTCTGCAATAATCAACAATGGACGACCGGATTTTGCAACACCTTCCAGAACACCCAGCATGTCACGAATACTAGAGATTTTCTTGTCAACCAATAAAATATAAGGTTGCTCAAGCTCACAAGTCATGTTTTGTTGATTGTTGATGAAGTAAGGAGAGATATAACCACGGTCAAACTGCATTCCTTCAACAACAGCTAATTCATTTTCCAGACCATTACCGTCTTCAACAGTAATAACGCCTTCTTTACCTACTTTTTCCATCGCTTCAGCAATAATAGAACCAATCGCTTCATCTGAGTTAGCAGAAATAGTACCTACTTGAGCAATTGCTTTAGTATCTTTACAAGGCTTGGACATTGCTTTTAATTCTTTAGTTACTGCTAGAACTGCTTTATCAATACCGCGTTTCAGATCCATTGGGTTCATGCCGGCAGCAACAGCTTTGTTACCTTCAACAAGAATGGAACGTGCCAGTACAGTAGCTGTAGTTGTACCATCTCCAGCAGTATCAGAAGTTTTAGAAGCAACTTCTTTAACCATCTGAGCGCCCATGTTCATGAAGCGTTGCTCAAACTCAATTTCTTTGGCAACAGACACACCATCTTTAGTTACAGTAGGAGCACCATAGGATTTTTCTAATACAACATTACGACCGCGTGGGCCCATAGTTACCTGAACTGCATCAGCTAATGCATTAACACCAGCAAGCATTTGTAGACGAGCTTCGTCGCCAAAACGTAATTCTTTAGCCATTATCTTTATCTCCTTAAACGATTAGATTACTTCTCGATTACACCCATGATGTCGTCTTCACGCATCACGACTAATTCTTTACCGTCAATTTTCACTTCGGTACCAGAGTACTTGCCAAACAGTACTACATCACCCAATTTAACCGCCAAGGCACGAACATCACCATTTTCTAGTACTTTGCCAGCGCCAATCGCGATGATTTCACCACGCATGGGTTTTTCAGCAGCGCTATCTGGAATAACAATACCACCAGCTGTGGTACGCTCTTCTTCCATACGACGAACTACAACACGATCGTGTAAAGGACGAATTTTCATACTTTTATCTCCTGATTAAATTAAACTCTGAATCATGAACATTGCCTAACAGAGTAAACAATGCCGATGAAAGTCATATGGGGGCAGGAAGATAACTTTCAAGGGTAAAACAAAAAATATTTTGGTTTTCTTGTTACTGGCACTACAATAAAGGCTAAACATCTACAGCATCAAGGCCCGGAATGAACAAATGTCTCGTTTTATTACTGTTTTACTGTACTGCTTTTATCATTCATGCTGATCCACTTCCCGCTGCAGAAGTATTTCAAGTCAACGTGAAAAAAGTAGATCCTAATACTTTTGTTATTGACTGGCAGATAAAACCAAATTATTTTTTGTATAGCGACCGTATCAAATTAATTCCCCAGCCTGACAGTAACATTCATTTAGGAACTCTTCGCTTTCCAAAAGCTCTAAATAAAACTGATAAAAAAGGCCATGTCTATACCGTTTATCGCAATCAATTATCTCTTCCGGTAGCTGTGTTAGGAAACACGCCTGGAGAGGCACTGCTCGATCTTCATTATCAAGGCTGTGCTGATGATGGATTCTGCTATCCACCCGAAATAAAACAAATCAAACTATCTGTAGATGAAAATCTGGCTCTATCAGCAGTTACTTTAGAAAAAATCACTCCCGAACCAGCTACTGATTCAACAGACCAGCCTGACGAGATCTCTCAAGTCTTTGCTACCCATAGCTGGGCAATGATTCTGCTCATTTTTTTTGGTTTTGGCATACTCTTATCCTTTACCCCTTGCATCTTGCCTATGGTCCCTGTGCTGTCAGGAATCATCGTTGGTCATGGCAAGACAGTGACTACACGCAAAGCATTTTTCCTTTCATTAAGTTATGTACTGAGCATGTCCGTTACTTATGCTCTGTTTGGGGCAGTAGTCGCATTACTTGGTGCTAATTTACAAATAAGCATGCAATCACCTTGGGCTATTAGTCTGTTTAGTTTCATTTTTATTCTCCTTGCTTTATCGATGTTTGGATTTTATGAATTCAAATTACCTGATTCATGGCAAACAAAAATTACTGGCTCAAGTCGTACGCAACGAGGTGGTCATTATATTGGTGCTGCGATAATGGGCTGTCTTTCTACTCTGATCTTATCCCCTTGCGTCACCGCTCCTTTAATTGGGGTCTTAACTTATATAGCACAAACCAAAAACGTACTTTTAGGCAGTCTCACCTTATTTTTCTTAAGTTTAGGGATGGGAATCCCCCTGCTTCTTATTGGTACCTCCGCAGGAAAATGGTTACCTGAGTCCGGAAGCTGGATGAATGCAGTAAAAGGGTTCTTTGGAATATTACTACTTGCTGTAGCCATTTATCTGATGGCGCGAATTTTACCACCACAGCTCATCATGTTTTTATGGGCATGCCTGTTTATTTTTTCAGGTATTTATGCAGGGGCCTTAACATATTCCCAGACAAGTCGAGAAAAATTCTCTCAAGGTGTGGGAATTATTTTGTTAGGTTACGGACTATTGATCCTGATAGGTGTCAGCATGGGGTCTGCCAACCCCTTACAGCCCCTGTCTAATTTAGAAGCAGACCATAAGCAACCTGCCTTTTCTGCCAGGCCGATCCAGACCCTAAGCGGTATTAAAGCCGCCATTCGTGAGGCAAAAGGAACACCTGTGATGCTTGATTTTTATGCTGATTGGTGTGCTTCGTGTAAATTTATGGAAGCAACTACGTTTAAAAATAAACAAGTGATGAGCGCTCTAGAGTCTTTTAAAGTGATCAAAATTGATGTTACTGCTAACAGTACCGATAATAAGTCTATAATGAATCATTATAAGGTGATTGCTCCACCTACGTTTGTATTTTTTAATTCGCAAGGCAACGAACTGGTAAATTTAAAACTGGTGGGAGAAAGTTCTGCTGAGAAGTTTTTACAAATTTTAAGCCAAATAAAATAAATATATATATATTCCAGCGCAATATTAAAGCATCGAAAATTTGGAGAAAGAGGGGCATGGCTTTTAAGAAAGCTAAAAACCATTGACGATGGTCTTGTCGTTATACGGTAAACAAGACTTGTTTGCTCCCATCTTTTTCAGGTTCAGAAAACAGGAATAATATGACTCACATATCGAGTCATTTTTCGTTTGCCAGATATAATCTATCTCTCTCTTCATAAAGGAGCAAATCTTTATTTGCCATCTTTAAATACGTTTTATACATAATCTTTGAAACTTAGCTGCCTCTGTCGACAAACCTACTCAAAAAGCGATATAATTCGTTCACTTTTTTTACAGACAGAATTTTATGAATCATAAGGTTGGTTTTGTTAGTTTGGGTTGTCCTAAAGCGTTGGTTGATTCTGAGAGAATCATTACGCAACTTCGTGCTCAAGGCTATGAGTTAGTATCCAGTTATCAGGATGCGGGTGTGGTAGTGATTAATACCTGTGGATTCATAGACAGTGCCGTTAAGGAATCTCTGGACACCATTAAAGAAGCCATGGCTGAAAATGGTCGCGTTATAGTAACCGGTTGTTTGGGAGCCAAAGCAGATATCATCAAAGAAGCCTGCCCGGATGTCCTCCATATTAGCGGGGCTCATGCATATGAAGACGTAATTAATGCGGTACACCAGCATTTACCACCACCGACAGATCCGTTTACTCAACTCATACCTCCTCAAGGAATAAAGCTGACTCCACGGCATTACGCCTATTTAAAAATATCAGAAGGATGCAATCAAAAGTGTACGTTTTGCATCATTCCGACTATGCGTGGCAAATTACAAAGCTATCCTATGGCTCAAGTCCTGACTGAGGCAAGAAAATTAAAGGATGCTGGGGTAAACGAGATACTGGTTATTTCTCAAGACACCAGCGCGTATGGTGTCGATACACGTTACCAGGAGATTGAGTGGCAAGGAAAAACCATCAAAACCAGTTTTTATGATTTATGCCAACAATTGGGTGAACTAGGTATTTGGGTGCGTCTGCATTATGTTTACCCTTATCCTCATGTTGATGACATTATCCCTTTAATGCGTGATGATCTGATCCTCCCTTATCTGGATATCCCGTTGCAACATGCTAATTCACGAATTTTAAAGGCAATGAAAAGACCTGCCAGTAGTGAGAATACCTTACTACGTATTGCTTCCTGGAGAGAAGTTTGTCCTGATATTACCTTACGTTCAACATTTATTGTTGGTTTTCCAGGAGAAACGGAGGACGATTTTTCTGAACTTTTAGACTTTTTGGAAGCAGCTCAATTAGACAGAGTAGGCTGTTTCAAATACTCCCCTGTTGAAGGTGCAAAAGCAAATGATTTGGCATCACCAGTGCCTGAAGAAATAAAAGAAGAGCGTTACCATCTATTTATGCAACTCCAGGCCGAAATCAGCCGCAACAAATTAAAAAACAAAATTGGCAGCACTCAAACCGTGCTTGTTGATGAAATAACAAAAGATCAGGTTATAGCCCGCAGTAAAAGTGATGCACCCGAAATTGATGGCTTGGTATATCTACCCCCAACTCCAGGGATTACCGTAGGATCTTTTGTCAAGGTAAACATTACAAATAGTGATGATTATGATTTATATGCTGAGAGGGCCTTGTGATTCACTTTGATAAATGATATCACATATCTCTGCTACCTTAGCCTGTATTTCCTCACTGTCTATAGACTTGGACTGCAGTATTTTTTGATGTAATAAATAATGATAATGCTGGTAAGCTTCCTTTAATGTGATCCACTGCTCCTTAGTTAAAACATGGGCAAAAAATAACTGCTTCAGCTGGCTCAAAGTATGGGTATAGCGAGCCATTTCTGGCTGATTTAAATTGAGCACCAGAAATTGAACCAAGAACTCCAGGTCCAACAAACCACCCCGAGCATGTTTTATGGGATCGGTTTCTTGATACTGATCAATTTTTGCTCTCATTGCCAGCACCTCTTCTTGTACTGTTGCCCGGTTTTTTACTGAGGACAGGACTGATTTTTTTAGCCGTAAAAATGATTGTTTTATCTTGGGATCTCCTATAATAACGCGGGACTTTAATAACGCTTGATGCTCCCATGTCCATGCCTGATTTTTTTGATATGCAACAAATGCATCAACATGGCTGACGAGTAAACCAGCAGCACCAGACGGCCGAAGGCGTGTATCCACTGAATACAAAACACCTGTTTGTGAACGAATAGTTAACATATGCAATATTTTTTGAGTCAACCGGGTAACTAATGCTTCCTCCGATGGCTCAACACTATGTAAAAAAACCAAATCCAAATCAGAAGCATAATTCATTTCCCGACTGCCGAAAGTTCCATAGGCAATAATGGCAAAACGAGATTTAATCTGGGCCATTTCGTGATTACGTAAAGACAATTGCTCATTCGCTATGTCTAGTACCTGACTAACAATCACATGAGCTACATCAGATAAAAACTGTCCAATTCGAACAGCAGGACACAAACCATAAAGCTCTGCACGAGCAGCCATAAGCCAATGGGTTAATTTGAATTGACGAAGAATTTCTTCTTGTAATTCCACATCGGAACTATGAGAACGTTTTTCTGTTAATACCTGCTCTAATTGAGATCTGGAAAGGGGACGCCAGTACTTTTCCTGATCTAGTAATACTTCTAATAAAAAAGGTTGATTCACCAATAATCCGGTGATAAATGGACTATTAGCAAACCAGAATAATAATTCCTTTAATGCATGAGGATTTTCAGTTAACAAAGCAAGATAGGCACTACGGCCTACAATATTTTCAAGTAAATGCATTACCTGTAATAACACTTCATCCGTCTTGGCAAAATGAGTTAACTCGGTTAGCAGCAGCACCATAAAACGATCCAGTCTGATACGTGCCCCTTGCGACAAGCGTCTGCAACGAGGACCATGCCTGAATGCGTGTAGCATTTGGTAACAATGTTGTGAGTTTTCAAATCCCCAACTAGTCAACAAATTAATTGCCATAGTGTCTTCAACATGTCCCTGCCAAAGACTGGCTAACTGATTTGCCAAGAGGCGTTTTTCATCTTCATAAGCCTCTACCCTGCCTAACACTAAATGAAAGGAATGACTAATAATACGTTGATATTGATGTAATTTAGCTAAAAAATCCTCCCATGCAGAGTAGCCCATCGCCAATATAACTTGTGCTTTTTTTATTTCATCTTCGGGCAAGGAATGGGTTTGTTGATCATTCAGACTTTGCAAAACATTTTCTAACTTTCGTAAATAAAGGTAGGCTTGCTTTAATGCATCACCGCGCGGTACCAATTGTGCCTGTTTTAAGGCCTCAAGGGCTGGCATTGCACTTTGCTTGCGAAGCTGAGGTAATCGACCACCACGAATTAATTGAACATTTTGAATAATAAATTCTACTTCCCTGATACCACCCTGCCCACGTTTTATATCATTTAAGCGTGGATTCAATTGAACTTCACGTTCTATCATGGCTTTCATGCTACGCAACGATTCAATAACACTAAAATCAACATAGCGTCGATATACAAAAGGAATAATCAATCGTTCATACCAGGGTAAAGTTCCCTCTCCAGTTTCAGAAATCACCCGTGCTTTGACCATTGCATAACGTTCCCAATCGCGTCCCTGTTCCTGATAATACGTTTCCATAGCAGCCAAACTGGAGACCAGAGGGCCACTATCTCCATTAGGTCGCAGTCTTAAATCAACTCTGAATACAAAACCATCTGCTGTCACCGCTTGCAATACCTGCACCAATTGTTGTACTGCCTTGCTGAAATATTGCTGATTGGGAATCACTTCTCCATCCGTATTACCTGCCATACTGTAAGCAAAAATCAAATCAATATCTGAAGAATAATTTAGTTCTCTTCCCCCCAGCTTTCCCATGGCAAGGATAAACATGGGGACTTCTTTACCGTGCTCATCTTTAGGTATACCGTAACGAACAGAAACGGAGCGACGACAATAGCTTAACGAATGTAAAAGAATAGCATCAGCACAATCAGACCAGGATCTCATTACCTCTTCAGTACTCGCCAGCCCCCCTAATTCAAGGAGTAGTAAGCGCAAAAAATGGGTATGCCGAAAATGACGCAATTCACGGAGGTAGAGATCTTGAGGCAAATCAGGGTTTATATTACTTATCGCATTAAAATAATCTTTTCTTTCCAATAAAGAACTGCAAGAGTCATTTGCTAATAAAGAAGTTAACAATGCAATTTGCCTGCAGGCATAATCACTAATAAGAACCAGTTTAATCACACTGTCTTTCAGAGGATGATTCAAGTCAGAAAGGTGCTTTTCAATAAACCAGGCTTTTGAAGATAAAATTTCTGGTATAACGCTCTTTTGGGACATTAATCATTCTATTGGTGAATTGGAAACCTTATAGACTACCTCATGCCAGAGATAAATTACAATCAACCGCGAATATCTCATCCGTTTTTTGCCAATCAATCTGCCAATCAATCAATGAATAAACAAGATGACTCACTTGCTTGTTCATTTACCACACAGATTGCTGAGTAATATCAACGGTGGTCCTAATATTTTCGTCCTCGCCAACTTGTTAACTGTAAAATGACAGTGTAAATTTATCGTATCCAGTAATTAATCAGTTCACGGACAATCATGCATGATGCAAATTTATTATTTTTAATTTTGATCCTTACCATTGGAATGTTCATTTGGGGCCGATTTCGTTATGATGTGGTGGCACTAATGTGCCTTTTGGCACTAACATTAACCGGACTAATCCCATCGGAAAAAGCCTTTTCAGGATTTTCCAATTCAGCGGTAATCAGTGTTGCAATGGTTATGGTAATATCAGCCGCACTCATTCAAAGCGGCCTGGTTGACCAAGTCATTTCCTTCATTCAGCCTTTATTAACATCGCCCATGCTATTGATAGGCGCAATATGCATTATTGCTTCTTGTTTATCTGCTTTTGTCAATGATGTTGGGGCACTGTCTATATTAATGCCAGTAGCCATTCAAGGCGCTATCGCCGCCAAATTATCGCCATCAAAAATTTTAATGCCCCTATCTTTTGCAACTCTGCTAGGCGGTATGACAACCAAAATAGGTACTCCACCAAACTTGCTGATATCTTCTTATAGAGAGTCCATTGTTGGCGCTCCCTTTTCCATGTTTGACTATACTCCAACAGGCCTGTCGGTTGCTTTTGGTGGCTTGGTTTTTATTATTTTTATTGGATGGCGTCTCGTACCCGCCAGACGAAAACCCTCAAATGATCCTACAGAGCTTTATCAACTACATGATTATATTAGCGAAGTACGCATCCCCGAGGGTTCAACAGTTGTTGGGATGAGCCGTCAAGAACTTGAAAGTCTCATTGAAGGTGATTTGTCAATTATTGGTCTTATCAGAGGGCGGAAGAAAAAAATAGCCATTCCTGGAGACGAAGAACTCTTGCCGAATGATGTATTGATTATAGAAGCCTCTCATGATGATTTGAATAAGTTAATTACGGCAGGAAAACTTGAACTTTTTTCTGGCGAAGTGTTTACGACTGCAAGTTTGGTAGGCCAGAATTACAATACGGTTGAAGCTGTAGTGACCCCAGGGTCAAGAGTCCATGGTCGCTCCTGGCAGCAGTTAAGAATTCGCTCCAGAATGGGGCTTAACCTGATCGCTATAGCTCGCTCTGGGAAACCCTTAAAAAATCGGCTACATCATGTGAACTTTAATCCAGGAGATGTTTTGCTTCTTCAGGGAGTAATAGAGGAGTTACCTGAAAATTTAGCAAACCTGGGCCTCGTGCCTCTGGCAGAGAGAAACATATCTGTTGGCTTCCGGCGCACCTTGATTCTACCCTTGCTGTTTTTTATTGGAGGAATTTTACTAAATGTGTTTCAGATAGTGCCTATACAAGTCGCGTTTACCCTAGTAGTCGTGGCTATGATTGGCGTTAATATTATTTCTGTGCATCAGGTATATAAAAGTATCGATTGGTCCATTATAGTGATGCTGGGTGCATTAATTCCTCTTGGGCTAGCACTTAAAACTACTGGTGCGGCTCGAATGATAGGCCAGTCTCTTCTATTTTTTACAGAGGGAACCTCCGTGCTTGTAATATTAGGTTTATTGATTATGATAACGATGACTTTGTCAGATGTTATGAATAATGCTGCAACAGCTGTGGTTATGGCTCCTATTGGCGCTGATATTGCAGAGTTGTTGCATATGAGCCCCGATCCGTTTTTGATTGCTATTAGTATTGGCGCCTCTTGTTCCTGCCTGACGCCTATCAGTCACCAAAATAATACCTTAATCATGGGGCCAGGAGGCTATAAGTTTTTTGATTATTTATGGCTTGGAATACCGTTAGAGGTAATTGTTCTTCTAACCGCTCTACCATCGCTTTATTATTTCTGGCTTTAAATATAAAGCATGCCAATTAATTTGGATGGTAGCATCTTGGCATTATTTTAATGTTCTAAACTATTATCATATTGATTGTATTTTGGTTATTGGTTACACATTGATTCTTAATCTATAATATATAATCTATTATTAATGCTCACTCATTTATTAAAGGATAAGATGAATATCATTCGTTACCTATTGATTACCTCTGTTCTTTTGATCTCCCATGTCTATGCACAAGGAGAGCCTTTAAATGTTGGAGTACATAGTTTTTATCCGCCATTTATGATTCAAGGGACCGATAATGAAATTTATGGATACGATGTCGATATGATGAATGCGATCTGTAAGATTATGAATCGAACCTGCCAATTTCATATTATGCAATTTGATCAGTTATTACCGGCAGTAGCAGGAAAAAAAATAGATGCTGCGGTCGGTGCAATCACTATTACTACGGATAGATTAAAATCTGTAAGCTTTAGCATGCCCTATTTAATAAGCTACTCTCGCTTTCTAACCAACCACATCGACAAAGCAAAACTTCCTTTTTCTTTAAATTTATTAAACACCCAAAGAATTGGAATAGAAACAGGAACTATTTTTACTGATCAAATTAAACACTTGGGAATAATAAATCCCACCATAAAAGAGTTCAAAACAATGGAGCTTTTAGTAGAAGCATTAGCCAAAAATGAGGTTGATTATATTCTGCTAGATAGCTCAACCTCAATTTATTGGGCAGCCAATGCATCAGGGGAGTTTAGTTTGATAGGCCCTTCATATGTATATGGAAACGGTTATGGCATAGCCGTAAATAAAGAAGATAGGGCATTATTGCAAACCTTAAACAGTGCTTTGCTACAATATGAAAACTCTAACGATTATAAAATTAATTATAACAGGTATCTTGATTTCTGATTATTGCAGAAAAAATTCCTAATGTAGCGTTTGCCCTTGAGTGATACAACGTCCGATAACCTGTCTGGTTACATAATCCCCCTGACTGGCACCATATACTGAAACAAAATGCTTAGCTAATATGACTACCCAACCGGACAAACAAAAATTCATTCGCTTTTCAGTTTGATCCACTTCAATTTCGAACAGCCCCAACGACTCACTGTCACGTTTATTTGCATACTCTTCCATGATTATTCGAGCAGTTTGTAAATCTTTATCTTTGGTAGGCCAATTTTGATTCATAAAACACTCCCTAAAAAGCACGATTAGGTCTATAATTTTTACTATATTGAGGTAATTTGATAAATTACAAGGGTAAAAGTATTCTTATATTATGCCTGAATTTGGCTAAATACTCAATAGTAAGATCACTTTTTGAGCTGCACTTGCTTTCTAGTTTCCAATCTAAAATCAAGGAGTGAGCAAACAAATTTTTTCATATGTGCTGATGGAATGTTTATCCTGTACAGCATATGATATACCTATCAGATAACTATAATAAGACATCATGACTTATCAAATTTTACCCTCTTTGCTCTCTGCTGATATGACCCGTCTTGGTGACGAAGTCGATAGTGTAATGAAAGCAGGCGCTGACTTTATTCATTTTGATGTCATGGATAATCATTACGTACCTAACCTTACTTTTGGCCCGGCCTTCTGTGAAGCATTAATTAAACGCTTTCCCCATCTTCCTGTGGACGTTCATTTAATGGCTACTCCGGTTGATACACTCATCGAATCATTTGCAAATGCCGGAGCCAAACGGATCAGTATCCATCCTGATGCTACAATCCATCTGGACAGAAGTTTGCAATTAATCAAAAATCTGGGCTGCGAGGCAGGATTGGCATTAAACCCCTCAACATCGCTTGATACTTTGACCTGGTGTGTTCAACATCTTAGTTTTATTCTGGTGATGACAGTGAACCCAGGTTTTGGCGGCCAAAAACTCATTCCAGAGATAACGCACAAGATTGCGCAATTTCACAGTCTCTACCCTCAACTGGATCTCTGTGTTGATGGAGGGATAACCATTGATAATATTGCTTCAATAGCCGGTGCAGGAGCCAACCAATTTGTTGCAGGATCTGCTATATTTAATAGCATTGATTATAAAAAAACCATTAAAAGCATGCGTGAACAATTAGTACGTATTTAACAATGGACTGTATGACCTCAAAGGCAAACAAGAGGATTTATGAACAAATTATTAGTGTTGTGTGGGCTAAGCTGGTCAGTTCTTTCTTTCGCCCTATCAGGACAAGCATATATGGACAGGTTTAATGCTTATACCGCTTGGAATCAAAATTTACCGGCTCAGCCTTCGCCAGACTTTCTCAACTTTATAAAAGGTACCTCTCCCCTGTCCGATAAATTACGCGAAAAATGGCTTTATGAGTTAGTCCGAGTAAAAAATTGGACCAACTTCAATACGTATTACCAACCCTCTGATGATATCAATCTCGTTTGTTACAAACAGATTGCTGCCTATACTCTGGGCCAGGAAACAGAAGCACTAAAAAACTCAATTCCTCTTTGGTTAGCGGGCAATTCACAACCACAAGCCTGTGATACTCTATTTGACTTATTGCTTAAAAGTGATAATTTCGATCAAGGACTCATTACCCAACGCATAGCTCTTGCCCTTGATGAGCGAAACATTCAACTGGCGCGTTATTTGTTAAAACAATATGAAATACCCCGTTTAAATCAGATTCAAACATTAACCACCATAGACCAAAATCCGGTTAACATCAGTAAACTCAGTCCCGGTGAATTAAGCAATCATTTTTATCTTTACGGCTTAAAACGTATGGTTTCGATCAATATGGATCATGCCCTGCGACTTTGGGATCAGCCAAAAACAAAAAAAATATTGACTGAATCACAAAAACAAGATTTTTTAGCACACATAGCTCTTTATAAAGCCATGCGTAATCACG
Organism: Legionella antarctica; assembly: GCF_011764505.1. Lineage (NCBI taxonomy): Bacteria > Pseudomonadati > Pseudomonadota > Gammaproteobacteria > Legionellales > Legionellaceae > Legionella > Legionella antarctica. The sequence continues at coordinate 2,965,971 of NZ_AP022839.1, forward strand.
AGGATGCCCTGGCTTGGTTCGCCAAAGTAAAGCCCCAATATCATAACGAGGTCCTGGTAGATTGGCAGATTCGCTTTGCCCTAAAAAATAATGATTGGAAACATGTTGCTGAATTAATTAATGACTCAAACGATAAAGATACCCCCTGCTGGCAATATTGGCTTGCGCGTGCGCTGGAAGAACAAGGAAAAAAAGAACAAGCCATAGCTATTTACGAACCATTAGCAAAAAAAAGGCAATATTATGGATTCCTGGCCAGTATTCGCCTCAATAAGATTCCAAGCTTTGAAAATGAAAAACCCTCCACTAATTTTGAATCATTAAAGCCTTATCAACCCTTTATAGAGCAAGTCAAAGCTCTTTATACTTCCGGGCAGAGTCTACAAGCCTCTCGTCTACTTAATGATTTCATTAGTGAGTTACCTAAAGATGAAGCCAGTGCTTTAGTGAACTGGGTTGATTCAGAACTGCAATGGCATGGAAAATCTGTTTTTTTAAGTAATAATGAGACACTTAACAATCAACTCTCACTTCGCTTTCCCTTGGCGTACAAAGATACAGTAAGGATGTATGCTAAACAATACGCCGTAGCCCCAGAGTTTGTCTTTGCCATCATCCGACAGGAAAGTGGTTTTAGGGAGGATGCAGTTTCTTCAGCTGGAGCCAGAGGTTTAATGCAGATCATGCCTTTTACTGCCAGTGTTGTCACTAAAGAGGACAAAATACCCTACAGCGATCACCAACAGCTTTTTCTCTTCCAAAAGAACATCAATATCGGGGTTGCTTATTTACAACAACTAACAAAACGGTTCAGTAATCACCCAGTCCTCGTTGCTGCAGCTTATAATGCAGGTCCCAAACAAGTCGTTTATTGGCTAAAAAATCATCCACCCAAAGAAATTGACCTGTGGGTTGAGACACTCCCCTGGCAAGAGACACGAAATTACTTAAAGAACGTTATGGCGTTCTATGTAGTTTATCAATACCGTTTAAATCAAAAGCCTGACCTGAATAATTTTCTAACTCCTTTGTAGGTTCCAATAACCTGGAGCTATATGAACTCTTAAGCACATTAATCTGGTTTGAGTTTAGTTAGAAAATAACCTCAATTTACAATCAGTAAAAAAGGCTCTCAAGTCATAGGTCAAGCCAAACAGAGGTTGGATCGAGATGACGTTACTCCCCTGTATTTTGAGAAAAACGTAATAAAACATGATTCGACCGATCCATTGCTTCTTGCAAAGCCTGATCAGAATTGATTAAGCCGGCAAACATGGCCTCTAAAACCTCATCATTAATGCTACGAATTTGATTTTGCGGACCCGTATGTTTAAAGGGTTTTGCATTCACAGGTCCCTCTAAATCACTGCGGGCTAATAATAACGATGGATGCTTACTGGCTTGAACGATAGCAGCATAGATTCCTTTCAGTCCCAAGGGAAGGTATCCCGTATGTTCGTGCCACCGCTTTTGGATCTCAGGTCTGGCAATAAAAACAAAAAATTGGGCAATTCCTTTATATTGTACTTCATTTTGACCGTTAACAGCCCACAGAGCAGCTCCTCCGGCAACATTAGCATGCCTTGTTGGACTGGCTTGGGTATCCAAAGGCATGGTTGACACACCTAGATTAAAAGGGACAAATGCCAATAGACTGTTATAAGCGCCAGAAGACTGGCTAAATAAAGGACACACCCCGCTGGTAAAAAAAATGGTCGCATCATCTACTCGTCCGCCATAGCGAAAATAATGTAAATCATGCCAACGCTTTAAACGTTGAATATGCCGAGCTAGTTGTGGCGTATTAAAAACTGCGCGCGCCTCCTCCGTTAACGTTAAGCCATGAATCGCTAAATAAGATTCAAAAAGCACCCATCCTGGATATGCTGTAGTATAGGTACAGTCATAGCCTGCTTTTTTAATTTTTTCTGCCAGCACTTCCAACTCTCCCCAAGTGTGGGGGAAATTAGCTTGGCTGTATCCCACTTTAGCAAGTATGTCACGATTGTAATACAAAACCGGCACCGAGAGGTTAAAGGGCATGGCCATCAATTGGCCATCTCTACTGTAAAACTCGCGCACAGACTGAATGAAATCATCCTTGGGCAATCTCATATTTTGCTCGTGCATTAAAACATCAACCGGCTTAATTACTCCTTTAGGAGAAAGCATGATGGCAGTTCCTACTTCAAAAACCTGAACTATAGCCGGGGCCTGATGGGCTCTAAATGCGGCAGCAAAACTGGTCAGAGTTTCCACATAATCGCCTTTATACACGGGCTTAATGGTGAACTCACTCTGACTAAGATTGAAATCATCGGCAAGCAATCGGACTTCCTCACCTAAATTGCCAGCCATACCGTGCCAAAAAACCAGCTCTACTCGTTCAGCAAGGGCTAACGAACTAAACAGTAGGGAACATAAAAACAGAATTGTCGCGTTCATGCTAATAAATCCGGGTAATCACTAAAAACGGCATCCACCCCCCAAGCATATAATTTATTCGCTAAGCGTCTACGGTTCACTGTATAGGCGCAAACGATATAGCCCTGGTTTTTTACCTCTTTAACCCTATCTGCAGTTAACACTTTTCGGTTAAAATGCACTGAGTAACATCCTAATTGCTTTGCTTTTTGTAACCAATGCTCATCCCATTCGTGAAGCAACAAACCCAAGGGCATTTCGGGAGCAATACTGCGACATAAAACCAAAGCCTCCCATTCAAAGCTCGAAACTAAAGGTAAACTCTTGCCTTGAGGCCAATACCGATGGATATGACTTAATACAGCCACTGTGGTTTGTTCCACAGCTCCCTTATAGGGCTTAATTTCTATATTTGCCTGTGCATCAGAAAAAGACAGCCATTTTAGAGCTTCTTTAAAATGGGGAACATGTTCACCTTTAAACCTCCTGGAAAACCAGGAGCCCGCATCAAGGCTTTGTAAATAAGCCGCATCAACCGATCCTACCTCACCCCGTCCATTAGTAGTTCTTTTTAAATTATCATCATGAACGACAAAAGGCTCACCATCAGCACTGCACATCACATCAAACTCGATAAAACGACACCCTAATGCTAAAGCCTTATTAAATGCAGCTATAGTATTCTCAGGAGCATATGCTGATGCCCCTCTATGACCGATTACCTTATCCACAACCAACAAATTAATTCCCCTGTGTTCGATTGAAGCAGCCTCAACCAGTAACGCGTGTTGCATTAGCTGCTTTAGTAGTATTTATAGGGGCTGTCGATTTCGAAGATGCCTCAGTACGATTTGAGGCTGCTTCAACTACAGCCGTCATAATCAGCTCATTACTTACGGTTACTGCAGGGGAAGCTGCCGCTGTCATCACCATTGTATTCATTTCTTTGGCTTGATAGGCTCTTGGAGGCTGAGGAGCATTATCCCCTCCCTCTATAAATACCAAATTACTGACACTATAGTTTTGGGTCGGATAGACTTTATTCATTCGTGCAATTTCTTCATTAACTTGCTGATATAACTGTTCACGTATTTTAGCACGAACAGTCTGTGTTTCCTCTAAACTGGGTTTAAAATCTACCCCGCTCACTTCATATTTTGTACCTGGGGTACTGATTATTTTAGCATGTTGATAAATATCTGTTAAAGTAGCCTGATCGACACGGACTCGGGCCTGAACATACAATTTTTCCAGACCTGAACTATCCTGAGAACGATTAAAATCAATCAAATGCCAATCACCTTTAGCAATTTTATTTAAACTCGTCATCATGTCGGCCCGCGCTTTAACTAAATCAGCATTAGATAAAGTGGCATTAATACTGACAGTTAACAGGGCTGTTTGAGTAGTAACCCATTTTTTGGAAGAGATTTGAAAAAGAACTTTATCAAGAACCATTTGAGGAACGAGAATATCTGCAGCAAAAGCAAAAGGGGTAATCGTCATTAAAGCAAGCATTCCCACAACTTTTTTCATTAGGAACTCCATTCTGGATATAATTTAAATTAGTGTATACCAGCAGCCCCTTAGACACCAAATCATTCTGGCTATTTGGGAATTGAAGTTGAATTTTAGCCCGTATTAGCAATAGTGTAATGAGGAGCTAATTTTCATCAAAATCCAGAATCGTTTTTAAATCCGTATTACGGTATGCTAAGAACCTCTACATTTGACAAAGACATGTATTCTGATTTTTACATTTCAACAGTCAGATCTATTTCGAATGATTTTTTTTCAAGGAGAATCAAATCAAACCGATCCATTGATTTAATTAAAAAATAGGTCTATAACTTTCCAATTTATTGCAAGAGGAGCGCAAACCAATGATGTCCATTGACAATATAAATAATGATAGCCTTGCCAAAACAGAAGACGATTTCCTTGACTATGCTCTATCCCATGGTTTTGGCGATTTACACCTTAAAGTGGATCCCGAAACAGGTATGAAAGCGATAATTGCTATTCATAGCACCAAATTAGGCCCAGCTTTAGGCGGGTGCCGTTTTATTGAATACCCTAATACTGCCGCTGCCCTGAATGATGCAATGCGTCTTGCCCGTGGAATGAGTTTTAAAGCTGCTTCTGTTAATTTGCCTTTAGGCGGAGGCAAATCAGTAATTATCAAGCCCCAAGGTTCCTTCAACCGGACTGAATACATGCATCGTTTTGGGAAGTTTGTTGATGAATTAAACGGTAGGTATATTACTGCTCTTGACAGTGGAACAGTATTAAGCGATATGGATATTATTGCTGAACACACAGACTATGTTGCCAGCTTATCCAAACATAATGGCGATCCTTCTCCTTCTACAGCGAAGGGCGTAATGCGAGGAATTCAGGCTGCTGTAGCCTTTAAATTGGGAAAAAGTAATTTAAACGGTGTTCATGTAGCAATTCAAGGGCTTGGCCATGTAGGTTATTTACTGGCGAAACACTTGCATGAATCAGGTGCAATACTTACCGTTGCCGATATTTCTCCTGAGGCGGTTGAACTGGCTGTAAAAGAACTGGGTGCCAAAGCCGTCAGTACTGACGTTATTCACAAAGTTCCTTGTGATGTTTTTGCCCCGTGCGCCTTGGGTGCCATAATTAACGATATTACTATTTCGCAATTACAAACCACTATTATTGCGGGAGCGGCTAATAATCAACTCGCGCATAGCTTCCATGGCAAGAGATTGCATGAAAAAGGCATTTTATTTGCTGCTGATTATGTTATTAATGCAGGCGGAGTAATTTTTGCAGCGTCTAAATATTTGCATACCCCAGAGGAAAAAGTGAACAGTCAGATTGACGGTATCTATACTTCTTTAATGGAAATATTTAATCGCTCTGCTAAAGATAACTTACCTGCCAGTGAAATTGCTGATACTTTGGCAAAAGAAAAATTAGCTTAGGCGGGTATTTTACATGAAGCATCTACAACTTACCCCGGGTTTATATGAATACATGTTAGATAAATCATTGCGCGAGCACCCGGTACTAAGGGGTCTGCGCAAAGAAACGTCTACTATGGAATTGGCCAATATGCAGGTTGCACCCGAACAAGCGCAATTTATGCAATTTCTTTTACGCTTAATTCGTGCTAAAAATGTTCTGGAATTGGGAACGTTTACAGGTTACAGTGCATTAGCCATGTCCCTGGTTCTTCCCGACGATGGTCAACTCATTACCTGTGATATCAGCGAAGAATGGACGAAAAAAGCACATCCATTCTGGCGCGAAGCAAAACAGGAAAATAAAATTAAATTACGCTTAGGACCAGCCCTGGAAACTCTGTATGCTTTGCTGAACGAGGGCTGGGAAAAGAAATTTGATTTCATTTTCATTGATGCTGACAAAACCAATTATCTGAATTACTATGAATTAGCATTAAAGTTGATTAAACCCCAAGGATTAATCGTTATAGATAATGTATTCTGGGATGGTAAAGTCATTGATCCCCATGAAGCCGGTGGGCAGACAAGAGAGATAAAAAAGCTCAATGAATTGATTAAAAATGATCAGAGAGTATTTGTAAGTATGTTACCAATAGCCGATGGACTTTTTTTAGTACAATCAGTTTAATAATTCTAACTTGTGAGATTTACACCGGGTTTTCAGTTCAAATATTTATACAAGGAGTTCTGCTGATGCAAACAAATAATAACCCCTGCGGATTAGATGGCTTCGCTTTTTTAGAGTTTTCCGGACCGGATAAACAACGCTTGGAACAACAGTTCGTTGATATGGGCTTTCAACCAGTATCCACCCATCAAGATCAGGACATCACTTTATATCAACAGGGCGAAATTCTCTTTATCGTGAATGGAGCACGCGATTGCCAAGCCGCAGAGCACGGTGTAACACATGGACCAGGCGCTTGTGCAATGGGCTTTAAAGTCAAAGACGCTGATGCGGCTTTTCAATACGCCCTCAAGAATGGCGCGACCGCGTTTGAGGACAGTCGTCATGCTCATCATGACTTACCTGCAATTAATGCAATTGGTGGCAGTGTTATTTATTTTGTGGATGATACGCATAAACCTTTTAATAACAAATGGAAAATAAATACTACATCAGCAATTCCAGGTAACGGCCTGGTAGCCATTGATCATCTCACTCATAATGTCTTTAGAGGCAATATGGATAAATGGGCCAAGTTTTATGAGTCTATTTTCAATTTTCAGGAAATTCGTTTTTTTAATATTGTCGGTCAAATGACTGGTCTCATCAGTCGTGCTCTGAGTAGTCCTTGTGGAAAAATTAAAATACCATTAAATGAATCAAAAGATGACCAATCTCAAATTGAAGAGTTCCTTCATGACTACCATGGTGAAGGCATACAACATATAGCTTTAACTACTAAAGACATATATAAATCAGTAAACAGTTTAAGGAAACAGGGGGTCAAATTCCTCGATGTGCCAGACACTTATTACGACATGCTTGATACACGTCTTCCTTGGCATCAAGAACCCATCGCACAATTAAATGCAGAAAAAATTTTAATGGACGGAGAACGTGATCCACAATACGGATTATTGTTACAAATTTTCACTGAAAACATTTTTGGCCCAGTGTTTTTTGAAATTATTCAACGTAAGGGTAACCAGGGATTTGGAGAAGGTAACTTCCAGGCTTTATTTGAAGCGATTGAAAGAGATCAGGTCAAACGCGGTACTTTAAAAAAAGAAATGAGTTAACAGATACAACATACTGATTATTCTATGACCTATTTTTCAAGAGGCCCCTATGAAACTTGCCAGTTTAAAATCAGCTTTATCTCGTGATGGAGAATTATGTGTGGTCAATCAAACATTGACTAGCGCAGTACGAGTACCCCATATTGCCCCGACGCTTCAATATGCCCTGGATCATTGGCTGTTAAAAGAAAAAGAACTGCAACAAACCTATCAAAAATTAAACGAAGGTAGTTTAGACAATACTTTTGCGTTCGATCCCCAGCAGTGTGCATCTCCCCTGCCCCGAGCCTATCAATGGGCAGACGGCAGTGCCTACGTCAATCATGTTGAATTGGTACGAAAAGCCAGAGGAGCAGAAATGCCTGCCAATTTTTGGACTAATCCCTTGATGTATCAGGGGGGGTCAGATGCTTTTTTGGGGCCAAGAGATCCTATTCTGGCAGTTGATGAAACTCATGGAATAGATTTTGAATCAGAGATAGCGATTATTACTGACGATGTTCCAATGGGTATCAGTGCAACAACCGCAGAACAACACATTAAACTGCTGATGTTAGTCAACGATGTGTCACTTCGTAATCTAATCCCTGATGAATTAGCCAAAGGGTTTGGCTTTTTTCAATCAAAACCTGCCAGCAGTTTTTCCCCGGTCGCCATCACCCCTGACGAATTAGGTTCTGATTGGGATAACCAACGTGTCCACTTACCATTACTCACTCACTTGAATGGCACTTTATTTGGTCAACCTAATGCGGGCGTGGACATGACCTTTTCTTTTCCAGAACTTATTCAACATGCAGCAAGAACAAGAGATCTAAAGGCTGGAACCATAATAGGCTCAGGAACAATATCTAATTTAGACCGCAGCAAAGGTTCTTCCTGTATCGCTGAAAAAAGAATGCTGGAGATTTTGGAAGGCGGAAAAGGTCATACTTCTTTTATGCGTTTTGGTGATCGGGTTCGCATTGAAATGTTAGATAAGCAAGGTAATAGTCTCTTTGGCGCTATAGATCAGCTTGTAACTCATTACGAAGCAGATTCTCAATGATACTGTATGACTATTTTCGTTCTACGGCCTGTTATCGGGTACGTATTGCTTTAAATTTAAAAAATATTGCTTATGAGAAAAGAGAAATCCATTTGGTGAACCATGGTGGGGAACATCATAGCCCACTATATCGCCAGATTAATCCCCAAGGCCTTGTCCCCAGTTTAGACGTTAATGGACATGTTCTACATCAATCAATGGCAATTATTGAGTATCTGGAAGAGTCCTATCCTGAAATTCCTTTGTTTCCCAAAGATCCCTTCATTAAAGCGACGTTACGCTCTCTGGCCTTAATCGTGGCTTGTGATGTGCACCCCTTGAATAATTTGCGAGTGTTAAATCGCTTAAAGATGCAATTTAGTGCGAATGAAGCGCAAATTTCAGATTGGTACCATCATTGGCTTAAAGAAGGCTTTGATGCCTTTGAAAAACGGTTGGAGGTGCTTGAGCGAAATAAGCCTGTTTGTTTGGGCAATGAAGTAACTGTGGCAGATATTTGTTTAATTCCTCAGGTATTCAATGCAAACCGTTTTAATTTTGTTATGGACGACTACCCGCTTATTAATGAAATTAATGATTACTGCTTAACTTTAGCCGCTTTTCAAAATGCAGCCCCTGTCAACCCTTGATTTACATATATAAGTAATAGCCGTTTGCCATTAAAATAACACCTATTACAGCCATTATAATAATCATTACATAATAGCCCTTTCCACTGTATAATTTTTGGCTAAGAGTAATAACCTTCTCGGGAAATGACAAGATAAGGATGGATTTTATTAAAATGAACCACAGAAAGATACTCAGTAAATCAGTTGCAAATTGCCCGTCCCAAAAATTATGGATAGTCACTAAAAAAAGACCTAACAATAATCCAAAAGAACCACCCACTAATATCCCAAAACCATTTGGGTTAATATTCTTGAGCACTTTTTTGTAGTGTCTGGCACGACTGGCAAGTATAATGGCCAACAATATGAGATATACTCCAAATACCTGCGACAGTATAAACGTATGAAAATATTCACGGACCATTGCTTTCTCCTTAAACCAACATCTACTCTTAAGTAAAGATGCTTTACACGCATTTATCAAGTTATTTTAGGGCACCCAAGACTAATTATTGATTTTTTTAAATATCAGAATTTTGTCTCTTAAAACCAAGCCTTCTTTAAATAGACTGTCACTATTCCTTCGGAGGTTTTTGCTAACATGCTCCATGTAGCCTTACATCGTTGCAAATGACCAATAAGTATATTTTGATTAGAACAACGATATCGTACCGGCATGGAATCATAAACCTCATTCGGCTCTATAGCCTCGCAATGTTCTCCATTGGCTAATTCAATTCCCCAGGGATAAACACGCGACATATCCAGGGTAACGTGGTTTTCGTTCTCTAAGGGACTACCGACTTCAATTTGGACACTATCACTTACCCAAGGTGACTGGGGACATATTACCTCGGTTTTACTATTTGATGGCTTGACAAAACAGGGATCAAAAATTTTACCATCTGCCATACATCGCCAGGCATCCTCTCGTAAAATTAATTGAGATTGAGTCGTACATTGCCCACTTATTTTATTTTTTACAACAGGAACAGTTTGATCAGTTACTTCACCATAAGGTCTATACAGTTTTAATACAGTATCATCTGCAGAAACCAAAAAAGAACAAAAAAATAGCAATACTAATAAAACTCTTTGCATCATAGTGTTCCCCCACTGATTTTATTTAGTGTATCATCTCTATTTAAAAATAAAGCAGACTTCTTTACCGATTTTGGAGTACATAATGACAGATGTCTTTACCATAAAACAATGTTTGGAAGGTGAAATTAGCATAGATGAAACCGTTACAGTGCGCGGCTGGGTAAAAACCCGACGTGATTCTAAAGCCGGATTATCATTTATCAGTTTACATGATGGTTCTTGTTTTTCCCCAATTCAAATCGTAGCTACTGATGGGTTAAAAAATTATCACGAGGAAGTAGTGAAACTAACTGCCGGCTGTTCCATGATAGCCACTGGTAAATTAGTCGCGTCTCAAGGTAAAGGTCAGTCTTTTGAAATTCAGGCGGATCACATTGAAGTAGTAGGCTGGGTTGAGAATCCTGATACTTATCCGATTCAGGCAAAACGTCATACCCTGGAGTTTTTACGCGATGTAGCCCATTTACGTCCACGTACTAATACCATTAGTGCGGTAACTCGTATTCGTCATTGTTTAGCCCAAGCCATTCATCGTTTTTTTCATGAACAAGGTTATTTTTGGATACATACCCCCATCATTACTGCCAGTGACTGTGAAGGTGCGGGGGAAATGTTTCGCGTGTCCACTTTAGATATGTTAAATGTACCTAAAAATGAACTGGGACAAATTGATTTCAGCAAAGATTTCTTTGGCAGAGAAACATTCCTTACGGTTTCAGGTCAATTAAATGTTGAGTCCTATTGTATGGCCATGTCTAAGGTGTATACTTTTGGACCAACATTCCGCGCAGAAAATTCCAATACCAGCCGTCATTTGGCTGAATTCTGGATGATAGAGCCCGAAATTGCGTTTGCCTCTCTCGATGATATATGTAATTTAAGTCAAAACATGTTGCGCTATTTATGCAAAACAGTGCTCAATGAACGTGCCGATGACATGGACTTTTTCAATCAGTTTGTCTCTCCAGGCTGTACCGAGCGTATGGAGCAAATGGCAGAAGCCGAATTTGAAATCATGACCTATACTGACGCCATTAAAACACTTGAGTCTTGTGACCACAAATTTGAATTTCCCGTTAGCTGGGGTCTGGATTTACAATCAGAGCACGAACGCTATCTTGCAGAAGTACACTGCAAAAAGCCGGTTATCCTGACTAATTACCCTCAAGAAATTAAAGGGTTCTATATGCGGCTCAATGATGATGAAAAAACTGTAGCCGCTATGGACGTTTTAGCCCCGGGAATAGGCGAAATTATTGGTGGAAGCCAACGTGAAGAACGTTTACATATTTTGGATAAACGTATGGATGAATGCAATCTGAACAAAGAACACTATCAATGGTATAGAGACCTACGTCGTTACGGTACTGTACCGCATGCTGGCTTTGGTTTAGGTTTTGAGCGTTTGATTAGTTACGTCACTGGCGTGAGTAATGTGCGTGATGTAATTCCTTTCCCACGCACCCCAGGTCATGCTGACTACTAAATGGAACAATTAAGGGAAGCGCACTTATCTTGGGCAAAGTCATGTCCCTGATCCGCTAGCGCTTCTTTTCTTTCTCGTTTGGCCCTAGTGCTTATCAAAACTGCTTTATAAGCTACTTCACAATAGTTTGATTCTATTCCTGTATCCATTGATTCATATTGAGCGCGATCAAAAGCTGCTTTATGCGAATACGATTCTGGCAGTTCCTTATGTTCTTCACCTGCACCAAGCTCCGGGTTATCTTCCTCCCGTCCTTTCACTGCAGCCCCTAAAGGGTTTCGTGCAGAGGGGTAATAACCAGTTTTCTTTCTTTTAAAGAATGGTATTGAGATATGTGAGCCAGTTAGTTGATTTTTCTCATCTGCTTTTCCTTGAACTTTTGCACCATCTTTTATTTTTCTCTCAGAAGTAAGCATAATAATTCCCCTCATTTTGTTACTCTTGATTACACAAAGAACCTTCATGCAAAACTAATACTCTATCCATACGCTTTGCAATTTGCAAATCATGAGTCACTATCACCAAAGCAGTATTCATTTGTCTATTGAGATCCAACATCAGATCAAACACTTTTGCCGCCGTAGTCTGATCCAGATTTCCCGTAGGCTCATCTGCAAGGACACAGTTTGGTTGATGCACTAAAGCACGTGCGATGGCTACCCTCTGCCGCTCTCCTCCAGAAAGCTGGGCCGGTTTATGCTCTAACCTTGGCTTAAGACCAACCTTATCTAACATATCACTGGCTTGTTGTTCTGCTTTTTTAACCTCTAATCCTGATAATAATAAAGGTATCGTTACATTTTCAAGTGCAGTAAACTCGGGCAATAAATGATGAAATTGATATACAAATCCTAAATGCTGATTCCGTAACTGACACCGTTGCTTTTCGCTGATTTTTTGCCAGCTCACTGTATTAATGCATACTTCGCCACTAGTTGGCTTATCCAGTCCACCGAGCAAATGCAATAAAGTGCTTTTTCCTGAACCAGAAGGGCCAATTATAGCAACTCTATCACCTTTTTCTATGGATAAATCAATGCCCTTCAATACATGGACCTTTGAAGCACCATCATTATAGGATTTAGATATTTTGTGCCCCTTTAAAATAGGATTATTCATAATGCAAAGCCTCCGCAATAACTGTTTTTGAGGCACGCCAGGCAGGATAAATTGTCGCGGCAAAACTCATTAATAAAGCCATGGCACATACCTGCCAAAGATCACTGAATAAAATTTCAGAGGGTAAATAATCAACAAAATAAATACTGGAAGATAAGACCTGCACATGAAACAACGCTTGTAAGCCATTCACTATTGCAGTCGCATTTTTGGCCAAAATCAAGCCACCCACCAAACCGATACCAGTACCAACAATTCCTACCATCATCCCTTGCACTATGAACACCCATAGGATAGTCGATGGTTTTGCTCCAATAGTTCTTAAAATCGCAATCTCGGCTTGTTTATCATTAACTACCATAACCAGGGAAGATACTAAATTAAAAGCTGCTACAGCGATAATTAATAATAAAATCATAAACATCATGGTTTTTTCCATTTTAACTGCCTGAAAAAAAGCGCCAAACTGCTGGGTCCAGTTACCTACCTGATACTCCGCACCTAAAAGATGAGACAAGCGGGCAGATAATTCAGGCGCCTGATACACATTATTAATTTTCATTTTGATACCCGTTACCTGATTTCCCATCTGGAGTAATTTTTGGGCGTCTTCCATATTAATAAAAGCAAGTTTAGTATCAAAATTAAAACCTGTACCGGCAGAAAAGACACCGGCTACAGTGAAGCGTTTAAAACGAGGGATCATACCTGCAGGCGTCACAGTTGCCTGAGGAATCATCACGGTTACTTTATCACCAATCATGACCCCCAAACTATCAGCAAGCCCCTTACCTAAAATCATGCCAAAATGATTTAAATTTTTCATACTCCCGGCAAGCAGCTTATCCTCTAAGTGGGTCACCCCTTGCTCTTTTTCAGGTAATATACCAGTCAATATTATAGGTAAGACCTGGCCATCATGAGTTAGCAAACCCTGCCCGCCTACATAAGGAGCAATGGCTTTAATCTCTGGAATTGTTTGCAGTTTTTTGACCAGACCAGGCCAATCACTTAATTTTTCATTTGGCCCAGTCACGGTAATTTCAGGAGCCATTCCAAAAAAACGCTGATGAATTTCCTGATCAAAACCATTCATCACGGATAAAACCGTAACTAATACCATCACCCCCAAGCCAATACCCAGCATGGAGCTAAAAGAAATAAAAGAAACAAAATGATTCTTCTTTCTGGAACGTGTGTAACGCAACCCTATAAAAAGGGCCAATGGTTTATACATGATTGCTTTAATTTTGATTAAAGTTCTATTGTAGAGAAAAATCAGGCAAGGGGATATAGCCTATATGAAGTTTAGCGACTTATTATTATTTAATCATCAGGCAACCCACATAGTTATCCACAGAATTTGTGGATAGTAAGTCGCTGCCGCAATGATATGGACTCATCCTCTCTTTTAAACGGCTATTAGTTGAGCCTAAATGTTTTTGTTACATGGCGTTAATGAGTATGGCAAATAACAGCTGATGTGAGAATGGTAAAACCTACTCTGTAAATACCTGAACATTTTCCCCACCCCAACAATCCATCTCTAAAAAATCATGAGGCAGCACAGCTGCCTCAAAAGAAAAGGGATAAAGGAGCTAAGGGGTAAAAGCCCGGACACACCGAACAGATCGAGCGCTGCTCTTAACGATGCTGCCGACGTTACCCGGAGTGTATTCCTGAAATATTCGAATTTTTTAATAAAAAATATGGCAAGACCTACTATCCTGGCTATTCTCGCCCATCAACAACGCGATGAACGTGTTTATATCTTTGAAACGTTACTTAGGACTTTAAAGGTTACTCCAGGGAAAGCCCTGTCTATAGCTTATGAAATAGAGTCACATCTCATTGAAAAGAATATTGCTGGATTGAATTTTTTGGGGTTCAGTTCTGCTGCATGGATTGATTTTGATCCGCTAATAACAGAAACTGAGTTTGAGTCGTTATATAGTTTATGCACATGTGCAGGGCTTCTTTCCTGTTATAAAGATAGACTCAACAAGCCTGAAAAATCGTTCTTGGCTCAGCGTTGTGATGATGTAGACTATACAGGAAAACCGATCCGATCATGTATTGTCATTTGATTTTCTAATGATCATGAAAGGAATAACGGCACCCAAACCCATGCAGAAATCCACGTCAAACTCTATCTCCATTTAGTTTGTTTAACGCAGAGTAATTTAATCTTTATCATTCTTTCTCAATGAATATTTTGAGGTGACTGATGGATATATTTCATTATTTTAATAGTAGTTTCCTGCCCTTTTTTCAGGGGTTGGAATTAACATGCAATAGTGATTGGATGTTAAACAAACTTACTTAAATACCAAACTTCCAGGGAGCAAAATGTATAATAATGGAAAGAATAATATATATTCCGGATTCGTCCGACAACAGTGCCGGGTATGAATACCTCTTCTGGGCAGTGCGCTACCGGTGGTAACAGGATTTAAAGCGTAGCTGCACTGCCTCAAACGAAAAGAGATAACGGGTTAAGGGGGAGGAAAAGCCTGGGCACAACGCACCAAATGAGGATTGACTTTAGTGGTGGAGACGGGGGCACCATTGGGAAAGCTCACTGAGAATGCGGTGTTGTTGCCGTCCTGCGTGGAGCTCCAGTAGGGCACGGGCGCAAACTCGCCAAAGTTACAAGGGGTGGCTAAGTTGGAACACAGTGCATCCTGGACTTCAGTCAGCTCATTTCCTGCGGGAAGATACCATTCTGCTCCTAAATTTCGGCACTGAGCGGCCGCGCAATTATTGGGAACATTAGAACAGGATGCATTAGCCACAATGAGATCAGTATTATTAGCGCCATCATCCAGGGTTGTACCGGGTATAGGACCAGGAGAATCCGTCCATGAACGAGTAATCTCCGCTGCCACATCAATCACAACCTTACCATTGCCACCACTTTCCTGAAACACTAATCCACCCAGATAAGAAAAAGCAATCAAAGCTTGGGGGCTATTGGCTGTGTTACTGCCACTGACGGTAATGGTACACGGTACGTAAGGGGTATTGGAGGTCAGTATCAGTGTGCAGCTGGCTCCTGGAGCAACACTGGTGCAGTCAGTGTCATTAACAGTCAGGTTGGGGCAAGCGGTTTTATCCGTGACCGTAATCGCATTAGCATTCACCATACTGCCACCATCATTGGTCACCTCTAAAGACAACGAGGGCATTGGAGATACCGTAACAACCCGATTTTGCTGTATGGGGTTCGTAATGCTTATCTGTGGCTGATTGGTCACCGTAACACTCACATTAACAGTGTTGGTATTGTCTCCGGCTATAGGAATTGTTGTTGGCCCTTCTAGTGTGCCTGAGGCAAAAGTAATGGTACAACTTGCCCCAATCGCCAGACTCGCGCCACAAGTCGTGCTTTGCACGCTGATGTTACTGCCCCCAGGAATAGCTGCAATCACATTCTCTGCCGCAACCGAAGAACTTGCGTTATTGGTCACCGTCACATCCCCCGTTGAGTTTTCAGCAAACAGTAACGTGGTGGGATTGACGCTTATCATGACAGGGGAACCACGAGTGATGTTTAAGCTGTTGGCGCTACTAGGTTGATAACATTGGTTTGGGTTCGGACTGCCATCTGAATTGGCCTGACACAACGCAGGACCACCATGAACACCGCCTTGAGGCAGCGTACTGCCGGTTACGGCAAGATTTAAGGTGCAGTTACTGCCGCTCTGTCCTTTGGGCGCCAGTAGGCAAGAGCCAGTTTGAATAATACCCTGTATCGACTGAATTACCAGTCTTTTAGACTTTCCAGACTGATTTTGAATCATATACTGTACAGTGGCCGTTCCGTTTTCCGGTACGATCTGGGTCGGATTGCTTCCCGGTGTTGGAACGATGGTCCACAGCGGCCCCGCTGCCTGGGCTGTTGTCCATATCAACCAGGATAATAAGCTAATAAACATCCTGTTCATTAAAGTGTTTTTGATAATTTTTTTCATGTTCTCTATCCTTAAGTCAAGGCAGTGAGATATAACAAGACCCCATTGGTTTTAGAGGTGATTGATTACCCGTCCTGAATTCATTGTCTGTCCTGAAGCTTACTCCCGCGCAATAAGATCGTTATCATTACTTCTCTTTATGCAAGAAAACTCAAGTTAAACATTAATCCATTGGTGTATACATGTCCTTGAGATAAACCATTGCCTAGTGTTTGCCCAAAAGCACGACCTAATTGACTTTTGCCCCAATCAGCAAATTCATAGCCTATACCAACTTGCAAATTCTGATTAATAGCTTTTTGTAGACCTACGCCTACAGTATAACTAAATGCCGTTTCACTGTTAGATCCATAATTGGAATTAGGCAAAGCTTCGAAAATGACGGGCGTATTGTTAAAGTTGTGGGCACGATTAAATCCAACCCCGGCACTAGCACTGACATAAGGAATTGCCATATAGCCCATGTCTGCTAACAATTTCCCTTTTACCGCAACATGTGCGTGATTAATTTTGTAAGAATAAATAAGGGTATTAAATTGAGGATCGGCATCGTCCCAGATCTCACCATTAATTGCCGTGTTACTTGTCGCTGCAACTGCCAGACCTATTTGTCCCAAAATAGTAGCACTCAAAGAATGCTGCACACCTAAAAAAACTTCACCATTAAATAAGGTGCTTGTATTTTTGGAAGCACTATAAGTTTTTTCAATTTCAGGTGCCAGAAAAAAAGTTTGGGTATCACCGCTATCAGTCCAGGCAGGCCCAGCGCTTAAAGTAAATACTTTCGCCCAACTTCTCGGGGCATCCCCCATGGTTCCAGCCAGCACACTACCGTACAAAAAAAAACTTAACATCCCTAAAGCGACCTTATTTGCTTTCATGAATTATCCTTAGATTAATATATTTTTTAAAAAGCTTAAAAATTTTAAATTTAGTATCGTTTTGACATAAAATGCATCGCTCATATTAGAGGCTACTAATAATTCAACTTTTAAAAACCGGGTATGCCATTACTTGTTCGCGACAACCGTGGGCTGTCAACCTATGCGTTGTCAACAGATCCTGATTTTAAACACACCCTGTTAATGCTTGAACAAAACATACTCATAATCAGTATCATCAACTAGTGTTCGTTGCAATTTGGACAACATTAGTTATGATAAACTATCAAGAGGGAACCTTAACAAGATAAAGACTGCATATCCCTAAGTCAAGAACCAAAAACAAGTCTTTTTAAATCCGAGCAAACTATCCCCTCCTCAACCCAGTTTTTTTGCCTGATAAGTGATTATTAACTACTCAATTCCTTATTGATGAACAGACGATATTAAGCCTTGCTCCAAGGAAGTTTATCACCTAATATGCTCTTCAACTCACTGATTTTATTCATATAATCATCTTTTTTGGCGAAAAGAATTGTATGACATGTTATTAAAATCAGCGAGTTATTTTTTATTTATTCATACTTTTCTAAAAATCGTCCTGTGTAAAGGAAACTGAATTTGATGTTGGAACGCATTATAGTCAATCCAATTGAAACACCAAGAGGCTATAAAAATCCAGATCAAGGCATTGCGTTACGCGGACCTTTATCCCAATTTTTTAGTGGCCTTTATTTAAAACCACTCGATGACGCATTCAATGAAATGGATGTGGCTTACTTTCGGTATCAGGATGATATTCTCATTTTGTGCCAAACCAAGCGCAGTCTTAATCGCTGTAAACAGCGTCTAATGCAGGTATTACAAGAAAGGCGCCTGCGCTTGTCCGGGAAAAAAACGCGTATCGGATCCATTGATAGGGGCTTCCATTTTTTAGGCATCCAATATCCAAAGACGCAACCCTTGGATAACACCATAATAACACAGGCTGTTGTAAACGTTCCTAATACGGAGCAAGTTGAGCAAAACCAATCCAAACCCCGGGGGGGGGGTAGAGACAATTTGGCAACCCGAAAAGCAGCCTCTTTTGCAAACACACATTGTTCCTCATGCACGAACATTGCGCAAAGCGCGCGAGCAAGTTAAATGGATGGTCAAAGATGGGGTTTCTCCCCGGCGCATCATCAGTTACTTGCATCGATGGTGTATGTGGTGGGTGAGAACAGCAGCACCCTGGTTATACCAGGACTTGCTTTTATGGTTTTTGGACTCATGCTGGGACGAGCATGTGGCGGCTTACGCCGCCGAGCTTCTCCATCGACATGATGTCAATTCGGTCAAATCTGAGACACCTGGTGATGATTATCTAGCGTCATCTTGTCTTCAAGCTGCGATTTGAAATCGAGAAAATCGTTTGTTCTTACTTTACATAATGCCGTCATGGCATCCAAATCGCGCGCCGCCCCATCCCTACCCGCGATACGCCCCGGGCCCGCCCGCCCCGCCCCCGACTTATATATTGCAAAATCAACCGCCAGCTTAGAATCAACGCTAAACCAATTTTCATCCTTTTTAGTTATCCAATTATAAAACTGCTTTGATGATTTAGGCTGCGAGGTAAACTCCGGCACAGGATAAAAAGGCTCATCAGAGCAGTATTCATAAACAACATGCATAGGAAAAAGATTTTGGGCACTACCTACACCTTCTCTCCATTGTTTATCAATGGCATCCCGATTTTCAACCCCTGGCGCGTTTATCGAATCTACTTGTGTTTGCAGCTCTTTGATGATGGTATTTTCGAAATCAAAATGCTTTTCAGTGATTGTTTTTCCATTAAGCCTATAAGTGACTCCGTCCGTGTTCACTTTGTTGTATTGAGCAATCAATATTTCAAATATCGGTTTACCTTCTTCATTCTGTAGAATGCACGCAATCATTGCTGCCCACATATGTTTATCCAGAGCCCACAGCGCATATTCAAAAACGCTGATGTTCTCAAATTCTCGCCCAGAACAATCCGTAAGGATGCCCCTTTTAAAAATTAAACTCATGTCCTTATTTAACATCGCTTTAACCGCATCATGTTCCCCGCGTGTCACATGATGCAGTAACTTACGAACATCAATCAGAGGTTGAAACAAAGCCAAATGATATTTTGATGTCTGAGCGAAGTTTACTAAATCACGGTTTGATAAATTTTGAGCGGTTTCAATTTTAAGTTCTAGTGGTAATTTATTAAAATTCTCGAATTTTGATTGCATACTTTCACCTTAATTCTATTCACTTGGGATAATTTAAAAAATGAATTATACGCGAATTAATTGAAAACAAAAAGAGCTAAGTGGTTTTAAACTGACCGCATAAAGAGAGTGCTCAGAAATATTCTTACATTAATGCGAGGTCACACCCGTAGCAAAATAGTTTCTACTATATTTAGTGATATCACCGATCCATGAAGCCAAAAAAAAAACAGTCAGCATTTATTCTTAGAACTAATAATTATCACTATATGTGCCGTTATTTGTGGGGGTGAGGGTTGGGAAGATATAGAAACATTTGCTAAAGAGCGTGAGGATTGTTACGTAGATATTTAA
Organism: Legionella antarctica; assembly: GCF_011764505.1. Classification (NCBI taxonomy): domain Bacteria; kingdom Pseudomonadati; phylum Pseudomonadota; class Gammaproteobacteria; order Legionellales; family Legionellaceae; genus Legionella; species Legionella antarctica. The sequence continues at coordinate 2,985,960 of NZ_AP022839.1, forward strand.
CTTTGCCCTATGGAGTTCCCTGTCATGATACATTTCGTCGCGTTTGGAGCTGAAAATTTCGACTTTTTCAGGCATATTGCCCTCAATCTGCTTAAGCAAGAGCGTTCTAATAAATTTAGCATCAAGAAAAAACGGTACGTTGCAACTCTAAATACAAAATACCTTGAAAAGAGAGTACAGGGAGTATAATTCAATATGCGCTTGCTCTAGAAAAAGTTGAGGATAAAGCCTATTGTTAATAATGTGTTAATGAAACAAGCGTATAGTTAATTTAATAGATACACATTGTCAGAAGGATAACACGATGGCCAAACCATTACCCGAACGTTTAGCAGCAGCTTTAAACGTTTCAGGTGCGTTTGATAATTGCTTTTTTCATGCATACGCCACCCACCTTTTGGCAAATAAGTTACCTTTTCCAGAAGATTTATTCACTTTTGCATCAATAAAGGGCAAAGAAAGTCCTGCATCACAATTGCAAGAAAGGTTTCCTAATCAAGATTCTTTATCACTATTCGCAGAGTACACACAACGCCACCACCCGGATAGCCCCCTGATATCTCCTAATTTTATAGTTGAAAAAACTTTAGTTCTTGGTTTTTTAATGCGTGAATGGTTTGCTACTCAAATGTCTCAAAACTTAAATGTGGCTAACCGCATCCAAGAAGATGCCTTATCTAAATTTGCCAATTATAGATCGCTCCGTTGGGACGAAATTGATACAGACCTTTTACTAAGTGGTCCTGAAGGCGTGTTATATACCGCTAATAAAGAATTCCTTGAATACTTCGTAGAACATAACCCAAATAATGGGGTTTTAACTGAGGAAGAAGCTCGATTTAAACAATACTTTACCAATGCCAATGAAGATGAAAATGAAGCTTTGGCGGTCTATTGGAAAGCAGAGGGTTATCAAAAATATTGCCAGCTCATTGCTAGTCCAAGCACAAAACTTGCTTATAATGATGTAATGCCAGTAATCGAGCTGCTTGATCAACCGCTTACTATTTACAGCACTGATCAGACAATAATTTACACTACCAAGGGAAGAGACGATTTCCCTAAAATGGAAGTGAAGCTTAATGCAATGGTAGGTCATTACTATCTGTTAAAAACGGATGAAACAGCGCCTCTATTACGTGAGTATGCTCAAAGCATGGAGCAATATACAGTAGATAGAGAAGTTGTACTGAGGGTAATAGGTAATAAAGATTTAGCTGCTGATGAACAATCCTCCTTGTTAGTGGGATCAATATGTCCTGATCGTCATCTTAGCAAACCGGCTTTTAATTTATTGCTTGATAAAGTAGATCACTTCCAAACGTTTATTCATGAACATCAACAATCTGAACTTTTACAAGCACAGCAAGAACAACTTCGCATGCACCAAGAAGAAATATGATGTGGTCTAATGGATTTGTACACTCCAGATAAGAGATAATCATCTTAACTGGAGGTAATAAAATGGGTGCAACGAAATATACTAAAGAATTTAAACTAGACGCTATTAGTCTTGTTTTGGAGCAGAATTATACGCAATCAGAAGCTGCACAAAGTCTGGGCATTGATTCCAGGTTGATAAGCCGGTGGATCAAAGAACACTCCAAAGAGGAAGGGCAAGCATTTAGAGGTAATGGTAAATTAACTGACGAACAACTAGAGATACGTCGTTTACGAGAAGAATTAAGACGCGTAACAATGGAAAAAGAAATATTAAAAAAGGCGACGGCCTTCTTTGCAAAAGAAATGAAGTGAAATATTCATTTATTGCCCAGAATAAGAAGGCCTGGCCAATTGACGTGATGTGTCAATTGCTGGGTGTTACAAGAAGTGGTTTTTACAATTATCTTAAATGTAATAAACCACCAGATCCATTGCATGTGGAGATGCTTGATTGGGTTAAAAAATTAGCAGAATCAAGCCATTATACTTATGGAAGCCGTCGAATGAAAAAAGCATTAAATGCATTAGGTTATCCTGTTGGGAGAAATAAAGCCCGAAATCTAATGAAGGAAGCAGGAATACACGCACGTTACAGAAAGAAATATAGGGTAACAACAAACAGCAAGCATAAGCAGCCTATATTTGAAAATGTACTTAATAGACAGTTTATTGTAGAAAAGCCTAATCAAGCTTACGCCTCCGATATTACCTATATTTGGACACAAGAGGGTTGGTTGTATTTAGCTGTTGTTATCGACTTGTTTTCAAGAAAAGTTATCGGTTGGAGTATGAGTTCGCGGATGAAGGCAAGCCTGGCTTGTGACGCCCTTAAAATGGCGCTTTGGCAACGCAAACCCAATACTGGAGTAATAACCCATTCCGATCGAGGCGTTCAATATGCGAGTAATGCTTATCGCATGCTATTAACTACTTATGGTTGCATCGGTAGTATGAGTCGTAAAGGTAACTGCTGGGATAATGCTGTTGCTGAAAGCTTTTTCGGGAGGTTAAAACAAGAGCGAGTCCAATGGCGCAATTACCAAACTCGCTTTGAGGCACAACAAGACATCCTGAATTATATTACAATGTTTTATAACAGTAACCGCTTACATTCATTCCTTGGATATAAAAGTCCAAATCAGTTTGAAAATGAGCAAATAATACAATTAAAAAAAGTCGCTTAACTGGTGTGTATCAATTTGCTTGACCACATCAATACTTAGCAAGCAGAGGGAAGAGCAACTTCGCATGCAACAAGAAGAAATATTTAGCAAGCAGAAGGAAGAGCAACTTCGCATCCAACAAGAAGAAATATTTAGCAAGCAGAAGGAAGAGCAACTTCGCATCCAACAAGAGCAACTCCTCATGCAAGAAGAAGAGAGACTGAGCCAGCAGGAAGAAAAAAAACTTCGCATGCAACAAGAGCAACTCCTCATGCAAAAAGAAGAGAGACTGAGCCAGCAGGAAGAAAAAAAACTTCGCATGCAACAAGAAAAGCCAGGTACCACGGCTAATGCTGTACCCAACCCATTTGAGCTGGAGTTTAAGCAAAAAATTGATTTGTTAACAAAAAAAATGATTCAGTTTCAAGATGAGCCTAATCATAAAGATGCTTTTGATGCAGCATCTTTGCTGTACGACAAATTAAAAGAGGAAGGTGATGACTATTTTGGGAATCCACCGACACGAGATAGCTACCAGGAATTCAAAAAAAACTGTGAGGGCCATATCAAAACCGCCCGCTTGGAACTTGATAATCACCGTGGATGGACAAAGATAATTTTAAATGTTATTGCTATTGTATTATCAGCTGGAATAGGCTATCTATTCGCTGCAGGAGTAAATATGGCTGTTAACAAAGGCAAATTTACCTTCTTTTCCACAGACAGCTCATTAGTAATTGATGAAATAGAGGATAGCATTAATAAATCAAAGCCTACACCATAAAATTAAATTGAACTAGACCCTAACCAAACATCCTCTCGCAATTTAGCTTATGAAGTTTCTGATTTATTACATTTTAACAACTCAACATATAATAAAAGCTACTCCTTTTATTCGTCCATGATTTAACTTTCTGCTATGATTCAGGTAAGTTTTCTTTAATCCTCAATAAGAAAAAACGAAATATTATCTATCTTGTACAAATACAAACCTGGATCATCTAAATGTATAATTTTCTGTTAATTTTTTTAGCGATGATATTGGTCTTACTAAATGCATTCTTCGTAGCAGCAGAATTTAGCATGGTGAAACTAAGAACAACACGAGTACAAGCAATTAAAGAACAATATGGGATTAGAGGACATATTTTAGAACAAGTCCATAACCAATTGGATGCATACTTGTCTGCTTGCCAATTAGGTATTACCTTGGCATCCTTGGGATTAGGCTGGATTGGCGAACCTGCCTTTGCTTCCTTACTGGAACCTGTGTTTCGCTTTTTAGGAGTTTTATCTCCCCAACTTATTGCCATCTCTGCATTTTTCATTGCGTTTTTAATCATTTCATTTCTTCATATTGTGATTGGAGAGCTGATGCCAAAATCGCTTGCTATTCGACAATCTGAATTAATTTCAATTTGGACCGCCATACCATTGTATGGTTTTTACTGGGTAATGTACCCAGCCATTTGGCTATTAAATAATTGTTCAAATTTCTTTCTTTCGAAAATGGGACTGGATGTCTCAAATCAACATGAAGGATTCTATTCAAGTGATGAACTCAAATTAATTCTCAATAGCAGTCACTTACATGGTCAATTAGATCAGGATGAACGAGACATTATAGAACACACACTCGATTTAGGTGAATTAAAGGTCACCGAAGTTATGCGCCCTACTGATGAAATGGTCATGTTGAATATTAATCAGTCCTTTGAAATGGTTTCAAAAAAAATTGTGACCTATGGTTACAGCCGCTATCCAGTATACGACTCAAATACAAAAAAAGTGATTGGTGTCATCCATATAAAAGATCTGTTTGCAGATTTATTATTAAAAAAAGAAATTAGCAGTTTAGCTCCTTATATTCGTCCCGTGCTAAAAGTTTCTCATAAATTACCTGCAATGGATCTTTTGCGTAAATTCCAGGAAGGAATGCCCCATTTTGCCCTTGTTTACAAAAGTAAAGACAGCTTGCTTGGATTCATTACTCTAGATAATTTGTTACATATTTTAATTGGGCGCATTAAGGATGAATTCCATAAAACCCATGATGATTGGGTAAAAAACTCTGATGGCTCATTTACTACTAAGGGCGAGTGTTCCATATATTCACTTGAAAGAGCATTGGATTGCGATATTACAGTCACCGCCGATGAAGAAGATCTGGATACACTTTATGGACTTATTATTACTCGGTGCGGGAAATTGCCAAAAGAGGGAGAGACCATCACTTTTGATGAATTTGATGCTTTGATTGAAAAGATACAAGATTCTTTTATTACCAGAGTCAGAATAACTCCAAAATCTGAGTGAGCTTTGAGATTAAATCGGTTTAGAAATGGCATTTTATTCCAGAAAATAACAGCAGACTCATAAAGCTTATCTAGATGAAAACATACCCTTGAAGAAGGCAATTGTGGATGATTAGCTGATAGTTCATTGGCCCAAGCAATAATATCGTCTGTATTCGGAATTTTTGGTGAGCGCGTCACCAAACCTGCTAATTCTTATTGAATATAGGGTAATTTGATATCACAATTATATTTGATTTTTGTATTTGTAAAAAAAAGACCGGGGTTAAGCACGTAATTTTTAATGTTACATTGGCCTGCTTCTGCAACTGCATAAGAATCCCTAATTTAAATTCAGCTCTTAGATATATTTCCTGTATCTTATGATCTAAATGCGCTTTGCTCATGCAATACGCCAGAATACAGCTAAAAATGATGATTAGAAAACACTTGCAGCAAATAAACTACTCCCAGTCTAGATTGCGCCAGCGTAATTCAGTTGTAGTGCCACTTGAAAGCGTCTTACTAAGCTAAGATGCTCATCGCAAATATTAGTTCTTGAGTGCTCATGCCAGCAATTTTGTCTATTTTTTGTTTCACATTGCTCCGAATTGGAAAAAAGGTCTAATATAAGCAGACATCAGTTAAAACTAAAAAGGACTTTTGAATTGCATCATTCGCTTCCTCTGATTACTACTATCGCAATGGGCTTTGCTTTGGCATTAATCTTTGGCTTGATTGCCGCGCGCTTTAAGATCCCTCCATTAGTCGGTTACTTATTAGCCGGCGTTACTATTGGACCCTTTACTCCTGGATTAATGGCGGATATCAGTATCGCCCAAGAACTTGCAGAAATTGGAGTTATGTTGCTGATGTTTGGAGTAGGATTACATTTTTCATTATCTGATTTGATGCGCGTCCGCAAAATTGCTATCCCTGGTGCGATAGTCCAAATAGTTGCAGCTACTATACTTGGCGGTGGTGTTGCAATTATGTGGGGCTGGAATTATGGCAGCGCTCTAATTTTTGGGCTTTCTCTATCCGTTGCCAGTACTGTTGTATTATTGAGAGCACTGGAAGAACGAGGGGCTATTGAGACGATTAATGGCCATATTGCCGTGTGATATGGGTCCGCATGTCTGGAACAAAATTAAGGAAAAATAAGAGCTATTCATCCATCATTTATAGTTAAAAATTCACTCAAATTAACCTATTTAAACCTACTCAATACCGTATGAATAGTGATTGCTACTACGAATTGTCTTAGGTCATTTTACCACAACTCTATCAGAATGACTTATCCACAAGTCCACAGGTCAGGAGAGCTTCACTTTCTCGTATAGGCCTGTGGGCCTTGTGGGTAAGTCATGACGCTCTCATTTAGGGTTTATGGTCTTTTCCGGCCATAATACACCTCTGCGGGCGTTAAATAATTAAAGGACTGGTGAAGCCTTCGGTTATTATAATACTCAAAATACTCCGTTAAGGCCAGCTCAACCTCTTCAATTGTATCAAAATCATACCGGTAGATTTTTTCTTGCTTAACACTACGCCACAATCGCTCGATAAATATATTATCTAAATAACGTCCTCGCCCATCCATGCTGATAGAAATGTGGTGAGATTTTAGCGTATTTATCCAATCTTTTGAGGTAAATTGAGAACCCTGATCCGTGTTAAAGATCTCACAACGCGAATGCAGCAAAGCGTTTCTAAGCGCCTCAATACAAAATTCAGCCTCCATAGTAGGTGAAATAGCCCATCCAATCACATAACGACTATACCAGTCCATAATAGCTACTAAATACACATGCTTTCCTTTCATGCGGATGTAGGTGATATCTGCGGCCCAAACCTGATTTGGTTTGGTGATATCCACCTCTTTTAATAAATAAGGGAACACCTCATGCTCCTTATTGGGAACGCTTGTATTTGGCTTTGGGTAAACAGTCGATAACCCCATCATTTCCATCAACTTTTTTACTCGACGTTTACCAACAGGATAGCCTACTTCTTTTGACAGCCATCTTGCCCGCTTAATTTTACCTTCACATGGATACTGCAGATAGTGCTCATCAAGTAGCGCCATAAGCGCTTCATCTTCGACAGAAATGGGCTTGGCACTATAATAATAACTTGAAACAGGCAAGTCTAATAGCAAGCATTGTTCACGAATGGTGAGCTCGGCAAGAGGATCAATCATGACGCGCTTTTCATCCAGACTAAAGTTCATGCTTTTTTTTTAGCCAAGATAGCTGCGCTTGAAGTCGACCAATTTCTTGATATAATGCCTCAACAAGCTGCTCTTGGGACTTGGCTTCTTTTTCATTAGCCCCAGAGAATAAATCGTTAATGGCTTTGATGGCCGATTGCTTCCAAGTTTTTACCTGCGTTGCGTGAACACCGTATTCACTGGTAATTTGCGCTTGTGTGAGTTTCCCCTCAATCGCAGCTAGCGTTATTTTTGCCTTCTTGGCCGCCGTATAATAAGCTCGCTTTTTAGACATTTTATTCTCCTCTTTGTATTAAGAAGAATAGCTCTTAAAAAACCTTTTTTTGTGTCCAGAAAACCGCGCCTATATTACAACGCCCAAAAATATTACTCGGAATAATTAAAATGTATCTTGAATCCAGTCAATTAGTGTTTTCGCCATCAGACATAACTCAGTTTATGGATAGTCCTTTTGCTTCATGGATGGAGCATCTGGCTCTGACACATCCTAATTCGTTACCAATCCCAGACAAGAATGATGGGTTAATGGATGTACTGCAAGGTATGGGACATCAACATGAATCAGCGGTATTGGCTTCTTTTATAGAACAGGGATTATCAATAGTTAATCTCAAAAAACAGGCGGATCCTTTAGGGGCAACAAGTGCTGCCATGCAAACTGGGGTGGATGTTATTTATCAGGCCAGTTTGGAGCTGTCGCCATTTCGAGGGTACGCAGATTTTCTAATTAAAGTGCAGGGAACAAGTCGTTTGGGCGATTATTATTATGAAGTATGGGACAGCAAGCTTGCTAAATCAGTGAAGCCCTGTTTTATAATTCAATTATGTTGTTATGCAGAAATGCTTGAAAAAATTCAAGGAAAGCGACCTGAATACATTACTGTTATTCTGGGAAATAAAGAACAAAAAAAATTTAGAACGGATGATTACTATTATTTTTATCGTAATTTGAAACACCTTTTTTTAGAAACTCATCAGGGTTTTATTCCAACAAAGTGCCCTGATCCGTCCTCGTCTAAAAGTTGGGGAAGGTGGAGCAATTACGCAGAAGAGTTACTCAAAAAGGCTGATCACCTAGTCCAGATAGCTACTATTACAACAAGTCATATTAAGAAATTGAATAAAGCAGGTATTACCAGCATGACTGCTCTGGTTAATGCTGAAAATAACCTGATCAGAGGACTAAAACCTGAACTATTAAAACGGTTAAAAACCCAAGCTAAAATGCAACAGGAAAGTGCAGGAAAAGAAGTTCCTGTTTATCAATTAATCCCCCATGAGGCTGGAAAAAAAATGGGGCTGGCTTTGCTTCCTCGGCTATCATCACATGATGTTTTCTTTGATATAGAAGGTTTTCCTCTTGAAGAGGGTGGTTTGGAATATTTGTGGGGCGTTACCTATTTTGATGAACACGGCGAACGTCGATATAAGGATTTTTGGGCTCATAATCAGGAGCAGGAAAAAAAGAGTTTTAAGGCTTTTATAAATTGGGTTTATGAGCGCTGGCAACATGAGCCAGGAATGCATATCTATCATTATGCAAGTTATGAAATTTCTGCCTGCCGTAAATTAATGGGTAGATATGGAATTTGCGAATATGAAGTGGATCAGTTATTGCGTAACGAAGTTTTTGTTGATTTATACAAGATTGTAAAGAGTTCGCTGCTCATTGGAGAACCAAGGTATTCCATTAAAAACGTAGAGCATCTATATCGTAATAAGCGAGATACAGAGGTGGGATCAGGGGGTGATTCTATTGTTGTCTACGAACGCTGGCGAGAAAATCCTGATGGAGATACATGGCAAACATCCAAAACTTTAAAAAATATTCGTGATTATAATATTGATGATTGTAATTCAACCCAGGAACTGATGCTGTGGTTAAGAGAAAAGCAGAAAGAGCAAGGGATCACATACCTTGGTAAGACGCAATTCATTGAGCCAGAAGTTAAGGAGGAACACGAAGAGCGCGTTAAACTTCGTGATAGATTATTAGCTAAAGCAGAGCAATTTAAAAACGAGGGTAATGAATTCCGCGCCAAAATGAATGCAGTTTTTGCCTGGTCTATTGAATTTCATCGGCGAGAAGCAAAACCGGTATTTTGGCGTTTGTTCGATCGTTTGGGATTAAGTGAGGAAGAGTTACTTGATGATATTGATTGTTTGGCTTATTGTCGCCGGACGAATAAAGCGCCTTATAAACCAACCCCCCAAGCGCGTAATCTCGTATATGAGTATACTTTCGATCCCAATCAGGAGTTTAAGGGGAATGCAAAACAGTATTACATTTTGGGTGAGGAAACGGAGGACGGTAAGAATATTAAAGCAACTTATCATGCGCAAGGCAGTGATTTAGAGCAGGGATTAATTACTCTACAAGCTAAAAATCCACCGGAGGAGCAGATTACACTGATTCCTGATGAGTTCGTAAATCCCAGACCCATTCCAGAGGCTCTTGCAAAACAGGCAGAAGCCTTTGAACAAGAAAGGCTTAATGAGACCGCAATAGTGGATTTTTTAAGTAAAGCTATTCCCCGTATAAATGACCATCTTGCCGGCAACCCCATAGCTCCCAGTCATGATCCAAAACAGCGATTACAGGAAATTATCCATGCTGTTCTAAATTTAAACAACAGCTATCTCACCATTCAGGGTCCACCGGGAGCAGGTAAAACATATACCGGGAAACATCTGATTGCTGAACTGCTTAAAAGAGGAAAAAAAATAGGAATATCATCGAATAGTCATAAAGCCATCAATAATTTGCTGATTAGTACTGCTGAGTATTGTCAAGAAAAAGGAATTTCAGGACATTTTGCTTGTACCCGTACTACTGATTCTGCAATTAATAAATTGAATATAGCTGTATTAGAAAATAAAAATATCTTTGATTTTACTCAACCATCCTGCGTGATAGGAACAACCGCCTGGGGTTTTGCCCTCGAGGATCTTGAAAATACCTTTGACTATCTTTTTATTGATGAAGCAGGTCAAGTTAGCGTTGCTAACTTGATTGCTATGAGCAGGGCAGCCCGCAATATCATTTTAATGGGTGATCAGATGCAGTTAGGACAACCTTCCCAAGGTAATCATCCGCAAGACAGTGGTTTATCTATTCTTGATTATTTGTTGCATGACACACCTGCTATTCCTGAGAATATGGGTGTATTTCTTGGTACTACCTATCGTATGCATTCGGCAGTTAATCAGTTTATTAGCGAGGCCATTTATGAGGGAAAACTGGAAACAGTTCCTGAAAATGATCATCAATCCATAAGTGTTCCTGATGGTTATCAAGGCTTGTTAAATAAAGAGGCTGGAATTTTTGCCATACCTGTCCTGCATGAAGGAAACACTCAGGCAAGTGATGAAGAAGTAGAGAAAATTTACTCCCTAACCCAAGATTTATTGGGTAGAAGCTTTAGAGAAAAAGATGGCACGCAACGGTTAATTGGCTGGGAAGACATCCTTTTTGTTGCTCCATACAATCATCAAGTTAATAAATTAAAATCCACGTTGGGCGAACAGGCTAAAGTGGGTAGCGTGGATAAATTTCAGGGACAAGAAGCACCAATAGTTTTTTTAAGTATGTGTGCGAGCAGTGCTAATGAATCTCCGCGCGGATTAAATTTTTTGTTTGACAAAAATCGTATCAATGTTGCCATCTCACGAGCCCAATGTATGGCTATTGTTGTTTACAACCCGGCGTTACTCGATACCCGGGTAAATAATATACAACAAGTAGCAGCGCTCAATGTATTTTGCCAGTTAATAAGGTCAGGAGATACGGTTTAAGGCATCATGCCCCTCCACGGGGTTGGCATAAAGGTAAGACAACGAATGGCGCGGAAAAGTACGGTAAAAATATAGGACACTGCTAATATCAATTATGTCTTTTAGGTATGATAACGGCAGCAAGATTTCTCTAACAGCCATGTGCTATTTCCATAAATTACTAAAGCTGTTTATCTCTCGAAGGGTATTAAGATGAATACGATACGTGCTTTTTTCGCAATTATGCCACCTAAATCAATGCGTGATGTTCTAGAGAATATTTTAAATACACTAGAGCATTCTGTTCCAGAACGTTCTATGCGATGGATGAACCTTGAAAATTTACATATCACCTTGCAATTTTTAGAAAAGGTGTGGCCAGAAGATGTAAATCCATTAATTAAACGAGTTCGGACTGAATTAAAAAATACAAGTGTATTTGAATTGCAAATTAATCAGTTAGAGTGGTTTCCAGAACCGAAGCATCCTAAGATTCTGTCTTTGGCAGTGGGGCCACAGGAGATTTTAAAAGCACTGTCAGACTCAATTGGATATGCAATAAGCTCTTTAAACTACTCAGTTGAATCAAGGCCTTATCGAGGACATATGTCGATAGGACGCTTATCTCAGCATCGCTCGCAACATCCATTATTACCTCAAATAAAGGTACCAATTATCCCGGCAATACTTATCGATGAGATTTTTCTGATAGAAAGCAAACCCGGTAACGGAAAAAACAGCTACTATCCTTTAGCCCAATTTAACTTAAGCTAGCAAACTTGACTGCTTACGTGCCTTAATTAATACAATTCAAGTTGGATATCCCGGAGCGTTATGCGTCCGGGAAAAGAAGATAATTTTTTTAGTGATGGACATCGAGAGGTTCAATATTGCCAGTAGTAAATACAGGACCATGATCCCCTGGCTCATAGGTATTAGGGTTTTGATTATCTAAAACCTCAAGTTGAACACTCACCCCTTCAACAGGATAGTTTTTCATTAATTCCCTTCCCATCTGAGTGGCTAAAATTTCCCAAAATACTTCTGCTGGAAACTCTTCTGATGGTTCCATGTATTTGAGCACGTCTTCTCGCATCACTCTATAGTCAATATATTTTGAAGAAGCTAATCCTTTATTGTATGCAAAACGCACATAAACAGTGACTTTTTGCCCTCCCTGGCGTTGAGTATCATATTTGGGAATGACAAATTGAAAGTAATTTCGTTCATCATGTGTATTTTGATTTGAGGCGGCCCAAAGCGATGCGGGACCAAAGGAAATTATCGCGAGGAAGACCATCGCCTTTAAAAGGTTATTCATTATATTCTCCACGTAACCGTTTAATAAATCACAGTAACAATTTTTTGTAATTGCTGTGACGGATAAAAAACTAAAACGATAGCAGAGCAGGTTTTGGCGGTTTATATATGAATGTTTTAATTCCAGAGCATAAAATACTAAAGCAGATGAAAAATAGAAGTTTACTTGTTGTTGAGAATAGATCAAAAATGAGCGAGTGTTTCATAGTACAGGCTTGAGTTTGTTTGCAATCATAAGATCCATTACTTTGTGTTTTTTGGGAGCAAGGATTGTGGTGCTGATTTAAGGTATAGGATTTTGATACGTGCGAATCAGGCAACGATTTGCCATTTTTAAAACCAGAAAGAATGATCACCAAAGCCAGGGCGATGAAGAAAAAATATTTTTTCATGATCAATATTATAACAATATAGTCAAATTATTTCAACATTAAATATTAGAGTTCGTGTATAGCAAACTTGATTGCAAACCTAAATTTCGTCAGTCATCCTTGCTCGCAATTTTAATAAAAAAGGGTAAGGGATGACGCGTTACAAAGTCCACAGAGATCACCAGAGATCTAAAATTACTATTGATATTGAACGAATAAATCGGCACTCGGAAATACCACTTCCTTCGAAAGAAACATCTCAGTTGCCTACTAAACAATCATCTGTAACGTAATCAGTAAGTTCTGATATTCCAGAATAGAACAGTACTTGTAAGCTTGGAAAGGCCGGTCCTGATAAAATGGTAAAGATCCTCTTTCTCGGGTAAACAAGTAAAGTTAGTTGGTAAAATATAGTGCTCTTATTTTATTGGGAATACTAAAAAAAGAGGTCCATTTATCGATTGTTGCATGGTGTAGCTCATGGAACTAAGAAGGATTACGTTCCGCTTCTAAGAGTTGCAAATCAACTATGCAAACATAAAGTTATAACTTTCTTTCTCGAGGTTTCACAGTTGATTCAGATCATGAGCGATGACTTGAACATTTTATTATTGAAAATTAAGGTTTTTTTAATTCAATATGGTAAAATAAAAACCATTATTCTATGGGGTGTTCATTATATGGGTAAAAAATATAATCTGGTTTTATCTCTTTTTAGTAACCACGAATCTACTGAATTGCTTAGACAAAAATGCGAACAAAAAAATGGAATAACAGATACCATCTCTATTGAGTTTGATGGATGGTGCGACATCAAACCTTTTTCTCTAGCTGATCAATTGAAATTTAAAAAGTTAACTGGCTCGTCACACTTGTATATTCACGGACATGGTGGGGTTGGCTGTGATTTTTTGGGAAATAATAACGATAATTATTTATTTTATAAATCGTTAGCCGAAATAATCGTTCGCCATGTGAATTTGAATAAAATTGCTGGATTACATATTCGGTTATTTTTTTGCCATAGTTCAGCAAGCCTGACTGTAACCGCTGATACCAGTTTTGCCTCAAAGTTAATGGATCATTTAAGATTTAGTGGTATAAACAATATAAAACTTATTGGAAATACTGACTCGATTACAATTATTCAAAATCCACATACAAAAAAAATATACAGTTACATGCAAACGGATATAGAGAAAAATATTCGGGATCAATATAAATTAAATCGTACAGAAGCATTAAATAAAGCAAAATCTGTTTTTCTACTTCATCTTCAGTCTCTAAATTCTATTTTTTTTGATGAAGAAACGTTGCGTTATATTGACGAAAGATTGTTGGTTGAAATAATGTTGGATAGAAAAAAAACCGGTGAGTTCATTGCAGACCTTTGTGGGTTTATTTTACAAAGAGGTTTTTTAACTTTAGCCAATTCCATGCTGTTGATAACCCTCGTAGGAACCCTGGCTAAGGCAAAAGAAAAACTTGAGACTTTGTCAGTGGAATATCAATCAACAGAGTTTGATAACACCATGAGACAATTAAAATCTGCTAACTTTGCAAGACCAAATGCAAAAATTTTGTTCCAATGGGATGGAGAAAACAAGGTTAACGTGGATTGTTATGAAAGCAAACGACACTTAAGCTTTGTCTAGGATGTCCTGAATTTGTGAGCTTATGGGTAAAGAAACCCATAAGCAAAGCTATATCTTTATAGTATATTTCAAAAATCAATATTCGAATCACCTGCTGAACAGCGTTTATTAAAAGCAATATTTTTTAGGGGTTTGTTCCTGCTCTTGCTCTTCATTATCCCATTTTCTTTTATTGCCAGAGTCAAAAAATGTAACCTTGATATTGTATCCTGTCAGAATCGCCGGGTAAGTGTCTGCCACTGAGCCCGGACTAATCCGAGCCGCGCGCGTCAGCAAGCGGAATTATCTCGAGATGCTTATGTGGTGCATGGAACCTGCCGCACTTTAAGTAAGATTAATTCAGCCAATGATGGCATTTCAAATTTTTTAGTCACCCTATCGTAAATATACTGATAAACGTTAACTTTCAGTTTTCTGGCCGTCTGTACAATCGTGGCAAACGTATCCTTTGATTTGGTGCCATTTTGGGAGACCGTTTGGAGATTGATGTCGCGTATCCTTGCTTGAAACCGTGTCCCTAATTCAGAGGCATTGTTGTGCAATGGCAGAAATGGATGGTCTAACACCAATAATAACGCTTGTTTTTTAGCACGTGTCTTTGCAATGCGTTGATCTAAAACATCATAGCCTGTCGTGGTTGCGAACAAAGTATCAAATTGCATTGATAGTTGTTGGGCCATTGATTGAGATGGAGCCGTCTTGTAAGTCAATAATGCATGGTAGAAATCCCATAATTGCTCAAGAAATACAGCCAATATATTCTGATTCATATCTGAGAATGGAGTGAGTTTTTTATAATGACGACCTTCATGGATCCAGCACAGCGCATGATGTAGGGCCAATTTATTAAACTGAGGCGCATCATCTGTCATTAAATAATGGATGAAGTATTTCGAGTGCTGATAATAGGCAAGAGCTGCTGACTCAAGAATTATGCGTCGATTCGTGCTGTGTTTTTTTGGATTTGGAAAAAGTGTTCCCATCAAACTATCGATTGATTCACGTGTGAGGGGTTGTGCATGCAGCATTGGTTTAATTTGATCCAACCATTTTTTTGCGAGACCAAACTCATCCATTAACTCATAAGCCTCCTGATTAAACATAAACTTTAATTGGTCTCGACACAGCAACTCCAATAAGGTCAAGCGATCTTTTTTACGACGAGTGAAGTATGCTGTAAAAAAGTCATTACATAAAACATGGGTGTAGTGATTTTTGCCGTTAACACGACTGCCTGTGTCATCCATCTGCTGGTACAAGCCTGCGTTGCTACCGGCATCGACAATATCTTCTTTTTCCTGATGAAAAATATCATTGCCTTCTGTCAGCATGGAAGCAATTTTACCATGTGATATTTGAATACCACATGTTTTTAAAAAGCGCTCAATGGCGCTCTCCGTCATCCCTGCATCACGGTATAATGTGATGACCAGCGCTTTAACCCCAGGACCAAATTCACTGCCCTTATATTCGCCAGGAATCGGCGCAATAAAGGTTTTTTTCAAAGATGGTGAGTAATACGTTTCCAGCTTGAATTCAACATTATCCGTGATGATTTTTAGATCCTGGATGATTCGAATCTCAAAACCCTTGAACTTGGCGTCATCTGGCAGCGTTGCTTTGTCCAGAGCAATCGTAACACGTCTATCAATACGTACGTTTTTTTTGTCTTTGCCTGTGTTTTTATTGTTCCCTTTACCACGTTTATTGCGATCTCCTTCAGATGAATGATTGGAATTGCCTGTATTATCGCCATTGCTACCTTTGGATTGACCGCGAATATTAGGTTTGCCCTGTTCACCCTTAAGGCGGTTTATCTCATCACGTAATACTTGGTTTTCCTCTCTGAGCAAAGCATTTTCTTCGGCAAGCATTTCGACCAAATTAACCAATACCTTAATGATAGTCACGTATCCGTTCGGTGAACTACGGGTTGCATTAGAAGAAGGGGTTAATTCATCTTGAGATTAAAAGGAAGAAGATTCGTGAAGTCTTCTGCGGTTTTACAGAAGCGGATTTTTTCGAAGAGGACTTTGAGGTAATCAAAAGGATTAAGGCCATTGGACTTAGCTGTTGCAATAAGGCTATAGAATAATGCCCCAGCATGAGCCCCTCTAGGGCTTCCAGACATGAGCCAGTTTTTTCTGCCCAGAGCAAAAGGCCTAATGATGTTTTCAATGGCATTATTATCAATCTCGAGCATCCCATCAAGCAAATAAGCAGTAAGCTCCTTCCATCGCTGAGACATGTAAACTAAGGCATCACCCAGCTTTGATTTGGGTACCGCATTTTTTAAGGATTGGTCAAGCCAAGTCTTTAAAGCGTCAAGAATGGGTTTTGATTGTTCGAGCCTTATCTGATAGCGTTGTTCTGCCGTATAGTTCCCATCCCGAGCAATTTTTTCAATGGCATAGAGCTTTTGAATATACGCCACGGCCTGATGTGATTTACCTGTGGTTTTAGCCAGTTTGACAAGCTCAGCAAAAGGACGTCTGGCATGTGCAAAACATCCCAAATGAATAATATCAGGATGGTCATCAACCCAGTCATAACCAACATACCCATCTGTTTGTAAATAGCCTTTAAACTCTTTAAGTAGTTCTTTAGGCCATTGGGCTTGTCGGGTTTCACGATAATCAAACACAATGATTTTTTTATCCGGTTTGTGATTCTGGTATACCCACATATAGCTCTTGGATGTATTTTTTCGATTAGGCTCATCCATCACCTGAAGTGGTGTTTCATCGGCCTGAAGGTAGTTTGATGCAACCAGCTCTTTGATTAGAGCGTTCCTCATTGGGCTACATACCTCAGATGCTGCCATTATCCATCCACATACTGTATTGCGAGCCATCTCAATGCCCATTCGTTTCCAGATGTGCTCTTGACGGTATAAAGGGAGGTGGTCTTGGTATTTACTAATAATGGCATGAGCTACAAGGCTTGGTGTGGCAATGCTTTTAGGAAGGAATAATTGCGGCATAGGGGCAATGCTTACCCCTTCATCACAACGATTACATGCATATTTGGGTCGCACATGGGCAATGACCGTCAGCTTTGCAGGAACAAACTCTAGCTGTTCCGTGACCTCTTCGCCAATACGTTGCTTCATACAGCCGCAAGCACACAGTTTTTCTTCTTCTGCAATGTCATGCTCAATGGTTTCACGGGGTAACTCTGGAGGTAATGGGCGTCGTACTGGTTTTTTGCGAGTATAGGTGACCGTAATTGTATTATCTTCTTGCGGCAGCTCTGTGACCTCTATGCTTTCTGCTTCATCAAATTGCAACTCGCCTTGCAGAATATTGTGTTCAGATGAGGGAGAGTATTTACGCTGTTGAGCCAGTTTGAATTGCTCTAGCATATTAAAATACTTTTGCTTCCATTCCAGAGCTTCTTTTTTTAATTGATTAATTTCTTCCTGCAAAGGCATTAAAAGTGATTGGTCTTTTGAGGAAATCATGGCTGGTTTAGTGCTTGTTTTAATGGTGATATTATACCATAACCACCATGATTTCTTCAGTGTTTTTCAATGAAAATCACGGTAAATCACCGGGTTTCCTCCTTGATGAAAGGTGAATTTATTGCTGGCCATGAGCCATTTTAAGTGCTCTTTTGTCAGCTCAATATGACCTTGGGTATTGCGGGGGAAAATGAATTTCCCTTTCTCTAATCTGCGGTACCATAAGGTAAAACTCTGCTCTTCATAGTACAGTGCTTTTAACTTATCTCCTCCTCTGCTACGAAACAAAAATAAATGACCTGCACTAAGCTCCATTCCAAAAACTTCATGCACCAGAATGGCTAGAGTATTAATGGATTTGCGCATATCAGTTATTCCACAATATAAATGCACTTGAACATCATCTGGAATTAACATAAGGTCATCAACTCCCTTAATAATATCAGTCGGTGTTGATGGTCAGCTGCATCAAGTTCACAGCGTATTTTATTAGGGAGTTCAATAACTAATTTAAACACTGCCTTAGCAGAAGGTAATGGAGTAATAATAAGTGGCTCAAATAAAGCCTCTTTGGCTGGGGTAACTGCTTTAGACTCTTTCTTGAATTTATTGCGATAAAATCTGAGCCTGGAGTCTGATATTCCTTTATTACGGCAAAATAATCCTGGTGCTAAACCACTTTCCTCATAGGATTTAACCATGTCACTCCAGTACTCATCTCTTTTTGTCATCGTCTACTCCAATAGTTATGGTGTAGCGATCTTCTTCAATTTTCACTTATTCCTCTAGGTGTATTTCACCGAACGGATACATAGTCACGGCCTTTTTGTCGGCAAGACTATCGATATCTTTTGTTAACTCATCTAAAACTTGTTTGATTTCTTGGCGTTTCATCATCTACCACTGCGTTACTAATGCTGATACGGCAATCATAACATGACTTTTTTTGAACGCATTTTTCGAGTTTTAACGCCACTAAGGGCTAAGAAAAAATCTGACCTCAGGAGGGAGATGTTTTATTAGTGAAAGGGGCTACATTGTGATCTTGGGGATCTTAGGGCATGCATATTGCATGACTTACGTTTGATATGGAAAAACATCAGTTTTACAGAAAAACCGTGTCAATAGGTATTTTGAATATTTTTAAAGAATTCCGCTTGCTGACGCGCGCGGCTCGGATTAATCCGGACTCAGTGGCAGACACTTACCCGGCGATTCTGACAGGATACGTAAATTCCTTTAAAAAACCATTGAATTCGATTTCAGATGGCTTTGCAGTGTCGTTAACAGCATAAGACGCAATTGTAATGCCAAGTGCTTTGGCTTCATTCTTTTTATCTAAAATGCTTTGTCCTGATACCGCGACAATAAAAAAAGTCATAGTTTCATCTTTTTTAGCTTATATTTTATTGTAATGTACTTACCTTAAGGAAAAATGAACAAGACTTACGCAAAACCCATAAAGCTTTGTACCGGACAATTTTTAAAAAAAGAAGAATTAAGAAAGAAATAACTCGCTGATATTAAATGTATTTCATATAATCTTTCCGTCTAAAAAAAGGTGTGAATATGAAATATATCAGCGAATTAAGAGAGATTTAAGGTCAACAATTGGATTTGCACAAGTCTAGATTGGATTTTTTTGCACAAATGTTGCTAGCTTTATTTACAGTTCGCAGTGTGAGTTTAAGTGGAATTGCTGTCGCAATGCAGGATAAAACCAATAAAGAATCGCGGCTCTTCTGCGCATCTGTAGAAATTAATCATGCGTAAATTTAGAACCCTTGGAAATCGAGAAACAGGCGCTGAAAAATAGTTTTAACAGCCGAGAATCCGTAGCATCGTCTTTTTGCTACTTTTATTTTATTATTCATTTCTTCAACAAAAACGCTGTTCTTTCGCTTTTTAAAGTAATTGACGATGTACGGCTTGTACTTACCCAGTGTTGAAATAAGGCCATCAAAACAAGTGACCTCACTTTGTTCAACCTTTTTAATCCATCTGTTTAGTTTAGCCATCCCTGATTTTCTTCCGCAGTGTGTGTTGAAAATATTGGTTAACTTCAGGGAGTAGCTATGGGCTTTTTTGAGTTTGTCGGAATGTTTATATAACAGCTCTAACTTTGATTTATCCACATCAGACAAGCATTCATGTTGCTTTCGCAATATCCACATCATACCTTCTAACTTTGCATATTCACCACTATCAAGCTCTGATTTAAGGCGTTTCATTTTTTTTATTCTCAGCTTATCAAGCGGTTTCCTATATAATTTTGCGACATGATATCTATCTATTACAACAGATTGTGGACCAAATGCTCCAATAGCAGCATAGACGAAAGCATCATGCATGTCGGTGCAAACGCTTCTGACTGTTTTTTGTGGTCGTGGCGGAATGGATTCAAAATATGACTTTATATCCGCCTTGCCTCGCCCTTCAATCACGGCAAGTACACGTATTCTGCCATCATTTAATCGCGTGCTAATAATGGTCATGTATTCGTCATGCCCCTTTTTTAAAGCTATTTCATCAATACCAAGTGTATCCAGTGATTTGAAATTTTCCCAATCCACATGCCCTGCAACAAGCCTGTCCAAAGCCGCCTGCATGACTTTGTGGCCCAACTTTTTTTTAATTGAAACATTCGCAATGGTGCTGTGAATCAAGCTACGCATTATGTATTCTTCGAGCCCTTTGGTGATCCTGGCATTACGGTCAGTCCAGTCATATTGCTCTGTTGTCGTGGGGTAGTCATCACAGTGTCCGCAAATAAGCGGTCTTCATTAATGATCTAGCGCAAATGCAGTGTTTGGTGTACTTTTAGCCCACACAAAATTACGTAGCCCCAAAGAGCCATGATAAGGATATCTCTAAACGAAGAAGAACGAGCTGCATTAAAGCGATTGAGACTTGAACGAAAATCAAATATTGGTGAACGAGCGCATTATGTATTATTAGCCGCATCAGGCATGTCAGCCCCTGAAATATCTCGCCATTTAAATAGGAACATTATCACGATTCGACTGTGGCTTAATCGTTATGTTAAGCAGGGTTTATCAGGATTTACTCCTCGCAAGCCCCCGGGTCGTCCAGCAAAGAAAGCTCCGCTTATTGAGACACATCTTCAGGAGCTTTTGAGTAAATCGCCACAAGATTATGGATATCAGGAAGCAGGCTGGCAGCTTAATTTACTACGCGATTGGTTTGAAAAAAAGGGATGTAAGGCATGCGACAACACGTTGATGAAATCGCTTAATATGTTAGGGTTTGTTTATAAGCGCTTTTCTAAAACGATGCCACAAAATGCACCTACCGCTGCAGAGAAGAAAATTAAGATAGGTGGCATTGTAGAACGGATCAAAAAGGAACCATCGGAAGATATTGAAATTTTTTTTGTAGATGAGTCACATTTTTCAAATCAACCTTATGTCAGCTGTGGTTGGTTTAAATGTGGTGAAAAAAAGCGGTGAATACCGTTAAAAATAGACTGAGCAAGACATTATTTGGTGCATTAAACCTGAAGACAAGCAGGTTTAACTGGAAACAAGCAGATACAGGGAATAGCCAGAAATTTATTATGTTTCTGCATCAGCTGCACAAGGCAAATCCTGATAAAAAATTAATGATCATTCTTGATAATGGCTCAATCCACAAAAGCAAGAAAGTTCAGAAATTTATCAAAAAGCATGGGTGGGTAGAGTTATTTTATCTTCCACCATATTCGCCGGAATATAATCCAATAGAACGCTTTTGGCATTGGTTAAAGCAAAAAGTATATGGCTGCAAATCGTTTACGAAAATGGAAGAGCGTATACAGCAAATCAGAAAATTAATTTGGCATTACCACGAGGGCAGAACCATTTCGAGGATAAATTTTAATTATGAAGCTTATGCCGATTTACTCTAGATCATTAGTGAAGCCTGCTTATATCGGACGGGCACAATTTCTAAATAGACCGGTTGATCAAAAATCGGTAGGTGTCTAATCCTTCTTATTGGTGCGCGCCAATTGGGTTTTATCGCGGGTTTTCCACACTTGTGGCAGGTACTGTGAGCATGTTTATTCTTTACTTAAAAGACAATATTGCCTTCAATATCAATACGTTACGAGACAACTTCAAGCGATTTTATATCCAATGGAAGAGTGATTTGACTCATTATTTCCGCGACATTCTAATTTAGATGCCGCATTCTAACCCTTATACAGATTGGGTTCCACTACCTACAGATGCGCAGAAGAGCCTTATTATTTCTGAAGTTCTCAGCTAGAACCCGAATATAACTGGACAAATTGTCGCTAAGATACGACAATTAACCATGATAGAAATTAAACCTAAACAAATACGGTTCTATCAAATCAGGGAAAATTCCTTATAAAGAGTGGCTTGATGGCTTAAAAAATTCTAAAGTCAGGCATCGAATACGTGCCCGATTAGATAGAGTTGAACTGGGAAACCTGGGTGATTATAAAATTTTATCCGATGGTGTTTCAGAGTTAAGATTTTCATTTGGCTCAGGATATCGTATTTATTTTGCGGTGGAGATAAAAGTCGTCAGGAAAAAGACATTGATACCGCAAAACAATACTGGGATGATTTACAGGAGCGCTGTGATGAATAAAGATAAAATTTTACACAATACAGTTGATTACGATAGCGATCTGATTACGTCCTTAAAAGATCCAGAGGAGGCTTATGGTTATTTACAAGTTGCTTTAAAGGAATACCAAGAAGACAACAATCTTGAGGCTTTTTTGGTTGCCTTGAAAAATGTCGCCTCTGCACAAGGTGGCATGACAAAGCTTGCAAAAACAACCAAACTAAACAGACAAAATCTATACAAAATACTGTCAGAGAAAGGCAATCCACGGCTGGATAACTTTGGAACTATTTTAAAAGGACTCGGATTTAAGCTTTCTATTGAGCCATATAACCACGCGCCTTAATAGCCAATGTTTAAGAATATTATCGTGTAAGATGATCTGAGAAAAGATCATTACCAGTTTGCGTTCTTGTATAATGAGCAACATAATTGGTTTCAATATAATGAACCATCCCACCCACTGAGTTGGCAATTAATAGTAACCAGCTTAGTATACAAATTGACTGTTTGAAACAAGATGGATATTCATTACATTGGAGCCGTTTATTCTTTACCGGTGCAGGACGTTTATTGAGCATTGATTACTGGGTGAATCCAGTTTTTAATGTCGAATGGAGCAAAAAAAATGGAATTAAACAAGAATAATAACAAAAAGCGACTCTGGCTATCCCAGTTAAAACGATGGTTGCCTTTGCTGATCATCTTTTTGGTGCTGGCACTGATATTTGGCACAGGACTGCAAAAATATTTAAGCTTTGAAAGCCTTAAAACCCACAGAAATGTCTTATTGGAATGGACAAACACCCACTTTTTGTGGTCATCACTAATTTTTGTAGCGATTTATACCATTGCTGTGGCCGTTTCAATACCCGGCGCTACGTTTTTAACCTTAGCTGGCGGTTTTCTCTTTGGACCTGTGTTTGGCAGTATCCTGGTGGTTGCTAGTGCCACCATGGGCGCAACGTTGTTATACTTTGCAGTCAAAACCTCACTTGGTAATTGGCTTGCACAAAAAGCTACAGGCTGGATTAGCCGGATGCGTGAAGGGTTTCAAGAAAATGCCTTTTCTTATTTGCTGTTTTTGCGACTGGTTCCTGTATTTCCTTTCTGGGTGATTAATATTGTGCCCGCCTTGCTCGGTGTCAGTGCTGCCACTTTTGTTGTGGCAACCTTTTTTGGCATTATGCCGGGTTCAGTTGTTTATACGCTGGTTGGTAATGGACTCAGCCATATCTTTGCGACCAATCAAACGCCAAATTTAAGCATCATTTTTGACCCAAAGGTGCTGTACCCATTGCTGGCATTGGCAGCGATGTCTGTGCTACCCGTCATCTACCAAAAATTCATTAAAAAGCGAAAAGGAAAATAAGCATGAGTCACGATAACACGTTTGATTTAGCGATTATTGGCGGGGGCTCTGGTGGCTTAAGTCTTGCCTCAGGCAGTGCGCAGTTAGGTCTTAAGGTTGCTTTGATGGAAGGCCACAAAATGGGCGGAGATTGCTTAAATTACGGCTGCGTGCCTTCAAAAGCGCTTTTGGCAGCGGCAAAATCAATCTATCAGGCAAGACACCAGGCACCTGAATTTGGTGCTGATCTTGAATTTAAATCCTTGGATTTTAGCAAAGTGATGGGGCATGTCTCGTCTGTTGTCAAAACCATCGAACCGCATGACTCGGTTGAGCGCTTTGAATCTTTAGGCGTGAAGGTTTTTCAGGAGTACGGGCAATTTGTAGATGAAAATACAGTTAAGGCAGGCAGCCAAACGATTAGGGCCAAAAAAATTGTGATAGCGACTGGCTCATCCCCTTTTATCCCACCCATTAAAGGGATTGATACCATAAACCATCTCACCAACGAAACCATTTTTGATTTAAAAGCGCTTCCCGAACACTTAATTGTGATTGGCGGAGGCCCCATTGGTTGTGAGTTGGCTCAGGCCTTTGTGATGCTAGGTAGTAAAGTTACTATCGTAGAAGCGATGACCATTCTGCCTAAAGACGATAAAGATGCTGTGGCTGTTGTAAATCAAACGTTAAAGGATGTGGGAATCGATATTCTGGAGCACGCAAAAGTTAACGAGCTGGTGCAGAAAAATGAATTCACCATCGAAGTGAAGGTATCCAAATCCTCAGAAGATATCGTTCTTACCGGTTCGCATGTTCTGGTAGCTACGGGGAGAAAACCCAATGTGGACAAATTAGGACTTGATAAAGCCAGGGTCTCGTTCACAAAGAAAGGCATAGATGTCAATGCCAGATTGCAGACCAGTCAAAAACACATCTATGCCATCGGTGATGTAGTGGGACCCTATCAATTTACTCATATGGCGTCTTATCAGGCAGGAATCGTGTTACGTAATATCGCCTTTAAGATACCTGCCAAAGTCAATTACAAAGCCGTTCCCTGGGTAACCTATACCCATCCGGAGCTGGCCCATGTGGGCAAAGCTTACGCTGATATCAAAGAGCCCTCAGAGTTTACTATAACCAAATGGCAATTCAGTCAATCCGATAGAGCGCAAACAGAAGGTGAAACTACAGGAATGATCAAAGTGGTTAGCAACAAAAAAGGCACAATTTTGGGTGTCACTATTGTTGGTTTGCACGCAGGTGAGCTCATTTTGCCCTGGGCCATGGCCATACGAGAAAGTAAAAGTCTTCGGGCTTTCACCGATACCATAGCCCCCTACCCAACGCTAAGTGAGATTAGCAAACAAGTATCTGGTGAGTTTTACAAGCCTAAACTGTTCTCCAAAAAGGTACGCACGCTTGTTTCCTTGTTACAAAAATTATGGTGGTAAAATGATAGAAGCCTATATAAGAATCCCTTATCAACGGATTTTAGTCGATCCTGCGGCAAGAAAAATACAAGACAAAATATCTCCTAACCAACTGACGTTGCTTTCAGGGGCTGTGGGACTTTTGATCTTGCCTTGCCTATATTTTGGCGCCCATTCATTCGCAATCATTTTATTATTGTTGTCAGGATATCTCGACACCCTCGATGGTACCTTAGCCAGATTGACCGGGCATTCCTCTGACTGGGGAAGCGTGCTTGATATCACCGTTGATCGCTTGGTGGAGTTTATTGTTATTTTAGCACTTTGGTTCGTGGCACCTGAGGCAAGAGGCTTTTGGATCATCATGATGCTAGGCAGTGTTTTACTCTGTATTACCAGTTTTTTAGTGGTCGGAATTTTTACTGCCAATGAATCTGAAAAAGGCTTTTATTATAGTCCGGGCATTATGGAGCGAGCTGAAGCCTTTGCTTTTTTTATCGCCATGATTGTGTGGCCCAACTGGTTTTCCATCCTTGCCTTTTTCTTTTCTTTGCTGGTGTTAGTCACCGCGATTATCCGGCTGAAACAGTTTTATAACGCCCAATCTAAGCTTTTGCCTAAAACCCGTGAAACTGTCGACAGGAGTTGATCTCATGATTAAAAAAATCGCCTGTATCTTCAGTGGCTTGTTGTTATTGGTTAGCACATCCTTTAGCGCACCGCAGAAAAACCTTTGGTCTTTTTGGAACCAGTCCAATGAAAAAAATACTAAAGCCATTTCGCATAGTATGTTTCAGGATTTTTTAAATCGTTATTTATTTAAAGGAGAAAGTGGTGTTAATCAAGTGCATTACAGCAAAGTCACTGCTAAGGACAAGCAAGCGCTGAACCAATACATCGAAAAACTTAAAAGCCTACCTATAAAAACATTCAATAAAAAAGAACAACTGGCTTACTGGATTAATCTTTATAACGCATTAACCATTCAATTGATACTCAAACACTGGCCGGTTCAAAGTATTACCAAAATCAATATTTCACCGGGTTTTTTTAGTTTTGGTCCCTGGGATGCGCCACTTATCTCCATTGAAGGACAAAAAGTCACGCTAAATGATATTGAACACCGAATTTTGCGGTCTATCTGGAATAACCCCTTACTGCACTATGCACTGAATTGCGCCTCCATGAGCTGCCCGCAATTGCAAAATAAAGTATTTACAGACCAAAACAGTCAGGTTTTGATGAATAAAGCAGCAAAGAAGTATGTCAACAGCCCTTATGGCGTCACGGTAGACGCCAACAGCTTAAGTCTTTCAAAAATCTATCAGTGGTATCAAGGAGATTTCGGCAACGATGAATCGCAGGTTTTAAAACATATTGCCCAATTTGCTAATCCTAAACTAAAGAAACAACTTTTAGAGAAGCAAAAATCGATTTCTTACTATTACAACTGGGATATCAATGGACGTTAATCAAGAAGGAACTATGAATTTTGAAAAAAACTGGCGGTCTCGCTGTTGAGTATGAGAGTCACTGTTTTTATTGTCATACTGATGTGGACCATTGATAAGCTGATACGACCGGAACATGCAAGTGCGGTTTATGAAAAATTTTACGGATTATCCGACGTGATGGGCTATCTGATACAGAGACTGGGTACTCTGGAGCTTCTATTACTGATAGGCTTTGTTTTGGGCTTATGGAAGTCATTTACCTACTTAATTGTTTTTATTCTTCATACTGTTTCAGTATTTTCCACGATTGGTGCCTATTTCAAGCCCTTTACCGGTAACCACTTATTGTTTTTTGCTGCCCTTCTTATGTGGGCTGCCTGCTTAAGTCTCTATCTTTTACGGAACAAAGATACACTTTTAAGTATAACTAATAAACAAAATTCTCAAGGATAGGAGCACACCATGGCGGAACATTATCAAATGAAAGCAACACTCAAAGAGAAAAATGAAGTCGATAGTAAGGCAAAAGAATTGTTTGAACGTTCTGAAATAGAGCTCAAAATGATTCCTAACCCTTACAAGGCTATGGCAAATGCACCGGAAATTCTTATGGCTTATATAGAGGGAGACAAAAACTTCCGTGAAAATTCGGGATTCACAGCTTCTGAGCAGGAAGTGATATTGCTTACCCTTAGTAATGAAAATGGCTGTGAGTATTGTATGGCGGCACACTCCACCATGGCCGATTTTTACTCTAATGTACCCCCGGAGGTGACCAACGCAATACGTGAAGACAAGCCGATTGAGGATAATAAATTAAACGCCCTGGCTGTGATGACAAGAGAAATGCTTTTATCGCGTGGTCGCCCGAAACCCTCTGTGGTTGAAGATTTTTTAAACGCCGGATACAGCGAAACAAACCTGCTTGATATTATATTGCCAATTTCTGTAAAAACCTTATCAAATTACACGAATCATCTTTTTAATACACCGGTGGATAAAGCTTTTAAGGCTCGAGAATTCAAGGTCGTGCAGTTTGCCGCGCGCGTATTAAAACATTTTAGAAAATAAAAAAACAAAGGATGCCAGGGATGGATGTTATCATTCAGTCAGCGCTTAACGGGGATGAAGAAAGTTTTAATGCGTTAATCCAAACCTATACGCCGAGCTTAAAAGCCACGCTTCGATCGATAGTGAATGAGGCGACTGCTGCCGATATTATCCAGGAAACCTGGTTATCTGTTTATACTCACCCAGGTGATTTCAAACAACAATCACATTTTAAAACCTGGTTTTACCGCATTAGCATTAACAAAGCTAAAACCCACTTTAAAAGTGCCTGGATACAAAAAATCACACCGGAATCTGATAGCTTATATGAGCAATTTGAGAATAAAAATAGCAGTAGGAAGGTTCCTGAACTTTGGGGCATGGAATCGCATGAATCACTACTGGATCAGGAAGAGCTCGCCGTTTTTATTCAGGCAAACATTGAACATCTACCGCAACAGCAGCGAATGGTATTTTTCCTGCATGATATTGAGCAGTTGTCTTCTAAAGATATCTGTTCCAGATTGAGTTTAAGTCAGCTCAATGCTTTTTCGCTATTACATTGAGCAAGAAAATTTCTATATGTTCAAATTGAGAATTTTTAACCAAAGGAAATAATAAGGATATAAAATGACTGACATTCTTAATCGAAAACAAATCGAACAGTGCACTAACTGGAAAGAAGTCTATTCCAATTTAAAAGCGCTCTTTATCAACTGTACCCTAAAGCGTTCTCCCGAACTATCCCATACTGATGGACTGGTAAAAATATCCCGGGCCATCATGGAGCGACAAAAAGTACAGGTTGAGGAAATTCGGGCGGTTGATTTTGACATCGCCAATGGCGTTTATCCAGATATGACTGAACACGGCTGGGAAAAAGATAACTGGCCAGACATTTATAAAAAAGTCATGGCCGCCGACATTCTTATTTTAACTTCACCCATCTGGCTTGGCGAAAAATCTTCGGTGTGTACGAAGGTTATTGAGAGATTGTATGGTAATTCAGCCAATTTAAATGACAAAGGGCAATACAGCTATTATGGCCGCGTAGGAGGCTGTTTAATTACAGGCAATGAGGATGGCGCCAAACACTGCGCGATGAATATTTTATATTCTTTACAGCACTTAGGTTTTGTTATCCCACCGCAGGCGGATGCCGCCTGGGTTGGTGAAGCAGGTCCAGGTCCATCCTACCGTGACGAAGGATCGGGTGGTCCGGAAAACGATTTTACTAACCGTAACACCACCTTCATGACCTGGAATCTGATGCATCTGGCAAATCTGTTAAAAAAAGCCGGCGGTATGCCTGCTCATGGCAACCAACGCTCAGAATGGGATGCTGGATGTCGCTTTGATTTTACTAATCCTGATTATCGTTAATAGTAATAAGGAGGCGCTCATGCGCTTGTCAAAAGATCGTTTCCAAAAAATCCCCTGGTATTTGAAACCTTTTTTCTGGAATCAAGAACGTAAATACGGTCAGTATTTAGAGCCAGCCAAAGTCTGGGCCAGTGTGCCAAAGCTTTTTTTGGGCGTTGCCAGTATTGTTGGGACGTTGGAGAGAAAGCGCTCTCCTGTTTCTCCAGTCATTCGTTCCCTGGTCAGCATCAGAGTATCGCAAATAAACTGGTGTTCTTTTTGTGTGGATTTGAATTCATTAACTATAATGAAACGTATAAACAACAGTGAAAAAGTTGATGCGCTTGAAAATTGGCGAGAGTCAGGGCTATTTTCACCCGATGAAGCCACAGCCCTTGATTATGCTGAACAAATGACTGAGAGCAGGCAGCAGGTAACAGATAGCTGCTTTGAACGATTAAAATTGCATTTTGATGAAGCGGCTATTGTAGAGCTTACAGCACTGATTGCCTTTCAGAATATTGATATGGGTCCGCATGTCTGGAACAAAATTAAGGAAAAATAAGAGCTATTCATCCATCATTTATAGTTAAAAATTCACTCAAATTAACCTATTTAAACCTACTCAATACCGTATGAATAGTGATTGCTACTACGAATTGTCTTAGGTCATTTTACCACAACTCTATCAGAATGACTTATCCACAAGTCCACAGGTCAGGAGAGCTTCACTTTCTCGTATAGGCCTGTGGGCCTTGTGGGTAAGTCATGACGCTCTCATTTAGGGTTTATGGTCTTTTCCGGCCATAATACACCTCTGCGGGCGTTAAATAATTAAAGGACTGGTGAAGCCTTCGGTTATTATAATACTCAAAATACTCCGTTAAGGCCAGCTCAACCTCTTCAATTGTATCAAAATCATACCGGTAGATTTTTTCTTGCTTAACACTACGCCACAATCGCTCGATAAATATATTATCTAAATAACGTCCTCGCCCATCCATGCTGATAGAAATGTGGTGAGATTTTAGCGTATTTATCCAATCTTTTGAGGTAAATTGAGAACCCTGATCCGTGTTAAAGATCTCACAACGCGAATGCAGCAAAGCGTTTCTAAGCGCCTCAATACAAAATTCAGCCTCCATAGTAGGTGAAATAGCCCATCCAATCACATAACGACTATACCAGTCCATAATAGCTACTAAATACACATGCTTTCCTTTCATGCGGATGTAGGTGATATCTGCGGCCCAAACCTGATTTGGTTTGGTGATATCCACCTCTTTTAATAAATAAGGGAACACCTCATGCTCCTTATTGGGAACGCTTGTATTTGGCTTTGGGTAAACAGTCGATAACCCCATCATTTCCATCAACTTTTTTACTCGACGTTTACCAACAGGATAGCCTACTTCTTTTGACAGCCATCTTGCCCGCTTAATTTTACCTTCACATGGATACTGCAGATAGTGCTCATCAAGTAGCGCCATAAGCGCTTCATCTTCGACAGAAATGGGCTTGGCACTATAATAATAACTTGAAACAGGCAAGTCTAATAGCAAGCATTGTTCACGAATGGTGAGCTCGGCAAGAGGATCAATCATGACGCGCTTTTCATCCAGACTAAAGTTCATGCTTTTTTTTTAGCCAAGATAGCTGCGCTTGAAGTCGACCAATTTCTTGATATAATGCCTCAACAAGCTGCTCTTGGGACTTGGCTTCTTTTTCATTAGCCCCAGAGAATAAATCGTTAATGGCTTTGATGGCCGATTGCTTCCAAGTTTTTACCTGCGTTGCGTGAACACCGTATTCACTGGTAATTTGCGCTTGTGTGAGTTTCCCCTCAATCGCAGCTAGCGTTATTTTTGCCTTCTTGGCCGCCGTATAATAAGCTCGCTTTTTAGACATTTTATTCTCCTCTTTGTATTAAGAAGAATAGCTCTTAAAAAACCTTTTTTTGTGTCCAGAAAACCGCGCCTATATTATATGTCGAGCAAATTTAACAGCGCTTTAGGTATTGAACCACAGGGATTGTGTAAAAAAAAATAAAAACAATAGGAAGAAAGATATGCAGATGTTGAAGCGAAAAAAATTAAAGTCTCGATATTGGTACTGGTTATCCTGTTGGTTGCTGCTGTTTTGGTACGTTTTTATATCCGTTATCATACCAAACCATTAATGACTCTCCATGTAAAAGAATACAAACTAAATGAATACCCGGATAATCCGGCATCTTTAAGCAGGCAACATGGAAAATACTCGCATGAAAAATTACAGTTAAAAAAAGAAAATGGTTCACATTTCACCTTTATCTTCCTGCCAGGCAATAAAGAAAGTCAGGGCAAGATCACGAGTGACTTTAAATTAAACTGATTATGTGATCTCATATCTCCTTTATTTATAAAGGAGCAGAAATGTCATCATTAGTAGAATGTTTTTCGATAATTCGCGATCCTCGTCAAGAAAGTAAAATTGATCATAAACTAATCGATATCCTTGTTCTGTGTGTTTTAGCCGTCATTTGTGGAGATGAAGGCTGGCAGGATATAAAAGAAGTGGGCCATGCTCGTTTAAATTGGCTGCAAGAACGTGGTTTTTTTAAGAAAGGAATTCCTGTTGATGACACGATTGCAAGGATAGTGTCTAGCCTTAATCCAGAAGAATTACAAAGCTGTTTCATCAAATGGATGGCGGCAGTTGAAGAAGCAACAGACGGTAAAATTGTGGCAGTTGATGGAAAAACCCTGCGCCATTCATATAACAAGAAGAAACGTAAGTCTGCGATTCACATGGTGAGTGCATATGCTTGCGAAAATGGCGTTGTACTTGGACAAAAAAGGCAGATGATAAATCAAATGAGATCACGGCTATCCCGGCTTTACTTGATTTATTGGATATTATAGGTTGCATTGTGACCATCGATGCTATGGGTTGCCAAGAGAAAATTGCAGAAAAAATTGTTAGCAAAGAAGCTGACTATGTATTGGCTGTAAAAGACAATCAGAAACAACTTCACGAAGAAATAATCGATTTTTTTGAAACATCTCGCCGATTTGAATTTAAGAACGTCAGATATGATTACTTTGAGGAGGCTCATAAAGGACATGGCCGTGTCGAGCTGCGTCGATATTGGATCAGCGACATGCTGGATACGATTAGCAATCCTGGACGATGGGCTTCTTTGCAAGGCATTGGAATGGTTGAATCAGAACAATATATCGATGGTAAAACAACTTCTGAAACCCGATATTTTATTGTATCAATAGCTCCAAACGCTAAAGTATTTGCTAATGCAGTTAGAAAGCATTGGGCTATCGAGAATCAGTTGCATTGGGTATTGGATGTGTCATTTAGAGAGGACGACTCGAGAGTTAGGTGTGATAATGCCTCTGAGAATTTTGGTGTGTTTAGACATGTCGCTATTAATGCGTTACGTAACGAAAAATCGTGTAAGAAAGGGGTAAAAGCCAAGCGATACAAAGCAACCTTACAACCTGATTATGCACAGAAAGTATTAAATGGTATTTTTTGAGCACTCATGTGGTTGCCCTGTAAAGAAAGTGAGTTCTGTCGCAAAAAGTTATCCGTCAAGGTAAGATCTGGCGTTTTGCATGTAAATCAGCATGCAAAAATGACCCCCTTTTAGGGTAAATCAGCATCCAATTTTGACCCTCTAAAATCGAGTAAAACGTGTACTCTAGATTTTAATAATCTAGAGGGAATTAGAGGATGTTGATCATGGAAACAGAAGCAAAAATTAGGCGCATGTTTCATGTGCAAAAATTAACTATTGCGGAAATTGTTCGCACAACAGGATTATCGCGTAATACAGTTAGACGGGTAATCCGAGCAGAAAAGTCTGGGAAAAATTATCAACGCTCCATTCAACCACTACCTGCACTGAATATCTTCAAAGAGACGTTGGTATCATGGTTGAACAACGACCACAAGTTATCGAAAAAGGAACGCCGTAGTGCAATGAAGTACTACACTCAACTAAAAGAAAGTGGCTATTGCGGTTCTTATGATAGTGTCCAGCGTTTTGTTAAAGTATGGCGCTGTACGAGTCGAGAGTCATTAAAAGCCTATATTCCACAATACTATCATCCCGGAGAGGCCTATCAGTTTGATTGGAGTGAAGAAACTGTAGAGCTTGCAGGCGTTGTTCAAAAAATCAAAGTAGCTCAATTTCGTTTAAGCTACAGCCGTAAATTTTTTCTTGTAGCATATCCTCGAGAAACTCAAGAAATGTTATTTGATGCGCATAATTTAGCCTTCAAATTTTTTGGTGGCTTAACGCTAAGAGGTATTTATGACAACATGAAAACGGCGGTAGATAGTGTTTTCAAGGGTAAGGAGCGTGCTTTTAACCGGCGATTTTTGGCATTAATGGATCATTACTTAATTGAACCTACAGCCTGCAATCCCGCAGCCGGATGGGAAAAGGGGCAGATTGAAAATCAAGTTGATAATGTACGTGACTGGGTATTTAAACCACGTCTTAAATATGAAACCTTGTCGTTATTAAATGAACATCTTCAGCAGCAATGCCAATTATTGGCCGAGAAAAGGCATCACCCAGAACAACAAGAACTAACTGTTGACGCTGTATTTCAAGAAGAAAGAACTCATTTTAGAGCGTTAAATCATCCATTTGATGGGTATAAAGAAGTTTCAACTCTAGTACATTCAACCTGCTTGATTCATTGCGATAGAAATCGTTATAGCGTTGATTGTGCCTATGCCAACCAGATGGTGACGCTCAGGATATACGCATTAACTATAGAGGTATTTTCAGGTAATGAGTCCATCGGTTGCCACCAACGCACCTTTGGCCGCAATAAAACACTGTTTAATCCATGGCATTATTTACCTTTACTGGAGCGCAAGCCAGGGGCATTACGCAATGGTGCTCCATTCAAAGACTGGCAATTACCACCAGCCATTTTAAAAATCAAAAGCATTCTCATGAAGCGCCGTGGTGGTGACAGAGAATGCGTTGAGGTGCTGTTGGCAATGAGTGAGCATGGCATTGAGGCGGTGAGTGTAGCCTGTGAATTAGCGCTAACAGAGCAGGTGGTTAGCCGTGATTATATTCTTAATGCGTTGCATCGATTACGGCCTACAGCACTTCCTCAAGCAACGACAATGCCCGCTGGATTAATCTTAAAGGAAGAACCCACAAGTAATTGTCATAAATATAATTTACTCTTAACGGGAGCAAATCATGCCATTCACTAAATTATCTGAGTTGCTTAAGATATTAAAATTACAAGGCATGTTAGATAGGTTGCTAGCCTATGAAGAGTCGAAGCCTTTGGTGAAACTAACTCATTATGAGTGGTTATCTATGCTATTAGAAGCAGAACAAATAACACGCAAAACGCGTGCTATTAATTATCAACTGAGTGTCGCAAAATTCCCGGTCAATCGTAATTTAAGCCAATTTGATTTTACGCAACATCCTGTTAATGAAGAAGAAATAAGTTTATTGCACGCAGGGAGCTTTGTTGATGCTGGGCGCAATATTATTTTTGTGGGTGGCACGGGCTCTGGTAAAACGCACTTAGCTATTGCTATAGCAACTAATTTAATTAAGCAAGGAAAGCGGGCTTGTTTTTATAATGTTGTTGATCTGGTCAACAAATTAGAACAAGAAAAAAAACAAGTTAATACAGGACGGCTAGCTAATCGCCTGCAAAATTTTGATGCTATTGTCCTGGATGAGCTTGGATATTTACCATTTTCTGAAGCGGGCGGAGCTCTGTTGTTTCATTTAGTTAGCAAATTATATGAAAAAACATCATTAATCATTACAACAAACTTAAATTTTGGTGAATGGCCAAAGGTGTTTTGTGATACAAAAATGACCGCAGCCATGCTGGACAGATTGACTCATCATTGCTCTATTGTTGAGACTGGAAATGAAAGTTATCGCTTTAAAAATCGAAGCTAAAACAGTAAAGTAAATAATCAATGTGATATGTTTTTGAGGGTCAATTTTGGATGCGGTTTGAGGGTCAAAATTGGATGCTGATTGACAAACTTGAAGGACCATCTCAAATGGAAAGTGATAAGCGGTCTTCATTCATGATCTAGCGCAAATCCGACTTTAGTGTACCTTTAGTCTTTGCCGCAAAAATATTTTTATACCAAGCACAGATATATTCTGGGCGAGTTTATGCGACAAAACCCAGTAACCTCTGAAGGAGGCGACCATTGATTTGTGTACTGAGTTTTCAAACCTATTTTGAGACTTAATTATAAATTCATGAACATCCAATCCCTGTGTCTGGAAACCCCATCGTTTTACGAAGGTAGCTAAACTGGTAGAATGATTTTTTATATGAAAAATTAAAGCCATGGCCTCAAAAGAAGAAACTGTTTTTTTCATCCTTGATCAAATTAAAGTTGCAGGGAGCATTTCAGCAAAAAAGATGTTTGGAGAATATGCCATTTATTGTAATAACAAAGTAGTGGCTTTAGTTTGTGATGATCTGCTTTTTATCAAACCAACAATATCAGGAAAAGCTTTCATAGGCGAGGTAGATGAACAGCCTCCCTACCCTGGCGCTAAAAATTATTATTTAGTTTCTGGTGAGCGTTGGGAAGATAGCGATTGGTTATCTGTATTGATTAAAATTACTGAAACCGAGTTACCTGCGGCAAAACCTAAAAGCAAGAGGAACTAATTCTTATCTATCCCATACTTCTGACTTTTGTAATTTAGGAATGCTTTGTTTGCTTCATCACTATCTTTTGTTATCTCTGCATTGTATCTTTGGGTGCGATTTATAAACAACGCACTCCCTCAAGATGTCAAGAATACTCTAAGGAATGCATCTATTATTGCCAATAATAGGGTGGTTTTTAATATAAAAGGTAATGACCACCGCATTTCTTGTGCCATGGACTACCCCAGGTTAGCCATGTTTATTAAATTTGTTGGTACTCACAAAGAGTATGATCGAGTGAATGCCTCGGAAGTTGAAAATGATTAAGCCAATTCATAATGAGAATGATTATAAAATTTCTCTCGAACGAGTTGATACCCTTTGGGGAGCGGAGCAAGATACTCCTGAAGGAGATGAGCTTGATGTGCTACTTGTTCTTATAGAAGGTTATGAAAATAAGAATCATCAAATGCCCCCATCTGATCCTGTTGATGCCATCAATTTTTTAATGGATCAAATGAATTTAACTCGTAAAGATTTGGAGGCTTTTCTTGGTCCTAAAAGTCGCGTTAGTGATGTTTTAAATAGAAAACGTAACTTAACCCTACCGCAGATTGTCAAATTGCATAAAGAATTACATATACCTTATGAGAGCTTAATTGAAGAGCGCTATTATCTTTAAAGATAGTTTCTGATAATTATATTAGTGTCTGTTGACATTTCGCCTGCCGCCTCCGTGCCGCGGCTTGTCCCTGTCTCTTGATCACATCTTATCCATGTAGATGCTTTGAGCGATTAGAAATCCTTCTATTCGCTCATTCAATTTAAACCAACCGTTCCAAATAGTTGACCATGCCGCTTTACCAGTGCTCTTGGAGTTGGTCCATCCACCAAGTTTGGCAATTGCTTTGAATGCCCAGTATGCATCAGGAGTTTGAGATGGAAACTCCGTTTTCTCCACCGTTTTCCATAAAACCCTCCATTCAACCTCGCTCAATAACTCATCACAAGGAACACAAACATGTTCCGCATCCAGGAGTTGAGAGTCTGGCTCAAAATACTCTTTGAGTTGAAGTAATCTAATGGCTAAAAAAGATAGAATGACTATCATTTTTTCTAAATTATCAGCAGATTGCATTCGTAAAAGTTCTACGTTTGTTCCGGATTTCCATGCTTTATGAAAGTCCTCGATACGCCACCTGAGTTCATAATATCGGATCACTTTCCTTGCTTGTTCAAAAGAGGAAATATCTTCTGTCGTTATTAATATCCACTCCAAAATAGCTTCTTTTTGAGGATGTGTTTCAGTGGCATATACTACATTCACTGAGACGGGCTTTAATGGTTTTTCTCCATTTCTGCGCTCGGGCGGTTGCAGACTTACTTTGACTGCCTTTATCATTAATTCAACTTGACGTTTTGTCAATCGTTTATCGCCTAGCTCAATACCACTAAATAATGCCTCTGACCATACACTAGAATCGCTTAATGACGAATTCATAAAACTCACCTTATTTAAAAATAATAAGGTGAATTTGATCATTATTTCTTCTTACATACAAGATGTGTAGAAGATTCAGGGACAAGCCGCGGCACGTAGACAGCAGGTGAAATGTCAACAGACCCTAGATATGATGCATATAGAAAAAGGAATTAAGATGAACAAATTTCAAATAGTTGATGAGCATTGGCAGATGTTTGAGGATATATCATCAAAATGAAAGCTATAAAAATTTAAAAGCCCAAGCAAACATATTGGGTCAAACTATGAAAGAAATTTTTACGAAGTGAATTATTTATGTAAGCTCCGGAATTTTGAAGCTGCCTCTAAAGACAGCTTCGATAGCCTATTATTTTTTAGGAGGCATAATGACCTGATTGATGACATGAATAACACCATTGGATGCTTTAATGTCTGCTTTAACTACTTCAGCACCATTAACAAACACCTTTCCATCATTTAAAGTTACATCAATTGATTGTCCTTCCACTGTTGGCACCATGCCGGCTTTTATTTTATCAGATGTCACATCACCACTGACCACATGATAAAGTAAAAC
The DNA here is from genome assembly GCF_011764505.1 of Legionella antarctica. NCBI lineage: Bacteria > Pseudomonadati > Pseudomonadota > Gammaproteobacteria > Legionellales > Legionellaceae > Legionella > Legionella antarctica. The sequence continues at coordinate 3,023,659 of NZ_AP022839.1, forward strand.
AGATTTTAACGTTGCTGGATCAGCCGCCAATGCATCTAACTGTTCTTTAGGAATTGCTGCGAAGGCTTCGTTTGTCGGCGCGAAAACAGTAAATGGACCTTTCCCTTCAAGGGTTGCAACCAAATCAGCTTGCTTTAGAAGCGATACTAAAGTGGAAAAATCCTTATTACCCGATGCAATTTGCACAATATTCATATCTGTTGCATAAGCTGATATAGAAATAAAACCAGCCAGTAGAATGCCCATAAATTTTATAAGTCCTTTCATGATAAACTTTTCCTTTTAAATAGTGACGTACAGAAATGTACAATGGTTATTATAGTCCATATCCTGTTCGTTTGAAATCAAGAAAAAAAAAGACTCTTCTTTTATGTGTCACAACTCCCTATAATGGACCATAATTTAAAATTAAATGGTTTCAAACTATGGTGTCATTGGGTGTTGGATCGTAACTCAAAACATGAAAAAAGAACCCAACTGCTCAAGCAAGAGGTGAAATAATGCCCTCCATTCGATTTATACTCGCTGACCAGCTCTCTTCGTCTATTTCTTCCCTTGATGGCATCGATGCCAAATCTGATTCTGTTCTAATATGTGAAGTGATGGAGGAGGCTACATACGTCAAACATCACCAGAAAAAAATTGCTTTTTTATTTTCTGCCATGCGGCATTTCGCGCAAATGCTGCGTGAGAAAGATATCAGTGTTCGTTATATTAAACTGGATGATCCTGAAAATCAGGGCAGTTTAACGGCTGAGCTGCAACGCGCGGCGTCAATACTCAATGCAGATAAAATCATCGTGACTGAGCCAGGCGAATATCGCGTTCTCGAGATGATAAAGTCCTGGCAGAAAATGCTTGGCATACCAGTTAAGATTCTTCCTGATTCCCGCTTTTTGGCAACTCATACTGAATTTGCTGCATGGGCAAAGAATAAAAAACAACTGCGTATGGAGTTTTTCTATCGTGAGATGCGGAAAAAATACAAGATTTTACTGGAAGCAGAGGGTACGTCCCACCTGCTCAAACCAGTGGGTGGTGAGTGGAATTACGACAAGGAAAACCGAAAGCCACCAAAAGCGGGCATGGTATCGCCAAAACGAATATCCCACCAAAAATCCGCTATAACTCAGGAAGTTTTGAATTTGGTTCATAGTCGTTTTTCGCATCATTTCGGCAGACTTGAACCCTTTCATTATGCCGTAACTCGCGAACAGGCAATGATCGAACTGGATCATTTTATAGATACAATACTTCCACATTTTGGCGATTATCAGGATGCGATGGTAGCTGGTGAACCCTATCTCTATCACTCGCTTATCTCAAGTTATCTGAATGCGGGTTTATTGCTCCCACTGGAAGTCTGCCAGAGGGCAGAGGCATGATGTGGTCTAATGGATTTGTACACTCCAGATAAGAGATAATCATCTTAACTGGAGGTAATAAAATGGGTGCAACGAAATATACTAAAGAATTTAAACTAGACGCTATTAGTCTTGTTTTGGAGCAGAATTATACGCAATCAGAAGCTGCACAAAGTCTGGGCATTGATTCCAGGTTGATAAGCCGGTGGATCAAAGAACACTCCAAAGAGGAAGGGCAAGCATTTAGAGGTAATGGTAAATTAACTGACGAACAACTAGAGATACGTCGTTTACGAGAAGAATTAAGACGCGTAACAATGGAAAAAGAAATATTAAAAAAGGCGACGGCCTTCTTTGCAAAAAATGAAATGAAGTGAAATATTCATTTATTGCCCAGAATAAGAAGGCCTGGCCAATTGACGTGATGTGTCAATTGCTGGGTGTTACAAGAAGTGGTTTTTACAATTATCTTAAATGTAATAAACCACCAGATCCATTGCATGTGGAGATGCTTGATTGGGTTAAAAAATTAGCAGAATCAAGCCATTATACTTATGGAAGCCGTCGAATGAAAAAAGCATTAAATGCATTAGGTTATCCTGTTGGGAGAAATAAAGCCCGAAATCTAATGAAGGAAGCAGGAATACACGCACGTTACAGAAAGAAATATAGTGATGTGGTCAAGCAAATTGATACACACCAGTTAAGCGACTTTTTTTAATTGTATTATTTGCTCATTTTCAAACTGATTTGGACTTTTATATCCAAGGAATGAATGTAAGCGGTTACTGTTATAAAACATTGTAATATAATTCAGGATGTCTTGTTGTGCCTCAAAGCGAGTTTGGTAATTGCGCCATTGGACTCGCTCTTGTTTTAACCTCCCGAAAAAGCTTTCAGCAACAGCATTATCCCAGCAGTTACCTTTACGACTCATACTACCGATGCAACCATAAGTAGTTAATAGCATGCGATAAGCATTACTCGCATATTGAACGCCTCGATCGGAATGGGTTATTACTCCAGTATTGGGTTTGCGTTGCCAAAGCGCCATTTTAAGGGCGTCACAAGCCAGGCTTGCCTTCATCCGCGAACTCATACTCCAACCGATAACTTTTCTTGAAAACAAGTCGATAACAACAGCTAAATACAACCAACCCTCTTGTGTCCAAATATAGGTAATATCGGAGGCGTAAGCTTGATTAGGCTTTTCTACAATAAACTGTCTATTAAGTACATTTTCAAATATAGGCTGCTTATGCTTGCTGTTTGTTGTTACCCTATATTTCTTTCTGTAACGTGCGTGTATTCCTGCTTCCTTCATTAGATTTCGGGCTTTATTTCTCCCAACAGGATAACCTAATGCATTTAATGCTTTTTTCATTCGACGGCTTCCATAAGTATAATGGCTTGATTCTGCTAATTTTTTAACCCAATCAAGCATCTCCACATGCAATGGATCTGGTGGTTTATTACATTTAAGATAATTGTAAAAAACCACTTCTTGTAACACCCAGCAATTGACACATCACGTCAATTGGCCAGGCCTTCTTATTCTGGGCAATAAATGAATATTTCACTTCATTTCTTTTTGCAAAGAAGGCCGTCGCCTTTTTTAATATTTCTTTTTCCATTGTTACGCGTCTTAATTCTTCTCGTAAACGACGTATCTCTAGTTGTTCGTCAGTTAATTTACCATTACCTCTAAATGCTTGCCCTTCCTCTTTGGAGTGTTCTTTGATCCACCGGCTTATCAACCTGGAATCAATGCCCAGACTTTGTGCAGCTTCTGATTGCGTATAATTCTGCTCCAAAACAAGACTAATAGCGTCTAGTTTAAATTCTTTAGTATATTTCGTTGCACCCATTTTATTACCTCCAGTTAAGATGATTATCTCTTATCTGGAGTGTACAAATCCATTAGACCACATCAACTCTCTGCCTGCTCGGGCTTTGTGATTAACTCTCTCCCTGTTCCGACTTTGTGATTAACTCTCTCCCTGTTCGGGCTTTGTGCTTAACTCTCTCCTGTTCCGACTTTGTGATTATGTCCCTCCCTGTTCCGACTTTGTGATTAACTCTCTGCCTGCTCGGGCTTTATGATTAAGTCTCTTCCTGTTCGGGCTTTGTGCTTAACTCTCCCCTTATCCCGGCTTTTGTAATTAAGTCCCTCCCTGTTCGGGCTTTGTGGTTAACTCTCCCCTTGTCCCGGCTTTTGTAATTAAGTCCCTCCCTGTTCGGGCTTTGTAATTAATTCTCCCCCTGTCCCGGCTTTTGTAATTATGTCCCTCCCTGTTCGGGCTTTGTGATTAACTCTCCCCTTATCCCGGCTTTTGTGATTAAGTCTCTCCTTGTTCAGGCTTTGTGATTAACTCTCAACCCGTTCGGGCTGAGGAAGCGCTTTAGCGCTGTCTCGAAGCCTTCGCCAATTTGGGGCTTGAAACTTCGAGATGGAATAAATCCCACCCCAGAACTAACAATGTTGAGAGACTTGAAACATTTATGTCTGTCGAATAGGTATCTCTCTTAAATTAACAAAAAACGAAAGTTCTTTTGAATCTCATTCAAATCAAACTGATTGAGATAAAGGGAAAAGCTCATCCAGGCACTTAATGCCGCCAAATCCTGAAATGGTGGGGGTAGATAAACCGGATTGGTTAATATGCCACGTTCTTTCAACTCACCCAATAATGGCAAATCATCCAAAACCAATTTACCGCTGAATAAAAGAGGAATGGAATCAACATGCTTTTGACTGATAGCAAAACGAATATAATTGTAAATTAAAACAAAACCCTTAGCATAAGATAAATCCTTCGTAAATGGACCACCTGTTGGGGTGCTGCCTCTAAAGATACGTACCGTATGATTGTAACTGTCGTCCTCACTCAAACCACAATCTATAAAATAACGATAGATATCGAGAAAATCAGCACCGTGGGTAACTTTGTCCAATGCGATAACCCGGTTAGTAATTTTCAACATCCTGCCCGGGTAAGAAGAAAAAGTAACAACTTCAGTAATGACGGCTAACCCCTCTTGAATCACACTGCTCGACGGTGAACCTTTGGAGAGGAAGAAACAGTTAGGCTGCATGGCGCCGTTCAACGTTGTCCCCACATGTACCCAACCTTCATGAACTTCCAAATAGCGTAAATCACGGTCGCTAAACATCGCTTGCTGACTCAGCTTGATACTATCCGCACCCGCCGATGCATCAGCAACCATTCCATCACTAATCATAACGGTTACTTTACCCGGGTGTCTCGCAAAGAAATGTCCTAATCGGGCCTGAAGAATTTCCTGAGCTTGTTCCGGGGTATGACGTTTTAAATCGGCTTCTGATTGTAGTTGAACATCCAAATCAGTTAACACATCAAACAACAGTGTCCCCATCTGACTCATGCGCGGACCGCCAGCATAAAATACATCATTTGGACTGCCGTAAAGCTCCATCGACAATTCACTAAACGCAGGAGTTCCTCGTGCAGCCAACATTTGAGCCGCGCGACTGTATTCATCACATTGACGTCTAATTAACCGGGTTACGGTGGAGTATTGCCCCAATTGGTTCTGGGCATCCCGCAAAATAAATCGGAACTCTTCCTGTTTTTCATGCACATCGAAGGGTAAAGGTTTTTTTGCATAATAGGATGTATCGACATTGGGAAGTTTTTTTCCTTTATGTTTAAAAAACTCTTGTTTGACTGAATTATCCCATTTAATACTATCAAGAATCCTGATTTTGCGTTGCGCTTCCACAATGCGCCGGGACAACTCCTGTATGATCGGCAACTCACCTGATTCTGATGGTGTCATAATCAAATCCTTATGAGGTGATTACGTCCACAGGCGGTGCAATACTCACCTGTGCACTCTGATTTTGTGGCGGTAAATCATAAAAAGTACTTAAATTGGAACTCGTTAACGGCGGTGGTACTTCCAGTTTTTCACCATTTCGACTTCTTAAATAAAGATTCTCTCCGTTACTTGAATAACGAGAAGAGCAGGCCGATAAAGCCAAAACAGCAAGAACAACAAAACCTAATTTTTTCACAACATTCCCCAATTAAATCAAATCTAAACTCTTAAGTTCTTTTTCTAAAGCCTGATGGTGAATTTCAGACAAAGGAGTCAAAGGTAATCTTATCTCTTCGCCAATCAAACCCATTTTATTCATTGCCCACTTCACTGGTATGGGATTAGCTTCTACAAACAGCAGCTCATGTAGAGGCATCAATTGATCATGTAAACGCAGACAAGCAGCGTGATCTTCGTCCACAGCCAAATCGCACATTTTTGCCATGAGTTTGGGAGCAACATTCGCGGTTACCGAAATGACGCCCTTTGCTCCAGCCAACATCCACTGAGCCCCAGTGAGATCATCACCGCTAAACACATCAATACTGCCTTCGGAGAGACGTAAAATTTGTTGCAATCGGGTCATCTGCCCCGTAGCCTCTTTGATACCTATAATATTAGAAATTTTAGCCAGTCTCGCTACCGTCTCAGGCAGCAAATCACAGGCTGTTCTGCCTGGAACGTTATATAAAATAATAGGTATTGGTACTGACTGAGCTATTTGACTGTAATGCAAATACAAACCTTCTTGCGTAGGACGAATGTATGCTGGCGTCATAATCAAAACAGCATGAGCACCATATTCCATAGCCTGCAGAGTTAATGCAACACAGTCCCTGGTCGCATTCATTGCAGTACCTGCAATCACAGGTACTCTCTCTTTTGCCTGATCAATAACTGTTTTTATTACCAGGAGTTTTTCCTCATGAGACAAGGTACCTGCTTCTCCTGTGCTTCCGGCAGCAACCAGCCCGTGAGTGCCCATTTCTATGTGAAATTCAACCAATTCACGCAGACGGTTAGTATCCACTTGATCGTCCTGCATAGGTGTAACCAAAGCGACTAGACTTCCCTTAAACATGTTGTCCTCTGTTTTTTTTGTTCTTAGCCTATACTACTGGAAAAATGGGGTCCGAGTAAATTTTTAAAACAGGAATCAGCATAATATTTTAGCCTTTCAGAAAGACTTTCTCGAGAATTTATGATTATTTTATTTACATTTTTCACTTATTTTGTACTATTCTTCATATGAACGATGACAAATAACAAGAGGAAGTCAATCATGAAAAAAATAATAGCAACAGTGTTTTGTGTCGGGCTGGCAACCACAGGACTTGTTGGTTGTACTAATACCGAAGTAGGAACAACTGCTGGTGCCGCCGCAGGTGCTGGATTGGGCTATGCAGTTTCTGGTGGTTCCGCATTGGGAACGGTAATCGGTGCAGGCGCAGGTGGTTTGATAGGTAATACCATTGGCCAAAATCAAGACCGACGTGCCTATTATAATTCCCGCTATTACCGTCATGGGTACTATCGTAATGGATACTACTATTGATACGTTATGTTCTATCCCTTTTTAATAATTGGCCTTGGCTGACTTAACCCCTCTTGATAAAAGGGTTAAGTCAAGGCAATAACCAGGAAAAAATAAGAAAAACACCCCATTTCCAGCTATTCAAAAAAATTTGTTCGTGAATCATAAGCAATATGAAAATTCCATTGCTATACTGTTGAAATACAAAAAAATAATACAAGGATGGTACCCATGCGTCTAAAAAATAAAGTAGCCATAGTTACTGGCGCTGCCAGTGGAATTGGTAAAGAAATTGCCTTGGTCTATGCCAGGGAAGGAGCAAAAGTAGCAATTGCCGATCTCAACCTTACTCAAGCAAATAGTGTAGTGGAAGAAATTAAATCCCTTGGGGGACAAGCTATGGCAGTAACCATGGATGTCACCGATGAACAACAGGTCAATGAAGGGGTTGATGCTGTAGCTGAGCAGTTGGGGGGGATGGATATCCTCGTTAGCAATGCAGGAATTCAAATCATAGAATCAGTAGACAAGTTAGCTTTTTCTGATTGGAAAAAAATGATGGCCATTCATTTAGACGGAGCATTCTTAACTACTCGAGCCGCACTGAAGCATATGTATGCTTCAGGTAATGGAGGCAGTATCATCTATATGGGCTCTGTTCATTCTAAAGAGGCCTCCGTTTTGAAAGCTCCTTATGTGACCGCGAAACACGGTTTGATTGGTTTATGTGAAGTAGTTGCGAAAGAAGGAGCAGCGCACAATGTCAGAGCTAATGTGATTTGTCCAGGCTTTGTCCGTACTCCATTGGTAGACAAACAAATTCCAGAGCAAGCTAAAGAATTGGGCATTAGTGAAGAGGATGTGGTTAAAAAAGTAATGCTTAAAGATACCGTAGATGGACAATTTACTACTACTGATGATGTAGCCCAAACCGCCTTATTCTTTGCATCCTTTGCCTCCAATGCATTAACCGGACAATCCCTGGTAGTCAGTCATGGTTGGTTCATGGAATAAAACATGTCTAAGTTGACGACGAAGAAAAAGCTGACGCATCAGGTCATTGCCTGTGCCTTTCAGGGCGGAGGGGCACTTGGTGCATACCAGGTTGGCATTGTACATGCGCTGGATGAAGCTGGCTACTTCCCTGACTGGTTTGTCGGTACTTCTATAGGAGCAATTAATGCTGCAATTGCAGCAGGAAATCCACCTCAGATTCGTGTAGAAAAAATGCAGCAATTCTGGGACACCATATCAACTCCAGAGATGTTCCCTCAAGCAATTACTTTCGACGATCCGGTCAATCGTAAAATACAACACCTATTGTCGTCCCAGCGCTCTCTTTTCCTGGGGCAGCCTGGTTTTTTTCGCCCCCGCTTCCCTCCTCCGGAATTAGGCTGGCATGATAGCGCCGATTTATTGAGTTACTATGATACGTCTCCGTTGCGCAGCACACTGGAACGGTTTATTGATTTTGATCGCATCAACGACTCCAGAAACAGCACTCGTTTAAGCCTTGGGGCAGTGGAGATCAGCTCGGGTCTGATCGAATATTTCGATTCCGATGAACAAGAAATCGGACCGGAGCATATTATGGCGAGTGGAGCCCTGCCCCCAGGCTTTCCCGCAGTTGAAATCGAGGGGAAACTTTATTGGGATGGTGGAATTTCCAGTAACTCCCCTGCGACCTATGTTTTATCTCATCGGTGCCCGAAAGATTTACTTTGTTTTGCAGTTCATTTATTTGACTCCTATGGCCTGCACCCGACAAACCTCGATGAAATATTACAACGCAAAAAAGACATCGAATTTTCCAGTCGAATGGCCAAAGTAATACAACTATATCAAGAAATTCATGCGCTAAAAAATAGTATTCATGTATTGGCGCAACACATCCCTGAAGATCAAAAACTAAGTCCAGAGGTTAAGCAGTGTATCTCCAAAGGTAAAGATTCCAATATATCCCTGGTGCGGTTTTTATATGAAACCGATACGACTGAACTGTCCTCCAAAGATTATGAATTTTCCAAAAAATCAATCGCTGAACGAATAACTCATGGTTACCATGATGGTAAAAAGGCAATTAAGAAATCCCCATGGCTTGAATCAGTACCTCAAACTGTAGGTGTCGCTGTATATGATATGTCGAGCAAAAATTATTTGAATAATCAGGAGAAATAAAGATGAAGGAAGCAGAAGTGAAACAAAAAGCATTTGCCATGCCACTGTCCAGTCCATCATACCCTAAAGGTCCTTATCGTTTTATCAATAGAGAATTTTTGATTATCACTTATGAAACAGATATAGACGTACTCCGCGAATTCGTACCTGCCCCATTGGAAGTGGTAGAGCCAATAGTCAAATTTGAATTTATCCGAATGCCAGACTCCACCGGCTTTGGAGATTACACGGAATCAGGGCAAGTGATTCCGGTGCGCTTTAAAGGGAAAATGGGTAGCTTTACTCATGCCATGTATCTGGATGACCATCCTCCAATAGCCGGTGGAAGGGAAATTTGGGGCTTCCCCAAAAAAATGGCCAACCCCAAATTAGAAGTGGTGCATGAAACCCTTATCGGTACTTTAGACTATGGACCTTGCCGCATCGCGACTGCAACCATGGGTTACAAATATGAAGTGCTTGATGTAAAAAAAATCGCTGAATCAATGACTAATCCCAATTATTTACTTAAAATAATTCCCCATGTGGATGGAAGTACACGAATTTGCGAGCTTGTAGAGTATCATTTGACTGAAATTTCGGTAAAAGGAGCTTGGCAGGGACCAGCACAACTTGAGTTAGCTCATCATGCATTGGCACCTGTAGCAAATCTGCCGGTACGTCGAATTGTGAGTGCTGTTCATTTGCAATCAGATCTTACCTTGCCTTATGGGCGCGTAGTACATGATTATCTGACCAAATAATTATTGAAAATGCATTAGGGATAAAATAAAAATGCTAATTATAATAGGCTACATTGTCATCTTGTTCTGTGTTTTTGGGGGATTTGCCATTGGAGGAGGCCATCTGGCTGCTGTGTTTCAACCTATAGAGTTACTTATTATTGGGGGTGCGGCTGTAGGTTCTTTTATTGTGGGAAACAACATTTCCGGTCTAAAATCCGTATTAAAATCTATACCAGCCATTTTTCGCAGTCAGCAATCAGTAAAAACTGTTTCTATCGATTTACTAAGTCTCCTCTATAATCTTTTGAATAAAGCAAGGCAACACGGTCTGATGGCTCTTGAAAATGATGTTGATGAACCGGAAAAAAGTCCTATTTTTACTAATTATCCTTCTTTGATGGCTCAGCATCACATCATTGAGTTCATTTGTGATTATCTACGTCTTATCATTACTTCTAACATGCAGCCCTTTCAACTTGAAGCTTTAATGGACATGGAAATAGAGTCTCATCACGAAGAAAAAATGATACCCATACACGCGATCACCAAACTTGCTGATGCCATGCCCGCTTTCGGTATTGTGGCCGCCGTTTTGGGGGTAGTTCATACCATGGAGTCTATTGATTTGCCCCCTTCTGAATTAGGGGTATTAATTGCCCATGCTTTGGTAGGAACCTTTTTAGGTATTTTACTTGGTTATGGGTTTATTGGTCCGATAGCTACAGTCATGGAACAAAGAGCCAATCAGGCTCAATTGTTATTGCAGTGCATTAAAGTGACCATATTGTCCAGCCTGCATAATAATCCACCCATTATAGCCATTGAATTTGGGCGTAAAGTATTATTTTCAGATCAAAGACCGTCCTTTACACAGCTCAACGATGAAATAAAAAATCCAAAACCTGCAGCTTCAGCTGAAGACGCAGCTTCTGAACCTACACCAAGTTAGAGTATATCTATGAGTGAAATAAATGATATCAGCGATCCGCTAGGTGATGACTTTGGCGATAAGAAAGATAAAAAAGAGAAAAAGGAAAAAACCAGCCCTCCTATCATTAGAAAAATAAAAAAAGGAGGGAATGGACATCATGGGGGATCCTGGAAAATTGCCTATGCCGATTTTGTGACTGCAATGATGGCATTCTTCTTACTCATGTGGTTAATTGCATCATTAAATAAATCTCAAAAAACTGGAATTGCCAATTATTTCAAGCAACCCATAAAAGTTGCTCTTACCGGTGGGGAAGGGATCGGCGATAGGAAAATAAATATCAAAGGAGGCGGCCCTAACGTAGAAGCGGTGGAAGGACAGGTTTCTGCCACCAATAAACCATTAACCAAACAAGAAATAGCCGAGGAATCCGACTCCAATAAAGACGAAATAGCGAAACTTGAAGAATTAAAATCAGAAATCAATCTGAGTATAGAAAATGATCCCTCGCTTGCAGGCTTAAAAAAACAACTGTTAATGGATGTAGTATCTGACGGCCTGCGTATTCAATTAATAGATAACCAGAAAAAACCCATGTTTGATGTGGGATCGGAAAAACTTAACCCTGAAGTTCAACCGATTCTGGCCAATATTGCCAAACTCCTTAATTCGGTAAATAACAAAATAACCATTCAAGGACATACCGATGCCAATCCATACCATAATCCGGAAGAGTTAGACTACACCAATTGGGAGTTATCCTCCCAGAGAGCAAATGCAGCGCGTCGAGCATTGATCAAATCAGGCATGAACGAAAGTAAAGTAATGACGGTTACAGGATTTTCTTCCACCGTTCTTTTAGATAAAGCCAATCCTTATAATCCAGAAAACCGGCGTATCAGCATTATTGTCATGAAAAAAGGTGCAGAAGATAAAATTATTTCTAACAAGTAAATACAACTCAAATTGCGCGTGATTAGATCAGACTCAGGGTTCTTGCCTCATCGTCAATTATATTCTGTTCTAAAATTGATTTAGCTCGACAGACTGACAAAGCAACCAACTGGGGCTGTGTCACTACAGAAAATGCCTTTTTCTCTACATCCCTGAAGAGTACTCTAACTCCTGGAGCAACAAAAACTACCGCTAAAAAAAGCGATTTCTTAAATTTAGCCTGTTCTTCCAGGTTACAACGAGATTTATATTCTTGAGGAAGTACTTTAATTTCTGGCAACAAGGTCCCCAAATAAGCCAAGCATGCATGTCCCTCACGGGCATGATGCTCTAATCCCGTAATCAAAGCACTAAAATCCACATCGTAAGTAATGTCTAATTTTCCTGGCTGTCTCAGGGGAATATTTCTATAGAGAGGCGAATGCGAGCCATAACAACGGTAATCCACATTTTTTAGTTTAAAAGAAAGATCGCCATAATCAATCACAATACTGACTAAAGCTTTTTCTGCCATCAACCGGGCATAAGTATCCAGGGAAGGACAGATTATTTTACTATCGCCCGGGTTCATGGAAGCACAAACCTCATCATGTTCGGCAATATATTGCTCTAAATCCGGAAATAAACTTAAAGGCAAAGCCGAATAAGAAAAGAGAAAACAATTTGATGGACCAACAAATTGTTTATTCGCTGTAATTGCCAGTAATTTTTTGAACCGTGCTGCGGTAACCACCAATCCCTGATGATCGATGCTCATCTTTTGGTCGTTGAGCAGCAACTTAAACTGTGCTGATTCATGCTTTAATCCGGCAACACTCTCCGGATAATGCTCATGTAAATAACTATAGGCTTCCGGCAGTAATACGGGAATAGCCATTTTTACCTGACATTGTCTTTTTTCATCAAAAACTATCTGTTCCGAGGGCAGCATATCCATGAGTTCATTACTAAGGTGCAATGCCGCCTTTTTATTATAACGAGTCATTTCTAATGCATCATCGTGGATAACTTCTACACTGCCCTCTTGAATGAAATGATCCAGTTTTTGTCTTTGTCGCACTACAAGAGCTGAGGCAATTTCAATTATCGTGTAATGAATGGCTTTTTCAAACTTGGCCCAACGCTTATCTTCTTCAGCCATAGCCTGTATAAAGTGTAGCATTTTGAAACAGAGGTCTCCTTCTCCGGCACCACATTCAAGGATTTCAAAACGCTCTTTATTCTCTGCTGGAAGCTGCAGCCAAATTTGAAAAGCCCTGTGGCTTAAAGCTATAGAAAGTAGATACCCCTCACTGGCTTCGGTATAAAAATGCCCTTCTTTGTTTACATCGTTAGTAAATTCAATGTTACCACTGGAGTAATAACCAGCATTATCCAGATATTGCATGCAATTAATGGCTTGCCCCAAAGTTAACAACCGCTCATCAAGAACCACATCATTGAAGGGTATGAGTTGTTTAGGCATCAGTTCAGGGAAAAAACGATAAGCGAAGGACTGTTTTTCGGGGCTTAAGGCAGGCCGCTTTTGTTCTGCAAAACTATTGGTCGCATTGGATGAAAGCATACTTGATAATCCTGCCAGCGACCGAAGTCTGGGTAGTTCTGCAATCAGGAAAAATAATTCGGGAATAGTTAAATCAAAGCGCAATAAATCATCTCTTGTTTGAATCAGCTGAGCACAAGGTCTTTCTACTAATACCCTTTTAGACTCGGCTTTTTTTTCTCCGGCAATTAATGGATGCAGAGCAGGATAAGCATTTATAACACCAACCAGGTCATCTAGTTGAGTAATATAAGATTCAATTAACCTATAAAACCTGGGACGAGGTAAATTAACTAATTTATCAAGAATACGCACATAATGCACCGCGTCAGGAATAAATGGCTTAAGCTGAGGAGCATGCAATAAACGCTCAAAAGTAGTAGGCAATAACTGACAAAATACACTTAAGTCTTCGAGGCTGCTCACAGCATACACCAAAAACCCGGGGAATCGTGCATCAAGATCCTGAAAGGCTTGCAGATCATTATAAGCCAACTGTAATAGCGCATCACGCGAATGGAATGCTTTAAGACTATCAAGGGATAGGTACCATTCTTTAGGTGGCAGATTTCCTAACCTGAACATTAGATTTAGTATTATGGAAAGTAAATCATATTGGCCCTTTTTATTTACTGCTAAAAATAAACTCCCCTTTTCAATAAGTTTCTGTTCAAGCCATTTTGAAAGTCCAATATGCTCTATAAGTAACATCCCAGTTTTTAAATTAGTTTTAAGCCATCTTTCTAACTTTATCTCTGGAATTGGATGAGGATTTTTATCCACACTCACTTTTAACTCTGCAGCAAGAAGGGTATCAAGATTATTTCTTGCTTCACTTATCTCAATGGTTAAAGACAGTTTGCTTAACAGATCATCCAGTTGCTGCAATTCAATTAGAATCGGCTCAATTTCATCTGGTTCAATGAGTGCGTCAGTACCCCTTATTTGAGATATTAAAGCACCTGTGGCGCGATAATTGGGGGCAGTTTCTTTTGTTTTTAAAAGAACTTCATGAAAAAATGCTAAATAGCTGGAATGAAAAGACATAAAGTGCACTAATGAATCAAATTTAGGTCAATTATACCTTATTCATCAACCATATTCCAAATTTTGGGCAATTTTGCCTGTCCATGACTTGCTTTGTTAAATCCAGTTGGATATGATTTATGACGGCTTTGTTGAAATATTGGCTTAGTAGTGCTAATATTGCTCAGCAATAGAGGAATACCTCTACTTGGATTAGTAATGAAATGGGGATGTTCTTTCATGTCTTTAAATGATTCTGCAACAATATCATCAGCTCAGTCAAACGAACACCTTTCGGAATGGAGAAAACAAGATACTGTCTGGATGTTAAGTCTTTACGGTACAGCAATTGGTGCAGGAACTCTTTTCCTTCCCATAGATGCCGGTCTAAACGGTATCTGGCCTTTAATCATCATGGCCTTACTCGCCTTTCCCATGACTTACTACTCTCATCGCGCATTATGCCGATTTGTCCTGTCAGGTTCTGCAGCACATAATGATATTACCGATGTAGTAGAAGAGCACTTTGGTCCTTTTGCTGGCAAGATGCTCACCGCTTTATATTTTTTTGCTATCTATCCTATTTTACTAATGTACAGCGTAGCGATAACGAATACTACTGAAAGTTTTCTTGTTAACCAAATTGGGGTTACTGCACCTCCAAGAGCTCTTTTAGCTATTGTGTTGATCCTGGCTCTAATGACCGTAGTTCGTTTTGGCCAGGACATTATTGTCAAATCAATGTCAGTATTGGTATATCCCTTTGCAAGCATTTTATTGCTGTTGTCGTTGTACTTAATTCCAAATTGGAACAATGCTATTTTGCAACAAAGTAACTCCCTGCAAGCAAATGGCGGGCATGGATTATTAATGACCTTATGGTTAATTGTTCCAGTCATGGTGTTTTCATTTAATCACTCACCGATTATTTCTTCTTTTGCGGTAAGTCAAAAACAACAGCATGGAAGTCAAGCAGATAAAAGAAGTTCCTCTATTATGAAATACAGCCATTTACTGATGGTGTCCTCAGTGATGTTCTTCGTATTCAGTTGCGTTTTCAGCCTTTCACCACAGGACTTGATGCAAGCAAAACAACAAAATATTTCTATTTTGTCCTATCTTGCCAATCATTTTAACACACCAGTAATTGCCTATATTGCGCCTTTAATTGCTTTTATTGCTATTTCCAAATCCTTTTTAGGTCACTACTTGGGGGCTAAAGAAGGCCTCAGCGGCATTATTGTTAAATCGTTAAAATCATCAGGAAAAACAATTAGTAGCAAAACTCTGCAACGAACAATTGAAGTGTTTATGGTGATGACCTGCTGGATCATTGCAACAATCAATCCCAATATCTTAAAAATGATAGAAACTCTAGGTGGGCCCGTGATCGCTCTGCTTTTATTTATTATGCCTATGTATGCAATTGCCAGAGTTCCAGCAATGAAAAAATACGGCAATCGACTAAGCAATCTGTTTATTACTGCCATGGGTATCATTTCCATCTCCGCAATTGTATATGGTTTGATTTAAGCCGTTGATTGTTCTATCTTAGCCCCTGTTACACTGCTCTAATACGGCTGCATCTTGACTTCAGGTTATAGTGTTCTCAGAGGTAATCAAGCACAGGTTGCGCTTTCGTGAGCGGTATTAACTATCAATTAGCTCCTAAACCGGATGCCCATTTCGCAGGGATACATCAGATCGAGATGACTTTCTCTGCCTGTTTTCTTAAAGCAAACTGCTACCCATGTTGTCTCAATAAAGGATGAGGGACAGGATCTGAAGATTGCTAATAAAGCCTTAATACAAATGATTTATAATTAATTTTAAAGGCCATTTTAAAGACACCAGGAAAGACACCATGCCAAAACTATCAAAACAACAAATTGAAAACATATTTGATAAAGTGGATGCTGAATTTTTTATCCTGCCGTCTAAAATAGGGGATCTTGGTATTACTTCAGATAAAGGTCTCGCTGCCACGAAACAATTAAAAGAAGATTTGATTAATGCTCGAAACAATTATAAAGATGCTCTAAATGCTGATGATGGAAAAAGCTATCAAGAAGTTGGAAATGAATTTATAAGTGCATGTACATTAGCAGCAAATAGGGTGGAAAAGAATTTGGGCTTGGGTGAATACCTCGAAAATATGCTGAAAACAATTACTAATGCGGTGATTAAAATCGGAACCGTTGGCCAGGTCAGTAATTTTTTCTCTAAAAAAAGCGCAACTGAAATTGGGAAAAGTTTTGAAAATCAAGTAACTAAAGCACATGAAGAGATAAAGCAAGATGAAGAAGCAGACAAATACCAACCATAAAATATAGACTCATTTTATAATACGAACCATTTACATAAAGGTTATTAAACCTAAATGAAATGGTTTGTATGCTTACGATGCGAGACCTGATTTACATTCATTAAAAACAGTACGTTGGGTGAATATTAGGTAACTTCTCAATAACCTCGAGAAAATCCAAAATCTCGATATCCCGCGGTTATTAAGAAGTTATGATATGAGCCTGAGTACTCACCTTTTGAAACAATGCCTGGCCTTGATGCAGCGTATAGTGTAATACGACTACATCCTGATTTCAGGTTAGAATTCGATTTTCCAGAGGTTTATCATCAAGCACAGGTAGTGCGGGAGGTTAACAACTCCACTCCATTATTCTCTTCTGCATCCCCACAAGAACGAAAAAATGAAAAGCAATTTGGCTCTCTGGCTTTGATCCGGCGCAACTCGTTATCAACCATATCGTTAATCTCCCCCAGGGTAGATGTCAGACCGTAAAGACCTCTAATTTGACGAATAATCCATAGCTTGCTGCGCAATTGACGGATGTATTTAAGACCAGCATATTCGGAAGAGGTGGACTCACCGTTGATATCTTTTTTTAATTGAAGCAATATGCGTTGCATACCCGGCTGATTTTGATGTACCTGGATAAACTGAGCAATACATGCAATAGCTATATTTTTTTGAAATTTCAGGCAAAAACGATGATCTTCTCCGACATCCCTAAGAATTTCTTTCAACTGTTGATATGATTTGGCCTGAGTTACCGAATTAATATATGAAGTTTGAAATTGATGAGATTCAATTCGGGCCGCCAGATTAAATTGTTGAAACAAAGAGCTTTGTTTTGCCCCATTTTCTAATAAATGTTTCATAGTAAAACGAATATCTGTACGAATATCTTTAGGGTGATCTTCAGCTGTTACAACTCGCTCCAAAGCAACATCCAAAGGTGTTTTTCCAGCATTATTTTTTTTATTGATAAAATGTCCGAACATTTGTATGGTTTCTTCATAGCGATAGTCGCCAAGCTTAATAGCGGTATGTAAGGGAGTATCCCCCTCTTCAAATCCTTGCTCTGATTGACACAGCTCCTGATAAGTAAGTAAAGAATTTTCTACATGTTCTGGGAGCCTAGCCTGCGGTGTTGACTCGATAAGTTGCTTTAATAAGGACTCATGATCTTCCTGTTTTAAACCAGCAACAAAATCACGGAATTCTTTTATGGAAAATAATACCGATTTTAATCGCGCCTGCCGAGCAACGGTTGCTTGCTTCATTAAAGCAATTTGAGCTCGCTCCTTGGAACTATTTTCATCAAGACATTCCTTTAAGCTTAATTCAATAAGTTCTGCTGGTAACAAAATATGCTTATAAAAAGCCATCCATTTCGCTTTTTTAAATTCAGGTATTTCCCCTAACAGAGCAAAGGCTTCAGTTTCTTCGGAACTATGGTATTCTTTGGCAGACCAAGGCTTGTATGTATAACTGAATTTTGTTGGCCAATAAGAATTCTGTGAATGAGTTAACAAGGGGAAGGCCAATAAATCTTCAGCAGTAATATCAAAAGCACTGTCACTATGCAGCCAATGAAAAAAACGCCACGTTTTAAAAGACATGATGCTATCGACCAGCATTAAATCATGATCAATTTTAAAAAAAACGGCATGGGGCTTGCCTTCCTTTTCTATAAAATAAAGGCCAAAATTACCTTTATGCAAGTCATCTTCTTCCAGAGTGTACGAAGCTGCCAGAATCTGTGCTAATGAAGCATAATCAATACTAAATACATTGTCCTGTTCAGCTCTTAGTAAACTTGCAAAGAAACCTTGAGGTAATTTATCTAAAAAATAATAAGGGATTTCTTCTGCGTGGGCCACTTTTTTTACTGTGCAATTCAAATTGAATTGGGGATCATCGAAAGTAAAGAAATTTTGGTTTAATCCTTCTTTTTGTTCGATAACATAACAAAGATGCTCAGTCACTAAACCAACTACATTCAGAAAGTCATTAACAACCAATCGTTGAGGAGCGGTAGTGCCTTTGGATAAAAACAATAGTGCCAGTTGCGTAAATGCAACTTCAAAGCGTGAAAATTTCGCCATACCGAATTTGTTTCTTTTAAATATTACTTTGGATGGCTTATCGTTAGAGTATGGAGCCATGTGCACTGCATCAACATAAGCCTCATGCCCATGACGCGTAGGCTCTCCCAGCTCGATATCTGCAATATTATAAAGCCAAACCATAACAATCACAAAAAAAAATAAGTATATTATTTTAACATAATGCACAAAATAATCAATACAATTCTATTATTCTCTACCAATTTCAAAGTTTATCAACAATAACTGCCTTTTCGCATCTTCAGGAAAAAAATTAATTATTCGATCCATCGTTTGATTTGCATTATTCGCATGAAGAGTAGAAATACATAAATGTCCTGTTTCAACGCAAGCAATTGCGTGCTTCATAGAATCACGCTCACGAATTTCTCCAATTAAAATAACATCTGGCGCTTCACGCATGGCATTGGATAAAGCATTTTCGTAATTTAAGGTATCTATTTCTATAGGGGAGGTGATGCCTTCAATTTTAATGTTCGGTGGTGCGGTATTTAATCATTGGGTTAAAATCAATAATCACATTTTCTCCAGAACTTCCCGTAAATGTTTGACTGGTTCTATTATCATGGAATCTATCTGCTGCTTGGGCGCATTGGCAAAAGGAACTATAGCCCGCTTAAATCCATGTTTTACCGCCTCTTTAATTCGTTCTTGTCCACTTTGCACGGGCCTTATTTCCCCTGCGAGACCTATTTCACCAAAGATAATAGTTTCGCTATCAAACACCCGATTACGTAAACTTGAAACCACTGCTGCAAGTAATGCCAGATCGCTGCCAGTCTCAGTAACTTTTACCCCTCCCACTACGTTGATGAACACATCTTGATCGTAAGTTGCAATACCACCATGACGATGCAAAACCGCCAATAAAATAGCCAAACGATTATGTTCAAGGCCTGCGGTAACGCGTTTTGCCTGTTGTCCATGGGCCTCATCAACTAAGGCCTGTACTTCCACCAACATGGGGCGTGAGCCCTCCCAGGTTACCATCACCGCACTGCCTGGTGTAGGCTCTGGTTGACGGGATAAAAAAATTGCTGAAGGATTAGATACCTCTTTTAATCCTCTATCAGTCATGGCAAATACGCCTAACTCATTCACCGCTCCGAAACGATTTTTAATCGCCCTTATCACTCTAAAACGGCTGTCGCTTTGTCCTTCAAAATAGAGCACACTATCCACCATATGTTCCAGAACCCGGGGACCGGCCAGAGTTCCCTCTTTAGTTACATGTCCTACTAAAAATACTGCTGTTTGGGTCATTTTTGCAAAACGGACTAATTGGGCTGCAGACTCCCTCACCTGACTTACTCCCCCGGGTGCAGAGTTTAGAGTTTCAGTAAAAATAGTTTGTACTGAATCAACAACTATAATTCTTGGTTTTTCTTTTTGGGCATGCGCTATAATCGTTTCCACTTGAGTTTCAGCCAAGAGTCTTAGTCCTGCTAATGGTAATGCCAAACGTTGCGCGCGCATGGCAACTTGCTGCAAGGATTCTTCGCCTGTTACATATAAAACTGTTTCTTGCATCGATAAATTAGCCAGGGTTTGCAGCAATAGGGTTGATTTACCAATACCGGGGTCACCGCCAATTAGCACCACCGATCCATAGACCAAGCCACCTCCTAAAACTCGGTTTAATTCAGATAAACCACAGTCCATACGAAGTTCTTTATCCATTACTACGTCTTCGACAGCAGTTATCATGGATCGCTGATTTGCCCACTGGCCACTTCTTGAGGAACGGCTGGCAGCCACAACCCCTTCCTCAGCAACTGAGTTCCATGCGCCACATTGCGTGCATTGTCCTGCCCATTGTTTGAAGATTGCGGCACACTGGCTGCAAACAAATTGAGTTTTTGTTTTCATTTTTCGAACCTTAAAGGCATTAATCTTAACAGAGATAGAATAACTGATAGTCAAACGAATTACCTGAATAATTTACTAGTCTGAGGGAAATCACTTGAGATTTAGATTAGGACTATTAGCTCAAAATAATAAAAACTATTGAGAATATAGATTGGAGATAATTTTAAGGCAACTCACTGTTAACTTGGGGCTGTAGGGAACGGATTGAATCTCGATAATGAGAATTACTCAGTTATTATTTAAATCAATATAATCAATCACCTAATTAATTGTCCATCCAAAATAAGGGAAAAAAATATACTACGTTTTTTAAGGGTTAATAATTTGTTATATTGATGGCTTAATATTACTTTAAGTGATTTTTTTAACATCACATAGGGAGGCCATAATGGCAAGGATAAAGCTCAATCAAGAAAATCATAGAATACCAAAACTAATAATCAACCAAGCGGACAAGCTGGAGAAAATAAAAGCCTTCCTAATTCAGAAGAAGAATTAAATAGCTAAATGACCTGAACAAAACCATGTTAGAAAAGCTAAGCAGAAAAATATTGTATCCTGTCAGAATCGCCGGGTAAGTGTCTGCCACTGAGTCCGGATTAATCCGAGCCGCGCGCGTCAGCAAGCGGAATTCTTTAAAAATATTCAAAATACCTATTGACACGGTTTTTCTGTAAAACTGATGTTTTTCCATATCAAACGTAAGTCATGCAATATGCATGCCCTAAGATCCCCAAGATCACAATGTAGCCCCTTTCACTAATAAAACATCTCCCTCCTGAGGTCAGATTTTTTCTTAGCCCTTAGTGGCGTTAAAACTCGAAAAATGCGTTCAAAAAAAGTCATGTTATGATTGCCGTATCAGCATTAGTAACGCAGTGGTAGATGATGAAACGCCAAGAAATCAAACAAGTTTTAGATGAGTTAACAAAAGATATCGATAGTCTTGCCGACAAAAAGGCCGTGACTATCATTAAGGTATTGGTTAATTTGGTCGAAATGCTTGCCGAAGAAAATGCTTTGCTCAGAGAGGAAAACCAAGTATTACGTGATGAGATAAACCGCCTTAAGGGTGAACAGGGCAAACCTAATATTCGCGGTCAATCCAAAGGTAGCAATGGCGATAATACAGGCAATTCCAATCATTCATCTGAAGGAGATCGCAATAAACGTGGTAAAGGGAACAATAAAAACACAGGCAAAGACAAAAAAAACGTACGTATTGATAGACGTGTTACGATTGCTCTGGACAAAGCAACGCTGCCAGATGACGCCAAGTTCAAGGGTTTTGAGATTCGAATCATCCAGGATCTAAAAATCATCACGGATAATGTTGAATTCAAGCTGGAAACGTATTACTCACCATCTTTGAAAAAAACCTTTATTGCGCCGATTCCTGGCGAATATAAGGGCAGTGAATTTGGTCCTGGGGTTAAAGCGCTGGTCATCACATTATACCGTGATGCAGGGATGACGGAGAGCGCCATTGAGCGCTTTTTAAAAACATGTGGTATTCAAATATCACATGGTAAAATTGCTTCCATGCTGACAGAAGGCAATGATATTTTTCATCAGGAAAAAGAAGATATTGTCGATGCCGGTAGCAACGCAGGCTTGTACCAGCAGATGGATGACACAGGCAGTCGTGTTAACGGCAAAAATCACTACACCCATGTTTTATGTAATGACTTTTTTACAGCATACTTCACTCGTCGTAAAAAAGATCGCTTGACCTTATTGGAGTTGCTGTGTCGAGACCAATTAAAGTTTATGTTTAATCAGGAGGCTTATGAGTTAATGGATGAGTTTGGTCTCGCAAAAAAATGGTTGGATCAAATTAAACCAATGCTGCATGCACAACCCCTCACACGTGAATCAATCGATAGTTTGATGGGAACACTTTTTCCAAATCCAAAAAAACACAGCACGAATCGACGCATAATTCTTGAGTCAGCAGCTCTTGCCTATTATCAGCACTCGAAATACTTCATCCATTATTTAATGACAGATGATGCGCCTCAGTTTAATAAATTGGCCCTACATCATGCGCTGTGCTGGATCCATGAAGGTCGTCATTATAAAAAACTCACTCCATTCTCAGATATGAATCAGAATATATTGGCTGTATTTCTTGAGCAATTATGGGATTTCTACCATGCATTATTGACTTACAAGACGGCTCCATCTCAATCAATGGCCCAACAACTATCAATGCAATTTGATACTTTGTTCGCAACCACGACAGGCTATGATGTTTTAGATCAACGCATTGCAAAGACACGTGCTAAAAAACAAGCGTTATTATTGGTGTTAGACCATCCATTTCTGCCATTGCACAACAATGCCTCTGAATTAGGGACACGGTTTCAAGCAAGGATACGCGACATCAATCTCCAAACGGTCTCCCAAAATGGCACCAAATCAAAGGATACGTTTGCCACGATTGTACAGACGGCCAGAAAACTGAAAGTTAACGTTTATCAGTATATTTACGATAGGGTGACTAAAAAATTTGAAATGCCATCATTGGCTGAATTAATCTTACTTAAAGTGCGGCAGGTTCCATGCACCACATAAGCATCTCGAGATAATTCCGCTTGCTGACGCGCGCGGCTCGGATTAGTCCGGGCTCAGTGGCAGACACTTACCCGGCGATTCTGACAGGATACAAAATATTGTATCATTATTGACCAGGTTAATTCAGAACTTTCTTATTTCTTTAACGCACCGAAAAGCGCTTAGTGTTGATGCCATTGGGTTTGTATGACCTTATCACATTGGTGAATGGAAAGCACTTATAAAGCCCTACCTCTTAACAAATTGCGAAATAAAGAACAAAAAGCAGCTCTTTTGATTAAAATTGGCCATGATGACGATTTGCTAACTCATTTCAAAATCAGCTTCAAAATGTTTTTAAAACTTTCATATTGGTTTGAATTAAGCACACACAAAGGCCAATTTTTAAAAACTGTCCGTAACAAAGGGATGAAGCCTATTTTTTAAACCTCTTAATATTTTCTTAATCTTTATGCGCTAATATTAAACTATAAATTTTTTTTAAACAAAGAGGAAGCCTATCATGCCAAAATTTAAATCACACCAAAACCCGGTGGAAGAATTGACCGCGTTGAAGAAAGTTTTTGAAAAAAAAATAATGGATGCAGGTAATTCTTCTGACCTACCAACGAAAATTACATTATCAAAAGAAGTAGTGGATGAATACAATGATAGTATGGGAACTCTAAATACTATGACTAAATACAAAGCAAATCCAAATGATAGTCAAATTATTTCCCTTAAAAAAGACCTGCGCGCTCAATTCGATACAGCCACAAGAATGCATGATCGATACGGTGCACAACATGATATTGCTGTGGAAAAAGAAGCCAGAAAAATCCCTACAGGAGTGTTTAAGCGAGCAGAAAAAGCAATTCTGAAAGCAGAGGAAATTAAACAGACAAAAAAAGCGGAGAAAAAAAATACTCCTGTCGAGGTAGAGTGGGGTGAATTTGAGAGTTACGAACAGAACCGTGATAGATTAGTAAGAGAAGAGGCTGCAGAAGCTGTGGAGAAAAAAATCCCTACAGGAGTGTTTAAGCGAGCAGAAAAAGCAATTCTGAAAGCAGAGGAAATTAAAGAGGCCAAAACATTAGCAATAGACAAAATAGATGATATATTGGCCGTCCTTCTAAGTAAAACAATAAATATTGGTAACAATTTACCAGAAGCTAGAACGGTAGCTGAAACTTTATATACCGTTTTATACGATGCTAGAACTGTTTACGAAGGTGAATTAAACAATGGTAAAGAGATCACGAAAGCAGGAGATAACTTTAAAAACCTTTGTAAAGATGCAATAGCTACTGCTATGCCTGTTTTAGAGCGAGATTTAGGTTGGGGCGAATACCTTAAAAACATGATGAAATCACTAGCTAATGCAGTGATTAAAGGTGTTACTCTAGGTAATGTCAGTAACTTCTTTACTCAGAGTAAGTCAGAAGCTAGTAAAGCGTTTGATGAGGCAGATCAAGAGTTACAATCTGACGACGACAATACCCCAACTAATCCATAGGCATGCAAACAAGTTCGTTGGGTTAGGGTTCCCCTCCCTAATCCAACGAGTATTTATCGATGTATGTCCAATCCCTTTTTCTCTGCAGTCATTTGAATCATCTTTATTTTTTCAGTCAAAACCCACTACAATGCAATCAAGTCAACTCCCCAAGTTGAATCCTAATCCTAACTCAGTATAATCACAGCAATTTCACAGTATCAGAGCAATTTTATGAATAAAGGCATGCATTTCGAAAAATCGATAACAGAGCTGGAAGTGATAGTGAAACAATTGGAAAAAGGGGAGTTAACTCTTGAAGATTCGCTCAAGCAATTTGAAAAAGGAATTGGCTTAGCCAGGCATTGTCAGGATGTTTTGAACCAGGCAGAGCAAAAAATAGAAACCCTGACCGCCACCCAAGCCCTTTCTGAACCTCAATCGGATGGGCAAGCAAGTGATTGAAATTTATACCCGACGCCATGAGACATTCCTTGAACAGATGCTCAATGAAACGCATGTTCCAGCCAGACCAATACGCTCGGCAATACACTATTCTTTGTTTCCTGGTGGAAAAAGGCTGAGGCCTATTTTAGTGTATTTAGCAGGCGAATTGATTAACGTGAATCTACAGGTACTCGATGTGATAGCAGCAGCTTTGGAGTTAACCCACTGCTACTCTTTAATTCACGATGATCTTCCCGCTATGGATAATGATGACTTTCGCCGGGGAAGACCAAGTTGTCATAAAGCCTATGATGAGGCTACCGCGATTTTAGTCGGTGATGGCATGCAAGCCTTGGCTGTTGAGGTTTTATTAACCCGTTTGTCTTCTTTACTCAACGCATTTCAAGTGCTGGCTATTACTCAAATTCTGGTTCAAGCCAGTGGGGTAAGCGGTATGGTAAGCGGACAAAGTCTTGATTTATCCGAGTTGGCAAAATCATCCGTAACGGAAGAGCAACTAAGAGAAATCCATCTGCTTAAAACTGGTCGATTGATTCAGGCTTGTTTTGACATGGTTTTAGCAGCCCAAACAGCAGTACATGAATCTATTGAAATAGCGTTGAGAACTTATGCCAGACATATAGGGCTTGTGTTTCAAATGCAAGATGATTATTTAGATCGTTACGCACCAGCTAATATATTGGGTAAAGGCCGATCATCCGATCTAGCCAATGAAAAAACTACTTTCGCGACTTTGTTTACCCAGAAACAACTGGAAGAAGAAATTGCCATACATTACCAGATAGCCATTGATTCGTTACACATATTTGATAAAAAAGCGACGGTTTTGATTGAATTAACCCACCAATTACAAAACCGTAGTAAATTAGCTTAATACCCAATAACGCTGATATAACCTGGGCATCATAGGGTTACAAGTATATCATAATGGTGCTACCTTAAGGTGGTGCCATTAGGCCAAGACCCACCTCCATTTAAGTTGCGCTTCCTTAACATCTGCTAGGGGATTATTTATCCTTCCTTCTAAGAATTTGGGAAACTGGAATCAAGGTTTCTATACCACTTCCTGTTTTTCTTTGCTCCCCTTTCCAGGCATGGCCATAAACCACTTCGTAAGTAAGCGGGTACATTCCTTTATCAGTTTGCATCGTTGCATAATTTTTTTCAAATTTTTGCCATGCGTCTTTGCCGGTTAATCCTTGATTTCTTGCCGAGTTTATATTCTTTACCCCTTGCATTTTTAAAGCTCTTATTAAATGAGACAAGGTTTCATAATGAACAGATAATAATTCCATATCCATTACTGGTTCTAAAAAATGTTCTGCCATAAGACAATCACCCACATCATGCATGTCAATAAAATCATTAACATGCGCATACTGATTTGCTCCAGTCCAGGCACTTTTCAGTTCCTTAAAAGTGTCAGGACCCAGGGTGGTAAACATGAGACAGCCATTTACATTCATGACCCGATTTAACTCACGAAATACCCTTGCA
The DNA here is from genome assembly GCF_011764505.1 of Legionella antarctica. Lineage (NCBI taxonomy): Bacteria > Pseudomonadati > Pseudomonadota > Gammaproteobacteria > Legionellales > Legionellaceae > Legionella > Legionella antarctica. The sequence continues at coordinate 3,050,091 of NZ_AP022839.1, forward strand.
AGAGAACTACCCCAGTGAATGGCCTGATTGGCAAAAACCAAATCAAACATCCCGGTAGCAAAGGGCATATTGCTCATATCTGCGGTCACCAGAGGCCATTTACGTCGCCAACTCTGTTTTTTCTTTGCCTGTAATAACATGGCATGAGCCAAATCCAAACCAAAAATCCGGGCCTTGGGGTACATCAAAGCTAATTCCCGTGAGAAACCGCCTGTACCACAGCCTAAATCGAGAATACGTTTGGGCGAAATTTTTAAATACTGCAAACGCTCGAACAAACGTTTCCCTATTTCTTGCTGTACTTTAGCAGCAAGTTCATATTCAGTGGCATGTTTATTAAATGCCTTGCTAATTTCGTTGTTGACAGCCATCATAGGAACCAGAGAAAAAGTTTAAAACAGGGAATCCAACGCCCATGCGCCAGAAGCTGCACAGTATAACACAGACTTTGCGTCTGCCTTCAATCTGCATACTTTGCAATCAATTTCATAAAAGTACTTTAGCTGTATGTTCTTCATGCATTGAGTTTATTAAACCTCTGGGTCCTGCCTGCCAACATTGCGCTACCCCGCTTCCAGATAAGGATTACCCTGTTTGCGGACAATGCATACAAAAGCCACCTCATTTTGACAGGGCACTAGTAAACTATAGGTTTGAAGAGCCTTTACGCAGTCTGTTACATCATTTTAAATACAATAATGGCCTTTATCTCAGCTCTTTTCTTTCTCAGATCATGTTGCACAGCGCACAAAATCAATCAATTTCTGCCCAGTGTTTAATTCCTGTGCCTATGCATTCCAAAAGGTTAAAGCAGCGAGGGTTCAACCAGGCTGCTCTTTTGGCTAAACGATTAGCTCGCAAGTTAAATCTGCCATATGATGCAACAACGTGCCAAAAAATCATTAATACTACGCCTCAGGCCAGTCTCAATAGCGAACAAAGAAAAAAAAACTTGCACCATGCCTTTCATGCCGGTCCCCTGCCCTATGAACACGTCATCCTAATTGATGATCTTCTCACTACCGGCTGCACTGCAAATGAGTTAGCGCGCACCATAAAAAAAACCGGGGTGCAAAAAGTTGATTTATGGTGTTGCGCCAGAACAGTGAAAAATTAATAGATTGCTGCAATTTTTTTCGCGTAAGTTAGGTCACGACCTGCCATGATAACTAAATGACTGTACTGTACATAGCCGTCGGGGCGTAGCCATAGCTCGTGCCTCCTCGCACCGTTCGGGCTGAGGAGGCGCTTTAGCGCTGTCTCGAAGCCTCCACGTCAAGACCAGCAAGGCTTCGAGACGGCGTAAACGCCTCCTCAGCCCGAACGGCCTGGATGCAGGTTTTTTGCTTGAGAAGATCGTGTAATAACACAGAGCAGGCCGGGCACAGGAAATAAATTAACCCAGCGACTGCCAAACTAAAACTGGCAATAAAAAACAGAAATACAACTATCCCCTGTTTCAAAGAGACAATGAAAGCCGCAAATAATCCAATCGGACCTGGCAAAGCTCTCGAAAGCATCGCCCATAACCGCTTTCCTCGCTCCGTTCAAGCTGAGTCGAAAGCATCGCCCATAACCGCTTTCCTCGCTCCGTTCAAGCTGAGTCGAAGGCATCGCCCATAACCACTTTCCTCGCTCCGTTCAAGCTGAGTCGGAAGCATCGCCCATAACCACTTTCCTCGCTCCGTTCAAGCTGAGTCGGAAGCATCGCGCATAGCAGTTTTCCTCGCTCCGTTCGGGCTGAGTCGGAAGCATCGCCCATAACCACTTTCTGATGTGGTCTAATGGATTTGTACACTCCAGATAAGAGATAATCATCTTAACTGGAGGTAATAAAATGGGTGCAACGAAATATACTAAAGAATTTAAACTAGACGCTATTAGTCTTGTTTTGGAGCAGAATTATACGCAATCAGAAGCTGCACAAAGTCTGGGCATTGATTCCAGGTTGATAAGCCGGTGGATCAAAGAACACTCCAAAGAGGAAGGGCAAGCATTTAGAGGTAATGGTAAATTAACTGACGAACAACTAGAGATACGTCGTTTACGAGAAGAATTAAGACGCGTAACAATGGAAAAAGAAATATTAAAAAAGGCGACGGCCTTCTTTGCAAAAGAAATGAAGTGAAATATTCATTTATTGCCCAGAATAAGAAGGCCTGGCCAATTGACGTGATGTGTCAATTGCTGGGTGTTACAAGAAGTGGTTTTTACAATTATCTTAAATGTAATAAACCACCAGATCCATTGCATGTGGAGATGCTTGATTGGGTTAAAAAATTAGCAGAATCAAGCCATTATACTTATGGAAGCCGTCGAATGAAAAAGCATTAAATGCATTAGGTTATCCTGTTGGGAGAAATAAAGCCCGAAATCTAATGAAGGAAGCAGGAATACACGCACGTTACAGAAAGAAATATAGGGTAACAACAAACAGCAAGCATATAAGCAGCCTATATTTGAAAATGTACTTAATAGACAGTTTATTGTAGAAAAGCCTAATCAAGCTTACGCCTCCGATATTACCTATATTTGGACACAAGAGGGTTGGTTGTATTTAGCTGTTGTTATCGACTTGTTTTCAAGAAAAGTTATCGGTTGGAGTATGAGTTCGCGGATGAAGGCAAGCCTGGCTTGTGACGCCCTTAAAATGGCGCTTTGGCAACGCAAACCCAATACTGGAGTAATAACCCATTCCGATCGAGGCGTTCAATATGCGAGTAATGCTTATCGCATGCTATTAACTACTTATGGTTGCATCGGTAGTATGAGTCGTAAAGGTAACTGCTGGGATAATGCTGTTGCTGAAAGCTTTTTCGGGAGGTTAAAACAAGAGCGAGTCCAATGGCGCAATTACCAAACTCGCTTTGAGGCACAACAAGACATCCTGAATTATATTACAATGTTTTATAACAGTAACCGCTTACATTCATTCCTTGGATATAAAAGTCCAAATCAGTTTGAAAATGAGCAAATAATACAATTAAAAAAAGTCGCTTAACTGGTGTGTATCAATTTGCTTGACCACATCATTCCTCGCTCCGTTCAAGCTGAGTCGAAAGCATCGCCCATAGCAGTTTTCCTCGCTCCGTTCAAGCTGAGTCGGAAGCATCGCGCATAGCAGTTTTCCTCGCTCCGTTCGGGCTGAGTCGGAAGCATCGCCCATAACCACTTTCCTCGCTCCGTTCAAGCTGAGTCGAAAGCATCGCCCATAGCAGTTTTCCTCGCTCCGTTCAAGCTGAGTCGAAAGCATCGCCCATAGCAGTTTTCCTCGCTCCGTTCGGGCTGAGGAGGCGTTTACGCCGTCTCGAAGCCTCTACGTCAAGACCAGCAAGGCTTCGAGACAGCGCTAAAACGCCTCCTCAGCCCGAACGGCCTGGATGCAGGTTTTTCGCTCGAGAAGCTTGTGTAATGACACAGAGCAGGCCGGGCACAGGAAATAAATTAACCCAGCGACTGCCAAACTAAAACTGGCAATAAAAAACAGAAATACAACTATCCCCTGTTTCAAAGAGACAATGAAAGCCGCAAATAATCCAATCGGACCTGGCAAAGCTCTCGAAAGCATCGCCCATAACCGCTTTCCTCGCTCCGTTCAAGCTGAGTCGAAAGCATCGCCCATAACCACTTTCCTCGCTCCGTTCAAGCTGAGTCGGAAGCATCGCCCATAACCACTTTCCTCGCTCCGTTCAAGCTGAGTCGGAAGCATCGCCCATAACCACTTTCCTCGCTCCGTTCAAGCTGAGTCGGAAGCATCGCGCATAGCAGTTTTCCTCGCTCCGTTCGGGCTGAGTCGGAAGCATCGCCCATAACCACTTTCCTCGCTCCGTTCAAGCTGAGTCGAAAGCATCGCCCCCTCCGTTCGGGCTGAGGAGGCGTTTACGCCGTCTCGAAGCCTCTTGATGTGGTCTAATGGATTTGTACACTCCAGATAAGAGATAATCATCTTAACTGGAGGTAATAAAATGGGTGCAACGAAATATACTAAAGAATTTAAACTAGACGCTATTAGTCTTGTTTTGGAGCAGAATTATACGCAATCAGAAGCTGCACAAAGTCTGGGCATTGATTCCAGGTTGATAAGCCGGTGGATCAAAGAACACTCCAAAGAGGAAGGGCAAGCATTTAGAGGTAATGGTAAATTAACTGACGAACAACTAGAGATACGTCGTTTACGAGAAGAATTAAGACGCGTAACAATGGAAAAAGAAATATTAAAAAAGGCGACGGCCTTCTTTGCAAAAGAAATGAAGTGAAATATTCATTTATTGCCCAGAATAAGAAGGCCTGGCCAATTGACGTGATGTGTCAATTGCTGGGTGTTACAAGAAGTGGTTTTTACAATTATCTTAAATGTAATAAACCACCAGATCCATTGCATGTGGAGATGCTTGATTGGGTTAAAAAATTAGCAGAATCAAGCCATTATACTTATGGAAGCCGTCGAATGAAAAAAGCATTAAATGCATTAGGTTATCCTGTTGGGAGAAATAAAGCCCGAAATCTAATGAAGGAAGCAGGAATACACGCACGTTACAGAAAGAAATATAGGGTAACAACAAACAGCAAGCATAAGCAGCCTATATTTGAAAATGTACTTAATAGACAGTTTATTGTAGAAAAGCCTAATCAAGCTTACGCCTCCGATATTACCTATATTTGGACACAAGAGGGTTGGTTGTATTTAGCTGTTGTTATCGACTTGTTTTCAAGAAAAGTTATCGGTTGGAGTATGAGTTCGCGGATGAAGGCAAGCCTGGCTTGTGACGCCCTTAAAATGGCGCTTTGGCAACGCAAACCCAATACTGGAGTAATAACCCATTCCGATCGAGGCGTTCAATATGCGAGTAATGCTTATCGCATGCTATTAACTACTTATGGTTGCATCGGTAGTATGAGTCGTAAAGGTAACTGCTGGGATAATGCTGTTGCTGAAAGCTTTTTCGGGAGGTTAAAACAAGAGCGAGTCCAATGGCGCAATTACCAAACTCGCTTTGAGGCACAACAAGACATCCTGAATTATATTACAATGTTTTATAACAGTAACCGCTTACATTCATTCCTTGGATATAAAAGTCCAAATCAGTTTGAAAATGAGCAAATAATACAATTAAAAAAAGTCGCTTAACTGGTGTGTATCAATTTGCTTGACCACATCATCTACGTCAAGACCAGCAAGGCTTCGAGACAGCGCTAAAACGCCTCCTCAGCCCGAACGGTATAGAGGCAGGTTTTTTGCTCGAGAAGATCGTGTAATGACACAGGGCTTGTTACTAAACCGCGATGATGGAAACCGACCTATTGATACATACGAGCTAAATCATTCATTAACAAATGAACTAATAACAAACAAAAGACAATAAACAGTAACTGGTATAACAATACTTCCATGGCTACTGATATGGGCTTACCACGAATCTTTTCAATAATGCTGTAAAGAATTGAACCCCCATCAAGACCGGGCAAAGGAAATAAATTAACCACAGCGACTGCCAAACTAAAACTGGCAATAAAAAACAGAAATACAACTATCCCCTGTTTCAAAGAAGCAACAGAAGCCGCAAATAGTCCAATCGGTCCCAGCAAAATAGCAAAAGGTATTACGCCACTAAATAATTGCTTTAAAATCATCATAAAAAAATGAATCAAATGGACGATAACAGTATTTGCCTGCTGCATTGCTTCAAGGATTGAAGAGGCTCGCTTCACGCTACTTGCAGCAGATAGATTGGGGCTGATACCCAGACTCGCTAATAAAGAATTTTCGCGTCCCGTAAATTTTATCTGGCTTAAATCAAGGGTTATTTCTTTTAATTTTTGATCTGCTTGTTTCATTGTTACTTTAACCTCTTTACTGCCCCATGAAATCACTAGCTGCATTCCTACCTCTTGCCAAGATGGAGTGGGATAACCTGCGATAGCAATAAATTGATCCCCGGCAAGAACTCCGCCCTGAGCTGCAATACTGTTGGCCTGGACGGAATGAATTTGTGGCATCTTGTAACTTATACCCAGATAAAAAACGAGTACAAAAGCAAGCCAGGCTGTCATCAGATTAGCAAAGGCTCCCGCCAGTAAAATAAGAATTCGAACCCAAACGGGTTTTTTATCAAAACAAAGAGGATATTCTTTTGGATCTACAGGAGTAATTCTTGTATTAAGTAACTGAACATAACCACCCAAAGGCCATATTGCCCAAATCCAATTACATCCGCCTTTACTTTGCCATTGGAGCAATGGTTTTCCAAAACCAATAGAGATTTTTTGAATTTTCACGTGAAAGAAGCGAGCTACCAACGCATGACCACCCTCATGGATTCCCACTACCAATATCAGGGTGAGAATTATGGCTAAAAGCACCATCAGCATAGAAACTCCTTTTATGTACTACTTGGTATTATCAACAATTAATTGCAACATGGGGATTCCTTTTTTTCCTGCCAACTCGTATCCTTTACGATAAACTTCAAAAATTCGATAAGGCTGATTCGTTTCACTATCTACCAATTCAACCTCATCACCATGCTCATCAACTAAAGTCAGGGTTAAATGTATCTCACGATAATCACTAATTTGATACCGATCTTTAAATAATTGCAGTACACGCTCCAGACTTTCAACCGCCTCATCACTATTATGTTGGCCTTGCAGGATAATATCCATTTGGTACTCCTCGTCAATTTACACATTTTGTGCAAAAAGTAGTTACTATTGTTGTCGGTAAAATAAAAAAGTACTTTAGTACGATAATGAACTTTCCCAATTATCTACAAATTTAGTGGCTAATCGTTTACAATACGCAATTAACCTTACTAATTACTAAATTCATAATCTATGGTGTTTGTTGCCTGCGGACTCAATCATAAAACTGCTCCAATAAACGTGCGTGAAAAAGTCGCTTTACCCCCGGCTATGCAGAATTCCCTGCTCCATAAGCTGCTTAACCTGCCCGAAGTGAACGAAGCGGCTATTCTATCTACCTGTAATCGCACAGAAATCTATTGTGATACGGAAGATCCCCAAATTCTTTCGAGATGGTTAGCACACGAGCATCAGTTAGCTCCGGAATTACTTTCTCCCTTTATTTATACTCATGAGGGTCATCAGGGGATTAAGCATACCTTACGTGTTGCCAGTGGTCTCGATTCGATGATGATTGGTGAACCTCAGATTCTGGGTCAAATGAAACAGGCCTATCAGCAAGCCTGTCGTCTCGGTACGGTAAAAGCCCAATTACGCCCTGTTTTTGAATATGTTTTTAGCGCCTCTAAACGAATTAGAACCCGAAGTGGTATAGGAACAAATCCTGTTTCAATCGCCTATGCCGCAGTTCAGTTAATCGGCCAATTATTCTCAAGCTATAAATCACTGAATGTATTTTTGATTGGTTCTGGAGAAACAGCCTCCCTGGTAGCAAAATATTTACACCAGCAGGGAGTCCATCGTTTCATGGTAGCGAGCCGCACTCTTGAAAATGCCCAGAAACTTGCACATACTTTTGGTGGCAAAACACTTTCCATTGGTGATATTCCCCAATACTTATCACATGCTGATGTGGTTATTTCTGCAACTGCATGCCCTCTTCCTTTTATTAATAAAAGCCTTGTTGAACATGCTCTGCAACAACGAAAACATGCTCCTATGTTTTTTTTGGATTTAGCGGTTCCCCGTGATATCGAAAGTAATGTAAGCGAATTAGAACAGGTACATCTATATAATGTTGATGACTTGCAAGTCATGATAGAAAAAGGAATGAATGAAAGACGCCATGCAGCCTTGCAAGCAGAGCAATTAATCGAAAGTGAATTGGATAATTATATTCGTTGGCATCGTTCTCTTAGAGCAAAAGAAGTCATCTGCGATTATCGCAACCAAATGCAGGATTTGGCACAACTGGAATTACAACGCGCTATAAAAAAACTGTCTGCCGGCCAAAACCAACAAACCGTTTTAAATGAATTTAGCGAGCGCCTGGTAAATAAGCTTACTCATAACCCCACTACCGGCCTAAGACAAATAGCCTGGGATGGTCGAGAAGACTTACTTACTTTGGCACATTATCTCTTTAACAAAACTACCAACCAGCCACTATATGAAGAAATCCCTTGAGTTAAAACTCCAGCAAATGCTGGAGCGCTTTCAGGAAGTAGGTCGCTTATTATCAGAAGCTTCTGTTATTGCAGATCAAAACCAATTTAAAGCATTGTCTAAAGAATATGCCCAACTGGAACCTGTAGCTACTTGCTATGAATCCTATTTAGACGCTAAAAATAATATATCCTCTCTTAAGGAGTTACTTGAGGGCGAGGATAAAGAATTGGCCAGCATGGCCGAAGAAGAATTTGACGCTGCCAAAAAACACATCGATGAACTGGATGAGCAATTACAATGGCATCTTATCCCCAAAGATCCTGATGATGAACGTAATATTTATATTGAGGTAAGAGCGGGTACAGGTGGAGATGAAGCGGCCATTTTCGCAGGAGATCTTTATCGTATGTACAGCCGTTATGCTGAAAACGTGGGATGGCAACTTGAGTTAATCAGTGCCAGTCACGGCGAACATGGCGGCTACAAAGAAATCATTGCCCGCATCAGTGGTAATGCCGTCTATTCACAATTAAAATTCGAATCAGGCGCTCATCGTGTGCAACGAGTACCCGAAACTGAATCCCAGGGACGTGTTCATACCTCTGCTTGCACGGTAGCTATCATGCCAGAAGTTGAGGAAATTGATGAAATCCAAATTAATCCTGACGATTTGCGCATAGATACGTACAGATCATCCGGCGCCGGAGGTCAACACGTTAACAAAACAGATTCCGCCATACGTATCACCCACCTGCCCACAGGTGTAGTTGTTGAATGCCAGGATGAACGTTCGCAACATAAAAACCGTTCTAAAGCGATGTCTTTGCTCAAAACTCGACTACTGGATGCAGAGCAAAGCAAACAAAAAAAAGAGCAAGCGCAAACAAGAAAATCATTGGTTGGCACAGGTGATCGCTCTGAACGCATTCGTACTTATAATTTCCCCCAAGGGCGTTTAACGGACCACCGCATTAATCTGACTATCTATCAGCTCAATGACGTCATGGAAGGTAATTTATCTTTAGTCATCGATTCTTTAAAGCGTGAATATCACGCAGAGCTGCTCGCTGAATTGGGTCGTCATGATTAATATTCGCATGGCCTTGAAACAAGCCTTGCAAAAATTAGATGAATTTGCGCCTGATTCACGGCTGGAAGCAGAATTATTACTAAGTTATCTGTTAAATAAAAACAGAGGCTACCTCTTTGCTCACCCCGAGGAATTACTAAGCCAAACACAACTAAATAAATATCAACAGTTAATAGAACAACGATCTCAAGGCACACCTATTGCCTACTTAACTGGTAGCCGTGAGTTTTGGTCACTTTCCTTAAAAGTGAATGAGCATACTTTGATTCCAAGACATGAAACAGAGCGATTGGTAGAGCTAGCTTTGGCGTTGCTCCCCAACAAACCAGAAATTCGTGTTCTTGATTTAGGCACAGGCAGTGGTGCTATTGCTTTAGCGCTGGCAAAAGAGAGACCCAACTGGAATATCTCAGCCTGTGATTGCAGCCTGGAGACACTGGGTATAGCGCAAATAAATGCCCAGGACCATGGAATAACCAATGTCTCCTTTTATTATTCCAACTGGTTTAATAATCTTCCGGATACCCAATATCATGCCATTGTATCAAACCCTCCTTATATTGCGGAGAACGATCCTCATTTAAAACAAGGGGATCTTCGTTTTGAACCACTAAAAGCTTTAGCCAGTAGTCAAGAGGGATTTGCTGATCTACAATGTATTATTACAGAAGGTTATGAGTACCTTTTGCCTGATGGGTTACTTTTGTTAGAACATGGCTCTGATCAGAAAATTGGTACAAGAGCTATACTTGAGAGAACGGGATATCGAAACATACAGTGTTGGCAAGATATTCAAGGTCATGATAGGGTTAGTGGAGGTTACCGACCAGCGAACACTATATGAGTAAAATATTATATTGATGATGTTGCAGTTTTTTGGTATATACCTAGCCACATTCTGCAAAACCCGGTTTCAGGGATTGAGTTGGAGATGGAGGCTAAAATGAAAGGGCAATTAATTGATATAACCAATGAGAGACTAAACAACGTGAAAAACGACGCAATCGGTAGCATGGGAATCTCCCCCTATATAGAAAGTGAAGGGGAAGAGTATATGAATGAAAAACAGCTGGCACATATTGAAAAAATATTGCTGGCTTGGCGTCAATCATTGATGGAAGAAGTTGATCGAACCGTGACGCACATGAAAGATGAGGCTGCTAATTTTCCTGATCCCTCTGACCGAGCAAGTCAAGAAGAGGAGTTTAGTATTGAGTTGCGTACCCGTGATAGGGAACGGAAGCTTATTAAAAAAATTGAAGATGCTTTAGAACGTTTGAGAAACGATGATTTTGGCTATTGCGAAGCATGCGGTATAGAAATTGGCCTAAAACGCCTGGAAGCCAGACCGACTGCAACATTATGCATCGATTGCAAAACTTTATCCGAAATTAAAGAGCGCCAAAATCAGGGCTCCTAAATGGTAATCTCTTGCGATAAACCATTTCCGATTATTCCCGTGCAAGCGGGAATGATCTTTTTTAAAGCATTCCAATTCTGCAACAGAATTTGAACACCTTAGCCTGATTACTGAAATTATTCTCACTGCTGTTCCAACCAACACTCATCATAGCGATTACAAAAAACATCTAAATATCTTCATATTAAAATTAAGTTTATTTCTATCAATAAATTTAATTATGCCCAAACTGTTGTATCCGTTCGGTGAAATACACCTAGAGGAATAAGTGAAAATTGAAGAAGATCGCTACACCATAACTATTGGAGTAGACGATGACAAAAAGAGATGAGTACTGGAGTGACATGGTTAAATCCTATGAGGAAAGTGGTTTAGCACCAGGATTATTTTGCCGTAATAAAGGAATATCAGACTCCAGGCTCAGATTTTATCGCAATAAATTCAAGAAAGAGTCTAAAGCAGTTACCCCAGCCAAAGAGGCTTTATTTGAGCCACTTATTATTACTCCATTACCTTCTGCTAAGGCAGTGTTTAAATTAGTTATTGAACTCCCTAATAAAATACGCTGTGAACTTGATGCAGCTGACCATCAACACCGACTGATATTATTAAGGGAGTTGATGACCTTATGTTAATTCCAGATGATGTTCAAGTGCATTTATATTGTGGAATAACTGATATGCGCAAATCCATTAATACTCTAGCCATTCTGGTGCATGAAGTTTTTGGAATGGAGCTTAGTGCAGGTCATTTATTTTTGTTTCGTAGCAGAGGAGGAGATAAGTTAAAAGCACTGTACTATGAAGAGCAGAGTTTTACCTTATGGTACCGCAGATTAGAGAAAGGGAAATTCATTTTCCCCCGCAATACCCAAGGTCATATTGAGCTGACAAAAGAGCACTTAAAATGGCTCATGGCCAGCAATAAATTCACCTTTCATCAAGGAGGAAACCCGGTGATTTACCGTGATTTTCATTGAAAAACACTGAAGAAATCATGGTGGTTATGGTATAATATCACCATTAAAACAAGCACTAAACCAGCCATGATTTCCTCAAAAGACCAATCACTTTTAATGCCTTTGCAGGAAGAAATTAATCAATTAAAAAAAGAAGCTCTGGAATGGAAGCAAAAGTATTTTAATATGCTAGAGCAATTCAAACTGGCTCAACAGCGTAAATACTCTCCCTCATCTGAACACAATATTCTGCAAGGCGAGTTGCAATTTGATGAAGCAGAAAGCATAGAGGTCACAGAGCTGCCGCAAGAAGATAATACAATTACGGTCACCTATACTCGCAAAAAACCAGTACGACGCCCATTACCTCCAGAGTTACCCCGTGAAACCATTGAGCATGACATTGCAGAAGAAGAAAAACTGTGTGCTTGCGGCTGTATGAAGCAACGTATTGGCGAAGAGGTCACGGAACAGCTAGAGTTTGTTCCTGCAAAGCTGACGGTCATTGCCCATGTGCGACCCAAATATGCATGTAATCGTTGTGATGAAGGGGTAAGCATTGCCCCTATGCCGCAATTATTCCTTCCTAAAAGCATTGCCACACCAAGCCTTGTAGCTCATGCCATTATTAGTAAATACCAAGACCACCTCCCTTTATACCGTCAAGAGCACATCTGGAAACGAATGGGCATTGAGATGGCTCGCAATACAGTATGTGGATGGATAATGGCAGCATCTGAGGTATGTAGCCCAATGAGGAACGCTCTAATCAAAGAGCTGGTTGCATCAAACTACCTTCAGGCCGATGAAACACCACTTCAGGTGATGGATGAGCCTAATCGAAAAAATACATCCAAGAGCTATATGTGGGTATACCAGAATCACAAACCGGATAAAAAAATCATTGTGTTTGATTATCGTGAAACCCGACAAGCCCAATGGCCTAAAGAACTACTTAAAGAGTTTAAAGGCTATTTACAAACAGATGGGTATGTTGGTTATGACTGGGTTGATGACCATCCTGATATTATTCATTTGGGATGTTTTGCACATGCCAGACGTCCTTTTGCTGAGCTTGTCAAACTGGCTAAAACCACAGGTAAATCACATCAGGCCGTGGCGTATATTCAAAAGCTCTATGCCATTGAAAAAATTGCTCGGGATGGGAACTATACGGCAGAACAACGCTATCAGATAAGGCTCGAACAATCAAAACCCATTCTTGACGCTTTAAAGACTTGGCTTGACCAATCCTTAAAAAATGCGGTACCCAAATCAAAGCTGGGTGATGCCTTAGTTTACATGTCTCAGCGATGGAAGGAGCTTACTGCTTATTTGCTTGATGGGATGCTCGAGATTGATAATAATGCCATTGAAAACATCATTAGGCCTTTTGCTCTGGGCAGAAAAAACTGGCTCATGTCTGGAAGCCCTAGAGGGGCTCATGCTGGGGCATTATTCTATAGCCTTATTGCAACAGCTAAGTCCAATGGCCTTAATCCTTTTGATTACCTCAAAGTCCTCTTCGAAAAAATCCGCTTCTGTAAAACCGCAGAAGACTTCACGAATCTTCTTCCTTTTAATCTCAAGATGAATTAACCCCTTCTTCTAATGCAACCCGTAGTTCACCGAACGGATACAAACTGTTCATAAAATACCACTTTACTGCTGAGATTTTGGTTTATTAATAAGCATTTTTCCTTGTAGTACTCTATAATCTAATAGCCATTACTTAAAGGAAAATGTCATGGAAAGATTAGCATGGAGTATTTTAGGTCTTGCTGTCATGGGCCACGATTACTAGCCCACTAAAGGTCGGGTTTGGCCACGATTAATGGCCCACTCCATGGCCATCTCTGAGTCCCACTTTGAGTAGCAAATAAACAGTGTTAGTTTGGTCATTACCAATAACTAACGGATTTGTTATGAGATGAGGATTAAAACAATGGCAGAAATTAGAGGTATCCGTTCGGTGAACTACGGGTTGCATTAGAAGAAGGGGTTAATTCATCTTGAGATTAAAAGGAAGAAGATTCGTGAAGTCTTCTGCGGTTTTACAGAAGCGGATTTTTTCGAAGAGGACTTTGAGGTAATCAAAAGGATTAAGGCCATTGGACTTAGCTGTTGCAATAAGGCTATAGAATAATGCCCCAGCATGAGCCCCTCTAGGGCTTCCAGACATGAGCCAGTTTTTTCTGCCCAGAGCAAAAGGCCTAATGATGTTTTCAATGGCATTATTATCAATCTCGAGCATCCCATCAAGCAAATAAGCAGTAAGCTCCTTCCATCGCTGAGACATGTAAACTAAGGCATCACCCAGCTTTGATTTGGGTACCGCATTTTTTAAGGATTGGTCAAGCCAAGTCTTTAAAGCGTCAAGAATGGGTTTTGATTGTTCGAGCCTTATCTGATAGCGTTGTTCTGCCGTATAGTTCCCATCCCGAGCAATTTTTTCAATGGCATAGAGCTTTTGAATATACGCCACGGCCTGATGTGATTTACCTGTGGTTTTAGCCAGTTTGACAAGCTCAGCAAAAGGACGTCTGGCATGTGCAAAACATCCCAAATGAATAATATCAGGATGGTCATCAACCCAGTCATAACCAACATACCCATCTGTTTGTAAATAGCCTTTAAACTCTTTAAGTAGTTCTTTAGGCCATTGGGCTTGTCGGGTTTCACGATAATCAAACACAATGATTTTTTTATCCGGTTTGTGATTCTGGTATACCCACATATAGCTCTTGGATGTATTTTTTCGATTAGGCTCATCCATCACCTGAAGTGGTGTTTCATCGGCCTGAAGGTAGTTTGATGCAACCAGCTCTTTGATTAGAGCGTTCCTCATTGGGCTACATACCTCAGATGCTGCCATTATCCATCCACATACTGTATTGCGAGCCATCTCAATGCCCATTCGTTTCCAGATGTGCTCTTGACGGTATAAAGGGAGGTGGTCTTGGTATTTACTAATAATGGCATGAGCTACAAGGCTTGGTGTGGCAATGCTTTTAGGAAGGAATAATTGCGGCATAGGGGCAATGCTTACCCCTTCATCACAACGATTACATGCATATTTGGGTCGCACATGGGCAATGACCGTCAGCTTTGCAGGAACAAACTCTAGCTGTTCCGTGACCTCTTCGCCAATACGTTGCTTCATACAGCCGCAAGCACACAGTTTTTCTTCTTCTGCAATGTCATGCTCAATGGTTTCACGGGGTAACTCTGGAGGTAATGGGCGTCGTACTGGTTTTTTGCGAGTATAGGTGACCGTAATTGTATTATCTTCTTGCGGCAGCTCTGTGACCTCTATGCTTTCTGCTTCATCAAATTGCAACTCGCCTTGCAGAATATTGTGTTCAGATGAGGGAGAGTATTTACGCTGTTGAGCCAGTTTGAATTGCTCTAGCATATTAAAATACTTTTGCTTCCATTCCAGAGCTTCTTTTTTTAATTGATTAATTTCTTCCTGCAAAGGCATTAAAAGTGATTGGTCTTTTGAGGAAATCATGGCTGGTTTAGTGCTTGTTTTAATGGTGATATTATACCATAACCACCATGATTTCTTCAGTGTTTTTCAATGAAAATCACGGTAAATCACCGGGTTTCCTCCTTGATGAAAGGTGAATTTATTGCTGGCCATGAGCCATTTTAAGTGCTCTTTTGTCAGCTCAATATGACCTTGGGTATTGCGGGGGAAAATGAATTTCCCTTTCTCTAATCTGCGGTACCATAAGGTAAAACTCTGCTCTTCATAGTACAGTGCTTTTAACTTATCTCCTCCTCTGCTACGAAACAAAAATAAATGACCTGCACTAAGCTCCATTCCAAAAACTTCATGCACCAGAATGGCTAGAGTATTAATGGATTTGCGCATATCAGTTATTCCACAATATAAATGCACTTGAACATCATCTGGAATTAACATAAGGTCATCAACTCCCTTAATAATATCAGTCGGTGTTGATGGTCAGCTGCATCAAGTTCACAGCGTATTTTATTAGGGAGTTCAATAACTAATTTAAACACTGCCTTAGCAGAAGGTAATGGAGTAATAATAAGTGGCTCAAATAAAGCCTCTTTGGCTGGGGTAACTGCTTTAGACTCTTTCTTGAATTTATTGCGATAAAATCTGAGCCTGGAGTCTGATATTCCTTTATTACGGCAAAATAATCCTGGTGCTAAACCACTTTCCTCATAGGATTTAACCATGTCACTCCAGTACTCATCTCTTTTTGTCATCGTCTACTCCAATAGTTATGGTGTAGCGATCTTCTTCAATTTTCACTTATTCCTCTAGGTGTATTTCACCGAACGGATACAATTAGAGAGGTGCTATATCAGCACAAAAAAGGGATGACTCAACGCAATATTGAAAAGTCTCTAAGCGTTTCACGAATGAGCATACGCAAGTACGTTTCAATGGCCAAGGATTTGGGTTATCAGGAGGATATTTCCAATGATGAGCTCGAAGTTATCGCTTTGCAGATACATAATAAAATCGTTAATACTACAGCCAACAACAGTAATATAGGCGCGGTTTTCTGGACACAAAAAAAGGTTTTTTAAGAGCTATTCTTCTTAATACAAAGAGGAGAATAAAATGTCTAAAAAGCGAGCTTATTATACGGCGGCCAAGAAGGCAAAAATAACGCTAGCTGCGATTGAGGGGAAACTCACACAAGCGCAAATTACCAGTGAATACGGTGTTCACGCAACGCAGGTAAAAACTTGGAAGCAATCGGCCATCAAAGCCATTAACGATTTATTCTCTGGGGCTAATGAAAAAGAAGCCAAGTCCCAAGAGCAGCTTGTTGAGGCATTATATCAAGAAATTGGTCGACTTCAAGCGCAGCTATCTTGGCTAAAAAAAAAGCATGAACTTTAGTCTGGATGAAAAGCGCGTCATGATTGATCCTCTTGCCGAGCTCACCATTCGTGAACAATGCTTGCTATTAGACTTGCCTGTTTCAAGTTATTATTATAGTGCCAAGCCCATTTCTGTCGAAGATGAAGCGCTTATGGCGCTACTTGATGAGCACTATCTGCAGTATCCATGTGAAGGTAAAATTAAGCGGGCAAGATGGCTGTCAAAAGAAGTAGGCTATCCTGTTGGTAAACGTCGAGTAAAAAAGTTGATGGAAATGATGGGGTTATCGACTGTTTACCCAAAGCCAAATACAAGCGTTCCCAATAAGGAGCATGAGGTGTTCCCTTATTTATTAAAAGAGGTGGATATCACCAAACCAAATCAGGTTTGGGCCGCAGATATCACCTACATCCGCATGAAAGGAAAGCATGTGTATTTAGTAGCTATTATGGACTGGTATAGTCGTTATGTGATTGGATGGGCTATTTCACCTACTATGGAGGCTGAATTTTGTATTGAGGCGCTTAGAAACGCTTTGCTGCATTCGCGTTGTGAGATCTTTAACACGGATCAGGGTTCTCAATTTACCTCAAAAGATTGGATAAATACGCTAAAATCTCACCACATTTCTATCAGCATGGATGGGCGAGGACGTTATTTAGATAATATATTTATCGAGCGATTGTGGCGTAGTGTTAAGCAAGAAAAAATCTACCGGTATGATTTTGATACAATTGAAGAGGTTGAGCTGGCCTTAACGGAGTATTTTGAGTATTATAATAACCGAAGGCTTCACCAGTCCTTTAATTATTTAACGCCCGCAGAGGTGTATTATGGCCGGAAAAGACCATAAACCCTAAATGAGAGCGTCATGACTTACCCACAAGGCCCACAGGCCTATACGAGAAAGTGAAGCTCTCCTGACCTGTGGACTTGTGGATAAGTCATTCTGATAGAGTTGTGGTAAAATGACCTAAGACAATTCGTAGTAGCAATCACTATTCATACGGTATTGAGTAGGTTTAAATAGGTTAATTTGAGTGAATTTTTAACTATAAATGATGGATGAATAGCTCTTATTTTTCCTTAATTTTGTTCCAGACATGCGGACCCATATCATTGAGACTGTGCTTTTACTATTGAAAAGCTGGAAGTTTTGACCAGTCGGGATAAGTTAACTCCCACAACCTGAAAATTTTTTCATCCTTATATTGAGCGATTAAAATAACTTCAATCCGTTTGGGAGACTCATTGGGTCTGTTCGTGGTAATAAATACGCGCCCGGCTAATTTTTCACCTTGTTCGAGAAAGGTCTCATCATCATACTCAACTTGATATTGAATTTCCGTTGCGTAATATTTTTGATGGGACGTTACAAAATCATCGTAATTGGTAACCAGATCATTAGTATATAAAAGAAATTCTTTATGATAGTAGCCTGGTATCAATGAGGCGTTTTTGGAAATAACCATTTTGTTGAACATTTCTTTTAGTTTTTCTGTATACATACCTTTAAGTCTCTAACTTGATATCGATGAATGAAAATAATACTATCTCCTACCAATAGCAACATCTTCCCAATAAGCAGCGCAAAACTCCATGACTTTACCCCATCAATTACATTTAAAAGAAATCAACCAGCAAGATGAAAAACGCTTCATCCAAACAATGAAGAAAAGTCATGACTTTCATCAACCGTTTACCACTTCTCCCCAAACCAAGGAAGCATTTCATACTCATTTTTTAAGATCGCAACAGGATAATCAAAGGTGCTACTTAATACTCAATCAGGAAAATCATATCGTGGGCGTATTTAACATTAACGAAATTGTTCGTGGATTTTTTCAAAGTGGGTATCTTGGTTATTATGCATCGGTAGATTTTGCTGGTAAAGGATTAATGAGCTTGGGCCTTAAGCTGGTTTTGAAAGAAATCTTTACCGAATTAAAATTGCATCGTATTGAGGCAAATATTCAGCCAAACAATACGCCCTCCATTCAATTAGTTACCCGAAATGGTTTTATCAAAGAAGGGTTCTCGCCACGATACTTAAAGATAAATAACATTTGGTGTGACCATATTCGCTACGCTTTAACTTATGAAGATTGGGTAAACACACAGTAGCTATTCACCACTGGATTGTTTACGACAACGATAGACCACTTCCCCTGTACTAATTTCTACAATCTCTCCCTCAGCACCTGATTTTTCTAATTCACACTGTCCAATTAAAAATATTTGTAAGTCGCTAATACAATCTCCTGTAGTTTGGGAAATAATTTCATCTCCTATTTTTATTTTTGCTTGATAAGGGTGTTGTTCCGTAACTGTGTTCATAGATTGGCCTTGTTTCATATCTTATGTTTTAATTATAGCTTAGGCTTTGAAAAGTTTAATTTTGTCGTGCAAAAAGTGCTAATTAGTTTAAATTTTGCACCCATGGGTTTTCATATTAAACCCGCAGCGGTTGATGTTGCCCTTCCCGCGATAGATTAAATCCTTAATCTCATTTGAATCAAAATTAACATGCAGGCTATAATCACCAATCCACTATCTGTTGTTTATTTGTAATGGAACGTAGACCGGTGGGATTGTGTCGATCATTCATATAGTTTAATTTAGGGATGCAGCAATTCCTTAAACTATTATAACAAGGTTAACGACCGTGGAATCTCAGCTTTTTTTTCATACGAGGATCTTTATTTTCACTTTGATTATAATTGTCTATTGCGCTCTTGTTTACACCATGATCACCTGCCAATACAACACTGATTTTACCTCCTTCTATTCCTCAGCATTAGCGGCAAGACAAGGCCATAACCCTTATCAGGCCATGATAACAAGCTTTCTTCCCGTGGAGAAGGAAAGCTATATTAATCTAAATCCGCCCATTATCTTATTATTATTTTATCCTTTGACTTTTTTTTCCTACCCAGTTGCTCTTAATATTTGGTTAACACTCTCTATTATCTTCGGCTTAATTGGCGCCTGGTTTACTTTTAATATTGTTTTCTCTCAATATTTTGTTAAGAAAAACTGGATGAGTCTTTATACGGCCTATCTATTTTTATTTTCAACTCTAATCTGCTTATCAGCCAATCAGGTAGGAACCCTGTTATTACTTTGCCTGATGCTAGGGTACCATTTTCACCTTAAGAATAATGATTATCCAGCAGGTATTATTTGGGGATTTATTATTGGATTAAAATTGTTTCCCGGGTTGTTATTTTTTTATATATTAAGACAAAATCGAAATAAATTGTTTGCAATAATGCTGGTAACCATTGTTCTGTGTTTTCTTATCCCACTGCTTGTTTATGGTGGGGCGATTTACAGCCAGTTTTACCACGCGATGACAGGTATTGAATGGTACGAAAATCCCTGGAATGGCTCTGTATTAGCCTTTATACATCGTGTATTTGCCGAGCTACACTATATTGATTGGACTATTCCCACCTATATTATTATCCTGTTTCTTGCTCTAATAGGCTACTTATGGAGTCTTAGCCCCAATGATACGCAAGATAATATAAACCACCAGCCGTTCTGTTTAACGCTCGTAATGATGCTTGTACTTAGTCCTCTGGGCTGGATTTATTACTTTCCGATATTACTTTTTCCTATCATGTTATTATGGACAAGTATAATGAAGGAGCATGAGCAGATGTCACAGTCAGCGAAACTATGGCTCACAAGCTTGTTTTTGCTTAATTTCCCCACAGCGGGTCTCACGACCATGCAAGTTGCACGCTATGATGATAAAACCCAATTGATTCCATTTTACTTTTTTGGCTTGGTCACTTTAATTTACCTGCTAACCGTCAAAAAAAAATACCTGCCGGGTAACAATGAACTAACTGTGGATGATAACAAAGACTCATTCATGTTTATTACATTCCTTATTATGGCCTTTAGCTTTATAGTACCGGGTACAGGTTTCTTACTGCGTCTGTCCAGAGCCTGTATTTATTAATCTGGACTCAACAATACAGGCTCCCTGCTTTGGGTTGCGAACTGCTAATTGGCCATTCTCCGTGCCTGGAAAAAGTAACCTGAACCATTATTTCCAGGAAAGAATGGTTGGTGATTGATGCTCTGGCGCTAATGTTTTTTCTGCAGGCCATCCTATAATAACAGATGCCTGAGCAATCATGTCATCAGGAATACCTAATTCTTGTTTCCACTCAGGCAAATTTAAGGCGGGGAGAGAAAAACCAATCACACAAGAACCAAGTCCTTTCGCATAAGCAGTAAGCATTAAATTTTCAGCAGCAAGCCAACATTCGGCAGTAACAAATGGACCAGTATAAGTACTGTAGATAACAATTAATGTGCTCGCATTATAAAAAACATTATAGTCTTTTTTTTCTACTACTCCCAGTATCCGTTTTCTCTGTTCTGATGCGAGTTTATCTGTTTGATTATGCAGTTCAACTTTACAACTGGCTGACAGACGATTTAACAATTCTTTCTGTTGAATCACTGCAAATGCCCTTGGTTCTTCATGCAAGGCCGTAGGTGCTTGCATGGCGGCATCTAACAAAATATGAATTAGATCTGAGCTTACTTCGGTGGGAAGATAGTTACGAACTGCTCGACGGTTATATATAGCATCCATTATATCCACTGTTTTTTTTTCATTTTCAATGGGTGAGCTTTTCATCGGTGTCTCCATGACTTGATAATAGTATTTTATTATAGCTCTATTTGCCAATTAAGATCGAACGAATTCAGTTGAATGATTACTGATAAATAATAATTAAAATCAACGAATCATTAACATAATCTATAATTAATATAATATGGATATAAAAAATCTGTCCTTACAGATAATGGATGCGTTGGAGTCAACAATGACCTATAAGAATATTATGCTGGCAATTGATGGGAGTAATGTATCAAACGCAGCGGTGGAAGAAATAAACAGGCTTACAAAAGGCAAACGTATACATTTGCGTGTTGTTCACGTAGTCGATGAAAAGATGGTCTATTGTGGCGGGCCAGGTTTTGATCATTCTCTAATAATCAATAGCTTAAAAGAAGAGGGAGCAGAGGTTCTGGAGAGTGCGGTAAAAATAATTGAAAAACAGAGCGCCATAAAGGTTGAGAAGTTTCTCCTTGAGCTTAAAGTGTTCCGGGAAACGATTGCAGACATGATTGTTGCGGAAGCAGCAGACTGGCCGGCTGACTTACTGGTTATTGGTTCGCATGGTAGAAGAGGCTTTAGTCACTTTTTTTTAGGTAGTGTAGCTGAGCAGGTTGTTCGCAATGCTACCATTCCGGTGTTGATTGTTAGAAGTTCCAATGAGTTAAAACAGTAACTCGACTTAAATGCAACCCAATGAATATTAGCATTTATAATAATGAATACCTAAATCCAAAATTTCAACAGACAGACTGATATTAAATTTCTTTGTTACTTGGCACCCCCTGTAACTGTTGTTACAATGCAAACGTAACGCAATGATAAAAAGGATTTTATCCTTTTTAAACAAGAGAGCCACATGATCAAACACATTGTCCTATTAAAATTTAAAGCAAATGTAACCCCGCATCAAATTAATTACGTATTTCATCAGCTAGGTCATTTAAAGTCATTAATTCCTTCAATAAACCATTTTTCTTTTGGAGAAAACTGCAGCCCCGAAGATTTAAATAAAGGATTTACCCATGCATTTATGATGGAATTCAATGATATCGAAGGAAGAGATACATATTTGAATCATCCGGAACATATAAGAATTGCACAAGATGTTATTGTACCCCTACTTGAAAATGGCTTGGAATCGGCTTTAACTCTTGATTATAAAGCTCAAACTCACTAGAAACATAGCTGCCATACAATGACTCCTGCCTTGTTTACCAAATATCTTTCCTTCCAAAAGCTAAAAATAAGAACGGTCAAAAATAATTTATTTAGACTCGAAAGGTTTGTTTTTTGTCTTTGATGTAGTATATTTGACCACCTATGTTGCCAGCTAAACTAACCACAAATCAAAATGATTCCTTATTTGTACGATTTACTTCCAGGATCGTCATTCAATAACAATTTTTGGAGAGAACATGCTTGAATATCTAACATGGATTACCGCCGGTATATCCCTGGCAAGTAACTTTATTTTTGGAATTATCCAACCTACTCATGAACAATTGAAAGTACCACAATGCCTTGCGGTACATATTACTGTCGGTCATGAGGTCTTAGCAGAAAACACTCAGTTCAAAATTATTGATGTACCTGATAGTGAAGTGAAGCAACTTATGCTCTTAGCAGATCAAGTTCAATGCGGTAATATCGTTCATGTCAGTAATCAATTAACGACTGCAAAAAAACAATCAGCACAGAGCCTGTTACAAAATAAAGTAGCAGCAACAACCGGAAATAACAACCGCTACATAATGAAACACCAAGATGAAGTAAATACTGCTTTGAAAGCCATCGTAGCTGACAATATATGGCAAACATTAAACCATTTAACAGCCTATACAAATCGTTCTGCAACCAAAGATACGGGGGTTGCTGCTGCACATTGGTTAAAAGAACAATTTGAAGCCATGTCCATTGAATATGGTCGTACCGATACTAAAACATTTTTTGTAAAAACGGGCTGGTATAATCAACCTTCAGTAGTAAGCGTAATTGGTAAAGACATTCAAGCTCCTGGTATTGTGATCGGCGCTCATATGGATACTCTTGATGGTCGTATGCCTGGGGCTGACGAGGGAAGTGGCGCAGCAGCAATTTTGGAAACAGCACGTGTTTTATTAGCGTCTGAATCAGAGTTGAAGCACCCGATTTATATTATTTGGTATGCTGCAAGAAACCGGGATTTGGCTGGGTCGCACTATGTAGTAAGCTATTTTGATGACCACTCCATCCGGGTTAAAGAAGTACTTCAACTGGACCAAACAGGTTACCGTGTTCATGGCGATCCGACTATGTGGGTGTTTACTGATCATGCCAACAAAGATTTAAGTGACTATATCTCCCAACTAATTACGACTTATATTCGTGTACCTGTTAATTATTCACGTTGTGGTGCTGGTTGCAGTGATCATGTTTCATGGAATGAAGAGAACATCCCCGCGGCCTTCTCAGGTGAATCCATCTTTGAAAACTTTAACCCCAACATTGGTACTCCATCAGATACTGTAGATTTATTGAACCTGGAACACATCACTAATTTTTCCAAATTAGCTTTAGCGTTTGCGATAGAGTTAGCTTCCCGGTAAAGCTGTTTAAGATTCCTTTAAATCAACCTATGGTTCCGCGGCATGTCCGAGGAACCATAACCACGCTTATACCTTATTTCAATCTACCAGAATATTGTTCAATAAATTGAGTTTTACTATCCTCTTGCAGGCGTTTTCCATTTTCCAGTTTAGCATGTGACCTATCAAGCATTTTATTTCCTTTACTAAGCTCATTTTCTCCATTAGAGATTAATTTTTTTCCCTGTGCAATTTTTTTATTTCCCGAATAAATTAATTTGTTTCTTCTTTTTTCTAATTGTTTCGACTCAATAATATCTTTCTCACCTTTAGTCCACTGTAGACTTAACTTTTTTGTCTCATCTGAACGATTTAACATTTTTTCTCCTACAGTTGGAGTATGAGTGCATGCGGCTATGTAGAATATAGAAACGGATAATAGCGCTAATTTAAGTTTCATTATGAATCCCTTTAGTTATTAAAGATCTGTTAATCGTTTTCGCTCAAATAGTAATTATTCATTAGATCAAGATCAAAAATTTTGTGGTTTAGTCTAAATGTTCTGAGTGAACAATAAAATCAAGTTGACGATATTCTAAATTAGAAAGAATATCAGTTATAAATAAGTGAGAGTCTGGATAATAGGCCATCTAATATAGGCGCGGTTTTCTGGACACAAAAAAAGGTTTTTTAAGAGCTATTCTTCTTAATACAAAGAGGAGAATAAAATGTCTAAAAAGCGAGCTTATTATACGGCGGCCAAGAAGGCAAAAATAACGCTAGCTGCGATTGAGGGGAAACTCACACAAGCGCAAATTACCAGTGAATACGGTGTTCACGCAACGCAGGTAAAAACTTGGAAGCAATCGGCCATCAAAGCCATTAACGATTTATTCTCTGGGGCTAATGAAAAAGAAGCCAAGTCCCAAGAGCAGCTTGTTGAGGCATTATATCAAGAAATTGGTCGACTTCAAGCGCAGCTATCTTGGCTAAAAAAAAAGCATGAACTTTAGTCTGGATGAAAAGCGCGTCATGATTGATCCTCTTGCCGAGCTCACCATTCGTGAACAATGCTTGCTATTAGACTTGCCTGTTTCAAGTTATTATTATAGTGCCAAGCCCATTTCTGTCGAAGATGAAGCGCTTATGGCGCTACTTGATGAGCACTATCTGCAGTATCCATGTGAAGGTAAAATTAAGCGGGCAAGATGGCTGTCAAAAGAAGTAGGCTATCCTGTTGGTAAACGTCGAGTAAAAAAGTTGATGGAAATGATGGGGTTATCGACTGTTTACCCAAAGCCAAATACAAGCGTTCCCAATAAGGAGCATGAGGTGTTCCCTTATTTATTAAAAGAGGTGGATATCACCAAACCAAATCAGGTTTGGGCCGCAGATATCACCTACATCCGCATGAAAGGAAAGCATGTGTATTTAGTAGCTATTATGGACTGGTATAGTCGTTATGTGATTGGATGGGCTATTTCACCTACTATGGAGGCTGAATTTTGTATTGAGGCGCTTAGAAACGCTTTGCTGCATTCGCGTTGTGAGATCTTTAACACGGATCAGGGTTCTCAATTTACCTCAAAAGATTGGATAAATACGCTAAAATCTCACCACATTTCTATCAGCATGGATGGGCGAGGACGTTATTTAGATAATATATTTATCGAGCGATTGTGGCGTAGTGTTAAGCAAGAAAAAATCTACCGGTATGATTTTGATACAATTGAAGAGGTTGAGCTGGCCTTAACGGAGTATTTTGAGTATTATAATAACCGAAGGCTTCACCAGTCCTTTAATTATTTAACGCCCGCAGAGGTGTATTATGGCCGGAAAAGACCATAAACCCTAAATGAGAGCGTCATGACTTACCCACAAGGCCCACAGGCCTATACGAGAAAGTGAAGCTCTCCTGACCTGTGGACTTGTGGATAAGTCATTCTGATAGAGTTGTGGTAAAATGACCTAAGACAATTCGTAGTAGCAATCACTATTCATACGGTATTGAGTAGGTTTAAATAGGTTAATTTGAGTGAATTTTTAACTATAAATGATGGATGAATAGCTCTTATTTTTCCTTAATTTTGTTCCAGACATGCGGACCCATATCAATCCTTAGCCTATTTGTATTAATAACCAATTACATAGTTAACTGAGCCTGGTAAGCGAGTTTTTTCTATGGAATAATCGCTTGAAGTTGATGTATCAGTATGTTCGCAAAAATAACTGGAATTATTCAGAGTAAATTGAATGGTCACTTTTTTAATTGGTAAGCTGATTGTATGAAAGACAAATTCACCAACCATAGGTACATCGTTTGCGCTTGAATTGATAGTAAAAACCTGTGCTGTTTTGCTGTCAATTTTTTGAATGCCGCCAGGTTGAAGCTCAGCTCCATTTAATTTTAGAGTGGTAACTAATAAGTTGTCTGCTAAATTATTTTTTATTTTAAGTTCAAATCCATCACAAGGAGTTGCGGCATATGCAAAACTTGTGGAAAGGAAGGAAGCAAGACAAGCTAATTTAATTTTATTCAAAATAATACCTTTTTAAACTAAATACATTTTCGTGTGTAAATCACACTCTTTTTATATTAGTTAGTGACTTATATCCCTATAAAATGCTCCTGTCAAACATAGGAGATTGAGGTCAAGTATGAAACAGTTAAAGCTGATAGGACTTCCTAAGTACATCTTTTGTCTCATTTCTCTATTCTGGACCGATTTTTGTTCCCACCCTTGCTAGCATTCACGATTAAATCAAAGAAGAAAAGGAAGTCTCTCACGCCTGTTTTTTCTATTTATTCTTGTGTATTATCCTCGACAGATTTGCATTTATTTTAACAAAAGGTAACGTTTATGAAGCATCTTATTAATAACTCCTTGCGCACTAAAAACATGATTGAATTGTTACAAGCTATGGGCATCAATTTAGAGAATACAGGGGTCAGTTGTAAAGATGAGCGAGTTGTTTTTAAAGCCACTACAGAGATAGAGAATTTAGCAGCCAAGTTACAGGAACTCTTGCAAAAGGATGCAGTAAAACCAGCGTTAAGTCGGATGACCTTTGCCGAGTTAATTTCAGACGACATTATTCAAGCAACCTGCAATGAAACCAGTGCCGAAGTCCATAAGCAATCTTGCCTGTCGCTTTTTAAACTCTTCCAGAACGCAGTTTATACCCTTGATCAAGAACAGGAATACCTGGAAATCATGCTTCCGTCTCCTGTTTATGAACCACTTTTCAATTTATTGACTTATAAATACATAATAATAGAAGACGGAAAAATAAGATTTAGCATCAAAGAGTACCTCAAAGAACACAAGGAAGAACACATTTTAATTGAGGGGGAATCACCCCTACTCTTCATCCATGCAGATGTCTTTGAAAGCCAAAAAGTCTTTTATGCGCAAAAGCACCTCAGTGACGGTAAAGTCGAAGTAACACCCTACTTCTTTGTTCCTAATGCGATCACCCCGCCCGAATATCATTTTGTTTTGGACACCAGCGCCAGTATGAATGAACAGGATGTTCGTATGGGGGAAAAGCGTTTGACAATATTAAAAAAATGCGTGCTCCAGTTTGCAGAGGCTTTGTTCGCCTTTCAACCAGATGCTGTGATCAAAATTACCCGGTTTAACACTGAGACTCACGAGGTTGGTCGTTACCGTAAGGCTGATTTAGAGAATTTAACATGCGATATTAACACATTAAACGCAAGTGGAATGACGCGTCTCTATGCAACTGTCGCTGAACAATTGGCATCGCTGCAGAAATCCAGTCAACATAATAACATTTTACTATTCACTGATGGGACAAATACCGTTGGGAATGATCGCGAGCAGGAAGAAGCATTGGAGAGAACAGTTCGATCTTTAGAGAGTGGTACACGTTTAATTCCTGCCCGCAACAAATTATTTATCATAAGTTATAGTGCTAAACAACCCGAAGTGTTATACAGGGTAGCTGGGGTATTCGGCTCACTGGTTATTAATACCAACAGTTCAGATTTTATGGATGCTTTATCAGAAAAAGACCAGTTGCAGGAATGGGCTGCAGCCAGAGAACTGTTTACTTGCCGTCTGGAATTTGCTGGTAGCTCCAACTCTGATACCCAAACAGAGGAATACGTGCGTTCTTATGATATGTCCGGACAATTTACTGCTTTGGAGCCTAAGTATTGTAATAGCGATGAAACTCTGCATTTAACCATTAAAGATGGTAACGGCAAAACCTTGCTTGATGAAACACGCTCATTTGTTCAAATGCCGGGAGTGGTTATGGAAGAACATGCTCCGCCTGTAGGTACCCCAGTTCTTCCTGGCAGTGCAAAAAGAGTGAAAAGTTTGGGGGTATTCTCCCATAACGATGGAGCTGTTTCGACAACAGATAATCCTGTTCAGGCCAAAACCAGTTTGGAAACTGCAACTCTTTGAGACATTTTTTAAGTTTAATATTGACTCCAGAGCTGCAGAAACAGCAATTACAGAAACGAGAAAGGGTGTTTGATATCAACGCAAGTATTTTATGGCTACCTAAATATTGATGGTAGCCAAAATGCGGCCCGACCAAAGTTTAATTGGTCATATAGTTCTGATCTTGTTTATATAAAGTATCAGGCTGTATGGGCTATAACCCTGGCTGTTTTAGGAAGGTCTAATGGTGTTACCGATCTTTTCCTCTACAGGCACTACTTTTTCTAATTGCGCAGCAACGACAAGCCACGAATTTTTATCATAAGATGTACCTTCCACTTTACACCCAGGTAATGAGATATGATGCAGCAGTTTATCAAGCTCATCTAATAAATAGGATGCAAATGAATGATTTTCATATCGTGTTCCTGGACTATTGAAAAAAAAATGCAGTTTGTCTAATAATGTATTACATGTCTCTTGTTCTTGTATTGTTACACAAACCTCTTTTGCTTTTTCTTGCCCAACAGCACCATGGCGCCACAAACTGAACCATCCGTTAGGCTGTCTTGGGTGAGTGCCATTTTGGTAGTGTTCTCGATAGCAACTTAGCGCCACAGATATCGCATTTTTAAGTAGGGTTGCCAGGCTTGTTGTTAAAGGCGAATCATTTACTTCATTTCTGTTTTCCAATTTTTCTGTAAAAAAAAACTCTCTTGTCTCGTTTAGTTTACGTGGGCGACGCGAAGGAGGTTTATGAGGAACCGCCGGTCTTTCTTTAGTAAGGTGATTAAGTGTTCTTCTTGAGTCGCTTTGTGTACTTTCCGAACGGGTAACAACAGACATTTCATCTGACTTTACAGCTGCATAACCTGAAAATTTCGCAGCAATCAAATCTGCACGGCGCTGGGCAACCAAGCCTTTTGGAATACCTAACTGAATAGTATTATTTAAGGTCGCTCTTTTTTTATCAAGGATCATAGCAATTCCTTATCCCTAAGTAACTGATTGAGTCAATTTAACGGGTATGACTGATAACAGAGGGAATGATATAGACTCTCTATTTATGATGCAACCTGATTCATGATGCAGGTGAATTAATTATTATTTTCCCCTAATTTATATAGGGTCGTTGCCCGTATATTTTACTGCTGTTCTGATTACAACCCCAGGAAACTACAGGGTTTACTGAAGTTATTTTCCGCGAACAAGCAGCACTGGTTTTGTGGCGATCCTTGCTATGCTCTCAGCCACACTACCCAAAAATAAACGATTAAAGCCACGACGACCATGAGTTCCAATAATCAACAAGTCAGTAGGCTGAGTTTGAGTAGCCTCATTAACTCTCTCAGCGATACTGCCTTGAAATGCTCTAAGTTCAATAAGCTGACTTTCAAATTTAATTTTAGCTTGACGAGCCAAATCCTCCATTCCATTTACAATTTTTTGTCCGTCTTTTCTTGCTGCTTCCCAAAGAAGATCATAATCAATTACAGCCTCTCCATCATGAACAAATCGTTCATCAACAACATATACAATGCGCAAAGTGCCCTTTTGGTCTTTAGTCAATCTAATGGCCTCTTGCATTGCTAAAGAAGATGTATCGCTACCATCAACAGCTATCATAATATTTTTGTATATCATCGATTCTCCCTTAGTTATTATTTTGTTCTGGCACGCCGCCTGTATAACTATAAATTTAGGCTTCCTTCTTCTGCTTTGAAAGTATTTAATGACAAATTGTCAAAATCAAGCTGTTATAATGGAGCATTTTTAGCATTCAATAACGATGTGATGGATATAAAACAGGTATGACTCCCATTGCTCTGAGTTGCTGGTATCATATCTTAAAGCAGTTCTGCTCTGACACCAAAATTTTATTGCTATACTTATGTTGAACAGTATTGTGCTGTTCCATAACCAGTAACTTTCAATCGAGAAAAAACATGGAACTAACTAAAAGAGTTAGAGCATTAAGAATTGTATTAGTCCTTATAGGCTTAATATTTATTTTTGGAATTTATCCGTTAACCGTTTTTTGGCCAACGGGTTGGTCTTGGCATACCACAGGTGTTTCCCCATATCTGCAAATGATCCTTGGAATTTATGCAACCCTTGGGGTGTTTTTAATCCTTGCAGCCCATAATCCCCTGGAGAACCTCAGCCTTATCTGGTTTACAGTTTGGTCAAGCTTCGTTCATGGCGGTATTATGGCTGTGCAAGCATTTTATTATCGTGAACACATAGGACATCTTTTGGGAGATGTTCCGGCACTCCTTTTATGTGCCGTTATTCTGGCAATACTTACTCCAAGAGCCAAGCAGTTAAAGCAGGCATAGGGCTGCTGCTAAAGTCCACGGGTGCATTTAAAGCACCCCTAAAAACCAGAGAAATAAGCCTGTTCATTTAGACCAAAATTTTTTACTATTTTTACTATAAAGATCAATCTCTGACAAAGGAAATGGAATGAACATAATTATCGTTGGTGGCACTGGAACAATAGGTAAAGCCATAGTTAAAGAATTAGCACCACGTCATAACACTATTTCGGTTGGAAACACCCACGGCGATTTCCATGTAGATATTGCAGATATCAATTCAATTGACGCCCTTTATCAAGCAATTGGCCCATTCGATGCGCTTATATCAGCAACAGGTAAGGTAGAATTTGCCCCTTTGACTGAGTTTACACCGGAACAATATCAAACAGGTTTGAATAGTAAACTAATGGGTCAAGTTAATTTAGTCTTACTTGGTCTTAAATACATTAATAAAGGCGGCTCATTTACTTTAACCAGCGGTATTCTCAGCCATGATCCTGTCCGCCTTGGATCATCTGCCTCGATGGTAAATGGGGCTATTGATTCCTTCATAAAAAGTGCTGCTATAGAGATGCCCGAAGGCATTCGAATTAACGCGGTAAGCCCCACATTAGTATCAGAATCGGTAGACATCGCCTCATATTTTCGCGGTTTTGAAGCAGTACCTGCCTGTCGTGTCGCCTTAGCTTATAGTAAAAGCGTGGAAGGTGCGCAAACTGGTGTTATTTATCATGTCGAATAAGTGAAGTTAATTCTTACAAGAATTTATTAACTAAGTACAGTTGAAACCGTTTGTTGCGCTTATCCTTTCTTTCATTTTTTCAGTGGCCTGAATCAAACTTAAAGCTATACCAGGTTCCATCGCAGAATGGCCTGAACACGCAACAATGCGTAATTCTGACCCTGGCCAAAGCTTATGGACCTCATATGCACTTTTAGCGCAGGTTATTGTGTCATAGCGTCCATGAACGATAATTAAGGGGAGATGGTTCATTCTATTTATATTATTTATTAGTTGATTTTCTGTAAGAAAGAAATTATTAATCGAGTAATGAATAAAAGTGCGCGAAATACCAAGAACTAATTGATCATCAGACAACAACATGCTTAATTGCTCAGCTGAAATATTAAGAAAAGCACAAACTAAATCGTATTTTAAAAATGCTCGTGCAGCAGGCATACACACACCGGGATTTGAATCCATTATTAATCGATGATAAGAGTGGATAAGATCATGTTGTTGATCTGCTGGTAAAAAATCATTAAATTCCTGCCATGCTTCAGGAAAAGTGTGACGCATACCATACCAAAAATGTAGATTATCACTTGCCCTAGCTAAGAATACACCCCTGAGAATAAAACCCAAAATATGATCGCTGTATGTTTCACCGTACGAAAGTGCGAGCGTGCTTCCCCAAGAACCACCAAAAACAAGCCATTTATCGATGTTCAGTTTCCTTCTTAAAAACTCCAAATCGGATATCAGGTCTGGTGTTGTATTTTCCTTCATTTCACCAAATGGCTTTGAACGTTTAGCCCCACGTTGGTCCAATAAAATGACTCTCCAAAAGGTCAGATCAAACAGTTGCAGATCGTTATCACTACACCCAGCCCCCGGACCACCATGCAACACGATCACGGGAAACCCTTGAGGATTGCCGAACTCACCGTACCAAATCTCATGTAACTCAGAGACCTGTAAATACCCTTCGTGAACAAGACTAATAGAGGGTGGTGATTTCGATGCGCTATCAACAAACGATTGACTTGTTTTTGAATTTTTCATTTGCATCCAACGTTACTAAATTTAATTTATCCGTATGTTCAGATTTGGAAGAGGCAATAGCTGTTCTGTTGCCTTCTATTTACCGAAACAGCACCCTGCTATCATGATAGACAAAAAAAGGTAATTGCTCGACTTTAGTAAATGATGCTACCACAGCAAGCTGGAAAATCAACGCCTAATTCCTTGGTGAGTGGTAGTTCTCGTGATGGGTTACATGTTTTTATGGTAAAATAAAAAGCAGCCTACGCCATATTTCTAATTATGTGTTAGGCTTTAAAAAGGGACGACTTTTTTTTGAGGAATAGACCATGACCTTATTAAATAATATATCGGTTGCTAGCGACTTCTCAAAACATGCTGATTGGGCTTTGCAACGAGCTATCGATTTAGCAATGTCAAACAAAGCTCAGATTCATTTCCTCCATGTATTAACCCCACCATTAAGCAGTATTGCACGATCTTCAGATACTGAATTGCAGCCCATTTTTTTGTCTGAAAAGAAAAAAATTGAAGAGAAGATTTTAAATAAATTAAAAAATAATCATTATAAACTGTTTGCCAACCTGAGTGTGGTATTGGGTAGAGCCGCTGATGAAGTGGTCCGAGATGCTGATGAAAACCATTGTGAATTGATTGTTGTTGGTGCTCATGGCAATTACTATATTAACGATTACGTTTTAGGAACGACATCAGGTTCCATTATCAGGCAAAGCCATATTCCCGTGATGCTAATTAAAAAAGAGCCTGATTTTGCTTATGAACGAATAATGATAGCTACGGATCTTTCAGAAGCGAGTAAAGAAACCGTGCAATTTACGTTTAATTGCTTTCCCAATGCAAATTTTCAGTTGTTGCATATCGTTGATGTTTATTACCGCCAATTCTTAAATCCAGGCAACTTAAATGAAGAATTCGTAGACACCAACCACCCTGAAACAAAAGATATTTTTCAAAATTTGGAGGATTTCCTAAGCCAATGTAAGGTAAATAAAAGCAGGTTCGAGAAAAGGGTTATAGGCGGTTACTATGCTGATGCCATTATTGAACAGGCAAATCGATGGAACGCTGATTTGTTAGCATTTGGCACCCAGGGTAAATCGGGACTACATTATTTACTGATGGGAAGTGTTGCGAAACGAATTCTTCATCTTTGCCCTATAGACATGCTCGCAGTTCCTCCACAACCAAAAACCTAACCCTGGAAAACACAGTGACACTGGGATAATGAATAAAAACAAAGATTCAATTTTATTTGTCGGTCTTTTTTGAATTGCTTTCTGATAGTTCCAGAATGATTTCGACTGCACGGGTTGCTGCGTCATGAAATGGCTGAAAAATGACTTCAATTCCTGCGTTTTTTAATAGTTCCATTTCCGAAATATGCTGCGTGATTACTGCAATGCGACTGCGAACTTTAGCTTGTTTCATGGTTTCGGTCAAAATAATTCTTGGATCTTGATGGGTCACCCCAAGCAAGTGTTGTGGAATCGTGCAAATAATCCATTTCGCTTGATTTAAAGGCAAGGAAGCAACAAACTCCATATCGCAAGCATCCCCATAGATTGCGTCATATCCCTGATCCCCCCAATCTCTTACTGCATCGGGATTAAAATCAACTGCTAATACGTTCAATTTTTTCTCTATTAATAATTTTGCTATCGCTTTTCCAAAACGTCCTAAACCCAAAATAATGATGTCATAGTTTTGCTTATTTATTGATGCGCCAATTTCTTTCCTCTCGCGATGGGATATTCCGCGTTCAAAAAGGGACAAGATGGGTTCCAACCAAAGGTAAAGAGTTTGTGAATAAGTAATCATGTATACCGAAAGAGCAATGGTAATCAAACCAACAAGTGTAACTAATCCTAAAGATTCCGTTGAAACATGTCCTAACGTCACCCCCATTGCCATAAATATTAATGAGAATTCACTGATTTGAGCAACAGTCAATCCTGCTAAAAATCCTGTACGCTTGCGGTAACCCATCGCTCCCATGATGGCTAACACGATAAGTGGATTTCCAATCAAGACAAATAGAGAGAAAACGATTGCCGGTATAATCTGAGACCCAAGCTGGTTTAAACTCAATTGCGAGCCTAAGGCAATAAAGAAAAAAAGTAATAAGAAATCTCGCAACGAAGAAACCTTGCGGCAATGGTGTCTCTGATGGGCGTTGATGCCAATGAGATACCTGCAATCAGTCCTCCCAATTCTTTGCTAAAGCCCAAATAACTGCCTAAAGTTGCCATGAATGCGGCGAAAGCGATAGCAAAAATAATCAATAACTCTGGGGAGTGAGCTATACGATTAACTAAAGGATTAGCCAGATAACGGATGAAAAGACCAACCAGGATTAAAAGCGTGATACCGTAGACAAATACCATAGCAATATGTGTTGTATAGCTCACTCCGTTTTCCTGGCTGCCAATACCAAATGCGGATAATGTGATCATGGCCAAAACAACTACCAGATCTTGCACAATGAGAAATCCGATTGCAATACGGCCATGAAGCGAATCCACTTCATGTTTATCGGAAAGCAGCTTGACGATAATGATGGTACTGGAAAACGTAAGAGCAACAGCTACATAAAGTGCAGTCACTGAATCCATGCCCAGGCCTATTGCAATAAAAAAACCAATCAGGGAGGTAAACAACACTTGGCCAAGTCCTGTAGCCAAAGAGACCAATCCCAATGTTTTTATTAAATGGAGATCCAGCTTCAGGCCAACAAGAAAAAGTAATACAGCAATCCCTAATTCAGCCAACAATTCAATGTGTTCATCGGACTGTACAATTCCCAAAAATCCAGGGCCTGCAAGAATGCCCACTACGATAAATCCGACAATCATAGGCTGTCGAAGCAGCAAACAGATAAAACCTACAACAGTTGCCATTATAAGAAGCGAGGTCAGCTCATAAAAAGGAGATGCATGTATTAATGACCAATCCATCATAGAACACTATCCCTATAATTAATATTCTCTCCTGCGCTAACGTGGCTTATTGCACTTATCCTTAAGCGAAGTTGTTTTTCAATTTCAATAACAGCGAAAAATATCGCGCCAATCACAACGATGAGTACCCCATCCCAGAGGGGGATGCTTTCAGTAATAAATACAGTTTGCAATGGGGGGAAATAGGTGATTGCAAACTGTGCTACAGTAATCACGATGACTGCCATCCAAACAACATTGGTACCTTTTACCGCCGCCCATGTGAGTGAGGTAGTATAGATATTACGAATATAAAACAGATGAAAAATTTCAAGAACAACCAGGGTGTTCAAAGCAATTGTGCGTGCAAGTTCAAGTGAATAACCGCGATCCAGCGCATAAAAATAGATACCAA
Source organism: Legionella antarctica (assembly GCF_011764505.1). Classification (NCBI taxonomy): domain Bacteria; kingdom Pseudomonadati; phylum Pseudomonadota; class Gammaproteobacteria; order Legionellales; family Legionellaceae; genus Legionella; species Legionella antarctica. The sequence goes on from NZ_AP022839.1 coordinate 3,085,611, forward strand.
AAACACCACAGATAAACAGAATCGAAACCAGGATAATATGCCATACCAAACCACCCCCTAGCAGCGGCTCACTTCGAGGACGCGGTGGCCGATGCATGGTGCCTTCTTCCGTTGGTTCAAATGCCAGGGCAACCCCCAAAGTAACGGCGGTAATTAAATTAACCCATAAAATCTGAATCGGGGTAACTGGTAAACTAAGCCCAAAAAGTAATGCTAAAATAATGGTCATTGCTTCGCCCGCGTTAGTAGGTAACGTCCAGCTGATAACCTTTTTAAGGTTGTCATAAACAGTACGACCTTCACGAACAGCCGCGACAATAGAAGCAAAGTTATCATCAACCAGTACAAATTCGGCCGATTCTTTGGCCACTTCACTGCCATTTCTTCCCATAGCAATTCCTGCATCCGCCCGTTTTAATGCGGGAGCGTCATTAACGCCATCACCGGTCATTGCCACAGCCATGCCATGCGATTGTAATGCCATTACAAGCCTTAATTTATGTTCGGGGCTTGTACGAGCAAAAATATCGGTTTTCAATACAGCATTTCTGAGAATCGCATCATCCATGTTATCCAAATCAATACCCGTCAAGACTTTATCCAAATTTTTAAGTCCTATTTGACGACCTATGGCAACTGCTGTACTGGCGTGATCTCCCGTAATCATTTTGACTTTAATGCCTGCTGTATGGCATTGTGCCACTGCCGAAATGGCCTCAGTTCTGGGAGGATCAATCAGTCCAGCCATCCCAAGCAAAGTCAAACCGCCCTCAACATCGGCGAATTCCAAAACAGCATGTTCTGGCTTGGTTTTTTTGACTGCAAAAGCCAGGACACGCTGCCCTTTTGCTGCTACCTGCTCCATTTGTTCCTTCCAAAAAACCTCATCTAAGGGCTGTCCTTCACCTTTATATGTTTGTTGATTATGGCACATCTTTAAAATTTGCTCAGGGGCTCCTTTAACAAAGATCACCGCATGATTCAAATGGTCATGATGCAAGGTAGCCATGAAGCGATGTCTGGCATCGAAAGGAATCATATCGGTACGTACCCAGGATGCGTTTTCTTCTTGCAGGACAAGTCCTGCTTTACCCGCAAATGCAAGTAAGGCACCTTCCATGGGATCACCCTCCACAGCCCATCCACCATCCTGTTCATAAAGTGTGGCATCATTGCAAAGCATTGCAGCACGTGCGAGTTCCCTGAGCAAAGGCTGCTCGTTGTTGTCCACCTCTTGTTCATTTAAAGTAATCATACCTTGCGGCTCATAACCGATACCATCCACAAGAAACAGCTGATTATCGGTTAGAACAGAAGAGACAGTCATCTCGTTAAGAGTTAGGGTACCGGTTTTATCGGTACAGATAACCGATACTGAACCTAATGTTTCAATCGCGGGAAGACGCCGCACAATCGTGTGTCGTCTTGCCATGGCCTGCACACCAATGGCCAAAGTAATTGAAAGAACTGCAGGAAGACCTGCTGGAATTGCCGCAACCGATAAACCAACCACAACCATAAACAACTCACCAAACGAGTGATGCTGGACAAAATAACCATAAGCAAGAAGCAGTGCAGCAAGCACTAAAATAAATAAAGAGAGCCATTTTGCAAACAGCCCAATTTGTATGACTAATGGAGTAGTTAATGACTCTACTTTGGACAATAGTCCGCTAATATGTCCAATTTGGGTCTCAGGGCCTGTTGCTACAACAATACCTTTGCCTTGACCATTGGTTACCAGGGTCCCACTAAAGGCCATACAGGTTCGATCACCTAATTCAGTACCACTTGGGACAGGATGAATATGCTTTTCAACAGGAATGGATTCACCGGTTAAGATGGCTTCCTGAACCGTTAAGCCATGTGTGTCAATCAGCATCCAATTTTGACCCTCAAACCGCATCCAAAATTGACCCTCAAAAACATATCACATTGATTATTTACTTTACTGTTTTAGCTTCGATTTTTAAAGCGATAACTTTCATTTCCAGTCTCAACAATAGAGCAATGATGAGTCAATCTGTCCAGCATGGCTGCGGTCATTTTTGTATCACAAAACACCTTTGGCCATTCACCAAAATTTAAGTTTGTTGTAATGATTAATGATGTTTTTTCATATAATTTGCTAACTAAATGAAACAACAGAGCTCCGCCCGCTTCAGAAAATGGTAAATATCCAAGCTCATCCAGGACAATAGCATCAAAATTTTGCAGGCGATTAGCTAGCCGTCCTGTATTAACTTGTTTTTTTTCTTGTTCTAATTTGTTGACCAGATCAACAACATTATAAAAACAAGCCCGCTTTCCTTGCTTAATTAAATTAGTTGCTATAGCAATAGCTAAGTGCGTTTTACCAGAGCCCGTGCCACCCACAAAAATAATATTGCGCCCAGCATCAACAAAGCTCCCTGCGTGCAATAAACTTATTTCTTCTTCATTAACAGGATGTTGCGTAAAATCAAATTGGCTTAAATTACGATTGACCGGGAATTTTGCGACACTCAGTTGATAATTAATAGCACGCGTTTTGCGTGTTATTTGTTCTGCTTCTAATAGCATAGATAACCACTCATAATGAGTTAGTTTCACCAAAGGCTTCGACTCTTCATAGGCTAGCAACCTATCTAACATGCCTTGTAATTTTAATATCTTAAGCAACTCAGATAATTTAGTGAATGGCATGATTTGCTCCCGTTAAGAGTAAATTATATTTATGACAATTACTTGTGGGTTCTTCCTTTAAGATTAATCCAGCGGGCATTGTCGTTGCTTGAGGAAGTGCTGTAGGCCGTAATCGATGCAACGCATTAAGAATATAATCACGGCTAACCACCTGCTCTGTTAGCGCTAATTCACAGGCTACACTCACCGCCTCAATGCCATGCTCACTCATTGCCAACAGCACCTCAACGCATTCTCTGTCACCACCACGGCGCTTCATGAGAATGCTTTTGATTTTTAAAATGGCTGGTGGTAATTGCCAGTCTTTGAATGGAGCACCATTGCGTAATGCCCCTGGCTTGCGCTCCAGTAAAGGTAAATAATGCCATGGATTAAACAGTGTTTTATTGCGGCCAAAGGTGCGTTGGTGGCAACCGATGGACTCATTACCTGAAAATACCTCTATAGTTAATGCGTATATCCTGAGCGTCACCATCTGGTTGGCATAGGCACAATCAACGCTATAACGATTTCTATCGCAATGAATCAAGCAGGTTGAATGTACTAGAGTTGAAACTTCTTTATACCCATCAAATGGATGATTTAACGCTCTAAAATGAGTTCTTTCTTCTTGAAATACAGCGTCAACAGTTAGTTCTTGTTGTTCTGGGTGATGCCTTTTCTCGGCCAATAATTGGCATTGCTGCTGAAGATGTTCATTTAATAACGACAAGGTTTCATATTTAAGACGTGGTTTAAATACCCAGTCACGTACATTATCAACTTGATTTTCAATCTGCCCCTTTTCCCATCCGGCTGCGGGATTGCAGGCTGTAGGTTCAATTAAGTAATGATCCATTAATGCCAAAAATCGCCGGTTAAAAGCACGCTCCTTACCCTTGAAAACACTATCTACCGCCGTTTTCATGTTGTCATAAATACCTCTTAGCGTTAAGCCACCAAAAAATTTGAAGGCTAAATTATGCGCATCAAATAACATTTCTTGAGTTTCTCGAGGATATGCTACAAGAAAAAATTTACGGCTGTAGCTTAAACGAAATTGAGCTACTTTGATTTTTTGAACAACGCCTGCAAGCTCTACAGTTTCTTCACTCCAATCAAACTGATAGGCCTCTCCGGGATGATAGTATTGTGGAATATAGGCTTTTAATGACTCTCGACTCGTACAGCGCCATACTTTAACAAAACGCTGGACACTATCATAAGAACCGCAATAGCCACTTTCTTTTAGTTGAGTGTAGTACTTCATTGCACTACGGCGTTCCTTTTTCGATAACTTGTGGTCGTTGTTCAACCATGATACCAACGTCTCTTTGAAGATATTCAGTGCAGGTAGTGGTTGAATGGAGCGTTGATAATTTTTCCCAGACTTTTCTGCTCGGATTACCCGTCTAACTGTATTACGCGATAATCCTGTTGTGCGAACAATTTCCGCAATAGTTAATTTTTGCACATGAAACATGCGCCTAATTTTTGCTTCTGTTTCCATGATCAACATCCTCTAATTCCCTCTAGATTATTAAAATCTAGAGTACACGTTTTACTCGATTTTAGAGGGTCAAAATTGGATGCTGATTTACCCTAAAAGGGGGTCATTTTTGCATGCTGATTTACAGATCTCAAACCACAACTTGAAGACAAGATGACGCTAGATAATCATCACCAGGTGTCTCAGATTTGACCGAATTGACATCATGTCGATGGAGAAGCTCGGCGGCGTAAGCCGCCACATGCTCGTCCCAGCATGAGTCCAAAAACCATAAAAGCAAGTCCTGGTATAACCAGGGTGCTGCTGTTCTCACCCACCACATACACCATCGATGCAAGTAACTGATGATTCGTCGGGGAGAAACCCCATCTTTGACCATCCATTTAACTTGCTCGCGCGCTTTGCGCAATGTTCGTGCATGAGGAACAATGTGTGTTTGCAAAAGAGGCTGCTTTTCGGGTTGCCAAATTGTCTCTACCCCCCCCCGGGGTTTGGATTGGTTTTGCTCAACTTGCTCCGTATTAGGAACGTTTACAACAGCCTGTGTTATTATGGTGTTATCCAAGGGTTGCGTCTTTGGATATTGGATGCCTAAAAAATGGAAGCCCCTATCAATGGATCCGATACGCGTTTTTTTCCCGGACAAGCGCAGGCGCCTTTCTTGTAATACCTGCATTAGACGCTGTTTACAGCGATTAAGACTGCGCTTGGTTTGGCACAAAATGAGAATATCATCCTGATACCGAAAGTAAGCCACATCCATTTCATTGAATGCGTCATCGAGTGGTTTTAAATAAAGGCCACTAAAAAATTGGGATAAAGGTCCGCGTAACGCAATGCCTTGATCTGGATTTTTATAGCCTCTTGTTGAACCTCAAGATTTCAAAAGAAAAATTTATAGAATTATTTAAATTGATACCCAAAAGGCCTATCGCTGGGGAGATAATCGAAGGAGTGTATAATTTTTCTGAGTTAGATAAAGTTATGCCTCACCCAGTATATGGATGGATGACATGGGTTTGTGTAGTAAACCCAACGCTTAAGACGATTGAATCAATGGAGGCTCAAGGATTATTTGAAGAGGCATATCAAGCGGCTATAGCCACAATTGATAAGAAATTGAAGCAGAGACGATCAAAATAACAAATTAATTGTACTAGCTCAGACTTGATCTGACAGTCGCCGGTTTTTCGGAAGTGTCTGTCAGACACCACTACCCGAAACGAAGAAACCTTGTTTTCGAAGCTCAATGCTTGTTCGATGTTGGCCGTGATCAGGATAGGCTATGGCGTATTCTTTTACTGCCGACTCGATTGCTTCACCAACACGATTTTTAAAATTTGGCTTTCTACGATTCTGATCAAACAGCGCATCTACGCCACCTTCATCTACAGCTGATTTATAACGGTAAAAGTATCTCTGGATAGCCCCATTACTTTGCATGCTTTTGACACATTGCCAAGTTCTTCGGCAAGATTGAGTAATCCAACTTTATGTTTAATGATTTTAACGTTACTATTTAACATGAGAGTGTTCCTTTGTTTTGATTTTAAGTTCGCACTTCTATCAAAACCGGAAACTCTCACCTTTTCAAGTGATGTGTCAGATTAAATCGGAACTAATACACGTCATTGTTCATTTTAAGATTCAGCAAACGTTTTAACGCATAAGCCGGTAAGTCCAAACTATCGGCAACAGTAGCAAAAGTTCGTCTTAAGTCGTGCAAAGTAAATGATGCGCCAGATAACTCCACTACCCTATTTACCGCTTTTTTAGGCTCATAGATATAACCGGTTTTACTTTCAGCAGGAAATACAAATTCACTGGTTTTATTCCGGCTTCTGCGTTCCATTAACTCGTAAACAAAGTCAGACATAGGCAGTGTGTGGATTTCGTGGTTTTTAGTATCTTGCAAGGTGATGGTTTTGGATTTGAGATCAGATTTCCAGTTTTGAGGACAGTGTCCCATCATTTTCGCCAATATTTAATTCCGTCTTTCTCTGCGATATCATGTCTCTCAAGGTCTTATGTGAATCTGTTTCAAGCCCAAGAATCTTTGATGCTAACCCTTGGCTGGTTTTTATTATTTGATACTCGGGAGAGGCTGTTATTTTAGCAACAACTTCTTTAAACTTCTCTGGACCAACGGAGCTTTCCAACTCATTTTTGAATTTATCCAAAATCTTCCCTTTTAGGGCATCACCCGTTAATTTTTTTTCTTCTTCATTCAAAAAGGTACAGTTTTGATTTTTATTCGAATTTAACGTGGCTTTAAACAGGTGAATACGATCTTTTGCTGAATTTTTGTAACTATTATCAATGGGGGATAACTCAAAAACAGCTTTATTTATACAATCTTTGAGTCTGCTCGTATTCATACCAGTCTTAGCACTTGTTTCGATACAATTTTCTTCAGCTCTACTGCTCTCTCTAAGCCATTTTTTTATATCCTCCATGTATTTGTCCTTAAAATCGTTTGATACCAAATCTGATTTGGTGAGTGCTATAAAAATCTTGGCATGCTCATTTTTTTGTTCTATGTAGTTATAATCAGTTTGCAATTTTGTAACAGCATCAGCGACGCTTAAATCTACACAAATTACAGCGACATTGGCCTTTAAAAGATAAGATTCTGTTCCCTTCGATTCTGTAGTGCGCTGTTCACCCTCATAAATTATCATTGAAACCCCATCGTTGTTCACTAAAGAGCGTTCATGAGAACTCTGGTTCGAAGGAGAAAAAGTATCCTTCGCCAATCGCTCAATCAAACTTGACTTCCCTGATCTAGATTCACCCAATACAACAACATTGATCGTTCTATTCACCACAGTAAGGCCTTATTCTCTAATTTAGTATAATTATAGCTCTGATTTGTATAATAAATGCCAAATACACTTCACTTGATCCTCTAAGTCACGCCATTTCTTGATTATCTGGTCGTTTGCTTATACGTTAGACTGTTTGCTTTGAATTGCAGACCCAGATCAATTTCCTTTCAGAGGCCACTTACAGCAGTTTTCCAGATAAAATACTCCTTGGTTTTTTTAATATATTTAAGTTACTATTCAACCACTAACCTATATGATCCCCGAGGCTGTATTGACTTTAAAGCGTCCTTTTCGAATTGCGATAGTGGCAGGAGAGTTGTCAGGAGATTTGCTCGGTGCAGGATTAATTTATGAATTAAAAAAACATCTAAACCAGGTTGAATTTATCGGTGTTGGTGGACCCAGAATGGTCGCAGAGGGCTTCCAATCACTTTATGATATGAAACGACTTTCTGTTATGGGAATTACTGATGTACTTCGACGCTATCCCGAGCTGTATCGAATTCGCCAAAATTTAATCCAAGAATGGAACAGAAATCCTCCAGATTTATTTATTGGAATTGATTACACCCAATTTAATCTGCAGCTCGAACAGCGATTAAAACACAGGGGGATTAAAACGGTCCACATAGTTAGCCCTAAAATATGGGCTTGGCGACAAAAACGGGTATTGTATATTAAAAAGGCTGTAGACCTGGTCTTAACCCTTTTTCCATTTGAGGAACAGTTTTATCAAAAACATGGTGTTCCATCCCAATTTATTGGCCACCCCCTCGCAGATCAGATTCCATTGGATAACAACAGTACACTGATAAGGCAACAAGGGGGATTTGATGCGGACGATGAGATTGTAGCCGTATTACCCGGCAGTAGAGCAGGAGAGCTAAAATACATGATGCCTCTCTTTCTGGATGTCATGAAAGAAATTAGCCTTTCTAAACCCAAAATTCATTTTATTCTGCCAATGGCCAACTTCAATTTACGCAACCTGATTATGAAGCAAATAAAGGCTAAAAATTATAATTTGAATTTAGAAATTATAGATGGACGGGCTCAAGACGCCATAATAATGTCAAACGTGGTTTTGGCAAAATCAGGAACTGCTACTTTAGAAGCCATGCTTTTAAAAAGACCTATGGTAGTTGCCTTTAAATGGAGTTTTTTAACTCATTTAATTATTGCTCCACAGCTTAAAATTCCATCGATCTCATTGCCTAATATACTGGCGAATGAGGAACTAGTTCCGGAGTTTATTCAAAATAAAGCCAGATGTCGTCCAATTGCGCAGAAAGTGCTTCAATTGCTTAATACTTCAGATTCCAGCCAATTAACCAATCGCTTCTTGTCCATTCATAAAACATTAAGACAAAATGCCAATGAAAAAGCAGCACTAGCCATTCTCAAGGTTCTTGGTCTACCTTGTACCGCGTCTTTCAAATAAACAAAAAAATGAGTTACCGAATTGGTAATGAGGCGCGGGGTAAAGAGCGTTTCCGAATACATCTAAATCAGGTTTTAGTCTTTGAATTTTTTTTTAAGAATCGGGTCTGTTTGTGCCAGCTTCGATCAGAAACTGCCGGATAGCCACCCATTCTTGCACCGGGTTCAACATCCTGAATAACCGTAGAACCCACTAAAATATTTGCCTGATTACCAATAGTTAAATGACCACTAATACCGACTTTTCCAGATAAAATAACGAATTCACCCAGGTTACTGCTGCCGGCAATGCCAACTTGACCACAGATAATAGTATTTTTTCCAACTGTAACATTATGGCCAATCTGCACTAAATTATCTACACGGCACCAATCTTCTATGACTGTATTCTCTAAAGAGCCCCTATCTATGCACGTGTTTGCCCCAATTTCAACGTCATTTCCAATAAGAACCCCCCCCCGATGAGGGATTTTGTAATGCCCTTGAGCATCACTGGCAAACCCAAAACCATCCTGCCCAATTCGCGCACCTGCATACACTAATACTCTATTCCCTATAATCGAATGAGCGATACTGACGCTACTCTCGATACGGCAGTCATCACCCATTACAACGCCATCTCCTATAACAGCATTTACTCCAATTTTGCAGCGTTCGCCAATGCTCACGTTTTCACCTATGTATGCCCCATGAGCAATAAAGCACTCTTTACCTATAGTTGCAGTAGCTGAAATATAAGCGGATGGGGCAGTAAAACTGGAAAACGGTTGTTCAGGATAAAAAGCCTGTAGAACCAGTGCATAAGCTTTGTAAGGATTCTGATGCACCAATAAATGCATTGTTTGAGGTGCATATCCTATATATTCCGGTGCAATAATACAGGCTCCCGCCTGGGATGACTTTAACGCTTTGAGGTATTTTTTTTGGTGTAGCATTGATAAATTATCAGATTGAGCCGCTGAAAGAGTAGCAATATTGGAAACCATAAAAGAGCCACTTTCTTCTTTAAAAACTAAAGCCCCTGAAACTTTCGCAAGTTGAGATAAATTAAAGGGGCCTCTAGGAGTAGCAAATTGGAAAGAGTTCATAAACACCTTACTGATTTGAATTAACGATAAATCCCTCGAGTAGAGCTTTGAAGAAACGTCACAATATGCCTAACATCCTGATTATCTGGAAACTCCAATCCCAGTCGATCAATGGCAGCAGCCATCATAAGATTTTCATGAAATAGTACTTTATAAGCACGTTTGATTTCATTTCGAGCTTTTGTAGAGTAATCATTTCTAAGCAAACGTTCCACATTAATACCATATCGTTTCGCCGGATTTCCTGTTACCAAAGCATATGGGGTAACATCTTTTGTAATCAGGCTAAGAGCTCCTATCATAGACATTCGACCTAATCTGATAAATTGATGAAGCGCACACATTCCTCCAATTGTCACCCAATCCTCTATAACTACGTGGCCAGCTATCCCTACTGCATTTGAAATAACGTTATGATTTCCTATTATTACATCATGCGCTACATGAGCTGATGTCAAAATCACATTATTATTTCCAATAGAGGTTTTTCCTCCGCCCCCTCTGGTTCCTCGATTTATGGTGACGTATTCTCGAATAATATTATCATGGCCGATGAACACTTCGCTGACCTCTCCCTGGAACTTTAAATCCTGTGGGGTGCTGCCTATTATCGCTCCAATACCGATTTGATTTCTTTTTCCAATATGGGTCCATCCTTCAATAGTAACATGCGATGAAATTGCAGTTCCCTGGCCAATACTGACATGCTCACCAATAATAGAATAAGGACCAATGCTCACATCAGGGCCAATCTTGGCACCTGGTGAAATTAAAGCGGTAGGATGAATTCGGTTAGGGATGCTTATTACATTGGTGTTCGCATAGGCAAGATCAAACGGACTCAATTGCACAATATATCTCCAAAACAGCTATGATTTACAACTTCGCAATCAACCGGAGAACTCCTATGAATTCTCCAGTTGATTTGATAAAAATTTCAGGTTAAACCTATTATAAAAGGCTTAAAACGCTTAGGCAAAGTAGGTGGCTTTCACAAATACGGTTCTTAACGCTAAACGCTGATTGATGTTTACAGTATTTGCCCCATCTTCACGTCCATATTGTTGAGCACGGAAATCAGACCAGTATTGTTCTGAACCCACTCCACCCTCAATACTTAAATGGGAGTCGTTATTCATATTAAAGTTAGCTGTAACAACCAGATTTGCACCTAAAACTGGAGACACCCATAAAGCGCTAGGAACTGATTTATTATAAGAATAAACCGTACTAGGTGGTAGTGAAAAAATCTCGCCAGCTTCAGTTGTAAGTGTTTCATTCCATTGACTTTTAGCAGAGCCTGAAAGAATAGCCAAAGACAAATCGCCTCCAATGCTCAAAAAGCTATTGATGTCCCAATAAGCTCCACCTCCGAATTTGGGACCAACTCCATAATATTTAGCCTGGTAGTTAATAAAATCCGTAACAGGCGAGTCGGGTGTATCAATTACACCGATCCCGGAATATTGGGAATTAAACCCTTTTTTAATTTCAGTTGCTTTAATACCGTAGAATTTAGCTAAACGGAGTTGATGGGCAAATGCACTTTGATAATTTCCATGAGTTAATAATTCAGCGGATTGAAACTCAAAACTATTACTGGCAAAAGCAGTTGCGGGACCAACCAAAGTAGCCGTATTATCAAAAGCACCAACAATCAAACCTACATTAGTCCTGAAAAAATCCCCTTCGTTAGTATTAGTAACTGAGCTTGAACCCTTATTTTTTAGATTAGTATAACTTAAAACCAAATCGTTGCTTTTCTGAGGACCAAATTTGTAGCCAAGGCTTAAGGAATAACCCCATCGTGAATCTAAATTTAAAGTATGGTCTACTATTCCTCCATTTACAGAAATTGTTTCAGCATATTGCAAACTGTTGATGGAACTATCTGAAAGTAAACCATAAAGTGCCGTTGCACTAAAAAAATAAGATTTTTCCTCTGGCAAGCTAAAATCCCCCATACTACCAGCACACAATGCACCTGAGTTTAGTAAGAAGAGACTCGTTATAACCAGTTGGTTTAGATTGCTTATATTGTTCAATTTTACTCCTTGTTTCATTATTATAAATTCCAATTTTTTAAAAGCGATTCGGCCGATATTATCATATTTGTTGCTATTGTCTAATTAGAAACTTACTTCACTAAAATTAGGGAAGAAAGCAAATTGGAGGCGCTTTCCTCCCATGTCAACCTGGGCACTAGTGAAGGGTCGGGTATTTGTCCCTGTTGAGAACATATTATCCAACGCCTAATGGATACCATCATTTCTTGAGCATCAAATCCTTTAAAAAAGAAAGCAAAATTTCCAGTCACCTCTCTAAATACAGGAGTATCTCGGGCAATGACAGGCAGTCCATGATGGGCCGCTTCTATTATAGGTAAACCAAATCCCTCAGCTTCAGAGGGCATGAGCAGACATGACGCAGTTTCATAAAGCTTAATCAAATACTCATCACTGGCATCTTTTATCCAAAATAAATGCTGATTATATTGAGGATGAGTCAAAACCCGCTGAATAAAAGAGTCCATCATCCAACCATACCTACCAATGATTACTAAATTCAGGGGTTGATTTTGACTCCAAAGCAATTCAAAGGCGTCTAAAGTCTGACCAAGTCCTTTACGCGGCTCTATGGTTCCTACAACAAGAAAATTTAGTTGATTTGAAATACGCTTCAAAAACGATATTTCTTCTTCAGAAACTCCTGATGTTGGGGCAGAGCTCTTAATGTCAGAGCCTAAATGAAACCAGTCAATACGAGGTTTATCCAAATGCTCAGGAACATTAATTTTTAGCCATCCTGTTAGTGCATCAGTAGTGGATCGTGATACACAAAATAACCCATCACTGAAACTCACCACGTTAAGCCACTTAGTAAACAATTCACTTACAGTGCCCGGAAAATAATCTGGCATAAGTGCTGGCAAAATATCATGCACTAAAAAATAGATCTTAACTCCTTTATTCTGCAGGTACTGATAATATTTTTGATGTATTAACATCAATCTAGGGTTACAATCCAAAACCAAAAAGAGATCACCACTGTTGCATTTTATTGGAACATCGTTAAGCAATAACGTGTTACAGCCAAAAAATCGAGTCACAAACTGATGAGCATACTTGTAACATCCATGGGAAGTTGCATATACTGGTTGTATTTTGCAACTTTCTGGCGGGTTTTTAAGCCAGTGCAATAAAACAGAACGCACAACCCTTTGAATACCCGTTTTTCTATCCTGTATGATCAAATCGGAAATATCAACGAATAATTGTCTCCCGGATTTTTGTTCCATTTCTTTAACTAAATAGTGCACTAAAGAAATGGGTACGTCTCTATTAACATATTCACCTAACTTATTGAGTCTATCCGATAAAAAATCAGCTACCCGTCTGCTATTAGTTTTTATAATAATCGGGGTTTTTATTTTCCAAAAAATAGCGGTAGAGCGGTTTAATAGCTTATATCGTATTGCTCCAGTGGCTCGCTTCAAAAACCTCCATCTGGCTCGAAAAATCTCATAAGCAGGGGCGTTTAAGTTGACTGTAATAAAACTTTAAATTGCTAGCAACTGATTCTTTCATTGCATCGCTTCTAATGTCTCTACAAAAGTATCTATTTTTGTAAAATGTTCGCCCCAGGTTGGCACACTAAAATCTGCAATGCGTTGCAATTGAGCCGATCTGAGTTTACTATTTTCTTCTGCGTAGTTTTCGATACAACTCATCCATCCCAAACCGTCAATAGGATCAAGATACTCAGGTATCGTTCCTGCTATTTCACGAAAAACAGCTAAATTACTGGCAATTACTGGAACCTTTAAGCTCAAGGCTTCAATTAAAGGAAGTCCATACCCCTCACTGAACGAGGGAAACAACAAGGCTTTCGCATGAGAAATATAATGAGCAAGTTCCATGTCGTTACAAGTAGACTCAATCACCATACCCTGTAATTCCTGGCAGCGGTCAAGCATTGCTAAAGTATTTGCACAAGTCCCACTTCGTTTACCAACAATAACCAGTTTTGGTGCTTTAGCTCCCAAACGACCTATCAAATTGCGCCAAATCTGTAATAGCAATAAATGATTTTTTCTGGCACCAATGGTGCTGAGAGTAACAAAATAAGGTCCCTTAATTGCAGGTTTATCATGAACAACCAAAGGAATAAAGCCCGGTGCTAAAGTTGAAGTAATCACCGGAGGGCAAGGTTTGCCCTCCCTCGCAAGATACTCTTTCAAAGAGGTACGGGTTGCATCAGAAACGGTCACTATCCCCTTGGCATGTTCAAGGATGGTAGCTAAACTGAGAGAGAATTTTATTGTATTATGTGCAGTACAATATTCTGGATTTAAGATGGGAATTAAATCATGAACTACAGCAACAACTTGTATGTTTTTAAGATTCAGCGCCCTAATATACCCTGGATTTTTAAAGCCCCCATGATCTGTTTTTAATAATAAATAAGTACCGGTTTGTGTACTTCGGCGCGAAAACAAAATTCCTTTAACTATCAATTTCAAAATTTTTGACAAAGAATCAGGGTTCCACTCAAGAAGCAAAAGTCCAATTTGTTTGGAAGTTTCTTGCGATAAAATAAATACCCTTTTGCGACCACGAATTAGAGCTTGCATAGAGTCAAGATATTGTTTCAGATAGGCCAATGTCACTCTGGGGATGCCGTGCGGAGGACGTTTACGTCTCAGTTCATTTACCAAACTAGAGATATCTATTAGTATCTGTTTCAATGCTCAAGCTCCATCAATCAATTGGATGCGCATTTTAGTCCTGATTCATCTGAGTATCAATGACACGAATACTTAATGATCCAACTCCTGCATCCTATCCTTGACAGGTTTTTACATAAATGAAGCTGCTTCTTGATATCACTTTTTATAAAATACTCCTCAAAGGGTAGCGTCCTTAATTCCGCACTTGAATACGACCCTTCCCTTATAATTTCCATCTGCGGTGCACCCACCACCATTGCTCCGGGTGAGCTAATATCATTTGTTCCAAAGTTTGATTGTAGATCACAGTATTATTATATACCGCCTGGGTTTTATCTGGATATTCCTGCCATACCAGTGAAGGAAAAAACTCCATTACATGTTTCCCTTTTCCCTCTCGATAACAAGATAATGGTACCACTGGACTACGGTATTTAGATGCAAAGGCTGCCAGACTGCGATAGGTTCCCGCTTTGGAGTTAAAAAAATCAACAGCTATCCCTGAATTCTTTTCTATACAGGTATGCTGATCAAAAAAATAGACCACGATCTCCTTCTTTTTTAGTGCTCGGCTTACCCATTTCGGGGCATTAACACTGCTGATAAGTTTAATGTTCCATCTATGCGAACGTTGACATATCATCTGTTCCATCCATTTCGTCCGAATAGGACGTCTAATAATATGAACTTTATCAATCAATGAATCAAAATGATGCAAACCTGCAGGCCCTGCCAACTCCCAACTGCCCAGGTGGCCTGTTAATATTAAAACGCCATTCCCCTGATTCAATGCATCTAAAAGATGCTCGGAACCACGAATTTCCACTCTACGCTTCATTCTTTCCTTACTTAGCCATCCAATAAGCAGGGTATCCTTAAAGACTAAAACCAGATGCGAGTAAAATGCTTTGATTAACCTCGTCTTTTCCAGAGGAGTAGCATTATCCTTAAAAACCCAATCAATATTATCACTAATAATTTTTTTTCTCAGCGGGAAAATTCGATACATTAATCGGCCCCAAAGGGTAACAGGAAGATTGGAAAAATAGTTTTCAGTCATGTTTATGCCTTAAAATACCAGCGTTTGTAAGACCAAAGCCATTGCTCCGGGTGCTGTAATACCAATTCGCCAAGTCGTGTATTGTAGTTCTGAGTGTTTTGAAAGAGTGCATCCTGTTTGTCACTAGTTGGATGCCTTTCAATTTCCGGATGAAATGCAATCACATGATCCTTTTTATTAATTCGGTAAAAAGAAACTGATATAACTGGGGAGTTAAAACGAGCTGCAAGGTATGCCAAACTGCTATACGAACTTGTATCCTGACCCAGAAAATTCACTTGTATTTTATTATTATCTTTCCTTGATGGTCGCAAATCAAATGGAAAAAAAACGACCCCTTTCTTTTGTAATGCTTTACTCACTTCCCGAATTGCATTTTTTTTATTAATAATATGAAAACCAACCCGTTCATAACGGCGTAAAAAGAGGTTATCTAAAAATGCAAAACGTAATGAGTTCCTGATGCAATAAAATAAATTTTTATTACCCTTGACTTTATCCGGGAAAAAAAGGGGCGAAAACTCCCAGCTTCCAAAATGTCCCGTTAAAACAAGCACTCCCTTATCTTGTTTCATTGCGCTGTATAAATGCTCCAAACCTATTATTTTTATTCGCTGATCCAAACGTTTTTTACTGACACAAGCATATAGAATCACCTCGCGAATGCTACTCAAAAGATGCGAATAATAAGCAGCCGCCAAACGTTTTTTTTCGTGGGGGCTAATCGAGTTTTGAAATACTCGCTCAATATTATTTTGTGCAATGCTCTTTTTGAACGGAGTAATAAAATAAACCATCCAACCCATCAATGTCACGGGAAGGGTTTTTAAATCACGTGTTAATTTGATCATGAAATAATTTGTCCTGTTACATACCCATCTTGGCCGGTTCATTGATTACGTGAAGAAAATCAGCAGCTTGATTATCAATCATTATCCTGGCTTTGTCATTCTGATCCCTCCATCATCAAAATGACCTCTACAGTGGACCCCATTGTCAAGACAGCGATCCGTTTAATTTAAGATATAACTTTAATTCTACTTTCTTTCGTTGACGAGGGTGCGTAGCACACGAGTCAACCACAATAGCAGTTAATGAAACACCTGTTATTGAGCCTGTGGGTATGTGGGCGCGAAGCCATCGAGTGTGGTCAAGCGGTGGATAACGTCTTTTTGTTATCCATGGCTTGTCCACATGTCCCGAAGGGCGATGGCTGATCCGCAGGACGCGTCCACATATCCACAGGCATTCCATTACGCTGCAGCCTCATATAGGCCAGCATAAACCTCTGACGGCGTGTATATTCCAAATGATTGATGAGGTCTTTCGTCGTTATAAAACTTGAAATACACCCTTAAACCATTTCGTAGTGCTAAAACTGTTCCGTATTCTTTTATGTAAATATCTTCATATTTGACTGAACGCCATAGCCGTTCAATGAACACATTATCCATCCATCGACCTTTCCCGTCCATGCTAATTTTGATGTCATGGTCTTTTAAAACATCGGTAAACGCCTTACTGGTAAACTGGGAGCCTTGATCCGTATTAAAAATATCAGGCCTGCCGTGGAGCCTGATGGCGCTCTCCAACGCGCTTACACAAAAGTCATCATCCATGCTGTTTGATACCTTCCAAGAGAGCACCTTGCGGCTATACCAGTCCATTATTGCCACCAAATATACAAAGCCTCCTTGCATCCTAACGTAGGTAATATCGGTGCACCAAACCTGATTGGGTCGATCAATCACTAAACCACGTAGCAAGTAGGGATAAACCTTTTGTTCCTTGTTCTTTTTACTCGTATTCGGCTTTGGTGCCACTGAAACCAGACCCATGATCCGCATCAAACGCTGCACTCTCTTACGGTTAACGTCATGGCCAAGGCGACGTAAATAAGAACGCATCTTTCTGCTTCCATAGAAAGGATGGCGCATGTATTCCTCATCAATCAAGACCATCAAAGCCAGATTCTCTGGGCTCTCGGTACATATTCCTTCGCCAGCAGTGCGATAGTAGCTAGCGCGTGACAAATTAACCAATGCACATTGGCGTACGATGCTGAGTGTAGGGTGATTGACATCAATCATGGCTCGCTTCTCCCGCACGCTCAACTTAGATGACCGGTCTTTTTTTTAAGCCAGTCTAACTCAACCGCTAGCTGGCCTATTTGCGTGTATAATCGATCTCGTTCTTGTATGATGGAGTCCATGTCTTTGTCATGCTTGCCGCTAAACAATTGCTTGCTTCCATCCAGTAATTGTTTTTTCCACAGATTGATTTGTGTTGCATGCACCTCAAATTCAGATGCCAATTCATTGGTCGTCTTGTGACTTTTTAATGCCTCAATTGCTACCTTTGCTTTGAAGTCAGATGTAAATTTTTTTTTAGCCACTTGGTACCCCGTTTAACAATGGTTTCTATTTTACACCACTGTCTCATTTTTGGGGTCCACTATACTCCGTCCATATGATTGTCATATTGCAAAGCATGAACGTTATCTTTATCTTTATCTTTATGAAACCAGTGTAATTGAAAATCTGTTTCAGATAAAAAAATAATTCTCCAACTGGGATAAGCAACAGAGACTGAAAGTCTAAGTTAGATGCATTGAATTCAAGGTCTTTTTTAAAATTGGTGAGACTTAACTTGATTACAGTGGCCCACCAGAATTACCTTAAATTGTTACTGTCTGTTCATAATCCAAAGACGATTCGGCCACAGGTTGATCTGGAGAAAAAAAACAGTCCCCAAGGGTTAATGCTCTGGCTTGAGAAAGAGGGTTCGTTATTCTCTTAGATAGCGCGCTTTGAATAACAGACTCATAATTTGACGGCAGCAAAGTTACTGAATGTAAGTCTTCTCTCGGAGCTGTACGATAACGAAACAATGGGTAGTCACATTCGGTTTTCCCCCAAAGCATCATTAAATCATTATTCCAGTTGAATAAAGCACACCCTGTTGCGGCCGGTGCAAATGGATTTAACTCAATAACAACCAGTACATAAGATTTTGTCCCAATCTCAATTTTATTTTCATCAGTTATATCACCGTCATAATGATTTGATGGGATTAAAGCTAAATCAACAATATACTCGCGAATACACTCTGATGAGTCATTGCCATCTTGTTCACTTGAGAAATTTAAAAATTTTGCAACGTCCGGATCTACAACCTGAAGAACATAATTTTCAAATTTTGAAACAAGGTTTTTTTTACTTTGTTCATCTAAAAAGTTGAAACAATCTGTAGGCGTTTTATCAAAATATAAAAAATGAAAATACTGTGATATGCCAGTAACAATACTTTCTTTACGTAATCGTCTTGATACAAAAACTCTAAACTCGTGATCCGGACGGATATCATGCCATTCACGTAAAATAATATTTGTCGTACAGGCTGATTTATCAGCCGAGCTAAGGAGTGCCACCAGATCACTATAAACTCTGGAACTTTGTACTAGGGTTTCTATAATTTTTCTACCATCTCTAATTTTCATTGCTTTGAACATTGATGCGACTAAGGACACTAATTGCTGATTTTTGTTGTCATTTTCTTTCCAGTAACAAAAATCATTACTCATTAGGGTTGAGGCCTCTTCCAATAAATATTTAGAATCCTTGGGGCTTCTGGTAGACAAGCGCATAAAGGCTTCTTTATTGTTAAATTCTGAAAGGACTTCATTCAAAATACGTTCCAGTTTAGTGCTGTCATATCCAGGGCAACCGCATGAGTGCTCAAAAAATACCATTTAATACTTTCTGTGCATAATCAGGTTGTAAGGTTGCTTTGTATCGCTTGGCTTTTTCCCCTTTCTTACACGATTTTTCGTTATGTAACGCATTAATAGCGACATGTCTAAACACACCAAAATTCTCAGAGGCATTATCACGCCTAACTCTCGAGTCGTCTTCTCTAAATGACACATCCAATACCCAATGCAGCTGATTCTCGATAGCCCAATGCTTTCTAACTGCATTAGCAAATACTTTAGCGTTTGGAGCTATTGATACAATAAAATATCGGGTTTCAGAAGTTGTTTTACCATCGATATATTGTTCTGATTCAACCATTCCAATGCCTTGCAAAGAAGCCCATCGTCCAGGATTGCTAATCGTATCCAGCATGTCGCTGATCCAATATCGACGCAGCTCGACACGGCCATGTCCTTTATGAGCCTCCTCAAAGTAATCATATCTGACGTTCTTAAATTCAAATCGGCGAGATGTTTCAAAAAAATCGATTATTTCTTCGTGAAGTTGTTTCTGATTGTCTTTTACAGCCAATACATAGTCAGCCTCTTTGCTAACAATTTTTTCTGCAATTTTCTCTTGGCAACCCATAGCATCGATGGTCACAATGCAACCTTTAATATCCAATAAATCAAGTAAAGCCGGGATAGCCGTGATCTCATTTGATTTATCATCTGTCTTTTTTTGTCCAAGTACAACGCCATTTTCGCAAGCATATGCACTCACCATGTGAATCGCAGACTTACGTTTCTTCTTGTCATATGAATGGCGCAGGGTTTTTCCATCAACTGCCACAATTTTACCGTCTGTTGCTTCTTCAACTGCCGCCATCCATTTGATGAAACAGCTTTGTAATTCTTCTGGATTAAGACTAGACACTATCCTTGCAATCGTGTCATCAACAGGAATTCCTTTCTTAAAAAAAAACACGTTCTTGCAGCCAATTTAAAAGAGCATGGCCCACTTCTTCTATATCCTGACAGCCTTCAGCTCTACAAATGACGGCTAAAACACACAGAACAAGGATATCGATTAGTTCATGATCAATTTTACTTTCTTGACGAGGATCGCGAATTATCGAAAAACATTCTACTAATGATGACATTTCTGCTCCTTTGTAAATAAAGGAGATATGAGATCACATAATCAGTTTAATTTAAAGTCACTCGTGATCTTGCCCTGCATCAATCAGCTATTGAATGGATTTTACTTTTAAATTAAGGTTACAATTTGGATCTTTTTGTTCTTATTTTTCCTTAAAATTATTTAGAGGATCATAACTAATTGAACCCAATAGGCTGGACAGAAAGACAAAGTCTTCAGTATCTGTTTCCATTAATTATCAGTATCTCCTTTGCTATGGATGTATTTGTGCCTGCAATTCCAGAGATGACTCGTTTTTTTAAAACTGATGGCACTGTGATGCAGGCAAGTCTTTATGTTTTTATGCTTACTGTAGCTCTGGGGCAATTACTCGCAGGTCCCTTGGCAGATCATTATGGGCGTCGATGCATCACAATTTACGCAGCACTTCTTTTTCTTATTGGATCAATACTTTCCGCATTCTCTGAATCTGTATCCACTTTAATTATTGCGCGAATGATTCAGGCAGCAGGTGCCTGTGGTACCTATCTGCTCTGCTTTATTATAATAAGGGACAACTTTTCCACTACAGTTTGCGCACGTCTGTTTAGCATTTTATGTGGAATCAACGCCATGGTTGCAAGCTCCGCCCCAGTAATCGGTGGGTTCTTGCTTGATCTAACCCAGGATTGGCATAGTGGATTTTATTTTCTTACCCTGCTTGGTCTTTTAATGAGTTTCATGGCATTTCGAAATATTCCTGATTATGTTTATCCAAAGCAGGAATCAACCCATTTAAATATATTTAAAACTACAAAGCTGATTTTAACTCACTTAGAGTTTCGTCAACATGCCCTTATCGCGTCGGTCAGCTTACTTGGTTTATATCTATTTTGCGCCTTATCTCCTGGTATCCTGATTAGTCAACTGCACCTAAGCGCGACTCAATACGGTTTGTGGTTTGGGTTAAATGCGATAACTGTATTTCTCACTAATCTAGTTTCCGCACGCCTGACCTATTCTTATCCATTGGAAAAAATTGTACGTTGGGGCCTGTTATGGATCATTTTTTCTTGTATTTTAATGATATCCTTAAATCTCTATCACGTAAGTGTTATCCGTTTTATGTTTCCCATGCTTTGTTTGACTTTCGGTATCGGCCTCAGTATGGGAACAGCAACTGCTCTTGCTTTAAAAGATTTTAAACAGCAAGCAGGAACTGCCACAGCATTGTTAGGAGCTTGTCAGTTTGGTTTATCAGGGTGTATAGGTATTCTTACCGCTCAATTGAATCCTGAACCATCGCTTCTTGCTTTTCCAGTCCTTTGTTTGGGGACATTATCGTTAGTTGGAATCAAACGATCTGACTTAAAACCCCTGATCAATTCTTAAATTTTTCATATGCTGCAACGAAATTGCTTCATATTGAACAAGGTTCCTGAATCCCTACCCAATCCAGGCTTAACTGCCATTCAGTTAAGGATGATATTGGGATTGCACCTACGACTCCCAATGGCACCTTCTTAATGAGGGAAGCAACGCAATCGTTGCGAAGCACCATGTTGATATGCTTAATATTGGTAACAAAAACACAAAATTTGTAAGTTGTGAAAAAAACATTTGCATTTAATTCAAGATTTAGATTAATCTGGAGGAGACTCACAAGGAAAAGGAGCTCACCATGGGTAAGAAAGATGCACATTCTCGTTAAGTAAATGGAGATAGTAAAACAAAAAACCCCACCAAACAGGGTTCACAACTTTTTTTCAATACAAGACAACTAAACCCATCTGCCGAAGTACAGCAAACCCAGCAAACCCAACAATTACAACAACCCGTTCAAGAAATAAGACTGCAGACTACAACTGACATTCTACTAGCTGCCATTTTACAAGAATTAAAAACTCACAATATGATTGAATTCATCAAAATAAAGGATCAACAAGAGCAAGAACGCGACGAATTGCAAGCGGCTAAAGAAATGCAAGAGCATGACAGCGAGCGATTCGAAGAACTTCGACAATCGATGTATATTTGATTAAAACAGTACATTCCTCCAAGCCAATTAACCGATCATTGTTAATTGGCATTTAATTAATCGATGATTAGTCAACTCAATATACTATTATTAGCAAGACTTCCAGTCTGTCAAGCCTAGAGAGTTCGGTACAACAAGGATCCACTGTCCCATGACCAAAATCAGTTACCCATCGCTATAGCGTTTTTCTTAGCGCATCATTGTCCCTGCTGTTTTTTCGCATCTTTGACCGGGACACCCTGATATGGGTCCGCATGTCTGGAACAAAATTAAGGAAAAATAAGAGCTATTCATCCATCATTTATAGTTAAAAATTCACTCAAATTAACCTATTTAAACCTACTCAATACCGTATGAATAGTGATTGCTACTACGAATTGTCTTAGGTCATTTTACCACAACTCTATCAGAATGACTTATCCACAAGTCCACAGGTCAGGAGAGCTTCACTTTCTCGTATAGGCCTGTGGGCCTTGTGGGTAAGTCATGACGCTCTCATTTAGGGTTTATGGTCTTTTCCGGCCATAATACACCTCTGCGGGCGTTAAATAATTAAAGGACTGGTGAAGCCTTCGGTTATTATAATACTCAAAATACTCCGTTAAGGCCAGCTCAACCTCTTCAATTGTATCAAAATCATACCGGTAGATTTTTTCTTGCTTAACACTACGCCACAATCGCTCGATAAATATATTATCTAAATAACGTCCTCGCCCATCCATGCTGATAGAAATGTGGTGAGATTTTAGCGTATTTATCCAATCTTTTGAGGTAAATTGAGAACCCTGATCCGTGTTAAAGATCTCACAACGCGAATGCAGCAAAGCGTTTCTAAGCGCCTCAATACAAAATTCAGCCTCCATAGTAGGTGAAATAGCCCATCCAATCACATAACGACTATACCAGTCCATAATAGCTACTAAATACACATGCTTTCCTTTCATGCGGATGTAGGTGATATCTGCGGCCCAAACCTGATTTGGTTTGGTGATATCCACCTCTTTTAATAAATAAGGGAACACCTCATGCTCCTTATTGGGAACGCTTGTATTTGGCTTTGGGTAAACAGTCGATAACCCCATCATTTCCATCAACTTTTTTACTCGACGTTTACCAACAGGATAGCCTACTTCTTTTGACAGCCATCTTGCCCGCTTAATTTTACCTTCACATGGATACTGCAGATAGTGCTCATCAAGTAGCGCCATAAGCGCTTCATCTTCGACAGAAATGGGCTTGGCACTATAATAATAACTTGAAACAGGCAAGTCTAATAGCAAGCATTGTTCACGAATGGTGAGCTCGGCAAGAGGATCAATCATGACGCGCTTTTCATCCAGACTAAAGTTCATGCTTTTTTTTTAGCCAAGATAGCTGCGCTTGAAGTCGACCAATTTCTTGATATAATGCCTCAACAAGCTGCTCTTGGGACTTGGCTTCTTTTTCATTAGCCCCAGAGAATAAATCGTTAATGGCTTTGATGGCCGATTGCTTCCAAGTTTTTACCTGCGTTGCGTGAACACCGTATTCACTGGTAATTTGCGCTTGTGTGAGTTTCCCCTCAATCGCAGCTAGCGTTATTTTTGCCTTCTTGGCCGCCGTATAATAAGCTCGCTTTTTAGACATTTTATTCTCCTCTTTGTATTAAGAAGAATAGCTCTTAAAAAACCTTTTTTTGTGTCCAGAAAACCGCGCCTATATTACCCAGTAAGACCTCTTAGCACTGCAGGAAAACATAGTGGATAAATATATTTAATAAATGCGTGCCGTTGATTTAATTTATAAAATATCATATGGTTATTGTCCTGAAATATACCTACCTTTGAGCATTAAATAAAAAGTATAGAAAAGGCTTGGCCATGAACGAAACACTTTAGATAAAAAACCCTGGTGATGGATTGGGGACAGTAGACTTTTGCGCTACTGCTATTAAGGATGAGAAATGAACGTAATTATAAAACATATTGCTGTTTTGAACCTGTCATTATTGTTGATGGCCATTGCTCCAAAAAATACTTTTGCACAAATCATTTATGGTCTTGACAAGGCTAGAAATTTTAATACAACTCACCATGGACCTTTCTCTATATATGCAGGAACTTTTCGAGCGAAAAATTCTGCCTGCCAATTAAGAAGTCAAATAGCCGCCCGCACCCATTATCCTGTTCGAGTTGTTTCTTCAGGTCAGTTGCACTCAGTTGTTCTTGGACCATTAGCTTCACCTCAGACAGTACGAGCGATAGGGGACTCTCTGCTAGTCACCCCTGCTTTGAAGGCTAAGAAGGTACATAAAGCAGTTAGGGTATCACAAGGCCAGTCGAAACAGACATTAACCCCATTGCCACCTGATATTGCATCAAAAAACGTTGGTACGCTAATCCATACACAGACAGGTGGGATAAGATTTACCGTATTGGCGGGTGGTAGTTCCTATGCTTTTGATCAACAAGGTCAGGTATTTTTCCCCGCTGAAGCATTTAGAACCGATTCCTACGTATCAGAGGAGCATAAAATCCAATTTGCATCTGCAATCGGCATTTCCTACGAAAAAATTCTTGAGCCCAATAAAGAGAAGTCCTGGAATATGCTGCGCAGTATCTCTTTAGGCGTAAATGCTTATTATAATGAAGGTTCGCAACATGGATCAGTATACCAGTATGGTTTACCCGACTTTAATAACGCCACCTACGAATTACAAGTTAGAAGCTTTCGTGTCATGCTGGATACAGAATGGGGGTTACGTCCTTCCTACTTCGGTATTATGCCCTTCATTGAAGCCGGTGTCGGCGGTGCCCAAAACTCAATGAGCTTCCAAAATATACCACGGCCTGATATTGGTGCTGATGGTGGAAATTATAGTCTTTCCGATAAGGCAAGAGTGCACTTCGCTTATGAGCTTGGTGCAGGACTTAAATTACCCCTTAGAACTAATGTTATGGTATCTGCCCGTTACCTTTTTGCCGATATCGGTGATGCACGAAGTGGTATATCAGATAATGAAACTGGAGTCCTGCTGGCTTACCCTGTCAGAACCAATGTTCAATCACACTCTGTATTATTTGGCTTAAGTTACTTATTTGGATAACTATTTATGAAAAACAATTTACTAAAACAACTGCCATTTCTATTCACGTTGGGTCTATGTTGTACATCCATCTACGCAGGAAGCACCCCACCGTTATCTCTTGTTACCCAAGAGACTGCTCAGAATATGTTGCCGAATACAAAACAGACACTTACTTACAGTATTAAAAATAACGTGCCTACTGCGCCAGTTATGCTGAACATAAACCCATCCAGGACAATGTTAACTCCTGCATCGCCACTAACCACATGGGAGATTACAGATGACTGTATATACAAGGGAATGAATCATTATATTCCCCCCGGCGAAATTTGCCATGTTATTGTCACCATCAATGCTGGGGGTACAGCTGCTCATATTCAACAAAACCTTATTATCAATTATGGCCCCACTTTCCAGACAATAACACCTGCCCCTGTGTTAGGTTTTGAGATCACCAGTAGCGCTACCGGATTCTTTTTTACCACCGAACCCGTAGGACACAATATGTTAGTGAATACGACCCAATTCCTAAGTTGGACCGTAGAAAACAGCTCGGCAAGTAACATTACCATTAATAGTGCGACCATTCATTTCACTGATGCATCCCCCCTAATTGCTGTGCCAACGTTTAGTAATGATTGTGGTAACATCGTTCCAGCAAATGGTGGTACTTGTACTATTTCAACCACTATTCAAGCACTTAACACCGCAGGGGAAGTGAATGAATTCCTCGCAATTCCTTATGATTCCGGCAAGACCCTCATTACTGACAAGCCAACCAATTTTTCCATCCTCTCATCAGCAAATACCCGTACATTCATGTTTGAGAATCAATGCCCCTATGATGTTTGGCTGGCTTTCGTAGGTGGTGGGCAAATTAATGGGTGTGCGACGGATACTGATTGTGATAATAAACCTAATGTCATTCCTGGAACTTTCGTCTGTGATCCAGCAGCAAATACTGGTGCTGGTATCTGTAACTGGAAAAATCCAACACCTCCTGGCGGTGATTATCGGGTGCTTGCCAATGGTGGCACCAAAAACGTCACATTAATTGAAAATGTCTATCCTCTTTCATCCACACAACACTTGGTATGGAGCGGTGTGATTGGCGGCAGAACCAGTTGCACCACTACTGGCTGCTCTACTGCTGATTGCGGTGGTGGTACAGGTGGCTGTCCGGTAGGACGCGGATTGGACCAACCCGCACAACAAGCCGAACCCACGTTCCAACAAGAGTCTGATTTTTATGACATCACTGGCATTAACGGCATCAACATTCCAATGTCAATCGAGCCCCAGGGTGTTACGCGTGATGCGGTTAATCCTTACACCTGTGGCGCACCAGGTATTACTGTTGACCAGGTAAGTACCGGTGGAACGATTGGTGCTTGTGATTGGAGTTTTACGCCACCCAGCAACAACTATATCTGGGTTGCCACTGGCGGGGCGAATTGTAATGTGAACGGTGATTGTGATGAAGCAGGAGGAGAGGCTTGCGGTTTATCTCCAGCCAATATTATAGCTAATTCTGCCCAAAGAACCTGTGGAATTTTCAAAGGTTATTGGACTGCAAATCAAGTGTGCGGCATCAACACGAGCTACTCGCAAGCCCCCTATTTATGCACCAATGCAGCGACCAATGGAACATTTACTAACATGTATCAATGCAGCGGTACGGGTTACGACCAATCGTGTTATAACTCCTCTGGTTCAACGACGTGCTGTGGTTGTCATAATTGGCAGGAAGCACCAACTTCTTTAGTGCTTCCTTCAGACCCGCTCATTGTTGCACAATGTAATGTTACCGGTAATGGCTCAAATAACGCTGTATGGAGTGCTAATGCTCTTCCAACACTAGGTTGGTACAAAGCAGCATGCCCTCCATTTTATGTTTATCCCTTTGACGACAAAAGCAGTACCTTTAGTTGTACTAATAATCCTACGGGAATCAATTCGACTAACTATAAAATTACTTATTGCCCTGGCGGAAATTCAGGCGCACCCATAGGAGTGACTCCGAACCCTTAAATGGAGAGTAGTTATGGTAAAAGGAAAGACAAAACCCATCGTCATCATTACGGGTTCCGCTGGAACAATCGGCACGGCACTGACCAGGAAACTGAAAGACTGCTATCAGGTGGTTGGTTTTGATTTATCCGAAGATGCCTGTGATATTCCTTTCGATCTCAGCTCGCCAATTTCCGTGTCATTGGCTTTCAAGTTATTTAAAGAGAAATTTGGCAATAAGATTGCAGGTGTTATTCATCTTGCCGCTTTTTTTGATTTTACGGGTAAAGAATCACCTCTATATGACACGATTAATGAAGAAGGCACAAAAAAACTGCTTGAAGCGCTGCAGGATTTTGATGTTGACCGCTTCATTTACTCCAGCACCATGCTGGTACAAAAACCCTCGGCTCGGGGTGAGCGCATCAATGAACAAACCCCGGTTGAACCCAAGTGGGCCTATCCCAAATCAAAGGCCAAAACTGAAGAGATCATAGCCAGATATCATGGCAAGATCCCCTATCTCATTTTGCGGTTAGCAGGAGTATATAATGATCAACGCTGTGTGCCGACCCTGGCCAACCAGATTGCCCGGGTGTACGAACGGGATGTCAAAAGCAATTTATACGCAGGGGATATCAAGGCCGGGCAATCGTTTATTCATCAGAATGATTTAATGGAATTGTTTAAAAAAGCATTAGATAAGCGAAATGACTTACCAAAAAAAGAGATCATTCTTGCAGGGGAACCTGAAACAATCAGTTATGAGCAGCTGCAAAAACAAATCGCACAGCTCATACATGAGGAGGATGTTGACCTGATCAGTGTACCTAAAGGTATGGCAAAGATCGGAGCATATATTGAAGAAAAAATGGAACCGATAGTTCCAGATGAATACGACAAAGGGGAAAAACCTTTTATCCGTCCTTTTATGATTGATTTGGCATCCGATCATTATGCACTGGATATAAGCAAAGCCGAAAAAGAACTGGACTGGAAGCCAAAGCATCGGATAAATGAGACATTGCCAAAAATCATTAAGGCATTAAAAAAAGATGCCAATAGATGGTATGAACTAAATGGGGTCACAAAACCGGACTGGATGGAGGCAAATAAAGGCCATCATGTTGAAACGACGCGAAAAGCTTATGAAGTCCAGTTTCGAAAACAGCATCAAAACAATCTTTGGGCGCATTTTTTAAATATCGTGCTAGGCTTTTGGCTTATTACTGCACCACCCACCTTAGGCTATGAATCATACCCTTTGGCAGTCAGTGATATGGCCAGTGGGGTCTTATTGATTGTTCTGGCATTTTTAAGTTTGTCCTGGCGTGCAGCCCCTGCCCGCTGGGGATGTGCTTTAGTTGGTTTATGGTTAATTTA
Organism: Legionella antarctica; assembly: GCF_011764505.1. Classification (NCBI taxonomy): domain Bacteria; kingdom Pseudomonadati; phylum Pseudomonadota; class Gammaproteobacteria; order Legionellales; family Legionellaceae; genus Legionella; species Legionella antarctica. The sequence continues at coordinate 3,114,263 of NZ_AP022839.1, forward strand.
CGCCCCACTTTTTTTTTGGGCCCCCACTTCCGGGGCTTATTTAAACGATACACTAACAGGCTTTCTTGTGATTGGATTTTCAATACTCGTCAAGCCATCGATTGGTATTGCGCCAAACGCTGCCATGCATGGATCGTCAATTCCCCCCGGGTGGGAATTCTCACCGTCTAGCTGGTTTCAGCGATTTCCAATTATCGTACTAGCGTTTATTGGTTTGTATGTTTCCCGATATCTCGCCGCCTACCAGCTGGAACATATTGACAGTGTTTGGGAGCCTTTTTTTACGGGATTTTTACCAGATGCTAAAAACGGTACGGAAGAGATAATAACCTCCTATGTATCGAAAGTCTGGCCAATCCCAGATGCAGGACTTGGAGCTACTGTTTATATTCTGGAGATTTTAACCGGTATTCTTGGCAGCTCAAATCGATGGCGAACAATGCCGTGGCTGGTTCTATTTTTTGGAATCATGATTGTTCCTTTAGGGGTAGTATCGATTACGTTTATTATTATTCAACCTATACTGCTAAACACCTGGTGCACCTTGTGTCTTATTGGTGCGGCAGCGATGTTAATCCAGGTTCCCTATTCATTTGATGAGTTGGTAGCTACCAGTATGTTTCTCTGGCGCCGCTGGAAAGCTGGTCGCCCCATCTTGCGCGTATTGCTGTTTGGGGATGTGGATGAGGCAGATAAAAAATCAAGAGGAAATATAGAAGATGATTTTGAGCAATCTCCCCGAATCATCATTAAAGAAATGCTAACCGGAGGGGTGTCGCTGCCGTGGAATTTGGCGTTGTGTGTTCTCATCGGTGTTTGGCTGATGTGCACCCGTCTCACTCTGGGTGCTTCAGGAAGTATGGCTAATGTCGATCACTTGATTGGATCTTTAATAGTTACCATTACCGTCACCTCATTGGCTGAGTCCGTTCGTGTGCTGCGTTTGATTAATCTTGTTTGTGCTGTGGCACTATTCATTACCCCATTTGTTTATGGAGCGAACCTTACTGCAACGCTCGTAAGTATATTAGCTGGTAGTTTATTGTTTGTCTTGACCTTGCCCCGCGGCAAAATTCGCAGTTCTTATGGTGCATGGGATAAATTCATCGTTTAAGTCAAAGTGCTCAAGGAGTCTGACAAGAGGTAACATGCTTATTTTTTTATAATTTGTGACGTAATCAGGATAAGAATTGTTCCTATGATCGCTCCGAGTACTGTTCCAATACCGAGCAGCTTTAAGCTACCTATAACTGCACCAATAGCCATTCCGATGGATAACTCAATGCTAATACCCAGGGAGGGAATTAAAACTTCAAAAATATTGTCTTGTGATACTGCCTGGAGTTCCTTTTTATTTTTATTGATTTTAAAGAAGGCTATACTTCCGGTAAGCAATCCTCCGAGGATGGCGCCAATAATCAAACCGCAGATACCACCAACGAAAAGATCAGCATCAATACCAAATTTATGGTCCCTGTATCCAGAAAAAAATCCAAATAGAGGGGCGATATAACAACCGGATAAAGATCCTATAGCTCCCCCGGTTAATGCCCCGGGTATCGTGCCTACGGCTGCTGCAAGATATAATTTAGGGTTTTTAATAAGATTTAGGAGACTGCTTGTAACACTCATGATTGTGATCCCAATAGTTCAATGATAATAAGCTTCCCATGATAACTTATATTGACAAACGAATCTTTACCCTAGATCATTCTCTTGCTTGATATGCTTATGAGTCAGTACCTTCAGCAATTCACGTTTAATCTTCAAACATGCCAAGTACCGCTTTATTTTAGACCTCAAGTCCTGAGATAATATTTTCACCATCAGGTGTGGAGTGTGGACTACAGCAAAAGGATAGTAACTGGTTTGAATAAAAATATCTTAATTGAATTACAAATTGCTTTAGTTTTACTCGGAGCCCCCATTTTCGTTTTTCTGGATAGCCCGTGGTTTGCTGCGCATTTTTTTCAGGCACAGGATTTAAATAATGCGATTATGATTTTTTTTTACTGCTGGATTTTTTTTCTTTCAGGACGAAGATTATATTGGTTGATGCTTATTGTGATCGTAGTTAGTTTTTGTGCTGAAGTAATAGGTTCCACAATCCTGACCCTGTATCGGTATCATCTTGATAATATCCCTCCCTACATACCTCTGGGACATGCTGTTACCTATGCCATAGTATACCAAATTTCGCGCCAACAATTCATCTGGAACAACCATATAGCCTTTGAAAAATTTTTGCATCAATTTGCTTTTATCACTTGTTTTATGTCATTGATTGTCTTAAACGACATTGCAGGTTTTCTTTGTTATCTGTTTTTTTTGATTATTTTGCGGCAGAGAAAAAAACCTTTATTTTATTTGACCATGTTTGCCGTAACGTACTACTTAGAGTTACTAGGAACAGTTTCCTCCGCATGGTCCTATTACTTTGCTCTTGGAAATCACCCTGACTATCCTTCAACATCCGTGACACCCTGCGGAATAGCCGGTATTTACATGCTCGTTGATATATCGAGCAACTCGATATATCTCCAGGTTAAAAAATTTAAAAAACACCTTCTCAAAAAAGAACAATGTCTGGATTAAATATTATTCCTAAATATTAGGGTCTGTTGACCCTAGTTCAAATAACTTAACGTCAGTTATGGATAAGAAGCTTATTAAATCGAGTCACTACCTCGATCCGTTCGCCCTGAGGAGTCGCTTTAGCGACGTCTCGAAGGGTTTTGGCCCAGTGCCTAGCCTTCGAGACGGGCTAAAGCCCTCCTCAGGCCGAACGAAGCATGATAAAATCTGAGTTCCTTATCCATAACTCACGTTAACTTAAGTTAGACTTCCAGATTGGCAACCATAGAGTTTTGTAATGCACTGTTGTTTGGTCTAAGTAGGGTAATTTCTCGCATGGATTTGCAAAAGGTTTCCTTGATGCCAAATAAGGCAAGAACAAAAGCAGTAAGGAGAAGAATTATCATCACAAAAAAAGCGCGTTGGTAATTGACGAGGGGCACTAAAGAACTGCCTCTCACTAAAACAAGACCTATTATAGGAGAGATTGATGCGGAAAATAATGCAATCATTGCGTTATTGAATCCTAAGCCAACAGCTAAATGACATTCTTTGCATTGTTCCGCCATAATAGCGAAACCAATACTCTGACCGCTGGCACCGATACCTAGTAAGATGAAGCCCAAAGCTGTCATCACTTGGTTAAGCGGTAAGTAAATAATACCCGTAAGAGCAATCAATGCTGTAAACGCGCTAGCGATCATCAATGTTTTACGACGGTGGATTTTATCAGAAATATAGCCTAATACCGCGCAACCAACAGCATAACCAAACCAGGCTATTGTAATCATATAAGCTGAAAAATTAGCAGAAAATCCTTTATTAATTAGAAACTCTTTACATTCATTTTCAGATAAATACTCAAGGCTGAAATAGACAAATGCAGAGAAAATTGCAATGTACCAGATTTGTTTTTGATAAATAAATTTTTGTAACGTTTCTTTAACCGAGGCGGTGCGTGTAAGAGTAACAAATTTATCCTTATCCCCCCTATTTTTATCCACTACCAATAAAACAAGGGCTGCAATTGCCATCCCTACACCAGCTAAGCATCCAAAAACACCTTGCCAGCATACAAGGGATTTTTCGGATAACATGTTTAATGGTCCAGCTGCTAACATAGGCCCCATAGTTCCTATAAATTGGGACAAGCCAATAAACAGACCAATATTTTTTCGTGGCAACCAATCGTAAACGGCTACTAATAAACAAACGAATCCAAATGATGATCCTAAACCCATTAAGGTGCGAAATAGAATGGCAATACCGAAAGTGGGTGACAAGGCAAGACCTACATCAGCAAAAACACAGATAATCACTGCAATAAATAACGTTCGTTTTACACCAAAACGTTCTGAAATCAGACCAACGGGAATTTGCATCAGTCCATAAATCAATTGATAAGCAGTAGAACTAAGAAGAGCAAAAGTTATTGGCGTCAAGTGAAGTTGATCCATTATCGGCTGTTGGAATATACCTAACACTGTACGTAATAAAAATTCATACATAAAAAATAATGCACATACTAACCAGACAGCCAGAGCCCGATAGGTTATTTTGTTTGAATTCATCATTTAGCCTCTAAGATTTCACTCCAGGCCTCAATTGTCGTCTCAGCCCTGTCGTTATCAATGAACGAAGCAATTTTAAATAATGTTTGCCCTTCATGAATAAGTGGGTGGCGATTTATTCCTACCACAATTCCATCACTTGGGGATTTGACGGGTTCCCTGGCATCAGAACTGAATGGGTCACTAATTAATCCCAGAATTTGCTTTTTTCTAATCATCTGTCCTAATTCAACTTCAGTATGTAAAACGCCGCTTAAATGAGCACGAAGCCAATCTTGTTCTTGAGAAAAAATAGATTTATAGGCATTGTTTTCAAAAGTAGTTTCTTCGTCCAACATTCCTAAATGGACCATAACGTTTTGAATACCGGTTAGACCCAATGAAATTGCCGATTCATTGAGGCGCATCGCCTCACCTGCTTGATACATTACAAAGGGGATATTTAAATTATCAACTGTCTGACGTAAGGAATTATCGTTTCTAATAAGATTAGTGATGACTGGTGCAGTAAATTGTTTCGCCAAACTTTTACTGTCTGGATTATCAAGGTTACAATAAATTTGAGGTAAGATATCATGATTTAAAGAGCCCGTTTGTAACTCGATACAATAATTCGCCTTTGATAAAATCTCTTGAGTAACTAAATGAGCCGTACGCTCACCATAGGTACCTTGTTGTTTCCCTGGAAAACAACCCTCCAGGTTAGTTTCAGGGGATGAGGCTTTGGGATGGTTTATTAATCCGAGGACATTCATCACAGGAATTGCAATTAAGGTTCCCCGCAAATTTTTTAGTTGTTTCGACTTGAGCAAACGATTGATGATTTCCATCCCGTTTAACTCATCACCTTTCACGGCAGAAAAAATTAATAAACAAGGGCCAGCTTCTTTTCCGTGGATAACTTTGATGGGCATGCGAAATGAAGCACATGAGTAAAAGTCTGGGAGTGGTAGCGCTAAATTTGAACTTTCTCCTGGATAAATTATGGTATCAAAAAAAGTTAAATTGGTATTCTTCATAGGACTTGAAAACGCTCTTATTTAAATTTGAGCTATTCATTATAACAAATTAGACTAGTGTGTGCAAAAATACCTCTCACTTAGTCTAAAGACAGTAAGTCTACCTGTTTGATAACATGATTTTTTTTAGCGCATCTGTCCATTTATTGTAATGACCAAAGCACGTTCTTTAGTTTGTTTTAAAACTGCCCCGTGCTTATTTTAAGTATATGATACCATTACTAAATCGCAACATGACACAATTTAGGATACACTTAATAAGGTACTTTGATCGTCAATTGCTCCATCTTTGGGATAGCCAAAGGGTATTACTTATCAGGGCTATGCAGTTGACTAACCCAACCACTATATATAGTATTCGGCCACATGAATATCTACCCCAAAAATGTGGTTGAACTGATGGATCTTTTTCCAACTGAAGAAGCTTGTTTAGAATATTTAAGCCTTATTCGTTGGCCTGATGGCTATGTGTGCATGCGTTGCGATGGAAAGGATGTTTGTAAAATGAGCAGCGGGTTATACCGTTGCCAAACGTGTCGGTATGCCGGATCAGTCATTTCTGGAACGCTTTTTCAAGATACACACAAACCTCTTCGGCTATGGTTTCAAGCCATCTGGTATGTAGTGAGCCAAAAAAACGGCGTTAGTGCACTTGGGCTGCAGAAGGCACTTGGACTGGGTAGTTATCACACGGCTTGGGAGTGGTTACATAAACTTCGTAGAGCTATGGTGCGGCCTGGTCGTGATAAGTTGAGTGGTATTGTTGAAGTAAATGAAACCATGATTGGTGGCGAGCACGCAGGCACACGGGGTCGTGGTGCGGGCGGTAAAACATTAGTGTTGATAGCAGCAGAAGACACAGGCGGTGGCATTGGACGCATTAGGCTTTCTACTATCAGTGATGCATCCGGTGGCGTATTGACCGACACTATTCAGAAAATGGTTTCACTAGGCAGTACAATCCGAACAGATGGCTGGAGTGGATACAGTGGTTTGAGCAGTAACGGGTATACACATTTGTCGATTAGTAATAATAACGTGAAAGAGACCGATGCAATTCAGATTGCTCATCGTGTTGCGTCGTTACTTAAACGCTGGTTGGTTGGCACACACCATGGTGCTATTAACCACAAGAATTTACCCTACTACCTTGATGAATTTACGTTTCGATTTAATCGAAGGACATCCACATCAAGAGGTAAGCTTTTTTTGCGATTAATACAGCAGGCGCTTGAAATTGATCCAGTGCCAGCAAAATCGCTAAACACTATATGTAGTGGTTAGGTTAGTAAACTGCATAGCCCTGTTACTTATTTAAGGATATGTTCATGATGCCCGTTCGATTGTCTTTACTTCAGGTTTTTGCAGTAATCGTGTGTTCATACTCAGCTATGACCAACGCATTGAATGTAGACCTTATTGAAACAAGCCCTAAAGCTCCTGCGGTGTTACATCAGTATGAAGCCCTCTATGTACTTATCCATTATAAAAGCGATCAGCCATTACGTTTTCAGGCTATGGGAAAAAATCTAAACCAAAAGATAAATAAAGGGGTAAGACTCAATCCCTCGCAAGCCTATCCTTCCGGTGAAGGTAATGCAATTGCCTGGGTGGCCTATGAAAAATCAACCTATATTGATACGGTAATTGTGACTGTATATGATGCCAATTGGAAAGAACTACAAACTAAATCAATGCTGCTCTCAGCAATCTGGCAAGAAGGGACTACTGGCCAAACTCATTCCCATGCAGCTTGGGTAAAACGACTAAATCAGCAACAACAAGCCAGCGTAGGGAAGCAAGAGCCTCTTTCTATGTGGGATATGATCTTCGTCCAATTGCTCTTTCTTTCTATTCCACTTTATTGGATTTTACAAATCATACTCATTTTTAAATGGTCTGATGGATGGAGAAAGATAGTTTATCTTCCTTTATTGGTAAGCATACCATTACTTTTTTATACCCTGTATGCATTGTATGCTGGCTCCAACTTATGGCCTTTAATGATGCTGTTTATTACCCCATTCACCCTTTTGTTTTTGCTAATTCTTATAGGTATAAAAAACTCCCGCAGATAAACTATTTTTATCTGCGGTTGCTGTTTAATTATTGATGTTTACTTTATAGTACACCTAAAATGCACGGGCTATATTCGAACTACTTTTTGTCTGTAGGATTTCTCTTTGCATTTCCGTCATTTTTTCCATGTATAATTTTTCTTTGCTCTTTTCGCTATTGCCGCATAATGCTTTCTCTTCTGGAGTCATTCTAAGGAGAAGCTGTATGTAATCGCCAGCAGCTGATTTCGTTTGATCTGAATAGGTAGTGGATAACGTTCCCCTGATAACCAAGTCAAGAAGTTTTGGATTAACCTGTTTTTTCCTGATTAATGAATGTTGTAATAAAGAGGAATTTTTATGTTCAGCTTGCTGCTTTAAATTGGTTAAAACATCTTGCATCATTTTTAGAAAAAAAGTTAATCCTTCAACAGGGTTTATTTTTCCTATAGAAACATCAGCCAGGATTTCCAGACATTTTTGTCTGCATGCTAACTCTAATATATCATCCAAAGCATTGATAAATGGAGGCAACTCAACGGTTGAATTAAGGCTGTCCATAAGATGAGTACCACTCAGTAAGCTTTTATTTTTTTCTTTGCCCATAGTATTTTGATAAATAGTTTTATCAAGTAATGAGGGAGTAAAACTACTATGACAAGCCTCAGTAATATTTGTAAATCCCTTGGTATTGCGTCCCCTGCCGTGTTGTAAATCCGTGTGACCGAATGTCGGTAAAAATCCGGTATTATAATAGGCGATTAGGGTGTAAAAAAATAAATCGACCCGGCGATTTGCATGTTCGATGACGTATTTTGCGGACATATTAAGAAGCTCAGATTGATTATTCTGATTTTTTGCTAATTGGTCTGTTGGATATGGTAAAGCGAGAGCAAAGCTGTAATTTCTTTTATAATCTGAACGCCTGCGTTTTTTATAACTAAACTGTTTGTACTCTTCCAATTTTAGTTGCGCAAATGATTGAGTTTGATGTGCTCGACCAGCTAAAGGATTTGAGGAATTTTTTTTGCTCTCAGTGGTGTCATGGGTCACGATTACTAGCCCACCCTCTGGCCACTCAAAGTAGCCCACTTAGGGTAAATTTTTTTAACTCACTTGTCATCTACTAAATTAAATTTCGGTATAAATTTTTTCCTGTATGACTCCCCATCAAGAACAATTCGATAAGCTTTATTTACGATACGATCTAATGCTGCGTTTGCCATAACCGGATCATAAAATAGCTCCATCCATCCTTCTATTTTACGGTTAGTAGTTATAATTAGCATAGAGTTTACATGGATAGCTGCTATTAAATCATACAGATCAGTGGACTGTTCTGGCGATAATGCTTTCAGCCCGAAGTCATCTAAAATAAGCACATCGTATCGTGAGTAACGTTTAAAAAGCGCAGTCCATGTTTCATCCGCTCTTGCTTGGTGGAACTGATTTAACAGTTCATTCGCTCTTATAAAGCAGACTTTTTTATGTCGTTGACATGCCATTAGACCCAGGGCTTGAGCCAGGTGAGTCTTTCCGGTGCCAACAGGTCCCATGATGATGACATGGTTTTTTTCTTTGATAAACTTCCCTGTCATCAGGGTGCGGATGGCTTGTGTGACTTGTGTTGAATATCGAGCCAGTTCAAAATTTTCAAAACACTGAGGCTCCTCAAATCGAGCTTGCCTTACACGCCCAGCAAGCAATTTTTGTTGACGAGCCTCATCCTCATCCTGAAACAACATTGAGAGCAACTCTTCATAAGAGCGATAGTGTCGCTAAGCTCGTGATTGATTTTAGCCATCCATGGCTGAAATCGACTCGCAAACGCGACAAGTATGCCTCCGGCGGCCCTGGCCGTCCTGTGTCCGCTTGTTTTTTCACCCCATTCGGGGTTCAAAAACAACGCTACCCCAATGACTGACGCCTTTTCGGATGCCTTATATTTTGCCTGCGGCAAAACATCCGGCTCTAAGGCTACCAGGGACTACCAGCCTCGCTCGTTCCTCGCTTCCTTGGCTGGCAGCGAGGGACGCTGCGCGAGCCTGTTCTACTCTTGCTAGCAGTGTGTCTGGGATCCCTGTCAAACGTAGTTTTTTTGCAAGCTCTAACATATTGATATCACTCATAATGAGCCTCCATCGTTGAGCTGTAATCACTTGCTGCGCGAATATAGGCAAAGTTCTCATGATTGGCCGAGCGCTTAGTGGAGAATGTTCTCGTGTCTTTTTTATCCAGGCCTTCCGTGAGGATTTTTTTCAATGATTGATGAGTATAATTATCAAATAAAATCGCGCGTAAACATGCATTTTCAAGGCGCTCATTACCGTATTCCTCAACCAAGCGGATGATAGCCTGGGCTTTTCTTAAGCTCGTTCTAGAGCCTTCAGCCAGTACCTTTGTGACCATTTCCTCCGTTGCCTGACCAATTGCTTTGGCCGCTTCAATACAAACGCCAGCAGTATTTTCTAAGTAATACTTTGCAGAATTATGGTAGTCATTGGGATCCGTTTCCCACTGTCCACGCCCGTAGTTACGAATATGGGTCTTAATCAAAGCATGATTCACATAGGCCTGAACGGTCTTCAAGCCAACTCTAATTTTAACCTTTGTCCCGATATGTATCGTTGGCACAGAATAAAAATTACCAGCAACAACAAAATGATGGTCACGATGAACTTGAGCATCCATCCAAATGGGCATATCAAAAGCGCCTGCTGGCAGTGGGTTTAATAAATTAAATTCTTCATTTTTAAATACGTCAATTGGCTTTTCACCAGTGGTACTGCAGATGACGTGCGATACCTTATTAGCGCACCAATCACGTGCAAAGGCGTTCATCGAGGCCAAATCATCATAGGTTATCCCCGCGATAACCTGTTCTTTTACCAATTGAACACTACGCTCAACCTTCCCCTTGTGCTCGGGCGTTCGAGCCTTCGCCGGATCGGCTATAAAGTCATAAAAGCGAGATAACTCTGCATAGGTTTCATTGACCGTTGGATCATAAATATGTGCTTTAATAATTCCCGATTTCAAATTGTCTAAAAGAATGCAGTTGGGCACGCCTCCAAAAAAATGAAAGGCATTGATATGGCTTTGCGCCCATGATTGCTGATTTTGAGAATGTACAAACTCAACATATCGATACCGACTATGTGATAACGTCATAATAAAAGCGTATGTTTTTTTATTATTGATAAACCCAACAAACGCATAGTCAACTTGTGCTTCATGCCCAGGCTTTGTTAACAAATGTACCGTAGCCTTAGGCAACGAGGGGAAATGACGTTCAATATAACGACTAAGACTTCTTCGACTGCTAACAAGACCATTATCGCTTAAAATTCGGTGTATCTGCATATGGGTAATCCACTTCTCAGTGAGGAGTGATGCTATTTTTTCGTGATGCGCCTCAAGTTCTTTTTCTGATTTATTGGGTCTGTTGTTGGCTGTAGTATTAACGATTTTATTATGTATCTGCAAAGCGATAACTTCGAGCTCATCATTGGAAATATCCTCCTGATAACCCAAATCCTTGGCCATTGAAACGTACTTGCGTATGCTCATTCGTGAAACGCTTAGAGACTTTTCAATATTGCGTTGAGTCATCCCTTTTTTGTGCTGATATAGCACCTCTCTAATTTCTGCCATTGTTTTAATCCTCATCTCATAACAAATCCGTTAGTTATTGGTAATGACCAAACTAACACTGTTTATTTGCTACTCAAAGTGGGACTCAGAGATGGCCATGGAGTGGGCCATTAATCGTGGCCAAACCCGACCTTTAGTGGGCTAGTAATCGTGGCCCATGACAAGTGGTTATTGTTGATGTTGTTTTTCTTGCTACTGGTAAAAAAGGAGTGTGATGTACAGTAGAAACGGGCACTTGAGAGTTTAATCTTGGCCTTCTAGAAATCGTAAACATTCGCATCATGGTTTTCTCCTTGAAATTGCCATTATGTCCGGTAGACTCCCAACCGCTTTCACGGTCTTTTCTCCATGAACAGACCTTAATTTATAAAATATTCTGATTTAACCTCTCTGCTTTTGATGAAGTGTAGTGTCTTATTACAGTACATAGTTATCTTGCACAATTCAAATCTTAAATTATTTCCACGTAAAATCGCTGCCAGGTCCTGATAGGTTTGCTACACCTAATCATGGTTTCCGAATCGTTTCGTTATCCTGAGCCGGACTAAAAAATGCGCCCCACCAAGCAAATGGGGATCAGCAATAAAACAAGCCTATTCGTTAATCACGCACTTTTTAATGGGGAATTTTGCAGTGGTAAACCATATTTTTCTTTATAAGCTACAATAAAAAATCCGGTAATTCCCAGGGCTAAGGTGGCTGGAATAACTCCGATTCCATATACAAAAGCTTGAGTTACCTCGGTACCGCCATTGGTATTAATTATAAATCCAATTACTGTATGGAATGCATAACCAAAACTCATGATAATCATGTTGGCAATCGCTGTGGTAAGCCCAGCGAGATTCTCGGGCACGTAACTAGATACCTTATAAATGGCCAAGATCTGATAGGCACAACATACCCCAACTAAAACAAAGCTTATTGTGATACTGGTGACCGTTAGTACCCCTGCAACAAGAGCAAGAAAAGTTAAAAACATTATTGCTCCCGCAGCAATGATAGTGCCAAAATAATATCCTGTTTTTTCGGCAATCAAGCTTAAAATAGGAGAGCCAAAGCACATTCCTATAAAAATCATTGAAGGGAGATAATTTGCTGTAGTTACATTAAAACCATAAGCCTGCTTTAAAAAACCAGATCCCCATACATCAGAAAATCCTTCAAGCGGCCCAAGCATCAGTCCTGAAAAACAGCACAGCAACATTACCTTGCGGTGAGTAAAAACCGTTTTGATGTTTGCTATAACGGAAGCGTGAGGAGCAGGTTCTGCTTCTGGAACAATAAAATAAGTGATTCCAGCAAGCATTAGACCAACAACAACAAAAAGTTCTACGACTACTTTGTAACCCAATACATGACACAGATAACTTACAGGACCTCCGCCATATACAGCCCCTAGAAGTCCAATCATGACCGAAAGACTGAGCATTCGGGGAAAGTGCTGTTCTCTAAAAGTCATACGAATTATTTTAAACAAACCTAAAATTGCAGCAGAAGAACCAATACCTATAAGTAGCCTGCCAACAAGGGGGTATATCCAATGCTCAGCAAAAATGATAGGTAATAGACCAACTACCGTCAGCAAAATACATCCTGTCATTATTTTTCTTGGGCCAAAGCGATCGAGCATTATCCCAATAGGCAAATGCATCAGGGAATAACCAAGATAATATACACCTGAAAATTGTCCAAACACAGCTGCATCAATCTGAAATTGTTGCGTAATATCAGTCATCATAATGCTTGGCATAACTCGTAACACATACTGATAGGCATAGAATATAGATACAATTATCCATACAAACCAGGCACCGATTCGTGAAGCAGTCATAGTTATCCTTAAAGCAAGCGCTCAATATACTCATAGTGAGCAAGACATGAACAGAAAAGCATTTTAGCTTATTTTAAGTGAAATTATATTGCGAATTTAGCAATAAAACCGCTTATTATTAAATTAGAATTCTAATAAATTATTATTTTTTGGTGGAAAATGCTACTATTAAATAAATGTGTATTATTTTTTGATTAGAGCCATGGATCGTACCGACAAGAAGTTACTTGAACATTTACAATCAAATAGCCAAATAAGCAATCAGGAATTAGCTGACTTGGTGGCACTATCTCCCTCGCCCTGCCTTCGTCGCGTCAAACTGTTGGAAGACAACGGCTATATAAAAAAACAGGTGGCACTCCTTGATCCAGAGAAAATAGGATTAAAACTAACCGTAATTGTTTTAGTAGGATTAAACAGTCACCAACCTACGGTCATGAGTGAGTTTGAGGAACGAGTTCGTTTTCTTCCTGAAGTGATTCAATGCTACTTGATAACTGGCCAATCAGCCGATTATCTGTTAAAAATAATTGTACCTGATTTGAATGCCTACCAATCATTTTTATTGGGTAAGCTAACCTGTATCAACAGCGTGGACACAGTGCATTCAAGTTTTATATTGAGAACTATTTACGAAACAACAGCTCTTCCTCTGGATCATTTGGATTGAAGAGCACCCAACATTTGCCCTCATAGGTGCTAAAGGTGCTGGATCAGACCAAACCAGCCGTTCGGGCTGAGGAAGCGCTTAGCGCTGTATCGAGCCTTTATGGTCTCGCTGAGGCTTCGAGACGACGTAAACGTCTCCTCAGCACGAACGGCATAGATGAATTTTAAGCGACACAATCTTATAGAGCAAAAATCCCTTAACCTGCCCCAAACGATTTACCCAAAATTAAATTAATAAACATGACAATTTGTTAAAAATAAGAACTTAAATAATGGACATTATATTTTTAACATCTAAAATTTAATAGATACTTGGATTTTATTTTTAATATAATAAACGTTTTAATATAAATAATTCTTTAATCAATGGCTTATGTCAACTTGTAACTCTGGAGGAGTCACTGTGATGAGGCATTCCATTAAAACTTATATCTTGGTAATAATCACTTTATTTTCTATACCTGCTTTTGCAGAAAATACAATTTCCATCACAGTAAAAACAAATGAAAAATCAGCGTTCGCCATTGGGTATTTTGTAGGTGGAGAGGCCAAAGGAAGCATGGGCAAATCTTATTCCGGTAAAGGACCTAAAAATAAAAAATATTTATTTGGTTACAAAAAAAAATTTATTAATGGAAATAATGTCTATTGTGGTGCTCAAATTTTAACTCAGAACAGTGCGGTCACCTTAATCACGGAGGGTTCAAAATGCCATATTGCCATTAATTAGCTAACAGTTAATGACTATTTACCCGGTTAATTAGTGCTTTGTCGAACTTCATTTTTCCCAGCAGCCAAGGTCTTTGCAATGTCTTGTGTTAAATGATTTAAATTACTATTCATACTCCTAACCAAAGCCTCTATTGTTACAGCAGCTAGTTTCATATGATAAAACTTTTCATATTTTTTAATTACCTGGCCCTGATTTAAAATCATGTAGTTAGCACGTAAACTGCTATTGCCAAGTAAATCCACTTTGAATTCAGAAATTACAATCTTCAAAGTATAATCCGGTTTAAACTCAACATCCCAAGGCGCTTCCTCCAGTACAGCCCGTGGTAAAAGGGTAGTTAAATTCGTTTTTACTACACGCTTAATATTTTTATCTAACGATTCTGCCCACTGATGAAACTCCTCCAGCTGGACACGATTATAGCTGTTATAAATCATCAGTTGTGGTTTTTCCGTGAATGCTGGACTACGAATTGAATCAATACCTATCTTTAAGTAATTATATCGACTGACCGGAACTACTTTGGGCGGAACCGGATTTAACATATAAAACTGCGCCTGCTTACTCCGTCCACAAGCGCACAGAGCTAATCCTGCTGCCAGGATAATAATGAATTTATTTGTTTTCACCTTTTACCTCTTAATACTGACTCGGGATTACGTGATAAATAATCTGTTAAGTTCTGAGTAGAGGAAGCTGCGTCTGCAATTTTTTTCATGGTCAGATTAAAATAAACCAGCGTTCGCGGTAGGTACTCCTCTATACCAATTGCTAATCTATCCACATTTTCAGTCATTTCTTGCGTTGATTTGATTAGATCTTTGACCTCTTGAGAACTCACTAATTTCCTGATTGCTTCGAATGTCAACTTAGCTTCTTTTATTGAATCATCAAGGGTCGTGTCTTTATCAACCGTATTTCTGGTAGGAAAAATAGGATAACCATGAAACATTACTTGTTTTATTTGATGACGATCATTGTCTTTTACTAATTCTATTACTGCATTACCCGAAATAAAATTAGGTTTGGAGATTTGAGCAATATAACCATTGCTGATTAACAGGTGGATAGGATTTTGAGTAAATCCAAAGTTTTTTTCAACAAAAAATTCAACATATACAGGAATCATCACCTTATTCCGCGATCTATTTTCTGTAACCTCAATCAGTTTAACTTCTCCAATTTTAATCCCTCGATAGGTTACTGGCGTTGTTGAGTTTAAACCTTGTAGTGAACCTTTAAAAAACATCACATACATCTGGAGTTTGGAATGTACATATTCATAATAAAAAAACACAGATCCCATTAACATGAGAATAAATGCACCAACAACAAAAACACCAATTAATGTATAAGATTTCTCGGAACGCATTATATTCCCTATAAGTTTAAAAATTTGATTAATACACTACTTACGGTCAACCAAAGAGCTCCTCGAGTTAAGATACGCGAAACAGCTCTTCTCAAGGGTACATGCCGTGTAGCAACCTGGTAATAGTAATATCCTGCAGTAAAACTGACAATCGAACAATACACCAAAGTTTTAGCCACTGAAGTGATATAAAAAAATAGGGTGGTAGTACGTCCTATATCCAGTAAAAAAATTTGAGTGCTGATGTTTAGTAGGTGATGAAAGGTGATAAAAAGGATTAAATAAATCACCGCCATTAAATAAGTATGCAGGAGTAATCCCGTACTATTTACCCCAATAATGATGGGTAAAATATATTCAAGAATAACCTGTTGAGGGCTGCGTTGGAATTTGGTGATTTTGATACGAGCATTAATTATATTTAACGAAACCTGAACACATAAGACAAAACCAATTAATATAGGTAAAAAATCTTGTACCAAAAGAGTTTGTGCTACTGATAGCGCCTGATTTTGTAAGTGAAATTTACTAAAAATCTGGTAGCTATTAATCGCAATGGACATAGCCATTAATGCACTGATAATAATAAGCGGAACGGCTAAAGAAACACCTGAATAATACAATACTTTTAAAACATTCGGCCAGGAAATTGTTAAATGGCGGGTGATGATATTTTTAGAACTATGGCATAGATGGCCAATGAAACCAAAAAAAAAGGATATAGATTTTAAAAATCGTACAAAATGAAAACCTGTTTGTTTAAATACATACACTCAGTCTATTCCCTTATTCTTAATGATCCTTCGTTACACCATATCCAATAGGCAACGTTCGATTCCCAGCGCAACTCATTAGGATTTGTTGGTGTTCATCTTTAAAGCCCAATGCCAAAAATTACCCGTAGCATCGCGCAATACCAGCCCTGAGAATTCATAACGTCTCAACAGATCCAGGAAAATACTTTCCACAAATTCCGCTGCTTGCCTGCGGGATCCAGCAATCTCGCGCCAATTCTGGATCACTGGATCCCACGGTCAAGCCGCGGGTCGTCAGGGTTTACGATCTTTTCCAAGGCTATCTGGATAGTTCCAAGAATCCCTCAAAAATTTAATCATAACTCATTTTTTTTTAGTTAAACAGTCCTCACTCTGTATGTATCACCATCATTGATGCATCACCTACATGCAAACACGTCTTATACTTTGATGAAGAACCGTTTTTTAGTTATTGATCTGTGGCCCAGTTCTTTCATCCGCATTATCTTGTTTCATTTCTTCTAATGCTTTTTGCATTTTATCTTTAAAGATAGTTACTGCTTGTCCCGATTGAGAATACACTTTTTGCTGATTTTCTTTATGACCAAACTTATCTGAAGTCAATTTAGCTACATCCGCCACCAATGTATCTAATTGAGGACATTTTTCAAAACTCTTCTTATAACAGGAGTTTGAACTAAATTTCTCTGCTCCTTGTCCCATTTCTTTATCGGGGTTAAAGTGTTTTGATGAAGCAACTTTTATTGTTTCAGGACCAAATTTCATCTGAGGTGATTTATCCCCAATAATCATTAGTGCAGTCCACAGATATTCAAGTTGCTCTGAATTTTCACCGCGCAAAATGATCGGATTTTTAGGTGACGGAGGCTCTTTTAAACCAGCCAGTAACTGAGTCACCATTGCCACAGAATAAGCGACCCTGCCATTTGGATCAGTCGCAGGAGGAAAAGAGGTCACCGTCAACTTCACCTTTGGTTTTATCCCAATTTTATCAATTCCAGCAACGCGCTCTTCAATAAACCGGCCAACTACCTGGTTCTTCACAGCGACCGTATGTTCACGAAAATGATCCGGTTTAACTCGGTCAACCATTTGATACGGACGTGTATTATCCAACTCATAAACTTCTAAACAAGCCCCTTGCCCTGTTTTGCCACTACTGTCTAAATGATTATTTTTTGCCGCAATAGGGTAGTCGGTGTAAGACACTTTAAAGATTGAGGACAACTGCCTAAGGTCTTTTAAATCTTCTTTTGCTTGTTTTACATTTTGCAACATGCCTTGCTGATCAAGAAGATTTTTCTTGTCTTCATTTCCATTGAGCATATTTTGCACAGGCATATGGATGCGTAATTCTTCTTCTATACCCTGTAAATAACGCGCCAACAGTTTTTTATAATTGTTAACCTCATCCTTATAGTCCAATTTAGTCATATCAGGATCAGTGGGTAAACCCGCTAAAAATTCTTTTATTACGCAACGTTGGTTGTATAAATAAGGGACGATTATATCAACACTTTCAGCTAATTCTTTAAAGTGAGATTCTAATCTAATAGCATTTGTTTTAGCAGATTCCTGAAACGCCGGGTTTAGCCATACCATGGGCGTTCTACCTAAATCCTTTAATTCTTCACGTATGTCCTGTAGTGGTGCTATATTCTGCATTGGGCCTTTTAATGCTTCAAGATTGTGTTGCTCCAACTCCTTCCACACAGTAGGACTTTGTAAAATGTGGTGTCTTTGTTCATCACGAAATTCATCTAATTTATCTAAGCGAGAATGCGCTCTTTCAATAATTTTTCCAATCTCATGGCGATCATCAAGCAAAGCATGTACATTTTTGGAATCTAGTCGTCCAAACTCTATTTTCGCAAACAAGTCTTCTTTTTTGCGCGCTCTACCGATTAATTGCAGCAATTCATAGTCTCGGCTTTGATCTATTGCAACAATTAAAGCATCAAAAGCATCCTGTTGAGCCTGACTAGCGGCCCCTGAAAAAGGTTTTAACGAGGTTCTACTGGAAGTTGTTCCGTGAGGCGATAGAAGCTTTTTTCTTGGCTCTAATTGTTCTTCGTCAAACTCATCTTCTCCAAAAAATTTATCTAATCCAGGAGAGCCAAATCCCTCGAGTGGATTTCCTCCTGAAACTTGGTGAGGGGGTTTACCTAACACTTCAGGTGACTGTTCAACCTCCTCTTTTCGGTGAGGATTTTCCAATATAAATAAACGTTCTCCCGCAAGATTTCTAGCGTGGTTGAACAATAGTGGAGCTTCTTTTAAAATTTCAACATCAGCGCTATCCAAACCCAGCTTCAAAAGATCTTCAGGATTTTCAGCTTCAGTTATCGCCCTCACTCGGTCTATTCCACTATTTGCAATTTCTTTCTCTAGAACAAGAGCCACTTTTTGTTGAGCAACCAGTTTTAGAGTTTGTGTTAATTTTGCTAGTTGTTCATGTTTTTGTTGTAAGTCTTCATCTTTAGATCGAACAACTTGTTCAAGTTCTTTTTTTGCAATGCTTTGGCGCTCTAATTCGTTGGCAAATTCCGATGCCTTTGCCAGAGCAGCTTCTTCAAGCTGGGCAATCTTCGTGCTGCTGCTTCGCTCTAAGGAGCTGAGTTGTTCTGTTAACTGCCGAATCTCCTGCTGCAGTTCTTCGTTAGCCACCCCGCCTTCTTCCAGCGCTTTGACCTTCTCGTCCAGGGTCTTTTTCAGGCCGTCGATCTCGGAAGTAAACTTCAGGGTCTCTTTTTCCAACAGTTGCTCTGCAGCAACACGCTGGCGCTCTAATTCGTTGGCAAATTCCGATGCCTTTGCCAGAGCAGCTTCTTCAAGCTGGGCAATCTTCGTGCTGCTGCTTCGCTCTAAGGAGCTGAGTTGTTCTGTTAACTGCCGAATCTCCTGCTGCAGTTCTTCGTTAGCCACCCCGCCTTCTTCCAGCGCTTTGACCTTCTCGTCCAGGGTCTTTTTCAGGCCGTCGATCTCGGAAGTAAACTTCAGGGTCTCTTTTTCCAACAATTGCTCTGCAGCAACACGCTGGCGCTCTAATTCGTTGGCAAATTCCGATGCCTTTGCCAGAGCAGCTTCTTCAAGCTGGGCAATCTTCGTGCTGCTGCTTCGCTCTAAGGAGCTGAGTTGTTCTGTTAACTGCCGAATCTCCTGCTGCAGTTCTTCGTTAGCCACCCCGCCTTCTTCCAGCGCTTTGACCTTCTCGTCCAGGGTCTTTTTCAGGCCGTCGATCTCGGAAGTAAACTTCAGGGTCTCTTTTTCCAACAATTGCTCTGCAGCAACACGCTGGCGCTCTAATTCGTTGGCAAATTCCGATGCCTTTGCCAGAGCAGCTTCTTCAAGCTGGGCAATCTTCGTGCTGCTGCTTCGCTCTAAGGAGCTGAGTTGTTCTGTTAACTGCCGAATCTCCTGCTGCAGTTCTTCGTTAGCCACCCCGCCTTCTTCCAGCGCTTTGACCTTCTCGTCCAGGGTCTTTTTCAGGCCATCGATCTCGGAAGTAAACTTCAGGGTCTCTTTTTCCAACAATTGCTCTGCAGCAACACGCTGGCGCTCTAATTCGTTGGCAAATTCCGATGCCTTTGCCAGAGCAGCTTCTTCAAGCTGGGCAATCTTCGTGCTGCTGCTTCGCTCTAAGGAGCTGAGTTGTTCTGTTAACTGCCGAATCTCCTGCTGCAGTTCTTCGTTAGCCACCCCGCCTTCTTCCAGCGCTTTGACCTTCTCGTCCAGGGTCTTTTTCAGGCCATCGATCTCGGAAGTAAACTTCAGGGTCTCTTTTTCCAACAATTGCTCTGCAGCAACACGCTGGCGCTCTAATTCGTTGGCAAATTCCGATGCCTTTGCCAGAGCAGCTTCTTCAAGCTGGGCAATCTTCGTGCTGCTGCTTCGCTCTAAGGAGCTGAGTTGTTCTGTTAACTGCCGAATCTCCTGCTGCAGTTCTTCGTTAGCCACCCCGCCTTCTTCCAGCGCTTTGACCTTCTCGTCCAGGGTCTTTTTCAGGCCATCGATCTCGGAAGTAAACTTCAGGGTCTCTTTTTCCAACAATTGCTCTGCAGCAACACGCTGGCGCTCTAATTCGTTGGCAAATTCCGATGCCTTTGCCAGAGCAGCTTCTTCAAGCTGGGCAATCTTCGTGCTGCTGCTTCGCTCTAAGGAGCTGAGTTGTTCTGTTAACTGCCGAATCTCCTGCTGCAGTTCTTCGTTAGCCACCCCGCCTTCTTCCAGCGCTTTGACCTTCTCGTCCAGGGTCTTTTTCAGGCCATCGATCTCGGAAGTAAACTTCAGGGTCTCTTTTTCCAACAATTGCTCTGCAGCAACACGCTGGCGCTCTAATTCGTTGGCAAATTCCGATGCCTTTGCCAGAGCAGCTTCTTCAAGCTGGGCAATCTTCACGTTGCTGCTTTCTTCCAGAGTAGCCAGCTTTTCTTTTAACTGACGAATCTCCTGCTGCAGTTCTTCGTTAGCCACCCCGCCTTCTTCCAGCGCTTTGACCTTCTCGTCCAGGGTCTTTTTCAGGCCGTCGATCTCGGAAGTAAACTTCAGGGTCTCTTTTTCCAACAGTTGCTCTGCAGCAACACGCTGGCGCTCTAATTCGTTGGCAAATTCCGATGCCTTTGCCAGAGCAGCTTCTTCAAGCTGGGCAATCTTCGTGCTGCTGCTTCGCTCTAAGGAGCTGAGTTGTTCTGTTAACTGCCGAATCTCCTGCTGCAGTTCTTCGTTAGCCACCCCGCCTTCTTCCAGCGCTTTGACCTTCTCGTCCAGGGTCTTTTTCAGGCCATCGATCTCGGAAGTAAACTTCAGGGTCTCTTTTTCCAACAATTGCTCTGCAGCAACACGCTGGCGCTCTAATTCGTTGGCAAATTCCGATGCCTTTGCCAGAGCAGCTTCTTCAAGCTGGGCAATCTTCGTGCTGCTGCTTCGCTCTAAGGAGCTGAGTTGTTCTGTTAACTGCCGAATCTCCTGCTGCAGTTCTTCGTTAGCCACCCCGCCTTCTTCCAGCGCTTTGACCTTCTCGTCCAGGGTCTTTTTCAGGCCGTCGATCTCGGAAGTAAACTTCAGGGTCTCTTTTTCCAACAATTGCTCTGCAGCAACACGCTGGCGCTCTAATTCGTTGGCAAATTCCGATGCCTTTGCCAGAGCAGCTTCTTCAAGCTGGGCAATCTTCGTGCTGCTGCTTCGCTCTAAGGAGCTGAGTTGTTCTGTTAACTGCCGAATCTCCTGCTGCAGTTCTTCGTTAGCCACCCCGCCTTCTTCCAGCGCTTTGACCTTCTCGTCCAGGGTCTTTTTCAGGCCATCGATCTCGGAAGTAAACTTCAGGGTCTCTTTTTCCAACAATTGCTCTGCAGCAACACGCTGGCGCTCTAATTCGTTGGCAAATTCCGATGCCTTTGCCAGAGCAGCTTCTTCAAGCTGGGCAATCTTCGTGCTGCTGCTTCGCTCTAAGGAGCTGAGTTGTTCTGTTAACTGCCGAATCTCCTGCTGCAGTTCTTCGTTAGCCACCCCGCCTTCTTCCAGCGCTTTGACCTTCTCGTCCAGGGTCTTTTTCAGGCCGTCGATCTCGGAAGTAAACTTCAGGGTCTCTTTTTCCAACAATTGCTCTGCAGCAACACGCTGGCGCTCTAATTCGTTGGCAAATTCCGATGCCTTTGCCAGAGCAGCTTCTTCAAGCTGGGCAATCTTCGTGCTGCTGCTTCGCTCTAAGGAGCTGAGTTGTTCTGTTAACTGCCGAATCTCCTGCTGCAGTTCTTCGTTAGCCACCCCGCCTTCTTCCAGCGCTTTGACCTTCTCGTCCAGGGTCTTTTTCAGGCCGTCGATCTCGGAAGTAAACTTCAGGGTCTCTTTTTCCAACAATTGCTCTGCAGCAACACGCTGGCGCTCTAATTCGTTGGCAAATTCCGATGCCTTTGCCAGAGCAGCTTCTTCAAGCTGGGCAATCTTCGTGCTGCTGCTTCGCTCTAAGGAGCTGAGTTGTTCTGTTAACTGCCGAATCTCCTGCTGCAGTTCTTCGTTAGCCACCCCGCCTTCTTCCAGCGCTTTGACCTTCTCGTCCAGGGTCTTTTTCAGGCCATCGATCTCGGAAGTAAACTTCAGGGTCTCTTTTTCCAACAATTGCTCTGCAGCAACACGCTGGCGCTCTAATTCGTTGGCAAATTCCGATGCCTTTGCCAGAGCAGCTTCTTCAAGCTGGGCAATCTTCGTGCTGCTGCTTCGCTCTAAGGAGCTGAGTTGTTCTGTTAACTGCCGAATCTCCTGCTGCAGTTCTTCGTTAGCCACCCCGCCTTCTTCCAGCGCTTTGACCTTCTCGTCCAGGGTCTTTTTCAGGCCATCGATCTCGGAAGTAAACTTCAGGGTCTCTTTTTCCAACAATTGCTCTGCAGCAACACGCTGGCGCTCTAATTCGTTGGCAAATTCCGATGCCTTTGCCAGAGCAGCTTCTTCAAGCTGGGCAATCTTCGTGCTGCTGCTTCGCTCTAAGGAGCTGAGTTGTTCTGTTAACTGCCGAATCTCCTGCTGCAGTTCTTCGTTAGCCACCCCGCCTTCTTCCAGCGCTTTGACCTTCTCGTCCAGGGTCTTTTTCAGGCCGTCGATCTCGGAAGTAAACTTCAGGGTCTCTTTTTCCAACAGTTGCTCTGCAGCAACACGCTGGCGCTCTAATTCGTTGGCAAATTCCGATGCCTTTGCCAGAGCAGCTTCTTCAAGCTGGGCAATCTTCGTGCTGCTGCTTCGCTCTAAGGAGCTGAGTTGTTCTGTTAACTGCCGAATCTCCTGCTGCA
Organism: Legionella antarctica; assembly: GCF_011764505.1. Taxonomy (NCBI): domain Bacteria; kingdom Pseudomonadati; phylum Pseudomonadota; class Gammaproteobacteria; order Legionellales; family Legionellaceae; genus Legionella; species Legionella antarctica. The sequence continues at coordinate 3,137,301 of NZ_AP022839.1, forward strand.
GTTCTTCGTTAGCCACCCCGCCTTCTTCCAGCGCTTTGACCTTCTCGTCCAGGGTCTTTTTCAGGCCATCGATCTCGGAAGTAAACTTCAGGGTCTCTTTTTCCAACAATTGCTCTGCAGCAACACGCTGGCGCTCTAATTCGTTGGCAAATTCCGATGCCTTTGCCAGAGCAGCTTCTTCAAGCTGGGCAATCTTCGTGCTGCTGCTTCGCTCTAAGGAGCTGAGTTGTTCTGTTAACTGCCGAATCTCCTGCTGCAGTTCTTCGTTAGCCACCCCGCCTTCTTCCAGCGCTTTGACCTTCTCGTCCAGGGTCTTTTTCAGGCCGTCGATCTCGGAAGTAAACTTCAGGGTCTCTTTTTCCAACAGTTGCTCTGCAGCAACACGCTGGCGCTCTAATTCGTTGGCAAATTCCGATGCCTTTGCCAGAGCAGCTTCTTCAAGCTGGGCAATCTTCACGTTGCTGCTTTCTTCCAGAGTAGCCAGCTTTTCTTTTAACTGACGAATCTCTTCTTGCAGCTCTTTATTGCTTGCTCCACCTTCTTCCAAAGCCTTGCTCTTTTCTTCCAGTGTCTTTTTTAACTCATTAATATCGGAGGTATACTGCAGAATGGCCTTACGCAATTCTTCCTCTGCGATATCTCTTTGTCTCGCTAATTCTTTTTTGTGCTCTTCAGCAGTGCGGACAGACTCCTTTTGAAGTCCAACAATTTCTTCTTTAAGATCTTTAACAACATCACGCCCACTAGCAAATGCACTGATTAGAATATTAAGATCGCTACTTTGTCTTGCTACCTCTTGCATGACTTCAAGAGGTATTTCCAATGCGACTGATTTATCCATTTCAGCTTCTTGACTGAGAGACACCTCAGCTAATAATTTATTATAAAATATTTTTGCCGGCGAGAGTTCCTCCACATCGTTTGCTAGTTTTGCAAAAAGACCTTGCTTCAGATCAGTGGATAATTTGTCATTGTGTAACAAGTCTTCTAATGCGCCCTGACTGTGCACATTATTTGCTTTTTCAAGAAGCCATTTCTCGTTAACCAGCAAGGCAACGATGCGTGCTTTTTGTGCTTCTTCGGATTTAAAGTCTGGTGAAATTTCATCAAATAATTGATTCAAAATCTTGAATTGTTGAGATTCATTTTTTTCAAAATCCAGAAAATTTCTGATGGGATTAACTGGATGAGGATTACTCAATAAATGGACTAAAACGTTTTGAGGGTCAGCACAGTTTTTCTTAATTGCTGCCAGTAACTGAGTCAGAGTAGTAAGCTGGCCTTGTTCTAAAACATAATTAAATAAATTTTTACCATGCTCATCACTTTGGATAAACAGATTACTCCAGTCTTCCTGGGTTAACGAAACAGTCGTACCTAACTCAACAAGAGCCGCGACCCCTGCATAATTACCATTTCTTGCAGCAATCAGAACCGGATAAGCATGGGTACCAGCAGGTGGCGTTAATAAAAATTCTTTTGCTACTGAAGCCTTTTCTTTGAGATCTGCCCATGGAATAGCATCCAGATTTTTCTTATCATTCAAAAAAAGATGATACGGGGATGTTCCATCGGGGGGATAAGTCATTTTGAGAACTTGTTCCACATCAATCTGAACCGCAACATCATGATTTAATCTATTATATTTTGAAATAATTTGGTTAAATAATGCTTGATTACCTAGAACGGCACAAAGATGCAGAGCACTGTTAATAATGGGGTCATTCTTCTGGCCTTCAGGCAATAAATTTAAAATGGCCGCCAATTGATCCGTACTGTTATTACGAATGGCAATATGGAAACAATTCGTTGCCCATTTAACTTGCGGTGCTGTGTGAATATGATGTTCACCAGGACCGTATTCCTTTAACATTAATTCGAATATCTGTCTTTCAGTAGCGTCTGCTGTTTTTAATGTCTTAATCAGAGTGGAAAAAACATCCGTCATCCCTTGCTCTGCAGCGTAATGCAATAAACCGTCTTCTTGAACAAGATCTATAAATGCTTTATTAGGTTCCGTTATTTTTCCTAATAAACTGTTAACAATCTCTCCCTGGCCTTCCTTAATACATTCTCTAAATAGATGATGACAGGGTTTCTTTTCTCCAATAAATTTATCATTTAATTGATCTTCGCTAATCGCTAGATTTAAGATAGCAATGGCTTTTTCTTTATGTTGTTTGGTACTGGGATAAGTAGCGAGAATTTCAATGCGTTTTAATCCGCCTTCATGGGATAGTAAACTATCAGCTGTAAGGTTCTTTTTATCGTGTGCATTAAAAACTGTTTGTAACGTATCTGCCTTTAAAAGAGCTTCCTGGTATCCCAAATCATTGAGTTTTTCATAATTTTTAATGCACAGTTGAGCCGCTGCTAATTGTTGTTGCAGTTGCGTTTTTGTAAACCCTGTACCACTGGCAACTACTTTGTGCACCTTATTAAGTATATCATCAATGTCTTTGATAATCTTTTGTTCTGCACTATCTGGAATTTTAGATACTTCCATCGTTTGCAATTTTTCTTGTACCATTTGCAATCGACGATACAGATGTAATGGCTCACCTTCACGCTGATTCGAGGGAATGAACATTACCGCATTTTTTTTAGTATATGCTGCGCCTGTTTGTAAATCTTCTTCCGTAATGTCGTCCCCACCGCAGGCAAAAAATTGATTAAAATTATTCATAGAAGAAATTTTTAACCCTTGTGGTTTTCCGCCATCAACGTCTAAAACACCAGGAACAACATAATCAGAAACAGCACGTCCCTTAACCAGGATAAAATAGGCCTGACGATTACACACACCGAAGGTCATCGAAGTCAGTGCCCAATCATCCATGTAGGTATCATCAGTCTCTAAGACTGTATTCATGCCTGGATCAGGTATGCTGCCATCTTTGGGTATAAGGCTTCTCTCTTCACCCAAAACCTTGGGGCTGATATAGGGTAAGGTACCATTACGAGCACCATGCAAAATTTGCAAGGTTGGCTTAACCCCAAACGACTTATTATCTTCGTCTATTGTTACAAAACGTCCATTGGCATCGTTACATTCTTTTTCACCATTAGGATTAGTTGGAACAGCACCTTCAAACACCTCCGAAAAAATTGCAGCAGCAGTTGCACCAGACCCCTTATAAGTTTGTACAAATCCTCCGGTTGCCCAGTCAATGAACTTGACCTGATAACTGCCGTCTGAATTTCTTTTATAGAGAAAATTTTCCGGCTTGATGTCATTATGAGAAAAATGTAAAGCTTGAAATTTTTGCGCTTCATCAACGATAGCTTGAGATAACTCCAGAGTATCCTTTAAAGTTCCTATCAGCTCTCCCTCTATACGCGGATCCCGTTTTGAGGGATCATGATAGGCAATATCCGGTTTGGCAAAAAGATTTAATTTTTTATTTGCGGTATCCGCGAAAGTATCACCTTTCGCCCGCTCAGTTAAAATTTGGTATTGCTGAGGCGTATTACTTTTAGAAAACAGTAAGCCTGCTTTTCGCGGTTTATCACTTTCTATCCAATATTGCGTTCCTCCTGATAGAGTTCCTTTCTGGGCGTTTTCAGCTTTGGAAAGATTTTGTAACACATCACTTTCAATACGGTATAGCGGATCATCGCGTGCGGTTATGGGTCGAGTCCGAAGCTCATTACGACTCGCATCTTCAAACGTAGGGGTTTGATCCACAGTAGGAACATAACCTTTTTTAATTACCTGATTTAAACCCGACAATAAGCTTTCGACCTCTTTCACAGAGCCGTATTGTCCAACCCCAAGCAGCCTGCTATGAGTAAACAAACGACCTTTTTGTCCTTCCTCTCCAGCATAAGCTTTATCTAAACCTGCAAAAGGTGCAATTATCCCACGAGTACCACCGTAAGAAAAAATAAAATCACCACCAGGTGGTTTTACTAAAGAGTAAGGAAGCTTAACGCTGCCTAAATCAATCTCTACTGATTGAAGAAGCTTACCTTCTTGATTTAAAACGTTTATTGTTTGTCTGCCAGTGACTGAATGTTTTACTTTAAATTGCACATCGCCTATATCCTGGTCTATAGCCTTTGCGATTTGTTGTACGATAGAAAAATAGATTTCCTGTTCTGCATCTGATAGAGCGGGTTTACCTTCTCTGGTACGTTTTATTAAACGAACCATCTCTGTTGCCATACCCTTAATGTCCTCTTCCATGCGCTTGATATGGCTCGGTGTCAGTTCCAAGGTGGACGCCATAGCATGATATTCATCCAAAAAAATCTTTTCTACTTTTCCAGTAATGTCCTCTTTTGATTCAAAAGCTGCTTGTAATTCGTTTGACTTATCCAATCGTTCTTGTCTGGAAGCAGCTAAAACTTTTGATTTTTCAATTATTGGTTTGACCTGCTCGGTAGCCAACTCCGGATCAAGTTTGGAAAGTCTGGTGTACGCATCGGCTAAACTCGCCTCAAGTCCTGGAGTATCCAAAGCTTCCCTATAACGACCAGCATCTATATGCTTAAATGCAGCCTGAAGTCCTAACAGGGTAGGGCCATTCCATATTTTTTCAACACTCTTTTCGATAGAGATAAATCGTAATTCCAGTAATTTACGCAATAATAATTCATCAGTATTATCTAATTTTAATGAGCTAATCTGAGGATCTAATTGTGATAGTTTTGCAGAAGCCTCAATTAGGCTTGAGAGAAGTTGTGGAGTCCTTAATGCTTCTTCGGTCCGACCAAAGGCTAAGTGAGCCAATGCTGCATCGAGTGTTTGTAGAGTTGAGGATTTGAGTGCCCCTAGCTCGTCTTTAACTATCTTTTCCGAATAAATAGACTGTAATTCTTGCAAAGCACCTAATAATACCCCTCTACTGTTACGATCCGGCTTCAATTGGCTAAGTAAAGGATACTGGGTTATGTTAACCGTTTTTTTCAGATGATTGAATGCTTTTTGACTGGCTTCATTTTGTTTATCAGGTAATTCTAATTGATTAAGTTTTTTTTCAATCGCTGATAGAGATGAGCCTTGAATTGTTGTAGAAAAAATATTTTCAGTAACCGCTTTTTGTCCATAAAATTTATCCATCATAGGTATTACATCTCTACCAAAGCCTCCCTGACTACTAATAGTCTGGTATAAAGTCTTAACTAGCGCGTCATCCTCCATATTGAAATAATAGAGATTTACCTCTATTTCTCCATTAGGTAAAACCGTAGCCATAGGATGATTTACTTGCTCGGTAAGTATCTTTCTTATGTAATCTTTGATTGTTTCTTCTTTTGTAAACGGATCTATTTTACTACCGCTCGGAATGCCATGATCCTTGCGCTTTTTATATATCACTTCCAATATGTCTTGTAATTTTCTATAGGAAGGACTAGCGTGTTTATACTGTTTCTGAATTTGATGTCTTGCTTTAAAAGGTCTGTCTTCAATTTGTAAATAGCGTTGCTCCGCTAAACTTACAAAAGTCTCATCAGATACTTTACTTTTAGTAAATAATTCCACATCTCTAATATTCCTGGCCCAGAATAAATCCCGCGTCAAGTTACTTTCTGTTTTTTTGGCATATTCTCGACGATCTTCCTGGCCAAATCTTAAGGTATCAAACAGGGCTTTTCTGGCTTTCAGTGCATTAATTTTATCATCATTTTCCCAGCCCCCTGCTTTCTTTATATTAAATTTATCTTCCACCCCGGCTATTAAATCACCTATAGACTCGCCACTGACCGCTTTATAATTACTTAAGCCATCTATTACCGAGGACTCACCTACTTGAGGCAGTTTGGAATGTAAGTGGGCAATAAATGATTCTTGATATTTTTTGTATTGTGGCGCTTCGGCTACTGTATCTATTTTGTTGCAATCACGTCGGACGATCTCATACAACCCCATATGGACAAGTCGTTGACATTGGTTTCGTAATGCAATATTTTCTGGATTATCGTCATACATCAAAATAGCTTGGTTGACCATGTCTTGTATATTTGGAAGCAATAAAGTCTGTAGCTGAGCCTCTTGTTGGGCTGGATCAAGTTTGAATAATACTTCTGTGTATAATTGGGTCTGCAGTTTTTTAATATTAGTTGGTGCATCTGATAGGGTGTAAGCCAGATGGTTTATGTCGCGGAAGTTCTCGGCAAATGTTTTAATAAAAAGAGCAGGGTCTTCGATAATTGCTTCTGATTCTTCACTTTTTAAATGGTAATGCAGGGAAAATGCCTCTAGCTGAAGTTTTATTTCCTGGGCAATCTCATTTTGTTTTTTTTTGTAGAGTACCAGCTGATCCTGTGCAAATTGATTCTCAAGAATAGTCTGAGGCAGCTCAGACAGTTCTTTCTGAATAACTGCATGTTCGCTTTCCAACTCTTGATAGGCAAAAGCAATTAACGAATTTCTTAGAAGTTTTGCTGATTCACTGGAGAAATTAATGGCATTGATTCCATTAATAAATTTTTTGCAATATGCCATATCTTTTGACCCCACTATGGTCGTGTAATAATAGTTCACTACTGTCTTAATTTTAACCCTAAATTATTAAGGCAAAATTAATGATCTCTCTGATTATAGAACAATCATCCTGTATTAGAAAATTAGCCGTCCTGGTAATGGAACCAACCAACCAGACTATATCGTCAAAACTGGTTTTAAATAACAGAATGGGCCTAACCTCGCCGTTTTTTTCGATAGGAGCTATCTGAATCATCACTTTATATTCAACAAGACAAGCTATTTTACAGAGAACATCGAATCTTCGATTTTTTTCTGGTTTGAGCCAATCCAGATAGAACTAGAGCAAAATCCAACATCTACCAAGAAGTATATGCCCAAATAATAACATCCATGCCAATAAAAAACACTCTATTATCGTATCCTGTCAGAATCGCCGGGTAAGTGTCTGCCACTGAGTCCGGATTAATCCGAGCCGCGCGCGTCAGCAAGCGGAATTCTTTAAAAATATTCAAAATACCTATTGACACGGTTTTTCTGTAAAACTGATGTTTTTCCATATCAAACGTAAGTCATGCAATATGCATGCCCTAAGATCCCCAAGATCACAATGTAGCCCCTTTCACTAATAAAACATCTCCCTCCTGAGGTCAGATTTTTTCTTAGCCCTTAGTGGCGTTAAAACTCGAAAAATGCGTTCAAAAAAAGTCATGTTATGATTGCCGTATCAGCATTAGTAACGCAGTGGTAGATGATGAAACGCCAAGAAATCAAACAAGTTTTAGATGAGTTAACAAAAGATATCGATAGTCTTGCCGACAAAAAGGCCGTGACTATCATTAAGGTATTGGTTAATTTGGTCGAAATGCTTGCCGAAGAAAATGCTTTGCTCAGAGAGGAAAACCAAGTATTACGTGATGAGATAAACCGCCTTAAGGGTGAACAGGGCAAACCTAATATTCGCGGTCAATCCAAAGGTAGCAATGGCGATAATACAGGCAATTCCAATCATTCATCTGAAGGAGATCGCAATAAACGTGGTAAAGGGAACAATAAAAACACAGGCAAAGACAAAAAAAACGTACGTATTGATAGACGTGTTACGATTGCTCTGGACAAAGCAACGCTGCCAGATGACGCCAAGTTCAAGGGTTTTGAGATTCGAATCATCCAGGATCTAAAAATCATCACGGATAATGTTGAATTCAAGCTGGAAACGTATTACTCACCATCTTTGAAAAAAACCTTTATTGCGCCGATTCCTGGCGAATATAAGGGCAGTGAATTTGGTCCTGGGGTTAAAGCGCTGGTCATCACATTATACCGTGATGCAGGGATGACGGAGAGCGCCATTGAGCGCTTTTTAAAAACATGTGGTATTCAAATATCACATGGTAAAATTGCTTCCATGCTGACAGAAGGCAATGATATTTTTCATCAGGAAAAAGAAGATATTGTCGATGCCGGTAGCAACGCAGGCTTGTACCAGCAGATGGATGACACAGGCAGTCGTGTTAACGGCAAAAATCACTACACCCATGTTTTATGTAATGACTTTTTTACAGCATACTTCACTCGTCGTAAAAAAGATCGCTTGACCTTATTGGAGTTGCTGTGTCGAGACCAATTAAAGTTTATGTTTAATCAGGAGGCTTATGAGTTAATGGATGAGTTTGGTCTCGCAAAAAAATGGTTGGATCAAATTAAACCAATGCTGCATGCACAACCCCTCACACGTGAATCAATCGATAGTTTGATGGGAACACTTTTTCCAAATCCAAAAAAACACAGCACGAATCGACGCATAATTCTTGAGTCAGCAGCTCTTGCCTATTATCAGCACTCGAAATACTTCATCCATTATTTAATGACAGATGATGCGCCTCAGTTTAATAAATTGGCCCTACATCATGCGCTGTGCTGGATCCATGAAGGTCGTCATTATAAAAAACTCACTCCATTCTCAGATATGAATCAGAATATATTGGCTGTATTTCTTGAGCAATTATGGGATTTCTACCATGCATTATTGACTTACAAGACGGCTCCATCTCAATCAATGGCCCAACAACTATCAATGCAATTTGATACTTTGTTCGCAACCACGACAGGCTATGATGTTTTAGATCAACGCATTGCAAAGACACGTGCTAAAAAACAAGCGTTATTATTGGTGTTAGACCATCCATTTCTGCCATTGCACAACAATGCCTCTGAATTAGGGACACGGTTTCAAGCAAGGATACGCGACATCAATCTCCAAACGGTCTCCCAAAATGGCACCAAATCAAAGGATACGTTTGCCACGATTGTACAGACGGCCAGAAAACTGAAAGTTAACGTTTATCAGTATATTTACGATAGGGTGACTAAAAAATTTGAAATGCCATCATTGGCTGAATTAATCTTACTTAAAGTGCGGCAGGTTCCATGCACCACATAAGCATCTCGAGATAATTCCGCTTGCTGACGCGCGCGGCTCGGATTAGTCCGGGCTCAGTGGCAGACACTTACCCGGCGATTCTGACAGGATACCTATTATCAACCAATTCACGAATTAACCTATTTTATAATCAGCGGACACCTAATCAAAATAGGGTTTAACAAATTGACAAGCCTGCAGCTATAATAGACGACTTATACAGAAAATAAAGGTAATGCAACATGAACACCGAACTGGGCAAATTCTGTGCAGATCCAATCAATCCATCGTTAGATCAAGCTTATCAAGACTGTATTTAAATAAAATGATTAAAGAACTAACTAACCCATTATGGGATTATTCGCTGAAAATTTATACCAATAAAGACGTCAAGCTATTGTGTATTACTCTACAGGATGACTATGATATCAATGTGAATATTGTATTGTGGTGTTGCTGGTATGCCTCGGAGCTGGGGCCTTTCAGCCATCAATTCCTGAATCAAGTTTTAGCTTACAACGCGCCCTGGCATAATCATGTGACTCGTCAATTAAGACAGGCACGTCAATGGCTGAGAACAAATCTGAACAATGAGCTAATCGAGTCTTTTCGCCAGGACATAATACAATTAGAAATAACCTCTGAAGCTTTTCAACAAAACCAATTGTATGAACTTTCCATAAAACAGAATAAAGCGGTTCAAAATAGCAAAAATGCAGCACGTGCTAATCTGCAGAACTATTTTAATACCTTAACAACAAAAATAAGTGACCATCACTGGCAGCTTATTGAAACAAAATTACTAACCAGAGTATCGTTTAGAACAACCTAGTGTTTATTTGTAAACCACGATGGACGCAACTTCCCAATTCGGGTTAAAATAATCATCTTACGCCTCCATGGTATTTCAATAATCGCACTATGCTTAAAACTCCTGATTATGCAAAACGTATATCCTGTGTTGTTCCTGTTTATAATGAAGAGGCCCTGATTGCAGAGTTTATTACCGCTCTGGATAAAACCCTTAAAGGATTAGCTTATCCCTATGAAATAGTGATTGTAGATGATGGCAGCCAGGATAATACACTGGCAATCATCTATCAACTGAGAGCCATGTTTCCCATTCGCTATATTCGTTTTAGTCGTAATTTTGGAAAAGAAAATGCCCTCAGTGCAGGCCTGGATCATGCCCAGGGTGATGCGGTTATTTTGCTGGATGGTGATTTTCAGCATCCCTTGGAACTCTTGGTAGAGTTTATTGCCAAATGGGAAGAAGGCAATGAAATGGTTTATGCTGTGCGTCAAAACCGGGCAGATGAGTCCTGGTTAAAACGAACCTGCGCCAAAGCCTTTTATCACTTAACTTCAAAAATAAACCGCATTAACATCCCGGCTAATGCGGGGGACTTTAGATTACTGGATAGAAAAATAGTGAACGCACTCCAGAAATTGCCAGAGCGTAATCGTTTTATGAAGGGTTTATACAGCTGGGTAGGCTTCAAACAAATTGCCATCCCTTTTGAAGTTCAACCCCGTAAATCAGGCAACTCGCAATGGAGTTTTTATTCCCTGCTTGATTTAGCGATTACAGGCATCACCTCGTTTAGTGCCTTTCCCTTAAGAATGATTGCTTTAGGTGGCATGGCTGTTGCCAGCATCGCCATGCTCTACGCTATTTGGATTATTCTAAGCACGTTTATATTTGGTATACAGACACCAGGTTGGGCAACTATAGTGACGACCATTAGCTTTTTTGGCGGACTGCAATTATTTGCTTTAGGGGTGGTCGGAGAATACATTGGCAGAGTGTTTGATGAAGTCAAACACCGGCCTTTATATATTATTGATGAGGAATCAAGTTTCAATGACCAACTCCCATAAATTACCTCATCGCCTGATTTATTTTGGCGTTACAGGCGTAAGTGCTGCGACAGTACACGTTATAACGGTATCAGGCCTTGTAACTTTCATGCAAGTCCGACCTTTAGTCGCCAATATATTTGCTTTTTTACTTGCCTTTAACGTGAGTTTTTTAGGCCATAGATATTTTACCTTTGCAAAACTCCATAATCAAAAACAATTGAGCCTGCCCCATTTTTTTCTGGTTGCATCGTCAGCCGGAGTAATCAACGAGCTACTCTACTTCTTATTGCTTGACTACACCCCTTTGGGTTATTTAATCGCTTTGATTATCGTTTTAGGTTTAGTCTCTGTTTACAGCTTCATGCTCTCCAGATTTTGGGCTTGCCGGTAAAAACAGGCGAACCTGATGCTCCTGACAATCATTGAGAAACTCATCACTCAGAAAATAATTCATTTCTATGGAGCGAGTCCTGGTAGGGGCTAAACTTTCACCAGGATGACACATAATGAGAATGTCGGAAGGAGCTGAGGCCAGCCAATGCTTGAACAGTGTTCGATAGTCAGACTCTGGAGCAAAATCATAAACTCCAGCAAAATAAGAAGGGTGAGGAATAGTTGATTTTTCGAGATCAGCATGCAGTTTTCTCCCTCCTGCCATGGCCAGGATTATTCCTTTAAACCAGTATTTAGGAACAGTAACAGCAGGATAGGTTGAACGTATCCAGGTCCTGTGGGGTCTTATCCGTTGTTCATAAATGTCCAATATTACATTTCTTATGCCAGGAAATTGATGGACATGTTCATGGCCGTCAATAAAATCAGGCATCTCTCCCATCATTTGAATAAACTGATCGAGTTGAGCATTAAACTCTTTAGCAATAAAGTCGGGCTTAAGCAGATGTAAATGTGATTTCACCAGTAAACTATTTAATCTGAAACAAGGTCTGCCAGGTTCAGACAACAGAAAACCTTCGGTTAGATTAAAATGCAAACCGGTCTGTACTTCTCTTTTTAAAGCACATAAATCTTTGGCATAAAGATTAAAGTCCGGCATATTAGTCATGCAACTTACTGCAGATAAACGACGCATCCGCACAAGCTTTATAATTCCATGGGAAACACCAGCATTTAATCCAAAGTCATCGGCACATAACACGATTGTTTTAAAATCACTCATTACGGAATTCTAGGCATAAAAGAAGTTAATCATATACTCATCCGCAGTGATTTTGCGATAACTTTATTTTCAAGCTTCATGAGGTTGAGCTTTGGCCATAAAAAAGCGAGGGCTTAAGATATTAATACAAAGACCACTAATCACTAATAAACAGGCATTGAGTTTCCATAATTGAAATGGTTCCCCCAGAAGTAACATGGAGCTTAAAATACCAACCACAGGAACTAATAAAGTAAACGGTACGATCATTCCCACCGAATAACGGCCGAGCAACCAATTCCATATGCCATAACCGACCCAGGTTGATGCATAAACAATATAAAGAAGTGATCCTATTCCCTGCCAGGTCAGATGATGATAACTGGCAGCAATACGTTGAGGCCCTTCAAATATAAAAGACAGTAGAAACATGGGAAGACAAGCTACAAAGCTGCCCCAGACAATAATAGCAACAAAGTTGGTTGTTTTAATTTTTTTGGTGATCAGATTACCAACGCCCCACGTTGCTGCAGCGGCTAATATCAAAATAAAACCAGGTAACGATACATTAGTATCGAAATGCATGGCTACCAAGCCAATACCCATGAAAGCAACCAAAGCCCCTGCTATTTGACTGATACTTGGTTGTTCACCCAAAAAGAGCACCGCAAAAAACATACTGAAAAATACTTGGACCTGCATAATTAATGAGGCCATTCCTGCTGTCATACCTGCATGCATGCCCATGAAAACAAGAGAAAATTGCAAAGCAAACATAACCAAGCCATACAAAGCAATGATTCTAAAATGTGCTCCCGGAGGCTTTACAAAAAAAACAGCAGGAATACTGGCTAAAAAAAACCGTACTGCGCAAAGTAATAGTGGCGAAATTTCTTCCAGGCCTAACTTTACGAAAATAAAATTAAGCCCCCAGATAACCACTACCAGCAAAGTCAATAACAGATGGGGAATAGGCATTATTAGTTCAATTTAATTAAAAACAAATCTATTTTAACTCAAAGATAGAACTATTGCTAAGAATTTTAATTAATTGAGCGAAAAAAATGCAAATAATTAGGGTCTGTTGACAATTCACCTAGCCCCTACCATTTTGCAATTATATACTATCTCGACTTTAGCCAATTATGCAGCCAAAGCCAGTTGATAAATCAATAAGTTAGCAGTTTTTTCGGTTATTTTTAAAGAATCCGTATTATTTTCGTAATTTTTAGACATTGAAAAATACATCTTCACCCAGATTGATCTTCTTATGGCTGTAATAATGTCGACTAAGGTGAGCTCGCCCTTTTTGTCATACCATGATGTAGTTTCTTGCACTAACAATTTTTTAGTTTCATGCATTTTAATGGCAACCAGTACCAATATCGAAAGTAGTCCCATAAGCAGAGGGGTAGTTCTTGCAATAGCCTTATCTGACCACTGACGCTGTGTTTCAATGCCTAAGTGGGCACGGGTTTCTTCAAAGGTAACTTCAATGTTCCAGCGTAAAACAAACCACTCAATAATTTGTGTCGGTGAATTTTCCGTATTGGTGCTGAAAAATGTCTCCGCCTCATTCTTACCATCGGGTGTTTTAACAAGCACTATGCGTAGCCTTATTGGTGGAACGCCTGCATGATACCATAGGCATTCAAAGGTTAAGCACTCAATAGTTTTTTGTTCACCACCATACCACTTTACCTGAAGTGTATCCCATGTCTTAGTATCTACTAGTAATTCCTTGAGCCGGATACGCTGTCCTTTAATTTGATTTCTTCCACGCTTTCCCGCTGGCTTGACCTCAGGAAATTCAAATAACTGCGCATCCATTCGTACTCTGGATATGAGTGTTGCACCATTTTTTATACAGACTTTTGCAAGGGCCATACAAGCATAGGCGCCATCACCAACCAAAATCCAAGGGGTACGGTGCAACCATCGGCTGACACAACGCACCATTTGTATGGTCCAGTCTATCGATGTTTTGTGTCTTTTTCCTGAGGCCTCATCTGACTTTTTTGATGGTGAAAGGATAACCATAAAAGGCAAAGCCCATGGTCTTTTACACCAAGGAAGCGGTACTATCAAGGTCATGCATTCCCATTTCAAACCAAAACAAATAACCACCCGTGATTGGCTGGACGCAACAGCATCACGGTATGCTCCTTTGGCTTTGATGTTCTTTCCGCGTCGGCGCTCCAGTGTTTCATCAACAGCAACAATCTTGGGCCATGATTCAGGAAGCAGTGTGATTAAAAGACCAAATAAAATTTTGCTGGCAGTTAAACCACTCCATTGTGTACGACTCAATACACGATGATATTTTGAGAAATTTTTAACCTCGCTTAAGCCCATAACACGTAAAATACTCGTAATACGCCTTGCCCCTCGACAAAGGATGGCACCAATGAAAAGCGTATTGATATTGTTCCAGGTAGGACGTGTAAATAAAGGTGCAAAAGCAGCTAAAACGGATATAATCTCGGGTGTCATTGTTGAGCAACTCCTTGTACCTTATTGTTTTTGCGAACATCAAGATACTCGCTTTATCCGCTTTAGCAATTTTTTTAAATAGGAGTCATCCCGCTCTTGGCCTCACACCACGAACATACAGAACAAAAATCAACATGAAACGATGGAGTATTGCCGACATGGTGAATATTGGCCGCAAGTTGTTCGCCAAAATTCACAAACAAAAACATCATGCAAACCCTAATCACGACGTGCATTTCATGGCACGAGAAATAGATGATTGGCTGGTGCGGGGTGTTGAATCCATGGTGAATGGCAGCTATACACCGCGCCATCTTAAGCGCCATTATTTTCCAGATGAAATGGTTGATCAGCTGCATTTATCGGACAGGATTTTCCAAAATATTTTGCTCAAACAAATAAAACCTACCTTCCCTTACGTGATGAACCCCAATTGCTACCATCTTCATGGACCAAGTGGTGTACGGCTTGCCACGCGGCGTATCCGGCAAGTGCTTTTGGAAAAAAAACCACAATACATCATCCGCGCTGACATCAAATCGTTTTACAAGTCCATCCCGCATCACCAATTGATTCAAGATATCAAAAAGCACTATAACGATCTCAATGTCCAATCCATGCTAGAACAAATTATTATCAATCCCATTGAAACCCCTCGCGGATATAAAAATCCCGATCAGGGAATTGCGCTACGTGGGCCGCTGTCTCAGTTTTTTAGTGGCATTTATTTAAAGCCATTGGATGATGCCTTCAATTCGATGGATGTAACCTATATCCGGTATCAGGATGACATTCTTATTCTGTGCCAAACCAGCCGTCAGCTTAACCGTTGCAAACAGCGCATGATGGAGGTGTTGCATGAAAGACGGCTCAGTTTATCGCGCAAAAAGACACGCATAGGCAACATTGAGAAAGGATTCCACTTTCTCGGAATACACTATCCTGGGACGCAAACCCAGGATAACACCCATGTGATACAGGCAAATGATAGAGCAGTTATCCCGGCGGGTACTGCGCAAAATCTAACCTCATTGTGGGGGGGTACAGAGATTGCAATTAATCATCAAACGCCTGGGCTTGACACTATTGTCCCGCACGCAAGGACGTTACGAAAAGCACGAGAGCAGATTAATCTTATGGTCAAAGATGGGGTGTCTCCCAAAAAGATCAGAAGGTACCTACATCTCTGGGTCATGTGGTGGGTAAGAACAACAGAAAGTTGGCAGTACCAGGAGCTACTTGAATGGTTTTTAAATGTGTGCTGGGATTTTAGCCCGGCGGCCTATGCCGCCGGTCTGCTCACGCACGCCATTAAAAAATACGGTTATCAATCTCAAGCCCAGGTTTTGTCGGCTCCAGGTTTTTACGCGACTGCGTGAGATCTAATGTTCTTACTTCATCAAGGCGGATTATAGCCGCCAAATCATCCGGCGCCGCCGAAAGCGTCCAACCCCCACGGCCCCGCCGCGCCCACCCCACGCCCCGCCCTAATTAATGCAAAATCAACCGCAAGCCCGGAAGAATCAGAAATAACCAAGGGGAACCACGATTCGCCTTTGTTTGTATTATAATTGTGGAACGCTAACTTACGGGGTAATTTGTCCTCATTAAACTGAGGTGTTGGGTCAAACGAGCGGTCTTTACGGCAATATTCATTAGCCACATGGACTGGAACATCGCGCTGCTCTTTTCCAACCTCCATCCATGCCGCCTTCATGGCGTCACAATTCTGGGAGCTCTCCCAGTTATCATAACCATCAATATAATTGTTCAGTGCTGTTTTGAGTGGGGTTAAGTCAAAATGCTTTGAATTCTTAACCTCGACCCCATGTTGCTTATAGGTTAACCCATTGCTCTCTATCGCTTCGCAGCGCTTTAGCATCGCCGCTTTTGTATTCTCGTCCATATGCGATTCAAGCATCCGGCACATATGCTTGTCCTTTGCCCAATAAGCGTATTCATACGCTGAAATATTGGTAAAGGTTCGACCTGAATAGTCGGTCACTGTGCCTCGTTCAAGTAATAACTCCTGGAGCTGGTGGGGATTTTTTTTCCTTATTGTAAATATTTTTTCTGCATGGTCTTGCTTTCCATGAGCCACAAACTCCAGGAATTTGGATAAAATGGCAGGGGGTTGAAATAAGGTTCGGGTATGTTTATCTAATATAGCATTCGTTTTGGCTTTTATCGAAGGTAGGTGACCCGAAATTTCCTTTCCTATCTCTGAAGGTAAATCGTAGATTGATTTTTTCATACCCATTCTCTCTTAATAATAATTCACATATTATAACCAGTATCACAAAAAAAGTACATAGTGAATTTATATTTATCATTTCGAATTCCATGCTATGGTTGAGGCGAGGTGAGTAGAATTGGGTTCGATATATTGCTTGAGGTTTTAAATTATCTCATAGCAGGTTTTGGAAAATGGCCAAAGTCCAGACTATGGAACTTTAGATCTAACCTGTATCACGATACAATTGACATAAAATCCCTTAAGAACTCATTATGAAAGAAATCATTCTTGCTACCTCCAACTCAGGAAAAATAAAAGAATTTCAATATTTATTAGCTCCTGTCCAATGCATTGCCCAGAATACTTTAGGAATACCCAGTCCAGAGGAAAATGGATTAAGTTTCATAGAAAATGCCCTCATCAAAGCCAGGCATGCAAGTTTGTTAGCTAATAAACCTGCTTTGGCAGATGATTCAGGGTTAGTAGTTACCGCTTTGAACGGAGAGCCTGGTATTTTTTCCTCACGTTATGCGGGAGTGGATGCCACAGATCAAGACAACATCGATTTACTCTTAGCAAATATGGCTCATTTACACTCGGAACAAAGGCACGCCTTTTTTTATTGTGCGATTGCTCTGGTTCAACACGCTACAGATCCTACCCCCATAATTGCTACAGGTAAATTCGATGGCCGCATCAGTGCCAGTGCGTCAGGTAAAGAAGGTTTTGGATATGACCCGATATTTTATGTTATTGAACACCAATGCACAGCAGCTCAATTACCTGCTACTATAAAAAATACCATCAGTCATCGCGCAAAGGCACTAAACGAACTACGCGCCCTTACTCCGAATTTATATGAACAGTGAAATCGAAGCCCTTTTTGCCAAAGCCTATAAACTGCAATATGAAGGTCAATACGCCCATGCTATTAGCCTTTATAAAAACATCCTGACTCAGCTACCTGACCACCCTGAGGCCTTACATTTCTTAGGCCTGACTTACGCGCAATCTGGGGATATGGAGAACTCCCTGCTATATTTAACACAAGCATTAACGGTTCATCCTGATGAACCAGTTTTACTTAATAATTTGGCTAATGTTTATAAAAAAATCCAAAACTATGAAGAAGCGATTCGTTATTATCTGCAAGCTATTGAACTAAATCCTGAATATGCTCAAGCTCATAATAATTTAGCAACCATTTATGCCTTACAGAATAACTACCAACACGCACTGACTCATTATGTTAAAGCGGTTAATGCAGAGCCAGACTTTAGCGCAGCTCATTTTAATTTAGGTTTACTATTACTCCGGAATAATCAACTTGCAGCAGCTAAAACTCAATTTAATAATGTTATCTCCTTGTACCCTGCCCATACTGAAGCTCAATTTTATTTAGGTGTTTTAAATCTGGAGGACAATTTACTTGTCGAGGCGGAGCAATGCTTTCAGAACGTTATAGAGCACGATCAGGAGCACACAGATGCATTAATAAATTTGGGCGTTATAGCCCTTAAAAATGAGCAGAATCAACTGGCCGTGGACTATTTCACTAAAGCATTGGCATTGGATAATGAGAACACCGATGCTCGTAATAATTTGGCAGCCACCTTCATGCATCATGACCGGTTTGAAAACGCCTTGATGCATTATGATGCATTACTCAGTAAAGATCCCAATAATATAGAATATTTATATAATTCCGGAGTGGCACAAATGGCCTTGGGGCATTTGAATGAAGCCATCATTTTTTTTGAGCAGGTTCTGTGTTTACAGCACAACCACACACCTTCGCTTAATAATATGGCCGCCATTTATCTAAAAATGGATCAAAGAGAAACCTCTCGTGAATACTTAAGACAAGCACTGGCCATTAATCCCAAGGACACCATCAGCAAACATATGCTCAGTGCGCTATCAGGCTCCAAAGAGGCAGATACCACTCCTGAATACGCTCAAAATTTATTTAATAATTATGCTTTATATTATGATCAGCATATGCAGGGACAATTAAACTATTCCATTCCTCAACATATAGGCAGAATGATTCATCAACTCGAACTAATCCAGATTAATAAAACCCTTGATTTGGGATGTGGAACAGGGTTAACCGGAGTCGTTCTGCGTGAGATAAGTAAACAGCTGACCGGGGTGGATATCGCTGAAAAAATGCTGGCACATGCAAAAGAAAAAGGGATTTATGATGTTTTGACCCAAGCAGAATTAACTGATTTTTTAAAAAAACATAAAGGCAATTTTGATTTAATAGTTGCCGCCGACGTTTTGCCTTATTTTGGTGATCTTGAGCCACTTTTTGAAGCGATCTCTAAACACTTAAATATGGAAGGATTTTTTATATTTACAACCGAGATTAGTAAGACACCACCCTGGCTTCTTGAACCCAGTGCTCGTTTTAGCCATCATCCTGATTATATCAAAGAGTTGACCGAACGCTTTCAATTCCAACTGGTTAAAAAAGAAGCTGTTCCCGCTCGTATACAAAACCAACAACCTTTAGAAGTAATGCTTTATGCCTTAAAAAAAGCAAAAGAGCCTCAGGAAGCCTGCACACCCAGTCTGTAGTCATCCTGATAGCCTTCAAACCAAACCTCTCTTGCTCGTTTATGAGATCTTGAAGAGTACCAGCAGGACTTCAAGACAGCTCCATGGCGCTTCCTCAGCCCGAACGGATCAGTCAGAGGGAAGGCTAACTTCTCCACACCGTCAGCTCGAGCGTTAATAAGAGATCTCCAAATTATATAACTGTGCTACATCCAGAAGCTCTCTGGCTATCGCTCGAGATCACGTTGGCATCCTGATTAAAAAGGTAAATCCAACTGACTATCTACCAAATGAATTTGGTTTTTAAATAAATGTTGAATTTGTTTTAAATTATCTTTATCGGTTGCTTCAAAACGCGCCACCAGACAAGGTGTTGTATTAGAGGCACGTAATAACCCCCAACCATTGGCAAATTCAACTCGCAGACCATCAATGGCAATAATGCGCGCTTCTGAAAATCGAGCTTCGTCACCGAAGCGTTTCATAAAGATAAATTTATCTTCATCTGCTATAGCAATTTTTAATTCAGGAGTATTAATACTGTTAGGGATTAGTTCGAACTGCTGACTCACAGTTAATGCCGAAGAGCTGATAATTTCTAATAAACGACAAGCGCTGTATAGAGCATCATCAAATCCATACCAACGATCTTTGAAAAATAAATGACCGCTCATCTCGCCAGCTAAAGCAGCTTGCTCTTCCTTCATCACAGACTTGACTATAGAATGACCTGTGGGACACATTTTGGCTACACCACCAGCCTCCAAAATGACTTTTTCCAAGTGACTGGAGCATTTAACATCAAAAACTACAGTTGCCCCTGGAATACGTCCTAACAACTCGCGGGCATAGAGCATCATCAAACGATCAGGCCAAATCATTTCACCCTTGTTAGTTATCAAACCCAAACGATCAGCATCGCCATCAAAAGCCAAACCTATATCAGCCTGCTGAGTCAAAACCGCTTCTTTCAAATCAGCCAGGTTAGCCTCAATAGTTGGATCAGGATGATGATTGGGAAATCGTCCATCCACATCACAGTATAAGGGAATAACCTCACAACCCAATTCCCTGAGTACCTGCGGGATAATCGGCCCGGCAATACCGTTTCCACAATCAACAACTACTTTCAATGGTCGTTTTATTTTTATATCACCAAGAATACGCTCGATATATCCAGGCATCACATCAAGAACTGTGTCTTTGCCACAACCAGTCACTCGCCTGCCTTCAGCTACTAAATCATAGAGGACATCTATGTTTTCTTGCGTTGATGTTTTACCGGCAAGAACCATTTTGATGCCATTATAGTCGGCGGGATTGTGACTTCCAGTAACCATTAAACCACTGTCTATGCCTTGAGTATAAGTGGCATAGTACATCACTGGCGTGGCAACTGAGCCCAAATCCACTACATCAATGCCACTATCAAGTAAGCCTTTTTTTAAGGCTGCTGCCAAATCCGGACTGGTTAGACGACCATCTTGCGCCAGATAGATTTGTTGACGTTTTAATTTTTGTAAATAGCAAGCCAGGGCTAAGCCAATACTATAAAACCCATGCTCATCCAAATCTTTTCCTATTACCCCTCGAATATCATAAGCTCTGAACACTGAACGGTTAATTTGCTTTTGCTGGTAAATCATTTAGTGTCTCCCTGAACTGCCGAATCCACCTTCGCCTCGGCTGCTTTGTGTAAATGTTTCCACGATTTCAAAAGCAGCCTGAACTACAGGTATAAAAACCAGTTGGGCAATGCGTTCACCAGGATTGATTGTGAAATGCTCCTGGCTTCGATTCCAACAGGAAATTTTTAATTCGCCTTGATAATCAGAGTCAATTAACCCCACGAGATTACCCAAAACAATACCATTTTTATGTCCCAATCCGGATCGGGGCAGAATAACTGCTGCCAGATTAGGATCAGCAATATAAATGGACAGCCCAGTAGGTAGCAAAATTGTTTCCTGAGGTGCTATCTGAATGGGGTCAGTGATACAAACCCGCAAGTCCAATCCAGCAGAGCCGTCGGTGGCATAATTAGGTAAAGGAATGGTATCCCCAATTTTTGAATCCAGAATTTTTAATTGAATGGCCTTTAACATGATTATCCCTGATGAATTTAATGCATGCCATTTTGCAGAGTTGCAGCGAGGATTGCAATAATTTGTCCCGCCAACCGTACTTTGTGGGTTAGTGGCAACTCGATTTGCTTATTTTTTGTAATCACTGTGACTTGATTTACATCGCTTTCAAACCCAATTCCTTTACCTACTAAATTCGCGACAATCATATCCAGTTTTTTTTCGCGTAATTTTTCTTGGGCGTAAGAAATCAGATCGGAGGTTTCAGCAGCAAAGCCCATCACAAAAGAAGCAGTGCCACTTGCAGCCACGGTACTAAGAATATCTTTGTTTTTGGTTAACTGCAGACTCAGCTCTGCGTGATCTTTTTTCTTCACTTTTTCTGCCGCAGGTGATTTCACCTGGTAATCCGCAACAGCTGCAGTACCGATAAATACAGTATCCACTTGCATCTGTTTCATTACCTCATCCAACATAGACTGAGCCGACTCCACATTAATGAGTTCAATACCCGCAGAAACGGGTAATAGAGTGGGTCCACTAATTAACGTG
This sequence comes from Legionella antarctica, assembly GCF_011764505.1. Taxonomy (NCBI): domain Bacteria; kingdom Pseudomonadati; phylum Pseudomonadota; class Gammaproteobacteria; order Legionellales; family Legionellaceae; genus Legionella; species Legionella antarctica. The sequence goes on from NZ_AP022839.1 coordinate 3,159,102, forward strand.
ACTTTCGCTCCTGCCATAGCGGCTGCCTCTGCCATTGCATAACCCATCTTGCCAGAGCTGTAGTTGCTTAAATAACGAACAGGGTCTATAGCCTCACGGGTAGGTCCTGCCGTGATCACTACATTTTTTCCGGCAAGTAGTTGATTCACATCATACAACCGTAATGCATTAATGACTTGTTCAGCCTCACTAATGCGCCCAAGCCCCTGCTCCCCACAGGCCTGGGCCCCTTCTTCTGGTCCAACAAATACCACGCCTCTCTCTTGTAAGAGAAAACAGTTCGCTTTAGTAGCAGGATGCGCCCACATGCTTCGATTCATAGCAGGGCATACAATGACAGGAATTTCAGCGACAAGGTATAACGTAGAGAGTAAATCGTCGGCTATCCCCTGAGTCATTTTGGCCAGATAATTAGCAGAGGCTGGTGCAATAAGCAAATAATCTGCCCATCGGGCTAACTCAATATGTCCCATAGCACGCTCCGCCTGAGTATCAAACAAATCAGTACGAACCTCATTGCCTGATATAGCCTGCATCAATAAAGGACTAATAAACTGTTGTGCTGACTGGGTCATCACTACTCGAACCTCAGCACCAAGACGAGTTAACTCTCTCACCAGGTAGGCGGATTTATAGGCAGCAATACCCCCACAAACACCAAGAAGAACTTTTTTATTAATAAAATCTTGCATGACTAACCATTTTTGATAAGAATAGCTGCGATCAAAGCATAAACTTCGCCATAAAGGAATATAAAAGGAATACGAAATGACGGTTGTCCAATCAACACGGCAGATAGATCTGCGTGAAAAATTGCTTACTGATGGAGCCCAAAGCCTCTCTGATGTGGAGTTATTAGCAGTTTTTATCAGCTCAGGAAATAGCAAACAATCATGTTTGCAATTAGCCTTCGATCTCATCAAACATTTAGGTGACTTGCGAGCAGTTCTCAATGCGGATCCCCAAAGCTTTAAAAAAGTACACGGATTAGGTGAAGTTCGTTACACTCAACTTCAGGCAGTAAAGGAAATATGCCGGCGTAGTGATTTCATTTACTTACAAAAAGAAATCCAGATAACGAACAGTAAACAAACCTATGCCTTTTTAAAAAAGAAAATGCGTGATTATAAAAATGAAACTTTTGCGGCACTTTTTCTTGATAATCAACACCGCATCATTGCTTATGAAGAATTGTTTTCCGGCACTATTAATTCAGCCACAGTTCATCCAAGACCAATAATTGAACGGGTTCTGCAACTCAATGCGGCAGCCCTAATTCTTGCTCACAATCATCCCTCAGGAGTTTCTGATGCCAGTCATCAGGACCTGGCAGTTACCCAACGAATCAAAGAGGCTTTGGAATTGGTGGACGCACGATTACTCGACCACATCATCATAGGTGATAATGAGGTGTACTCCATTATTGCTGAAAGTAAATCAGCATGTCATTAATTATGGAATCCGTACCGGATAACAACGCTTACTTATGATTTTTTTAAAAATTTTTTTAAGATTTATAGTATGTACCGATTATTGTTTACTGATTTCATTAGAAATCGCACGATTCAAGCCTGTTTTGCCATTTGTCTTTTCTTTGAGGTAGTCATATCAAACTCAATAAAACACACCCTGATTCTCTTTGGCCTGCCTTATTTAATCTCTATAGCCATGTATTATCGATATAAACCACCAAAAAATAGAGTCAAGGCCAGGATCAGTAAGCAATACGGCGATGCTGCATCACGTTATATTATTTTTATTAAAAGCAGGTAGGTATCTCATTCGAATTATGAGTATGATGGTACAAAAAACTAATTTCAGACAGCGATAATCAGCTATCAAGGTAAAATTGATGATTTGTCATAATACTGTCATAATTATTAAGTACTTATAAAAAATAATGGTAACCTCTCAACAACCCGGGAAAATTGAAAATCTCAGCATCGCACGGAGTGTACTTGGCATCCAGAAATCTGGTGCTAGAAAAGATACCTTGTTAACAAAGAATTTAGTACTGGCTCCCCAAACAAGTCACGGGAAGTCGAAAGGTCAACTGTCAACAGTCCCTAACAATATGGATATTAAACATTAGAGTAGAAAAGAATCTATGACGCTATCTTTCTTATTAGATGTGAAACGGAGCTGGGGAGCATTATCGACAATGCAATCGCCCGGATTTTACTGGATTAACAGTGACCGTCAAATAGATGCCGAGCTTTTTTGCCAAAAAATTATCACCGCTTTGCCTACAGATGCGCGGACTGCCCTAATTTTTCAAGGTGAAAAGCCCGAACTTCTCTTGAAAACCCCTGTTTCAGTTAAGAAACTGCCATTATTTAGCTTACCCGAAAAAAAAGCAGCTCTTTTACATTTGACCTCTGACCTGATGCGTTCATTAAAAACCAGGAAACGACTTTTTATTTTACTTACAAACTCCGTTTTCTGGCCAATTCTGTCCCAGGAAGAAATTCAACATTGGGTAAAAAAAACTCATGGATGGCTTAATTCTGAACAGAGCACCTTATTAATTCTTAATCAGGGTCCACATGCCGCCCAACTGAAAAACCAATTATCGTCACAGCATCGATTTTTAGATGGATTATCAAGACTACATTGGCAAGAGGACAGTCTGCAGTACGTCATTTCCTGGTGGGCTACAGAAAGTGGCTTAACGGCAAATCAAACATTTTCCATTCAAAAGGATGCATCAGACTGGATTATCCAGCCAAACGATCAACCACATTCCACGTTACTGTCACATGATGAATTTCTTTATCTTGCCGATAAGAGAGTTCTTGAAGGAGCCTCTCCTCCATCTGAGGATTGGCAATTGCTGGAAAATAATCAATTATTGGCCCAGAAAGCAGAACAGGCTCAGGCTGCCACGCTTATCTTTTCGCTGTCTGATAGCAATCAGATTAATGAACTTGCCCGACAAATTCATTATCTGAGGCGTCGGTGTGGTAATGCATTAAAAATAGTTATACGTGAAATGAGTAAGAGCATCCGTTATAGCGATGAACGATTGCTATTGGCTTGCGGCGCTAATTTATCCATTCCCCAAACAGTCCCCCTTCCCAAGTTCTTAACGATGGTCGAAAGCATGCAACAGCAGCGATTTGCTCGCTATGTGCAAGAGGACTTTAATTCTTTATTAAAAACGATACAACCTATAGAGCTAAAGGGCTATTTGCCAGTAAACGAATTTAGCCAGTCCGTACTGTCTCGAATGAACAATACCCTGCTGCCCGACAACGGTAAAGGAATCCTGGTCGCTTTAATACCAGAATCCGGTGTAGATGCAAATCAAGCACTTTCTCTTTGTGAATTAAAACGGTTAGGCGATATTGCCACAATCTGTGATAATCAGCTTTTTCTATTCCTCTCAACTTGTGCCACTAGCGACCTTGACCAAACGCTTAGTTTTATTTTTCAGCAACCGGTAAATATGATCTTTTCGAACCATGTGGCCTGGGATCTGGATTTGCAGATTATTACCGAAATAAAACAACTTGCTTCATACCATAATAAGTTGTTGAATGAAGGGGTAACATCATCTAAACCAGGAGAAAGTGCGATGGAAGAGTCTGCGCCCAAGGTAGTTGCAAGACACACTCCTGAGTGTATTACCCTGTCTACCAATATTGAACAAGGAAAATAATCCATGCAGCTGACTGATATTATTCAAATCATTTTGTTTTCTGCAGTGTTCTTTTTTCTACTTGGCTATACGCTCCGATCTCCATTGCAACGCGGATTAAAAGCCATAAAAAACCATCTTTTAAAACCACGATATTTAAAAGCCTCAGGTTTCCTGTCAGGTAAAAATACTTCAACGGTAAAGAAAAATAATGATTAATACGTCACAAATACAGGAAACTCCAAATATTTGGAGGAATTGGAGAGGTCTTGGGGGATGGAACTACTATTTTCTATTAAAATTTGCACTTTTGTGGTATGGATATCTGGATTTTCATCCCTTTCTTAACCTGGTCTTTTTAACCTTTCTCCTGTTCCCACTTCCTAAACAATTTTTGCATCGATGCCGAAATTGGCTGGCTATACCGATCGGATTTGCTTTGTTCTACCATGATACCTGGCTACCGAATATTCACAGCATCATGAGTCAAGGTTCTGGTGTGCTGCAATTCAGCTCCCATTATCTTCTTGAGCTGGTCATCCGCTTTATTAACTGGAACATGATAGGCGCAGCCTTTATTTTGTTGGTTGCTTACCTCTTTTTATCGCAATGGATACGCATCACTACCTTTACAGTAATCGCAATATGCTGGCTCAACATACTTACTATCCAAGGTCCAGCATACCGACTACTCCCAGTAACGAGCAAGGCTCCATTGAATCAAAGTCAATCACTTACCAACGATAAACCCAATACGACGGGACAAGATACCAATCTACCGCCCACCAATGATAATCTAAATACTTATCTGAATAAATTTTATAAAGAGGAAAAAACAAAACGTACCAAATTCCCCGCATCCTTGCCTGCAGACGCTCAACCTTTTGATATATTGATCATCCATATCTGCTCTCTGGCCTGGACTGATTTAGACGCGGTGCATTTAAAAAATCATCCGCTGTGGAGCAAATTAGATATCTTGTTTAATAAATTTAATTCAGCTGCTTCTTACAGTGCCCCAGCAGGAATACGCTTGTTACGTGCCAGCTGCGGTCAACCATCACACACTGACCTCTATAGCCCAGTCGCGCAGGATTGTTATTTAATGGATAATTTGGCAAAACTTGGTTTTACCCCGCAGCTGATGATGGATCATAATGGAATTTATGGCAATTTTCTCGCGCAGTTGCGTCAATATGGTAATGTACAGCATGTACCGTTAATGTCACAAATTGGTATTACTCAATCAATGATAGAGTTTGATGGCAGCCCTCTTTTTAGTAACGATGAATTGCTTAATCGCTGGCTTAAAGAAAAATCAAAACCTGGGGATCGAAGCGCTACTTACTACAATATAATCACATTACATGACGGTAACCGCTCTCTGAAGGACAGTAAATCAGTGCCTTATGAAAATCTGGCAACTCATTTGCTTGATCAACTGGTTGATTTTTTGGCAACATTAGAACGATCAGGTCGTAAAGTAGTCGTGATAATTATACCTGAACACGGTGCCAACCTTACTGGTGATAAATTACAAATGCCAGGTTTGCGGGATATACTGATATGGGTCCGCATGTCTGGAACAAAATTAAGGAAAAATAAGAGCTATTCATCCATCATTTATAGTTAAAAATTCACTCAAATTAACCTATTTAAACCTACTCAATACCGTATGAATAGTGATTGCTACTACGAATTGTCTTAGGTCATTTTACCACAACTCTATCAGAATGACTTATCCACAAGTCCACAGGTCAGGAGAGCTTCACTTTCTCGTATAGGCCTGTGGGCCTTGTGGGTAAGTCATGACGCTCTCATTTAGGGTTTATGGTCTTTTCCGGCCATAATACACCTCTGCGGGCGTTAAATAATTAAAGGACTGGTGAAGCCTTCGGTTATTATAATACTCAAAATACTCCGTTAAGGCCAGCTCAACCTCTTCAATTGTATCAAAATCATACCGGTAGATTTTTTCTTGCTTAACACTACGCCACAATCGCTCGATAAATATATTATCTAAATAACGTCCTCGCCCATCCATGCTGATAGAAATGTGGTGAGATTTTAGCGTATTTATCCAATCTTTTGAGGTAAATTGAGAACCCTGATCCGTGTTAAAGATCTCACAACGCGAATGCAGCAAAGCGTTTCTAAGCGCCTCAATACAAAATTCAGCCTCCATAGTAGGTGAAATAGCCCATCCAATCACATAACGACTATACCAGTCCATAATAGCTACTAAATACACATGCTTTCCTTTCATGCGGATGTAGGTGATATCTGCGGCCCAAACCTGATTTGGTTTGGTGATATCCACCTCTTTTAATAAATAAGGGAACACCTCATGCTCCTTATTGGGAACGCTTGTATTTGGCTTTGGGTAAACAGTCGATAACCCCATCATTTCCATCAACTTTTTTACTCGACGTTTACCAACAGGATAGCCTACTTCTTTTGACAGCCATCTTGCCCGCTTAATTTTACCTTCACATGGATACTGCAGATAGTGCTCATCAAGTAGCGCCATAAGCGCTTCATCTTCGACAGAAATGGGCTTGGCACTATAATAATAACTTGAAACAGGCAAGTCTAATAGCAAGCATTGTTCACGAATGGTGAGCTCGGCAAGAGGATCAATCATGACGCGCTTTTCATCCAGACTAAAGTTCATGCTTTTTTTTTAGCCAAGATAGCTGCGCTTGAAGTCGACCAATTTCTTGATATAATGCCTCAACAAGCTGCTCTTGGGACTTGGCTTCTTTTTCATTAGCCCCAGAGAATAAATCGTTAATGGCTTTGATGGCCGATTGCTTCCAAGTTTTTACCTGCGTTGCGTGAACACCGTATTCACTGGTAATTTGCGCTTGTGTGAGTTTCCCCTCAATCGCAGCTAGCGTTATTTTTGCCTTCTTGGCCGCCGTATAATAAGCTCGCTTTTTAGACATTTTATTCTCCTCTTTGTATTAAGAAGAATAGCTCTTAAAAAACCTTTTTTTGTGTCCAGAAAACCGCGCCTATATTATACCTAGCCCTGCAATTACTCATATCCCTGTTGGAATAAAATTGATTGGCTTGAAATCAAGCAATCAAAATGGAGCGCTGCAAATCAATACTCCCAGCAGTTACCTTGCAATTTCAGAATTAATAGCACGCTTGCTCGATGGAAAGATATTTAATCAGTCCCCTCTCAATTTACAAGAGCTAACCAACAAATTACCACAAACTGCTGTGGTTTCAGAAAATGAAGGGATTATCTTAATAGATTATCTGGGCATGCCTTATATCTTGCTAAAGGGGGATTCAAAGTGGATACCTTATCCACAATCCTCTCCTACCCCGGCAAAAAATATTCCTGTAAAGTAGTTTTTTTCGAATACAGGCCTGTCAAGCCATAGCCGTCAAGCCTAGTTGCTTGACGACCAACATCCGCGAAACAGGAGTGGCAGGCTGCAAAAAAATTATCGCAGAGGTCTATCTAATCACGAGTAACTGGGGGACTCGCTTGAGCTCGAATTGAGATTCGATGGGGTGTCCTGTGGTTTTTGGGGATTTGAAAAAAAAGAATTCTGGATTAATTGACTGCAGTGTTGACGATAGCCTTCTGATGCAAATATATTTTTTTGGAATTTGTTCAAATCAACTAATTTAATTTGTGAGCCTGATTCAACTAAGGCAATAAACTTGCTATCAAGAGGACCCTCATAAAAATTGCCTAACTCCGCCCATATTTTTTGTTGAGATGAATCTTTAATACCCCCCCATATGGGCATAATATTTTCCTGCAGCCTGGCGAGTAACCCCATTAATATTTGATACTCCTTTGCTGTTTTAGGGTGAGTTAATTTTTCTAAATAGTCCATGGCTAAATGATTGATCTCCTTATTTTTTCTATCTTCAATTGCAAATTCCAATGCGCGTTCAAGGCTAATAAATTCATTAGCTCTTGGCTCATAAATAAATATTTTTCCAGATTCAAATTCATACAACCATCCATGGATGGTCAATTTATTATTTGCTAATTTCTTCGCAATCCCAGGGTATGTTTTTAAATGTTCTATTTGCTGCAAGATATTTTGTTTGGTCGCGATTGATAGCTTTTCCTCAGCATCTTTCAGGAGCTCTGTATGATCGTCATGCATTTTTTGTAACACTGAAGCTGAATGATCAAGCCAGGATGCTACAGCAGGTAAACGCTTGGCTATATCAGGGGTCAATAAACCTTTCATTGCCCCACACTGAGAATGACCGCAGACAATAATGTCCTTTATGTTTAGTTCACTTAAGGCAAATTCAATAGCTGCTGCTTCGCTGGACTGCGAAGGAGCTGGAGGAATAATATTCCCTATATTGCGAATGACAAAAAGCTCTCCTGGTTTAGCCTGAGTAATAAGACCGGGATTTATCCGAGAATCCGCACAGGTTATAAAAAGAGTCTCAGGATCTTGCCCTTTACCCAGTTGTTCAAAAAGGCTTTGCATTTTGACATAAGGTTTTTTATTGAATTTGAGCACCCCAAGCATCAGTTTAATTAACATCGAATTACACCTCATTAGTTTTTAAACGTAAATTGAAAAATAAAGTATACGAACCTTATAAATCCACATTATCGTAAATTTGTTTTTCAAATTTGTAAAGGGTATTTAATATTTACGCAGGAAATGTAACGGATTGATGAGGATTATTCATGAAATGAAGGATTAAACTCCCCCCATCTGTGAGGTTGAATTTCATGACGAAAATTTTTGGGTAAACATTATTTATACCAGTAATATTTTTTATCAAAGGGATAGCCGGGCAAGACCAGCTTTTGTTGATTCTTATCTTGTACATAAATGGCTTGCCAGTTAACGTCAACACCTGCCATGAACTGTTTTGCAAGATGATCGAGTGTTTTGCGATTTTCGCCTGGCATATTGAGATGAACGCCACTGTCTGTATTTGAGAGAATTTTTATCTGGTTATAATCACCTGCTCTGAAGGTTTGCAGTTTCGCTATTAATTCTTTGTGGCTATTAATAATAAAAGCCTGACGATAATTAAAATGGCTTCTTCCACACGCCGCTAAGTAGCATAATGAAGATAATGCTATCTCGGGATGCCGTGCGAGCCACTTCAGATAATCAGTCGCGTAACGTTGCAATGACTCGATGTTTTTCGCTGATAAAAGAAATAACGAGGGACCTTCAATATCGAAATGAACATTTTTTAGGACCGGTGCTTCTTCAACAATGACATGAATATTGGTCCCGGCCAGGCTGTAATTATTAATAGCAGCCCGCAAAGGCTGATTATTAATTCGCTGCCACGATTTTTTTTCCAGTGATATTTTCAGGCTGTCGTCATTTACAATACCGCTGTCAGCACACAGCTCCTGTAAATGCAAATGCGCCGGAATAGTTTGATGGTGCATGGATAAAATCACTTTCACAAGGCTGGCAATGCCGGAAGCATATTCCAGATAACCAATATTGGTTTTTACCGCACCGACATAACAGGTATTCCTTTTATTACGATTTCGAGCATAACAGTCTGCAATAACCCGCAATTCGTTGGCATCATTAGCTACTGTACCAAAGCCATGCGCCTCTACATAATTGATCGTTTGTGCATCACATTTTGCAGCCTGCAACGCCTCCTTAATCACTGTTTGTCTTGAGTGTTCTGTTGGATGAGCAAAATCGGATCGCAAGCCGTCCTGATTCATGGCACTGCCACGGATAATCGCCATAATGTTATCCCCGTCATTCAAGGCATCGTCCAGACGTTTTAAAATAACAACAGCACAGCCCTCAGACCGAACATACCCATCAGCATTCGCATCAAAACTTCGGCATCGGCTGCTGGGTGATAATATCCACCCCTGTGATAACGCGAGGTTATTAAAAGGCGCTCCAAGAAAATTAACACCGCTGACCAGTGCCATCGGTATTTCACCTTGCTGCAGGTGCTGACAGGCGGTATGAAGTGCGACAAAGGAAGAGGCGCAAGTTGAATTAAACGTGTATGACGGTCCAGTAAAGCCATAAAAACCGGAAATTCTTGCCGCTGAAAGCCCTAAATCATTATGAAGAAGAAAATTAAAGTCGAGAAAATCCAGATTATCCGCATCATGCAGCTGCGCGAGCGCATATTCAAGGCTGCCAATACCGAGATAAACACCAACCTTTTCTTTGCGGTACCGTTCCGGAACCAGACAACCGCTTTCAAAAGCCTGCCAACTGACTTCCAGAATCATTCGTTGCTGAGGATCCAGGGTTTTCGCCCGTTCTTTTGAAATGCTAAAAAAGCCGGCGTCAAAATATTCAATGTTCTTTACAAAGCCACCTTGTTTCTGATAAGTCTTTCCCAGAGTTCCAAAATGCTCATCATAGTATTTAATGATATCCCAGCGGCTAGCCGGGATATCACTAATAGCATCAACTCCCTCTTCCAAAAGTTGCCAGAATTCATCAATATTATCCGCTCCAGGCAGCTTACATCCCATGCCAACGACAGCAATCGCTGTTTTAGGATAATCAGATTCAGGCATAGAAAATGTCCCCTGTGACAAAATCCGCTTCGTCTGACATCAAATAGAGCAGATAAAAAATTATTTCATCAATTAAAGCACTATTTTCTGGATAATAAAGTGCATTACAGTAAATGTTCTTTTGACCGTACTCTTTGCCAATACTGCGACAAAAAGCATGTAAGGCTGATTTTAACACCAGCGGATAACCTGCGGTAGAATTTGCGGCCAAAAAACAAATCTTGCCACCTTCACCACGGTATAAATAATCATCGATCGCCATCTGTGCCGCGATAAATGATTGTTTTAACCTTGCCATGACTTTGTCATCCCAGTCGGGAACAGTCATGCTCATAATGGCAACATTATCCTTGGGAAGCTCAGGCAAGGCTATAATCAAGCCGTCAAAGCGCTCCTTTTTTTGAATTTTTTGTTCGAAAAGCGGGTGAATATCCTCAATTCCTGTAACCTTTTCAGCTAAAATGGAAAATTTAGACAAAGCTCCTAGCCAGTCCTGGGGTGGATTCAAAAAATAGATCGTCTTATCGTCAACACTAAGATGCTCTCTCATACTTCCCTTTTTAAAACTATCGCTGAGTTGATACCGCCAAAACCAAAAGAGTTTGATAAAGCATAGTCAATTTTCCTTTCACGGGCTTGATGGGGAACAAAATCCAGATCAAGTTCCGGATCGGGATTATCGAGGTTTATTGTTGGATGAATAATACCCTCTCTCATCTGCATCACTGTGGCCACACATTCCATCAGGCTGGCTGCCAGCAGACAATGGCCAATCATTGATTTGGTTGAATTGACCAACAGGTGATCATAAGCATGCTGACCAAAAACCTGTTTAATGGACTCTACTTCCTTACGATCGCCAATGGGTGTCGATGTCGCATGGGCGTTAACATAATCTATTGCTTCCGGCTTAACCCCAGCTCTGTCCAGCGCTTCTTTGATAACCCGGGCCTGACCTTCCTTACTGGGCTTGGCGAGCCTTGAGGCATCCGAATTACAACTGGCGCTCATCAATTCACAATAAATCCTGGCGTCACGTTGTTTTGCACTTTCATCACTCTCTAACATCACCGCTGCCGACCCTTGGGCAGGAGCGAAACCTTCCCTCAATAAATCAAAAGGTCGGCTGGCTTTCTCAGGTTGATCGTTAAAGCTTTTGTAGCTCAGAGCATCAAAAATAGCCCAACCCTGAAGACAAACTGGATCCAAATCAGAGGCGGCCGCTGACACCATCACCCTTTCTGCCCGGCCGGAACGAATCAGATCAAAGGCTGTCATTAACGCAAGATTACCACTAGCACAGGCACCGCCAACAATATACGAGGTTCCATGAATGTTGAGAATTTCGTTACTAACAGCCATTACATCGGTGTCCAAAGCTGTTAATCCATAAAGCGGCTCGATGTATTCAGGTTCTTCAGCATAGGTCAGAACGTTGTTATAAATAAAGCGGGCATTAATATTATGACCGGCCATGATGTGACCTGTATCGTAGCCGTCAAAATCTTCATGATGAAGACCGCTGTCAATAAAAGCCTGCATAACAGCACAGGATGTTATTCGACCTGAGTACGGTGTATACCGAAGTAATTTTTTACAGCGCTGTACCATTTCTTGAGGGAAAATCTGGCTGTAATCCTGTAAATATTGATTAAAGTCAAAATCGGACAAATCACCGCCAATTTTGGAATAACAACGAGAATCCATATTGTTCCATTTACTGATACCGGATTTACCAGATATAAGATTCTGAAAATAGTCCTTCAGATTAAAACCCAAACAGGAAATAACCCCCATCCCGGTTATTAATACCCTTCGGGATGTCTGATTGTTGTTACTCATCATGAATCCTTTTGAGCATGTTCTTCAAATAAGCTCACTAAATCACCAAGATTTTTTGCCTTGCCCAGCTCAGTTCGAGGAATTTTAATTTCCAGTTTACGCATTGATCTGGATACCACTTCAACAATTTCCAGGGAATCGGCGCCAAAATCATTCATGCTGTCTTCTTCGGTGATCTCTTTGCCCTCCGCGCCATCGATCACGCTGTGAATGTTTTGCTTGATAACAGAAAATATCTCTTCTCTATTCATGAAGTTTCTCCTTGCTAAGCTAATCCCCTTAATGCAACTATAGAGCACAACCTTCCATTTTGCACACATTGACCAACTATTGACACGAACAGTCCCTCTTCAAAGCTCCTAACCCTAAGCTCAATCAGACCTGAAGGATGTATTTCGTCAATGAATTTTGCCGCATGAATATGAGACAAAAAAACCGCCTCCTCCGCTGAGGGGTTTATCTGCTGTACTTTTAATTTGTGCAGCAGCATGCCGGCTTGTCCCACTGCTTCTACCTGCAAAACACCCGGAAAAACAGGAAAACCAGGAAAATGACCTGCCAGGAAGACATCTGCGCGTTTTAAATCATAGCAGGCCAGCAGACTGTTATGCGCTATATCAACCTGTCTGACTTCATCGAGCAGCAACATGTGTTCACGATGAGGCAGGAGAGCTTCAATCTCTTTTTTGAGCATCGTCTCTGTATCTGTGCGTACAGGGAAGGTTAATATTTTTTTTTCCATAGCCTGAAAGGCCTGTTCTGCTTCTGGTTCCAGTTTCCAGTGCATCGTGATCCCCTGTTTATCAGCAATCCGTCAAATATGAAATGGGACTGATCACTGAACTGCCGTTATCAACGGTTATAATCTGGCCGTTAACCGAGTCCATTAAGCCAGAACAAAGCGCCAGACAAACCTTTGCCAGCTCTTCAGGTGCTACAAACAGTTCTGGCCTCTTATGATACAATGTCTTAATCACTTCCTCGCCAAAGGTTTGCGTTGAGCTGTCGGTCACCATCATTCCCGGTCGCAATGCATTAATTTTGCTACCAAATTTTTCCAGTCTTAGCGCCAGATATTTACAAAGCGTCTCCAATACTGCTTTCGAAACACCAGCCATCTCATATCCAGGATGGCAAACATCAGCGCCGTCACTGGAAATGGCAAGGACATATTTGGGGTAATAATCAAACACCTCTTTGCATCCAAGGATTAAATCCACCATCGGCCAGGCGGAATAATTAATTGATAACTCCAGGGTTTTTCGCTTTAAATTACTGATGTCCTGTATAATTTGTGAAAATGCAACATTACTGACCACGATATCAAGATCACATTCTTTTTCTTTAATAATTTTCATCAACTGAAGATTATCTTCCTGACTGCTAACATCACTTTGGATGATATAAGGCGGCTTGACGTTTGCGTCTAAAAAGTCTTTGCATAGATCTTTTTCATCGACACTACCCCATTTATGAGTTACAAAAACAATCGCACCTACTTTTGAGAAAGCTATTGCAATGGCTTTGCCAAGCCCTTTTGTACCGCCAGTTATCAAAACTTTCTGATTTACCAGACCAGGTATTTCCATAACCTTCTCCCTTCAAATTATATTACAGCTCCCGCAAATAGTGCTCATTGATCATTTTCTGCGTTTCCGGATCAGCAAACAGGAACCGATGCATTTTGATTTCTTCGTCCAGAACTGGCTTTAGATTTTTTAGACGACGCCCACTTAATTTTCCCTTTAATAAAGTTAAAGCAGCACGGGAATTCATGGCAATATTTTTAGCCAGTTCCAGAGATGCACTGGCTATCTCCGCTTTGGGCATGATTTCAATAGTGCAACCTGGAAAGGATTTAAATTCCTGCCCCTTATATAACTGGCCGCCAAAAAGCATTTTTCGACCTATATAGGGTCCAAATGCATCCGTAACGGCTTGTGTTGAACCCATTCCCGGGGTGAATCCCATGGAAATAAAATTGGCGCCATACAGGCTTTCTTCAGCCATCATTGCCATATCGCACAACAACCCCAGAATCAGTCCACCGCCAATCCCATGCCCTTCCATAGAGGCAATAGTTGGCACTTTAATGTTAAGGATAGCCTCTGGAATTTCTATGACGCAGCTGGGTAAGGTATCCGTTTGTTGCAGTGCGTCCTGACTGGCTCCAGCAGAAAAATAAGCCAATGTTCCGCACATAATAACGACAGCGATTTTGTCATCATGATTTATTTCCTCAACAATCGGCTTCAACTGCTGGAAAAATGCCTGATCAATATAGGGGTTGTCTTCTGTGGCAACATATAATTTGACAATATTTTCAGCGATTCGCTCCAGCTTCATGGCTTCACCTCTTTTTTAAGTCTTCAGCTCTTTCGATTGCCAATGGGAAAGTCGATTAGTCCCCCGGAGATATGCACATGCTTGCCGTTAATTAAATGCCGGCAATGTTCACTTAAATAAAGCATATCAAGGGCAATTTCGTCGGATTCAGCATGACGTTTCAAAGGACTTCCTTCGATTAATATCTGTTTCGCCAGGTCAGGATAATCAGCGGTCATCGGTGTGTCGATCAAGCCAAGAATAAAACTGTTGGCAGTAATTCCCGATCCGCTGGATTCTTCGGCAATGGCTGTAGAAAGGCCTAACAACCCCCCTTTACTGGCAGCATAACAAGCATTTGACGGTGCACCATAGCAGGCAAGCGAAGCAAGGAACGCGATGTGTCCTCCCATTTCCTGACGTTGAAATTGCCCCACAGCCAATCTGGAGAGTAGAAACGCACTTCTTAAATTTATTGCCATAACTTCATCCCATTGTTCAGCAGGCAAATTAACCAGCAGAGAATCACGGCTGATGCCGGCACAATGGATAACAATATCTATCTGACTAAAACGCTCAACTGTTTTGTCAACAACATGTTTCATATCATCAGGCTGTGACACATCGGCCTGACAAAACAACACCTTATGATTTTTATAGTTAAGTTGTGGCTTATTTCTGGCACAGTAAGCAACTTCATATTGGCGGGCAATGGCCAAATCAACCAGTGACCTGCCTATGCCGCTGGTACCTCCAGTTATCAGAATTGTTTTTTTGCAGTCATTCATCGCCATCGTTCATCCATGGTGAATAGCCCTGACAGAACAGAGAAAGTCGTTTTCGCGTTGACTCACTGTTATACAACGCCTGAAAAGCATCTTTAGCATAATCAAGGTAATTTTCAGGTAACGGAAAATGACGGCGAATTAATCGCTTCATACTTTTAGTCGCTTCACTATCCATCCGGCCAAAACGCTTAACCAAATAGCGGAGACGGGCCTGCTCATCCTCAGCAACTTCATCAGCCAGACCGCAATCATAAGCCCTTTGGGCATCAAAGATTTGAATACCCAGTGCCAGCAATTTCGCCTTCATCAAACCTGTACGCCGCATAACATAAGGAAAAACCACCGCCGGTATCAAGCCAACCATGGTTTCAGGCAAAGCAAAAACTGCCGACGGACTGGCTAGAACAAAATCCGCCACTGCAGCGATACCCAGGCCGCCGCCCATTGCAGCACCTTTGACCATTGCAATGACCAGTTGCGGCTTTTTGTCAATCGTAATCAATAAATCAGAAAAATTATTTAATAAGCTGTTAGCGGATGTTGGCCATTTTTCCTGCTTCACCAGAAAATTAATATCCAGACCGTTACAGAAATCTTTGTCATTGCCATGAAGAATTATAATATTGGCCTCATCAGACCGCTCCAGAGCTTTAAAAGCCTGATTCAGGCTGTATTCATCGAGGGTAGCTTCACCATTAACATTAGAAAAATTAACGTTCAAACAGCAGTTGCCATGAATGTCAGACAATAGGGATGCTTTACCCATAATGTTTCCCGATTTATTTTATTTTTCCCACCGATAATGGCGGTGATAGGTATCAATATTATCTAATACCAGCCAGTGATTCTTTTTGTATTGCTCTGCTACCTTGCCATAGAGCTCCCCAAAAGGCGGGATGTAATCCTTGGCGGCCATGTTCTTGTTACATTGCGCCGCCATTTGTTCGTAAGCTTCGACACTTAGTGAGCACCGGTTTTTTAAATTTTCCATAATATGCTGATTACTTAGTTGCCTTGCAGCTCCAGGCAGTACCGTTGCGGAAAACAGTTCAGAGCAGGCGCCGGAGCCATAGGAAAAAATGGCAACCCGTTTAGGGTCCTTTTCATCAGAAAGATGGTAAATTAAGCCCAGCAATGCCGCATAAACGCTCCCTGAATAAATGTTGCCGGTACGAAAATTGTAATCCAACGCTGGCAATGTCATTCGATCAAAGGAGCAGTTTTCATCATCCTCAGCATCATTTAATTCCAGAACAATTTGATGGGATTGCTTGATCAGCGACAACAATGGCGTATGGTAAAGAAAATAATTAAAATCACGAATTGAAATCTCTTTATCATGACGTTTGCAATAATTTAACCAAGAGGCTTCAAGCAAATCAAAATAGCAGCAGAGTGATAATACTGGATCAGCCCATTCCACCGTCAATGAGGGTCGGGCAACATCATAGATTTCCTTGCTGGCTGTACCGCTGACTGGGTCAATTTCTACCAGGGCAGGTTTTTTGTCGATAATCATGGCAACAGCACCTGAACCTCCGGTAAACTCTGCAGCATTATCAAAATGCGGTCTGGCGATATCCGTACAGACAACTAATGCTTTTCGGCCGGCAGCTTCTTCAGAAGCAACCCAGCACAGTGCCATTCGAACAGCGGCTGTACCGCCATAACAGGCATGTTTCATTTCAAAGTTTTTGGCATTTGGGCCTATGCCCAATTGATCTTGAACATACGTACTAATGGGTTTACCAAAATCAAGGCCGCTTTCTGTCGCTACAATCACTAATCCGATATGTTCTGGACTGACGCGTTCAACCACTGGTTTAGCTGCGTTTACCGCTAAAGTGACTGAATCTTCCCACGGTGGGATCACCGATCTACTGATAAACCCTGATTCCTGAATCATTTTACGGGAAATTTCTCTTTTTTGTTCGAGCACTTCGGTGTCGATACAAAAGGTGCTGGTATAGAGATTGATATCGCTGATCCCTGTTTTAACGTTCATGGTCATCACTACCGTTTTATGAACTCATTGTTTCTTTATAGCACATTTAGATTATTTTACACACTTTTATTGTCTAAATGGCCTTTCCTGGAAGATGCGATCATTAGATCCAAACTCAAATACCACGCATCTGGGTTGAACAGAAAATTATCTCGGGGGATCATTATTTAACCAAAATTAGCATAAGGTACCAAAGGCCTTATGGGCATATCAAGGTCTCCCATCCATCCCTCAAAAGAGTATCGGAGGTAAACAGATATATGGCTTGGAGTAAAATCTTGAGTGCGTTGTATGTTAACTATGCCGCCTAAGGTGAAGTGAGGGCCAAGGCGACGTTCTGCTAAAGCCAGTAAAGTATAACCAAAGATCGAACCGCTCCTGCTCCCGCTTAAGATGGTATTTTCAGCACGAAGTGGAGGCGGAACAAGACTTGGTATTGGATAAAGCGGGCGATCCTTAGTGGTAGTCCAAGACAAGGAAACCGACCCGCCCAACTCATAGGACCAGTTAGCTGTCCGTTGACGGTAATCAATTGGAAGCGCGAAAGATAAATATTCTTGAGGACTGAAATATCCCCCTTGTCCCAGGGAGTAATCATTCAAATCCCTCTGATAGTGCCATAGCATGCTGTTAATGCCCACAGAGACGCGACGGTTTTCTTCGTTAATTAATTTGTAGTAATAGCCATCCATTAATCGAACACGTTTATTATTGATTACATTTTTTCCGGTTAACTCATTTGCATCCATAAAAGCCCATAAACCATGCGATCCACCTCGATCATAGCTAAGTGCAAGATTAAACCCACTGGTAACTACCCCGCCCCATACAATATTTGTATTGGGATCTCTGGTGCCCGCGAAAGATAATAATGAATTTGCCATAGGGCGTCTTGATGCGCCTAAAGTCCAACCAATATGATTGAAGTCCCCTGAATAATTGATACTTCCAACCCAATTCACCACGGGAAACCCAAAAGGGGTTTCACCCAGATCTACAGACCATTTTCTATTTTGCCAACCTATTACAGGACTATACCCTCTTGCTCGCTGGGAAATACCATTAACACAGCCAGTCGTGCACGTTCCGAAATCATTCAAATAGACACCGTTAGAAGTAATAAAATCTCCAGCGCTTACATCAATTAACTCACCTCGAAAAAAGGCACGACCATCATGTAAAGGCATGTCCGCCTGCACGATAGTATCCTTAATCGATAAATCAGAAATTCCTTCTGTTCCGCTCAGGTCCCAATAATCGTTTTCAACAGTCACTCTCACCTCTTGTTGACGATAAAGCTGAGCTGCATCGGAACGAATTCCTTTTTTTAGCCAGTCATCCTCACGACGATTCCGGGTAAGATAGGTATACGTATCATTGTCCTCTGGATAAACAGGAGCAATTTTACTTTTAACCATGGCATAGGCATAATCTACTCGCGCTTGTTTGGGTTCATGTAACTGCTCTTCAAGTCGAGCCGCATCGCGAAATACCAAAGAGTTGGTCTGACTTGGCGCCTCTTTTCTGGCTTGTTGCTTTATTCGTTGGAAAATCGTATGTGCCTTATTTAGCTCTGAAACCGCTATCCAAGCATTTGCTACTCTTCGTTGCATATTAAGGTTAAGAGTCGATTCGTTGTTCTGTTCTGCTTGTAAAAAACGACGGGCTTCCTCAAGTCGTCCAGTTGCAACAAGCGCCTCAATTTCACCTAAAAGCGCATCCGCATTTTGAGGTTCAGCCGCTTTAACTTCATGATAATAAGCTAATGCCTTGCTAAATTGCCCATCCTCCAATGCCCAGTCCCCTAATGTTAAGGTGATTCTTGTCATTTTGGGTTGCTTTAAAAGGTAGGCAATGGCTTCATTTTTATTGCCCTGATCCCGTATTTTTTGTGCCTGTTCAATAACCATTTCCATATGCTTGCGGGCCAATTCTTTTTCCAGGCGCTGCGCCAACTTACTTATATCTTCATTCCAAAGTAATTTTGATAGCTTATTCAAATAGTTTAATGCACTTTGTTCTTGATTCGTAGCAGACAGATACAACGCATATATATACATTATTGTTGGGTCATTATTTTTTTTTGCGACCAACTGAGGTAATAAAGTATGTGCTTTCTGAAGTTGCCCTGTCTGATACAATATCATGGCTAAATGGTAACTCAGCCAGGGATCATCAGGAGTAAGTTGATAAGCCTCTCGATAGGTTCTCAATGCTTCTGACCATTGTTTACGCTCTTCAAATCGTGCAGCCTGCTGTTGTAAGACAGCACTTTGCAGCCCCAGCCTTGCCTCTTTAAATTTAAACTGTTTGCTTGGTGCCAGGCTTTCCAAATACTTCAACGCTTTCTGTGGTGATTCACGTCTGTAAATACTGATTAAACCATACACAGCGATACTACCACTAGGATAAAGCTCGTCTGCTTTTTGATATGCCTTCTCTGCACCTATGAAGTCGTTTCGAGCAAAAGCGACATCTCCTAATCCAATCAAAGCAAAATCATTCGTGTTATCGTACCTAAATGCCTGTTGGTACTTTTGCTCGGCCAAAGATAGATTAGCTGTTTTAAGTGCCTTGTCTCCCTCGGCATTTGATAAGCGCGACAAATTAGCTTTTAGTGAATCGATCCAGTGGACGTTACGCTTCTTGTCCTGGACAAGTTTATTTGCTTGTAAATACCGGTATATTGTTTGCAACTGTTGCAAAGCCTCAGACTCCTTTCCAGGTAGCCGCGATACCATAGTCCAATATTCAACAGCAAGGAAAGGTGTAGGGGGATCCCCTTGGAAAAGAGCGTCATAAAGTTTTTTTGCTTCAGCTAAATTTCCTGTTACTGCCATTAATCTTGCCTGCTGAAGCTGTCTTTCCCCTTCTGGCTGAGCAAGAATTACATTTATTTTTGCATGACGATAAATATTGGAGTCTGGAGTCAATTGTCTTAATTTTTCCAATTGTTGTGTAGCAAGTAACTGATTACCTTGGCGCAATGCCAGTCTAAGACGTGCCGCGATCACTTCTGGATCATTAGGCGCGATTAACTCTAATCGATAAAGAGCTTGTTTCACCAAATCATCCCGGTAATTGGCTTCAGCCGACAATACTTGTTCTAACAAAAACTGTCTGGGAGCCACGCCATTTGATGCCAGTGCCTGAGAGATGCACGCTGCGCTGAATAAAGCCAAAATTAGCCCACTTAGCCTGCTTCCAACGTTGCCCTTTGATTTTCTCAATTCTTTTACCCAATTATTTGTTTCGATAACTCCACACCAGGCTGATCAAAGGCATTAATATTCCATATTACACTCTGAGTAAAAATTTTATGCTCGTACAAAGCCATTAAGGATCCTATGGTTTTTGGTGTGCAATCAAGCAAAGAAACATGATTCATCGGTGTTTTGCTTGCTCTGAACCCATTAAGATCATTATTTTTATTGACTCCGTTACCTAATACTTTTTGATGCCCTTCACACATTTTCACCTGCTCCTCTCCGAACATGCTAACGCTAATTAAATCAGCAGCTACTCGATGTGTTCCCTGGCACAATAACTGAAAATAACTATGCTGAACCTGATTAGCTGGCCCCCCCCAAACTATAGGACCTGTAGCATAATTAATTACTCGCCCCTCTTTGTCTATTGATTTTCCATTGCTTTCCATATCAAGCTGCTGAATGTAAGGCACAAATTGCTGGAGATCATAAGAATAAATTAGCATCAGAAGATTATGAATTTTCAAAAAATTGTTATTCCAAACACCAAGTAAGGCTAACAGAACAGGCAAATTCTGTGAAAATTTTTGATTATGGAAGTGCTTATCCATCTCTTGAGCACCAGAGAGCATTTCAGAAAAAAGCTCAAACCCAATTGCAATACAGGTAATTAAATTAATAGAAGAACACGATGAATAACGCCCGCCAACCCAGTTCCAGGTAGGAATTACGTTAACTATACCTAATTCTGCTGTTTTTTTTATGTTAGCAGTTACCGCGATAATATGTTTATCGATGTGGTTGGGTTGATTAATCCATGCAATAGCTTTATTCATATTGCAAAGTGTTTCTTTAGTAGTAAATGACTTTGAGGCAATTATAAACAGAGTGGTCTCGGGCCTAAGCCTTGCTATAACACGCCTGAACTCATTCGGATCGATACCTGATATAAAATGAAATCGTAACTTTTCTGTAGTGAAATCAACTAAAGCACTGGTACAAAATTGTGGCCCAAGGAAGGAACCTCCAATACCTATATTAACAATATCAATGATCGGCTTTCCTGAATATCCTACCCATTCTCCATTTCTTATTTGAGTAGAAATAATCCTCATAGTCTCACGAACATTTAAAATATCCGGTATAATATTCTGGCAATTCACTATAATTTCTTCATCGCCAAAAGTCCTGAGTGCGGTATGTAAGGCAGGCTTATGTTCTGAATTATTGACAAGATACCCCCTCATAAGGGCATTTATTTTATTTTCTAACCCGCACTCCTCCGCAAGCAAGAGCAGGTAATGCAAAACTTTATCGTCAATGCATTGTTGGCTGTAATCAAGCTTGATATGTTCACTTGAAGCATAATAATTTTTTTTGTGATGATGTTGATTGGTTTCCAACACATTTAAATTATAATTATCAGCGCTGGAGTATGCGCATTTTTCCAGCTGCTTCCAGGAGTTAAATTGAATTGGTGATGGCATATAAATTACCGTTCAGATTATTGATTAACCGTTTCTAATAACCATTTCGAAAAATTCTCTCCTTCCAGAGAATCAATTTTCCCCAAATCTACATTAGCTTTCAGAAATCCTAATATGCTTCCGCAGTCATAACGTTTTCCCTCATAACGGTACGCCCAAATTTGTTCTTTTTTTAACAAGCCTTTAATTGCGTCTGTCAATTGGACCTCGTCTTGACCCATTTGAGGTAACGCTCTGATTTGATCAAAAATTCCCGCGCTGAGAATATAACGTCCTACAATCCCAATATTCGATGGTGCTCTATCTGGATGAGGTTTTTCAACTAAATCGGTAACTTTTATAAGATCGTCCTTTTGTTGTTCCCCTGCAATAACCCCGTACTGTTGAGTATGTTCCGAAAGGATGTCCTCTACGGCAAGGATATTAGGTCCATATTCGTTATAGAGCGTAACCATTTGCTTCATAATGGGCGTTTTATCAGTGAGGAGATCATCTGCAAGTAATATAGCAAACGCCTCTTGTCCCACTAATGTCTCAGCACATAAAATAGCATGACCTAAACCCAATGGTTTTGGTTGGCGAACATAAAAACACTCCATGTCTAGTGGTTTAACCGCACGCACCAGAGATAACAGTTCCATTTTATTATGCGATATCAGTTCATCTTCTAATTCATAAGATACATCGAAATGATCTTCAATTGCACGTTTATTATGACAGGTTATAAAGATCATTTGTCGTATGCCTGCAGAATAAGCTTCTTCAACTGCATATTGAATTAATGGCTTGTTAACAATAGATAACATTTCTTTAGGAGCTGCCTTTGTTGCCGGTAAAAACCGTGTTCCTAAACCCGCAACAGGAAATACCGCTTTAAGTATAGGGGCATATCTCGATTTCATGGGTAACCAAGCCTTGTATATAATGCGAATCAAAGTATTATTATTATTTATCAATACCATAGAATCAGTAGAAAAAAAACATTAACGTAAGAAAAGAAACTACAATTTTATCACCTGTACACGTCCCTGGGATGAAAAGTGGTAGCCATACTCAAGACTTCCTAATCCTTGCTATACTTGAATGAAGACATTCTTGCTGAGGGATACCATGGATAAAAAAATACGAAATATTAATCGGACTATGCCCATGAAAACAGCAGAAGATTTACTGGCACTCAGTCACGCTTACTCATTATCAAAGTTAAGTTATATCAATATCTCACAATTGGAGCACTTGGCGCATATGATGGAGCATTGGCCATTATTGTCAGAGTTAGCCCAATTAACCCCCAACGAATTAGACTAACCCGGACTAATAAACAAGGATAGACTCAATTATGCCAGTGATAGCCTTACAAGGAATTCGGGGAGGAACCGGTACCACCTCAATAACGGCAGGATTAGCCTGGGCCTTGCAAAGTCTGGGCGAGTCTGTTTTGGTAATTGACTTCTCACCAGACAATTTGCTGCGCCTGTATTTTAATATGTCTTTTAAACAACCTCGTGGCTGGGCACAAGGCCTGATGAACAATGTTCCATGGCAAGAAAATGCCATGCGATATACCAGGTTGTTGGATTTTATCCCTTTTGGGCACACATCAAAATCTGATTTGCTCCAACTGGATGCTAAATTTCGAGCTGAACCAGATTTTTGGCAATTGAATATCGCTCAGTTAATTGCTACCAGGAATTACAACTGGATTCTACTTGACCTTCCAGCGGCAAATACCGTATTGGCTCAAAGTGGATTGGCTTTGGCTGACCACATAATCTGTTTATTAAACCCCGATGTAGCCTGTCATGTTCGTTTACACCAACAAGATCTGGCTGAACGCTGCTATTTTTTAATGAATAAATACACCTCTTCGAATCAGTTACAGCAAGACCTGGTTCAATTATGGCAACACACTGTTCCTGATTTATTACCCATAATGATTCATCTTGATGAGGCAGTTGCTGAAGCACTTGCCGTCAAACAACCCATCGGTGAGTACAGTACCCATAGTTTAGCTACCAAAGAACTTGGGGTATTCGCTAACTGGTGTTTAACTCAGTTCACAGCAGAACATCATGAGTAGCATTTTGCACTTGGTTTTGGCAAGACCAGCATATCAAATTGTGGAGCGTCGTTATCGATATTATCGTCATTATGGAGCGTCCATTGGTGCCTCATTGTTTGCCACCCTGTTTTTTATTTTAACTTGGGTTTTTCTGCGACCCGAATCTCCAAGCTGGCAATGGGTTCGTGCAAATCGTCTTGACTGGTTTCCCCAAATATCCCCAATCCGCCCTCGCTTCGGAGATATTTTACGCTATGTGATTCAATCTATCTGGCTGGTTCTGATTGTTCACGACCGACCTAAAAAAGTTGATTTTCAACTAAAGCAATGGAAAACGCAAAGTATTAACTCTTATTATAAGTGGATAAACGCCTTACCCCAAAAAATCAGGACAAGTCATTTTGGAACAACTCTAAAACATCTGAACCAGATGAGTAACGGCACATACACTGTTTTACTCATTTTAATGAGTGTTTTTGCGACGGTGTTACTGCTGCTTTGTATTACGCAACCCTTTAACCCCACGGCTCAGTTTATTTTTTTAGTCATTCTATTATTCATCGCCTTAAGCATCCGGCATGTCCCCGGACATATCATAGTCATTATGTTGATCGTACTTTCATTAATTACTTCAAGCCGTTACATGTGGTGGCGATACAGTAACACCCTCATCTGGAATGACCCCTTGAGTTTCTTATTTGGTTTTCTCCTCATTTTTGCAGAGAGTTATATTTTCCTGGTTCTGATTTTAGGCTATTTTCAAAGTATTTGGCCTTTGCAACGTGAGCCTGTGGCATTACCTGAAGACACTACTACCTGGCCCACAGTTGATATTTTGATCCCTACTTATGATGAAGAACTGAGTGTAATCAAGCCTTCTGTATACGCTGCATTAGGCCTGGAATGGCCAAAAGACAAACTCAATATTTATATTCTGGATGATGGTAATCGTCCTCTATTTAAAAAATTCGCTCATGAAGTTGGCGTTCGCTATATTGCCCGTACGACGAATGAACATGCTAAAGCAGGTAATATCAATCACGCGTTAAAACAAACTCACGGTGAGTTCGTCACTATTTTTGACTGCGACCACATACCAGCACATACATTTTTACAATTAACTATGGGTTGGTTTTTAAAAGATCCTAAACTTGGACTATTGCAAACCCCGCACCATTTTTTCTCACCAGATCCGTTTGAACGTAACCTGGAAGCATTTCAAAATATACCCAATGAAGGCGCATTATTTTATGGCGTAGTACAAGACGGAAATGATTTTTGGGATGCAACTTTTTTTTGCGGTTCCGCAGGTGTACTCCGTCGCAGTGCTCTGGAGACTATTGGTGGATTTGCGGTAGAGAGCGTTACAGAAGACGCACTTACCTCACTTCGCATGCAACGTCATCATTACTCCTCCGCTTATATTCGTATCCCCATGTCAGCTGGTCTGGCAACTGAAAGTTTAGCACACCATATAGGACAGCGTATTCGGTGGGCGCGAGGTATGGTACAAATTTTACGTGTAGATAATCCGTTAAGGGGCAAAGGTCTGACCCTTCCGCAACGCCTTTGCTATTTCAATGCCATACTGTACTTTTTATCGGGTATTCCCCGTTTAATTTTCCTCGTTACCCCGGTAGCGTTCCTCCTGCTTCATGCCCAAATAATTTATGCCTCAGCCTTAATGGTTATCTTGTATGCATTTCCCCATATCATCCATACAGTCTTAGCCAATACCCGAATCCAGGGAAAATATCGTCATTTTTTGTGGAATGAAATATATGAAACAGTGATGGCATGGTATATCGCAATACCAACCACAATCGCTTTAATCAATCCGCGCAAAGGTAAATTTAATGTCACCGCTAAAGGAGGCTTAATAAAAGAACCCTATGCTGACTGGGTAACTGCCCGCCCTTATCTGGTTCTGCTGGCCATTAATTTAACCGGTTTGATTGCGGGGATTTGGCGTTTATTTTTTGGCCCAATTGAAGATATTCCCGCCCTGATAATCACCCTTACATGGGTAATATACAATCTTACCATTCTTGGCGGAGCACTGGGTGTAGATGTTGAAACAAAGCAGGTGCGTAAATCGCATCGGGTTAAATTTTCTCTGCCAGCAGT
The DNA here is from genome assembly GCF_011764505.1 of Legionella antarctica. NCBI lineage: Bacteria > Pseudomonadati > Pseudomonadota > Gammaproteobacteria > Legionellales > Legionellaceae > Legionella > Legionella antarctica. The sequence goes on from NZ_AP022839.1 coordinate 3,185,119, forward strand.
AATAGCTCGAAATGACGGTCACTTATTTCCCTGTACGGTGCGCAATTATTCAGATAACGGACTAGGCATAGAAATAAATGAGCCTGATTTACTAAACAATGGTGAAAATATAGCACTGTTACTTAATAACGGCATTGAGGAGTTCCAGTTTCCTTGTAAGGTTATCCGCATTTTTGACCGTTCAATAGGAATAAGCCTCAAAGACTTATCAGTCAAACAACACATTGATTTTATCCAATGCACTTTTGCTCGGGCAGATACCTGGGCACTGTGGCTTAAAAGCTTCCCTGAAGACAAACCCATACAAAGTATGCGTCATGTTTTTAGACTGGACTTCCGTGGCTATCTGAGTATTATAGAATATACACCACCATTAGTTCGGAACATCCTGATGAGTTTCGCCCGTATACTCTTATGGATAGTGTCATTTGCTCCGCACAGTATAAAAAAAAATCAAATGACAGTATCCTGTCAGAATCGCCGGGTAAGTGTCTGCCACTGAGCCCGGACTAATCCGAGCCGCGCGCGTCAGCAAGCGGAATTATCTCGAGATGCTTATGTGGTGCATGGAACCTGCCGCACTTTAAGTAAGATTAATTCAGCCAATGATGGCATTTCAAATTTTTTAGTCACCCTATCGTAAATATACTGATAAACGTTAACTTTCAGTTTTCTGGCCGTCTGTACAATCGTGGCAAACGTATCCTTTGATTTGGTGCCATTTTGGGAGACCGTTTGGAGATTGATGTCGCGTATCCTTGCTTGAAACCGTGTCCCTAATTCAGAGGCATTGTTGTGCAATGGCAGAAATGGATGGTCTAACACCAATAATAACGCTTGTTTTTTAGCACGTGTCTTTGCAATGCGTTGATCTAAAACATCATAGCCTGTCGTGGTTGCGAACAAAGTATCAAATTGCATTGATAGTTGTTGGGCCATTGATTGAGATGGAGCCGTCTTGTAAGTCAATAATGCATGGTAGAAATCCCATAATTGCTCAAGAAATACAGCCAATATATTCTGATTCATATCTGAGAATGGAGTGAGTTTTTTATAATGACGACCTTCATGGATCCAGCACAGCGCATGATGTAGGGCCAATTTATTAAACTGAGGCGCATCATCTGTCATTAAATAATGGATGAAGTATTTCGAGTGCTGATAATAGGCAAGAGCTGCTGACTCAAGAATTATGCGTCGATTCGTGCTGTGTTTTTTTGGATTTGGAAAAAGTGTTCCCATCAAACTATCGATTGATTCACGTGTGAGGGGTTGTGCATGCAGCATTGGTTTAATTTGATCCAACCATTTTTTTGCGAGACCAAACTCATCCATTAACTCATAAGCCTCCTGATTAAACATAAACTTTAATTGGTCTCGACACAGCAACTCCAATAAGGTCAAGCGATCTTTTTTACGACGAGTGAAGTATGCTGTAAAAAAGTCATTACATAAAACATGGGTGTAGTGATTTTTGCCGTTAACACGACTGCCTGTGTCATCCATCTGCTGGTACAAGCCTGCGTTGCTACCGGCATCGACAATATCTTCTTTTTCCTGATGAAAAATATCATTGCCTTCTGTCAGCATGGAAGCAATTTTACCATGTGATATTTGAATACCACATGTTTTTAAAAAGCGCTCAATGGCGCTCTCCGTCATCCCTGCATCACGGTATAATGTGATGACCAGCGCTTTAACCCCAGGACCAAATTCACTGCCCTTATATTCGCCAGGAATCGGCGCAATAAAGGTTTTTTTCAAAGATGGTGAGTAATACGTTTCCAGCTTGAATTCAACATTATCCGTGATGATTTTTAGATCCTGGATGATTCGAATCTCAAAACCCTTGAACTTGGCGTCATCTGGCAGCGTTGCTTTGTCCAGAGCAATCGTAACACGTCTATCAATACGTACGTTTTTTTTGTCTTTGCCTGTGTTTTTATTGTTCCCTTTACCACGTTTATTGCGATCTCCTTCAGATGAATGATTGGAATTGCCTGTATTATCGCCATTGCTACCTTTGGATTGACCGCGAATATTAGGTTTGCCCTGTTCACCCTTAAGGCGGTTTATCTCATCACGTAATACTTGGTTTTCCTCTCTGAGCAAAGCATTTTCTTCGGCAAGCATTTCGACCAAATTAACCAATACCTTAATGATAGTCACGGCCTTTTTGTCGGCAAGACTATCGATATCTTTTGTTAACTCATCTAAAACTTGTTTGATTTCTTGGCGTTTCATCATCTACCACTGCGTTACTAATGCTGATACGGCAATCATAACATGACTTTTTTTGAACGCATTTTTCGAGTTTTAACGCCACTAAGGGCTAAGAAAAAATCTGACCTCAGGAGGGAGATGTTTTATTAGTGAAAGGGGCTACATTGTGATCTTGGGGATCTTAGGGCATGCATATTGCATGACTTACGTTTGATATGGAAAAACATCAGTTTTACAGAAAAACCGTGTCAATAGGTATTTTGAATATTTTTAAAGAATTCCGCTTGCTGACGCGCGCGGCTCGGATTAATCCGGACTCAGTGGCAGACACTTACCCGGCGATTCTGACAGGATACAAATGACACCTGTTAAAACCGAGGGAATTTGAACATTATGGATGAATAATTCAATGACAAACAAAAAAATTTGTTTCAAAGCAGTTGTCTTGATAACCATCAGTTTGCTTGCTCAAACTGCTTCAGCTGTCTCATCAGAGCCTAAAAAGCAGAGCGTTACCACGCCCGCTGCTGATGCAGTTGCCCCAAGTAGAAGAATGCAGATTTTTTTTAATCAGAACGCTTTATCCCAAAAGAATTTCACTATAACGGGTTTAAATCCGGAAAAAACAACTGAATTTACTGTAAGAAGAGATGAAATTATTTCTCAGGCACAAGTGAATCTACAGTTTACCCCGTCACCATCGTTGATTCCAATACAATCCCAGCTTAAAGTTTATCTAAATGAAGAGTTGATGCAAGTAATCAGCCTGACTGCAGAGCAATTAGGAAAATCCAATAACGTTCTAGTACCCATTGACCCCCGCTACATCAATGATTTTAATCGCTTAAGACTGCAATTAATTGGTCATTATAATGCCGTATGCGAAAATCCAGCAAATAGCACACTATGGATTGACATCAGTAAATCCAGTTTTATTGATTTAACCATTCAGACCTTACCATTGAAAAAAAATCTCGCCCACTTTCCAGAGCCTTTCATTGATCCTTTAGATAATCGACCACTAAACCTGCCCATGGTTTTTTCTGGACAACCTGATTTAATGCAACAACGTGCTGCAGCCATCCTGGCTTCCTGGTTCGGCACAAAAGCTCGATGGCGTGGTCAATCATTCCCTGCCTTGTTTAATAAATTACCGGAACGCAATGCCATAGTATTTGTCACCAACAAAGAGCGACCTGATTTCCTCAAAAACTATCCAACAGTGAATGCACCGAAAATAGAAATGATTGATCACCCCGATAATCCCTTTATAAAATTGCTGGTTATATCAGGCCGAGATAATAATGATTTAATTATGGCCGTAAAGGGGATTGCAACCGGAACTATTCTATTTCGCGGCCAAAGTGTGACTATCGATAAAATTGAAAATCTTGCACCTCGCAAGCCTTATGATGCCCCGTTTTGGGTTCATACTGATAGGCCAACAACTTTTGCAGAGTTACAGCAATTTAAGGAACAACTGCAAACTTCCGGTTTTGATCCCGCACCAATTTCTCTTCCATTTACGCTTCCCCCGGATTTATTCCTTTACGGAAGCCCGGGTATCAATGTGGCATTGAACTATCGTTATACCATACCACCCGCGTTGAGCAGTTCACATCTAAACATTAGCTTGAATAATTATTTTGTCAAAAGTTACCCCTTATTATTAACGCCCGATCGGGAGTCAAAATTTCTCGGTATGTGGTCTTTACAAAACTTAATCGGATCAGCTAAAAAATTTACTATTCCTGTGTTAGATTTGGGAACCAACAACCAAATGGTTTTTGAGTTCGCTTATGTTAATGTGATTGGCGGGGGCAATACAGAAGGACGTTGTGAGTCGTTCACTTTAATAAAAAATTACGCCTCTATTGACGGCAATTCAACTATAGATTTCTCAAATTACTACCACTATATGGCGATGCCCGATTTAAATGCTTTCGCTAATGCGGGCTTTCCTTTTAGCCGTTTAGCTGATCTGGCGCAAACCAGTATTTTAATAAGCAAACAACCACTGGCTATAGAAGTAACTACCCTGCTAAATGTCATTGGTAATATCGGCTCTCAGACTGGATATCCTGCTTTGGCCCTGACTTTAACCGATGACTGGTCCAAAATAAAAAATACAGATACTGACATTCTGATCATTGGTACTATCCCCTCAGATCTTTATAAGGACAGTAACGTAAATCTGCTTCTGGATAAAACAAAAAGCAGGGTTAATAAACCATTCCGTCAAAATGAACTTCCAGCTTTTCCAGTCCAAGCCAATAATGCTGCGGTTAATGATCAGGCGGTCGTAAGTTCTGATGGGATAATGTCTGCAATAATAGGTCTGCAATCACCTTATTACAAGCAACGTAGCATTGTTGCCCTGCTTGCAGACAGCCCCCGGGGGTTTGAACTGCTTAATGAAACATTGACTAAAAAAGATTTGCTTGGACGAGTATTCGGTTCAGTAGCTGTAATACGAGAGTCTGGTGTGACCAGTTTGCAAGTTGGTAGTGTTTATTATATTGGCCATCTGCCTTGGTACATACAAGTTTGGCTCACTCTCAAAAAACATCCAATCAGTCTGGCACTTGGAGCAGTACTTGTGGCTATTATTTTAACATTTATGTTGTGGCATGCCTTAACAGCAATTAGTCGCCGTCGTCTAAAAAAAATGGATGATTAGGATTGAGAGATGAATTTTGCTTACAAAAGTCTGATACTTATCTTTTTGATCCTGCTCCTTCATTCTGATGGGATTCTTAGCTTTATCTATTGGCCATCATGGCAGGACTTTAAAAAGCATTATATTAATAACGATGGTCGCGTGATCGATTTATCAACCCCTAACAAGATTACTACTTCTGAAGGCCAAAGTTATGCAATGTTTTTTGCCTTGGTTGCCAACGATCGCTTGATGTTTGATAAATTGCTCCACTGGACTGAAAATAATCTGGCTTCGGGAGATTTAAGTGACCAGCTACCTGCTTGGTTATGGGGAAAAAACCATCAACAACAATGGGCCGTTCTAGACCATAACTCAGCGTCTGACTCAGACCTGTTGATAGCTTATGATTTGCTTGAGGCAGGACGCTTGTGGAAAATTAAGCGCTATGAAAAGCTTGGAACCGAATTACTTGATCGTATTTTAAATGAGGAAGTAGTGAATATTCCAGGCTTGGGTAGCATGTTATTACCAGGAAAAACCGGTTTTATTCATGGTGATAATTGGCGTCTTAATCCGAGCTATTTACCTCCCCAACTTCTGGCTAGATTTATCACTGTAAATACCCATTGGAAGGAGATAGAACAAAACAGCCTCCGCTTACTGGTAGACTCATCACCAAAGGGACTCTCGCCTGACTGGATTATTTGGAATAAAGAAGCAGGTTGGCAGCCTGATCATGAACACCCCAACCTGGGCAGCTACAACGCGATACGTGTTTATTTATGGATTGGCATGCTTGCCAAGGATCTGGGTTATAAAGAGGAGCTGGTTAAGCATTTCCAAACCATAACAACCATCACGCAACGGCTGGGTACGCCCCCAGAAAAAATAAACACGGTAACGGGGCGGTACACTGGGAAGGGACCTGTGGGATTCTCAGCTGCCTTATTACCACTCATGGCCAATAACCCTGGGCTACAAGAGCAACGTCAACGAGTTGATAACTCATCAATAATTTCGGATGGATATTATAATTCAGTGCTCCGACTTTTTGGTCAAGGATGGGATCAACAGCATTATCGTTTTGATCCTCACGGTGAACTCTTGCCGGAGTGGAACTAATTATCACATGCTAAACGTAATCAAATTGAAGCAGCCTTATTTCTCTGCCAGGAAAATTAATCAGCTCATATTTCATGGCTAAGGAATTTAAGGAGGCAAGGTTTTATAAGTAGACGGTGATAGTGGCATCCTTGAGCCTACTTATTGATACTTGGCTTGCTTTCAAAAACAAATGATTGGTACCTATCAGTTAGAGTAGACTTACTAATAATAATTGGCTGTTCCATAAACTGACTCCAAAATAGAACTATAATTAAATAACAATGCAATTATTAGTCTAGTCTCTGATATTGTTGGGTTTTGGGGACACTTTATGAATTTCATATGGTCATACTTACCCTCATTATTATGCTCTGGTTGTGATCAGGGTAATTGGCCATTGACACTCTATTATTTTGGGTAAAGTCAATTGCTCCAGTTGAAGCCTAAGCCAAGTATCAATCAACGACAGGCCTGTTTCTTTCATTAAAGTATTGACCGACGACCACGTTGAAAAATAGGCAATCAATTCTTCTTTGCTTAGATATTTTTTGATGTTAAATGAGGGTGTTTTTAATTTTGAAAACGGAATGGAAATATCTTGGTATTGACTATCAATATACTTACGCTCAGGAGCCCAGTACGGTGCCGTTATCTCGGTGTAGAATGTATTTATGATTTGATTGAGTTCACTGTTATTTGTTTGTACTAAACCATAACACCATATGGCCAAAATGCCCCTTGGTTTCAGCACTCGCTCAACCTCTTTGTTAAACTGAGCATGATCAAACCAATGTAAAGCCTGTGCGACAGTAATTAGATCAACGCTCCTATTGGAAAGATCTGTATGCTCTGCAGTTGTCTGCTGATAAATAATTTTGGGGTGATGACTAGCATGAGCTAGTTGAGAGGCATTCACATCAGTAGCTATAACCTGATCAAACCTATCAGCTAGAGCAAGAGCAACTTGTCCAGTGCCTGTGCCACAATCCCATAGACATTTATGCTCATGGCATTGCTTTACAATCCACTCGAGCATTTCTCTAGGATAATTCGGGCGAAATTGTGCGTATAATGCTGCCTGCTGGGTAAATAAATCATGTTTTTCATTCATCGGAGTCTAATTGTAGAAATTTTTATAAAAGTATAGCAGCTTAATATTTCTTGCGATCTATAAGTTTTTTGCTGAGCAATATTTTAGTTGTTTTTTGGGACAAAATAAAATTAACTTTATATACTCTATTTCTACATTAGAACTCCATCTTATAATTGATAACCTAGCTGAAATAACAAGCTTTCCCATGAGGTAGCGATGGAATAAATACATTACTGGTATTTACAAAGTCTATATGACCAATTATGATGCACGCGTTTATTGCAACAGGAAAAGTCATGCAAGAGAAATTCGATTTTTTTTATCGATTACCCGATGGTATTAAAAGCGAAGTCACTCGTTTTTTACCAACTAAAGATTTCATAAACCTTACTATGAGCTCACAATCCAATTATCAGTTGTTTAAGACAAGTCAACAATTAAAACCATTATATAAGGCCAGAAAATTTCTTCATTATGTTGTTCGTGGGAACCATGAAGCAGTAGCAACGATGCTTGAAATGGATCCCGGATTAATGTCTATCAGAGGGCAAGTATGTGATTTATCAGGCCGAACATTTACCGATACTAGTGGTTTTGAGTATTGTATGTGGGCTTTAGATAAGCATATGTGGAAGACGATGCTTGATTCTTTAGCTAAAACAATAGAAGGTGAACAAATAAAGGATGTACTACAGACACAATATCAAAAGATAAAGAAACACGGTTTGACCTATATACTTCTCGATATAACCAAACACTCTATGCCTGAAACGATAACTGAAAAGCACTTTGATTTTGAAGGCACTATCATTAAACAACTACAGGAATCTGTTGATATAGGGGCTGATAATCAATGGCGAACTGGTGTCGGCGGTGCTCAACGATTATTGCCTAGTCATGTTGTTGATGAATACTGTAGTGATACGTTTTTTTATCCGGTACCTGATTTTAAAGTACAATTTACATCGCAAAAAGATTTTTTAAATTGGCTTACCGGCAAGAAAGAATCTTGGTTCAGTCCCGTTTCTAAACTGGGTGAGGATTTTGCTATATTTAAAGGCAGCCAGGGTTTTCGGGGGCTGCGGGGTGTAGCTGCTTGCTGCAAGTTTGCCAGCGCGATTGATTTAAATGCCATAGTGGCGTTGTATAAAGTCAGAACAAGTGATTTTCTTGCCCTTGAAGATAATCTCAAGCCGTGTAACCTGTCTGAAAATCAGTACCATTACGGATCTATCCATAAAACTGTGTAAACAGCCTAGTTACTATAAGATTTGCAGCATGATTACGTAACAGATGAACTAGGGTTAATATTTATTCATGAACAATTTGGTCTATACAGCGGGGTTAAAATACAGAAACGAGGGGCTAAATGAACTTACGTTTGAATCGCATGAGATCTAGAGAAAAATGCCTGTTGTACTTTAAATAGGATATCTTAAGTTTCTGGATTATCCCTTGTCCAGCATAGCTTATATCAGAATGTAATTCGGCATTTGCCTCGTTTCTGTAAATCAATCCGATTTTTCAGGACAAAGGTGACGTTACTGCAAGCAAATTTTAATTCAGCACAATGTCTTCTCAATTAATGTAAAAAGGTGTAAACCGAGCTATACGAGAGTATCCACCCTGTGATGTCACTGTGAGTCGTCAGGCTCAAAAAACACAAGAATGGCAAATGGAGTATTTTTGGAAATTAGATCGGTTAGGAGATCAGTCGTTTTTAAGCCCTGGAAAAATCAAACGACAAGATACTTGAGATAGCTGGTTGTTGCAGAGCTAATGCCAATAATCGATCTATTCCCAAAGCAACACCACTGCAATAAGGCAGGCCCTGTTCCAAAGCCCGTAAAAGATACTGATCTGCTGTAACAGGAGCTAGTCCTTGCTGTTTTCTAAGTTGTAGATCTTGAGCAAAACGTTTAGCTTGCACCTCAACTTCAGTTAACTCATGAAAACCGTTAGCTAACTCTACTCCCTGGTAATAAACCTCAAAACGCTCTGCAACACCTCCACTGATTTTTGCGAGTGAAGCCTGTGAAGGAGGGAAATTATAAACGGCGACAGGAGCACGTTTCTTTCCCAGGAAAGGCTCCACTACATGACTCATTAATAAAAATAAATATTGGTCTTTATCCTGCTCTTGAGCAGATAAAATGTTGTCTAGGTTATATTGAACCAATACTTGCTGTAACTGTTCTACACTGACAGTAAAGGGTTCAACATCACATGACTCAAGAAAAACCTCTTGGTAGGTTTTTCTAAGCATAGGTTCAGCCTGGATAATCGTTTGTAAAAAGAAATCTACTTCATCCATCAAGGCATGATGATCAATATCCAATTGATACCACTCTAATAAAGTAAACTCAGGATTATGCCATCGCCCCAACTCATCATCGCGAAAGACACGTGCCAGCTGAAAAATAGGACCAGATCCTGCAGCAAGAAGACGTTTCATGTGATATTCAGGAGAGGTTTGTAAATAATACGCCTTATCCCTGAAAGTAGCTTTGATATTACTCAGATAGACATCGGTTACCCCATGCTTGGCCATAACAGGTGTTTCCACTTCTAAATAAGCACGTTGTGTAAAAAATTCGCGAATCGATGCCAAAAACTGTGCACGAAGACGTAACAATTCTATAGATGCAGATGGCTGCCAGGAGAGATCAGACATGATTAATAAAAAATTCCTAACTCAAGACGTGCTGCCTCTGTCATTCTCTCTTGCGTCCAAGGTGGTTCCCATACCAATTCAACGGTACAATCACTGACCCCTTCTACTTCATTTACCGCCCGCTCCACGGTACCAGGAAAGGTTTGAGCCACCGGACAGCCTGGTGTAGTCAGCGTCATCAGGATGTGTACATGTCCTTCATCATCAATTGCAACATCATAAATCAAACCCAAATCATAAATATTGACTGGAATTTCCGGATCATACACGCCTTTAAGCGCTACAATGACACTCTCTTTCAATAATTCTTTATCCTGCTTTCTCTTAAAGCCAAACATGAAGCCCCCTACGGATAACTATTCCGTTTTTACTACAGCGGTATCTTTATTTAAAGCCGCCTCCAAAGTATGCCAAGCTAAAGTGGCGCATTTGACTCGAGCTGGAAAAGCTTTAACTCCTGCAAGAACGGCCAATTTATCCATAGAGCTTAGTTGAGTTTCCTCATCCAAAGTCAGCATATGATGAAAACGATGAAACAATTCATGTGCCTGTTCTACTGTTTTACCGTTTAAGGCATCAGTCATCAATGAAGCCGAAGCTTGGGAAATGGCACAACCACATCCTACAAAACTTAAATCCACAATCAAGCCTTCATTTAGCTTGGCATAAACGGTTAACTTATCGCCACAAAGGGGATTAAAGCCATTAGCCTGTGTCGTCGCACCATCCATAGCGTGATGATTACGGGGATTGCGATTATGATCAATAATGATTTCCTGGTAAAGCTCACGTAATTCAGCACTCATGCAAAAACCTCTTTTACTCGTTTCAATGCTGCTACACACCGATCTATTTCTTCTTGAGTATTATAAAAGGATAATGAAATTCTTGATGTAGCGGCAACCTCATATAAATCCATCAATGGCATGGCACAGTGATGCCCGCTGCGTATGGCTATACCTTCGCTATCAAGAATAGTTCCTATATCATGGGGATGGATTTTTCCATGGACAAAAGAAATAATAGGTACTTTATGCTGGGCCGTACCAATAATATTAAACCCCTTTATCGATTCAACAGAGGCAGTCGCATAATTTAATAAATGAGTTTCATAAGCGGCAATCGCTTCCAAGTCCAAAGACTCCAAATAATCAATAGCGGCCCCTAAACCAATAGCGCCAGCAATATTTGGAGTACCTGCTTCGAATTTTTGGGGAAGAGAAGCATACTCAGTGGTTTCAAAAGTGACGTAATTGATCATCTCTCCCCCACCCTGATAAGGAGACATATTTTCCAGAAGTTCTTCTTTACCCCATAAAACACCTATGCCCGTAGGGCCATACATCTTATGTCCTGAAAAGGCATAGAAATCACAACCTAAACTTTGGACGTCTATGGGTAAATGAGCTGTTGCCTGTGCTCCATCAAGTAACACCTCAGCACCATGGGCATGGGCCATCTCAATCATTTTTTTAACGGGGTTGATGGTACCTAAAGCATTAGAAGCATAATTAATTGCTACAAACCTGGTTTTTTCATTTAATTTTTTTTCAAATTCATCAAGCAAAATTTCGCCGCTCAAGGAAATTGGTGCCACTTGCAACCTGGCTCCCGTTTGTTTACATACCATTTGCCAGGGAACAATATTGGAATGGTGTTCCATGTAGGTAATTAATATCTCTTCGTCAGGCAAAATACGCGGAGCAACAAAACTCTGCGCTACCAGATTAATCGCTTCTGTAGTACCACGCACAAAGACACATTCACGTACTGATTTCGCATTAATGAAGCGTTTAACCTTGGCTCTGGCTTCTTCATAGCGCTCAGTGGCTCTGACGCTTAAAGCATGGACTCCGCGATGAACATTCGCATTAATATGCTCATAATAATCCGTCATAGCCTGAATTACGGTTATAGGCTTTTGAGTAGTCGCTGCATTATCAAAATAAATTAAATCATACTCGTTGATCTTTTGATTTAAAATCGGAAACTCTTTACGAATTGCCTTAATTTCAAATGGTGAAAGTATTGAAGCATTTGTACTCATTTGCTTACTCCAACTGTTGAGTTAATAAATTACCCATCCAATCAGCTAACTCACGATTGGGAATAAGCCTTAAATTATCCTGGGCAAATGCATGAATTAAATAATGTGACGCTTCTAACCTGCCAATCCCTCGCGTTGCCAAATAAAATAAAGCCTCTTCATCTAATTGCCCCACTGTTGCACCATGAGAACAAAGTACATCGTCAGCGAAAATTTCTAATTGTGGTTTGGTGTCGATTTCAGCATTGGCTGAAAGTAACAAATTCTTATTTTGCTGTTTGGCATTGGTATGTTGTGCATCTTTTGCCACAATGACCTTACCATTAAATACTGCACGTGAACGACCCGTTAAAATACCTTTATAATCTTGTTCGCTGGAACAATCAGGTACCAAATGGTGCACGGTCGTATGATGATCTACATGCTGCCCTTCTGCTGGGGCATAAATTCCATTCATAAGGCAATGAGCATGCTCTTCTTGCAAATACATGCTGATATCACTTCGTACCAGTTTACCACCCAAACTTAATGAATGACTGGCAAATTGGCTATGGGCTAATTGCTTAACTGACAAATGACCAAGATGGTAGGCAGTTTTACTCTCATTTTGAATTTTATAATGAGTAAGTTGCACTTTTTCTCCTACGAAAATTTCCGTAACGGTATTCGTCAGGTAACAACAATCTGTTTCACCACGATACTCTTCAACAACAGTAGCCCGACTCTGCTTTTCCGCAATAATTAAATGCCGCAAATGAACCGCTTGGTTGGTTTGATCCTGAACATGAGCTAAAGCAATGGGTTCATCAATGCAAACCCCTGCGGGTATGTATAAAAACAAACCGCAATGAATCATGGCCGTGTTTAAAAAATGAAAGCCATGTTCCTGTTGCAAAATAGTTCCAAGATAAGGCTTAATCAGATCCGCATGATCAACTAAAGCTGCAGATAAGGGAAGAATCAAGACACCTTCAGGTAACTTCTCAACCAACTCTTTTTCCCCAAACATTAGGCCATTGTGTATTGATAATTGGTGTTGGAGCGGCAAATCAGAATTTTTTAAAGCATTAGGATTTACCACGGGCGGTTGTGGTGCAAAATGCTGCTTTAACAAAGCGTCAACATGGGTATACTTCCACTCCTCATCATGTCGGGTAGGAAAACCATGTCGATCTAATTCAGCTGACGCCTTAGATTGTAATTGAGCAAGCCAGTCATGGGATGACAACCCTTTTTTTGCCTGCTGTTGATAAAACTCTAAAATCTCGCTCATCACTGCTCCGTTTCTTCAAGCCAGCTGTAACCTTTTTTCTCCAGTTCAAGCGCTAAAGACTTATCACCAGACATGATGATACGGCCATTCACCAGGACATGAATAAAATCAGGTTCAATATAATCGAGTAAGCGCTGGTAGTGAGTCACTAAAATAATTGCTCGCTCAGGTGAGCGCATGGCATTGACACCATGAGAAATAACCCGCAGGGCATCTATATCCAAACCAGAATCTGTTTCATCAAGAACAGCTAATTTAGGCTCTAAAGCTACCATTTGTAAAATTTCATTGCGTTTCTTTTCACCACCTGAAAAACCTTCATTAATACTGCGATACAAGAAGCTTTCATCCATATCCAGCAACTGGCATTTTTCACGAATAAAACTCAAAAATTCTATTGCATCAAGAGTGTTTTTTCCCTGACCTTTACGAACTGCGTTAACAGACGCTTTAAGGAAATTGATATTTGTCACTCCCGGAATTTCAACAGGGTACTGGAACGACATAAAAATACCCGCTCGAGCTCGCTCTTCAGGTGCCAAAGGTAATAAATCAGTACCTAAATAACTAATTTCTCCGCCAGTCACGTGATATGAAGGATGGCCAGCCAGCACTTTAGACAAAGTACTCTTTCCTGAACCGTTCGGTCCCATAATGGCATGAACTTCACCTGCATTAACATGAAGATTAATGCCTTTTAAAATCGACTGTGCATTGATTGCAACATTTAACTCATTAATTTTTAACATATTAGCCTACTGCCCCTTCTAAACTTATACCCAACAATTTAGTGGCTTCCACCGCAAATTCCATGGGTAACTCTTTTAATACTTGCTTACAAAACCCATTTACAATCATCGATACCGCATCTTCGGTATCAATGCCACGTTGCTGACAATAAAACAACTGCTCCTCGCTGATTTTTGAGGTGGTCGCCTCATGTTCTACCTGAGCCGTTGGATTCTTAACTTCTATATAAGGAAAGGTATGTGCTGAACACAAACTGCCCATCAGCATCGAGTCACATTGAGTATAATTACGTGCATTAGTAGCAGTCGGTGCAATACGGACCAAGCCACGGTAGGCATTATGAGCATGACCGGCACTAATTCCCTTGGAAATGATTGTCGAGCGTGTATTTTTTCCAATATGGATCATCTTGGTACCTGTATCAGCCTGTTGATAATTATTGGTTAATGCCACGGAATAAAATTCCCCCACCGAATCATCACCCTGTAAGATGACACTGGGGTATTTCCAGGTAATCGCAGAGCCAGTCTCAATTTGCGTCCAGGAAATTTTTGAACGCTTCCCTCGGCAAGCCCCTCGTTTCGTCACAAAATTATAAATACCACCTTTACCCTCTTTATCACCAGGGTACCAATTTTGTACTGTGGAATATTTAATTTGTGCTCCATCCAAAGCAACTAATTCAACCACAGCAGCATGTAACTGATTTTCATCACGCATAGGAGCGGTGCACCCTTCCAGATACGAAACATAACTATCAGCATCGGCAATAATAAGGGTCCGTTCAAACTGCCCCGTAGAAGCTGCATTAATACGGAAATAGGTAGATAATTCCATTGGGCAACGCACTCCCTTTGGAATATAAACAAAAGAACCATCACTAAAGACAGCTGAATTTAAAGCCGCATAAAAATTATCTCTGTAAGGTACGACTGACCCCAGGTATTGCATTAATAGCTCAGGATGCTCGTGTACTGCTTCAGAGAATGGACAAAAAATAACTCCTTTTTCAGCGAGTTTTGCCTTAAAAGTAGTTGCGACAGAAACACTATCAAACACCGCGTCTACAGCCACCCCAGCCAGCATTTCCTGCTCCCTGAGAGGGATACCTAATTTCGCATAGGTTTTGAGTAATTCCGGATCTACTTCATCAAGACTTTTTGGAGCATCTTTCTTGCTTTTGGGTGCGGAATAATAAGATAAAGCTTGATAATCAACTGGAGGATAATGCACGCTAGACCATTCTGGATGAGGCATGGTTAACCAATGTCGAAATGCTTTTAGACGCCATTCCAATAAAAACTCAGGCTCACCTTTAATGGCTGACAAACGTCGAATTACGTCCTCATCCAATCCAGGTGGGAACGTATCCACTTCGATATCAGTTATAAACCCATGCTGGTATTCTCTATCGAGCAGAGAATTAATGTGCTCACTACTTTTAGCCACGATTTACTCCACTTGCTAATTGCCGGACGCGATTGATATCCCGCGCCTGAAGCGTTGGTTTTGCCAATGCATCCAAACTCACACTGTCCAATGCAGTCTCTATTGCCTGGCTTATTAATCGCCAATTGCCCTGAATAGTACATACTTCCTGTAAAGAGCAATCATTAGGTTGCAGGCTGCATTCAGTAAAACCACGATGCTCTTCCAAAGCATAAATAATTTGAGATACTGATATTTCAGTTGCGGACCTTTGTAGCCTATAACCTCCGGTCACACCGCGCACTGAAGTCAAGAGACCAGCGACTGTTAAGCGCTTTAAGATTTTACTTACTGTAGGTACAGCTAAATGAGTATGTAAGGCAATATCACGCGCATTACATAATTCTTGCGCATGCTTGGCAAGATAAACCATGACAACTGTTCCATAATCGGCCAATTTGCTAATGCGCAGCATAACACCCCCATTTCAAATAATCTAGTACCATATCAGTCTTAATTAAAGATAAATCCCACCTCAATCGGGCTTTGGTTTGACTTCTCTTTACCACAAGTCCGGTGAGTCGCAAGGCTTCGAAAGACCCGCTGTGACGGATCCTGGTCTGCGCCATCGCCAAGCTTATTGACTTGATTGAATGAAGCCACCTGCAATCTCTGCTTCCCAATATAAAGCACTTACTGGTAAACTTTAGCTCTATAGTATAAATATAGTACTAATTTGGTTCTATATGCGACAAAAAGCGAATAATACCTTATTGTAAAGGAACTATGCAATTAAAAGATTTTTTTCATCTTGCTAAAGGTTCAAAAACACCTAAGAATAGAGAACATAATCATTTGTCTTAAGGAGGAAGGATGTCCCATCATGACAAAGAGCTCAGTGAGCTCATGCAATCAGTAGCTGAAAAAAGCTTACAAATCATTGCTGACTTGAAGAAAAAACCTGCCCAGCTTCCAATTCTGTTGGACCAGTTTATTGAGCTGACCGAACATTTTCAGAGTATGATTACGGTTATTTTAAAAAATCCGGAAAGAGTAGTAAAAATGCAGGTATCTTATTGGGAAGATGCCGTAAACCTGGCCCAGTCAATGTTTAACTCCTGGCTTGAGGGCAAGCCGATGCCTATTAACGACTCTCGTTTTAATGGCGATGATTGGCTCCACAATCCTTTTTTCAATCTGTTAAGCCAACAATATCTGTTAGCTAGTGAACACTTGAACTCCTTATTGGAAACCATGGAATATAGTGATAAGAGCTCAGCAAAACGCCTGCGGTTTTTTACTAAACAATATCTTGATGCCTTATCACCCTCCAATTTCCTCCATACTAATCCGCAAATTATAGCGGAGACCCTGGAAAGTAGCGGGAAAAATTTACTCCAGGGGCTTCATAACTTACTATCTGACCTGGAAGCAGATTCTGCCCGTCTAACAATTAGAATGTCAGACAATAATGCTTTTAAACTGGGTGAAAATATTGCAGCCACCCCTGGGAAAGTAATATTTCGCAGTGAGATGATGGAGTTAATCCAGTACACACCACAAACGACAAAAGTATGTTCAGTTCCTCTACTCTTGATTCCGCCATGGATTAACAAATATTATATTTTAGACTTAAGCCCTCATAATTCTTTAATTCGTTGGTTGGTCGCTCAGGGTATTACGGTGTTTATTATCTCCTGGGTAAATCCAGATTCACGTTTTGCTAAAAAAAGCTTATTTGATTACTTACAAGAAGGACCCAGGACTGCGATTGCAACCATCAAGAAACAGTTACATGTTAAAGATGTGAACACTTTGGGATTTTGTATCGGTGGAACCTTGCTTACAACTCTCCTGGCTTATAACAAAGCCCATAATGACAAATCTATTCGCAGTGCTACTTTTTTAGCATCGATGATTGATTTTAGCGATCCTGGCGACATTTCCGTTTTTATTGATGAGCAACAAATTAAAAAGCTGGAAGAGAAAATGGAGTCTAAAGGGTATCTTGCTGGAAAATTTATGGCCTCGAGTTTTAATTCATTAAGGGCGAATGATTTGATTTGGTCCTTTTTTATAAAAAATTATCTACGTGGCAAAAATCCAGTACCTTTTGATATCTTATTTTGGAATGCTGATTCAACCAATATGCCAGCCACGATGCACTCCCAATATTTAAGGTGGATGTACTTACATAACGATCTGGTAAAAGCAGGCAAAATTTGTCTCAATGATACCCCGATAGATGTTAGAACTATTGATAATCCTACGTTTTTCCTTTCCACTGAAAAAGATCATATAGCTCCTTGGAAAACTACATATATTGGTTTTCAGCTGATGAACGGCCCAAAACGTTTTGTTCTGGGTGGTTCGGGACATATTGCCGGGATTATTAATTCACCCCATGCAATAAAGTACGGTTACCGTACCAATTCCAGCACTACAGCCAGTCCTGAAGAATGGCTGGAACAATCAGTGGTCAATCCCGGTTCCTGGTGGCCGGAATGGTTTAAATGGCTTAAAACCCATTCTGGAAAATCCATACCAGCCCCAGAGCTCGACCAATTGCCTTATGCGCCTTTAATGGATGCACCAGGCAGTTATGTACTTAAAAGTAGTGAGCACGCAATCAGCACTACACAGCAGAAAGATGAAGCTTGATACGAAAGTCGGGTCATAGCCCGACTAATACTAACTGCCATCCAGGTATTAGTGCTTTACTTAAAATTTCTGCCACAAAGCGAGGCCTATCAACGTGACAATTAGTCTAAATTGAGAAAATTAAGACAAGACTTCATTTACACAAAGTACGAATTTTTTCAATCAACTCTCTATTTTTACCTAAATCTGAGTACCCAATAGTCGCACTGGAGCTTACCGCTCCATCATTCTGAATGCATAACCAATCGACAAAATGAAAGACCTTACTTGGTCTATAAGCAATAATTTGGGACGCATCGCTAGTTTTAATAATCACTTCAGGTATTTTCGATTCAATACAAGAAGATAACTGAGCCAAAGACTGAGCTTTTAACGGTGCGATGTAATGGGTATCAGTCATTTCCACCTTACTGCTAACCCAATTAGGTTTTCCCTCTGGTAAATGTCCGTCAATCAAACCCTCAGGCATTCCTCTGTAATTAATTTGGGGAAATAAATACATGATTGTCACTACCATCCCTAGTATTATGAGACTGATGATTAATAATTTCATTTAAGTTTTTCCAATAGTTTTTCTGTAATTAATAGGGTCTGTTGACAATTCACCTAGCGCCTACGTGCCACGGCTTGTCCAACAAGCATAATCGATTTGACCTGAGAATAAAACATTGATTCTGCTTCCCGGGTAAATGGGATTTGGTAATCCATTTTACCCGCTGTCGCCTGACCCTGTTATTTGTTTTCTTAACAAAATTATTATCGGTTATACTCATTCACTGATTGTTTTGCAAGATTACTTGCGACTCCTTAATGGCTGTAATAAAGTGTGTGGGATGATTTCTAAACCTAACCTCTATATTAAAATAACTTGCTTGATTTTTGCATTTATTGCATTAATTTCATGCGCATTGGCGTTCCAAAAATATTCGCTCGAAATTGTTGATTGGATCAATAAACTTGGGTGGCTTGCGCCAGTACTTTTCTTAATTCTTTACTGTTTGGCAAGTTTAATGTTCTTACCAACCATGGTACTCACTCTCGCTGGTGGGGCAATTTTTGGTCCTGTCATTGGCACAATACTTAATTTGGTTGGTGCAACCTTTGGCGCTGCTTTTTCCTTTTTAATCACACGCCACCTCATTTATGACTGGTTTTCTAAAAAACGAGGAGAAAGGCTTAATAAATTAATTGCTGGTGTGGATCAAAAAGGGTGGATGTTTGTTGCTGTCTTGCGGTTATTTCTTATTGTCCCTTTTAATCTAGTAAATTACGGTTTGGGAGTAACGGGAATAAAATTTCGTCTTTATATAATCACTACTTTTATTTTTCTTATTCCAGCAGAAATTATTTATACCTATTTTGGTTACGCTGGCATGGACGCTCTATCAAGGCCAGATCACTTTTACAGAAATGGAGGCATTATCCTCTCTGGATTAGGCATTCTGTTTCTTTGTGTTATTAAACTTGTTAACAGAAAATAAACAAAAGCATCCTTATATCTGCTCCAGCCAAACAGCTAATTGCCCAAGCAGTGGGTGAGTCAAATTAAAAACAAAATTATCTAAAGAGCGCACCGAACGAATCCCCTGCAGGGAATTAGTTACAAATACCGCATCCGCTTCCTCAATCATTTTTTTGGTAACAGGAAGTTCAAGACAAGAAATCTGATAATGCAGCCCAATTGAAAGAATACGTGATCGAGTAATACCCGGCAAAACGCCATCACCTAAAGAGGGGGTTAACAAAGTATTATCTTTAATCAAAAAAAGATTGGCGCAGGTAGTTTCAGTGGCATGATGAAGCATATTAAAAAACAAAGCATCGTCAGCCCCAAGAGTAAGAGCGTGTCGTCGAGCAATTATCGCCTCCAAATAATTGACCGACTTTAATTGATAAACGGGATTAGCGCCATCCCTTAACCAAGAAGCGCTCACTAGACGCATGGGGTGTTTATGCACAACATAATTAAATGTTTGAAGCATCAGTTGGCTGACCTGTCCTTGCTCCGCCAAGCCTCTGGGAGCAGTACCCCCACTTAAAATCACCTTGATCCCGCCATGATACAAATTATCTCGTTTAATCTGCGCGATCAAATGATCCTGCCAATCATCAAATGAAAGATCGAAGGGAATAGCCAAGTTTCGCGCCGCATTACCCAGCCTTTGCCAATGTAAATAAGCAAAACAAGGTTTGGAACTATCCACTTTAAGGGTTTCAAACAAACCTTCCCCAAGATGAATACGATCATCAATTGCAAATGCGGGACTATTATCACCTTTGTCTACTAATACTCTTGTGTGCATCATGCGCTCAGCTAATAGTCAACAAAATCATCAAGTTCATCCCGTAATCTTCTTTCTTCCAACATGTTTTCAAGGCGTCTTCTGGCATCCAGATTGCCTTTAGGTGTTTCTGTGATTTCCGTATCAACTTCGACTTCTTCAAAATCATCTTCTATTTCAATTGCTTCTTCTTCATCTTCTTCAAATAATTCACTCATATCATTCTCTCAGAGAGTTTAACACCGTTTGGTTAAATCGCTTTTATCAGGAATCATAAACCTGGACGGCTATATACCGTATTTTTTTTTTTTTGCCTAGCATTTTTTACTTTTTTTTAAACAAGATCCAGTTAAAGGGGTTGTTTGACCCTCAAGTTCCTGTCAATTAGCATTGATACTTGAACTTTGGTAATAAACAACGAATAATCTAGCTTGAGAATAAAAAAACAGAAATGATATGTCTGACCAATTTAAAATTGCCATGAGAAATACCATTAAACAAGTACGTTCAAAAGTATCCACCTCATATCGCACTACATCATCTAATCAGATCTGTAATCGAATCCAAACTTTGGAGCAGTATAGACGTGCCAAAAATATTGCACTCTACTTTGCTATAAACGGTGAAATAGAACTGGATTCTTTATGGAACAGTGCCCCATTACAAGGAAAGTTTTGTTATTTCCCTGCCTTAAATGATAATTTGACCCTTTCATTTTTGCCGGCGACCCCTGCCACCCCATTTAAAAGTAATCGCTATGGAATACCCGAACCGGATGTAAGTTTTGATTCAGCTATAGACATTGAGACAATAGATCTGATGATTCTTCCTCTGGTTGCTTTTGATATGCGTTGTACGCGTCTGGGAATGGGGGCCGGCTACTATGACCGCTCGTTGGAAAAGATACAGCCGAAAAATCTTTTCGGGGTAGCATTTCAATTTCAACAGGTGGATTTTATCGATGCTCAACCTTGGGACATTCCTCTTGATGCGGTAGTAACCCAAAAGGCTATCTATTGGCGCAATCCACCAGAAGAGGTATGTTGATAAGAACCCGACATAAGCCGTTTAATGAGGCTATTTTGTTAACCAATGAGATTCAATACTTATATGGCATCTACTCCAATTTCCCCTGTGCGTATGCGAACCACTTGCTGCAATTCATAGACAAATATTTTGCCATCACCAATTTTTCCGGTGTATGCAGACTTACAAATCGCTTCGATAGCTGCATCAACCATATTATCAGGTAGCGCGAGTTCAATTTTAATTTTAGGAAGAAAATCAACCACATACTCAGCTCCTCTATAGAGTTCAGTATGTCCTTTTTGACGGCCAAAGCCACGTGTTTCTGAAATGGTTATTCCTGGAACACCTATTTCCATTAATGCTTCATGTACGTCATCAAGCTTAAATGGCTTAATGATTGCGGTAACCATTTTCATATTCTGTCCGTTTATTTGCGTTGTAATTTCTGTAAGATTACTTTTATACACAGATTTGTCAATGCCAGGGTATAGTCCTTATCTGACAGTTTTGATAGACTGTCAGCAACTACAAACACGGAGTAATTATGTTCGATCCAAAACAATTTGACGACTTAGCTAAAAAGCTTTTCACAACGCTCCCTGCAAGTCTACAAAATATTGAAAAAGACATTCAACATAAATTTAAAGAAGTTCTACAATCTACGTTCACACGTATGGATTTAGTTACCCGTGAAGAGTTTGATGTGCAGTGTAAAGTTTTGGCGCGTACTCGGGAAAAACTGGAACATTTGCAACTGCAGATTGATGAATTGATAACACATCAAGAAGATAAGAACTAAGAACAATTTAAGGATGATTGCCATTGCACTGAAATAAATAGTAGGTGCGCATTGCATGACAATCTCCTAAGCGCGGTAAGTAATGGCTGAACATTACTTACCCTGCTCTAGTCGCTCAGAGGAAAATGAGTTGACAAACCAGTCCAACGATACAGGAAGAATAAACATGAATCTTGCATTTACCAAAACACGGAGCACCGTAGGTATCATGGCACAATCAGTGTCTGTAGAAGTCCATTTATCCAATGGTTTACCAGGTTTTACTATGGTGGGTCTTGCTGAAACCGCAGTTAAAGAAAGCAAGGATAGAGTTCGTAGCGCCATCATTAACAGCCAATTCGAATTTCCCTGCCGCAGAATTACCGTTAATCTGGGTCCGGCTGATTTGCCCAAAACAGGTAGTGGTTTTGACCTGCCAATAGCATTGGGAATCCTTGCTGCATCAGATCAAATACCCCAAAAAAGTCTGATAGGTCACGAATTTATTGGCGAATTAGCCTTGAGTGGTGAACTGAGAGCCGTTTCAGCCATAATCCCTGTCGTCTTGGCAGCCCATAGAGACAAGCAGTTGTTAATCATTGCAAACGCCAACGCAAATGAAGCCTCTTTAGCAGGATATCAAGGAGTTTATACGGCTAATAACCTACGAGAAGTCTGTGCTTATCTTAGCCAGGCAACACCCTTGAATAATTTGCCTCCAAGACCTGAAATAAATACGACTCATCATGAGTTGGATTGGTCTGATATCAAAGGGCAATTTCATGCCAAAAATGCGATGGAGATTGCTGCCTGCGGAGGACATAGCATTTTATTAAGTGGTGCTCCAGGCAGTGGAAAAACAATGCTGGCCCGACGTTTTAGTACTTTGTTGCCAGAGCTATCAGAAACTCAAGCACTCGAATGTGCTGCCATTAATTCAATACGCGGTAAATCACCTGATTTTACCGAATGGCGATTACCACCTTTTCGCGCCCCCCATCATACTGCGTCACCCATGTCTTTAGTTGGTGGTGGAAATCCGCCCAAACCCGGCGAAATATCGCTAGCACATCATGGCGTATTATTTCTGGATGAATTACCAGAATTTAACAGACAAGTACTTGAAACACTTCGAGAACCATTAGAGTCGGGACATATTTGCATTTCAAGAGCAGCAGCTCAAACGGAGTTTCCAGCAAAATTCCAATTATTGGCCGCCATGAACCCTTGCCCTTGTGGGCAATGGGGAAATCCACAGGCCAATTGTTTATGTACTCCCGATCGCATCAGTCGTTACCTGACAAAACTTTCTGCCCCTTTATTAGATCGCATTGACATGCACATTACTGTCCAGGCTTTATCCCAACAAGAATTAGTCAAACCCAATACGAATCCTGAGAAGCAAAGTATGTTGATCCGGGATAAGGTAATAACCACACGAAACATCCAATTGAAGCGGCAAAATTGCATCAATGCCAATTTAAGTGCCAAATCCTGTGAGCTTGTTTGTGAATTAGGCTCAGCGGAACAAAATTTTTTAAGTCAGGCATTGAATAAACTAAAACTATCAGCAAGGGGTTACCACCGTTTATTGAAAGTAGCCAGAACTATAGCTGATATGAATAACAGTCAAGTAGTGAGCCTTAATCATTTACAACAGGCATTATCTTTTAAACAAGCCTTGCAATCACCAAAATAGCATTTCTGTAAATGTAGGTTTATCACCTGTTTTTAGACATTAACCCATCAACCTCTCTATGAGATCATATCTCTTATCAGCCAACTATTTTTTCATCAGCAAATAGGCGTCTTAGCAATTGCTGATGAAAAAAGTACGATAAGTCATCGCAAATATTGGCTTGCATTTATACGATATGTATACATATTTATGGACCTGGCAATACTGCTCTTCGGTAGAGATTATTTTTCTTTTTATTCAGTTTCCTTCTTTTCATTCAAAAACAGTGTATAATTAAAGAACAATGAGTTTATTGATTGCCAATATATGCGAATCATCAAATTAATAGCACTCTCTTTTCTAATTACTCTACCCTGGCAACTTGCACTGGCAGATGCAACTACAGCTCAAGCTCTTGTTAAAATAAATATTTGTTACGATGCGGCAGATAAAATAGATCCTGAGTTTGTAAAATGTAGCCTCAAAGAGATTCAGAAGATCCCTAATCCCAAAGGCTACAAATGTCGCATCCTTTCCGATGATAAACGAAAGTCAGCGAACGGCAAGATCCGTATTATTTTTTATACTGCATCGGGTTTTATGACTTATTGTACAGGAACTGCTGGTGATAAACTTATGATTAATTCTTGCGCTAGTGAGCAAGGCAAAGTGGTCACACCAAGTGATGAACTAATCATTGCGCCACCATAAAATTAAGAATCAAGGCACACAGCGACTAATAACCAATAGCTTTATCGGTAGTTAATGATCAATTTAAAATCAGGGATTCAAAAATAGCCATTCGTGCATAAATACCATTTGCTACCTGTTTTAAAATAAATGAGTGGTTTCCATCTGCCACCTCAGAATCTATTTCAACTCCACGGTTCATAGGCCCAGGATGCATGACCATAGCATCAGGTTTGGCATAAGCCAGACTTTTTTGTGTTAAAGCAAAATCCCGTCTATAGGACTCCAGGTCTAAATGTTCCGTTTCCAGTAAGCGTTCACGCTGTACGCGTAAACAAATAACGACATCAGCTTCGTTCAAACCATCGACTAAATCTTCCGTTACTCGACCGTACTCAAGAGCTTGAGGTTGCCAAATTTTAGGAGCAACCATTACCAATTCACCAACGCCTAATTTACTACATAGGTTTTGAAATGAGTTTGCAACACGCGAATGTCTAATATTTCCTAAAACAGCAATTTTTAGCTTATCCAAATGCGATTTTTGTTCGACAATGGTCATTATATCAAGAATAGCCTGACTAGGATGAGCATGAGTTCCATCCCCAGCATTGACGATGTGGACAGCATTTTGCAGTTTATTAGCCAACTGTTGCGGTAATCCCTCTTGCTTATGCCGAATCACAAAATATTGAATTCCCATAGCTGCCAGAGTTCCAATGGTATCCGCTATGATTTCACCTTTGCTCTCCGAGGAATTCTGTACATCAAGATTGATTACAGACATGGATAAATGATTGGCTGCCATCTCAAAACTAACACGGGTTCGTGTACTGTTTTCATAAAACAAATTGGCTACCGTATGTTGTGAATAGGAAGGATAAGGTACTTGTTGCTTGAACTCTAATCCACGTTGCAGTAAAGATTCAATTTGTTGACGTGATAATTGACTTATTTCAAGAAAATGATTCATAAAACCTCATGTGACCTTCTTTCAAACGGTTGATAAAAGAACAACAAAATCTGAAAAGGGCAGTGTACACGAAATATAGAAGTATTTTAAAGATTTTTTCCAGATCTGATCGTGTAAATCAAGGTTATTCTGGATGTTGTAACCACTGCTCCAAAATCACGCAAGCAGCTATGCCATCTATCGCAGTGTTTTTAAGTTTACGATAACCACCTTGTTCGAATAATTGTCCCCTGGCTTCGACCGTAGAAAGCCGTTCATCTACTAAATAAACAGGTAAGGCAAAACGCTTTCGTAATTGTTTCGCAAAACGACGTGCAGCTGAGGTGGTATATAATTCTGTGTCATCGATACACGTAGGTATGCCCACAATTAAGGCTTGAGGACTCCATTGTGCTATCACTTTTAACACGGCATTCCAATCAGGAGTACCCGACTTGGCATCAAGAGTTGGTAAAGGAGAAGCACTACAAGTTAATCGCTGACCTACGGCGACCCCAATGCGTTTATAACCGAAGTCAAAACCTAAATAAACACCATCAGGCATGGCCAGCACAAGAGCTAAGTTGATTCATTTTAATTCCCAAAGTTGATCCAGCATATTCCCAACGTTCTTCAAAGGGCACTTCATAAAGGATTTCTGCCTTATAGGGACAAACCAACCACACATTATCCATTACTTCCTTTTCCAATTGTTGTTCAGTCCAGGCAGCATATCCTAAAGTAACCAAAACGTCTTTTGGCCCCGTGTCATCCGCAATTGCTCGGATAATATCATTTGAAGTAGTCACCGTCACCTCATCCTGCAAAAACAAACTGGAGCGCCAGCCACCTATTTGTTTATGAATAACAAATCCTCTTTCCGGTTGAACAGGACCACCAAACATTAAAGGCAAACGATTTCGTTCCAATCGAATAGGCTCAATTTGTAATTGTTCAAAAACGATGGCCAAAGGAAATTGCATGGGTCTATTAATTATCAATCCCACTGACCCCTGTTCATGGTGTTCACAGAGGTATATGACAGTTCGCTCAAAGTTGGGATCTTTTAACGAAGGCATCGCAATCAGCATGTGATTAGCTAATGAGCTTATTATAGCCATCAGACCCCCTCTAAATTATCAGTATTTAATTTTATTATACACCATAAAAAGTATATAATTTTTTCATATGGATATTTTAATGATCAAAAGAATCCCTTTGAATTAAATCTAAATCATTTAGCACTGAGTACTTGAGTTCTATGGTTAACCCATCAATGCAATGTGCCATTGACCTATCAATTATTTAGTTCCACCTGAAGGCATGGCATTTATTATTGAGACTTTAATATATAAAGTTGAA
The DNA here is from genome assembly GCF_011764505.1 of Legionella antarctica. NCBI lineage: Bacteria > Pseudomonadati > Pseudomonadota > Gammaproteobacteria > Legionellales > Legionellaceae > Legionella > Legionella antarctica. Next base: position 3,211,805 of record NZ_AP022839.1, read on the forward strand.
TTTTGGGAATAGGTTCTTCCTGCAGAATAGGATGTTGAGGATGGGTCGCTTTGTTGTCCTCCTTCCGCGCTTCCCAGGGAAACCCATTTATTTAGGGGAGTCATGATTGTGGTATTTAATTCCTGATTATCAAATTGTTGGCCACCTGCTGCATTCGCTTGCTCTCGAATTCTTTTTAACTTTAACCTGACCTGAGAACCTCTTAAAACTGGAGATACCAATAAACCATTTTGAATGTTACGTTGTTGGTACGATATCCCGGAAGTAAAAAAGTCTGTTCCAATGGACGTAATAATGGGTACTTCTTCACCAGTAGAAATAAAGGCTGACTCCCCACTCATTACTTTTACTGACTGGCTACGCACCTGTTCTGTTCGAGGTCGGGTGCTGTAGCTGACTGAGTTGCTGTTTTGGGGACTAAGCCAATCGGGATCGCCTTGGTAGATTGAAACATTAAACGTAACGGGTTTTACATCTACCTGATGTAATATGGCTCTAATTTGGGTCAGCGTTTCAGGTGCTACTTTTACAATTAAGGTTTGTCCTGAGCCACTAATTTTCTCACCTGTTTGAAGTAGAGGCTGGATTAACTGAATGATTTTATTTGCTGGTAAATAATTTAGCTCGATAACTTTAGTGATTAATGATTGTGAAAATGCATTACTGGCTATAAGTAACAACCCTATCCACCATTGCTTCATTATATGACTCCCTGTAGATTGTTTATAAATAAATCCTTATTATCAATTGTAGCACTATTAACCGCTTCACAAAGGAGTATAATCTTTAGTTTAGTTCCGCCAAAAGTTTGGGTATAATCGCCTCAACCTGTCTTTAAAGAGATATATACCATGGGTAGCATATTCAATATGTTTGGGCCTTCACCAATAAAGCCCATTGAACAACACATCCGAAAAGCGTACCAATGTGCAAAACAGCTGTACTCATTTTTTGAATCAGTACTAAAAAAAGACTGGAAAACAGCAAAAAAATTAAAAGATAAAATCGTCACTCTGGAAAAAGAGGCCGACTTAATAAAACGTGACTTACGTCTTCATTTACCAACAGGACTTTTTTTACCGGTCTCACGTACCGATTTGTTAGAGCTCCTCAGCGCACAGGATAGAATTGCCAATAAAGCTGAAGATATTGCCGGCTTAATTATTAGCAGAAAAATGACTATCCCTGAATCATTGATTCCTGCTTTTATGCCTTTTTTAAGCCGTTGTCTGGATGCCTCCAAGCAAGCATGCAAAGCAATTAATGAGCTGGATGAGCTCCTGGAAACAGGATTTAGAGGTAGTGAAGTTAACATCGTTGAAGAAATGATCCTTACTCTTGATGAAATTGAACATGATTGTGACGAAAGACTTGCTGACATGAGGCATCGCATCTTTGACCTGGAAAAAGAGCTTTCTGCAATAGACATCATGTTTCTCTACAAGCTGGTCCAGTGGATTGGCGAATTGGCCGATCATGCTCAAACAGTTGGTGGTCGCCTTCAAATACTCATAGCCCGGTAGTAAACTTCTATGGATTATTCAATTATTTATCTTTCTATTGCTATCATTCTTTGCTTCCTCATGACTTGGGGGGTTGGCGCCAACGACTTAGCCAATGTCATGAGTACTACGATGGGGTCAAAGGCAGTAACTGTAAAGCAAGCCATGCTCATTGCAATAGTTTTTGAATTTGCTGGTGCCTTTTTAGGCGGAAATGGGGTTACTGAAACCATGCGTGATGGCATCATTAATACCAGTCAGTTGTCTGATCAACCTGTAGTCCTCATTGAAGGCATGTTATGTGTTTTATTTGCCTGTACTATTTGGATGAATCTTGCCAGCTATCTTGGAGTCCCTGTATCCATCACTAATGCTTTAGTAGGTTCAATGGTTGGCTTTGGTACTATAGTGCTCGGTCCAGATGCAATACATTGGAATCAGGTCGGTCATATTGCTATAGGCTGGGTAACTTCTCCTATAATTTCAGGTATCACAGCCTATGCCTTATTTATCAGTATTCAACAAACTATTTTTGTAAAAAGAAATCCTTTGGCAAAAGCCAAACTTTATATACCTATTTATCTCTTTTTAATTGGTTCTATCCTGTCATTTATCACTGTTTTTAAAGGACTTAACCATTTTGATATACATTTAAATTTTAAACAAAACCTGGCAGTAACTCTTGCGACCAGTATTACCATCACTATTATTGGAATGATTTTTATTAAACGTATCCCGGAGCATCCTAAAATAAGACGTCGAGAGCGCTTCATTCAAGTGGAAAAATATTTTGCGATACTAATGGCAATGACTGCCTGTGCAATGGCTTTTGCTCATGGTTCAAATGATGTTGCACTGGCAGTAGGTCCGTTGACCATAGTACACAGCTTGGTCATGCACTCCCCCCAAGCATTTGATGCCAACAATTATCCAGCGTGGATCATTTTATTTGGGGTTGTTGGAGTAATCACCGGTTTATTAATGTATGGGAGAAAAGTAATTGAAACCGTGGGTAGTGCTATTACCGCATTAACCCCCAGTCGCGCCTTTGCAGCAACCTTATCGGCGGCCACAACAGTTGTTGTTGCTACAAGTACAGGTATTCCAGTTTCTGCAACGCAAACTCTGGTAGGTGCGGTGCTGGGTGTGGGATTGGCAAGAGGTATTGGTGCTTTAAACCTTATCGTTATTCGAAATATCTTTATGTCATGGGTACTGACCTTACCTGCCGCCTCAATTTTAACGATTATATCCTATAAGTTACTACATGCTTTTATGGGATAGTAATCATTTGATTTCCTAAATAAACGACAGTACCCAAGTCAGGGAAGTTTGAAAAATATTGTTATTTGGAACAAGATTAGAGATAATTTCTTTGGTAATTGAGTCGGTACTTTACTCTCAAAAATCTTCCCAAATTTCGCCTTTATCGTTTTTATAATCTTTGTTATCACGCATGTTGGCGATCCGCGCGTTTTTTTGAATCTCTTTCATTTGGGATGCTGATTTTTTATGTGTTGCATCAAATTCAAATAAAAATTTATCATAAGGACTTACGTACGCTTTATCTATATCATTGTTACTCATTACTACTCCAAATAACTATATTTAAGAAGACTATTTTATCGATTTTTCATCTAAAATACCATTAACCCATACAAAGTAATAAAAGGCTGAATAATGAATTTAAAAAAAGCAGAATTACATGTTCATTTAGAGGGAACAATAACGCCTGATTTAGCAGCAAGATTAGCAAAACGAAATAAGCTAACTCTACCTGATGGACTTGTGGCACCTAATGGAATCAGTTATCTATCCAAAGATTTTCTGGATTTTCTCAAAGTGTACGATACCCTGGCGGCAGTCATTAAAGTCCCTCAGGATTATTATGATATTACCTTCGATTATTTAAAAAATAATGCCATGGAACAGGCTATATATGTCGAAATGATGTATTCACCCGATCACGCCGAACAGTCAAGTGGCATTCCTTCCGCAGAACATCTGGCAGCAATACAACAAGCCATTGATGATGCAAAACAACAATTTGATATTGTTGGACGTATCCTTATTACAGCAGTACGTCATTATGGAGTTGATGCGGCAGAACGAGTTGCGCGACAAACCCATAAAGATAAATTTCCTTGTGTCACCGGTTTTGGTTTAGGGGGAGATGAAGCTAATTTCCCGCCTAAACTCTTCAGTAAAGCCTACCAAATTGCCCTGGATTCAGGACTGCAATGTACAGTGCATGCTGGCGAATTTGCTCCTGCAAGTGGTATGGTAGAAGCCATGGAAAATCTTCCTGTTAAACGAATAGGACATGGGGTAAATTGCATTTACTCACCAGAGGCTATGGCTATGGTAAAAGATAGAGGTATTTCCTTGGAAATTTGCCCCACCAGTAACATCTTTTTAGGTTTATTTAAAGACATGCAGGATCATCCCTTACCTAAATTTTACGATGCAGGAATACAAATTAGTATCAACTCTGATGATCCTCCCTTTATGAACACGACCTTAGCCAAAGAGTATCAACGTGTTCAAGAGTCTTATCAATATAGTGACGAAATAATGAATAAAATAACAACTATGGCCATCGAATCTGCATTTGTTGATGATAAAACCAAACAGGAACTCCTTGCAAAAATTTAACCGGAGTCATCAGGAAAAAAGAATAGAGAGGTTAAATTTATTCTGTTCTTTTTACCCGAGCCATATGCCATTAGGTTTAGTGTTGATTCGCAGTTATTACGTTCCTGCAGAACCTGCGAACAACTATTTAATCTAATGTTTTTCTGTAACGTTTAAATCCTATATATAAGACGACTACCGTAAATAAGAGAATTGGACCTAATTCTTGATATACTTCTGCAAAACCATTTCCTTTCAGCAAAATACCCCGAACGATTACCAAATAATGACTAATAGGTAAAATATTGCCTACCCACTGGGCCCACTCTGGCATCCCTCGAAAAGGAAACATGAATCCGGATAATAATATAGAGGGTAAAAAGAAAAACAGCGCACTTTGGACGGCTTGTAGTTGATTGGATGCTAAAGTGGAAAAAGTGAGTCCAACAGATAAATTAGCGGCAATATAAGGTAAGGTAAGTATCAACAACAAAAGCAAACTGCCTTCGGTAGGCACTGCAAACAACAGCTTGGCTAAAAGCAATATTAATAAAACCTGTATAAATCCTACCATTATATAAGGTATTATTTTTCCAGCCATTACTTCCAGTGGTTTTAATGGCGTGGAAAGCAGCGTTTCCATAGTACCGCGCTCATATTCACGTGTAATAACCAAAGCGGTAATGACCACCATGGTCATAGTCAAAACCACTCCCAGTAATCCTGGTACAATGTTATAAGAAGTAATGGCAAGAGGATTGTATTTGGCATGCACCTCTGGTTGATAAGGAGGGACTGATGGTTTTAAATAAAATAGTGTCCCTTTTATATTTTCCGTCAAGTTTCGGAAGGCAAGACCATTAAACACGGCAATAGCGCCGCTCGTTGCTGCAGGATCGCTCGCATCGGCCTCCAGTAATAAAGGCGGATGCAATCCTCTGACTAAATCTCTGGTAAAATTGGGAGGAAAGCTCACTACAAAGAGTACTTTACCTGTTTTTAACAGCCAACGCGCTTCCTCTTCACTGGATTTTGGACTAATAAAATGAAAATAAGTCGAGTTTTGCATACTGGTTAATATACGCCTGCTCATTTCAGTATTATCTGAATTCACTATTGCGGTGGGTAAATAGCGAGGAGTGGTGTTAATGGCATAACCAAATAAAATTAATTGGAGTAGTGGAATACCAATAATCATACCCAAAGTAGTTTTATCACGCATCATTTGAATAAATTCTTTAATCATTACCGCCATCAAACGGTCAAAACTGAATTTAATCAAAGAAAGACCTCTGTGATTTGTTAACTAAACTTATAAAGGCATCCTCAAGAGTTGTCTTTATTGGTCTCCACTCAATAGAGTATTGGTTATTGAACTCGTTAAGTCCTTTTTCAATCAAATCACTATCGTAACCACAAATGTGAATTACATTACCAAATAAAGCAGATTGTTCTACACCTTCAATTTTTTTTACACGCTGTAGTAAAGTAGTGGTTACTGAACCGCTAATTTCCCATGTTTTTAATTTGGTTTTCATGACTACTTCAGGTACAGTTCCTGTGATTAATAAGTTGCCTTGAGCCAGATAGGCAATGCGAGTACAGCGCTCTGCCTCATCCATATAGTGAGTGGAAACTAAAGTTGTGATTCCATTCTCACTCAAAGAATGGATTTGATCCCAAAACTCACGCCGGGCTACGGGATCTACTCCTGCTGTAGGTTCATCTAAAAGTAATAAATCTGGCTGATGAATTAAGCAGGCAGCAAGAGCAACACGTTGCTTCCAGCCCCCAGATAGCTCTTCAATTAACTGTGTTTTTCGATCCATTAAGCCGGACTGGATCAGAGACTCGTTTATTTTTTTATTTCGATTTTTTACACCATAGACTCGGGCAATAAAACTTAAATTTTCTTCTACTGATAACTCAGTATATAAACTGAATTTTTGCGTCATGTACCCTACTCGTTCTTTTATATCATCTGACTGAGTCAAAATATCAAAACCCAAACAAGTCCCTTTTCCTCCATCAGGCTTTAACAAACCGCAAATCATCCGTATAGTTGTTGTTTTACCACTTCCATTAGGCCCCAGGAATCCAAAAACCTCTCCTTTTTTTACATTCAAATCAATGTCATTGACTACAATTTTATTGTCAAAGCTCTTACGCAACCCGGAGACATCAATAATCATTTCAGAGTTCGGTCCATTCGTCATAAAGTCACCACAACCGGCTGTCCTGGCTTAAATGAAGTGGCTCTGGTTATACGCGCTTTGATTCGGAAAACCAATTTTGAATAGTTGTCCCTGCTATAAACTAATGGAGGTAAGTATTCAGCATCTGGAGAAACATAACTGATTTCAGCTGTATTATTTTTCTCACACCCTTCACAATCAAAGCTGACTTTTTGACCGACGCGAACATTATGCATATGATTTAACGGTACAAAAAATTCAATTTGAATATTTTCAGGAGTTAATAATGACACTACTGGTTTTTGGGCTACAATAAATTCCCCTTCTCGATAATAGGTATCAAAAATAACGCCACTTGCAGGCGCGCGAACAGTTTTCTGAGCTAATTCCCATTTTGCCTCTTGCAGCTTTGCTGATAACGAATCGACTTGGCTTTTTTGCGCGTTTATTTGATCATCCCGATTACCTAATTTTGCTAAAGCCAGATTAGACTCATATTGTAATTTTAAGTTCTCCTGCAATTTCAAATTGGCTATTGCCTCATCCAAAGTATCTTTGTCACCAAATTTTTTATCATGAAGTTTTTGATATCGAGTTACTCTAAGTTTAGCCAGTATAATTTGAGCTTTTGCTTGTTCTATTTGTGCTTCTATGGCTGTGAGCTCAGGAATACGTCGTGATTTTTTCAGATCAATTAGAGTATTTTGGGCTTGCTTTAATTCACCTTGAATTTGTGAAATATTCATCACTTGAGGTTTGGGGTCCAATCTAAATAACAGCTCACCCTTGGTTACATGCTCACCACGCCTAACCAATAATTTTTGTAATACTCCATAAAATGGGGAGGCCAGATAAATATTCTCCCCTTCAACGTAACCTTCAAACTGCTGATTTTCATTCGCAGTACACGTACAAATTAAAAATATCAGCGACAACAAAAATACGGATTTAATATCCATAACTCATTATTCAGAATGAAAAAACTGTATATTAATATACAGCTCTTTTTTGCTCATGTGCAAGTTAGGAATAGCACAAAAAAACATTGGTAACTAGCAGAGTACCTGCTACTATTATTTTATTTTCTGATTAGACCTTATGAAAAAACATCACTTTGACCTTATTGTCCTCGGTGGAGGCAGTGGCGGCATAGCTAGCGCTATCCGGGCAGCCAAATATGGAGCTAAAGTCGCCGTTATAGAGCAAAGTCATTTGGGTGGTACCTGTGTTAATTTGGGTTGTGTCCCCAAAAAAATCATGTTTAATGCATCAATGATCGCGGAAAATATGCAACAATGCAGTAATTATGGATTTGCTCCTGTCGATATAAAACTTAATTGGAACAAGCTGGTTAATAAACGTAATCGTTATATTGATCGCCTAAGGAAAAATTACGGTAAACGCTTTGAAGAGTTTCATATTACTCTGCTCAACGGCACAGGCACATTTAAGGACCAGCACTCCATAACTGTTGAAAATAATACGTACCATGCAGAGCATATTATTATTGCAACAGGTGGAGAACCTTCCCTGCCAGCAATCAATGGAGTTAATCATGTTATTGATTCTGATGGGTTCTTTTCACTGGCCAAACAACCCAAAAAAGTAGCCATCATAGGTAGTGGCTACATCGGAGTGGAGCTTGCGGGAGTCCTGCATGGCCTGGGAAGCGAAACACATCTTTTAATGAGAGGCAGCAAACCCTTAAGTCGCTTTGATCAGATGATTGGCAATACATTACTCGAAATTATGCAACAACAAGGGATATATATTCACCCGAATCATAAAGCCCAGGCAATTAATCTGCTGTGCGATGGAAAAAAAACAATTACATGCCAAAGTGGCTCGATTATTAGCGATATCGACGTCATTATCTCTGCGGTAGGAAGAAAACCTCGGACAGGTCATTTAAATCTGGCCAAAATATCCGTTAAAACTGATGAGCAGGGATTAGTGCTGGTTGATAGCTTCCAAAATACTTCAATAAATGGCATCTATGCTATAGGAGATGTTACTAAAGCACCCGCCCTTACCCCGGTAGCAATAGCTGCGGGCAGGCGTTTAGCTGACCGGCTGTTCGGCAATCAACCCCAAGCATGTTTAAATTATGATAACATATGTTCTGTAGTATTCAGCCATCCGCCTTCTGGTTCCGTGGGCCTGAGCGAAAAAGAAGCATTGGAAAAATATGGTGCAGAGAATATAAAGGTTTATCAGACACGATTTAATCCCTTATACGATGCATTAACTGATGATAAAACACCCACTGCAATGAAATTGGTGACTTTAGGTAAAGAAGAAAAAATCGTCGGCTTGCATGTTATTGGTTATGGTGCCGATGAAATGCTCCAAGGTTTTGGAGTAGCTGTAAAAATGGGGGCTTGTAAAAAAGACTTTGACAACACAGTAGCTATTCATCCTACCAGCGCCGAAGAATTTGTAACTATGGTATGAATAATATGTCTGATTCAATTCGTGGTTTTCAAGGTAAATTTCCTCATATAGGAAAAGAAGTGTACATCGATCCCGCAGCGGTAATTATAGGTGATGTCACATTAGGAGATGATGTATCCGTCTGGCCCATGGCCGTAATTCGCGGTGATGTCAACCATATCATTATAGGTAATTCCTGCAGCATTCAAGATGGCGCCATTCTACATGTTACTCATGATGGACCCTATACCGCTGGCGGAAACCCATTGCTGCTTGGACGAGGAATCACCATAGGCCATCAGGCAGTCTTACATGGCTGTACGATAGATGATTATTGTCTTATCGGAATGGGGGCGAAAATTTTAGATGCAGTCTATGTCCATAAACAGGTAATCATAGCTGCAGGAAGTGTAGTACCACCTGGTAAAACCTTAGAAAGCGGATACTTATATTTAGGAAATCCAGCACGCGCAACCAGAAAGCTAACATCACAAGAGTTGGAGCAGCTGGAATATTCAGCAAATCATTATGTTAGATTAAAGAATCTTTACTTAAAATAAGAAATCAGAATTGAATTTTTAAAGCGTGTTTCATTCTAAGTTAACGTGAGTTATAGGTAAGGAACTCATGTTTTACCATGCTCCGTTCGGCCTGAGGAGGGCTTTAGCCCGTCTCGAAGGCTATGCACTGTACCAAAACCCTTCGAGACATCGCTAAAGCGACTCCTCAGGCCGAACGGATCGAGATAGTGACCGGGTTTAATAAACATCTTATCCATAACTGACGTTAAGTTAATATTACTCTGTATAACAGAGAGAGTCCCCGCTAAGAAGTATGAATGATAATAAACCAAAAAAAAAGCGGCTATTAAGCCGCTTTCTAAAATTAAACCCTGGCGATGACCTACTTTCACATGAGGAGACCTCACACTATCATCGGCGCATGTTCGTTTCACTTCTGAGTTCGAGAAGGGATCAGGTGGTTCCAAACCGCTTTTGTCGCCAGGAAAACTGTTATACCGTTTGGTAAGGGGGGATTAATAAATCACACCAAGCCAAAAGGTCTGGTAAATCTTGAGGTAACACAAACTATTTTCTCTATCTCTTTATACTTACGGTACATAACCCAAAGTAACTCAGATTATATGGTCAAGACAATCAGCCAATTAGTACAAGTTAGCTTCACACATTACTGCGCTTCCACACCTTGCCTATCAACGTCGTAGTCTTCAACGGGCTTCATGGGAAAACTCATCTTGAGGGAGGCTTCCCGCTTAGATGCTTTCAGCGGTTATCCCTTCCGAACTTAGCTACCCGGCGATGCCACTGGCGTGACAACCGGTACACCAGAGGTTCGTCCACTCCGGTCCTCTCGTACTAGGAGCAGCTCCTCTCAATTTTCCTACGCCCACGGCAGATAGGGACCGAACTGTCTCACGACGTTCTAAACCCAGCTCGCGTACCACTTTAAATGGCGAACAGCCATACCCTTGGGACCTGCTTCAGCCCCAGGATGTGATGAGCCGACATCGAGGTGCCAAACACCGCCGTCGATATGAACTCTTGGGCGGTATCAGCCTGTTATCCCCGGAGTACCTTTTATCCGTTGAGCGATGGCCCTTCCATACAGAACCACCGGATCACTAAGACCTACTTTCGTACCTGCTCGAGCCGTCACTCTCGCAGTCAAGCACCCTTATGCCTTTACACTCTTGGTACGATGTCCGACCGTACCGAGGGTACCTTTGTGCTCCTCCGTTACTCTTTGGGAGGAGACCGCCCCAGTCAAACTACCCATCATACACTGTCCTCATCCCAGATAATGGGACCAAGTTAGAACCTCAATAACAACAGGGTGGTATTTCAAGGGTGGCTCCATCAGAACTAGCGTCCTCACTTCATAGCCTCCCACCTATCCTACACAGTTATCATCAAAGTCCAGTGCAAAACTATAGTAAAGGTTCACGGGGTCTTTCCGTCTAGCCGCGGGTACACTGCATCTTCACAGCGATTTCAATTTCACTGAGTCTCGGGTGGAGACAGTGTGGCCATCGTTACGCCATTCGTGCAGGTCGGAACTTACCCGACAAGGAATTTCGCTACCTTAGGACCGTTATAGTTACGGCCGCCGTTTACCGGGGCTTCGATCAAGAGCTTCTCCGAAGATGACCCCATCAATTAACCTTCCGGCACCGGGCAGGCGTCACACCCTATACGTCTTCTTACGAATTTGCAGAGTGCTGTGTTTTTAATAAACAGTCGCAGCCACCTGGTCTCTGCGGCCCTCACCAGCTTTGTTGCGCAGGCAACTAACCAGCAAGGGCGTACCTTCTCCCGAAGTTACGGTACCATTTTGCCTAGTTCCTTCACCCGAGTTCTCTCAAGCGCCTCAGTATTCTCTACCTGTCCACCTGTGTCGGTTTCCGGTACGGTTCTCTATAAGTTATGGCTAGCAGCTTTTCCTGGAAGCCTGGCATTAATGACTTCTCTGTACACCGAAATGTCAGAACCATGTCGTACCTCTGCGTTTAATAGGAAACCGGATTTGCCAAGTCTCCCCGCCTACATACACATACCGGGACAACCAACGCCCGGCTCATCTAGCCTTCTCCGTCCCCACATCACCACTTATAAAAAGTCCAGGAATATTAACCTGGTTCCCATCGACTACGCTCTTCAGCCTCGCCTTAGGGGCCGACTCACCCTGCTCCGATTAACGTCGTGCAGGAAACCTGGGACTTCCGGCGTGAGGGTTTTTCACCCTCATTATCGTTACTCATATCAGCATTCGCACTTCTGATACCTCCAGCAGACTTCTCAATCTACCTTCATCGGCCTACAGAACGCTCCCCTACCACGTACACATAAGTGCACATCCGCAGCTTCGGTGACTAGTTTAGCCCCGTTAAATCTTCCGCGCAGGCCGACTCGACCAGTGAGCTATTACGCTTTCTTTAAAGGATGGCTGCTTCTAAGCCAACCTCCTGGCTGTCTGTGCCTTCCCACATCGTTTCCCACTTAACTAGTACTTGGGGACCTTAGCTGGCGGTCTGGGTTGTTTCCCTCTTCACGACGGACGTTAGCACCCGCCGTGTGTCTCCCGTGATTCAATTAGCCGGTATTCGGAGTTTGCATCGGTTTGGTAAGCCATGACAGCCCCCTAGCCGAAACAGTGCTCTACCCCCGGTAATCATTCACGAGGCGCTACCTAAATAGCTTTCGGGGAGAACCAGCTATCTCCGGGCTTGATTAGCCTTTCACTCCTAGCCACACGTCATCCGATAATTTTTCAACATTACCCGGTTCGGACCTCCAGTTGGTGTTACCCAACCTTCATCCTGCACATGGCTAGATCGCCCGGTTTCGGGTCTACTCCCAGCGACTCGCGCCCTATTCAGACTCGATTTCTCTACGGCTTCCTTATTCAGTTAACCTCGCCACTGAAAGTAACTCGCTGACCCATTATACAAAAGGTACGCAGTCACACAGCCTAAGCCATGCTCCCACTGCTTGTACGCAAACGGTTTCAAGTTCTATTTCACTCCCCTCTCCGGGGTTCTTTTCGCCTTTCCCTCACGGTACTGGTTCACTATCGGTCAGTAAGTAGTATTTAGCCTTGGATGATGGTCCACCCATATTCAAACAGGATTTCTCGTGTCCCGCCCTACTTGTTCGCGTGCTTAGTTCCTCATCAAGTCTACGTGTACGGGACTTTCACCCCCTATGGTCAGCCTTCCCAAACTGTTCCACTCCACTCAATGATAAATCACACCAGGCTCTTCCCCGTTCGCTCGCCGCTACTGAGAGAATCTCTATTGATTTCTTTTCCTTCGGGTACTTAGATGTTTCAGTTCCCCGAGTTCGCTTCTATAACCTATGTATTCAGTTATAGATGACCGTACTCACGTACAGCCGGGTTCCCCCATTCGGACATCTATGGATCAAAGCTCGTTTCCAGCTCCCCATAGCTTTTCGCAGGATTCCACGTCCTTCATCGCCTCTTACTGCCAAGGCATCCACCGTTTGCGCTTCTCTTCTTGACCATATAACCTCAATTACCTCAAAGTTACATGCACGTACAAATAAAAAATACGAGTTCGCTTGTGTTACCTCAATTTTTACCAAATTTTTAATGAACGTCTGGTCACACCAGATTAAAATACTCTCACAAAAAAAATACTTTAATCTGATTAAACCGATGAAGAGGATTTGGTGGAGCCGAGGAGGATCGAACTCCTGACCCCCTGCGTGCAAGGCAGGTGCTCTCCCAGCTGAGCTACGACCCCCTATTTTTACTTCGGCTTTTTGCTTTACTCTTCGTTATGTTCGTGCGCTCTCTCAGTCACATACTGACGTATGCTCCTTCGTTTGCTTACGAACATGCCTCGATTAAAGCAAAAATCCTCGCAAAAACTTTTTGCTTGATTTTCATG